>NZ_JAFU01000001.1:0-532500 GCF_000526295.1 Acidovorax sp. JHL-3
CCTCGAAACAAAGTATCCCTTGATCTACACGCATTGCCACCCGTGTGGAGGACCTGGCTGGGGTAGCACTGCTCGAAGTGCTGTTGGGAACAATTGCAGGCGCGGGCTGACTCTCTGGGGGCGTCCAGGCACGCGCCACTTGTTACGAGAGAGAAATGGGCCGCCTCAGTCTGCGGTTCTTTCCTCTCGACCCGGCTGACGCGGCAATGGTTTGTGTACGTAGAAAAGTTGTCGATGCATATCTGCGAAGTGTGTGGCGCACCGGGCACGCTGATCACCGAGCCATGGCACCGCACGCGCTGCAACGCACATATCGAGCAGCGGCCAACCTGGCCTACGTCAGCCCGGTGACCATGGCGGCCAGTTGTAGTCTTCGCATCATGGCTGCGCTTTGTGCACTAGTGGGCAGGTCGCCAGCCAACGCTCGAAGTCGGAAGTAAACGCATATCGATTGAGGCCATCACCCACGGGCACCGCCGATCCACGGAGGAACCCCACGAAGCTCTCCTGAAATGGCATTGGCAGTGAGTCCACGATCACGAACCACAGCATCGCGATACCGGTAGGTCTGGACCACGTTCATCAATTCTTCAGAAGTCATCGAGTTCTGGCGACAGTTGGGGAGCACACGGAAGCCATACATACGTCCTTCCACATCGTAGTACCCCAGATAAGCCGTAGCACCAAAATCGCCAGATTGACCCGTAATAAGAGGTACGGTAAAGCAAGGTAGTAGGTGCCCCAGCGGATGCAAATGCCCTGCGATTCAGCTTCTGATGTCCATTGGACGGGCCCCTCGGCGGGCCATCCACGCAAGGTGGGTCGCATGGAAAACCAATGCGACCCCGTCTGAGCGAATGTTGACGACGCGAACCAGTAGACGTTGCCCCTCGCGGACATGCCCGCCCCAGTCGGTTATGAAACCAGTCCGGCAATTCGTTGCCTTGGCAAGATGCCGCGCTCCTCTCCGTGAATGAGCACAGGGATAGGCGCATTGCTGCATCGGCCCAAGAAACCGTGGCCTCGACCGCGCACCGCGCAGTGAAGCTTCGCGTGCATGGATCTCTGTGGGGTGCGAAGGGTATCCGAGGTAGCCGATGGAGCCAGACCAAAGATTCATCAAGGCAGTGGATTCAAGGTAGGTTGCGGTCATCGCTTCCCCCTTTTGCCTGGCATGGCGTTCGCCTTGGCTTCCCAAGGTAGGCGCCCTCCAGAAAAGCTTGTAAGTTCGTTCGAAAACGCATGTCAACACTCCTTCATAGGCCAAGCTGTATGGACCCGCGCGATCTTGCGCAAGCCAAGCGGCCACTACATGGGAGACAAGCTGACAGCCTCGGAAAGGGCGCCGAGGCGGCGCGGTATCACATCAGGTGCAAGCCTGGCCGAAGACATGGCTCGGCGGGTTTGTAAGTACCCTCCGTGGGAGGGGCCGACCTGAGGTGTGAGGCACTACATGGGACTGATCGATGCAAGCGAGTTGGACTGTTGGGCTGTCAATATTAGAAAGAAGCACGCCGATGCTTCAAGCGTTCAACCGGATTGGGCTGTGCTTCCCAACGGTCGTGTGCGAGATACGCGTGGGGATACAGTGCGGGCGTGTTGCCATACGGCGGCCACCACAATCAATGGCAAAGCAAGCTCAAGCGTCTCCTCGATGGACAAACATCAGCATTGCAAAAGTCACTGGTATCACAAATTCAAAGTCTTGCGCCAAGACGTTGACGGCCGGTCGAGCACTTTGGCGATCAGCGCGGTTGCAATGAATGCAATCACTGCGGAACGGATCGCGTCGTTGCCGCGCGCCTGTTGACGCAGTGCGCGGGTGTAGTGCCACGCAAGGCACAACAGGCTTGCCGCAAACAAAGCCACTGCGCTCAGCGCCCACAGTTTTTCAACTGCGAGCGGCCCATTGAGATAGTAGGAAACTCGTAAGACGCTGGACCCCGTGAGTCGGATGTGCGCATCCCACTCGCGGGCGGCCAAGCCCCAATATAACGATCAACAGCGCCAGGCGCGACGACGTCCAATGTCGGCTCCCCTGCCTGGCGCTATTGCCACTGTCCCAAACGCTGCCGCATAGAGGCCAAGAGTAAGCGACTCGACAAATCCGTCCTCTTGCATCACTGCGAACAAGGTTTCTGAAGATAGAGATGCCCAGAGCAGCTTTCCGACTACTGCGGCCACGCAGACTAACCACCAGGTTTTAAAACGATGCAAACGGAGCCCTCCTTGAGTGGTGTGCCAGCCCACACCGTGGGGCGGCGGGTTTGGTCGTCAGCGCAAGATGAGTACCGGTGCTTTGCTTAAACGCAGCAGCGTTGTTGTGGTGCTGCCCACCACCAACTGGCGAATGCGGGAGTGGCCGTAGGCGCCCATGACCAGGCAGGGTGTTGCCCTGCGCCTCCAACAACTCTGGCAGCACTTGCTCAGGCTCGCCTTGGAGCATTACTGTGGCGGCGATAAAGCCCGCCTCAGTCAGCACTTTGTGGGCCTCCTGCAGTTGCACGTGGGACTCGGGTGTGTCTGCTGCCGCCATGGCGATCAACGCAGGAATGCCTTTGAGCATGGGGCTGCGAGCCAGAGTCTCAAGCATTTTTCGGGCGGTGGCGCTGCCATCGTAGGCGACCACAAAGCGATCAGGCTCGGCAAAGTGCTCGGAGGTGACCACCAGCACGGGGCGCTTGACGGCTCGGACCACACGCTCCACATGGTGGTCAAGGTGCAGCTTGGCAAAACCGGTAGCGTGGAAATGCTCGCCCAGCACAAACAGCCGCGCATCCGGCTCCATGTCTAAAACGCCATCCACCACCTCGCCGTGGCGCATGCGTGCATCCACCCATTGCACACCGACGACGCGCGCCCGTTCCTGGGCTTTGGCTAGCATCTGGCGGCCGGCTTCCTGGGCCAGCCTGCCGCGTTGGGCATCAATCTCGCTCATTTGGCCCAGCAGGGATTCCTGTGCGCCAAACCCGATGGCCCCGCTCAGGTCGGTAGCGGCAGAGCGGTCAGGGTCCCGTTCCAAAACGTGGAGAAACTCCAGCGGCACATCCAGCCGCAGGGCAGACCAAGCGGCCCAGTCGATCACGGCGGCGGTGGCTGCCATGCCATCAATGCAGGCGTATACCTTGTTCATATGTGTTGTCTCCTTGATTGTTAGTGCATCAGTTTTTCGACAGCGCCGGGCTTGTCGTGAATGGCAAAACGGTCCACCAGCGTGGCGCTGGCTTTCGTTCATGCCGATCACTTCAACCTCGGTGCCCTCGCGGCGGAACTTGAGAACGGCCTTGTCCAGTGCGCTCACCGCGGTGATGTCCCAGAAGTGGGCGCGGCTCACGTCAATGCGCACTTTCTGTACCGCTTCCTTGAAGTCAAAGGCGCCCAAAAAGGTTTCTGAAGACGCGAAGAACACCTGGCCTACGACGTTGTAAACACGTTCACGGCCCTCGTTTTCGCTGCTGCTGTCTACGCGCAGCACACGGCCCACCTTGTGCGCAAAGAAGATGCCCGACAGCAGCACACCCACAAACACACCCTTGGCCAGGTCGTGCGTAGACACGGTGACCACCACGGTGGCAATCATCACGATGGATGAGCTCGGCGGGTGCTGGCGTAGGTTGCGCACCGAGTCCCAGCTGAAGGTGCCAATGCTCACCATGATCATCACGGCCACTAGCGCTGCCATGGGAATCTGCTTGACCCATGGGCCGAGGAACACCACCATCAAGAGAAGGAAAATGCCCGCAGAGAGTGTGGACAACCTGGTGAGGCCGCCGGATTTCACGTTGATGACCGATTGACCGATCATTGCGCAGCCCGCCATGCCGCAATGAAGCCGGTAGCAATGTTTGCCACGCCTTGGCCCATGCATTCGCGGTTCTTATTGCTGGGGGTATCGGTCAGGTCATCCACGATTGCCGCAGTCATCATGGACTCAAGCAAGCCCACCACTGCCAGCGCGGCAGAGTAGGGAAGAACAATTCTCAGCGTTTCCAAATTCAGCGGGATGTCCGGGATCAGAAAACACCGGCAGGCTGTCGGGCAGTTCTCCCATATCACCCACCGTCCGGATGTCCATGCCCATTGCCATGGAGATGGCCGTCAGTACAACAATGGTGATGAGTGGAGAGGGAACGGTTTTGGTGATGTATGGGAAGCCATAGATGATGGCAAGGCCCCCAGCTGTCATGGCATACACCTGCCAGCCCCACATTGGTGAGTTCCGGCAACTGAGCCAGGAAGATCAGGATGGCCAGCGCATTGACGAACCCGGTGACGACTGAGCGCGACACAAAGCGCATCAAAAGACCCAGTTTCAATACTCCTGCCAGGATTTGCAGGACTCCGGTGAGAATCGTTGCCGCCAGGAGGTACTGCAGCCCGTGTTCCTTGACCAGCGTGACCATGAGCAACGCCATGGCGCCGGTAGCGGCGGAGATCATGCCGGGCCGGCCGCCGACGAAAGCGATGATCACGCAGATGCTGAAAGATGCGTACAAGCCGACTTTGGGGTCCAGGCCTGCGATGATCGAAAACGCTATAGCTTCAGGGATGAGCGCCAGGGCGACCACGATGCCCGCGAGGAGGTCTCCGCGGATGTTAGAAAACCATGTTTGGCGGATTGAGGAGAGATTCATAGGCAGAAGCAAAAATAGAAAGACGACGCGCAGCGACCACGAGAACCGATTGGTTTAGGCGCCACGCAAAGCAGTTAACGTGCCGACGCAAAATGCGTAGTCCAGCCCGAAAGGCAAGAACGCTTGAAGCGGCAAAGCGAAAAAGTGTGCAGGGAAATAAAGGACCGCAAGGCACGCCAGAAGGGTGCCTAGGGCCACCGGAAACACAGCGCTATGGCGGTGTCACGGAGCAGAAAAAACCGCGCGGCAACTCCGTGCATCGGGCAGTGCCCGAGCTGTGCAGGGAGAGTCGCAGCAGGTTGTGCATCGCACCATTGTAACGGGGATGACTAGACCTAAAAAGTTTGGTGCTTGCCATCATTTAGCACCGCTCAACTTGTTGGTGGCTGAAAGAAGAGGGAGCGAAGGGATTCCGCGCCTATCCACCGACGGACCTATCACCTTTACTCATTCAACGTCGGGGTGGTCACGTTCTCTGGACTACGTGATCAACCTGCTGGACTTGCCGACCAGAACAACTGGAATACGCAACGTGCAACCCGTAGCACTGCTTGCTCGGGAAAAGTGGGGATTTCTTAATCTGCGCTTTTTCCGACTCGACCCTGCAGACGCATCGATGTTGGCCTACGTAGAGGCGCTTTCAAAGCGGGTGTGCGAGGTATGTGGAGGCCCTGCCCAACTTGTCCAAGAAACCCATCTACGAACACGTTGCGAAGCGCATAGGGACGTACTGCCAACTTGGCCCACATCGGCGCGATAGATGGTTGCAAGAACACTGAAACACCATTCACGGGCTCCGGCAAGAACTGCCTCCGGGCAATCGCCGAACGCAATTGATCCATAGCCACGAGCGTATTGGCCGACGAATACTGACCGGCTAAACCGCCGCCTGCTGCCCTCCTTGCCGTGGACGGCCTTTGTATAGCGGGGCTCGTCGAAGTGCCTGCGCTTGGCTACGGACCGCTTCGAGCAAGCACGGGAAAGCTACAACACGATAGTCTTCGATGATAACAACGACCCATTGTCTGCCTATCGACGCCGTCCTTCCCACTCGATAAAAAGGAACGGTGTGAACGGATTATTTAGCAGTCGTTCTATCGGACCGTCAAAGACTAGTTGATTCACCTACCGGACTTGCTGACCGGAACAACTGGAACACGCACGATGTCCACTCTACTAACAGCCGCAAAATAATAGCCAAGCACTTTCGAGATTAAGCCGAGCGAATCAGTTCAAGCAGATGCAAGTTCCAGTCGACATCGGCCTGTTCAAGTTGGTGCATGTGCTGGCGGTACTGGAGATAGCGATCGGTCGTGGTTGCATTCGCATGCCACAGGAGTTTACGCAGTTGATCCCGAGCCCAGTTGTAGCGCTGGTGGGTGTCTTCACCCTGCAAAACGGCATCAACCCAGTTGACCCCGTAGGAGGCCCTGAGGTCATGGAACTTGAAGGAGAAATTCGGAATAGTCTTCCGTACCTCTGGGATGAGGTAGTCAGTCATGAAGCTCCTGAGGTTTTGCCCGGTCGGGGACGAGCGCTTCAGCAGTTCATGGGAGTTACGCGCTGCGTTGAGATCGTCCTTCGACTCGTAATATGGGCCACCCCGATTGGAGAGGAACAAATAGTTTTGAGGAGACTCCTTATGGTCGGACTTGACGCGCCTCGCCCGAGCTTTTTCGGACACCGCATAGGTATGGAGCCATTTATAGAGGTCCTGCGGCACAGCGAGGTACACGCCAGTCGCGTTGTTCTTGGTATCAATACCGGTCCCCGGCCCGCATCGGAGCTTAAACGGCCACTGGTTGACTTGGCTGGGCGGCACTGCAAAGTCACCCCAACGCAGTGTGAGAACAGTCTGAATCCGGGCGCCTGTAAGGAGAGCGATCAGATGCATGAGTTCATATTCGCGATTCCCGAGCTTCTTTAGCGCATGGACCAACACCTTTTGCTCATTCTGAGATAGCGGTACCAAGTTCCCTCCATCATGAATTCCGCGGTCCCAGGCATAGTCTCGCTTTGGAACTTTGATTGATAAGTCAGTTGACTGAACCACCTTCACCTGTTTGAAGCCCTGGGTGTCGCGGTACTCAAGACCAACGGCTGCGTCAACCCAAGGGGCGTTCTGGGGCCAGAAGGCCATCCTTTCGGTGTCCTTGAGGAACCGATAGAAACTCACCACCGTTTGCATACGGCCGCTGGCAGTACTGCGCTTTATAGCGCCGCTGTTGATCAAATCCTGAAGGTGATTCTTATAGAGATAGGTGGGACGAAGATATTTGTCCACCGCAGAGAAATCGTCCCAGTCAAGCCCTACCTCATCGAGGAACCTCAAATATGCCCGCAGCCCCTGTGCAAGGGGGTTCAGCGAAGATGCTTTGAGAGGGTTGGCTCGCGCTCTATCTAATAACCACAGGCAGGCCGGTGCCCACGGCGACCCATCGGCGTTCAGAACTAGAGGGAACTTAGGGAACGTTTCCCACTTGATCAACTTCGAGGCGCGTAGCTCTCGCCAGTACCTGACTCGTTCGCCCTTAACCAGGTGGTCAACCAGAATGTGTCGAGAGCCCTGCTCTGCAGCAACTTTAGTGTTGCGGAAGATAGGAAGCGTGTAGATCGACGGCCCTTCGAGCATTGAGAGTCCCGTATGGAAACATTGTGAGTGTGTCCATACAGGCGCTTTCAGTCAACTGTGGTCTTGCTCGGCGAACCTGTTAATGGAACAGGAAGTTCAGTACGTCGCCGTCTTTCACCACGTATTCCTTGCCTTCTGCGCGCATCTTGCCGGCATCCTTGGCGCCCTGCTCGCCCTTGTAGGCAATGAAATCATCAAACGCTATGGTCTGCGCGCGAATGAAGCCGCGCTCGAAGTCGCCGTGGATCACGCCGGCAGCCTGCGGGGCGGTGTCTCCAATGTGGATGGTCCAGGCGCGCACTTCCTTCACGCCGGCGGTGAAGTAAGTCTGCAGGCCCAGCAGCTTGAAGGCGCCACGGATCAGGCGGGCCAGGCCCGGCTCGGTCTGGCCCATCTCGGCCAGGAACATGTCGCGGTCTTCGTCGCCCATCTCGGCCATTTCTGCTTCCATCTTGGCGCAAATGGCCACCACGGGAGCATTCTGGCTGGCAGCATATTCCTTCAGACGATCCAGGAAGGGGTTGTTTTCAAAGCCGTCTTCGCTGACGTTGCCGACAAACATGGCGGGCTTGGCGGTGATCAGGCACAAGGACTTGAGCAGGGGCTGCTCTTCCTTGGTGATTGCCACCGAGCGGGCGGGCTTGCCTTCGTTGAGCGCGGCCTGGATGCGCGTGAGCAGCGCCACCAGCTTGGCGGCATCCTTGTCGTTGCCCGACTTGGCGGCCTTGGTGTAGCGGTTGAGCGCCTTGTCCACGGTGCCCATGTCGGCCAGGCACAGCTCGGTCTGGATGACTTCGATGTCCGAGATCGGATCAACGCGTCCGGCGACGTGGATCACGTTGTCGTCTTCGAAGCAGCGCACCACGTTCACGATGGCATCGGTTTCACGGATGTGGGCCAGAAACTGGTTGCCCAGGCCTTCGCCCTGGCTGGCACCGGCCACCAGGCCTGCGATGTCCACAAATTCGACGATGGCCGGCACGATGCGCTCGGGCTGGATGATCTCGGCCAGCTGCTGCAGGCGCGGGTCGGGCACCTCCACCACGCCCACATTGGGCTCAATGGTGCAAAAGGGATAGTTCTCGGCGGCGATGCCGGCCTTGGTCAGGGCGTTGAAGAGGGTGGACTTGCCGACGTTGGGCAGGCCCACGATGCCGCATTGGAGGCTCATGGCAGGGCTTTCTGGTGTTCTGGAGACAAACCACTGATTTTACGGGCCTGTGGCCTGGCCCGGTTTTCGCGCACCGCGACGTTCAGTCGAAACGCACATCTGCGCCAATGGGCTGCCCCACGCGCAGCACCTGCCCCACCCCCTGCCGCACGATGGCGTTCATGCCAAAGGTGATGGCGCCCCCTACACGCGGGTCCTGCCGATAGGCCTGCAAGGTGTCCGCCACCACCGGGCTGCTGTGTGCGGTGGCCGGATCGATGTTGGGAATGGGGCAGCGCGCGCAAGGCTTGACGGGCTGCAAGTGCACCTCTTGCTGCCCCACCGCCACGCGCACCATGTCCACGCGGTCTTCGTCGTGCGCCTGCACCCCCGCCAGCACCACGTTGGGCCGAAAACGCTCCATGCCCACGGGCTCCTGCCCGGCGGCCACCAGGCGTGCATTGAGCTCTGCCAACGATGCCTCGCTGACCACCAGCAAGGGAAATCCGTCAGAAAACTGGTTGAGCGCCTCGACCCCCTGGGTCCAGTCTGTGCTCGACAGACGGCGGTAGTGCGGGTCAAACCGCACCAGACGGCAGGGTTGCCCCAGAAAATCGCTGAACCATTGCGCAGCCAGGGGGCCCATGTCCCAGGCAGGCACGGTGTCCTTCCATACCGTGACGGTGGCCGGGCCCTCCACGGCATCCACTGCCAAATGCAGCGCCAGCATGCCCGGGGCGCGCAGCACCAGTTCCGAAGTCTTGATCTGGGGGCGAATCAGCGCCATGCGGGGCAAGGCGCGCTGGGTCAGGAACACGCCCTGGGCATCCACCACCATCCAGGCACGGTCCAGGTCCAGGCCGGTTTCGGTGAGCAATGCCTCCTGCACCTCCACGCCCGCGCAGGATTTGACCGGGTAAACAAACAGGCGCGAGATCGTGCCCGACAGATCGGATTCAGGGAAAGAAGTCACGCCGCAAAGCTCCTGACAGCGGCCGCAAGGGCCGGGTGCGCCATTTTGCCCCGCCCTCCGGTCCGTAGGGCCCTCCTACAATGCCGCCATGGCAAAAACCTTTGACATCTGTATCCGTGGCGCCGGCGTGGTGGGCCGCACCCTGGCCTTGCTGCTGGCCCGCGAGAGGCTGCGCGTAGCCCTGGTGGCCGCACCCGCTCCCGCGGTTGCGCCCACTGGCGATGTGCGAGCCTATGCACTGAATGCGACCTCGCGCCAGTTGCTCGAGTCGTTGCGCAGCTGGCCCGACCCGGCCCATGCCACGGCAGTGACACAAATGCTGGTGTTTGGCGACCAGGGTGGCGCAGTGCACTTTGACGCCGCCACCCAGGGCGCGGACGCACTGGCCTGGATTGTGGATGTGCCAGCGCTGGAAGCCCGCCTGGCAGAAGCCGTGCGCTACCAGCCGCAAGTGGAGGTGGTGCCAGAGCCAGTGCCCGCGGCCCTTACCGCGGTGTGCGAAGGCCGGGCCAGCCGCACCCGCAGCGAGTTTGGGGTGGACTTCGAGGTGACGGCCTACGAACAGCACGCCATTGCCACGCGGCTGACGTGCGAACGCCCCCACGGCCAGGTTGCCCGCCAGTGGTTTTTTCCCGACGGCATCCTGGCTTTTTTGCCGCTGGACGGTGCGCAGGGGAACTCCGTGGCAGTGGTCTGGTCTGTCATCAAGGAACGGGTGCCCGAGTTGCTGGCGCTGGAACCGCAGGAATTCGCCCAGCGCCTGCAAGATGCCAGTCATGGCGCACTCGGCGCATTGCAACTGAGTGGTGAGCGTGCGGCCTGGCCCTTGCAGCAGGCGCGCGCCAACCGCTGGTGCGGGGCTCTGCCTATGCAGGGCGGCCAGGCACGCAGCTGGGTACTCGCCGGTGATGCTGCGCACAACGTGCATCCGCTGGCAGGACAAGGGCTGAACATGGGGCTGGCAGATGCGCAGGTCCTGGCCCGCGTGCTGCACGGACGCGACTACTGGCGCAGCGTGGCGGATTTGCGCTTGCTGCGCGGTTACGAGCGCGAGCGCAAGGCGGACATGCTGCCCATGGGGCTGGCAACCGACAGTCTGCAGCAGCTTTTTGCGCGGACCGAAGGGCCATGGCAGGCGCTGCGCAACTGGGGCATGAAAGGTTTCGAGCGCAGCGGCCCCCTGAAGGAATGGATGGCTCGCCAGGCCATGGGAACCCACTGAATTTGGTGGCTGCACAGGCAGCCGCAGCGACACCACTGAACGAGAACACGATGCAATTGATTCCCACCCTGCTGGCCACGGCCGCTTTCGCCCTGAGTTTCACCGCTTCCGCCCAGGAGGCCGCCATCCGCAAAACGCTGGCCGAACGCATTCCGCAAATGGAAAAAATCGACGAGGTGCGCACCACTGCCATGCCTGGCCTGTATGAAGTGCGCATCGGCACCGATCTTTTTTATACCGACGCCAAAGGCAACTACGTCATCCAGGGCGAGCTGATCGACACCAAGGCGCGCCGCAACCTGACCGAAGACCGCATTAACAAACTCACGGCGGTGGATTTTTCTGCCCTGCCCCTGAAGGATGCCTTCACCATCGTGCGTGGCGATGGCAAACGCAAGGTGGCGGTGTTTGAAGACCCCAACTGCGGCTATTGCAAGCGTTTCGAGCGGGACATGCAGAACGTGGACAACATCACGGTCTATCTGTTTCTCTACCCTATCCTCAGCCCCGACTCGGCAGAAAAATCCCGCAACATCTGGTGCGCCAAAGACCGGGCCGCCACCTGGCACGACTTCATGCTGCGCGACAAGACACCCAATACCGCCAGCTGCGACACCAGCGCCATTCAGCGCAATCTTGCCTTCGGCAAAAAATACAAAATCACCGGAACCCCCACGCTGATATTCACCGACGGCTCACGCGTTCCGGGCGCCATCAACGCCCAGGATGTGGAAAAGCGCCTTGCAGAGGCCGGCAGCGCCCCCAGCAGCAACTGAACGCCTGCGGGGACATCACTCCCCGCGCCTTCCCAGCCCCCGAGACCCCGGCGGGTGAAGCGCGCATCGGAGCCAGGAGGCCGTCAGACCTGGG
Source organism: Acidovorax sp. JHL-3 (assembly GCF_000526295.1). Classification (NCBI taxonomy): domain Bacteria; kingdom Pseudomonadati; phylum Pseudomonadota; class Betaproteobacteria; order Burkholderiales; family Comamonadaceae; genus Acidovorax; species Acidovorax sp. JHL-3. The sequence continues at coordinate 11,482 of NZ_JAFU01000001.1, forward strand.
GCGTCGAAAGCGAAAATGGCCCCCAGCGAGGACAGTCTTTGCCGACTTTGCAGCTTCATGGCACGGTTATGGGGCAAAAATAAGGTAAATGAAAAGACCGCTGCGGCCCGTTTGCAGCCGACGTTTTCCGAGTCCGACAGCCTCCTAAGCACCCGCCTTGCACGACGCCGCACCCATGCCCACCTTCCGTACCTCCCGCAAACCCTCCAGCCAAGCCAGCCAGGCCACCCAGGCCCCCGTTCACTACCGCATCGAAACCGCCGACCCACATGCCCGGCTGTTCACCGTCACACTGACCGTGGCGCACCCGCAGGAACAACAGGAGTTGTCGCTTCCCGTCTGGATACCGGGCAGTTATCTGGTGCGCGAATTTTCCAAAAATCTGCAGCGCCTGAGTGCACAACAAGGCCGGCGTGTGCCCCTCTTGCAGCTGGACAAGCACCGCTGGCGCGCCACCTGCCGCACCGACCGCCCCCTGGTGCTTACCTACGAAGTGTGTGCCTACGACAGCTCGGTGCGCACGGCCTGGCTGGATGCCTCGCGCGGCTTCTTCAATGGCACCAGCGTGTGCCTGCGTGTGCATGGCCAAGAGGATGCACCCCATGCACTCGAAGTCGCCAGCACTGCGGCCACCGCCCACTGGTCTGTCGCCACGGGGCTGACGCCGCAGTCCATCGACAAAAGGGGCTTTGGCGTGTATGCGGCAAGCCACTACGACGAACTGGTGGACTGCCCGGTCGAAATGGGAACCTTCTGGAGCGGGCAATTCACCGCCTGCGGCGTGGCCCACCGCTTCGTGGTGGCGGGTGCCGCGCCATCGTTTGACGGCAAACGCCTGCTGGCCGACACCCAGAAAATCTGCGAGACCGCCATCCGCTTCTGGCACGGCAAGGGCAAGCCGCCAATCAAAAATTACCTCTTCATGCTCAATGCCGTTCACGACGGCTATGGCGGCCTGGAACACCGCAACTCCACGGCCCTGATTTGCGGCCGGCGTGACCTGCCCCGCACGGGCGAAGCGCGCGCCAGCGATGGCTACACCACCTTGCTCGGCCTCATCAGCCACGAGTATTTCCACACCTGGAACGTCAAGCGCCTGCGCCCGGCAGAGTTTTTCCGCTACGACTACAGCCAGGAGAATTACACCCAGCTGCTGTGGTTTTTTGAGGGCTTCACCAGCTACTACGACGACCTGCTGCTGCGCCGTGCGGGTCTGATCGACGATGCCACCTACCTCAAGCTGCTGGGCAAGGCCACCAACCAGGTGCTGCAGACACCGGGCCGCAGCGTGCAGACGGTGGCGCAGGCCAGTTTTGATGCCTGGGTGAAGTATTACCGCCAGGATGAAAACACCCCCAACGCCACGGTGAGCTACTACACCAAGGGCTCGCTGGTCGCCCTGTGCCTGGATCTCACGCTGCGCCGTGAAGGCAAGACCACACTCGACGACGTGATGCGCGCCCTCTGGAAGCGCTGCGCCGGCGGCCCCATGACCGAGGCCGACCTGCGCGCCGAGCTGGCCTCGCTAGCGGGGCGGTCCTTTGACAACGAGCTGGACCAGTGGGTGCACAGCACCGCCGAACTCCCCCTGGCCGAGCTGCTGGCCGCTCATGGAGTGGCACTCAAGCCCGAGCAGCCCCAGCTGGCGCAGCGCCTGGGCCTGCGCGTCACCGAAAACCACAGCGTGCAGCTCAAGACCGTGCTGCGTGGCGGCCCCGCCGAAAAGGCGGGCATGGCCGCGGGGGATGAGTGGCTGGGCCTGCAAGTGCAAGGCCAGGGCTGGCGCATTGCCCGGCTGGAGGATGTGGCGTTTTATGCGGGAGCGGCGACACAGGTCACCGCCGTGGTGGCACGCGATGGCCGCCTGCTGCAGTTGCCCATGGCGCTGCCGGCTGCACAGGCGGCTGTTGCCCCCGGCAAGTCAAAACCGGCAGGGCGGCGCAGCCGCAAGGCCACTGCAGCAACGCCAGACACCATCAACCTCACCGCAACCGACAGCACTGCGCTGGGACGCTGGCTGGCCTGAGCGCCAGCGCCATGGCGGAGCACAACCGGCCCGACTTTGTGCTTCGGTATAGTCCCCCAGGTTGTCTGAATAACCCATCAACCCAGGAGATTTCATGGCCTACGAAACCATTGAGGTTCGCATCGAAGCGGACAAGGTTGGCGTCATCACGCTGAACCGCCCCAAACAACTGAATGCCCTGAACGACCAGCTCATGAACGAACTGGGCGAGGCGCTCAAGGCGTTTGATGCCGATGAAAAGATTGGCTGCACCATCATCACGGGCAGCGAAAAGGCGTTTGCCGCCGGTGCCGACATTGGCGCCATGGCCAAATACAGCTTCGCCGACGCCTACAAGGGCGACTACATCACCCGCAACTGGGAGCAGATCCGCGCCATCCGTAAACCCGTGATCGCGGCCGTGAGCGGCTTTGCACTGGGTGGCGGCTGCGAACTGGCCATGATGTGCGACTTCATCATCGCCGCCGACAACGCCAAGTTTGGCCAGCCCGAAATCAAGCTCGGGGTGATCCCCGGCGCGGGTGGCACACAGCGCCTGCCGCGCGCAGTGGGCAAATCCAAAGCCATGGACATGGCCCTCACCGGCCGCATGATGGACGCCGTGGAGGCAGAACGCGCAGGCCTGGTGAGCCGCGTGGTCGCTCTGGACAAATTGATGGAAGAAGCCCTGGGCGCAGCCCTGGTCATTGCCAACTTCTCGCAAATTGCGGTGATGGCCGCCAAGGAGTCGGTGAACCGGGCCTTCGAAGGCTCACTGTCTGACGGCGTGATGTTCGAGCGTCGGCTGTTCCATGCGCTGTTCGCCACCCAGGACCAGAAGGAAGGCATGGACGCCTTCGTCAACAAGCGCACGGCGAACTTCACCCACCAGTAAATTTGTTCTATAATTTTGTTCTGCGGTGATATAGCTCAGTTGGTTAGAGCGCAGCATTCATAATGCTGATGTCGGTGGTTCAAATCCACCTATCACCACCACCATTCAAAAGCCCGCAAACAGTTCTCTGTTGCGGGCTTTTTCCATGGGCGATGTCTTCACACCAGCCGCTCTCTCACGGCAGATTTTTCGAACACCGGACGCCCGCCACCCCGGCCCAGGGGCAGCCGCGTAAAATGAGCGTCCCTTTCACCCCAGCCTCTGGATACACACCATGACCCGCTGCCGCGCCACCCCGTTTTCGGCCACAACATCACCCCACAGCTTCTGGCGCGCCCTCGCGGCTGCGCTGGGCACTGCCTTGGTGCTGGCCAGCACCCCTGCCACCGCCCAGGTACCCTCGGGCATGGGGTCGGTGCGCAACTTCCCCGATGCCGCGCTGCGCGGCGAACTCACCGTCAACAGCACAGCCGACGCCACCCTGAACGGCAACGCCATCCGCATGGCCCCCGGAATGCGGCTGTTCAGCCCACAGAACACGCTGGTCATGGCCCACACGGTTTTGGGGCAGCGTTTCAAGGTGAACTACGTCATCGAGCCCAGCACGGGCCTCTTGATTTCGGCCTGGATCCTCACCAAGGCAGAGGCAAGCCAGCCACGCAAGGCCAGCGATTCCGTCGGGCGCAACTTCCGCGTCGATTCGGACACAACCCCCAGATAACCGCCGCAACCACCGGCCTGCCCGGTGGTGTGCAGTTCACGCCACGCGCCCCTGTGCGCCATGGCGTGCATTCCCGTTTGAGAAATCGCCATGTCCAAAAAAGTCTTTATCAAAACCTTCGGCTGCCAGATGAACGAGTACGACTCGGACAAGATGGCCGATGTGCTGAACGCCGCCCAGGGCTATGAACCCACCCAGAATGTGGATGAGGCCGACCTGATTCTGTTCAACACCTGTTCGGTGCGCGAAAAAGCGCAGGAGAAGGTTTTCAGCGACCTTGGCCGCATCAAGCACCTGAAAGCCAAGGGCGTGAAGATCGGCGTGGGCGGTTGTGTCGCCAGCCAGGAAGGCGCCGAGATCATCAAGCGCGCGCCCTACGTGGACGTGGTATTTGGCCCCCAAACCCTGCACCGCCTGCCCGAAATGCTGAACGAGCGCGATCGGCAGGACCGCCCACAGGTGGACATCAGCTTTCCCGAGATCGAAAAATTTGACCACCTGCCACCCGCGCGCGTCGAGGGCGCATCGGCGTTTGTGTCAATCATGGAAGGCTGCAGCAAATACTGCAGCTACTGCGTAGTGCCCTACACGCGCGGCGAAGAGATGAGCCGCCCGTTCGACGACGTGCTGGTGGAAGTGGCGGGCCTGGCCGATCAGGGCGTCAAGGAAATCACCCTGCTGGGCCAGAACGTGAACGCCTACCGAGGCCCCATGGGCGACACCAGTGAAGTGGCCGACCTGGCGCTGCTGCTTGAATACGTGGCCGACATTCCGGGCATCGAGCGCCTGCGCTTTACCACCAGCCACCCCAACGAGTTCACGCCCCGGCTCATTGAGGCCTACGGGCGCATCCCCAAGCTGGCCAACCACCTGCATCTGCCGGTGCAGCATGGATCGGACCGCATCCTCATGGCCATGAAGCGCGGCTACACCGCCATGGAATACAAGAGCACGGTGAAGAAGCTGCGCGCCATCCGCCCCGATCTGGCCATGAGCAGCGATTTCATCGTCGGTTTTCCTGGCGAAACCGAAGAAGATTTCGGCAAGATGATGAAGCTCATCGACGACATCCACTTTGACAACAGCTTCAGTTTCATTTTCAGCCCCCGCCCCGGCACGCCCGCGGCCGGCCTGCACGACGACACCCCGCACGATGTGAAACTGCGCCGCCTGCACGAGCTGCAGGCCGTCATCAACGCCAACATCAAGACCATCAGCGAAAGCCGCGTGGGCACGGTGCAGCGCATTCTGGTGGAAGGCGCCTCCAAGCGCGACACCACGGAGCTGATGGGCCGCACCGAGTGCAATCGCGTGGTCAACTTTGTGGGCCAGCCCCGCCTGGTGGGCCAGATGGTGGATGTCACCGTCACCGAAGCCAAGGCGTACACACTGCGTGGCGAGGTGCTGGTACGCGCCGTGGCGTGATGGGTTCACTACAAAAAAGTGAGCCGCCAGCGCACGATTTATCTACACTTCAGTTCGATTTATATTTGAAACCATTTATAGATAAGCGCTAAAAGCTAATTAGAAGATAGCTATTACACAGTGCAGCACGCACAAAAAAACCGGCCTCACGCCGGTTTTTGCTTTTGTTTCGATAGCTTCCAGAGCCTGCTACACAAGCGCTGGAGCCCCAAAAGGCTTAACACGCAAATTGGAGTGTCCGCAGTCAGTTAATACAAGGCTCAGCGGGAACAATGCCTGCTAGCCAAGCATCGAGATCACTTCTCTGCGCTTGGGACAGATTTTGCAGTCGTAGGACAGCGTTTGCCAGCCAATCGTCTTCGCAATAGAAGTACGCAACATCTACCTGCAAAGCTTGGGCAAGCTTGCACGCGATATTGAAAGCAGGCTCATGCACGCCTGTCTCGTAGCGACTGATGCGTGCACTGCTGCTGCCTTCATCCAAGCCGATCATCACCCCCAGCTTATCTTGGGGCAAGCCCATCCGCTCACGTGCTTGGCGCAGGCGTGCGCCGAAGCAGCAGGGGGAATGGACGGCTTGTTTGACCACCTGGGCATGGTCGCCAGACTGCCATATGCTGTCTCTACGAAAAACGTAGAATTCGAGGGCGCGGGCTGACTCATAGCCTTCGTACCGGTGCCCCGCTCCAAGTTTCCACCCTTCTTTCTTAAGGATTTCATGACTTCCAGATTTTTGCCTTACATGCTGGCCCTGTTGGCTCTCTCTGCATGCGGCGGGGGCGGCGACTCGGAGCCCGGCACTCCCGGCACTCCCGGTACTCCGGTTGCAAGCGGCTCGACGAGCTCGCCGAAGTCCCTCAGCTCTGAGTCCTCCAACACGATTGGCACGGACCCCTTCTTTAACAACTTCACCTACGTCGCATCGGCTGGCGAACGGCTCGTGGTTCGGGTTAACCTTGCGGTGCCGTTGTCAGACACCGAGTCCGCCCGCTGCGCCTCCAACCTAGGGACCGGCTCCGCTCCTAGCAGCTACTCATCGCAGGTTCACATCTACGACTCGCGCGGACTGCGAGTCGGTGGAATCTGCGGCGAGGACCTCACCTTCAAATTCGCGGCACCCGGAACGTACATGCTCAACTTTGAGTTCCCCTCGAACGGAGGAGGAACAGTCAACGCAGCGTCGCTGGTAGGAGCTTCTCCAGTTCAATTTTCGGACAGCGGCGACGGCACACCCACTCGCCCAAAGAAGCTCAGTACGCTTACAGGCAATGCAATAGGCAGCGACCCCTTTAACAGTTACTACTGGGTACAGGCCGCGCAGGGTGAAAACTTTGTCTTGGGTGTTCAACTGCACAGGCCGCTCACGCAGGCCCAGAAGACCCGCTGTGCGTCGGGTGCGGAATCCACCAACAACGCGCAGTTGCGGGTGTTCAATGCCAGCCTTTCCCAGCAGGTGGCGGTCGCATGTGGAGAAGGCCTGCGATTCGTCGCGCCCGCCGCAGGCACCTACATCATTCAAACGGACTACGGCGTAAACGGCGGAACGCTAAACGCCTCCCGCCTCTGAGTTGGGCTGACCAGCAGCAGTGCTAGGGCGTGTCATCAATCAATACTACGGGTTGAATGTCACAGGTCCCGGGTGTGCGCCGATGCTGGGCGCACCCAAAAAACCGGCTTCACGCCGGTTTTTTGCTTTTGTTTTGATAGCTTACAGCGCTTATTCTATAAGGGCTTGAGACCAAAAATACCCCAAAATCAGAACGGCATCTTGGGCATGCCGCCCATGCCTTTCATGCCGCCCATTTTCTTCATCATTTTCATCAGGCCGCCGCCCTTCATTTTTTTCATCATGCCCTGCATCTGCTCAAATTCCTTGAGCATGCGATTGACCTCCTGCACCTGCACGCCCGCGCCGTTGGCAATGCGCTTCTTGCGGGTGGCCTTGATGAGTTCGGGCTTGCGGCGCTCCAGCGGGGTCATGCTGTGGATGATGCCCTCCTTGCGCTTGATGTCTTTTTCGGCCTTGTCCATGTCCACCGCACCGGCCTTGGCTGTGAGGTGCGAGGGCAGTTTGTCCATGAGGCTGGACAGGCCGCCCATCTGCTTCATCTGCTGAATCTGCGAGAGAAAGTCGTTCAGATCAAAGCCGTCGCCGCTTTTGACTTTGGCGGCCAGCTTCTGCGCCGCCTCCATGTCCACACCCGCGCTCACCTGCTCGACCAGCGCAACGATGTCGCCCATGCCCAGGATACGGCCCGCGTGGCGCTCGGCGTCGAACACCTCCAGGCCATCGATTTTTTCCGACACGCCAGCGAACTTGATGGGCGCACCCGTGATCTGGCGCACCGACAGCGCCGCGCCGCCGCGCGAATCGCCGTCGAGCTTGGTCAGCACGATACCGGTCAGGGGCAACGCCTCTTTGAACGCCTTGGCCGTGTTGATCGCGTCCTGGCCCTGCATGGCATCGACCACAAACAGGGTTTCGACCGGGTTCAACGCAGCGTGCAGGTCCTTGATTTCCTTCATCAAGGCCTCATCGATGGCCAGGCGGCCCGCTGTGTCCACCAGCAGCACATCAAAGTAGTGTTTTTTGGCGTAGTCGAGGGCGGCCAGGGAGATGTCGAGCGGCTTTTGCTCGGGCGTGCTGGGGAACCACTCGGCACCGGCTTGCCTGGTCACGGTCTTGAGCTGCTCAATGGCGGCGGGGCGGTACACGTCGCCCGACACGGTCAGCACCTTCTTCTTGCGCTTTTCGATCAGGTGCTTGGCCAGCTTGGCGGTGGTGGTGGTCTTGCCCGCACCCTGCAGACCGGCCATCAGGATCACAGCGGGCGGCTGGGCGGCGAGGTTGATGTCGGATACCCCCTCGCCCATGGTGGCGGCCAGTTCGCGGTTGACGATGCTGACCAGCGTCTGCCCGGGCTTGAGCGAGCCCAGCACTTCCTGGCCCAGCGCCTTCTCTTTGACGCGGGCAATGAAGTCGCGCACCACGGGCAGCGCCACGTCAGCTTCGAGCAGGGCCATGCGCACCTCGCGCAGCATGTCCGTGACGTTGGACTCGGTGATGCGGGCCTGGCCACGCATCTCCTTGACGAGGCGCGTGAGTTTGTCGGTAAGGGCGGAGGCCATAGGGTATTCCGGTAGTGCCCGCAAGCGCCGGTGGCGCGCGGACCCGCCAGGGCGCTGGCGGTGGGCGAAAGGCTAAACTGTACCCATGATTTTACCCAGTGCTTCCCCTGTCAGCTGGCTATTGGCCCTCGCGGCCGCAGCCGCGTATGCCTCTTCTGCGGCTGCGTCGTCACGCCTGAGCACCGCGGCGGCGCGCAATGTGCTGCTACTGGCATGGGTGCTGCATGCGGCCGTGCTGGCGTGGGGGCTGTGGGGCGATACCCCCCGCTTCGGGTTTGCACACGCGCTGTCGATGACCGCGTGGCTGGTGCTCACGGTGTATGCCGTCGAACGCCAGCTTTTTCCGCAGTTGCGGGCGCGCTGGATACTGGCCTTGCTGGGCGCGGGGGCGGTGCTGCTGTCCCTGGTGTTTTCTGGCCAGCCTTTGCATGTAACCGCCTCGCCCTGGCTGCCGCTGCACCTGGCCCTGGGCATTGCCTGCTACGGACTTTTTGCCGCCGCAGTCGTGCATGCCTGGCTCATGACGCGTGCCGAGCACCATATCCGCCAGGCAGAAGACCCGCAAAGCGGTATCCCGCTGCTCACGCTGGAGCGACTGACCTTCCGCTTCGTCACGGCTGGTTTTGTGCTGTTGACGGCCACTTTGCTCGCTGGCTGGCTGTTTGGCGAAACGCTTTACGGGCATCCAGGCCGCTGGGACCACAAGGCGGTTTTCTCGCTGCTGTCGTGGGTCACCTTTGCCACCTTGCTGCTGGGCCGCGCACGCTTTGGCTGGCGTGGGCGCAATGCGGTGCGAATACTCTACGCCGGCGCCGGTCTTTTGCTGCTGGCGTATGTGGGTTCGCGCTTCGTGATGGAAGTGGTTTTGGGTCGCAGCACATGAAATACCTGGTTTTGCTGATTGTGCTGGCGGTGGTCGTGGGTGTCTGGCGAAGCCGCCGCCCCCCGGCATCCGGCCCCGAGAAGGCAGCCCCCCGGGCGCCAGTACTGCCCCAGGACATGGTGGCCTGCAGCCACTGCGGCGTGCATGTACCGCGCGCAGAGGCACTGATGTTGGGGCAGCACGCCTACTGCTGCGCCGAGCACAGGCGCCAACACAGCGCCTGACACCATGCCGTTCCTGCCGCCGGGTCTTTCGCCGTCTGCCGCAGATGCACCTTTTGTGCGCATGTGGCGCGGGTTCCTGACCGGCCGCGTCATGGTGGCGCTGGCTCTGCTGTTCTTGCAGGGCCTGGGGCAGTTCATCAACCTGGCGGCGGAGCCGGCCACGCTGGCGGTGTGCGTGGCCTACCTCGCGGTAACGCTGGCCGAGCGCGCACTTGCAGGCCGCGCCCCTCCGCCGCCCGCTGCGGGCCCCCGGTGGCTTGCGTTCATTGGCGTGGACCTGGCGGCGGTGTGCGCCTTGCAATTGCTGCAGGCCGGCTCCATGAATTACACGCCCCTGTTCGGCCTGCCCATCCTGATGGCGGCAGTGCTGGGCACGCTGACCCTGGCTCTGGGCACGACGGCAGCCGCCACCTTGCTGCTGCTGGCCTTGGCCTGGTGGCAAGGGCAGATCAGCGGCGGCGATGACGCCTCGCGCTATCTCCAGAGCGCACTGGCCGGTACGGGCTTTTTCATCATCACTTACCTGGTGCACCAGCTGTCCGTGCGGCTGGCGCGAGAGCAGCAGCTCGCCCAGAAAAGCCAGATGGCGGCGAGAGTGCAGTCCCAGGTGAGCGCACTGGTGATCGAGCACCTCACCGATGGCGTGCTGGTGCTGGACAGCCAGGATGTCGTGCGCATTGCCAACCCGGCCGCACTGCTGCTGCTGGGCGGCCCCGGCTCACTGGCGCCCCCCTTCTCCCTGAACGAGGACCCCGCCTGGCTGCCACTGGTGAAGCTGGCGCAGCGCACATTCCACCAGGAACAGCCCATCACGGCCGATGCCGACCTGCTGCATCCGGGCCAGAGCCCCACCGGGCTGCATGTGCGCACCTGGCTGACCGCCTCGCGCCACGAGTCCCTGAATGAGCCGATTGAGCGCCTGTGCGTGATGTTCCTGCACGACCTGCGTGAGCTGGAAGCGCGCTTGCGCACAGAAAAACTGGCAGCCATGGGCCGCATGTCCGCTGCCGTGGCCCACGAAATTCGCAACCCGCTGGCCGCCATCGTTCAAGCCAATGCCTTGCTGGAAGAAGATCTGCACGACCCGGGCCAGCAACGGCTCGCCCAGATGGTGCGGCAGAACGCAGAGCGCCTGGCGCGCATCGCCGAAGAGGTGCTGGATATTGCCCGGGTGCAGCACCAGATCAGCCACGCGCCCGCCTCCACGCTGCTGCTGGACGACACTGTGGCCCAGATCTGCGCCGACTGGCAGCACCAGAACCTGGCACAGCGGCGCGCCAGCATTTCACTGATGGGCCACAACGCCCAGATCGAGTTTGATACCGAGCACTTGCGGCGTGTGCTGTTCAACCTGCTGGACAACGCCGTGCGCTACAAGGGCCCCCACGACGATTCGCTGGCCATTACCACCCGGGTCAGCCCGTCGGGGGCCATCAGCCTGCAGGTATGGAGCGATGGGGCACCCATGGACAAATCGGTGGAACGCCACCTGTTCGAGCCCTTCTTTTCGTCTGAAAGCCGATCCAGCGGACTGGGCCTGTATATCTGCCGGGAGCTGTGCCAACGCCACGGCGCCTCGATTGGCTATCAGCGCCTGGTGCGCACCACACCACGCGGCGAAATCGGTGGCAATGCTTTTACCGTGGGTTTCCGCCGCAATACACGCCCTGCTGAAAATGCCACCCTGTTTGACACCATCGTCGTCTGAACGGCCCCTGAATCCATGAATGCCCCAGCCGCCTCCATCCTTGTCGTTGACGACGAGCCCGATCTGCGCACCCTGTATGAACTCACGTTGCTGCGCGAAGGTTACCGCGTGGAAACCGCATCCAGCGTTCAGGAGGCACGCCAGCAACTGAAAGACCACCGTTTCGACGCCGTCATTACCGACATGCGCCTGCCCGATGGTTTTGGCATGGAGCTGTTGCTGGATCTGCGAAACCAGCAGCGCCGTGAACGTTGTGTGGTCATGACGGCTTACGGGTCTGCAGAAAACGCGGTCGAAGCGCTGCGCTCGGGGGCCTTCGACTACCTGACCAAGCCGGTAGACCTGAAACAGTTCCGTTCGGTGGTGGCTTCGGCCGTGCAGGGGACGGGGGGAGTTCCCGCGCCGCGCTCCAGCCGCAGCCCGGCACGCCCGGGCAGCACGACCGAGCCCACAGGCACCGGCAGCGCGCTGGACCGCCTTATTGGCGAGTCGGAGGCCATTTGCAATGTCAAGCAGCGGATTGCCAAGGTTGCCCGCAGCATGGCCCCGGTGCTCATCCACGGGGAGTCCGGAACCGGCAAGGAGCTGGTGGCCCAGGCGTTGCACGCCAGCAGTCAGCGGTCTGAAGGCCCGCTCATTGCCGTCAATTGCGGCGCCATCCCCGAAAACCTGCTGGAAGCCGAATTCTTTGGCGCCCGCAAAGGGTCGTACACCGGGGCCGGTCAGGACCGCGACGGCTATTTCCAGGCCGCACGCGGCGGCACACTGTTTCTCGACGAAATCGGCGATCTGCCCCTGGCAATGCAATCGAAGCTGCTTCGCGCCATTCAGGAGCGCAGCGTGCGGCCCCTGGGCTCGACCCAGGAGGAAACCGTGGACGTGCGGATCGTGAGCGCCACCCACCGCGACCTCGCGGCCGACGTGCTGTCGGGCCGGTTCCGCCAGGATCTGTATTACCGCCTGAACGTGATCGAAATCGTCATTCCTCCGCTGCGCGAGCGGAGAGAGGATCTGCCCGCGCTGTGCACGGCGTTGCTGGCCCGCATAGCGCAGGAATCGGGAATGAAGACACCGGCACTCACGGAGCAGGCGCTGAATGCCATTGCCAGCCACCCCCTGACCGGCAACGTGCGCGAGCTGGAGAACCTGCTGCACCGGGCCGTGGCACTGAGCGACGGGGATGAACTGCACGTGGAGTGCGCCACCTCTGCCGCCGATGCCTTTGGCGCCCGCCCATCATCCACCCAGCCAGTGGCCACAACAGCGCCCGTTGCCGACGCCGCGCCCGGCATGGCGGCAACCAGCGGACTGACACCGTGCACTTCACTGCCCAACGATCTTCAAGCCTGGCTGGACCAGCAGGAACGGGAGATCCTGGTGCGCGCGCTGCGCGAGGCCAACTTCAACCGGACAGCCACCGCGGCGCGGCTGGGAATCAGCCTGCGACAAATCCGTTACCGCATTGCCCGGTTGAACATCTCCGCCCCGAGCGACAACGACGCACATGACGACCTTGGCTGAAGGGCCACCCTCGCAAACCCGGTGGGACGCGGGCTGGCATCACGAGGCCCTCAGGCAACCTTCTCCCAATTTTGGCCCGCGCCCCAGTGGCGCTGCCGTGGATCTGATCGTGGTCCATTCCATCAGCCTTCCGCCGGGGAGCTATGGCAGCGGGTCGGTACAAAAACTGTTCGCCAACGCCCTGGACTGGGACGCGCACCCTTACTTTCAAAGCATCCGGGGACTGCAGGTGTCGGCGCACTTCTTCATAGAACGGGATGGCACCCTCTGGCAATTTGTGGACTGCGACGAGCGCGCCTGGCACGCAGGCCAGTCGAGTTACCGGGGGCGATCGCAGTGCAACGACGACTCGATTGGTGTCGAGCTGGAGGGGCTCGAAGGACAGATGTTTGAGCCGGTGCAATACGAGGTGCTGGCCAGACTGTGCGCCGACATCCGGGAGCGCTACCCCGTCACCCATGTGGCGGGGCACGAACACGTCGCACCGGGACGCAAGCAAGACCCCGGCCCCGGATTTGACTGGACAAGGCTTCAGCGCCTGCTCGCCTGGCCCCTCACGCAGTTTCCTGCGGAAACCCGAGGCATACCGGACCCGCACCGGTGACGCCTGCGACACCGCTGTAGCACGCAAACATCACCGTTTGTAACGCGCCCCCAGCGGTGCGAAAAAAACCCCGCGTCAACGCCCACGCGGCCTGGTCCAGAAAAACCGCCTGCGACGCCCGGTTTTGCTTGATTTCAGTCATCACATATCGGCTGCATGGGGCCTGCGGGATCATTCGATTTCCCGCTGCGCCGCACTGCAACAGCGCAACTCGGATTGTGACCCCTATCAAGGCGATACACTACAGGTAGTGTCTTGAATACTATCGACACACCATCTATAGTGTGCGACAGATTTTCGCCGTTACACACTGAAAACACCGCGACCGCTTTTCCCAGCCCGCCCGCCCATCCCGTACAGCCCACAGAAGAGGACACCCATGCAAGCTGCTTTGACCACCCCCGACAACCTCGCCGCCACGCCACAGGCGCTGCCATCCCACGCTCCCGCGACGGCCAATGTGCTGACCCACTACCAGATCATCCGGCGCAACGGCGCAGTGGTCCCGTTTGAGCCGCAAAAGATCGCCGTCGCCATGATGAAAGCCTTTCTGGCCGTGCACGGTACACAAGGCGCCGCATCGGCCAGCGTGCGTGAGGTGGTGGACATGCTGACCCAGAATGTGACCCGCGCGCTGATGCGCTCACGCCCCGGCGGCGGCACCTTTCACATTGAGGACGTGCAGGACCAGGTGGAACTGGGGCTGATGCGCAGCGGTCACCATGAAATTGCTCGGGCCTACGTGCTCTACCGCGAGCGCCGCACCCAGGAGCGCGCCCGACAAGCCGAAGAGCAAACCCCCGCAGCCCCCCAGTTGCATGTCATGGACGGCGGTGAGCGCGTGGCGTTGGACCTGGCCCGCCTGCAGTCGCTCATTGCATCGGCGTGCGTCGGCCTGGGATCAGACATCAGCGCCCAGCCCATCGTGGCGGAAACCATGCGCAACCTGTATGACGGTGTACCGATGGAAGAGGTCTACAAGGCGTCCATTCTTGCCGCACGCACACTCATCGAGAAGGATCCGGACTACACCTACGCCACAGCGCGCCTGTTGCTGCACACGATCGTGCGTGAGGTGCTGGGCCGCGAAGTCACTCAGGCCGAAATGGCGCAAAGCTATGTGGACTATTTCCCGCAGTTCATCAAGAAGGGTGTGGAGCACGAGCTGCTGGATGAACGTCTGCTGCAGTACGACCTGCAGCGCCTGGGCGCCGCCCTCAAGGCCGACCGCGACCTGCAATTTGATTACCTCGGCCTGCAAACCCTGTATGACCGCTACTTCCTGCACGTCAAGAAAACGCGCATCGAGCTGCCCCAGGCTTTCTTCATGCGCGTGGCCATGGGACTCTCGCTCAATGAGATCGACCGCGAAGCACGCGCCATCGAGTTCTATGAGATTCTTTCCAGCTTCGACTTCATGTCCAGCACGCCCACGCTGTTCAACAGCGGCACGCGGCGTTCGCAGTTGTCCAGCTGCTACCTCACAACAGTACCCGACGACCTCGATGGCATCTATGAGTCCATCAAGGAAAACGCCCTGCTGTCCAAGTTTGCTGGCGGCCTGGGCAACGACTGGACACGCGTGCGCGCGCTGGGCAGCCACATCAAGGGCACCAATGGCGAGTCGCAAGGGGTGGTGCCCTTCCTCAAAGTGGTCAACGACACGGCCGTGGCAGTGAACCAGGGCGGCAAGCGCAAAGGCGCCGTCTGCACCTACCTGGAAACCTGGCACCTCGATATCGAAGAGTTCCTGGAGCTGCGCAAGAACACCGGTGACGACCGCCGCCGCACGCACGACATGAATACCGCCAACTGGATTCCCGATCTGTTCATGCGCCGCGTGATGGAAAAGGGCACCTGGACGCTGTTCTCGCCGTCTGACGTGCCTGACCTGCACGACCTTTTTGGCGCAGCCTTTGAAAAGGCCTATGTCGCCTACGAAGAGGCGGCAGCGCGCGGCGAAATCAAGCCTGCCAAGACGGTACAGGCCACCGACCTGTGGCGCAAGATGCTGACCATGCTGTTCGAAACCGGCCACCCCTGGATCACGTTCAAGGATGCCTGCAACGTGCGTTCACCCCAGCAGCACGCCGGCGTGGTGCACTCGTCCAACCTGTGCACCGAAATCACGCTGAACACCAGCGACACCGAAACCGCCGTGTGCAACCTGGGTTCGGTCAATCTGCTGCAGCACATCAAGGACGGCAAACTCGACCACGACAAGCTCAAGAAGACCATCAAGGTGGCCATGCGCATGCTCGACAACGTGATCGACATCAACTACTACGCCGTCAAGAAGGCCAGGGAGTCCAACCTGCGCCACCGCCCGGTGGGCCTGGGGGTCATGGCCTTTCAGGACAGCCTGTACGAACTGCGCATTCCTTACGCTTCGCAAGAAGCCGTGGAATTTGCCGATCAATCGATGGAAGCCATCTGCTATTACGCCTACTGGGCTTCCAGTGATCTGGCCAGGGAGCGCGGTAAATATCACAGCTACAAAGGCTCGCTATGGGATCGCGGCATCCTGCCTTTGGACACGCTCGACATGCTGTCAACGGCCCGCGGCGGCTATGTGGAAGTGGATCGCTCGTCCACGCTGGACTGGGACGCCCTGCGCAACAAGATTGCACAGGACGGCATGCGCAACTCGAATTGCGTTGCCATCGCCCCCACGGCCACGATTTCCAACATCATTGGGGTGGATGCCTCCATCGAACCCTCGTTCGGCAACCTGTCAGTCAAGTCCAACCTGTCAGGCGAATTCACCGTGATCAATGGTGGCCTGGTGCGCGACCTCAAGCGACTGGGCTTGTGGGATGACGTGATGATCATGGACCTCAAGCACTTCAAGGGATCGCTCCACCCGATCGACCGTGTGCCCCAGGACATCAAGGCGCTGTACTCCACGGCGTTTGAAGTCGACCCACAGTGGCTGGTGGAGGCAGCATCGCGCCGCCAGAAGTGGATTGACCAGGCGCAGAGCCTGAACATCTACATGGCGGGCGCATCGGGCAAAAGACTGGACGACACCTACAAACTTGCCTGGGTGCGCGGACTCAAGACCACGTACTACCTGCGCACACAAAGTGCCACACACGTCGAGATGAGCACGGTGACCACGCGCCAGCTCAACGCGGTTTCGTCGGGCAATGAAGGTGGTGCAACCAGCGCATCGACACCTGCGCGGGCCCACTCCAGCGCACTCGAAACCGCGGCGGCCGCCGCGGCAACACCCGGTGCCGCACTGCCGGCCACGGACATCAAGTTCTGCGCGATCGACGATCCCGGCTGCGAAGCCTGTCAGTAACAACGGCAACGGCAACGCATCGGCCTTGTCCGATGCGTTGCGCATGTGTTGTGAAGCAACAAAACCTTGCTGCACAACGCTTCAGTGCTTTTCTTTTTGCAGCACTGCTTTCATAATCCGAACACTGGAAAATCTATGTTGACCTGGGACGAAGAAGTCAAGCCCTCATCGCAAAATCAACTGGACGGCGGTCTGAACCACAACCGCCTGGCGGGACAACCGCCTCTGTCTTTCCAGCCCCCCTCAGCGCAAGTCGTAGGTGCTGCAGTCAGCGCCGGCGGTGGTGTGCCCGCGCCCACCGCTGCGGCAGCGCACCGCCGCGTGAACGCAGCCGACAAACGCATCATCAACGGCCAGACCGACGTCAACCAGCTGGTTCCATTCAAGTACAAGTGGGCGTGGGAAAAATACCTGGCCACTTGCGCCAATCACTGGATGCCGCAGGAAGTGAACATGACGCGGGACATCGCGTTGTGGAAAGACCCCAACGGCCTGACGGATGACGAGCGCCGCATCATCAAGCGCAACCTGGGCTTCTTTGTCACCGCAGACTCGCTGGCGGCCAACAACATTGTGCTGGGCACCTATCGCCACATCACAGCACCAGAGTGCCGCCAGTTTCTGTTGCGCCAAGCATTTGAAGAAGCCATCCACACGCACGCCTACCAGTACATCGTGGAGTCGCTCGGTCTTGATGAAAGCGAAATCTTCAACGCCTACAACGAAGTCCAGTCGATTCGCGACAAGGACCAGTTCCTGATCCCCTTCATCGAGGCGATCATGGATCCCAACTTCCATACCGGCACTCCCGAGAACGACCAGACGCTGCTCAAATCGCTGATCGTCTTTGCCTGCCTGATGGAGGGTCTGTTCTTCTACGTCGGTTTCACGCAGATCCTGGCGCTGGGTCGCCAGAACAAGATGACCGGTGCCGCCGAGCAGTACCAGTACATCCTGCGGGACGAGTCAATGCACTGCAATTTCGGCATCGACCTGATCAATCAGCTCAAGCTGGAAAACCCCCACCTCTGGACAGCAGCGTTCAAGGCAGAAATCAAGGCACTGTTCCTCAGGGCGGTTGAGCTGGAGTACCGCTACGCCGAAGACACCATGCCGCGCGGCGTGCTCGGAATGAATGCCTCCATGTTCAAGGGCTACCTGCGTTACATCGCCAATCGCCGCGCCACGCAGATCGGGCTGGAAACGCTGTTCCCCAACGAAGAAAACCCGTTTCCCTGGATGAGCGAGATGATCGACCTGAAGAAGGAACGCAACTTCTTCGAGACCCGCGTTATTGAATACCAGTCTGGTGGTGCGCTGTCCTGGGACTAGCACCTTTCGCATCACACCACCATGGATCTTTACACCACGCCCCACGCCGACAACGCCTCAGAGCGCCATCGCGTGGGTCGTTTCCGTGTTCATGGAGATGGAGTTCTTATCCATCCTCATGGATCGCTTTCTGTCCACTGCAGACAGAGAGTGCTCTTTGCAAATTGACCCAAGGAGAACATGATGGCAACTGCGAAAAAACCGGCCGCCAAGAAGGCCGCTCCAGCGAAGAAAGTAATGGTCGCTACGAAGGCCGCTCCAGCGAAGAAAGCTGCTGCTCCTGCCAAGAAGGTAGTGGCTGCCAAGAAGGCTGCGCCAGCGAAGAAAGCTGCCGCTCCTGCCAAAAAGGTAGTGGCTGCCAAGAAGGCTGCGCCAGCGAAGAAAGCTGCCGCTCCTGCCAAAAAGGTAGTGGCTGCCAAGAAGGCTGCGCCAGCGAAGAAAGCTGCCGCTCCTGCCAAAAAGGTAGTGGCTGCCAAGAAGGCTGCGCCAGCGAAGAAAGCTGCTGCTCCTGCCAAGAAGGTGGTGGCTGCCAAGAAGGCTGCGCCAGCGAAGAAAGCTGCTGCTCCTGCCAAAAAGGTAGTGGCCGCCAAGAAGGCTGCGCCAGCGAAGAAAGCTGCCGCTCCTGCCAAGAAGGTAGTGGCCGCCAAGAAGGCTGCCCCCGCCCCAAAAGCAGCCCCTGCAAAGAAGGTAGCCCCAGCCAAAAAAGCCGCGAAGGCCCCAGCCGCAGCACCATCCGCGCAAACCACGCTGAACCCCCAGGCGGCCTGGCCCTTCCCCACCGGCACCAAGCCGTAAATCCTGCACTTTCAGTGCCCAGCCCGGTGCTTGCGCACCGGGTTTTTTTATGCCGGAAACAAGCGGATTCAGACGCGCCAACCGCTACCGAGAGAGCAGATGGACCAAACGTCTTGGCATGCAAACGGTATCAGGCAGGTGTGAAGTCGAGTGTGTAGTTTTGTGGCCCACGCTGTGCGATCTTGAGCGCCCCCACACGATTGCCCAGTTCGGCGCAACGCACGAGCGACCAGCCGCGCTCCAACCCAAAAAGCAACGCCCCGCGCCATGCGTCCCCACACCCGGTCGGATCCACCACCTCAGCGGGTTCAACTGCGGGCACCAGGGTCTTTTCTCCGTCAACCCACACCTCACAACCTTGCGCCCCCAGCGTGACAACCAAACCCTTCACCTTGCGTGAAATTTCGGCGCAAGACCAGCCCGTGCGTTCGCACAGCATTTTGCCTTCATAGTCGTTCACCGTGACCCAGGTGGCCTGTTCGACAAACCGGGACAGCTCGGCTCCGTTGAACATGGGCAACCCCTGGCCTGGATCGAATACAAACGGAATATCTGCCGCAACCATCTGGGCGGCGTGCTCCAGCATGGCATCCCTTCCATCGGGCGCAATAATGCCAAGTCTCACGTCGGCCTGAGGCTCGATGCGGTTCACATGGGCCTGCATCATCGCCCCGGGATGAAATGCCGTGATCTGATTGTTGTCACGGTCCGTCATGATCATGGCCTGCGCGGTGTAGGTGTCATGGGCCTGCCCCACATGCGCAGTGCTGATGCCCAGCTCCTTCAGTCGCGAGAGGTAATCAGCGCCGTCACTGCCCAGCATGGCCATGGGGAGCGGCTTGCCTCCCAACAGTTGCAGGCTGTAGGCAATATTGCCGGCACACCCGCCAAAATCCCGCCGCAAGGAGGGCACCAAAAACGACACATTGAGGATGTGCAGTTGATCGGGCAGGATCTGCTCGGCAAACCGCCCTTCAAAAGTCATGATGGTGTCAAACGCAAGGGAACCACAAATCAATACAGCCATGGCAAAAGTTGGTTAAGAATCAGGGATAGAACGCCAGCAGCCGATAGCCAGCCACACGCGCTCCGCCAGTGGTCACGACGACCGCCACCGAAGAGGTCCATTCACCCAGTGCGGGAAGCTCCGCAGGAGCCCCCATCTCCTGGGGCAAAAATACACGCCGAAGCACGGGCTGGTCCTGTGTATCAGTCAGGGTCAACTCCATCGCAGGCATGGACAGGGGCAGCGTTGCTCGGTTCTTGATGACAAAAACCAGCTGGTAGCTGTCTCCGCGTGCTTTGTTGAAAGAAGAACTTTCAATAACGACATCTGATATTTGCCTGAGCGGGGCCAAGGTGCACTGCAAGGGCTCGCACAGCCTCTGAAGCCAAGGACGAACACGGACGTCCATGGCCGCAATGCGGTCCCGCTCCTGCAGCACCATCTGCAATGCCAAGGTGCACAACAGCACCATTGCGATGACCCCCAACCCCGTCCGCACCAAAGGGCGCCGCCAGAAGGCCTTGCGCTTTGCGGCGCGGACAAAACTCACTTCATCCGCACCCGAAGTGCCCTCGGGCGAGTCATCTTCGTCCTGCGCCCGCGGGATGACGCCCACCGCCCCATCCTGCAGATTTTCGGTTCGCCCCATACCGTCCCTGGACAAGGATTCCGGGGAGAGAGATTCATCGAATGACGTGTCCGAACCCCGTCCTGGTGAATCCTTCTGCGTGTGCGAAATCTCATGCTCATCCACAAAGTCGCCGCCTCTTTCCGGCTCAATCAGGGATTGCTTGCGCGGCAACTCCAGTGGCGGATACAAGGCAGCGCCTGCAGTAGAAGAGTCTCCGGCCAGCTCATCCTCAGGCCACTCTTCACGGAACTCGTCATATGGCAATTCGTAGCCTGGCAGGCTCTCACCCATCTGTAGCGCAGGGGACGCGTTTTCCGAAGAATGCCCTTTATGGAGGGGAACGAGCGGCGGCACCGCATCGGCCACCGGAACTAAGGGATCAGCCCCCGGCATCGCCCCGTCAGCAAGAGCGGTGCCGGCTGGGGGTACAACCGATCTCCAGGCAAATGGAGCAGTAGGCTGCAGGGTCATTTCCTGTCCAGGGGATGAGAAAGTCGCCTTACCCGCAACAAGAAACGAGGGCACAGCCTGGACTGGCACATCCAGCACGCTGTCTGGCAAAGGATGATCCCAGGACAGGTCGTGCGCCTTGGCAGGCGGCACACCCAGCGCCGAAGGAGCAGCGGGGGTGTCCGCAGAAGGGGCGCCCCAGGCACGCACTGCACTGGTGGCGCGTACCACCGGCGTCGGTGGTGGGCGCGACGCGGTCATGGACACGTCCGGCAGCAGAGCCTGCGACTCAGAAGGCAGCAGATGGGCCGACGCATCGAAGACTTCCTTGCATTGCCCGCAGCGCACCCAGCCGTCAGATATGCGCAACTGATCGGCAACCACCTTGAATTTCGTCGCGCAGGAAGGGCAGCGTGTAATCTGGCTCATCTGCGATCCATTGTAGTAAGCGCCCCTTAACGACAAACTTCAGCGGCGTGGACAACTCAGCGGGAGGCCGTCATGAGGATCCAGCCATCCTCGGCATCTGCCACCTCAAGGCGAATCCATGGCGCGTAGGCTTCCTGCAGCTCCTGCGCCTGGCGCTCCAGAATGCCTGCCAGCACAAGGTGTCCGCCTGGTGCCACATGCGCGCACAGCAATGGTGCCAGCACCCTCAACGGAGTGGCAAGAATGTTGGCCAGCACCGTCTGGTAGAGCCCCTGGGCCTTGTCCGGCAGGCCTGCCTGCACCTGCACGCCGTTGGCCAGGGCATTCTGCATCGTGGATTCGACGGCGGCTGGATCAATGTCCACGGCATCGATATCGGTGGCGCCGAACTTGGCCGCACCTATGGCCAGAATGCCCGAGCCACAGCCGTAGTCAAGCACCCGGCCGAGGGGATTGCCGGCTGCTGCGCTGGTGGCGCCGTGGCGCGCAATCCATCGCAGGCACATGCGCGTGGTGGGGTGGGTGCCCGTGCCAAAAGCAAGCCCCGGATCCAGCCGGATGCTGCGCAGGGCCTGCGCTGGCAGCTCATGCCAGGTCGGAACAATCCAGAAGTCGGGAGTGATGTCGACCGGTGCAAACTGCGACTGCGTCAGTCGCACCCAGTCCTGCTCGGGTACCTGCGCCAGCCCCAGCACCTTGCACCCCGTGAAGAAATCCTGCACGGCCAGCAATTGCTGCGCCTCGCTCGCGGCGGCTTCGGTTTCAAACAGGGCCACCACCCGGCTGCGCTGCCAGCCCTCCTTGGGCGGAGGCATGCCCGGCTCTCCAAACAATGCCTGCTCGGCATCGGTCTGCGCGTCAGCGTCCTCCACCGACACGCTCAGGGCATCCAGCGCATCCAGCGCATCGCTCACCGCCTCAATGCGGTCTTCCGGACACATCAGACTCAGCTCAAACATGAAACACGCCTCTCAGAAAAAATGAAATGCTGGCACCCGTTGCCAGGAGCCAGCATGGAACCATGCGCGGGAGGATTTCACCGCTTGTGCTGTGACAGCCACTCTTCCAGATAGTGAATGTTGGTGCCGCCCGACACAAACTTGGCATCCACCATCAGCTCGCGGTGCAACGGCACGTTGGTGTTGATCCCCTCGATCACGGTTTCCGAGAGCGCCGTGCGCATGCGGGCCAAGGCCTGTTCACGCGTGTCGCCATGCACGATGATCTTGCCGATCATCGAGTCGTAGTTCGGGGGGACAAAATAGTTGGTGTACGCATGCGAATCCACCCGCACCCCCGGGCCGCCCGGCGCATGCCACATGGTGATGCGCCCCGGAGAAGGGATGAACTTGTAAGGGTCTTCGGCGTTCACCCGGCATTCAATGGCATGGCCACGAATCTCGATCTGTCGCTGGGTGAAAGGCAACTTTTCACCGGCCGCCACCATGATCTGCGTGCGCACAATATCCACACCCGTGACCCATTCGGTCACCGGATGCTCCACCTGCACGCGCGTGTTCATCTCGATAAAGTAGAACTCACCGTTTTCGTACAGAAACTCGAAAGTGCCCGCACCGCGATAACCGATCTTCTTGCATGCAGCCACGCAGCGCTCGCCGATGCGTTCGATCAGCTTGCGGGGAATGCCGGGTGCCGGAGCCTCTTCGATCACCTTTTGATGGCGCCGCTGCATGGAGCAGTCGCGCTCGCCCAGGTACACGGCATTGCGGTGCTTGTCGGCAAGGATCTGGATCTCAATATGGCGCGGGTTCTGGAGGAATTTCTCCATGTACACCGCAGGATTGCCAAACGCAGCGCCCGCTTCGGCCTTGGTCATCTGCACGGCATTCACCAGCGCTGCCTCGGTGTGCACCACACGCATGCCGCGGCCACCACCGCCGCCGGCCGCCTTGATGATCACGGGATATCCCACCGCTTTGGCAATGCGGCGGATCTGCACCGGATCATCCGGCAGCTCGCCTTCCGATCCGGGCACGCAGGGCACGCCGGCGCGGATCATGGCCTGCTTGGCCGACACCTTGTCGCCCATGGTGCGGATGTTGTCTGGCGTGGGACCAATGAACTGGAAACCGCTTTTTTCCACCCGCTCGGCAAAATCGGCGTTTTCGGATAGAAAACCGTAGCCCGGGTGGATGGCTTCTGCATCCGTCACCTCGGCCGCCGAAATGATGGCCGGCATGTTGAGGTAAGACAGCGGCGAGGGCGCAGGGCCAATGCAGACGGCCTCTTCGGCCAGCTTTACATACTTGGCATCACGATCGGCCTCGGAGTAGACCATCACGGCTTTCACGCCCAGCTCGTGGCAGGCGCGCTGGATGCGCAGGGCGATTTCGCCGCGATTGGCGACCAGGATCTTTTTAAACATAGGCTATCTCGCGGCTCATCGCCCGCACGCTGGCGCGTGCCAGGGCAATTTGCATTGCCTTGCCGCTGGCAAGAACGCCGCGATTGGCGACCAGGATCTTTTTAAACATAGGCTATCTCGCGGCTCATCGCCCGCACGCTGGCGCGTGCCAGGGCAATTTGCGTTGCCTTGCCGCCGGCAAGAACGCCGCGATTGGCGACCAGGATCTTTTTAAACATAGGCTATCTCGCGGCCCATCGCCCGCACGCTCGAGCGCGCCAGGGCAATATGCATTGCCTTGCCGTTGGCACGAACGCCGCGATTGGCGACCAGGATCTTTTTAAACATAGGCTATCTCGCAGCTCATCACCGGCACACTGGCACGCGCCAGGGCAATTTGCATTGCCTCGCTGCTGACCATGGCGCCACCAAAGGCAACAAGAATCTTTTTAAACATGGGCAGGAATTACTCGATCACGAACAAGGGCTGTCCGTATTCGACGGCCTGACCGTTCTCACCCAGAATCTTGGTCACTGTGCCGGATTTGTCGGCCTCGATTTCATTGAGGATCTTCATGGCTTCGATGATGCAGACCGTCTCGCCTTCCTTGACCTGGCTGCCCACCTCGACGAACGCCTTGGCACCGGGGCTGGACGAACGGTAAAAAGTGCCCACCATGGGCGACTTCACCACATGGCCAGTGGGCGCTGCAGCCACCGGTGCGGGCAGCTCGGCAACGGTGGCCGGCGCGGCTGCTGCAGCCGCAGCGGGCATGGGAGCCGGAACATACTGCTGCACCACAGCGCCGCCGCTCTTGACGATACGGACCTTGCCCTCGGCTTCGGTGATCTCGAGTTCAGACACATTCGACTCGGATACCAGATCGATGAGGGTTTTGAGTTTTCGCAAATCCATGGAAGCTCCAACGGCTATAAAACTGAATAAGGCGCGAATTTACTCCAATTTCAGCCTACTTCAGTCTTTAGAGCGCATTTTTCACCATCGACAGCGGGGGCATAGCCCCTTTCAGCGGTTTTGACTGGCTATTTTTACGGAAAGTATATTCAGCGCAGGGCAACCCACTTTTGCAAGTCCTGCGGGGTAACCTGGCCCATTTTACGATGCAACACGCGCCCTTCCGCGCCGAACACCACGGTGAAGGGCAGGCCACCCGTCAGGTTGCCCAAGGAGCGCCCCAACTCCGAGCCCCCCAGCCCTGCCAAGCCCACCGGGAAATCCAGCGGTAGCCGCGCCAGAAATTTCCGCACCGAAGAAGGCTGATCAATCGCCAACCCCACCACTTGCCAACCGTTGGCCTTGTTTTCGCGATGAAAGGTGTTGAGCAGGGGCAACTCTTCTACACAGGGCGGACACCAGGTCGCCCAGAAGTTGAGCAGCAAGGGTTTGCCAGCAAACGCCCCCATGGCCAGCTGGGCGCCCTCGGGCGTGTCGAATGCCTGGGTCCAAAGTGCCTGCTCGGCGCCCGCTTGCACAGCGCGGGGCTGCAGGCGCCACCAGGCCAGGCCGGCACCACCCAGCGCGGCAGCGGCAGCCACACCAGCATACAAAGCCCTGCGCCGGCTTACGGGCGTTACGCCATGACCAGACTCAGAGGAAACAGACGATTCAGCAGATGGCAGGGATGGCAGAGTCATGGGGCATTTTCCTGAAGAAGGCGCCGCACCGCGGTGATGTCACCACGTGGCGATCGTCCCTTGGTATCGGGGCGCAAGGCTCCGCGCAAATCGTTGAGATCGTAGATCAGCAAATGCACGCCGATCATTTCACCCAGTTCAGGGCACTTGCTGCCCACGCTGAGGGCCTCGACAGAATCGCCGTGAAAGCCTGGTACGGTGCGCGGCTCGTAATCGACGTTATGGTCTATCAGCGCGATCTCGGCTGATTTGGAGTCATCACAGAACAACTGCAGATAAATATCCGACAGCCGGGTGGCAGTGCCACGCCACACCGCGCCGCCGAGATGGGGCCGAAAAGCGGACATGCGCTCCATCCAGACCAGGGCCAGCTGGCGCAGGGCACGCAATTCACGGGGCTGGGTGTCGGCGCAAAACAGGGCGATGTATTCCCGTACTGCGTCTTCCACCTCATCGTTGTCGGGCAGGGGGGTGCGTGCCGGCAGGCCCAGCTGGCGCACGGCACGGCGTTTGGCGGGGCCCCACTCCAGGCCCTCTTCCACGACCAGCCGGGCAGTGGTGCTGGCGATTTCGGCGCTCAAAGGTGTTGGCATGGCGCAATGGGATGGCGTTGGGAGGCGCTATTGTGGCGCCAACCCGTGACAAGCCGCCACGCCGCCCCGCATGGCCCGACGAAGATATGGCCTTTGCACTCCAGCCACCCTGGCAGACACTATGTTTTTAATAGCTTCTTGCGCTTACCACACAAGCGCTGCAGGGCCTTTTGTGCTTGAACCTTAGAATCTGCGCCCATGCACATACACATACTCGGGATTTGCGGCACGTTCATGGGGGGCTTGGCCGCACTGGCGCGGGAAGCCGGGCACAAGGTTACTGGCTGCGACGCCGGTGTTTACCCGCCCATGAGCGATCAGCTGCGCGCCTTGGGCATCGAGCTGATCGAAGGGTTCGGAGCAGACCAGTTGGCGCTGCGCCCCGATGTGTTCGTGGTGGGCAATGTGGTCAGCCGCGCCCGGCTGGCCGACGGCAGCCCCAAGTTTCCGCTCATGGAAGCCATTCTGGACGCCGGCCTGCCCTACACCAGCGGCCCGCAGTGGCTGGCCGAACAGGTGTTGCAGGGTCGGCACGTGCTGGCTGTGGCGGGAACCCACGGCAAGACCACCACCACGTCGATGCTGGCCTGGATTCTGGAAAGTGCCGGACTGCAGCCGGGCTTTTTGATTGGCGGCGTGCCGCTGAACTTCGGGGTGTCCGCCCGCCTCGGCGCCACGCACCGCCTCATCGCAGGCGACGGGGCGCTCGACACCCGCCCGCTCTTTGTCATTGAGGCCGACGAGTACGACACCGCCTTTTTCGACAAGCGCAGCAAGTTCGTACATTACCGCCCGCGCACGGCGGTGCTGAACAATCTGGAATTCGACCATGCCGACATCTTTGATGACCTGGCCGCCATCGAGCGCCAGTTTCACCACCTGGTGCGCACCGTGCCGCCCTCAGGTCGCATCGTGGTCAACGGGCTCGAAGAAAGCCTGGCCCGTGTGCTGCACACCGGCTGCTGGAGCACGGTGAGCAGCTTCGGTGCCGCAGTGAGCGATTTTTCTGCCGTGGGCGACCCGCAGGATTTTGACGTGCTGCACCAGGGTGCTGCGGTAGCGCGCGTGCAATGGAGCCTGACGGGCGTGCACAACCAGCTCAATGCGCTGGCAGCGATTGCAGCGGCCCACCATGTGGGCGTGCCCGTGCCGCAGGCCGCACAGGCGCTGGCCAATTTTCAGAATGTCAAACGCCGCATGGAATTGCGCGGCACCGTCAACGGCATCGCGGTGTACGACGACTTTGCGCACCACCCCACCGCGCTGCGCACCACACTGGATGGCTTGCGCCGCAGCCTGGGGGCCGATGCACGCATCCTGGCGGTGTTCGAGCCGCGCAGCAACACCATGAAGCTGGGCGCCATGAAAAGCCAGTTGCCCTGGGCGCTGGAGAACGCCGATCTGGCCTTTTGCCACACGGCCGGGCTGGACTGGGATGCCGCCGACGCCCTGGCGCCGTTGGGCGTAGGCCCCGGCCAGCGCGCACAGACCGCGCCAGACATCGACACCCTGGTCAGCCAGGTGCAGCAGGCCGCAAAGCCGGGCGATCACATCGTCTGCATGAGCAATGGTGGCTTCGGCGGGGTGCACGACCGCTTGCTGCGTGCACTATCATAAATATAGCTACCACCGCTTATCAGATAAGGGCTAGCGGCTATTTTGACCTGATTTTCAGAAGGACACAGCCATGGCTGGCACGTCCACCCGCACCACGGGTTTGGCCAGCGCAGCACTGGCGGCACGGGCAAAGTCGCGCGACCACACGGGATCGTTGAACAACGCGGTGCCTGCGGCAAGCGCCACGGTCAAGACCTTGTCGGCCAGCAGCACCTTGCCGCTGGCGCGCAGGGGTTCGCAATCGAGGGCCGTGAACTGATCGTCCAGCCAGCGGCGCCCGCCTTCGTGCGTCATGGGCTCCTGGCCCTCCAGATCAAAACGGAATTCCTGGTTTCCAGTCAGTTGGACCGACACTTCGCTGTGCATGATGCTTGCCTTTCTGGCGCAATGGGGATGCAAGGGCCGGGGCGGCACACCCGGTGCGCCCCGCCAAAGGTTTGAGCTTACACCGCCACAGCGGTGCAGCGTCACAGGGACTGCCCCAGTCGTCCAGCTTCGCTGGATCGTCTTGACAAAGCACTGGCTGCGGGCTCCCTGCCTCTGGTTATCCGATGCTGGTTATCCGACGGTATGAACTTCGTATCAGAGCGCGCGGCGGGCCACCACGGCCGCCGAGAGTTCGGCCAGCGACTGCAGCGAATCGTCCCAGCCCAGGCAGGCGTCGGTGATGCTCTTTCCATACTCCAGCGCGCTGGGCAGGTCCTTGCCAGGCGAGAACTTCTGCGCACCGGCGTTCAGATGGCTCTCGATCATGAGACCGAACACGCTGCGCGAACCTCCAGCGATCTGGGCTGCAATATCCCGCGCCACATCGAGCTGCTTTTGGTGCTGCTTGCTGCTGTTGGCGTGGCTGCAATCGACCATCAAGGTGGCGGGCAGGTGGGCGGCTTCAAGGTCCTTGCAGGCGGCGGCGACGCTGGCGGCATCGTAATTGGGGGCCTTGCCACCACGCAGGATGACGTGGCAGTCTTTGTTGCCTTTGGTGTTGACGATGGCCACTTGGCCATTCTTGTGCACCGACAGGAAATGGTGGCCCCGGCTGGCCGACTGGATGGCGTCGGTGGCTATGCGGATGTTGCCATCCGTTCCATTCTTGAATCCAATGGGCGCAGACAGGCCCGAGGCCAGCTCGCGGTGCACCTGGCTTTCGGTGGTGCGTGCGCCGATGGCACCCCAGCTAATGAGGTCGCCGATGTACTGGGGCGAGATCACATCGAGAAACTCGCTGCCCGCCGGGATGCCCAGGCGGTTGATCTCGATGAGCAACTGGCGCGCAATGCGCAGGCCTTCGTCGATGCGATAGCTCTCATCCAGATAGGGGTCATTGATCAGGCCCTTCCAGCCCACCGTGGTGCGGGGTTTCTCGAAATACACGCGCATCACGATCTCCAGCGTGTCTGCGTACTGGGCACGCACGGCAGCCATGCGACGGGCATATTCCAGCGCCGCCGCGGGGTCGTGGATGGAGCAGGGGCCAATCACCACCAGCAAGCGGTCATCCTTGCCCGCCATGATGCGGTGGATGTTCTTGCGGGTCTGGGTGATCAGCGCTTCCACCGGCGTTCCGCTGATGGGGAAAAAGCGGATCAGGTGTTCGGGAGGTGGCAACACGGTGATGTCCTTGATACGTTCGTCGTCGGTCTGGCTGGTTTTCTCGACGCTGCGGTACCAGGCATCGCTGGCAGGGGTGGCGTGGGCCGTCATGGTTGCTTCCTCGTGGATTGAAATGGGAGAAGGTCAGAAAAACAAAAACCGCCGGGCTTTACAGCGTCGGCGGTTGGTATGGGGAGGTTTGTGGGCTTGCGCGCTGTCCTCTCATCCGCCGGGGACTGAGATCCAAAACCAAAAATAAAACGCGCTGCGTACTTGCATGTGAATCAATGTAGCACAGTGTTTGTCGCAGCGCAGCAAGCCCGGGGCATTGTGGCGCGGCGGCAACTGTGCGCGTGGACTGCAAAAACTGGCGACAGTCAGCTATCGCCGCAGGCGCCCAAACCAGGCCCGCACCCGCTGCCAGCCCGACAGCCGCTGTGGCAATGCATCGGGCAAATCGCTTTGCGGACCACTGTCGTGCTCGTACATGTCGATGAGCAGCAATGCTTCACCCAGCGTGCGCCAGGCGAGCAGCTCAAACTGGCGAAAGCAGGCGCTCTCGCGCGCGCTGTGGCGCTCCAGCTCCTGCTGCCATGCGGCGACGGCGTCACGCAACTCCCGCAGCGCGCGCTGGTAAGCGCCAAACTCGTACAACGCATGCCAAGCAGAGCCCAAACCCGTGAGGAAAAGCTGGTGCTCGCGTGCGCACTGGGCCAGTTCCACCACGCGGCGGGTGATGGCACCGGCATCGGCGCCGGATCGGCGCAGGCGCGTCGCCTCCTCAATGTGCATCGACAGCGCCCCCAGGCTGTCCCGCAACTGGCGGGAATCCTCGTCCGCCACGCCTTCACGCAGAAAACGGCTGATATCGCCAAATGACTGGAGTGTTTGCTGCAAACTGGAAAGCGACGCAGGCATGGTGTGATTGTGCGCCCGCCTCTTCAGGCTGTCGCCCCCCGCGTGGCCCGCCGGGTGCCACGATGTGCCCAGGCAACCACCCGCGGCGCCGCCCGCGTGGGCTTCAGGCCGTACCGCCGACCGTCAGCCCGTCGATGCGCAGCGTGGGCTGGCCCACGCCCACAGGCACGCTCTGGCCTTCCTTGCCGCAGGTGCCCACGCCGCTATCGAGCTTCATGTCGTTGCCGATCATGCTGACGCGCTTGAGGCAATCGGGACCGCTGCCCACAATGGTCGCGCCCTTGACGGGGTAGAGAATTTTGCCGTTTTCCACCCAGTAGGCCTCGCTGGCCGAAAAAACGAATTTGCCGGACGTGATGTCCACCTGCCCGCCGCCAAAGTTGGTGGCATACAGGCCCTTCTTGATGCTGGCCACGATTTCCTGGGGGTCCTTGTCGCCGCCCAGCATGTAGGTGTTGGTCATGCGCGGCATGGGAATGTGGGCATAGCTCTCACGCCGACCGTTGCCGGTGGGTGCCACACCCATCAGGCGCGCGTTGAGCGAATCCTGGATGTAGCCCTTCAAGATGCCGTCCTCGATCAGCACATTGCGCTGGCTGGCGTGGCCCTCGTCGTCCACGTTGAGCGATCCACGGCGGTCGGCGATGGTGCCGTCGTCCAGCACCGTCACGCCCTTGGCCGCCACGCGCTGGCCGATGCGGCCGCTGAATGCGCTCGAGCCCTTGCGGTTGAAGTCGCCTTCCAGCCCGTGGCCAATGGCTTCGTGCAGCAGGATGCCGGGCCAGCCGGGGCCCAGAACCACCGTCATCTCGCCCGCTGGCGCGGGGCGCGACTCCAGATTGACCAGGGCCGCGTTCACCGCCTCGTCCACATACTGGGCAATTTGCTCGGCATCGAAATACGCCAGACCAAAGCGACCGCCGCCACCGGCCGAGCCCATTTCACGGCGACCGTTTTGCTCAGCGATCACGGTAACGGACAGCCGCACCAGCGGCCGCACATCTGCCGCCAGCGTGCCGTCGGCACGGGCTACCAGCACCACGTCGTATTCGCTCGCCAGGCCAGCCATGACCTGGGCCACGCGCGGGTCCTTGGCGCGAGCACGCTGCTCCACCTGCATCAGCAGGGCGACCTTGGCCGTGCTGTCCAGCGTGGAGATGGGGTCCACGCCAGGATAGAGGCTGCGACCGTTAGCTATTTTTTTAGGAGCTACTCGCGCACGACCTGCCTGGGCTACAGATGAAATCGACCGTACAGTTCGCGCCGCGTCAAGCAACGAGGCTTCGGAGATGTCGTCGGAATAGGCAAACGCCGTCTTTTCGCCGCTGACGGCGCGCACCCCTACGCCCTGGTCAATCGAGAACGAACCCGTCTTGACGATGCCCTCTTCGAGGCTCCAGCCTTCACTGCGGGTGTATTGGAAATACAGGTCGGCGTCGTCGACCTGGTGGGTGCGAATTTCCGCCAGCGCACGCGCCAGATGACTTTCGTCCAGACCAAAAGGCGTCAGGAGCAACTGGCGAGCAACGTCAATGCGTTGCAGGGTGGGCGCGCGCTGGGGCGCGGCAGAGGGGGAGCGTGAGGACATGCGGCCATTTTAGGCGCGCCGCCCTGCCCCAGGCGGAGCTGGGGCGCATACCCACGCGGCGCGCCACCCCACCCCTGCGGCGAAATCAAGCCGTCTGATCGTCTGTCACCGCCCCGGGGGCGTTGCTCTTGACCGATTCGATGCCGTCATCCCGGGCCTTTTCGCCCGAGAACATCTGGCTTTGGCCAATGACCTGACCGTTGCCTGCCTTGAGCGTGTAATAGGGCGATCCATCCTTGGCGCTCAGCCGCCCATAGCGGCCATCGTCGGGAGCGTTTTTCTTGACGGATTCAATGCCATTGAGCGCGCTGGCCTTGGAGTCGTAGAGTTCGCTGGTCAAAATGACCTTCCCGTTGTCAGCCAGCAGATTGAAGACGAACTTGTCGTTTTTGGATTTTTTCAGCTCAAACCTAGACGCCATGGGAAGTACCTCCGGATAAATGCCAAAACACAGTTGGCACCCGGGTTGTAACCCGCAAGCCCCCATCGCGCAAGATGGATGCGGGTAAACGGGCAAACGATGGAGGCGGCGGTCAAAGCGCCGGCCGCGCGTCCTTGGGATCGAGGTGCTGGGCCCGCGCCACCGACATCAGAATGCCCAGCGCCAGCCCCAGCGTGACCATGGCCGTGCCGCCATAGCTGATGAACGGCAGCGGCACGCCCACCACAGGCAAGATTCCGCTGACCATGCCCATGTTCACAAAGGCATAGGTGAAAAAGATCATCGACACCGCTCCCGCCATGAGCCGCCCGAACAAGGTCGTTGCGCCCACGGCAATCGCCAGCCCACGCCACACCAGCAGCAAAAAGCATACGATCAAGAACAGGTTGCCAGCAAGGCCAAACTCTTCCGAAAAGGCCGCAAAGATGAAGTCGGTGGTGCGCTCGGGAATGAATTCGAGATGGGTCTGCGTCCCCGCCATGAACCCCTTGCCAAAAATGCCACCCGAGCCAATGGCAATCATGCCCTGGATGATGTGAAACCCCTTGCCCAGCGGGTCCCGCGATGGATCGAGCAACGTGCAGATGCGCTGCTGCTGGTAGTCATGCAGGATAGACCAGCGCACGCCTTCGGCACACAGTTGGGGCTCCAGCGACACCAGCAGCAAGATGCCCACGGCGCCCAGCAACACCGGTGGCAGCACCAGCTTCCAGGACAGGCCGGCAAAAAAGATCACCGACAGGCCCGCCGCCAGCACCAGCAGCGAGGTGCCAAGGTCGGGTTGCTTCATGATCAGGCCCACGGGAATGGCCAGCAGCAACCCCGCAGCGGCAAAATCCAGCGGCCGCAGTTGCCCCTCACGCTTCTGGAACCACCAGGCCAGCATCAGGGGCATGGCGATCTTGAGGATCTCGCTGGGCTGGATGACAATGCCCAGGTTGATCCAGCGCTGGGCCCCTTTTTTGGTAATGCCAAACAGGGCCACCGCCACCAGCAGCGCCACCCCCGCGGCATACAGGGGCACGGCAAAGACCATGAGCTTTTGGGGCGGCACCTGGGCCACCACGAAAAGAATGGAGCCGGCAATCAGCATGTTGCGCGCATGGTCGGCAAAACGCGAACCATGGTCGTATCCCGATGAATACATGGCCAGCAGCCCGGCGCTGGCCAGCACGGCCACCACCAGGACGAGCGGCCAGTCAAACCCATGAAACAGGGGCACGAAACGCTGGGCGATAGAGGGCTTGTCAAAAACGGCGGCCATGGCGCAATTATCGGGCCCGGCCGGCCAGCCGGGCACATCCGGCGCGCACAGGCCGCATCAGCCTGCCTGGCGAAAGGCCATGACGGCCTGGTTGCGCAGGGTGCGCAGCAACCCCAGCACCTTGTCATCCACCACGATGCCCCCGGGCGCTGACTGGTCGGCATAGATCAGGGCGAACGGTTGTCCCTTGATCTGCAGGGGCAGCAACAGGAAAGCCGGTGCATTGATGCCCTGCACATACCACTGCGGCAGGCGCGCCTGCATACGCGCCTGCGTGGCGTCGTTGATCAGGGTGTCGGCACCACGCACGCAGACCGCTGCAAACAGGTCGCCGGGCGTTTTCAGTGGCACCTTCATGGCGCGCACGGCGCTTTCACTGTCTTCGCCGAGGCCGAAGCGCCCCGTCAGCAGGTCGGTGCGTGCCTCGCGCAGGCAAAAAACCATGCGCCGGAAACCCAGGGCACGGAACATGGTTTCCAAGATCATGCGCAGCACGTCATTGAGCTGGAAGTTCTCCACCATGGCGTTGGTGATGTCCTGGATGCCCGCCGCCAGCACTTCGTTGACCTGGGCCACCGACACCGTGCCTGCGGCCTGCGACTCCAGCACGGCGGGCAGGGGCTGCGGCTCAGCAGCGCGCAACTCCAGCAGGGCCAGCGCGTCTTGCGGCACGGCGGCATCTGCCTGGGGCGTCGGCAGCGTCAGCAGCCGGGCCGCTGCGGAGCCCGGCGCCACCTGCAGATCCAGCGCCTGGGCCAGCGACACCAACTTGTGGCGCGCGCGCAGGGTGGCCTCGGCAATAGCCTCGGGCGAGAGCGCCAGGGTGCGCGCATAGCGTGCGGCGGTCTGCTGCAGCCGGTCCTCCGTCTGCGCATCACCGCTGTGCAGCAGCGTGCTGGCCACCTCGTTGGCCGCCATGGCCACCCAGCGCAGACGCTCCACACCCTGCTCGGCCGAGCGCATCGGGGGTGCCCCCATGGGCTTGCGCATGCAGCGCTGAAGGCTTTCGGGCAGCCCCCACACCCGCGCCACGCCAGCACCAAGGTCTTCAAAACCCAAGCCCAGCACCTGCACGGCGGCCGATTCCTCACCGCCTTGCAGCCGCCCCGCCGCCACCACACTGCGCACCTGCTGCGCTTCCTCAGGGAAATAGAACTCACACAACATGCGCCCCAGGTTCTGGAACATGGCGCCAATGAAGGCTTCCTCAGCCACCTGCCCCGGGCTGCACAACTCGGCCGCGACGGAACCCGCCATCATGGCGCGCAGGAATTCCTCGCGCATCTGGCTGGCATGTGCCTTGTCTTCCATGTGGTCCAGCAGCACCAGGCTGAGCGCCATGTTGCGCACCGCATTGAACCCCACCAGGCTGACAGCGCGCGACACCGTGCTGATCGTGCCGCGGCTGGCGTGCGCATAGTGCACGCTGTTGACCAGGCGCAGCAGCTTGTTGGTCAGCGCCACATCCTTGAGGATCTCGTGCGTCAGGTCGCTGATGCTGTCGTCTTCGGAATTGGCCACCCGCTGGATGCGGGCCACCGAGTCCGAGAGCGCAGGAAAATCGCTTTTGTGGCGCATGCGCCGCAGCAAAAAATCGAGGGTGGCATTGCTGGCGGCAGTGGGGGCGCTGACGGGTGCCGCCCAGCCGCGCAAGGCGTCGCGAAAATCCCCGGCCGTGGCATACCGCGCCCCCGGGCTGCGTGCCAGAGCGCGCTGCACTACGGCGCGCAAGGCGCCATCCACTCCCGGGCCCAGGTCGTCCGGCAGGGTCGCAAATTCGTTGGCGCTGCGGTACAGCGCCTGCCAGGCATCTTGACGGGGCATCAAGGGGTGGCCCGTGAGCAGCTCCACCA
This sequence comes from Acidovorax sp. JHL-3, assembly GCF_000526295.1. Taxonomy (NCBI): domain Bacteria; kingdom Pseudomonadati; phylum Pseudomonadota; class Betaproteobacteria; order Burkholderiales; family Comamonadaceae; genus Acidovorax; species Acidovorax sp. JHL-3. Next base: position 46,436 of record NZ_JAFU01000001.1, read on the forward strand.
GCACGAGCGCGGCCGAATACACATCCATCGCGGGCGACGGTGCAGCGCCCCCGGCGGACTCGGGCGCCAGATAGGACGGCGTGCCGACAACCCCTTGCGCGCTGGCCGCGGCCTGCACGGGCGCTGCCGTTCCAAAGTCCATCACCCGCGCATGGCGCTGGTTGTCCACCATGACATTCGACGGCTTCAGATTCCCGTGCACGATACCGGACGCATGGGCAGCCTGCAGGCCTTCCAGCACATCCACCATCAGCGCCACGGCCTCGTGGGGAGCGCACCGTCCCTGCTGCGCCAGGTGTTCTGCCAGGGTGCGGCCCGGCACATACTCGAACACGATGTAGGGCTGGAGCCCCTGCACGTCTACTTCGAGCACCGGCACGATGAAGGGATGGGTCAGCGCCGCCACATGGCGCGCCTCGCGCAGCCACTGATCCAGCGCTGAAGCATCCTCGGGCTGCACCGCAGGCATGAGCTTGATAGCCACCTGGCGCTGCAGACGCGGGTCAAAGGCCAGCCACACGCTGGTCTGGGCGCCCCGCCCAAGCTCGCGCAGCAGTTCAAAACGGCCCAGCGCAGGGGGCGGCTTGTCCCCTGCCCCCAATACCAGGCGTTTGGCGGTGGAAAGCGGGGCAAAATCAGACATGGTGTGCGCAGGCGAACTGGGCGCCGCACGGCGTGGCACCCCAAGGCACCCATCTTATGCTGGCGTCACGCCCGCCAAAGGCAGTAATAGCCCTGCCCCCACCCCACCGAAATCGCCATGACCACCACGCACCTGCTGTACCTGCACGGCTTTCGCTCTTCCCCCCAGTCGGCCAAGGCACGCCGGATGGCAGCTTACGTAGCGCAGCACCATCCTGCGGTGCACTGGTGGTGCCCCCAGTTGCCGCCCTCGCCCCGCGCCGCCATGGACCTGGTGGCTCAAGGCATTGCCACCTGGCCACGGGCCACCATGGCCGTGGTGGGCTCGTCGCTCGGGGGGTTCTATGCCAGCTGGGTCGCGCGCCACACGGGCTGCCCGAGTGTTCTGCTCAATCCCGCTGTCCACCCCGCGCGGGATCTTGCGCGCCATATTGGAGAGCAAACGGCGTGGCATGACCCGGCCGAGCGTTTTTTCTTTCTGCCCGAATACATTGCCGAACTGCAGGCGCTGTCCGCAGAGCACACCCTGCCCGTGGGCCGCGAAATGGCCATCATCGCCAAGGGCGACGAGGTGCTCGACTGGCAGGAAATGGTGGCACGCTACCCTGCCGCCCAGCAGACGCTGCTGGAAGGCGGCGACCATGCACTCAGTGACTTCGAAGACCACCTGCCAGCCGTAGCGCAGTTTCTGCAACTGGCATAGGCCAAAGGTTCATTGCGGCGTTGACGAGGCGAGGCGCTGGGCGCGCGCCCAGCGCGCATGGTCCTCGGGGTAGGCCACGCGGTAGCGCCGTAGCTGGAACGCCACCTCATCGTCCCGCCCCAGCAGCAGCGCGCTTTCTATCAGTTTCTCGATCACGCGGGGTTCGGGTGAAAAATGCAGCAACTCCGTGGCCAGCGTATGGACCTGCGACGCATTCTCGCGCGTCAGCGCGGTGGTGGTCAGCAGCGCAAAATCCACATGGTCGGTGAACAACGGGGTGCCGGACACCTTGGCCAGGGTCTCCCCCTGGTAAGACGGCGCCCGAAATGCCATGGGTCGGTAGAGCTGGCTGACGCGGTAGTAGTCCCAGGCAATGCCTGCACCCACCACGCCTGCGGTCACCCAGACCACCGCAGCACCGCTCAAAAGTGCCGGCGAACGCACCCAGCCCAGCAGCGCCCGCCGACATAAAAGGGCCAGCGCCAGCACCGTGACCAGCTGAAAAGGGCCGTACCACAGGGGAAACTCCACCATGCTGTGCAAGCCGATGATGGCCAGCGCCCCCCAGGCCAGCTGACGCACCGCATCCGTCTCCTGCCACGGCCGGGCACGCACCACCCATGCCACCACGGCGCCGCATGCCACGGCGGCCACCGGCAGGCCCAGTTCTACGGCCAGATGCAGCGGCAGGTTGTGGGCGTTGTCCAGCAGCACCGAAAAGCGATCGCCCGGAAACAGGGTGATGTAGTGCGCATAGTCCAGCTCCCCCCAGCCCCAGCCCGTCCAGGGCTTCTGGGCAATCAGATACAGCACGTTGGCCCATAGCTCCCGCCGGCTGCCCATGGACTGCGGATCGCTCGCGAGCCGGGCAAACACCCCATCGGTGGTAAAGCCCGTCCAGTCCAGCAAGAGGGCTGGCAGCATCCAGCCTGCCAGGGCATAAAGCAACAGCCCGATCACCGCCAGCCCCACGGCCAGGCGCCCACTGGTGCCACGCCAGAGCACCAGGAGCACAATCATCAGCACCCACTGTAGCGCCCCCGTGCGCGATGCCGTGGCCGCGCTGCCCGCTGCCAGCAGCGTGAGCGCCCACACCAGCAGCAGGCCCACCAGCCAGGACGGCCATGCACGGCCCCCACCCAGCAAGGCACGCTGCAGGGGCGTTGCCGACGCTCCACTTTCGGCGCCCATGCGCGCCTGCATCTGCACCACCAGCCACAGCAGGGCCCACACGCCCAGGCTCATCAACGATGCCTGCTGGTTGCGCTGGCGCAGGTTGCCGATGGCCTGCCCCGGCTCGGAAGGCTGCACCCAGGGCGCCAGTCCGGGGTCGCCCAGAAAATACTGCAACAACCCAACCACCCCCCCCAGCAGGGCCGCCAACAGCAGGCCCACGGCCAGCTGCGATGCCACAAAAACACGGCCGTCGGCCGCAAGGGCCGCACCCGGCAAGCGGCGCAACCGCCAGGCCCGGCACACCACCACCAGCGCCAGCACAGCGCCGCAAGCCCACGCAGCCACCAACGGCCAGAAATTGGACGAGGGAGGGTGGGAATACGAAAAAAGAAACGGCAAGGCCACTGCCAGCAGGGTCAGCGGTGCAGCAATGGCATCCAGACGCATGTCAATACAACCAGGGCACGGTGGAAAGCCACGGATCATAGGTGCACACCCGGTCATCGCCCTCAGAACCTGCACACCTTCGCACCCTGGTGCGTGGGCTGCACCGCGCCGCACACCTGAGCAGGTCCGGGCGCACCAATAATCCGCCCCGCCGCGCCCATGGGAGAATGCCGCCCATGCACGCATTGTTTGAAGAAGCCGGCAAATTCATGGCCGGTCGCATCCTGTCCGAAGCTGAAAGCTCGGCCCAAGTCGAGCTCGATTCGGGCAAGCGGGTCAAGGTCAAGGCCGCGAACCTCCTGTTGAAATTTGAGAAGCCCGCGCCGTCGGAGCTGATGGCCCAGGCGCAGGCGCTTGCCCAGACCATCGAGCTGCCGCTGGCCTGGGAATTCGCCCCCGAGGACGATTTCGGTTTTGCCGACCTCGCCCGCGACTATTTTTCGGACAACGCCACGCTGACCCAGCAGGCCGGTGCGCTGTTGGCCCTGCACGAGGCGCCGCACTACTTTCGCCGCGCCGGCAAGGGCCGCTTCAAGAAGGCGCCCGCCGAAATCCTGCAACAGGCGCTGGCCGCCATTGAGAAAAAGAAACTGATCGTGCAGCAGATCGCCGATTGGGCCGAGGCACTGGGTCGTGGCGAATGCCCGCAACCCATCCGCGAGCAGCTCTACAAGATACTGTTCCGCCCCGACAAGAACGCGCCTGAGTACAAGGCCGTGGTCGAGGCCAGCCGCGCCACGCACCTGGCGCCGCTCGATCTGCTGCAAAAGGCGGGCGCCATCGATTCGGCCTACCAGTTCCACTGGAAGCGCTTTCTGCTCGACAACTTCCCCAAAGGCACGGGTTTCCCGCAACTGGCAGCGCCGCAGCCGCCCGAAGACCTGCCACTGGCCCCGGTGCAGGCCTACTCCATCGACGACTCGCAGACCACCGAAATCGACGATGCCCTGTCGGTGCAGGGCCTGGGCACGGGCAGCGTGGTGCTGGGCATCCACATTGCCGCCCCCGGCCTGGCCATCGTGCCGGGCACACCGCTGGACCAGTTGGGCCGCAGCCGCCTGTCCACCGTCTACATGCCGGGCTACAAGATCACCATGCTCCCCGACGAGGTGGTGCAGATCTACACGCTGGACGAAGGCCGCGCCAACCCGGCGGTGTCGCTGTATGTCACGGTGAACGAAGCCACGCTGGAGATCACCGGCACCGAAACCAGGCTGGAGCGCGTGCCCGTGGTGGCCAACCTGCGCCACGACCAGCTCGACCACATCGTCACCGAAGCCTGGCTGACCGACCCATCCATTCAGATAGAAAACACCCCGCAGCGCTTGCTGGATGTGCGCGATCAGCTATCATTTTTGCACCGCCTGGCCAAAAGTCTCAAGGCCCAGCGTGAAGTGGTGCGCGGCAAGCCCGAAAACTTCAACCGGCCCGACTACAACTTCCGCCTGGTGGGGAACGACAAGGCCGAACCCAACGGCTCGGAAACCGTGCAGATCACCACGCGCCAGCGCGGCGCACCGCTCGACCTGATCGTGGCCGAGGCCGCCATCGTGGCCAACAGCACCTGGGGCAGCTGGATGGCCGAGCTGGGCGTGCCCGGCATCTACCGCAGCCAGGCCAGCATGGCGCCGGGCGTGAAGGTGCGCATGGGCACCAAAGCGCTGCCGCACGCCGGCATTGGCGTGAAAAGCTATTCGTGGGCCACCTCGCCCCTTCGCCGCTATGTCGATCTGGTGAACCAGTGGCAGATCATTGCCTGCGTGCGCAATGGCAAGACGGCGGCCCTGGCGGCCCCCTTCAAGCCCAAGGACGCCGAGCTGTTCTCCATCATCAGCAGCTTTGACGCGGCCTACAGCGCCTACAACGGCTACCAGGCCGGCATGGAGCGCTTCTGGACGCTCAAATACGTGGAGCAGAACGGCATCACTGAGCTCAACGCCACCGTGTTCAAGGAAGGCCCGGGCGGCAGCTTTCTGGTGCGGGCGGACGAACTCCCGCTGGTGTTTCCCGTGCTGGGCGCGCAAAACCTGCCGCGTGGCGCGCGCCTGAAGGTCAAGCTGGGCGAGGTGGATGAAATCACGCTGGACCTGCACGGCACCGTGATCGATCGCCTGGACGATCCCGACGACAGCAGCGACGACGGCCCGGTAGAAGATGCCGAGGACGACGAAGCCGTGGCCGGCCCCATCGCCATCGCCGTCGATGTAAACGAGGCCGACACCGCCAGCCCCGAAAATCCAGCCCCGTGAAACCCCAGCCATTCCTCTCCCGCTTCACCACGCTGCAGCTCACGCTGGGCATTTCGGTGGCGCTGCACGCAGCGCTGCTGTCGGTGCGTTTTATCGACCCCGAAGGCTTCAACCGCGTGTTCCAGGACACTCCGCTCGAAGTCATCCTGGTCAACGCCAAGTCCAGCGAGCGGCCCGACAAGGCCCAGGCCATTGCCCAGGCCAACATGGCCGGGGGTGGCGAGGCCGACAAGGGCCGGGCCACCAGCCCCCTGCCTTACTCGGCCCTCACGGCGGTGGGAGACGATTTCGAAGAGTCGCAGCGTCGGCTGGATTCTCTGCAAGAGCAGCAAAACCAGTTGCTGGCGCAGTTGCGCAAGCAGCTGGCCAGCCTGCCCGAGCCCGATCTGCGCAAGCCCAGCCAAAGCGGCAGCCAGGTCTCCGAAGAAGAAAAACGCCGCCAGCTCGTGAAGCTGCTGGCCGAGATTGAAAAGCGCATCAACCAAGAAAATGCGCGCCCCAAGAAGCGCTACATCAGCCCCGCCACACGCGAAGAGGCATATGCCGTTTATTACTCGGCCCTGCGCAGCAAGGTGGAGGACAAGGGCACCGAAAACTTCCCCGAGCAAGGCGGCCGCAAGCTGTATGGCGAGTTGACGATGATTGTGACCGTCAACCACGATGGGCGCGTTCTGGGCACCGAGATCGTGCAAGGCTCGGGCAACCGCGCGCTGGACCGGCAGGCCGAGGCCATTGCCCGGGCCGCTGGCCCGTTCGGGCACTTCAATGCCGAGATGCGCCGCCAGGCCGACCAGATTGCCATGGTGGCGCGCTTCAAGTTCACGCGTGACCAGACCCTCGAAACCAATCTCGAAGCCAACCCCGAAGGCCGCAGCCCCTGAGGAACGGCCTCCGACGGCCTCCGGCAGTCAGTGGCGCGCCAGACAACAACGCGCCCTGTCCGCACCCACCCCTTCACACCGCGTTCCATGAGTTCTTCCGCTGACCTGTATTGCGTGATGGGCAACCCGGTGGCGCACAGCCGCTCGCCCGCCATCCACGCCCGTTTTGCCGAGCTGACCGGCGAGCACCTGGTGTACGAACGCTGCCTGCTGCCCATCGACGGCTTTGCCCAGGGCGTGCGCGACTTCATCGCACGCGGCGGGCGCGGCTGCAACGTTACCGTGCCCTTCAAGATCGAAGCCGCCGCCCTGGCCACGCAACGCAGCGAACGCGTGCAGTTGGCGGGCGCCGCCAACACCCTGGTGTTTGCGCCCGACGGCATCCACGCCGACAACACCGACGGCCTGGGCCTGGTGGCCGACATCACGCGCAACGCCGGTCTGGCACTGGCCGGGCGCGACGTGCTGCTGGTGGGCGCCGGTGGTGCCGCCGCCGGCGTGCTGGGCCCCCTGCTGCAGGCGGGCGTGCGCCACATCACCGTGGCCAACCGTACGCTGGCCCGGGCCCAGGCACTGGTGCAGGCCCATGCCTGCCTTGCATCGCTACAAAAAGCAGAGCTACTTGCGCTTACGCCACAAGCGCTAGAGGCCAATTTCGACCTCATCATCAATGCCACCGCCAGCAGCTTGGCGGGAGACGCCGTTCCTGTGCCCGCCCATGTGCTGCGCACCGGCAGCATGGCCTACGACATGATGTATGGCCCGGCGGCGCAAGGCTTTCTTGACTGGGCGCGCCAGCACGGCGCCGTTCCCCGCGACGGCCTGGGCATGCTGGTGGAGCAGGCCGCCGAGGCGTTTGCCCTGTGGCGCGGCGTGCGCCCGCCATCGGCGCAAGTGCTCAAAGAACTGCAGGCCACGGTGTGAGCGGGTCACCACCATGAAAGCTCTACTGCGCTGGCTGGGCCTGGTGGTCATTGCCGTGGTGGCCCTGCAGCTGTTCTTTGTGGCGCGCATCGCAGCGATGGCCGTGGTCGCCCCGGAATCCACTGCCTTTCAGCGTTCCGAAATCTGGACGCAGCTGGCCAGCAAGGGGCAGGTGCGCTGGCGCCAGCAGTGGATGCCCTACACCCAGATTTCAGACCACCTCAAGCGCGCCGTGATTGCCTCGGAAGACGACAGTTTCGTCAACCACGACGGCGTGGACTGGAACGCCATCGAAAAAGCCTGGGAACGCAACGCCCAGGCCGAGGCGCAAATCGCCAAGGCCCAGGCCCGGGCGCCCGACAAGCCCGTGCGCGCACCCAAGATCCGTGGCGGCTCCACCATCACGCAGCAACTGGCCAAGAACCTGCTGCTCTCGGGCGAGCGCACACTGCTGCGCAAGGGCCAGGAGTTTGTGCTGGCATTGCTGCTGGAGCAACTGCTCAGCAAGCAGCGCATCCTGGAGATCTACCTCAACAGTGTGGAATGGGGCGACGGGGTGTTTGGCGCCGAGGCCGCAGCCCAGCATTACTTCAAGAAGCCGGCCGCACGCCTGTCACCGCAAGAGGCCGCACGCCTGGCCGTCATGCTGCCCGCGCCCAAGCGCTTCGAAAAGACGCCAGGCTCGGCCTACCTGGCGGGGCGCACGCGCACCATCGTGGCCCGCATGGGCAGCGCAGAGTTGCCCTGAAAAGGCGTAAAGGCAAGCGCCAGCACCGACGACTCACCGCAAGTGCAGTGCGCCCCAACCGGAGCGCCCCGTGGGCCCGGGGTGGCGCAACCGGTGCCTATTTCTTGCTTTTGCGCCGCTTGCCGAAAGCCTCGGCGGGCGGCTTGGGTGCGCACCCCAGCGCAGCGCGGGCCAGGGCATCGGCCTCTGCATTGCGGTGGCGCGGAATCCACTGCAGGCTCACCGCCGCAAACGACTGCAGTTGCGTGCGCGCCTCATCGAACAGGTCTTGCAGCCGCGCAATCGGCGCCACCGGCGTGCCGCCGAGCTGCTCCACCAAAATGCTGCTATCGCTGTACACCATTAGCGCGCTGGCGCCGCGCTCCCGCAACGCCCCCAGGGCCAACAGCAGGGCACGCAGCTCGGCCTCGTTGTTGCAACCGGTGGTGTGGGTTGCCTGCGCCAGCGTGTGGCAGGTGCCGTCGGGCGCGCAAAGCACCACGCCCAGCCCCATGCGGCCGGGGTTGGGCATGGCACTGCCGTCGCAGTAGATGATCCAGGGGCTGACCGGGGTGGATTCGGCCACCGGATGCATCGCGCGGGCCGCACCGTCCACGCCACCGGCAGGTGCCGTGGCGGGCATCGCCATCAACGGTAAAACGCTTCCACCTTGCCCTTGAGCTTGATCAGCAGCGGCTTGCCCTTGCGATCCAGCGTCTTGCCTGCGGGCACCTTGACCCAGCCTTCGCTGATGCAGTACTCCTCGACGTCGAAACGGTCCTTGTCGTTCAGGCGGATGCCGATGTCGTGCTCGAAAACGGCAGCCACATGGTGCGGGCTGCGCGGGTCGATGGACAGGTGGTCGGGCAGCGGGGGAGCGGTATGGGCTTCGGTCATGAAAATCTTTGCGAAATGAATGCAGGAAACCGCTGATTTTCACGGATTTGACCGGGCCTGGTCCGGGGTGACTCAATGCGGCGGCAGTTTTGGCATGCCAGCATGCAGGTCGGCACGGCGCCGGGGCGGGTTCGGCACCTGCCCCTATCATCGCCTTCACGCTGGCCCTGTGCGATACATGTCTGAGGGCCGGCCCTGCGGTTGAGTCGCTGCCGGGCGCCGCCACACTGTTTTATAGACAAAATGGGCTGTAGCGCTTATCCATCAAGCGCAATCAGCTACTAATTTAATAGCACATGAGAATTCTGGGAATTGACCCCGGCCTGCAGACCACGGGCTTTGGCCTGATCGATGTGGACGGCCACCGGCTGAGCTATGTGGCCAGCGGCACCATCCGCACCACCGCGCTGGCCCTGGGCGACCTGCCCGGCCGGCTGAAAGTGCTGTTCGACGGCATCAGCGAGGTGGCGGCGCGCTACCAGCCCGACGTGGCCACCGTCGAGATCGTCTTCGTCAACGTCAACCCCCAGTCCACCCTGCTGCTGGGCCAGGCGCGCGGCGCCGCCATTACCGCCCTGGTGGCCAGCAACCTGCCCGTGGCCGAATACACCGCGCTGCAGATGAAAAAGGCCGTGGTCGGCCATGGCCGCGCCGCCAAAAACCAGGTGCAGGAGATGGTGCGCCGCCTGCTGCAGCTGCCGGGCCTGCCCGGCACCGACGCCGCCGATGCGCTGGGCATGGCCATCACGCACGCGCATGCCGGCGCGGCCATGGCCCGGCTCGGTGAAGCCGCCACGCTGCAGCGGCGCCAGCACGCGATGTACAAGGGCGGGCGCAGCTACTGAACAGGCCCCTGCCGCAGCCCGGGGCGTTGTACTCCTGCGGCAAGCAGGCCATCGCCACAGCCCTCGGCACAGTGGCACGGCACAGCCCTGCCAGACATTGCCAGCCTCCAGACGAACCGCAGGAGCAGATCCTGCCTTGCCTGAACCATCCGTCGCCCGCTGCAACACCGACGCCGCCGTTGAGGGGGCCATGGCACCTGACGACAAGGCTTATTGCCCCATCCCGCGCTTGAGTTCTTTGAGCAGCAACAGCACCTGGTTGGAGGCATGGCGGCAGCGGCCGTTGAGCAGCTGAAGGGCCTGGGCCTGGTCTCCCGCCTGAAAGCAGGTGATGACGGCGGCAGCCTGCTGGTGAAAATAGCGATGGCGCGCCACCAGCATGCCAAACGCCGGGTAATGCCCCAGCCGTTCCTGGCCGGAACCGTTGAGCCACCGGCCCAGGTCGCAGCGGTCGTCCTGGCAAATGTGCTCGGGGCGCATGACCTCGCTGGAGCGGCCGTGCACCATGTCCTGCAACTGCAAACGCCAGCCTTCGTGGCTGATGATCGCCGCGTCGATGTCGATTTCGGTCATCAGCATGGAGGCGTACTCCTCATCCAGCACCAGTTCGCTGCCGTTGTCTTCCACGGCCCAGGTGGTTTCGGGGCTGGAGGAATCCTGCTCACGAATCCTGAAAAATCGACTGAAAAAACCCATGTTTCCCCCAATGCAAGGTGTCCGCCACACATCGCGCCAGGTTCGGCGGCAATGGATTTGAAACATTTTGTTTGCCCGCCGGTGTTTTGGCTACCAAAAAATGACACCTGCGTCGCACCGGCGGCCGACGACCTTGCACAAAGACCCGGCTCCCGCAGCAGCGGCAGCAGCCATTGCGCGCCGCGCCGACAATCAGGCCATGACTACCACCCCACGCCCCGCTCTTTCCATGCTCGATCTGGTCGCCGTGCGCGAAGGCGGCACCGTCGCCCAGGCGTTGCAGATCGCCCTGTGCACCGCGCAACACGCCGAATCGCTCGGTTTCAAACGCTATTGGCTGGCAGAGCACCACAACATGGCCGGCATTGCCAGCTCGGCCACCGCCGTGCTGGTGGGACACATTGCCGGGGGCACGCAGCGCATCCGCGTGGGCTCGGGCGGCGTGATGCTGCCCAACCATGCGCCGCTGGTGGTGGCCGAAGCCTTTGGCACGCTGGCCGAGCTCTACCCCGGCCGTATCGACCTGGGCCTGGGCCGCGCGCCCGGCACCGACCCCACCACCATGCGCGCGCTGCGTCGCAGCCGCGTGGAGACGGCCGACGACTTTCCGCAGGACGTGGCCGAATTGCAACGCCTGCTGGCGCCTGCCGAGCCGGGCCAGCGCCTCATTGCCATGCCCGGCGCGGGCACCAACGTGCCCATCTGGCTGCTGGGCTCCAGCCTGTTTTCGGCGCAGCTGGCAGCCGAACGCGGCCTGCCCTATGCCTTTGCCTCGCACTTTGCGCCGCGCATGCTGCACCAGGCCATTGACCTGTACCGCAGCCTCTATCGCCCGTCTGCGGCCTGGCCCAAGCCCTATGTGGTGATTGGCGTGCCCCTGATCGCGGCGCCCACCGACGCGGAGGCCGAGTTTCTGGCCAGCAGCACCTACCAGCGTGTGCTGGGCATCCTGACAGGCGACCGCAGCCGCCTGCTGCCACCCATCGAAAACTTTGCCGCGCGCCTGCAACCGCAAGAGCGCGCAGCCATTGGCGATTTTCTGGCCGCCGCCGTGATCGGCGGGCCCGACACCGTGCGCGCCGGCCTGGCCCACCTGCACAAGGCCACGAGCGCCGACGAACTGATGCTGGTGAGCGATGTGTTCGATCCGGCGCTGCGCCTTCGGTCGCTGGATATCGCGGCCCAGGCGCATGCCGCGATGGCAGAGGGCAGCGAAGCCGTGAACGCCTGAGCGCTTCTCGGCGCCCTACCGGCTAGCGGCACATCACCGCGCCAGGTAGCCGCCATCCACGGGGTAGTAAGCCCCGGTCACGAACGACGCCTTGTCGGACGCCAGCCAGGTCACCAGCTCGGCCACCTCTTCAGGCCGGCCCAGGCGGCCGATCGGGTGAGCGCTTACCAGCATGGCGTTGACACCAGCGTCCTGCTCCAGCCCGCTGATCATGGGCGTATGGATGAAACCGGGGCCCACGGCATTGATGCGTACGCCCTGTGCGCTGTATTCCAGGGCCGCTGCCTTGGTCAACCCCAACACGCCGTGCTTGGCGGCGGCGTACGCAGGCGAGGTGGCAAAACCCACCGCGCCCAGAATGGACGCCATGTTGATGACAGAGCCGCCCCCATTTTTCAGCATGGCGGCGATCTGGTATTTCATGCCGTAAAACACGCCCGAGAGGTTGATGTTGATGACCTGATCCCAGCCGTCCAGCGGGTAGTCGGCCGTAGGCGCCTGCGGGCCACCAATGCCAGCGTTGTTGCACGCCACATCCAGGCGGCCATAGTGGGCCACGGTGCGGTGGACCAGCGCCTCGCAATCCGCAGGCTTGCCCACATCGGCCGCGACAAAAATGGCGTCGCCCCCGGAGGCACGCACCAGAGCGGCAGTTTCCTCGCCCGCCTGCACATTCACGTCTGACACCACCACCGTGGCACCCTCGCGCGCCCACATCAGCGCAACCGCACGCCCGATACCCGACGACGCACCCGTGACCAACGCCATCTTGTTCTTCAGCATGAAAGGCTCCTTGTTCAGAACATCTGCAACCCGATGCCGCAGATCTCTTTTCATTCTGCGCGCCCAGTGCGGCGCCGTCTTGACCTGAGTCATCGCCGTGGCGCCACCACAGTGCGTCGGCCAAGGCACCAGCGAGCCGCTACCATCACGGGCCGACGAATTTTTTGTCTGGGACCGCCAGTGGTGTGATTCACTGCCCGCCCGAACGCCTCTTTACCGCCCCTTCGCATCGCATGCCCGCATTTTCCTTTGAAGCCCTGGACGCCCAGGGCCAGACCCGCAAGGGCCTCATGGAGGCCGACACGGCCAAGGCGGCGCGCAGCCTGCTGAGGGCCCAGGCGCTGGTGCCGCTGGCGGTGGAACCGGTGCAGACCGGCCAGTCGCTGGATGGCAGCTCGGCCAGCCTGGGCCAGCGGTTGTTCACGCGGCCAGTGTTTGGCGCCTCGGCCCTGGCCATCTGGACGCGCCAGATCGCCGGGCTCGTGTCGTCCGGCCTGCCGCTGGAGCGGGCGCTCACGGCGCTTGCCGAAGAAGCCGACGACGAACGCCAGCGCCACCTGGTGGCCGCGCTGCGCGCCGAGGTCAATGCCGGCGCCACGTTTGCCCGCGCCCTGGCCCAGCACCCGCGCGAGTTTTCAGACATCTACTGCGCCGTCATCGGCGCGGGCGAGCACAGCGGCAACCTGGGCCTGGTGCTGGAGCGCCTGGCCGACGACCTCGAAGAGCGCCAGGCCCTGCAGGCCAAGCTGATGGGCGCGGCGCTGTACCCGGCCATCGTCACCCTGGTCGCCATCGTGATCGTGCTGTTTCTGGTGAGCTACGTGGTGCCGCAGGTGGCCAGCGTGTTTGCCGGCACCAAGCGCGCCCTGCCCTTCCTCACCGTGGCCATGCTGGGGCTGAGCGCCGTGGTCCGAAGCTATGGCTGGTTGATGTTGATTGCTATTGTATTTATAGCTATAGGCGCAAGATGGGCGTTGACTTTTGAGCATTTCCGCCAAAAATTTGACGCCGCCTGGCTGAACCTGCCCCTGGTGGGCAAACTGGCACGCGGCTACAACGCGGCGCGCTTTGCCAGCACCCTGGCCATGCTGGCCAGCGCGGGCGTGCCCATCCTCAAGGCCCTGCAGGCTGCCGCCGAAACCCTGAACAACCGCGCGCTGCGCGCCGACGCACTTGATGCGCTGGTGCTGGTGCGCGAGGGTGCCCCGCTGGCCTCGGCACTGGCGCAGAAAAAGCGCTTTCCCGGGCTGTTGTCGATGTTTGCGCGCCTGGGCGAGCAGACCGGCCAGCTGCCGGTGATGCTGCAGCGCGCCGCCACCCAGCTGTCCACCGAAGTGCAGCGCCGCGCCATGCAGCTGGCCACCATCCTGGAGCCGCTGCTCATCGTGGCCATGGGCCTGATCGTGATGCTGATCGTGCTGGCGGTGCTGCTGCCCATCATCCAGCTCAACCAGTTTGTGAAGTGAAGTGCACCCCCCTGTGGCGCTGCGCGCCTTCACCCCCTCTCTCGCCTCGCTGCGCAATGCCGGAGGGGGGACGCCGCCAGTGCGGCGGGGCGGCCCTTGCACGGCGGCCGCTGGTCTGGGCCACGCCCGTTGCGTGGGCTGCGGATGGGGCGCCGCGCGGTGGAGCAACTGATATGGAGGCTCCATGGCCGTGACATTGGATGACAAGCTGGTGGTGGCGATTTCGTCGCGCGCACTGTTCGATTTTGAAGAAGAAAACCGCCTCTTCGACCCGGACCACCCGCAAAGCTACATGCAGCTGCAGCTCGACCGGCTGGACGTTCCAGCGCGGCCTGGCGTGGCGTTTTCGCTGGTCAAGAAGCTGCTGGCCTTCAACGAGCCCGCTCAGCAGCGGGTGGAGGTGGTGGTGCTGTCGCGCAACGACCCGGTCAGCGGCATGCGCGTGTTCCGCTCGGCCAAGGCCCACGGGCTGGCGTCTGTGCAGCGCGGAGTTTTCACGCAGGGGGCGGCGCCGTTTCGCTACCTGCGGCCGCTGGGCGCGCACCTGTTTCTCTCGGCCAATGCGGCCGATGTGAACGAGGCGCTGGCCATGGGCTTCCCCGCTGCCCAGGTCGCCACGCAATCGGCCCAGGCCAGCATCGCCCACCCGCACGAAGTGCGCATTGCGTTCGACGGCGACGCCGTGCTGTTTTCGGACGAGGCCGAGCGGGTGTTCCAGTCTTCAGGGCTCGACGCCTTCCAGGCCCACGAGGTCGAAAAAGCCTTGCTGCCCCTGCCCCCCGGGCCGTTCAAGCCCTTTTTGTCGGCCCTGCACCGCCTGCAGCAAAGCGGCGCGCCGTCCATGCGCATCCGCACCGCACTGGTCACGGCGCGCGGCGCGCCCGCACACGAGCGGGCCATCCAGACGCTGATGAGCTGGCAGATCGCAGTGGATGAAGCCATGTTTCTGGGCGGCATGCCCAAGGGCGAGTTCCTGCGCGAGTTCGAGCCCGATTTCTTTTTTGACGACCAGACGGGCCATGTCACCTCGGCAGCGCGCCATGTGCCCGCCGGCCATGTGCGCAGCGGCATCGCCAACCAAGGCACTCAGCCGGCCCACTGAGGCGCGTTCCCCGCCCCGTTGAGTGCAAAGTTGCCATGTGTGGGCCGTGTCCCTCCGGCAAAAACATGCAACACCCGGTGAAAGCCTGCCTGCACGGCGTTGCAATACCGCCGGCCAGCCGCAGCTATGTCACCATGGTCGGGTTCGATTCAAGGAGCTTTGCGCATGCGCATGAAAATTTCGCTGGCACTGCTGGCTGCCCTGGGCTGCACCGCGGCGCTGGCCAACCCGTCGGTGGCCGGCGCTCCGGCACAGGCCGGTACCCCGCTTTCCAAAGGCGAAATCAAGGCCATGCAGCAATTCAAGATGCTCGACTTCAACGGCGACGGCAAGCTCAGTCGCAGCGAAGTGGTGCTCTTTCCGCCTTTGTCCGCCGCCTTTGACGACGCCGACACCAACCGCGACAACCTCGTTTCTTACGCCGAAGTGCAGGTTTTTGCCGTCAAATACCGCGCAGAACGTCAACGCAAGCGGGCCGCGCAAGCCGATGTGGCGTCGGGCAATCAGGTCGTGAAGCCTTGACCCAATTTGAGGCAATGCGAGGCCATGCAATGGGTCGCGACGGAATACACGTCAAAATGCCGCAAAGTGCTTATGCAGCAAGCGTCATAAGCTATTTATTTGATAGCAAATATCACGGGTAAGTGTTTACCCCGTTCCCACGCGCGGGCTTGCATCAACCCCACGCATGCGTGCAGACCCAGCGGGCAGCCCTACAAGCCCGAGGTGCGCTTGATCTTGGGGTCTGAATAGGTCAGTGGCTCTTCCTTGACCTGTTGGGCCAGGCGTTCCTGCAGGGTCATCTTGTTGATGTCCTGTGCCAGCTCCACCGCACTGCCGCTGGCCCGCCACATGGACTGGATGAACTCCAGCAACTGCTTGGAGATGGGTTCCTTGGGCGGCTCGGGGGGCTCCTCGACCGTTTCTTTTTTCTTGACTTCCGTCCAGTCGCGGTTGGGGGCCTCTGGGGCGGAGGGCTTATCGGGCTCGCGCACGATGGCGCCTTCTCCCAGGCGGTCCATGGACTCGACCGGGTTGGGCGCGTTGATGGGACGCACCGCAGGGGCGCCCGAAGCACCAGTGGAATACAAATCAGCGCCCTGAGGACGCCAGCTTGGCGATCGATCGACAGGTGGCAGTTGCATAACCATGGCCCTTCATGAATGGAAACGAGAAATTGCTTTACAGCCTCCTCGTACATCCATAACGGCAAAAAGAAGGGGAAATTAAGCCCTTTTTCGCCTTATTGGCCAAAACAAGGGTTTACCCTTAAAAAACAGCCGGTGTAGCGATGCCCGCTCCTTCTTGCGCAACGCGCTACGAAGCGCTTACAGAAACCGCTCCAGCAAGCGCCGGGAGTGCTTGTCCAGCACCGTGGTGTCCGGCACCCGAAACTGCATGCCGTCCCCCGCGGAAATCAGCAGACGCGTGCGCCCGCCCAGGCGACGAATGTCTTCCTCGGCCTTCAGCACAAACTGCGCGGGCCCTTTGTCGGTGACAACGGCCCAGGTGCTGGGGGTGGAGAAACTCGATACGGACGTGATCTGGCTGATAGTGGGCACAAACTCCCGTACCGCCAGCTCCTCATCAATAAGGTGGCGTGCCGACTCGGGCAGCTGGTCCAGGCGGTCAATCCATGCCAGCTCATGGCCATCCGGGCCGATGAGCGAAAGGCCTTCGGAGGGCGCCGCAATGGGAAATGCGCGCACGGGCGTTACGCCCTCATGGGCAGTGCCGTCGGGCTGGGTCAGAACCAGGCGGCCGTGGGAGTTGCGAGCCAGGGTGAATACAGGAGAGGACACAAGCGTGAAGGCAGTGGTGTTCATGACGGTTCCTTCGGTGTCAATCAAGTATTGCCAGCGGGGTGCGCCGGGTGCAGCAGACCGCTGTCGATGATGACGCCAGCCGCCTGTGCGTCTTCTTCGGCTCGGCGGGCCTGCGCTTCATACAGCCGCCAGTAGGCGCCCTCTTTTGCCATGAGTTCGTCGTGCGGCCCGACCTCGACCACTTCGCCCCGGTCCATCACAACCAGCCGATCGGCCTTGCGCAGGGTGGACAGGCGGTGGGCGATGGCAATGGTGGTGCGTCCTTGCACCAGGTTATCGAGCGCCTTCTGGATTTCCTTTTCGGTTTCGGTGTCCACGGCCGACGTAGCTTCGTCCAGTATCAGGATGCGCGGGTCGATCAGCAGCGCGCGCGCAATGCTGATGCGCTGGCGCTCGCCACCCGACAGGCCCTGGCCGCGCTCGCCCACCAGTGAGTCGTAGCCGTGCTGCAGGCGCAGGATGAACTCGTGCGCATGGGCGGCGCGGGCGGCCGCAATGATCTCTTCACGCGTGGCATCGGGCTTGCCGTAGGCAATGTTCTCGGCAATGGTGCCGAAAAACAGGAAGGGCTCCTGCAGCACCAGGCCGATGTGGCGGCGGTAGTCGGCCACGGCAAAACGCCGAATGTCCACGCCATCGACCTGGATGGAACCGTCGCTCACGTCGTAAAACCGGCTGATCAGGTTGACCAGCGTGCTCTTGCCCGAGCCGCTGTGCCCCACCAGGCCGATCATCTCGCCGGGGCGAATGTCCAAATCCAGGTGCTTGATGACCGCGCGGCTGCCGTAGCGAAAGCCCACGTTGCGCATCTGGATCGCACCCTCCACGCGGGCCAGCTTCACGGGTTGAACCGGGTCGGGCACGTTACTGACATGGTCGAGGATGTCAAAGATGCGCTTGGCGCCCGCCGCTGCCTTTTGCGTGACCGAAACGATGCGGCTCATTGAATCGAGCCGGCCGTAAAAGCGCCCGATGTAGGCAATGAAGGCCGTCAGCACACCCACGGTGATCTGGTTGTGCGACACCAGCCAGATGCCGAACGCCCAGACCACGAGCAGGCCGATTTCGGTCAGCAGCGACACGGTAGGCGTGAACACCGACCAGGTCTTGTTGAGCTTGTCGTTCACTTCCAGGTTGTGCTGGTTGGCATCGCGAAAGCGCTGGGCTTCGCGCTTTTCCTGGGCGAAGGCCTTGACCACGCGGATGCCCGGAATGGTGTCGGCCAGCACATTGGTCACCTCAGACCACACGCGATCGATCTTCTCAAAACCCGTGCGCAGGCGGTCGCGCACGGTGTGAATCATCCAGCCAATAAAGGGCAGCGGCACCAGTGTGACCAATGCCAGCCAGGGGTTGATCGAGAAAAGGATGGCCGCCGTCATGCAGATCATCAGCACATCGGTGACGAAATCGAGGGCATGCAGTGACAGGAACACGTTGATGCGGTCGGTCTCGGAGCCGATGCGTGCCATCAGGTCGCCCGTGCGCTTGCCGCCAAAGTAGTCAAGCGACAGGCGCAGCAGGTGCTCGTAGGTGGTGGTGCGCAGGTCGGCGCCAATGCGCTCGGACACCAGCGCCAGGATGTAGGTGCGCGCCCAGGAGAGCCCCCATGCAGCCAGTGCCGATAGCAGCAGGCCGCTCAGATACAGCACGACCAGCCCGGGCTCGATCTGCTGGCCGTTCTGGAACGGGATCAGGATGTCATCCATCAGCGGGATGGTGAGATAGGGCGGCACCAGCGTGGCCGCAGTAGAAGCCAGTGTGAGGGCAAAGCCAGCGGCCAGCTGCTTGCGGTAGGGGCGCGCAAAGCGCCACAGGCGCAGCAGCACCCAGGTAGACGTTTGCGGCGGCTGCGCACGCGCGCAGGCGGGGCATTCTTCGGTGTCGGGGGGCAGCGGGGTATGGCACAGGGGGCAGGTGGGCTCGTCGGCCTCTTGCGGCGCCGCACCAGCCACCAGGCCGCGGGCCACCGCCTGCTCGAAGCGCTGCACCAGGCGCAGGGCCTGGGGATGATTGCCCAGGGTGAACCGCCAGAAGGCCAGCCGCGCATCGGGGGCCTGCAGCTCCAGCGTTCCCACCCCGCCATGGTCTTGCAACCGCAGCGCCAGCCCGCCGGACAATGGCCAGGCACGCCAGGCGGCAGCGCCCGGGTCACAGGCCAGGATGCGCTCCGGGGTCAGCACCACCCACCCGGTGGCAAAGCGCAGTTCGGCGCTCAGGTCAACCTGTAACGCCGCCAGCACGTTCTCTTGGGGAGCGAGCATGGCCCGCAAATCGGCCCCTTGGGGGCCAGAAAAGACACCGGAGGCGTCCACAGAATGGTGATGTTGCATAAGTTTGGGTTCTCTGCCGCCAGCGATACAAAGCCGCACGCGGTGCAGAAGCCGGAATTTTGACCGAAACCTGAAGCGCCGGAGCAAACGGCTCCCCCCTCCACCCCTTCAATAGCAAAACTCACGCACAACCGGGCGCACAATTGCACTCCCTGTCCGGCCCGCCCGGTGCCCCTGAACCGCTCCGCAACATGGCAAAAATCGACGATATCCAACTGCTCCGCATCAACTACCTGCGCGGCCCCAACATCTGGACCTACCGGCCGGCACTCGAGGTCTGGCTCGACCTTGGTGTTCTGGAAGACCATCCCTCCCACACCATTCCCGGGCTGAACGACCGCCTCACCACCTGGTTGCCGGCGCTGGAAGAGCACCACTGCGGCGTGGGCGAGCGCGGCGGTTTCCTGCAGCGGCTGCAAGAAGGCACCTGGTGTGGCCATGTGCTGGAGCATGTCGTCATCGAGCTGCTCAATCTGTCGGGCATGCCCACGGGATTTGGCCAGACGCGCAGCACGTCGGTGCGCGGCGTTTACCGCATGGTGTTCCGTGCCCGCGACGAGCAGGTGGCACGCATGGCACTGGCACAAGGCCACCGCCTGCTGATGGCCGCCATCAACGATGAACCTTTTGATGTGCCGTCGGCCGTGGCCAAGGTGCGCACCGAGGTGGACGACCGCTACCTGGGCCCCAGCACCGCGTGCATCGTCACGGCGGCCACCGACCGCGGCATCCCGCATATCCGCCTGAACGACGGGAATCTGGTGCAGCTGGGTTACGGGGCCCGCCAGCGCCGCATCTGGACGGCCGAGAGCGAATTCACCAGCGCCATTGCCGAGGGCATCGCCTCCGACAAGGACCTCACCAAGAGCCTGCTCAAATCCTGCGGTGTGCCCATCCCAGACGGCCAGGTGGTCAACAGCCCTGAAGAGGCCTGGGAAGCCGCCGAGGACATCGGCCTGCCCGTCGTGGTGAAGCCCTCGGACGGCAACCATGGCCGTGGCGTGACACTGGACCTGCGAAAGAAGGAAGACATTGAGGCGGCCTACCACGTCGCCTACCCCGAAGGCAGCGACGTGATGGTGGAGCGCTTCATCCTGGGTGATGAACACCGCCTGCTGGTGGTGGGCGGCAAGCTGGTGGCGGCGGCGCGGGGTGAAGTGGTGTCCATCACCGGCAATGGCCGGTCCACCGTCAAGGAACTGATCGACACCCAGCTCAACTCCGACCCACGCCGGGGCTACGAAGAAGAATACCCGCTCGAAATCATCGACCTGGCAACCGACACCAAGGTGCAGCTCGAACTCAAGCGCCAGGACCTGGGCGCAGACTCCGTGCCCGTCGCGGGCCGCCAGATCGTGGTGCAGCGCAACGGCAACGTGGCCGTGGATTGCACCGACGACGTGCATCCCGAGGTGGCCTACATCGCCGCGCTGGCCGCCAAGGTGGTGGGGCTGGACATCGCCGGTATCGACATGGTGGCGCAGGACATCTCCCGCCCGCTGCACGAACAAGGCGGCGCCATTGTGGAAGTCAACGCCGGCCCCGGCCTGCTCATGCACCTCAAGCCCGCGGAGGGCGCGCCCCGGCCCGTGGGCCAGGCCATCGTCGAGCACCTGTTCCCCGCAGAAGAACACCAAGACGATGACACCGTCGGCCGCATCCCGGTGGTGGGCGTGGCCGGCACCCGGGGCACCGCCACCATTGCACGCCTGGTGGCCTGGCTGCTGCATCTGGGCGGGCGTCACACCGGCCTGGCCTGCCGTGATGGCCTTTTTCTGGACCGCCGCTGCGTGGAATCCGCAGACAGCGCCCACTGGGAGGCGGCCCACCGCATGCTCATGAACCGCATGGTGCAAGCGGCCGTGATTGAAAACGACGCCCGCACCATCCTGCGCGACGGGCTGGCCTACGACCGCTGCCAGGTGGGCGTGGTCACCGACATGGACGGCGCAGAAAACCTGGCCGAATTCGACATCCAGACCCGTGAGCAGATGACCAAGGTGCTGCGCACGCAGGTGGATGTGGTGCTGGACGGCGGCGCCGCCGTGCTCAACGCTGCCGACCCACAAGTGGCCGATCTCGCCCCGCTGTGCGATGGCGACGTGGTGCTGTACGCACAAGACGCCAGCCTGCCCGCCATCGTGGAACACCGCGCCCGCGACCATGGCCGGGCCGTGGTGGTGCGCAACAACCGCGTGGTACTGGCCACGGGCAGCGCGGAGCATGTGCTGG
This sequence comes from Acidovorax sp. JHL-3, assembly GCF_000526295.1. NCBI lineage: Bacteria > Pseudomonadati > Pseudomonadota > Betaproteobacteria > Burkholderiales > Comamonadaceae > Acidovorax > Acidovorax sp. JHL-3. Next base: position 67,596 of record NZ_JAFU01000001.1, read on the forward strand.
GCACGCTGTCCGAGCTGACTTTCGGGCGCAACGCCATCGTGCCCGACACCGATGCCCTGCTGGCCGCAATTGGCGCCGCCTGGGCGCTGGACATTGCCCCCGACCTCATCGGCGCCGGGATCAAGACTTTCGAGCCCGAACTGCCGTCCGTGAGCACCCTGCCCACCTGATGCCAACCCGTTGTTGATTCCATCACCCTCGAACTGACCGGGGCCTGCCAGCCCTGATGGACCACAGAAAGACACTTTCATGGATGTATCTCGCACCCGGGCCCTGCGCGGCCCCAACCTCTGGAGCCGCCACATGGCCATCGAGGCCGTGGTGGCCTGCGCCGAGTCTGAACAGGCCATCTCCCGCATGGACGGCTTCGAAGCCCGGCTGCGGGCCCTGTTTCCGGCCATCGGCATGTTGCACCCCGAAGGCGGCAGCGGCGATGTCTCGCTCGCCCATGTGCTGCAAACGGCAGCGCTGGCCCTGCAGGCCCAGGCCGGCTGCCCGGTGACCTTTGCCCGCACCACCGCCACGATCGATCCCGGCGTGTACCAGGTGGTCGTGGAATACAGCGAGGAAGCGGTGGGCCGGCAGGCCTTTGAAGATGCCCAGCGCCTCATCAACGCCGCGCTGGGCCAGGGCGACTTCGATGCCGAAGCCGCCATTGCCAACCTGCGAGAGCTGGACGAAGACGAGCGCCTGGGCCCGAGCACCGGCGCCATCGTCGATGCCGCCGTGGCGCGCGACATTCCGTTTCGCCGCCTCACCCGCGGCAGCCTGGTGCAGTTTGGCTGGGGTTCCAGGCAGCGCCGCATCCAGGCCGCCGAAATCGATTCGACCAGCGCCGTGGCCGAATCGATTGGCCAGGACAAAGACCTCACCAAGCGCCTGCTGCACGCGGCCGGCGTGCCGGTGCCGCTGGGCCAGCCCGTGGATACCGTGGAAGAGGCCTGGGAAGTCGCCCTCAAGGTCGGCTTGCCCGTGGTGGTGAAGCCCCAGGACGGCAACCAGGGCAAGGGCGTCACGGTCAACATCACCGACCGCGCCCAGCTCGAAGAAGCCTACAAGAACGCGGCCGACTACGGCACCGTGATGGTCGAGCGCTTTTTGCCCGGCCACGATTTCCGCCTGCTGGTGGTGGGCGACCAGCTGGTGGCCGCCGCCCGGCGTGAGCCGCCCCAGGTGCTGGGCGACGGCCAGCACACCGTGCGCGAGCTGGTGGACCAGGTCAATCTCGACCCGCGCCGTGGCGAAGGCCACGCCACTTCGCTCACCAAGATACGCCTCGATGACATTGCCGTGGCCCGCCTGGCCATGCAGGATTTGACGCCCGATTCGGTGCCCTCCAAGGGCCAGCGCGTCATCCTGCGCAACAACGCCAACCTGTCCACCGGCGGCACCGCCACCGATGTGACCGATGACGTGCACCCCGAAGTGGCCGCCCGCGCCGTGGCCGCCGCCCAGATGGTGGGCCTGCACATCTGCGGCGTGGACATGGTGGCCGAAACCGTGTTGCGCCCGCTGGAAGAACAAGGCGGCGGCTTTGTGGAGGTGAACGCCGCCCCCGGCCTGCGCATGCACCTGGCCCCCAGCTATGGCAAGCCCCGCAACGTGGGCCAGGCCATGGTGGACCGCCTGTTCGCCCATGGCGACAACGGCCGCATTCCGGTGGTGGCCGTCACCGGCACCAACGGCAAGACCACTACCGCACGCCTGATCGCCCACCTGTTCACGGCCCAGGGCATGCGCGTGGGCATGACCAACACCGATGGCGTGTATGTGAACGGCCGCCAGATCGACAGCGGCGACTGCAGTGGCCCCAAGAGCGCCCGCAACGTGCTGCTGCACCCCGAGGTAGACGCGGCGGTGTTCGAAACGGCCCGTGGCGGCATCTTGCGCGAAGGCCTGGGTTTTGACCGCTGCCAGGTGGCCGTGGTCACCAACATCGGCGCGGGCGACCACCTGGGGCTGAACTACATCACCACGGTGGAAGACCTGGCGGTATTGAAGCGCGTGATCGTGCAGAACGTGGCCGCCACCGGTTATGCCGTGCTCAACGCCACCGACCCCATCGTGGCGGCCATGGCCTCGTCTTGCCCAGGCAAGATCATCTTTTTTGCCAGCGACCGCCACCACCCCGTGATGGCCACGCACCGCGCCCAGGGCCACCGCACCGTGTATGTGGACGGCGACTCCGTGGTGGCCGCAGAAGGCTCGTGGCGCGAAACCATCCACCTGCGCGACGTACCCATCACGCGCAACGGCAAGATCGGTTTTCAGGTCGAAAACGTCATGGCCAGCGTGGCGGCCGCCTGGGGCGCTGGCCTGCCCTGGCAGACCATTCGCCGCGGTCTTTCGGGCTTTGTGAATGACAGCGACAACGCCCCGGGCCGCTTCAACCTCATGGACTTCAAGGGCGCCACGGTGATTGCCGACTACGGCCACAACCCCGACGCCATGCGCGCCCTGGTCGCCGCCGTCGATGCACTGCCCGGCAACCGCCGCAGCGTGGTGATCAGCGGCGCCGGCGACCGCCGCGACGAAGACATCCGCGAGCAGACCGTGATCCTCGGCGCGGCCTTTGACGACGTGATCCTGTACCAGGACGCCGCCCAACGCGGCCGCGGCGATGGCGAAGTGATGGCGCTGCTGCGTGAAGGCCTTGCCGGCGCAGCCCGCACCAGGCATGTCGAGGAAATCCGGGGCGAGTTCATTGCCATCGACACTGCCCTGGATCGCCTGCAGCCGGGCGACCTGTGCCTGGTGCTGGTGGACCAGGTGGAAGAAGCCCTGGCGCACCTGGCCCGGCGCTGCGCCGAAGCGGGAGTGGCCGCATGATGGCCGCGCGCCGATGGGCAGGTCGGGTGGCTGTGGCCGGGGGCCTGCTGGCCTCCACCCTGCTGTCGGGCGCTGCGCTGGCCGCTTCCGGTGAAAAAATCGGCACAGTGGACACGGCCTTTCAATGGATCGGACGCGACCACGACATCATCGTGGAGGCCTACGACGACCCCGGCGTGCAGGGCGTGACCTGCTATGTCTCGCGCGCGCGTATCGGGGGCGTCAAAGGCACGCTGGGCCTGGCCGAAGACCGCGCAGAGGCATCGATCGCCTGCCGCCAGGTAGGTGCCATCAGCATCCCTGAGCCGCTCAAGAAGCAGGAAGAAGTTTTCAGCGAGCGCATGTCGATCCTGTTCAAGCGCCTGCGCATCGTGCGCATGGTGGACCCGGCGCGCAACACGCTGGTCTACCTCACCTATTCAGAAAAGCTGATCGACGGTTCGCCCCAGAACAGCGTAACCGCCGTGCCGGTGGACCGCGCCACGCCGATTCCGCTGCGCAAGTGAACCGGCGGGCGCTACGCCGGAGGCAGCCCGTCAACGCCATTCATCCTGGGCTAGTCGAAGGGCCTGCCCCTTGCATGCAGGCGGTGACAAAACCAGCCTTTGAGGATGGGTCACGCACCCGTTCGCATGGAGCACCCGGTTGGTTTTTTAATGAAATCAGCCTCTAGCCCTTACCCTTAAAGCGCTAACAGCTATTAATTTTATAGCAAATCAACCCCATCAACCCTGCGCCGCAATCTGGCGCAGCGCCTGTTCGAACACCTCCACCGGCTGCCCGCCCGAGATCAGGTGGCGGTCGTTGATGATGATCGCGGGCACCGAGTGAATGCCCTGCTGCTGATAGAACTGCTCGCGCTCGCGCACCTCGGTGGCATAGCGGTCTGAGGCCAGCAGCTCGCGGGCGGCATCAGGGTTCAGCCCCACCTCGCCCGCCACCCGCACCAGCACTTCGTGGCTGCTGGGGTCCTGCCCATCGGTGAAATACGCCGTGAACAGCGCATGTTTGAGCGCTCGCTGCAGGCCGTGCTCTTGCGCCCAGTGCAGCAGGCGGTGCGCATCAAAGGTGTTGTAGATGCGGCTGCGCTTGTCCATGCCGAAGGTGAATCCCAGCTCGGCACCGCGCGCGGCAATGGATTCGCGGTTCTTCTGGCTCTGCTCGGGCGAGGCGCCGTACTTTTCGTGCAGGTGCTCGCCAATGTCCTGGCCTTCCGGTGCCATCTGCGGGTTCAGCTCGAAAGGCTGAAAGTGCAGGTCGACCGCGACTTCATCCTTCAGCCGATCTGCCGCCTGCTCCAGCGCCTTGAGCCCGATGATGCACCAGGGGCAGGACACGTCAGAGACGAAATCAATCTTGAGGGCAGTGGGCGTGGCAGGCATGGCAAAGTGCTCCGGCGGGGAAAAGCTGCATGGTAGTGACTTGGCAATGCCTGCGCAGCCAGCGGGGCACTGCGGCTACAGGCGATGTACTTGCAGCGCATGGTTGTGCCACGCCATTGCAGGGGCACCCGCCCACAATTCCACACAAACTGTGGCGTTGAAACAAGCTTGCCTAGACTGCACCTGTGTGAGCGGCACTTGCACAGCACCGCGTTGGTGCTGCGCCAAGCCATCCGCCCCTCACCATTTTTAACGCCGCGCGAGACCTGCCACCATGACCCTGGACCAGCAAAAATCCATTCTTACCATTGCCCTTTTGGCCGCATTTGCCGACGGCAGCAAGGACGACACCGAGCGCGAGGAAATCCGCCGCCTGGCCCAGTCGCTGGCTGGCGACGCGGGCATGGCCGACCTGCCGCGCATCTACCAGGACGTGCTGCTGCAGCGCACCAGTGTGCAGGCGGCGGCCAGCGCCTTGGGTGACCCCATGCAGCGCCAGCTGGCCTACGAAATGGCGGTGTGCGTGTGCGATGTGGACGGCCGCCAGACGGCGGCCGAGCGCGACTTTCTGGCCACGCTCAAAACGGCGCTGCAACTCGATGCCCAGCAGACTGCGGCGTTTGACCAGGAAGCCGATGCGCTGGTGGATGTGGCAGAAAAAGCCATCCCGCCCACCCTGCCTGCAGTAGCAGCACCGGGTACCGCGCCCGCTGCCCCCGCCACGGGCACATCGGATGCGGACTTGGACAAATCCATCCTCAACTACGCCCTGCTCAACGGCGCACTGGAGTTGCTGCCGCAGTCGTGGGCGTCGATGGCCATCATTCCGCTGCAGGTGAAGATGGTGTATGGCATTGGCAAGGCCTACGGCGTAGAGCTGGACCAGGGCCACATCAAGGAATTCATCGCCGCCGCCGGGGTGGGCCTGACCTCGCAATACCTGGAGCAGTTTGGCCGCAAGTTGCTCGGTGGCCTCTTGGGCAAGGCAGCGAGCAAAACCCTGGGCCGCATGGGCGGTGCCGCCACCGGCATGGCGTTTTCGTTTGCCACCACCTACGCGCTGGGGCAGGTAGCCCGGCGCTACTACGCGGGCGGCCGGGTGATGAGCACGGCCATGCTGCGCGAAACCTTCCAGAACCTGCTCGGCCCCGCCAAGCAACTCCAGACGCAATACCTGCCGCAAATCCAGCAGAAGGCCGCTACGCTGGACGCAGGGCAGATCCTGGCGATGGTGCGGGGGGCATAAGCAACCCACAGGGCCGAGCCGCGCATGGTGCATGGTGCTGGGTGGCGGGACCGGTGCCATAAGGCTGGAGCCGTTCGCATTGAACTCGTGAAACGGTTTCACCCAGCGCGAACGGTGTGTGCTGCACCCCATCGGCATCATCAATTTTGATAGCTGCTAGCGCTTTACCCAAAAGGGCTAGCGGCCGTTTTGGCATATATTCCACGGCCCACGCACCTGCACTGCCAACCCGGCGCCTCCCGCACGGCCCGGCGGCCGCCTCTGCAACTGCGGGCAAGGGCCGCTGCGCCGCTGCAACACCACGGTCAAACCCCGTGGCCTGCGGATCGGCACATGCCAGAATCAGCCATGCACGCCACCACGGAATCTGCAGAAATTACCGCACAGCTGCCGTCGAAACCCCGGTCCGACAGCGCCTTGACGGCGCTTTACAGCGCCGCGCTGGGCCCCGTGCATCTATCCCGCTATCTGCCGATTTTTGCGCGCTTCGATGAGGCGGGCCGCACCACCACCAGCTGGAACTGGGCCGCCAGCCTGTGCACCCTGAACTGGATGGTGTTTCGCCAGCTGTGGGGCGCAGCGCTGGTGTATGTGGCGGCGGCCGAGGGCGTGGCACTGCTGGTGTTCGGGGTGGGACGCCCGCTGCTGGAGTGGCCCGAGGCAGTGGAATGGGGCGTGGCGGCGGCGTTTGTACTGCTCAGTTGTGCCGTGCCTGGCCTTTACGGCAATGCCCTGCTGCATGCCGATACCCACAAAAAAATAGCGCGGGCCCTTACTGCCACGCATACCCTCAACGAAGCCTGCGCACTGCTGGCGCGGCAAGCCAGCTCCTGGAAACGGCTCGCCTGGCTGGTGGCTGGCAATCTGGCCTTGGCGCTGGCCGCTGCCGGTGCCTATCTGGCCATGCCTTCCACCGGCACGGCGGGGGCAGACTCTGCCACGCCCGTTGCCCCGATTCGCCCCGTGCCTCTCACCCCCTCCGAGCCACCAGCGCCACCACCACCGCTCCCGCACCCAGCCACCATTTCGGCCCTGCCAGTAGCGTCAGAACCCGCAGCACTGCCGTCGCCAGCAGCGACCGACAGCGCCGCCCCCACCCAATTGCCCGCCTCGGAAACAATGCCCACCCCGGTGCCTGCGGCAGCTTCCGAACAGGCTCCTGCTCCTGCTCCTGCTGCTCAACCACAACCCGCCTCCTCCACCCCTCCTGCCGCAGCGCCCCTGGCGCAGGCCGCAGACAAGGCCACGCCCCCAAAACGCCTCTCGCCGCCTCAGGCCAAGGCCAGGGCATCCGCTCCCGACGCTCCGGCAGCACCGCCAGACACCACCGCCTCCGCAAGCACCGCCCAACCCCTGCCAGCAGTCGGCACTGCGCCGGGCTACTACATCAACGTTGGTCTTTTTGCCGAAGAAGCCAATGCCCGCAAGGCCCAGGCGCGGTTGCTCAACGAGGGCCTGCCTGCCTTTCGGCAGGAAACACGGGTGGGCAAAAAGCGCCGACTAAGAGTGCGGGTGGGACCCTACAGCGACCGCGCTGACGCCGACGCCGCCGCCATCACCATCCGCGCCATGGGGCTGGATGCGCTGGTGGCCCGGCAGGGGGCCTGAGTAAGCTCAATGACTCCGATCCACATGATTGGGAGCAAAAACAGGCGCAAGTGCTTGCTGGCATTGCCCAATTAGCCTATATTTTTGCGGCACTCAACCCCCCGCATAAACGCACGGCCAGGTGAGCGCAACACGGTCTGGCCAGGGCACACCCATCAGGGTGACTGCACGCTGCAACCCCACCCAAAATCCCCCGCTCGCACAGGGGCGTCTTGAAATGGCCACAAATGCCCGTATCATTAGCACTCACCCCAAACGAGTGCTAACAAGGCGCTGGTGCGGAGGAAGTTTGGTGGCGTCCGAAACTTCGGGCGCTTGTAATCCGGCTATTTTTTTCAGTCAACAGGAGCAATGCAATGAATCTTCGCCCTCTGCACGATCGCGTGATCGTCAAGCGTATCGAAAGCGAAACCACGACCGCCTCCGGCATCGTGATCCCTGACAACGCCGCTGAAAAGCCTGATCAAGGTGAAGTGCTGGCCGTCGGCCCCGGCAAGAAGAACGACAAGGGCGAGCTGATCGCCCTGAACGTGAAGGTCGGCGACCGCGTTCTGTTCGGCAAGTACTCGGGCCAGACCGTCAAGGTCGGCGGAGACGAACTCTTGGTCATGAAAGAAGACGACCTGTTCGCCGTTGTCGAGAAGTAATTGCTACTGCGCGGCCCACATGCGTCGTTGGGCGGTGCTCGGAGTCCTCACGTACAGGGAGTACGTTCCGGTTCCTGCGCTCCGTCCGCCTAGCCTGTGAACCGCTCGCTACGCAATTCTTTTCCCGACACAGTCATCTGTTTCACAAATTTTTAGATATTCAGGAGCTCCATCATGGCAGCAAAAGACGTAGTTTTCGGCGGCGAAGCCCGCGCACGCATGGTTGAAGGCGTGAACATTTTGGCCAACGCGGTCAAGGTGACTCTGGGCCCCAAGGGTCGCAATGTGGTGCTGGAGCGCTCGTTCGGCGCCCCTACCGTGACCAAGGACGGTGTGTCCGTGGCCAAGGAAATCGAACTCAAGGACAAGCTGCAGAACATGGGCGCCCAGCTCGTGAAGGAAGTGGCCTCCAAGACCAGCGACAACGCGGGTGACGGCACCACCACCGCCACCGTGCTGGCACAAGCCATCGTTCGCGAAGGCTTCAAGTACGTGGCCGCCGGTATCAACCCGATGGACCTCAAGCGCGGTATCGACAAGGCTGTGACGGCCCTGGTTGCCGAGCTGAAGAAGGCTTCCAAGCCCACCACCACCTCCAAGGAAATCGCACAGGTCGGCTCGATCTCTGCCAATTCCGACGAAACCATCGGCAAGCTGATCGCTGACGCCATGGACAAGGTTGGCAAGGAAGGCGTGATCACCGTGGAAGACGGCAAGTCGCTGGAAAGCGAACTGGACGTCGTGGAAGGCATGCAGTTTGACCGCGGCTACCTGTCGCCCTACTTCATCAACAACCCCGAAAAGCAATCCGCGATTCTGGACAACCCCTTCGTGCTGCTGTTCGACAAGAAGATCAGCAACATCCGCGACCTGCTGCCCACGCTGGAGCAAGTTGCCAAGGCTGGCCGTCCGCTGCTGATCATTGCCGAAGAAGTCGAAGGCGAAGCCCTGGCTACCTTGGTCGTGAACACGATCCGCGGCATCCTGAAGGTGGTGGCTGTGAAGGCACCTGGCTTCGGCGACCGTCGCAAGGCCATGCTGGAAGACATCGCCATCCTGACGGGCGGCAAGGTCATCGCTGAAGAAGTGGGCCTGACCCTCGAAAAGGTGACGCTGGCCGACCTCGGCACGGCTGCCCGTATCGAAGTGGGCAAGGAAAACACCATCATCATCGACGGCGCTGGCGCTGCTGCTGACATCGAAGCCCGCGTCAAGCAAGTGCGCGTGCAGATCGAAGAAGCCACGTCCGACTACGACCGCGAAAAGCTGCAAGAGCGCGTGGCCAAGCTGGCCGGCGGTGTGGCCGTGATCAAGGTCGGCGCTGCCACCGAAGTCGAAATGAAGGAAAAGAAGGCCCGCGTGGAAGACGCACTGCACGCAACGCGCGCAGCTGTGGAAGAAGGCGTTGTGGCCGGTGGTGGCGTGGCCCTGCTGCGTGCCAAGCAAGCCGTTGGCACCTCCATCAAGGGTGACAACGCTGACCAGGACCATGGCATTGCCCTGGTGCTGAAGGCCATCGAAGCGCCTCTGCGCGAAATCGTGAACAACGCCGGCGGCGAAGCCTCGGTGGTGGTGAACGCTGTGTTGGCCGGCAAGGGCAACTTCGGCTTCAACGCTGCCAACGACAGCTACGGCGACATGCTCGAACTGGGCATTCTGGACCCCACCAAGGTCACCCGCACGGCGCTGCAAAACGCAGCATCGGTGGCATCGCTGCTGCTGACGACCGAGTGCATGGTGGCTGACGCACCGAAGGAAGAAGCCGGTGCTGGCGGCGGCATGCCTGACATGGGCGGCATGGGTGGCATGGGCGGCATGGGCATGTAATTGCCTGGTCCTCGCGCAGCCGCGCTGGCTGCGCAGCCCCACGAAAAGCCCGCAGGTCTTTTGGCCTGCGGGCTTTTTTCATGCCACGCGGCGAGGGGCTGCGTTTAGGCGTTGGCCGACGCGTCGCTGGGCTGCACCCACCAGTACAGCAGCACCAGAAAACCGATACCGGTGAGCAGCAGCAGTTGCCACCAGCCCGTGCGGCCGATGTCGTGCAGGCGGCGGGCGCCCACGGCCAGTGCCGGCAACAGCAACGCCAGCGATGCGATGCCGTTGATCACATCGCCCAGCATGCCGGTGGCCGCCATGACCAGCACCTGGAACAGAAAAAACCACCAAAACTCGGAGCGTGATGCACGCCCCGTGAACGTGGCGTACTGCCCCAGACACGACCTGATTGCCTGAACAAAATCCATGGTGAATTCCCTCTGTCTTGGTTGAATGCTGACGAATTGCGGGCGAGTGCCCCGAAGCATGATAGGCGGGCAGTGCGACAAGTGCGTGTGCGTGGCCACGTCCGTCGGATCGCTGCAGCGGCGTCGACCCGCACCCCCATTTGCTATTATTTTAATAGCTATTAGCGCTTTATACATAAGCACCAGAGGCAATTTTGACCATTATTTTGACGAAATGACCTGCGGCGGCCTTGGCGCTCCTTAAGCCATTCTTCATGCCCGCCCTGCACCATGGCGGCATGCAAAAACAACACCCCATCTCTCTCGCACGCATGGTTGCGCTGCTCGCGCTGACCTTTGCCCTGGTACCGGCCCACGCCGGCGACACCACCGCCGCCTCGCAGATGCAGCGCTGGAGCGATGTTTCCGGCAAGTCGGTCAACGCCGAGCGCGGCCGCGTCTTCTTCACCAGCCGCCATGGTGGCGAATGGTCGTGCGCCTCGTGCCACGGCAATCCGCCCACCACGCCCACACGCCACGCCAGCACGGGCAAGACGATCACCCCGCTGGCGCCGGCGTTCAACCCCGAGCGCTTTACCGACCAGGCCAAGGTGGACAAATGGTTTCGCCGCAACTGCAACGATGTGTTGAGCCGCGAATGCACCGCCGTCGAAAAGGCCGATGTACTGGCCTGGCTGCTGCAGTTCGACGCCAAAAACCCACCCCCACCCGCCCCCGCCAAGGACAAGCCATGAACCGCAACGCCTTGATGATTCCCCCCGCACCGCTCCTGCGCACCACTGGCCGTTTTGCCACGCTGCTGGCGCTGGCCTGCGCACTGCCCGCCGCCTGGGCCGACAGCCGCGAGATGCCCGCCAGCGCCATGCTGCCGGCCTACAAGCAGGAGTGCGCCGCCTGCCACATGGCCTACCCGCCCGGCATGCTGCCCGCCAGTTCGTGGAGCCGCATGATGAACGGGCTGGACCAGCATTACGGCACCGACGCCTCGCTGGATGCGGCCATGGTGCGCCAGATCGGCACCTGGCTCGAAGCCCATGCCGGCACCTACAAGCGCGTGCGCGAGGCGCCGCACCAAGACCGCATTAGCCAGTCCGCCTGGTTTGAGCGCAAGCACCGCGACGTGGAGCCGGCGGTGTGGAAGCGCGCCGCCGTGGGCAGCCGCGCCAACTGCATGGCCTGCCACACCCGCGCCGACCAGGGCGACTTTGACGACGACCGCGTCCGCATTCCGAAGTGAGAACCGCCATGACTTCTGACACCCTTTCTACCGCCTCGCCCTCTTCAGCTTCCGCGCCGTCCCCGGCGCAAGCGCAAACGCCCCGGCCTGCCACCCGCCGCGTGGTCGATGCCACCACGCGCATGCTGCACTGGCTGATGGCGCTGAGCTTCACGGTGGCCTACATCACCGCCGACGGCGAGCGCTGGCGGCTGGTTCATGTCACGCTGGGCTACACGCTGGCCGGGCTGGTGGTGGCGCGCGTGCTGTGGGGCCTGTTCGGGCCGCGCCAGACCCGCCTGTCGGTGCTGTGGCGCAAGCTGCAAGGGGTGCCGGCGTGGCTCAAATCCATGGCCGCCGTGAGCTCGCCCACAGCACTTCAGGCCACCTGGCGCCCGGGGCAAAACCTGCTGATGGCACTGGCCGTGGCGCTGATCCTGGCGCTGGTAGCGCCGCTCTCCCTCAGCGGCTACGCGGTGTGGGACGAATGGGGCGGCGAATGGCTGGAGGAAGTGCACGAGTTTTTTGGCAACACCCTGCTGTTCGTGGTGCTGGCGCACATCGGCCTGATCGCCCTCTTGAGCGCGCTGCGCCGCAAGAACCAGGCACTGCCCATGCTGACGGGCCGCGTGCAAGGCCCTGGGCCCGACCTGGCCAAACACAACCACCGCGCCTTGGCAGCCCTGGTGCTGGCCTGTGTGCTGGGGTTCTGGGCATGGCAGTGGAACAACGCTCCGGTGCAACCGGCTGGTGCCAGCTGGAGCGAGAATCACGACGATGACGACGATTGACTGAAGGCCCCCATGCGCATCCTGCTGGCCGAAGACGACGAATTGCTGGGCTCGGGCATCCGCGCCGGCCTGGCGCAAAACGGTTTCCAGGTGGACTGGGTGCGCGATGGCGTGGCCGCCGAGCGCGAGCTGGCCACCGGCGCCTACCAGGCTGCCGTGCTGGACCTGGGCCTGCCACGGCTGGACGGCATGGAGGTGCTGCGCCAGGTGCGCGCACGGCGCAACACCACGCCCGTGCTGGTGCTGACGGCCCGCGACGCCGTGCCCGCCCGCATTGCCGGGCTGGATGCGGGCGCTGACGACTACCTCATCAAGCCCATCGACCTGCATGAGCTGGCCGCCCGCCTGCGCGCCCTGGTGCGGCGCGCGCACGGCCAGAGCGAAACCCGGCTGGTCGCTGGCAACGTGGCGCTGGACCCGGCCGCCCACCAGGTGCTGGTGGATGGCCAACCCGTGGAGCTGTCCAACCGCGAATACGACCTGCTGCACGCGCTGCTGCTGAACGCCGGGCGTGTGCTCAGCCGCGAACAGCTGGAGCAGCGCCTGTACCAGTGGGGCAGCGAAATCAACAGCAACGCCGTCGAGGTGCACATCTACCACCTGCGGCGCAAGCTGGGCGCGGCCCTGATCGAGACCGTGCGCGGCGTGGGCTACCGCATCGCACGGGAGCCGGCATGAGCAGCGCTGCCGCCCCCCGCACGCCACGCTCGCTGCAGACCCGGCTGCTGACCACGGTGCTGACGCTGGTGCTAGTGGCTTGGGGCATTGCCGCAGCGCTGGCCTGGCACGAAACCGACGAAGAAGTCAGCGACCTGCTCGATGCGCATCTGGCGCAGACCGCCGCATTGCTGCGCCTGCAACCGCTCGACGAGCTGGACGAAAGCCGCCTGAACGAAGCCCCCGAGCTCGACAAACACCAGCCGCGCGTGGTGTTCCAGCTGTGGCACGAAGACCAGCTGCTGGCCCGCTCGGCCAGCGCGCCGCAGGAGCCCCTGACGCAGCGGCGCAAGCGGGGCTTTGCGGACAGCCAGGTGGATGGCAAGGCCTGGCGCGTGTTCGTCACCCAGGGGCGAGAAAGCGATGTACGCATTGTGGTGGGCGAGCTGCAATCGGTGCGCCGCGAGATCGTGCAGGCCAGCCTGACCAGCATCCTCAAGCCCATGGCGTGGGCGCTGCCGCTGCTTGCGCTGGGCATCTGGTGGGCAGTGCGCGGGTCGGTGCAGCCGCTGGGCCGACTGGGGCACGCCGTGGCCGCGCGCCAGCCGCAGTCGCTGGCGCCGTTATCCCCTGAAGGTGTGCCGCCCGAGGTGCTGCCGCTGGTCACGGCGCTGAACGAGCTGTTCGAGCGCATGGCCCGGCTGCTGGCCACAGAGCAGCAATTCACCGCCGACGCGGCGCACGAGTTGCGCACCCCCATTGCCGGCATCCGCATGCAGGCCCAGGTGGCGCAAGGCGCCACCAATACGCAAGAGCGCGCCACGGCACTGCAGGCCACGGTGCAAGGCTGCGACCGTGCCACCCGGCTGGTGGAACAACTGCTGCAACTGGCCCGGCTCGACGCCGAAGCCACCCCCGACAGCGGGAGCAGCGCGCCGCTGGCCGACGTGGCGCGCCAGGTGGCCGCCGATCTGCAGGCCACGGCAGAGCGCCGGCAGCAGCGCATCGTGCTGCGCGAGCCCATGGCGCCCGGCGTGCACATCCCGTTGCCCGAGCCCCTGGCGCGCGTACTGCTGCGCAACCTGCTGGACAACGCCTTGCGCTACAGCCCGGAGGGTGCCGAGGTGCAGCTGCAGATAAACGAGCTAGGCGATGGCCACGCGCAATTGAGCGTGGAAGACAGCGGCCCCGGCCTCACACCCGAAGAACAAGCGCGCCTGGGAGAACGGTTTTTTCGCGTGCTGGGCACCGGCCAAAGCGGCAGCGGACTGGGCTGGTCCATCATCCAGCGCATTGCGCGCCTGCACCATTTGCAGGTCGGCACCGACACCAGCCCGGGGCTGGGTGGGCTGCGCGTCACGGTGCGCTGGAAGCCTTAGCCCGGCATTCTCCGCAGCCACACCGCACCAAAATTACTCCATTTTTAATAGCTGCCAGCGCTTGTTAAATAAGCGCTAGAGCCACTTTCCATCAATATTTCAGTCGCCACCACGCCCCAAGGCCTGCGCGGCCCGTGCCAGCTGGGTGATGCGCGCCCAGTCGCCAGCACGCACCGCATCGGCGGGCGTGAGCCACGAACCGCCCACGCAGCGCACGTTGGGCAGCGCCAGGTAGTTGGGGGCGGTGATCGGGGTGATACCCCCCGTGGGGCAAAAGCTCACCTGGCCAAACGGGCTGGCCCAGGCCTTGAGCAGCGGGATGCCGCCCACCGTCTCGGCCGGAAACAGCTTGAGGAACGAGAAACCGTCGGCCAGCGCCGCCATGATCTCGCTGGCCGTGGCCACGCCGGGCAGCAGGGGCAGGTTCAGGCCCTGGCAGGCTCGGCCCACTTCGGACGTGTAACCCGGGCTCACGGCAAAGCGGGCACCCGCCTCGCTGGCACGGCGAGCATCGTCCGCATGGAGCACCGTGCCCACGCCCACCACAGCCTCGGGCAACTGGCGGGCAATGGCTTCGATGGCCGGCAGAGCCACCGGCGTGCGCAAGGTCACCTCCAGCACTTTCACACCACCGGCCAGCAGCGCCTCGGCCAGGGGCAGCGCGTCGGCCACGCGGTCGATCACGATCACCGGGATGACGGGGCCATGGCTGGCGATATCAAGCGGGTTCATAAGTGTTGTGTTCCTGAGGACTGGGTGCCGCGCACGGCGGTTGAAACGGTCGCGATGCAAAGCCAGGGCCACCGTGGAACTGGCTTTGCCAGGCCAGTGGTGGCGTCCCCCCGGGGGGATGACGCGAAGCGGCTCAGGGGGCCAGCCTTTACATCCATGTGCAGGCTCCTTGTTCTGCACCGCCTGCATGGCGGCGAAAGTTGGCGAATAGCTCGCGGCCAAAGCCGGTGGCAGCGGGGGCGTTGTACGGCGCGGGCGTGCGGGCAGCCCACTCGGCTTCATCCACCAGCACATCCAGCGTGCCGGCCACCGCATCCACACGCACGATGTCACCGTCGCGCACCCTGGCAAGCGGGCCACCGGCCAGCGCCTCGGGCGTGACATGGATGGCAGCGGGCACCTTGCCCGACGCGCCACTCATGCGCCCATCGGTCACCAGCGCCACCTTGAAGCCCTGGTTTTGCAGCACGGCCAACGGCGGGGTGAGCTTGTGCAGCTCGGGCATGCCATTGGCCTGCGGGCCCTGAAAGCGCACCACGGCCACCATGTCCTGCTGCACCTCGCCTGCGCTGAAGGCGGCGAGCAAGGCCTCTTGCGAATCAAACACACGCGCAGGCGCCTCGATGATGTGGCGGTCTTCGGGCACGGCTGAGACCTTGATCACCGCACGGCCCAGGCGCCCTTGCAGCAAGCGCAGCCCGCCGGTGGGCGAGAACGGCAGAGTCACGGGGCGCAGCACGGTTTCGTCGCCCGAAACCGCCGGGGCCCCCTGCCCGCCTGCGGCAATGCCACCGGCGTTCACGCTCATCACATCGGGGTGCATGAGGCCGCCAGACAACAGCTCGCGCAGAACCCAGGCAGGGCCGCCTGCCGCCTGGAACTGGTTCACATCGGCATCGCCATTGGGGTACACGCGGGCCAGCAGCGGCACAGCAGACGACAGCTCATCAAAGTCGGACCAGTCAATCAGAATGCCCGCACTGCGCGCAACGGCCACCCAGTGGATGAGGTGGTTGGTGGAACCGCCCGTGGCCAGCAGCGCCACCATGGCATTGACGATGCAGCGCTCGTCCACCAGCCGCCCGATGGGTGTGAACCGCTGGCCGCGTTTGCCGATGTCCAGCACCGTGCGCAGGGCCTGGCGCGTGAAGGCTTCGCGCTCTTCGGTGCCCGGTGGCGCAAACGCAGCGCCGGGCACATGCAGGCCCATGGCTTCGAGCAGCATCTGGTTGCTGTTGGCCGTGCCGTAAAACGTGCAGGTGCCGGGGCTGTGGTACGAGGCCGTTTCGGCCTGGAGCAAATCTTCGCGCCCCACCAAGCCCTGGGCGTACTGCTCACGCACCTTGGCCTTGTCCTTGTTGGGCAGCCCGGTACCCATGGGCCCGGCAGGCACAAACACGCAGGGCAAATGTCCGTAGTGCAACGCGCCAATCAAAAGGCCCGGCACGATCTTGTCGCACACACCCAGCAGCAGTGCGCCATCAAAAACATCATGGGACAGCGCTACCGCAGTGGCCATGGCAATGGCATCGCGCGAGAACAGCGACAGCTCCATGCCGGGCGTGCCCTGCGTGACGCCGTCGCACATGGCGGGCACGCCGCCAGCCACCTGCACCGTGGCCTGGTGGCGGGCCGCTTCGTCGCGCAGGATGGCGGGATAGCTCTGGTAGGGCTGATGGGCCGACAACATGTCGTTGTACGCCGTCACAACGCCGATGTTGGGGGCCTTTTCAACCGTGACCCGGAACTTGTCGGCGCCCGGCAATGCGGCGAAGGCATGGGCCAGATTGGCGCAGCCCATGCGGTCTTGGGAGGGTTGGCGGTGGATCATGGAATCCACGCCGACTAGATAGGCGGCGCGGGTGCCTGCGCTGCGCTGGGTGATGCGAGCCGTCACGCGCGCTACAACTGAATGCATGGGATGCTCCATCCGGATATCGACCTAGAATGTAATTTGATAACACCTCCGGATCAAGCAATGCCCTTGCAAGCACTCCCGTTGCCACCCTCTGAGCTGGGTGAGTCACCGTTCTGGCATCCACTGGAGAAGCGGCTGTATTGGTGCGATATTGCGGGCTTCTCGGTGAATGCATGGGAACCCGGCACCGGTCGCACCTGGCAATGGAAGACGCCGTCCGAGCCCGGATGCTGCGCCCCGTCGGAGGATGGAAAAATAGTAATCGGGTTACGCGATGGTTTTTACAGCCTGACCACCTCCACAGGTGCATTGGCTTGCCTGGCCACCCTGCCGGCCGATGCGCACAACACCCGGCTGCTGCGCCTGAACGATGGCAAATGCGACACCGCCGGGCGGTTCTGGGCCGGCTCCATGATCACCCCGCGCACGCAACCCGATGCCGCCTTATGGCGCCTGGACTGCGCCATGGGCCGATGCGCCATCGACCGCATGGCGGGCGACAACTTCACGGCCAATGGCCTCGCCTTCAGCCCCGACAACCGCTGGATGTATTGGTCCAACACCCCCGAACACCGCATTGACCGCTTTGCGTTCAACGCCGCCACAGGGAGCCTCAGTGATCGGCAACCCTGGGCCCGCTTCGCCCCCAAGGTGGTCGGCGAGCCCTATGGTGGCCGGCCCGATGGCGCCAGCGTGGACGTAGACGGCAACTATTGGGTGGCCATGTACGAAGGGGCCAGCATTGTGCAGCTGTCGCCTTCGGGCGATGTGCTGCAGCGCATCCCCACGCCCGTGCAATGCCCCACCATGGTGTGCTTTGGCGACGATGACCTGCGCACGCTCTATGTCACCTCGGCGCGTGCCGGGCGGCCCGTCAGCGAATGCGAGGCGGCGATTCCGGCGGGCTCGCTGCTGCGCATGCGGGTAGACACTCCGGGTCTGCCGGTGAACTTTTTTCGACCCTGCTGAGGGGACGCCGGTCTCAGCCCCGCAGGCGGTTCAGCAAGCCTGCCGTGGAGGCATCCAGCCCCGAGGCATCGCCGCTGGCCAGGCGCTGGAGCAAGTCGCGCGCCAGCACCTTGCCCAGTTCCACGCCCCACTGGTCGAAGCTGTTGATGCCCCACAGGGCGCCGCTGACAAACACCCGATGCTCCTGCAAGGCAATGAGCGCCCCCAGCGACTCGGGTGTGAGGGACTCCAGCAACAAAAAGGTGCTGGGCCGGTTGCCGGGAAAATGCCGTTGCCCATCATCGCTGGCCTTGCCCACCATCAGCGCTTGCGCTTGCGCCAGGGCGTTGGCCAGCACCTGCCCATGGTGACCCACCAGAGCGTGCGATGGTTTGCGCACGGCCACGATTTCCAGCGGCAGCACATCCGAGCCCTGGTGCAGCATCTGGAAAAAAGCATGCTGCCCGTTGGTGCCCGGCTCGCCCCAGACAACCGGCGAGGTGGCATAAACCAGGGCCTCGCCACTGGTGGCCACGCGCTTGCCGTTGCTTTCCATTTCGAGCTGCTGCAAGTAGGCCGCCCAGCGCCGCAGCCCGGCGTGATACGGCGCGACACAACGGCTGGTGAAGCCATGGAAATTGCGGTACCAGACATCCAGCACGCCCAACCGTACGGGCAGGTTCACCTCCAGCGGCGCCGTGCGAAAGTGCTCGTCCATGGCATGCCCGCCGGCCAGCAACCCCCGAAAACCAGCAGCGCCAATTGATATGGCCAGCGGCAGGCCAATGGACGACCACAAGGAATAGCGCCCGCCCACCCACTCCCAAAAACCAAACGTGGTGGTGATACCCAGGGCTTTCGCCGCGTCGACCTGCGTGGTGAGCGCCACAAAATGGCGCGCCACATCCGTGCCACCCTGCTGGGCAAACCAGTCCAGGCACGAACGTGCGTTGGTCATGGTTTCTGCCGTGGTGAAGGTTTTGGAGGCCACCAGGAACAAGGTGCTTTGCGGCCGCAGCAGCCGCAGCACGCCCGCCAGCTCGTGACCATCGGCGTTGGAAACGAAGTGAAACCGCTTGCCCGGCGCGCGGTAGGCATCCAGCGCCAGCACGGCCATGTGCGGCCCCAGGTCCGAGCCGCCGATGCCGATGTTCACCACGTCGGTGATGCCCTCGTCAGCGCGCATGCGGTCGGCAAAAGCCAGCATGGCGTCCAGCGTGGAGTGCACCTCGACCAGGCTCTCGGCCACTCCGGGCAGATCACCCGGCAGCACCTGCCCTGGCGGACGCCGCAGCAGGGTGTGCAACACCGCACGGCCCTCGGTGGTGTTGATGGGCTCGCCGTGCAGCATGGCGTCGCGGTGCTGTTCCAGCCCGCACGAGCGCGCCATGTCTAGCAGCAGCGCCTCGGTGGTCGGGTCCCAGAGGTTCTTGGAAAGATCGGCAAACAGGTGGGGTGCCACCTGGCTGAAATGTTCAAAACGCCCGGTGTCCTCGGCAAAAGCCTGGCGCAGATCAAGACGCGCACCCTGCGCTGAAAAATGGGCCTTCAACAAGGGCCACTGGGGCGTCTGATCACAACGAAGAAACTCGGACATGTCGATGGTGCGCAAACAAAAAAGGTAATCAGATTACAAAAATCTCAAACGGCAAAAAACTGCAAACCCCAAGAAAATCAGGCCCAGACGACGAACGCCAAGCACCAATGTAACGAGATTACAATTTGCAACCTGATGCAGCCTCGCCCCATCGCCGGAGACCCCCATGAGTTTTGACCTCGTCCTGTTTGGCGGCACCGGCGACCTCGCCTGGCGCAAACTCCTGCCCGCGCTGTTCCAGGCCTTTCGGCACGGCACGCTGCCCGAAGGTGGCCGCATTATCAGCGTGGCGCGGGACGATCTTACCGACGATCAATACCGCAGCCGAATCCAGATGCGCTTTGACGATGTCGAGTTGGCCAAACGCCCGACACCTCAGGAGTTTTCGCGCTTCGCGGCACTGCTGCACCACCTTCGCATGGACCTGTCGCAACCGCAGGATTATGGGCGGCTGGCCGACATGATCAAGGCCCGCAATGCCGACTCGCTGGTGATGTATGTCGCCACGGCGCCCAGTCTTTTCACGACCGTCTGCGAGCAGATCGCGGCCGTCGGACTGAACGGCCCCGCCACCCGCGTGGTGCTCGAAAAACCCCTGGGCCATGACCTGCAATCGAACCGCGCCATCAACGAGGCACTGCGGCACGTGCTGCGGGAAGACCAAGTGTTTCGCATCGACCACTACCTAGGCAAGCCGTCGGTGCAGAACCTCTTTGCCATGCGCTTTGGCAATGCGTTGTTCGAGCCCCTGTGGCGGCGCGAAACCATTGCCAACATCCAGATCACCATCGCCGAAGAACTGGGCGCGGAAACCCGCGGCGCCTTCTACGACCAGACGGGCGCCCTGCGCGACATGGTGCAAAACCATGCCCTGCAATTGCTGTGCGCCATTGGCATGGAACCGCCCATCAACGCCAGCGCCAACGCCATTCGCGACGAGAAACTCAAGGTGCTGCAATCGCTCAAGCCCTGGAGCCCCGACACCATCGGCCAGCATGTGGTGCGGGGGCAATATGCCGCCGGCACGCGCCAGGGCCAGGCCGTTGCGGGTTATTTGCAGGAAAGCGGCGTTGCCCCGGGCAGCACCACAGAGACCTTTGTGGCCCTGCGCACCGAAATTTCCAACTGGCGCTGGGCGGGCGTGCCATTTTTCATCCGCACCGGCAAACGCCTGGCCAGCCGCAACGCCCATATCGTGGTCAACTTCCGGCCCGTGCCCCACCCGATTTTCAAGACCCCTGCGGGCGCTGCCAACCGCCTGGTGATCCACCTGCAGCCCAAGGACGGGCTGGAATTGCACCTGCTGGCCCAGGGCGCCGCGCAGCACCAGACCGAACCCGCCCTGGCGCCGGTGCACCTGAACCTCGACTTTGACCAGCGCTTTGGCACCGAGCGCGTGGGCGCCTACGAGCGCCTGCTGCTGGACGTGATCGCAGGGCGGCTGAACCTGTTTGTGCGCAGTGACGAGCAGGAAGAAGCCTGGCGCTGGGTGGAGCCCATTCTGGAGCACTGGCGCACCGACCCGCACGCCCCCAGGCCCTACGCAGCCGGCAGCTGGGGCCCCAGCGCCGCCAGCGCCATGATCGCGCGCGACGGATTTTGCTGGAGCGAAGAAGTCTGAGATTTCCCGCGCCGGTGGCTCACGCAGCCACGGCGACGCAATGGCGGCAAAGGGAAAGGGTCAGCGCTTGCGAACCACCACGCTACCGATGGAATAGCCCGCGCCAAAGGAGCAGATCACGCCCAGATCACCGGCAGCCAGGTCGTCCCGGTGCTTGTGAAACGCAATGATGGAGCCCGCCGATGCGGTGTTGGCGAACTCGTCCAGGATCAGGGGGGCCACGTCAGCACCCGCATCCGCGCCCACCAACTTCTTGATGACCAGCTGGTTCATTCCATGATTGGCCTGGTGCAGCCAATAGCGGCGCACGGCCGTCGGTGCCTGCTCCAGCGCGGCCAGATGGGCCTCGATGTGGGCGGCAGCCAGCGGCACCACTTCCTTGAACACTTTGCGGCCTTCCTGGCGGAAGGTCTTGTCGCGCGCGTTCGGGTCGCTGTCCTCGCAGCGGTTGAGAAAGCCGAAGTTGTTGCGGATGCTGTTGGAGAACTGGGTGGCCAACTTGGTGCCCAGCACTTCCCACTGGTCGGCCGAGGTGGCGCAGTCGGCCCGCTCGACAATCACCGCCGTGCAGACATCGCCAAAGATGAAATGGCAATCACGGTCGCGCCATTCGTGGTGGCCCGAGGTGATCTCCGGGTTGACCACCAGCACGCACTTGGCGCTGCCGGTACGCACGGCGTTGACGGCCTGCTCGATGGCAAAGGTGGCCGATGAGCAGGCCACATTCATGTCAAACCCATAGCCGCTCGCCCCCAGCGCCTGCTGGATCTCGATGGCCATGGCCGGGTAGGCGCGCTGCATGTTGGCCGCCGAGCACAGCACGGCATCAATCTGGTCGCCGGTCTTGCCGGCGGCATCCAGCGCCTTGCGCGCGGCATCCACGGCAATCTCGGCCATCAGCGAGAGCTGGTCGTCGGGCCGCTCGGTAAAGCGCGGGTACATGCGGGAAGGGTCCAGCACGCCGGATTTTTCGAGCACATAGCGCTGCTGGATGCCGGAGGCCTTTTCGATGAATTCGACGCTGGAATAGGTCAACGGCTCGCGCACGCCTGCGGCGATTTCGTCGGCAAGGCGCGCGTTTTCCTGGTCCACATAGCGGTTGAAGGCTTCAACCAGCTCGGCATTGGTAATGGTGTACGGGGGCTGGTAAATGCCGGTTCCGCTGATGATAACTGAGTGCATGAATCAATTCCTGTTGCCTGAACTCCAGGCAGGGTGCGCAAGTGTAACGAGCCAGGGCAAGGGCTGCGCGAGTGCCGGGTGCGCGCCAGCGCAGCCCTACGCGCTCAGGCCGCCTGGATGAGTTTTTCCAGCTTTACGGCATCTGCCGCGAAGCTGCGAATGCCCTCGGCCAGCTTTTCGGTGGCCATGGCGTCTTCATTCAGCGCAAAGCGGAAACCCGATTCGTCGAACTGGACCGCAGGCAGCGGCATGGTGCGGGCTGCCTCGGCATTGAGCGCCGGTTGCAAGGGAACCTCCGAGGCCGCGAGCTGTGCCAGCAGCTCGGGGGCGATGGTCAGCAGGTCGCAGCCGGCCAGCGCGGTGATCTGGCCAATGTTGCGAAAGCTCGCGCCCATCACCTCGGTGGCAATGCCGAAATGCTTGTAGTGGTTGTAGATCTGGGTGACCGATTGCACGCCCGGGTCGTTGGCGCCGCTGCGCGCGGCCTCGTCCCAGCTGGCACCGGCCTGTTTTTTGTACCAGTCGTAGATGCGCCCGACAAACGGCGAAATCAATTGCACCTTGGCCTGCCCGCAGGCAACCGCCTGGCAAAACGAGAACAGCAGCGTGAGGTTGGTGTGAATGCCGCGCTGCTCCAGTTTTTCTGCGGCCTTGATGCCTTCCCAGGTGGCCGCCACCTTGATGAGCACCCGGTCGATGTGAATGCCCTGCGCCTGGTACAGCTCGATGATCCGCTCCGCCCGCGTGACGGTGGCGCTGGTGTCAAAGCTCAGGCGCGCATCCACTTCGGTGGACACCCGCCCCGGAATGGTGGCCAGGATCTCGCATCCAAAGCGCACCAGCAGCCGGTCGATCACCTCATCCATGGGGCGATCTTTCCATTGGGCCACGGTAGACTGCAGCAAAGGCGCGTATTCGGGCTTTTGCACGGCCTTGAGGATCAGCGACGGGTTGGTGGTCGCATCCTGGGGCTGGAATTGCGCCAGCTGCTTGAAGTCGCCGGTATCGGCGACCACGGTGGTGAACTGTTTGAGGGCGTCAAGCTGATTCATGGCAAAAGTCTCATGGGGTGGACAGTGGACAAGCAGGCCCGGAAGCATTTTTGCGAGGGCGACGGCAACCCCCAAGTGTAGACGGCCCGTTACCGAGACGGCCCCGGGCATGAAACCGCGTTACATTGGCGCACCCTCGTTTCTGACTTTTCCGTGGATTTGACATGCTGGACCGCATCACCGCCTCCCTGCCTTCCCTGGCCCCCGCCGAGCAGCGCGTGGGCCGTCTGGTGCTGGAGGACGCACGCGCATTTGCCCGCCTTCCGGTGCGCGAGCTGGCCGCGCGCGCGCAGGTCAGCAAGCCCACCGTGGTGCGCTTTTGCCGCAGCATGGGCTACGACGGCCTGGCCGATTTCAAGCTCAAGCTCGCCGGCAGCGTGAGCGAAGGCGTGCCCTTCATTCACCGCAGCGTGGACGCCGACGACAAGACCGGCGATGTGCTGGTCAAGGTGGTGGACAACGCGGTGGCCGCCTTTTTGCAATACCGCAACGCGGCCAGCACGCTGGCCATTGAACGCGCTGCCGAGGCCATCACCAGCACCTGGAAAGCGGGAAAGCGCATCGAGTTTTATGGCGCGGGCAATTCCGGCTTCGTGGCGCAGGATGCGCAGCACAAGTTCTTTCGCCTGGGCGTGACATCCATCGCCACCAGCGACGGCCATATCCAGGTAATGAGCGCCACCCTGCTCGGCCCGGGCGACTGCGCGGTGATCATCTCCAACTCGGGCCGCACGCGCGACCTGATGGACGCGGCAGACATCGCGCGCAAGAACGGCGCCACCACCATTGCCATCACCGCCAGCGGCTCACCCCTGGCAACCGCCTGCGCCATCCACCTGGCCGCCGACCACCCCGAGGGCTACGACCGCTACAGCCCCATGGTGTCGCGCCTGCTGCACCTGCTGGTGATTGACGTGCTGGCCACGTGCGTGGCGCTGCGCATCGGACCATCGCTGCAACCGGTGCTGCAGCAGATAAAGGACAACCTGCGCGCCAAGCGGTATACATGAAGCCCCCTGAGGCTCTGCGCGCCATCCCCCTCAGGGGGACGCCACCGGTGGCCCGGCAAAGCCGGTTCCACGGTGGCACTGGTGTGGGGCGCGCCCTGGTCAGGGGGTTTAGGGATGCCCAGCCGCTGTCCGGGCCTTAGTCCAGCGTCACCCCGGCGTCCCGAATCACCTTGCCCCACTTGGTCGTCTCCGACGCGAGAAACGCGTCGCAGGCCTCGGGCGTGGTGCCTTCGGCAAACGTGCCCATGGTTTCCAGCTTGGCGCGGGTTTCTTCGCTGTGGATGATCTGGTTCACTGCCTCCGACATGCGCTTGACGATGTCGCGCGGTGTGCCTGCCGGGGCAATCATGCTGGCCCAGGTGCTGCCCAGCATGCCGGGAATGCCCTGCTCCACGAAGGTCGGCACATCGGGCAGGATGGGCAGGCGCTTTTCGCTGGCCACACCGATGAGGTGGATGCGACCGGCCTTGGCGGGCTGGATCAGGTTGGGTGGCGGGTCGAGGAACAGCGGCACCTGGCCGCCCAGCAGATCGGCCAGCGCGGGCGACGCACCCCGGTACGGTATGTGGACCATGTAGGTCTTGGTCAGCGTCTTGAGCAACTCGCTGGTCAGGTGCGCCGCCGAGCCGCTGCCCGACGAGGCAAAGCTCACCTTGCCGGGGTTGGCCCTGGCGTAGGCCACCAGCTCCTTGGTGTTCTTGAACGGCGCATTGCCAGACACCGCCGCCACCAGGGGCGACACGCCCATCAATGAAACCCCCACCAGATCCTTGCGCGCGTTGTAGGGCAGCTTGGGGTAGAGCGTGGTGTTGGCCGTGAAGGCCGGAATCACGACACCAAAGGTGTGCCCGTCGGGCGCCGATTTGGCCACCGCATCGACACCGATGATGCTGTTGGCACCGGGCTTGTTGTCAATCACCACGGGCTGACCCAGCTGCTTTTGCAGGCCCACCTGCAGCAGGCGCGCCATCTGGTCGGTAAAGCCACCGGCCGTGTAGGGCACGATGATCTTGATAGGCTTGCTCGGCCAGGCCGATTGCGCCAGCGATGGCAGGGCCACGCTGGCCAGTGCGGCGGTGCCGGCCTGCACCAGGGTGCGGCGGGAAAGTTTCACGCTCATGGGTTTGTCTCCGTTCTGTTTCTAGATAAATACTGACGCTAGCGCTTATGGAATAAGCGTCAACAGCTATAATAATAATAGCATCTGCAGGCGTTACAGCGCCTTGACCAGTTCCGGCACGGCCGCAAACAGATCCGCCTCCAGCCCATAGTCGGCCACGCTGAAGATCGGCGCCTCGGGGTCCTTGTTGATCGCCACGATCACCTTGGAGTCCTTCATGCCCGCCAGGTGCTGGATAGCGCCCGAGATGCCCGCTGCGATGTACAGCTGCGGCGCCACGATCTTGCCGGTCTGGCCCACTTGCCAGTCGTTGGGCGCGTAGCCCGCGTCCACTGCAGCGCGGCTGGCGCCCAGAGCTGCACCGAGCTTGTCGGCCAGCGGGGTCATGACTTCGTCGAACTTTTCCTTGCTGCCCAGGGCGCGGCCGCCGGAGACGATGATCTTGGCGGCGGTGAGTTCGGGCCGGTCGCTCTTGGCGATTTCGCTGCCCATGAACTTGCTCTTGCCGTCGTCTGCTGTGGCAGCGGCGGTTTCCACTGGTGCGGTGCCTCCCGTGGCGGCGGCGGCGTCAAAGCCGGTGGTGCGCACGGTGATGATCTTGACGCTGTCTGCGCTTTGCACGGTGGCAATGGCGTTGCCGGCGTAAATGGGGCGCTCGAAGGTGTCGGCCGCGATCACTTTGGTGATGTCGCTGATCTGGGCCACGTCGAGCTTGGCGGCCACGCGGGGGGCCACGTTCTTGCCGCTGGCGGTGGCCGGGAACAGGATGTGGCTGTAGTTGGATGCGATGGCCAGCACTTGCGCGGCAACGTTTTCTGCCAGGCCGTGTTCGAGACCAGGGGCGTCGGCGTGGATGACTTTGGCAACGCCGGTGATCTGGGCGGCTGCCTGTGCGGCGGCGGCTGCGTTGTGGCCGGCCACCAGCACGTGCACATCCCCACCACAGGCCACAGCGGCGGTGACGGTGTTGAGGGTGGCGCCTTTGATGGTGGCGTTGTCGTGTTCAGCAATAACGAGAGTTGTCATGACAGTCGTCTTTCTCTTGAATCTTGGAGGGTGTCGGCATCAACCGCGGTCTTCGATCAACCGGGGCCGATGCGCGGGACACCGAGGAAGGGCCGCCCCGCACCGAGGGTGTCGTCCCCCTTGGGGGGAAGGCGCAAAGCGACTCAGGGGGGTCAAATCACTTTTGCTTCGTTCTTGAGTTTGTCGACCAGGGCAGCCACATCAGCCACCTTGATGCCGGCGCCGCGTTTGGCAGGCTCGCTGACCTTCAGGGTCTTCAGGCGCGGGGCCACGTCCACGCCAAGGTCTTCGGGCTTCATGGTGTCCAGCTGCTTTTTCTTGGCCTTCATGATGTTGGGCAAGGTGACGTAGCGGGGCTCGTTCAGGCGCAGGTCGGTGGTGATGACGGCAGGCAGGCTCAATGCCAGGGTTTCCAGGCCGCCGTCGACTTCGCGGGTGACGCTGACGCTGTCCGCCGAGAGTTCGACTTTGCTGGCAAAGGTGGCCTGGGGCAGGTCGGCCAGGGCAGCGAGCATCTGGCCGGTCTGGTTGGCGTCGTCGTCGATGGCTTGTTTGCCCAGGATCACGAGCGATGGCTGTTCCTTGTCGATCAGCGCTTTCAAGAGCTTGGCCACGGCCAGCGGCTGCAGGTCGGCGTCGGTTTCCACCAGGATGGCGCGGTCGGCGCCGATGGCCATGGCGGTGCGCAGGGTTTCCTGGCACTGGGCCACGCCGCAGCTCACCGCGATGACTTCGGTCACCAGGCCTTTTTCTTTGAGGCGCACGGCTTCTTCGACGGCGATTTCGTCAAAGGGGTTCATGCTCATCTTGACGTTGGCTGTGTCCACACCGCTGCCGTCCGATTTGACGCGGACTTTCACGTTGTAGTCCACCACGCGTTTGACAGGGACAAGAATTTTCATGGGAGATCTTTCCTTGGGGGGTTCCAGAAATAAACGGGCTAGGCCGTCGGGCGCAACAGCCCGGCCAGCCGTTCGCTGATGAGCGTATCGGCCTGGGCCATGATGGAGTCGATCAATTGCTGCACGGTGGGCACGTCGTGGATCAAGCCGGCCACCATGCCGCACGACCAGACGCCCGCCTCCATGTCGCCATCCTGCATGATGCGCGGATAGACGCCCGCCACCTCGGGCGCAATGTCTGCGAAGGTGATGGCCGCGCCCAGTTCGCGCTCTTTTTGCAGCAGGCGCTCGGCGGCACCATTGGTCAACACACGCTCGGTGTTGCGCAGCGGGCGCATGACCAGGCGGGTGTCGAGCTCGCTGGCCGCCACGATGGCGCGCTTGACGTTGTCGTGCACGGGCGCCTCTTGTGTGGCAATGAAGCGTGTGCCCATGTTGATGCCCTCGGCGCCCAGCGCGAGCGCGGCCACCAGCGAGCGGCCATCGGCCATGCCGCCCGAGGCGACAAAGGGAATCTTCAACGCCTCTGCCGCACGCGGCAACAGGATGAAGTTGGGCACATCGTCCTCGCCCGGATGGCCACCGCATTCAAAGCCATCGACGCTGATGGCGTCGCAGCCAATGGCCTCGGCCTTGAGTGCGTGGCGCACCGAGGTGCACTTGTGAATGACCTTGATACCGGCGTCCTTGAGGGCGGGCAGCCACTTTTGCGGGTTGTTGCCCGCCGTTTCCACCACTTTCACGCCGCCGTCGATGATGGCTTTCACGTAGCCGGGGTAGTCGGGCGGGTTCACCGATGGCAAAAAGGTCAGGTTGACGCCGAAGGGCTTGTCGGTCATGGCGCGGCAGCGCGCAATCTCGCGCGCCAGCAGCTCGGGTGTGCGCTGCGTGAGGCCGGTGATGATCCCCAGGCCGCCCGCGTTGGAGACCGCCGCAGCCAGCTCGGCCAGGCCGACATGGTGCATGCCGCCCTGGATGATGGGGTGCGCTATGCCAAACAGCTCGGTAATGCGTGTCTTCATGACGGCGTTACTCGGAGGCAATGCCCTTATCGCGGATCAGCTGGCCCCAGCGGGTGTAGTCCTGCTGCACGCGCTGGCCCAGCTGCGCCGGGGTCTGGAAATGGGCGATGGCACCGGCGTTCAGCAGCTTGTCCTGCACTTCCTTCTCGGCCAGGATCTGCTGCACTTCGTTTGCAATGCGATCGACCACCGCCTTGGGTGTGCCCAAAGGCGCCAGCAGGCCGCCCCACGACACGGCGTCATAGCCCTTGATGCCCTGCTCGGCAATGGTCTTGACGTCGGGCAGCATGGTCACGCGCTGGGGCGAGCCCACGGCAATGGCGCGCAGCTTGCCGGCCTGGATGTGTGGCAACGCAGCCACCAGGTCGGCATACATCACGGGCACCTGGCCGCCGATGGTGTCGGTGATGGCCGGCACGCCGCCCTTGTAGGGCACATGCTGCATGTCAAAGCTGGCCATCTGCTTGAGCAGCTCCATGCTCAGGTGGCCAAAACTGCCCGCGCCCGAGCTGGTGTAGTTGAGTGGCGTCTTTTGCGCCTTGGCGTTGGCAATCAGGCCCTTGAGGTCGGTCACATCGGGCAGCAGCTTGGGGTTGACCACCACCACGATGGGCAGGTCATACACCGTGGCCACGGGCGTGAAATCTTTCACCGTGTCGTAGCCCGCCTTCTTGTACAGGTGCGGCGCCAGCATGGTGGGTGTGGCCAGCATCATCAGCGTGTAGCCGTCCGCAGGGCTTTTGCTGACCTGGGCTGCGGCAATCGACCCCGAGGCGCCTGCCTTGTTCTCGATGAGCACGGTTTGCTTGAGGCGCTCGCCCAGCTTCTGTCCGACGATGCGCGAGGCCGTGTCGGTGGGGCCACCCGCCGGGAAAGGCACCACCAACTTGACCATTTTGTCGGGCCAGGCCGCCTGCTGGGCCATGGCGCTGCCGATCAGCAGCGGCGCGGCGGCCAGCGCCAAAGCGGCGCGGCGGGTGAAACGGGCGAGGGGTGCGGTGCGGGAAATGGTGGAAAAGGTCATGGTGTCTCCTGAAAACAATGGGGGTCTCAATCCAGCCGGGCGCCAGCGGCCTCGACCAGGGCTTTCCAGATGGGCATGTCGCGCTGGTAGTTCTGCTGAAACTCTTGCGGGCTGTTCATCATGGGCAAAAAGCCCGCAGCTGCAATGCGCTCAACCACCTTGGGGTCTTTGGCCACTTCGCGCAGGTGGGCAGAAAGCTGGTCCACGATGTCTTTCGGGATGCCCGCCGGTGCACCCATGGCCACCCAGCCAAAGATGGAATAGGCGTCGTCCTGCACGCCTTGCTCAAAGATGGTGGGCACCTTGGGCAGGATGTCCATGCGCTGCTTGCCGGTGACGCCAATGGCCTTGACGCGGCCCGAGTCGATGAAGGGCTTGGTATTGAGCGCGCTCGAAAAGCACAGCTGCAACTGGCCGCCAATCAGCTCCTGGATCATGGGCGCCTCGCCCTTGTAGGCGACGTGCACCATGTCGCTGTCTGTGGTTTTGCTCATGTACGCGCCCGCCAGGTGGGCATACGAGCCCGTACCCCAGGAGCCATACGACAGCTTGCCCTTTTGGGCCTTCACATAAGCCAGCAGCTCTTTCATGTTGTTGGCGGGCACCGAGGGGTGCACCACCAGCGTCACCGGCGCCGCGGCCACCTGGGTGATCAGCGCCAGGTCCTTTTGCGGGTTGTAGGGCAGCTTGGTGTACAGAAACTGGTTGATCAGCATCGAGGTGCTGAGCGTCAGCAGCAAGGTGTGGCCATCGGCCGGTGCCTTGGCCACGGCATCGGTGCCCAGAATGCCTGCCGCGCCGCCCTTGTTGTCCACCACCACGGGCTGGCCGATGCGCTTGGACAGGGCCTCGCCCACGGTGCGGGCAATGATGTCGGTGGCGCCGCCCGCGTTGAAGGGCACCACCAGCCGGATCGGCTTGGTGGGCCAGGCGGCCTTGCCCGTTTGTGCCAGTGCCGTGCCCAGCAGGCCCGTGCTGCCCAGTGCGGCCATGCCTTGCAGCACGCTGCGGCGCTTGATTGGCGAAAGGTTCATAAAAATCTCCTCTTTTATATAGAAACAAGCTCTAGCGCTTATGCAGCAAGCGCTAATAGCTATGATTTTTGAACTAATTAAATGTGCGGAAGTGTCAGCACGCCCTTGTCGCGCAGGGCCTGCAACTCGGGCTCGGACAGTTGCAGCAGTTGCTGCAGCACCTCGCGGGTGCCCTCACCCAGCGTGGGCGGCGCGTTGCGAATCGGCAGGCGCTGGCCGTCCAGCCGATAGGGCGGCGCGAACACATGGGTGCTGCCCGCCACCGGGTGGGGCAGCTCTTGCAGCAGGCCGCCCCGGCGGGTGCGCTCGCTGGTCAGGGCCTCGTGCAGGCCCGCCACCTTGCCGCAGGGGATGCCAGCGGCCGTCATGCGCTGCAGCAGCACATCGCGGGCAAATCCGGCGATCAGCTCCTTGAGCATGGGCCCCAGCACCAGCCGGTTCTTGGCGCGCTCCACATTGGTGGCAAAGCGCGGGTCTTCCACGATGTCGGGGCGCTCGATGACCTGGCGGCAAAACTTGTCGAACTGGGCGTTGTTGCCCACGGCAATGATGAGCGGGCCGTCGGCCGCGTCGTACATGCCGTAAGGCACGATGGACGGATGGGCGTTGCCATAACGTTGCGGGTCGTGGCCCAGCAGCATGGCATCAAGCCCGTAGTAGCCGGTGATCATCAGGCCGCAGTCGTACAGCGCCATCTCGATGTGGCGGCCCTTGCCGGTGCGCGTGCGCTGAAACAGCGCCGCCAGCACGGCCTGGGCCGCGTACATGCCGGTCATCAGGTCCACCACGGCCACACCAAACTTGAGTGGTGGCGTGTTTGCCTCACCGTTGAGGGCCATCAACCCGGACTCACCCTGGATCACCAGGTCGTAGCCGGGGCGCTTGGCCTCGGGCCCAGAGCTGTCGTAACCGGCCACCGAGCAATAAATAAGGTCGGGCTTGATGGCCTTGAGCTGCTCGTAGCCCAGGCCCAGCTTTTCGGCGCCGCCGGTCTTGAAGTTTTGCACCACCACGTCGCACTGGGGCAGCAGGTCGTGGATGATTTTCACGCCCTCGGGCGTCTGCAAATCCACCGTAATCGACCGCTTGTTGCGGTTCATGCTGTTGTAGTAGGTGGTTTCGGTCTTGCCAATGCGCATGCCCCAGTCACGCGTGTCGTCGCCGCGCCCGGGGTGCTCCACCTTGATGACCTCGGCGCCGAAGTCGGCCAGCACCATGCCGCACAGCGGCCCGGCAAACACGCGCGAGAGGTCGAGCACGCGCACGCCTTGCAGGGGAAAGTCCATGCCGTCCGGCGGAGTGGTGGGTGTTGTTGTCGTTGTGGTCGTCATGTGTGTTTGTCTCCTTGCCAGCGCTCAGGCCGGGGGTTGGCGCAGTGGCGCGAAATCGGGCAGCCGCTTTTCCAGGAAGGCACCGATGCCTTCGCGGGACTCCTCGGTCTCTTGCGACTGCACCATGCACTGGGCTTCCTGCTCCAGCTGTTCTTGCAGTGTGTTCGCATAGGCGTTGCGGCACAAGGTCTTGATACGGGCCATGGCCAGCTCGGGGCCAGCCGCCACCTGGGTGGCCAGGGCCAGCGCCTGCGCCAGGGCATCGCCGGGCTCAGCCAGGCGGTTGACGGGGCCCAGCGCGTGCAGGCGTTCGCCACTGATCCGCTCGCCCGTCAGGCACAGCTCGGTCAACACCTGGCGCGACACAAACTCGGCCAGGAAGGCCGTGGCGCCGCCATCGGGCGTGAGGCCCACCTTCACATAGGCCACCGAGAACACCGCATTTTTCGCGGCCACCAGCATGTCGCAGGCCAGCGCCAGCGATAGGCCTGCACCCGCGGCCGCGCCTTCGACGGCAGCAATCACCGGCTTGCGGCAATCGCGCACGGCGCGAATCAGGTCGTGCAGGCCTTCGAGCTTGGCCCGGCGCTCTTCAACAGGCAGCTCGCGGCGCCTGGCCAGTTGGCGCAGGTCACCGCCCGAGCAAAAATGCCCGCCCTCGCCCGTCAGCACGATGGCGCCCACGCTGGGGTCGGCCTCGGCCTGGGCCAGCGCCTGGGTGAGCGCCGCGTAAAACTCGGGCGACAGCGCATTGCGGGCCGCCGGGTTGTTGTTGGAGAGCACCAGCACGGCGCCTTCGCGGCGGGTCAGCAGGACTTCGCTCATCTTCGTTCTCCAGTTCTATGCCTGTAGCCGGCCTGCTTCGCCAGGGACAGCAAGCAAGGGCCGCCCCGCAGCGAGGCTGTCGTCCCCTTGCCAGGGGGAAGGCGCAAAGCGACTCAGGGGGTAGCTCATTTCAGCCCAGCGCGATGTAGCGCGCCAGGTGGTGGTCTTCGTCGCCCAGCTCGTGGTCGATCATGACCAGGCGCTTGGCGTAGTGCGATAAGGGCAGCTCCCAGGTCATGCCAATGCCACCATGCATCTGGATGCTTTCTTCCGACACCAGCGCGCCAATGCGGCCAATGGTGAACTTGGCCGCCGACAGCGCGCGCTCGCGCTCCACGCGGTCGGCGCTGTCCATGGCGGCAGCGGCGTTGATGACCGCCGAGCGCGATTGCTCCACCTCCAGCAACAGGTCGGCCATGCGGTGTTGCAGGGCCTGGAAGCTGCCAATGGGCACGCCAAACTGCTTGCGCGTTTGCAGGTATTCGAGGGTGTCCTTTTTGGCCACTTCCATCGCGCCCAGCGCTTCGGCGCACAGCGCCAGCACGCCCCAGCCCATGGCCAGCTCCAGCGTGGCAAAGCCCTGGCCTTCGGTGCCCAGCAGCGCATCGGCTCCCACTTGCACGTTGTCGAGCGTGATTTCGGCCACCCGGCCACCGTCGATGCGGCCCATGCCGCGGCGTGCAACGCCCGCGCTATCGGCAGGCACCAGGAACAGCGAAATGCCGTCTTCACTGCCCACATCGCCCGCCGTGCGGGCCGACACCAGCAAGAGCTGCGCGTTGTCGCCCTGCACCACCACGGCCTTGGCGCCGTTGAGTACCCAGCCCTCGCCGCTGCGCACCGCACGGGTGCTGACGCGGGCCATTTCGTAGTGGCTGCCGGGCTCGTCGTGCGCCAGGGCGGCCACGGTGCTGCCGTCGATCAGGCTGGCAATCTGCTCTTTTTGTGCGGGCGTGCCCGCAGCGGCCAGGGCGCGCCCCACCACCAGCGCGCCCAAAAAGGGCTCGACCACCAGGCCACGGCCCAGGGCCTCAAACACCACGGCCACGTCAAAGCCTGCGCCGCCAAAGCCGCCTTCGGCCTCGGGGAACAGCGCGCCAATGGCGCCCAACTCGGCAAACTGCGCCCACAGCGCAGGCTGCATGCCCACGTCGCCATAGGCAATGGCGTTGCGGGTTTCAAAACCGTACTGCTCGGCGACAAAACGGTTCAGGGTGTCCGCCAGCATGCGGCGGTCTTCGGTGTGTTCAAAGTTCATGGCTACGGTCTCACAGTCCGAGAATCATCTTGGAGATGATGTTTTTCTGGATTTCATTGGAGCCGCCAAAAATCGACAGCTTGCGGTAGTTGAAGTAATTGGCTGCTGCGGTGGCGGCCTCTTTGGGCCCCACGGGCGCATCGGCATAGCCCTCGTACTGCGCAGCCTCAATGAAGGGCAGCGCATATGGCCCCATGGCGCGGCGGATCAGCGACAAAATTTCCTGGCGGATCTCGGTGCCCCGGATCTTGAGCATCGAGCTCTCGGCACCCGGCACGCTGCCATGGGCCACGGCGGCAATCACGCGCAGGTTGGTGGTCTTCATGTTTTCGAGGTCAATCTCGACCTTGGCCATGCGGGCGGCAAACTGCGGGTCCTGAGCGAGCGGGCGGCCATTGCGCTGCACCTTGCTGGCCACCACTTTGAGCTTTTCCAGCGACGCCACCGAAAAGCCCACACCAGCAATGCCGGTGCGCTCGTAGGTCAGCAAAAACTTGGCGTAAGTCCAGCCCTTGTTTTCTTCGCCCACCAGGTTCTCGGCGGGCACGCGCACGTCGGTAAAGAACACTTCATTGACTTCACGGTCGCCATCGAGCGTGCGGATGGGGCGCACTTCCACGCCAGGCGTGTTCATGTCCACCAGCAAAAAGCTGATGCCCGACTGCGGGCGCGCTTCGCGGTCGGTGCGCACCAGACAAAAAATCATGTTGGCGTGCTGGCCCTGGGTGGTCCAGGTTTTCTGGCCGTTGACGATGTAGTGGTCGCCCTGGGCATCCACACCGCGCACCGCCGTGGTCTTGACCGAGGCCAGATCGGACCCCGAGCCCGGCTCGGAGTAACCCTGGCACCACCAGTCGGCGCCGCTCAGAATGCGCGGCAGCCAGTATTGCTTTTGCGCCTCGTTGCCGTACTTGATGAGCACCGGGCCCAGCATGTTGACGCCAAAGGGCACGATGCGCGGGCCACCGGCCACGGCGCACTCGTTGTCAAAAATGAATTTTTCCACTGCACCCCAGCCGGGGCCGCCATATTGCTCAGGCCAGTGGTTGGCCAGCCAGCCGCGCGCGTTGAGGATGGCGTGCCATTCTTCCTGGTCTTCCTTGGTCAGGCGCTGCCCGGCCTTGACCTTGGTGGCGATGCGCGCGGGCAGTTTTTCTTGCAGGAAAGCCTGCACTTCGGCGCGGAAGGCTTCTTCTTCGGGGGTGAAATTCAGGTCCATGTCGTGCCTTTAAGTCAGTTGGGCATTGGTCGGTGGGGACAGGGCAACGGTTGTTGCGCAATGTCTGGGGCTGTCCCGAGGCATTCATCAGTGGGGGACAGAGCAAAAATGGCCATGCAATTTCTTGGTCTGTCCCGCAAGGAAGGCATTAGTCAGTTGGGGACAGAGCAAAAATTGCTATGCAATTTCTTGGTCTGTCCCACAAGGACTCAGTAAATCTCAAACAAGCTAGCGGCACCCATGCCTCCGGCAATGCACATCGTGACCACGCCCCACTTGGCTTTGCGGCGGCGGCCTTCGAGCAGCAGGTGGCCCACCAGGCGCGCGCCGGTCATGCCAAACGGGTGGCCGATCGAGATGGCGCCGCCGTTGACATTGAGCCGCTCGCCGGGAATGCCCAGCTTGCGTTGGCAATACAGCGCCTGCGAGGCAAAGGCCTCGTTCATCTCCCACAGGTCGATGTCTTGCACCGTGAGGCCGTGGCGCGCCAGCAGCTTGGGCACAGCAAACACCGGGCCGATGCCCATTTCGTCGGGCTCGCACCCGGCCACGGCAAAACCGCGGAAGGCGCCCAGGGGTGACAGGCCCAGGCGCTCGGCCTGGGTGGCCTCCATCAGCACGCAGGCGCTGGAACCATCGGACAGCTGCGAGGCATTGCCCGCCGTGATGAACTGGCCGGGGCCCTTGACGGGCTCCAGCTTGGCCAGGCCCTCCAGCGTGGTGCCGGGGCGGTTGCAGTTGTCGCGCGTGGCCACCACGTCGCGCAAGGTGACTTCGCCGGTGTCCTTGTTCTTTTCGGCCATGCGCGTGGCACAGGGCACGATCTCGTCGGCAAACAGGCCCTGGTCTTGCGCGGCGGCGGTGCGCTTTTGGCTCTCCAGCGAGAACAGGTCCTGGTCTTCGCGGCGGATGCCGTAGCGGTGGGCCACGTTGTCGGCGGTGTCGATCATGGCCATGTAGAGGTCGGGCTTGTGCTGCATCAGCCAGGGGTCGATGTCGGCGGGCAAACCGGCGCGGATGGCCGAAATGCTCTCGACACCCCCGGCCACCATGGCGGGCACGCCTTCGGCCACGATGCGGTCTGCCGCCATGGCAATGGCTTGCAGGCCCGAGGCACAAAAACGGCTGACGGTAACGCCCGCCACCGACAGCGGCAAACCGGCGCGCACCACGGTCTGGCGGCCAATGTTCTTGCCGGTGATGCCTTCGGGGTAGCCGCAGCCCATCACCAGGTCTTCAATGAGGGCCGGGTCGATGCCCGCGCGCTCGACCGCCGCTTTCACCGAGAAAGCGGCCAGTTGCGGGCCGGGCGTGGCATTGAATTCGCCCCGGTGGGATTTGGCCAGCGGCGTGCGGGCGGTAGAAACGATAACGGCTTGGCGCATGGTGGTTGCTCCTGTTTTTCTAGCTGATTGCGCTTGCATCGAACGGGTTTGATAGCAAAAACACTACCAAACCCTTTATTTACAAGCGCTAACAGCTATTGATTTGATATCTATGTGACAGATGCTGTGGTGGCGGGTGGTGTGGCGACGGGTGCTCAGGCAAGCTGGTTCAGGCTGTCGAAATTGCGCCCTTCCTGCACCAGCTTGACCAGCAGGGGCGAGGGTTTCCAGAACAGCGCGTCTTCCTTGGCAAATTCCTCGATGTCGGCCAGCAGCCGGGGCAGGCCGTACATGTCGGCCCACTTCATGGGGCCGCCACGAAAGCGCGGGAAGCCATAGCCGGACATGAAGGTTACGTCCACATCCAGCGGGCGCAACGCAATGCCTTCGTGCACGACGTTGGCGCCTTCGTTGGCCATGGCGGCCATGTAGCGGCGCATGATGCCGTCGGCCGTGAATTGGCGCGGGGTGACGCCTTTTTTGGCGCGTTCGGCATCCACAATGGCCAGCACTTCGGGGTCAGGCTGGCCCACGCGGGCGCCTTCGGGGTACAGGTAAAAGCCGCGGCCGGTTTTCTGGCCGAACCAGCCACGCTCGCAGATGCGGTCGGCCACCTCGACATAGCGCGCTTTCGGGTCGCGCGTGGCGGCACGGCGCTTGCGCGTGGCCCAGCCAATGTCGCCACCGGCCAGGTCCGTCACCTGGAACGGGCCCATGGCAAAGCCAAAGCCGCGCACGGCCTCGTCGATCTCGTAGGGGCTGGCGCCGTCTTCCATGATGTAGTCGGCGGCCTGCTTGTACACGGCCAGAATGCGGTTGCCGATGAAGCCGTCGCACACACCGGCGCGCACGGGCACTTTTTTGAGTTTCTTGGCCAGTTCAAAGGCGGTGGCCACCACGTCAGCACCCACCTTGGCGGGCACCACGATCTCCAGCAGCTTCATGATGTTGGCGGGGCTGAAGAAGTGCAGGCCAATCACGTCCTGCGGGCGGCTGGTGACGGCGGCGATGGCGTCGATGTCCAGGTACGAGGTGTTGGTGGCCAGTACGGCGCCGGGTTTGCACACGCGGTCCAGCTCCTTGAACACGGCTTTTTTGACGTCGAGTTCTTCAAACACAGCCTCGATCACCAGGTCCACGTTGGCCAGGTCGTCGTACGAGGTGCTGCCGGTATAGCGCGCCATGACGGCGGCCTTGGCTTCTTCGGTCATGCGGCCCTTGGCGACCAGGCCGGTGTAGACCTTTTCCACATTGGCACGGCCCCGCGCGATGGATGCCGCATCGCGCTCGACCATGGTCACGGGGTAGCCCGCGTCCAGGGCCGACACGGTGATGCCCGCACCCATGGTGCCGCCGCCAATGATGGCGATGGTGGCAAATGCGCGCGGCGCGGCGGCCTTGGCCTCGGGGATCTTGACCACTTCGCGCTCGGCAAAAAAGGCGTGGATCAGGCCGGCACGCTGCGGGCTGTCCAGGCACTCCAGAAACAGCGCGCGCTCGCGCGCCATGCCTTCGTCAAATGGCAGCTGCACGGCGGCCTGCACGCATTCAATGATCTTGAGGGGCGAAAACAGGCCCCGGGTTTTCTTGGCGGTGTCGGCTTTCAGCACCTCCAGCTCGGCCAGCGCTGCGGCGGGGTCGGGGATGGCGATGTCGCGCGTGCGGCGCACGGGGGCGTTTTGCGCCAGCAGCGCGTTGAGGTAGGCCAGGCCAGCAGCCTGGGCGTCGTCGCCCTCAGCCAGTTGGTCCACCAGGCCTGCAGCCAGCGCGGCCTTGGCCGACAGGTGCTTGCCGCTGAGCATGAGCTCGGTGGCGGCGCGCGCGCCCATCAGGCGCGGCGCGCGCTGCGTGCCACCCGAGCCCGGCAGCAGGCCCAGGGAGACTTCGGGCAGGCCCAGCTTGGCAGCGGGCAGTGCAATGCGGTAGTGGGCCGACAGCGCCACTTCCAGGCCACCGCCCAGCGCCGCACCGTGCAGCACCGCCACCACGGGCTTGGTGCAGTCTTCAATGCTGCGGCACACCTCGGGCAGCGAGGGCGGCATGGCGGGCTTGCCAAACTCGCGGATGTCGGCGCCCGCAATGAAGGCCTTGCCTGCGCCCACCAGCAGCACGCCCGCCACGGCGCTGTCGGCCTGGGCCTGTGCCATGGCGGCGGCCAGCCCCTGGCGCACGGCCACGCCCAGCGCATTGACCGGCGGGTTGTTGACGGTCACGACCAGGATGGCGCCCGCGCGGGCAGTGGTGACAACGGATTCGGGGGTAGCTGCGCCCATGCGGGAGTCTCCTGGTGGTTTCAAGTAGCTTTGTATTGTTGATGCGGCAAACAATCTTGACAATTACATTAATGATTGACAGACTGTCAAAAATTCTTTGACACACGCGGCCGAAAACAGCCGATCGCTGCTGAATCTGGAGCGCCGTTTCTTGCAAAGGCAAGGCACAGGCCGCGCTGGCGCACCACCAGCCGCGCCACCACAGTGCACGGTTTTCAGAACGCAAGCACGTTCCTGGAGAAACAGAAAGACATGGAACTTACCTCCCTCACCGTGCTGGTGGACATCCTGGACGCTGGCAACCTGAGTCAGGCCGCGCGCAACCTCAAGATGACGCGCGCCAACGTGAGCTACCACCTCAATCAGCTCGAAAAATCGGTGGGTGTGCAGCTGGTGCGCCGCACCACGCGCCGCGTCGAGCCCACCGAGGTGGGCCTGCGCCTGTATGCCCATGGCCGCGCCATCCAGAACGAAATGCTGGCCGCGCGCGAAACCATCACCACGCTGGGCCAGGGCCTGCAGGGCCGCGTGGGCCTGAGCGTGCCCAGCGGCTACGGGCAGATGGTGATGTCCGACTGGCTGATCGACTTCAAGCACCTGTACCCGGGCATCGTGCTCGATGTGCGCTTTGAAAACCGGGTGGACGACCTGATCCGCGACGAGGTGGACATTGCCATCCGCGTCATGCCCGAGCCTCCGCCCACGCTGGTCGCGCGCGACATGGGCGCGGTGCGCTACACCGCCTGTGCCTCGCGCGGCTACGCCCAGGCGCACGGACTGCCCACGGCGCTGGAGGCGCTGCGCACCGCGCCGGTCATTACATCGGGCGTGGTGGGCAAGCAGCTGCGCCTGCGCGGCTACCGGGGCGGTGAGCGCCACGAAGTGATGCTGGAGCCCACGCTGATTTCAGAGCACTTTCCGTTTCTGCGCCAGGGCATCCTGGCCGGGCTGGGCGTGGGGCTGGTGCCCGACTACGTGGTGCAGGACGCCGTGGCCAGCGGCGAGGTGCTGACCACGCTGGACGACTGGCGCCTGAGCATTTTTGGCACGCAGATGTTCATGCTCTACATGCCCGACCGCCACCAGACGCGGGCGGTGCGCACCTGCATCGAGTATTTGCTGGGCCGCGCCCTGCCCGGCGCCGAGCTGCCCGCCACTCACCCGCCAGTGTCCGCCCTGCCAGCCCCCTGAAGGCGCTCAGGGCCGGCCGTAGGTGGCCGTGAAGCTGGCCTTGGCCAGCGTGTGGGCGTTGACCATGAAGCCCGCCAGTGCGGCGGTGGCGTCGTCGGGAATGTCCAGCCGGGGCACGCTGAGCGCATGCACGGTGAACACATAGCGGTGCGGCTTGTCGCCCGGCGGGGGGCACACGCCGCCCCAGGCAAAAGCGCCGTAGTCGTTGCGGATCTGGCGCGCACCCGCAGGCAAACCGGCACCGCCCTGGGCGCCCGCGTTGGGCACCAGCTGCGCGGTGGTCGCCGGCAGGTCCACCACAAACCAGTGCCACCAGCCCGAGCCGGTGGGCGCGTCGGGGTCGTACACGGTGACGGCAAAGCTTTGCGTGCCCACGGGCGCGCCGCTCCACTGCAGGATGGGCGACTGGTTCTGGCCCGAACAGCCAAAGCCGTCAAACTCGAAATGCGGCGGCACGGTGCCGCCGCTGGGGATGTCGGGACTGGAGAGGGTGAATACGGTCATCGTGCAACTCCTGGGTTGAAGACAGTCGTTTATACAAAAAAGGCCTCTAGCGCTTTACCAGCAAGCGCCAACAGCTACTATTTAAATAGCATCTCATCTAGATTCGGCCTTCCTCCACCGCGTGGCAGGCGATGCGGATGCCGCGCAGCGTGAGCAGCTGGGGCCGCTCGGTGCGGCAGCGCTCGTTGACATGCGGACAGCGCGGGTTGAAGGCGCAGCCCGGCGGCGGGTTGAGCGGGTTGGGCACCTCGCCCTGCACGGGGGTGCGCGCCTTGCCGGTGTCGTGCATCTTGGGGATGGCGTCGAGCAGCATGACCGTATAGGGGTGGCGCGGCGTGTCAAACAGCGTGTGTTTGTCGGCAAGCTCCACCAGGCGGCCCAGGTACATCACGCCGACTTGGTCGCTTACGTGGCGCACCACGGCCAGGTTGTGGCTGATGAACAGGTAGGTGAGGTGCCGCTGGCGCTGCAGGTCCTTCATGATGTTGAGCACCTGCGCCTGCACCGACACATCGAGCGCGCTGGTCGGCTCGTCGCACACCAAAAACTCGGGCTCGGTGGCCAAAGCACGCGCAATCGAGATGCGCTGGCGCTGCCCGCCCGAGAACTGGTGCGGGTACTTGACCATGTCCAGGGGCGACAGGCCCACCGATTGCAGCAACTCGCCCACGCGCTCTTTCAGCTGCGCCTTGTCGGTGATCAGACCATGCTCCTTGAGCGGCTCGCCCACGATGTCTTCCACCAGCCAGCGCGGATTGAGGCTGGCGTAGGGGTCCTGAAAAATCATCTGGATGCGCCGGCGCATGGCCTTGGCGTTGCTGCCCTTGAAGGCCGCGTGTGCATCCTGTCCGTCAAAGGTGAGGCCGCCGCGCGTGGGCTCGTACAGGCCCACCAGCAGGCGCGCCACGGTGCTTTTGCCGCAGCCCGACTCGCCCACCAGGGCCAGCGTTTTGCCTTTTTCGATGTCGAAACTCACGCCATCGACGGCATGCAGCAGCGTGCGCGGCTTGCCTTCGAGCACGCGGTTGAGCCAGGGGGCCGAGACATCGAAAGTCTTGGCGAGGTCGTGCGCCTGCACCAGGGGCGTGCTGGCCGGTGTGGTTGCGCTCATGCTGCCACCTCTGCGGCGTGCAGCCAGCAGGCCGCGCGGGTGGCACCTGCCTCCAGCAGTTCGGGGCGCTCGGTGGTGCAGCGGTCAAAGCGGCGCGGGCAGCGCGGGTTGAAGGCGCAGCCCGGGGGAATGGCGTTCAGGCGGGGCATGGCTCCGTCAATCTGGTTCAGGCGCTCGCGGTCTTGCGCCATGTCGGGGATCGAGGCCATGAGGCCCGCGGTGTAGGGGTGCGCGGGGTGGTTGATGACCTCGTGCACCGGGCCGATCTCGACCACGCGCCCGGCATACAACACCGCCACGCGGTCGCAGGTTTCGGCAATCACGCCCATGTCGTGGGTGATCAGCATCACGGCCGCGCCGCGCGATTTGCAGATGGATTTGAGCAGCGTGATGATCTGCGCCTGGATCGACACATCGAGTGCCGTGGTGGGCTCGTCGGCCACGATGAGTTGCGGCTCGGCCGCCAGCGCCAGGGCAATCACCACCCGCTGGCGCATGCCGCCCGAGAACTGGTGCGGGTAATGGTCCACGCGCTGCTCGGCCGCCGGGATGCCGGTGTCCTGCAGCAGCGCAATGGCGCGCCGCCGGGCCTCTGCCGCATTCACTGGCAGGTGCGCCTGGATGGTTTCGGTGAGCTGCCGACCCACGGTGTACAGCGGGTTCAGCGAGGTCAGCGGGTCCTGGAAAATCGCGCCGATGCGCCGACCCCGGATGTGGCGCATGTGCGCGTCGCTGAGGTTGTCGATGCGCTCGCCTTCCAGCAAGATCTGACCCGAGGCCACGCGCCCCGGCGATTCCAGCAGGCCGATGATGGCAGCGCCCGTGAGCGACTTGCCCGCACCCGACTCGCCCACCACGCCCAATATTTCGCCGGGGGCAATGGAAAACGAAATGTCATCCAGGGCACGCAGCGTGCCGCGCCGGCCCGGGAATTCGACAACGAG
This sequence comes from Acidovorax sp. JHL-3, assembly GCF_000526295.1. NCBI lineage: Bacteria > Pseudomonadati > Pseudomonadota > Betaproteobacteria > Burkholderiales > Comamonadaceae > Acidovorax > Acidovorax sp. JHL-3. The sequence goes on from NZ_JAFU01000001.1 coordinate 109,823, forward strand.
GTTTTTGACTTCTAGAAGGGACATGTCAGCGATTCATTGCAAGGGCACGGCCCGGACCAGCAGACGCCGTGGAACCGGCTTTGCCGGGCCACTGGGGGCGTCCCCCTGGGGGGAAGGCGCGAAGCGACTCAGGGGGGTCATCTCAATCTCGGGTTGAGCGCATCGCGCAGCCAGTCGCCCAGCAGGTTCACCGACAGTGCAATCAACACCAGCATGAGCCCCGGGAACACCGTAATCCACCACTCGCCCGAGAACAGGTAATCGTTGCCCACGCGGATCAGCGTGCCCAGCGAGGGCGATGTGGGCGGCGCCCCCACGCCCAGAAACGACAGCGTGGCCTCGGTGATGATGGCCGTGGCCACCTGGATGGTGGCCAGCACCATCACCGGGCCCATCACATTGGGCAGCACATGCTTGCGCATGATGCGCAGGGGCGCCACGCCGGTCACGCGCGCGGCCTGCACATATTCCTTGTTGCGCTCGACCAGGGTAGAGCCGCGCACCGTGCGCGCATATTGCACCCAGCCGGTCAGCGAGATCGAAAAAATCAGCACGCCAAAGGCCAGCGATTCGTGGGCATTGGGAAACAGCGCGCGGCCCACCCCCGCGATCAGCAGGGCCACCAAAATGGCCGGAAACGACAGCATCACGTCGCACAGGCGCATCAGCACCGCATCAATCCAGCCACCCCGGAAACCGGCCAGCAACCCCAGCGCCACGCCCACCACCACCGACAGCAGCACCGACGCCAGCCCCACCACCAGCGAGATGCGGGCGCCGTAGATTACGGCCGAGAGAATGTCGCGCCCCTGGTCATCAGTGCCCAGCAGGTATTTGCTCGAACCCTCGGCAATCCATGCCGGCGGCAGGCGCGCATCACTGAGCTCCAGCGTGGACAAATCGAACGGGTTGTGCGGTGCCACCCAGCCCGCAAACAGCGAGCAGAACACACACACCACGGCAATCGCCGCCGCCAGCATGGCCATGGGCGATGTGCGAAAGCTGTAGCCAACATCGCTGTCAAACCAGCGCGCAAGGGTTTTTTTCATCAGAGGAAACAATAAACAGGCAGCAAGGCCCGGCGCACCGTGCGGCCTTGCCTTGCAGCCCATTGGGAGGGTGGCGGGAGGCAGATCAGTTCTTGCTCATCCACTTGAAGGGCATGTAGTTGTCTGCCAGTTGCACCAGCTTGATGTTCTTGCCCACGCCCCAGGCCAGGGCCTGCTGGTGCAGGGGCAGGTGCCCCACGTCGGCCGAATGCAGGTCAAACGCCTCTTTGATCATGGCGTTGCGCTTGGCTTTGTCGGTCTCGGCCTGGATTTTCTTGGTCAGCTCATCCACCTTGGGGTTGCAATAGGCGCCCAGGTTGAACTGGCCCGCGCCCTTGTCGTCTACACAGGCCATCAGGGCATTGAGGGCGTTGTGCGCGTCGTAGGTGGAAGGCGTCCAGCCCAGCATGTAAAAGCTGGTGTCGCGGCGCAAGATCTTGGGGAAATAGGTGCCCTTGGTCTCGGCCTGCAGATTGATCTTGACGTTGATGCGCGACAGGTTGGCCGCCACCGCCTGGCAGATGCGGCCATCGCTCACATAGCGGTCGTTGGGGCAGTTCATGGACACCTCAAAACCACTGGCGTAGCCTGCTTCGGCCATGAGCTTCTTGGCGGCTTCCACGTCATACGGCAGGCGCTTGGCGTCGGGCTGGAAGCCGTTGATGCCCGGGCCCACCATCAGCGCCGAGGGGTTGGAGGCACCGCGCATCACCGTTTTCTTGATGCCGTCGATGTCGATGGCCTGGTAGAAGGCCTGGCGCACGCGCTTGTCCTTGAACGGGTTCTTGCCCTTCACGCTCGAATACAGCAGCTCGTCGCGCTTTTGGTCCATGCCCAGAAAAATGGTGCGCAGCTCGGGGCCGGTGATGGCGCGGGTTTTGGCGCCGTTGTTCACGCGCTCGATGTCCTGCACCGGCACGGGCTCCATCACATCCACCTCGCCCGACAGCAGGGCCGCCACGCGGGTGGCGTCGTTGCCGATGGGCGTGAAGATGACCTCGGCCGCATTGCCCTCGATCTTGCCCCAGTAGGTGCCATTGCGCGTGAACACCGTGCGCACGTTGGGCTGGCGCTCGCGCAGGCGAAACGGCCCGGTGCCGTTGGCACGGAACGACGCGGCATTCTCTATGCCCTTGCGGCGGTCAACCGGCGCGAGGGCCTGGTTGGCCTCGCACCACTTCTTGCTCATGATGCCCACTTGCGAGATCACGTCCGGAAGAATGGGGAAAGGCGTCTTGGTCTCGATCTCCACCAGAAAATCGTTGATCTTGCGCACTTCCTTGAAGTCGTTGGTGTAGCTCTTCATGTCAGAGCCATCGACCTGGGTGCGCGCAAAGCTGAACAGCACATCGTCGGCCGTGAACGGGGTTCCATCATGGAATTGCACCCCCTTGCGCAGCTCAAACTGCCACACGGTGGGCGCGGTTTGCTTCCATGCCGTGGCCAGCGCGGGCGCCAGGCTCAGGTCCTTGTTGCGGCCCACCAGCGGCTCATACACGTTGCCCGTTGTGCTCAGCTGCAACGACTCGTTGAGCGAATGGGGGTCCATGGAGAGTGCATCACCCTGGTTGGCGATCCGGATGGTTTGGGCATTAGCTACCAAAGTAGTAGCTGCTAGCGCAGACAGCATAAGGGCCAGAGCAGTTTTCTTCTGATATTTCATGCAAATCTCCTGAGGATGGACGGGAACAAAAAACCAGTCTTTCAACCGGAACGCGAGGGGGCAATCAAGGCATGGGTAGCGGCATGGCCTGCTCGATCAGGCTGGCGTGCAGCGCCGACCCCAGCGGCAGAATCTCGTCATTGAAGTCATACCGGCTGTTGTGCAGCGCACTGCCACTGGCGCCCGTGCCCTGCCCCAGCCGCAGGTAGGCGCCGGGCTTGGTCTGCAGCATGAACGAAAAATCTTCCGCCCCCATGCTGGGCTCCAGGTCGCGCACCACATGGTCTGCGCCCACCAGCGATTCGGCCACGTCGGCCGCAAATACGGCCTCGCTTTCGGTGTTGATGGTGGCGGGATACATGCGCTCGTAGTGCAGCGTGGCCGTGGCGCCAAACCCCAGAGCAATGGCGCTGCAAAGCTCTTTCAGGCGCTGCTCCACCATCTCCTGCACCGCCGGGTCGAAGGTGCGCACCGTGCCCACCAGCGTGGCCGTGCCCGGCAACACGCTGAAAGCGCCCAGGTCGCCCGCCTGAATGGCGCACAGGCTGACCACGGCGCTTTCGATGGGCCGCACATTGCGCGAAACAATGCTCTGCGCCGCGGTGATGATGTGCGCCGCCACCAGCACCACATCGACCGTCTGGTAGGCATGGGCGCCGTGGCCGCCGCGCCCGGTGATCTCGATGGTGATGCGGTCTGCCGCCGCCATCATGGGCCCGGTGTTGATGCCCACGGTGCCCGGCTTCATGGCGGGCCAGTTGTGCATGGCAAAAACCGATTGCACCGGAAACCGGTCGAACAAGCCGTCTTCCATCATGACGCGGGCGCCGGCAAAGCCCTCTTCGCCGGGCTGGAAGATCAGCACGGCGGTGCCGTCAAAGTTGCGGGTTTCGGCCAGGTAGCGGGCGGCGCCCACCAGCATGGCGGTGTGGCCATCGTGGCCGCAGCCATGCATGAGGCCTTGCTTGCAGGATTTCCAGGAAAAGTCGTTGTGCTCGGCAATGGGCAGCGCGTCCATGTCGGCGCGCAGGCCCACCATGCTGCCGCTCGATTGGCTGCGCCCCCGCACCACAGCCACCAGGCCCGTGCGGCCAATGCCTTCGTGGATTTCGTCCACGCCGCACAGTTGCAAAGCCTCTTTGACGCGCCGGCCGGTGTACAGCTCTTCAAAACCCAGCTCAGGGTGCGCATGCAGGTCGCGCCGCAGCGCCGTCAATTCCGGGTGAAATTGCGCAATGTGGGCAAACGCCCTGCCCCCAGCCTTCCATCGCGGGTTGTGCATCAGTGCCCTCCGGCGTGGCCCACGCGCAGTCGGGGGTCCACCACAAAATACAGCAGATCAACCACCAGGTTGATCACCACAAAAATCAGCGCAATCAGGCACAGGTAGGCGGCCATCACCGGAATGTCGGCAAACGTTACCGCCTGGATGAACAGCAGCCCCATGCCCGGCCACTGGAACACCGTCTCGGTGATGATGGCAAAGGCAATCAGCCCGCCCAGCTGCAGCCCGGTGATCGTCATCACCGGCACCAGCGTGTTTTTGAGCGCATGGCCGAAATGGATGGCCCGGTTGGACAGGCCCCGCGCGCGTGCAAACTTGATGTAGTCGGTGCGCAGCACCTCCAGCATCTCGGCGCGCACCAGGCGCATGATGAGCGTGAGCTGAAAAATCGCCAGCGTGATGGCTGGCAGCGTGATGTGGTGCCAGCCCTTGGCCGTGAGCAGCCCCGAAGTCCACCACCCGATATGCACCACCTCGCCCCGTCCAAAGCTGGGGAACCAGCCCAGCACTACGGCAAACACCAAAATGAGCAGAATGCCGATCAAAAAGGTGGGCAGCGACACACCCAGCAGCGACAAGGTCATGAACGCCTGGCTGATGAAGGTGCCGCGCTTGAGCGCCGCATACACCCCCATGGGCACTCCGACCAGCAGGGCCAGCGCTGCGGCCACCAGGGCCAGCTCCAGGGTGGCCGGAAACCGCTCGGCCATCAAGCGGGACACCTTGGCGCCCTGGCGCAGGCTCAGCCCAAACTCACCCTGCGCGGCATTCACCAGAAAGTGCCAGAACTGCACAAAAAAGGGTTTGTCGAGCCCCAGATCGGCGCGCAGGCTGCGAATCTGCTCGGGGGTGGCATCCTGCCCCAGCAAAAACACCACCGGATCACCCACATACTGAAACAGCATGAAGGCAATGAAGGCCACCGTGACCATCACCATGACCGCCTGAATCAGGCGCCGCAAAATAAAGGCAAGCATCAGAAAAGCAAAGAATGATGGACCATGCTAACAGGGAAGTTTGTGGCGATGACCCATGGTTTTCGAGCGCACGACGCCGAAAACGCCCGTGCCGCTCAGCCCTCCCATGCAGGAAAGGTGCCAACCGCTTCTACCCCGCGGGCACCTGAAAAAAGCACTCTCTCGCGCCCTTGCGGGTTGGGATGGGCTTTTTGGGTTTTTCTTGAGGCGTCCTGGAAATTGGGGTCGTTCTGAAAAAGAAAAAAACCGGATCACTATCGCTAGCGACCCGGTTTTCCCTTGGAAACCTGCGCCACTCTGTTGCCAGAGCAGCGCTTTTCCCCCACCAGTGATTAGAAGCGGTGACGAATACCCATGGTGACACCGGTACGGCTGCGGGCGCCGCTCGCTGCGTCGAGAACAATCGCGCTGCCCCCGCTGATGCTGGTACGGTCCACGCCAAAGTAGGCGTCGGTGCGCTTGCTGAAAGCGTAGTCCGCCACGGCGACGTAGAAGTTCACATTCCCGTTGGATGCACCCGAGGCCGAGCCCGATTGCTTACCCCGGAAGTAGTGTGCACCCAGGTTCAGTTGAGGCGTCAGCTGATAGCCCACGCCCACCTTGAACAGTTGGCGCTTGTCTGCATCACCCGGCTGGAAACCGCCGTTGGACTGACCCGCCCAGAACTGGCCCAGGATCGCTCTGTCTACAACGTTACGGAAACCCTGGACCGGGCTGGTCACCGCCGCGTATTTCGCCTTGTTCAGGCCGTAGCCGGTGTTGAAGTACCAGGGGCCGGTGCGGTACGAGCCGCCCAGAGTCCAGGCATCGACATCGGTGCCGCCAGGCAGCGTGGTACGCATGAAGCCCCCACCCAATGCGAAGCCGTTGGCAGCGTAGCGCAGATAGCCGCCAGCTGTCTGCCAGGCGCCGCCACCCAGCGTGCTGCCCACATAGGCAGGCACCTGCGCAGCAGAAGCAGGCAGACCCGCTTCCAGAGCCTTGGTATCGTTATTCTCATCGAACGAATATTGCAGCGAACCCACGAAGCTGCGGTCCGGCGTTGCGAAGGTGTACTTCAGCATGTTGCTGGTGCGCGCTCCCATGGCCATGCCCAACTCAGGCTTGTAGGCTTCCATATACGGCGAATAGGGGAACGAAGCGTAGGTGCTGGTCACAACATCGAACAGGACGTTCCATTGACGGCCTGCGGTCAAGCGACCGTAAGGGCCCTGCAATCCCACATAGGACAACTGGAAGAAGGGAGTGGAAACATTGCCGGTATCTGCATCGAAACGATTTTCCAAAACAACCAGAGCCTTGGAGCCACCGCCCAAATCTTCGTCCACGTTGATACCCCAGCGGCTTTGCGACATGCCGCCACCCATCATCTTCGACAGACCATCTTTACCGGCGCCTTCGTTATTGGTATGGCGATAGGCCATATCAACAATGCCCCATAACTGCACGCTGCTCTTTGGTGCGCTGGCGGTCTGCGCACAGGCAAAGCTCGAAGCCAACGCAACGGCTCCAAAGGCGAACAGCTTCTTCATATCGGTCTTCTTCATGGCTTGCATCTCTTTCTGTGGTTGGTTTGGCACGGACCCAGTGTAGTGAAGGCATGCCCGCGTGTAAGCGCTTGTTGCGCATTGCGTACACAGGTTTTCCCTAATAGCACGATCGTTCACTTATGAAAGATTCACCAAAAACAACTCTTTTCTAAAAGTGGTTGCGTGAACGCAAGATGCACACCGCTGCAAGGCTAGGCGTAAAGGCCATAACTGGCTCACTCAAAGTGGCGAAATAGAACACTCTGAAGAAACTGAACATCCATGAAAAAAGCCACCCGTCTCGCGACGGATGGCTTTTGTCATATTTCCATGAACGCTGGCTCACGCCAGCTGTTCATTAGAAAGAGTGGCTGACACCCACTTGCACGCCTTGCTGCGAACCGTTGGTCTTCAGACCACCGGAGCCCAAGGTGTACAGGTTAGCACCGTTCTTGTTCTTGAGGTACGCGTAGGTGCCGTACACCGAAGTGCGCTTGGACAGGCCGTAAACATAGCCGATAGCAAACTGGTCAGCCTTGCCCGTGACGTTACCGAGTTCGTTTTCGTAACGGTTGTACGAAACACGCACAGTGCCAGCGCCCACAGGAGCGGTTGCAGCCACGTAGTAGCCACTGCGCTTGTTCTCGACCGCGGCACGGTCAACCGTCGACTCGCGGTAGCCAGCCAGCAGCTTGGCCACGCCGAAGTCATACGAACCACCCAGGCTCCAGGCGTCGATGTCGCTGACAGCGTCCGAGTTCAGGCCGCTGTTCAGGCGTTCCAGACCCAGACCCAGGCTCAGAGGGCCGTTGTCATACATCAGGCCAGCACCCAGGTAACCGCTGTCGCTGTTGGAAGCCGTGGTTTCGCCAAAACCGTAGTTCAGGCCGACCTTGAAGCCGCTGAAGCTTGGCGACACATAGGTCAGAGCGTTGCTGATGCGCTGGTTGGTCGTAACACGGCTGGTACCGTTTTGATTGGCAACTGGAGTGCCCGATGCGTCCAGCACACCACCATCAGCCCACAGGCGCGACTGGCCGATACCGACGCTGCCAAACACATCGTAACGTGCGGTAGCGTTGTAAGCAGCGGTCAATTCGCGGCCCATACGCACTTCACCAAAACCGCCGGACAGACCCACGGTGGAGCGACGCTTGAATTGGAAGCCTTCGCCAGCTTTGGCACCTGCGTAACCAGAAGCGCCATCACCATTGTCGAGGTTGAAGCCACCTTCGATCACGAAGTTAGCTTTCAGGCCACCACCCAGGTCTTCCACGCCACGGAAGCCGAGACGGCTGGTCAGGTTGTTGCCGGAGGTCACACCGCTCCAGTTGTCAGCACCGTTCAGGTAGGTCACGCCAGCGTCAGCAACGCCGTACAGGGTGACAGAAGATTGGGCCATTGCGGCGCCGGAAGCAGCCAGCACAGCCAGGGCAATCAGGGATTTTTTCATTGCGAGTTACTCCAAGGTTAAACATGGGCGCCGGTTCGGAGGTCTAGGGCACAGCGCCAGCGCAGTCCCACCGGTTCCCCGGGCCAACCTCCTGGTGGGGAAGTTGGAGTTATTGCACCAGACAGGGCGCAGTTGCGCAAAGGAAATCAGCAAGCAGGGTCAATTTCGTTGCGGCATTGCAACAACTCGACCTCCTCGCAGAGGCCGTGTGCACCAGGGCACCGTTTCAGTCAGCCCTTGTGTGACAAAAATGTGGCACCCGACACCCCGTTTACGGCAAATACCACCAAAACAACAGCAAATTACCCTGAAACAACCCCTCCTGTCTGTAACAACTGTCGCTTTTCTTCAGGCATCCTCACGCTAGCCTTGGCAACGCGGCAACATTTCGTCGCACTTGCCCGAATTCAAACCACGCAAGCGGGGTTACAAGAGCATGTTTCGTGCCCGCAGCCACCAATTTTTATCAACCGCCATGGACTCACTCCTTTGCGCCGCAGACAACGCACTGCGCACCCTGTTTGCAAAACCCCACGCGTCGCAGGCATCCCCGGCCGCCCCTTATGCCGAGGCAGCGCTTGACCAGGCCCAAAAAAGGCTGGCCGGTGCACTGATGCGGGTCAACCATGTGGGTGAGGTGTGCGCACAAGCCCTTTACACAGCGCAGGCCGCAGTGACGCGTGATGCCCAGTTGCGCAGCCACCTGCTCGAAGCCGCCCGCGAAGAAACCGACCACCTGGCCTGGACGCAGCAGCGGCTCGACGCTCTGGGCGCCCGGCCCAGCCTGCTCAACCCGCTGTGGTTTGCGGGCGCGTTTGCGCTGGGCCTGGCGGCCGCCAAGGTGAGCGACCGCGTGAGCCTGGGTTTTGTGGTGGAGACCGAAAACCAGGTGGCACAGCACCTGCAGGGCCACCTGGCACGGCTTCCGGCAGATGACCTGGCCTCGCGCGCCGTGGTCAGCCGCATGAAAGACGACGAAGAGCGCCACGCAGCCAGCGCACGCGATGTCGGCGCCATGGCCCTGCCCGCGCCCGCCCGCGTGATGATGAAAATGGCCGCCAAGGTGATGACCACCACGGCGCATTACGTGTGACCGTTTGAGGGTTACGGGTTGCGGGTTGCGGGTTACGGGTTGCGGGTTGCGCCAACAATGCGCATGCCGCAGGGGCCAATGCACCATGCTGGGGAAGGCCGCCGCAGCCGCCCCGAAGAATCTATGAATCGCTGCGGCGTCAGGCCTCGACGATTTCAAACCCGGTGGTGATATGCGCCGTTTTGCCCAGCATGATGCTGGCCGAGCAGTATTTTTCGTGGCTCATGGCAATGGCGCGCTCTACCACGGCGGGCGCAAGGCCCTTGCCCGTCACGGTGAACTGCATGTGGATGGCGGTGAACACCTTGGGGTCTACCTCGGCCCGTTGCGACGTGAGCTTGACGCTGCAGCCACGCACGTCGTGGCGCCCACGCTTGAGGATCAACACCACGTCGTAGGCGGTGCAACCGCCCGTGCCGGCCAGCAGGGTTTCCATGGGCCGGGGGGCGAGGTTTAGGCCGCCATTGGCGGGATTGGCGGCATCGGGTGCGCCGTCCATCGCCAGGATGTGGCCGCTGCCGGTTTCGGCCACAAACCCCATTCCTGATCGCGTTCCGGCGCCGCCGGTCCAGCTGACTGTGCATTCCATGTCTGTCACTCCTTGTTGGTGCGTGGTTTTTTTGACGAAATGGGCAGGCCATCTCACAAATTTGCCGTGGATTTTGCTGCATTGCAGCACCTGCCGCGCTAAGATAGCGCCATGCGTTGCACCTTGTAACTGGCAAGGTTGGTAGCCCCAAAGCCACCAACAGCTGCAATGCGCTGATTGTCTCCTCCATCTCCTCAAAGGATGGATTCAGCCCCGGGCCTTACGGCCTGGGGCTTTTTTTTGCCCGCGCCGGGTTGCGGGGGCCGCCCGCCCTGCCCTACGGATGACCGCGCGTCGGGCCGTCAGGCGTTGCGCCTATGATGTCTGCCCGCCACCCCCGCTGTGGCGGCGCACACCCTGCCTCACATGACCCAGCACCTCACCCCTTTCGATTACCTGAAAAAGATCCTGACCGCCCGCGTCTATGACGTGGCCGTGGAGTCGGCCCTGGAACCCGCCAAGAACCTGAGCCGCCGCCTGCACAACAAGGTGCTCTTGAAGCGCGAAGACCAGCAGCCGGTATTCAGCTTCAAGCTGCGTGGCGCCTACAACAAGATGGCCCACCTGACGCCCGAGCAGTTGCAAAAGGGGGTGATTTGCGCCTCGGCCGGCAACCACGCACAGGGCGTGGCCATGAGCGCGCGCAAGCTGGGCACGCGTGCCGTGGTGGTGATGCCCACCACTACGCCACAGCTCAAGATCGACGCCGTGCAGGCGCTGGGCGGCGAGGTGGTGCTGGCGGGAGACAGTTATTCGGATGCCTACGACCACTCGGTGCGGCTGCAAAAAGAGCAGGGGCTGACCTTTGTGCACCCCTTTGACGACCCCGACGTGATTGCCGGCCAGGGCACGATTGCCATGGAGATCCTGCGCCAGCTGCAAAAGCTGGGCAGCAACCAGCTCGATGCCGTGTTTGTGGCCATCGGCGGCGGCGGCCTGGTGGCGGGCGTGGCCAACTACATCAAGGCCGTGCGGCCCGAGATCAAGGTGATTGGCGTGCAGATGAACGACTCGGACGCCATGATCCAGTCGATCAACGCGCATGAGCGCGTCACGCTGGCCGACGTGGGCCTGTTCTCCGACGGCACTGCCGTCAAGCTGGTGGGCGAAGAAACCTTTCGCGTGGCGCAAGACCTGGTGGACGAATACATGACGGTGGACACCGATGCCGTGTGCGCTGCCATCAAGGACGTGTTTGTGGACACGCGCAGCATCGTCGAGCCCGCTGGGGCGCTGGCCGTAGCGGCCATCAAGCAATATGTCGCCAAAAACAAGACCCGGGGCGAGACCTACGCGGCCATTTTGTGCGGCGCCAACATGAACTTCGACCGCCTGCGCTTCGTGGCCGAGCGCGCCGAAGTGGGCGAAGAGCGCGAGGCGCTGCTGGCGGTCACCATCCCCGAAGAGCGCGGCAGCTTCCGGCGCTTTTGCGAAGTGATTGGCGGCCTGCCCGGCGGCCCGCGCAACGTGACCGAGTTCAACTACCGCATCAGCGACGCCACGCGCGCCCATGTGTTTGTGGGCCTGACCACGCATGGCAAGGGTGAGTCGGAAAAGATCACCAAGAACTTCGAGCGCCACGGTTTCGAGTCGCTCGACCTGACGCACGACGAGCTGGCCAAAGAGCACCTGCGCCACCTGGTGGGCGGCCACTCGACGCTGGCACAGGACGAGCGCCTGCTGCGCTTTGTGTTCCCCGAGCGGCCCGGCGCGCTGCTCAAGTTTCTGAGCCTGATGCAGCCCACCTGGAACATCAGCCTCTTCCACTACCGCAACCAGGGCGCCGACTATGGCCGCATTCTGGTGGGCCTGCAGGTGCCGCCCGAAGACGCCACGGCGTTTGACGCCTTTCTGGCCACGCTGGGCTACCCCTGCGTGGAAGAAACGCTGAACCCGGCCTACCGGTTGTTCTTGCGCTCAAAATAATGGTCTAAACAGCCTCTAGCGCTTATGCATCAATCGCTAGTAGCTATTATTTTTGACATTGCCACAACCTCTCCCCATGCAAGCCCTGCGCCACTACCTGCTGGCCGTGCAGTTTTTTACCCGCATTCCCGTCACGGGGCGGTTGGCCGACTGGGTGGGCTACAGCCCAGCCATGCTGCGCGCCAGTGCGGCGCATTTTCCGGGCATAGGCTGGCTGGCAGCGGCGCTGTCGGCGGGCGTTTATACCGCGCTGCATTGGGCCCTGGCGCCCAACCCGCTGGCCCCCGCCGTGGCGGCGGTGTTTTGCACCATTGCCACGGTGCTGATGACCGGGGGCTTCCACGAGGACGGCCTGGCCGATGTGGCCGACGGGCTGGGCGGAAGCTACGACCGCGAGCGGGCGCTCGACATCATGAAAGACTCGCGCATTGGCGCCTTTGGGGCCATGGCGCTGGTGCTGGCATTGCTGGCCAAGCTGTGCCTGCTGGCGCTGCTGGGGGCCCACAGCCTGCAGGCCGCATTGGCTGCACTGGTGGGCGGGCATGTGCTGTCGCGGCTGTGGCCGCTGCTCATCGTGCGCAGCCTGCCCCATGTGGGCGACACCGCCCAATCCAAAAGCAAGCCGCTGGCAGACCAGATCACCGGCGCGGCGCTGGTTGCTGCTGTTTTGTGGTGTTTTGTGCCTATAGCGCTTGTATGGCAAGCGCAATCAGCTCTGTTTTTAATAGCATCCGCAGGCTGCAGCGGCCTGGCCGCCGCCTGGATGGGCCGCTGGTTTGCGCGGCGCCTGCAGGGCTTTACCGGTGACTGCCTGGGCGCCACGCAGCAGGTCAGCGAAATCGGCTTTTACCTGGGCGCGGCTCTGGCCCTGCGCTGGGCATGACCCCACCGCCCGCCGTGCGGCCCCGCGCCCGTCTTTGGCTGGTGCGCCACGCCCAGCCTGTGGTGGCCGCTGGCACCTGCTATGGCGCCCTGGATGTGCCCGCCGATGCAGCTGCCACGCAGGTGGCCGCACAGCGCCTGGCGCAGGCGTTGCCAGCAGGCGCTGCGGCACACTATTCAACGCTACAAAGATGTGAGCTACTCGCGCTTGCTACACAAGCGCTACAGCCCAATTTGACCATTCATCCCGATGCGCGCCTGCGCGAAATGGACTTTGGCGCCTGGGAGGGCCACGATTGGGACAGCATTGGCCAAAGCGCCATCGACGCCTGGACCGCCGACTTTGCGTTGCACCGCCCCGGCGGCGGCGACAACCTGGCCACCCTGCTGACCCGCGTGGCCGCCGCCCTGAGCGACGCACGCCAGCAGGCGCAGGACGGCAACGATGTGGTGTGGTTCACCCATGGGGGCGTGGCGCGCTGCGTGGCCTGGTTGCTGGCCCATGGAGAAGGGCCCATGCCCAGGGCCGACGAATGGCCCCTGGCGGCCCCGGCGTGGGGCGCGTGGGAATTGCACGATCTGGCGTAACGCGGTGCACAGGCGCACCACAGTGTCAGTTCTTGGCGGGCATGTCCAGCGTCAGCGTAGCGGGGCCATCCACGCTGGCACCCAGCCGGGCCTGGCGCGGGTCGAGCGACTGCAGCACCAGCCCCTCGTCCACCACGGCGCCCACGCGAAATGGTTTGGCCGGCTGGCCATCCACCGCGATCAGCGCCGCACCGCCGCCGCTGCTGCGGCCCGCCAGCACACCGATCAGGGCGAACCGGCTGGTCAGCGATGCCGCCGGCGCCCGGGCAGCGGCCGCACCAGCAGCCGGCACCCCCAGCAAGCGGGCCATGGCCTGGGCATCGGGGGCCACAGCGGCCGGGGCAACAACCGGCACCGTCAGCCCCACGGGCCGTGCCGACAGGCGCAACCCCCAATAGACCACGCTGGCGCCCGCCAGGGCCCAGAGAGCCAGAGTCCCCAGACGCACGCCCCATTTGCTGTATGAATTGGTCATCATCGGGGGATTATGATTCACGCGATCCGACCCTCCCGAGACTGGCTGACGTGAACACCTCCTCCCTTTTCCTCTTGCGCGGCGCCCGCCGCCGCCTGACCACGCATGCGTCGCGGGGCTTCACCCTGATCGAGCTGATGGTGGTGCTGGTCATCATCGGCGTGCTGGCCGCGCTGATCGTGCCCAACGTGCTCGACCGCGCCGACGACGCACGCAGCACCGCCGCGCGCACCGACGTCACCAATGTGATGCAGGCCCTCAAGCTGTACCGCCTGGACAACCAGCGCTACCCCACGGCCGAGCAGGGCCTGCAGGCGCTGGTCGTCAAACCCACGGCCGGCCCCGTGCCCGGCAACTGGAAGCCCTACCTCGAAAAGCTGCCCAACGACCCCTGGGGCCGGCCTTACCAGTACCTGAACCCCGGCATCAAGGGCGAGATCGACGTGATGTCGTTTGGCGCCGACGGGCAGTCGGGCGGCGAAGGCAAGGATGCGGATATCGGCAGCTGGCAATAGAGATTTCTGTTCAGAGCATCCCCAGCGCATGAAATTGGCACTGCCCCACGCCAGCGGACGCCGCGCAAGGGCCGCCCCGCCGCGCTGGCGTCGTCTCCCCTCCCGCGAAGCGAGAGAGGGGGGAAGCCGCGCAGCGGCTCAGGGGGGTGTCGCTGCCTCACGCGGATTCACGCTGCTGGAGCTGCTGGTCGTCATCAGCATCATGGCGCTGGCTACGGCGGGGGTCAGTCTGGCGATGCGCGACAGTGGGCAAACCCAGCTGGAGCGCGAAGCGGCGCGGCTGGCGGCCCTGCTGGAATCGGGCCGGGCCCAGTCGCGCGGCACGGGGGTGCCTGTGCGCTGGCGCGCCGATGCGCGGGGTTTCCGCTTTGAAGGCCTGCCCGCCAGCACGCTGCCCACCCAATGGCTCGATGCCGGCACCACCGTGCGCGGCCCCGCTATCCTGCAGCTGGGGCCCGAGCCGCTGATCGGCCCGCAGCAGGTGCTGCTGGTCAACCAGGCCTACCCTGAGCGCATGCTGCGCGTGGTCACCGACGGGGTGCGGCCGTTCACGGTGGAGCCGCTGCCGTGACTCTCATGGCGCGCGCGCCCGAGCGCGGCTTCACGCTGGTCGAGGTGCTGGTGGCACTGGGCATCGTGGCCATCGCCCTCATGGCGGGCCTGCAGGCCACCACCGCGCTGACGCGCAATGCGCAGCGCCAATCAGACATCGTGCTGGCCCAGCTGTGTGCCGAGAACGAGCTGGTCAAGGCCCGCCTTTCACGCCAGATGCCAGGGGTGGGCGACAGCACCGAGCCCTGCGAGCAGTCGGGGCGCCGCTTTGACGTAGCCGTGATCGTGCGGCCCACGCCCAACCCGAGTTTTCGGCGGGTGGATGCCCAGGTGCTGGATGGAGACATCTCGGTGCTGCGCCTGTCCACCATTGTGGGGCGGTATTGATATGGGGATGGCTTTCAAAGAACGCCTCCTGCGCACGCAGCATGGCTTCACCCTGATCGAGCTGCTGGTGGGCATTTCCATCATGGCGCTGATGGCGGTTCTGGGGTGGCGCGGGCTGGACGGGATGGCGCGGGCGCAGGAAACCACCCGCCAGCGGGCCGACGAATTGCTGCTGGTGCAGGCTGCGCTGGGACAGTGGGGCGCCGATCTGGATGCCCTGCTGGCCGTGCCCAACACCACGCCCCTGGACTGGGATGGCCAGGTGCTGCGCATGACGCGGCGCAGCAACGCCGTGCCCGATGAAGGCGCTTTGGTGGTGGCCTGGACCCGGCGCGATGTGCAGGGCGCGGGCCACTGGCTGCGCTGGCAATCTGCCCCGGTGCGCACCCGCGCCGACTGGCAACAGGCGTGGCAGCAGGCCGCCCTGTGGGCCCGCAACCCCGGCGAAGCCGAGCGGCGCCGCGAAGTGGTGCTGCTGCCGCTGGACAACTGGCAGCTCTTTTATTACCGCGGGGGCGCCTGGTCGAACCCGCAGTCGAGTGGCGACGCCACGCCCGGCAACGCCGCCGCGCTGCCCGATGGCGTGCGCCTGCAGATCAGCATCAGCCCGGGCCAGGCCCTGGCCGGGCAGGTCACGCGCGACTGGGTGAACCCCTTGCTGGGCGGCGGCAAGTCATGACGCACGGCGCCCGCCCTGCGCAGCCCAACGCCGCCCGCGCCCGCGTCCACCAGCGCGGCGCGGCCTTGCTGGCGGCCATGCTGACGGTGACGCTGGTGGCGACCTTTGCCGCTGCCGCCCTGTGGCAGCAGTGGCGCGCAGTCGAGGTAGAGACGGCCGAGCGCGCCCGGCTGCAGTCGGCCTGGATTCTGGTGGGGGCCCTCGACTGGTCGCGCCTGATCCTGCGCGAGGACGCCATCACCGGCGGCGCCGACCACCTGGCCGAACCCTGGGCCGTGCCGCTGCAAGAGGCCCGCCTGTCCACCTTTCTCGCGGCCGACCGCAACGTGGCCCAAGTGGACGATGCCAGCACCGACACCACCGATGCCTTTCTGTCGGGCCAGATCACCGACATGCAGGCCCGGCTGAACCTGACCAACCTGATGGAGGGCGACAAGGTCAACGCTGGCGCCTTGCGCCAGTTCTCCCGCCTGTTCGAGCGGCTGGGCCTGCCCCCGCAGCAACTGGACCAGCTGGTGCAGGCCCTGCGCGAGGCCAAGGCCAGCAAGGGCGCCGACAGCAGCGCCCCCCTGGCGCCGCCCAGCGTGACCCAGCTGGGCTGGCTGGGCCTGCCCCCGACCACCGTGGCCGTGCTGGCGCCCCATGTCACGCTGCTGCCGGTGCGCACCCCCGTGAACCTGAACACCGCCGATGTGGATGTGCTGTGGGCCGCCATCGACGGGCTGGACACGGCGAGCGCGCAAAAGATCGTGCAGGCCCGGCAGGCGCGCCATTTCCGGGGGCTGACCGATGTCACCAACCAGCTGGGCGCCAGCATTGCGCTGAACGCCGACGACCACGCCATCGCCTCGCGCTACTTCGAGGTGCGCGGGCGGTTGCGCCTGGGCGCCACCATGGTGGACGAGCGCTCGCTGGTGTCGCGCCAGGGCACCATCATCACCACCTTGTGGCGCGAACGCGGCGCATTTGACCGTGCCCCCTTGACCGCAGCGCCCGAGTCGGGCCGATGAGAACGCGGTCACTCTCTGAGCGCCTCCGTACTGTCAAGTCTGCAGCCTAGAATGGCGCGCAAAACCCGTCCATGAGCACCCTGATCCTTTTCCTGCCCCAAGCCCCTTGCGGGCCCACGACCGCCTTCAGCTACACGCTGACCGCCGACGGCCATACCGAACTTCGCCATGCCAGTGCCCCGGCGGCGCTGCTGCCCGAGCCCGCCCGGCCGGGTGGCGAGGTGGTGGCCGTGGTGCCGGCGAGGGCGCTTTCCTGGCAGCGCGTGCAATTGCCCCAGGGCGTGCCGCTGGGGGCAGGCCAGCAAACGCCGCGCCTGCGCTCGGTGCTGGAGGGTTTGCTGGAAGACCAGCTGCTCGACGACCCCGCCCAGCTGCACTTTGCCCTGGAACCGGGCGCCCGCGCCGGCGAACCCGTGTGGGTGGCCGTGTGCGACCGCGCCTGGCTGCGCGAAGCCTTGCAGGTGCTGGAGGCCGCCGGCCGCCGCGTCTCGCGCGTGGTGCCCGAATTTGCGCCGGGCCCCACCGCCAGCGGCGGGCCCGAGCTGTTTGCGCTGGGCACGCCCGAAGAAGCCCACCTGGTTCTGTGTGGCCACGGCCCCGACCAGGGCGTGGCCGTGCTGCCCCTGTCATCGGCGGCGCTGGGCCTGATCAGCCCGGCCACCAGCCCCACAGACACCGAAGCCCCCCCGCTGCCGCTGCACGCCGAACCGGCTGTGGCAGCGCTGGCCGAGCGCACGCTGGGCCGCCCGGCGGCGCTGCACACCGCAAGCCAGCGCGCGCTGGATGCGGCGCGCGGCGCCTGGGATCTGGCGCAGTTCGATCTGGCCAGCACCGGGCGCACCCGGGCCCTGCGCAAGGCCGGCAGCGCCGCCAGTGCGTTTTTGTATGCGCCGCAATGGCGGGCGGCACGCTGGGGCGTCGGCCTGCTGGCGGCGGCCCACCTGGTTGGCCTGAACGCGTGGGCCTGGCAAGAGCGCGACGCGCTCGCCGCCAAGCAAGCCGGTGTGCGCAATGCGCTCACCCAGACATTTCCGAAGGTGCAGGTGGTGGTGGATGCCCCGGTTCAGATGGAGCGTGAGCTGGCCGTGCTGCGCCAGGCCGCCGGCAGCGTCTCACCACGCGACCTGGAGCCCCTGCTGGCTGCGGCGGGCGCGGCCCTGCCCGAAGGCCAGCTGCCCAACGCACTGGAATACACCGCGGGTGAACTGCGCCTGCGCGGCATCACGCTAACGGACGAAGAGCACACCGCCATGGTCACCCGGCTGCAGACCGCGGGCTATGGCGCCCGCATGGACGATGGCAGCCTGTCGCTGCGCGCGGAGACAACGCCATGAGCACCTCCACCCACCACACCTTGCAACAGCGCTGGAAGGCCCTGGCCCCTCGCGAGCAAAACCTGGTTCTGGCTGCAAGCGCCATCGTGGCCCTGGCGCTGCTGTGGTGGGTGGCCCTGGCGCCAGCCCTGAAAACGCTGCGCACGGCTCCCGCCCGCCATGCCGCCCTGGATGCCCAGTTGCAGCGCATGCAAAGCCTGCAGGCCGAAGCCTTGCAACTGCAGGCCGCGCCACGCGGCACACCGGGCGACGCCGTGGGCAGCCTGCGCGCGTCGCTGACCCAGCGCCTGGGCGCCACCGCCCAGCTCAGCCTGGTGGGCGACCGCGCCACCATCACCCTGAAGGGCGCGCCCGCCGACGCCCTGGCGCAATGGCTGGCCCAGGCACGCAGCAATGCGCTGGCGGTGCCGGTGGAAGCCCGGCTCACGCGCAGCGCGGCGGCGGCTGCGGGCACATCGCCACCTGCCACCCTGGGCAATGTGCCCGCTGCGGCCGCACCGCGCTGGGATGGCAGCCTGGTGCTGGCACTGCCCGCGCGCTGAACGGCGTCCCTCTCGTGTTTCGCAACGTGTCTTCTTCCCTGCGTCCCCGCCAGCGGTTAGCCGCCACGGCAGCCCCGCGCTCGCCCTGGGGCTGGGCTGCAGCCGGGGTGCTGGTGGGAGTGCTGCCTGCGGTGATCAGCTTTGCGCCAGCACAGTGGCTGGCCCGGGCGGTGGACAGTGCCACCGGCGGGCAAGTGCTGCTGGCCCAGGCACGCGGCACGGTGTGGACCGGCTCGGCCCAGCTGGTGCTGACCGGTGGCGGCGCCAGCCAGGACCGTGCTGCCCTGCCCGGACGGCTGGAGTGGCAGCTGCGCCCCACGCTGCGCGGCCTGCATGCGCAGGTGCATGCCGCGTGCTGCATGACCGCGCCGCTGCAGGCCCGCCTGGATGCACGCTGGGGCGGCGCGCGGCTGGCTCTGGCCGATGGGCAAAGCCAGTTCCCGGCAGGCCTGCTGACCGGCCTGGGAACCCCCTGGAACACCCTGCAACCCCAGGGCCAACTGGCCGTGCAGACCCAGGGTTTCGAGGC
Organism: Acidovorax sp. JHL-3; assembly: GCF_000526295.1. NCBI lineage: Bacteria > Pseudomonadati > Pseudomonadota > Betaproteobacteria > Burkholderiales > Comamonadaceae > Acidovorax > Acidovorax sp. JHL-3. The sequence goes on from NZ_JAFU01000001.1 coordinate 128,880, forward strand.
CGCCTGGGCCGCAGGGCGCATGGCGCTGACCGGCACGGTTCAACTCGACGCGCGGGCGATGTCGTCGCGCCTTTCCACCCTGCGCCCCATGGGCAGCTACCGGCTGGTACTTCAGGGCGGAGATGTGCCCACGCTCACCCTGGGCACGCTTGACGGCCATCTGCAGCTCAGCGGCAGCGGCCAATGGGTAGGCCAGCGCCTGCGCTTCACGGGCGAGGCCAGTGCCACGCCCGAGCGCGAGGCGGCCCTGGCCAATCTTCTGAACATCATCGGACGGCGCAACGGCGCGCGCTCCATCATCACCGTGGGTTGATCCTATGACTTCCAATCTTTCGCCCCAACTGCGATTTGCTCTGAATACGATAGCTGCTTGCGCTTTACTGGCAAGCGCTAGCGGGCAAATTCATGCACAAACGGCCATCGGAACCGGCACCAGCAGCGTGCGCCCGGGCGAGCCCGTCACGCTCAACTTCGCCAACGCCGAGATCGAAGCCGTGGCCCGCACCATGGCCACCATCACCGGCCGCAACGTGGTGGTGGACCCGCGCGTCAAAGGCCAGCTCACCCTGATCACCGAACGCGCCGTAACGCCAGCGGCCGCCTTCCAGCAGTTTCTGGCGGCGCTGCGTCTGCAGGGCTTCACGGTGGTCGAGTCCGCCGGCCTGTACAAGGTGGTGCCCGAGGCCGACGCCAAGCTGCAGGGCGGCAGCGTGAGCGTGTCGCGCGGCGGCGCGCCCGGCCCTGGCGGCGGGCAGATCGTCACGCAGATCTTCAAGCTCAACTACGAAAACGCGGCCAACCTGGTGCCGGTGCTGCGCCCGCTGATCAGCCCCAACAACACCATCAACGTGAACCCCGGCAACAACTCGCTGGTGATCACCGACTATGCCGACAACCTGCAGCGCCTGGCGCGCATCGTGGCGGCCATGGATGTCTCCAATGCCAGCGATGTCGAGGTAATCCCGCTCAAGAACGCCGTGGCCGCCGACCTGGCCCCGCTGGTGGCGCGGCTGATTGACGGTGGCAGCGCAGCCGCCCCGGCGGCGGCCCAGGGACAGAGCGACACCTCGTTCAAGACCACGCTGATTGCCGAGCCGCGCAGCAACGCCCTGATCCTGCGCGCCGCCAACCCCGCCCGCGTGGCCCAGGTGCGCGCGCTGGTGGACAAGCTCGACCAGCCGCCCGTGCCCGGCAGCAGCGCGGCCAGCGGCAACATCCATGTGGTGTACCTCAAGAACGCCGATGCCACCAAGCTGGCGACCACGCTGCGCGCGGCCATGTCGGCCACAGGAGGCGGCAGCGGCGCTGCCGCAGCGGGCACTTCCGGCTCTGGCGGGCTCGCGACCTCTGCGGCGTCGTCCAGCACGGCATCGGCCAGCAACTCCAGCAACAGCGCCGGGCTGGGCGGCAGCGGAGGCCTGGGCATGGGCGCGGGCGGCGGCTCCAGCAGCGCCAACAGCAACCAGCCCTCGACCGGCGGGCAGATCCAGGCCGACCCCACCACCAACTCGCTCATCATCACCGCGCCCGAGCCCCAATACCGGCAGCTGCGTGCCGTGATCGACAAGCTCGACGGCCGCCGCGCGCAGGTGCTGGTGGAAAGCCTGATCGTCGAAGTCACGGCCAGCAAGCTGGCCGAGTTCGGCATCCAGTGGCAAAGCGTGCTGGGCAGCAAAGGCGATGGCGTGGTGGGCGCCATCGGCACCAACTCGGCGGTGTCGGGCGGCAACATCCTGAGCCTGGCCGCAGGCATTGCCTCGGGCAGCACCTCGGCGCTGACCTCGCTCGGCGGGGGCCTGAACATTGCGCTGGCGCCGCGCGTCAACGGCCAGTATTACCTGGGCGCGCTGGCCAATTTTCTGCAAAACAGTGGCGATGCCAACGTGCTCTCCACCCCCAACCTGATGACGCTGGACAACGAAGAGGCCAAGATCGTCATCGGCAACAACGTGCCCTTTGTCACGGGCTCGTATGCCAACACCACGGGCAACAACACCGTGAACCCCTTCACCACGGTAGAGCGCAAGGACGTGGGCCTGATGCTGCGTGTGCGCCCGCAGATCAACGAGAACGGCACCGTCAAGCTGGCGATTTACCAGGAAGTCTCGAAGATCGACGGCAACACCCTCAAGGACGTGAACGGCCCCACCACCAGCAAGCGCTCCATCGAATCGAACGTGCTCGTTGAAGACGGCAGCATCATCGTGCTGGGCGGTCTGCTGGAAGACAGCTACCAGCAGGCCGAGGACAAGGTGCCGCTGATGGGCGACATCCCCGTGCTGGGCAATCTGTTTCGCAGCGAGAACCGCTCGCGCAAGAAGACCAACCTGATGGTGTTCTTGCGCCCCGTGGTGGTGCGCGATGCCGCCGCCAGCGACGCGCTGATGCTTGACCGCTACGACGCCATCCGCGCGCTGCAGCAGGTTGCGCAGCCCGCCCCCAGCGCCGTGATGGGCTCTGTCTCGGGCGCCCCGGTGTTGCCCGCGCTGCGCCCCGAAACCGCTCTGCCCACACCGGTTTACACCCCCGCGCCCATCAGCACGCCCATCAGCACGCCCATCACAACGCCCTGAGCAGCCCCGCCATGCGCCACCCCCTGCCCTACGCCTTTGCGCGCACCGCCCAGTTGCTGCTGGAGGACGACGGCCAGCAGCTGGTGCTGTGGCACGGCCCCCAGCCCAACGCCAGCGCGCTGTCGGAAGTGCTGCGCAAGCACCCCGTGCAGCAGTTGCTGCCGCTTGATGCCCATGGCATGGCCCAGCGCATCAGCGCGGCCTATGCGCAGGGCGAATCGAGCGCCGCCACCGTGGTGAGCGAGGTGGAAAGCGACGCCGACCTCTCGCGCATGATGCAAGAGCTGCCCGCCGTGGAAGACCTGCTGGAAACGGCCGACGACGCGCCCATCATCCGCATGCTCAACGCCCTGCTCACGCAGGCCGCGCGCGACGGCGCCAGTGACATCCACATCGAGCCCTACGAGCGCCACAGCAGCGTGCGTTTTCGCGTGGACGGCAGCCTGCGCGAGGTGGTGCAACCCAACCGCGCGCTGCACGCTGCCCTGATCTCGCGCCTGAAGATCATGGCCGACCTCGATATCTCCGAAAAGCGCCTGCCGCAGGACGGCCGCATCAGCCTGCGCCTGGGCACCCGCGCCATCGACGTGCGCGTGTCCACCCTGCCCAGCGCGCACGGCGAACGCGCCGTGCTGCGCCTCTTGGACAAGAGCGAAAGCAAGATCAGCCTGGAGGCCGTGGGCATGCAGGGCGACACCCTGCACCGCTTTACAGACCTGATCGCCCAGCCGCACGGCATCGTGCTCGTCACGGGCCCCACGGGTTCGGGCAAAACCACCACGCTGTATGCGGCGCTGTCGCGGCTGGACGCCACGCGCAACAACATCATGACGGTGGAAGACCCCATCGAATACGAGCTGCCCGGCGTGGGCCAGACGCAGGTCAACAGCAAGATCGACCTGACCTTCGCCAAGGCCCTGCGCGCCATCCTGCGCCAGGACCCGGACATCATCATGATTGGCGAAATCCGCGACTTCGAGACCGCGCAGATCGCCATCCAGGCCTCGCTGACGGGCCACCTGGTGCTGGCCACGCTGCACACCAACGACGCCGCGAGTGCCGTCACGCGCCTGACCGACATGGGCGTGGAGCCGTTTCTGCTGTCCTCGTCCCTGCTGGGCGTGCTGGCGCAGCGTCTGGTGCGCAAGATCTGCACGCAGTGCGCCGGCAAGGGTTGCGACGCCTGTGGCCAGACCGGCTACGCAGGCCGCACGGGCGTGTTCGAGCTGCTGGTGACCACCGACGCCATCCGCGCCCAGATCCACAACCAGGCTTCCGAGGCCGACATCCGCGCCGCCGCTCTGGCCAACGGCATGGCACTGATGCGCGACGACGGCGAGCGCCTGATTGCCGCCGGCATCACCAGCCGTGAAGAAGTGGTGCGAGTGACCAGAGATTAGGGGACGCCACCCGTTGCCCGGCAAAGCCGGTTCCACGGTGGCACTGGCCTGGATCGCGCAGGGTGCTGGCGCCGTCGCGCCATGAACCGCAGCTTGAAGCTCCGGAATTAAATGCTATTTATTTAATAGCTTCTAGCGCTTCCTGCATAAGCGCTAGCAGCCAAAAACACCACTATTGAATCTGCAGCGCCACTTGCGCCTGCCGCGCCCTGGCGGGCTGGCGGCCGCGGGCCGCAGCAGCGGCGGGCAGGCCGCCTGGCTGCGCACTCGCGGCAGCGCCATCGTGCAGCTTGAACTGGCTGACTGCGCGCGTGAGTTGCAGGGCCTGCTCGCGCAGCGATTCCGATGCCGCCGTGGACTGCTCCACCAGCGCGGCGTTTTGCTGGGTCATCTGATCAAGCTGCGTGACCGACTGGCTGATGTGGCCGATGTTGTCGCTTTGCTCGGCGGCCGAGGCGGTGATTTCGTGAATGATGCCGGACACGCGGCGCACGCTGCCCACGATTTCGGTCATGGTCTGGCCTGCCTGGCTCACGAGGCGCGAGCCATCTTCCACGCGCTCGACCGATGAACCAATCAGCTCCTTGATCTCTTTGGCCGCCCCGGCGCTGCGCTGGGCCAGGCTGCGCACTTCGCTGGCCACCACGGCAAAGCCCCGGCCCTGCTCACCGGCGCGTGCGGCTTCCACGGCAGCATTGAGCGCCAAAATGTTGGTCTGGAACGCAATGGAGTCGATCACGCCCGTGATGTCGGCAATCTTGCGCGAGCTGGTGGTGATCTGGTCCATGGTGCTCACCACCTGCGACACCACGGCACCGCCGCGTGCTGCCACTTCGGCGGCCGACGAGGCAAAGTCACTGGCCTGGCGCGAGGCCTGCGCGCTTTGCTGCACCGTGCTGGTGAGCATCTCCATCGACGATGCCGCTTCTTCGAGGTTGGCAGCGGTCTGCTCGGTGCGCTGGCTGAGGTCGTGGTTGCCCGTGGCGATTTCTGAACTGGCGGTAGAAATGTTGCCCGCCGCATCCTGCACCTGGCGCACCAGGCCGCGCAAGGATTGCTGCATGCGGCCCATGGCCGTCACCAGCTGGCCCACTTCGTCGTGGTTGAGTGCCTGCGTGTCGCGCGACAGGTCACCCCCGGCAATGCGCTCGGCCAGATCGCGGGCCTGGGCCAATGAACGGGTGATCGAGCGCACGCTCAGGTAGGTGAGCGGAATCAGCACCGCCAGGGCCAGTACCAGGGCCACGCCAATCAGGCCGGACATGGTGGCGGCAAGGGTGTCCACGCCCTGGCGCGCCTCCTGCATCTGCTCCCGGGCCGAAGTGGCCAGGCGAGAGAACAGCTGGTCGGTGGCTTCCATGTGTGTTTTCAGCCGGTCGGCATAGGCGCCACCGCCGGCACCGTCGATCTGGGCGCGCTCGATCTGGTCGAAGATCGGAACAATGCCGGCTTCGTATTGCTTGATCTCGTCGAGCGATTTGTCGATAGCCGTCACAAAGGCCGCGTCGCCCGCCTGCACCTGGCGTACCTCGGCCAGGCTCTTGCGCAGGGTCGCCAGCGTCTTGCCCCAGCTTTCGCGCAGCGCCGCCACTTCCACGGTGTTGTTGAAGTTGATGATGATGTCTTTCTCGGCACGGCGCAGGTCGCCCAGCGCGGTGCGCAGATCGGACATATCGGTCAGCGTCTGCACCCGTTGCGAAAACAGCACCTCCAGCGTGCCGCGGGTGCGGTCCAGCGCAATGAAACCCATCGCACCAATGATCACCAGCAACACCAGCGAAAAGATCGTGCCGAAATACAGGCGCGCACGAATGGAAAGTCGGCCCAGAGCGTTCATGGCTCACCCTTACAAATTTTGACAAGTACCCTGGCGAAGCAACTTTGATGCCACGCCCTCAACCAGCCTTCTGGGCTGGCGCTCGGGGACTATAAATGCCACATCCTCCTATGGCGCACAGGGTATTTACCGGCGTTTTTGCCTCCGCCGCCGTGCTGCCGCGGCACGTTTTTGTGGCATGGATTTGAAAACACTTTGTCACATTTGGGGCAGACAATGGGTCGCACCGCCGCCCAGGCAGCGGCATCCACAGGGCCGACACCAGCGCCCTTTGCGCACCCCGGCATAGCCCCGGCCTCATCGAAGAACCCAGGAACACCATGTCTGCCCCCCTGCACACCACCACACCATCCCGGGGAACCCTGGGCAAGCGGCTGCTGACCACGTTCTGCGTGGTGCTCACGCTGACCCTGCTGGGCTCGGTCATTGGCATCTGGTCGCTTCGCCAGATCCAGCAATCCACCGAAACCATGGTGAGCCAGGGCGTTGCCACCGAACGCCTGGTTGCCGACGCCTACCGTTATCAGGCCATCAACTCCGAGCGTTTCAAGGCCATCGCCCTGAGCTCGGAGCCCGAAGTGAATGAAATTCTGGGCGCCGACATCGCCGCCACCCAGCAGCGCTACGACGGGCTGATCGCCGAGCTGGACAAGGGACTGCAGGCTGCCGAAGACCGCGCACTGCTGGAGGGCATCCAGGCCGCAGGAAAGGATTTTCAGAAAGCCCGCGCCGAGCTGATGGCGGCCAGCGAATCCAACTTTACCGTGCGCATCCGCAAGGTATATGCAGAGCGGTTCCTGCCCTCTTCCGGTGCACTGCTGTCCGCACTGGGCACGCTGACCCAGTCGCAGCGCAACGCGATTGATGCCGGCGCACGCGAGGTGGAGCGCCTGGGCGCCGTGGCCCGCACTGCGCTGCTGGCCTTTGGGGCACTGGCCCTGGTGGTGGGCAGCGTGCTGGCGCTGTGGCTGGTGCGCAGCATCACACGCCCGATCGCATTGGCCAACGTCACGGCCGACCGCGTGGCGGCCCTGGACCTGCGCCACGACATTGCCGGCCATGAAAAAGACGAAGCGGGCCGCATGCTCAATTCGCTGGCGGTGATGCAGCAGGCGCTGCGCACCCTGGTGGTGCAGGTGCGCGGGTCGGCACAGAACGTGAGCTCCGCCGCATCGGAAATCGCCAATGGCAACACCGACCTCTCCAGCCGCACCGAGGAAACCTCTGCCAGCCTGCAGCAGACCGCGGCGGCGCTGGAGCAGATCACCATCCGGGTAATGCAGTCGGCGCAAGCGGCGCACGACGCGCAGCAGATCGTGGCCACGGCCACGACGGTGGCGCACGAGGGCGGCAGCGTGGTGGCCCAGGTAGAGCGCACCATGCAAGGCATCCATGCGTCGGCCGGCAAGATCGCCGCCATCATCGGCGTGATCGACTCCATTGCGTTCCAGACCAACATTTTGGCTCTCAATGCCGCCGTGGAGGCGGCCCATGCGGGCGACCAGGGCCGGGGCTTTGCGGTGGTGGCTGCCGAGGTGCGCAGCCTGGCCACCCGGTCGGCCGCCGCGGCGCGGGAAATCAAGGCGCTGATCAATGAATCGGTCGATCAGGTGAAAGAGGGCACCAGCCTGGCGGGCGTAGCGGGCACTACCATGCAGCGCATCGTGGGCTCCATCCAGAACGCCGAACGCATGATGGGCGAGATCACCTCCGCCACGCAGGACCAGAACCGCGACATTGGCCAGATCAACACCGCAGTAGCGCGGCTGGACCAGATGACCCAAGCCAACTCGGCGCTGGTAGAGCAGTCAATGGCCGCATCGGCCGGCCTGCGCAGCCAGGCCCACGAGCTTTCCACCCTGATCAGCCGGTTTGTGCTGCCTGGCCAGGGCGCCGAAACAGCCCTGCCGCCCATCGGCCAGATTGCCCACGCACACCGGCAACAGGCACTGCTGGCGAATGGCTAAACAACGGGGTTGCGGCCGCCCCGTTGTAGATGGCTGGTGAGGGCTGAAAATTGGGTGAATCCGCTAAAAAATAGGTAAAAAGTGCTGTTAGCGCTTATGCAGCAAGCGCTAACAGCTACGTTTTTAATAGCAATCAATCAGACAGGCTTGATCGGCACGTACAGGCTGCCGCCGCCGCGCTGAAACTCTTCAGCCTTGGTCTCCATGCCCGCCGCCAGCGCTTCGGCCTCGGCTACGCCCTTTTGCGCGGCAAAGTCGCGCACTTCCTGCGTGATCTTCATCGAGCAGAACTTGGGGCCGCACATCGAGCAAAAGTGCGCCACCTTGGAGGCATCCTTGGGCAAGGTTTCGTCGTGGAAGGCCTGCGCTGTCTCAGGGTCCAGACCCAGGTTGAACTGGTCCTGCCAGCGAAAATCAAAACGCGCCTGACTCAGCGCATCGTCACGCGCGCGGGCACCGGGGTGGCCCTTGGCCACGTCGGCGGCGTGCGCGGCGATCTTGTAGGCGATGATCCCTTGCTTGACGTCGTCGCGGTCGGGCAGGCCCAGGTGTTCTTTGGGCGTCACGTAGCACAGCATGGCCGTGCCCATCCAGCCGATCATGGCCGCGCCGATGGCAGAGGCAATGTGGTCGTAGCCCGGTGCGATGTCGATGGTCAGCGGGCCCAGGGTGTAGAACGGCGCTTCGTGGCAGGTCTTGAGCTGCTCGGTCATGTTGGCCTGGATCATGTGCATGGGCACATGGCCGGGGCCTTCAATCATGGTCTGCACGTCGTGCTTCCAGGCCACCTGGGTCAGCTCGCCCAGCGTGTGCAGCTCGGCAAACTGCGCCTCGTCGTTGGCGTCGGACGCGCACCCGGGGCGCAGGCCGTCGCCCAGGCTGAACGAAACGTCGTACGCCTTCATGATGTCGCAGATGTCCTCGAAGTGCTCGTACAAAAAGCTCTCGCGGTGGTGCGCCATGCACCACTTGGCCATGATGGAGCCGCCACGCGAGACGATGCCGGTGCGCCGCGCCGCCGTGAGGTGGATGTACGCCAGGCGCACGCCGGCGTGGATGGTGAAGTAGTCCACGCCCTGCTCGGCCTGCTCGATCAGCGTGTCGCGGAAGATCTCCCAGGTCAGGTCTTCGGCGACGCCGCCCACTTTTTCGAGCGCCTGGTAGATCGGCACCGTGCCAATGGGCACGGGCGAGTTGCGCACGATCCAGTCGCGTGTGGTGTGGATGTTTTTGCCGGTCGAGAGGTCCATCACGTTGTCGGCACCCCAGCGGATCGCCCAGACCAGCTTTTCCACTTCTTCTTCAATGCTGGACGTGACAGCCGAGTTGCCGATGTTGGCGTTGATCTTGACGAGGAAGTTGCGGCCAATCGCCATCGGCTCCACCTCGGGGTGGTTGATGTTGGCGGGAATGATGGCGCGGCCACGGGCCACTTCGTCGCGCACGAACTCTGGCGTGATGATGCGCGGGATGCTCGCGCCCATGGGGTTGCCCATCAGGCGCTTCTCACGGCCCGCGTCCTGCATGTACTGCTCCATCCACTCGCGCTTGCCGTTTTCACGGATGGCCACGTATTCCATTTCGGGGGTGATGATGCCTTTGCGTGCGTAGTGCATCTGCGTCACGTTACCGGTGTGGTTGGCACCACTCTTGGCGCGCAACGGCTTGCGCTGCAGGGCGGCAGCCTCGGCGCGCAACTGGGCCAGGCGGGTGGCGTCTTCGCTTTTTTGCCCGTCGTCCAGCGCCACCGGGGCGCGGCCCTCGTAGTGCTCCACATCACCACGGCCGGTGATCCAGCCGCCGCGTACGCTGGCCAGGCCCTGGCGCACATCGATCGCAGCCTCGGGGTCGGTGTACGGGCCGGAGGTGTCGTACACGCTGACCACCTCGCCATTGGTGAGTGCGATGTCGCGCACCGGCACGCGCAAATCGGTGTGCAGATGGCCGGGGAGGTGGGCCTTGCGGGATGCGGGGAAGGGCTCGCGCGTCCGCGCCAGCAGTTCGGCAAACTTTTCGGGGGTGGCCAGCTGTGCCAAATCGGCGTGTCGGTCGGGGGCGTTCATGGGGCAGGTCTCCTGGTTCCGGTGGCGGGGGTTGCTCCGGAATGGACCTGCTCCCCCGCAGGTGCGCGGGGCACCTGGGGCATGGCGTGCATGCCGGATAGGCAGGCACGGGCGCATGGAGGTCGGCTCTTCTTCCGCCGGTATGAACCGGATCAAGTTCGTCGGGTTCGCAGAGGGGCGTGTGTTTCACGCCCTCCCGCATCTCAGTGCATCAGCACACCCCGGAGCAGGCGCGAGTATAGGCCAGCACTGCTTGCGCTGCCGCGACCCAACTTTCGGGCTCAGGCCAGGCGCCCGATGAACATCACGGCAAAGAAGAAAACCGCCGCGATGATGGTCCATTTCAGCACCACCAGGCCAAAGCGCTTGTAGCGTGCCTGGCCGGTGCCCGCATAAAACGCGAAGGAAACCGCCGCAGTCAGCAGCAGTGCCATGGCCAGCCAGCGAAACAGCAGCATGGGTCTGCTACCAGGCTCGCACGGGTTGCAGGAAACCGCTGGGTGCCTGGCGGTCGTCCTCGAACGTCACCTCTTCCCAGGCGTCGCGCTGGGCCAGCAGCTCGCGCAGCAGCAGGTTGTTCATGGCATGGCCTGAACGGAAGGCGCTGTAGGCGGCCAGCAAAGGCTTGCCAACCAGGTACAGGTCGCCCATGGCGTCCAGGATCTTGTGCTTGACGAATTCATCGTCATAGCGCAGCCCGTCGCTGTTGAGCACCTTGTAGTCGTCCATCACGATGGCGTTGTCGAGCCCGCCGCCCAGCGCCAGGCCACTTGCGCGCATCATTTCCACATCGCGCGTGAAGCCGAAGGTGCGCGCACGGGCGATGTCGCGGCTGTAGTTGCCGGAGCCCAGGTCAAACTCGACCCGCTGGCCCGTGGAATCCACCGCCGGGTGGTCGAAATCAATCTCGAAACTGAGCTTGTAGCCATGGTAGGGCGTCAGACGCGCCCATTTGGCATGGGCGCCCTCGCCCTCTCGCACCTCGACCGGCCGGGTCACGCGGATGAAGCGGCGGGGTGCGTTCTGCAATTCAATGCCTGCGCTTTGCAGCAGAAAAACAAACGATGCCGATGAACCATCCAGGATGGGGACTTCTTCTGCGGTGATGTCCACGTACATGTTGTCGATACCCAGGCCGGCACAGGCCGACATGAGGTGCTCGACGGTGTGCACCTTGGCGTTGCCGGTGCCGATGGTCGATGCCAGGCGGGTGTCGGTAACGGCGGCCGCAGAAATGGGGATGTCCACCGGCTGGGGCAAATCCACGCGGCGAAACACGATGCCCGTGTCGGGCTGGGCCGGCCGCAGGGTCAACTCGACCCGCTGGCCGCTGTGCAAACCTACCCCCACGGCGCGGGTCAGGGTTTTGAGGGTGCGTTGCTTGAGCATCCTGCGATTTTAGTTGCCGCAAGGATTTTGTGCTGCCGCGCTCGGCGCTGCGCTGGGCGGGGTCCACTCTGAGTGGAATGCACTCGTTTTCCCTCACAACCGGCATGGAGGACAATCACACAATCGGTTACAGGGCAAGCCCCAAAGGATCCGCATGGCCCACGACCCGGGCCGCTCCTTTGCTTGCGGGCCCAAGAACAGCCCTTTTTTTTCATCCCGGGAGATTTCATGAGCAAACTCAGTTTCAGAGGCAAGATCCTGCTGATGCTGGCCACAGCATTGGTAGCACTGCTGTTTATGGCGGTCAGTGCATTGCTGCAGCAGCGGTCACAGATCATCGAGTCGCGGCGTGAGCTGCTGACCACAGCGGTGCAATCGGCCCACAGCATCGTGGCCTCGTACCAGGCCAAGGCCGCAAGCGGGGCGATGCCGGTAGAAGAAGCCCAAAAGGCGGCCAAGGACGCTTTGCGCGTGTCCCGCTTTGGTGGACCTGAAGGCAAAACCGAGTACTTCTATATCTGGACGCTGGATTCCAAAGGCGTGATGCACCCCATCAAGCCTGAATGGGAAGGCCAGGACATGGCTGGCAAAGTGAAGGACGGCGCCGGCACGGACATTCTCAAACAGATATCAACCGCGCTCAACGCCAGTTCCAACGGCCGCGTATTTGTGCCCACCATGTTCGCGCGGCCCGGCTCGCAGTCGCTGGTGCCCAAGCTCCAGTACGTGATCCGTGTGGACGGCTGGAACTGGATGGTCGGCTCCGGTCTGTATACGGACGACATCGACCAGCTCGTTCGCAAAACCCTGCTGTCCAACCTGGCGATCGTGCTCGTCGTGATGCTGGTCGTGGGTGGCGTGGGGTTGCTGGTCACGCGCTCGGTGCTGCGCCAGATCGGAGGCGAACCCACCGACGCCATCGCAGTGATGTCAGAGGTGGCCCAGGGAAATCTGGACACCCCCATCCCTGACGCTCCAGCAGGCTCCCTGCTCGACGGCCTGGGCCGCATGGTTGTCTCGCTGCGCCAGCTCGTGACCGAAGTGCGCTCGGCCACCGAAAGCATCGCCACGGCTTCCAGCGAGATTGCCCAGGGCAACAACGACCTGGCCCACCGCACCGAAGACACTGCCAGCAACCTGCAGAGCACTGCGAGCAGCATGGAAGAGCTGACCAGCACCGTCCGGCAGACCTCAGACTCTGCCCAGACCGCCAATCAGATGGCCACATCGGCGGCCACGGTGGCAGCGCGTGGCGGGGAAGTGGTGTCGCGTGTGGTCGCCACCATGCAGGACATCAACGCCAGCAGCAACAAGATCAGCGACATCATCGGTGTGATCGATGGCATCGCCTTCCAGACCAATATTCTGGCCTTGAATGCCGCTGTCGAAGCCGCCCGTGCGGGCGAGCAGGGCCGGGGCTTTGCCGTGGTGGCCAGCGAGGTGCGCAGCCTGGCACAACGCAGTGCAGAAGCCGCCAAGGAGATCAAAGCCTTGATTGGCGCGTCGGTTGAAAAGGTGGAATCGGGCACGCAGCTGGTGGGCAATGCAGGCGCCACCATGACCGAGATCGTTGAGAGCGTTCAGCGCGTGACTGACATCATCGGTGAGATCCGATCTGCCACCTCAGAACAGAGCCAGGGCATCGCGCAGGTCAACACCGCCATGAACCAGCTCGACCAGATGACGCAGCAGAATTCGGCCCTGGTGGAACAATCCACCGCCGCCGCAGACAGCCTGCGCGAGCAAGCCATGAAACTCACCCAGGTGGTCGCGTTGTTCCGGGTGAACGGCAGCAATGCCTCGGCGCCCGCACCGGCAAGACGGCCTGCACCCCCAGCCGCACTTCGCCCTGCCCCAGCCCCGGTACGCGCGGGCAAAGCGCCCCCACCATTGGTCAAGCCCGCATCCCCTCGCCCCGCCCCAGCCGCCAAGGCCCCGGTGGCAGCGCTGCCGCCGAAGTCCAGCAGCCCAAAACCAGCGGCAGGTGACAACGACGATTGGGAGTCCTTCTGAACCGGGAGCGCTGCGTAGCCCCATCGAAGCAAGTCCGCGCACGGTAAACCTGCGCTCCATGCAAAGAAGCCCTGCCAACTCACGCTGGCAGGGCTTCTTTTCTTCGCCCCCCAGTCGCCACAGGGCAACCGAGGGGGCGCAAGAGAACGCCGATCAGTCGGCCTGCTTGCGCAGGAAAGCCGGAATTTCCAGATCGTCCATGCCGCCCGACGACAGTGCATCGACGCGGGCTGCTGCCTGCGTGCGGTTGGTGCGCCAGACGCTGGGCACCGACATGCCGCCGTAATCGGCCTGGGAACCGACGCCCATGCCGCCTGCCACGCCGACGGCTCCGCCCATCACGCCGCTGGTGGTCATGGGCATCTGGTAGGCCATGTTGTCCGTGCCCGTGCGCAGGCCGCCCTGCACCACCGAGATGGGCTGGCGGCGCGCATTGGGGCGCGACAGGCCCGTGGCCACCACGGTCACGCGGATCTCTTCACCCAGGCTGTCGTCGTAGGCAGCGCCGTAGATGACATGCGCGTCGGGCGAGGCGTAGGCGTTGATGGTGCTCATGGCCAGGCGCGATTCGGACAGCTTGAGGCTGCCCTTGGCGGCGGTGACCAGCACCAGCACGCCCTTGGCGCCCGACAGGTCGATGCCTTCGAGCAGCGGGCAGGCCACGGCCTGCTCGGCGGCAATGCGGGCGCGGTCGGGGCCGCTGGCGGTGGCCGTGCCCATCATGGCCTTGCCAGGCTCGCCCATCACGGTGCGCACGTCTTCGAAGTCGACGTTCACATGGCCGTATTCGTTGATGATTTCGGCAATGCCGCCTACGGCGTTTTTCAGCACGTCGTTGGCGTGGGCAAAGGCTTCGTCCTGAGTGATGTCATCGCCCAGCACTTCGAGCAGCTTTTCGTTGAGCACCACGATCAGCGAATCGACATTGGCTTCGAGCTCGGCCAGGCCGTTGTCGGCATTGCTCATGCGGCGGCCACCCTCCCAGTCGAAGGGCTTGGTGACCACGCCCACGGTGAGAATGCCCATTTCCTTGGCCACACGCGCAATCACCGGTGCGGCGCCGGTGCCCGTGCCGCCACCCATGCCGGCGGTGATGAACAGCATGTGCGCGCCCGAGATGGCGGCGCGGATGTCATCCACGGCGGCTTCGGCGGCTTCGCGGCCCTTGTCGGGCTTGCTGCCGGCACCCAGGCCGCTTTGGCCCAGCTGGATGGTGCGGTGGGCGGAGCTGCGGGTAAGCGCCTGCGCGTCGGTGTTGGCGCTGACAAACTCCACGCCCTGCACGCTGCGCGCAATCATGTGCTCGACAGCATTGCTGCCGCCGCCGCCCACACCGATCACCTTGATCTGGGTGCCCTGGTTGAATTCTTCGGCTTCGATCATTTCGATGGTCATGTTGGAGCTCCTGTTTCTAAATACGTATTCAATTGCCAAATGGGGAAAGGGGGTCTGTTTCGCGGGACATAGGGCGGTCCGATACATCGCCATCGCCCGCGCGGTATGCGATGGGGACTCCCTCTTGCTAGCCAGATCGCCCCCACGCTTGCAACTGCGTCTGCTGCGCTGCCCCGCAAGGGGGCCTTCGCGCCTTGGGGCGGCCCGGCGGCGCTCATGCCTGGGTATTTCATGGTCAGAAGTTCCCCACGATGAAATCCTTGAAGCGCCCGAACGCGGTCTTCATCGACCCGCTCTTTTGCGCCACCTTGAACCCGCGAAGACGTGCCAGGCGCGCTTCTTCGAGCAAGCCCATGACAGTGGAGGCACGGGGCTGGGCGACCATGTCCGACAGGGCGCTGGAATACTTGGGAATGCCGCGGCGCACGGGTTTCAAAAAGATGTCCTCGCCCAGTTCGATCATTCCGGGCATGACCGAGCTGCCGCCGGTGAGCACGATGCCCGATGACAGCACCTCTTCGTAGCCCGACTCGCGCACCACCTGCTGCACGAGCGAGAAAATTTCTTCGACCCGGGGCTCGATCACGCCAGCCAGCGCCTGCTTGCTGAGCATGCGCGGGCTGCGGTCGCCCAGGCCGGGCACTTCCACCTGGGCCTCGGGGTCGGCCAGCAATTGCTTGGCGTAGCCGCTTTCGACCTTGATGTCTTCGGCGTCCTTGGTGGGCGTGCGCAGTGCCATGGCAATGTCGCTGGTGATGAGGTCGCCCGCAATCGGGATCACCGCCGTGTGGCGGATGGCACCGCCGGTGAAGATGGCCACGTCGGTCGTGCCCGCGCCGATATCCACCAGCACCACGCCCAGCTCGCGCTCGTCATCGGTCAGCACGGCCTGGCTGCTGGCCAGTGGGTTGAGCATGAGCTGCTCGACTTCGAGGCCGCAGCGGCGCACGCACTTGATGATGTTCTCGGCCGCGCTCTGCGCACCGGTCACGATATGGATCTTGGCCTCCAGACGGATGCCACTCATGCCGATGGGCTCTTTCACGTCCTGCCCGTCGATCACAAATTCCTGCGGCTCCACCAGCAACAGGCGCTGGTCACTGGAGATGTTGATCGCCTTGGCCGTCTCGACCACGCGCGCCACGTCGGCGGCGGTGACTTCCTTGTCCTTCACGGCCACCATGCCGCTGGAGTTGAGGCCCCGGATATGGCTGCCCGTGATGCCCGTGTAGACGCGCTGGATCTTGCAGTCGGCCATCAGCTCGGCTTCTTTGAGCGCCTGCTGGATGCTCTGGACGGTGGCGTCGATGTTCACCACCACGCCACGCTTCAAGCCATTGCTCGGGGCCACGCCCAGGCCTGCGAGTTTGAGCTCGCCATTGGGCAACACCTCGGCCACCACGGCCATGACCTTGGCCGTGCCGATGTCCAGCCCCACCACGACGTCTTTGTATTCTCTTGCCATATCAGTGTCTGCCCTTCATTGTTCTGTCCTGTCGCATCTGCTGCACGCGGCTATTTCTTCGCAGCCGCTTCCGCGGTGACTGTCGTCACGCCACGCAACCGCAGCGCATAGCCTCCGGCATGCCGCAGGTCTGCCGACTCCAGTGCGTCCGCACGGCGCTGGTATTGCGCCGCCACCCCCGTCAGTGTGCTGATGAAGCGCTGCGTGCGTTGCACCACTTCTTGTTGCGTGCCGCCTCCCAGCTCCAGCGCTGCGCCGGTGTCGAGCGTGGCGCGCCAGCCGCCGCGCCCGGTGAGTTCCAGCGCATCCACAGCCATGCCCAGCGGCTCAAACAGTGGCTGCAGTACGCCGTGCATCTGCAGCACCTCGGCCGAACTACCCTGGGGACCCGTGAGGCGGGGCAAGCCTTCTTGCTCCACATCGCCCACATTGGCCTCGAAAACCTCGCCCTGGCTGTTGACCAGTGCCGAACCGGTTTCGCCCCCCCAGAAGGCAACAGCATCGTGTTCCTGCAGCTCCACGCGCAGGCCACCCGGAAACTCGCGCCGCACCAGGGCCTTGCGCACCCAGGGCGCCTGCTCGAAGGCCGCGCGCGCGGCCCGCAGATCGATGGTGAAGAAGTTGCCCGCCAGCTGCGGCGCCACATTGGCGCGCAAGGTCACTGCATTGTTGTGCACCAGCTCACCCTGAACCACGATGCGCGCCACAGAAAAACCGGGATAACGCAACACCCAGCGCGCCCCCGCTGCCAGCAAAAGCAGCACGCAGCACAGGAACAAGACCGAAGCGGTCAGGTTCATGAGCTTGACGTCCAGCGGTGCGGGCAGCGACTGGTTCATGGCGTGGTGGCCTCTTGGGGCTGGCTCTGTGCCGGGCTCAGCGTGGCACCGGGCGGCGTGTCCAGCGTGGCGGTGGCGAGCACGCCTACGCACAGGTCTTCGTAGCTGATGCCCAGAGCCCGTGCCGACATGGGAACCAGCGAATGACCGGTCATGCCCGGCGAGGTGTTGATTTCCAGCAGGAAGGGCTTGCGGTCACTGGCGCGGATCATGATGTCGGCCCGCGCCCAGCCCCGACAGCCCAGCGAACGGAAGGCCTGCACCACCAGGCGCTGGATCTCGCGTTCTTCCGCCTCGGGCAGGCCGCTTGGGCAGTGGTATTGGGTGTCGTCGGTGAAATACTTGTGTTCGTAGTCGTAATTGCCTTGCGGCGCCACGATGCGGATCACCGGCAGCGCATGGGCGCTGGCGCCTTCGCCCAGGATGGGGCAGGTGGTTTCATCGCCCTCGATGAACTGTTCGCACAGCACCTCGGGGTCGTATTTCGACGCCAGCGCATAGGCCTGCTCGCACTGCTCGGGCGAGGACACCTTGGTCAGCCCGATGGTCGAGCCCTCGCGCGCGGGCTTGACGATCATGGGCGCGCCCAGCGCCTGCAGGGCCATAGCCGTTTCATCGCCGCTGGCCACAAGACGCCAGTCGGGCGTGGGCAAGCCCTCGGCGCGCCAGATGCGCTTGGTCATGATCTTGTCCATCGACATGCTGGACGCCATCACACCCGAGCCGGTGTACGGAATTCCGAGCAACTCCAGCGCGCCTTGCACCGTGCCGTCTTCACCGTGGCGCCCGTGCAGGGCAATGAAGCAGCGGGCGTAACCGCCGCGCTTGAGTTCGCCCAGTTCGCTCTGTGCCGGGTCGAACGCGTAAGCATCCACACCGCGCGAGCGCAGCGCCTGCAGCACGCCGCGGCCGGACATCAGGGACACATCGCGCTCGGCCGATGCACCGCCCATCAGCACTGCCACCTTGCCCAACGTGCGGGCGTCAATATTTGAGCCAAATGTGTTCATTGCGACCTCCCTGCTTGCGGCAACAGCTCATTATTTTGTAGCAAATCAACCACCTTTCCGGGCACGGCACCAATCGAACCCGCACCCATGCACATCACCACGTCGCCATCTTTTGCGTTGTCTGCAATGGACTGGGGCAGGTCGGCCACGGCGTCAACGAACAAGGGCTCTACCCGGCCGGCCACGCGCAGCGCACGCGCCAGCGAGCGGCCGTCTGCGGCCACCACGGGCGCTTCGCCAGCGGCATACACCTCGGTGAGCAGCACGGCGTCGGCACTGCCGATGACCTTCACAAAATCTTCAAAGCAGTCGCGCGTGCGGCTGTAGCGGTGCGGCTGGAACGCCAGCACCAGGCGGCGCCCAGGGAAAGCCCCGCGGGCCGCTGCCAGCGTGGCGGCCATTTCGACGGGGTGGTGGCCGTAGTCGTCGATCAGCGTGAACTGGCCACCGTCCTTGGCGGGCAGTTCGCCATAGCGCTGAAAGCGCCGGCCCACGCCCTTGAAACCGGCCAGCGCGCGCTGCACGGCTTCGTCCGGAATGTTCAGCTCCACGGCCACCGCGATGGCCGACAGGGCGTTGAGCACGTTGTGCTCGCCCGCCAGGTTGAGCACCACCTCCATATCGGGCAGCGTGACGCCGTTGCGTCGCTGCACCGTAAAGCGCATTTGCCCCGCCTCGGCCTGCACGTTGATGGCGCGCACCTGGGCGTCTTCCGAAAAGCCGTAGCTCGTGACGGGGCAGGTCACGCTTTGCAGAATGTCGCGCACCGCCGGGCTATCGACGCACAGGATGGCAGTGCCATAAAACGGCATGCGGTGCAGAAAATCGATGAAGGCCCCCTTGAGGCGACCAAAGTCATGCCCGTAGGTTTCCATGTGGTCGGCATCGATGTTGGTGACCACAGCCATCACGGGCAGCAAATTCAGAAACGAGGCATCGGACTCGTCGGCCTCGACCACGATGTAGTCGCCGCTGCCCAACTTGGCATTGGCGCCCGCGCTGTTCAGGCGCCCGCCAATCACAAAGGTGGGGTCGAGCCCCGCCTCGGCCAGCACACTGGTCACAAGGCTGGTGGTGGTGGTCTTGCCGTGCGTGCCGGCAATGGCGATGCCCTGCTTGAGGCGCATCAGCTCGGCCAGCATGAGGGCGCGTGGCACCACGGGAATCTTCTTGTCGCGCGCGGCCAGCACCTCGGGGTTGTCGGCCGTGACGGCGGTGGAGGTGACCACCGCATCAGCCCCCTCAATGTGCGCTGCCGCGTGACCCAGGCAGGTCTTGATGCCCAAGCCCGCGAGGCGGCGCAGCGTGGCGCTGTCACTCAGGTCCGAACCCGAGATCTGGTAGCCCAGGTTGAACAGCACCTCGGCGATGCCGCTCATGCCGGCGCCGCCCACACCGACGAAATGAATATGGCGAACAGCGTGCTTCATGCAGACAACTCCTCGCACGCTGCCACCACTTCGCGGGTGGCATTGATTTTTTGCATGTTTTTGGCCTTCTCGGCAATATCGACGAGCGCTGTGCGCTCTGAATTCAATAGCATCTTCGCCAACCCTTCGGGGGTCAGGTCGCTTTGCTGCACCAGCCAGCCGCCGCCCGCGCTCACCAAAAAGCGGGCGTTGGTGGTCTGGTGGTCATCCACTGCAAAGGGGAACGGTACAAAGATGGCGGCAGCACCCACGGCGGCAATCTCGGTCACGGTGCTGGCGCCGGCGCGGCACACGATGATGTCGGCCGCAGCAAACGCGCTGGCCGTGTCGTCGATGAACGGGGTGAGCTCTGCCTGCACACCGGCAGCCTGGTAGTTGGCGCGCAAGGTGTCGATCTGCGTGGCGCCGCTCTGGTGCGTGACCACTGGCCGGTTTTCCGCAGGGATCAGCGCCAGAGCCCGGGGCACGATGTCGTTGAGCGCCTGCGCGCCCAGGCTGCCGCCCACCACCAGCAGGCGCAGGGGGCCCGTGCGCCCGACAAAACGCTCAGCCGGTGCCGGCTGGCGCGTGAACGCCGCGCGCAGCGGGTTGCCCACCCACTGGGCTTTCTTCAGCACGCCCGGAAACGCGGTGAACACCCGGTCGGCCACACCGGCCAGCACCTTGTTGGCCATGCCGGCCACCGAGTTCTGCTCGTGCAGCACCAGGGGCTTGCCGCACAGCACGCCCATCATCCCGCCCGGAAAGGTGATGTAGCCACCCAGGCCCACCACCACATCGGGTTTCACGCGGCGCACCACGTGCAAGGCCTGCCAGAAGGCGCGCAGCAGGCGCAGGGGCAGCAACGCCAGCGTGGCCAGGCCCTTGCCACGCACACCGGAAAAATCAATGAGTTCGAGCGGAAAGCCGTGCTGCGGCACGATGCGCGACTCCATGCTGCCCGGTGCACCCAGCCAGTGCACGCGCCAGCCGCGTGCGCGCAGCTCCTCAGCGACAGCAAGGCCCGGGAAGATATGGCCGCCGGTGCCGCCAGCCATGATGAGTGCCGTTTTCTGGCTCATACACGCCCCCCTCTCATGAGGCGCTGCGCGCCTTGCATTGCATGCGCAATGCGGAGCTTGTTCTGGCGAAACAAATTGCTCATAGGCGGCCTCCGTGCATCAAATGCTCCGCATTCGGCAGCGTTGACACGCTGCTGCAGCCTGTTTTGGTGAAACAAACTGCTCATACGCGGCCTCCGCGCATCGAATGCTCCGCATTCGGCAGCGTTGACACGCTGCTGCAGCCTGTTTTGGTGAAACAAACTGCTCATACGCGGCCTCCGCGCATGAGCAGTTTGTTTTCATAATCCACGCGCAATACGACCGCGAGCGCGACGAGGTTCATCAGGATGGCAGAGCCGCCAAAGCTCATCAGCGGCAGCGTGAGTCCCTTGGTCGGCAGCGCGCCCAGGTTCACGCCCATGTTGATGAAGGCCTGAAAGCCCATCCAGATGGCCACGCCCTGCGCGACCAGGCCAGCGAATACGCGGTCCAGGGCGATGGCCTGGCGGCCGATGTGCATGATGCGGCGCGTCATCCAGACAAACAGCACGATGAGCGTAAGCACGCCCACCAGACCGAACTCCTCGCCGATCACGGCAAGCAAGAAGTCGGTATGGGCCTCGGGCAACCAGTGGAGCTTTTCAACGCTGCCGCCCAGCCCCACGCCAAAGATTTCCCCACGCCCGATGGCAATGAGCGAATGCGAAAGCTGGTAACCCTTGCCCAGCGCGTGCTCTTCGCTGAACGGGTCGAGGTAGGCAAACACGCGCTCGCGCCGCCATGGCGAACTGGCGATCATGACGGCGAAGGCCGAGACCAGCACGCCCGCAATCAGGAAGAACATGCGCGCATTGACGCCGCCCAGGAACAGGATGCCCATGGCGATCACCGCCACCACCATGAAGGCGCCCATGTCCGGCTCGGCCAGCAGCAGCACACCCACAATGGCCACGGCGGCGCCCATGGGCAGCACGGCGCGAAAGAAGCGCTCTTTCACATCCATCTTGCGCACCATGTAGTCGGACGCATACACCAGCACGGCAAACTTGGCCAGCTCCGAGGGCTGGAAGTTCATGATGCCCAGCGACAGCCAGCGCCGCGCACCATTGACCACAATGCCCACATGCGGGATCAGCACCGCCACCAGCAGGACGATGGAGACCACGAACAACCAGGGCGCCACACGCTCCCAGGTGGCCATGGACACCTGGAACGCCAGCAGCGCCACTACAAAACCGACAACCAGCGCACGCGCGTGAAGCATGAGGAAGTGGGTGGGCGCGATCTTGCCGAAACGGGGGTTGTCCGGCATGGCAATCGACGCCGAATACACCATGACCAACCCCCAGGCCAGCAGCGCCACCACCACCCACAGCAGGGTCTGGTCAAAACCCAGCACGGCGGCGGGCGTGCTGCGGGTGGGGCTGTAATCGGTGCCGCCCACGCGCACCGGCAGCACATCGGCGGCCTTGCCAGACAGCCCTCCCAGCCAAGCCGTAAGGCGTTGCCATGCACTGGTGGCGGCGGTCATTGCATGCCCTCCAGTTCCTGTCCGGCGTCGTGCGCCAGCTCGCGCACAGCGTCGCAGAACACCTGGGCACGGTGTGCGTAGTCCCGAAACATGTCAAAGCTGGCGCAGGCGGGAGACATCAACACCGCATCGCCCGGACGGGCGTGCTGCGTGGCCAACTGCACGGCGTGCGGCAGCGTCTGCGCATCGACCAGCGCAACACCCGCACCCTGCAGTGCAGCGCGAATCAACGGTGCATCCCGGCCCATCAGAACCACTGCCCGCGCAGAGCGCGCCACCGGCGCTGCCAGCGGCGAAAAGTCTTGCCCCTTGCCCTCGCCGCCCAGAATCACCACGAGGCGGCGATCTGCCCCCAGACCGGACAGCGCCGCCACCGTGGCGCCCACATTGGTGCCCTTGCTGTCGTCGAAATATTCCACGCCTGCCACCACACCAATGGGTTCCACACGGTGCGGCTCGCCGCGGTACTCGCGCAAGCCATACAGCATGGGGGACAAAGCGCAACCCGCCTCACAGGCCAGCGCCAGGGCTGCCAGGGCGTTGATGGCGTTGTGGCGCCCGCGAATGCGCAACGCATCGGCCGGCAGCAGGCGCTGGATGTGCAGCTCGGGCTCTTCGCTGCGGCCGCGCTTGCGGGTTTCGTCCGACTCCAGGGCACGCACCAGCCAGGCCATGCCGCTCACCAGCTCAATGCCGAAGTCGCCCGGGCGCCGGGGCATGTCGCCGCCAAATGTGGTGTGCGCGCGCTGCTGCGGTTTTTGCAATTTCACGCGCACGGGCTCCGGCAGCATGGCCATCACCGCTGGTTCGTCGCGGTTGAGCACCATGACTGCGCTCTGCCCGAAGATGCGTGCCTTTGCAGCGGCATAGGCCTGCATGTCGCCATGCCAGTCCAGGTGGTCCTGCGTGATGTTGAGCACCGTGGCGGCCGTGGGCTCAAAGTCCACCACGCCGTCGAGCTGAAAACTCGACAGCTCCAGCACCCACACCTGGGGAAGCGTGCCCGCGTCGATATGGGACGCCAGCGTATCGAGCAACGTGGGGCCGATATTGCCGGCCACGGCCACGGTTTTGCCCGCGCGCTCGACCAGCTGGCCCGTGAGCGACGTGACCGTGGTCTTGCCATTGGTGCCGGTGATTGCCAGCACCGCTGGCGCATACCCGTGCGCAGCGCGCAGTGCGGCAAGGGCCATGGAATACAAGCTTAATTCGCCTCCAGTGCTTATACCCATTGCGCTAGCAGCTACGAAAACAGGAGCAATTGAGTCAGGACTCAACCCTGGCGAGCGGTACACCGCGTGCAGGCCCTGCCCTTGCACCAGATGCGCACCAAAGGCGCCCGCCACGAAACGCACCTGTGGCAGCTCTTGCTGCAAGGCAGCCAGCTGGGGAGGCAACTGCCGCGTATCGGCCACGGTGACATGCGCGCCGCAGCGCACGCACCAGCGCGCCATGGCCAGGCCCGAAGCACCCAGCCCGAGGATGAGGATGTTCTGGTCTTGCAGCGGCGCCATGCCTTCGCCTGGGCGACCGGCCGGCGCGGCAGGGGCCTGAGCGGGGTCGGCCGCCGATTCGCCACCGTCTTGCGCAGCCATTGGCAACACGGCGGGCGTGGGCTCTGGCGCGGCCACTTCGGCAAAGATCTGCGCCACAAAATCGGCCGCAGCCTTGGCGGCAGAAATGGCCGGGGCCTTGTCCAGGCTCCAGGTGCTGCCACTGCGACCAGCACTTGCTGCGACGCCCGGGGCCTCGTCTGTGACCGCACGCAACTCACCAGCGCCTGCGGCTGGCGCAAGCGGGGAGCTGGGCGCACCCGCCCCTTCCTCCAAAGGCGTGGCCACGGGGTGGGCAGGAAGAATGGGGTCGTTGTCGCTCATCGCAGTTTCAGGGTAGACAGGCCTACCAGGCACAGCAGCATGGTGATGATCCAGAAGCGCACGACCACCTGCGTTTCCTTCCATCCGCTCTTTTCAAAGTGGTGGTGCAGGGGTGCCATCTTCAGCAGGCGGCGGCCTTCGCCATAACGCTTTTTGGTGTACTTGAACCAGGCCACCTGCAGCATCACCGACAGCGCCTCGACCACAAAAATGCCGCCCATGATGGCCAGCACGATCTCCTGGCGCACGATGACGGCGATGGTGCCCAGCGCAGCGCCCAGTGCCAACGCGCCGACATCGCCCATGAACACCTGCGCCGGATGGGCGTTGAACCAGAGAAATGCCAGGCCTGCGCCCGCCATGGCGGCACAAAAGATCAACAACTCGCCCGCGCCCGGTATATGCGGGAAGAACAGGTATTTGGAATACACCGAGCTGCCGGTGACATAGGCAAACACGCCCAGGGCCGAGCCCACCATCACCACCGGCATGATGGCCAGGCCGTCCAGACCGTCGGTCAGGTTGACGGCATTGCTGGAGCCCACGATGACAAGGTAGGTGAGGATCACAAAACCCAGCACACCCAGCGGGTAGCTGATCTCTTTGAAGAACGGCAACTGCAAGCCCGCCTTGGGCGGCAGGTCGAGCGAGAAACCCGACTGCACCCAGCCCACGAAAAGCTCCCACACCTTGGCGTTGGAGCTCTCGGAAATGCTGAACACCAGGTACAGCGCTGCAATCAGGCCGATGACCGACTGCCAGAAATACTTCTCGCGCGAGCGCATGCCCTCGGGGTCCTTGTTGACCACCTTGCGCCAGTCGTCCACCCAGCCAATGGCACCAAAACCCAGCGTGACCAGCAGCACGATCCAGACAAAGCGGTTGGACAGGTCAAACCACAGCAGCGTGGAGATCGCAATCGACAGCAAGATGAGCACGCCGCCCATGGTGGGCGTGCCGCTCTTGGACAGGTGCGACTGCATCGCATAGCCGCGAATCGGCTGGCCGATCTTGAGCGAGGTAAGCACGCGGATCACCTTGGGGCCCGCCACCAAACCAATGAGCAGCGCCGTCATGGCGGCCATCACGGCGCGGAAGGTGAGGTACTGGAACACCCGGAAAAAACCGAACTCGGGCGACAGACCCTGCAGCCATTGCGACAGCATCAGCAGCATGGGACACCTCCTTGCACGGTACGGCGGGCATCAATGGCTTGCATCATGCGGCGCCTCCGAATGGACGATTTCTTGTTGTTCTGCGTTGGCGACCATCGCCTCCACCACCTGTTCCATCTTCATGAACCGCGATCCCTTCACCAGCACGCTGCCCACCTGGGGCAATGCCTCGAGCAACGCCGCCTGCAGCGATGCCATGTTGTCAAAATGCCTTGCGGCGCCGAACGCCTGGGCGGCGTTGGCCGACTGCACGCCCAGCGCATACAGGTGCGCAATGCCCGCCGCGCGCGCATGGGCGCCAGCCTCAGCGTGAAACTGCGGGCCCTGGTCACCCACCTCGCCCATGTCGCCCATCACCAGCAGCTGCGGTGCGGGCAGTGCGGCCAGCACATCGATGGCGGCGCGCATGGAGTCGGGGTTGGCGTTGTAGGTGTCATCCACCACGGTGATGTCGCGCCCCGCATGCCGCACGCTGAGCGCGCGCGAGCGCCCCTTGACGGGGCTGAATGCAGTTAGGCCGCGCGCAATGGCATCCAGCGAAACGCCGGCCGCCACGGCGCAGGCGGCAGCGGCCAGCGCATTGGTGACGTTGTGCAGTCCCGCAATCTGCAGGGTGCATGACAGCGCCCCGACGGGTGTGGTCATCTCGACCTGCCATTTGCCTTGCTCCCAGCTGGCGCGCCCACACTGCACATCGCCCCCCGCGCCAAAGGTGATGCACCGGCGCGGCGCAGCAAGGCGCGCCCACAGGCCGGTGTAGGCATCACCTGCAGGGAACACCGCCACGCCATCGGCGGGCAGCGCCGCCAGCACCGAGCCGTTTTCTTCTGCCACGGCCTGCACCGTGTGCATGAATTCGAGGTGTTCGCGTTGTGCGTTGTTGACCAGCGCCACCGTGGGCTGCGCGATGGCGGCCAGGGTGGCAATTTCGCCGGGATGGTTCATGCCCATCTCGATCACCGCGGCGGCGTGCTCTGCCCGCAGGCGCAGCAGCGTCAGGGGCACGCCGATGTCATTGTTGAAGTTGCCCTGTGTGGCAAAGGCCGCGTCACCCTTCCAGGCGCGCAGGATGGACGCCACCATCTGCGTCACCGTTGTCTTGCCATTGCTTCCCGTGATGCCAATCAGGGGCAGGCTGAACTGGGCACGCCACGCGGTGGCCAGCGCGCCCAGCGCAGCCAGGCTGTCGGGCACCTCGATGCCGGGCAGCCCGGCAGCTTCGAGCCCGCCATGGGCCACGGCGGCCACGGCACCCGCATCGCGGGCGTCGGCCAGGAAGGCATTGGCATCAAAGCGCTCGCCTTTGAGCGCCACAAACAGGTCACCCGGCTGCAAAGTGCGGGTGTCCGTGTGCACGCGTGCCACCGGTGTTGCCCCATCGCCCACCAGGCGCGCCTGGGGAATGCTTTGGCGAATCCAGTCGAGCGCTTGCTGCAGGTTCATCATGCCCATGTGCTGGCTCCCCGGGCGGTCAGGGCTGCCTGCGCCTGCGCCATGTCGTCGAACGGCCGGCGCACACCGGCCGTTTCCTGGTAATCCTCGTGGCCCTTGCCGGCAATCAGCACCACATCGGCCGCATCGGCTTCGCCAATCGCCAATGCAATGGCGGCAGCGCGATCAGGCTGTGCCCGCACGGTTTCGCCCGCGATCGTGCCTTGCAAAATCTGGTGCAGGATGGCCACGGGCTCTTCGCTGCGCGGGTTGTCGCTGGTCACCACCACCCAGTCGGCATGCTGCTGTGCCACCGCACCCATCAGCGGGCGCTTGCTGGCATCGCGGTCGCCGCCGCAACCGAATACACACCACAGCTGCCCCCCGCGCTCCACGGCAAGCGGGCGCAGTGCCTGCAGGGCCTTGTCCAGGGCGTCGGGGGTGTGGGCATAGTCCACCGCCACCAGCGGCTGCCCCGGCGCCACCAGCCGCTGCATGCGGCCGGGCACGGGTTGCAGGCCCGCGCAGGCGCGCACGGCATCAAGCAGCGGCACGCCCTGGCTGCGCAGCGTGGCCAGCACGCCCAGCAGGTTCAGCACGTTGTAGTGGCCAATCACGCAGGTTTGCAATATCCGCTGCTCTGCGCCTTCCACCACCGTGAAGCGCAGCCCCTGGTCGCCCAGGGCAATGTCCCGCGCCGCCAACCGCGCCGGTCCGTGGGCCGAGATGCTCCACAGATCCAGCGCGCGCCCCGACAGTTCGGAATGCAGCTGCACTCCGGCCGGATCGTCCACGTTGATGACGGCCGCCTGCAGACCCGGCCAGTCAAACAAGGCCCGCTTGGCCAGCCAGTAGTCGGCCATGCTGCCGTGGTAGTCGAGATGGTCCTGGGTGAAATTGGTGAAGATGGCCGTGCGAATTAGCGAGCCATCCAGGCGCGCTTCGGCCAGTCCGATGGAAGACGCCTCGATGGCGCACGCGCCCAACCCCTGATCGACATACTGGCGAAACGCGCGCTGCAGGCGCACCGGGTCGGGGGTAGTCATACCCGTGGATTCAAGGGCTGGCGCAACACCCATACCCAAAGTACCCACCAACGCACAGCCAGCAAGCGCAGGTAGCTCTCTATTTGATAGTGCATTCAGGGCGCCCGCCAGCCACCACGCGGTGCTGGTCTTGCCGTTGGTTCCTGTCACTGCCAGCACGGCGAGTTGACTGGTGGGGTGATCAAACCACTGTGCGGCAATGGGCCCGGTGGCGCCCTTGAGGCCATGCAATGCGGCCATGTGGTCGCCCGTGAACCCGAACGCCTCCACACCCGACTGCTCCACCAGACAGGCTGTGGCGCCCCGCACCATGGCATCGGCCACATGGGCACGCCCATCGGTGGCGGCGCCCGGCCAGGCAATGAATCCGTCACCCGGGCGAATCAGACGGCTGTCGGTCTGCAAGGTGCCGGTGACGCGCTCACGCAGCCATTGCACGGCGTCATGGGCAGTGGTCAATGTATGCATCACAGCGACTCCTCCACCCCGTCGGTCATGATCTGCGGCTTGACGGCCACGTCCGGCTGCACGCCCATCATGCGCAAGGTCTGCTGCACCACCTCGCTGAACACCGGCGCCGCCACCAGGCCGCCATACACCTGGCCGTTGCTGGGCTCGTCGATCATCACGGCCACGATGATGCGCGGCTTGTCGATGGGTGCCATGCCGGTAAACCAGGCGCGGTATTTGCCGGCGGCGTAGCTTTTGCCCACCTGCTTGCGGGCAGTGCCAGACTTTCCGCCCACCGAGTAGCCCACGGTCTGTGCCTTTTGCCCCGTGCCGCCGGGCCCAGCGGCCATCTGCAGCATCTTGCGCACCTGGTCGGCCGTGCGCTCGGAAAACACGGGCACGCCGATGGCGGGCTCGGTACTTTTGAGCATGGTGGCAGGAATGACGCGCCCACCGTTGGCGAATACGGTGTACGACCGCGCCATCTGGAACAGGCTGGCCGACAGGCCGTAGCCATAGGACATGGTGGCCTGTTCGATCGGGCGCCAGGTCTTGTAGGGCCGCAGACGGCCACTCACCACGCCAGGAAAAGCGAGTTGCGGCTTCTGGCCGAATCCGGCGGCAGAGAAGGTCTCCCACATCTCGCGTGCGGGTATCTGCATGGCGATCTTGGTGGTGCCCACGTTGCTGGACTTCTGGATGACGCCCTCGACGGTGAGCGCACCGTAGTTGTGCGTATCCGAAATGGTGGAGCCGGTGATGGTGAGCCGGCCCGGCGTGGTGTCGATGACGGTGTCTGGCCGCATGCGGCCCGATTCCAGCGCCAGACCGATGGTGAACGGTTTCATGGTGGAGCCGGGCTCGAACACATCGGTCAGCGCACGGTTGCGCAATTGCTCGCCGGTGAGGTTCTGGCGCTTGTCGGGCACATAGCTGGGATAGTTGGCCAGCGCCAGCAACTCGCCGGTGTGCGCATCAAGCACCACCACGCTACCGGCCTTGGCCTTGTGCGCCGCCACCTGATCGCGCAGCTTTTGATAGGCAAAGAACTGCACCTTGCTGTCGATGGACAGCTGCATGTCGCGGCCATCCACCGGCGGCACGGTCTCGCCCACGCCTTCGACCACGCGGCCCAGGCGGTCCTTGATCACGCGGCGCGAGCCGGCGCGCCCGGCCAGCTCGCTGTTGAAGGCCAGTTCCATGCCCTCCTGGCCCTTGTCTTCCACATTGGTGAAGCCCACCACATGCGCGGCCGATTCGCCCTCGGGGTACTGGCGCTTGTATTCCTTGCGCTGGTAGATGCCCTTGATGTCCAGCGCCGCAATCTGCTGGCCCACGTCCCAATCGAGCTGACGCTTGACCCAGACAAAGGACTTGTCCTCGTCCGCCAGCCTGGCGTTCAGCTCGGCCTGGGACATGCCAAGCAGACGGGCCAACTGCTTGAGCTTGGCACGCACCTCGGGCTTGTCCTGCTCCACATCTTCGGGAATGGCCCAGATGCTGGCCGCCGGCACACTGGAGGCCAGAATGAGCCCATTGCGATCGAGAATCTTGCCCCGATTGGCGGGCAGTTCGAGCGTGCGCGCAAAGCGCACCTCACCCTGCCGCTGAAAAAATGCGTTGCCAAACACCTGCACATAGGCCGCACGCGCTGCCAACCCGGCAAAGCCCAGCGCAATCATGGCAACAATGAACTTGCTGCGCCACACGGGCGTCTTGCTGGCCAGCAGGGGGCTGGAGGTGTAGAGCACGCTGCGGCTCATGGCTGCGACTCCGGCGCGGACGTGACGGCGCCCGCAGGATCAGCGACATACTGGGTGATGGCGGGGGTAGCGGTGCGCATGTGCAACTGGGCCCGTGCCAGCTTTTCCACCCGCAGCGGCGTGGCCTGCGCGCGCTTTTCAACCTGCAGCCGCTGGTGCTCGGTCTCCAGGCGGCGCGACTCAGACACCGCGCGGTCCAGCTGGGTAAACAGCCGGCGCGATTCGTACTGCGTGTGCACCAGATACAGGGCACTGGCCATCACCGCCACCAGCAGGACGAGATTGAGCCGGGTCATGCGGCGACTCCCCGGCTTGCATTGGCGCCAGCGGCGTGCATTGTCAGGCCTCCGTGCGCTCTGCAACGCGCATGATGGCGCTGCGCGAACGGGGGTTGGCTGACACTTCGGCCGCGCTCGGCTTGATCCGGTCCAGCGCGACCAGCTTCATGACCTTGGGCGG
This sequence comes from Acidovorax sp. JHL-3, assembly GCF_000526295.1. Taxonomy (NCBI): domain Bacteria; kingdom Pseudomonadati; phylum Pseudomonadota; class Betaproteobacteria; order Burkholderiales; family Comamonadaceae; genus Acidovorax; species Acidovorax sp. JHL-3. The sequence continues at coordinate 159,036 of NZ_JAFU01000001.1, forward strand.
AGCAAAAGGCATCCGGCGGTCGTAAACCTCCTTGGAATGCTGCGCAATGAATTGCTTGACGATGCGGTCTTCGAGCGAATGAAAGCTGATCACCACCAGCCGCCCGCCGGGCTGCAGCACCGACAGGCTGGCTTCTAGGGCTTGCTGCAGCTCTTCAAGCTCAGCGTTGATGAAAATCCGTAGAGCCTGAAATGTGCGCGTTGCAGGGTTCTGGCCCGACTCGCGGGTCTTGACCGCACCAGCCACGAGATCGGCCAGTTCGGCGGTGGTTGCAAGAGGCCCCCGTTCCTCGCGCCGAGCAACAATCGCCTTTGCAATGGGGCCAGCAAACCGTTCTTCACCGTAGTCACGTATCACCTCCGCAATCTGTTGAACCTCGGCAGTGGCCAGCCACTGAGCCACGCTCTCGCCACGCGTGGTGTCCATGCGCATGTCCAGCGGGCCATCAAAACGAAAGCTGAAACCGCGCTCTGGACTGTCAATCTGGGGCGAACTCACCCCCAGGTCCATCAGCACCCCGGCCGCGCTGCCTGGTGGCAAATCCGCCAGATGGCGAAAACCTTCGTGCCGAATGGAAAAACGCGCATCGGTGATGCGCGTTGCCTCGTGGATGGCTTCCGGGTCTTTGTCGAACGCCACAAGGCGCCCCTGTGGCCCCAGCCGCAGCAAAATTCGCCGGGAGTGGCCGCCACGCCCAAAGGTGGCATCCACCCAGGTGCCGGCAGGCTCGGGGCCCGCGCCGCCCAGCAGCGCGTCCACGGCTTCATCCAGCAGGACGGTGGTGTGTTGCAGATCAGGGGTCACCACGGGCCTTAAAAAGAAAAATCCTTGAACACATCGGGCATTTCGCCCTGCATGGCCTGCGCTTCCTGCGCGTCGTAAGTGGCCTTGTCCCACAGTTCGAAGTGGTTGCCCATGCCCAGCAAGATCGCATCCTTGGCAATACCGGCCGCCTGGCGCAACTCAGGCGACACCAGCACCCGGCCGGTGGCATCCATCTCTACATCCATGGCGTTACCCAGAAAGATCCGCTTCCACCACTGTGCCGCCATAGGCAGCTGGCCAATGCGTTCGCGAAACTTCTCCCACTCTGGACGGGGAAACACCATCAGGCAGCCGTGGGGGTGCTTAGTGATCGTGAGTTGGCCAGCCGCCGTCGCGCTCAGGACGTCACGGTGCCGGGTCGGCACAGACAGCCGACCCTTCGCATCGAGACTCAGCGACGAAGCACCTTGAAACACGGAATGATTCCCCCACTCGGTTGACATCCCCCAAACCCGAAAAACGGAGTTCAAGGGCACTTTTCACCACTTAATTGCACTTTTTTGCACTGTAGCAGGAAAAGCACTCCAAGCAAGAGGGCTTGCAACAAACTTTTGCAATGAAATCAAGGACTTAGCCGCGTTTTCGGAGGAAGGAAAACAGCAAAACCCGTTATCCAATAAGCACTTACAACTGCCTACTCAAGTGATACCTGAAGGCGGCACGGGCTTCTGCACCGGTTGGCAATCCGTTGGGCCGCAGGACGCGGCGCCGCAGACAGTGCCGCGGCACGTCAAGGCTGAGCAGCGCGTAAGCCGGATCGCCCGGGTTGCGAATCCGTGTCAGAGGATGTAGCGGGACAGGTCTTCGTCCTGGCTCAGGGTTTGCAGACGCTTGTCGACATAGGCCGCGTCCACGGTCACCGTCTGGCCAGACAGGCGCGCCGCATCGAAGCTGACATCGTCCAGCAGCCGCTCCATCACGGTGGACAAGCGGCGTGCGCCGATGTTTTCCGTGCGCTCGTTCACATCAAAGGCGATGTGCGCCAGGCGAGTGATGCCCTCGGGCAGAAAGTCGAGCGCCACCCCCTCGGTGGCCAGCAGCGCCTGGTATTGCTTGACGAGCGAGGCGTGGGTTTGCGTGAGGATGGCTTCAAAATCCTCCACCGACAGGGAGTCGAGCTCCACCCGGATGGGAAAACGACCTTGCAACTCGGGAATTAGGTCACTGGGCTTGGACAGGTGGAACGCCCCCGAGGCGATGAACAGGATGTGGTCCGTCTTGACCATGCCGTATTTGGTGGACACCGTGGTGCCCTCCACCAGGGGCAGCAGGTCGCGCTGCACGCCTTGGCGCGACACGTCGGCGCCGCTGGTCTCCTGGCGCGCCGCCACCTTGTCGATCTCGTCAATGAAAACGATGCCGTTCTGCTCGGCATTGGTGATGGCGCGGGTGCGAATCTCTTCCTCGTTCACCAGCTTGCCGGCCTCCTCCTCGGTAAGCAGCTTCAGGGCCTCGGCGATCTTGAGCTTGCGGGTCTTGCGCTTGTCCTGCCCCATCTGGCTGAACATGCCACGCAACTGCTCGGTCATCTCTTCCATGCCTGCCGGGCCCATGAGCTCCACCTGCGGGCGGCTTTCGGTCAGGTCAATCTCGATGTCCTTGTCGTCCAGGCTGCCTTCGCGCAGCTTTTTGCGAAACACCTGGCGCGCCGTGCTGTCCGTGGCCGGCTCGGTGCCCGCGGCGGCTCGGGCTGGGGGAATCAGAACATCCAGGATGCGCTCTTCGGCAGCATCTTCGGCAAGTGCCCGCACCTTCTTCATCTCGGACTCGCGCGTCTGTTTGACGGCCATTTCGGCCAGGTCGCGGATGATGGCGTCCACATCCTTGCCCACATAACCCACCTCGGTGAACTTGGTGGCTTCGACCTTGATGAAGGGCGCATCGGCCAGCCGGGCCAGACGGCGCGCGATCTCGGTCTTGCCCACACCGGTGGGCCCGATCATGAGGATGTTCTTGGGCGTGATTTCCTGGCGCAGGCTGCCTTCGACCTGCTGGCGGCGCCAACGGTTGCGCAGCGCAATGGCGACTGCGCGCTTGGCACTGGCCTGGCCAACGATGTGGCGGTCAAGCTCGGAAACGATTTCCTGGGGGGTCATGGACGACATGGGAAAAATTCCAGTCAAAAATGGCTCTGGCTCTTATACATCAAGCGCCAACAGCTATGAATAATATAGCAACCCAACACCTACCGTCAGAGCGTCTCGATGGTGTGGTTCATGTTGGTGTAAATGCACAGTTCACCGGCGATCTCGAGCGACTTCTTGACGATCTCCTGCGCAGACAGATCGGTGTTTACCAGCAATGCCTTGGCTGCGGAGTGCGCATAGGCACCGCCCGAGCCGATGGACACAATGCCCTGCTCGGGCTCCAGCACATCGCCATTGCCGGTGATGATCAGCGAGGCACTCGCGTCGGCCACGGCCAGCATGGCCTCCAGGCGACGCAGCACACGGTCGGTGCGCCAGTCTTTGGTGAGTTCGATGGCAGCGCGGGTGAGATGCCCCTGGTGCTTTTCCAGCTTGGCCTCGAAACGCTCAAACAGCGTGAAGGCGTCGGCTGTGGCGCCGGCAAAGCCCGCCAGCACCTTGCCGTGGTAGAGCTTGCGCACCTTGCGCGCCGTGCCCTTGACGATGATGTTGCCCAGAGTGACCTGGCCGTCGCCCCCGATGGCGACCTGCAGTCCCTGGGGCGTCTGGCGGCGCACGCTCAAGATGGTGGTGCCGTGAAACACCGGGTGGTTGTCGTTTGATGAGTCCATAGCTGCGGCAGATGGGGTTTGCCGCCCATTTTGCAAGCCGCATCACAACCTGGCCGATGGCCGCTGCGCGAGGGCCGCCAATTCCTCAGTGCAAGCGCTGGCGGAGCCCCCCTTGCCGCGAAAGCGCAACAGAAGGGGACGCCGCGAACTGGCTCACGGATAAGTTACTAGTTTTTGCGTGGAACGACCCACGCGTGCTCGTTGACACCGATCACGTTGAAGAAGATCGCTACCAGGCGGTGCAGATTTTGGAACTGCACCACATGGCCGCGGGACTGCTGCTCGGCCGCCCAGTTGAGCACCGAGCCGGCGGCGCCAAAATCAATGCGGATAAGCCGGTCGCAGGCAATGGTCAGAGGCTCACCGGGGCGCAGCAGCGCCTCCAATGGCTCCAGCAGCGGCGTGGCATCGCCATCAATGTGACCGCTCAGCGCCGCCGACCGGGCCGCCTCGGGCGCCGTCAGCACCGCAGAATCGGCCGCCTCGGGGGCCAGCAGATCCTGGCCGTCGGCCTGCGCCCCGGGCGTCAGCGCATTTTCGCTGTCGGAGTAGCCGCAGCGCGGCGCAGTCCAAGAGGGGGGCGAGACTTCAAACGTCACGCAGTAATCCAGCGCCACCAGCTCGAACTCATCCGGGCTGGCCATGAGCCGCAGGGCCGCCATGCGCAGGCGCCACCACTCAGGGCTGTTGGACCGGTCGCCCGACTGCGTCTTGCTCTCCAGCAAGGCATTGAGCGCAGACACGCCGGAAAACACAAACTGCCCGCTGCGATCCGCCCATTGGGTGAACTGGTCGGCCATCAGCGGCACGGCGGCCTCGTCGATGGCGGTCAGGCGTCCCCAGGCCAGGGTCCAGGGCGAGGTGGCACGCCCCAGCGCGGCCTGCAACGCAGCCACCGACGACACCGCAACGGTGGAAGGGGCAGCCCAGCTGAAATCACGCCGTGCCGCCACTGGCGCCGCAGCCGGAGCCGCGGCAGGGGCCAGCCCCAGCTGGTCGGGCATCGAAAACCACAGGGGGGCCGATCGGCTAAAGCGTGCGGCAAAATCGATCGCCAGGTTGTCAAAACGGTCTTGCTGGCCTGTCGCACGGTACAGGTCAAACAGCGTCATCCAGATTTCCAGCTGCTGCTGCGGGTCGTCCTGTGCGTGCTGGGCGAGAACATCCAGCAGGCCAGACTCAGCGCCCGCATGGTCGCCATTGGCAAACCGGATGGCGGCTTCTTCTAGATCGGGTTCGTGCACGAATTCCTCCGGTTCGACTGCGGATTCAGACTCGGCACCAGGGGCCGCAGGACTGAAAGACGCCTCAGGTGCGTCAGCCATCATGGGGGCATCCTTGCCGCCAAACCCCGCGATGGCCATGCTGTCATCTGCAAACAAAGGGGCCACCGAGGGCCGGACCTCCAGCGGAACCTGCAAGGTGCCGGGCGTGGTGGGGGCATAAGCGCGCGCAGCAGAGCCCTCATCGCCCTCGGGTTGCATGCTGGCAGGCTGGGTGGGAGCATCTGCCGACTGCTTGCTCTTCCACCACTGCTGTGACATCTGCGCTTCGATCTCATCGATCTTCTTGATCGTGACCGCGCGCTCGTCGGGCGACGCCATGCTGCTCTGAAAGAACGATGGCCTGCCCGTGGGGTCTTCCGCGCGCTGGCCTTGGAGCACTTCGCGCTGGCGCAATTTGCGCAACTGGTCGAACTCACGGCGGCGCACGAAGTCGTTGCGCCGCTTTCGCTCGATCATCTCCTTGAGCATCTGCTTGCTGTACTGGCTCTCCCGATCCCCCTGGATCGAATCGAGTTCCGTCCAGTTGACCGTGGGGTTGCGCACAAACCGCACCACCTTGGACAACAGGCCGCCGGGTGTGGTTTCTTCCTTGCTCATAAGCAGTCAGATGGTGTGCGCATGAAGAGTTCAGGCCGGTTCGCCTTCAGTCTCCAAACATTTTTTGTTTGAGTTCACGGCGTTGCTGGGCCTCCAGCGACAGCGTGGCGGTGGGTCGGGCGATCAGGCGTCCCACGCCGATAGGTTCGCCGGTTTCGTCGCAATAACCATAGTCGCCCGAATCGATGCGGCCAATGGATTGCTCGATTTTCTTGAGAAGCTTGCGTTCGCGGTCGCGGGTGCGCAATTCCAGTGCGTGCTCTTCTTCGATGGTGGCGCGGTCGGCGGGATCGGGCACCACCACGGTGTCTTCGCGCAGATGCTCGGTGGTTTCACCGGCACTGTTGTGGATTTCCTGCTTGAGATGGACGAGCTTGAGACGGAAGAACGCCATCTGCTTGTCGTTCATGTACTCGCTGTCGGGCATAGCCATCACTTCGGCGTCGGTCAGCTCTTCGGCCGGCTTGGTTTTCCAGTTGTTCGCCAATTTGGGATCTTTTTTGGCTGCCGTATAGGTGGGATGCACTTGCGCAGTCGTGGGCATGGTGTGTAGATAACTGGCTTTGGCAGCGGTTGAAGCCACCGCCTGTGCCATGGATGGTACGGTCAATTGGGCCAGCCGGGAAGAAGGCCGGGTGCTGCGCACAGGTACTTGACTGCCGGCCTGCAAAGGCTGGGCTGGCACATCTGCCACTGCCGGTGGGGCAACTTTGGGGGTGGCCTTGGCAGTAGCCTTTGCAGCAACCTTGGTTGCCGCTGGGGCGGCGGCAGTTTTTGCCGCGGTTGGGGCCGCTTTTGCGGCTGCCTTGGGTTTGCTGGTTTCGGCTTTCACTGACGGGACTCCTCGCGTAACGGGCTGGCCCGGGCTGCACAGGCAGCCAAGGGCGGGTGGCAAGCCTTCCGGGGTTTTACCGGGGCGCGATTGTATCGACCTGCGCCAAGGCAAACGGGAACGTTGCAGATACAACACAAAAGGATGTAGGGCCATACCCGCCCCACCAGGTGCAATCCGGTCAAACCAGACTCTGCTCCAGCCCCTGCAGAAAGATGTCCTTGGGCAGGTCTATGCCAATGAACACCATCTTGCTGGTGCGCGCCTCACCCTCGGCCCACTGGGGGCCCAGGTCACTGCCCATGAGCTGGTGCACGCCCTGGAAAATCACCTTGCGATCGGTGCCCTGCATGTTCAGCACGCCCTTGTAGCGCAACATGCGTGGACCATAGATGTTGACGATGGCACCCAGAAAATCCTCCAGCTTGGCCGGATCGAACGGGCGGTCTGAGCGGTAAACGAAGCTTTTGACGTCATCGTCGTGATGGTGGTGGTGCCCGTGGCCTTCGTGGCCGTGCTGGTGCGATGGGTGGTTGCACTGCTCGCCATGCACGTGGTCATGGTCGTGATGATCGTGCGCCTCTTCTTCCTCCTTGAGGAAATCGGGGTCGATATCGAGCTTGGCATTGAGGTTGAAGCCCCGCAGGTCCAGCACCTCCTTGAGAGGCACCTCGCCAAAGTGCACGGCCTTGATGGGCGCACGCGGGTTCATGTGCTTCAAGCGATGGATCAGCGCATCGGTTTCCCCGGCGCTCACCAGATCGGTCTTGGACAGGAAGATCTGGTCGGCAAAGCCCACCTGGCGGCGCGCCTCCTGGCGGTCATTGAGCTGCTGGGCGGCATGTTTGGCGTCCACCAGCGTGATGATCGAATCGATCAGGTAGGTTTCGGCGATTTCTTCGTCCATGAAGAAGGTCTGCGCCACCGGGCCGGGGTCGGCCAAGCCGGTGGTTTCGATCACGATGCGGTCGAATGCAAGCAGGCCCTTGCGCTTTTTGGCTGCCAGCAACTGCAGGGTTTCGCGCAGGTCTTCGCGGATGGTGCAGCAGATGCAGCCGTTGCTCATCTGCACGATCTGCTCCTTCGAGTCGGTCACCAGGATGTCGTTGTCGATGTTCTCTTCGCCAAACTCGTTTTCGATGACGGCGATTTTCTGGCCATGGGCTTCGCTCAGCAGGCGCTTGAGCAGCGTGGTCTTTCCGGAACCCAGAAAGCCGGTGAGGATGGTGACAGGAATGAGGGACATTGGAAACCTTGGGAGATGCAACGGGCCGTGCAACCCGCTGCCAAATGGTGTGGCGCTGGGGAGCCAGACCGCAAAAGGGAAGAGTTTAGCGGGGGACCAAAGCCCGTGCCGGACACTGCCAAACCGTGCCACTTGCTGCCGGTACAAGCAACATTTCCCCTATTTCGCTGGCGCCTCGTCCACCGCGCGCAGCATGCGCAGGCCGTTGAACACCACGATCAGGCTGGCCCCCATGTCGGCAAACACGGCCATCCACATCGATGCGCCGTTGAACAGCGCCAGGAACAAAAAGACCACCTTGATGCCCAGCGCCAGGGCAATGTTCTGCCAGAGCACGGTGCGGGTCTGGCGCGACAGCCGGATGAGCTGGGGAATGCGCCGCAAATCGTCGTTCATGATGACCACGTCGGCGGCCTCCATGGCCGTGTCGGTACCGGCGGCCCCCATCGCGATGCCGATGTCTGCCCGGGCCAGTGCAGGGGCATCGTTGATGCCGTCCCCCACCATCGCCGTGAGGCCATGGCGCGCCTGCAGGGCCTCAATGGCCGCCAGCTTGTCTTGTGGCAGCAGATTGCCCTGCACCTCATCCAGACCTGCCTGGGCGGCGACGGTGCGGGCGGTCACGGTGTTGTCACCCGTCAGCATGACCGGCACCACGCCCAGCGCATGCAGCGCGGCCAGTGCCTCGCGCGAGCTGTCCTTGATGGTGTCGGCCACGGCAAACAAGGCCAGCACAGCGGCATCGGTCGCCAGCAGTGTCACCGTGCGCCCCTGTGCCTCGTGGGCGGCCAGCCGCGCCTCGATGCCGGGGTTGCACAGACCCAGCTCCTCCATCAGGCGGTGGTTGCCCAGCACCAGCCGCTGCCCTGCGACACGGGCCTGCACACCGCGCCCCGGCAGCGCCGTGAAGGCTTCCAGCGCACCGCCAGGTGCCGCGCCTGGGGCCGCACCCTGCGCTGCGGCCAGCCCCTGCGCAATGGCGCGTGATACCGGGTGGTCGGAATGCCCCGCCAGATCGCCCGCCCAGCGCAGCACCTGCGCCGAAGCCACCGGGGCGTTCCCCTCTGGCGACGGCAGCACCTCGGTGGCCACCAGCCGGGGCCTACCTTCGGTGATGGTGCCCGTCTTGTCGAGCGCTATCGCCTTGATCTGGTGGGCGGTTTCCAGATAGACCCCGCCCTTGACAAGAATGCCGCGCCGCGCGGCCGCCGCCAGGCCGCTAACCACCGTGACGGGCGTGGCGATGACCAGGGCACACGGGCAGGCAATCACGAGCAGGACCAGGGCCTTGTACAGCGCCTGCGTCCATGCCACATCCACCAGCCAGGGCATGAGCATTGCCACTGCCACGGCCAGCGCAAACACCACGGGCGTGTAGATGGCGGCAAACTTGTCCACAAACTGCTGCGTGGGCGCGCGGCTTCCCTGGGCCTGCTCGACCGCATGGATGATGCGGGCCAGCGTGGTGTTGCTGGCCGTGGCCGTGACCCGCATTTCCAGGGTGCCGGTGTCGTTGATGGTGCCGGCAAACAGGGTGTCGCCCACGGTCTTATCCACGGGCATGCTCTCGCCCGTCACCGAGGCCTGGTTCACCGCACTCGCGCCCGCAATGACCACGCCATCGAGCGGCACGCGCGCGCCCGGCCGGATGCGCACCACGGCGTCCAGCGCCACGCTGGCCGCAGCGGCCTGCTGCCAGGCGCCGTGGGGCTGGCGCACCTCGGCCGTGTCGGGGGCCAGGTCGAGCAGGCCCTTGATGGCGTTGCGCGCCCGGTCCACCGAACGCGCCTCGATCAGCTCGGCCAGGGCATACAACGCCATCACCATGGCGGCCTCGGGCCACTGGCCGATAACAAACGCCCCGGTCACGGCCACGGTCATCAGCGCATTGATGTTGAGCCGCCCCCGCCCGAGCGCAGCAACGCCCTTGCGGTAGGTGGAAAAACCGGCCAGCCAGATGGCGGCAGCGGCCAGCGCCATGCCCGCCACCTGAAACTCCCGCGTCTCTGGCGCCAAAAAAGCCAGCAGCTCGGCGGCCACGGCCAGCCCCAGCGCCAAGCCCAGGCGCCCCAGGCCCCCGGCGCCCGGCTGGTGGCTGTGCGCCTGCGCGCCCTTGCCCGCAACGTTTTGTGCCAGGGGCTGCGGATCAAACCCCGCCCGCCGGATGGCCGCCAGGATTTGCGGCATGGCCGACGGCAGCGCATCGATGGCCAGCGTGCGGGCAGCCAGCTGAAAATGCAGACCGCGCAGGCCCGAAACACCCGCCAACGCGTGGCGAATCTCGCTTTCCTCGGCCGCGCAGTCCATGGATGCGATGCGAAAAACAGTCCCATGGCCGGCACCCGGCGCGGTGCGTTCACCGCCCTGCCCGGCGGCCGGTGCAGGGGGCGGAGCGGATGGCTGCGTGCACGAACAATGGCCGCAGGCATCCGCCGGAGCGGGAGGTGTGTGGGGAGATGGGCTCATGGTTGCTTTCCTTGCTTGCCGCTATTGGAAACCCTGATGCCACTTCAGAGTCAAGCACGCCCGAGGCGTACCATCGCCGCACCTCCACCCCTGCGGCGCACCCCATGAAAATCGGCGAGCTGGCCACCCTGACCCACACTCCGGTCGAAACCATCCGGTATTACGAACGCGAGGGCTTGCTGCCCCAGGCCGCCCGCACCGGGGGCAACTACCGCATCTACAACGAGGCCCAGGCCACACGCCTGTCGTTCATACGGCATTGCCGGGGCCTGGACATGACGCTGGACGAGATCCGCACGCTGCTGCGCTTCAAGGATGCCCCCACCCGCAACTGCGGCGATGTCAACGCCCTGCTGGACGCGCACATCGGCCATGTGGCTGCGCGCATCCGTGAGCTGCGCCTGCTGGAAAAGCAGCTCAAGAGCCTGCGCGAGCAGTGCCACGAGGCGCAGGACGCCGCCCACTGCGGCATTCTCAACGAGCTGACCGACATCGCCAGCCGGCCGGGCCGCCCCAACGCGGGCCATGTGCACGGCACGCATGCCCGCTCGGCGGCGCCGGCGCCGGCGCTGCAAAAAACGGGCAGCTAGCCGGCTCCGTCAGCCCTTGCGCATCACCACCAGGCCCTTGAGGTATTCGCCCTCGGGAAACTCCAGCGTCATCGGATGGTCGGGCGCGCCGCCCAGGCGCTCCAGGATGTAGCCGTCCACCCCGGCATCGGCGCCTGCCGACGCCACGATTTTGTGGAACAGGTCGGCGCTGATGCCGCCTGAGCACGAAAACGTGAACAGCACCCCGCCCGGCGTCAGCAGTTGCAGCGCCAGCCGGTTGATGTCCTTGTAGGCCCGCGCGGCGCGGTCGGCATGGGCGGCGGTGGGGGCAAACTTGGGCGGGTCGAGCACGATGGCATCAAAACGCTGCCCCTCCTTGAGAAACTGGCGCAGCGAGGCGTTCACATCGGCATCCATGAAACTCGCCCGGTTCACGTCAAAACCATTGAGCGCCACATGCGCCCGTGCGCGCTCCAGCGCCGGGCCGGATGAATCGATCGAGACCACCTGACCACCCGGCGCGCCGCCTTCTGCCTCGGCAGCGCGCATGCCCGCCAGCGCGGCCACGCTGAAGCCGCCGGTGTAGCAAAAGCAGTTGAGCACGCGCTGAAAACCCAGGCGCCGGGCGTAGTCGGCAAAGCGCTTGCGGCTGTCGCGCTGGTCCAGATAAAAACCGGTCTTGTGGCCCTCTGCAATGTTGAGGGTGAGCTGCCACTGGTGCTCATGAATGGTCAGCTCCACGGGCGGCGCCTCGCCCCCGGCTACCGGCCCGCCGCGCAGCCAGCCCGTGGCGGGCTCCAGGCCTTCCAGGGCGCGCACGCTGGCGTCCGAGCGCTCGTACAGGCGGGTGAGGCCCGTTGCCTGGAGCAGTGCGTCCGCAATCACCGCCTTCCAGCGCTCGGTGCCCGCGCTGGTGAACTGCGCCACCAGCGTGTCGCCATAGCGGTCCACGATCAGGCCGGGCAGGCCATCCGATTCGCCGTGCACCAGCCGCACGCCATCACTTTGCACATCAAAACGGGTTCTAGCGCTTATAGAACGTGCGCAAGCAGCTATGAAAAACGGAGCATCAATGCGCTGCGCTTCGTCAAAGCTCCACACCCGCGCACGGATGCGCGACGCAGGGCTGAACGCCGCCCAGGCCAAAAACTGCCCCTCATGCGACTCCACGCGCACGGTCTCGCCACTGTCGCCACTGCCTTTGGCGATGGCGCTTTCAAAGATCCAGGGGTGGCGGCGCTGCAGCGAGCGCTCTTTGCCGGGGCGTAGACGGAGGGTTTTCATGGGGCAATTGTCGGTGGTTTGCGCCCGGCCATGCCACCCCGCCCCGGCGCTGTGTCTGCGATTACTTGCGCCGCGCCCGCGGGTGCGCCGCGTCATACACCTTGGCCAGGTGCTGAAAATCGAGCCGCGTGTAGACCTGCGTGGTAGTGATGTTGGCATGGCCCAGCAGCTCTTGCACGGCGCGCAGGTCGCCGCTGCTTTGCAGCAGGTGGCTGGCAAACGAGTGGCGCAGCATGTGCGGGTGCACGGGCGTGGTCAGGCCCGCCTGCTGGCTGCGCTGGCGCAGGCGCAGCCAGATCGACTGGGCCGTGAGGCGCGCACCGCGCTGGCCCACGAACAAGGCCCCATCGAGCCGCGCCGATCCCTCACCGCCAAACGGCGTGGCGCGCAGCGCCAGCCAGGCCTGCAGTGCCGCCACGGCGGCGCGGCCTACAGGCACGCTGCGGCGCTTGCTGCCTTTGCCGAACACATGGGCCTCGCAGGCCTGCAGGTCGATCCAGCCGCGGCCGTGGCGCTGGGTGTCGGGGCCGGGCACGGCATCCAGCCCCACCAGCTCACCCACGCGCAGGCCGCAGCCGTACAGCAGCTCGACCATGGCGGCATCGCGCGCCTCCAGCCAGGGGTCGGCGCCGGCGTGGTCAAACTCGGCCAGGCGCACGGCGTCGTCCACGCCCAGCGCCTTGGGCAGGGGCTTGGGTGCCTTGGGCGCACGCACGTCCTGCACGGGGTTGTGGGCCATCAGGCCCTGCCGGCCGGCCCAGGTGAAAAAACCGCGCCAGCCCGACAGGATGAGCGCAATACCGCGCCCGCTGCGCCCTGCGCTGTGCATCTGGGCCACAAAGCGGCGGATGTGCGCTGTCTGCAATTGCAGCAACGGCACATTCACGCCCGCCGCCAGCTGCGCAAGCCGCTCCAGATCAAGGGTGTAGAGCGTGAGGGTGCGCGCGGCCAGGCGCTTTTCGAAGCGCGCATGGTCCAGGTACCGCTGCACATCGGGATCGGCAGGGAGCGGCGTGGCTGGTGCTTCAGGCATGGGCTCAGTGCCCGTAAAGCGGCATTGGGCGCCCCAAATCCGCCACGGCACCGCACTGCAGCAAGGTGCGTACCGGGCCGCTGGTGGCGCCGGCCCGGGGGGGCCGCGCGAAGTGCCGCAGAGGGGAGTTCACCGCAAGCGCATCAGTGCGGCGCTGGCCAGCTCGGCCAGGCGCGTCAGAAATTCGGTGCCCATGGTGGCGTCAAAACGCTGCGGGTCGGGCGAGCCCAGCACCAGCAGGCCAAAGGCTGGCGTGGCGCTGTCCACGGCGCCCTCGCGCAACGGCAGCAGGGCCAGCGACTGGGCGGCCTCAACGTCGCCGTGCGCCAGCCAGGCCGCAGGCTCGAAACCCAGGTTGGGGCCGCAAAACGGCATGGTCAGCGAGGTGGCAAAGGCCCTCGAATCCTCGCTGGCGCCCTGGGTGAAATCGGCGTCAATATACGGACCCGCCACACCCCACACCCGCACGGCAGCCTGCGGCACATCGAACAGGGTTTGCAGGCCGTCCACCAGGGCGTGGGGCAGGTCCATGGGGTCACGCACCTGCAGCAGGGCACCTGTCCATTGGTGCACCTTGGCGGCGATGGCCGCATTCTCGTGGCTGTGGCGCACCATTTCCATGATGCGCAGCTCCAGCCCCTTGATCTTCTCGCGCAGCATTTCGGCCTGGCGTTCTTGCAGGCTCACGGCGCGGGCTCCGTGCGGGCTGGTGATCTGCACGCTGGCCAGCACCTCGGCGTGGCGCTCGAAGAATCCGGGCGTCTGGGTGAGGAACTGGGCGATGTCGTCTTCGGTGATCGGTGGGATGTGGGAGCTGGTGGTCATGGCGTGTCAGGGAGTTCGATCTGGCCTTCAAATACCGAAGTGGCCGGGCCAGTCATGAAAACGGAGTCGGCCTCCTGGCCGCTCCAGGCGATGGTGAGCAGGCCGCCGCGCGTTTGCACGTCTACCTGCGCGTCAAGCAGCCCCAGGCGTACGCCCGCTGCCACGGCGGCACAGGCGCCGGTGCCGCAGGCCAGGGTTTCGCCCGCGCCGCGCTCGAACACACGCAGGCGCACATGGCTGCGATCCACGATCTGCAGGTAACCGGCATTCACCCGCTTTGGAAAGCGCGGGTGCGATTCGATCAGCGGGCCGGTCTGGGCCACGGGCGCGGTGTCCACATCGGGCACCAGTTGCACGGCGTGTGGATTGCCCATGGACACAACCGCTATCAAAATAGAAGCATTTTGCGCATATCCAGCAAGCGCTAGAAGCCATTTTTGCCCTGAACCCTGCGCCACGGGCGTGAGGCCGGTCGCGTCAAAGGGCACCAGCGCGGCATCGAACACCGGGCGGCCCATGTCCACCGTCACGCGGCCGTCGGGCGTGAGCCGGGGCGCAATCACGCCGGCCAGCGTCTGCACGCGGATGGTGTCCTTGGCGGTCAGGCCCTTGTCATGCACATAGCGCGCAAAGCAGCGCGCACCGTTGCCGCACTGCTCCACCTCGCCGCCGTCGGCGTTGTGGATCACATATTCGAAATCGATGCCTTCGGCCGGCGAGGGCCGCACGGTGAGGATCTGGTCGGCACCCACGCCAAAGTGGCGGTCGGCCAGCAGGCGGTAGTGCGCCGGTGTCAGGCCCAGGCGGCCCTGGGTTTCGTCGAGCACCACGAAATCGTTGCCCGCGCCCTGCATTTTGGTGAAGCGAATCTTCATGGGCCGGATTATCGTCGGTGGGCTGCCAATCACCTCGGCCAGCGCCGGTTTCGCTGCCGGGCTAGGCTTGGGCTCTTTCGGCACCGCTGTGGCCGCCACCCGCCAGGACTCCTTCATGCCCGATCTTTCCGCCTTTGCCATCACCCACAAATGGCCCGCCCGGCACCCCGAGCGCATCCAGCTGTATTCGCTGCCCACGCCCAACGGCGTGAAGGTATCGATTGCGCTGGAAGAACTGGGCCTGCGCTACGAGCCGCATCTGGTGCGCTTTGAGACCAACGACCAGACCTCACCCGAGTTCCTGTCGCTCAACCCCAACAACAAGATCCCCGCCATCCTCGACCCCAACGGCCCCGGCGGCCAGCCGCTGGCGTTGTTCGAGTCAGGCGCCATCCTGCTGTATCTGGCCGAGAAAACCGGCCGGCTGATGCCACAAGACGCCGTGGCGCGCTACCACACCATCCAGTGGCTGATGTGGCAGATGGGCGGCCTGGGCCCCATGTTTGGCCAGCTGGGCTTCTTTCACAAGTTTGCCGGCAAGGACTTTGAGGACAAGCGCCCACGCGACCGCTACGTGGCCGAATCGAAGCGCCTGCTGGGTGTGCTGGAGCAGCGCCTGACGGGCCGCCGCTGGGTGATGGGCGAGGACTACACCATCGCCGACATCGCCATCTTCCCGTGGGTGCGCAACCTGGTGGGTTTTTATGGCGCGGGCGAGCTGGTGGAGATCGAGCGCTTCCCGCAGGTGCAGCGGGCGCTGGCGGCGTTTGTGGAGCGGCCTGCCGCGCAGCGTGGCCTGGCCGTGCCCAGCCAGGGCTGAGCTCTCCAGGTCGCCGGGCAAGGTTCAGCCTAGAAACCGCAGTTGACCGCTTTGTTTCCCTTGCCAGACCGCATGAAATCAACGTTTCAAGGCTTCGATGGTGTTCACCTGATGGGTGAACGCTATGCACCCGCCAGCACCGCGCTCAGGGCGCCATGCGGCGTTGCGCCTCCTTGCGGGCAGGAGCCCGCGGCGTCGTCGCGCCTTGCCTGACGCCCCGATCACGGCACCGCCGGGCGCATCCAACTGCCGTTTCTAGGCTCAGTCGTCCGACGAAAAACCGGACGCGGCCACCACCGGCGCCCAGCGGTCGCGCTCCTGCGCGAGCTGGCGCGCATAGTCATCCGGGCCCGAGGCAATGGGCTCGAAACCCAGCTTGGCCAGGGTCTCGATCACGGCAGGGTCTTTCACGGCGGCGGGTGCCTGCTCGGCCAGCCGCTCTACCTGCGCGGCCGGGGTGCGCGCAGGCAGGAACAGGCCGTAGCTCTCCACACCCTGGATACCGGCAAAGCCCTGCTCCTCGAACGTGGGCACCTCGGGCAAAAAACGCGAGCGGCGCGCATCTGTCACGCCCAGCACCCGCACCCGGCCAGAGGGCAAATGCGGCAGGCAGTCGCCCACGCTGAAGCACCCCGAGGCCACCTGCCCACCCATCAGGTCCTGCAGGCCCGGGGCTGCGCCGCGGTAGGGCAGGTGCGTGAGCGCAACGCCCGCTGCCCGCGCAAACTGGTTGCCCAGGAAGTGCGGCATGGCCCCGGCGGCTGGTGACGCATAGCCCTGCGGCTCGGGCTGGGCCTTGGCCCAGTCGGCAAACTGGCGCAGCGTGCGCACCGATTCGGGCACTTTGGGCCCGACCATGAAGCCGCAGGTGGACAGCGCCACGGGCGACACCGCGATCGCATCCGTGGCCGGCTGGTACTGCAGGCGCTTGAACACATGCGGGTAGATGGTGAACATCGACGAGGGACTGAGCAGCATGGTCAGCCCGTCGGGCGCTGCATCCCTGAGCGTGGTCACGGCGATGCGGCCGCCCGCGCCCACCTTTTGCTCCACCACCACGGTGCCCAGCCGTGGGCGCCAGGTTTCCGCCAGGCGGCGCGCCGTGGCGTCCACCGAGCCCCCGGCCGGAAAGCCGACCAGGATGCGGGGCGTGCCCGTCTGGGCACGGGCGCCGAGCCCGGCAGAGGCAAGAGCGGCCACGCCCAGTGCGCGGCCCAGGTTCCAGCCGAGCTGGCGGCGGTTGATCGGATGCATGCAGGGGTCTCCTTGTGGGGGTTTTCAGGGGGGGGTAACAAACCAAGAGGGGCGAACGCCGTTGCTCACCCGGACGGTGGCATGGGGGTGGCGAGTGCATTGGCGGCAGCAGCCAGCCGGTCGAGCAGGCGGCGCAACTGCGGCCCCTCGTCGCCCAGCGCGGCCAGCAGCGCCTCGTCGTGGGTCCGCACCTGGGCGGTCACGCTCTCCAGCAGCGCCAGGCCGGCCGGGGTGGGGTGAACAGTCCAGGAGCGGCGGTCCAGAGGATCGTCGGCACGCTGCACCCAGCCTTGCTCGCATAGCCAGTCGGTCAGACGCATGCCGCCACTGCGGTGCAGGCCCATGGCGTCGGCCAGCAGGCCCTGGCGCAGGCCCGGGTTCTGCGCCACCAGCACCAGGGCCGCAAAGCGCTGCGGGCTCACATCCGCACGGTCCACGCTGCGTTGAAAGTGCAGGTACAGGGCGTTCTGCGCCCGGCGCAGCGCGTAGCCCAGCAACTCGTCGAGCACGCCATAAGCCAGGCCGGGCAGCGGCCGCAGCTCGGCCTGGGCCCAGTCGGCTGGCGGGGCGCAGCGCGCGGGCCTGGCGGCAGCGGAACGGCCCGCAGGCGCACTGGACTGGGGTTTGCGACGGCTTGCATTTTTTTGTTGCATAGCGCAACAATATCGGTGAAATTTGATGTGCGTCAACCCCAAAAACCCGGAGACACCCTATGAACCCCTCCCGCTCCATCGTTGTGGCCGGCGGCGGCATCGGCGGCCTGACGGCGGCCCTGGCCCTGGCCGCGCACGGCCACCACGTCACGGTGTGCGAAGCCGCCGTTCAGCCGCGCCCGCTGGGCGTGGGCATCAACCTGCTGCCGCATGCGGTGCGCGTGCTGGCGGGCCTGGGTCTGTTGCCCGCGCTGGAAGCCATGGCCGTGCCCACGCGCGCGCTGGTGTTCGCCAACCGGCACGGGCAAACCATCTACGAAGACCTGCGTGGCCTGGCTGCGGGCAGCAGCCATCCGCAGCTCAGCATTCACCGCGGTCACCTGCAGATGCGCCTATGGGACGAGGCCGCGCAGCGCCTGGGCCCGGCCCAGGTGCGCACCGGCGAGCGCGTGGTGGCCGCGCGCGAAACAGCCAACGGCGCGGTGGCCGAGATCCTGCACGCCGACGGCACGCGCAGCGAGCGGGCCTGCGACATCCTGGTGGGGGCCGACGGCATCCACTCGGCGCTGCGCCAGCAGTTTTACCCCGACGAGGGGGCCCCGCGCTGGAACGGCATGATGATGTGGCGCGGCACCACGCTGGCGCGGCCCTTTCTGGACGGCCGCACCATGGTGCAGGCCGGTCACCGGCGGGCGAAATTCGTGGTCTACCCGATCGAGCCGGTGCGCCCAGACGGCCTGCAGCGCATCAACTGGATCTGCGACCGCCGCCTGCGCGAAGACGGGTTTGGCGGCGGCCTCACGGCCCCCAGCCGCGAGGACTGGAGCAAGCCCGGCTCGCTGGACGACCTGCTGCCCACTTTCGGCAGCTGGCGCTTTGCCTGGCTCGACGTGCCCGGACTGATCCGCGCGGCCGAGCAGATCCTCGAATGGCCCATGGTGGACCGCGACCCCCTGCCGCGCTGGCGCCATGGCCACACCACGCTGCTGGGCGATGCGGCGCACCCGATGTACCCCATCGGCTCGAACGGTGCGACGCAGGCCATTCTGGACGCAGCCGCGCTGGCCGATGCGCTGGACGGCCATGCCAGCATCACCGCCGCGCTGAATGCCTATGAGGCCGCCCGCCTGCCCATGACGCGCGACATCGTCGCCATGAACCGCCGCGAGGGGCTGGACGCGATCCTTGACATGGTGGAAGAAGCTGCGCCCGAAGGCTTTGCGCACATCGAAGACGTGACCGACCCGCGCGTGCTGGCCGAATGGGTGCAGGCCTACAAGAGGGCCGCAGGCCACCAGGTGGCCCGCCCGCAAGCCGCCCACTGAGCAACCGCCTTGGAAGGCAAGCGCAATGGTGCGCTGGATCACAAGTGGAGCGATGCGTAGCTATCGCGTCAAGCATCGTCAGCAGTTTGCGCATGCAGGGCATGAGCGCGACCTTGTTGCACTTGCCGGCGGCCAGTGAGTGCTCGACGCTTTTATGGTCCGGCCTGCCGTGCGGCGCGGGCTGGTCCTACCCGCGCGGGACTGAGAAAACTCACTCGAGCAGCAGCACATCGATGCGCGGCACCACGGCCAGCCGCGCAGGCAGGCCGATGGTGCCGATGCCCCCAGTGACGAACAACGGACCCGCCTGCGTGGTGTACAGGCCCTCAAACCAGCCCTGCGCGCTCATGCCCGGCAGCACCAGTTGGCGCGTGACCCAGGGCAACATGATCTGGCCGCCGTGCGTGTGGCCGCTGACCACCAGGCTGGCGCTGCCCGCTGGGAGCAGTGCTGCCGTGTCGGGCTGATGGGCCAGCACCAGCCGGGGCACCGTGGGCGTGCCCGGTGGCAGCAGCCGGGCCATCTCGCCACGCGGCTCCCCGCCCCACAGGTCGCTCAGGCCCATCACATCCCAACCCTGAAATTGCAGGCGCCGGCCATCCAGCACCTGCACGCCGTGGTCCTGCAATGCCTGGCGCAGCGCCTGTGCCAGCGGTGGCCCGGGCGCCCCGGTATCGTGGTTGCCCAGCACGCCCCACACCGGGTGGCGCAGCCGGGAAAACGGCTGCAGCAGCGCATGCAGGTCGCGCGGCGGGTCGTACGTCCAGTCGCCAGCCACCACCACGGCATCCACGTCCAGCGCATTGAGCCGGTCGACCAGCCGCTCAATCTGCCAGCCCCGCACGAACAGGCCCGCATGCACATCGGCCACCAGCGCCAGCCGCAGCGGCGGCAGCTTTGCGGGCGTCTGCAGGTGCAGCCGGTGTTCGCGCACGGTCAGCAGGCGCGGCTCCACCAGGCCGCTGTAGCCCACCAAAGCCAGCGCAGCCAGCCACGCCAGCCGCAGCACGCTGCGCCCCGCCGGCTGGCGCAGGCACAGCAGCGCGGCGCCACACCAGGGAATCACCGCCCACACGGCCCAGAAGATCCAGAGCTTGAGCAGCACGACACCTTCGCGCCCGGCATCGATCCAGCGTTCTTCGCGATCCAGCCAGGCCAGCACCACCGACAGCAGCAGCCATGCCCAGCCCACGCCTGCCAGCGCGCGACGCACCTGCGCGGTGCGGGAAGTAAAGGCCGAAGAAAACGGGGATCGATCCATCGTGGGTTGTCGCTTCATCAATGAGGGCGACGCATTGTGCCCGCGCCCCTCCTGCCGCCCTGCCCATAATGCAGTCCATGACACGTCCCAGCCAGCTACTGCACCCCCACCGCGAACCCGTTGCCACCCGCCCCGCCGCCACCGTGCTGCTGCTGCGCGATACGCCGGACAACGGCGGTCTTGAAGTGCTGATGACCCGGCGCTCGGGCACCGCCAGCTTTGCACCCGGCGCCTACGTGTTCCCCGGCGGTGGCATCGACGCGCTCGATGCTTCGCCCGAGACGCACGCCGCCGCCGACCGCCGACCGGCGCAGGGCGACCTGCATCTCACGCAGGCCATTGCCGCCATCCGCGAGAGCTTTGAAGAGCTGGGCGTGCTGCTGGCGCGCCACACCGGTGGCCCCCGCAAAGGGTTGATGGCCGACGCACACGACATTGCCGCCATCGACCGCCACCAGCCCTTTGCTGCACAGTGCACCGCACGCGGCCTGCGTCTGGCGGCCGACAGCGTGTACCTGCTGGCCCACTGGACGGGTGACCGCGACCTGCCCCGGCGCTTTGAGGTGCCTTTTCTCGTGGCCCGCATGCCCGAGGGCCAGGAGCCCGTGGCCGACGAAACCGAGCAGTTCGAGCCCGTGTGGGTGCGCCCGGCCGATGCGCTGGCGCGGCATGAGGCGGGCCAGTTCTTCATGATCTATCCCACCATCCGCACACTGCAGCGGCTGGCAAAGTTTGTCAGCACCCAGGCGGTGCTGGATGCCGTGGCGCACGAACAACCTCTGTGGGTAAGCTGCCCGCGCGCCGGTTTGCTGGGCGGCACGGAAGCGCGCTACATGGAGGACGAGATGCCGTTTGGCGAACTGGCGCTGGTGTGTCCCGACGGGCAGATCGTGCACCCGCTCGACTGGCAGACCGAACGGGCCGTGCCGCTGCTGCGCAACGTGCAGCGCCTCACCGCCCCCAACCCCGGCGTGATGACCGGCCCCGGCACCAACAGCTACCTGGTGGGCGACCCGGCCACCGGCTTCATCGCCATCGACCCCGGCCCGGCCGATGCCGAGCACCTGGACAAACTCTGGCGCGCTGCCGGGGGCGACATCCGCATGATCGTGTGCACCCACTCGCACCCCGACCACTCGCCAGGCGCCGCGCCGCTGCAGGCGCTGTGCGTGCAGGCGGGCCGCGCTGCGCCGCCCATTCTGGGCCTGCCCTCGGCCCCCACCGCACGCGCAGCCAGCGCCTTCACGCCCGACCGGGCGCTACAAAATAATGAGCTGCTGACGCTTATGATAAAAGCGCCAGAGGGCAAAATCACCCACACCCTGCAGGTCATCCATACACCCGGCCACGCGGCCAACCATGTATGCCTGCTGCTGCAGGAAGATGGCCTGCTCTTCAGCGGCGACCACATCCTGAACGGCAGCACCACCGTGATCGACCCGCCCGACGGCAACATGGCCGATTACCTGGATTCGCTGGACCGGCTCGATGCCTTGTGCGCCGAACACAGCGTGGAATTCATCCTGCCGGCCCATGGCCATGTGCTGGGAGGCCCGATCAACGGCGCACGCAGCGCCATTGCCAAGCTCAAGGCCCACCGCCTGGCGCGCGAGGCCAAGGTGCTGGCCGCCATGCAGGCGCTGCCCGATGGCAGCATGGAAGACTGGGTGCAGCACGCGTACGACGACGTACCCCCGCGCATGTGGCCGGTGGCCCAGCGCTCGCTGCTGGCGCACGTAGAACGTATCCGCTCACAGCAGCCCGGCAACAACTGAACAACAAGAACAACACCCAACCGCATTCATTCAATGACCGACAAGAACCCCGACCCCACCCACATCCGCCTGGCCAAGCGCGTGGCCGAACAACTGAACTGCTCGCGCAGCACGGCCGAGCAATTCATCGAAGGCGGCTTTGTGAGCGTGGACGGCCAGGTGGTCGAAGCCCCCGGCGCCCGCGTGCGCCCCGACCAGGCCGTAACGGTGGCGCAAGACGCCAGCCTGCTGGAGCTGACCCCGGTCACGCTGCTGCTGCACAAGCCGGCGGGGTTTGAAGCAGGCCTGGGCGTGCCAGCCGGGCAAGCGGCCCACGCCAGCCGCAGCCAGGGCGCCACCCCGGCCACCACGCTGCTGAATGCGGCATCGCACCTGGGCGGCGATGCCTCGGGCATCCGCGTGCTGCAGCGCCACTTCAAGCAGCTCGAATGCTTCACCCCCCTGCCCACCGAGGCCAGCGGCCTGGTGGTCTACACGCAGGACAAGCGCATTGCGCGCAAGCTGGCCGAAGACATCGAATCGCTGGAGCAGGAGTGCATCGTCGAGGTGAAGGGCAACATCGCACCCAACGGCCTGCAGCGCCTGTGCCACGGCCTCTCATTCAACGGCCGCCCGCTGCCCCCCATCAAGGTGAGCTGGCAAAGCGAGACCAAGCTGCGCTTTGCCCTCAAAGGCATCCGCCCCGGGCAGATTCCGGCCATGTGCGATGCCGTGGGCCTGACAGTGGTGGCCCTCAAGCGCATCCGCATCGGCCGCGTGCCACTGGCCAAGGTGCCCGAGGGGCAGTGGCGCTATCTGCAGCCGTGGGAGCGGTTCTAAGACGTTTTTGGCACATGGCGCCATTGCGCCACTGGGCGACACCATTGCGCAGCACCGTCAAAAACAATAGCTGCAATCGCTTACTCCACAAGCACAAACGCCCATTTTGATGAAGACTTTTTACCACCACCGCTGATACACTGCGCTGCAACTCTGGAGGGAGTTCATGAACCACAACGATTCAGGCAGTGCAGCGCAACTGCCCCCCAACCTGACCCTGCAGAGCATCGAGGCCCATCCCCTGGAATTCACGGGCAGTGGCGGCGAATATTTCCGCGTGTGGATCGTGAATGTGCTGCTGGGCATTCTCACGCTGGGTTTCTACACCCCCTGGGCACGCCGGCGCACGGCCCAGTATTTCTATGACCACAGCATGGTGGTCGGCAGTCCGCTGGAGTTCACTGCGCAGCAGCGCAAGATGGTGATGGGCTTTGTGATGCTGGTGCTGCTCACCGTGGCCTACAACATTGCCGCCGAGTCGGGGCAGGACACGGCGGTGGCGCTGTTTCTGTTGGCTGGCGCGGTGCTGGCGCCCTTCATCTGGGCCAGTGCCATGCGTTTTCGCCTGAGCGCCACGCGCTGGCGCGGTCTGCGCCTGCAGTTCACCGCCAGCTGGCGCGAGGTTTATACCGCCAGCTGGCCGGTGTTTGCCCTGGCGCTGGTGTGGATGGCCCTGGTGTTCGGGCTGCAGGCCCTGGCGCCCGAGGTGGCGCAGGCGGCCCCGGGCCTGGCGGGCGAGAAAGTGCGCAAATCGCTGCCGGCCTTCACCGCGCCCATGGGGGCCTTGCTGGCGCTGGGTCTGGTGCTGTCGTTGCTGTGCATCATTCGCCTTGAATACAACTACAAGAGCCTGCTGGTGCTGCGCGCCCACCTGGGCACCGAGCCGGGCCGCTGGAAGCCCGTGTACATGGATTTCGTCAAGATCTGGCTGGCCACGGTGGCGGTGTTCATCGTATCGGCCCTGGCGATGGGCGCCCTGCTGGCCGCGCTGGCGGGCGGCTCTTTCGCACTGTTCGCCGGCCAGACGCAGCGCATGGGCCTGTGGCTGGTGGTGGTGATTTTTGTGGCCATCGTGGGCGGTATCTTTTTGCTGTTGCTGGCCTCGGCACCGGCCCGCGCCTACCGTGAGGCGCGCATGTTCCAGCTGATGTGGAGCAACGTGGGCGTGAGCCAGGTGGCACGCTTCAAATGCCAGCTGGGCACGGGCCGCTATGTGCTGCTGCGCCTGAAAAACATGCTGCTGACCCTGCTCACCCTGGGCCTGTACCGGCCCTTTGCGCGGGTCAGCGAATACCGCATGAAGTTCGAGTCGGTCACGCTGCACATCAAGGGCGGCGTGGACCAGATCGCCGGCATCCTGGTGCGCCAGCAGCAAGGCGGCCTGGGCGATGCCCTGGCCGATGCCGCTGGGCTGGACCTGATTGGATGATGTCGCGTCCGCCGTCCTCGTTGACCGGGCCGGTGGCCGCAGGGCAACCCGAGCCATTGGACGCAGCCACTCAGGGAAACGTACACCTGCTGCCCGCACGCTGGTTTGATGGCCTGAGCAGCAAGGCGCAGCCGGTGATGGTGGGTCTGCAGCCCACGCCCAAGGGCCCCTCGCTGGTGCTGCACCCGATGGCGGCGCCGGGCGCGGCACCCCGTGTATTCACCCATGACCAAGTGGCCTGGCCTCAGGCCTGGAGCGCACACCGGTCGCCGCGGCGCGTGGTGGTCGATTTGCGCGACCACGGCAGCCTTGAAATCGACGCCACGGCGCAGTGGCACGCCGCGCTGGCCGCGGCGGGTGCGCGCCCTGGACTGGCCCAGCGTATGCAGATCCACTGGCCCGTGCTGCTGGCCGTGGCGGTGGCCGCCGCCGTGGCTGTTGCGCTGTTTTACCGCTTTGGCACCCCTTGGGCAGCCACCCAGCTCACGCGGTATGTGCCGCTGTCGTGGGAAACCAGCCTGGCCGAAAACGCCTTGCAGCAGATGGACGAGGGCACGCTCAAGCCCAGCAAGCTGCCCGCCGAACGGCAGGCCCAGCTGCGCGCCCGCTTTGACCAGCTGGCGCAGCAAACGCCACCGGCGCTGCAGCGCTACCGCGGCTATGCACCCCGGCTCACGCTGGCCTTTCGTTCGGGCATGGACGCCAATGCCTTCGCACTGCCCGGCGGCACGGTGGTGATGACGGACGCCCTGGTGCGGGTTGCTGCCGAGAAGGGCCTGGACGACAACGCGCTGATCGGTGTGCTGGCCCACGAAATCGGCCATGTGGCGCACCGCCACACCACGCGCATGCTGGTAGAGCAAGGCGTGCTCAACGTGGGCCTGGGCCTGGCGCTGGGAGATGTGTCGTCCGTGCTGTCCACGGGCGGTTCGCTGCTCACCGGCCTGGCCTACCGCCGCAACCATGAGCGCGAGGCCGACTGCTTTGCCATCGCACTGATGGGCCACGCCGCGCTGCCCACGGCGCCCATGGGCCAGTTGCTGCTGGCCATTGCGCATGGCGAAGAAGATGCGCAAGAGAAGGCCGAAGCGCAGGCACAAGCGAAGGGCGAAACGAAGGCCGGCAAGCCCGCCGATACCAAGCGAGCCCCACCCGGGGAGCAAGGCGTGTGGTCGTGGCTTAGCAGCCACCCGGACACGGTGGAGCGCGCCACCGAGCTGGAACGCGGCCATGCACCGCGTTGCGCTGCGCCTTGATGGAACGCCGCGATTTACTTCAGAATAATCAAAAACAATAGCGCACTGCGCTTATTTCATAAGCGCTGGCGCCTGTTTTCATGAAAAGTGTGAAGCGCGCCGATAAGCCGGATTCTGTGCACTGCGGTTGCCCGCAGCGTGACCGCCATTACTCTGGGCCGGGTGTCGCCACCACGGCTCGATGCTACCTACCCGCCAACTCTGCGGAACCACATCAACGTTGGCCTACTTGGTATTGCTGCGCGTAGAGATTGCCCGTTTCACCCGAAGCGGGCGCCGCCCGCTTCGGGTGAAACACCCTCCGTGGCTTGCAGCCTGCTCCGACTCGTCTCTGTTGCTCTGATCCTCACCTCACGGTGGGCAGCCGTTAGCTGCTACGCTGTCCTGTGCAGTCCGGACGTTCCTCCAGTGCCTGGTTTCCCAGATTGCACCAGCGGCGGTCTGGCGCGCTTCACGGGGGCGATTGTCCCAGATTTCGCCGTGCAGGCCGGGCACGCCCGCTGTGGCGCACGTTTTACGCAAGCTTTAGACACCATGACCACTACGCATCCACCGCAATCCACGCCAACCACGCCGTCGTCGCATTTCGACGCTGCCGCCCGCGACTGGGACCAGCGCCCCATGTCGCAGCAACTGGCCGCTGTGCCGCCGCTGTTGCTGGCGCATCTGCCGCTGTCGCCCACCGACCAGGTGCTCGACTTTGGCGCGGGCACCGGCCTGCTGGCCACGCAGATTGCACCCAAGGTGGCGCATGTCACCGCGCTGGACATGTCTGCCGCCATGCTGCAGGTGCTGGACGAAAAAGGCGTTGCCAACATCACCACGCACCATGGCGACATTTTTGACGGCCTGCCGGGGCGCTACCACGCCATCGTGAGCTGCATGGCCCTGCACCATGTGGCCGACACCGCCGCTTTGATGCGCGCCTTTGCCGCTGCGCTGCACCCCGGCGGGCGCATTGCGCTGGTGGATCTGTATGCCGAAGACGGCAGCTTTCACGGCGACAACGCCGCCAAGGGCGTGCAGCACCTGGGTTTTGCGCCCGAAGCCTTGCAGGCGCAGGCCGAGCAGGCGGGCCTGCAAGGCATCGTCTTTACCGGCATCCTGCACATGCAGCACCGCAATGGCCAAAGCTATCCGCTGTTTTTGATGACGGGGCACAAACCATGATTCAACATTGATAGCTGCACCCGCTTGATGGACGGCGGTTACAGCCCGTTTTCATCTATAAATTTGGCCGAGGCCGCCCGCCTGCGGGCACTGCACACCGCCCGCAGGCTGCGATGCCCCTGCGCTGTGCATATCCATATAGCCGCTGCGCAGAACAAGTGGTTCAGAATGCGTGCCAACCCCTTTTCATTTCCCCTTCAGGAGACGCCATGAAAGTCGACAACGTTCTGCAAACCATTGGCAACACGCCGCATGTGCGCATCAACCGCCTGTTTGGCGCGGGCGCCAACGTGTGGATCAAGTCCGAGCGCGGCAACCCCGGCGGCTCCATCAAAGACCGCATTGCGCTGGCCATGGTGGAAGACGCCGAGAAATCGGGCGCCCTGCAACCGGGCGGCACCATCATCGAGCCCACCAGCGGCAACACCGGTGTGGGCCTGGCCATGGTGGCGGCCGTCAAGGGCTACAAGCTGGTTCTGGTGATGCCCGACAGCATGAGTATTGAGCGCCGCCGCCTGATGCTGGCCTATGGCGCCAGCTTCGACCTGACGCCGCGCGAAAAGGGCATGAAGGGCGCCATTGCCCGCGCCGAAGAGCTCAAGGCCCAGACGCCCGGCGCCTGGATTCCGCAGCAGTTCGAAAACCCCGCAAACATCGACGTGCATGTGCGCACCACGGCGCAGGAAATCCTGGCCGATTTTCCCGACGGGCTGGATGCGCTGATTACCGGCGTGGGCACCGGCGGCCACCTGACCGGCGTGGCGCGCGTGCTGAAAGCCAAATTCCCGCAACTCAAGGTGTTTGCCGTGGAGCCCACGCAGTCGCCCGTGATCAGTGGCGGCCAGCCGGCACCGCACCCCATCCAGGGCATTGGTGCGGGTTTCATCCCCAAAAACCTGGACACCAGCCTGCTCGACGGCGTGATCCAGGTCGAGGCCGAGCCCGCGCGCGAATACGCCCGCCGCAGCGCCCGCGAGGAAGGCATGCTGGTCGGCATCTCCAGCGGCGCCACACTGGCCGCCATTGCGCAAAAGCTGCCCGAGCTGCCCGCCGGGGCCAAGGTGCTGGGCTTCAACTACGACACGGGTGAGCGCTACCTGTCGGTCGAAGGCTTTTTGCCAACGTAAGGCAAAATTTGAGCCAAATCGGCCTCTAGCGCTTATCCATCAAGCGCAAGTAGCTATTAATAAAGGAGCTTTCGAGCTCCTTTATTTTTTCGCCCGGTGCAGAGCGTCACGCCTTCACCGGCCCATACGCCGCCATGAGCGCCGCCACGGCCCGCTGCACCGTGGCATGGATTTCGTCGTCTGTGATGGGCTGCAGGGTCTGGAACAAAACCGGTCCTGCCATTCGGCCTCCAGCAGCGCGCGCGGGTGCGGGGCGGCGACCCCCCTGCTGCTGGGCAGCGCGACGCAGAAGGTGTTGGCGCATTCCAGAATTCCGGTGCTGGTGTACCGGAAAAGCGCAGCCATCGCGGACATGCCAAACCATGCGGCGGTCGGTAAAATCACCCTCCCCTGCATTGCCCTTCGCCCGATAACCACGGGCCGCAAGACCATGATCCGCCTTTCTGAAATCCGGCTGCCGCTGTCCGCGCTGCCGTCCGACCCCGACACCCAGCCCGAAGCCGCCCTGCGCGCCCGCGCCGCCCAGGCACTGGGTCTGGTCGATGCCGCCGACATTGCCACGCTGCGGGTTTTCAAGCGCAGCTTTGACGCGCGCAAGGTCGATTTGCTGGCGGTGTACATCGTCGACATCACGCTCGCCGACCCCACGCAGCAAGCCGCACTGCTCGAAAAATTTGCAGGCAACCCGCACATCCAGCCCACGCCCGACATGGCCTGGCACCCCGTGGGCCAGGCCCCGGCCGAGCTGCCCCTGCGCCCGGTGGTGGTGGGCTTTGGCCCCTGCGGCATTTTTGCGGCGCTGGTGCTGGCGCAAATGGGCTTCAAGCCCATCGTGCTGGAGCGCGGCAAGAACGTGCGCGAACGCACCCAGGACACCTGGGGCCTGTGGCGCAAGCGCGAGCTCAACCCCGAAAGCAATGTGCAGTTTGGCGAAGGTGGCGCGGGCACGTTCAGCGATGGCAAGCTTTACAGCCAGATCAAGGACCCGCGCCACCTGGGCCGCAAGGTGATGGCCGAGTTTGTGAAGGCGGGCGCGCCCGAAGAAATTCTGTATGTGGCGCATCCGCATATCGGCACCTTCAAGCTGGTGAAGGTGGTGGAGAGCCTGCGCGCGCAGATCATTGCGCTGGGCGGGGAGATCCGTTTCGGTCAGCGCGTGACCGATCTGGTGGTTGAAACCGGCCCGCAAGGCCGACATGTGCGTGGCGTGCAGGTGCTGGACCAGGCCTCAGGCACCACCACCGAGCTGCGTGCCGACCATGTGGTGGTGGCCCTGGGCCACAGCGCGCGCGACACCTTTGCCATGCTGTACGAGCGGGGCGTGCAGATGGAGGCCAAGCCGTTTTCCATCGGGTTTCGCATCGAGCACCCGCAGGGCGTGATCGATCGCGCTCGCTGGGGCCGCCATGCCGGCCACCCCTTGCTGGGCGCCGCCGACTACAAGCTGGTGCACCACGCTGCCAATGGCCGCGCCGTTTACAGCTTTTGCATGTGCCCCGGCGGCACCGTGGTAGCCGCCACCAGCGAACCCGGCCGCGTGGTCACCAACGGCATGAGCCAGTATTCGCGCAACGAGCGCAACGCCAATGCGGGCATGGTGGTGGGCATTGACCCGGACGATTTTCCGCGCGCACCCGCAGCCTATGAAGCCGCGCTGGGCGCCACGCACGGGGTCGAGGCGCTGGCCGCCGGCCAGCACCACCCGCTGGCGGGCATCGTGCTGCAGCGCCAGCTCGAATCGAACGCCTATGTGCTTGGCGGCAGCAACTACAGCGCGCCCGGCCAACTGGTGGGCGATTTCATCGCGGGCCGGCCCTCCAGGGAGCTGGGCAGCGTGCAGCCCTCTTACCAGCCCGGCGTGACGCTGGGCGACCTGCATGGCGCACTGCCCGGCTATGCCATCGAAGCCATGCGCGAGGCCCTGCCGGTGTTCGGCCGCAAGATCAAGGGCTACGACATGCCCGATGCCGTGCTCACCGGCGTGGAGACGCGCACATCGGCCCCGCTGCGCATTGACCGCGGCGACAACCTGCAAAGCCCCAACACCCCCGGCCTGTATCCGGCCGGCGAAGGGGCGGGCTTCGCCGGCGGCATTCTTTCAGCGGGCGTGGATGGCATCAAGGTGGGCGAAGCCGTGGCACGCAGCCTGCTGGGCGCAGCGGCCTGACGGCGCCCAGGTCAGGGTCGCGGGCAACGCCCGCCCGTCCAGCGCATTGACTGCGGCCTGCAGCGACAGGACATGGTGGGCGACGGCAGCTAAATTTTCTTGACATCAGTCAGACCGCATCCGCACCGGGGAGGCACACTGCAGGCAGGAAGGCACCCACGCCAAAGGAGCACCGCATGACCGCACCGATCGCCACACCCCTGCCCGCACCGCCTACCGCGCCGCCCCCGGGACTGATCAAACGCCTTGGGCTGTGGGCTGCACTGGCGGCCCTGGTGGCGGTGCTGCTGCTGCCCACGCCGGCCGATCTGCCGCTGGCCGGGCACTACATGCTGGCCATCCTGGCGTTTGCCGTGATCGTGTGGATGACCGAGGCGCTCGACTATTCGGTCAGCGCCGTGGTCATTGGCGCGCTGATGCTCTTCTTGCTGGCCTACGCACCCAGCGCCGCCAAGCCCGGCGTGACAACGGCCATGGGTACCGGGGCCTCGCTCGGCCTGGCGCTCTCAGGCTTTGCCAACAGTGCTGTGGCCCTGGTGGCGGCGGCGTGTTTCATTGCCTCGGCCATGACGGCCACGGGGCTGGACCGGCGCATCGCGCTCACGGTGCTCTCCAAGGTGGGGGCCAAGACGCACCACATCGTGATTGGCGCCATGATTGTGGGCTTTTTGCTGTCGTTCATTGTGCCCAGCACCACGGCCCGGGTAGCGTGCCTCATGCCCATCATGATGGGCTTTGTGCTGGCCTTCAATGTGGACCGCAAAAGCCGCTTTGCCGCATTGCTGGTGATCACCACGGCGCAAACGGCCAGCATCTGGAACGTGGGCATCAAGACCGCCGCAGCGCAGAACATGGTGGCCATCGGTTTCATCGAAAAGCAGCTGGGCGCGCAGATCACCTGGGGCGAATGGTTCGTGGCGGCAGCCCCTTTTGCCGCGCTGATGACGGTGGCGCTGTTCTTCATCATGACCCGCATGATGAAGCCCGAAATGAAAGAGATTGCCGGGGGGCAGGAAACCATCCGCAGGCAACTGCAAGAGCTGGGCCCCATGACTCTGAACCAGTGGAAACTGCTGGGCATCGTGCTGGTGCTGCTGGGGTTCTGGTCCACCGAAAAAGTGCTGCACAGCTTTGACACCACCTCCACCACCATCGCGGCGGTGGCGCTGATGCTGTTTCCGCGCATCGGCGTGATGAACTGGAAGCAATCGCAAAAGGGCTTCCCCTGGGGCACGGTGGTGCTGTTTGCCGTGGGCATCAGCGTGGGTTCGGCCCTGCTGCAGACCAAGGCAGCGGGCTGGCTGGCCCAGCTTATCGTGAGCAACCTGGGCCTGCAGATGGCGTCGGCATTCGCCATCCTGATGCTGCTGTCGGGCTTCCTGATCGTGATTCACCTGGGTTTTGCCAGTGCCACGGCGCTGGCGTCCACCATGATTCCCATCATCATCAGCGTGCTGTCCACCGTGCAGACGCCGGGCATCAACATCGTGGGCATGACCATGATTTTGCAGTTTGTGGTGAGCTTCGGCTTCATCTTGCCGGTGAACGCGCCGCAGAACATGATTGCCTACGGCACCGACACCTTCGAAGCCCGTGACTTTGTGCGCACCGGCATCGTGATCACCATCGTGGCCACTGCTTTGCTGGTTATTTTTGCACTGACCTACTGGCCCTGGATGGGCCTCATGGTGCACCAGCCATAGCGCTTGGGGGCAAGCACCGGGCCCCATGCAGGCATCCGCCTGCCAGCCAGATGGAAACGCTGGCATTGCCCGGCAGCCTTGCAGCCATCAACCACGCACCCCAAAAACAAAACCGCCGCAGGGCGCAAACCCTGCGGCGGTCTGTTTGAACCGGGGCCCGAAGGCCCGGCCCGCCAACCGGATCAACCCTGCTGAGCGTTCTGCAGCGCGGCAATGCGCTCTTCAATTGGCGGGTGGGTGCTGAACAGCTTGCCAATGCCACCGGCAATGCCCATGGCGGCCATGCTCTTGGGCAGCTCGGCGGGGTGCATGCCACCCAGGCGGGCCAGGGCGTTGATCATGGGCTGGCGACGGCCCATGAGCTGGGAAGCGCCTGCATCGGCACGGAACTCGCGCTGGCGCGAGAACCACGCCACGATGATGGCGGCTGCAAAGCCCAGCACGATGTCGAGCACGACGGTGGTGATCATGTAACCGATTCCGGGGCCCGAGCTGTTTTCGTCGTTCTTGCGCAGGAAGCTGTCCACGGCGTAGCCGATCACGCGCGACAGGAACACCACAAAGGTGTTCATCACGCCCTGGATCAGCGTCATGGTGACCATGTCGCCATTGGCAATGTGGGCCACCTCATGGCCGATCACGGCCTCGACCTCGTCGCGCGTCATGCCCTGCAGCAGACCGGTGGACACTGCCACCAGCGCCGAGTTCTTGAACGCACCGGTGGCAAAGGCATTGGGGTCGCCTTCAAAAATGCCGACCTCGGGCATGCCGATGCCGGCCTTGTCGGCAAACTTGCGCACGGTCTCGACGATCCAGGCCTCATCCGCCGAGCCAGAGCCGTCGATGATCTGCACCTTGGCGCTCCACTTGGCCATGGGCTTGCTGATGAGCAGCGAGATGATGGCACCGCCAAAGCCCATCACCAGCGCAAAGCCCAGCAAGGCGCCCAGGTTCAGGCCGTTGGCCGTGAGGTACCGGTTGACGCCCAGCAGGCTGGCCACCACCCCCAGCACCGCAACGACGGCCAGGTTGGTCATCACAAATAAAAGAATCCGCTTCATGAGTTCTCCGTGGGGTAAACAACAACAAGTGTTTGATGGCTCAGATGGGGGCCGGAGGCGGCGCTTCAAGCACCTGCACAACCAGACGGCGGCACGGTACCGCGCTGCTTGCACGCCCCCGGGGCGCCCCTATGGCCGCGATTTCATCGCGCAATGGTAGGTCCAAACCAGCTCCAGGGCCTTATCACACAAGCCTTGACGGGAATTAGGTGTCAGCGCGCCGCGCGGGGCGGCCGAAAGACCTGCGCATCGCCATAAAAGCCCGGCACCTCGTTGGCTGGCCACCAGCCGGGCACCCCCAGCACCGGCAGCGGCGTGAAGGGTTTGGCGGCCCACGGCTCGGGCTGCACGGCCTGCGCCAGCCAGGCATCCAGGTTTGCTATTGAATTTATAGCTAATGGCGCTTGATAGACGTGGGCTACCATAGGTTTTCGTGGTGAAACCAGTTTTTCGAGCAAAGCGTGCCCAAACAACACCAGCCGCGCCTCGCGCCACAGCGGGCGCAAATCGACAAAAAGCGCCTGCCAGTCCCGCGCGCGCAGCGCCGCCCACAGCGCAGGCGGAGCACTGAGCACCGCGCCGTTTTCGTCAAACACCGTGAGCGCGTCACGCAGCGGCCCGCGCACGGCCTGCACACCATCGGCGGCAATGGCCTGGGCCTGTAGCTGGTTCAGGCGGCGCTTGGTGTGCGGAAACTGCAGCCACACCAAGCCGTTGAAGAAATCGTGCAAGTTGTCGCGGGTGGGGACACGGCGGGTGTCGAAGATGTACTGCTCGTAGGCGGTGCCACCGGGCAGTTCGGACTGGGGGACAAAGCGCACGACAGGCCCCGGCAACGTGGCAGCTTGCAGTGCGCGGTGCACGGGGTCCCCGCCCTGCACCTGCTGTGCCATCTGCGGGCCAACGTGGCTGAAAGGCTCCAGCCAGGGCGCGCTCCAGTCGATGGCCTCCAGGGCGTGGTTTACACCAGCCGCCACGGCAACGCTTCACCCGAGCGCAGGGGCTTGAGCTCGGCTTCGCCAAACGCAAAGCTGTCAGGCGGCGTCCACGATTCGCGGCGCAGGGTGATGGTGCCGGTATTGCGCGGCAGGGCGTAGAAGTCGGGGCCATGAAAACTGGCAAAGCCTTCGAGCTTGTCGAGCGCCCCTGCGTTGTCAAACGCCTCGGCATACATCTCGATGGCGGCGTGAGCCGTGTAGCAGCCTGCGCAGCCGGTGGCGTGTTCCTTGAGGTGCGCGGGATGCGGCGCGCTGTCGGTGCCCAGAAAGAACTTGGCGTTGCCGCTGGTGGCAGCCTGCACCAGGGCCACACGGTGCGTTTCGCGCTTGAGCACGGGCAGGCAGTAGTAGTGCGGACGGATGCCCCCGGTAAAGATGGCGTTGCGGTTGTAAAGCAGGTGGTGTGCCGTGATGGTGGCGGCCGTAAAGCCGTCGGCCTCGCGCACGTAGTCGGCTGCATCCTTGGTGGTGATGTGCTCGAAGACGATTTTGAGTTCGGGGAAATCGCGGCGCAGCGGGATGAGCTGCTGCTCGATGAACGCGGCCTCGCGGTCGAACAGGTCGATGTCGCTGCTGGTGACCTCGCCATGCACCAAAAGCAGCATGCCGGCTTTCTGCATGGCTTCGAGGGTGGGGTAGGTCTTGCGCAGGTCGGTCACGCCAGCGTCGCTGTTGGTGGTGGCACCGGCGGGGTAGAGCTTGGCGGCGACGACGCCCGCAGCCTTGGCGCGCCCGATTTCTTCAGGCGGCAGGTTGTCGGTGAGATACAGCGTCATCAGCGGCTCAAACTGCACACCGGCCGGCACGGCAGCCAGGATGCGGGCCTTGTAGTCCAGCGCCTGCTGCGCCGTGGTCACGGGCGGGCGCAGGTTGGGCATGATGATCGCGCGGCCGAACTGGGCGGCCGTGTGCGGCACGACGGTGTGCAGGGGCGCGCCGTCGCGCACATGCAGGTGCCAGTCGTCGGGGCGGGTGAGGGTGAGGGTGTCTGGGGCGGCAGTCATGGGCGCCATTCTCCCATCACTCCCCGGCCGCAGGGCATTCGCCATCGGCGCCCGGCTGGCGAGCACCGATGGGTTATACGGGGTCGAAGCCGGCCAGATCCAGCGCTTCGCGCAGCGAATCAAGGGCGTCGCGCACAAGGAAGGTTTCTGCATCGTCACTGGAACATGCCCGGATGCCCTCATGGCTGATGTTCTTGACGAAGCGCGCCAGCGCCTGTGCGTTTTCGGGGGTGAGTTCGGCGGTGATGACCACGGGTTGTTTCATTTTTGATATCTCGTTCAGACCATACTGGCCGCACCGGAAGATTCCGGCCCCGGCGATCTTACCGACTGAAAGAAGACCCGCCCTTCACACGGCACAGCCCGACACCCCGCCCAAAAACACCAACGGCACCCGCAGGTGCCGCCGTGCAGTGCAATGTACTCAGTGCTGCAGGATCTTGTTGAGGAAATCCTTGGTGCGTGGCTGGCGTGCATCGGGGTTGTTGAAGAAGTCTTCCTTCGAGCAATCCTCCAGAATCTTGCCGCCCACGTCCATGAAGATCACACGGTTGCTGACCTTGCGGGCAAAACCCATTTCGTGGGTGACGCACATCATGGTCATGCCCTCGTTGGCCAGGCCCACCATTACGTCGAGCACTTCGCCCACCATTTCGGGGTCGAGCGCCGAGGTGGGCTCGTCGAACAGCATCACGATAGGGTCCATGCTCAGAGCGCGCGCAATGGCCACGCGCTGCTGCTGGCCGCCCGAAAGCTGGCCCGGAAACTTGTCCTTGTGCGCCATCAGGCCCACGCGCTCCAGCATCTTGAGGCCACGCTTCTTGGCGTCGTCGGCATTGCGGCCCAGTACCTTGATCTGTGCAATGGTGAGGTTGTCCGTCACCGACAGGTGGGGGAACAGCTCGAAGTGCTGGAACACCATGCCCACGCGGCTGCGCAGTTTGGGCAGGTCGGTCTTGGGGTCGTGCACGGCAATGCCATCCACATAGATCTCGCCCTTCTGAAAGGGCTCCAGCGCATTGATGGTCTTGATCAGCGTGGACTTGCCCGAGCCCGAAGGACCGCACACCACCACCACCTCGCCTTTCTGGATGGTGGTGGAGCAATCGGTCAGCACCTGCACGGGGCCATACCACTTGGAAACATTTTTGAGTTCAATCATTTTTCACTCCAACTCGTGTCAGTTGCCCATCGCACTGCGCTGGCCATGGACGCGACCCAGACTGCGGGACGGCCAGCAAGGGCCGCCCCGCAGCAAAGGCAGTCGTCCCCCTTCAAGGGGGAAGGCGCGCAGCGCCTCAGGGGGTGGGTATCTCATCGGATGATGGCGATCTTCTGGTGCAGGCGCTTGACCGCCCAGGACAGCGCGTAGCACATCACAAAGTACAGCACGGCCGCCGCCAGATAGGCCTCGATAGGGCGGCCAAAGTTCTTGCCGGCCACTTCAAAGCCTTTGAGCATGTCGTAGGCACCAATGGCATAGACCAGCGAGGTGTCCTGAAACAGGATGATGGTCTGCGTGAGCAGCACCGGCAGCATATTGCGAAACGCCTGCGGCAACACCACCAGTTTCATGTTCTGGCTGTAGGTCATGCCCAGCGCCTGGCCGGCATACACCTGCCCCCTCGGTACCGACTGAATGCCTGCCCGCATGATTTCGCTGAAATATGCGGCCTCAAAGGCGATGAAGGTGATCACTGCGGACACCTCGGCACCGATGGGCCGGCCGATGATGGCCGGCACCAGCAGAAAGAACCAAAGAATCACCATGACCAGCGGAATGCTGCGCATGCCGTTGACGTAGATGGTGGCGGGCACATCCAGCCACTTCTTGCCCGACAGGCGCATGAGCGCCAGCACCGTGCCGAAGATCACACCACCAATGGTGGCCACCAGCGTGAGCATGAGGCTGAAGTACAGCCCCTTGAGCACGAAGTTGGAGATCAAGTCCCAGTTGTAGAACGAAAAATCAAGGCTGAGGTTCATGTCAGTGCCCTCCCGATCCACCGGCCACGATCAGGCCCGGTACGCGCGCGCGCTTCTCGATGAAGGCCATGATGCGGTTGATGGCGAAGGCCGAGACGATGTAGCAGGCCGTGACGGCCAGGTACACCTCGATGCCGCGAGAGGTTTCTTCCTGCGCCTGCATGGCGAACATGGTGAGCTCGGCCACCGACACGGCAAACGCCACGGACGAGTTCTTGAAGATGTTCATCGTCTCGCTGGTCAGCGGCGGAATGATGATGCGAAACGCCATGGGCAGCAGCACATAGCGGTAGGTCTGAAACGTGGTGAAGCCCATGGCCAGGCCTGCGTAGCGCTGACCGCGCGGCAGTGCCTGTATGCCCGAGCGCACCTGTTCGGCAATGCGCGCCGAGGTAAAAAACCCCAGCGCCAGCACCACCAGCACAAAGCCCGGCACAGCCTTCATGGCCGGAAACATGGTGGGCACGACGTGGTACCACAGAAAAATCTGCACCAGCAGCGGAATGTTGCGAAACAACTCCACCCAGGCATTGCCCAGCCGCACCACGACCGGCCGATCCTGCAGCGTTCGCAGGGTGCCGATGAACGACCCCAAAACCAGCGCCAGCAGCAGCGCCAGCACCGATACCGACACCGTCCAGCCCCAGGCCGACAGCATCCAATCCAGATAAGTGATGTCGCCGCCTTTGCCAAAGCAGCCCTGCACCACCTGCCGCTCCAGTGTGTCTTCGCAGAACACCTGCCAATCCCAGCTCATAGGATCGTTCCTTCTTCAAACGGAGGGTGTTGGGCCCCGCCAGAGGCGCCCAACAAAAAAGCCCCTTCAAACCCGCGGTTCGAAGGGGCGGTTCAATCCTGGGGATTACTTCTTGGCGTAGTCTTCCATGGGCTTGTCGTTGGGGTTGGCCCATGCGGCCTTGGTGGCGTCAGACAGTGGCAGACCGATCTTGGTGTTGGTCGGGGGCACAGGCTGCATGAACCACTTGTCATACAGCTTGGCCAGCGAGCCGTCGGCGATCTGGCGCTTGATGGAGTCGTCCACGGCCTTCTTGAAGGCGGGGTCGTCCTTGCGCAGCATGCAGGCGATGGGCTCGACACTCAGAACCTCGCCCACAATCTTGAAGTCGGCCGGGTTCTTGGACTTGGAGATGTTGGCGGCCAGGATGGAGCCGTCCATCACAAAAGCATCGGCACGACCGGTTTCCAGCAGCAGGAAGCTGTCGGCGTGGTCCTTGCCATAGACTTCCTTGAAGTCGATGCCACCGGCGCGCTCGTTCTTGCGCAGCGTCTGCACCGAGGTGGTGCCCGTGGTGGTGGCCACGCTCTTGCCGTTCAGGTCCTTGATGGAGGCGATGCCCGAATTGGCCTTGACGACCATGCGCACTTCTTCCACATAGGTGGTCACAGCAAAGGCCACATCTTTCTGGCGCGTGGCGTTGTTGGTGGTGGAGCCGCACTCCAGGTCCACCGTGCCGTTGGTCACCAGCGGAATGCGGTTTTGCGACGTGACGGGCTGGTACTTGGTTTCCAGCGCGGCCAGGCCCAGCTGCTTGCGGATGTCGGAGATGATGTGCTCGGCCATCTCGGTGTGAAAGCCCACATACTTGCCGTTGCCCAGCGTGTAGGAAAGGCCCGAGGATTCACGCACGCCCAGCGTGACGCTGCCCGAGGACTTGATCTTGGCCAGCGTATCGCCAGCCTGCGCAAACGCGCTGCCTGCCGCGAGGGTGACCACGGCCATTGCGAAAATGTGCTTTTTCATTTCTATCTCCTTGTGTCATTTCAAAAAGGTTTCTGAAGACTTGCGTCTACCCGCATTGTGAGCGGGCCACACAGTCCAGAACAGGGGGTTTACCTGCCGTACCGGTTGGCAGAAAACCCCGCCACAGTGGGTAACCAGAAGTCGCGCAACAGACAACCGACCAGCAGATTCAGCACGGTTGGGCTGAACGCAATGGGCATGAAACCACTTGCCGTGGGATGCCTTCAACAAGACCAGTCCATTGAATGCATGGGCTTGACGCTTGCAATCTTTGTGCCACCAAACTTCCAACGTAACGCATTCAACCCAGTCCGGCCCAACCTGGGCGCCGAATGCGCGAACAACTGTATGAATAGTTTATATCCGCATTCACCTTGGGCATCAGCCCAAACCCTGCAAATACGCCCATAAAGCTTGCGCCGTGCCTTTGGGGGCCTCTTTTGCGCTGGGTTTTTCACGGTAGGCGCGGACATCCATCACGATCTGCAAGCCCGTGTGGTCCGGGGGTTCCGCGCTTACCAGCTTGCGCGCGCGCACGTCTTTTTTAACGGCGCTGTGCGGAAGAAACGCCACGCCATGGCCTTCCAGTGCCATGGCCTTGAGGCCTTCGGCCATGTCGGTTTCATAGACCCGCTCCAGGTGGATGGCGGTGCCCGATTCTTTGAGGATGAGCTCGGTCATGCGCCCCAGATAGGCACCTGGCGCATAGCCCAGATAAGGCAGCGGCTGGCCGACACGGCCGGGCAGGCGAAACAGGGGTTGCCCGTCGGCGTCGGCCTTGCTGTAGGGCGACAGCACCTCCTGCCCCAGGCTCACCATTTCGTAGCGGTCGGCATCCAGCTGAAAAGGCTGCGAAGAGTGGTGGTAGGCAATCATCAGGTCGCAGCCCCCTTCCACCAGGCGCATCACCGCATCGTGCACATTCAACGCAATGAGGCGACTTTTGAAGGGGCCGAATTTCTCGTGCAGGCTCGAAACCCACGCCGGAAAGAAAGTGAACGCCAGCGTGTGCGGCACCGCGAACTCGATCATGTCCTTGCCGGCGCTGGTGTGCGTGCGCAGCATGGCACGCGTGTTCTGCATGGCCTGCAGCATTTCCAGCGCCTGGTCGTACAACGTCTTGCCCGCCGGAGTCAGGCGCGTGGGATACGAGCTGCGGTCCACCAGATCGGTTCCGGCCCACGCCTCCAGCGCCTGGATGCGGCGCGAAAAAGCCGGTTGCGTTACATGCCTCAACTGGGCGGAGCGGCTAAAGCTGCGCGTCTCTGCCAGGCTGACAAAATCCTCAAGCCACTTGGTTTCCATCGCTGCATTATCCGCGCGCACCGATGGCACCGACGGCACTGCCCGAAGGTGTGCATGCATATCAACACACCCCATAATAGGTGGCCGCGCCCACAGCGCGCGCGCCGTCCAGGCCCCTGGTGCACAACACCGCCGGGCAGAGCGACAGCATTCGCCATGTTTGTTTCCCCGAGACTCTGCCCCCATGCCACCCTCCTCCCCTCCCGGGCCGACGGCTTCTGCCCCTGCGTCCCCGGCGCCTGAAGACAACGCCCCCCGCTCGCTGCGCATTGAAGACTGGCTCACCGTGATCGTGATGGCGGCGCTGGCCCTCATCACTTTCGCCAACGTGCTGGTGCGTTACTTCACCAATTCCTCGTTTGCCTGGACCGAAGAGATTTCCGTCTTCCTGATGATCGTGCTGGCGCTGGTGGCTGGCTCAGCCGCCGTGGCACGCGACCAGCACATCCGCATCGAATACTTCGCCGAAGGCGGCTCTGATGCCCGCCGCAAGCTGCTGGCGCAATGTGGCGCGCTGCTGGTGGCCCTGCTGTTCGCCTTGATTGCCGTGCTCAGCGTGCGCATGGTGTGGGACGACTACCGCTTTGGCGAAACCTCGCCCGGCATCGGCCTGCCGCAGTGGTGGTATTCGATCTGGCTGCCCGTGATTTCGGCGCTGATCGCCGCGCGCGCCATCGGCCTGTTCGTCCGGCGCAGCCGCCAGGCACCGCCCGCAGACCACCACGGAGACTTCCAGGCATGATCGCCACCCTGCTGTTCGTGGCCTTTTTGGCCATGATGTTGATGGGCGTGCCCATCGGCGCCGCGCTCGGCCTGGCCGGTGCCGCCGCCATTGCGCTGGCCAATGCCGACAGCCAGTGGTTCGGTCTGCTGGCCGTGCCGCAAAACTTTTATGCCGGGCTGGGCAAATACCCGCTGCTGGCGATTCCGATGTTTGTGCTGGTGGGCTCCATCTTCGACCGCTCGGGCGTCGCGCTGCGCCTCGTCAACTTCGCCGTGGCCATGGTCGGGCGCGGCCCCGGCATGCTGCCGCTGGTGGCCATTGCCGTGGCCATGTTCCTGGGCGGCATCTCGGGCTCGGGCCCGGCCAACGCAGCTGCCGTGGGCGGGGTGATGATTGCGGCCATGTCGCGCGCGGGCTACCCACCCTCGTTCTCGGCCAGCGTGGTGGGGGCCGCAGCGGCCACCGACATCCTGATCCCGCCCTCGGTCGCCTTCATCATCTACTCGGTGCTGGTGCCCGGTGCCTCGGTGCCTGCGCTGTTTGCGGCGGGCATGATCCCCGGCATCCTGGCCGGCTTTGCACTGATCGTCCCCGCCGTGTGGATGGCGCGCCGGCACAAGATGGGCCATCTGGAAGCCACCATGCCGCGCCCACCGTTCTGGAAAAGCCTGCGCGAAGCCCTGTGGGGCCTGGCCGCGCCGGTGCTGATTCTGGGCGGCATGCGTGCGGGCTGGTTCACACCCACCGAGGCCGCCGTGGTGGCGGTTTTCTACGGCCTGTTCGTAGGCATGGTGGTCCACCGCACCATCTCTGTGCGCGACCTGTTCCCCATCCTGCGTGAATCGGGCGAGCTGTCGGCAGTGATCCTGCTCGTGGTGTCGCTGGCCGGCATTTTTGCCTATTCACTGTCCACCCTGGGCGTGATCGACCCCGTGGCCAACGCCATCGTGAACTCGGGCCTGGGCGAATACGGCGTGCTGGCACTGCTGATCGTGCTGCTGGTCACCGTGGGCATGTTCCTCGACGGCATTTCGATCTTTTTGATCTTCGTGCCGCTGCTGCTGCCCATCATGCAGCACTACCAGTGGGACCCGGTATGGTTCGGTGTGATCCTCACGCTCAAGGTAGCGCTGGGCCAGTTCACCCCGCCACTCGCCGTGAACCTGATGGTGTCGTGCCGCATCGCCGGCGTGCGCATGGAATCCACCGTGCGCTGGGTCGGCTGGATGCTGCTGGCCATGTTCCTCGTGATGGTGCTGGTGATTGCATTCCCGCCACTGGCGCTGTGGCTGCCCGCCCGCCTGGGCTACTGATTTCGCTGTGCAACCGTTGTCAATACTGAACTGAAGGAGACTGAAAAAATGAAACTGCGTACATTCCTCACCTCGGCCGTGGCCGCTGCAGCCGCCCTGGCTTTCACCGCCCCCGCCGCCCTGGCGCAAACCGCGTACAAGAGCGAATACCGCATGTCGCTGGTGCTGGGCACGGCCTTCCCCTGGGGCAAGGGCGGCGAGCTGTGGGCCAACAAGGTGCGCGAGCGCACCAATGGCCGCATCAACATCAAGCTGTACCCCGGCGTCTCGCTGATCCAGGGCGACCAGACGCGTGAGTTCTCGGCGCTGCGCCAGGGCGTGATCGACATGGCCGTGGGCTCCACCATCAACTGGTCGCCCCAGGTCAAGCAGCTCAACCTGTTCTCGCTGCCCTTTTTGATGCCCGACTACGCCGCTGCCGACGCACTGACGCAGGGTGAAGTAGGCAAGAGCCTGTTCCAGACGCTGGACAAGGCTGGCGTGGTGCCGCTGGCATGGGGCGAAAACGGCTACCGCGAAATCTCCAACTCCAAAAAGGCGATCAAGTCCCCGGATGACCTCAAGGGCATGAAAATCCGCGTGGTGGGCTCGCCGCTGTTCCTGGACACCTTCACCGCCCTGGGCGCCAACCCCACGCAGATGAGCTGGGCCGACGCCCAGCCCGCCATGGCCAGCAGCGCCGTGGATGGGCAGGAAAACCCACTGTCGGTCTACATGGCCGCCAAGCTTTACACCGTGGCGCAAAAGCACCTGACGCTGTGGGGCTACATGAATGATCCGCTGATCTTTGTGGTCAACAAGGACATCTGGAACAGCTGGACCCCCGCCGACCGCGAGATCGTCAAGCAGGCCGCCATTGACGCAGGCAAAGAGCAAGTCGTCATTGCGCGCAAAGGCGTGATCGAGGCCGACAAGCCGCTGCTGAAAGAAATTGCCAGCCACGGCGTGACCGTGACGCAATTGAGCCCCGCCGAGCGCGAAGCCTTCGTGAAGGCCACGCGCCCCGTGGTCGAGAAGTGGAAGGGCCAGATTGGTGCGGACCTGGTGAACATGGCCGAGAAGGCGATTGCGGCGCGCAAGAAGTAACGCTATAAAAACAAGAGCTGTCAGCGCTTATCCATCAAGCGCCAGCAGCCCTTTTCGCTTTCAATCCCGGATAGGTGACGCCCTTGCCGTCGGGCGAGAGCGCCACCTCTTGGCGCGCCTGCAGCAAGGTGCAGACCTGCCGGGCCATAGACTGCGGGTCGGCCGCCTTGGCCGCGTGCGTTTCGATGAACTTGAGCAGACCCGTGACGCGGGTGGGTTTGTTCATGGGCATTTTCTGCAAGCTGGCGAGTACCGCTTGCGCTACCTTGGCCGCCGTGGGCTTGGCGGCGGCGACCTTGGACAGTGCAGGATCAGCCGCCTTCTTGGCAGTCGCTGGCGCGAGTTCAGGCGATGGATAACTCACCACATCCTTCTTCACAGTGACCCGCTTGAGCGCCTGCAACTGCGCTAGCGCATGAGCGACTCGCAGCGATTGCACGCTGGTCTCACCCAGGTGGTTCTGCAACAGGGCCACAAGCATGTCCTTGCGCGCCGGACGGTCGGACACCGCCAAACCATCCAGAAGTTTCACCAGTTGCTGCATATCTTTGCGCGTGGCTTTGGTGCTGGCCGGTGCTGCTTTGGTGGGGGTTTTCTTTTTCTCGCGCTTCACCTGTGCTACCGGCGCTGGTGGTGGCACGACCGGCGCAGCTGGGGGCGGTGCGGGCGGCTGCTTCGCCGCGGCCTTGTGGTGGGTGCAGCGGCGGGCATCAAACCCCAGCTCGCGCGCATGCTCCAGCATCGGGTCGTAGCCCTGGTCGTTTGCGATGACGACGAAACGGGCATTGGGCTGGCGTGCCGCGATGTAGCCCACGTAATAGCTGAGCTGAAAATCCAGTGCATTCCTGCCAGCACCAGAGCGAGGCACCTGGGTGACGCTCTCGCCAAAGGCCTGCCGGTGGCCGGTGTCGTCCACTTTCTGGTGAGGTCCATGAAACAGCCACACATCGCTGCCCTCGGGCACAAGCGCCTGAAGCGCATGTCCGGTCGGCTGCACATTTTCCCAATCGACCAGCAGATGCACCTTGGACGCTGCGGGCGCAGACTCGGGCGTGGGCGCAGGCGCGGCGGGCGGCGGTTCGGGGTGCTTGGCCGGGTACTTCTGGGCGTTCTTGCGCAGCTTGCGCTCCACCGCCTGTTCCACGTCCACATCGGTGTGGTCGGCCAGTTGCAGCAGGTACAGCAGCACGTCGGCAATCTCATCGGCCACGCGCTCCTTGTCGGGCGCGTTGCGCGTGAAGCCACGCGATTCGGTGAGGGTCTGCCACTGGAACAGCTCCAGCAGCTCCGCCGCCTCCACCATCAGCGCCATCGCCAGGTTCTTGGGCGCGTGGTAGGGCTGCCAATCGCGCGCAGCGGCGAATTCGCGCAGGCAGGTTTGCAGTGCCTTGATGTCCATGTGCCGCCCTCCGATGCTCATTTTTTCATAGCTTCTTGCGCTTATTCCATAAGCGCTAGAGGCCGATTTAGCTCAAAATCGAATTAGATCGGCGACACCATGGGCTGCCCTGCGAAGTGGCGCGTGGCGTTCGCGATGAAGCGGTCCACCGAGTTCTGCACCGCCTCGGGCGACCAGCCTGCAACATGCGGCGTGAGCACCACGTTGGACAGAGCGATGAGTTCGGCGGGCGGTGCGGGCTCGCTCTCGTACACGTCGAGGCCTGCACCGGCGATGGCGTGGGTGCGCAGCGCCCGGGCTAGCGCGGCGGTGTCCACCACGCTGCCACGCGCGATATTGACCAGCCAGCCGCGTTCGCCCAGCGCCTGCAAAATGTCTGCATCGACCAGGTGGCGCGTGCCCGGCCCGCCGGGGGTGGCGATGACGAGCACATCGCACCACGCGGCCAGGGCCTGCAGGCTGTCGAAGTAGCGATAGGGCAGGTCGCCCTTGGGGCTGCGGTTGCAGTAGCCCACCTCCATCTCAAAGCCCAGGGCGCGCTGCGCGATCTTGCGGCCGATGGTGCCCAGGCCCAGGATGCCCAGGCGCTTGTGCGAGACGTTGGGCGGCAGCGGCAGCGCGGTGCGCCACACACCTTCGCGGGTGCGCGCATCGAGCTGCACGATGCCGCGCACGGTGGCAATGAGTAGCCCGAAAGCGTGGTCGGCCACGCAGTCATCGTTGGTACCCGCGCCGTTGGCCAGGGCGATGCCACATCCCCGGGCGTGAGCCAGGTCGATGTTCTCGTAGCCCGCACCC
The DNA here is from genome assembly GCF_000526295.1 of Acidovorax sp. JHL-3. NCBI lineage: Bacteria > Pseudomonadati > Pseudomonadota > Betaproteobacteria > Burkholderiales > Comamonadaceae > Acidovorax > Acidovorax sp. JHL-3. The sequence continues at coordinate 203,809 of NZ_JAFU01000001.1, forward strand.
AGTGCGCAAACCAGTTGCAGCTGCGGCAGCGCATCCATCTGCGCGGCCGACAGGCCGATGGAGCCGATGGTGAGCACGGCCTGCACACGGGCGCCGTGGCGGGCGATGGCTTCAAAAGCCTGGGCAGGTTCGGGCGCGTAGAGGAGCTCGAAGGACTGTGCGATCTGCGCGCGGTGCCCGTCGGTGAGCACGGTGATGGCCAAAAGGACAGGTTTCATAGGAGGGTTTTTATAAGAATCACGCCGACGGATCGCTTTGCTGCAAGGCCCACATGCTGGCATAGCGCCCGCCCAGCGCCAGCAACTCGCTGTGCGTGCCGCGCTCGACGATCTGGCCGGCGTCCATCACCAGAATCTGGTGCGCATCGACCACGGTGGACAGGCGGTGGGCGATGAGCAGCGTGGTGCGGTTGCGGGCAGCGCTTTGCAGCTCGGCCTGGATGGCGCGCTCGTTGGCTGAATCGAGTGCAGAGGTGGCCTCGTCAAAAATCAACACCGGCGGGTTTTTCAGCAGGGTGCGCGCAATGGCCACGCGCTGCTTTTCGCCGCCCGACAGCTTGAGGCCACGCTCGCCCACCATGGTGGCGTAACCCTTGGGCGTGGAGGCAATGAAATCGTGGATGCGCGCTGCGCGGGCCGCGTCCTCCACCTCGGCCTGGGTGGCGCCAGGGCGGCCGTAGGCGATGTTGTAGGCCACGGTGTCGTTGAACAGCACGGTGTCCTGCGGCACGATGCCGATCGCCTGGCGCAGGCTGGCCTGCGTCACGCTGCGGATTTCCTGACCCGCCATGGTGATGCGGCCTTGCTGAATGTCGTAAAAGCGAAACAGCAGCCGCGCCAGCGTGGACTTGCCCGAGCCCGAGGGGCCGACCACCGCCACGGTTTTGCCCGCCGGAATCTCGAAGCTGATGCCCTTGAGGATGGGCCGCGCCGGGTCGTAGGCAAATTGCACGTCTTCAAAGCGCACCGTGGGCTGGGCCAGCCCCACCAGCGGCTGCGCGCCGGGGGCATCGGCCACCTCGCGCTCGCGGTCCATGAGGGTGAACATCTTGTCCAGGTCGGTCAGGCTCTGCTTGATCTCGCGGTAAATCACACCCAGAAAGCTCAGCGGAATGTAGAGCTGGATCATGAAGGCGTTGACCATGACCAGGTCGCCCAGCGTCATGCGGCCATCGACAACGCCCTGCGTGGCGCGCCAGAGCATGGCCACCAAGCCCGTGGCAATGATGAGCTGCTGGCCCGTGTTGAGCAGCGAGAGCGAGCTTTGCGCCTTCAGGCGTGCGGCGCGCAGGCGCTGCAGGCTTTCGTCGTAGCGGCGGGCCTCGAAGCCTTCGTTGTTGAAATACTTGACGGTTTCGTAATTGAGCAGCGAATCCACCGCCTTGCTGTGCGCAGCCGAATCAAACTCGTTGGCCTCGCGACGAAACTTGGTGCGCCACTCGGTCAGCAGCACCGTGAAGGTGATGTAGCAGGCCAACGCGGCCAGCGTGATCCAGGCAAACCAGGCGTCAAACTTGACCGCCAGCACCGTCAGCACCATGGCCACTTCGATCAGGGTGGCGCCAATGTTGAACAGTGTGAACGAGATCAGCGACTCGATGCCGCGCACGCCGCGCTCGATGTCGCGCGTCATGCCGCCGGTCTGGCGCTCCAGGTGAAAGCGCAGGCTTAAAGCGTGCAGGTGTTCAAAAGTTTGCAGCGCAATCGAGCGCGCCGCGCCCTGCGTGGCCTTGGAAAACACCAGTTCGCGCAGCTCGGTGAACAGCGAGGTGGACAGGCGCAAAAGCCCGTAGGCCAGCAGCAGCCCCGCCGGCACCACCAGCACGGCAACGGGGTCGCCGGGCTTGATCGTCATGGCATCGACCAGGTTTTTGAGCAGCACCGGCACGCCCACGTTGGCAACCTTGGCGCCCACCATGAACACGATGGCCAGCACAACGCGCCACTTGTATTGCCACAAATAGGGCAGAAGGCGGGAAAGCGTGGCCCAGTCAGAGCGCTTTTGCGCGGGATTGGTGGCAGAGGGGGGAGGAGAAGGCTCGCCGTAGTGGCGCATGAAGGACAATTCCGATAGTTGTTTTACCGAGATTGTGCCTATGACCGACTTGCCCGTCCTTGCCGCGCCCGCGTTGCCCTCCAGCCATGAACTTGTTCTGAAGGTCATACCCATGCCTGCCGACAGCAACGCCAACGGCGACATCTTCGGCGGCTGGGTGATGGCGCAGGTCGATCTGGCCGGTTCGGTGCTGCCCGCGCGCTACATCAAGGGCCGCATGGCCACCGTGGCCGTGAACGAGTTCATCTTCAAGCAACCGGTGCGGGTGGGAGACATCCTGTCGTTCTTCGCCGCCGTCACGCGCATTGGCCGCACATCCATCACGGTGGAAGTCGAGGTGTATGCCGAGCGGTTCTCGGACCAGGGCAAATACCTGAAAGTGACCGAAGCGCGCCTGACCTATGTGGCCATCGACGCCGATGGCCGGCCGCGCCCGGTGCCGGTGCATTCCTGAGCGCGTTGCGCCCAGGCCATGGGCGCAGGCTCAGCCCCGATCGGGCGCTTCGCTTCAGGCCAGCGCCACCGCAGGCACCGGCACCTCAACGGACCGCGCTGCGGCCGCCGGGCGGGCACTGGCGCTGGTGCCCACACCCACCGCGATTTCGCCCGACAACTGGCCGCCCTCTTCCACCACCAGCTTGCCATAGCGGATTTTCCCGCTGACCCGGCCGGTGCCAAAGATCACCAGCTTGTCGCGCACGGTGAGCGTGCCATTGAATTCACCACGGATTTCGGCGATGTCGATGTCGGCCGAACCACGAAACGCGCCCTGCTCGGCAATCTGGATGACCCGCGAGTCCATGGTGGCTTCCACCGTGCCTTCCACCACCAGGGTGTCGCAATCGGTGATCTCGACCCCCTTGAGCTTGATGTTGGGGCCCACAGTGAGCTTGCTGCCACTGTTTTCTGCTGGTGCCTTGGCCGCTGCTGCGGTCGCAGTGGCGGCGCTGGTGCTGGCGCTAGTGGGGGCCACACTGTTCACACTGCTGCTGGGGGTGACCGTTGTGTGGCGGGGCTGAAAAGTTTCGGGTTCGCGTTTGCCAAAAAAAGGGTTCTGCACGGCCATCGGATCTCCTTGAAAAGAAGGGATCGTAGGAGCGCAGGGGCATTTCAACCTGCCGTCTCACGCAAGTTCGGTAACCAAATCGTTCGATGGTTGCATGCACTTGCACCACTTGCATGGGCACACCCGCTGCGGCCGGTTCAGGACACGATGTAGGCTGCGGCGCCCGCCGACATGAGCACGCCGTCGGGCCCGAAAAACTCCATGCGCGTGGTGGCCACGCGCGAGCCCAGGCGCAGCACCTCGGCGCGCAGCTCGAAATGGCTGCCAATGCCAGGCCGCAGATAGTCCACGCGCAAGTCGATGGTGCCCAGCCGGGCAAAGCGGTGCAGGCGCTGCTCGGGCGTCTCGTCCATGTGGCGCGCGCCAATGGCAGCCATCACGGCCAGACCGCCCATGGCATCGAGCCCCGCGCTGATCACACCACCATGAATGCGGTTGTAGGCATAGTGCCCCACCAGCTCGGGCTTCATGTCGATGCGGGCCACCACACGCTCGGGCGCCAGGCTCACCACCTTCAGGCCCAGCACATGGTTGAAAACAATCTTTTCCTCAAAGATGGTTTTCACGCCGGCAATGAACTCCGGCTCAAACTCGACGGGGGGTATCACGGTTTTTGTCATGGGGTCCTTGGGGCAGCAGGTGCGCGGGGCTTGGCGCCCTCATGCACAATGCTACTTTATTAATAGCTATAAACCAATGCGCAATAAGCGCTTGACGCTATTTTCATTCACATCAACGCCCACGATCAGGCACCAGTGCACACGGCCTGAGGCAGCCCTCAGACCGCGCGGACTTCAGCAATTGCTGAAGTCGGGCTTGCGTTTCGCCATGAACGCGCCAAAGGCTTCGCGGGCTGCGGGCTCGCGCAGCATGCGACCAAAGCTGGCGCCTTCCTCGGCCATCACGGCTTGCACCTGCGGGGCCTGGCCCTTTTTCATGAGGCGTTTGGTTTCGATCAGTGCCGACAGCGGCTTGGCGGCCAGCTTGCGCGCCTGCGTCTGGGCCACGCCATTGCATTCGGTGGGCGGCACCACGCGGTTGACCAGGCCCACTTCCAGCGCCGCCTCGGCCATGAAGGGCTCGCCCAGCAGCAGGGCTTCGGCAGCGCGGTGGTAGCCCATCATTTGCGGCACCAGCAGGCTCGATGCGGCTTCGGGGCACAGGCCCAGGTTAACGAAGGGCATGGAGAACGCTGCGTTGTCGCCCGCATAGACCAGATCACAGTGGAACAGCATGGTGGTGCCAATGCCTACCGCCGGGCCGCACACCGCCGCAATCACCGGCTTGGGAAAAGCCGCCAGGCCGCGCAAGAAGCGGAACACCGGCGAATCCTGGGTAGCGGGCGGCTGCTGCAGAAAGTCGCCAATGTCGTTGCCGGCGCTGAAAACCGCCACATCGCCCTGGAACACCACCGCGCGCACGCTGGCGTCGGCTTCGGCGGCGGCCAGCGCATCGGCCATGGCGGCATACATGCGGGTCGTGATGGAGTTTTTCTTGTCCACGCGGTTGAAGGTGATGGTGGTCACGCCCGCTTCGGTGTGCACGAGGATGTCTTGGGTGGCTTCGGTCATGGTGGTCATTTTGTGAGGTCTGAGGGGGACGTGATGACAGGCAGGGCCTTGTTGCGGCAAGGTGGCCCGCCCTTCATTCCTTGTAATAAACGATCTGGTGGCTGGTGGCCAGCATGGTGCCCGCCTCGTTCCACAGCTGCACGGTCTGGTCAAAAAACCCGTTGCGAAACTCTTGCCCGCGCGCCTGACCCAGCAGGTAGCCCATGCCGGTCTCCTGCAACTGTGCCGCACTCGCATGGAAATACACCGTGATCGACACGGTGCCCGCCGGCACCCGGTGCGCGCGGCGCAACCAGACGCGGGGAAAGAACACATCGGCCAGCGCCGCCAGCGCGCAAAAATCGAGCGGGCGCGGGGGTGCGTCGCGCATCCACAGCTGGGTCAGGCTGTGGTCGCCGCTGCCGTCCCAGGCGCGCGGCAGCGTCCCGGTGACGGGCCGCATCTCGTAGCGGCTGAGCCACTCCGAGCCAAACCCCGGGGGAATGGCGGGCAGATCGGCCGGCTGCGGCACGCCGGGCATGGGCACGTCGCCCGCGCTCCAGGTATCGCGGCGCACGGCCGTCACTGCGGTGGCCGTGGTGGTGACCACCTGGGCGCCCTCGGCGTCGGCCTGCAGGATCGACAGCGTCCAGTGTTGGGTTGAGCGGTTGGTGCGCACCGGCGTTGCCTGCACCGTGAAAGGCCCGGCCACCAGGGCGCCCGCATAGTTGACGGTGAGCGACAGCGGATCACCCAGGCGCTGGGGGTGCTGCATCACGGCCTGCAGCAGCGTGGCCGCCGTCACCCCGCCAAAGGGGCCCACCATGTTCCAGTAACCGGGATGGGTCTGGCCCGTGTACTGGCCGGGCGACGAAGACGTCAGCGCAAGCGCCTCGTCCAATGGATGGATGGATGAAGTCATGCCGCAAGTGTGCCGCGAAATGGGGCGCTAAAGCGTCGTACCGGCGACTGGTGTGCCCACCGCCGCACCGCCACCCAGCTGGGCCAGCGCCGCCACGGCGCGCGGCCACAGGCTCTGGCGGAACTGGTCGCGAAAAAACCCGAAATGCCCGATGCGCCGCACTTTGAGCTCTGCCGGGGAGATGCTCTCCACCCGGCGCTCGGTGTTGGCATACAGGTTGACGAGGTTGTGCGTGCCGCGCAGCGTCATCAGCTCATCGTCGGCCATCGACAAGGCCAGCACCGGAAACCGCACCGCGCCATAGCTCTGTGCCACGGCAGCCCCCTCGGCCCCCACGCTGTAGGTCGGGTGCAGGCACCAGCGGCGCCACTGCAGGATCACCCCGGACGGCAGGTCGCCCACCTTCTTGAGCGCGCGCCCCGGAAAGTACCCGCACAGCCGCGTAGCCAGCGGCACCAGCACCCACCAGAAATACGGAACGACGCGCCGGAGCTTCGGCGCGTTATCGCGCCAGTAGCCACTGCCCGCCGCCACGCTGAGCAGGCCATCGACCTGCCCGGGCTTCCTGAGCAGGCCCGGCAGTTGCGCGCCCAGGCTGTGGCCCAGCAGGTACAAGGGCTGCATGGGCAGCGCGGCCTTGGCCGCAGAGATCACCGCCTCGTAGTCCTGCGCCCAGTCAAACAGATCGGCCTTCACATCGCGCATGGCCCCGTGCAGCGAATCGCCATGGCCCCGGTAGTCAAACGTGGTGACCCGAAACCCCTGCTGCGCCATCCAGCGTGCAAAGGCCTCGTAAAACGACTGCCGCACGCCCATGGCCCCGCCAATGACGACACTGGCACGCGCAGCGCCCGCGGGCTCGTACACGCGCAGTGCCAAGACTACGGCGCCGTTCACCTGCAAGGTTTGCTTGTTCATGTCTGTCTCCTGGCTCAACACCGATCTGTGCCGGTTTGAAATGAAAACGCCTGCCACGCCCCGAAACAGGGCTTCGACAGGCTCAGTCGGAACGGTGGCGGAGGCAGCGCCCTAGCGTCGACAAGCTCAGCCCGAACAGTCGGGGGCGCACTGAGCTGCCAAACCCGACCTGCCTATCCCTGCTCATGCCCCCAAACCCCGCCCTCAAGGGCGTAGCGAGCGGGATGAGCTGCTAGGCGGACGGAGCGGAGCCACCGGAACGTACTTGCGGTACGTGAGGATGGCGAGCACCGCCCAACGACGCAGATCGCCCGCTCGGTAGCCAGTCAACTCAAACAGATTCGAAGATGCCGGCGGCGCCTTGTCCCATGCCTACACACATCGTCACCATGCCGTACTTGAGCTTGTTGCGCTTCAATGCATGCACCACCGTCGCCGACCGGATGGCACCGGTAGCCCCCAACGGATGCCCCAGCGCAATCGCGCCACCCATCGGGTTGACCTTGGACGCATCCAGCCCCAGCGTGTTCATCACCGCCAGCGACTGCGCGGCAAACGCTTCGTTCAGCTCGAACCAGTCGATGTCCTGGTGCTTGAGGCCGGCATAGCGCAGCGCCGCAGGGATCGCCTCGATGGGGCCAATGCCCATGATGTGCGGTGGCACGCCCTTGGCGGCGTAGCTCACAAAACGCGCCAGCGGCGTGAGGCCAAAGCGCTTCACCGCCGATTCGCTGGCCAGGATCAGAGCCCCTGCGCCATCGCTGGTCTGCGAGCTGTTGCCCGCCGTGACAGAGCCGCGTGCCGCAAACACCGTGCGCAGCTTGGCCAGGCCTTCCAGCGACGTGTCGGCGCGCGCGCCTTCGTCCAGGCTCACGGTGCGGGTGCGGGCGATGGATTCGCCGGTTTCCAGGTTGGCCGTGCGGTCGGTCACTTCGATGGGCGTGATCTCGTCGGCAAAGTAACCGGCCTTTTGCGCGGCCAGGGCTTTCAGGTGCGACTGCAGCGCAAATTCGTCCTGCGCTTCGCGGCTGACCTTCCACTGCTGGGCCACCTTCTCGGCCGTGAGGCCCATGCCGTAGGCAATACCCACGTCGCCTTCGCGCTCAAAAATGGTGGGCGACAGGCTGGGCGAGTTGCCCATCATGGGCACCATGCTCATGCTTTCCACACCGGCGGCGATCATGACTTCGGCCTCGCCCACGCGGATGCGGTCGGCCGCCATCTGCACGGCCGACAGGCCCGATGCGCAAAAGCGGTTCACGGTGATGCCGCCCACGCTGGTGGGCAGGCCCGCCAGCACGGCGCCAATGCGCGCCACGTTCAGACCCTGCTGCGCCTCGGGGATGGCGCAGCCGCAAATGATGTCTTCAATCGCTGCGGGGTCGAGACCGGGCGCGGCTGCCAGCGCTGCCTTGAGCGTGGTGGCCAGCAGGTCATCGGGGCGCATGTTGCGAAAGAAGCCGCGGTGCGAGCGCCCGATGGGCGTGCGCGTAGCCGCGACGATGTAGGCTTCCTGGACTTGTTTGGCCATGGTGAAACTCCTTCAATTCTTGGCGGGGCGGCTGGATGGAACCCAGGCCCACGTAAATGCACATTCGACCGGCTCCACGCCGGTTTCGTCGGTCACGGTGACCTTGACTTGAACCTCGCCCTTGTCGCTGGCCTGCATGGCCGCACGCTGCTCTGCCGTGAGCGTGGCCACGGCCTTGAGCGCACCGGTGGCGCGCTTTTTGAACGCCATGCTCAACTCTTTGGCCAGCGGCAGACAGTCGTCGCGCACGTTCATGCCCACCGCCATGCCCGTGGCCGTTTCGGCCAGCAGGTTCATGGCCGAGGCATGCACGCTACCGATGTGGTTGCGCACACGGTGCTCGTTGGCCAGGCGCACTTCCACCCGCTCGGGCGTCAGCGACACAAACTGCACCCCGGCCGTGCCGGTAAACGGCACGGCGCGGCGCAAGATGATGTTCTGCACAAAGCCCCGCATGAAAGCGGGGGCCTCGTCCAGGCGCATCAGCGAGCGCTGCAGTTTGTTGGGGGCGTGTTCGCTCATGCGGGCGGTCAGTTGCGTACGGGCTTGCCGGTGGACAACATGCCCAGGATGCGCTCTTGCGTCTTGGGGTGCTCGATGAGCGCGCAGAACGCCTTGCGCTCCAGTGCCATCAGGTATTCCTCGCTCACCAGCGTGCCCGCGTCCACGTCGCCGCCACACACCACGTTGGCAATCAGGCTGGCGATATGGAAGTCGTGCGCGCTGATGAAGCCGCCGTCGCGCATGTTGACCAGCGAGCCCTTGATGGTGGCAATGCCACTGCGGCCCGCCACCGGGAACAGGCGCTTGTGCGGGGCACGCCAGCCACCGTTGGCCATGGCCTTGGCTTCGTTGATGGCCACATACAGCAGCTCGTCCTTGTGCGGCACGATCACGTCGCTGTGCAGCACATAGCCCAGCTTGCGCGATTCCAGTGCGCTGGTGCCCACCTTGGCCATGGCGGCGGCGGTGAAGCCTTCGGTCAGGAAGGGCATCAGGTCTTTGCCAGTGGACGTCTCGGCGTTCTCGGCCGCACGGCGCGCGATGTAGGTCAGGCCACCGGCACCGGGCACCAGGCCCACGCCCACTTCGACGAGGCCAATGTAGCTTTCCATGTGCACCACACGGCGTGCCGAGTGCACGGCCAGCTCGCAGCCGCCACCCAGGGCCATGCCACGGATGGCAGAGACCACGGGCACATTGGCGTAGCGCAGGCGCAGCATGGTCTGCTGCATTTCGTGCTCGGCACCCTCGACCGCGCTGACGCCAGCAACCATGAAGGCGGGCAGCATGGCCTGCAGGTCGGCGCCCACGCTGAACGGCTCGTTGCCCGACCAGACGACCACACCCCGGAAATCCTTCTCGGCCATTTCCACGGCCAGATTCAGGCCCTCGCACACGTCGGGGCTGATGGCGTGCATCTTGGTCTTGATGCTGGCAATCAGCACCTCGTCGTCCAGCGTCCACAGGCGGATGGCGTCGTCTTCGTGCAGCGTCTTGCCAGCGGTCTTGAAGTCGGGCAGCGACTCGCCCAGCAGTTTTTCAGGGAAATGCTGCTTTTCGTAGACAGGCAAAGCGCGGCGCGCTATGAATTTGTTAGCAGAAGCGCTCCACGAACCTTGCGCGGTGTGCACGCCACCGGCCTCGGCCACGGGGCCCTTGAACACCCACTCGGGCAGCGGCGCCTTGCTCAATGCCTTGCCGGCGTCGATGTCTTCCTGGATCATCTTGGCCACTTCGAGCCAGCCAGCCTCTTGCCATAGCTCGAACGGGCCCTGCTGCATGCCAAAGCCCCAGCGCAGGCACAAGTCCACGTCGCGCGCGTTGTCGGCAATGGTGCCCAGGTGCACGGCGGCGTAGTGGAAGCTGTTGCGCAAAATGGCCCACAAGAACTGGCCCTGCGCGCCTTCGGCATTGCGCAGGAGCTTCAGGCGCTCGGCAGCGGGCTTCTTGAGCATGCGGCCATACACCTCGTCGGCCTTCTGGCCGCCCGGCACGTACTCTTCGGCTTCCAGGTCAAAGCGCAGCACATCGCGGCCCACCTTTTTGTAGAAACCGGCCTTGGTCTTCTGGCCCAGGTTGCCCAGCTCCAGCAGCTTTTTCAGCACGGCGGGCGTTTCAAAGCTGCCGTAGAACGGATCGCTTTGTTCGTTGAGGTTGTCCTGCAGCGTCTTGATGACGTGGGCCATGGTGTCCAGACCCACCACGTCGGCGGTGCGGAAGGTGCCGCTGCTGGCGCGACCGAGCTTCTTGCCCGTGAGGTCGTCCACCACATCGAAGGTCAGGCCGAAGTTCTCGACTTCCTTCATGGTGGCCAGCATGCCGGCAATGCCGACGCGGTTGGCGATGAAGTTGGGCGTGTCGTGCGCGCGCACCACGCCCTTGCCCAGGCCGCTGGTCACAAAGGCTTCGAGCTGGTCGAGCACTTCGGGGGCGGTGGTGGGGGTGTTGATCAGCTCCACCAGCGTCATGTAACGGGGTGGGTTGAAGAAGTGGATGCCACAAAAGCGCGGCTTGATGCTCTCGGGCAGCGCCTCGGAGAGCTTGGTGATCGACAGGCCCGAGGTGTTGGACGCCACGATGGCGTGCGGTGCAACAAAGGGGGCGATCTTGGTGTACAGATCGAGCTTCCAGTCCATGCGCTCGGCGATGGCCTCGATGATGAGGTCACAGTCGCGCAGCTGCTCCAGATGCTCTTCGTAGTTGGCCTGGCCGATTAATGCGGCGTCGTCGGCCACGCCCAGCGGCGCGGGCTTGAGCTTCTTGAGGTTGTCGATGGCGCGCGTGACGATGCCGTTCTTGGCACCTTCCTTGGCCGGCAGGTCGAACAGCACCACGGGCACCTTGACGTTGACCAGGTGCGCAGCAATCTGCGCGCCCATCACGCCTGCGCCGAGGACGGCGACTTTCTTCACTTGAAAACGAGCCGTAGCGCGGGTTTCGATAAATCGGGACATGTCTTTTGTTCCTTGTTGTGGCGTTGCCGCGCCGTGCGCGGGCAACGCAGTGGCCGTTACTGGACCCGGACCCAGGTCTGCGTGCGGCCGAATGGCCCGATGGAGCCGCGCACTTCGAGCTTTTTGCCACCCTCGACAGGTGTCATGCGCAGCGTGTAGTTGCGGCCGTTCTCGGGGTCGAGAATCTTGCCGCCCTCCCACACATCCTTGCCTTCGGCCTTTTTGGCGCCGCGGATGATCTCCAGGCCCAAGAGCGGCTTGTCCTTGCGGTCGTCGCTGCATTCCTTGCACAGGTCGTCGGGCTTGGCGTCTTTGGCCAGGCGCTTTTCGAGCACACCGGTCAGCGCACCTGCGTTATCGCGGATGCGGATTTCGGCCTTGGCCTCGCCGGTCTTGTCGTCGATGTTGCGCCACAGACCCTCGGGTGTCATCTGGGCCCATGCAGGCACCGAAAACGCTACAATAATAATAGCTGCTACCGCTTTATACATAAGGGTTCCAGTACTAAAAGGCTTGAAATTCGTGCTGGCGGGGATTCATCCGGCTTTGCATTCAACCGGATAACCAGCCGGGGCGCCGAAGGCCATGCGCTAGCACGGCGCGGCGCCCCAACGGCGTTACCCGTTTGACGGCAACACCGTATCAGGCCAGGGCCAGGTCGGTGTCCATGAGCACCTTGCTGCCGGCACGCGCCGTGCGCATGAGCGTGGCGGTCTCGGGGAACAGCTTGGCAAAGTAGAAACGTGCCGTCTGCAGCTTGGCGCCGTAGAACGGGTCGGTATTGCCGGCGGCGATTTCGCGCAGTGCCACCTGGGCCATGCGGGCAAACAAGTAGCCAAACACCAGGTGGCCTGCCACGCGCAGGTAGTCCACGGCAGCAGCGCCCACTTCGTCGGGGTTTTGCAGGCCCTTGAAACCGATTTCGGTGGTGAACTTGGTCATCTGGTCGCCCAGGTAGGCCACGGGGTTGATGAACTCGGCCATCTTCTCGTTCACGCCTTCTTCTTCCACCAGCTTGCCAATCAGCTTGCCCAGCTTTTTGAGCGTGGCGCCGTTGTTGCCCAGGATCTTGCGGCCCAGCAGGTCGAGCGACTGCACGGTGTTCGTGCCTTCGTAGATCATGTTGATGCGGTTGTCGCGCACGTACTGCTCCATGCCCCATTCCTTGATGAAGCCATGGCCGCCGTAGACCTGCATGCAGGCGTTGGTGGCGGTGTGCCCGTTGTCGGTGATGAAGGCCTTGACGATGGGCGTGAGCAGCGCCACGAGTTCTTCGGATTCGGCGCGCACCTTTTCATCGGGGTGGCTGTGCACCTTGTCCAGCAGCAGCGTGCAATAGATCTGCAGGGCACGGGCGCCTTCGGCGTAGGCCTTGGCGGTGAGCAGCATCTTGCGCACGTCGGGGTGCACGATGATCGGGTCGGCGTCCTTGTCCTTGGCCTTGGTGCCCGACAGGCTGCGCATCTGGATGCGGTCCTTGGCGTAGACCAGCGCGTTCTGGTAGGCCACTTCGGTCAGGCCCAGCGACTGGTTGCCCACGCCCAGGCGGGCGGCATTCATCATCACGAACATGGCGGCCAGGCCCTTGTGCGGCTTGCCCACCAGGGTGCCGATGGCGCCGTCGATGGCGATCTGCGCCGTGGCGTTGCCGTGGATGCCCATCTTGTGCTCCAGGCCCGAGCAGTAGATGGGGTTGCGGTCACCCAAAGAGCCGTCGGCCTTGACGTTGAACTTGGGCACGACGAACAGGCTGATGCCCTTGCTGCCCTTGGGCGCATCGGGCAGGCGGGCCAGCACCAGGTGCACGATGTTGGCGGCCATGGCGTGCTCGCCTGCAGAGATGAAGATCTTGTTGCCGGTGATCTTGTAGGTGCCATCGGCCAGGGGTTCGGCCTTGGTGCGCAACATGCCCAGATCGGTGCCGCAATGGGGTTCGGTCAGGCACATGGTGCCGGTCCACTCACCGCTGGTCAGCTTGGGCAGGTACAGGGCCTTTTGCTCGTCGGTGCCGTGCGCGTGCAGGGCTTCGTAGGCACCGTGGCTCAGGCCGGGGTACATGGTCCAGGCCTGGTTGGCCGAGTTCATCATTTCGTACAGGCACTGGTTCAGCACAAAGGGCAGGCCCTGGCCACCGTAGGCGGCGTCGCAGGAGAGCGCCGCCCAGCCACCTTCGACGAACTTGTCGTAGGCTTCCTTGAAACCCGTGGGGGTCTTGACCTCGTGGGTGACTTTGTCCAGCGTGCAGCCTTCTGTGTCGCCACTGATGTTCAGCGGGAAGATCACTTCGGAGGCGAACTTGCCTGCCTCTTCGATCACGGCGTTGATCGTGTCCACATCCACCTCGGCATGCTGGGGCATGGCCTTGAACTCGTCGGTGACCTTGAAGACTTCGTGCATGACGAATTGCATGTCGCGCAGGGGCGGCGTGTAGGTAGGCATGGGGTTACTCCTTGATGGTTTGGGTGGAAAGGGTGAGGGCCTTTGCCGCAGCCGGTTGGCTGCAGCGGGCCAGAATGTTGTTGAACCCCGTGATGGCCCGATCGATGGACCCGGGGGTTTGCAGAAAACGCGCTTCGTAGTGCAGCGCCAGGATGAGACCGTGAATTTCAAAAAGCATCTGCTCGGGGCTGACCTCGTCGCGCAGCTGGCCCAGCTCTTTGCAGTGCTCGATGGCGCGCTTCATGGCGGCGTGCCAGGTCATGACCGAGCTGACCAGCGCATCGCGCACCAGGCCTGTGCGGTCGCCAAACTCGATGGCGCCGCTGATGTAGATGCAGCCCGAGTCGATTTCGATCGAGGTGCGCTTCATCCAGTTGTCAAACATGGCCCGCAAACGGGCGACGCCGCGCGGTGAGCTCATGGCCGGATAGAACACTTCCTGCTCGAACCGGTTGTGGTACTCGCGGATGACCGAGATCTGCAGCTCTTCGCGCGAGCCAAAGTGGGCAAACACGCCCGACTTGCTCATGCCCGTGACATCGGCCAGCGCGCCAATCGACAGCCCTTCCAGCCCAATGTGCGTTGCCAGACCCAGGGCGGCATCCACAATGACGGCCTTGGTTTGCTGGCCTTTTTGCAACGCGCGGCCCGTGCCGCTGGTAGCGCGCGGGATACGGGTGACTTGGCGAGATGGGGTAGGTGAAGGCATGCGCAAAAATAAAACGAACGTTCGTGCTATTTTGCAGTATTTTTGAACCGGTGCCGAAAGTCCCCCAAACAATTTGGGTCTTATCGCACCGGGCGTTGTTCGCACGCCACCGCCATGCTGCGGGCGGCCGGGCTGCTGGCGGCAGCGCCTTCAGTGCATCAGGGCTCTGGCGCCCTGATACCTCAGTTCAGCCTGAGCGCCGTTTACCGCTCAGGCAAACCCGGCGCAAACAGTTCAAGCCGCATCGGGCCGGATCAACAACGCAAGACTAGCGTCCAGATATTCGGTTGGCAATCGCCGAAAACCCGAACGTGCGTAGCGCTGCAACCGGCCCTGCGCAAAGGCCGTGAGCACACTGGCGGCCACCTGGGCGTCCACCGTGGGCGTGGAGGAGCTTGCCGCGCCTGCTGCTGCGCGCAGGCACTGGCGCAGCGAGGATTCGATGCGCTCGAAAAACTGGTTCATGCGCTGCTGCAGGCGTTCGTGCTCCAGCACCAGCGCATCGCCCACCATCACGCGCACCAGGCCCGGATTGCGCTCACCAAACTGCAGCAGCAGCGCCACCACGCGCGCTGCCTGGTGGGCGCCGCCCTCGGCAGGTTGCGCGGCATCGGCCGGGTCGCGCCCGACAATCTGCGTCACCCGCGTGAACACGGCCTGCTCGATGAAATCGATCAGCCCCTCGAACATCTGGGCCTTGCTGGCGAAGTGGCGGTACAGGGCTGCCTCGCTTACCGACAGGCGCGCGGCCAGCGCCGCCGTGGTGATGCGCTCGGCCCCGGGCTGCTCCAGCATCTCGGCCAGTGTCTGCAGGATCTGCATGCGCCGCTCGCCGGGCTTGGGCCGCTTGCGCGCCGCTGGGCTGTCGCCCACATCGGCAGTGGTGACTGGCTCGGGGATGGGCAAAAGTTCAGACATGCTGGTGGGGAGGAATGGAAACACTGATCCCAAGAAAACCGCACGGCCAAGGCTTGCTGGACGGGCAGTGAGCGCTTTTGGCGATCTTGGGCAGGGCGTAAATCATGTATGGAAATGATTCTCGCACAGCCCTTCGGCACCCCCGGCACGCGTCTGGCGCGCGTCTGGCCCGGTGGCTCTGGCTCAGGCAATCGGCGGCTCGGGCGGGAACACCACAGCCACCACCAGCCCGCGACCCTGGCTGCCAGTTCCCAGTGTGAGTGCGGCGTGGTGCACGCGGGCAATTTCGTCGGCAATGGCCAGCCCCAGGCCAGTGCCCTCGCCCACCGTGCCGGGAACCCGATAAAAGCGCTGCGTCACGCGCCCGCGCTCGGCATCAGGGACACCGGGGCCATCGTCTTCCACCTGCAAAAAAACCCGGGGAGGGTTCATGGCGTTGCGCCGCACACCGCAGCGAATGGTGACCACCCCGCCAGCGGGCGTGTACTTGATGGCGTTGTCCACCAGATTGGAAAGCAGTTCACGCAGCAGCCAGCCATGACCGGTGACCCGCACCGACTGCACATCAAGCCCCAGGTCGAGCCCCTTGCCCGTGGCGGCATCCAGAAAGGTTTCGAGCAGGGATTCGCACAAATCCTTCAAATCCACACGCTGGGAAGGCTGGGCATCCAGGCTGCGCGCGTCGGCGCGCGACAGCGCCAGCAACTGGTGCGCCAGCTGCGAGGTGCGCCGGGTGGCGTTGCGCAGCTTTTCGATTTCATCGACTCCTAAAAAAATAGCGCCTTGCGCTTTTTGCTGTTGGGCTAGAGGGTGTTTTTTATCAAAATTCAGCGACAACGGCGCTGGCACCGAGGCGCGCGCAATCAGGGCCCATGCCTCCACCTGGGCCTGCAGGCCGGCCAGCGGCGTGCGCAACTGGTGGGCCGCATCGGCCACAAAGCGGCGCTGCCCCTCTGCCTGCGCGTTCACCAAGGCAAACAGGCGGTTGAGCGAGTGCACCAAAGGGCGCACCTCGGAGGGCGATGCGGCTTCGTCGATCGGGCTCAGATCGCGGGGGGAGCGGCGCTCCACGGCATCCGCCAGGTCCACCAGCGGCTTGAAGGCCCGGCGCACCGCCCAGTGAATGGCCAGCCCCGCCGCCGTCACCAGCACCAAGTTGGGCAACAGCACCCGCATCAGCAACTGCTGCGCCCATTGCTGGCGCGGATCCGACCCATCGGCCAGCGCCACCACCAGCTCGCCGGCGCCCGTGCGCCCGCGCTGCACCGCCACCCGGTAGGTGACGCCGCCATACTCCATGCTGTGAAACTCAGGCGCCTGCGTGGTGGGCACGCCGCCATGCACCCAGCCTTCTCCCAGCAGCAGCCGGCCCGTGGTGTCACGCACGCTGTAAGCCGCATAGCCCGCGTTCTGGCGCAGGAAATCTTCTACCGGCGGGGCCAGCAGCAGCAAGGGCGGTTCGCGGTCGAGGAAGGGCGGGGCCAGCACGGAATCGGCCAGGGCCGGCAGCAGGCGCAACAGGCGCAGATCGTGCCGCCCTGCGGCTTCGTCTGCCGAGCGGTAGTCGAGCCAGACGCCCACCGTGGCCAGCGCCATCAGGGGCAGCACCAGCAGCATCAGCAGGCGGTTGCGCAGATCGGAGGTCATCGCGCGAAGTCGGGGCCGCTGCATGGTGGTGCCCAGGTTTACTGCGCTTGCAATTCCAGCCGGTAGCCAAAGCCGCGAATCGAGCGCAGGGCCACGCCATGGGGCTCCAGCTTGCCGCGCAGCCGCGACACATACACCTCGACAGCGTTGGGCGTGATTTCCTTGTCCCAGCCGGTCAGCGCCTGCAGCAGTTTGTCTTTGCTGGCCGGTTTGGGGGCGTGGATCAGCAGGTATTCCAGCACCGTCCATTCGCGCGGGCCGAGATCAATCACCTGCTCGGTGTCGTTCGACCGGATGCTCGCGCGGCGCCCCGCCGTGTCGAGCTCGAGCGGGCCAAAACTCAGCACCGCCGTGGTGGCCGCCTGCGAGCGCCGCAACAACGCGCGCAACCGCGCCAGCAGCTCGGGCAACTCGAAGGGCTTGACCATGTAGTCGTCAGCGCCCAGGTCCAGCCCCTGCACCCGGTCGTGCAAGGCATCACGGGCCGTGAGAATCAGCACCGGCATGGCGGGGCTGGCCATGCCGGGGCGGCGCAGGCGGCGCGTGAGTTCAAGCCCATCCATGGCAGGCAGGCCGATGTCGATGATGGCTGCATCAAACGACTCGGTGCGCAGCACTTCTTCAGCGCGCTCGCCACTGCCCACCCAATCGACGGCATAACCCGCATCGGTAAGCCCCAGCTTGATGCCGCTGGCCACCATGACGTCGTCTTCGACCAGCAACAAGCGCATGTCAGTGCCGCCCTGCGCCAGGGGTGGCTCGCAGTTGCTGGTACGAACGAGCGTCCCCCACCTGGCCGTGGCCCGTGACACTGGCGCGGCCGAGGCCAGCAGCCGACGCGCAAGGGCCGCCCCGCCGCGCTGGCGGCGTCCCCCTTGGGGGGGATGGCGCGAAGCGACTCAGGGGGGGCATATCAGTGGCTGCGAATCATGGTGCCGTAGGCCTGATCGGTCAGGATCTCCAGCAGCATGGCGTGCGGCACGCGGCCGTCGATGATGTGCACGGCATTCACGCCAGCCCGGGCCGCATCCAGTGCACCCGCAATTTTGGGCAGCATGCCACCCGAAATGGTGCCATCGGCAAACAGCGCGTCAATCTCGCGCGCCGTGAGGTCGGTGAGCAGCTTGCCCGCCTTGTCCAGCACGCCGGGGGTGTTGGTCAGCAGCATCAGTTTTTCGGCCTGCAGCACCGTGGCCAGCTTGCTGGCCACCACGTCGGCGTTGATGTTGTAGCTTTCGTTGTTTTCACCAAAACCAATGGGGCTGATGACCGGAATGAAGGCATCGTCTTGCAGCGCCTTGACCACGCTGGGGTCGATGGACACGATGTCGCCCACCTGGCCTACGTCGTGCTCAATGCTCGGGTCCTTGTTGTCCACCATCTTGAGCTTTTGCGCGCGGATCATGCCGCCGTCGCGCCCCGTCAGGCCCACGGCCTTGCCGCCGGCCTGGTTGATCAGGCCCACAATGTCCTGCTGCACCTCGCCGGCCAGCACCCACTCCACCACTTCCATGGTTTCGGCGTCGGTCACGCGCATGCCCTGGATGAAATGGCCCTTCTTTCCCAGGCGGTTGAGCGCTGTCTCGATCTGCGGACCGCCCCCGTGCACCACCACCGGGTTCATGCCCACCAGCTTGAGCAGCACCACGTCCTCGGCAAAGTCGGCCTGCAGGTCGGGGTCGGTCATGGCGTTGCCGCCATACTTGATGACCATGGTCTTGCCATGGAACTTGCGGATATAAGGCAGCGCCTGGGCCAGAATTTCAGCCTTGTCGCGGGGTGCTATCGAAAGAAGGTCGGTCATGGGGGCGTGCCATCCGGAGAAAACAATGAGGCGCAAATTGTGCCGCATTTGCACGCCTGCATCTGCCCCCGGGCATCAGATGGCTGGCAACGCCCTTGTTGGTCTATGTCTGGATCGCAGAGTTGCTTGCAGGTGGCGGGCTGTAGCCATGCACCAGTTGCGTGAGAATCTTTTTCATCACGGCCACATCGTTCTGCGTAGCAGCCCGTCGCATATCCACCAGCACCGGCGCAAGCTGCGGCCATGCAACGAAATCCTCATGGGCTTTCATGATGCGCGGGTGCGCAGTGGGTTCGGGGTTTTCGCCAATCAGCAACTCTTCATAGAGCTTCTCGCCGGGGCGCAAGCCCACCACCTTGATTTCAATGTCGCCAGTCGGGTTGCGCTCATCGCGCACGGTCAAGCCAGACAGCTGCGCCATGCGCCGGGCCAGGTCCACGATCTTGACGGGCTGGCCCATGTCCAGCACAAACACATCGCCGCCATGCGCCATGGCGCCGGCCTGCAGCACCAACTGCGCGGCCTCAGGGATGGTCATGAAATAGCGGGTGACCTCCTCGTGTGTGACCGTGAGTGGCCCGCCAGCGCGCAACTGCTTGCGAAACAGTGGCACCACGCTGCCACTGCTGCCCAGCACATTGCCAAAGCGCACCATGGCAAACAGGGTGTTGTTGGTGACTTGAGGGCTGTGCGTGCCATCGGGCAAATGAAAGCACACCGACGGGCTTGCCGCCAGCGCCTGCAACACCAGCTCGGCCATGCGCTTGGTGGCGCCCATCACATTGGTGGGGCGAACCGCCTTGTCGGTGGACACCAGCACAAAGTGCGCAACGCCGCTTTCCATGGCGGCGCGGGCCATGTTCAAGGTGCCAAACACATTGTTGAGCACGCCTTCGGAAGGATTGCATTCAACCAGGGGCACATGCTTGTAGGCGGCCGCGTGGTACACCGTGGCGGGCCGATACAGCTTGCAAACCTCGCGCAAGCGCCCAAAGTTGCCCACGCTCGCGATCAAGGGCACCAACTCCACCGGGTGTTGCTGCTCGGCGCACAAGCCTTCCAGCTCTTGGTGGATGGTGTAGAGGCCAAACTCGTTGTGATCCAACAGCACCAGCTGCCGGGGCCGCTCGAGAATAATCTGACGACACAGCTCACTGCCGATACTGCCGCCTGCGCCCGTGACCAGCACCACCTTGTCGGCCAGATTGCGTGCCAGCAAGGTCGAATCAGGTGGCACTGGCGGCCGACCCAACAGGTCTTCGACATCCAGCTCCTGAAAATCCTGAACCGTCACGCGCCCAGATGCCAAATCGCCCATGCCAGGCAAGGTGCGAACGTGCACCGGGAGTGCGCGCAAGCGGTTGATGATTTCATTGCGCCGTGCTCGATCCAGCGCCGGCATAGCCAACAAAATGTCGGTTACGCCCATGCGCTCCACAGCGTCGGGCACATCGCCCGGCTTCATGATGCCTACGCCATTGATGCTTCTTCCGGCTTTTTTCGGGTCGTCGTCAATAAAGCCCAGCAATACAAACTGGCGTGCCACCCCCAAGGCCGAAGCGGTTTGCACCCCCGCCTCACCCGCACCGTAGATCAGCATGCGGCCCACAGCATGCGTCGCCTTGCCCGACCAGCCCGCCAGCCAGAACCGGGCCAACGCGCGGCTGGTGCCGACCAGAAGCAAAAACAGAATGGGCTGAATCAGCCCGACACTGCGCGGCACGCCATCCCATTTGAACCACAACAGTGCCAAAAAGAACAGCAGCGCATAAACCCCCACCGCTTTGGCGATGGTTGCCAGGGCAGCCAACCCCGTGTATCGAAAAATGGCGCGATACAAACCAATGCGAACAAACAGCGGGAAGGCCAACACAGGCGCCAGCAGATAGACATGTCTCTGCTGCAGTTGCGGCAAGCCCGTTTGGTCGATTCGCAAATAGAAAGCGCACCAGACAGATACCAGAGCCAAAACCAGATCAAGCGCAATCACCACCAGGCGCTTGGCGGGCCGGGGCATCGCTAACAGGGGTGGCGCGAACCGACTCAGCGGCATGCCTGCCTCAACACTTCGGCCACCACTTCGCACGTCTTCGCAATTTCTGCGGGAGTCAACGTAGGATGAACCAGTAACATCAAGCTGTTCTCGCCCAATTGGCGCGCCACAGGCAGGCGCTGCGCGGGGCGCCAGCCGGTGTTATCAAAGGCTTTCTCCAGGTAAACCTCGGAGCACGAACCCTGAAAGCACGGCACGCCTTGGGCGTTGACCGCCTCCACGATACGGTCGCGACACCAACCGGGCGCCAGGTGGTCGGACTGCACATACACGTAGCACTTGTAATGTGCATGCACGCTGCCAGTGGGCACGGCTGGCACACGCACCACTGCGTGCGGGCGGCAGGCGGCCCAGATGGCTTCGGCATTTGCGGTTCTCTTCGCCGTCCAGTCGGCTATGCGACGCAACTGAATGCGGCCAATGGCCGCCTGCATCTCAAGCATGCGCCAGTTTGTGCCAAAACCCTCGTGCAACCATCGAAAGCCTGGCGGGTGTTGTCGCTCGTACACCGCCTCGTAGCTCTTGCCATGGTCCTTGAACGACCACATGGCGCGCCACAGGGCCTCATCATTCGTCGTGACCATGCCGCCCTCGCCACCCGTGCTCATGATCTTGTCCTGGCAAAACGACCACGCGCCCACATGTCCAATAGACCCGACACCCCTGTTTTTATATCGCGCTCCATGCGCCTGCGCACAGTCTTCAATCACCTTGAAACCATGCGTTTCTGCCAGCGCCATGATCGGGTCCATATCACAGGGCCAACCGGCCAGATGCACGCAAATCACGGCCTTGGTACGCGGTGTCAGTGCCTTGGCAATGGTGGCGGCCGAGAGATTGCCGCTATCGGCCTCCACATCGGCAAACACCGGTGTGGCGCCGGCATTCACCACACAGGAAACACTGGCAATAAAGGTGCGCGGCGTCACCACCACCTCGTCGCCCGGTCCGACGCCCAGAGCCTTCAGCGCGACATCCAGCGCCAAGGTGCCATTGCTCAACGCGACCGCATGGCGGGTTCCGCACCAGCCGGCGAATTCTTTTTCAAACTCGCGGCATTCTGTACCGGTCCAATAATTGACCTTGTTGGAAAGCAGCACCTGCTGAACAGCATTGGCCTCTTCGGTGGTGAAACTGGGCCAGGGGGAAAAAGGAGTGTTAAGCATTCGAATCTCAATCAATCAAAAACATCGCTGCGACGAATGTCGCTTCACATTGAAGGTGAAGAGCGCGGTGCCGCAGGGCAACCCACCACCATTAGTCCATCGGCAACCGACTTGACCACAACCGCTCCAGCGCCCACCATGACCCCGGCACCAATCGACATGCCCTGCCGCACAGACGCACCCACGCCCACCCAGCTGCAGACCCCCACCTGCACATTGCCGGACAGATGCGCACCGGGACTCACATGCGCGCCATGCGCCAGCCGACAGTCGTGGTCCACCGTGGCGCTGGTGTTGATGATCCCGGCCTCGCCGACCACCGCATCCACGTTGACCACAGCGCCCGCCATTACCACTGTGCCGGCGCCCAAACGGGCATATGGACTCACGCAGGCCGAAGGATGCACCACCGTCGCCAGCCGCGCCCCCGCCGCCTGCAGCGCCTGGTGCTTCTGCCAGCGAACCGCACAGTTGCCAATCGCCACCAGCACACCATCAAACTCCCCGAGACGGGCCATCAGCGCCGCAGTGTCGCCCACCACCGGCCAATGGCCATTGAGCTCGATGCGCGGCCACGCATCGTCAAAGAACACCACCTCGCGCCAGCCCATCGCCAGCGCGGCATCGGCCACCACCTTGCCGTGGCCGCTGGCACCCAACAAGGCCAACCGCTTCATGGCTTGCTGCCCGTGAACTTAGACATCGTCGCCTCACCCGCCGCGCTGATGCCCTCACGCACTAGCACCTTCTTCACGGTCAGCCACAGAATCTTGACATCCAGCCACAGCGAGCGGTGATCCACATACCACACGTCGAGTTTGAACTTGTCGTCCCAGCTCAGCGCATTGCGGCCATTGACCTGCGCCCAGCCGGTGATGCCGGGGCGCACCTCGTGGCGGCGCGCCTGTTCGGGGGAGTAAAGCGGCAGGTATTCCATCAGCAGCGGACGCGGGCCGACCAGACTCATGTCACCCCTAAGCACGTTCCATAACTCGGGAAGTTCATCCAGGCTGGTGGCACGCAAGAAGCGGCCAAAGGCCGTCAAGCGCTCTGCATCCGACAACAAATTGCCGTCGTCCCCGCGCGCATCCGTCATGGTGCGGAACTTGACCATTTCAAACGGCCTTCCGTGCAGGCCAGGCCGCGTCTGGCGAAAAAACACCGGACTGCCAAGCTTGCGGCGTACCTGCCAGATCAAAAACAGGAGCGGTAAGCCCAATACCAGCAAGCATGTACAGGATAAAATCGTGTCAAAAAAACGTTTCACGAGTCAAATCCGAAAATTAGCGGCCCCCGTAGCGCCAAAAGTGGCGCGAGCCAATGTAGCAAGCTCACTCATTACAAAAATGGATTTCTTCACCCGTTAGTCCTTCTGACGAGCAAAAAGAATCTCTTGATAAAACGCCACCATGCGCCCCCAATGTTCCTGACGCTCAAAGCGTTGCTGGATGCGAACTCTTGCTTGCAGCGCCATCTTGCGACGGACAGAAGCAGGCGTATGCATCGCTTGATGCATCGCATCGCCCAAAGCCGGCGCGTCACGCGGTGGCACCAGCCAGCCGTTGTAACCCGGTTCAATCACCTCATTGCAGCCATTGATATCTGTGGCGATGACTGGCAATTCCATGGCTCCCGCCTGCAACACGACATTCGGAAAACCTTCGCGGTAGCTGGGAAGCACTAGAACATCGGCGGCCCGAAGCGCCGCACGAATGTCATTCAAAAAGCCTAACTGGTGCACCCGCGGGTGCGATTTGATTGCAACCAGTGTCGCGGCATCCACCGGTGCGCTCGCATCGACACCGCCGACCAACACCAAATGTGCTGTAGACGGCTGGGCAGCGAAAGCCACCAACAACTCCGCCAGACCTTTGTCCCTGTTCAAGCGCCCCACAAAACAAAACAGGAAGTCCTTGCTCCCAATACCTAACTGTTTCCTTAACTCGATAGCATCATCGCAAACTCCAGGCGCCGTTGGCGTGAAATAAGCCGTATCTACACCGGCAATATTTCCGTAGCCAATCACCCTAAGCGGCTTGCGGGTGATACGAAAGCTCACCAGATCCTTCTTGACGCCGAGCCCCTCTGGAACGATGTGGGTCGCGCACGCACAGATCAATCGGTCCACCCAGACCAACAACTTTTGCCGAAACCCCTGCGCAGTTGGAAAAATAAGCCCGGTAAAGGTATGCACTCGTACAGGTACGCGGCACAAGCAGGCAGCCAACATCGTTACCAAACCGGCTTTCGGGGTATAGGAGTGCACAAGATCTGGGCGCACTCTCCAAAGCACCCACGCCATGCGAACCACAGACACCAAATCACGCAACACACTAATGCCACGCGCCATGGGGACGACATGAATTACAAGTCCTTCACTGTGCGCTACTTGCGAAAGTCCTTCACCCGGGCTAGTTGCCAAGGCAACCTGAAAATAACGCGCCAAATAATGAGGTTGACTCTTAAGAATTGTGGCCAACGTCTCGGGTACCGTTGTAGAAATCAGAACCCGTGCCAATGGGGCTGCTGAAATAGCCTTTGCGAGATTGGATGCCTGGTAATTATTAACAGGCTGTAATTTCTCTTTCAGCATCCTGTACCTTTGACCACGGAGAAGCCATACATAGTCAACGTCCCGCAGCGATCACACGCAATAATTCAACCATTTTGGGTCCAGTCTTCTGAATGCAATAAACATGCTCCACTAGCTGCCGCCCAGCCTGTCCCATTTGCGCGCGCAAAGACTGATCTACCAGCAACTTGCCTAGCGAGGCCACCCATTCATCGGGCGAATTGGCCAAGTACCCGTTATTATCCTGGTGCACAATTTCAGGATTGACGCCCACGCTGGATGCCACGACAGGCAAACCACAGGCCATGTACTGAATCAACTTGTAGCCGCACTTGCCCCGTTCCCAAGAAGAATCCATCAACGGCATCACGCCCACATCGCAGGCTCGAATATTTTCAACTTCGGTGTCTTCTGCCCATGGGATTATCTCCACCTGCACGCCAGGCAGGTCCACCGCGCCGCCGCCAATCACGCGCAAGACAAACGGCTGCTGCTTCGCAAGAATCCGTAACGGCTCACGCAGCAAGTCCAAATAACGTGCCGTAGATGGAGAACCAATCCATACGATGCGTAGCGGTTCATTAACGACCGGCACATTTATCCAGTGAGGGTAGCGATCCAAATCAATCACAGTCGGCACCACTTCCACCCACGGAGCGCCAGCATCGCGAGCGCGTTGCGCAAGATAATTGTTACCGCCTACAACCAGAGCGGCATTCGCCATGAGTCCGTTCAAGCGCCGACCATACAGCCGCCGGATCCAAGCCTGAGGGTGCTGGTCGTATTGGTGAAAAACTGCGTCGTCGTAGTCCAATACATAGGGCACACCACGCAACAGAGCATGTTCTATCCATAAGGGAGCCCAAGGCAATGCCTCTTTTTCAATCCAAAGCACATCAAAATCCAGGCGTTGCAGCAGAGCCCGACAACGGTCTGCATACGCCCCCACTAGCGGCCATAAGCCATAAGCACCGCTCTGATAACGCGCCTGCAACAACTCATCGGACAATAGCGGCCGGATCGTGACCTCTATGCCCGCTTGCTGCAGCCACGGCAGATATTGCAAAAACCGCATACGCGACGATGCGCCCAGGCGTCCGTACTTGGTCAATGCCAACACCTTGTAGGCTTTCACCGTGTTGTTCCTTTAAAAATCCACTGCGGCAACCAACGCCACAACAGACCGTAAGCGGCCCAAGTTTCTTTAAAGTTGGGCCAGGAACGGCGAAGTAGTGCCAGTGCCGACCGAGACAAGGGCTCCACCAAAAGCGTCGCCAGCAGCACCCCCAAGGCACCTAACCATGAGAAGTGCTTGAACGCATATACCAAACGGCTTCGCAGGAAATAGAACAAGCGACGAGCCTTCACCTGATGGGAGGTGCCACCTCCAGCATGAAAAGCTTGAGCTTCAGCCAAAAATACGCTTTTATAACCCGCCTGATGTACACGCAGAGACAAATCCAAATCTTCAAGATAAACAAAAAAATGCTCATCAAAACCATGCAACGACTCAAATAACGTACGGCGTATCAAATAAAAAGCGCCTATCACATGATCAACCACCCGGGTTTTGTCGTGCGGCCAATCCGACATGTGCAAATCCATCTTGGAAAATCCTGGCAGACGGTTAATTCCAGTCGCATGCGCAATGAAAGCTCCCACATACGGAAACCGACTGCAACTGCGTGAAATATGACCTTGCGCATCCACCAACTGGAGACCAACGACGCCCACATCAGCATTCTCCCGTCGTCGCATGAACTCAACAACCGTTTCCAGTGAATCCGCAAAAAGGCGCGCATCAGGATTCAAAAATAGAAGGAACTCGGTCTTCGCAAGCGCCGCACCTTGATTACAAGCAGCGCCGAAACCTTTGTTTTCAAGATTGCGAATTACCTGCAATGGAAAGTGCCATCCGGACGCCTTCGACTCAGCCAAGCTGACAGAATCATCCATGGAAGCATTGTCCACAACAATTACTGACTCTACCCATCCACTATGATAATGATCCACACTCGACAAGACATCAGTTAATTGATTGCCAGAATTCCAATTCACAATAACAATCGAAATCAATCCTAGCTCCTTCGCCCAGACAAAAACACCACGTCATTCAACGACATCAACTATCAATGAAAAAAATCAAGAATTAAATACAAATTAATCGACACGATAATTGAAAAAATAACAAATGCAATGATAGAGATTTTGACCCGAAGGGTGCTCGCAAACCCCTGGCCAACAAAGAGCACCCAAAGCACAGAAAACATCTCCCTCCCACGCGCCGCAACTACAGGGAATTGAATTGCCGCATAAAAAATCGCAAATCCAATCAGCTGCAACACCACGATCCGACGCATCACATCTGTCAGATCACGCCAGAAAAACATTGCAGCGAGAATCATGAAAAACTCAGGCCACATGACAATAGACCAAGGATTAACTACTTCGCCCCCATAGTTCAAGCTCTCATAACTCTGAAAAACCGGCACAAACCCCTCCAGCATCACGACCACATACTGCACGATCACAAACAAGAGAAGAAAAATGCAAAATGGAATAACAAGAGCCTTCTCTCTCTCAACCCTTGGCACAAAAAGAAAAGGAAAGACCATCAACGACGAATAATGAAAAAGGAACGCTGGCACACACATCAAAAGACCATGCCAAGGTCTACCGCTCCAAACAAAGAAACACGCCCCAACAACAAATGCTGCAGCCAAAGCAGCGCGCAACTGAGTCAACTCATGAAGCGGGAATATCTTGAATAGATAAAATACCAACGCAACGAGCGCAAAATATCCAAGAGACATTCGATGAATGAAATATGATTTCAATGCAACCGAAATAAATACCATTACCCCATACACAAAAACATCAACACTCAACGCCTTCACCAGCACGCCCGTCAAATACACGAATGCCGGCTCAAACCTAGTCTCATCAGCTAAGCCCCAAAAGTCATCCCGAGCATCCTGGAAAAAAATTTCATAGTTTTCATAATCAGGACTCAACCCAAAAGGTTGGAACGTTGCGATGAAGAACGCAACAGAAGAGATGATAAAAATAATCACCAAATTTCTACTGAACACGGTATCACCCGGTAAGTTTTTATGACTTAAAAAGTTCAAGGAAATTCTCAGAAACGCGTCCCCACGCGAAAGCGGAAATTGAATTATTTGCTGCATCCAGTTTTCGCTGCATCGCATCGGGCGTCATGGCTTTGATGGACAGTGCAGCGACGGTGATTGCTGCGCTGTCGGCGACAGGAACGATCCAAGAATTATCATTGTCTGCCGGCAAATACCCCGTTGTAACAACAGGAGTTCCACAGGCCATGGCCTCCAGCACTGGATAGTGGCACGCACCAAGCTGCACCGTACCCGGTGCAATCAGGATATCCACAGAACGATAGTATTCAGCTAACTCGCCATCGTTACGCGGGATTACCACTTCAGCCCGATCATGATGCCAGCCTTCAGGCAAGTTTCCAAAAGCAACCTTTAACCGCACATATGGATCAATACGGGCCAGTTCCTCGAAGGCATCTAGGGCATAACGCGTTCCTTTTGATGGTTCGCTTCTGCCAATAACACCCAGTGTCCATGGTTGCGTCGGCCCAAATGAAGGTGGAGACGGACGCCGATAGAAAATCGTCTCATCCACCCCTGGAGGAATCCAATGCTTCGCACGCACACCGCGATATCCTATGTAGATAGGGGCATTTGCAATTTGCCGCAGGGGAAGCTTATAACTCAAAATGGAAAACCACTTTAAAATCAGAGCTTTTTTGCCTTTCTCAAGGGCATAATATTCCGGCTCATAGGCTTGAACATAATAAAACTTTCTAGCCAATCCTACTCGCACCAACGCAACAGGAATTGCTGTAAGCGAATGATTCGCCAAAATAATATCATAACCGGCACCGATATGTTGCAAGGCACGCCACATTCCTCTATAAATAGAAAATGCATTTCCAGACGAAGAAAAACCACCGCCTTTGTTCCGTGAAGTCTTATCCAGAACTCGGCCATTTTTATCAAAATGACGTATTCCGGCCCGAGTTGGAAAATACGGCTCTGCAGATCTTTCGTCAACAAGAAAATCCACCAGGTGTCCATCAGACTGCCAGTGATTCGCTAACTCGGACAATACCCTGTAGCCGCCCGCCGCTCCAAAACCGATCACAGGAATAAGTATTTTCATGAAATTTATGAGATTTTCCGCTGTACTTGACGCGGAATCAAAAAATGCTCTTATCTGATTTTTTTGTTGCAAGAATTCGATTACAAAGGCGACCAATCGGACCCCCTACAACGCCCATATTTGAAAGTCGGACCATTGCATAGATAGCCCAACAGAAAGCGGTCAGTACACCCAAACTTGCGCTAGCAATTAACGACCACATAGCCACCCCCTTGAGCAAGGCGCATACTCCAAAAAGCAAACAAACTTGCCACCAGATGCCAGAAGACCAGCGGAACCCTGTTCTGTGCCTGGCCAACCAATAAACCAACGGCAAATAAACCAGGTACATACCGAGAAAGGCGGCGCCGGTCGCCTCGACACCAAGCCACGGCAGGCCTACCCACGTCAATACCGCAAACACACCAAAGCCGATAGATTCAGTAATTAAAAAAGTCCGCCCATCGCCAGCTGCCAACAGGATGAACCCCAGCGGCCAACTGACAACCTTGAGCACGTCCCCCAAGACTTGCCAACGCAACACGCCGGCGGCGTCATGAAAACGGCTGGAGTACAACAACTCAATCACCCACGGCGTCAGACCTAACATGGCAAGCAGCACCGGCCCGCCCAGTAACAAGGCCACCTCGGTTTGTTCGTTCACCATGCGATTGGTGGCAGCATGATCATGGATAGTGGCGGTAAGGCGGGGGTAATAGTCCGTACCCATGGCAGTTAGAACAAATCCGAGGTAAGTCATGGATATCTGCCACGCCGCCTGGAAATTACCCAACGCCTCCGCCCCCAATTGCCGCTGCACCAGCGTGCGTACCATGAATTGCGTCAAAGTAGCCACCAGCCCCGCCAACATGAACGCAGCCCCCAATTTTGCGAGCGTGCGCCACTGCGCGACTAGCACAGGCCAAGGTGTGGCCGGCGAGCGTACCTTGGGCAAACGTGACACATACCAGTGCCCAAACAGGAAGCTGCACAACGGGGCTGCCAATACAAAAGCCAACAAGCCGTCTGGCCCCCACCACCACAACATCCCCACGCCCAGAACCGTGGACAGCAATGCCGACAGCACACTCACGCGAGCGATGTCACCAATTCGGCGCAAGCCATTTAGTAAAGCGCCTTGGGAACCTGCGGCGACCATGAGCGTTACACCCAAAGCCAGCCAGCCGACGCTGGTTGCCAAAGCGGCATCGCCCAGCACCCGCATGGCCAAGACGTCTCGTAGCGCCCAAACAACGGTGCCCCCCGCCACCGACAATCCCAAGGTACCCCAGAACAAGGCGCGGCGCGCGGCTGCAACGCCCTGCGCGTCCTCGCGGCCCATGGCTTCGGCGATTTGACGCGTACCCACATTACCAAAGCCTAAGCCTGCAACGGTAGTCGCCGTCGCCATCAAACTCTGAAAAAGTCCGATCAAACCTATACCCGATGGTCCTAGCAGCACGGCCGCTACCTTGGTGCGTACCAAACCCACCAAAATGCTCAGTACGGACGCCCCACCAATAATGAAAGAAGAACGCAGTATCTGGCGATAAGACTTTGCGTCAGTCATCTGCCCCCATGCTGAAGAGTAGCGCTGCTGCCACCTGTTGCGCTTGGTTTGCTGGTAGGTGCGGCCCCATCGGCAGGCTCAACACCTGATTCGCCATACGCTCAGCGAGAGGAAAGGCACCCTTCTCCCATTCGGCCTGTGTATAGGCTTTTTGACGGTGCGGGGGAATGGGGTAATGAATTAGCGAACCCACGCCAGCATCAGCCAGCGCCTTGTGCAATGCGTCGCGCTTTGGATGTTGCACCACATACAGGTGCCAGGCTGGCTCTGCCCAATCGGGTACATGAGGCAACGTGAGGCCGCAGCCCGCCAAGCCCTGCTGGTAGCGCGCAGCGATAGCACTGCGGCGGCCGTTCCACTCGTCCAGATGCGCCAACTTCACACGCAGGATGGCGGCCTGGAGTGGGTCCAGCCGGCTGTTGTAGCCTTGCACTTCGTTCACGTATTTCACGCGCGAGCCATAGTTGCGCAAGACGCGGATGCGTTCGGCCAGTTGGGCGTCGTTAGTGGTCACTGCCCCGCCGTCGCCCATGGCGCCCAAGTTCTTGCCGGGGTAAAAGCTCCAGGCCACGGCGTCGCCATGAGCGCCCAAGCGCTGGCCCTTGTAGCGTGCACCGTGGGCCTGCGCCCCGTCTTCGAGCACGCGCAGGCCGTGCTTGCGGGCGATGGCCAGGATGGGGGCCATGTCGGCCGGTTGGCCATACAGGTGCACGGGCAGGATGACCTTGGTCCGGGGCGTGATGGCCGCCTCGATCCGCGCCGGGTCGATGTTGTAGGTGCGTGCATCGGGCTCCACCGGCACCGGCGTCGCGCCGCATTGACTGACAGCCAGCCAGGTGGCGATGTAAGTGTTGCTTGGCACGATGACTTCGTCACCCGGCCCCACATCCATGGCGCGCAGGGCCAAGTGCAGGGCGTCCAGGCCGTTGGCTACGCCTACCGCGTGGGTCGCGCTGCAGTATTGAGCGAAATCCGCCTCGAACTGATCGACCTCGCCGCCTCCAATAAACCAGCCGGAGCTGACAACGCGGGCGATGGCTTCATCTAGCTCCTGTTTCAGTTCCAGGTAAGGGGCTTTCAGGTCAAGAAACGGGATCATGCGGTGGCTCCTGCCAACTGGCGAAATTCAGAATAGTCGCGGATGTAATCGGCGTTGTCGTAATAGTGCGAGGCAAACACCAGCAGCATGGCGTCTGCCGAGTATTTGTACTGGATGCCCCATACCATCGGTGGCAGGTGAATGCCCACATCCGGGCGATCGAGCAGAAACTCCTGGCGGTTGGTGCCGTCATCTGCTACCACGGCGCAACTGCCGCGCACGCAGATAAGGAATTGATGGCATTCCCGGTGCGCATGCTCGCCGCGAGTTTCGACGCTGGGAACGTCAAACACCATGAAATAGCGTTTAGCGGCAAACGGAATGCTTCGATCAAACTCGCCTACTGTCAGGCTGCCGCGAATATCAGCCACACGGGGCAGGCGATGCAGCGTGACACCGTTCACGCGGGTTGCGGACGTGCCCACCTCAGCCTTCGCGGGTGCCGCGCTTGCCTCTTCGCCGCGCGCGGCATCAACATAGCCGACGATCTTGGCCGGGTTGCCAACGACCACCGCATTGGGCGGCACCGAACGGGTGACGACTGCCCCGGCTGCCACCATGGCGTTGCGGCCAATCTCCAGGCCAGGGAGGATCACTGCTCCTGCGCCAATCGAAGCGCCATCGTGAAGGGTGGTAACAAGAAACTTCTCGGGCTTTTTACGGCTGCGGGGAAATCGGTCGTTGGCGAACGAGGCGTTGGGGCCGATAAACACATCATTGCCAACACGCAAACCGTCCCACAGTTGCACACCGCTCTTGACGGTAACGCGGTCGCCGATAACGACGTCGTTTTCGATCAGGCTGTGCGAG
Organism: Acidovorax sp. JHL-3; assembly: GCF_000526295.1. NCBI lineage: Bacteria > Pseudomonadati > Pseudomonadota > Betaproteobacteria > Burkholderiales > Comamonadaceae > Acidovorax > Acidovorax sp. JHL-3. Next base: position 235,780 of record NZ_JAFU01000001.1, read on the forward strand.
CAGATGTTGCAGTCTTGGCCAATCTTGGCTCCGGCAAGAATGACAACAAATTGCCAAAAGCGCGAACCCGCTCCGATATGTTTTGACTGAACATCAGCCAAGGCATGAATAAATGGATCAGTCACAGTGTTTCAATCTGAATTATGTAAAAAACTGCAAATATATTTTGTTCGAAAAAATGCTTTCTTAAGCCAATGAAGCTGTGGAGTCAAAGCGTATCGGCATCGCTTAGCCAACGCCCCAACTGATCTTTAGAGGACAGGCTGGGTTGGACGATCGAAGGCCAATTAATACCAATCACAGGGTCATCCCAGGCAATACAGCGCTCATATTCCGGCGCGTAGTAATCTGTGGTTTTATACAAGAAATCCGCTGACTCGCTTGTAACGACAAACCCATGCGCAAAGCCCGGCGGCACCCACATCTGCCTTTGATTTTCTTCGCTCAACTCCACTCCCACCCACTTCCCAAACGTCGGCGAGTTTTTGCGGATGTCGACCGCCACATCAAACACCGCACCGCGCACCACACGCACCAGCTTGCCCTGGGGCTGCTGAATTTGATAATGCAGGCCACGCAGCACGCCTTTGGCGCTGCGGCTGTGGTTGTCTTGCACAAACTGGTGGTTGGTGCCGGTGGCTTCGTTGAAGGCTTTCTGGTTGAAGCTCTCATAGAAAAAACCGCGCGCATCGCCGAACACCTTGGGCTCGATGATGAGTACGTCTGGGATGGCGGTGGGTGTGACTTTCATTTGAGTTTTCCTGCGGTGTTGAAGCCCATCAAAGAGCGCAATTGGCTAATCGCTAACTCATTGAGTACCATCAGTCGCTCAGCTTGCGCAAGACCTTGCCGAATAAATGCGGCGTTTAAACTTTCGAGATTGGAGAGGACAACGAGTTGCTCAACAGTCGCGCCATCCCGAATATTCCCGGGTTGATTTGGGTTTTTATCGCGCCACTCTTTTGCTGTCATGCCAAATAGGGCGACATTTAGCAGATCGGCTTCTGATGCGTAGATGTAACCGGTTTGCGCTGATGTGATGCTATGCGGGATGATCGTTTCCTTGATCGCATCGGTGTGTATTTTGTAGTTGATTCTGGCCAGGCTGCGCTTGATGTCCCAACCCGACTCAAGCCTTATGGCTTCGTCTTCCTTGAGTCGCTGAAATTCCTTTATCAGGTAGAGCTTGAACTCCGCTGACACCCAGGATGCGAACTCAAAAGCGATATCTCTGTGAGCATAGGTGCCACCGCCGCGCCCTGCGGTACTTTTAATGCCAATTGCTCCTGTAGCCTCTATCCATTTATTGGGCGATAAAGTGAAGCTGTTGGAGCCAGCTTGAAGTCTAAAGGAGTCGAATTCGACCCCTTTAAAGGCGGCGTTGTTGATCTTTTCCCACAACCCCAGGAACTCAACTGTGGCGCGGTTACGAAGCCAATTTTTGACGACATCCTTTGGTTCATCGGGATTTCGAACGCGTGCAATATCAGTCAACGAGATGTAATCATCGTCATGGACTCTGGTCAGCGACACGAGGGTGTCTTGAACGACCAGCTTTTTCAAAGCTGAACCCCTTCATTTAACAAGCGCTGCAGGTACTGGCCGTAGCCATTTTTGGCCAACGACATGGCCAGCTTTTCAAGCTGCTCGGACGTGATGAAGCCATTGCGCCATGCAATCTCTTCCGGGCAGGCGATCTTCAGGCCCTGGCGGTGCTCCAGCGTGGCGATGAACTGGCCGGCTTCGAGCAAGCTGTCATGCGTGCCGGTGTCGAGCCAGGCGTAGCCGCGCTGCATGATCTGCACGTTGAGCTGGCCCAGATCCAGATAGGCCTGGTTGACGGCGGTGATTTCGAGCTCGCCCCGGGCGCTAGGTTGGACGGCCTTGGCGATGTCCACCACCTGGTTGTCATAGAAGTACAGGCCGGTGACGGCGTAGTTGCTCTTGGGCTTGAGCGGCTTTTCTTCGATGCTGCTGGCCTTGCCGGTGGCATCGAAGGCCACCACGCCGTAGCGTTCGGGGTCTTGCACATGGTAGGCAAAGACTGTGGCGCCGCTGGTTTTAGCATCGGCCTCGGCCAGCAAGGGGGCAAAGTCGTGGCCGTGAAAGATGTTGTCGCCCAGCACCAGAGCGCTGGGCTGGTTGCCCACGAACTTGTCGCCAATGATGAAGGCCTGAGCCAGACCATCGGGGCTGGGCTGCACCGCGTATTGCAGGTTCATGCCCCATTGGCTGCCATCGCCCAGCAGTTGTTCAAAGCGGGGGGTGTCTTGCGGGGTGCTGATGATGAGCACGTCGCGGATTCCGGCCAGCATCAGGGTGCTGAGCGGGTAATAGATCATGGGCTTGTCGTACACCGGCAGCAGCTGCTTGCTGATGGCCAGCGTGGCCGGGTGCAGGCGGGTGCCGGAGCCGCCGGCGAGGATGAGGCCTTTGCGTTGGGTCATGACTTGGATCGTTCTCGGTATTTCAAAGGATTTCGGCCAGCACGCGGTCCACGCCCTGCTGCCAGGGCGGCAGGCGCAGGCCAAAGGTGGCTTGCAGCTTGGCCGTGTTCAGGCGCGAGTTGTGCGGGCGCCTGGCGGGCGTGGGGAAAGCGCTCGTGGGCACGGGGGCCACTTCTTTTGCTACCAACTCAATAGCTGGTTGCGCCTGCGCTGCTTGGGCCAGAACATGTTTTGCATAAGAATTCCAGCTGGCGTGGCCGCTGGCGGCCAGGTGGTAGATGCCTGCCTCGTCGTGCGGACCGACTGGGCGCTGCTGCACCTGGCGGATGGCGTGGGCCGTGACATCGGCTATCAGCTCGGCGCCGGTGGGCGCGCCCCATTGGTCGTCAATCACGGTCAAGCGCTCGCGTTCACGCGCCAGGCGCAGCATGGTTTTGGCGAAGTTGCCGCCGCGCGCGGCATAGACCCAGCTGGTTCGGAAGATCAGGTGCTTTGGGCAGTGCTGGGCGATCAGTTGCTCGCCTTCAAGCTTGGTATGGCCATACACGCTGAGCGGTGCGGGCGTGTCGGTTTCCACCCAGGGCTGGCTGCCGCTGCCGTCAAACACGTAGTCGGTGGAGTAATGCACCAGCCAGGCGCCCAGTTGGTGAGCTTCTTGCGCCAGCACGCCGGGGGCGGTGGCGTTGATGAGGCGGGCCAGTTCGGGCTCGCTCTCGGCCTTGTCCACGGCGGTGTGGGCGGCGGCATTGACGATAACGGAGGGCCGCAGGCGCTGCACGGTCTCACGCAGCCCGGTCAGGTTGCCCAGATCGCCACAGAAATCGGTGCTGTGCCGGTCCAGCGCGGTCACTTCGCCCAGCGGGGCCAGGCTGCGCTGCAGCTCCCAGCCCACCTGGCCGTTTTTGCCGAGCAGGAGGATTTTCATGCCTCAGCCGTGCCTGCGTACTGGGTCTGCACCCAGTCGCGATAGGCGCCACTTTGCACATTGGCCACCCACTCGGGGTGGGCCAGGTACCACTGCACTGTCTTGCGGATGCCGGTGTCAAACGTTTCGGCGGGCTTCCATCCAAGGTCGCGCTCGATCTTGCTGGCGTCGATGGCGTAGCGGCGGTCGTGGCCGGGGCGGTCTTTGACGTAGCTGATTTGCGTGTTGTAGCTGGCGCCGTCGGCCCTGGGGCGCAGTTCGTCGAGCAGCGCGCAGACGGTGTTGACGATACCGATGTTGGGTTTTTCGTTCCAGCCGCCGATGTTGTACACCTCGCCCAGTTTGCCTGCTTCCAGCACGCGGCGGATCGCGCTGCAGTGGTCTTTGACGTACAGCCAGTCCCGGATCTGCATGCCGTCACCATATACCGGCAGCGGCTTGCCGGCCAGGGCGTTGACGATCATCAGCGGGATGAGCTTTTCGGGGAAGTGGTAGGGGCCGTAGTTGTTGCTGCAGTTGGTGGTCAGCACCGGCAGGCCGTAGGTGTGATGGTAGGCGCGCACAAGGTGGTCGCTGGCGGCCTTGCTGGCACTGTAGGGGCTGTTGGGCTCGTAGCGGTGCTGCTCGGTAAAAGCCGCATCGCCGGCGCCCAGCGAGCCATACACCTCGTCGGTAGAGACATGCAGCAAGCGGAAAGCTGCCTTGACTCCGGCCGGCAAGTTGCCCCAGTAGGCGCGCACGGCTTCCAGCAAGCGAAAGGTGCCGACGATGTTGGTCTGGATGAAGTCGTCGGGGCTGTGGATGGAACGGTCCACATGGCTTTCGGCGGCAAAATTGATGACGGCACGCGGCCGGTGCTGGGCCAGCAGGCGGGCCACCAGGGCGTTGTCGCCAATGTCGCCCTGCACAAAAATGTGCCGGTCATCGCCTTGCACCGATGCCAGGGTTTCCAGGTTGCCCGCGTAGGTCAACTTGTCCAGGTTGACGACAGGTTCTTGCGATTGCGCCAGCCAATCGAGGACGAAGTTGGCGCCAATAAAGCCTGCCGCTCCGGTGATGAGAATGGTCATAAATTCACGGATTGAAATAAACGAATGCCAAATTTGAGGATAACCCCTCAACTCAGGATTGCTTGCGCGACTATCGCAGCGCCAATGCTCGCCGAATACGGGCCATCTTGCTGGCAGCACCTGCATCTTTGGCCGCGCCGCGCACGGCCTGGCGCACAAAAACAAAAAGCATCAGCGCCAACCCAGCGGCCAGTGTGGCGCCAATGGCAATCAGGCCTTTCTTGGGTTTGCTGGCTTTTTCGGGAAGCGTGGGCGCCTGGATGAGCTGGGCGTCGGTCAAGCCCTCCAGCTGGGCCTGAAGCGCAGCCACTTGATTCTGTGCGGCGGCAGCCACGTTGAGCAGCTCGGCGTAACCACGCGCCGACTCGGTGCTGCCGGCGGCGCCGTTGGACTCCATGCGCTTGAGCAGGGCGCCTGCGGCGTCTTCGGCGCTCTTGGTGCGTGCCTTCGCATCCTTCAGCTGGATTTCAAGCCGCGTCAGATCGCTCCCCTTGGGTCGGCTTTGCACATAGGCTTGCTGGAGTACGGCGTTGGCAATAGCCTGGGCCTGTTGCGGTGCGGGGGCTGAAACTGTGAGGGTGAGCAGTTTGTCATTGCGCCCCACCGACACCTTGATTTGCTCGCGCAATAGCTTGCGAGCTTCTTCAGCCGAATCCACTTTGGTTAAACCCAGGTCGGCGGCTACCGGATCCAACACAGAAGCGGTGGTCATCAAGCTGGCGGTGGCCTGTTCTACTTTAAGTACCGCGATGCTCTCAAACGTTTGAGGCACGATGTAGGCGATGCCCAAAGCGCAAATGCCCACGAACAAGGGGCCAAGAATCAGCAGCTTGATGTTTTCTGCAAGCGTTAACAGGATGTCGAGCAGGTCGATTTCTTGTTGTTGTACAGGCTGAATGGTTTCGCTGGTGTGGTGAGACTGTTCCATGAAGGCTCGTTGGGTACTTGTAATAAGGCTCATTGTAAGTAGCGTACGTTTTCGCAGCTGTTACGGAATACCTCAGCCAATGGTGCGAGAACCACTGCTCGTATGCCACTTGGGTGCACCACTGCACTTTTAGGAGCACACCCCTACACCGGCCGCCCCACGCGGCGTAAAGTGCATTTTGTGTGCCAGCGGCAAGGGGCCCTGGCAACCCACCCCTACCCATTCCGGAGTCCCCATGGCCAAAAAAATGCAAAAGACCAGCAACGACAAAAAGCAGAGCAATGCCCAACTGTCCAGCACCGTCAAGGATTCGGCGCAGCAAATCTGGCTGGCGGGCCTGGGGGCCTTCTCGAAGGCGCAGGAAGAAGGTGGCAAGGTGTTTGAAGCCCTGGTCAAGGAAGGCATGACCATTCAGCGCAAGACGCAGGCCGTGGCCGAAGAGAAGATTACTGAAGCCACCAACCGCATGACGCACATGGCCAGCGACATCGGCTCCAAGGCCCAGGGGCAGTGGGACAAGCTGGAGAACATTTTTGAAGAGCGTGTGGCCAAGGCCCTCGGCAAGCTGGGTGTGCCCTCGGCCCGCGACATCGAGGCGCTGCATGCACGCATCGAGGCGCTGACCAAGGCTGTGGGCAAATCCGCAAGCGCAAAGACCACGGCGAAGCCGGCAGCCAAGACCGCCGCCATAGCCAAACCTGCCGCACCGTTGGCAACCAAGGCCGCCCCGCGCAAGGCAGCCGCCAAGCCCGCAGCCAAGCCCGCCGTGAAAGCGGCTGCCGCCAAAAAGGCCGCTGCAAAGCCGCGCACGCCTGCGGCCCCCAAGGCCGTTGCTGCGCCAGACACACCCTTAGGCAACTGAGCACACTGCAGGCACACCGGGCCCATCCCTGGGGCCACGCGCCTGGGTCAAAGCGACTGACACGCCCGTGCGTGCAGTCGCTTTTTTCTTGCCTCCTCCATGCGCCACCGCAGCGTGGCAACCGGGCCGATGCGCCCGCAAGCGGCACCAGCGCTGCGCCTCGATGCTGCATTGCAGCAAATGCAGCTCGGTTAGAGTAGCCACAAGAGAGCAAGAAACAACGACATCAAAGGGCATGCATCCATGGTGAAGAAAGCGCCGCGCCGCACTGCCGAACGCATCCTGGAAGCATCGCTGGACCTGTTCAACCGGTTTGGCGAACCCAACGTTTCCACCACGCTCATCTCGGCCGAGCTGCGCATCAGCCCCGGCAATCTTTACTACCACTACCCGGCCAAGGACGAGCTCATCAATGCGCTCTTTGACCGGTATGAACACGCGCTGAACGAATTGCTGGGTGCCGGCGACAGCGTGCGCAATGTGGAGGACGCCTGGTTTTTCATGCACACGCTGTTTGAAATCATCTGGCAATACCGCTTTTTGTACCGCGATCTCAATGACTTGCTGTCCAAGAACCGCCGGCTAGAAACACATTTCCAGACCATCCTGAAAAGCAAGACCCGCGCGGTGCGAGCCATGCTTGACGGCATGGGCCGTGCAGGCGCCTTGCGCATCGAAGCGAGCGACCAGAAGGCCACGGCCACCAGCATGGTGGTGGTGCTGACCTATTGGCTCAGCTTCGAATATGTGCAGGACCCACGCCACGCACTCGAGCCCGAGAGCGCCCAGGCCGCAATGCAGCGGGGAGCGCACCATGTGCTCACCTTGCTCATGCCGTATCTGGAAGACGGACAACGGGCGCATCTGCAGCACATCGTGGCCGCCTACGCGCCAGCAAATGGCTAAACGCCAAGCGCAACAACCCCTACCGAGGAGATACACCATGGCCCGATGGACCCCTTTCCCCCATGCTGGTGACTACCGGTTTGATGTGGCCAGCGTGAAGAACCTGTGGAGCCAGCTGCACTGCGGCGATGCCGAGCCCTGCCCCCACGATGCCGTGGCGCTGCAGGCCTGGGCCCTGTACCACAACGGCGAATTTGAGCAAGCGGCGGCAGCGGGCCTGGGCGCAGGCGGGCCGGGCATCACGGTGGCCAACAAGGCCACCGCAATTTACGCCAACTACCTTGAGCCCAAGGAAAAAACCCGCCTTGATCTGTTCATGCAGGTGGCCGAGCGCGCCCAAGCCCAGGCGGTCCAGGAGCCAGCCAACGCCAACGCTTGGTACTGGCATGCCTACGCACTGGGCCGCTACAGCCAGGGCATCAGCGTGGGCAAGGCGCTGGCACAAGGGCTGGGCGGCAAGGTCAAGAATGCGCTGGAGACAGCCATTGCCCTGTCGCCCCGACATGCCGATGCCCGGATTGCACTGGGCACCTTCCATGCCGAGGTGATCGACAAGGTGGGCGCGCTGATTGGCGGTATGACCTATGGTGCCAAGAAAGACACAAGCCTTCAGTTGTTTCAGGAAGCGCTGCGGATCCACCCGGGCTCAGCCATTGGCATGATCGAATATGCCAACGCGCTGGTGATGCTGGAAGGCGAGCCAAAAATGCAGCAGGCCACGCAGCTATATGAGCAGGCTGCTGCCTGTGAGCCCCGGGATGCGCGAGAGCGCCTCGACGTGGAAATGGCGCGCGTCGAACTGGAAGCAGACTGAAAGCATGGGCCAGCGCACCCGGTGCGGTGCAGTGGCAAGGCCCGGAGTGACTGGCTCAGCCGAAACGCCGTGCGGCGATCTCCAGCAGGCCGTCAAAAATCAGGTTGTCCACCAGCTCAAATGGGCGCGTCATGCTGGGCGCCATTTTCCAGCCGGCACCACCGGTCATGACGCACGCCGGCTCGGCGCCGCAGTGGGCAATGACATGCTGCACCATGCGCTCGACCGCCCCGGCAATGGCATAGGTGCCGCCGCTGGTCAAAGCATCGCTGGTGTTGGTGGGAAAAAGGCGCACCTCGCCCGTTGGCACATGCAGGCCGGCCGTGCCGGCCTCCAGGGCGCGCAGCATGATGCCGTGGCCGGGCAGGATCAGGCCGCCCAGAAAGCGCCCTTCTGTGTCGATGCATTCCACGGTGACCGCCGTGCCCACCATCACCACCACGATGGGGCGCGCGGGGCCCTTTGCCAGCACATGGTGGCGCGCACCGATCATGGCCACCCAGCGGTCCGAGCCCAGACGTGAAGGGTAGTCGTACCCGTTGGTGACACCGGCCTCCTGCGCAGACGACACCACCCATTGCGCCGGCACATCCCACAGTTCCATCTGGTCTTGCACGCGGCGTTTGACGGCATCGCCCGCCACCACGCACCCCAGCATGCGGCTGGGCGCCGACAGTTGCGCCCACGAGCCTTCGGCCAGGCGGTCGATGTGATCCAGGAACTCGGCGCCGTGCGCCAGCAACGCAGCGCCCGGGCGGTGAGCGTCGTACAACGCCCATTTGAGACGCGTGTTGCCGACGTCGATGGCCAAAAATGTCATGCGGCGCATTATCCAGAGTTTTTATTCTCCCCATTTGCACTTTTCGCAGGCAAGGTCGGCACCCCAGCCCAGCCACCCGCACTGGGCGCGTGGCGACAAGCAGCAAGGCCGGTACGACGGGTGCGCACGAGATCAGGCACTTGTCTGACATGGCGCGCAGCACCTGTTGGACTACAGTAACCGTTCAATACTTTGCAACCACAGGAGAATCGACATGGGTTTATTCAGTTTCATCAAAGAAGCGGGCGAAAAACTTTTTGGCGGCAAGGACGCAGAGGCGGCAACGCTAAACAACCCCGCGGCCACCGAAGAACTCAACGCCAAGGCGGCCAAGGCCATCGAGACCTACATCGCATCGCAGAACCTGGGCGCCAGCAACGTGCAGGTGGCGTTTGACGGCGCGCAGGGCAAGGTCACCGTAAAAGGCACGGCACCCACGCAATCGGCCAAGGAAAAAATCACCCTGTGCTGCGGCAACGTGGCCAATGTCACCAGTGTGGACAACCTGATGGATGTGACCAATCCCGAGCCCGAAGCCCAGTACCACGACGTGGTGCGCGGCGATACGCTCTCGGCCATTGCCAAGAAGTTCTATGGCGATGCCAACAAGTACCCGCAGATCTTCGAGGCCAACAAGCCCATGCTGACGCACCCCGACAAGATTTACCCCGGTCAGAAACTGCGCATTCCGCCCGTTTAAGGGCCCTGGGGCGCTTCAGCCTCTCAAGAAAAAAGCGGGCCCCTCCAACCGGAGGTGCCCGCTTTTTCATGGAGCAGCGCCGTTCAGCCTTGGCGCCAGGGCAGTCCCTGCCTGCGCCAGCCGCCCTTTTTGCCGCGCTGCGCATGGCTGTCGGGGTCGCCCTCAAAGCCTTCGAGAATGTTGTAGGCGGTGATGCCCAGGTCGGTCGCGCGGCGCGCGGCGGCCACCGAGCGCACGCCGCTGCGGCACAGCAGCACGGCGCGGCCACCTTCGGGCACGGCGGCGCGCAACTGTGCGTCGAAATCGGCATTCATCACCATGCCGGGCCATTGCTTCCAGGCCACGGCAATGGCGCCGGGCACCTGCCCTACCCATTCGCGCTCGGCATCGCTGCGCACATCGATCAGCACGGCCTGCCCGTCCTGCACCCATTGCCACGCCAGATGGGCCGACACATCACCCGCATAGCCCTCTGCTGCGCGGGGTGCCTGCAGGGTGGCGCCATCGGCATCGTGCCGCAGACCCGAGTGTTGGTTGGCGGGCACCGCCTCGTCGATGCGGCGCGGGCGCGGCAGGTGCAGCGACTCCATCAGCGCCACAAACTCGGCCTGGCTGCGCCCGGCCACGCGGGCGTTGCCGGCCTTTTCGGCGCCGATGGTGGAGTGGCTGCGCCCGTTGTAATCGTGGCCGGGCCAGACGGTGGTGCCCTCGGGCAAGGCAAACAGCACGCCGGTGATGCTGCGGTAAAGGTCGGCCGCGCTGCCCGACTGGAAATCGGTGCGGCCGCAGCCGTTGATGAGCAATGCGTCACCCGTAAAGACATGGTCGCGCCACAGGTACGACATGCTGCCCGCCGTGTGGCCGGGGGTGTGCAGGGCGCGCAGGGTTTCGCCGCCAAAGGTCAGCGTCTCGCCGTCGAGCAATTGCACCGCCGCCGTGCCAATGCCGCAGCCCGCAGGCACCGCCGTGCGCGCACCGGTGTGTTCGGCCAGGCGGCCCGCGCTGGTGATGTGGTCGGCATGGGCGTGGGTCTCCAGGGCCCAGCGCAGCGTGAGGTGGTGCGACTGCAGCACCGCCAGATCGCGGTCGAGCTGCTCGTCCACCGGGTCGATGATCAACGCATCGCGCGTGGCGGCGTCGTGCAGGATGTAGGTGTAGGTGCTGGAAGCAGGGTCGAACAGCTGCAGGGGAATCATGGTGGGCATCCAGGCAATGAGATTCAGGCGGAACGGATCGTCATTTTGCCGCGCACTGCCCTGGCCTTCAACCGCTTGCCGCGCATCCGTGCGCGCTTATTCCCACAGCGGTGCCGGTTGTTCGCGCAGCGCGTGGCGCAGCACCGGGTAGTCGGGCACCACCGTGGCCACGGTGCCCCAAAAGCGCGGGCTGTGGTCCATCACGCGCAGGTGTGCCAGCTCGTGCGCCACCACGTAGTCGATGATGGCCGGGCGGTAGTGCAGCAGGCGCCAGTTCAGGCGGATGGAGCCGTCGGCCTTGGCACTGCCCCAGCGGGTCTGGGCGCTGGACAGGCGCAGGCTGGTCCAGCGCACATCAAGCAGTGGCGCGAAATGGTCGAGCCGGGCGGTGAAATGGCGGCGCGCATCGCGCATCAGCCAAGCCTGCACAGCATCGCGGATCTGCGCCGGGCTGGCGCTGTGGGGCAGGCCGATGCGCAGGCTCGTGCCCCCGGCGTCTTCGCTGCCGCCGTGCAAGGCGCCGCCCTTGCCAATAAAACCGTGGGTGGGGTCCAGCACCACGGTCAGCGCCTCGCCCAGGTAGGGCAGTTGCGCGCCATGGGCCCAGGCAATGCGACCGCCTTCCATGCGCTGCTGGCGTTCGCGCGACTCGTTCAGTTTGCGCAGAATCCAGCCCGATTTTTCGCGCAGCGCCGCGTCCACGGCCGAGAGCGTGACCCAGCTAGGCGCCCGCACGGCCAGGCCATCGGCGCCAACCGTGAAGCCGATGCTGCGCCGGCGCACGCGCTGCAGCGCATAGGCCACCACAGCATCGCCCAGCAGCACCTCGCGGCTGGCCTGGGGGTGACGGAACTCGGTGGGGGACAGCAGCGACGCCAAAGCAGGCGCCGGCGGAGCGGCGGGAAGCGCCATGATCGCTCCTGTTTCAGGAGCTGATTGCGCTTTATCGACAAGGCCTACGGGCAGTTTTTGCTTGATTTCCTGCGCCGCTGAACCCGCATCCGTGGGCAAGGCGCCGACCACCCGCTCCGGCCCGGGCGGGTCGAACAGGTCGAGCGCCAGTTGCACCAGCCGCTGCATCATGGCGCGCTCAGGGTTTGGCGGGATATGCCTCGGGGTCGAGGCGGCGCATTTCGGCTTCAATCCAGTCTTCGACCTCCCGCATCAGCTCGTCGGGCTTGCGGCCCACGCTGGGGATGGGCTGGCCAATCGACACATCCACCACCCCGGGGCGCTTGATGAAGGCCTTGCGCGGCCACACCCGTGCCGAGGTGACGGCCACGGGCACCACGGGCACCCCGGCGTCAATGGCCAGCCGCGTGCCGCCACTCTTGTATTGGCCCACCTGGCCGCGCTCTATGCGCGTGCCCTCGGGGAACATGATGACCCAGGTGCCCCGGGCCAGCAGCGCCCGGCCCTGTTGCACCACCTTGACAAAAGCCCGCACGCCCTGGCCCCGGTCGATGTGGATCATGTCCAGGCTGCCAATCGACCAGCCAAAAAACGGCACGCGCAGCAGCTCTTTCTTGAACACATAGGCCAGCGGGCGCGGCATGATCGCCGGCATGAGGAAGGTTTCGTAGGTGGACTGGTGCTTGACGAGCAGCACCACGCCCTGGTTTTCCTGCGTGGGCAGGTGCTCCATGCCGGTGATGCGGGTGCGGATGCCCATGATGACGCCGGCCGAGTCCACACTGAGCTTGAGCCAGGCCCGCGCAATGCGGTAGCGCGTGCGGCTGCTGGCACCGAACAGCCGCACCAGCAGGATGGCCAGCGTGTAGGGCACCACGGTGATGCCCATCCAGAGCATGTGAAGGATGGAACGGATCAAGGCCATATTTATAGTGTTTTTTGGTTCTGGCGCTTACCAATTAAGCGCAAGTAGCTATTAAATATATAGCATCAAGAAAAGAGCGGCGGTGCATCCGCTGCGGGGCGATGCGATGCGTCTGGCCCAGCGGCAGCCTGCTGCGCAGCCGCTGGCTGCGGCACAGGCGTTGAAGACGCCGGGGGCAGCAAATGCTCGACAAATGCTGCCAGGCTGGCATGCGCCCGCGTGGTGGCGGGAAACTCGATGGGCAAGGGCTGCCCGGGTTGCAAATGGGCCGCGCTGCCCGTGCACACCAGGTGCACCTGCGCGCCCAGCGCCGCGCCCGCCTGCAGATGCTCGGCGCAACTGCCCACCACCCGCGCATCGAAAGGCTCCACGCCATAGCGGTCGCAGATCTGTTCCAGCAGGCCGGGCGCAGGCGTGCGGCAATGGCAGGCCTCGTCGGGCGCGTGCGGGCAATAGAAAACGGCGTCGATGCGCCCCCCCACCGCCGCCACCTGTCGCAGCATCTTGGCGTGGATGGCGTTGAGCGACACCACGTCGAACAGGCCCCGCCCCAGCCCCGGCTGGTTGGTGGCAACCACCACACGCCAGCCGGCATGGTTGAGCCGGGCCACGGCCTCCAGCGCGCCAGGCTGGGCGCTCCACTCCTCGGGCGAGGTGATGAAGTCATCTCCCAGCGGGTTGAGGGTGCCGTCACGGTCGAGGATGGCGAGTTTCATGGGTACCCTTGCCAAGTTGAAGCAGCCAGCCTAGCAGACGGCTCAGGAAGCCAGGCGCGAGAGATCGGCCACGCGGTTCATTGCTTCGTGCAGGGTCTTGAGCAGGCCCTGGCGGTTCAGTCGCAGGTCGAGCTGCTCGGCGTTGACCATCACGTCGTCAAAGAACGCATCCACCGGTGCGCGCAGCACGGCCAGGGTTTGCAGGCTGGCGGTGTAGTCGCCCGCATCAAACTGGTCATTGGCCTCGGGCACGAAGCGCTGCAGGGCGGTATAGAGGTCTTTTTCGGCCTGTTCCTGCAGCAAGGCGGGGTTGACGTGGGCGTCCACCGGGCCTTCGAGCTCGGCCTTCTTGAGGATGTTGCCCACGCGCTTGTTGGCCGCAGCCAGGGCCGGGCTTTCGGGCAGTGCGGCAAAGGCGCGCACCGCCGCGAGGAACTGGGGCACCTGCGCCAGCCGCTGTGGGCGCAGGGCCAGCACGGCATCGACCTCTTGCGCGCTGTAGCCCTGCTCGCGCAGGCTGCCAGCGAGGCGGTCGTAGATGAAATCGGCCAGCGCGGCCGAAGCATCGGTGATCTTGTCGCCAAACGCGGGCACGGCACCGGCCAGCAGCGCGTTGAGATCGAGCGGCAGGTCTTTTTCGACCAGCATGCGGATCACGCCCAGCGCGTGGCGGCGCAGCGCAAACGGGTCGCGGTCGCCCGTGGGCAGGTTGCCGATGCCGAACATCCCCACCAACGTTTCCAGTTTGTCGGCCAGCGCCACCACCACACCCGCAGTATTGCGCGGCAGCGTGTCGCCAGCAAAACGGGGCTTGTAGTGGTCTTCGATGGCATCGGCCACCACTTCGCCCAGGCCGTCATTGAGCGCGTAGTAGCGGCCCATGGTGCCCTGCAGTTCGGGGAACTCACCCACCATGTCGGTCACGAGGTCCGTCTTGGCCAGCAGCGCGGCCTGGTCCGCGTCGGCCACCAGAGCGGCATCGCCCAGTTGCTTTGCGATGGCTTTGGCAATCGCGCGCACACGCTCCACGCGTTCACCCTGCGTGCCGAGCTTGTTGTGATAAACCACCTTGGAGAGGCCCTCGACGCGCGAAGCCAGCGTCTTCTTGCGGTCCTGGTCGAAAAAGAACTTGGCGTCGGCCAGGCGCGGGCGCACCACGCGCTCGTTGCCGCCGGTCACAAAGCTCGTGTCCTCGGGGCTGATGTTGCTCACCACCAGGAACTTGTTGGTCAGCTTGCCTGCGGCGTCGAGCAGCGGGAAGTACTTCTGGTTGGCCTTCATCGTGAGGATGAGGCATTCCTGCGGCACATCGAGGAACTGTTCTTCAAACTGGCAGATGAGCACATTGGGGCGCTCGACCAGCGCGGTCACTTCATCGAGCAGCGCGTCGTCTTCAATGGGGCGCGCGCCATTGCCCACCTGGGCGGCAGCAGCGGCCAGTTGACGGGCGATTTCGGCGCGGCGCGCGGCAAAACTGGCAATCACGGCGCCATCGCTGTGCAGCACTTCGGCGTATTGGTCGGCGTGCGGCACCACCACCGGGCTCACCAGGGCCTCAAAACGGTGGCCTTGCGTGGTGCAACCGGCGGTGAGGCCCAGCGCCTTGACGGGCACCACGGTCGTGCCGTGCAGCGCGACCAGGCCGTGCGCGGGGCGCACAAAGTGAACGCTGCTCCAGCCGGGCAGCTCGCAGTCGGTCTCCAGCTGGTAGCTCATCACCTTGGGGATGGGCAGCTTGGCAATGGCCTCGTCCAGGGCTTTTTGCAGGCCGGTGTCCAGCGTGGCGCCGGTGACCAGGCTGTCGTAGAACAGCGCCTCGGCCTTGCCGTCGGGTGCACGCTTGAGCGCGGCCACAGCGGCGGCGGGGTCGGACAGGTCAGCGCCCAGGGCTTGCAGTTTTTTCAGCAGGGCGGGCGTTGCCTGGCCCTCGGCATTCAAGCCCACGCTCACAGGCATGAGCTTTTGCTGAACCGCCTTGTCCTCGGCCTTGATCGCCACATGGCTCACATGGGCCGCCAGCCGGCGCGGCGAGGCGTAGGCGGTGACGGCAGTGTCGGCAGAGGTCAGGCCTTGCGCCCTGAGCTGGTCAGCCAGCACCGAGGCGAAAGCATCGCCCAGCTTCTGCAGCGCCTTGGGGGGCAGCTCTTCTACAAACAGTTCAACGAGAAGGTTTTGGGTTGTCATGTTCTTGTTCTTTCCGCGCGCTCAGGCTGCCTTTTTCGCCATTTGTGCCACCCATTCGCGCGGCGCCATGGGAAAGCCCAGGCGCTCGCGGCTTTCGTAGTAGCTTTGCGCCACGGCGCGCGCCAGGTTGCGGATGCGGCCGATGTAGGCGGCGCGCTCGGTCACGCTGATGGCGCCGCGGGCATCCAGCAGGTTGAAGCTGTGCGCGGCCTTGAGCACCTGCTCGTAGGCAGGCAGCGCGAGCTGCTGCTCCATGAGGTGCTTGGCCTGCTTTTCGTGCGCATTGAAGGCGGTGAACAAAAAGTCGGCGTCGCTGTGCTCGAAGTTGTAGGTGGACTGCTCCACCTCGTTTTGCTTGTACACATCGCCGTAGGTCAGCTTGGAGCCGTCGGCGCCTTCGGTCCAGGTCAGGTTGTAGACGTTGTCCACGCCCTGCAGGTACATGGCCAGGCGCTCCAGGCCGTAGGTGATCTCACCCGTGGCGGGCTTGCAGTCGATGCCGCCCACCTGCTGAAAATAGGTGAACTGCGTGACTTCCATGCCGTTGAGCCAGACCTCCCAGCCCAGACCCCAGGCGCCGAGCGTGGGGTTTTCCCAGTCGTCCTCGACAAAGCGGATGTCGTTCTTTTTCAGATCGAACCCCAGCGCTTCGAGCGAGCCCAGGTACAGCTCCAGAATGTTGGCCGGTGCGGGCTTCAGGACCACCTGGAACTGGTAGTAGTGCTGCAGGCGGTTGGGGTTCTCGCCGTAGCGGCCGTCCTTGGGGCGGCGGCTGGGCTGCACGTAGGCGGCCTTCCAGGGCTCGGGGCCGATGGCGCGCAGAAAGGTGGCGGTGTGGCTGGTGCCAGCGCCCACTTCCATGTCGTAGGGCTGGAGCAGTGCGCAGCCCTGGGCGTCCCAGTACGACTGCAGCTTGAGAATGATTTGCTGGAAGGTCAACATGCGTTTGTCTGGCATGGCAGCAAGGCCATGCGCGGTTGGTGTGTGTGGGTGCGCCTGGTGCTGCGCAAGATCCCCTGATTTTACGAGCCGTGGCCGCAAACAGGGCTTATAAGCAAAAAGAGCCGCAAGCGCCCGTCCATCAAGCGCAAGCAGCTCTCACTTTAATAGCAACCAGTGCGCGCGACTCAAGGCTCCCAGCGGCGCAGCACCAGGCTGGCGTTGGTTCCGCCAAAGCCGAAGCTGTTGGACAGCGCGGTGCGAATGGGCGCGTCAACCGTCTTGCGCACCAGGGGCATGCCTTCTGCGGCGGGCTCGAGCGTTTCGATGTTGGCCGAGCCGGCAATGAAGCCCTGGCGCAGCATGAGCAGGCAATAGATGGCCTCTTGCACGCCCGTGGCGCCCAGCGAGTGGCCGGTGAGTGACTTGGTGGACGAGAACGGCGGAATGGTGTCGCCAAACACTTCGCGGATGGCGCGCAGCTCGGGCACGTCGCCCACGGGGGTGGAGGTGCCGTGGGTGTTGATGTAGTCGATGGGCTCGCTCACGGTGGAGATGGCCTGGCGCATGCAGGCAATGGCGCCGTCGCCAGAAGGGGCCACCATGTCGGCGCCATCGGACGTGGCACCAAAACCGACAACCTCGCCCAGAATGGTGGCGCCACGCGCCAGGGCGTGATCGAGGCTTTCGAGCACCACGGCACCGCCGCCGCCCGACAGCACGAAGCCGTCGCGGTTGGCGTCGTAGGCGCGCGAGGCTTTCTCGGGCGTGTCGTTGTAGGCGCTGGACATGGCGCCCATGGCGTCAAACAGCAGGCCCATTCCCCAGGTGACCTCTTCGCCGCCGCCGGCAAACATCACGTCCTGCATGCCCCAGGCGATCTGCTGGGCGGCCGCGCCGATGCAATGCGCCGAGGTGCTGCAGGCCGAGGTGATGGAGTAGTTGATGCCCTTGATGCCGAAGTTGGTCGAGAGACACGCCGACACGGTGGAGCTCATGCAGCGGGTGACCTGGTAAGGCCCCACGCGACGGATGCCCTTGCTGCGCAAAATATCGGCCGCCTCGATCTGGTTGGCGGGCGAACCGCCGCCCGAGCCCATGATGAGGCCGGTGCGCGGGTGCGACACCTGCTCGGGCGTGAGGCCCGACTCGGCAATGGCGTTGGCCAACGAAATGTGCGCATAGGCCGCCGCATCGCCCATGAAGCGCAGCTGCTTGCGGTCGATCAGTGCTTCCAGATCGATCTGGGGCACACCTGCCACGCGGCTGCGCATGCCCAGCTCGGCAAACTGCGGCATGGCACGGATGCCCGAGCGGCTTTCGCGCAGCGAGGCCTCCACCGTAGCCATATCGTTGCCGATGCACGAGACAATGCCCGTGCCCGTGATCACCACGCGCTTCATGCTGCCTCTCCTTGCGGCGCTCCGTCTTTGGCCGCGTCTTCCTCACGCTTGAACAAGCCCACGCGCAGGTCGTTGGCCACGTAAATCTCTTTCCCATCGGCCAGCAGGCGGGCGTCGCCAATGGCCATGACAAGCTTGCGCTTGATGACGCGCTTGATGTCGATTTCGTAGGTGACGCGTTTCACGTCGGGCCCCACTTCACCGGTGAACTTGACTTCGCCCGCACCCAGGGCACGGCCACGGCCGGGCAATTGCAGCCAGGTCAGGTAAAAACCGATGAGCTGCCACATGGCATCGAGCCCCAGGCAACCGGGCATGACCGGGTCGCCCTGGAAATGGCAGGCAAAAAACCACAGGTCAGGTTTGACGTCGAGCTCGGCCCGGATTTTCCCCAGACCGTGCGCGCCGCCATCGCTGTCAATGTGCGTGATGCGATCAAACATCAGCATGGGTGGCAGCGGCAGACGCCCGCTGTCGGCGCCGAACAGCCGGCCCTCGCCCGAGGCAATCAGTTGTTCGTAGGAAAAGGAATCTGCCATATTCAGTCGTACTCCAGAACAGCGGCCACGCCGCTTCAAATATTCACCGTTCGCAACCCCTGCTACCGGTTGCAGGGCTCCATTATCAAGGCACATCAGGGCATACGGCCCGCACACCCGCTGATTCGCTTTCAGGTCCATCATGACAGCCTGAAACTGCATGACACAAATCAACGCCTGCCACCCGTTATCGCCGCGCGCCGCCGTCAGGCCCAGTGCCGCAAGCGCCAGCGCCGCACGAACGCCGCCCCGGCGACCACGCAGACACCCACCGCCCACAGGGGCGCCAGGCCCCAGCGCGACACCCACCACGCATACGGTGTGATGGCCCAGCCCTCTTCTGCGCTGAGCCCGCGCCCTTGCACCTGGCCGGTCAGCACCCCGCGGGTGTGGCGCTCCAGTGCATGGGTGACCACGCCCCGGTGGTCGATGATCGCGGTGGCCCCGGTGTTGGTGGCGCGCACCATGGGGCGCTCGAACTCCAGCGCACGCATGCGGCTGATCTGCAGGTGCTGGTCGATGGCCACTGTGTTGCCGAACCAGCCAATGTTGCTGAAATTGACAAACAGTGTGGGCGCATTGGCCGGGTCGGCAAAGGCCGCGCCCAGCTCTTCGCCAAACAAGTCTTCGTAGCAGATGTTGGGTGCAATGCGCTGCCCGGCCCAGGCAAAAGACGACTGCCCGATGGCGCCCCGATTGAAATCACCCAGGGGAATATTCATCATGGCCGTGAACCACCGGAAAAACGGCGGAATGAACTCGCCGAAAGGCACCAGGTGGCGCTTGTCATACTGGTAGGGTGCTGGCTGGCCGGGCTTCATGCCCAGCACCGAATTGGTATAGCCCCGCCGCTCGTCGCCCAGCGGGATGCCCAGCAGCGCCGCCTGCGTGCCCTGGCCAAATCGTGCCGTGAGCCCCTCCAGATACCCCGGCATGAGCTGCTGCGGCAAAAGCGGAATGGCGGTTTCCGGCGCCACCACGAGGGAGGCCTTGGCGGTGACCAGCACATCGGCATACCACTGCAGGGCCATCGGCACGCCGCTGCCAGCCTCGAATTTTTCGTTTTGCGGAATGTTGCCCTGCAACAGCGCCAGGCTGATCGGGGCCGACGGCTGCCGTGCCGGTGTGTGGCACGACTCAATGGCGCATTGGCGCTGCAGCCCCGCTCCCACCAGCACCAGCGCGCCCCCCGCCACCAGTGCCCAGGCGCGCAGGCTGTGCAGATCGCGGGTGCGGGCCTGCGCCAGCAGCATGGCCAACACCGCTGCCACGAAACCGACGCCATACACCCCCACGGTGCGCGCCAGCGCACTCAAAGGCCCTTGCACATGGGCATAGCCACCGGCGCCCCAGGGAAAGCCCGTCCACAGCGTGCCACGCGCCAACTCGGCCAGCAGCCACAGCGCTGCAAAAACAATAGCTGCCAGCGCCCGATGGGTGGGCGCCAGGCGCGCAAAAAGCCCCAAAGCAACAGCGTAATAGGTGCCCAGAAAGGCCGCCAGCCCCAGCACGGCGGCCGAAGCCAGAGGCGCCGCGAGTCCGCCATAGGTGTGCATGGAGATGAAAAGCCACCAGAAGGTAGCTGCCAGCCAGGCCGTGGCAAACGCCCAGCCCAGCCACACAGCCCGGCGCCAGGGCGTTGGGGCGCGCACCAGCCAGGCCAGCACCGCCAGCGACACGATCTGCAACCACCATTGCGGCGCGCCGTTCCAGGGCCACGCGAGGGACAGCGCCTGCGCCACGCCCGCCACCACAGCCATGCTGGAATGCGCAGCGAACGCGGCCCCGGGCAGCCGTTGCAGCCGGGCCATCAGGCGGCTGCGCTGTTTTCGTCGACGCGCGACACCTTGAACCAGCGCACGGCGCCACCCTTGGTGTGCAGCACCACAAAGTGCAGTCCGCACAGCTGCAGGTGCTCGCCGCGCTTGGGCACATGGCCCATTTCATGGGCGATCAGACCGCCGATGGTGTCGAAGGTTTCGTCGGGATCGCTGCCTTGCACGGTCACACCAAAGGCCTCGGCCACACGCTCGATGGGGGTGTCGCCGCTCACGCGGTAGGTGCGGTCTGCCAGACCAAAGATGTCGCCTTCGTCCTCGGGGATGTCGAACTCGTCCTCGATCTCGCCCACGATCTGTTCCAGCACATCCTCGATGGTGATGAGACCTGCCACACGGCCGAATTCGTCGATCACGATGGCCAGGTGGTTGCGGTTGCCGCGAAACTCGCGCAGCAGGTCGTTGAGCCCCTTGGTTTCCGGCACAAAGGCGGCCGGGCGCAGCAAGGCGCGGATGTTCAGCTCGGGTGCCCGCTGCAGCTTGAGCAGGTCTTTGGCCATGAGGATGCCGATGATGTTTTCGCGCTCCCCCTGGTACACCGGAAAGCGCGAATGCGCGGTGTTGATCACCAGCCGCAGCAGCTCGTCGAAGGGCGCCTCGATGTTGACGAGGTCCATGCGTGGCGCGGCCACCATCACATCACCGGCCGTCATGTCGGCCATGCGGATGACGCGCTCAAGCATCACGCGGGAGTCGGCGCCAATGATTTCGTTGTCCTCGGCCTCGGCCAGGGTTTCAATGAGCTCTTCAGTGGAGTCCGGTCCGGGATGAATGAACTCGGCCACTTTTTGCAGAAAAGTGCGCTTGTCTTCCTTGTCGGGCAAGCGCTGGGGGTGCGGGTCGGACACTGTCTTGGAGTGCAGGACGTGCGGTAGTGAAACAGGCCGCTAGGATACCGGATTGTTGTGACACCGCCCCTGCCGCGGGCCGGCGAGTGGCTATTCGGCCGATTGGTGGCGGGCTTTGCGCACGCCTTGGCGTACTTCCTGCACACCCGCCAGAAAGTCCCAGAACTGCTTTGCCTGGCGCTTGAGGCGGTAGTCCAGCTCGGCGTATTGCTGCTCGACAATCTCGGCCATGCGCGTGTCCAGGCTGGGCGGAGAAATCTGCAGATAGGCCTCGGATTCAGATCCGTCGCGCTGCACCGTGGCACCCGCGTTGCGCGCAATCTTGAGCATGGCGGTGTTTTCCGTCAGCGCATGGATGAACACCATGTTCACCCCTTCATTGCGGGCGTGCATGACGGCCCGTTCAAACAGCCGCGCACCAAATCCCCGGCCACGCGCCTTCTTGAGCACCGACACGCCAAACTCGGCACATTGCTTGTGATCGGCGTTCTCGGCAAACGCCAGGTGGGCCATGGCGATGAGCTCCAGACGGCGGTTGTAGATGCCGAAGATTTCGTCGCGATCAAAATCGAGCTGCTCGGTGTAGCGGCGAATCTGCTCGTCGGTGGCGGCGTAGCCAAAGCGCAGATACCGGTCTGGCGGCTCCAGCTGCAACAGATGCTGCGTGATGCGCTCGCGGTAAGACGGGCCCAGCGCTCGGATGGGCACCATCACGGGAGTGGGCGCGTGGGCCTCACCCGACGAACGGCCAGAGAGGGGCGTCAGCATGTCCTTGCCAGCGTCCCACGAAGCCTTGAGCCAGTCTTTGGTTGCGATCATGGAGTCCACTTTACGGGTTTTCCCTCGTCAATTCCACATTTTTTGTTGCACTGCAACAAAAATAGTGGCGCCTGCCAAAACCCAACAAAATGCGCTAAGACCCATACGGATAAAGCGCTTACAGCTACTAACATCATAGCAACTGTTACACAACCACCCCGTTGCGGCGTCCTGCCAGCGTCACACGGGCACGGCGGTGGTGGCTTTTACCCGGTCCAGCACGAAGCTCGTTTTGCAATCCTGCACGCTGGGGTGTTTGAGCAGCGTATCCATGATGAAGCGGCTGTAGTGCGCCATGTCGGCCACCACCACGCGCAGCAGGTAATCCATCTCACCCGTGAGTGCGGCGCACTCCACCACTTCGGGCCAGGTCTGCACGCTGGCGCGAAACAGGTCCATGGGATTGCGCTTGTGGCTTTCGGTGTGTTTTTCGAGCCGCACATTGAGGTAGGCCGTCAGCCCCAGCCCCACGGCCTCGGGCCGGACCAGTGCCACATAGCGGGCGATCACGCCACTGTCTTCCAGGCGCTTGACGCGGCGCAGCACGGCGCTGGGAGACAGGCCCACCTGCTCGCCAATCACATCGTAGGTTTCGCGTCCGTTGTCCTGCAGGCGGCGCAGGATGGCCTTGTCCAGCTTGTCGAGGGCATTGGCGTCGTTCATTGCGCAGGATTCTACGAACAGGGCCGGCGTCAGGCGCCCCCGATTTTGGGGCACCGGGTATGTCCCGATAGTGACAACGCACACGCCGCTGAACAATGAACTTCGCGAAAAAGTACGGTCGTTCTTTTTCGCGAAACCAAAAATCAAATACCAGGAGACAAACACATGACCGGTTTTACCAGGCGCCTCTTGCGCCACCTTTCGTTCGCTGTCACGGCCTGCGCGCTCATGCTGGGGGCCACTGCCCACGCGCAAAGTGGCTACACCCAGACCCGCTACCCCATCGTGCTGGTGCATGGGCTTTTTGGCTTTGATTCGGCGCTGGGCGTGGACTATTTTTATGGCATTCCGGACGCCCTGCGACAAGGCGGGGCGCGGGTCTTTGTGGCGCAGGTATCTGCCGCCAACAGCACCGAGGTGCGCGGTGAGCAATTGCTGGCACAGGTGAAGACCATTCTGGCCGTCACCGGCGCGTCCAAGGTGAACCTAGTGGGGCATTCGCACGGCGGGCCCACCACGCGCTACGTGGCCGGTGTGGCGCCGGGTCTGGTGGCATCGGTCACCTCGATTGGCGGCGTCAACCGGGGCTCCCGCGTGGCCGATATCCTGCGCGGCGTGGCGCCCGCCGGATCGGTCTCGGAAACCGTGGCCAACGGCGCCGCCTCGGCGTTGGTGGGGTTGATCAACCTGGTGTCGGGCGGCAGCGGCCTGCCACAAATGCCCACGGCAGCGCTCGATTCGCTCACCACCGCCGGGCTGGCAGACTTCAACCGCCGGTTTCCACAGGCTGTCCCCACGGGCTGCGGCAGCGGTGCCGAGCTGGTGAATGGCGTGCGCTATTACTCGTGGACCGGCACCCAGCAACTCACCAACGTGCTGGACGTGACCGACGGCCCTCTCGCCGTCATGGGGCTGGTGTTTGGCGAAGCCAATGACGGGCTGGTGTCGGCCTGCTCCTCGCGCCTGGGCAAGCATCTGGGCGACTACCGCCAGAACCACCTGGACGAAGTGAACCAGCTGGTGGGCCTGCGCGACTGGTTCTCTGCCGACCCGGTGACGCTGTACCGCCAGCACGCCAACCGCCTCAAACAGGTCGGCCTGTAACGCCATGCCCCGCCACCGCACCCTGCCTGTGGCGGCCGCCGCCGCCACGGTAGCCGCCGGCGCGCTGCTGTGGCTGGCCTGGCCGGCGGAACCTGCGCCACTGCGCACGCAGCAGCAACCCGGGGGCGCGGCGGTGGCCGGCCACAACCCCGGCGCCCTGCGCGCCGCAACGCCGGCAGAGCACCGCCTCGCAGCGCAGGCTGCGGGCGCCGGCGTGGATGGCCGTGATTCCTTTCTGACCCGCGAGCTGCGCAACACCCTCGAAGCCCTGCTGCTGGAGGCGGGCGACGCCGCCGACCCCGCCACACTGAAGCAGCGCCTTGCCGCACTGGTGGGGCGGCACTTTGCCCCCGACCTCACCACCCGCGCGCTGGCGATGGCCGAGCGCTACGTGGATTACCGCGTGGCCTTGGGGCAATTGCGCGCCCCCGCCGACCTCAAGGACCCCCGGGCCCTGCGCAGCGCACTGGCACAGCGCGAGCAATTGCGTCGCCAGCATTTCCAGGACGAGGAATACGAAGCGCTTTTTGCGCACGAGGCCGAGCTTGACCAGTACACCCTCGCGCGGCTCGAAATTGCCCACAACCCCGCGCTGACAGCGCAACAAAAGGAGCTGGCCCTGCGCGAGGCGCAAGCCGGGTTGTCCCCAGAGCGCCAGGCCGAGCGCGCCGGCGCCACCCTTCACGTGGCCGTAGCCCAACAGACCCAGCAATTCAATGCCCAGGGCACGGACGAGCGCACGCGCCACGCCACCCGCAGCGCCCAATATGGCGAAGAGGCAGCACGCGCCCTGGCCCAGCTCGACCGGGACGAGACCGACTGGCAAAACCGGCTCGACCAGTACAGCCAGGCCCAGGCGCAAACCACCGACAGCGCCGCCTTGCAGCAGTTGCGCCAGCAACTCTTCACGCCGCAAGAGCAGCAGCGCCTGGCCGCCGCACAGGCCGTGCGCAAGCTGCAGCCGGCGCCCGCCCCGCGCTAAGCCCTGCCCCAAAGAAGGCGACAAGACACCGCAGAGCGCCGCGAACCGGCTAGCACCATCCCTTCATCGCGCATTGATCTGACGCAGCATTCCTGCAAACAACCGTTCATTGCATCTCCAAATCGCCGGAAACATGAGACAGCACGCGCCTACAGTGCACGGCATTCCTATTTTTTTGGCCGGAGACAACATGAACGCAGCATTGCCGCAGCAAGCCACGCAAGACACCGCCGCCTGGGAGAACCCCATGGGCACGGACGGGTTTGAATTCATCGAATTCGCCGCGCCCGACCCGCAGGCCATGGGCAAGGTGTTCGAGGGCATGGGCTTCAGGCCGGTGGCGCGCCACCGCCACAAGAACGTGCTGCTGTACCGCCAGGGCGAGATCAACTTCATCATCAACGCCGAGCCCGACAGCTTTGCCCAGCGCTTTGCCCGCCTGCACGGCCCCAGCGTCTGCGCCATCGCCTTTCGCGTGCACGACACCAAGGCCGCCTACGAGCGCGCGCTGGGCCTGGGGGCCTGGGGCTACGCGGGCGTGGCCGGGCCGGGCGAGCTGAACATCCCCGCCATCAAGGGCGTGGGCGACAGCCTGATTTATCTGGTGGACCGCTGGCGCGGCAAAAACGGCGCGCAGCCGGGCGACATTGGCAACATCGGTTTCTTTGACGTGGACTTCGAACCCCTGCCCGGCGTGAGCGCCGACGAGGCCCTTAACCCCGTGGGCCATGGCCTGACCTACATCGACCACCTCACGCACAACGTGCACCGGGGCCGGATGAACGAATGGGCCGACTTTTACGAGCGCGTGTTCAACTTTCGCGAGATCAAATACTTCGATATTGAAGGCCAGGTCACAGGCGTCAAGAGCAAGGCCATGACCAGCCCCTGCGGCAAGATCCGCATCCCGATCAATGAAGAGGGCAAGGAAAAGTCCGGCCAGATCCAGGAGTACCTGGACATGTACAAGGGCGAGGGCATCCAGCACATCGCCATGGGCTCGGACCACCTCTACGACACCGTGGACGCGCTGCGCGCCAGCGGCGTGCGCCTGCTCGACACGCCCGACACCTACTACGAGCTGGTGGAAAAACGCATCCCCGGCCACGGCGAGCCGCTGCAGGCCCTGAAAGACCGCAAGATCCTGATCGACGGCGTGGCCGGCAAGCTGCTGCTGCAGATCTTCAGCGAGAACCAGCTGGGGCCCATCTTCTTCGAGTTCATCCAGCGCAAGGGCGACGACGGCTTTGGCAACGGCAACTTCAAGGCGCTGTTTGAAAGCATCGAGCTCGACCAGATCCGGCGCGGCGTGCTCGAAGGCAAGAAGGCCTGAGCGGAATACGGCCATGGCCATCGAACCCGTCGTCTACGGCGCCAGCGAGCGGGCGCCGCGCGGCGACTACTCGCGCGCCGCCGCCAACTACACCTGCCCGCAAAACCATGCGGCCTACACCGCCGCCGACCACGACACCTACCGGCGCCTGTACGAGCGCCAGAGCGCCCTGCTGCCGGGCCTGGCCAGCGAGGACTTCATCGCGGCCCTGCCCTCGCTGGGCATCAAGGACCACATACCGCGCTTCGAGGAAATCAACGAGCGCCTGTACCGCGCCACGCGTTGGGAGATCGTGGCCGTGCCGGGGCTGATTCCCGAGGTGCCCTTCTTCACGCTGTTGGCCAACCGCCAGTTCCCGGTGACGGACTGGATCCGTACGCCACAAGAATTTGACTACATCGTCGAGCCCGACATCTTTCACGACCTCTTCGGCCATGTGCCGCTGCTGTTCAACCCGGTGTTCGCCGACTATGTGCAGCGTTACGGCCAGGGCGGCCTGAAGGCGCAAGGGCTGGGGTCTTGCGAAATGCTGAGCCGCCTGTACTGGTACACCATCGAGTTCGGGCTGATCCGGGAGGCCGGTGGACTGCGAGCGTATGGCGCGGGCATCCTGAGTTCGGCGGGCGAACTGCCGTATGCCGTGCAAAGCCCCGAACCCCAACGCCTGCCCTTGCAGCTGGAGCGCACCATGCGCACGCGCTACAAGATCGACACCTACCAGCAGACGTATTTTGTGATCGACAGCTTTGAGCAGCTGTTTGACATGACGGCAGCGGACTTTGCGCCGATCTATGAGCGGTTGCGGGGAGTGCCGGAGTTTGCGGCGGATGAGCGGGGGGTGGTTGCAGTTTGAGTTTTTGAGAAATATCGGCCTATAGCGCTTATGTATCAAGCACTGGTAGCTATGTTTTTTATAGTCGCCGCTGTGCTTGTTTTTAGCTCAGAGGCCGGGTTGTGCGCCCGGCGGCGCAGTGGCTTTCTTTTGCTTCGCGAAGCAAAAGAAAGTTACTCGCACGCCGGGCGACTCCCGGCCTCCGCCCTCAACCAAGGCACGAACCACGACCAGCGCAAGGCCTCGACAAACTCAACCCGAACGGTTGGAAAAACAGCCAAACTATAAAAACAATAGCTACCAGCGCTTGATACATAAGCGCCAGAGCCAAAAAACACCAAAACCCACCCTCACCCCCGCGCAATCTCCTCAAGACAAGCCCGCATCACCGCTGGATCAAAAGCCATCTGCATATGCGCAACCCCCTCCACCAACCGGTTGTCCGCCCCCGGCAACATCGCCGTGCCCGCCGGAAAAACGATGTTGTCGCAGTTCGAATACCAGCAGGTAAACCGGGCCGCACGGGCCGCAGGCTCTTCCTGCTGCAATTGCCGCACCCACTCGCCCCCCAGCGCCATTTGCTGGCCATTCACCGAGCGGCTGAAACGCCCGGCCCAGGTGCCGCCATGCGGCGTTCCCAGCGTGATGACCCGGTGCACGCGCGCCGCAGCGCTGTCCGCAGGCAACGAGCGCAGCCAGGCGCGGACCACCAGCCCGCCCATGCTGTGGCCCACCACCACCGGGGCCATGCCGGTGGCCTCTTGCACCCGCTGCACGGCAGCGTCGATGGTGGCGGTGTAGTCGTCTATCGAGCCAAAGGCGGGTTCCAGCGTGACCGCTACATGGGCGTGGCCGCGCTCGCGCAGCGCGGCCATCCACGGCAGCCAGAAGCCGCGGTTGCACAGAAAGCCGTGCACAAGCACCACGCCCCGGCGCGTGGCCTGCTGGCCAGGCGACAGGGGTGACAGGGGTGACAGGGACGGAAGCCTGTCGGGCACGGCGTTGTGGCGAAACGGCTGGCGCCAGCCAAACACCACCAGCGCCAGGCGCGCCTCGGCCCACCAGGCCACCACCAGTTGCCGCCATGACGGCCGCGGCGCGGGGTCGGACCGGTTCACGCGCCGCATGATCACAAACTGCAGCCCCAGCACCAGCCCGAACAACGCCAGTGCGCCAGCCACGCCCGCCAGCGCCACCAGCGGCGAGCGGGGCCACTGCCATGCCAGCCAGGCGATGGTGGCCAGTGCATTGAAAAGGACCACAACTTGCTGCCAGCGTGCGTTCATGGAATCGGGTTTGTCGTTGTAAAGCAGCGCGCATTGTGCGGCCTGGCCCTTCAGCACTGCTTGGATGCGGCGACGCGAAACCCTGCAGACGCTCTGGCTGTTGGACGCCAACCCTGTCGCCTGCGAGACCGAACCGGCCCGCACCCTAGGACAAGCCCGGTAGTCGAATTCGCGCCCCTGCTCCCACAATCTGTGCCCACACCTATTCCCCCCTTTCGGAGCACCCGAGGACACCGCATGGAAAAGATCTGGCTCAAAAGCTACCCCCCGGGGGTTCCCCACGATGTGCAGCCCGAGCAATACCGCTCGGTGGCGCACCTTCTGGAAGAATCCTTTCGCAAGCACGCATCGAGCCCGTTTTCGGTCTGCATGGACCAGTGGATGTCCTATGGCGAACTGGAGCGCCTGTCGGCAGCCCTGGGTGCCTACCTGCAGGGCCTGGGGCTTGAGCCCGGTGCGCGCGTGGCCATCATGCTGCCCAACGTGCCGCAGTTTGGCGTGACCATGGCGGCCGTGCTGCGCGCCGGCTACACCTGCGTCAACGTGAACCCGCTGTACACCGCCCGCGAACTGGAGCACCAGCTCAAGGACTCGGGCGCCACGGCCATCGTGATCCTGGAGAACTTTGCCCACACCCTGAGCGAAATCGTCGACCACACGGCGGTGCAGCATGTGGTGATGGCATCCATGGGCGATCTGCTGGGCACTTTTTATGGCCGGTGGATCACCTTTGCCGTGCGCCACCTGGCCAAGATGGTGCCCGCCTACGAGCTGCCCCTGTCCCATGGCCGCAAGGTCGTCAGCTTCAAAAAGGCGCTGGCGCTGGGCGAGCGCCGCACGCTGGCCCCCAGCCAGGCCACGCTCGACTCCATCGCCTTTTTGCAATACACGGGCGGCACCACAGGCTTGTCCAAGGGTGCGGTGCTCACCCACCGCTGCATTGTGGCCGCCACGCTGCAGGCCGAGGCCTGGTTCACCCCGGCTCTGGCCAAGGTGGGCGACCTCAGCCGCGCCAACAGCATTGCCGCGCTGCCGCTGTACCACATCTTCGCGCTCACGCTGTGCCTGCTGGCCATCCGCCAGGGCTCCAGCCTCACGCTGATTCCCAACCCACGCGACATTCCCAAATTCGTCGAGGTACTCAAAAAGCGCCCCTTCCACATGCTGCCGGCCGTGAACACGCTGTTCAACGCGCTGCTGCAGCACCCGCAGTTCAAGTCCATCGATTTTTCGCACCTGTGCGTGTCGCAGGCTGGCGGCATGGCAGCATCCGAGGGCACGGCGCGCCATTGGCAAAAGGTCACGGGCAGCACCATGATCGAGGGCTGGGGCATGAGCGAGACCTGCGCCATCGGCACCAACAACCCCGTGACCAACACCGAGTTCAGTGGCTCCATCGGCCTGCCGCTGCCGGGCATCGACATCGCCATCAAGGACGACGCGGGCAACAGCCTGGCGCTGGGCGAATCGGGCGAAATCTGCATCCGCGGCCCCAATGTGATGACCGGCTACTACAACCAGCCTGCCGAAAACGCGCTGGCCTTCACGGCTGACGGTTTCATGCGCACGGGCGACATCGGCATCATGGACGCGCAGGGCTACACGCGCATCATCGACCGCAAGAAGGACATGATTCTGGTGAGCGGCTTCAACGTGTTCCCCAACGAGCTCGAACAGGTCATCAGCCTGTGCCCCGGCGTGGTGGAGTGCGCAGCCATCGGTATCCCGGATGAAAAGCAGGGCGAGGCCATCAAGGTGTTCATCATCAAGAACGACCCGGCCCTCACCGAAGACGAGGTGGCCAATTTCTGCCACGCCAACCTCACCGGTTACAAGCGCCCCAAGTACATCGAGTTCCGCGACGAGCTGCCCAAAAGCAACGTGGGCAAGATCCTGCGGCGCGAGCTGCGCACGGCCAAGTAATTTCGTTCACTCACCTATTCATAGCAGATGCCGCAACACCCACCTGCGCTGCCGCCCGATATCACGGTGCTGGAGCGCGGCTGGCTGTCGGCCAACAGCATCGTGTTCAGTGGGCGGCACGGCACGGCGGTGGTGGACACCGGCTACTGCAGCCACGCCGACCAGACGCTGGCGCTGGTGCACGGTGCACTGGCGGGCCGTGCGCTCGACCGCATTCTCAACACCCACCTGCACAGCGACCACTGCGGCGGAAACGCCGCGCTGCAACAGGCCTGGCCGGGCGCAGAAACCGCCATCCCGCCGGGGCAGGCCGCCCATGTACGCCACTGGGACGCCTATGCGCTCAGCTACACCCCCACCGGCCAGGAATGCCCGCGTTTTCGCTTCGACACGCTGCTGCAGCCAGACACCACCACGCTGCTGGGCGACCGCCCCTGGCAGGTGCACGCCGCGCCCGGGCACGACACGCACTCGGTGGTGTTGTTCGAGCCGCACAACCGCATCCTGATCTCGGCCGACGCGCTGTGGGAAAACGGCTTTGGCGTGGTCTTTCCCGAGCTGGAGGGCGAAAGCGCCTTTGCCGATGTGGCCGCCACCTTCGATGTGATTGAGCACCTGGCTCCGCGCACCGTGATCCCGGGCCACGGCCCGGTGTTTACCGACGCGGCCCGCGCACTCGACGGCGCCCGCCGTCGCCTGGACGGCTTTGCGCGCAACCCGGCCAAACACGCGCTTTATGCCGCCAAGGTGTTGCTCAAGTACAAGCTGCTCGAATGGCAGCAGATTGCGCTGGCAGACCTGCTCGCCTGGGCGCGGGCCACGCCCTATTTCGGCATGCTGCATGCCCGCCACTTTGCCGACCGGGACCAGGCCGAATGGCTACACAGTCTGGCCGACGATCTGGTGCGGTCGGGCGCTGCTGTGCGCCAGGGTGAGTGGCTGCACAACGCTTGACGCCGCAGGGTGCCGAGGGGCCCTGCCACCACCGCAGCGACAACCGGGTTGCGACATATTTAACAAAAACAGGCTACAGCCCTTATATAACAAGCGCTAACAGCTATTAATTCAATAGCATAAACACGCCGCCGACCCGCGTGTGGGGCTTCAGGGCAGATCGGTGTTCACCTCGGGCGCAGCCGCATCACGCGGGCCGATGGTACCGAGGCGTGCCTTGAGCGACTGGGGCTGGCCCGTCAACATGGCGGCGTAATTGGTGGTGTTGGCCAGCACTTTTTTCACATAGTCGCGCGTTTCGGCAAACGGCACGTTTTCGGCCCAGATGGCGGCGTCGAGCACCGGACCATTGCGCCAGCTGCGCGGGCGGCCGGGGCCGGCGTTGTAAGCAGCAGCAGCCATGGGCATGGAGCCCGCGAAATCGTCCAGCGCCAGCTTGAGGTAGGCCGTGCCAATGGTGATGTTGGTGTCACGGTCGGTGATCTGATCGGCGGTGAAGCCGGTCAGCCCGATCTTGCGTGCCGTCCAGCGCGCGGTGGCGGGCATCACCTGCATGAGGCCCGATGCGCCCACATGCGAGCGAGCGTCCATGATGAAGCGGCTTTCCTGGCGGATCAGGCCATACACATAGGCCGGGTCCAGCCCGATGCCCTGGGCACGCTCCACCACGGCGGCGCGAAACGGCATGGGAAAGCGTTGCGCCATGTCGGTCACGGTCTTGGTGCGCTCGCTGGTGTTGATGCAGCGGTCCCACACCTCGCGCTGGCAGGCAAAGTCGGCGGCGGCCAGCAGCTCGCGGTCGGCCATGCCGCCGGGCGTGTGCAAGTTGGTGGTGTAGTTCCACTCGCGCACGCCTTCGCTGCGCAGGCCCTGCAAGATGGCGTAAAGGCCGCGGTTGAGCCCCGGGTTGGCGCGGGCAGCGGCCTTTTCCTCGGCGGTCAGCGGCGCAGGCGCGGGCGGCACGGTGATGCGCTGGCCCAGCTCTTCCAATGCCAGCTGTTCATAGAAACCGCGCGTTCCGGCAATGCCCTCCAGCAATTGCCGCGCTTCGGCGCGATCGGCTTCGCTGGGCTTGGCGGCCAGCATGGCGCGGGCTTTCCAGTACACCCAGGTGCTGTCCTGGCGGGCCTCGGCGCCCATGGCATCCACCACATTGCGCACAGCCTTCCACTGGCCGGCGCGCAACGCGGCGCGCACCTTCCAGCCCAGCAAATCGTCGTTCAGGTGGCTGTTGCGTGTCACGTTGGAGAAATAGCCGTGTGCGCTGCCCGAGAGCTTCTGTGCAGCAGACTTGCCGATGACGCCCCAGGCCCAGTTGCGCTCCTCGGCAGAAAGGTATTCGCTCCACTTGCTGTCGAGCTGGTGCGCAGCGCTGTCGGGGTCGCCAGAGGCCAGCTTGATCAGCGCGAGCAGCACCAGCTCCTGGCGCACCCTGCTGCCTGCCATGTTGCGCGCCAACAGGTACTTGCTGGGCGAGTCCAGCACCTCCTTGAGCTGCGTGAGCGCCTCGGGCGCGACGATCTCCACCGCGGCCCGCACCACGCGGGAACGGTTGGCCTCGGCGCCCAGGCGGGCCTTGCGCCAGATGTCCAGGGCCGAGAGCTTTTTGTAGCTGTACAGCTCTCCAGCAGCGTGCGTGCAGCCGTCGTCTGCATCGCGCAGCGCATACCAGTTGCTGCGCACATCGTCGGCAGCGCTGGCGGGCGCCGTGCCCTTGATCTGGTCGATCAGCAGGGCATAGCAGCGCACTTCGCGGTCGTCGGACATGCGGTAGTGGGGGTGCAGATCGGCAAACTGACCCCACTCGCGCCGCTGGCCCAGCAGCAGCAGCCAGTCGTTGCGCAAGCGGTCTTCCTGGTAGCTGCCGGCATAGCGCTGCATGAAAGCCTGCACTTCTTGCGACGTGGCTTCGTTCAGGCGCGCCTTCAGCTCCCAGTAGGCGGCCCAGGGTTCCAGCGCATGGCCGCGCGCGGCGGGCAGCAGCAGTTCGAGCTTTTTGCGGTCCCCCTTGCGAAAGGCCTGCTGCATTTCCAGCAGGGTGTCGTCACCCCGGTTTTGCGCCTGGACAAGGGGCGCACCGGCGGCCAGCACGGCGGCGGCGACAAGGGGTGTCAGAATCACTCTGAGTAATTGCATGGGGGAATTATCTGATGGACAAAGCAGCCCTTCGGCGCGCATTGGTAGAAGAACGCCTCAACTTGCCCGATCGCCTACAGCGATCCGACCTGTTGCAGCAGGTGATGCGCATCTGGCTGGTGAACCGGCCGGACACCGTGATCGGCGCCTACTGGCCCATCAAGGGCGAGTTCGACCCCCTGCCCGCCCTGCACCGCTGGAAGGAAGACGGCGAACTGCTCGATGAACCCCAGCGCCGGCGCATCGGCCTGCCGGTGGTCAACAAGGTGCACAAAACGCTCACCTTTCATGCCTGGCACCCCGGCTGCCCCATGGAAGAAGACGCGTATGGCATCCCTAAACCCAAGGACACCGAGGTCATCGTGCCCACCCTGCTTTTTGTGCCCTGCGTGGGCTATGCCCCCGGCGGCTACCGGCTGGGCTATGGCGGCGGTTTTTACGACCGCACGCTGGCCACGCTGCAGCCCAAGCCGTTCACCGTGGGGCTGGGCTTTACCAACGGCTATCTGGACGACTTCGAGCCCGAAGCGTTTGACCTGCCGCTCGATGCCATCCTGAATGACAACGGGGTGGTCTGGCCGGTATAGAGGCCTGTATAGAAGCCCCCCCTGGGTCGCCTGCGGCGCCTTCCCCCGAGGGGGACGCCGCCCGTGGCCTGGTGGAGCCAGTTCCACGGTGGCTCTGGCATGGGGGGCTCACTCGGAGGCCAGAGTCTGCACGCATTGCAGCTTTGATGCGCATCGTGCATCAAACAACGGGGCAATGAGCATTGGCGAAAGCCAGGGCCGGGGTTAGCATCCATTTTTCCGCCCCAGCAAGACTTTTCATTCATGCCCACGCTCTATATCGGCAACAAGAACTACTCGTCCTGGTCCATGCGCCCCTGGGTGCTGCTGCGCCAGGCCGGCATTGCGTTTGACGAAGTGCGCGTGCGCTTTGACAGTTTCGAGGCCGACTCCGATTTCAAGCGCACCATCGGCCCCCTGAGCCCCACCGGCAAGGTGCCGGCGCTGGTCGACGGCGACCTGGTGGTGTGGGACACCCTGTCCATCGCCGAATACCTGGCCGAAAGCTACCCCGAAAAACATCTCTGGCCCCAGGACAAGGCCGCCCGCGCCCACGCCCGCAGCGTCTGCGCCGAAATGCACAGCGGCTTCACCGCCCTGCGCGGCGCCTGCCCCATGAACATCGAAGCCCACCTGCCCGATACCGGCGCCCTCATCTGGCGCGACCAGAGCGCCGTGCGCGCCGATGTGCAGCGCCTGGTGGATATGTGGAGCGGCCTGCTCGCGCAATATGGCGGCCCGATGCTGTTGGGCGAGTTCAGCATCGCCGACGCCTACTTTGCACCCGTGTGCATGCGGCTGCACACCTACGCCCTGCCTGTGCCCGCCCCCATCAAGGCCTATGTGGACCGCGTGCGCGAGCTGCCCGGCGTCAAGGCCTGGATCGACGAGGCCCTGGCCGAGAAGGACTTTCTGGACTTTGAAGAGCCGTACCGGCTGAGGCGCTGAAACGATCGGCCCGGCTGATTTCCCGAAACGCATGGCACATGTAGCACTTGCGTGCTACATTGGCCTACCATTGGAGCCGCGATGTCCACCACCACCATACGCCTTGAAGACGACCTGAAAGCCCGCATCAACGCCGCTGCTGCGCAGGCGGGAAAAACGGCCCACGCCTTCATTCTGGAAGCCATTGCCCAGACGGTGGAGCAGGTGGAGCTGGACAACACCTTTCATGCACTGGCCGACGAGCGCTGGGCCCGCATCCGCGCCACGGGCCAAACGGTGGGCTGGGAAGACGCCAAGGCCTACCTCGCCTCTCGCGCCCAGGGCGGGCGCCCCCGCAAGCCCGCTGCACGCATCCCGAACGAGTAAACGCCAGCGCCTACCGCCACATGACCCGCATTGAGCTGGCCCCGGAAGTCCTGGACGACTTCGACCGTTTCTTCGAGCACATCGCCCAATACGACCCCGAATCCGCACCCGATCGCATTGGCGCCATTCTGGAAGCCCTGCAAATCCTCGCCCACAGCCCGCAGATCGGGCGGCCCGTGCAAGGCGGCAAGCGCGAACTGGTGATTGGCCGCGCCTCGCGGGGCTATGTGGCGCTGTACCACTACGTGGAGGCTATTGACACCGTGTTCGTGCTGGCGGTGCGCAGCCAGCGGGAGGCAGGATTCAAGCGCTGAGGCCTGGCCTCACCCCTGCCGGAACTGCTTGCGCAAAAACGCCTTGTGCCGCGCAATGTGCACTAACTGGGCGGGGGCGATGGTGCCGCCCAGGTCTTCGTCCTCCGCGTTCAGCACTTGGTTGGCATAGGCGAGCGCGCGCGCCACCACGTCTTCGTCGCTCACACCCTGCTGCGCGGCCAGGTCGAGCGCCACACGCTTCATGGCGCGCTGCGACAGCATCCACATGGCGCCAAAGGCATCCCACGCGGCCATCGCCTCCTTGAACTTATCGCGGTCGGCCAGGATTTCATTGAGCGGCTTGGCCAAAATTTCCTGCAGGTCGTCCACCTTGGCTTTCAGGGCTTCGAACTGCGCCTCGCGCTGCAGGGCTTCGGCTGCGGCGTTGGCCGCCGCATCGGGCGCGGTGGGCACGGGAACGCTGCCGTCAGGGTTGAGCTGGGCGATGGTGAGGTCGGAAAGGTCGGAAAGGTCGGAAAGGTCGGACGATAGGGACATGGTGGGCTGGAATATACGGCGCAGCGCAGGTTCTAAACTAGCCCAATGCAAATCTACATGGTAGGCGGCGCCGTCCGCGACAAGCTTCTGGGCCGGCCCGTGAATGACCACGACTGGGTGGTGGTGGGTGCCACGCCCGAGCAGATGCTGGCGCTGGGCTATCTGCCGGTGGGGCGGGACTTTCCGGTTTTTCTGCACCCCGACACGCGCGAGGAGTACGCGCTGGCGCGCACCGAGCGCAAGAGCGGGCGCGGTTACCGGGGCTTTGTGGTGCAAAGCTCGCCCGATGTGACGCTGGAAGAAGACCTGGCGCGGCGTGACCTTACTATCAATGCGATAGCTATCAGTGCAGACCCATCAAGCGCTACAGGCCATTATGATCCTTATGGAGGTGAACGCGACCTGCAAGACCGCGTGCTGCGCCATGTGACCGACTCGTTTCGCGAAGACCCGGTGCGCATCTTGCGCGTGGCGCGCTTTGCCGCGCGTTTCACCGATTTCACGGTGGCGCCCGAGACGATGCAGCTCATGCGCGAGATGGTGGCGCATGGCGAGGCCGACCACCTGGTGGCAGAGCGGGTGTGGCAAGAGCTGGCGCGCGGGCTGATGGAAGAGCGCCCCTCGCGCATGTTCGACGTGCTGCGCGAGTGCGGCGCGCTCAAGGTGGTGCTGCCCGAGGTAGACCGCTTGTGGTGCGTGCCCCAGCGGCCCGAATACCACCCCGAGGTGGACACCGGCGTGCACCTGATGATGGTGCTGGACATGGCGGCGCGGCTGGCCACGACGCTCACCGTGCGCTTTGCCTGCCTGGTACACGACCTGGGCAAAGGCACTACGCCCGCCGACATGCTGCCGCGCCACATCGGCCACGAGCAGCGCAGCGCCAAACTGCTCAAGGGCCTGTGCGAGCGCCTGCGCGTGCCCACCGAATGCCGCGAAACCGCCGACGTGGTGGCGCGCGAGCACGGCAACATCCACCGCAGCGGCGAGCTGGGCGCAGCCGCCCTGGTGCGCCTGATCGAGCGCTGCGACGGCATTCGCAAACCGGCGCGCTTTGATGAAATCTTGCTGGCCTGCGAATGCGATGCACGCGGGCGCCTGGGCTTTGACGAAGCGCCCTACCCGCAGCGCCAGCGCCTAAGCGAAGCACTGGCCGCGGTGCAATCGGTTGCTACCAGTGTGATAGCTGCTCGCGCAGCAGAGTCGGGCGTTACAGGCCAAAAAGTGGGTGAAATGATCCACGCTGCGCGGGTGCGGGCCGTGGCCGCCTGGCTTCTGACAACTGCGGCCGACTGAACCTGCGCAGGACCACCAATCACCTCACCAGCGCAATAGGCGCGGCCCCAGTGCGGCCCCCACGGCCGTGGGAATGGCCATGCCCAGCAGGTACCACACCGCCAGGAACGGCGCCGCCATCTCGGGGCAATGCAATGCATAGACCAGCGTCCCCAGGGCGCCCGCCAGCAGGCCAGCGCCAGCACCAGACCATGCCAGGCGGGTAGGCGCCGCACCTTTCAGCGCCCACAAGCAGGCCGCCAGAGCCGGCGCCGACAGGGCCGCAATGTTGAACGGGCAGGTGCGCCAAGTGCTGCCCAGCAGCAGCGGCAGGCGCTCGGCCGGTGCGGCCTGCCACAGAGCCCATGCTGCCATGGCCCACACCACCAGGGGCGGCACAGCCAGCCACCAGGCCGAAAGCCCCAGGGTGGCGCCGGGGCGCGCCATGCGCCGCA
This sequence comes from Acidovorax sp. JHL-3, assembly GCF_000526295.1. NCBI lineage: Bacteria > Pseudomonadati > Pseudomonadota > Betaproteobacteria > Burkholderiales > Comamonadaceae > Acidovorax > Acidovorax sp. JHL-3. The sequence continues at coordinate 273,206 of NZ_JAFU01000001.1, forward strand.
GCAACGCCAGTCCAGCCACCGCGAGCGACGCAGCAAACATCAGCTTGCCCCAGAACATGGGCAAGGCCGCAGCCTGCGCCAGGTCTGGCCGCAAGCCAAACCAGGCCATCAGCGCCATCCCGGCACCTACCAACCCAGCCAAAGTGGCCAGGGCGAAGCGCTGCTCAATGCGGTGGCGGGCCACCGGCGTGGCATCGGCGGCCAGCAGATGAATCAATTCATCGGTTTTCATGCCATTCCCCTGATCTTGGCGGCCAGGGCCTTGAGCCCCCGATGCACGCCGATTTTGACCGCCGACTCCGACAGCCCCGTGAGTTGCGCCGTCTCGACCACCGAAAGCCCGTGCAACTTCACATGCACGATGGGCAAGCGCTGGCGGTCGGGCAGTGTCTGCAGCAACTGACCCAGATCGCGCCGTGCCTCAGCGGCTTCGGCATCGCTGCTGGAGAACAGCTCGTGGGCATCGTCCAGCGGATCGTTGCGCGCTTCTTTCACCGCGTGCGAGCGCAACCAGTCCACCAGCTTGTAGCGGGCAATCGCATGCACCCACGCCGTCACCGGCATCTGGGGCTGGTAGGTGTGGCGCTGGTTGTGCACGGCCAGCAGCGTCTCCTGCACCAGGTCTTCCACCGCGTCCGGCCACTGCGCCAGACGGCGCCGCAGGAACGCCCGCAGATGGGCGCTCAACTCCTTCAAAAACCGCTGGTAGGCCGCTGCGTCGGCGTCCAGCCCTTGCAGCAGCAGCGCACGCAGCCTGTCTTCAATCTCCATGGTGTCTCCCAGAAGGGTATTCGTGCGCTGGAGCCATCCGGTTACAGCAGGCTTCAAAAAAAGCTGCCCATTTTTTTGCACTCGGTGTAACCCGCCCCGCATGCAGCGCGAATTACATCGCAGATCGGGGACTGCGGCGCACCGCGCTCTGGCACCCAGGTCTGCTTTCCTGTCATTCATCTTTTCTGGAGAAACTGCCATGACCACACGCACCCTCACCCTTGGCGCACTCGCCTTTGCCGCCCTCGCCTCCGGCGCCGCCCTGGCGCAGTCGGACAACATGAACAAATCCGGCGACATGGCCAAACCCGCCATGGAAAAGTGCTACGGCGTCTCGCTGGCAGGCAAGAACGACTGCGCCGCGGGCCCCGGCACCACCTGCGCGGGCACCTCGAAGGTGGACTACCAGGGCAATGCCTGGAAGTTTGTTCCCGCAGGCACCTGCGCCAGCATCAAAACGCCCAAGGGCATGGGTTCCCTGGAAGCCATGAAGAGCTGACCGAAAGCCGCACCATGACACCCCTTCTCACCGCGGGCCTGGGCCTCAAGCCCCAGCATTACGACGAGGCCCTGCACTGCACCGCCAGCGGCCTGTGGTGGGAGGTGCACCCCGAAAACTATCTGGCCGACGGCGGCCCGCGCCTGGCCTGGCTTGAAGCCATCCGGGCGCGCCACCCGGTGTCGCTGCATGGCGTGTCGCTCTCGCTCGCGGCAGATGCGCCGCCCGATGCGGGCCACCTGCACCGCCTGGCGCAACTGGCGCGGCGCATCGAGCCCGCGCTGGTGTCCGAGCATCTGGCCTGGTCGGCCTGGCGTGGGCGCTACCACCCGGACCTGCTGCCTTTTCCGCGCACGCACGAGGCTCTGGCGCGCATCGCGGCCAACATCAGCGCCACGCAGGACGCCCTGGGTCGCACCATTGCCATCGAGAACCCCACGCACTACCTGCACATCGACGGGCACGACTGGTCTGAGACCGATTTCCTGGCCGAGTTGGTACGCCGCACCGGCTGCGGCCTGCTGCTGGACGTGAACAACCTGTACCTCAGCGCGCACAACCTGGGCACTTGCGCCAGCGACTACCTCGACGCCTTTCCGGTGCAGGCCATCACCGAAATCCACCTCGCGGGCCACCATGCCGACCCGCGCCTGGGCGACGCGCTGCTCATCGACAGCCACGACGCCCCCGTGGCCGAGCCCGTGTGGGCACTGTACGAGCACCTGATCGCACGCACCGGCCCCCGGCCCACGCTGATTGAGCGCGACGACGCCATTCCGCCCCTGCCCGAGCTGCTGGCCGAGCGCGAACGCGCGCACAGTGCCCTCACGAACCTGGAGGCAATGCCATGCGCCTGAGCGATTTCCAGGACGGCCTGGCCAGCGCCCTGCTGCCAGGGCCCGGCGCCAGCACACCGCCGCCCGCCTGGCTCGATGCGCTGCTGGCCCAGCCGGGCTTTGCCGTGTACCGCAACACCGTGACCAAGGGCTGCATCGACGCGCTGCAGGCCAACTACCCCGCCGTGCACGCACTGGTGGGCACCGACTGGCTGCGCGCTGCGGCACATGCCTTCGTGCACAAGCACCCGCCTACCGACGGGCGGCTGATGGCCTATGGCGCGGGCTTTGCAGAATTTTTGGACCACTTCGCGCCCGCTGCCGACCTGCCCTACCTGGGCGCCGTGGCGCGGCTGGACCGCTGCTGGACCGAATCCCACCTGGCCGCCGACGCACCCGCGCTGCAAGCCGCCTGGCTGGCCCAGCAAGCGCCCGAGGCCCTGGCGCTGCTGCGCCTGCAGCCCCACCCGGCCGCGCGCTGGCAATGGTGCGCAGCGCACCCGGCCTACCGCCTGTGGCAACGCCAGCGCGCCGGCCTGGCGTGGGATGCCAACCTGCCCTGGCAGGGCGAAGGCGCGCTGCTGACCCGCCCGCACGACGCCGTGCAATGGGCGCCGCTGACGCACGCAGGCTGCGCGCTGCTGGACGCCTGCGCAGCGGGTGCCCCCTTTGAGGACGCCGCCGCCCAGGCACTGCAGGCCGACCCTGGCGCCGACCTGCCTGCGCTCGTCGCACTGCTGTTGCGCACCGGCGCCCTGCGCGCCCCCGAAACCCCTTTGCACTAGGAGTACCCCATGCACACCACCCATGCACCCAACGGTACGGCCCCCACACCCCACTCCGGCGTGCGCGGGCTGTGCAATGGCCTGGCCGAGAGGCTGGAGCGGTTCACGCCCCACAGCCTGATCGCGCTGGCCGCGCGCCTGGCGCTGGCGGGCATATTCTGGATGTCGGGCCGCACCAAGGTGGAAGGCTGGTTCACCATCACCGACACGACCTACCTGCTGTTCCGCGAGGAATACAAGCTACCGCTCATCCCCCCGGAATGGGCGGCGCAGATGGCCACCTTGTCTGAGCACCTGTTCCCGGTGCTGCTGGTGCTGGGGCTGGCCACGCGCCTGTCGGCCCTGGCGCTGCTGGGCATGACGCTGGTGATCCAGGTCTTTGTGTACCCCGCCGCCTGGCCCACCCACCTGTCGTGGGCGGGGCTGATGCTGTACCTGGTGGGGCGCGGCGCGGGCAATGTATCGCTCGACCGGGCGCTCGGAATTCGCTGAGGATTTGGCTTTTCATGCTGCCGCTATGCGCACCCAGCGCACGATGTCGGCCGCACCCTTGGCACCCGAATTGCGCGCCACCTCTCGCTCGCTCTGGAACAGCACCATGGTCGGAATGCCGCGAATACCGTCGGGCGCGGCCACCTGCGGGTGGGCCTGGGTATCGAGTTTGGCCAGGCGTACACGCCGCTCCAGCTCCAGTGGGGCGCCCGCATACAGGCGCTGATGGCACTTCCCACAATCGGTCGCGCTCCCCAGGTCGGCGCTCTGCACGCGGTGGGTGGTGCGGCACTGGGGTTAGACGATGTGCAGGATTTCCGTCATGGGCGGCATGCGGAAGCGGAGCAGCAAAACCCGGTTGTCCACACATAGCACTGCGGCCCCAAAATTTCGAGGCGTGGCTGCCCCGCAGTGATATCCGGTGCAACTTGGGACGCACACCTTGCACGCGATCCGCCGCACTGAAACACCCTTTCACAGCAGTCAGTTTCGCTGCGTCTGCTAAGGTTTGGCCCATGCAGCTGCTCCCACTACTGACAACTGCGCATGCGCTTTTCCTGGATTTCGACGGCACGCTCACCGAGCTGGCACCGCGCCCTGGGGCGGTGCGCGTCGCCTCGGGGCTGGTTCCCACACTGTCGTCCCTGCATGCCAACCTGGGCGGTGCGCTGGCCATTGTGACGGGTCGGCCCGAGGCCGATATCGACGGATTTCTGGCGCCGCTGCGCTTGCCCCTGGCCAGCGAACACGGCGCGCAATACCGCCTTGCCGACACCTCATTGCCTGCGATTTCCCCGCCAGACCTGGGGCCCGTTTTACACGCCGCCAACGCCCTCGCGGCGCGCCACCCGGAGTTGCTGGTAGAACAAAAGCGGGTGAGCGTGGCCCTTCACTACCGCCAGGCAACCCATCTTGAGGCCCTGTGCCATGACGCCCTTGCAAAAGCCATGCAGCAAATGGAAGGCGTGGAGCTTCTGCGCGGGAAGTGCGTCCTTGAAGTGAAGCCACGTGGTATCCACAAAGGCCAGGCCATTGCCGATTTCATGACCCAGGCACCTTTTGCGGGACGCATACCGGTCTTCGTGGGCGATGACGTCACCGACGAAGCCGGCTTTGCCGCCGTGCAGGCATTGGGCGGTTGGGGCATCAAGGTGGGCGAAGGCCCGACCATGGCGCAACACCGCTGCATGACGCCGGCTGCGTTGAGAGGCTGGCTGTCGGCAGCACGCACCCACTGGAACCAACCGCAACCGGAGCGAAGCCGATGAACACCGCCGCCAACGATCCCCAAGCGGGCTCGCTCAACCTCGGGATGATCGGCAACTGCGCCATCAGCGCACTGATTGACAACCACGCCCGCATGGTGTGGTGCTGCCTGCCGCGTTTTGATGGCGACCCGGTGTTCAACGCCCTGCTGCAGCCCGGCGAAGAAGGCAGCCACTTCGCAATCGAGCTGGAAGACCTGGCCTCGGCCCACCAGTGGTACGAGCCCAATACCGCCATCCTGCGCACGCAACTGTTTGACAAGGCTGGGCATGGGGTGGAAATAACCGACTTTGCGCCGCGTTTTTACAGCCGCTCGCGCTACTTTCGACCCATGACGCTGGTGCGCCGCGTGCGCCCCATCCAGGGCGCGCCGCGCATCCGCGTGGCGCTCAAGGTGCGCTATGACTGGGGCCAGACCGCGCCCGAGATCACACGCGGCAGCAACCACATCCGCTACGTGGGCGAGAGCATGACGCTGCGCCTGTCCACCGACGCGCCGGTCTCGCACGTGTTGTCGGGTCAGGCGTTTGTGGTTACACGCGAACACAACTTTCTGCTGGGGGCCGACGAGACGCTGGTAGAGGGTATTGCCGACACCGCGCGCCTTTTCGAGCAGGAGACCACGGCCTACTGGCGCAGCTGGACCCGCGCCCTGGCCATCCCGCTGGAGTGGCAAGAAGCCGTGATCCGCGCGGCCATCACGCTCAAGCTGTCGCTGTACGAAGACACCGGCGCCATCGTGGCCGCCATGACCACCAGCATCCCCGAGTCCGCCCACAGCGGCCGCAACTGGGACTACCGCTACTGCTGGCTGCGCGATGCGTTTTTTGTGGTGCGCGCGCTCAACAGCATCTCCGAGGTTGGCACCATGGAGGACTACCTGCGCTGGCTCAGCAACGTGGTGGTTGAAGGCGGTGACGGCCACATCCAGCCGCTGTACGGCATCGGCCTGGAAAAGAACCTTCCCGAGAGCTTTGTGCCCCAGCTGGCGGGCTACCGGGGCATGGGCCCCGTGCGCGTTGGCAACCAGGCGGCCGAACACTTTCAACACGATGTGTACGGCAACATCGTGCTGGGCGCGGCCCAGGCCTTTCACGACCACCGCCTGTTGCACCGTGCGGGCCTGGCCGAGTTCACGCGGCTGGAACAAGTGGGCGAGAACGCGGTGCGTGTGTATGGCCAGCCCGATGCAGGCATGTGGGAGCTGCGCACGCGCGCCCGGGTACACACCTCGTCCGCCCTGATGAGCTGGGCAGCCTGCGACCGGCTGGCCAAGATCGCTGCAACCCTGCAGTTGGCCGACCGTACCAGCCACTGGCAGCAGCATGCAGACCGCATGCGTGCCGAAATTCTCGACAGGTCGTGGTGCGAAGCACGCCAGGCCTTTGCCGAGAGTTTTGGTGGACACGAGCTAGATGCCAGCGTGCTGCTGATGGCCGAGGTGGGCCTTATCGACCCGAAAGACCCGCGTTTTGTGAGCACCGTGGAGGCCATGGAAAAAAGCCTGTGCGACGGCCCCTACATGCGCCGCTACGAGGCGGCCGACGACTTCGGCAGGCCCGAGACGGCGTTCAACATCTGCACCTTCTGGCGCATCGATGCCCTGGCGCGCATTGGCCGCAAGGCCGAGGCGCGCGCCATCTTCGAGACCATGCTGAACGCCCGCAACCCGCTGGGCCTGCTGTCCGAAGACACCCATCCCGAAACGCGCGAGATGTGGGGCAACTTCCCACAGACCTATTCCATGGTGGGCATCATCAACGCGGCCGTTCGCCTCTCGGCCGCCTGGGACACGGTGATCTAGATGGGCCGTCTCGTTGTTGTCTCCAATCGTGTCGCCGATCCGCGCAAGACCGCTTCGGGCGGGTTGGCCGTGGCGCTCGGCCAGGCACTGCAGGCCTCTGGCGGTCTCTGGTTTGGCTGGAGCGGCAAGATCGTGGAAGACGGAACGCCCGGCGAGGGCGACATCCATCTGCAGTCCGCCGGCAAGGTGCAGCTCGCCACCGTGGACCTGAGCCGTGAGGACCACGACAGCTACTACCTGGGCTACAGCAATGGCGTGCTCTGGCCGGTGTTCCATTACCGGCTCGACCTGGCCGATTTCGACGCCGGCTTCATTGGCGGCTACCGGCGGGTGAACCAGATGTTCGCGCGCAAGCTGGCGGCGATGCTGCGGCCCGACGACGTGATCTGGGTGCACGACTACCACCTGATCCCGCTGGCCGCCGAGCTGCGCAACATGGGCTGCCAGCAGCGCATGGGTTTCTTCCTGCACATCCCCCTGCCCCCGCCCCTGCTGCTGGCCGCCGTTCCGGAACACGAGTGGCTGATGCGCTCGCTGTTCGCCTACGACCTGGTGGGCTTCCAGAGCGAGGCCGACGTGTCCCATTTCTCGCGCTACGTGGGCACCGAAACCTCGGCCGACATCCTGGGTGAACACGAATTCCGGGCCTTCGGCAAGACCCTGCAGGCGCAAGCCTTCCCGATCGGCATCGACGTGGACGAATTCACGGCCCTCGGACAGAGCCATGAGGCGGTCGACATGTACGAGCAGATGCGCGGCGAATATTCGCGCCGCCGCCTGTTGCTGGGTGTTGAGCGTATGGATTATTCCAAAGGCCTGCCGCAGCGTATCAAGGCCTTTCGCCAGTTGCTGCAGAACTACCCGGAAAACCTGGGTAGCGCGACGCTGATCCAGATCGCCGCGCCCAGCCGCGAGGCGGTCAACGCGTACGCCGCACTGCGCCAGGAGCTGGAAAGTCTCTGCGGGTCGGTCAATGGCGACTTCGGCGAACTCGACTGGATGCCCGTGCGTTACATCCACCGCAGCGTGGCGCGCAAGCGTCTTCCCGGCCTGTACCGTGCGGCCAGCGTGGCGCTGGTGACGCCCCTGCGCGACGGCATGAACCTGGTGGCCAAGGAGTTCATCGTCGCGCAGGACCCCGAAGACCCCGGCGTGCTGGTGCTGTCGCGCTTTGCCGGGGCCGCAGAGCAGATGCGGGAAGCCCTACTGGTGAATCCCTACGACACCACGCGCACGGCCGAAACCATGCAACGCGCTCTGCAGATGCCGCTGAAAGAACGCCAGCAGCGCCACCAGGCGCTGCTGCAAAACGTCCGCGAACAGGACGTGCACTGGTGGCGCCAGCGCTTCCTGAACGCACTCAACGCCGTTTCAGCAGCCTGAACCGACTCAGGGCGGTGCCCACCAGGCGGCGGGCACCGCCCTGCTTTTTTTACACCCCTTCTGGAGAAAAACCATGAACAGCAACATCCTGGACCTCGCTACCGGCTGGTGGATCAGCCTGGGCAGCGCCGCCACCACGCTGATGCGGGTGGCCCTCATCCTCATCGCCGCCTGGCTGCTGGTCACCATCCTGCAACGCGGCATACGCACGCTGCGCATACGCATCGCCAGCCGCATGGACGACCGCGAGTCGACCAAGCGAGCCGAAACCCTGGGGCGTGTGTTCCGCTACTTGGTCGGGGTGGTGGTGAGCCTGATCGCCGGCATGCTGGTGCTCTCCGAGCTGGGGGTGTCGGTGGCGCCCATCCTGGGGGCGGCTGGCGTGGTAGGTCTTGCGGTGGGTTTTGGTGCCCAGAGTCTGGTCAAGGATTTTTTCACCGGCTTCTTCATCCTGCTGGAAAACCAGATCCGTCAGGGTGATGTGGTCAAGCTGGGGGAACACGCCGGCATGGTGGAGGTCATCACGCTGCGCTACGTGCAGCTGCGCGACTACGACGGCAACGTGCACTATGTGCCCAACGGCCACATCAGCACCGTGATCAACATGACGCGCGGCTTCAGCAACGCGGTGATGGACATCGGCGTGGCCTACCGCGAGAACGTTGACAAGGTGATGCAGGTCATGGCCCAGGTGGCCCGGACGATGCGCGAAGAGCCGGCCTTTAGCGCCAGCATCACGAACGACCTGGAGATCGCCGGCGTCGAACGCTGGGCCGACTCGGCGGTGGTGATCCGCTGCCGCTTTCGTTGCCTGCCTTTGGAGCAGTGGAACGTAAAACGCGAATACCTGCGCCGCCTGAAGGCCGCCTTCGATGCCGCTGGCATCGAGATCCCCTACCCGCACCTCACCGTGTACGCCGGTCAGGACCACGCCGGCAAGGCACCCGCGTTCCAGATGCGTCCACTCGAAACGGCCTGAACAGCCTTGCGCCATGCTGGGCGCGGGCACGCTGCCACGCCTGCAATTCGGACCCGCGCCAGCCGAGGGACCAAAGACCGGTCAAGCGCCTTTTTTCAGGTTCAAGCCGTCCAGCGCGCGCGCAGCGCCCATGAGCGCCGGAGACTGCCGAGAAGTGATCACCCACACGGGAATGTCGGCCAGCAGGCTGCGGAACCGGCCCTTGGCCTCGAAACGCGCACGAAACGGAGAGCCCTCGAACCAGGTGCCCAGCTGCGGCACGATGCCGCCACCGATGTAGACCCCGCCGCGTGCACCCAGCGTGAGCGCCAGGTTGCCGGCCACCGAGCCTAGCATGGCGCAGAAGATGTGCAGCGCTTCCAGCGCCTGCGGGTGACCGGCCTGCAGGGCCGCCTCGCTCACGCCGGCCGGACTCGCCACGCCGCCCGGCGCCACACCGTCGGCCTGGCAGAGCAGGCCATAGGTGTCGAGCAGGCCTTGACCGCAACACACGCGCTCGGCCGAACAGCGGCCGTACCGGCGCGCCAGGCCATCCATCACCAGACGTTCGCGCGCGGTGACCGCCGGCAGCGTGACGTGGCCACCCTCGCCTTCCAGCGGCACCCAGCCGCCGAATCCGTTCGACAGCAGGCCCGACACGCCCAGCCCGGTGCCGGCGCCGACCAGGCCGATCGCCGCACCCGGTAGTGCCACGCCTCCGCCCACCGGTCGCAGGTCCGCCGCCGGCAGGTCGTGCAACGCCAGCGCCAGTGCGGTGAAATCGTTGAGCAGACGCAGCGTGTTGAAGCCGAACTCGGCCTTCACCGCCGACTGCGAAAACGACCAGTGGTGGTTGGTCATGCGGATCTGGTCGCCGGTGATCGGGTTGGCGATGGCGATCGCCACCGCGTCCGGCGTGCCGCGGCCCAGGTCGTTCAGGTAGACGTGGATCACGTCCTGCAGGCGGGCGTGTTCGGCACTGGGCAGCACGCGCACGTCGGTGATGGGCTCGCCCGGCCCGGCCTGCCAGGCGAAGCGGGCATTGGTGCCGCCCACGTCAGCGAGCAGTCGGGCGCGGAGGAGTCCGTTGGTCGTGTTCGGCATCTGATCAGGTCCACAAAGTCGATCCGCAACAGCACCCCATGACGGCCCCGGTGCGATGTGGGGCGGATCATACCGAACATGTAATTCAGTTACGCAAATGTCAGAGTGCGTGGAACGGCTTTGCCACCGCGGCCGTCGCCCCAGCGGTCAGGCGCGCTGCGAACGCGCCCAGCGCACGATGTCGGCCGCGCCCATAGCGCCGGGCTGTCGCGCCACCTCGCGGCCGTTCACGAACAGCGCCAGCGTGGGGATGCTGCGGATGTTGAAGCGTGCGGCGAGGCTCTGCGCTTCTTCGGTGTTCACCTTGGCCAGCCGCATGCCGGGCTCCAGCTGTTGCGCCGCCTGCTCAAACGCCGGTGCCATCGCGCGGCACGGGCCGCACCAGGGCGCCCAGAAATCCACAAGCACCGGCACCTGCGAGCGCGCGATGTGTTTCTCGAACGCCGCTTCGTCCAGCGCCACCGGGTGGCCGGTGAACAGGGGCTTGTGGCAACTGCCGCAGTCGGGCGCGCTGCCCAGTTGCGCCGTCTGGACGCGGTTGGTGGTGTGGCAGTGGGGGCAGACGATGTGCAGGGATTCGGTCATGGCACAGACATCGGGCCAAACCCCGCAAAAATCAAGTCAGTGTCTCCACTGCGCATTGCGCGACCCGTGACGCCTGAACTGGCGCGACCCAGGCCAGGGCTCCCGCGCAAGGGCCGCCCCGCAGCGCTGGGAGCGTCCCCTTGCCCGCAGCGCGCAGCGCTGCGAGAGCGGGGGGAAGGCACAAAGCGCCACAGGAGGGGTGTTTCATATCAGAGCCACTTCACCGCCAGGCTCAGCACAAAACTCAGCAGCACCGTGCTGGCCAGCGGAATGAACCACTCGCGCCCGAACAGCCGAAAGCGAAAATCCCCCGGCAGCCGCCCCAGCCCCATGCGCTGCAGCCAAGGTGACAGGCCGTTGATGAGCACCAGCGCCAGGAACACAACGATGAGCCAGCGGATCATGGCAAGGCCTTTTTCATGAACTCATAACCGGTGCGAACGGTCGCCGCGCACAAAACCCAGTGCATCCCACACCGTGCCCTTGGCCAGAGCCAGCACCTTGAACAGCTCGCCCATCTCGTGTTCCATGATCAATTTGGCCGCTGTCGCCCGCTGCGCCTGCGCAAGCTGCTCCATTTTTGGGAGCATCCCGCAGTTAATCAGAAAGTGCGCCTGCGTGGTGTAGCCCAGCACGTCCAACCCGGCATCTTGTGCGGCCAGCGCCATGGCGGTGAAATTAACGTGGGCGGTGATGTCTTTCAGTCCCACCGCCACCAGCGGGTCGCTGTCGGCCAGGTGGCCCTGGTGACACATCACGGTGCCCATGTGGCGCTGCGGGTGGTAGTACTCACTCTCGCCAAAACCATAGTCCAGCAAGAAGATGGCGCCGCGCTCCAGCCGGTCGGCCAGCGTGCGGATGAAACCCTCGCCCTGGGCGTGGATTTCGGTCAGGTAGTCGTGCGGGCCTTCAATCTCGACGGGCGGGCGCAGCTCGGTAGGCCGGTCGGCCCACGCAAAAGCACCGCTATCGCCCACCACCACGCCGCGTTCATGCCATCGCCCGCCCTCGTGCCCGCCATGGCGGGCCAGCAGCTGCACGGGCATGGCATCGAGCACCTCGTTGCCCACCACCACGCCCTTGAACTGCGCAGGCAGCGCGTCCACCCACTGCAACTTGTGCGCATGCCGGGCCAGCAAGGTCTGCTGGCGCACCCGCAGGCTGCCCGAGAGGTCGACGATGGTGTAGCCCTGCACGCGGTCGCCCAGCGCATCGAGCAGTTGCAGGGCCAGGGCGCCCGAGCCGGCGCCAAACTCCCACACCTCGTGCGTGCCGGTTTGCGCCAGCGCCTCGTCCACCTGCAGGGCCAGGGTCTGGCCGAACAGCGGCGTGAGCTCGGGCGCGGTCACGAAGTCGCTGCCCGACTGCGGCATGGCGCCGAACTTGGTGGAATCGTTGGCGTAATAGCCCAGGCCGGGCGTGTACAGGGCCAACGCCATGAAGCGGTCAAACCCGATCCAGCCGCCGGCAGCGGCAATGGCCTGGGCGATGTGGGTTTGCAGGGCGGTCGTTAAACTGTCGGGTCTTTGGGTCACGGCCCGCATTGTCCCCCACATGTCCACCCCTTTTCATTCTTCCCGCCCGCGCACGGTTCTGGTGACGGGCGCCGCCCGGCGCCTGGGCCGCAGCATTGCGCTGGCGCTGGCGGCAGGCGGCTGGCAGGTGGCGGTGCATTACCGCTCATCGCAGCAAGACGCTATTGATACAGTAGCTGCTTGCGCAAGCCTGGAAAGGGCTAGTGCCCATTTTGATGCTGATTTTGAAGACGAGGCATCGGTGCGCACCCTGCTGCCCCGGGTGATCGAGCACTTCGGCGGCGTGGATGCGGTGGTCAACAGTGCCTCGCTGTTCGAGCACGACAACGCCCAATCCTTCGGGTTTGCCGCACTCGAAAAGCACCTGCGCAGCAATACCGGCGCCCCCATCGTGCTGGCCCAGGCCCTGCACCAGCATCTGCAAGACCGCGCTGCCGCAGGCGAAGCCGACGCACAGGGCGCCGTGGTCAACCTGCTGGACCAGAAGCTCTGGAACCAGAACCCCGATTTTTTAAGCTACACGCTCTCCAAGGCCGCGCTGGAAGCCGCCGGCACCATGCTGGCGCTGGCGCTGGCCCCGCGCGTGCGGGTGGTGGGCGTGGCGCCGGGCCTCACGCTCACCAGCCATTTGCTGAGCGACGAGAAGTTTCAGCAGCTGCACGCCCTCTCCCCGCTGGGCCGCTCGTCCACCGCCGACGACGTGGCGGCCACCGTGCGATTTGCGCTGGAAAACCGTTCCATCACCGGCACCACGCTGCTCGTCGATGGGGGCCAGCACCTGATGAAATTCGAGCGTGACTTTTCCCTGATGTGAGCCCATGCTCACACCCAACACCATGAACCAAGCCTCTGGTCTCCAGACCCTGACCCTCACCGGGCTGCGCTTTGATGCCAACCTGGGCATCCTGGCGCACGAAAAAAACGCGCCCCAGCCCATCCAGGTGGATGCCGAGCTGAGCCTGGGCGCACAGCCGCTGGCGCCGCACGACGACGACATCGAGCATGTGCTCGACTACCGCAAGGTGCGCCAGATCATCATCGACGAGTGCACGGCCGAGCATGTGAACCTGCTCGAAAGCCTGATCGGCAAGCTGGCCCAGCGGCTGATGCAGCTGCCCGGTGTGCGCGGCGTGCGCGTAAAAATAGCCAAGCTCGAAATTTTTGACGACTGCGAAGTGGCCATTCGCATGGAAACAGGACAGTGGTGAACGCAATGAATGCAATGGATACCAGCGCCTGGACGGGCGAAGAAACTGCGGCGGCGGAGCGCGTGCCCTTTGATTTCAAGATCGAGCGCGAGGCGCACAAGCTCGAAAAGCGCCTGTGCCGCGAGGCCGGCAAGGCCATCGTGCAATACAACATGATCGAAGAGGGTGACAAGGTCATGGTTTGCATGTCGGGCGGCAAGGACAGCTATACGCTGCTCGACATCCTGCTCAAGCTCAAGGCCCGCGCGCCCATTCACTTTGAGCTGATCGCGGTCAACCTGGACCAGAAGCAGCCCGGGTTTCCCGAGCATGTGCTGCCCGACTACCTGCGCAGCGTGGGCGTGCCCTTCCATATCGAGAACGAGGACACCTACAGCATTGTCAAGCGCCTGATCCCCGAGGGCAAAACCACCTGCAGCCTGTGCAGCCGCCTGCGCCGGGGCATTCTGTACCGCGTGGCCGACGAGCTGGGCGCCACAAAAATAGCGCTGGGCCACCACCGCGACGACATTCTGGCCACGCTGCTGCTCAACATGTTCTTTGGCGGCAAGCTCAAGAGCATGCCCCCGAAGCTGGTGAGCGACGATGGCCGCCATGTGGTGATCCGCCCCCTGGCCTTTGTGGCCGAAAAAGACACCACGCAGTGGGCCAAGGTGCGCCAGTTCCCCATCATTCCCTGCAACCTGTGCGGCAGCCAGGAGAACCTGCAGCGCAAGCAGGTGGGCGAAATGCTGCGCGAGTGGCAGAAAAAATACCCCGGCCGCGTGGAAAACATGTTCAACGCCCTGCAGAACGTGGTGCCCAGCCACTTGCTCGATGGCGCGCTGTACGATTTCAAGGGCGCACGCGCCACAGGCGTGGCCGATGACAACGGCGACAAGGCGTTTGACGCCGAGGATTTCCCGGAGCCATCTGCCTTGCCTGGCGTTCAGGTGGTGCGCATCCAGTAAAGGCCGACGCACCGCAGCCGGCGTTTTTTTCGAGGAGCTGCCATGAAATGGATCACTTTGCCCCTGCTGTGCGCAGCACTGTGGCTGACCGGTTGCGCCAGCACCCGCCTGGTGGACAGCGACGTGCAATCGTTCTCCCAGCTCGCCGGCGCGCCCGCGCGGGCCACTTACAGCTTCGAGCGCTTGCCGTCGCAGCAAGCCCAGGGCGCCCAGCAGTCTGCAGTGGAAGAACAGGCCCGGCTGGCGCTGGCCAAGGTGGGCCTGCGCCAGGACAGCGCGGCGCCGTTTTATCGCGTGCAGGCCCATGCCCGCATCGACCTCCAGGCTTATCCGGACTACTGGGATGGCCCCGGGTGGGGCTGGGGCGGCTGGGGTGGCCTGGGCGTTGGCCGCGGCTTTTATGGCGGCCTGTCGATGCGCTTTCCGCCCCCCACGTTGTACCGGCGCGAAGTCGGCCTGATCTTGCGCGAGGCGGCCACCGGCAACGTGGTGTACGAAACCCGCGCCGTGCACGAGGGTGTGTGGACCGACAACCCGGCCGTGTTTGCCGCCATGTTCGACGCGGCCCTGAACGGCTTTCCCACCCCGCCCACCGGGCCGCGCCGCATCGTCCTCGAAATACCGCGCTGAGGCGCGCCCAGTCCCCATGCATGCCACCCGCATCATTGCCATACGCCATGGCGAAACCGCCTGGAACGTGGACACCCGCATCCAGGGGCATCTCGACATCCCGCTCAACGACACCGGCCTGTGGCAGGCGCGGCAGCTGGCGCGGGCCCTCGCCGACGAGCCCGTGGCCGCCATCTACACCAGCGATCTGCAGCGCGCCCGGGCCACGGCCCAGGCCGTGGCGGACACCACGGGTGCACCCCTCACGCCCGAGCCCGATCTGCGTGAACGCAGTTTTGGCCACTTTCAGGGCCGCACCTTTGCGCAGATCGAGGCCGAGCTGCCCGAAGACGCCCTGCGCTGGCGCAAGCGCGACCCGCACTACGCGCCCGAGGGCGGCGAATCGCTGACCTCTCTGCGCACCCGCATCGACAGCACCGTGCACCGCCTGGCAGCGCGCCACCCCGGCGAGCTGGTGGTGCTGGTGGCGCATGGCGGCGTGCTCGACGTGATTTACCGCCTGGCCACCGGCCAGGAGATCCAGGCGCCGCGCACCTGGCAGCTGGCCAACGCCGCCATCAACCGCCTGCTCTGGACGCCGCAGGGCCTCAGCCTGGTCGGCTGGGCCGACACCCAGCACCTGGACAACGCCGCCCGCGATGAAACCACGACCTGACCTTCCGCAGGCGCTGGCGGCCAGCGTCGGCCTGCGCGTGGACCGCATCGACACGCCTGCACTGGTGGTGGACCTGGACGCCATGGAGCGCAACATCGCGCGCATGGCCGACTTTGCCCGCAAGCACCAGGTGCTGTGGCGCCCGCACGCCAAGCTGCACAAAAGCGCCGAAATCGCCCTGCAGCTGCAGCGCGCCGGGGCCGTCGGAGCCTGCGTGCAGAAGACCGCCGAAGCCGAGGCGCTGGCCGAGGGCGGCGTGCTCGACATCACCATCACCAACCAGGTCATCGCCCACCCCAAGCTGCTGCGCGTGGCGCGGTTGGCCGCACACCTGCAAACCCAGGGAGGGCGCCTGGCGCTGGCCGTGGACAGTGCCGAGGGCATTCAACGGCTGTCCGAGGCCATGGCCCAGGCAGCGCCGCAGGCACGCATCGACGTGCTGGTCGAAATCGACGTCGGCCAGGGCCGCTGCGGCGTGCCGCCGGGTGCGCCGGCGCTAGCGCTGGCCCAGGCGGTGGCGCGGCTCACCCAGCTACGGTTTGCCGGCCTGCACGCCTACCACGGCCGCGCCCAGCACCTGCGCAGCGCGGCCGAGCGGCGCGAGGCCATTGCAGCCGCCGTGCAGGCGGCGCGCCACACGCGCGACCTCATCACCGCCGCCGGGCTGCCGGTGCCACTGGTCACCGGCTCAGGCACGGGCACGCTGGTGCACGAGGCGGCCAGCGGCGTGTATGGCGAGTTGCAGGCGGGTTCGTTCCTGTTCATGGACACCGACTACGCCCGCAACGAGCGCGAGCCCGCGCAGCCTGTTTTCGAGCAGGCGCTGTTTGTCAAAACACAGGTCATCTCGGCCTGCGGCAGCCATGCCGTGTGCGATGCGGGCCACAAAAGCCACGCCATCGACTCAGGCCTGCCCACCGTGGCCCTGCTGCCGCCCGAGCGCGCGCTGCGCTACGCCAACGGGGGCGACGAGCATGGCCTGATTTATGCCGACGGCCCCAAGGCCCGCCTGCCCGCGCTGGGCCGCATGCTGTGGCTGATGCCTGGGCACTGCGACCCCACCGTGAATCTGCACGATTATTTGATCGGTGTGCGCGGTGGGCTGACCGCAGGCGTGGTGGAACGCATCATCAGGGTTGATGCCAGAGGCGCTTTGACCTGATTGGGGCAAGAATCAGCGGACATTTTGTTGTCCTGCCATGAGCCCCAGCCAAATCATCGTTCTTGCCACCCCGGTCTTTTTTGTGCTGATCGCCGTGGAGCTGGCCATTGGCCACAGGCGCCAGCGCAACACCTACCGCCTGGCCGATGCCATGAGCAGCATCGGCCTGGGCATGCTGAGCCAGACCAGCGCGGTGTTCACGCGGCTGCTGCGCATTGGCATTTACATCGCCCTGTTCGAGCATGTGGCGCTGTGGCGCAACGATGCGTTCTGGACCAGCCTGCCGGGCTGGCTGCTGGCGCTGGTGTTCTACGATTTTTGCTACTACTGGCTGCACCGCATGGGCCATGAGTCGGCCGTGCTGTGGGCCGCGCACGCCGTGCACCACCAGAGCCAGGACTACAACCTCAGCACCGCGCTGCGCCAGACCAGCTCGGGCGCTCTTCTGGGCTGGGTGTTCTACGTGCCCATGGCGCTGGCCGGCGTGCCACCGCTGGTGTTTGGCGTGGTGGCGCTGATCGACCTGCTCTACCAGTTTTGGGTGCACACCGAGCACATTCCCAGGTTTCAGGGACGCCTTTCGTGGTTTGACCGCTGGTTCTGCAGCCCCAGCAACCACCGCGTGCACCATGCTGTGAACGATGCCTATCTGGACAAAAACTACGGCGGCATTCTGGTTGTGTGGGACCGCGTCTTCGGCACTTTCAAGGACGAGGATGACAAGGAAAAATGCGTGTACGGCACGCGCGGCCTCCTCAACAGCTGGGACCCGCTGTGGGCCAATGCCCAGGTGTATGCCGGGCTGGCGCACGACAGCTGGCACACCCGGCGCTGGGGCGACAAGCTGCGCGTGTGGCTCAAGCCCCCGGGGTGGCGGCCCGCCGACGTGGCGCAGCGCTTTCCCAAGCCGGCCTTCGACATCGCCCGGATGCCGCGCTACAACCCCGCCATGACGCCCGCCACCCGCTGGTTCGCCAGCGTGCAGTTTGTGCTGCTGCTGGCGGGTGTTTCGGTGTTCTTGTGGCACGCCGACAGTGCCCCGCTGGCACACAACACCGCATGGTTTGCCGCCCTGCTGGCCACGCAATGGGCCCTGGGTGCCGTGGTGCAGGGCCGCATCAGCATGCTGCTGGCACTGATGATCGAAGCGGGTGCACTGGCCACCGCCACCAGTGCCGTGGGCTGGACCGAGTGGCACCTGGTGTTCAAGCCCCTGACCATGGTGATTGCTATAATATTAATAGCTGTTAGCGCTTTACCTGTAAGCGCTAGAGGTCAATTTAATACAAAATCCTGGGCTACCATGGTGCTGGCGCTGGTGTTATCGCTGGCGGGTGATGTGTTTTTGATGCTGCACGGGCTCTTCATTCCCGGCCTGGTGAGTTTTCTGGGTGCGCACCTGGCCTACATCGCCCTGTTTCGCCAGGGTGTGCCGTGGTTTGCCCGCCGCGGTGCGCTGGTGGCCACACTCGCCGTGGGCACTGCCATGTACGCTTTTTTGTGGGCAGGCGGCCTGCCCGCCGCCTTGCGCGGACCGGTGGCGGCCTATGTGCTGGTGATTGCCCTCATGGCGGCGCAGGCCCTGGGGCGCGCACGGGTGCTGGGCACCAGCGCTGCGCGCATGGTGGCAGTGGGCGCGTGCTTTTTCATGGTGAGCGACTCGCTGCTGGCCACCAGCCGTTTCGTGCAGCCCTTGCCCATGGCGCAGTTCTGGGTGCTCTCCACCTACTACGCCGCGCAGGTGCTGATTGTCTGGGGCTGGTTGCGGGAGCCGGTGTCCGCACCGGCAGATGCCGCCCCGCGGGTGGATGCGCCCGAGGGTATGCAGGCGACCCACGCGCTCCTCGACCATCGCCGGGCCGTGCCCAACCGCCCGGTCTGAGTCCGTCGCGTCAGGCGGTGCAGGCCAGCGCCTGGGGCGGTGCGGTATCGGCAAGCGCCGGAAACCCGGTGAGCACGCCGGTGGGCGATCCGATGCGCGCCTGCAACGTCACCGTGTCACCAATCATGATCAGTGCGGGCGGATGCACGCCGTGGGCCACGCTCAGGGCCGGCAGGGTTTGCAGCGTGCCCACAATGCTGCGCTGCCCGGGCAGCGTGGCGCGCTCGATCATGGCCGCTGGCGTGCTGGCCGGCAGGCCGTGGGCGATGAGCTGGGTGCAAATGGTGGGCAGGGTGCCGACTCCCATGTAGATCACCACCGTCTGGCGGGGCCGCGCCAACGCCGCCCAGTCGAGCGCGACGGTGCGCTCGCCCTCTTCGCCCTGCAGATGGCCGGTGGCAAACACCAGCATGGCGGCATGGTCACGGTGTGTGAGGGGAATGCCCGCAGACGCGGCCGCGCCCTGGGCCGCACTGATGCCCGGCACGGTGTCGCAGGCAATGCCGGCAGCGGCCAGCGCCTCGGCCTCTTCGCCGCCGCGCCCAAAAATGTACGGGTCGCCTCCCTTCAGGCGCACCAGTGACCGGCCACTTTGCGCCAGCCGCACCATGAGTTCGATGATGCCTTCCTGTGGCAAGGTGTGGTTGCGGCTTTGCTTGCCGACATAAATCCTTTCGGCGCCGGCCGCGACATGCTGAAGCACGTCATCGGACACAAGGTGGTCATACAGCACCAGACCAGCGCTGGACAGCGCACGGGCTGCCTTGAGCGTGAGCAGGTCGGCATCGCCCGGACCCGCGCCCACCAAAGTGACACGGCCCCATTCAGAAGGCGCGAGCCGGGGAAGAACCCCGCCAGAAGAGGCGGCGGCTGTGTTGCCGAGGGGGGGCTGCGAGGAGGGGTTGGCGGTGTCCATCGGGGATGGCCCATTGAAACTGGGCACGGTTGGTAAACAATGGCCCCATTGTCAAAATGACCGGGGTCATCGTCCTTGATGTGAATCAAGGACGATGGCTGCAAATCCAGCGATATTTCGCCATGCCTTGCAAGAACGCGCACCAGACGCCACGCACCTCCAACGCCGACCATCATCCCACGGTCGGCGGGGTGTTTCGAGGTTGGCACCGTGCCTTTGGCTGGTTGGCGCTGATGGTCTGCGCCGCCGGGCTTCATGCCCAACCGGCCCCACCCACCGCACAACGCCAGCAAGAGCTGGTGCGCATGGTGCGCCAGGACTGCGGCTCGTGCCACGGCCTGCGCTTGACCGGTGGCCTAGGGCCCGCGCTCACCCGCGAGGCACTGGCCGACAAACCGATTGGTTCCCTGGCAGCCACCATCTACGGCGGTCGCCCCGGCACCCCCATGGCGCCCTGGAAAGCCATGGTGAACGAAGCCGAGGCCCTGTGGATTGCCCAGCAACTGATGGCCGGATTCCCCGAGCCGCAAAAGGATTCCCGATGAAACGCCGCGACTGCCTCGCCCTGATGGGCGCCTCCTCCCTGTTGCTGGCCGGATGCGCCGGTGTACCTGCCGCCACCGGCACGGGCGATCTCGGCGTCGTCGTGGCGCGGTCCACGGGCACGCTGGCGATCGTCAACACCAGCCAGCGCACACTGCTGGCCGAGGTCAAGGGCCTGGGCGACCTCTCGCACGCATCGGTGGTGTTCTCGCGCGACGGCCGCTACGCCTTTGTGTTTGGGCGCGACGGCGCGCTCACCAAGGTCGATCTGCTCACGCACCGCATCGCTGGCCGCGTGATGCAGGCGGGCAACTCGATTGGCGGCGCCATCAGCGCCGACGGCCGCCTGGTGGTGGCACAAAACTACACGCCCGGCGGCATCAAGGCCTTCGACACCACCACGCTGGAGCTGGTGGCCGACATCCCGGCCGAATACGAGAACGGCAAGCTCTCGCGCGTAGTCGGGCTGGTGGACCTGCCTGGACGGCGCTTCGCCTACAGCCTGTTCGACGCCAACGCCATCTGGATCACCGACCTGTCCAACCCCGCACGCCCCGTTACCACCAAGCTGCCCAATATTGGCAAGCAGCCCTATGACGCGCTGGTCACGCCCAATGGCCGCCACTACATCGCGGGCCTGTTCGGCGAGGACGGGCTGGCCATGGTGGACCTGTGGGAAGACAAGCCCACCGTGCGCCGCATCCTGGGCGGCTACGGCCGTGGCCAGGAGCCCCTGCCGGTCTACAAGATGCCGCACCTGCGCGGCTGGGCCGTGGCCGGGCGCCGCGCCTACCTGCCCGCCATCGGCCGCCACGAGGTGCTGGTGGTGGACACCGACACCTGGCAAGAGGTCGGCCGCATCCCGGTGGCTGGACAGCCCGTGTTCGTGATGGCCCGTCCCGACGGCCGCCAGGTGTGGGTGAACTTCTCGGTGCCTGACTACCACCGCGTGCAGGTCATCGACACCACCACGCAGAAGATCGTGCACACGCTGGAGCCCGGCAAGGCCGTGCTGCATATGGAGTTCACGCCGCGCGGCGAGTCGGTCTGGATCAGCTCGCGCGACGCCCACCGCGTCAGCGTGATCGACACGCAGACCTTTGCCACCCAGGCCACGATGACGGTCGATTCGCCCAGCGGCATCTTCTTCACGTCCCGCGCAGCGCGGGTGGGGTTCTAGATGGCCCCCGACGCCGACCTTCGCCTGGCGCTGCTCAACCCCTGGCAGCGCGGCTTTCCGCTGGTGCGCGAGCCCTTTGCGCACGTCGCGGGCACGCTGGGCCTGTCGACCGACGAGGTTCTGGCGGGCTACGCCCGGCTGCAGCGCGAAGGCGCGCTGAGCCGCATCGGCGGGGTTTTTGCGGGCAACGCCGGCGGTGCGGCGCTGCTGGCCGCCATGGCGGTGCCCCCCGAGCGGCTGGACGCCGTGGCCGCCGTGGTATCCAGCCACCCCGGCGTCAACCACAACTACCAGCGCGAGCACCACTACAACCTCTGGTTCGTGATGACCGGGCAGGACGATGCCGCAGTGCGCGCCGCCATGCGTTCGCTCGAAGACGCCACGGGATTGACCGCGTTGCAGCTGCGCATGCAGCGCGCCTACCGCATCGACCTGGGCTTTGATCTGCGCGAACGCACGGCCCCCGCACCCATGGCGGCCGCGCCCGAGGCCATGCCGGTGGCCGAGGCAGACCGGCCACTCGCCGCCCTCCTCGAAGACGGCCTGCCCCTGGTGCCCCGCCCCTTCGACGCCTGGGCACAGGCGCTGGGCCGCACCGGCGAATCGGTTTTGCAGACGCTGCAGCAGTGGCTGGACCAGGGCACGGTGCGGCGCATCGGCGCCATCGTGCGCCACCACGAGCTGGGCTTTGACGCCAACGCCATGACCGTTTTCAACATCCCGGATGCCGAGGTAGACGCCTGCGGCGAGGCCCTCGCCCGCGTGACCGGCGTGACGCTGGCCTATCGGCGCGAGCGCACCGGGGGCTGGCCCTACAACCTGTATTGCATGGTGCATGGCCGCGACCGCGCCGCTGTGCGCGAGGTGATCGCGCGCGTCATGGATGATTGCGATCTGGCACAGTACCCGCACGAGGTGCTGTTCTCGTGCCGGCGCTTCAAGCAGACCGGCCCGCGGCGCTTTCGCGCCCTGCCCGAAACCACGATGCCGGAGGAGCTCGATGCTGTCGCCGGATGATGCCCGCCTGCTGGAGCGCCTGCACGGCGATCTGCCCCTGACCGAGCGGCCGTTTGCCGACGTGGCCGCCGAATTCGGGTGGACCGAGGAATACGTCATTGGGCGGCTCTCGGCCCTGCTGGAGAGCGGCATGCTCACCCGCTTTGGCCCGCTATTCCAGATCGAGCGCGCGGGCGGCCTGTTCGTGCTGGCCGCCATGGCCGTGCCCGAGGAGCGCTACGAGGCCGTCACGGCGCAAGTCAACGCCCACCCTGAAATCGCGCACAACTACCGGCGCGCCCATGCGCTGAACATGTGGTTCGTGCTCGGCACCGAAACCCCGGCGCAGTGCGCGGCGGCCATCACACGCATCGAGGCCGAAACGGGCCTGCCCGTGCTGGCATTTCCGAAGGAGCGCGAGTTTTTCGTCGAACTCAAGCTTCCCCTGCACCAAGCCACCGGAGCAGCCCATGGCGCTTGACGATTTCGACCGCGCCCTGATGGCCGCCACCCAGGGTGGCCTGCCGCTGGTGCCGCGCCCCTACGACGCCGTGGGGCAACAGCTTGGCGTCTCCGGCCAGCAGGTGCGCGAGCGTATGGCACAGATGCTCGAAACGGGCCTCATCCGCCGCATTGGCGCCGTGCCCAATCACTACCGCCTGGGCTTCACGGCCAACGGCATGAGTGTGTGGGACGTGGACGACGCCCTGGTGGACCAGCTCGGCGAGCGCATCGGCCAGCTGCCTGGCGTGAGCCACTGCTACCGCCGCCCGCGCCACCTGCCGAAGGCATCGCCGGGCCGCTCCCAAGATGCCGAGTCCCCCTCGGGGGGAGACGGTGCGCAATGCACACCGACAGGGGGCATCTGCTGGCCCTACAACCTGTTCGCCATGCTGCACGGCCGCACGCGCGCCGAGGTCGAGCATCAGGCCGAGCAGGTGCGCGAACTGCTGGGCACCGCCTGCCGGGGCCACGACATCCTGTATTCGACCGCCATCCTCAAGAAGACCGGCCTGCGTCTTCGGCAAAGCCAAGAAAGCTAATCATGTTCCGCATCAGCCAATACATGCGCGAGCTCGCGCAAGCCCAGGCCACCGGCGCCTATCCCGCCCCTGCACGCACCCGAGGCAACGGCCAGGCGCCGGGCCCGGTGGTGATCTGGAACCTGATCCGCCGCTGCAACCTGACCTGCAAGCACTGCTATGCGCTGTCGGCCGACCACGACTACGAGGGCGAGCTGTCCACGCAGGAAGTGTTCGGCGTGATGGACGACCTCAAGGCCTATAGCGTTCCGGTGCTGATTCTTTCGGGTGGCGAGCCGCTGATGCGGCCTGACATCTTCGAGATCGCCGAGCGCGCCAAGGCGATGAAGTTCTACACGGGTCTATCGACCAATGGCACCCTGATCGACGAGCCCATGGCCGACCGCATCCAGGCCATGGGTTTCGACTACGTGGGCATCAGCCTCGATGGCCTGCGCGAAACGCACGACCATTTCCGCCGCCTCGAAGGCGCATTCGACCGCAGCCTGGCCGCTGTGCGACACCTGCACCAGCGCGGTGTAAAGGTGGGCCTGCGTTTCACCATGACGGCCATGAACGCGCACGACTTCCCTGCGCTGCTGGACTTGATGCGTGCCGAGGCCGTGGACAAGTTCTATTTCTCGCACCTCAACTACGCCGGGCGCGGCAACATCCACCGCGGCAAGGACGCGCAGTTCCAGGCCACGCGCGACGCCCTCGACCTGCTGTTCGAGCGCGCCTGGCAGTCGGCACTGGAAGGCCGCGAAGAAGACTACGTGACCGGCAACAACGACACCGACGGCCCCTACCTGCTGCAATGGGTGCGCGAACGCATGCCGCAGTGGGAGGCACCGCTGCGCGAGCGCCTCATCGCCTGGGGCGGCAATTCGAGCGGCGTGAACGTGGCCAACATCGACAACCTGGGTACCGTGCACCCCGACACCATGTGGTGGCACCACGACCTGGGCAACGTGCGCCAGCGCCCGTTCTCGGCCATCTGGTCCGACACCTCCGAGCCGTTGATGGCGGGCCTGAAAGCCAAGCCCCGCCCGGTGGGTGGGCGCTGCGCTGTGTGCCACTACTTCAGCATCTGCGGCGGCAACACGCGCGTGCGTGCCCAGCAACTCACGGGCGATGCGTGGGCCGAAGACCCCGGCTGCTACCTGCGCGACGACGAGATCGGGCTGCAAGCAGGCAGCGACGCACAGCGCGTGGCGCTGACGCCTTTCAGCAAGGGCCGCCGCACCATCGACATCCACCCGGAGAACGAACATGCATGACACCCTGCGCCGGTTTGCTGCAGGCGCCGCACACCTGGCCTTGAGCGCGGGCCTGCTCTGGATGGGCCACGGCTTGGCCCAGGCGCAGACCCACAGCGCCGCAGCTACGGCCAGCACGGCAGCCGCCAAGACTGCCGCGCCCACCACCGCCGCCTCTGCTGCCGCGCTGTACAGCGAACACTGCGCCAGCTGCCACGGTGCCCAGCGCACTGGCGGCATGGGCCCGGCGCTGCTGCCCGAGAGCCTGGCACGCCTGCGTCGCCCCGAAGCACTGAAGGTCATCCAGCAGGGCCGCGCCGCCACGCAAATGGGGGGCTTCGCCGCCACACTGGCCCCCGCAGACATTGCGGCACTGACCGAATGGATCTACCAGCCGGTCACCCCCGCACCGGCGTGGAGCGACGACGATGTGCGCGCATCGCGCGTTGAAACCGCAGGCACCAGAAACCTGCCGGCCCGCCCCAGCTGGAAGGCCGATCCCATGAACCTGTTTGTGGTGGTGGAAGGTGGTGACCACCATGTCTCGCTGGTCGACGGCGACCGCTTCGAGGTCATCCACCGCTTTGCCAGCCGCTACGCGCTGCACGGCGGCCCCAAGTTCACACCCGACGGGCGCTTTGTGTTCTTTGGCTCGCGCGACGGCTGGATCACCAAATACGACCTGTGGAACCTTACCGTGGTGGCCGAGGTGCGCGCCGGCCTGAACATGCGCAACGTGGCCGTCAGCGGCGACGGGCGCTGGGTCATGGCCGCCAACTACCTGCCGCGTACCGTGGTGCTGTTCGACGCCGATCTGAACTTTGTCAAACGCTATGACGCCACCACGCTCGACGGCAAAGAGGCCTCGCGCGTGTCTGCTGTGTACGACGCTGCCCCACGCAAGAGTTTTGTCGTGGCGCTCAAGGACATTCCGGAGGTCTGGGAGATTTCCTACGACCCCAAGGCACCGCCGATCTATGACGGCCTGGTACACGACTACAAGATGGGCGAGGCCATCGCCAAGCCGGGCTACCACGGGGTTCGACGCACGCCGCTCGATGAACCGCTGGACGATTTCTTTTTCGACCAGGATTACCGCCATGTGCTGGGCTCGACCCGGCCCAAGTCCGGTGCGGCCGACGGCGCCCCCACGGCGCAGGTGGTCAACCTCGATGTGCGGCGCAAGATTGCCGAGCTGCCGATTGCCGGCATGCCCCACCTGGGCTCGGGCATCACCTTTGCCTGGAACGGCACCACCGTGCTGGCCAGCCCGAACCTCAAAGACGGCGCCATCGACGTGATCGACATGAAGACCTGGAAAACGGTCAAGACCATTCCCACCCCCGGGCCTGGCTTTTTCATGCGCAGCCACGAGACCACCCGCTACGCCTGGGCCGACTCGATGATGAGCCCCACCGCCAAGGACACGCTCACACTCATCGACAAGGCCACGCTGACGCCCATGGCCACGCTGCGCGAACCCGGCCGCACGCTGGCGCACACCGAGTTCACCAAGGACGGCCGCTACGCCCTGGTCAGCGTGTGGGAGACAGACGGCGCCATCATCGTGTTTGACGCGCAGACCCTCAAGGAGGTCAAGCGCCTGCCCATGAGCAAGCCTGTGGGCAAATACAACGTGTGGAACAAGATCACGCGCTCGGAAGGCACCTCGCACTAAGAGCGCCTGCGGATTTTTGGTCGAATAGGCCTCTAGCGCTTATAAAGAAAGCGTTAATAGCTATCAAATAAATAGCATTGTATTGCGGCGCGGAGCAACGCTCCACCGCCCCGCTGCCCTCACACCGGCAGCGCGCTGGGCGCAGGCTCCACCCCCGCAGTGACCGCCTCGTCGCGCGCAATGCGCCCGTCGATCAGCTCCACCAGCCGGTCGCAGCGTGCCGCCAGCCGCGGGTCGTGCGTGACCACCACAAAACTCGTGCCGCGCTCGGCATGAATGCGGCGCAGCAGGGCAAACACCTCTGCAGACGAGGCGGTATCCAGGTTGCCAGTGGGCTCGTCGGCCAGCACCAGCGGCGGGTTCATGACCAGCGCGCGGGCAATGGCCACACGCTGCTGCATGCCGCCCGACAGCTCCCCCGGACGCTTGTCCATGGCCTGCGCCAGGCCCACGGCGGCCAGCAGGCCGCGCGCGTGATCGCGGTGCGTGGTGCTGACCCGACCCTCGGCCATGAGGGCGGGCAGCGTCACATTCTCGAGCGCCGAGAACGCGGGCAGCAGGTGGTGGAACTGGAACACGAAGCCCAGCGTGCGGCGCCGGCGCAAAGTCAGCGCGGCATCATCGAGCCCCTGCACGGCTTCGCCGTCCAGCCGGTAGCTGCCGGACGTCATGCGCTCCAGCAGGCCCAGGATGTTGAGCAGCGTGCTCTTGCCCGAGCCCGAGGGGCCCATCAGCGCAATGAACTCGCCGCGACGCACCTGCAGGTCGATGCCGTGCAACACCTCGGCCTCGCTGGGGCGGCCCAGGTTGTAACTTTTGCGCACGTCGCGTAGCTCGATCAACATTTTTGCATTCCATTGCGCTGCGCACCGCCCGTGGCGCAAGAAACCGGCGCCACCAAGGCCAGCGGCCCCCGCGCAAGGGCCGCCCCGCAGCGATGGGGGCGTCCCGCTGCCCGCAGTGCGCAGCACTGCGAGAGCGGGGGGAAGCGGCGCAGCCGCTCAGGGGGGTATCTCATCACTACATGCGAATGGCCTGCGCCGGATCGAGCGCCGCCGCACGGCGCGCCGGAGCCACGGCGGCCAGCACGCCACAGACCGACGCAATCAGTGCCACCTGCAATGCCATGGCGGGCGGCAGCGCAATCGAAAACAGCGGCATGCCATCGGAGCCGCGCACGAAATGGGTGAACACCCAGATCAGCGCCACCGCCAGCATCAGCCCCAGCACCGAACCCAGCGCGCCCACCACCGCGCCCTGCACCAGAAACACCCGCAGCACCTGCCCCCGCGTGGCGCCCATGGCGCGCAGGATGCCGATTTCGCGGCCCTTTTGCACCACCGACACCACCAGCACGCTGGCGATGCCCAGCACCACCACCGCCAACACCACGCCACGGATGATGGCCGTGCTGATGGATTGCGCATTCAGCGCCGACACCAGCTGGGCATTGCTCTCCTGCCAGCTTTCAATTTTGTAGGGGAGTCGGGTCTGCAGCTCGCTCGCCAGGGTCTGGGCCACCCATACGTCCTTCAAGGTCAGGTCGATCTGGGTGGCGCCGCCCGGCAGCGCCAGCAGGCTTTGCGCGGCGCGCAACGGCACGATCACGGTGCGCCGGTTGAGGTCTTTCACACCCAGGTCCACCAGCGCGGTCACGCGCACTGCGTCGCTCACCGAGCCACCCGCGCCGCTCGTCTGCACCGTGAGGCGGTCACCCACACGCACGCCCAGGTCGGCCGCCAGCTCGCGCCCCACGATCGCCTCGCCGGGCGCCAGCCGCGCACTGCCGCTGACCACTTTGGAGCGCAGCCCCACCACGCGGTCATAGCGGTCCAGATCGACGCCCATCAGCGCGATGGCTTGCGATGCCTCACCGCGCAAGGCCAGACCACTGCCCGACACCATGGGCGACACCCCGGCCACGTCGGGCAGGCGTTCCAGCAGCGGCACCAGTGCCTGCCAGTTGGCCACCGAGCGCAGGCGCTGCGCGCGCGGCTGGGTTTCGGTGAGCACGGCTGCGCCAGCCACCGGCAGTGCCGCAGGAGTCACCAGGTCATCCGGCGCCCGCAGGCTGATGTGCGCCTGGGCCCCGAGCGTCTTGGCCAGGGTGTTCGATTGCAGGCCGTTGATCAGCGCCGAGATGTAGGCAATGACCGCCACGCCCGCCGCCACGCCCACGATGATGAGCAGGGTCTGCATGCGCCCCTCGCGCAAAAAACGCAGCGCCACACGCAACTCGAAGCCGGGCCAGATCATCCTAAAAACCGCAGTTGGATGCGCCTGCCAGTGCCATGATCGGCGTGCCAGGCAAGACGCGACGAGGCAGCGCACTCCTGTGCGCAACGAGGAGCAACGCCGCATGGCGCGTCGAGCATGGTGCTGGCAGGTGCATAGCGCAATCACCCAAAAGGTGAACGTTCCAAAGAGATACAAAGCAAGTTTTCACAGGGCCTATCCAGGGATTGCAAGCGGTCAACTGCGATTTTTAGGATCATCATGGCAGTGAGCTCAGCGGCCCTTGGTGCCGCTCGGTGCAGCGCCCAAGGCGGCATCCGCCCGGCCCTTGGCACCTGCGCCTGTTGCAGGCGCCGCAGTGCCTGCCATCCATGGCACCGTGCGGGCACGCACGCGGTCACCCGCCTGCACGGCGCCGCCACGCAACACGGTGTCGCCCCCGGTCAGGCCCTCCAGCACCTCCACGGCATCCAGCGTGCGCAGGCCCAGCCGCACGGCGCGGGCTTGAGCGCGCCCGTCCTGCAGCACCAGCACCGCGCCCGTGTCGCCCGACACGGCGCCGCGCAAAGTGGCCTGGGGCAGTACCAGTGCGCTTTTGCGCCGGGCGGTCTCCACCTCGACCGAAAGGGTCATGTCCTCGCGCAGATACGCGGGCGCCAGCTGCTCCAGCGCAAATTTCACCTCGATGGCACCGCGCTGCGCATCCACCGCTGGTGCGATGGAGAGCACGCGCGCTGCAAAACGCTGGCCGGCAAAGGCATCGGCCACCACTGCAGCCTTCTGCCCCGCCTCCAACTGGTCCAGAAAACGTTCATCCACCTGGGCCACCAGCTGGGTGGGCCCTGCCAGCGCCAGGCTGAGCAAGGCCTTGCCGGGCTGCACGATCTGCCCGGGCTCGACCGCGCGCACCAGCACGCGGGCATCGGCTGGCGCGACCAGAGCAGTCTGCGCCAGGCGGGCCTGCGCCGCCACGGTGGCCGCCTGGGTCAGCGTCAGCTGCGCCTGCGCCTGCGCCACATCGGTACCGGCATCGGCATTGGCCTGCATCTGCGCCTGCGCGCTGAGCTGCTGCGCCCGCGCCACATCCACCGCCCGGCGGGCCTCGTCGAGCTGCGCGGGGCTGTAGAACCCCTCGGCCACCAACTGCTGCACCCGCGCCAGGCTGGCGTTTGCGGCTTGCAGGGTGGCGCTGGCCTGTGCGCTCGCAGCCTGCGCAGCGGTACGGCCGCTGCTGCGCAGGCCAGTCAGTCGCGCCTGCGCCTGGCGCTCGGAGGCAACGGCCTGCGCCAAAGCGGCACGCAGTTCATCCGATTCGAGCTGCACCAGCACATCACCCTGACGCACCTGCGCGCCTTCGGCCACCCGCACCTGCGCCACCCGGCCGGTGAGCGTGCTGCCCACATCCACGCGCGACAGCGTGGCCACGCGGGCCGAAAACTGCAGGGTGCGCACCAGCGGTGCCGACTGCACCACCACGGCATCGACCAGCGGCCCGCGCAACGACACGGCCCCGACGGCGACGCCCACCGCCACGACGGCAGCGGCCAGACCCCATGCGATCCAGGGGCGCTTCACAAAAAATTCCTCAGTACCATGGGTTTGATTCGATCATTCAGAAAACAGCCCCCCGGCAGCCTGCGGCGGCGTGACCCCGAGGTGCCGATAAGCGGCCAGCGTGGCGATGCGCCCGCGCGGTGTGCGCTGCAAATAGCCTTGCTGGATCAGGTAGGGCTCGATCACGTCCTCGATGGTGCCCGCCTCTTCACCAATGCTGGCGGCGATGTTATCGAGGCCCACGGGGCCGCCGTCAAAGCGATGTATCAAGGCTTCGAGCAGCTTGCGGTCCATCACGTCAAAACCCTGCGGGTCCACGTCGAGCATGGCGAGCGCCTTGTCGGCGATGGACTTGGTGATGCGGCCATCACCCTTCACCTCGGCATAGTCGCGCACGCGGCGCAGCAGCCGGTTGGCGATGCGCGGCGTGCCGCGCGAGCGCCGCGCCAGCTCAAAGCCGCCGGCCTCGTCCATGGGCGTGCCCAGCAATCCCGCACTGCGCGTGACGATGCGCGCCAGCTCCTCGGGCGTATAAAACTCCAGCCGCGCCACGATGCCAAAGCGGTCGCGCAGCGGGTTGGTGAGCATGCCCGCGCGCGTGGTGGCACCCACCAGGGTGAAGGGCTGCAGGTCAAGCTTGATGGAACGCGCCGCCGGCCCCTCGCCGATCATGATGTCGATCTGGTAGTCCTCCAGCGCGGGGTAGAGGATTTCTTCGACCACGGGCGAGAGGCGATGGATCTCATCGATGAAGAGAACGTCGTTCTTTTCCAGGTTGGTCAGCAGTGCCGCGAGGTCCTTGGGCTTTTCGAGCACGGGCCCGCTGGTCTGGCGCAGGTTCACGCCCAGTTCGGCCGCGATGATGTGGCTGAGCGTGGTCTTGCCCAGGCCGGGCGGGCCGAACAGCAGCACATGGTCGAGCGCCTCGCCGCGCTTCTTTGCGGCGCCGATGAAGATCTCAAGTTGCTCGCGCGCCTTGGCCTGACCCACGTATTCCTGCAGCAGCTTGGGGCGCAGGGCGCGCTCAATGGCTTCCTCCTGCGGCGATGCCGGAACGGCAGAGATGACGCGCTTGGCGGGCGCGGGGGCGAAGTCGTCGGTCTGGATAGTCACTTTGGCAGTTTTCCGGCTAACGTTCCACTATAGGCCACTCCAGGGGGCCAATGCCGGCGCCAATCAGTGCGCTCACGGAAAGTTGTGGCGCTGAGGCTCCTTCAGCAGGAACACAGACTTTTGCGTCAGCACCAGAGTTGTTGCCCAACCGCCCACCCGATTACTCCGGTACCCACGGGGCGAACCTGACACGCAGCCGTCGGGCCACCTCTCGGGTGCGACAGGCATACCGTCCAATGTTCCATTAATTGGCGGCGTGGTTTGCCACCGGTGCAGGCGCTGCCTGGCCTGTGGCCTGAAGGCTGGCCTCTTCCTCCACGTCGTACGAGCCAAAAACTTCGCGGGGCGATCGGATTTCGGGCAGCACATAGACAATGCCATCCGTTCCGGTAAATGCCGGGCTCACCACGGTGTCGTAAAACTTCACGGGAATATTGATACAGCCATACGAAATCCGGCGCTCTGACGGCGACGAACTGGCCAGCCTCTGGGCGCGGCGCTCCTTGGCATTGCTGGTGACGACACGGTGCATCGAAATAGCCGTGTCGTAGTCGACCCAGAGAATTTCATTGCCCTTGAGGTTTTTGTCCAGGTTGGCCACGAAACGCCCCGCGGGGGTGGTCCGTTCCTCCGGGCGAATGGCTGACATTTTTTTGGTGCCGATGCCAGGCACCGAGTGATCGCCAATGGCCAGTCCAAGCAGCGCGGGAGATTCTCCGCGCAGCATGCCGTTGGCATCGAACACGAACACCCTGGCGTCCCGCTTGTCGATGATGACAAAGGGTTTGTTCAGGTTGTCGCCTGAATCCACCACCCAATGGGCCACATGCCGCGCGTCCTTGGAGGCTTGGGTCTGTTCGAAGTTGGCGCGCTTTGTGCCTTTTGCTGCCCGCGTGGGCGGCTGCATGACCGTGGGAACGGCATCGCTGCCAATCGCCGGCACGGCCCCTTCCAACCCTGGGCCTGGCCCATGAGCAGCGTCATGCGACGCATAGGCCTGGCTGCAGATCAGCCCTGTGGCCAGCAGGCCCTGAAAAATCCTTCGGAGCATGGGGACCAATGTTTTTTCAGGGTTTCTCATCACGACCTGTTAGTTGCGTTCCGGTTTGGGTTGGCGCACGGGCGCCTGGTATTTCTGGGGTGGCGCTTCGACTGGCGCCACTACAGGCACCACAGGCACGACCACCGGCGGCGCGGGTGGTGTTGCAACGGTGATCACCGAAGGTGGCAGCGGCGCTGGCGGAACCACCGTCAAAACGTATTCGGGATGTGTAACGGCGGGCGGTCCGGGCGGAGTCCAAACAGGCGGCAATGCCGGGTTTTCCACCGGTGGAATCACGGGAGGTACAACCACTGGCGGCACCACTACCGGCGGGATCACCGGAGGCACAACCACTGGCGGCACCACCACCACCGCAGTGATATCAGCGGTTGTCTTGGAAACAGCAGGACCGCAACAAGGAACTACCAAGGCGTAAGCGCTGGCGTTAGCACCGCCGAGACTGTAACCCGTCAAGGTGACGGTCTTGTCCGTTCCCACGTTGGCACTGTCGAAATTGGCCGTGCTGCCCGGGCCTGCAACCAGCGTCACACCGAGAGGGCCTCCTTGCAGTGAAGCAACCGTTGCCGTGGTGGTTCCGTCGACCACTTTGTCTTCGGCTTGCGCAAACACCAGCATGCGCTGGGTAGGCGCTGCGCCGATGATGTTGACCGAATAATCCGTCGGCGTGGTGTACGCGACCGGGTTGTATTCGATGGTCGTGGGAGCGTTCGTCACCGTGGCTGCTGGCGCCAGCGGCTCAAAAACCACTGTGCCGCCGCCAACACCCGGCGCGCCAGCCCCATACCCTGCACTCAGCACCAGACCCAGTGGCAGACCCAGACTTTGAGCGGGAATAATGGTGGTGGTGTGGGTCAGCGTGATCGTGCCCAGAATATTGATATCGTTCGCGGCGCACATGGTGACGTTGCCGTTGGTCGTCGACAAAGCCCCGTCCAGGTTGATGTCATTCCCGGCAGCAAGCAAAACACTTCCGTTGGTCGTGGTGATGTCGGCGCCCAATCTCACATTCACATCGCGCCCACAGCAAACCTCCAGGTTTCCGTTGGTGGCGGTGATTGGCTGGTTGATGTTGACGTTTCCGTCGGCCAACAACGACAGCGTTGTCGGGGTCGAACTCGCTGTCCATGCGATGGCATTGTTGACGTGAATGTCACCGCCGCCTGCAGCCGCCGTGCTGATGGTGACGCTGTTGGTTACCAGTTGGGCTGAAAGGGTTGGGCCAGAAATGTTGTCCGTGGACAAGCTTCCAACGGTGAAGTCCTGCGGACTAATCAGCCAGGTGCCGGTAGTCCCCGACGGAGCTGCCGTAGTAAGGATCACCCCGCTCGCTATGTTTACGCGGGCAGCAGATGTTTCGATAGCCCCACCGCTCCCGCCTGTGGGCGCAGAAGCGTCCAAAGTGCCCGCTACGTTCAGCGTGCCACTTTGTGTGCCACCGAGCAGCCTGATCGTGCCGTTTTCGCCCGTGACCAGCGTCTGCGCCTGAATCACACCGGTGTTGTTGACCACATTGGCCAGCAAGCTTCCCGCCGCCTGCGTGGTCAGCAGCACCTGGCCGCCATCGGCGCGAATCATGCCGCCGTTGTCCACCAGCGCATTCAGTGCACCTTGATCTACCGTGACGTTGAGCAGCTTGTCGCCCGCCATGTCCAGCGTGACAGCCTCACCAGCCGCCAGCGCGATGGTGCCCAGCTGGGCGGCAATCACGCCTTGGTTGCTGACGTTCGCTCCCAACAGGGCAACATAGCCGCCATCGGCTGCGTTGATCGTGCCCTGGTTCAGCACCGAGCCCGCACCCGCACCCGAGAACTTGTAGTTGTTCGCCATGAAGTCGGCATCGGAGATGGCCAGGGTGGATGCCACCAGCCCGCCCACGTTCACCGATGCACCCGCCCCGAACAGGATGCCATTGGGGTTGACCAGGAACACCTTGCCGTTGGCCGTCAGGCTGCCCAGTATGTTCGAGGGATCTGACCCGATGACGCGGTTCAGCGCCACCGAGCTGCTACCAGGCTGCACAAACTGGACCGACTCGCCTGCCCGCACGCCAAAGCTCTGCCAGTTAATCGCCACGTTGGGCGTGGTCTGGGTAATCGTCATGTTTCCGGGCGCGCCACCAATGGTGGCGCTGCCAGCCGAAACCACGCCGCCCACGGGCTGGGCATGAACCCCTGCGCCACAGGCCATCATCAGGGAAACGGCCAGGATTTTCAGGCTGAAGCTGCTACCCGTACCCGCCGCTGCCGTGCAGGACGAGATTTTCTTGCCGGCACTGCGGGTGATTTCAGAAACGGCCACAAAGGTGCCGGTCTGGTCGTTCCAGATGGAGCGGTGAATGAGGTTCATGGGAATCTTTCGCGTGTTCTTCAAAAATGCGGGTTCAGTCCGGCGTCAGTGCAGGCCAGGCCTGCGCTGGACGAGGTCAGAAATATTTGACGGCCTGAATCCAGAACCGGCCCGACTTGTCGGGTGCCGAAGTTGCCAAGTCGTTGCCCAGCTTGCGGGCGTAATACGCCCTCACCAGAAAGTTGTTGGTGTCCGACCATGTCAGGCCCACGCCCGCACCACTCAGGGTCCGGCGGTTGTCACCCGTGCTCCATGGGTTCTTGTTGATGGTCACGCTGCCGGCGTCGACAAAACCAACCAGCTGCATCTGCCCGGGAAACTGTTGGGGAGTGGGGAGCCGCATCCGGGCTTCAAGCGTCAGCACATAGCCCTGGTCGGCATACGCTTCGCCTTCCGGGTAGGCGCGCACGCCATACATGCCACCGAGCTCCATCTTTTCGGATGTATCAAGGTTTTTTGAGGCGATCTGGCCGTAGATGCCGGCATACAGCGAGACCGTGTCGGTCACACTTTGCAGCCGCATGGCGCTGAAACCCAGCTTGTTGAAGTGACCGTTACTGCGCGCAGTCGTCGCGTCGAAGGCCCGTATCGCCGGGGTTTCGATGTCGATGTTGCCTGTGGACCAATTGAGCGAATAGCCCGTCAAACCGCCACGGCCCAGACCATCGCGGTGGTCGCCGCGCAGGCTTGCTGTCAACACCTGGGATTTTTTGTCTTCAACGGGTGCGTCCAGGCTCAGTGGTCGGTTGTCCTGAAACGTTTTGGCGTCAAACGCCAGGCCGGCGTACAGGTTGGTATTGCGCGAACGGATCAAGGGGTAGCTGCCGTACACGCTGGCGATCTTGGCCGTACCGGTGGCCTGCGCGTATGTGAATTCCTCGCCCAGCTCGTAGTCCAGCCAGCTATAAGCCACGCCGACCGTCGCCTTGCCAAACTGCATCTGGTAGAACGCCCGTGCGTAGTTCAGGCCGGAGCCTGACGTCAGCAGGCGCAGCGAAGCAACGTCGCCGTGCCCAGCCGCATTGTTCAGGTTCACCGTAGCGCCAAGGCGATATTCGCCGGTGTAGCGGTTGCCACCATTGTCGGCATCAATACTGCCCGTGACACGCTGACCAGGAACCACGTCAACGATCAGATCGGACGATCCGACGGACGCGCCCGGCGCCAGCGTCGAGGTAACTTTCACGCCTGGAATGTCCGACAGCAGCAACAGGCGGCTTTCCAGTGGCGCGATGGCAACCGTGTCGCCGCTGTTGAGCCCCGCCAGCTGGCTCTGAATCAAGCCGTCGGACAGTGTGCTTTGGTTGCGAACAGCCACCTGGCCGTACTGGCCTTCGATCACGGCAATGGTGACCACACCATCCTTGATTTCCTGGGCTGGCAGGTAAGCCTGCGCTACAAAATAGCCTGCGTTGCGATAACGCTCGGTAATTTTGAGCGCCATGGCGCGCAGCTCGCCCAGCGACAGCTCACTGCCGGGCGTAAACCCCGTCAGCGAAAGCAGCTCTGATTCGGGGTAAACCCGCGACCCGGTCACCTGCAGGCGGTTGACCGTGATTTTTACGGCGTCCGAAGCTTCCGTCGCTGGCGCACTGCTGGGTTCTATGCGGATGACAGGCGCTGTTTTTTGCGGGATGGGGGTCGGTGGAATCTGCTGGATCTGGCTGCCAGCGCTGGGAAGCTGCTGGGC
Organism: Acidovorax sp. JHL-3; assembly: GCF_000526295.1. Taxonomy (NCBI): domain Bacteria; kingdom Pseudomonadati; phylum Pseudomonadota; class Betaproteobacteria; order Burkholderiales; family Comamonadaceae; genus Acidovorax; species Acidovorax sp. JHL-3. Next base: position 309,306 of record NZ_JAFU01000001.1, read on the forward strand.
AAACACGGTTTGACCGAGGGCCAAAAGGGCAAGCGGGAGGAATTTATTATTTAACACTGGCAGCCCTTGACATGATTGACTTCTAATTCGAACCAGCCCCGTTGAAGGGCTGGGCGATGGGGTGCAAGTGCCGAATAAATCTGGTGCCGTCTTTGATCTACTCAATCTTTTTACCGTTATCTCCATTCAATCTGTAACTTCAATAACTTGATGTAGTCCAAATGCCTGAATGCTGCAGCGCAAAAACTGACAGAACAGGCGCCCTGGCACATGCCAATACCAAGGGCCCAAGGCCGAATAGCATGTTTTCGGGGCCAATTCTCTTTTGCCGCTCCCAAGTTCACGGTCCGCACTTTTATCTGCGGACGTGCGAAGCCCTTTTGAGCCGCAAGTCCGTCGGCTGGAAGGTGTTCGATGGCGAAGGGGTGACTTGGCCGACCAGTGATGGCCGGGCATCTACGCATCTGCGGGCAATACACCGACAGCGGAGACCGCACCCTTTGGCGGGTGCAGGTGGGGGTGGTGGGTGAGCGAAGTCGTCGGCTTGAATGGTCAAGCCACACTGCGCCATTGCAGGCGAAACGCCTGCTGGCTCATGGTGCCGGTTTCAGCCAGTTCCTGAGGGCCGCCTGGAATGCCAGGTCATAGCGGCCATAGTGGTCGTATCCGGTGGGGTTCTGGCAACTTGCAGCACCGCCCAGCAATTGCCCCACCACATAGCGCTTGCTGCCAATCGGCAGGAAAAGGCTTGAGCCGCTGCTGCCGCCCTCGGTGGTACCCACACTCCAGCCCACACTCAGGAAACGCCCGTCCTGCGCAGTGCTGACTTGGCAGGTTTCAAAAGTGCAATTGTTGAACTGCTTCACCACACCCTCACTGTACTTTTGCAGGTCGCCTTGGGGGTGGTGGATGCTGAGTGCTCCGGCACCTTCGACCACTGCGCCAAAATACGAACCGGCATACACAATACCGGCCGGTGGTGCGGCATTCAGGCGCATGAAGGCGGTGTCGGTAGCCGCCTCGGCATACAGCAAGGTGGCGCCACCGTACAGGCGCTGCGCGCCCGCATTGACCTCATTGGTGTTGCAAGTGGCCGAGCGGTAGAACCAGTCGGTCGTCACGGTTGACGCGGCCGCCTGCGTGGAAACGCAGTGGTTGGCAGAAAGAAAATACGGTGTGGAACTCGACTGTGCGTCGTTGAGCAGCGTGCCGGTGCAAACGAACGCACTGCCATTTTCCACAAATATCATGCGCGCAACCGAACGGCTTTCACTGCTGGAATCGGGCCGACACGACACGTCGATATTGCAGGTGGCCGCCTCGCCCACCTTGGTCAGGCCCGATTGCGCCGCACGGTCCGGCGAAACATAAAAGTGCGACAGCGAGGGCACGGCGATGTCGAGCTGGGCCAGGTCGGCATTGGCCGGCAACTCCAGCTCCAGCGTGGTCTCGGCGCCGCCGAAATCGGGACTCCAGTAGGTGCGGGCCGCATCGCCAGTGTCTCCCGCCTGCAGGTTGCGCGCGATGGTGCCCAGCACCTCCTGGCCCGACACCTCGAACACCGCTTCACCGGCCTGTGCATAAAACCGCAGCGTGGTGCCCGCAGGCAGTGCGCGCACCAGCAGCCCCAGGCGCACACCCAGCGCACCTTGCGCTGCGAAGCTGACGGCGGCACGCTGCGTGCCGCGCTCTGTGGGGGACCACTGCAGCTGCGCCCGCAGTCCCGACGAAGTCGCCGTAGCGGCCACGCTGCGGGCCAGGCCAATTTGCTGGCGCACACCGGTGCCCTGGCTGGGCACCACTTTGTTTTTCAGGGATGGCAGCGCTGCGGACGCCAGCGGCCCCAGCCGCACCGGCGTGGCCTTTGGTGCAGCCCCGGCCGCACGCGGCAACGGGGGGGCTGCCTTGAGCGCCTTGCCCAGGGTGGGATCAAACGGCTCGATCCGGTTCGCTGTCGACATATCCGGTGCAGGCGCGTCGCCACCACCACCACCGCCGCAAGCCGCCACCACCAGCGCCACACCTGCACCGCACACCCACTGCATCGACTGTCGAAATTTCATGGCTACCCGTCCTGAATCCGTTTGGTTAGGGGTTATTTCGCCAGCGCCTTCAGCGCCAGCTTGATTCCGTCACTCACGCCGACATCCGGCGGCAAGGCCTTCAAAGCGGCCGCCGCCTCCTTGTCGTTGTAACCCAGCGCCAGCAGCGCCTGCAATATATCCACCTGGGCGTCGCTGGTTGCCTGCGCGTGCGCTCCCATGTCGGCGCCCAGTTTGCCCTTGAGCTCCAGCAGCAAACGTTCGGCGGTCTTCTTGCCAATACCCGGCACCTTGACCAGGCGGCCCGCCTCTTGCAGCGTGATGGCCTGCGCCAGATCGCCCACGCCCATGCCGGAAAGTATGGACAGCGCCGTGCGCGGCCCCACGCCCGATATCTTGATGAGTTCGCGAAACGCCTGGCGCTCGGGCTGCGTGGCAAAGCCGTACAGCAGCTGCGCATCCTCGCGCACGATGAACTGCGTGAGCAGGCTCACGCGTTCGCCCACGGCGGGCAGGTTGTAGAAGGTGCTCATGGGCACATTCACCTCGTAACCCACGCCGTGGCAGTCCAGCAGCACCTCGGGCGGGTTCTTCTCCAGCAGGGTGCCGGTCAATTTGCCTATCATGGATGTCCTTTGCCGGCGAACGCACCACCTGCTGCGCCGTCTTTCTTGCCGTGTTTTCCGTAGCCTGACTGGAATTATCCGCGTGATCCTGCGCCACACCTTCACTCCCCACAACAATACCCGGCTCACACACCTGTGCGGCCCGGCCGACGCGCACCTGCGCACCATCGAAGTGGCCCTGCAGGTGAGCATTGCGCACCGGCACGAGCAGTTCAAGGTGGATGGCCCCAAAGCCAAGGCCACCCAGGCCATGGAGCTGTTGCAGGCCCTGTATGAAATGGCCGAGCGCCCCATCACTGAAGACTACCTGCAGCTCATGCTGGCGGGCGACCAGTCCCTGGTGGAAGCGCCCGAGGGCGCCATCGTGCTCAACACCCGCCGGGCCGACCTGCGCGGGCGCACGCCCACGCAGAACCTGTACCTCGAAAATATCGCCACGCACGACATCACCTTCGGCATCGGCCCCGCGGGCACGGGCAAAACCTATCTGGCCGTGGCCTGCGCCGTAGATGCGCTGGAGCGCAGCGCCGTGCAGCGCATCGTGCTGACGCGCCCTGCCGTGGAAGCGGGCGAACGCCTGGGCTTCCTGCCCGGCGACCTGGCGCAGAAGGTGGACCCGTATCTGCGCCCGCTGTACGACGCGCTCTATGAGCTGATGGGCTACGACAAGGTGCAAAAAGCCTTCGAGCGCAACGCCATCGAAATCGCCCCGCTGGCCTTCATGCGCGGGCGCACGCTGAACAATGCGTTCGTCATCCTCGACGAAGCGCAAAACACCACGCCCGAGCAGATGAAAATGTTTCTCACCCGCATCGGCTTTGGCGCCCGGGCCGTGGTCACTGGCGACGTGAGCCAGGTGGACCTGCCCAAAGGGGCGATGAGCGGGCTGGTCGATGCAGAGCGGGTGTTGAAGCGCGTCAAGGGCATTGCCGTGACCCGCTTCACCAGCGCCGACGTGGTGCGCCACCCGCTGGTTGCGCGCATCGTGGACGCATACGACGCACCGCGCCGGGCGCCCGCCGCGCGCAGCCGCGCAGACTAGACAGGTTCCAGGTTCGCAAAAACTCCTTATTTGATAGCTGCAAGCGCTTACCCCATAAGCGCTAGAGGCATAAATGACCCTAAACACACTCTCCCTGTCGCTGCAATTCGGCCGCTTTGATGGCGTCGCCGCCCACCGCGCTGTGCTTCCGCGCCACAAGGTCACGCGCTGGATTCGCCACGCCCTGGCCACCGATGCGGAGATCACCGTGCGCATCGTCGGTGCCGAAGAAGGCCAGCAACTGAACCGCGACTACCGCGAAAAGGACTACGCCACCAACGTGCTCACCTTCGATTACACGCAGGAGCCCCTGGTGACCGCCGACCTGGTGCTCTGCGCCCCCGTGGTGGAGCGCGAGGCGCGCGAACAGAACAAGAGCCTGGAAGAGCACTACGCCCACCTGCTGGTGCACGGCACGCTGCATGCCCAGGGCTGGGACCACGAAACCAGTGCCGCCGATGCCGACGAAATGGAAGCCTACGAAACCGCCATCCTGCAAGAGCTGGGCTTTGCCGACCCGTACGCCAAATAGCGCCAGACACCAGACTGCCTGCAGCAAAGCAATCCAACCTTTTTTGCCTGCAATCAGCCGAAAATCCCCGCGAGTCTCCACCTAAGATGGCGCCAATGTGCCGGGGCTGACGCCCCAATCAAAAGGAGACATGTTGGAAACCACCCTGCTGCTCACCGCCGCCTTCATCGCCGGCGCCCTCAATGCCGTTGCCGGAGGCGGCAGCTTTCTGACGCTGCCCGCACTGGTCTTCACCGGCGTGCCGCCCGTGGTGGCCAATGCCACCGGCACGGTGGCCCTGCTGCCGGGTTACATGGCCGGCGCCTGGGGCTTTCGCGAAGACACAGCCCCGCCGCCCGGGCTTTCGATGCGCCTGCTGGTGGTGCTGTCGCTCATTGGTGGGGCCGCGGGCGCTGGGCTGCTGCTGGTCACGCCCGACGCCACCTTCCGCCGCGTCGTGCCTTGGCTGCTGCTGGCGGCAACGGCGTTGTTTGCGTTCGGCCCCTGGCTGCGCCAGAAGCTGGCGGGCGGCACACCGTCCACCGCCAAGGCCACGGTGGGCGTGCTGGCCGTGGCGGCGTATGGCGGTTACTTCAATGGCGGGTTGGGCATATTGCTGCTGGCCCTGTTCGGCCTGCTGGGCCAGACGAACCTGAATGCCATGAACGGCCTGAAAAACTGGGTATCAGCACTGCTCACCGCGATTGCCGTGGCCATTTACGCAGCGGGCGGCCTGGTGCTTTGGCCGCAGGCGCTGATGATGATGGTGGCGGCCACTGCAGGCGGTTACGGCGGCGCGCGTGTGGCGCGCAAGCTGCCTGCGCCCGTGCTGCGCTGGGGCATCGTGGCCACAGGGCTGGTGATGGCCGCCCTGTTCTTCTGGCGCCAGTGAGCCAATGCGCCGGCGTGTGCGGGCGCCGGGTCACCGCCGCGAAACACCCCGGCAAGCGCTCACCCCAATGGCCCGCGCACTGGCCACTCAGAAGGTGTGAATGAATCCGGCGTGGCCGAGCAGGCCGCAAAAACGCGGCCGATCGTGCCGCAAAGCAAGCCACAAGCTCTTGCTATGGCGAGCATCTGCAACGACGAGGGGGTGCGTTTTGGCGGGATGAGCGGGCATGGCGGGTTTGTTCACACCTTCTCAGGCGCCGCGCACCAGCAGCACCGGCACCGGCGACTGGCGCAGCACCTGCTCGGCATCGCTGCCCAGCAGCATCCGGCCCACGCCGCGCCGGCCATGGGTGCCCAGCACGATGAGCTGCGCGCCCCATTCCTTGGCTTTCGCGATGACCAGATCGCTCACACGCCCGGCGTAGCTTTCATACAGCTCGGCCTCCACCGGAACGCCGGCCGCACGCACCCGGTTCTGGGCGTCCTGCAGCACGTCCTGGCCCGCCTTCTTGAGCGTGTCAAACACTTCCGCGGTCAGTGCCATGCTGGACTCGAAGCTCGTCATGAACGAGATTTCATCCACCACATGCAGCAACCGGATCGTCGAGCCCATCACCCGCGCCAGCGCAATGGCTTCTTGCAACCCTGTGAGCGAGGTGGCGCTGCCATCCACAGGAACCAGAATCTTTTCGTACATGGACAAATCCTCCGAAAAAACACATCGTAGCCCCGCACACCACCATCACCGTGACTGAAATGAAATCGCCGAAGGCGAGCACGAGTGGGAAGAGCGGCTACCCGGCAGCAGGCGCCACGCGCAGTGGAATCGTCACCGGTCCGTCGTTCACCAGGTGCACCTGCATGTCGGCCGCAAACCGGCCCGTGGCCACCTCGGGATGGGCAGCGCGGGCCTGTGCCACCAGGTAGTCATAAAGCCTGCGGCCCTCATCGGGGGCCGCCGCCTGCGTGAAACTGGGGCGGTTGCCGCCCGTGGTGTCGGCCGCCAACGTGAACTGGCTGACCAGCAGCAGGCCGCCGACCCCGCCCTGGCCGTCCAGGTCCTGCACGCTCTTGTTCATCTTGCCCGCGTCGTCGCTGAAGATGCGCAGCTTGAGCATCTTGGCCAGCAACTTGTCGGCCTCGGCCTCGGTGTCGCCCCGCTCGGCGCACACCAGTACCAGCAGGCCCGCGCCAATAGCGCCTACGACCTGCCCGTCCACCTCCACGCGCGCCTGCCGCACGCGCTGCAACAGGCTGATCATTCTTCGCCAGTCACCAGCCGCGCCTTGACGGCCTTGCCCTTGACGCGGCCCTGGTTCAGACGCTGTGCAGCCTGCGCGCCAATGGCGCGGTCCACCGCCACATAGGTGGAGAAATCGTTCACGTTGATCTTGCCGATCTGTTCGCGGGTGAAGCCCATCTCGCCGGTGAGTGCGCCCAGCACATCGCCAGCGCGGATCTTCTCTTTGCGGCCGCCGATGATCTGGATGGTGACCATGGGCGGCACCAGGGGGCCGCTGCCCGTGGGTGTGAGTTCGGCCACGGGGAACCAGCGCGATTCACGGCCCTGCAGCACTTCGATCTTGCCCACTGAGCCCATCTCGTCCATGCTGACCAGGTTGAGCGCCAGACCTTCGGCGTCGCCCCGGCCCGTGCGTCCGATGCGGTGGATGTGCACCTCGGGGTCGGGCGTCACGTCCACATTGATGACGGCGGCCAGGTTGGCAATGTCCAGCCCGCGCGCCGCCACGTCGGTGGCCACGAGCACCGAGCAACTGCGGTTGGCAAACTGCACCAGCACCTGGTCGCGCTCGCGCTGCTCCAGCTCGCCATACAGCGCCAGTGCGCTGAAGCCCTGGGCCTGCAGCACGCCCACCAGGTCGCGGCACTGCTGCTTGGTGTTGCAAAACGCAATCGACGACTCCGGGCGGAAGTGGTTAAGCAGCTGCGACACCGCGTGCAGGCGCTCGCTGTTTTTCACCTCGTACCAGCGCTGCTCGATCTTGCCCTCGGCATGCTGGGCCTGCACCGTGATCTGCACGGGGGTCTTCATGAACTGCGCGCTCAGCTTGGCGATGCCTTCGGGGTAGGTGGCCGAGAACAGCAGGGTCTGGCGCTCTTTGGGACACTGCTTGGCAACCACAACGATGTCATCGAAGAAACCCATGTCGAGCATGCGGTCCGCCTCGTCGAGCACCAGGGTGTTGAGGGCTTCCAGGCTCAGGTGCTGACGTTCCAGGTGGTCCATCACGCGGCCTGGGGTGCCCACCACGATGTGGGCACCGTGCTCCAGGCTCAGCGTTTGCGCACGCAGCGGCACGCCGCCGCACAGGGTCACGACCTTGATGTTTTCTTCGGCCCGCGCCAGACGGCGGATTTCGCTGGTCACCTGGTCGGCCAGTTCGCGCGTGGGGCACAGCACCAGCGCCTGCACCGCAAAGCGGCGCGGGTTGAGGTTGGCCAGCAGCGCCAGGGCAAACGCGGCGGTCTTGCCGCTGCCGGTGCTGGCCTGGGCGATCAGGTCTTTGCCTAGCAACGCGGGGGGCAGGCTGGCCGCCTGGATGGGCGTCATCTGCGTGTAGCCCAGCTGCTGCAAATTGGCCAGCGTGGCGGGGCTCAGGGCCAGCGCGCTGAAGTCAGTGCTGGCTTGGTTTTCTTTGGAGGTCATGGGGCGATTATCCGGTGCGCCCTTGTGCGCGGGCACGCCGGCGCCCCCAAAGGGCCGTAAAGCGCCGCAAGGTGGCCGCTCCAGCCGCACCCTGGTGGCTATTGCAGGGCGAACACGCCCACAAAGGCCAGCGTGTGCGCCACGATGCCCGGCGCCACGGCCAGCGCATAGCGCCAGCCACCGCTGGCCAGTGCCACGGCACATTTGCTGCAGGCGTGCACCAGCAGCGCCGCCATCAGGGCCGAAGCGATGGCGGGCCCCGCCGCGCTGTCCGGGCCGCCCCGCACCAGCACGGCTGCGGTGGCTGCGTGCACATCTGCCAGGGCCGCCAGCAGGGCGCCTGCGAGCATGCCCGCGTCGCCTAGCCACGCCGTGAGTAGATGCACCCCCACCTGAATACCCGTGAGCAAGGCGGCGATGATCAAGGCGTCGCGCAGCTTGAACATGGGGGCATCGGGCAGCACGCCGGGCGCCGCCTCGGCACTGGGTGCAGATGCCAGCCGGTGCGCCGTGCCCCGCCCGCTCCACCACCCCATAGCAGCCGCCACACACCCCCCCGCCAGTGCGGGCAACCACAGCCGCGCCAGCCACTGCGGCTGTACGGTGGCAGCCACCACGGCGATCTGGACCATGGTGGCCACGCACGAAAGCACGGCAGCCCCCGCATGGGCGCGCGGCGCGCTGTGCCCGGTGCGCACCTCCATGCCCAGACTGGCAATGGTGGCCGTGCTGGACACAAACCCCGATGCCAGCGCCGACAGCGCCAGCGCATGGCGGGCCTGCATCAGGCGCTTGGCCACATGCGCAAGAGACTGGATCACCAGCAGCACAATGACCAGGCGCACCATCACCTGGGGGTTCAGCACCCCCTGCCACAGGGGGGTGTCAGGCGCCAGCGGATACACCAGCAAGGCCAGCGCAGCCAAGATGAGCCCGCTGCGCACCTCGCCGGGCTGAAGCCACTGATTGGCAAACTGGTGCAATGTGTCCCGCAGCGCCATCAAGCCGGTCACCACCACCGCCAGGGCGGCAGCCAGCAACTGGTCGCGTGCGCAGGTCACTCCGATCAGGTAGGCCAGAAGCAGGGCAATCTCGGTGGTCACGCCCGGGTCGCCCGAGCGGTCCCGGGCATAGGCCACCACCGTCAGGGCCGCCACCAATGCCGCACCAACCGCCATCAGGGCAGGAATGCCCGTCAGGGCGGCGGTGGCACCGCCGATGGCGGCGAGGGTGAACGACCGGACCCCGGCCAGTGCCCGGTCGGGCCCCGCCCCCTTGCGACGCTCGCGCTCGATTCCCATCAGCAAGCCGCATCCCGCCGCGCTCGCCAGCACGGCCAGCGCCGTCGAAAAACCTGCAAAATCCTGCATGGGGCTTGTGCACCTTTCTTTACAGACCCTACAACATGGTGACAGAAATAGCACAAAACAACCGGCGCCCCGTGCCGCCCACCATGCGGAGTTGCCCTTAGGTTTCGCGTCAGGTCAATCGGCTATAACTGGTTCAACTGGCCCCCGAACATGCACGAACTGACCTCAGAAGCCCCCATTTCTGGACCCCAAGGCTCCAGCGACGCGTTGCTGCGGCTGATCGCCGACTCCGTCCCGGCCCTGATGGCCTATTTCGACCTGCCCGGCCTGCGCTGCCAGTTTGCCAACCAGGGGTATGCCGCCTACAACGGGCATTCCGTCGCATCCATTGTGGGCCTGACCGTGCAGGAGGCCATTGGCACCAAGGCATGGCTGGCCATACAGCCCTATATCGAGCGCTCGACCCGCGGGGAGCATGTGAAGTACATGCGCGAACAGACCATCCCCAGTGGAGAGTCCCGCATGATCGAGGTCAACCTGATCCCGCACTTCAGCCCGCAGAAACAACAACTGGGCTCGTTCGTGCTGATCACGGACATCACCGACCGCTGGCAAGCCGAGAGTACCGTGCGCCAGAGTGAAGAGCGCATGCGCAAATTCACCGAAATCACCGATGAGGCCATTCTCTTTCACCGCGACGGGCTGATCACTGACGGCAACGACGCGTTGACGCGGCTTACGGGCTACACCCTGCCGGAAGTGATGGGTCTGTCGATCTTCAACTTCATCAGCCATGAGTGGCGGGCCGTGGCCTATGAGTACACGCGCGCAGGCCGCGAAGACCCCTATGAGGTGACCATTCGGCACAAGGACGGGCATACCATCCCCGTCGAGGTGGTGGGCAAGACCATGCCGCAACTGCATGCCGACTACCGCGTGGTGGTGGTGCGCGACATCACGGCCCGCAAAGAGGCACAGGAGCGCGAAACCTTTCTGGCACTGCACGACACCCTGACCCAGCTGCCCAATCGCCGCTTTCTGATGGAACAGCTGGGCAAGGTGCTGTCGATGGCACGCCGGCGCAAGTTCATGGTGGCGGTGTTGTTCATCAACCTGGACCACTTCAAGACCGTCAATGATTCACTGGGCCACCACGCCGGCGACCAGTTGCTGTGCGATGTGGCCGAACGCCTGCGCCAGAGCGTGCGCGACACCGATCTGGTGGCGCGGCTCAGCGGAGATGAATTCGTGGCGGTGCTGACCGACATCCACACGCCCGACGATGCGGCCATGGTGGCCGACAAGCTGATCGAAACCATGCGCAGCGCGTTCACCGTGGGTCAGCTGCCGCTCACGATGTCGCCGTCCATCGGCATCAGCTTGTTTCCGGGCGACGACACCACCGTCCAGGGACTGCTGCGCTGCGCCGACACGGCGATGTACCACGCCAAGGACAGTGGCCGGGGCAACCGGCAGTTCTATCAACCCGGCATGGACGTGCACGCCACCGATGTGCTGCAGCAAGAGCGCCAGCTGCGCGAGGCCATTGCCAGCAATGCCTTCGTGCTGCACTACCAGCCGCAGATCTGCCTGGCAGACGGCTCACTGAAGGGCTTTGAGGCGCTGGTGCGCTGGCGCCACCCCGAGCGGGGCCTGTTGGGCCCGGACGAGTTCATCACGTTCTCCGAATCACGCGGGCTCATCACACCCATTGGCCGCTGGGTCATGCACGAGGCCTGCCGCCAGCTCAAGGCCTGGCAAAACGAAGGCCTGGCCATGGTGCCGGTGGCCGTCAACCTGTCGGCGCTGGAGTTTCGCCAGCGCGACGTGGCGGGCGAACTCGCTGCCGTGCTGCATGCCACCGGGCTGGAGCCCCGTTTTCTGGAAATCGAGCTCACCGAATCCGTGCTGATGCACCACACGGGGCAGGTGCTGGAAACCCTCAACGCCATCAAGGCACTGGGCGTGGGCGTCACCATTGACGATTTCGGCACGGGCTATTCCTCGCTGGCCTACCTCAAGCGCTACCCCATCGACAAGCTCAAGATCGACCGATCTTTCGTGATGGACACCCCCCAAAGCGCCGACGACGTGGCCATCGTCACCGCCATCATCCAGATGGGCCACAGCCTGCAACTCAAAACCGTGGCCGAGGGCGTGGAAACGGCCGAACAGAAAGAACTGCTGCACCGCCTGGGCTGTGACCTGGTGCAGGGCTTTCTGGTGTCGGCCCCGATGGATGCACAGGCCACCCAGCGCTGGTTGTCACCACAGGGCTGACCTGAGCGCAAGGCTGTCACACGCGCCCCATGCGCATGTGGACAATAGGCCCATGCCCCAGATTCCCGACTTCATCGCGCCCACCCGCCACACCGACCCCGCCGATGCACTGGCCCAGATCCAGCGCATCTACCAGCAACAGATTGGCCACCTGCGCGCGGCCATGCAACGCTTTGTGGCCGGCGACACCCCGCCCGCCCCGGTGCGGGCGTTCTATCCGTTCGTGCGCGTGCACACCACCACGGTGGCGCGCGCCGACAACAAACTGGCCTACGGCTTCGTCGAAGGCCCCGGTCGCTTTGAGACCACCCTCACGCGGCCCGACCTGTTTGCCGACTACTACGCCGAGCAGTTTCGCCTGCTGCGCAGCAGCCACAACGTGGACCTGGAGGTGGGCACCAGCGCCCACCCCATCCCCATCCACTTCTCGTTTGCCGAGCATGACCATGTGGAGGGCACGCTGACGCCCGAGCGCCGCATGTTGATGCGCGACCTGTTCGATTTGCCCGACCTGGCCGCCATGGACGACGGCATTGCGAACGGCACGCACCAGCACCGCCCGGGCGAGGCGCAGCCCCTGTCGCTTTTTACCGCGCCGCGCGTCGACTACTCGCTGCACCGACTGCGCCACTACACGGGCACGGCGCCCGAGTGGTTCCAGAACTTCGTGCTGTTCACCAACTACCAGTTCTACATCGACGAATTCGTGCGCCTGGGCCATGCTGAAATGGCCAAGCCCGACAGCGAATACATCGCCTTCATAGAGCCCGGCAACGTGGTCACGCGCCGCACGGGGCTGCCCGCGCAGGCTGGCGACGAACTGGGCACACAGCCCCCGCGCCTGCCGCAAATGCCGGCCTACCACCTCGTGCGCGCCGACCGCAGCGGCATCACCATGGTCAACATCGGCGTGGGCCCGGCCAACGCCAAAACCATTACCGACCACATCGCCGTGCTGCGCCCGCACGCCTGGCTGATGCTGGGCCACTGCGCGGGCCTGCGCAACAGCCAGCAGCTGGGCGACTACGTGCTGGCCCACGCTTATGTGCGCGAGGACCATGTGCTCGACGAAGAGCTGCCACTGTGGGTGCCCATCCCCGCGCTGGCCGAAATCCAGCTGGCCCTGGAGCAGGCCGTGGCCGACGTCACGCAAATGGGACGCGACGAGCTCAAGCGCATCATGCGCACCGGCACCGTGGCCAGCACCGACAACCGCAACTGGGAGCTGCTGCCCGACAACCTGCCCCAGCGCCGTTTCAGCCAGAGCCGCGCCGTGGCGCTGGACATGGAAAGCGCCACCATTGCCGCCAACGGTTTTCGTTTTCGGGTGCCCTACGGCACGCTCTTGTGCGTGAGCGACAAACCCCTGCACGGCGAGATCAAGCTGCCCGGCATGGCCAACCACTTCTACCGCGAGCGCGTTCAGCAACACCTGCTGATCGGCATGCGCGCCGTCGAAATCCTGCGCACCGGCGGTGTGGACCGCCTGCACAGCCGCAAGCTGCGCAGCTTTGCCGAAGTGGCGTTCCAGTAAGCGCCCCGACAAAAGCCCGGAATATCGGGCTTTTGCTATTTATTCAATAGCTATTAGCGCTTGCTGCATAAGCGCTAGAGCCACTTTTTATGCATATTCATGCCTGCGCCTCCGGCAGGGGCACCGGGGTGGGGGCGTCATCCTCCTGGTACAGCAGGCGGGCCGCTTCGCGTGCGGCCACACGGCCCTCGTCGGTGGGCACCACCCACACCTCCACCGCACTGCCCTCGGCATGGATGGCGTGGGCAGCGTCGCCCGGCGCACCGGCATTGCGCCCCGCATCCATGCGCACCCCCATCCAGCCAAGCTGCTCGCACACCTGGGCGCGCAGCTGGGCGTCGTGCTCGCCAATGCCGCCGCTGAACGCCAGCACGTCAAGCCCGCCCATGCAGGCCACCATGGCGCCCGATTCACGCACCACGCGGTAGGTGAACTGGTCGATGGCACGCTGCGCGGCAGGGCTGCCGTCGGCGCGCAGGCGGCGCATGTCGGCCGAGATGCCCGACACACCCAGCAGCCCGCTTTGCTTGTAGAGCAACTTCTGGATGCGGTCGTGGTCCCAGCCCTGCTCCATCAGGTAAAGCAGCACGCCGGCGTCGAGCGTGCCGCTGCGCGTGCCCATCATCAAGCCGTCAAGCGCCGAAAAACCCATGGTGGTGGCCACACTGCGCCCGCCCTGCGCTGCGCACAGGCTGGCACCGTTGCCCAGGTGGGCCATGAGCACGCGGCCGTGCGCGCGCGGCGCGTGCTCCAGCAGCGTGCCCATGATGTATTGGTAAGACAGACCGTGAAAACCATAGCGGCGCACGCCCTGCTCCGTCAGCGACTGCGGCAAGGCAAACGCGCGGGCCACATCGGGCAGCCCGGCGTGAAAGGCGGTGTCAAAACACGCCACCTGGGGCAGCGCCGGGAAGGCCTGGCGGAACGCGCGAATGCCCGCCAGGTTGTGTGGCTGGTGCAGCGGCGCCAGAGAGTTCAGGCGCGCCAGGCGCTCCAGCACCGCGTCGGTCACCAGCACGCTGTCGCTGAAATCCTGGCCGCCGTGCACCACGCGGTGCGCCACGGCTGCGATGCGGGGGGCGCCCTCCAGGCCTGCCAGCAGCGTGCGCAGGCAGTCCAGTGCCTGAAGAAAGGGTGTTGCGCCCGGGCCGCCCACGGCCTTGCGCTGGCGCTGGCCTGCGAAAGTCCAGGCCATTTCGGGCTGGCCGCCGGGCTCCAGGCCCTCGATGGTGCCACTGAGCACGCTGGGCCGCACCCGCCCGCCCAGCAGGGGGTGGAGCGAGAACTTGAGCGAGGACGAGCCCGCGTTGACGGCAAGAATGGCCATGGCAAGGAACCGCTTTCAGTCTTTGATGGGTGCCGTCGCCTTGGGCGCACGCACGCTCCGGGCGTCGTAAGCAGCCAGCACCGCCAGCAGGGCCGACGAAACGCGGGCCGTGGGGCCGTCGGAGCGGCTGGTCAGTGCTATGGGCACGCGCGCGCCCAGCACGATGCCCGAGCCGGAGGCGCCCGCCAGGTATTCGAGCTGCTTGGCCAGCATGTTGCCGCTCTCCAGGTCGGGAACGGCCAGGATGTCGGCGTCGCCTGCCACGCGCGACTCGATGTGCTTGATCTCGGCCGCCTGGGCCGAGATGGCGTTGTCAAAGGCCAGCGGGCCGTCGAGCAGGCCCCCCTTGATCTGGCCACGGTCGGCCATTTTGCACAGCGCGGCGGCATCGATGGTGGACGGGATGTTGGGGTTGACCGTCTCCACCGCTGAAAGAATGGCCACCTTCGGAGTCTCCACACCCAGGATGCGCGCAAAGTCGATGGCGTTCTGGATGATGTCCACCTTCTCCTCCAGGCTGGGGCGGATGTTGAGCGCGGCGTCGGTGATGAGCAGCGGCTTGGGATACAGCGGCACATCAAAGCGGTACACATGCGACATGCGGCGGCCCGTGCGCAAGGCGGGCTGGGCGAGCACGGCCTTGATCATTTCGTCGGTGTGCAGGCTGCCCTTCATCAGCACCTCGACCTCGCGGCGCGCTGCCATGCTGGCGGCCAGCTCTGCCGCTGCATGGCTGTGCTCTACCGCGTGAATCTCCACCCCTTCGAGGTCGATGCCCGCCTCGGCCGCCACGGCGCGGATGCGCGCCTCGGGGCCCACGAGCACCGGCACGATCAGCCCGTAGCGTGCCGAGTCCATGGCACCGCTCAGCGAGCCCGCATCGCACGGGTGCACCACGGCGCAGCGCACGGCGGGCATGCCGTCGGCCAGCGACAGCAGCTCCTTGAAACGCGCCTCAGGGTCAAACAACTGGATCTGCGGTGCATTCACCTTGGGAATGCGCACCTTGGTGGTGGGCGGCAGCACGCGGGCCGTGCCGTGCAGCACGCTCTGGCCCTTCTGGTTGACCACCGAACAGTCGAGTTCGATGCGTTTTTTCTCGTCGTCCTTGCTCGCCACGGTCACTGTCACGGTGAGCGTGTCGCCAATGCGCACCGGCTTGGTGAAATGCAGCACCTGCTCCAGATAAATGGTGCCGGGGCCCGGAAACTGCGTGCCCAGCAGCGCCGAGATGAGTGCGCCGCCCCACATGCCGTGGGCGATGACGCCGTGAAACAGCGTGTCGTTGGCGTATTCGGGGTTGAGGTGGGCCGGGTTGGTGTCACCCGAGACGGCGGCAAAGGCCTGGATGTCGGCCTGCGTGAGGGTGCGCAGCAGGCGCGCGCTCTGGCCCACGCTCAGTTCGTCGTAGGTGACGTTTTCAATCCATTCGGTGTTGGGTGCCATGTTCATGTGGTTGCATTCCTTGGTGACGGATGCGATTGCAAAAGTGTGTGCCGGTTCCCAGGGAGCTTCAGGCGACTGCGTGGCAGCCGCCATCGACATAGATGGTCTGCCCGGTCATGCCCGAGGCGGCATCGCTGCACAGGAAGACGCTGAGCTGGGCGATTTCGTCGAGTGTGACCAGGCGCTGGAGCGGCGCCTTGAGCACCGCGTTGGCCATGAGTTCGTCAAAACTGGCGATGCCCGAGGCGGCACGCGTGAGGATGGGGCCGGGCGAGACGGCATGCACCCGAATGCCCTGCGGGCCCAGCTCCAGCGCCATGTAGCGCACCAGCGATTCGAGCGCGGCCTTTACCGGCCCCATCAGTCCGTAATTGGGCACGGCCTCGTCAGCGCCCAGGTAGGTCATGCTCAGCAGGCTGCCGCCCGCCGCCATGTGCGGCACGCACAGCCGGGCCAGCTGGGCAAACGAGTGGCACGACACCTCCATGGCGCGCGAGAAGCCCTTGCGCGAGCTGTCGATCACCTGGCCGTGCAGGTCATCCATCGGCGCCCAGGCGATGGAGTGGATTACAAAATCGAGCTGCCCCAGGCGCTGTGCGGCGCGCGCCACCAGCGCTTCGAGTTCGCCGTCCTCCTCGACATTGCAGCCCACCAGATCCACGCCCAGCGGCGCGGTCAGCGGCTCGACAAAGCGACGCGCCTTGTCGTTGAGGCAGGACACCACCAGTTCGGCGCCCATCTGGTGCGCCAGCTGGGTGCAGCCCCAGGCAATGCTGTTTTCGTTGGCCAGGCCCAGAATCAGACCCTTTTTGCCGGCCAGGCTGAATGCGTTGTTGTTTTTTGTCATGGGTGCAGTGTTGAGGGCGCAGGAAAAAGGCGCTTGGCCAGGCAGTGCCCGGCCAGCGCGCGAGGTTTAACGTGGATCGACTGGCCGACGCAGCCTGCTGCCCGCCACACCCTTCTTAACCGGCATACCCGGCCTGATGCCGCCGCAGATGGATCGCCTGGGGGCAGACCCCATGGTGCGGCACGTGAAATGCACTGCCACCTGCTCGTTTGCAAGCAAGCCTTCAGTCGGCATAGCGCACCATGACGTATTGGCCGGGTGCATCGCACAGCACGTGGGCGGGGTCGATGGTGGGCGGCGCCACGGGCTTGCCCGAACGCTCTTTGAGCCACTGGTCCATGGCCTCCCACCAGGAGCCCTCGCGCACCGGGGCGCTGGCTTCCCATTCGTCGGGGCCCGTCCAGCCATTGCCGTCTTCGGTGGCGGCGATCTGGTAGCTGCGGCGCGGGCGGCCAGGCTCTGAGACGATGCCGGCGTTGTGTCCGCCCGCCGCCAGAATGAAGGTGACATGCGTGTCGGTCTGCAGGTGGATTTTGTAAACCGAGCGCCAGGGCGAGACATGGTCACGCGTGGTGCCCACCACCAGCATCGGCGCATGGATGTCCATCAGCGCCACGCCCACGCCGCCCACGCGGTACTGCCCCGTGGCCAGGGCGTTGTTGAGGAACAGCGACGACAGGTATTCGGAGTGCATGCGCGCAGGCAGGCGCGTGACGTCGGCGTTCCAGCTCATGAGGTCAAAGTCCACCTCGTCCTGGCCCAGCAGGTAGCGGCGCGTGCTGCGTGACCACACCAGATCGCGCGCATTGAGAAACTGGAACGAGCCGGCCATGGCCTTGCCCGAGAAATAGCCCTTGCGCTCCATGTCCTGGCGCAGCGCCTGGATCTGGTCGTCGTCGATGAAGACGCCCATCTCACCGGGCTCGCTGAAATCGGTTTGCGCCGCCAGCAGCGTGACCGAGGCCAGCTCGGGCATGTGGGGCGGAAAGGCAACATGCTCTCGCGCCGGGCCCTTGCCCTGATCTGCGCGGCTTTCGTGCCCCAGGGCCGCCGCCACCATGGCCAGGAAGGTGCCACCCAGGCAGTAGCCCAGCGCGTGGATGCGCGGCGCTTGCGTGCGCTCTTTGACGGCCGCCATGGCCTCCATCACGCCCAGGCGCAGGTAGTCCTGCATGCCCAGGTCTCGGTCGGATGCGTCGGGGTTGCGCCAGGAAACGATGAACACCGTATAGCCCTGGCCCACCAGATAGCGCACCATGGAATTGGCGGGCGAGAGGTCCAGGATGTAGTACTTCATGATGCACGAGGGCACGATGAGCAGCGGCTCCGGATAAACCTTGTCGGTGGTGGGTGTGTACTGGATCAGCTCGATCAGGTGGTTGCGAAACACCACCTTGCCCGGCGTGGCGGCCACATCCTTGCCCACCTCAAAGATGAGAGGCTCCAGCGTTTGCGGGTCGGCATCGGGCGGCGCGTGCCGGTGCTTTTGCAGGTCTTTGGTGAAGTTCTGGTAGCCCGCCAGCAGACTTGTTCCGCCGGTTGCGCGCGCCCGGTGGTGTGCCTCGGCATTGGTGGCGGGCCAGTTGGAGGGCGACAGTGCATCCAGCGCCTGGCGGGTGAAAAAATCCACCACATGCTGGTGATGGCGCGTCAAGCCATCGACCTGCGCCGCCTCGCGCCACCAGGCATCGCGGGCCTTGAAGCCTTCCTTCAGGGCACTGAACGGCCATTGCTGCCAGCTTTCATCGCGAAAACGTGCATCCTTCTCGGGCAGCGGCAGGCCCTGATCGTCTGCCTGCGGGCGCGCCGCAGCCAGCCAGGCCTGCTGCGCCAGCGCCAAGGCGCGCTGCCCCAGCACCATTTGCCGCCCGGGCGACAAGGCCAGGTGCATGGCCCAGTCGGCCGCCGCCAGCGCCATGGACACCGGTGAAAGCCCCATGTTGGCGCGCGCCAGCTGCGCCTGCACTGTCTCGTCCAGGGCCCTGGCCGCCTGGCGTTGCCGCTCGGATATTGCTGCGGGGGGAGGCAGTGGATTCATATGTTGCTTTCCAGACCATGGGTAGATAACTGAATCACAGGATACCCAGATTGGTACCCACGGCGATTTCAAAAATATGGCAATTTCATGAAACTGGATAACCGTCAATTCATTGCACGTTCACCAAAATGCTATTTAATTCATAGCTTATAGCGCTTTCAGCACGGGCGCCGAACGCCGATTTGGTTCAAAATCTCTTCCCATGGACAAAACCCTCGCGCCCCCAACCCAGCCCTTGTTCGAGGCAAGCCACCTGAGCAAACGCTACGGCGACACCACGGTGGTCGACGATGTATCTTTTGCCATTGCCCCGGGCGAATGCCTGGGCGTGATCGGCCCCAATGGCGCTGGCAAAACCACCACCATCCGCATGTGCCTGGGGCACACCGCCCCCGACGGCGGCACGGTGCAGTTCTACGCCGGCGCGGCAGCAGACCCGTTGCAGATGCCCCGCGACGCCCTGGCCATCAAGGCCCACCTGGGCGTGGTGACCCAGTTCGACACACTGGACCCCGACTTCACCTGTGCCGAGAACCTGCGCGTATTCGGCCGCTACTTCGGCATCAAGGGCGCGGTGATGGACGAGCGTGTACCCCGCCTGCTCGAATTTGCTGCGCTCACGCACAAGGCCAACGCCAAGCCCGGTGAGCTGTCGGGCGGCATGAAACGGCGCCTGTCACTGGCCCGCGCGCTGGTCAACGACCCGCGCCTGCTGCTGCTGGACGAGCCCACCACCGGGCTCGACCCGCAGGCGCGCCACCTGATGTGGGAGCGCCTGCAACTGCTGCTGCAGCAGGGCAAATCCATCTTGCTCACCACCCACTTCATGGACGAGGCCGAGCGCCTGTGTTCGCGCCTGCTGGTGCTGGACCACGGCAAGAAAATCACCGAAGGCCGCCCGCGCGAACTGATCGCCCAGCACCTGGAGCCCGACGTGGTGGAGGTGTATGGCGTGGGCGCCGTGGCCCTGGCCCATGACGCAGCCCTGCGTGCGCTGGCTGCCCGCGTAGAGGTCAGCGGAGAGACCGTTTTCTTCTACACCCAGAACGCCCAGCCCCTGCTGCAGGCGCTGGGGCAGCACGGGCACCTGCGCACGCTGCACCGGCCAGCCAACCTGGAGGATTTGTTCCTCAAGCTCACCGGGCGGCAGATCCGGGAGGATGGCTGAGCGCGCACAGGCTTGCGCAATGGGTGCTCCCCAGCGACAAGGCTGGGGTGCGAAGGTGATTGAGCGGCTGGCGCACGACTTGCGCACGGCGTTCCCCGAGATGAAGGGTTTTTCGCCGCGCAACCTCAAGTACATGCGGTCTTTTGCCCAGGCGTGGCCGGATGATGAATTTGTGCAAGCGGTGCTTGCACAATTGCCCTGGTATCACCAGCTGGCGCTGCTGGACAAGCTCTCCACCCCCGAAACCCGCCGCTGGTATGCGGCCCAAGCCATCCAGCACAACTGGTCGCGCAATGTGTTGGTGATGCAGATCGAAACCCGCTTGCTGGAGCGCAGTGGCTCCGCCGTCACCAACTTCGAAGCGAGTTTGCCCAAGCCTCAGTCCGATTTGGCGCGCGAATCGCTGAAAGACCCTTACCGTTTCGACTTTCTGGGCTTGACCGACGAGGCACAAGAGCGCGAGGTCGAACACGCCTTGGTGAAGCACGTGACGGAATTCCTGCTGGAGCTGGGCGCGGGCTTTGCGTTCGTGGGGCGGCAGGTGATGCTGAATGTAGGCGGCGATGAGTTTTTTATCGACCTGCTGTTCTACCACCTCAAACTGCGCTGCTATGTGGTGATCGAGCTCAAGGGCGGCAAGTTCAAGCCCGAGCATCTGGGGCAATTGGGCTTTTACCTGACGGCGGTGGACATGCAGGTCAAGGCCGAGCAGGACAACCCGACCATTGGCCTGCTGTTGTGCAAGACCAAGAACAAGGTGGTGGCCGAATACGCGCTGCGGGACACCGCCCAGCCCATTGGCGTGGCGGAATACCAGCTCATTGAATCCCTACCCGCTGCGCTGCAAACCAGTTTGCCCAGCATCGAGCAAATCGAGAGCGAGCTGGGGGGCGGGGAATGAGCCCGCGCCTTATCCACCGGCTCTTTTTCTGCGCTGGGCTTGGGTGGCGAGACAATTCCTAAAAACATAGCTACTAGCGCTTGCTGGATAAGCGCTAGAGGCCAATTTGGCTTAAATTTTTAACATCACGCCTTGCGCGGTTTGACCTTGCTGGCCGCGAGCTTGGCATGGCCCCGCGCCGTCTCCACATCGCCCGCACGCGCCAGCGCCACGCCCATGCGGCGCCGGGCAAAGCTCTCGGGCTTGCCAAACAGGCGCAGGTCGGTGCCGGGCACGCGCAGGGCTTCTTCCACCCCGTCGAACACGATGCCTGCGGCCTCCACACCGCCGTAGATGACGGCGCTGGCGCCGGGGTTGCGCAGGCTGGTGTCCACCGGCAGGCCGAGGATGGCGCGGGCGTGCAGCTCAAATTCGCTCTGGTGCTGCGTGCACAGCGTGACCAGGCCCGTGTCGTGCGGGCGGGGGCTCACTTCGCTGAACCAGACCTGGTCGCCCTGCACAAACAGCTCCACCCCGAAGACGCCCTGGCCGCCCAGGTTGTCGGTCACCGCCTGGGCGATGGCCTTGGCACGCTTCAAAGCGACCGATGACATGGGCTGGGGTTGCCAGCTCTCCACATAGTCGCCGTGCACCTGCAGGTGGCCGATGGGTTCGCAGAACTGCGTTTGCACGTTGCCGTCGTTGCCCACGGCGCGCACGGTCAGCAGGGTGATTTCGTAGTCGAAATCGACAAAGCCCTCGACGATCACGCGCCCGTGGCTCACGCGGCCACCGGCCATGGCGTAGTCCCAGGCCTTTTGGACGTCGGCCGGGCCGTCGATCTTGCTCTGGCCCTTGCCCGAGCTGCTCATCACGGGCTTGACGATGCAGGGGTAGCCGATGCCAACGCCGTTCTCGCCTTTGATAGCCGCCTGCAGCTCGGCCAGCGAGTCGCAAAATTTATACGGGCTGGTGGGCAGGCCCAGCGTTTCGGCCGCAAGGCGGCGAATGCCTTCGCGGTCCATCGTCAGGCGCGCGGCGCGGGCCGTGGGGATCACGCGCACCGTGCCAGCGGCCTCCAGCTCTTCGAGCATGGGGGTGGCGATGGCCTCGATCTCGGGCACCACGAGGTGCGGGCGCTCAGCCTCGATCAGGGCCTTGAGCTGCGCCGGGTCGCTCATGGCGATGGTGCGCGCGTGGTGCGCCACCTGCTGGCCGGGGGCGTTGTCGTAACGATCGACCGCAAGGGTTTCCACGCCCAGGCGCTGCAGCGCAATCAGCACTTCCTTGCCCAGCTCGCCCGACCCCAGCAGCATGACTTTGGTGGCATGGGGCGACAAGGGGGTTCCAAGGGTGGTCATGGTGGGTGCTTCAGAAAAAGTGGAAGAAAAATCGAGGCAACGGACGGGGGGTGCGCGCACCGGCCCCGCGTTGGTGGTGACTTTAAGCGATGGTCGCACTCTACCGCCGGGGCTGTCGTCCGGACGGACAACATCGCACAATAGGCGCATGTCAACACCCCTCCCATCCGCCTCTGCCACTGTCAGCCCGCTTCCTGCATCCGTGTGGCGTGCGCCCAGCCTGTCAACCCGCTGGTGGCCGGTGTTTTTGCGCAACCTGCTGGTGTGGCGCAAGCTGGCCATTCCCAGCCTGGTGGGCAACATTGCCGAGCCGCTGATGTGGCTGGTGGCCTTTGGCTACGGCATGGGCGCACTGGTGGGGCAGCTCCATGTGAATGGTCAGGCGGTGCCCTACATCCTGTTTCTGGCCAGCGGCTCGATCTGCATGAGCGCCATGAACGCTGCGAGTTTTGAGGCGCTGTATTCGGCGTTTTCGCGCATGCATGTGCAAAAAACCTGGGACGGCATCATGAACGCGCCCATCAGCCTGGACGATGTGGTGCTGGCCGAAATGCTGTGGGCCGCTTTCAAGGCGCTGTTCACCGTGACCGCCATTTTGGGCGTGATGCTGGCACTGGACATCAGCCACAGCCCCAAGCTGCTGGTGGCCTGGCCGGTGCTGCTCTTTGTCGGCATCATGTTTTCCAGCATTGCGCTCATCTTCAACGCGCTGGCCAAGGGCTACGATTTTTTCACCTACTACTTCACGCTGGTGCTCACGCCCATGATGTTTTTGTCAGGCGTGTTCTTCCCGCGCGAGCAGTTGCCGCCCGTGGTGCGCGCCATTTCCGACTGGCTGCCGCTGACCAATGCGGTCGAGCTGGTGCGGCCGCTGTTCATGGACCAGTGGCCCGACAACGTGATGCGCCACGGGCTGGTGCTGGTGGTCACCACCGTGGCGGCTTTTTGGGTGGCGCTGGCGCTGACACGCAAGCGCTTCAAGGCTTGAATTGCTATTAATATAATAGCTGCTATCGCAAGCTGCATAAGCTCTTGGCGCCAATAATCTCTAAAAATCTGATCCCTGCACCGCATTGGCCAGCCCGCCAGGCGCGGTGAAACGGGTGTCATATACCGATACGATGATGCCTGTTGTTTCACTTTTCAGAGAGCATTCCACATGAGCATCACCACAGTTGGCATCATCGGCGCGGGCACCATGGGCAATGGCATTGCGCAGGCATGCGCGGTCAAGGGCATCAAGGTCGTCATGGTCGACATCTCTGAGGCCGCCGTGCAAAAAGGCCTGGCCACCGTCTCGGGCAGCCTCGACCGCCTGATCAAAAAAGAAAAGATCACCCAGGCCGACAAGGACGCAGCCCTGGCGTGCATCCAGACCTCCACCAGCTACGACGACCTGAAGGCCGCCCAGCTCGTCATCGAGGCCGCCACCGAGAACTACGAGCTCAAGCTCAAGATCCTCAAGCAGGTCGACGGCATCGTCGGCCCTGACGTGATCATTGCCTCCAACACGTCCTCCATCTCCATCACCAAGCTGGCCGCCGCCACCAGCCGCGCCGACAAGTTCATCGGCATGCACTTCTTCAACCCCGTGCCCATGATGGCGCTGGTCGAGATCATCCGTGGCCTGCAAACCAGCGACGCCACGCACGACGCCGTCAAGGCCATGGCCGTGGCGCTGGGCAAGAGCCCCATCACCGTGAAGAACGCCCCGGGCTTCGTGGTCAACCGCATCCTGGTGCCCATGATCAACGAGGCCTTCTTTGTGCTGGCCGAAGGCCTGGCCACACCCGAAGACATCGACGCCGGCATGAAGCTGGGCTGCAACCAGCCGATTGGCCCGCTGGCCCTGGCCGACATGGTGGGCCTGGACGTGTGCCTGGCCGTGATGGACGTGTACTTGCAGGAGTTTGGCGACAGCAAATACCGCGCCTGCCCCCTGCTGCGCGAAATGGTGGCCGCCGGTCGCCTGGGCCGCAAGACGGGCCGTGGCGTTTACAGCTACTGAGCCAACAAGCCCTGCGGTCACGCAAGGCACAGCACAAGGCGCCCGAGGGCGCCTTTTCTTTTTGGGCCGCCCGATGTTCTGAAGTCCGTTCTTCAATAGGGGCTTTTCTTGATTAAATTGCACACAATTTAATTGACAGCAATAATTCAACCCATGCCACGCAAGCCCTCGCCCCTCTCACCCAGCCCCGCCACCCTGCAACTGGACAACCAGGTGTGCTTTGCGCTGTATTCCGCCTCGCTGGCCATGACCAAGCTGTACAAGCCGCTGCTGGACGCCATTGGCCTGACCTATCCGCAATACCTGGTGATGCTGGTGCTGTGGGAGGGCGACGGCGTCACGGTAAGCGCACTGGGCGAGCGCCTGTATCTGGATTCGGGCACGCTCACCCCGCTGCTCAAACGGCTCGAAGCCTCGGGCCTGATTGCCCGCCTGCGCGATGCCGAAGACGAGCGGCGCGTGCGCATCAGCCTGACCCCCGCAGGGCGGTTGCTGCGCGATGCCGCCGAAAGCATTCCGCCCTGTGTGCTGCAACGCAGCCAGTGCTCGCTGCCCGAGCTGGCAGCACTTACCGGCCAGCTCAAGACACTGCGCGCACGCCTGAGCGCGCCTTGATCCCATCCACCCCTTTCTGTTCCCACCCCGTCCCGCGCTGCGGGCATTACCCTCAAAGGAAAATTCCATGGCCTCGCTCGAAAAAGTTCTGTACACCGCCAACGCCCACACCACCGGAGGCCGCGACGGCACCTCGCGCACCGATGACGGCCGCCTGGACATCAAGCTGTCGTCTCCCGGCACGGCTGGCACCGGCACCAACCCCGAGCAGCTGTTTGCCGCTGGCTATTCGGCCTGCTTCATCGGCGCCATGAAGGCCGTGGCTGGTATGCAAAAAATCACCCTGCCACAGGACCTGGCCGTTGACGCCAGCGTGGACCTGGGCAAGGTGGGTGCAGGTTATGGCATCGCCGTGCGCCTGGCCATCAGCCTGCCCGGCATGGACCGCAGCGCCGCCCAAGCCCTGGTGGATGCGGCCCACCAGGTGTGCCCCTACTCCAACGCCACGCGCGGCAACATCGACGTGGCGCTGACACTGGTCTGAACCACCGGGGCCGCACCAGCGCGCCGCGTGCGCCGCTGCTGCCCCGTCGCTTGCCAATGGCATCCGGCCTTGCCGCCAGATTTGCCGCTCTGCGCAACAAAATCGCGCACATCTCTCAGGCGCATGGGTACGTGCAAGCCAGGTCTCAGCCAGACGGGGCATGATGGCGTCTCAAGGAGACATCCATGAAGCTGGCCCTGCTGTCAGACATTCATTCCAACCGCCAGGCCCTTGACGCGTGCATGAGCCACGCCCGAGCGCAAGGCGCTGAGCGCTTTGCCTGGCTGGGCGATCTGGTGGGCTATGGCGCCGACCCCGGCTACGTGGTACGGCAGGCCATGGCGCTGGTGGCAGACGGCCACTGCGTGATTGGTGGCAACCATGACGCCCTGGCCGTGCACCCTCCAAAACCCGGTGACCGGGCGGCCAGTACCGTGGCGGCATACGGGGCCCAGTGGACGCACGAACAGCTCACGCCGCAAGAGCGCGCCTTTCTTGCTGCCCGCCCCCTGGTCGCCGAGATCGGCGGCGTGCTGCTGGCACATGCCAGCGCAGACACCCCCGAGCGCTGGCCTTATGTGGACAACGAAACCGCAGCAGCGCAATGCCTGGACGCCGCAACCCGGCGCCCCGGCATCTGCCATGTGTTTTGCGGCCATGTGCACCAGCAAACGCTGTACCAGCGCGGCACCTGGCGCGGGCTCGTGTGCTTTACACCCCAGCCGGGCGTGGCCCTTCCGGTGCCGCCACCGCAGCAGTGGGTGGCGACCATCGGCTCGGTAGGCCAGCCGCGCGACGGCGACCCGCGTGCCATGTATGCCCTGCTCGACACCGATGTCTGGTTGCTGCGCTTTGTGCGCGTGCCCTACGACCACGGCGCTGCTGCCGCCGCCATTCGCGCCACAGGCGCCATGCCCGATTACTTTGCCCAACGCCTGCCGCTTGGCCGGTGAAGCGTGCCAGCCCCTGCCAGGGCATCGCGCATTCGCCAAGCCCCAAGGCGTGTGGGGGCGCGGCACGGCCCACAGCCCCCGCATGCAATACGCCGTGACGACACCCGACCGGGGGTATCCGCTGGCCATGCGCCTCCCGCGCTGAACGGCAGGCGACGATGGCCCGATGACCATTTCCCCAGAAGCGCCTGGCCTGCACCCTTTTTCCACCCTCACACCCGACATGGTGCTGGATGCACTGGCCAGCGTGCGGCCATCAGAGGCTGCGGCCCTCTCGAACTAGCTTCGGGTCAGCAGCGCGGGCGATGGTGCGTAAGAAGACTGGTGCGCCGCCCCGGCCAGCTTGAAGCGCCCCACCAGCCGTTCGAGCACGGCGGCCTGCTCGCTCATGGCACCGGCAGCCGCTGCACTTTCTTCCACCAGCGCCGCGTTCTGCTGGGTCATTTGCTCCAGCTCGCCCACGGTGGAGTTCACCTGCTGCATGTGGCTGCTTTGTTCGGCGGAGCTGGCAGAAATCTCCTCGATGATGCCGCTGACGCGCTGCACCGACTGCACGATCTCCTGCATGGTCTGCCCGGCGCGGTCCACCAGCGCCGTGCCGGCTTCCACGTTCTCCACCGAGGCGGAGATCAGCGCCTTGACCTCGCGTGCGGCCTCGGCCGAGCGCCCGGCCAGCGAGCGCACCTCGCTGGCCACCACTGCAAAGCCGCGCCCCTGCTCTCCGGCACGGGCCGCTTCCACGGCGGCGTTCAGCGCCAGGATGTTGGTCTGGAAGGCAATGCCGTCGATCACGGCAATGATGTCCACAATCTTCTTGGAAGAGTGGTCGATGCGGTGCATGGTCTTCACCACCTCGCTCACCGACTGACCGCCGCTTTGCGCCACGGTGTAGGCCGAGGCCGCCAGCGCGTTAGCCTCACGCGCCGAAGTGGCCGACTGGCCCACCACGCCGCTGAGGTGGTCCAGTGTGGACGATGCGCGCTGCAGGTTGGCGGCAGTGGCCTCGGTGCGGTTGGACAGGTCATGGTTTCCATGGGCGATTTCGACACTGGCGGCGCCAATGCTGCCCGCCGAGCGCTGCACCTGCCCCACCAGTTCGGCCAGCGAATTCGACATCTGCGCCAGCGCGCGCAGCACTTCGCCCATCTCGTCCTGGCGATCGGTGACGATGCGCACCGTCAGGTCGCCCTCGCCAATCGAGCGCGTCACCTGCACGATGTCGGCCAGGGGCTCGGTCACGCTGCGCTGCACCAGCCGCGTGCCGATGCACACCGCTGCAATGATGATGGCCATGATGCCCGCCACGCCCCACACGGTTTTCAGGCGCTCGTTGCCGGCCTTGTCGCGCAGTTCGGTGGCGCCGCGTTCGGTCAGGCGCACCATGTCCTGCTGCGCGGTCTGCAAGGCTTTGAGCTTGCCCTGGGTGTCGCCCTGGATGTGCGCCTGCAACGCGGCTGCGTCGCCCGCAGCCTTGAGCTTTTGCGCAGCGTCCAGCGAAGCCTTCAGCGCCTGCGCCTGGCTGGTGGCGGCTTCCAGGGCTGCGCGCTCCATGGTGTCGGTGAGCAGCGCGCTCAGAGACGATTGCACCTGGGTGAGTTCTTGCAGGGCCTGCTCCTGCCCGCCCTGCAACAGGGCCGCCGAAGCCTCATCGGACGCCAGTGCCGCCCCCAGGGTGCGCAACGCCTGTGCCTCGACCAGCCCGCGCCAGCGCGACGCCAGCTCCAGCTTGCTTTGCTGGTCGGACTGCTCCTTGACCGTGATGGCCTGCGACTTCACCGTGCGCACGGCAGAGCCGGTGGACATGAGCACCAGACCGATGCTCAGTGCAATGGCAGGCAGCCATATCTTGGTTTTGATGCTCAACGCCATTCGTGCGTCCTACTGTTTCATGCACGGAGTCACATCCGCATGTAACAAAGTATGACATGGCCCAAACGGTGGGGAGCATCTGGCCTATTCAGCCTGGAAACCTCCGCTGGATGTGCCCGACAGTGCCGTGATCGGCGTGCCAGGCAAGGTGTGACGACGCAGCGCTCTCCTGTGCGTCAGTCCACCGTTCGCAAGCGGTCAACTGGGGTTTCCAGGTTCTATCTCCAGCATGATCTCGTTGCGCCGAAACATGGGCAGGGTCCACGGCGGGTTGTAGCGGGCCAGCTGGGGGCTGCCACGGGTCTTGATCTGCTGCGCGGCCAGCCAAGCCACCAGTTCATCGGTGCGCTGCTGGACGATGGCTTCGGTGTTGAACCCCGAGTAGCTCAACACCGCCCAGGTCTTGGCCGGTACTTCACGCAAGGTCACCGCCGGGTTGTTGGGCCTGGGCAAGGTAGCCAGGGTGTATTTGGCGGGCATCACAAAATGCACGCGCCAGCTTTGGGCGCCCTGCAGCGCGGGGAGCGCCTGGCCGGCCTGTGCGCTGGCAGGGGGCAGCGGCTGCAAAGCCACAGGCGCCGTCATCGCGATGGTCTGCGGCGGCGGCGGGCTGACGGGCTCCAGCGCCACGGGGGCCGTCATCGCGATCTTTTCTGCGCCCTTGGCCGGGGCAGCCCCCGCCGCCACGTTGTTGCCAAAGATGTAGTCGGCGATGGCGCGAAAGCCCTTGTTCGAGGCCGCATCCATATCGCCCGCGACCGTGGTCTCGGCAACGATGAACGGCGCATAGCGGCGCAGCTCGATGTGCCCGTGCGTGGACAGTTTTTCGTAAGCAGGTTCTTCAGTGGCCATGGCGGTTTGCCCCCACAGGCCCAGCGCCAGCGCCAAGGCGACGGCTGTCCTGCGGGGAGGGTTCTCAAGGGTTGAGTGGAGAAACAGGTGCATGCGTCTTGAGCTTTCGTCGCGTGGCAGCGACCAGACACGGAAGGTCCAGCAGACTGCCAGGGCCGTTGGGGTATTTAGGAATTCCATCACAGAACGAATGGCATGGTGCGCCCGAGGGCAACGCGCAGCCAGCCAGCGACAATGCCCAGATGCACCACACCCCCGACGCCACGCCACTCCACCCCTTTGCCACCCTCACACCCGACGTGGTGCTGGATGCACTGGCCAGCGTGGGCCTGTATGGCGACGGGCGACTGATGGCGCTGTCATCCTACGAAAACCGCGTCTACCAGGTCACGCTGGAAGACGGCGAGCGCGTGGTCGCCAAGTTCTACCGCCCGGAGCGCTGGAGCGAGGCCCAGATTCTCGAAGAGCACGCCTTTGCCGCCGAGCTCATGGCCGCCGAGGTTCCGGCCGTTGGCCCGCTGGTGCTGGCAGGCCGCACGCTGCACCCATTTGGTGGCTTCCAGTTCTCGGTCAGCCCCTGGCGCGGCGGCCGCCAGCCCGAGCTGGACGACTTCGAGGTGCTCGAATGGATAGGCCGCTTTCTGGCCCGCATCCACACCGTGGGTGCGGCACGCCCGTTCACGCACCGCCCCGCACTGGATTTGCAAGGCTTTGGCGCAGAACCACGCGACTGGCTGCTGGAGCACGAGCTGATCCCGCTCGACGTGCAATCGGCTTGGCGCGATGCCTGCAAGACCGCTCTTGATTTGATAGCTTCCAGCGCTTTACAGGAAAGCGCTGGAGGCCAATTTCTCTTGAAAGATGCCACCCTGCTGCGCCTGCATGGCGACTGCCACCCCGGCAACATCCTGTGGACGCCACTGGACGAATGGGGGCGCGGCGGCCCACATTTTGTCGACCTGGACGACGCCCGCATGGGCCCGGCGGTGCAGGACCTGTGGATGCTGCTGTCCGGCGACCGGCGCCAGCGCACCCACCAGCTCGGTGCGTTGATCGACGGTTATGAACAGTTCCGCTCATTCGACCGGCGTGAGCTGGCGCTGATCGAGCCGCTGCGCACCCTGCGCCTGATCCACTACAGCGCCTGGCTGGCCCGGCGCTGGGAAGACCCGATCTTTCCCATCAATTTCCCCTGGTTTGGCAGCAGTGACTACTGGCGTGGCCAGGTGGATATGCTGCAAGAGCAGATCGAAGCGATGCAGGAAGCGCCGCTGGTGGCCTGATGCGGACGCGTGCAGCCGTCTGAAATTGGCTCACCATCCCCACGGGGGCATCGCGGTTGGCAGTGCGAGATGGGCCGCTTGGCACGGCGCCATATAATCAGCGGTTCGATAAAGCCATGATTTCATAATGGCGCGCTATAAAACGACAGCCCAGTCCGCGCGCCGCCTCTTTTGAATGGCCGTTGCGCCTGTGCGCCGGTTTCTCCCAAAAACCAGCCACCAAAGTTTCGCTCTGGCATGTGCGACTTTTTTCAGGTGTGCTCCGGGTTCCCCGCAGGGGGATGACAACCCAGGATCGATCCACCCGGCCCTCCCCGAGGGCCATTTCACTTGCATTTTGATTGACGCCGCGCATGAGACCGGCCCCTTACCATGACCCATTCCCACACCAACACGACCGTTGGCAAATACCTTGTTTCCCCGCTGACCCGGCTGCTTGACGATGGCCGCTTCGCTGCGTCCGTGTCGATCCGCTCGGGCTCGGGCAGCGGCACGCACGACCGCGTGCTGCGCCTGGCTTCGGTGTTTGCCGACAACGCCGCCGCTGCGCACTACGCCACCAGCGAAGGCCTGCGCTGGATTCACCACCGCCACGCCCCTGCAAGCGCCTGCGCAGCCTGACCCCAAAACTCACTGCCGCAACCACTGCGGACCCCAGCAAAAAGCCCCGGTGATGTCGCCATCACCGGGGCTTTTTAACTATGATTTCAATAGCTGCCAGCGCTTATCAATAAAGGGCTAGAGCCGTTTTTTAATCAAATCAAACCAACAGGGCGTTCACCCGTTTCACATAAGCGGCCGGGTCTTCGGGCAGGCCACCTTCGGCCAGCAGGGCCTGGTCGAACAGGATGTGGGCCAGGTCGTGGAAGTGCGCGCTGCCATCGAGCTTTTTGACCAACGGGTGCTCGGCGTTCACCTCCAGCACGGGTTTGGATTCGGGCGCCTGCTGGCCAGCCTGCTTGAGCATGCGGGCGAGCTGGGTGCTCATGCCGTCGTCCTGCACCACCAGGCATGCGGGTGAATCGACCAGGCGGGTGGTCACGCGCACGTCCTCGGCCTTGTCCTTCAGCGCTTCTTTCAGCTTGGCCAGCACGGGTTTAAAGGCTTCGGCGGCTTCCTCGGCTGCCTTCTTCTCGGCCTCGTCCTGCAGCGTGCCCAGGTCCACTGCGCCCTTGGCCACGCTTTGCAACGGAGTACCGTCGAAGTCGTGCAGGTAGTTCAGCGCCCACTCGTCCACGCGGTCGGTCATCAAGAGGACTTCGATGCCCTTCTTCTTGAAGACTTCGAGCTGCGGGCTGTTCTTGGCAGCGGCCAGGGTGTCGGCGGTGATGTAGTAAATGGCCTCCTGGCCTTCCTTCATGCGCGCCTTGTAGTCGGCAAAACTCACCGTCACGGCGTCGCTGGTGGTGCTGGCGAAGCGCAGCAGCTTGGCCAGGCGCTCGCGGTTACCGAAGTCTTCGCCCAGGCCTTCTTTCAGCACGGCGCCGAACTCGCCGTAGAACGCGGTGTACTTGCCTTCCTTGGCCTTGTCGTCGGCGTCTACCACATCGGTCACACCATCAGCGTTGGCCGCGGTGTCGTGCTTGTCGTGCTTGGCCAAGTCTTCCAGCATGGAGAGCACGCGTTTGGTACTGCCCTCGCGGATGGCGCGCACGTCGCGGCTTTCCTGCAGCAGCTCGCGGCTCACGTTGAGCGGCAGGTCGCTCGAATCAATCACGCCCTTGACGAAGCGCAGGTAGCTGGGCATCAGCGCCTCGGCATCGTCCATGATGAACACGCGCTTGACGTAGAGCTTGATGCCCGCCTTCTTGTCGCGGTTCCACAGGTCAAACGGCGCCTTGGCGGGGATGTACAAGAGCTGCGTGTATTCAGTGTTGCCCTCGACGCGGTTGTGCGCCCAGGTCAACGGCGCCTCGTGGTCGTGGCTGATGGCCTTGTAGAACTCCTGGTACTGCTCGTCGGTGATGTCTTTCTTGGGGCGCGTCCACAGGGCGCTGGCCTTGTTCACCGTTTCCCATTCGCCGGTCTTGACCATGCCGCCGGGCTGGCGGCCACCGTTTTCGTCTCCGGGGTTGATGAGCTCGCCGTCTTTCCACTCTTCCTTTTCCATCAGGATGGGCAGGCTGATGTGGTCGGAGTATTTGGCGATGACCTGCTTGAGCTTCCAGGCGTTGAGGTATTCCTCTGCATCGTCGCGCAGGTGCAGGATGACGCTGGTGCCGCGCGCGGGGCGGGCGATGGTTTCCACCTCGAAATCGCCACTGCCGCCACTGGTCCAGCGCACGCCTTGCTCAGCCGGCAGGCCCGCGCGGCGCGATTCCACGGTGATCTTGTCGGCCACGATGAAGCCCGAGTAAAAACCCACGCCAAACTGGCCGATGAGCTGGGCATCCTGCTTCTGGTCGCCCGAGAGCTTGCCCATGAAGTCCTTGGTGCCGCTCTTGGCAATGGTCCCCAAGTGGTCGATGGCCTCCTGCTCGCTCATGCCGATGCCGTTGTCGGTGATGGTGAGCGTCTTGGCGGCCTTGTCGAAGGTGACGCGCACTTCCAGGTTGGGTGCGTCTTCGTACAGGGCGTTGTTGTTCAGCGCCTCGAAGCGCAGCTTGTCGCAGGCGTCCGACGCGTTGGAGACGAGCTCGCGCAGGAATATCTCCTGGTTGGAATACAGCGAATGGGTGACCAGGTGCAGCAGCTGGGCAACTTCGGCCTGAAACGACAGGGTTTGTTTGCTCATGGTGGTTTTTCTCGTGTTGGAATCAATGAAATATGCGTGGCAGGGCTTGAACCCGCCCCTGCCAATACCGGCAGGCGGCAGTTATGGGCGGGTTGCGGGGTTTCAAGGCCCTGCCCGCTCGAAGCCCTGGGGTGAAAGGCTCTCCGCGCACGGGAGAGCCGTATTGGCCGGACGAAAAAGGCTCAGCCAGCGGCCGTGATGCGCTGCACCAGGGCTTGCAGCACCTGATCGGCCTTGTCGTTGGGCACCTGGCAGTCGCCTGCGTCGGCATGCCCGTTGCCGCCAAACTCCAGCATCAGATTGCCCAGATGGGCATTGCTGCTGCGGTTCAGTATGGATTTTCCGGCTGCCAGCGCAGTGTTCTGCTTTTTCAAGCCCCACACCACCTGCACGGACACGGTGGCCTGCGGGAACAGCGCATACACCATGAAGCGGTTGGTCGCCCAGATGGTTTCTTCCTCGCGCATGTCCAGCACCACCAGCTTGTCGATGCAGATACCGCAATGCAGTATCTGCTCTCTGGCCTTGGTCGCGTGCTCTTTGTAGAGTGCCACGCGTTCCTGCACATCGGGCAGCGCCAGGATTTCGTCAATCGTATGGTCGCGGCAGTACTGGATGAGGTCCATCATCAGCGCGTAGTTGCTGATGCGAAACTCCTTGAAGCGGCCCAGGCCGGTGCGCGAATCCATGAGGTAGCTGAGCAGCACCCAGCCCTGGGGGCTGAGGATGTCCTCGCGGGTGTATTGGGCAGAATCCGCCTGGTCCACGGCAGCCATCATGTCGTCGGAAACCCGGGGGAAGGCCGCCTTGCCGCCGTAATGGTTGAAGATCACGCGCGCTGCCGATGGCGCGCTCGCATCGATGATGTGGTTGATATCGCGCCGTCCGGCGTTGCTGACGGTTTCGGACTCGTGGTGGTCAAACACCAGGTGCGCACCCGGCACAAAGGGCAGGTTGGCGGTGATGTCGCGGGCCGTGATGGCCACCTTGCCGTCCTGCATATCCTTGGGGTGGGCGAAGGCGATCTCGTCAATGAGCTGGAGTTCATGGAGCAGCACGGCACAAACCAGGCCGTCAAAGTCGCTGCGGGTGACCAGTCGGTATTTCACGTCGCTCACAAACCCTCCTTATTGTTCGATCAAAGGCACGATGGTAGTGGCTCCACCGGCACCCGCGTTGCCGCCAGCGTGCAAAAGACAGCCACTCCGCCGCCTTCCACCACGGGCTCGCGCCCTTTCGGCCACCCGGCGGGTGTCAATGACAGGCTGCGCCGGCTCAGAACCGCTCGTTGGGTGACAGGTAGCGCCACTGGCCGACCGGCAAATTGCCCAGCGTCACGCGGCCTATGCGGATGCGCTTGAGCCCCACCACCTTCAGACCCACCAGTTCGCACATGCGGCGGATCTGGCGTTTTTTGCCTTCCGTGAGCACAAAGCGCAACTGTTCGGGGTTTTGCCAATCGACCTTGGCGGGCTTGAGCGGCTCGCCGTCAAGGCTCAGACCGTGGCGCAGGCGCTCCAGCAATTGGGGTGGAAACACGGCCTGCACATTGGTGCTGACAGGGTCGCGCTCGTCAATTTCCTGCAGCGGCGCGGAGCGCTCAGACGGATGGCGTGGCAGCGCCTGGCCCGGGGCCTGGTAGACCACTCGCACCAGGTATTCCTTGTCCACGGTGGAGTCCTCGCCAATCAGCTGGCGCGCGACGCGTCCGTCCTGCGTGAGCACCAGCAGGCCAACCGAGTCAATATCGAGCCGCCCGGCCGGTGCCAGACCGCGCAACTGGGGCGGCGAGAAACGGTTGCGGCTGGGGTCATCGCGCCAGTGGGTGCGCGGGTTGATCAGCGCCACGGCAGGCGTGTGACCGTCCTCTGCCTGGCCGCTTACATAGCCCATGGGCTTGTGCAGCAAGATGGTGACGCGCTGGTCCTGAAAACCCTGCGCGACCTTGTCCACGTCGATGCGGTCGGTGGGCAGCACCTGCACGCCCATTTCCGCCACCTCGCCATTGACCTTGACCCAGCCCTGGGCAATCCAGTCGTCGGCCTCGCGCCGCGAGCACAGGCCCAGCTCGGCCATGCGCTTGTTCAAGCGCGATGTGGCCATGCCGGTTGCTCCGCCCGCACCGCCTGCAGCGCCTTTGCCAGCAGGCGGCGAGCGCACGGGCGCCTGGCGGACCGGCGCCACAAACCCGGCGGACGCCGTGCGGTAGTTGGGTGGCGCAGGGCCTCTTGCGGGCCGCGCCGGTGCGGGGCCCCGCGCGGGCGCGGCGGAAGCCCGGGGGCTGGCCTTGGCCGCCACGGCGGGAAGCCGCAACACCGGGCGGGCGGCGGGCGCAGCTGCGGCTGGATCACTCGGCTGGGAGACAGAAGCAGCGGCAGGGCCAGCTGGCGGACGGGAACGGGAAGAAGACATGGCGGGTATTTTCGCCTGTGGAGCCAGACGGTCCAATGAAAATCAGCCAGCGTTGCCAGAAACCGATCAGAGCGGTGAAGCTTCCCCCTGGCGGGCTTGCCAGGCCAGAAAGTCGTCGACCGGCAGGGGCCGCGCGATGTGGTAACCCTGCGCCTCATCGCACGCCAGGGTGCGCAGGCGCGCCAGAATGGCAGCGGTTTCCACGCCTTCGGCCACCACGGTGAGGCCCAGGTTGTGTGCCAGGTCGATGGTGGAGCGCACGATCATGGCGTCGTCCTCGCCTGCCTCCATGCCCATGACAAAGGATTTGTCGATCTTGAGCTCGTCCACCGGCAGGCGTTTGAGGTAGGCCAGCGACGAATAGCCGGTTCCAAAATCATCAATCGACAGCTTGAACCCCTGCTCCGACAGGCGGTTGAGCATGGCCTCGGCGCGCTGGGGGTCGTCCATGATGGCGCTTTCGGTGATCTCCAGGCAAAACGCGCTGGCCTGCACGCCGTGGCGGGCCAGAATGCCCGCCAGCCGGGTGCTGAGCTCGGGGTCCAGCAAATCCCGTGTGGACAGGTTGACCGACACGCGCAGCGGCAGGTGCCGCGCCTGGGGCGAAGCCAGCAAGCGGGCGACCTCTTCAAAGACCCACAGCGTGAGCTGGCGCACGAACCCCGTCTGCTCGGCGAACGGTATGAAATCCACGGGAGGAACCAACCCACGCTGCGGATGCTGCCAACGCACCAGGGCCTCGGCCGCCCGCCCCGGCTGGCCGTGCAGCGCGACCTTG
This sequence comes from Acidovorax sp. JHL-3, assembly GCF_000526295.1. NCBI lineage: Bacteria > Pseudomonadati > Pseudomonadota > Betaproteobacteria > Burkholderiales > Comamonadaceae > Acidovorax > Acidovorax sp. JHL-3. The sequence goes on from NZ_JAFU01000001.1 coordinate 345,265, forward strand.
GGCTGCAGGTACAGGCGCAGTTCTTTGCGCTCCACGGCACGGCGCAGCTCGGACAGCAACGACAGGGTTTGCGCGCTCGCCAGATCGAAGCCGGGGTCGTAGCGCAGCGCACCGCTGAGCTGGCGCTTGGCCGCATACATGGCAATCTCGGAACGGCTGAGCAGAGTGTCCGCGTCGTCGGCGTCCCCCGGCCAGCAGGCAATGCCAATGCCCGCGCTCAGATCGACGCTCTGGTCCTCGAACACCAGCGGCTCTTCCAACGAGCGGTGGATGCGGCGCGCCACCTCGTGGGCTGCCGAAGCATCTGCACCGTGCAGCAACACGGCAAACTCGTTGCCTCCCATGCGGGCCACCATGTCCTGCGCTGCGTCCACCTCTTCGCGCAGGCGATCGGCCACCGCCTGCAGCAGCCGGTCACCAAAGGCATAGCCGAGCACATCGTTCACATGCTTGAACCGATCCAGGTCCAGCGTCAGCACCGCCAGCGGCTGCGGCGCGCCCGGGCTGGCGCCAATGGCCGCCACCACGGTTGCACGAAAACGTTCGCGGTTGGGCAGGCCCGTGAGCCGGTCCCAATAGGCCAGCCGCCGGATCTCGCTTTGCTGCGCACCGATATCCACGCGCATCTTGTCAAAGGACCGCGCCAGGTTGCCGATCTCGTCCGCGCGATCCATGTGCTCCAGCGGCACGTCGTATTCGCCGCGCGAGAGCCGCCGCGTGGCGGCCAGGAGCGATCGCAGGGGGGTCGTCACACGCTGCGCCATCACGCCGTTGCCCACCGCGAACAGCAGCACACCGGCCACGGTGATGATGGCCAGCAACACCTGCAGCTGCCGATACGGCGCCACCACCTCGTCCACCGAGCGCAGCAGCAGCGCCTGAACCTCGCCTCCCACCGTCTCCAGCGGGCTGGCGCGCGCCAGCAAAATGCCGCGATCGGTATCGAGTTCGCCCGTGGGAATGCCATCGCGGCGCAGCAGTGCCAGCGGCTCGGCGGACAAGGTGCTCACCGGCACGGACAGGCCGCCATCTGCAGCCTTCACCAGCAAGGCCACATGCACCGACAGCAGCTGGCGCATTTCGTCGGCCAGGGACTGGCTGACGGGAAACCCCATCAGCACCCAGCCGATCACCACCGGCGCCCGCATGGGCACCATGACAAACTGGTAGGGCACGCCACCGATCACGGCCATGCGGCTGCCCTGCGGCTGGCTGGCCAGCAGCGGCGCCACCTGCCGCACAGCGGCCTGGAAATCGCGTGCGCCGCCGGATGCGCTGAGCGAACGCAGGTTCAATCGGGTGTCCAGCAGCGCCGTCACCTCGGCGCCGATCCGGCTGCCATGGTTCTCCAGCACCGACTGGATGGTTTCCTCGTCATCCGAGTTCACTGCCGAGCGGAACCCGTAGTCGGCCGCCAGCAAAGCCGAGCCCTGGCGCAGCTTCTCGGCATTCTGGTCGAGCAGCCGCCGCCAGACGTTTTCGTCGGTGTCGAGTTCGCGCGCGATCTGGCTGCGGGCGTTGCGGTCGATGGTGGCACGCACCACGGCAAAACCGGCGGCCTGCACGATCAGCAGCAGCAGCAGCGACATGCCCACCAGCCGCACGATCAGGCTGCGCCGCAGCACCGCCAGCTTCAAGGCTGCAACCCCTGCATGCGCACGGCGACGGCGGCGGCCCCGGTGACCGGCACGCTCAGCCCCTGGTCCAGTGCGGGCGCGCCGACGGGCAGGCGCGTGTGCCAGGTGCGCAGCCGGTAGCTGCCCGCCGGCACGTTGTCGATCTGCGCCTTGCCAGTGGCCGCAACGGTCTGTGCGTAATAGGGTGTGTCCACCACGAGAATCCAGCCGACCATCTGGTCATGGATATTGCAGCCCAGCACGACCACGCCAGGCCGGTCGAACAGCACGGGGTTGGCCGGTGTGCCGCTGTAGAGCTTGAGCTCGAACTTCTTGGCCGGCGAGAACGAATACACATGGTGGCGAACCGAGTCGTGGTTGGGAAACCGCACCTCGGAGCCTACCGGTACCACCAGCACTTCGGGCACAAACTGCTTTTTTTGCTGCGCCATCTCCAGCGCCGCCAGGGGGCGCACCTGGCGACGCGCTTGTGCCGACTCCAGAAACACCACGGCATCGACCACGGGTTTGCCGGCCGCGTCCAGCACCTCGATCTGCACGGTGGCGGCATGCGCCGTCCCGGCCTGGCCCCATGTCAGGCACAGCACACATGCCATGCCGCAGGCCGTGCCGAGCGCAGGCGGCATCCAGGCGCGCACCAAGCCAATGCGTCGCTCCAGCCACACCGCAAGCATGGTCATGGTTCGATCGCCACGCCAATCAGCGCGCTGCCGTCACCCACCTGGCCGAGATCGGTGGCACGGCCCGTGGCCAGGTCTACGCGGTGCAGGCGAGTGCGTGGCTCGGAAGCCGTGCGCACCGCGATCAGGGCCGTGTTGGCAACGTCAGAAATGTCAAAGGCCACATCGGTCAACGCCCCCAGGCCCAGCGCGCCGACGGTGCGCAGCTGGCCGGTGTTGGGCGAGACGACGGGCACCGCGCCCTCGAGCGAGCCCTGCATGACCAGGGCGCCCCGTGCGCGATCAATGGCGTAGTTGGTGGTGATCGTTTCATCGCGGGTGTTGTAGGTGTAGGCGGCCCCCGCAATGTCGGGCGCGCTGCCAAAGTTGACATCGCCCACCACGTAGCGCAACGCCCCATCGGGCTGCACTCCGTCGCGGGTGGCATCGCCGTCCACCATGGCACCGGTGTCCGGGTGCAGGCGCAGGTTGTGGCCGGAGGGCGTTACCACGCGAATGCGGTCCACCGTGGGGTTGAAATCGAAACCGATCACCGCGCCGTCCAAAGGCAGTGCCACAGTCACCGCACCCACCGGGCTCAGCACGCCGTTGGCACGATCCACCCGGTAAAGCTGCCCGGACCTGGACAGTGCATAGAGCACGCCACGCGCCACCCGAAAATCGATGCCGATCAGCGCATCGCCCGGGGCCAAGCCGGTGAGCGGCTTGCGCTCTATCACCCGGCTCGGCTGCGCTGCCTCCAAACGGAGCAGCTCGTGAGAGCCGGAGATGGCATAAACCACTTCCGGGCCCGTGCCAGCCTGCGGCTGGGCCAAGCCTGCGCATCCCGCCAACATCCACAGGGCGGCAAACCCCACCAGCAAGCGCTGCTTGCGACAAAACAGAGGCATCAGAAACTCCCACACATGTAACGGGTTTATACCCCACGCCGCTCACCACCGTGGTGGCGCAGCGCAACGTGCAATCTCAAAAATAATACTATTTTTATAGCGCGTAGCGCTTAACAGAAAAGGGCTAAAGCCATATTTAGCCCATAAGAAGAATGCGACAGACCCCGTCATGCGTGTGCGTCCGGCCCCCAACAGAATCGCCCTATTTGTAACAGTACCATGGCGCAAAAAGCGCCTGGACAGCAGGCCAAGGCCCTGTCAAACGTCTCTGCACTGAAAGATGCTGGACCGCAACGCAGAAAGCTCCAGCACCCGCAGCCCACCGTATTCAATGCGGATGGCCCCTTGCTGTTCGAGCGCAGCCAGGGCCTCGTTGACCCGCTGGCGCGACAGCCCCACCAGGTAAGCCAGCTCCTGCTGCGTGATGCGCAGCACCTCGCCCACATTGGGGTAAAGCACGGGGTTGAACAACGAGGCCAGGCTGCGTGCCACCCGCACATCGGGGTTGTTCAGCCGGTCGATCTCGCGCGCCGCAATGAACTGCCCCAGGCGTTCATTGAGCTGGTTCATCACAAAGCGGTTGAAGCCGATGGAGTGGTCGAGCAGCCAGTGAAAGGTGTCGATCGGCAGTCCCGCCACCACACTTTTGCGCAGGGCCTGGATGTTGTAGCGGTAGGGCTCGCGCTTGAGCGCGGTGCCCTCGCCAAACCAGCCGCCGGGAGGCACGCCAGTGAAAGTCATGGTCTGGCCCTGGGCGTTGTCGCTGCTCATCTTGAGCAGGCCCTCCACCACGCCAAACCAGTAAGTCACCGGCCGCCCGAGACGGCAGACATAGTCCCCCGCTTTCGCGTCGCCCACCAGCAAGGAGGCCACGGCGCGTTCACGTTCGGCGGGCTGCAACGGCATCAGCCAGGGAATGCCGCCCAGCTCGGCCTCGGTGGGCGGGCGACGGCGCTGGTGCAGGGACAGATCGTGGGTCATGCGCGATTCTTCGGGGCGATGGAGACTCGGGTTTTAGGGGAATACCACGAGCCGAATTGTCGTCATAAAGACAAAAAAATGCCAATCCTCGCCGGATGATGGCCCCGTTGGGAGCATCGCTCCCTGATTTCCAAGGACCTGCCGGTGAAACATCCCATCCGTTCGAGCACTTCGCAGGCCACAGGCCGCCCCGTTACCCATCTGGCCCGCCGCAAGCTACTGGCGATGGCCGCGACGCTGCCCTGGCTGGGGGCAGGCAGCGTGCGGGCACAGGAGGGTTCGATCAAGATCGCCCAGTCCACCGCGCTCAGCGGCCCGCTGGCCGACCTGGGCTCGGCCATGCACCAGGGCGCCACGGCAGCCTTTGCCGCCATCAACGCCAAGGGCGGAGTGCAAGGCCGCACCATCGAACTCGCCACACTCGACGATGCCTACGAAGTGCCCAAGGCACTGGCCAACGTCGAACGGTTTCTGGCCGACAGCAGCTACTTTGCCCTGTTCAACTGCATGGGCACCCCCATGATCGACGCGATGCTACCCAAGGTGATCGAGAGCGGCATCCCTTTCTTTGCGCCGTTCACAGGGGCCCAGCTGAGCCGCACCAAGACCGCCCGCAATGTTTTCAACATCCGGGCAAGCTATGCCGACGAGGCCGAAAAACTGGTGCAGCACCTGTCCACGATCGGCATCCAGCGCATTGGCATCGTTTACCAGAACAACTCGTTCGGCAAGGAGGTATTCGACTCGGCCCGGCAATCCATGAGCCGTCTCAAACTGCCGGAAGCCGCCGCCGTGACGGTTGAAAACAACGCCTCGGACGCAGGCGCTGCGGCGGCCAAGCTCGCAGAGGCCAACCCCGAAGCCGTCGTGATTGGCCTGGCGGGCAAGCCCACACTGGAGTTTGTGAAAGCGTTTCGAGCCCTCCGGCGCGGTGTAACGCTGTATGCACTGTCGGTCATGGGAACCCCTGCCACCGTGAAAGCGCTGGGAGCGGATGCGACGGGCATGGCAATTTCTCAGGTGGTGCCTCTGCCGTCGAACGTGGTCACACCGGTGGTGCGTGACTTCCAGGCGGCATGGAAAGCATCAGGCGCCACGGCAGAGCCTTCGCACCTGGCGCTGGAGGGCTACATCAACGCCCGTGTGTTTGCCGAGGCGCTGCAGCGCGCCGGGCGCAATCCAACGCGCGCCGCTTTTATCGACGCCACCTGGAACCTCAAAAAGTGGGATCTGGGTGGCTTCGAGATCAACGCCACCACACCCGACCGCAATGCATCGCGCTTTGTGGAACTGACGCTGGTGGGACGGGATGGGCGCTTCATCCGATAGCCCGTGGCAACGAGGGTTCAACCCAAGAGGACTTTCCCGTAAATTGTCGTCCGAAAGACATGACAACGTCAAAGTCAGTCCTAGCATGGAGTCCAAAGCGCTGCCACAAGGCCGCGCACCCGGCAGTCACCGGGCTGACACCTCATTAATATTAGGAACCGGAATGAAGACCACGTTCCCGCAACTGCTGCTCAAGCATGCTGCCGAGCGCCCCACGGCCCCGGCACTGCGCGAAAAAGAATACGGCATCTGGCAAACATGGACCTGGAAGGATGCCGCCCAGACCGTGCGCCATCTGGGCTGCGGTCTGCTCGCCCTGGGCTTCCAGCGCGGCCAGAACCTGGCCCTGGTGGGCGACAACCGCCCCCACCTCTATATGAGCATGGTGGCCGTGCAGAGCATTGGCGGCGTACCCATTCCGCTCTACCAGGATGCCGTGGCCTCTGAAATGGCCTTTGTGATGGAGGACGCCGAAGTCCAGTTCCTGTTCGCCGAGAACCAGGAACAGGTCGACAAACTGCTGGAAGTGCGCGAAACCGTGCCCGGCATGGCACACATCATTTACGACGATCCTCGCGGCCTGCGCAACTACGACCAGCCCGGCCTGATCAGCACCGAAAAACTCAAGGAACTGGGCGCCGAATGGGACCGCACCCACGCTGGCGCCTGGGATGCCCAGGTCGCCCGCAACCAGCCCGACGATGTGTCGGTGATCCTGTACACCTCGGGCACCACCGGCAAGCCCAAAGGCGTGTGCCAGACGCACGCCAGCTTCATCGGCTCTGCACAGGGCGGCGTCGAGGTGGACGGCCTGAACCCCAAAGACAACGTGATCTCCTACCTGCCGCCGGCCTGGGTGGGTGACCACCTGTTCTCGCTGGCCCAGTGGCTGGTGGCGGGCTTCACCATCAATTGCCCCGAGTCGGCCGCCACCATATCGATCGACCTGCGCGAAATTGGCCCCACCTATTACTTCGCGCCGCCGCGCGTGTTTGAAGGCATGCTGACCTCCGTCTCCATCCGCATGGAAGACGCAGCCCCCTTCAAGCGCTGGATGTATGCCAAGGCGATGGATCTGGCCCGGCGCGTGGGCTCTGACGTTCTGGACGGCAAGCCCGTGGGTTTCATGGACCGGCTGATGTACGCCTTGGGCGACGTCACCATCTACGGGCCGCTGCGCAACGTCATGGGCCTGTCGCGCATTCGCGTGGCCTACACGGCCGGCGCCGCCATCGGCCCCGATTTGTTCCGCTTCTTCCGCTCCATCGGCATCAACCTCAAGCAGCTGTATGGCCAGACCGAAACCTGCGCCTATGTGTGCATCCAGAAGAACGGCCAGGTCAAGCTCAACACCGTGGGCCAGGCCGCGCCCGGCATCGAGCTGAAAATCGCCGACAACGGCGAGGTGCTGGTCAAGGGCGTGTCGGTGCTCAAGGAGTACTACAAGCGCCCCGACGCCACGGCCGAGGTCATCGACGCCAATGGCTACTTCCACACGGGCGATGCCGGCGTGCTCGACCAGGACGGCCACCTGCGCATCATCGACCGCGCCAAAGACGTGGGCAAGCTCATTGGCGGCGCCATGTTCGCGCCCAACTACATCGAGAACAAGCTCAAGTTCTTCCCGCAGATCAAGGAAGCCGTGTGCTTTGGCCATGGCAAAGACCAGGTCTGTGCCTTCATCAACATCGACTACGAGGCCGTGGGCAACTGGGCCGAGCGCCAGGGCCTGCCTTACGGCGGCTACGTGGACCTGGCCTCCAAGCCCCAGGTGCTGCAGCTCATTGCCGAGTGCATCGGCCAGGTCAATGAAGGCCTGGCGGGCGAGCCCGGCATGTCCGACACGCAGGTGGCGCGCTTCCTGGTTCTGCACAAGGAACTCGACCCCGACGACGACGAACTGACCCGCACCCGCAAGGTGCGCCGCGGCTTCATCGCTCAGAAGTACGGCGTGCTGGTGGATGCGCTCTACGGCGGGCGCACCGAACAATTCATCGAAACCCAGGTCAAGTTCGAGGATGGCCGCACCGGCAGCGTCAGCGCCACGCTGCAGATCATCGACGCCAAGATCCATGCGCCTGCCAAGGTCAGTGCCTGAGACACCGGAAAGCACCCCATGACCCAGAAAAAGATTGGCGACGTCATCCTGGACGTCAAGAACATCAGCCTGCGCTTTGGCGGCGTGAAGGCCCTGACCGACATCTCGTTCAACGTGAAGGAGCATGAAATCCGCTCCATCATCGGCCCCAACGGGGCCGGCAAGAGCTCCATGCTCAACTGCATCAACGGCGTCTACACGCCCTCGGAGGGCTCCATCACCTTCCGTGGCAAAACGTTCGACCACATGAACAGCCGCCAGGTGGCCGAGATGGGTGTGGCTCGCACCTTTCAGAACCTGGCGCTGTTCAAGGGCATGAGCGTGATCGACAACATCATGTCGGGGCGCAACCTCAAGATCAAGAGCAACCTGTTCCTGCAGGCGCTGCGCTGGGGCCCGGCAGAGCGCGAGGAAATCGCGCACCGCGAGAAGGTCGAGCACATCATCGACTTCCTCGAAATCCAGGCCTTCCGCAAGACCCCCGTGGGCCAGTTGCCCTACGGCCTGCAAAAGCGCGTGGACCTGGGCCGGGCCCTGGCCATGGAGCCGCAGGTGCTGCTGCTTGATGAGCCCATGGCCGGCATGAACGTGGAAGAAAAGCAGGACATGTGCCGCTTCATCCTGGACGTGAACGACGAGTTTGGCACCACCATCGTGCTGATCGAGCACGACATGGGCGTGGTGATGGACATCTCCGACCGCGTGGTGGTGCTGGACTACGGCAAGAAGATTGGCGACGGCGCGCCACAGGAAGTCCGCGACAACGAAGACGTGATCCGCGCCTATCTTGGCACCAGCCACTGAAAGCCTATGACCCCCACGCTTGTCACTTCGTGTACTGCGCTGCCCCCCGAGAGGGCCTCGGTCGCCTTGGGGCGGCCCGGCGCCGACCGACTTTGAACGGAACAAACAAATGGCATTCTTTCTTGAAACACTGATTGGCGGCCTCATGGCCGGCATGCTCTATTCCCTGGTGGCCCTCGGCTTCGTGCTGATCTACAAGGCCTCGGGCGTTTTCAACTTCGCCCAGGGCGCCATGGTGCTGTTCGCAGCGCTGGCCATGGCCCGGTTTGCCGAGTGGATTCCCCAATGGACCGGCATCGACAACATGATCGTTGCCAACCTGCTGGCCTTCGTGATCGCGGGCATCTGCATGTTTGCAGTGGCCTGGCTCATTGAGCGCCTGGTGCTGCGCCACCTGGTCAACCAGGAAGGCGCCACGCTGCTCATGGCGACGCTGGGCATCACCTACTTTCTTGAAGGCCTGGGCCAGACGTTTTTTGGCAGCGACATCTACAAGATCGACGTCGGTATGCCCAAGGAGCCCGTGTTCCTGCTCGAATCGATGTTCGAGGGCGGTGTGCTGGTGAACAAGGAAGACGTGATCGCCGCCGGCATTGCGGCCGCGCTGGTGGTGATATTGAGCATCTTCTTCCAGAAGACCAAGACCGGCCGCGCCCTGCGCGCCGTGGCCGACGACCACCAGGCGGCGCAATCCATCGGCATTCCGCTCAACCGCATCTGGGTCATCGTCTGGTGTGTGGCGGGTGTCGTGGCCCTGGTGGCCGGGATGATCTGGGGCTCCAAGCTGGGTGTGCAGTTCTCGCTGACCACCGTGGCGCTGCGCGCCCTGCCGGTGGTGATTTTGGGCGGCCTGACCTCGGTGCCCGGCGCCATCATCGGCGGCCTGATCATCGGTGTAGGCGAGAAGCTCTCCGAGGTGTACCTGGGCCCGTTCGTGGGCGGTGGCATCGAAATCTGGTTTGCCTATGTGCTGGCCCTGGTGTTCCTGTTGTTCCGGCCCCAGGGTCTGTTTGGCGAAAAAATTATCGATCGTGTGTGAAACACACGATTCGCCCGAAGGGCGCTTCGCGCAGCGAAGAATGATTTTTCGGCGAAGGGCACGCAGTGCCCGCAGCCAAAAGATCATCGCCCTTGGTTGAAAGTTTAGGAGTAAATAATGTTCTACCGCGAAAACGGCCAGTTCAAGACCAGCTACCGGGCAGACCAGCAGGTCTTTCCGATCGCCCAGGACCGCATCGCCATTGCCCTGCTGCTAGCGGTGGCCTTCCTGGTGGTGCCCATGCTGGCCACCGATTATTTTTACCGCGCCATCCTGATTCCGCTGGTCATCATGTCGATGGCGGCCCTGGGCGTGAACATCCTTGTGGGCTACTGCGGGCAGATTTCGCTGGGCTCGGGTGCCTTCATGGCCGTGGGTGCTTACGGCGCCTTCAACTTCTTCGTGCGCTTTCCGGGCATGCCACTCATCCCCGCGCTGATCCTCGGCGGACTGTGCGCCACGTTCTTCGGCATCCTGTTCGGCCTGCCCAGCCTGCGCGTCAAGGGCCTCTACCTCGCGGTGGCCACGCTGGCCGCGCAGTTCTTCAGCGACTGGATGTTCCTGCGCATCAAGTGGTTCACCAACAATTCCGATTCGGGCTCGGTGTCGGTGAACAACCTGCAGGTCTTTGGCATACCCATCGACAGCGCCATGAGCAAGTACATCTTCTGCCTGGCGCTGCTGGTGGTGGTTGCCATGCTGGCAAAGAACCTGGTGCGCGGCGCCATCGGCCGTGAATGGATGGCCATTCGCGACATGGACGTGGCTGCTGCGGTGATCGGCATCCGCCCCATGTATGCCAAGCTCAGCGCGTTCGCGGTCAGCTCCTTCATTGTCGGCATGGCCGGTGCACTGTGGGCCTTCGTGCACCTGAGCTCGTGGGAGCCGGCAGCGTTTTCTGTCGAAATCTCGTTCCGCCTGCTGTTCATGGTGATCATCGGCGGCATGGGTTCCATCATGGGCGCGTTCTTTGGCGCTGCCTTCATCGTGGTACTGCCCATTTTCCTGAACCAGTTTCTCCCGGCACTGGCCTCAACGTTTGGATTTGACATTTCCACGGCGGCGGTGTCGCACGCCGAATTGATGATTTTTGGCGCCCTGATCGTCTGGTTCCTGATTGTCGAACCCCATGGACTGGCAAAGCTGTGGTCCATCGGCAAGCAGAAGATGCGCCTGTGGCCGTTCCCACACTGATACCCGCCACTGCAGGAAACCACTTACACGCAATTCCGGATACCGGCAGCCCTGATGGGCGCGTCCACTACCCATTTCGCATTTCCCCCGCGCTTCAATACTTTCATTCAAAGGAGACATCCATGAAGCTTTCGAAACTTGTGATTGCCGCAGCCGCCGTGGCCGCCTGTGCATCGTCGCTGAGCACCAGCGCTTTCGCACAGGCCAAGGAGCAGTTCTTCCCGCTCCTGTCCTACCGCACCGGCCCCTACGCGCCCAACGGCACGCCCTGGGCCAACGGCAAGCAGGACTACATCAAGATGATCAACGCCCGCGATGGCGGCATCAACGGAGTGAAGATCGCCTTTGAAGAGTGCGAAACCGGCTATGCGACCGACCGTGGTGTGGAATGCTACGAGCGCCTCAAGAGCCGCCCGGGCGTCGCCATGTTCGATCCGCAATCGACCGGTATCACCTTCGCCCTGACCGAAAAAGCCCCTGCCGACAAGATCCCGCTGATGACGCTGGGCTATGGCCTGTCGGTTTCGCAGGACGGCATGGCATTCAAGTGGAACTTCCCGCTGATGGGCAGCTATTGGACGGGCGCCGACATTTTGCTGCAGCACATTGGCAAGGGCCTGGGCGGCATGGACAAGCTCAAGGGCAAGAAAGTCACCCTCGTGTACCACGACAGTCCGTTCGGCAAAGAGCCCATCCCGCTGATGCAGGAACGCGCCAAGATGCACGGCTTCGAGCTGCAGATGCTGCCTGTGACTGCCCCTGGCGTCGAACAGAAGGCCACCTGGCTGCAGGTGCGCCAGAGCCGCCCCGACTACGTGCTGCTGTGGGGCTGGGGTGTGATGAACTCCACCGCCCTGAAGGAAGCCCAGGCGACGGGTTACCCACGCGAGAAGATGTATGGCGTGTGGTGGGCCGGTGCCGAACCCGATGTGCGCGACGTGGGCGAAGGTGCCAAGGGTTACCACGCACTGGCGCTCAATGGCTCGGGACAGCAGCCCAAGGTGATCCAGGACATCCTCAAGAACGTGCACGACAAGGGTCAGGGCACGGGTCCCAAGGACGAAGTGGGCTCGGTGCTGTACACCCGTGGCGTGATCATCCAGATGCTGAGCATCGAAGCCGTGCGCCGCGCGCAGGAACGCTTCGGCAAGGGCAAGGTCATGACCGGCGAACAAGTGCGCTGGGGCATGGAAAACCTGGCCCTCGACCAGAAGAAGCTGGACGCCCTGGGCTTCAACAACGTCATGCGCCCCATCTCCACCAGCTGCGCCGACCACATGGGTTCGACCTGGGCCCGGGTGCAAACCTGGGACGGAAAGAAGTGGGACGTTGGTGCCGACTGGTACCAGGCGGACGAGCAGATCCTCAAGCCCATGGTCAAGGCTGGCTCTGAGAAGTATCTGGCCGACAAGAAGATGACGCGCCGCGATGCGGCGGACTGCCAGAGCTAAGGACATCCCCCTGAGGCGCTGCGCGCCTTCCCCCTTCTCTTGCAGCGCTACGCGCTGCGGAAGGGGGACAACGCCAGCGCTGCGGGGCGGCCCTTGCGCGGCGTTCCTGGCCTGGGCCGCGCCAGTTATTACCGGCTGTGTTTACAGCCGCCAATCGAAAAGGGTGCACCGCAACCCTTTCGATTGGCAAAGCGAAGGCAACACAATGGACTCCAAAAACATCGTTCTGAACGTCAACGGCATCGAGGTCATCTACAATCACGTGATCCTCGTGCTCAAGGGTGTCTCGCTGCAGGTGCCCGAGGGCAGCATCGTCGCCATCCTGGGCGGCAATGGCGCCGGCAAGACCACCACGTTGCGCGCCGTCTCCAACCTGCTCAAGGGTGAACGGGGCGAGGTCACCAAGGGCAATATCGATCTGCGCGGCGAGCGCATCGAGAACCTCTCCCCCGCCGATCTGGTCAAGCGCGGCGTGGTGCAGGTGATGGAAGGGCGTCATTGCTTTGCCCACCTCACCATCGAGGAAAACCTGCTCACCGGCTCCTACACGCGGTCGAGCAAGGCCGAGATCGCTGCCAACCTGGAAAAGGTCTACAACTATTTTCCGCGCCTCAAGACGCGCCGCACCTCGCAGGCGGCCTACACCTCAGGGGGCGAGCAGCAGATGTGTGCCATTGGCCGCGCCCTGATGACCAACCCCAGCATGGTGCTGCTCGACGAGCCGTCCATGGGCCTGGCGCCCCAGATCGTGGAAGAGGTGTTCAACATCGTCAAGGACCTGAACACCAAGGAGAAAGTGACCTTTCTTCTGGCCGAGCAGAACACCAACATGGCACTGAAGTACTCCGACTACGGCTACATCATGGAATCGGGCCGCATTGTGATGGACGGTCCATCCTCCGACCTCGCCAGCAACGAAGACGTGAAGGAGTTCTACCTGGGCGTGGGCGGTGGTGAGCGCAAGAGCTTCAAGGACGTCAAGAGCTACAAGCGCCGCAAGCGCTGGTTGGCTTAAGGAGCCCTCTGTGGCACTGCGCGCCTTCCCCCTCAGGGGGACGCACCCGGTGGCCTGGCAAAGCCAGTTCCACGGGTGCGCTGGCGATCGCCGCGCCGGGATTCAAGGCAGCGCCCTTTGTTGATCTCAGTTCAAAACGTTTTCGCTCTTAATTTGATAGCTGCTTGCGCTTTATAGATAAGCGCCAGAGGCATTTTTGACTCAAACCTACCCAAAGGAACCCAGGCATGAGCACGTTCTATGACGCCTTGGAAACGCGCAGCCCAGCAGAGCGTGAAGCGGCGCTGATGGCGGCGCTGCCGCAGCAAATCGCCCATGCCCAGAAGGCATCACCCGCATTTGCCAGCATTCTGGCGGGGGTGGATGCCGGGTCCGTCACCAGCCGCGAGGCGCTGGCTGCGCTGCCGGTCACACGCAAGCACGAGCTGCTGGAGCGCCAGCAGGCTGGCCGCGCCACCAACGTGTTTGGCGGCTTCAGCGCGCTGGGCTTTGGGCCGGGCATGACGCGCGTGTTTGCCAGCCCTGGAACCATCTACGAGCCCGAGGGCACGCGGCCCGATTACTGGCGCATGGCGCGGGCCATCCACGCCGCAGGCTTTCGGCCCGGCGAGTTGATACACAACAGCTTCAGCTACCACTTCGTGCCCGCAGGCTCCATGATGGAAACCGGCGCGCATGCGCTGGGCTGCACGGTCTTCCCCGGCGGCACGGGCCAGACCGAGCAGCAGGTGCTGGCCATGGCCGAACTGCAGCCTGCGGGCTACATCGGCACGCCCAGCTTCCTCAAAATCCTTATCGAGAAAGCTGCTGAACTGGGCGTGCCCCTGCCGAGCGTGAAAAAGGCCCTGGTCTCTGGCGAGGCGTTTCCACCCAGCCTGCGCGACTGGTTCGCCGAACGCGGCATCGCCGGCTACCAGTGCTACGCCACGGCCGATCTGGGGCTGATTGCCTATGAGACCACGGCACGCGAAGGCCTGGTGCTGGACGAAGGGGTGATCGTCGAGATCGTGCGCCCCGGTACGGGAGATCCGGTGCCGGAGGGCGAGGTGGGGGAAGTCGTGGTGACCACCCTGAACCCCGACTACCCGCTGATCCGTTTTGGCACCGGCGACCTGTCTGCCGTAATGCCCGGCATGTGCCCCACCGGCCGCACCAACACGCGCATCAAGGGCTGGATGGGGCGTGCCGACCAGACCACCAAGGTGCGGGGCATGTTCGTGCACCCGGGCCAGGTCGCCGACATTGCCCGCCGGTTTCCACAGGTGCTGCGGGCCAGGCTGGTGGTCAGCGGCGAAATGGCCAACGACGAGATGGTGCTGCAGGTCGAGACGCACGAAACCGCCGAGGGCCTGGCGCAACAGCTGGCCGAGGTCACCCGCGAAGTGACCAAGCTGCGCAGCGAAGTGCAAATGGTGGCCCCAGGCTCCCTGCCCAACGACGGCCGCGTCATTGAAGACGCACGCAGCTATCGCTGAAATGCCACACCGGGGCTGGCGCGGTTTGCTCCAGCGCAAAAACCCGGTGGTGGATCGCGCGCAGGGAGTGCAAAGTTTGCCTAGCGTTTACCCTAATTTTGCTATTTTATTGATAGCATAATGCGCTTACCACATAAGCGCTAGGTGGTGATATTAATAAAATTCATCCCTGACAAGCGCTAAGTGATTTCCTCAATACACCCCTTGGGAGGGCTCGCTATCATGGCGCGTCCAAGTACAGGAGCCTTTCATGAAAAAAATGCCGAAACTCGCACTGATTGCCATCGCTGCGGCCGCCACGCTGGGTGCCCACGCCCAGGATTACCCCGCCAAGGACAAGACCGTCACTCTGGTGGTGCCCTTCACTGCAGGCGGCCCTACGGACCGCGTAGCGCGTGACCTGGCCGAAGCCTTGCGCAAGCCGCTGGGCGTTACCGTGGTCGTGGACAACACGGCAGGTGCAGGCAGCTCGATCGGTGCAGCCCGCGTGGCCCGCGCCACCCCCGATGGCTACACCCTGCTGCTCAACCACATCGGCATGTCCACCATGCCTGCGCTGTATCGCAAGCTGTCGTTCAGCGTGCCCAACGATTTCGAATACCTGGGCATGGTCAACGATGTACCCATGACCCTGATCGCACGGCCCAACATCCCTGCGAACAACATGAAGGAGCTCACCGGCTGGATCGCCCAGAACAAGGGCAAGATCAATCTGGGCAATGCAGGCTTGGGCGCTGCGTCCCACCTGTGCGGCCTGATGTTCCAGAACGCCATGCAGGTCGAAATGACCACGGTGCCTTACAAGGGCACGGCGCCAGCCATCACCGACCTGATTGGCGGCCAGATCGACCTGCTGTGCGATCAGACCACCAACACCACTTCGCAGATTGAAGGCAAGAAGGTCAAGGCCTTTGCCGTGACCACCTCCAAGCGACTCACCACCCCCGCACTCAAGGACCTGCCCACGCTGGCCGAATCGGGGCTGAAGAACTTTGAAGTGACCATCTGGCACGGCCTGTATGCACCCAAGGGCACGCCAGCGGCCATCGTGACCAAGATCAACGATGCCCTCAAGCTTGCCTTGAAAGACCCCGAATTCATCAAGAAGCAGGAGGGTCTGGGTGCCGTGGTGGTAACGGACAAGCGCATCGAGCCCGCAGAGCACAAGAAGTTTGTTCAGGCTGAAATCGACAAGTGGGGCGCCGTCATCAAGGCCGCTGGCACCTACGCCGACTGAGCCCCAGCGGTTTTCCACCGCGCCGCTGTCAGCCGCCTGCCCTCTGGGGCCAGGCGGCTTTTTTCATGGGGAATGCCCGCAACACCACCGCCTGGGGCTGCGTGAGCACAGTAGTGTGCTTGGGGTTATCCACCTGCACCGCCCGGCACAGGACGCGTAGAACCAGAGGGGTCTTCACAGAAAGGAACACCATGACCCCACGCATCAACACCTCCCGTCGCCGCAGCGTTGCTACCGTGGCGGCTGTCACGTTGGCCTGCACATTCGCGGTGCTGCCATCCGCGCATGCCCAGGGCGTTTGGCCCACCAAGCCGGTGCGCATCGTCGTGCCCTTTGCGCCCGGTGGCACTACCGACATCCTGGCGCGTGCGCTGGTGCCGGACCTTAGCCGTGCGTTTGGCCAGCAGTTCATCGTGGACAACCGGGCGGGCGCCGGAGGCAATGTGGGCGCAGAGATCGTGGCCCGGGCGCCCGGCGATGGCTACACCCTGCTGATGGGGACCGTGGGAACGCACGGAATCAACCGGGCCCTTTACGCCAAGCTGCCCTACGACCCCATCAAGGACTTTGCCCCGGTGACGCTGGTGGCTGCCGTGCCCAATGTAATGGTGATGAATGCCGACAAGGCCAAGGCGCTGGGCGTGAAAAACGTGCAGGACTTCATCCGTGTGGCCAAAGCCAGTCCGGGAAAGATGAACATGGCGTCCAGCGGCAACGGCACGTCCATCCATCTGGCGGGAGAACTGTTCAAGAGCATGACAGGTACCTACATGCTGCACCTGCCGTA
Source organism: Acidovorax sp. JHL-3 (assembly GCF_000526295.1). Taxonomy (NCBI): domain Bacteria; kingdom Pseudomonadati; phylum Pseudomonadota; class Betaproteobacteria; order Burkholderiales; family Comamonadaceae; genus Acidovorax; species Acidovorax sp. JHL-3. The sequence goes on from NZ_JAFU01000001.1 coordinate 361,882, forward strand.
CCGAGGTTCAGGGCCGGCGCTGATGGACATGGTGGCGGGCAATGCCGATGTGATGTTTGACAACCTGCCATCGTCCATGGCGCAGATCAAGGCAGGCAAGCTGACCGCGCTGGCGGTGACCAGTGGCGAGCGCTCTGCCGCGCTGCCCGACGTGCCCACGGTGGAGCAGGCCGGGGGCCCCGCGCTCAAGGGCTATGAGGCGAGTTCATGGTTTGGCCTGCTGGCGCCTGCAGGAACGCCACCCGACATCGTCAACCGCATTCAGCAGGAAGTGGCCAAGGCCCTGGCATCACCGGCCATGAAAGAGCGGCTGCTGGCGCAGGGGGCCATCCCCGGAGGCAATACCCCCGCCGAGTTCACCCGGCATATTGACAATGAGCACCGCAAATGGGCGGGCGTGGTGAAAGCCTCGGGCGCAAAGGTCGATTGAGGACTGCGCAAAACCAGGGGTCGCTTCAGGCGCCCCACACCACGTCGTGCTCTTGCGCCACAGAACGGCGCAGCATTTCAAGAAACGGCGCCGCGCGCTGGTGCAGGCGCACGGTGTCCGGGCGCTCGACGGCCTCATCGTCCGTCGGCTCCTGCGCATCGGTTAGCGCCTCGTCGGCCGCAACAGCGGCTTGCAGCGCAGCCATGGCCGCCGGAATCTGTGCGGCCGTGATGATGCCGGTGGGACCGGGCGTCTTGCCGATAATCTGAAGGATCTGGCGCCCGTGGGGTTCGAGCATGATCAGATCGGGAGCGGAGCGGGATTTGAATTTGTAGAGCATGACGTGGGTGCCTCGGTGTAGATGTAGTCGCGCGTAAACGGATAAGCAGATTGTGCCCCCGTCAACGTGCCAGAGCCCATGTTGCCATCGGGGTGCACTGCCAGCATCTGGTGCAGTGCCATCCAGCCGCGCTCAAACCCCAGGGCGCTGCCAGCCAGATACAGCCGGTAGGCGCGCAATGCCTTGTCTGCCCGCTCCGGTCCCGTCTGCGCCAGCAGCACCTGGCGTGCAGATTCCAGCGCGGCTTCCAGCGCGTCCGACCAGGCCCACAGCGTGCGGGCGTAATGGGGGCGCAGATTTTCGGTGTCCACCATCTCCAGCCCGGCCTGCGCCATGTCGTGCAACACGGCACTGGCGTGCAGTAACTCGCCGCCCGGAAAGATGTATTGCTCGATGAAATCGCCCATGCCGGCGCCCAGTTGCGCGTTGTCCACACCACCGGCGGTGATGCCGTGGTTGAGCAGCAGCCCGCCGGGGTGCAAGAGGTTTCGCACGGTGGCGAAGTAGGCGCTCATCTTCGCCCGCCCCACATGCTCGAACATGCCCACGGATGCCACCTTGTCGAAAGGCTTTTCGGCCTGGAGTTCCCGGTAGTCGCACAGCTGCACGCGCACCCGCCCCGCGAGCCCGCGTGCCGCTATGAGTTGCTGCACATGCGCATGCTGGTTGCGCGATACCGTGATGCCCGTCGCATCCACACCATAGTGCTCCGCAGCCCACAGCAGCAGGGCACCCCAGCCGGCGCCTATGTCCAGAAAACGCTCACCCGGCTGAAGACGCAGCTTGCGGCAGATCAGATCCAGCTTGGCCTCCTGCGCGCGCGCCAGCGTCATGGTGGGGTCGCGAAAATAGGCACACGAATACACCCTGAGCGGGTCCAGCCAAAGCGCATAAAAATCATCCGACAGGTCGTAGTGAAACTGCACCTGGCGCGCATCCTGCGGCACGGAGTGCACCGCCATCGATCGCGCACGCGCCAGCACCTGGCGCCACCAGTGATGGCGCGAGTCCTGCACCGGGTTGCGCGCCAGCAGCCCGGCGGCAGCGGCCATCAGTGCGCGCATGCTGCCTTCCAACGCCACCTTGCCCTCGACAATCGCCGCACCGACCTTGCCAATTTCCCCCGAGGCCAGGGCCACCAGCGCCATGCGGTCCCGAAACCGCAAAGTTACGGCCGCGTCACGCGCACCCAGCTGCTGCCCCGCAGGCAACTGAACCGCCATGCGGACCGGCAGCGTCTGAAGACGCCCTTCGAGTATGTGCAGCAAGTGCTTCATGAATGCGCATTCTTGAAGTTGCCATCCGGCGCGTCAACACGCCATCGGCGCATCAAGGGAATGCGCCACACAGCGGCTCAGCCCCGCCTGTGGCCAGCAGCAGGCCTCTCGCCGCCCTCCCGTTGGAGGGGCACCGGTCTGAAACCCGTTTTTGGCGCAGCAAAGGTTCGATCTACTTACCTTTGGTTTCTGCGTTCCTGCGTACCCAAAAATTCGCGCCTGCATCCGCAACGCCCCGGTGAATCCCGGCAACCCTGCAGCGCATCGAAAGTACCGACCGCTCGCCACCAGCACGTCAACTTTGCCGGGCAGCGCGCACCGCGCCCACCCGGCAAACGTCAGGCAGGGGGCCGCTGCACCTCACAGGCCGGGTGTGGGGCCACACGCCGCCATTTCACCCACCAGACCCGCATCGCCGAGCCATACAGAATGAATGCCAGCGCAGCTACCACCAGCGGTAGCGCAGCGAACACCCAGCCCGTCAATCGCTCGCCCCCCATGCCCACACCAACCAACAGAGCCACGGCCGGATTCACAAACGAATAGCTGCCAGCCAAAGCAGCCGAGGTGTTTTGCAACAGCCACAGGTAGGCATTGAGCGCTACCAAGGTGCCAAACACCAGCAGATAGATCCACGCGGCCCACGAGCTGGCGCTGACCTGGCCCAGGGCAGACAACGGCTCAAACCACAGCGCCACCACCAACCCCATGGCACCGCCAGAAAACCACTGCGCGGCCGAGGCCATGGCGGGTGCAGGCAGCGACAGTTTGCGCGAGGCGTAGGAGCCGACGCTCCAGCACAGCGGCGCACCAAAGGCCAGCAGCGCACCGAGCCAGGTGGCCGAGAAATCTCCCTCCAGCGCCAGCAGCAGGGCACCGGCCACGCCCAGCGCCAGCCCGATCCAGCTCGTGGATGGCACCCGCTCGGCGCCCCAGCGCGACCACAGCGCCAGCCACATGGGCATGGTGGTGACCACGGTGGCCATCAGGCCCGAACCGATGCCCAGCTTTTGCGCAAAGCCGATCAGGTTCATGGCCAGAAACACCATCAGCCCGCCAACCAGGGCCGAGTTGCGCCACTGCTGCGCCGTTGGCAGCGCATGTCCCTGCATGAGCGCGATCAGCAGCATCACGCCACCGGCGCACAGGAAGCGGATCGCGTTCATCAGCAGGGGCGGCATGGTCTGCAGTGCGATGCCAATGGCGAAATACGTGGTGCCCCACACCACATAGACCAGCAGCAAGGCCACCGCAACGGCCCAGGTGCGCTGCACACGGGCTTGCGCATTGAAAATTGCCGGCATATTCTTCCCCTTACCGAATAATTTATGGAAACCACAAGGTTTTCGGAATTTTTACCAAAATTTAGCCTTCATGCAAGCAAATATTCAGACAGATGACATGGACGCCAGAATAATTTCGGCGCTTGGCGCGGATGGCCGGCGTTCCTATGCCGACGTGGGGACTGAAGTGGGGTTGTCCACCGCTGCCGTGCATGAGCGCGTGAAGAAGCTGCTCGACAAAGGGGTAATCCGTCGCTTCTCGATCAGCGTGGCCCCGGAGCGGGTGGGGCTGAACTTCACGGCTTTCGTGGCCATCCGCAACGACGGCGGCATCCACTGCCGTGACGTGGCACCGCGTCTGCGTGCCATGCCGCAGGTGCAAGAGCTGCACAGTGTGGCGGGCGAATACGACTTTTTGGCCAAAGTGCGCACCACCCATGCGCGCGCGCTGGAGGATGTGCTGTACGAGATCAAGGCCATTGCGGGCGTGGCACGCACCACCAGCACCGTGGTGCTCAACACCGAGTTTGAAGACCGCCCGCTGGACCTGGGCTGGGTGAATGGAGACAAAGGCGGCTGAGCAATGCGACCACTGCCCGCGCCCCGTTTGCACCCCGCACCACAATCCCGCCATGCACCACAGCACGCCCTCCGCCGCCCACCGCTACGCGGTGTCTTACGCACCCAACCCTGGCAGCCTGGGCTGGCTGGCCGGAAGCCACTGGCTGGGCCGCTGCGCCGCACTGCTGCAGCCCCTGCAGCAACCAGAGATTGAGGGCGTGAGCCCGCAAGACCTGCTGCAGCTGACCGCTGCGCCACGCATCCATGGCTGGCATGCCGCACTCATGGCTCCGTTTGCGCTGGCTGTCGGCACCGACTGGGTCACGCTGCACCACGAAGTTCAAACGGTGGCACACAGCCTGGAACCGGTGGTTTTGCCACCCCTGCATGTGGAGCGCATCGACGACTTTCTGGCGCTCGTACCGCTCGCCTCCCCCGCTGCCAATGCGCTCATCCACAAGGCTGCCGCACGGTGCATGACCCAGCTGCAACTGCTGGCAGCGCCGCCGTCCGACGCCGGTTTGGCCCATCAGCAGTCCGCACACCTGACGCACCGGCAGGCCCAATTGCTGCAGCACCCAAGCCACCCGCTCAAGCTGGACGAGTACCGGTTTTACCTGCCCATCACCGGCCCCCTGCAACAGGTGGACGCCCAGACACAGGCCCTGGTGTTCGACGCCGCACAGGAGTTCTTCTCCGACCTGCCCCCGCTGCGTTTCAACAGCCTGGCGTTGTTCGCCCAGCCGGCACCGGGCACGGATTTCGTGCTGCTGGACCACCTGGAGATGGCGCGCTAACAGTCGCCCCTGCAAGCCGCCTGATCATGGCTACCATCTTGCCGTCGCTGCACAGGCCCGCGCCCCGCGCGGCGGATCCATTCACGCCCCGACCTGCCAGCGCCTGAAGCTGCACTCCCCCCACCACCGACCCAGCCATGCCCCGCATCACCATCTATCACAACCCCCAATGCGGTACGTCCCGCAACACCCTGGCCATGATCCGCAACAGCGGCGCCGAGCCCGAGGTCATCGAATATCTGAAGACCCCACCCGACCGCGCCACGCTGCTAGCACTGATTGCGGCCACCGGCCAGCCAGTGATCAACGCAGTGCGGACCAAGGAAGCGCTGTTCACAGAACTGCACCTGGGCGCCCCTGGCGTGACCGACACGCAGCTCATTGACGCCATGCTGGCCCACCCCGTCCTCATCAACCGTCCCATCGTCGTCACGCCGCTGGGCACGCGGCTGTGTCGCCCGTCCGAGCAGGTGCTGGACATCCTGCCCGCACCGCAGAAGGGAGCCTTCACCAAGGAGGACGGTGAAGTGGTCATCGATGCCAAAGGCCGACGCGCCTGACGCACCGCCCGCAGCACACCCTCGCGCCCCCCGTCTGCACACCGTGCCGCACAACCTGCCATGAGGCCATCGTCCCAACGCTGGACCGTGGCACGCCTGGGCTGCGCGCAAACGCTGGCCTGGGCCTCGACCTACTACCTGCCCGCCATGCTGGCGGTACCCATGGCGCGCGACCTGGGCGTGGCAACGTCCATGGTGTTTGCCGCGTTCTCGCTGGCGCTCATCGTGTCGGCCTTGCTGGGGCCGCTGGCGGGCCGGGCGATTGACCGGCACGGCGGCCGCCCGGTGCTGGTCGGCACCAATCTGTGGTTTGCCGCCAGCCTGGCGGGCATGGGCATGGCTCAGGGCCCCGTGGGGTTGTTCGCGGCCTGGGCGCTGATGGGCGTGGCCATGGGCTCGGGCCTGTACGAAGCGGCCTTTGCCACGCTGGTGCGTCTGTACGGCCAGGGCGCACGCGGGGCCATCACCGGCATCACCCTGATTGCGGGTTTTGCGAGCACCGTGGGCTGGCCGCTGTCGGCCTGGATGGAATTGCAATGGGGCTGGCGTGGCGCATGTTTTGGCTGGGCGGCCTTGCACCTGCTGGTGGGCTTGCCACTCAATGGCGGATTGCCCGGCATCGAGAACGCGGCAACCGGGCAGAATGCACCGGCACCGGCACCGGCACCGGCACCGGCTTCGGAGAAAGCCACGCAGGCATTGCCGACGCCTGCGGCCTCCGACGCGCCCCACGCGCTGCGCACTGCGGTGTTGCTGTCGTTTGTCTTTGCCGTGACCTGGTTCACCAGCACGGCCATGGCCGCCCACCTGCCGCGCGTGCTGCAGGCCAGCGGCACATCACTGCAGGCGGCGGTGGCCATCGCAGCGCTGGTGGGCCCCGCCCAGGTGGTGGCACGCCTGCTGGAGTTTGGCCTGCTGAGTCGCCTGCACCCGCTGCTGTCGGCCCAGCTGGCCGCCGCCGCCCACCCGGTGGGCGCGGCCATCCTGATAGTGGTGGGCGCCCCGGCAGCGGCGGTGTTCACCGTGCTGCACGGCGCGGGCAATGGCATCCTGACCATCGCCAAGGGCACGCTGCCGTTGGCGTTTTTCGGCCCGGCGGGCTACGGCGAACGCCAGGGCCTGATGATGGCACCCGCCCGCGTGGCACAGGCCTTTGCGCCGCTGCTGTTTGGACTGCTGATCGATGGCGTGGGCGCTGCGGCCTTGTGGGTTACCTCCCTGCTGGGTGTGGCGGCGCTGGCGGCGTTGTGGATGCTGCGGCCGGTAGTGCGGCAATAGTCGCTGGCACCCCGGGCCTGTCGCACCCTGATCCGCCCGTCTGCCAAGGTCAGCCCAGGAACGCCATTACTGCCGAAACAAGCGCAGCCGCCCAGCCCACACGGCGCGCAGTTTGTGCGGTCTTTCTCTCTGTCGGAAACAGCTCGCACCGGCGCCACATCCACACATTGCCCAAACCCGCCACCAGCAAGCCAGCCACCACAACCCCAACGGACGCAAGGGCCGCACCCAGCACCAGGCCACCGATCGGCGTCATCCAGGTGAACACGCCAATGGCGTTGGCCGTGCTGGCCAGCACATGCGACAGCCCGCCGCAGTCGCCGCATTGCGCAGGGCCCTCTCGCGTGGACCAGCGAAGCGCTGCGTTGCTGACGCCGGGCTGCTGGCAATGGGGGCAAACATGCTTCATGCGGGCAGGGCCGGTCGGCGGCGCAGCCTGGCATGTCGGCCGTACAGCACGGTCTTCACGGCACCACAAACTTTGCCCGCGCCTTCAAGGCCAGGGTGCGCGCATGGCAACCTTCCAGATGGTCGTTCACCAGCCCCATGGCCTGCATGAAGGCATACACCGTGGTGGGCCCCACAAAACTCCAGCCGCGCTTTTTCAGGTCTTTGGCCAGGGCAATGGACGCGGGCGACGTGGACAGGGTGCGCGCCACCTCGCGCGTGATGCGACCGGGCCGGTCGGCGGCCGCAGGCTCATGGCGCCACACGTAGTGCGCCAGCGAACCAAACTCGCGGCGCAGCTCCAGCACGCGCCGCGCATTGTTGATGGTGGACTCGATCTTGCCCCGGTGACGCACGATGGCTGCGTCCTGCACCAGGCGCTCCACGTCGCGCGCGCCCAAGGCCGCGACCTGCTCCGCATCGAAGTGGGCAAACGCCGCACGAAAGCCCTCGCGCTTGTTCAGGATGGTGAGCCAGCTCAGGCCCGACTGAAAGCCCTCCAGACACAGCTTCTCGAACAGGCGTCGGTCGTCTGCCACGGGGAAACCCCATTCATGGTCGTGGTAGTGGCGATAGCCGGGGGTGGCCTGGCACCAGCTGCAGCGCGGGCAACCGGCGTCATCCACACACAGGCCCGTGGGCACATCGGCGGTCGGCTCGGGAACAACGTGGGTCATGGTGCATTCTAGGGATGACCTGCACGCGCACAACCCCGTATCCGTTTCGCAGAAACTGGTGGGCAAGCCCTGCCCGGGCCTTGTGTCTACACTGCAGACTCCCCCTTTTTTGCCCTGCCGACATGCCCCCTTCGTTTCTGCCACGCCTTGCCCTGCTCTGCCTCATGGTGCTGGCACTGCCGGGATGCGCCAGCCACGGCAGCACGCTCGGGTACTACTGGCAATCCGTGCGTGGGCACCTGCAGATCATGCAGGCGGCCGATCCCATCGACCAGTGGATCACCCGCACCGACACCACCCCCGCACTGCGCGAGCGCCTGCACCTGGCCCAGCGCGCCCGCGCCTTTGCCGTGGCCGAGCTGGGCCTGCCCGACAACGCCAGCTACCGCCGCTATGCAGACCTCAAGCGCCCCGCCGCCGTGTGGAACGTAGTGGCCGCGCCGCCCTACGCGCTCACGCTGCACACCTGGTGCTTTCCGGTCACGGGCTGCATTGGCTATCGCGGTTACTTCGCCGAAGCCGATGCCCGGGCCGAGGCCGCACAACTGGCACAGCAAGGCCTGGAAGTCGAGGTGTATGGCGTGCCCGCCTACTCCACCCTGGGTTACATGAACTGGGCGGGCGGCGACCCGCTGCTCAGCACGTTCATCGCCTGGCCCGAGGGCGAGTTTGTGCGCCTGCTGTTCCACGAGCTGGCGCACCAGGTGGTCTATGCACCGGGCGACACACTGTTCAACGAATCGTTTGCCACGGCGGTAGAGCGGTTGGGCAGCGCGCAGTGGCTGGCGACCCAATCCACACCACAGGCCCGCCAGGCTTTTGCCGAAAGCAGCGCGCGGCGCAATGCCTTCCGCGCCCTGACGCGCGCCACCCGGGAGAAGCTGGCTGCGATTTATAAGCAAAAACAGGCTCCAGCCCATGACAGTAAAGCGCTAACAGCTATGAAAACAGAAGCAATGCAATCCTTTCGAAGCGACTACGCCGCGCTGCGGGCCGGCTGGCTGGAGGCCCCCAGCGATCGCCCCACCGCCATGAATGCCGCGCAGCTGGCGGGTTATGACCGCTGGGTGGCCCATGCCAACAACGCCAGCTTTGCCGCACAGGCCGCCTACGACGAACTGGTGCCCGCGTTCGAAGCCCTTTTCGCGCGTGAGGGCCGCCAGTGGCCCCGGTTTTATGATGCTGTCAGACAACTGGCAAAACAGCCCGAAACGCAACGCCACCAGAGCCTGCGCGCACTATCACCCCCCAAGGAGCCACCCGGTGCCTGACATCCACATCCACCGCGAACACCACCTGGGCTTCCAAGAAGCCCGCAAAGTCGGCGTGTCCTGGGCCGAAAAGGCCGAAAAAAAATTCGACATGGACTGCAGCTATGAAGAAGGCGATACGCAGGACACCCTGTATTTCAGCCGTGCCGGCGTGAAAGGCACCCTGCTGGTGGATGCCCACCAGTTTGAAATGAAGGCCGCGCTGGGCTTTTTGTTTGGCGCCTTCAAGGACCGCATCGAAGCAGAAATCGGTGAGCAGCTCGATGCACTGCTCAACGCCCCCCACCCCGCTGCGCACATGGCACCGGCGACCCAAAAGAAACCGGCCAAGGCCGTCAAAGACAGCACCACGGCCCGCCGCGCGCCCGCCAAGGCTGCGGCCCGCAAAGCCTGAAATGACAGCACCGCACACACCGCCGTCCGCCACCACACCGGCCGGGACAACGCCCGCCTACGAAACGCTGTCCGCCCTGCTGCACACCCGCTACAGCTGCCGCGCTTTCCTGCCGCAGGCGCTGGACCGCGCCACCATCGACCGCATCCTTGCCGCCGCGCAGCGCACGGCCTCATGGTGCAATGCGCAGCCCTGGCAGCTCACCATTGCCAGCGGTGCCACGCTGGCGCGCCTGCGCAGCGCCCTGCAGGCCCATGTGGCCGCCGAGTCCCCGGCGCCCGACCTGCCCTGGCCGCGCGAATACCGGGGCGTCTACCAGGAGCGGCGCCGCGAATGCGGCTGGGGCCTTTACGAAGCCCTGGGCATTCCCAAGGGCGACCGCGAGGCCTCGGCACGGCAGGCGGCCCAGAACTTCACCATGTTCGGTGCGCCGCATGTGGCCATCGTCAGCAGCGACGAGGCCCTGGGCGTGTATGGCGCGGTGGACTGCGGCGCCTACGTTGGCAATTTTTTGCTGGCCGCCCACAGCCTGGGCGTGGCGACCATTGCGCAAGCCGCGCTGGCCGCCTACCCCAGTGTTCTGCGCGAGGCGCTGGGCATTGCGCAAGACCGCAGCATCGTCTGCGGCATCTCGTTCGGCCTGGCCGACCCGGCGCATCCGGCCAACGGGTTTCGCACGCAGCGCGCAGCACCGGGCGACAGCGTGACCTGGCGCGACTGACGCACTTTGGGACGCACTGCCCGCCGCATCGGCCCATGAAAAAAGCGGCATGAAGCCGCTTTTTTCATGGACGTGACCCGCGCTTCAGCTGAGCGATTCAATCAGGTCGATGTACTGCTGCTTGGCAGCATCCAGACCGGTGCCCTTGAGCTTTTCCCATGCGTCCCACTTGGCGCGGCCCACCACGTCGGAGAAGCTGGGCTTCTTTTCGGTGTTGTCGCCCGCCGTGGCCTGCTTGTACAGCGCATAGATCTTCAGCAGCGTGACGTTGTCGGGACGCTCGCTGAGGTTCTTGGAATTAGCCACAGCGGCTTCGAAAGTGGCGTTCAGGTCGGCCATGTCGTTGGTCCTTGATGGAAAAGTTGGAAAGAGAACGGTGTCGGCAAAATTTTGCTGCGCTGTATCTTAGAACGATTCACGCCCTCAGGGCCGCTTCAGTCCCTGCACCGCCTGGAACATCGACTGCCGCGCCTGGCTGATGATCTGACCCTTCCAGGCGTCGGTGTCGGTATAGAACGCCGCCAGCATCTGCGCCTTGATCTGCGCGGCCTGTACAGCGGGGGCCTGTGGGTGGAGATAGAGCCAGTGCTCGGCACGCAGCGCCTGCAGCACATCCTGCAACGGCTGCGTGCCGTATTCCATGGCAATGCCGGTGAACTCGGCCTGGGGGCATTCGTCCAGGATGGCGCTCCACATCAGCCCGGTAAGAAAAGCCGAGGTGGACGAACCGTCGTAGATGGAAGTGACGGGCGTGGCGCCGTCGCCCGCCCACCAGTGGCGCGCGCGCTGCACGGCGGCGGCATCGTCAGGCCCGCAGTAGATGCGCTCGCCCAGGCCACTGGGTCCCAGGCCTGTATGCAGATCAATCCAGCCCACGCGCGATGCCCGGCGGCCATGCTGGCGCAGCACGGCGCGCAGCGTCTGGTTGCTCCAGGTCGGCGCCGTGCCACCAAAGTAAAGGCCCTGGGCAAACTCATGCTGCCCGCGCGTGATGGCGGCCTGCCAGGCCGCTGCGCCATGCGTGGCGATGTAGGCCTGCACCGCCTGCACGTTGTCCGCCTGCGGTGGCCACGCATGGGGCAGCAGCAGCGGTGCCACTTCGCGGTAAGCGGCGTTGACGGGAAGTGGCTGGCTGAAGTCGTGGAAATTGCGGTTCAGGTCCACGTTCTCGTGCGTGGTGCGGCGCAGTTGCGAAAACCCATAGGGGTTGAGCGCATGGATGTACAGCACGGCCACGCCTTGGGCGTGCGCCAGGTCGCGCCACTCCTGGTCGTGCAGCGCAAACACCTGCACGCCACTGCCGCAAAACCCCTCCACCCCATGGCAGCCGCTGCTCACGATGAGCAGCTTGTCGGCGTCGGGTGGGCCATCGCGCACCACGTCCATGGCCAGGTCTTCGCCATCGCGCCCCAGCAAAGGATGGCGGTGCGATTCGATCGGCAGGCTGGCCGTGGCGGCGGCCTCCAGGAACTGCGTGCGTGCACGCGCGTAGGTGGGAGCAAACGCCTGGACGATACCGATCATGGTGTTTCCTGAACAGATGGCAAAAGGAGCGTGCGCGGTGGTGCCGCCTGAGAACTCGCGCCCGATTCGTGAAGATGCCCAGCGTCCCGGCTGCCTTGCACCGGCCAGTCGCCGGTCAATCGCGGGCCTGCGCCAGCCATTCTTCGGCCAGCCGCACCCAATAGGTGGCGCCCAGCGGAATCAGGTCGTCATTGAAGTCGTAGCTCGGGTTGTGCAGCGTGCAGGGGCCGCCGCCGTGGCCCAGGTCGCGGTGCCCGCCGTCGCCGTTGGCAATAAAGCAGTAGGCGCCGGGCCGGGCCTGCAGCATGAAGGCGAAGTCTTCGGCGCCCATGGTGGGCTCTTGCACCAGCACGTTGGCCTCGCCCACGATGCTGGCCATCACCTTGCGCGCAAAGTCGGCCTCGGCAGCCGAATTCACGGTGGGCGGGTAGTTGCGCACAAACTCGAAATCGCAAGTGGCTTCATGCGCGGCGCAGGTGTGTTCGGCCACCTGTTTCATGCGCGCCTCGATCATGTCCAGCACCTCCAGCGTGAAGGTGCGCACGGTGCCCTGCAACTCGCAACTGTCGGGCACCACGTTGGTAGCCTCGCCCGTGTGGATCATGGTGACCGAGATCACGCCCGCATCCACCGGCTTCTTGTTGCGGCTGATGATGGTCTGAAAGGCCTGCACCATCTGGCAGGCAATGGGCACCGGGTCGATGCCGGTGTGCGGCATGGCGGCGTGACCACCCTTGCCGTGGATGGTGATCTTGAACTCGTTGCTGGAAGCCATCACCGGTCCCGGGCTCACGGCAAACTGGCCCATCTTCATGCCCGGCCAGTTGTGCATGCCAAACACGGCCTGCATGGGGAACTGCTCCAACAGGCCGTCCTCGATCATCACGCGCGCGCCGCCACCGCCCTCTTCCGCCGGCTGAAAGATCAGGTGCACGGTGCCATCGAAATTGCGGTGTTTCGCAAAGTGCTGCGCCGCCGCCAGCAGCATGGCCGTGTGCCCATCGTGGCCGCAGGCGTGCATCTTGCCGTGGTGCTGGCTCGCATGGGCAAAGGTGTTGAACTCCTGCATGGGCAGCGCGTCCATGTCGGCGCGCAGGCCGATGGCACGGCCGCTGGCGCCGCCGTCCCGCCCCTTGACGATGCCGACCACGCCGGTCTTGCCCAGCCCCCGGTGGATGGGAATGCCCCATTCGGTGAGCTTTTGTGCCACCACATCGGCGGTGCGCACTTCTTCAAAACACAGCTCGGGGTGGGCGTGAATGTCCCGGCGCACTGCGGCAATACCGGCGGCCTGGGTGACGATGGAATCAATAACGTTCATGATGTGCATCCTTACGAATTCACAGTCTAGCCCGGCTTGCAGATGGCCGCCCACCCGTACGTTGACACCCCCACGCCATGATTTCACCCCACGCCCTGGAACTTGCGCAAACCCTGGTGCGCATGAACACCGTCAGCCACCGCTCCAACCTGGAGCTGATTCATTTCATCCGCGACCATCTGGCGCAACTGGGCGTGAAAAGCCGCCTGACCTGGAACGCCGATAAAACCAAGGCCAACCTGTTTGCCACGCTGGGCGAGGGCAAGCCCGCCGGGGTCATCCTGTCGGGCCACACCGACACGGTGCCCTGGGACGGACAGGACTGGAGCATGGACCCGCTGGGCGCCGTGGTGCAGGACGGCAGGCTTTTTGGCCGTGGCAGCGCTGACATGAAGGCCTTCATTGGCATCGCCCTCTCGCAGGCCGAGCAGTTTTTGAACAGCGACGCCCCCTTTGCCGTGCACTTTGCCTTCACCTACGAAGAAGAGATCGGCTGCTTTGGTGTGAAGGAACTGATTGCCGACCTGCGCGACGCAGGCATCCGGCCTCTGGCCTGCATCGTGGGAGAACCCACCAGCATGGTGCCCGCCATCGCGCACAAGGGGGTGTACCGCTACAAGTGCTGCGTGCGCGGCAAAGAGGCCCACTCGTCGCTCACGCCGCACTCGGTCAACGCCATCGAAATGGCGGCCCGCGTGGTGGGCCGGGTGCGCGACATGGCCGAGGGGTTCGAGCGCAACGAGCCGCGCTTTGCGGGCTTTGACGTGCCGTTCTCCACGGCCAGCGTGGGCCAGTTTCACGGCGGCATCGCCGACAACGTGGTGCCGCGCGATGCCGAGTTTCGCTACGAGTTTCGCAACCTGCCCACCGCTAACGCCGCCCAGATGCAGGCCGAGGTGGTGGCCTACGCCCAGGCGCTGGAGCCGGCCATGAAGACGGTGGCGCCCGCGGCAGGTTTCAGCTTCGAGACCATCTGCGAAATCCCCAGTTTTCTGGGCAGCAAGGACGATGCCGTAACGCGCCTGGCGCAAGAGCTCACCGGCGAGAAGGGCACCACGCTGGTGGCCTTTGGCACCGAGGCCGGCCTTTTCAAGAACGCCGGCATTCCCACCGTGGTGTGCGGCCCCGGCAGCATTCAGCAGGCGCACCAGCCCGATGAATTTGTGAGCCTGGAACAGTTGGCGCGCTGCGAGGCGTTCATGCAGGGACTGGCGCGCACGCGCGCCTTGGGCTGAAAGAACGCCCGCCGTGCTGGCGGAGTCAGGTTCTGACGCGGCCGTCGCCTGTGAGCATGGACATTTCCACAAAACTCGATGCCGTGTGGTCCGAGCTGCTGAAGGACACCGGGAACCCGGAAATCACCTGCGACCCCAGGGATTCCATGCCTGCAATGAAGCTGTCGTGGCTGAGCTTGCCACCGGCCAGCGCCGGACGCAGGCCTTCGGTGAAAACGCGGGCTGCCAGGTACCCTTCCAGGCTGGAATAGTTGGCCTGCACCTTGTCGCCGCCCTTCTTGATGGCCTCCAGAAACTCGCGTGTGATCTGGCGTGAGGGCTGGTAGGGTGAGGGCACCACCTGCGACACCACCACACCCGCACCGTCCTTGCCCAGCTCGTCGGCCAGCGCCTGGGTGCCTACAAACGACACGTTATAGAACGTGCCGCCAAAGCCCGCCTTGCGCGCAGCGCGCACAAACGCAGCACTGGCCCCATAGGACGAAATCTGCACCACGGCGTCGGGCATGGCGGGCACCAGCTTGTCCACGGCGGCCTTCACGTCGGTGGTATTGCGCTCCACCGTGGCCGTGGCTACGGGCGCAAGCTTGAGATCGGCGAGCGCCTTGGTCACGCCATCCAGCCCCGCCTTGCCATATGCATCGTTCTGGTAGAACACGGCGATCTTCTTGAGCCCCAGGTTGGTGAGCTGGCGCACGATGAGCGCGGTTTCGTCGTAGTACGAAGCGCGCACATGAAATATCAGGCGGTTGAAGGGCTGGCGCAGCGCCTCAGCCCCGGTGAAGGGGCCAAAAAACGGCACTTTGGCCTGGGTGAAAATCGGCAGCGCCGCCAGGCTGGTAGGGGTGCCGATGTAGCCAAACAGCGCAAAAACGTCGTCGGCAATGAGTTTTCGGGTGTTTTCGGCGCAGCGGTCGGGCTCGTAGCCGTCGTCCATGGTGCGGATTTCCACCGTGCGCCGGCCCACGCCGCCCTGGGCATTGAGTCGGTCAAAAAAGAGCTTGGCGCCCAGGTTGAACTGGATGCCCAACTGGGCCGAAGGGCCGGTGAAGGGCGCCGACTGCCCCAGCACGATGCGGCCTTCGCCTTGCGCCTGTGCCAGATTGAAGCCGCCCAGCGCTGCCGCGCCCAAGCCTACTGAAAATTGTCTGCGCCCTATTGCCTTTTGGTTCATGGTGAAATCTCTGCTCTTGTGAATCGAGTGCGCCCCCCGGTACTGCCGGTAGGCAGCCTTCCTGGACAGGGCACAAGGTATGCACTTTATTACCTATCCTGCAGTTTACCGACCGACCCACCGAATGCCCTCGCCATCTGCCGCCAATTCCCTGCCGTCTGCCCCCTTGCAGGTGCGTGGAGCCTGCCCGCACGACTGCCCCGACACCTGCGCCCTGCTCACCACGGTGGAAAACGGCGTGGCCACCCGCGTGCAGGGCAACCCCGACCACCCGCACACCGATGGCGTGCTGTGCACCAAGGTCTCCCGCTACACCGAGCGCAGCTACCACCCCGAGCGCATCCTCACGCCCCTCAAGCGCACGGGCCCCAAGGGCAGCGGCCAGTTTGCACCCGTCAGCTGGAACGAAGCCCTGGCCGAGATCACGCAGCGTCTCGGCGCCATCGCAGCACGCAACCCAGAGGCCATCCTTCCCTACAGCTACGCGGGCACCATGGGCATGGTGCAGGGCGAGAGCATGGACCGGCGGTTTTTCCACCGCCTGGGCGCCTCGCAACTGGACCGCACCATCTGCGCGTCGGCCGGCGCCGAAGCCCTGGTGCAAACGCTGGGCGGCAAGGTGGGCATGAAGGTGGAGTTTTTTGCGCAGGCAAAGCTCATCCTGATCTGGGGCAGCAATTCGATTGGCAGCAACCTGCATTTCTGGCGCTATGCGCAGCAGGCCAAACGCAACGGCGCACGGCTGGTATGCATCGACCCGCGCAAGACCGAAACCGCCGACAAGTGCCACGAGCACATTGCCCTGCGCCCCGGCACCGATGCCGCGCTGGCCCTGGCACTGATGCACGAGCTGATCAAGAACAACTGGCTGGACCACGACTACATAACGCGCCACACACTGGGCTGGGAGCAGCTGCGCGAGCGCGCCCTGCAGTGGCCGCCCGAGCGCGCGGCCGAGGTCTGCGGCGTGCCCGCCGAGCAGATCCGCCAGCTTGCCAAAGACTATGGCACCACCCAGCCCGCCGCCATCCGCCTGAACTACGGCATGCAGCGCGTGCGCGGCGGCGGCAACGCCGTGCGCGCCGTGGCCTGCCTGCCAGCGCTCACCGGCGCCTGGCGCCACCGCGCGGGCGGCATGTTGCTGTCCAGCTCAGGCCAGTTTCCGGCGCAGCGCGCAGCGTTGCAGCGGCCTGACCTGATGCCTGCGCGCACGCCACGCACGCTCAACATGGTGCAAATTGGTGACGACCTGCTGCGCGAGGCCTCGCCCGCTTTCGGGCCCCGCGTCGAGGCCCTGGTGGTTTACAACAGCAACCCGGTGGCCGTGGCGCCCGATTCCGGCAAGGTGGTGCAGGGCTTTGCGCGCGAAGACCTGTTCACCGTGGTGCTGGAGCATTTTCAGACGGACACGGCCGACTACGCCGATTTCATCCTGCCCGCCACCACGCAGCTCGAACACTGGGACGTGCACCTGGCCTATGGCCACACCGATGTGTTGCTCAACCGCCCCGCCATCGCACCCCAGGGCCAGGCGCGCAGCAATGCGCAGATCTTCCGCGACCTGGCGGCGCGCATGGGTTTTACCGAGCCCTGCTTTGCCGACAGCGACGAAGCGCTGTGCCGACAGGCCTTTGGCGATGCGGTGGACTTTGCCCTGCTCGAAACCCAGGGCTTTGCCACGCTGGCGCTGCCCGACGCGCCGTTTGCCGAAGGCGGTTTTGCCACGCCCAGCGGAAAGTGCGAATTTTTCAGCGCCCGCCTGGCCGCGCAGGGCTTGGACGGCCTGCCCGACCACCTGCCCAACCACGAGCTGCAGGGCAGCTCGGCACACTACCCGCTGGCCATGATTTCACCGCCAGCGCGCAATTTTTTGAACTCCACCTTTGTGAACGTGCAAAGCCTGCGCGACATCGAAGGCCGCCCCGTGCTGGAGATCCACCCCGACGACGCCCTGGCGCGCGGCATTGGTGACGGCGCCGTGGTGCGCGTGTTCAACGACCGCGGCAGCTACCGCTGCCACGCTGCGGTGTCGCTGCGCGCGCGGCCCGGCGTGGTCAACGGCCTGGGCATCTGGTGGCGCAAGCTGGGGCTCGACGGCACCAACGTGAACCAGCTCACCAGCCAGTCGCTGACCGACATGGGCCGGGCGCCCACGTTTTATGACTGCCTGGTGGAGGTGCAGGCCTGTGCCCCGCACGCGGCTGCGGGCACCCCGCACGCGGCTTGATCCCTCGGGTGCTTTGCACACCCGGACTATTCACATATCGCATCAAAAACCATAGCTGCTAGCGCTTATCAGATAAGCGCTAGCAGCCAATTTCTCTCAAATTTTCTCCGCCAGCGCCCGGCACCCTGCTGGCGCTCCTGCCTGCAGGCAAGCTGTGCTGCGGGCTTCAGCCCAGCTTTTTCAGCAACGCATGCGCCGCGGGCTCCGACGACGCGGGGTTTTGCCCCGTGATCAGCAGTCCGTCAGTGATCGCATAGGGCTGCCAGTCGCCCAGCTTGGCGTAGTGCCCGCCGTTGGCCTTGAGCATGTCTTCCACCAGAAACGGCACCACGTCGGTCAACCCCACGGCGGCTTCCTCGGTGTTGGTGAAACCGGTCACGTTTTTGCCCTTGACCACCGATTGGCCATCCGGGCCCTTGGGGTGGCGCAGCACGGCGGGCGCGTGGCACACCGCCGCCACGGGTTTGCCCGCGTTGAGCGTGGCCTCGATGAGTGCGATGGAGTGCGCGTCTTCAGCCAGGTCCCACAGCGGGCCATGGCCGCCGGGGTAGAACACTGCGTCGTAGTCGGCTGCATTCACGTCGGCCAGGCGCTGGGTGCTGGCCAGCTGCTTTTGTGCAGCCGCATCGGCCTTGAAGCGGCGCGTGGCGTCGGTCTGCGCGCCGGGGTCGTCGCTTTTGGGGTCCAGCGGCGGCTGGCCGCCCTGGGGCGATGCCAGCGTCACGTCCGCGCCCGCGTCCTTGAACACGTAGTACGGTGCGGCAAACTCTTCCAGCCAGAAGCCGGTTTTGGCACCGGTGTTGCCCAGCTGGTCGTGGGAGGTGAGAACCATCAATATCTTTGGCATGCAATGTCCTTTGGAGTGATCTTGTGGCCGGGCCGCATGGGCGCAACGATGCGCCAATGCCCCGGCCGCCAGCGTGCTTACAGTGCCGCTTCGAGGATGCGGCGGCTCACGGCGGGCGTCACCTCGCGTTGCTCGCCCAGTTGCACCATGCCGTGCGCTTCGAGCTGCGCCACCACGGTGTCGATGGCCTCGGCGCCCAGGCCGTAGCCCGACAGGCGTGTGGCGATGCCCATGCTTTCAAAGAAGGCGCGCGTGCGCTCGATGGCAGCGGTGATGCGTTCATCGTCAGTGCCGGTGGTGATGCCCCACACGCGCTCGCCGTATTGCAGCAGCTTTTCACGCTTGGGCACGCGGCGTTCGTTGAGCAATGCGGGCAGCACGATGGCCAGGGTGCGCGCGTGGTCGATGTTGTGCAGCGCCGTCAGCTCGTGACCGATCATGTGCGTGGCCCAGTCTTGCGGCACGCCCGCACCAATCAGGCCGTTGAGCGCCATGGTGGCGGCCCACATCAGGTTGGCGCGGTCGTCGTACACGGGTTCGGTTGCCGTCAGCAGGCGCGGACCGATCTCGATCAGTGTCTGCAAAATGCCTTCGGCAAAGCGGTCTTGCACAGGTGCGTTGACCGGGTAGGTCAGGTACTGCTCTACGGTGTGCACAAACGCATCCACCACGCCGTTGGCCAGCTGCTGGGGTGGCAGCGTGTAGGTTTTGGTGGGGTCGAGCACCGAGAACAGCGGGTAGGTGTGCACGCTGCTGAAGGCCAGCTTGGCGCCCTTGCCGCGGTGCGTGATGACGCTGCCGTTGTTCATTTCGGAGCCCGTGGCGGGCAGCGTGAGGACGGCGCCAAACGGCATGGCCTGCGTGATGTTGCGCCCGCGCTTTTCGAGGATGGCCCAGGCGTCGCCTTCAAAGTGCACGGCAGCGGCGATGAATTTGACCGCGTCGATCACCGAGCCACCGCCCACGGCGAGCAGAAAATCAAAGCCGCCGCTGCGCACCTGATCCACGGCTTTCATCGAGGTTTCGAAGCTCGGGTTGGGTTCGATGCCGCTGAAGGTGGCGTGCTGGCGCTCGCCCAGTGCGGCGCGCACTTCGGCCAGCGTGCCGGTCTTTTCGGCACTGGCGCCACCGACCAGGATCAGCACCTTGGCGGCAGCGGGCACCAGCTTGGCCAGGTCGGCCACACGGCCCTTGCCGAAAGCGATGTGGGTGGGGTTGTGAAAATCAAAATTCAGCATGGCAGTCCTTCGGGGGTTGAGTGGGAGACGGGGATCGCAGGGTTGCCGCAAACGGAGCCGGCGCGCGAGGAAGCGTCAGTGGGGTGAAAACAAGGTGTGCCAGAACGCATGGGCCGTCTTTCAGGCGGGTGCCATGTCCAGCAGCTGCTCGGTGCTTTTCAGGGCATGGTCGAACGCCGTGCCATCGCGGCGCAGTTTGGCCAGCAGGCTGGCGCCCAGCCACAGCTCGTACAAGGTGAGGGCCACGGCCGCCGTGTCGGCACTGGCAGGCACTGCGCCCTCGTTCTGGCATTGCTGCAGGCACAGGGCGATGCGCTGCACGATGTCGTCGGTGCCCCGGCGCAGCGCCAGGCGCATGGGCTCGGACATGTCGGCCACCTCGGCGCTGAGCTTGACGATGAGGCACCGGGCGCCTGCGGCTTCGGTGGCACAGTCATCAACGGCTGCGTCAGCGGGGGCGATGCCACACTGCGACACGTTCCAGTAAGACCAGTAGCGCATCAGCCGCGCCCGCGCCGGGGTGCCGGCATCGTCGGGCCGCAGCAGCGCATCGAGTTGCCCCAGATAGCGCTCCAAGTACTGCGCCAGCAGCGCTTCGCCAAAGCGCTCCTTGCTGCCGAAGTAGTGATAGAACGAGCCCTTGGGCACGCCCGCCGCCGCCAGGATTTCGGCCAGGCCCACACCCACAAAGCCTTTGGCGGCAATCAGCCGCTCGCCGCAGCGCAGGATGTGGTGTTTGACGAGGGGTTGCTGTTCGGTGGTCACGGGTGCATTGTGCCGCCATTAGACCGGTCGTCTAGTTACCCCCGAGACACACCCTTGCCATCCATGTGGCCTTTTCACCGGTGCGCTCTGGCGTCGCGTGCGCCTCAGGTAGCCATGTGATTCCCGGGCACCCGCCAGGCGGCAGCCAGCGCAGGTGACAGGGTGCCAGACTGCACCGGGGTACTGTCGTATTTGCTATTATTATAATAGCTTATAGCGCTTTACCCATAAGCGCTACAGGCACTTTTCATTCATATTTTCTCGCCAACCCTGCTCACGCGCCTGCAGGCGGCGCAATGGCCTGGTCGATCGCGCCGAAGATGCTGGCGCCGTCCGGGCCCTTGGTTTCGATGCGAATGGTGTCGCCGAACTTCATGAACTCGGTGCTGGGCTGGCCGTCTTGAATGGTTTCGATGCAGCGCTTTTCGGCGATGCAGCTGTAGCCCCTGGGCCACTCGGTGCGGCCGCTCTGCTGCACGCCCTTGTTGCTGACGGTGCCGCTGCCGATGATGGAGCCGGCGCGCACGTTGCGTGTCTTGGCCACATGGGCAATCAGCTGGCCGAAGTGGAAGGTCATCTCCGGGCCGGCGTCGCACATGCCCACCTTGCGGCCGTTCCAGGTGGACTGCACCACCAGGTTCAGGCGGCCGTGGTCCCAGGCGTCACCCAGTTCGTCGAGCGTCACAGCCACAGGGCTGAACGCAGTGGCGGGTTTGCTCTGCATGAAGCCAAAACCTTTGGCCAGCTCGGCGGGAATGAGGTTGCGCAGGCTCACGTCGTTGGCCAGCATCACCAGGCGAATGCCGTCGAGGGCCTGCTCGGGGCTGGCACCCATCTTCACGTCGCCGGTGACCACGGCAATCTCGGCCTCGAAGTCAATGCCCATGGCCTCGCTGGGCACCACCACATCGTCGCAGGGGCCGATGAAGTCGTCGCTGCCGCCCTGGTACATCAGCGGATCGGTGTAAAAACTTGCGGGCACTTCGGAGTTGCGCGCTTTTCGCACCAGTTCGACATGGTTGATGTACGCAGAGCCATCGGCCCATTGGTAAGCGCGCGGCAGCGGGGCCATGCACTGCTTGGGATCGAACGGGAAGCCATGGCGCGCGCGGCCGCTGTTCAGCTGGTCGTACAGGTCCTGCAACTGGGGCGAAAGGAAGTTCCAGTCGTCCAGCACCTGCTGGAGCTTGCTGGCTATGCCGGTCGCATAATGGGCCGTGCCCAGGTCGCGCGAGACGACAAGCAGCTGGCCGTCGCGCGAGCCGTCTTTGTAGGTGGCGAGTTTCATGGGGACAGAACCTTTGTCTTGGTGAAAATGGCGCTCGCGCCCAGCAAAAATTACGCTGGGTGAAATTGATTTAACTAAACAAAACTTGCAAATTTTAGTGCACATGGACAAAGAACGTGCAGGCATCCAGTCCGTGGAGGTGGGGTTTTTGCTGCTGGAGGGGCTGACGCGCTCGCGCGGGCCGCTCATGCTGAAAGACCTGGCGGCCTCGGCCGGCATGAGCGCGGCCAAGGCCCACCGCTATCTGGTGAGCTTTCAGCGCCTGGGGCTGGTGGTGCAGGACAGCCGCACCGCACACTACGACCTGGGCCCGGCGGCGCTCAAGCTGGGCCTGGCCTCGCTGTCGCGCCTGGATGCGGTGCGCCTGGCGCGCGAACGCATGCCTGCACTCATGCAGACCATTGGCCACACCCTCGCCCTGGCGGTGTGGGGCAACCGGGGGCCGACCATCGTGCACTGGGAAGAGTCGTCCCAGGCCGTTACCGCCAACCTGCGCCTGGGCGATGTGATGCCACTGCTGTCTTCGGCCACGGGCCGCTGCTTTGCCGCCCACATGCCGCGCGAGGCCGTGGCCCCCATGCTGCAGGACGAGCTGGCCCACGCCGCCAAGCTACGCCGCACCGATCTGCCCACCACCGCGGCGGCGGTCGATACCCTGCTGACCGAGGTGCGCACGCACGGATCGGCCCGCGTGGTGGACACGCTGCTGCCCGGCATCGTTGCGTTCTGTGCGCCGGTGTTCGACGCCGACGGCCACCTGGTGCTGGGCATCACCACGTTGGGCTCGGTGGCCACGTTCGATCCCAACTGGGGCGGCGCCATCGACACCCCCTTGCGCGTCGCCGCTGCCCAGCTCTCGCAAGACCTGGGCGCGGGCTGCGCCTGACACCCGCCGGAGCCCCTGTGATGCCACGCCGACCGCTGCCTGTATTGACCCTTCTGGTGCTGGCGCTGCACTGGCTGGTGCTGCAAGGAATGCCCCTGGACTGGGACGGCACCCCATCCGCAGCCCCGGCGGCACCGGTTTTCAGCACCCGCAACATTGCCCCACCGCCGCCCCGCCCCGTGGTGGCGCAGGCATCTCCGGCACCCGCCCGCCCCACCGCCGCGCGCAAGAAACCCGCGCCGCAGCCCCGCACCACGCCCCCCAAGGCGAAGGCAGCGGCCACCGCACCGCCGCCAGAGCCCCAGGCACAGGCCCAAAGCCCCGTCGAAACCGGTGAATCACCACCATCGGCTCCGGCGGAAGACGACCAGGGAACGCCCTCTTCCGAGGCAACCGCCGAGACAGAAGCGACAGCGCAAGCAGAGGTGGTGGCCGCAGCCCCGCAGCCCCCGGCCAGTGCGGCAGCGCCACCATCCCCCAGCCCCGAAAGCCCCGCCCCTGCCACGGCCCCCGCCACAGCCCAGGACAGCGGCACGGGCGCAGGCGTGGACATCAGCCCGCCCGGTGGCGGCACGGGCCGCATGGCCAGCACAGCCGCGCCCTCCGTGCGCCTGCCCGCGCCGGTGCGCCTGACGTTTGACGTGAATGGCCAAGCGAAAAAGTTCAATTACAACGCGCGCGCCGAGCTGCTGTGGAAGCACGACGGCAGCCGTTACGAAGCCCGGCAAGAGATCAGCGCCTTTCTGGTGGGCAGCCGCTCCCAGAGCAGCGTGGGCCAGGTTACGCCACAAGGGCTGCAGCCAGAGCGCTTTGCAGATCGTTCGCGCAGTGAACAGGCGGCCCACTTTGACCACGCCCAGGGCCGCGTTACCTTCAGCGCCAACACCCCGCAGGCGGCCGTGGGCCCCGGCGTGCAGGACCGCTTGAGCGTATTCATCCAGCTCGGTGCGCTGCTGGCGGCCGACCCGGCGCGGTTTGTGCCCGGCACCCAGGTCACCCTGACCACCGTCAGCGCCCGCAGCGCCGACCGCTGGACTTTCTCGATCGAGGAGCAGGAAACACTGGACCTGCCCGCCGGCCCCACCCCGGCCTGGAAGCTGCTGCGCCTGCCGCGCCGCGACTACGACCAGAAGGCCGAGCTGTGGCTGGCGCCCGATCTGGGCTATGTACCCGTGCGCATCCGCCTCACCCAGGCCAATGGCGACTTTGCCGATCTGCGTCTGAGCAGCAGCGGGCCGCCCTGATTGGCCACGCCGGGCGTTCGGTGTTGCTTGCGGGCGCCATTGCGGCGAAAAGCCCCCACGAATCCGGCACAGCCCCTTTTTCGTGAAATACTGCAAAGCATCAGGTACCGGGAGCCGTGGGACTTGAACTCTGCCCACCCGCTGTCATCTGATTCATATATCGACTGGGGGAACTCCATGCAAATGCTCTACGACTCTGACTCTTTTGTGGTGGTCCACATGCTGCCTGATGCCGTCGAGCAAAAAGGGGGGCCACTCAATGACACCGCGCCGCCAGCACCGCAGCTGGCCCGCCACGGCTTCGAAATTGTGGACAAGCGCTCGGGCAAAGAGGTGTACCTGGACGGTTCCTGGGCCGAAATGTTCCAGCAGCAGATCCTGGCCTGGCAACGCGACACCCCAACCCAGGAAGAAGTGGAAGACGCACTGGACCGCTATGCCGGTCTGGCGCAAAACCCAGTGGTGGTGCACTGAGAAGGTGTGATCGAAAAAAAGGGGCATCGCCCCTTTTTTTCTGCCCGATGCCGGGCGCCTTGCGTCGCCACTCAAGCCGTCGGCGGGTAAATGCGCCGGAACAAGGGCTCCACCAGCACCAGCACGGCAATCAGCCGGCACACCTGAAACGCCGTGACCACCGGCACGCCCAGTTGCAGCACCTTGGCCGTGATGGCCATTTCCGTGATTCCCCCCGGTGAAGTGCCCAGCAGCAGCGTGACCCAGGGCAGCCCGGTGGCCCGCGCCAGCAACCAGGCAAACAGCGCACATACGCCCATCAGCACCAGCGTGCCCCCGGCCACCGTGGCCAGCCAGCGCGGTGCGGTGCGCAAAAAGTCGGCGCGAAATCGCACGCCCAGGCTCACGCCAATCACCAGTTGGGCCGCGTTGACCAGCCCCTGGGGCACCGCCGACAGTGCGACGCCCGCCATGGCCAGCCCCATCGACACCACCAGCGCGCCCATGAACCAGGGGTTGGCGCGGCCCAGCCGGTCCATGACCAGCGCACCTGCACCGGTAAGAAGGGCCAGCAGCGCCAGCCCCGGCCAGCTCACTGCGCGCACGGTGGGCGGCAGGATATCGAGGCCATGCAGGCCGCTCCACTGCAGCGCAAAGGGAATGGTCACCGTGACGATCAGCAGGCGCAGGCTGTGGCTGGCGGCCACGAGGTCGGTGCGGGCATTTTCGCGCTCGGCCAGCAGCGTCATTTCAGACGCCGCGCCAATGGCCCCCGAGAAATAGCTGGTGGCCCGCATCATCGACGCCGGCACGCCATGCATGCGCGGCGCATGAACCCGGTACAGCCAGACACCAAACAGCCAGCCCAGCACCAGCGCCCACACAATGCCCAGCGCGATGGCCCACCACAGGCTGGCCACCAGCGCCACCACCTGTGGCGTGAAATAAAGCCCCAGCGAGGCGCCAATCGACCACTGGCCAGCATTGCGCAGCGGGGCCCAGCTTTCGGTGGGTGCGCCACCGATGGACAGCAGCGAGGTGACCAGCAGCGGGCCGATCATCCAGGGCAGCGGGGTGTGCAGTGCCACACAGGCGGCGGCGGCAGCCCAGGCCAGGGCCAAGGTGATGGCCACGCGGGCAAAAAGCAGAGGGTTACGCATACGAGTCCGCCAGTATCCAGCGTGCACGCCCCAGCCTCGTGCAGCGCGCCCATGCCCTTGGGGCATGGCAGGCGTCGCTCTTTGCGAAGCGATTTTTAGGCAAATCGAGCTCTGGCGCTTATCCAATAAGCGCGAACAGCTATCTTTTTTGAATTATTGCCGCACTGGCGGCGGCGCCTTGCGTCGGGCAGCCATTTCGTTGCCCATGGCCTGCAGCGCAGGCGTTGCCAGCAGGGCTTGTGCCGAAGGGTAGGCCACGGTTTCCTCGTCGGCGATGTGCCGGTCGTACCGGGCCGTGAATTGGTCAAACGCTGCGCCATCGGCATCGCTGAACCCCTTCAGATCGCCATCGACCAGGGCCTGAAGCGCCTTGCGTGCATCAGCCCAGTCGGCGGCCATGCAGGCATGGTCGTCCTGCAGGCGCCGCACCAGCGCAGCCACGTCAGGGGAGCCTTGCGCCAGGAGCAGCGGAAACACATGAAGCTCCTCGTCTTCATGGTGCAGGGGCGCCGCGATGTCAAAGTAGCGCAGCACGTCGCGCGCGGCGTGCTGGGCGGGCACATCTGCGCCGTGCTCCAGCACATGGGCGCGCAGCCGCTGCAGCAGGGCCAGCGTGCGCTGCACGCGCTCGTGGCATGCCTCCAGCATGGCAAAGGGCTGCTCAAACCCCACGGAAGGGGCATTGAAACCGGGCAAGGCGGAGGTCGTGCCCATCTCGGCGCTCACCCGAACCGGACCGGCTGACCCTGCCGGTCAAACGGAATGTAGGCACCATGCGCGCCGCCCTTGATGGCATCGACCATGCGCTGCAGGGGCGCCTCGGCATCGGCGCTGCTGGGGGCCTGATTCAGCGTGCCCGACAGGGCTGCAGCGAACACCATGGCCCAGTCGTGGCCGGGGGCAGTGAACTGGCGGGCCTCTTCCACCAGGGCACTGAACGAGGGCAAATCCTGCGGGGTCTTGTCCACACACATCAGCGGCACCAGGGCGCCGCCCTGCCCGGCTTCAAAGCGCGCACGCTGGGCAGGGGTGGCATCGTCGGGCAATTCGACCGCTGCAAACACAAACAGAAGACGCTGGGGTTCGGGCTGCATCCGCGCGGCTTGCAGCAGATCGTCGAAGCTGGAAATATCCATGGAAAAAATCTCGCAATGAAAGAAGTTGGCAAGGGTCAGAATCCAGGCACCACGCCCCGATCCGCGTCCAGCGTGCTGACGTAGTCGCTTGGCACGGGCCGCGCACGCGCCGCCTTGGGCGACAGCACGGTGCCGATGCTGATGAAGCACAGGGCCCGCTCGCAAGCCGACAGCCGAAACAACGCCCGCAGGCTGGCCGCCTTGAGGGCCTTTCCGCTGGTCAGCGCCGAGCCATAGCCCTGTGCGGTGGCCATCAGCAGCATGTTCTGCACGGCGCAACCCGCTGAAAGCAGCCGCTCGGCCAAATCAATTTCGGGGTCGCCGCGTTCGCCATCCACCACCACCAGCATCAGCACCGGAGCACGGAAGGCTTTTTCGCGCGCCTGGCCGCACTGCTCGGGCGTGGCACCGGGATCACGCTCCAGCAGCGCCTGCGCAAACACCTCGGCCAATGGAGGGCGCGCGGCCTCGGGCACCAGCACAAAGCGCCAGGGCAGCAGCTGGCCATGGTCTGGCGCATGCGCTGCGGCATTGACGATGGTGGCCAGCTCGGAAGCCCCCGGACCGGGGGCGCCCAGCCGCTTGGGCAGGATGGTCTGGCGCGACTGCATCAGCGCCGTGGCCATGGCGGCCACTGCGCCGTCGTCCGAGACAGCGGGGTGCGCCGCAACGGGCACGTTGTTCAATGGCACGGGCGTGTCAGCCATGGGCAGATCCATGCATCAGCCCGGTCGCCCATCGGCACGCAGGCAACCGTACCAACGCCCCAGCCGCAGCCCCCAGACTCCCATGGTGCCAGCCCACAGGCCGGCCGCCACGGGCAACAACCACGGCAAAGAGAGCCCGGCGATGCCCGGAACAGACGCTGCGATGCGCAGCAGCGCAGCCGCCTGCAGGCACCAGAACAGCGACCAGGCAATGCGGTCAGCCACCAGCGCGCGGCCGCTGTGGCCGCAGGACACACGCGTGACCATGGCCAGCATCAGCGAGGCGAGGCAGCCCATGGTCAGCGCGTGCAGCGCTCCCAGTGCCAGCACTCCCATGCCCAGCGTGCCCACCAGCCACTGCGACACCCCACCCAGCAGGAACGCCACACCCAGCCACAGAAAGCCGATGTGCAACATGGCCAGCAACTTGTTCTTCAGGCTTTGCACCAGCCCCCACACCCAGGCCAGCCAGACCAGTACGCCGCCCACCATCAATTGCAGCGTGCCGTGCACCAGCAACCATGCCGTGCCAGCCGCGCTGGACGGCACTCCAGCCAGCTCCAGCCAAGCAGCCAGCACCTGCAGCGCCGCCGCCGCCAGCATCAGCCACAGCACCCAGAACGGGCGCCAGGCCTGAACCATGGGCATGGCACTGGAGGTAAAAAACGGAATCATGCGGTGCGCCACGGTGACATAGACCACCACCACAAAGCCCCAGAGCCCCGTGAAGATCCACGCGCGCGCTGTCGCATGCGCTTCGAAAACCACGCTGAGCAACAGCCCTGCCAGGCTGACACACCCCACCACACAGGCGGTGCCGATCACTCGGGCATGGAGCTGATCCTCCGCCTGGCTGCGCCGGATACGCCCCCAGAACTGCACGGTCATCCAGACCAGCCCGACCATGGCCAGTGCCAGCCCTGCCCATGCCACACCTGCGTGCAGGTGCGCGCCGGCCAGCCACAGCAGCCAACCCGCCGCCAGCGAGAACAGCGGCACGCGCAGGTCCTTCGCCAGCGGGGCCTCCACGCCCAGCCATTTGGGGCCGGCGGTGAAAAGGAATCCCGAAAAGAACAGCGGAATAAAGCCGAACGCCATGACCGCCGAATGCACCAGCGTGGGTGATATCACCGAGGGCAAGGCAAGCCAGCCGGTGGACCGGTCGAGTTGCACCAGCGCCCACCACAGGCCCGACGCCACCAGCACCACCATGGCCAAAAAGAAACCGAGGCGGTGCGGCGCCAGCATCAGGTAACGCACGCGCCAGCGCTTGTCCATGTTTGCCAGCGCCTGCGCGGAAGGTTTACCGGACGCCACCCGCACCGGAATCACGGGCCGGGTTGTCACCCACAGGTCCCCAGGTGGCCGCACTGCGTGCAGTAGTCGCAGCCATCCTTGCGGATGACGGCGTGCGCACCGCATTCGGTGCACTTCTTGCCCGCCATGGCGGGCGGCATGCCACTGACCTGCGATGCCGGCTCCTCCAGGGGCAGCACCTGCTGCACCGGATCGGTCACGCGCCGCGCCAGGATGTTCTGGACGGCATAGGCCATGGCCGCCACCTCGGAGTCGTGCCACATGGGCACGCGGGTGCCGTCATCCTTCTGGTGCGTACCCAGGCGCACGGGGCCGCGGTCCCATGCCACCTTGCGCATGTCAGAAAGTGCCCGCTCCAGAAAACCGCCACGCGCCGCCAGGGACAGCAAACGCATGCTGGCAGTGATCCACTGCTGCGACTCGCCACTTTGGCCCACCGGCATGAAGAACTCAATGGCGCGATCGACCGTTCCCGAGCCAACGCCCGTGGGCACCGGGAGGAACGAGACAATGAGGTACAGCGTCTTGTGGCCCTCTTGCGTCCAGTACTCCACCTTCTCGGCCACCGCGGAAAGCCCACCCTTGGGCCGGCTCTCGATCACCGTGCGCATGGGATCCACTGACGGGGTTGCAGGCGCAGCCACCGGTGCAGGCTCTGCCGCATGGGTTTCGAGCACCGAACCCAGGATGGCATTGGGCCGGTAGGTGGCCAGCCCCTTGAGTCGGGCGCGCCAAGCCTGCAGATACAGGTCCTTGAAGTCATCGTAGGGGTAGTCGGCCGGGATGTTCACGGTCTTGGAGATGGCCGTGTCCACAAAGGGCTGCACCGCTTCCATCATGGCGATATGCCCTTCGGCAGGCATGGCCAGCGCCGAGATGAAATAGTCGGGCAACGCATCCACGTCGCCGCCCAGGTCGCGGTAAAGACGCCAGGCATGGTCTTCCACCGCGTACTCGCTGGTGCTGCCGTCGGCCTCGCGCTTCTTGCGCTTGTACATCCAAGAAAACGGTGGTTCGATACCGTTGGAGGCGTTGTCGGCAAAGGCCAGGCTCACGGTACCCGTGGGGGCAATCGACAGCAGGTGGCTGTTGCGGATGCCGTGCTTGCGAATGGCTTTCTTGATCGGCTCTGGCAGGCGGCTGGCAAAGGTGCCGGCCGCCAGGTAGGGCTCGGCCTCGAACTTGGGGAAGGCACCCTTTTCGCGGGCCAGCTCCACCGAGGCGAGATAAGCCGCATCGCGCATGGATTGCGCAATGCGCGCCGCCATCGCGCGCCCTTCCTGCATGTCGTAGCGCAGGCACAGCATGGCCAACGTGTTGCCCATGCCGGTAAAGCCCACACCAATGCGGCGCTTGGCCATGGCCTCGTCGCGCTGCTGCGGCAGGGGCCAGAAAGTCACATCCAGCACATTGTCGAGCGCGCGGACCTGCAGGGCCACCACTTTCTCGAAGGCCTCGAAGTCAAATGCCGGCAACCCGTCGAATCCGAACGGGTGGTGCACAAACCGCGTCAGGATGACAGGGCCAAGGTCGCAGCAACCATAGGACGGCAGGGGTTGCTCGCCGCAGGGGTTGGTAGCGGCAATGTCTTCGCAGTAATTGAGGTTGTTGTCCTCGTTGATGTGATCGAGAAACAGGATGCCCGGTTCGGCAAAATCGTAGGCCGACTTCATGATGGTGTCCCACAGCGCCCGCGCCTGCACAGTGGAATAGACCCACATGCCATCGGCGCGCTGGTAGGCGCCCTGCGCCATGGCCACAGCGCCCGGACGCGCACGGTGCACCAGCTCCCAGGGTTGGCCCTGCTGGACAGCCTCGATGAAGGCATCCGACACCCCGACCGACACATTGAAATTGTTCCAGCGCCCGGGTGTGCGCTTGGCCGTGATGAACTCGTGCACATCGGGGTGATCGATGCGCAACACCCCCATCTGCGCACCGCGCCGCGCCCCCGCGCTTTCGACGGTGGAGCACGACTGGTCAAACACGTTCATGTAGCTGCACGGGCCCGAAGCCACGGATGCCGTGGCCTTGACCTGGGCGCCCTTGGGCCGGATGCGCGAAAAGTCGTAGCCCACGCCACCGCCGCGGCGCATGGTTTCGGCAGCCTCGCGCAGGGCTTCATAGATTCCGGGAAAGCCCTCATCGTCCACGCCCTGAATGCAATCGCCCACGGGCTGTACAAAACAGTTGATGAGCGTGGCCTGGATGTCGGTGCCGGCCGCGCTCATGATGCGCCCGGCGCCGATGGCACCCGCATGCAGGTTCTCCAGGAACAGGATTTCGTACTTTTCGCGCAGGTCGGGCGCTTCTACCGAGGCCAGGGCGCGGGCCACGCGGCGGTAGAGGTCTTCGGCGCTGGTCTCGCCGGTTTTGAGGTATTTTTCACGCAGCACATCCAGGCTGATGGGCTGCAACAAAGAGGTGGAATTCATGGGGGGATTGGGTTCGCGCTTCATGGTTTCGGATGATTGGATATTCGCCTTCAGGTGGCCTGCGATCCGTCAAGAAGGAATCAAAGCTCGTCCAAAAGAACCTGCCCGTCATGTTCCACATAGGGGTGGTACGGCCCCGTACCACTGTTGTCAGCCAGCGACGCGGGCACAAAGCCCCCCGTCTTGACGTCAAACACATGCACTTCCCCCTCCTCGATCACGTAATGCCAGCCGTGCAGGCTGATATGACCTGCCTGCACTCGGCTACGGACCATAGGATATTCCATCAGCCGCTCCAGCTGCAAAATAACGGCCCTTTGCTCGGTGCGACGCAACGCCTCCGGTCCGGGTTGCACCGGCAGCAGGGCCTCGCGGCCCAGATCGAGCCAGCGTTCCAGGTTGGGAGCCTCAGGCGACACTTCACCATACATCGCCTTGATAGCCCCACAATGACTGTGGCCACAAACGATGATGCGCTGAACTTTCAGGTTGAGCACCGCGAATTCAATCGCCGCCGTGGTGCCGTGGTGGCCATGCGATCCGTCGTAAGGCGGAATGAACGCCCCCACATTGCGCACAAGAAACAGTTCGCCGGGCCCTGCCCCGGTCAGCAGGTAAGGAACCAGTCGGGAGTCAGAGCAGCCGATGAAAAGCGTGGTGGGATGCTGCCCCTCGTCCACCAAGTCCTGGAACTGCTGGCGGTATTGGGGGAAAGCATCGTCATGAAACCGACGCAGGCGATCGAGCAACTCATCCGGCATGACATTCGCCCATACCCTTGAAAACTACTGAACCAGCGGCGAATCCGCCGCATCCAGCACCACGCCCTCCACCACGGCGGCGCCCGCCAGCAACTGAAGGTATTGCCGCAGGGCGTTGACCCAGGCCTGCTGGCGCAAGGTAAGACCAATCGCCTGCCGCACCTCTTCAAACGAAGGCTGCTGCCCCGCCTCGCGGGCTACCACTTCGACCACATGCAGGCCGAAACGGCTATGCACCAGCCGTGCGAGCACACCAATTTCGGCACTGCCGAACACTTCCCGGGCGAACTCGGGCGCGCAGTCGGCCCGGGTCAGCCAGCCCAGGTCGCCACCTTGCTGCCCGCTGGGGCAGTTGGACCATTGTTTGGCAGCCTCTGCAAAGCGCACCCCGCCGTCGTCTGCACAACGCAGGTCGATCAGCATTGCCTCTGCGCGCAGGCGCAGCTGTTTCACATCCACTCCGGGCGTCACGGCAAATAGCACATGGCGCAGCTGTGCACGCTCGCCATGGGCGTGCGCGGCAGGATGGGCCTCATGGTAGCGACGGCACGCCTCTTCGGAAGGCTCTGGAATGGGCAGCTCCCGCTCCAGCAATTGCTCGATGGCGGCGGAAGCCGCAGCGCTGGTGGCACCGTCGGTACCCGGCATGTCATCTGACGACAGCAGGCCCGCTTGCTGGGCCGCCTGGCGCAACAGCTCTGTGCACGCACGCTGGCGCAGCGTTTCCTCGTCCAGCAGCTGCCCCACTTCATGCAAGGCAATGCCGTTGATGGCGGCCAAGGGCATCACCTGCGCCACGCCTGCCGGCGCCTGTGAAGACTGGGCTACGGGTGCCGCCTCCATGGCCGTTGCCAGGGCTTCGTACGCCACGGCCTGTTCGGCGGTGAGCGTGCTTGCGCCCGTTTCCTTTTCGTTTCCGGTGGAGGCGCAGCCGCAGCCTCCCGATCCACATCCATGGCTCATGTTGTGCTCCTTGACAGTGTGGACATCAGGCGCGGCGCTGGTCATTGGGCTGCATGTGGCCTTGCGGCAAATTCATGCGGCGCGCACGCACCAGCTGATAGGGGCGCAGCACATAGGCCAGCGTGCCAAAACCGCTCCACACATGCACCAGTCGGGTGAACGGGAAGATCAGAAAAATGCTCATGCCCAGGGCCATGTGGGCCTTGAAGATCCAGCCGGCGTCCGCCAGCAGCTCTACCCCACCCGTACGGAAGGTCACGATGCGTTGCGCCCACTCGGCCAGATTCATCATCATGGAACCATCCAGGTGCTGGGCCGACAACGGGATCGTGGCCAGCCCCAGAGCCAGCTGCAGCCACAGCAAAAGCAACAGCACGATGTCGCTCGTCTTCGAGGTGGCGCGGATGCGCGGGTCCGACAGACGGCGGTGCAGCAGGACAGAAACCCCCACAAACCCCAGCAGCCCGGCGATACCGCCCGACACCATGGCCATCACCTGCTTGTTGCCCGCGCTGATGAAGGCTTCATACATGAAGTGCGG
Source organism: Acidovorax sp. JHL-3 (assembly GCF_000526295.1). Lineage (NCBI taxonomy): Bacteria > Pseudomonadati > Pseudomonadota > Betaproteobacteria > Burkholderiales > Comamonadaceae > Acidovorax > Acidovorax sp. JHL-3. The sequence continues at coordinate 395,140 of NZ_JAFU01000001.1, forward strand.
CGTGAGCATGCCCACGGTGTGGCCGAAAAACAGGAACAGCACACCAATATGAAACAGGTTGCTGCCCCAGCGCAGACTGCCCGTGCGCAGCAGTTGGGACGAATCGCTTTTCCAGGTGTACTGGTCGCGGTCAAACCGCACCCAGCTGCCGATGAAAAAGACAGAAAGGCAAATATAGGGATAGATGCCGAACAACAGGGTATCAAGCCAGGCGGTCATACGGAGACTCCTTCTGGTGCCCGCTCGGGGCGGGGGGTACGAACAAAATGAACAGGCTGTGGCTGGTCAGGCTTGGCCTGGCCCTGGGTGCTGCAACCGCCAAACGCTTCGGGCTCTGCCCAGACCTCATCCATGGGCGGCTCGGGCGTGAGCGCCACCGACTGCACGCGCTGTCCCGACACTTCGAGCACGGCGGCAATCACGCTGGCATAAGGGCTGCTCCTGGCCACCAGCGCGCTGAAAAGTGCATTCAGGATGTGGGCCATTTCACCCAGAAACTCCTTGGCCACTTCCGGCGGCTGGGTTGAGGCGAACTCCAGCACCACCGGCAGGTGGTCGGGCAGCTCGTCGGCCTCGAATTGCAGGCCGGCCTTTTCGTAGGTCTGCATCAGGTCGATGAGTGCCGGCCCCCGGTCGCGCGAGTCGCCGTGCACATGTTCGAACAGGTGCAGCGAAGTCTGGCGACCGCGGTCGAAGTTATCGACATAGCGCGCCTCGGCTTCCATCGGATCGAGTGCCGCGAGGTGCTCGCACACCCCCTTCAACTCGGACATGCGCTCATGCGTCAGTGCCTGCTCTGCCTGCAAGGCATCGATGAGTTGCGGCATCACGCTGCGCAGTTGCGCATCGGGGTAGCTCAGCAGGTAGCCCAGGGCGCGCAATGTCAGGCGCACGGAGGTCGGGTTCTTCTTGAACATGGTGATTCCTTTGCCTGCGCTCAGACCGTCGCTTTGATGGGGATGGTGCGCGGCTTCTTGCCACCAAACATGCTCGTCTCGGTGGCGCCGTCGGAACAGCCGTTGCCAAACGAGAAACCGCAGCCGCCCCGGATGTCAAACGCGTTCTCAGCGTACTCGCGGTGGGCCGACGGAATCACGAAGCGGTCTTCGTAGTTGGCGATGGCCATCACCTGGTACATCTCCTCGACCTCGGCCAGCGACAGGCCTGCCTGCTTGAGCACAGACAGGTTCTGGCGCTGCTCCACATGCTTGTCGCGCTGGTAGGTACGCATGGCCAGCATGCGCTCCAGTGCCCGCACCACAGGGCCGGTGTCACCGGCGGTAAGCAGGTTGGCAAGGTACTGCACCGGAATGCGCAGTTGCGACACGTCGGGGATGTCGCCATTGACCCCTACATGGCCCGCGTTGGCGGCAGCCGTGATGGGCGACAGTGGCGGCACATACCAGACCATGGGCAGCGTGCGGTATTCGGGGTGCAGCGGCAGGGCCACCTTCCATTGCACCGCCATCTTGTAGACAGGGCTGTTGCGGGCGGCTTCCATCCAGCTGTCAGAAATACCGTCGATGCGTGCCTGGCGGATCACATCGGGGTCGTTCGGGTCCAGGAAGATGTCGAGCTGCGCCTGGTACAGGTCGCGGTCGCGCTCCACGCTGGCGGCTTCCTGGATGCGGTCTGCGTCATACAGCAGCACACCGAGATACCGGATGCGGCCCACGCAGGTTTCGGAGCACACCGTGGGCTGGCCGGCTTCGATGCGCGGGTAGCAGAAGATGCACTTCTCGGCTTTGCCCGACTGCCAGTTGTAGTAGATCTTCTTGTAGGGGCAGCCCGAGACGCACATGCGCCAGCCACGGCACTTGTCCTGGTCGATCAGCACGATGCCGTCTTCCTCGCGCTTGTAGATCGAGCCGCTGGGGCACGATGCCACGCACGCCGGGTTCAGACAGTGCTCGCACAGGCGCGGCAAATACATCATGAAGGTGTTTTCGAACTGGCCGTAGATGTCTTTTTGCACATCGTCGAAGTTCTTGTCCTTGCTGCGCTTGCTGAACTCGCCGCCCAGGATTTCTTCCCAGTTCGGGCCCCATTCGATCTTCTCCATGCGCTTGCCGGTGATCAGGCTGCGCGGACGGGCCGTGGGCGCAGCCTTGCTCTCGGGCGCCGACTGAAGGTGGTCGTAGTCGAACGTGAAGGGCTCGTAATAGTCGTCGATCTGCGGCAGGTTGGGGTTGGCGAAGATGCGCATGAGCAGCTTCCACTTGCCGCCCTGGCGGGGAGCGATGGAGCCGTCCGGGTTGCGTACCCAGCCGCCGTTCCATTTGTCCTGGTTTTCCCATTCCTTGGGATAGCCAATGCCGGGCTTCGTTTCAACGTTGTTGAACCAGGCGTATTCCACCCCGGGGCGGCTGGTCCAGACGTTTTTGCAGGTGACCGAACAGGTGTGGCAACCAATGCACTTGTCCAGGTTCAGCACCATGCCGATTTGTGCGCGAATTTTCATCGTTTTTCTCCTTGCGGGGCTCAGGCGTGTGCGCCGGTGTCAGACACTTCGTCGTCCAGCCAGTCCACGCGGTCCATCTTGCGCACCAGCACAAACTCATCGCGGTTGGTGCCAATGGTTCCGTAGTAGTTGAAGCCGTAGCTGTATTGCGCGTAGCCGCCAATCATGTGGGTGGGCTTGAGCACAATGCGCGTAACCGAGTTGTGGATGCCGCCGCGGGTACCCGTGATCTCGGAGCCGGGGGTGTTGATGATCTTCTCTTGCGAGTGATACATCATCACCATGCCGGGGTTCACACGCTGGCTCACCACCGCACGGGCTGCAATGGCGCCGTTGGCGTTGAACAGTTCGACCCAGTCGTTATCCACAATGCCAGCGCTGGCCGCGTCGTCTTCGCTCAGCCACACCACCGAACCGCCCCGATTGAGCGTGAGCATCATCAGGTTGTCGCTGTACGTGCTGTGGATGCCCCACTTCTGGTGCGGCGTGATGAAGTTGAGCGCGATCTCGCGGTTGCCGTTGGGCTTCTTGCCTTCGACTTCGTGCAGCGCTTTCAGGTGCACCGGCGGGCGATAGCTCACAAAACCTTCGCCAAAGTCGCGCATCCACGGATGGTCCTGGTAGAACTGCTGGCGGCCCGTGAGGGTGCGCCATGGGATGTACTCGTGCACATTGGTGTAGCCCGCGTTGTAGCTGACCTTTTCGCTTTCCAGGCCTGACCAGGTGGGCGAGCTGATGATCTTGCGCGGCTGCGCCTGGATGTCGCGGAAGCGGATCTTCTCGTCCTCGCGGTGCAGCGCCAGGTGCACGTGGTCGCGCCCGGTCTGCTTGCCCAAGGCCTCCCAGGCCTTGCAGGCCACATGGCCGTTGGTTTCGGGAGCCAGCATCAGCACCACTTCGGTGGCGTCAATATCGCTCACGATGCGGGGCATGCCCTGCGTCACGCCCTCTTCCTTCACACGGCCGTTCAGGTCGCCGAGCTGGCCGACTTCGGTCTGCGTGTTCCAGCCGATGCCCTTGCCGCCGTTGCCTGCCTTGTCCATCAAGGAGCCAAGAGCCGTGAAACGCTTGTACAGGTTGGGGTAGTCGCGCTCGACCACAGTGACCTGGGGCGCGGTCTTGCCGGGGATAAGTTCGCACTCGCCCTTCTTCCAGTCGCGCACGCCATAGGGCTGGGCCATTTCACCGGCCGTGTCGTGCATGATGGGCGTGAGCACCACGTCCTTTTCAACGCCCAGGTGGCCCACGCTGACCTCGCTCACAGCCTTGGCAAAGCCCTTGTAGATCTCCCAGTCGCTCTTGGCCTGCCAGGCAGGGTCCACCGCGGTGGACAGCGGGTGGATAAAGGGGTGCATGTCGCTGGTGTTGAGGTCGTTCTTCTCGTACCAGGTGGCCGTGGGCAGCACGATGTCGGAGTAAAGGCAGGTCGTGCTCATGCGGAAGTCGAGCGTGACCAGCAGGTCCAGCTTGCCTTCGGGTGCTTTGGCGTGCCACTGCACTTCTTCGGGCTTGGCTTCGTCCTGGCCCAGATCCTTGCCCTGCACGCCGTGGGTGGTGCCCAGCAGGTGCTTGAGAAAGTACTCATGTCCCTTGCCCGAGGAGCCCAGGATGTTGGAGCGCCACACGAACATGTTGCGCGGCCAGTTGTCGGGATGGTCCGGGTCCTCGCAGCTCATTTGCAGGCTGCCGTCCTTGAGAGACTGCACCACATAGTCCTTGGCGTCCATGCCCTTAGCCGCAGCGTCCTTGGCCACCTGCAGCGGGCTGGTCTTGAGCTGGGGCGCCGAAGGCAGCCAGCCCATGCGCTCGGCGCGCACGTTGTAATCAATCATCGAGCCGCTGTAGGACTTCTTGTCCGCCAGGGGCGAGAGGATCTCTTCCATGCCCAGCTTTTCGTAGCGCCACTGGTCGGTGTGGGCATAGAAGAAGCTGGTGCTGTTCATCTGGCGCGGTGGGCGAATCCAGTCGAGCGCAAAGGCCAGCGCCGTCCAACCCGTCTGGGGGCGCAGTTTTTCCTGGCCCACATAGTGCGCCCAGCCGCCGCCGCTTTGGCCAATACAACCGCACAGCATCAGCATGTTCATGATGCCGCGGTAGTTCATGTCGCAGTGGTACCAGTGGTTCATGGCAGCGCCGATGATCACCATGGACTTGCCATGCGTCTTGTCGGCGTTGTCGGCAAACTGCCGCGCCACGGCAATGATCTGCGCGCGCGGCACACCGGTGATGGATTCTTGCCATGCGGGGGTGTAAGGGCGGTCAGCGTCGTAGCTGCCGCCGACTTCTTCACCAGGCAGGCCGCGGTCGATGCCGTAGTTGCCAGCCAGCAGGTCGAACACGGTGGCCACCATCACGCGGCCCTGGGCTTCGTGTCCGGCCAGTTCCAGGTGGCTCACCGGCACACGGCGTACCATCACATCGCCACCTTGCTCGTTGGCCGTGAAGTTAGGCGTCTGCACACCGCCAAAGTACGGGAAGGCAACGTCAGCCACGTCGTAGGCCTGCTCGCCATCTTCGATCACCGAGAGCTTGAGCTTGACGGTGTTACCGGTGCGCGCTTCCTTGTTCTCCAGGTTCCACAGGCCCTCGTCGGCGCGGCCGTCAGCCCCCCAGCGGAAGCCAATGGAGCCATTGGGCAGCGTGACCTGGCCCAGTTCGTCGTAGCCCACGGTCTTCCAGTCGGGGTTGTTGGACTGATCGAGCTGGCCGGGGAAGTCGCTGGCGCGCACATAGCGGTCGGGCACCATCACCGTGCGACCATCGGGCAGCGTCTTTTCCTTGAGCACCACCAAGAGCGGCAGGTCGGTGTAGCGGCGTGCGTAGTCGTCAAAGTAGGTGCTGCGGCCCTTGCCGCCGTCCTTGAAGTAGAACTCCTTCAGGATCACATGGCCCATGGCCATGGCCACGGCGGCATCGGTGCCCTGCTTGGGGTGCATCCACAGATCACCGAGCTTGGCCACTTCAGAGTAATCGGGCGTGATGGACACGACCTTGGTGCCCTTGTAGCGGACTTCGGTCAAGAAGTGCGCATCGGGCGTGCGTGTCTGGGGCACGTTGGAGCCCCAGGCAATGATGAAGCTGCTGTTGTACCAGTCGGCCGATTCGGGCACGTCGGTCTGCTCACCCCAGACTTGCGGGCTGGACGGGGGCAGATCGCAATACCAGTCGTAAAAGCTCATGCAGACGCCGCCAATCAGGCTGAGGTAGCGGCTGCCGGCGGCGTAGCTGATCATGCTCATCGCCGGAATGGGCGAGAAACCGATGATGCGGTCAGGGCCATGCTTCTTGATCGTGTAGACGTTGGCCGCCGCGATCATCTGGTTGACCTCATCCCAGGTGCTGCGCACAAAGCCACCCAAGCCGCGCTGCTTTTGCCACTCGCGTTTGGCCGATTCGTTTTCAACGATGTTCGCCCAGGCATCCACCGGGCTCTTGGCCAGCAGGAGGGCGGCGCGCCAGTGCTTGAGCAGGCGGCCGCGCACCATGGGGTACTTCACACGGTTGGCGCTGTACAGGTACCAGCTGTAGCTGGCGCCGCGCGCGCAGCCACGGGGTTCGTGGTTGGGAAGATCGGGGCGGGTGCGGGGGTAGTCGGTCTGCTGGGTTTCCCAGGTGACGATACCGCCCTTGACGTAAATCTTCCACGAGCACGAACCCGTGCAGTTCACGCCGTGGGTGCTGCGCACGATCTTGTCGTGCGCCCAGCGGTCGCGGTAGGCGTCTTCCCAGGTGCGGTCTTCACCGTTGGTTTGGCCGTGGCCCTGCGCAAAGGTCTCGCGCGGTTGCGAAAAGTACGTAAGACGATCGAGGAAATGGCTCATCGGGGGCTCCTTTTTCTATCGGTTCGGTGGGCGGTCAGCAAGGCATCTCGGCATGCTTGCGGGCGTAGTACCACCAGGTGATCACAATGCAGATGACATAGAAGGCAACGAAGGCCCACAACGCTGCTTCGGGACCACCCGTCAGCGCAATGGAGCTGCCGTAGCTCTTGGGGATGAAGAAGCCACCGTAGGCGGCCATGGCGGCCGTGAACCCCAGGGTGGCGGCACCCAGGGTGTTGCCCTCCTTGTTGGCCTGGGCAACGGCGGCGGCATTGTTGCGGTCCACGCCCTGCATCGCTTCGGCCAGAAAAATCACCGGAATCATGCGGAAGGTGGAGCCGTTGCCGATCCCCGTGGTCAGGAACAGCACCAGGAAGCACACAAAGAAGCCTGCAAACTGACCTTCATTTCCCGCCGAGGGCAGGAAGAACGTGACGCCCACCACGGCCAGCGCCATGACGATGAAGTTCCACAGCGTGACGCGCGCGCCACCCAGCTTGTCTGCCAGCCAGCCGCCAAAAGGCCGCACCACGGCGCCAACCAGCGGCCCCAGCCAGGCATAGGCCAGCGGATTGATGCTGGGGAACTGGCTCTTGATCAACAAGGGGAACCCGGCGGCATAGCCGATGAACGAGCCGAACGTGCCGAGGTACAGCACGCACATCAGCCAGTTGTGCTTGCGCCGGAAAATGGCGGCCTGCGTGGCAAACGACGCCTTGGCGTCGGCAATGTCGTTCATGCCAAACCATGCGGCCAGCGAAGCCAGCGCGATCCATGGCACCCAGATGAAGGCGGCGTTCTGTGTCCACACTTGCACGGTCTGGCCGTTCTTCACGATCGTCTGCGCATCGCCACCAAAAATGCCGAAGATGCCTGCCGTGACCACCAGCGGGCTCAAAAACTGCACCACCGACACGCCCAGGTTGCCCAGGCCCGCATTCACCCCCAAGGCCGAGCCCTTGCGTTCTTTCGGAAAGAAGAAGCTGATGTTGGCCATGCTGGAGCTGAAATTGCCGCCGCCCAGGCCACACAGCAGCGCCAGCACCAGCATCGTCGGATAGCTGGTGGTGTTGTCCTGCACCGCGTAGCCAATGCCAATGGCGGGGATGAGCAAGGTAACAGTGGAGATCGATGTCCAGCGACGGCCACCGACCAGCGGCACCATGAACGAGTAAAAGATGCGCAACGTGGCGCCGCTGAGCGCAGGCGCCGCGGCAAGCCAGAACAGCTGGTTGGTGGAATATTTGAAACCCAGTCCCGGCAGACTCACGGCCACAACGCTCCAGACTTGCCAGATGGCGAAGGCCAGAAACAATGCAGGCACCGAGATCCACAGGTTGAGCTTGGCGACGGCTTCGCCCTCCCGCTCCCAGAACGATTTGTCCTCGGGGGCCCAGATGGTGAGCAGACGCCCCTGGCGGCCGCTGCTGTGTTGGTTGGCAGACATGGTGATACCTTAAAAATTTAGCGGACGGCTTGCTGCGCCGAAGCACTTGCCGGGTCCATCACATCGGTGCGGCGCACTTCGGTGAAGTACATCCAGATCAGCGAAACCCAGACCACGCCATACATCAGCATGAAGGCGCTGGAACGAACGCCAGTGAAGTCCATCAGGGCGCCAAACATGATGGGCAGCACGAAGCCACCAAGACCACCCGCCAGGCCCACGATGCCGCTGATGGCGCCAATGTTTTTTGGATAGTCATCGCTGATGTACTTGAAGACACTGGCCTTGCCGAAGGCAAAAGCCACGCCCAGCACCCCCATCAGCGCGGTGAAGGCATAGACGTTCAAACCGATGTGAAACGTGGTGGAGCCATTGACCGTGAGGATGGTGAAATCGGTCTGCGGATAGCTCAGCAGGAACAGGCAGATCCAGCTCACCCACATCACCCACCAGGTGACGCTGTGGGCGCCATACTTGTCACTGAGCACGCCGCCAATGGCGCGCAGCACACCGCCGGGCAACGAGAAGCAGGCCGCCAGCAGCGCCGCCACACGGATGTCCAGACCGTACTCGCCCACGTAGTACTGCACCATCCACAGCGACAGGGCCACGTAACCACCAAACACAATGCTGTAGTACTGGCAGTACTTGATGACCTTGGGGTCCTTGAGCGCCTTGAGCTGGTCGGTGAACTTGACGTTACTGGGCACCAGATGGGCCGGGTCGCTGTAGCTGAACAGCCAGAACAGCACCAGGGTACCCAGCATGATGGCGGCGTACACCTGCGGCACCATGGCCCAGCCAAAAGCCACCAATAGAACCGGCGCCACGAATTTGTTCACGGCAGCGCCCGAATTGCCCGCGCCGTACACCCCCATCGCCATGCCCTGCCGGTTCTTGGGGAACCAGCGCGCCACATAAGGCGTACCCACCGAGAACGAACCACCCGCCAGCCCGACAAACAGGCCAATCGTGAGGAAGTGCCAATACTCGGTGGCATAGCTCATGAACCAGATCGCCGGCACGGTGAGCGCCATCAGCGCGGTCATGACGATCCGGCCGCCAAATTTATCGGTCCAGATGCCCAGTGGCACGCGCACCAGCGAGCCGGTGAGCACCGGCATGGCCGTGAGCAGGCCGAATTGCGTGGAGCTCAGGTTGAGCATCTTCTTGATCGGGATGCCGATCACCCCGAACATCATCCACACCATGAAGCAGACGGTGAAGGCCAAGGTGCTTACCAAAAGCACAGACCAAGCCTGCCGGGTGCGTTGCGGACTTTCGCCCGCCGAAAGCGATGCGTTTGCCATGGACATTCCCTCTTGTTCCTGTATGGCATGCATCGTCCCGCGAAGGCAGGGTTTTGCCTATCCCTCTTCAGGATGTGTCAGCAGGGCAAAAAGGACGAGGGGATTGCAGCACCATAGTTCGAAAGAACTACGAGGGAGTAGAAAACAGAGGGTGCGGCCTACCGCTGGCGATCCGAGGCGTACACGGCGGCCTGCACGCGCGAGCTCAGGCCCAGCTTGCGCAGGATGTGCTGCACATGGATCTTCACCGTGGTCTCGGCAATGTCCAGTGCCCTCGCGATCTCCTTGTTGCTGGAGCCCCGGGCAATCTCGCGCAGCACGTCTTCCTCGCGCGGCGACAGCGGCGTGCGCTGCTCTACCGTATCGGGGGCCGCCTCCGGATGCACCTTGCCTGACACAGGCGACTCCAGGGCGTCCACCTCCGGCCCCCCCTGCGACTGGAAGGCGGCCACCAGCTTGCCCATCAACTCGGGGCTGACCACGGGTTCTCCGGCAGCAGCGCGGCGAATGGCATGCGCCAGCAAATCCCCGTCGATGGTCTTGAGCAGATAGCCCTGTGCGCCATTGCGCAGCGCCATTGACAGATCCTGCGCGTCTTCGCTCACGGTCAGCATGAGCACACGCGAGGATGGGGACACCTCACGCAAACCCCGAATGGCGTCCACCCCCGTCACACCGGGCAAATGGTTGTCGAGCAGGATCACATCCGGGCGCAGTGCGGGTGCCAGACGCATCGCCTGCGCGGCATCGCCCGCCTCGCCCACCACCTTCAGGCCGGGGTCCTGCCCCAGCAAGGCCACCAGGCCACGGCGAAACAGGTTGTGATCATCCACGACAAGCAACGTCACAGGCGGCAAATCAGGCATAGGCATCAATGGGCTCAATCGACTCAATGGGCAATGGCAGGCGCAGGCATTTCTCGGGGTTCCTGCACTGCGGACATGGTGGGAAGCTCGATGCACACGCGCACGCCCGCACCCGGTGTCGACTCGACCTGCACCATCGCGCCGATGCGGTGTGCGCGTTCGCGCATGATGCCCAGGCCGACGTGCACAGAGTCGGGCGGCACCGCCCCCACATCAAAACCGACGCCATTGTCCTGCACCTCGAAGCGCCAGCGGGGATGCCGATAAACGCGCAGCTCCACCCGGGTCGCCCCCGAATGCTTGCGCACGTTCGACAAGGCCTCCTGCACCATGTGCAGAACCTGGATCTGCACATCGGGTGCCAGCGGCAGGCCATGTCCTGCCATGGTGAGCGTGGCGGCGATCCCGGTCTGGTGCTCGAACTTGGACAAGGTGGCACGCAGGGCCGCCTCGATGTCTTCTTCGCTGGTGCGCGTGCGAAAGTGCACCAGCAGTTCGCGCACATCCGAATAGCACTCCCGCACGCCCACATCGAGCTCGCCCATGCTGCGGTCGCGCGCCACGATGTCGCCCTTGGCCACAGCGTCGCGCAGCAGCTGCGTCTGGATCTTCAGGAAAGCCAGCGACTGCGCAATCGAGTCATGCAGCTCGCGCGCCAGCAGACTGCGCTCTTCCGAGACAGCGGCCTCGCGCTCCAGGGCGTTGGCGCGCAGGCCCTCCATGGCGCTGGCCAGGTGGCGCGTCATGGCTTCCAGAAGATCGCGCACCTCGTCGGTCAGCTCCACCGAAGAGCGAAAGAACAGGTTGACCTCGCCAAGCAACCGCTGCTGCATCTGCACCGGCACAGCCACCATGGTCTGAAAGCCGGCGTCGCGGCAGTGCGGAAACGCGAGCATGGTGGCCGCCATGATGGGGATGACCCGGGTGCGTGCATGGCTTTGCGGCTGGCCGCACATGCAGGCGCCCGTGTGCAGGCAATGTTCCTCCTCGGTCATGATGCGCGGCATGCCGTCGCCGGCCAGGAGCACGTAGCGTTCATTGGCCTCGTCCGACCAGCGCACCGCGGCCGCATCAGCACCCGCCACCCTGCGGATCTGCTGCACAAAGCCCTGCGCCAGCGCCTCCAGCCCGGTTGCCGTGGAGGCCAGCGCGCTGACCTCGTAAAGCGCCGCCAGGCGTTGGTTCTGCACGGCAATGCTGGCGGTCTTCTCGCGCACCTTTTGCTCCAAGCCTTCGTGCGAGACCTGCAGCGCCTGGGCCATCTGGTTGAACCCCGCGGCGAGCTGGCCAAATTCGTCATCGGTCTCTACCGGCAGCCTCGTCCCCCACTCTCCCTGGCGCAAACGCGCCAGCGCCTGCTGCAGTTGCGACACCGGATTGAGCACCAGCAGATAGCTCACCGCCATGAAGGTCACCGCAGCGGCAATGGCCACCGCCATCAGGGCGAGCTGGAAGAGATGCAGCACGGCGGTCCAGCCCGCAATCTGGATTTCGATGGCCTCGACAAACCCGTCCACTTTCTGCACAAAGCTGTCGGCCTGGGCCAGTGAGCGGGCACGGTCTGGCGGCAAGCCAATGGCCCACTCCTTGCGTATGCCTCCCCAGGTGGCGCGAATTTCTTCGAAGCGCGCCCGCGTGTCGGCCCCCCAGGGCACAAACAGGGGGCGCGAGGGATCGCCCGTGCGCAGCAACTCCAGGCTGGCGTCAAACTGCCGCGCGTGCATCTGCACATCCTCGGGCGACTCGGTCTGCTGCACCAGCACCATGCGCAGCATGTTCATGCGCAGGCGCCCGGCTTCGTTAACGGCCGCAGCCCCGCCCTCGAGCTGCCAAGCCACCCACAGCGTCAACCCGATGGAAGCCATGGCCACCAGCAGGAATCCTCCGCCCATGGCCAGCAGCTTGAAGGTCAGCGGGGACTTGGTGCGCATGGGCGCAGTGTAGGAAGGGTGTCCCACCCTTGTCTTGATGCGAATCAATTGCGGGGCGCGTAGCATGGCTCCATGCTGCCTGCTTTTCCCCGATTCAACACACGCCTGGGAGCCGCCATCGCGGCCCTGGCCCTGGCTGGCTGCGCCAGCCACCCCGCCGTAGTGCCCTCTGCCCAGTGGCCCGCGCAGCTTGAAAGCGCACTGCCCACCGACGTTCTGCTGCTGGGCGAGCAGCACGACGCCCCGGACCACCAGCGCCTGCAGCGCGACACGGTGCAGTGGCTGGCGGCGCGCGGGCGGTTGGCGGCCGTGGTGCTGGAGATGGCCGAGCGCGGGCACTCCACCGCAGCGCTGGCGCGCGACGCCACCGAAGCGCAGGTGCAGTCGGCCCTGCAATGGAACGACGCGGCGTGGCCCTGGTCCGCGTACGGCCCCGTGACCATGGCCGCCGTGCGCGCCGGGGTGCCCGTGCTGGGGGGCAACCTGCCACGCAGCGCAATGGCCGCGGCCACGCAGGAAACCCGCTGGGACAACCACCTAGCCGCCCCCGCCCGCCAGCAACTGCTTGACGCCCTTCAGGACGGCCATTGCGGCCTGCTGCCCGCGACGCGACTGCCCGCCATGGCGCGCGTGCAGATCGCACGCGACGCCAGCATGGCCCTCACAGCCCAGGAAGCGGTGCGCCCCGGCCAGACCGTGCTGCTGGTGGCCGGTGGCGAGCATGTGCTGCGCCACAGGGGCATTCCAACCCACTGGCCAACCAATTTAACATCAAAAGTGGCTTCAGCCCTTACCGATAAAGCGCAAGCAGCTACAACAACAGGAGCAGATATCGTCGTCACCACAGCGCCCCTGCCGCCGCACGACGCGTGCGAGGTGCTGCGCCTGCCGAATTAGCCCGCACCGGCACGCCCCGCAGGCAAGCCCAGCCGCGCGTGCCGCCCTCTATTTACCGGGCCTGCTGCGCCCGCACCAGGGCGGCAAACGCCTCGGCCGGCACGGGGCGACTGCAGAAATACCCCTGGTAGCTGTCGCAGCCGCGTTCGCGCAGAAAGGCCAGCTGCTCGGCCGTCTCAACCCCCTCGGCCAGCACCCGCAGGTCCATGCTGTGGCCCATGGCGATGATGGCCGCGCTGATGGCCATGTCGTCCGAGCTTTGCGGAATGTCGCGAACAAACCCCTGGTCAATCTTGAGCACGTCGATGGGAAACCGTTTGAGCTGCGCCAGCGACGAATAGCCGGTGCCGAAATCATCCACCGCCAGCCGCAAACCCAGGTCGCGCAGCTGCCGCATGGTCAACAGCGCCTCGTCTTCGCGTTCGGCCAGCGCGCTTTCGGTGATTTCCAGTTCCAGCAGGGCGGCCGAATATCCGGTTTCTTTCAGGGCCGATGCGATGCAGCCCACCAGGTCGGTCAGCTGAAACTGCCGCGGCGACACGTTCACCGCGATCGTCAGCGGGGGCAGGCCTTCGTCGTGCCAGCGCTGCCCCTGGCGGCAGGCCTCGCCGATGATCCATTCCCCCAGGGGGCCGATGATGCCCGACACCTCGGCCACCGGGATAAAACGCCCCGGGGCAATCAGGCCTTCTTCGGGGTCGTTCCAGCGCACCAGCGCCTCGGCGCCCACGATGCGCCCCGAAGCGATGTCGATCTGCGGCTGGTAATGCAGCACCATGTGCCCTTGCGCCAGCGCCAGGCGCAGGCGCGATTCGAGCGCCAGCCGCTCGCGCGCGGCCTGGGTCATGTTCTCGGTGTAAAAACACGATGATCCGCGCCCCAGCGCCTTGGCCCCATAGACTGCGGCGTGGGCGCCCTGCAGCAGCGTCGGGGCCGTGGTCGCATGTTCCGGGAACATGCAGATGCCCACGCTCACTCCGGCCATCACCTCAAACCCTTCGGGCGAATGCCAGGGCTCTGCCACCGCAGCAATCAGCTGGCGCGCCAGCGCTGCCGCGCCATCGGCATGGCGCAGGTTGCGCGCCACCACGGCCAATTCATCCCCCGCCATGCGGCCCAGCAGGTCGCCCGGCCGCATGGCAGCCTGCACCCGGCGCGCAATGTCCTTGAGCATCAGGTCGCCAATGGCATGGCCATAGCTGTCGTTCACATCCTTGAACCGGTCCAGGTTGAGCTGCAGCACGGCCATGCGTTCGCCGCTACCGCGCGCCTGCACCACCGCGTCTTCGAGCTGCTCGCAAAACCACAGGCGGTTGGACAGCCCGGTGAGCGCATCGTTGTTGGCCAGAAACTCCAGGCGCTGGTGCTGCGCCTTCTCGCCGGAAATATCGGAGAACATGCACACGTAGTGCGTTGGCGCGCCGGCCGCGTCGCGCGCCACACTCAGCGACATGTGCTCGGGAAACACCTCACCGTTCTTGCGCCGGTTCCAGATTTCACCCTGCCAGCGCCCGGTGCGCTTCACTGAATCCCACATCGCCTGGTAAAACGCCCGGTCGTGCCGTTCGGACTTGAACACGCGCGGCGTCTTGCCCAGCAGTTCTTCCTCGGTGTAGCCCAGCAACCGCGTGACCGAGGCATTGACCGAAAGAATGCGGTTGTCCGTGTCGGTCACGATCACGCCCTCGCTCATGTTCTCCATGACAGTGGCGGCCAGCCGCTGGCGCTCATCGATCTGGCGCTCGCGGGTCAGGTCGGTCAAGATGCCCGAAAAACGCTCAGGCTGCCCCGCATCGCTCAGATGACGCACCCCCCGGGCCATGAACCAGCGGTAATTGCCGTCAAAGCACCGTAGCCGCGTCTTCTCGACGAACGGTTCGCCCGAGGTCAGGGCGTATTGCAGGGCCAGCCGCACGCGCTCGCTGTCGTCGGGGTGCAGGCGCTCGCGCATGCGGAAATCACGGGAGAAATCGTCGCCCGTGTAATGCAGCATGCGCGCCACGGTGGGCGAATACACGGTCTGGTCCCGCACCAGGTCGTGGTCCCACATGCCGCTGCCGCTGCCCTCGACCGCCAGGCGAAGGCGTGTCTCGCTGCGCTCAAGGGCGGTGCGCGCGGCCTGGATCTCGCCCATTTCTTGCAACACGCAGTCCAGGTGGGCCGGTTCGTCGCCCTCCTCGGGCACGTAGGTCACGGTGTTGAGCATATGCACTACATGCCCGTCAGACGGCCGGGTGTAGTGCCGCGGCCCCAGGTAGTGGTCAATCTCGCCCGCCAGCAGGCGTGCCAGCTGCTGCGTGGCCTGTTCCGGGTCGTCAGCCTGAACGATCTTGCGGATATTCTGGGCCTGCAATTCGGCCAGCTCCATGCCCAGCATTCGGCACAGGCAGCCATTGGCCCACAGAATGTGCCCATCCAGTGCCACGCGCGCCATGCCCACCGGCGCGTGGTGCACTATCTGCGCCAGCTCGCGCGCCACCGCCGAGCGTTGCCGCTCCACCTTGCGCATGCGCGCCAGCAGCCAGCCGGCCAGGGCACTGGTGAAGAGCACATACGCCCAGCCCTTCCAGGTCTGAAAATGCGCAATCTGCTCGGGCGTGCCAGCCCATTGGGCCAACAGCGCATCGCCCGCGAACACCCATGCAACGCCAAAGGCGAGGTACAGCGCCACTCCCCACCAGGGGGTGAGTTTCGCGACGAAACACGGGATGTACATGAAGTTCCTTATTCCGACACCTGCGGGCCTTGCTGCGACAATCGCACAGCTATGACCCACGCTTACATCCTTACTCTCTCGTGCCCCGACCGCCTGGGGCTGGTGCACGCCGTCTCTGGTTTCCTGCTGGAGCATGGCGGCAACATCGAAGAAGCCGCCCAATACAACGACAACGCCACGGGCCTGTTTTTCATGCGGGTGCAGTTTGCCTGCGACCAGCACGACCACGCCACCCTGAAGACCCGCCTGGCCACCTTTGCAGAGCCCCACCAGATGCGCTGGAGCCTGCATGCCACGGCCCAGCCCGTCAGAACCGTGCTCATGGTCAGCAAGGAAGGCCATTGCCTGAACGATCTGCTGTTTCGCTGGAAGAGCGGCCTGCTGCCCATCGACATCCGCGCCATCATCAGCAACCACCGCGACTTCTACCAACTGGCAGCCAGCTACAACGTGCCGTTCCACCACATTCCCCTCACCGGCACCACCAAGGCGCAGGCCGAGGCCAAACAGTACGAGATTATCGAGGCCGAAGGGGCCGAACTGGTGGTGCTGGCTCGTTACATGCAGATACTTTCACTTGATCTGTGTCAAAAACTAGCCGGACGGGCCATCAATATCCACCACAGCTTCTTGCCAAGCTTCAAAGGTGCCAAGCCGTATTACCAGGCACATGACCGTGGCGTGAAGCTCATCGGCGCCACAGCCCACTACGTCACCGCCGACCTCGACGAGGGCCCGATCATCGAGCAGGACGTGGCCCGCGCCGACCACACCGACACCGTGGAAGACCTCACCGCCCGCGGCCGCGACACCGAAAGCCAGGTGCTGGCGCGCGCCGTGAAGTGGCACAGCGAGCACCGCGTGCTGCTCAACGGCCACAAGACCGTGATCTTCCGCTAGAGATATGGAACACCCCCCTGAGTCGCTTCGCGCCTTCCCCCCGCGCTCGCGGCGCTGCGCGCCGCAGGCAGGGGGACGCCGCCAGTGCACGCCAGTGAAACGCCGCCTACGCGGCATGGCGGCCCTTGCGCGGCGGCCTTCGCTTGAGCCGGGCCTGTCTCAGGCGCCACGGGCAGCACACATTCCAGGGGTTTGCTAAATGGCCACGGCAGCACCGTCCTCTTTCCTCAGCAGCGCGGCGCGGCGCATTCCGCCCATCCAGTGCCTGCTGACGTTTGAAGCCCTGGCCCGCCTGCGCAGCGTGACGCAGACGGCCGAAGAGCTGTGTGTCACGCCCAGCGCCGTGAGCCACCGGGTCAAGCAGCTGGAGCAGATCCTGGGCGTGCGGCTGTTCGGCCGCGCCGATTTTTCGCTGACCACCGAAGGCAGCGCCTACCTGGCCCATGTGCGCGAGGGGCTGGGCGCGCTGCAGCGGTTTCCGGGCCAGGCAGCGGCGCCGGGGCGGCGGCGGCTCAAGCTGGCCGTCACGCCCACGTTTGCGCGCACCATCCTCATCCCGCGCCTGCGCCAGTTCACCGAGGCCTACCCCGAGATCGACCTGGCCTTGCAGGTGTCCATTCCGCTGCTGGACGTGGTGGCCGAAGATGCCGACCTGATGGTGCGTTTTGGCGCGGGCCACTATGCCGACGTGGAGCACGTGGAACTGGCCCGCGACGTGGTCACGCCCCTGGCCTCGCCCGCCTTCGTGCGCGAGCACGGGCCGTTCGAGCGGCCCGAAGACCTGGAAGGCGTGCCCCTGTTGCGCAGCCCGCTGGAACCCTGGCGCACCTGGTTTGCCGCCACCGGCCTCGATTGGGCCGAGCCCAGCGAGGGCTCGCAGTTCAACGACATCGGCCTTATGTGCGACGGCGCCGCAGCCGGCATGGGCGTGGCGCTGGTTCGCCTCAAGCTGGGCGCGCCCTGGCTCGAAAACGGCACGCTGGTGCGCCTGTTTGCCACCGACACCGCCAGCCCGCACGCGCACTACCTGTGCTGGCGCACCGGCACCATGGACCGCTGGGAATGCGCCGCGTTTGCCGAGTGGCTGCGCAAGACCATGGCGTAGTAGAGGCATCCCCCTGAGTCGCCTTTGGCGCCTTCCCCCTTATCTCGGCTGCGCCGGGAAGGGGGACGCAGCCCTCGCTGCGGGGCGGCCCTTGCTCGGCTGCCCTCGCCCGAGCCGCGCCCTCCTCCACCAAGTTCAGGCAAAAATCAGCCCCAGCGCTTGTCCATCAAGCGCTATAAGCTATCAATTAGTGAGCATTTCGGTATTTTTCACAAACACCTGCAGAAAACCTCACACCCCGCCCGTCCCCATCCCCTACAGTGGCGACCATGAACACCGACAGCATGTCCGTTGCCGCCCCTTCGCCCGCCGAGCGCTCTGCGCGCCAGGCTGAAGTCGTGCAGGCCCTCACCCGCGTGGTGCCCCAGCATTCCCTGCTCTGGCACAGCGAAGACACCACGCCCTACGAATGCGATGGCCTCACCGCCTACCGGCAGCGCCCGCTGGTGGTGTGCCTGCCCGAAACCGAGACGCAAGTGCAGGCCGTGCTCAAGGTGTGCCACCAGCTCCAGGTGCCCGTGGTGGCGCGCGGTGCGGGCACGGGCCTGTCGGGCGGCGCCATGCCGCACGCCATGGGCGTGACGATGTCGCTGGCCCGCTTCAACCGCATCCTCGACCTGAACCCCGAAAGCCGCACGGCCGTGGTGCAGTGCGGCGTGCGCAACCTGGCCATCAGCGATGCGGCGGCGCCCTATGGCCTGTATTACGCGCCCGACCCCAGCAGCCAGATCGCCTGCACCATCGGCGGCAACGTGGCTGAAAACTCGGGCGGCGTGCACTGCCTCAAATACGGCCTCACGGTGCACAACGTGCTCAAGGTCAAGGGCTTCACGGTGGAAGGCGAGCCCGTCGAATTTGGCAGCGCGGCGCTCGACGCACCCGGCTACGACCTGCTGGCCGCCGTGATCGGCAGCGAGGGCATGCTGGCCGTCACCACCGAGGTCACCGTGCGCCTCATCCCCAAGCCCATGCTGGCGCGCTGCATCATGGCCAGCTTTGACGACGTGCGCAAAGCGGGCGATGCCGTGGCCTCCGTCATTGCCGCCGGCATCATCCCCGCCGGGCTGGAGATGATGGACAAGCCCATGACGGCCGCCGTGGAAGACTTTGTGCACGCAGGCTACGACCTGACGGCCGAAGCCATCTTGCTGTGCGAAAGCGACGGCACCCCCGAAGAGGTGGAGGAAGAAATCGGCCGCATGAGCGAGGTGCTGCGCGCTGCGGGCGCCACCGCCATCTCGGTCAGCCGCGACGAGGCAGAGCGCCTGCGTTTCTGGAGCGGGCGCAAGAACGCCTTTCCAGCCAGCGGCCGCATCAGCCCCGACTACATGTGCATGGACTCGACCATCCCGCGCAAGCGCCTGGCCGACATCCTGCTGGCCATCCAGGAGATGGAGAAAAAATACCAGCTGCGCTGCGCCAACGTGTTCCACGCGGGCGACGGCAACCTGCACCCGCTGATTTTGTTTGATGCAAACGACGCCGACCAACTGCGCCGCTGCGAGCTGTTTGGCGCCGACATCCTGGAAACCAGCGTGGCCATGGGAGGCACGGTGACGGGCGAGCACGGGGTGGGGGTGGAAAAGCTCAACAGCATGTGCGTGCAGTTCAGCGCCGAAGAAAACGCGCAGATGTTTGGCCTGAAATACGCTTTCGACCCGGCTGGCCTGCTCAACCCCGGCAAGGTGATCCCCACGCTGAACCGGTGTGCGGAGTACGGGAAGATGCTGGTGCGGGGCGGGCAGATCAAGCACCCGGAGTTACCGCGGTTTTAAGGGCGGTGCGGGCTGACAATTTGAGCCTATTTGGCTGCTGGCGCTTATACATAAAGCGCTAGTAGCTATTGTTTTTATAGCTTGTAGTGTGCCTTTGCCGAGTGCGGGGGCCGGGTCTCGCCCCGGCGGGCGACTCACTTTCTTTTGCCTCGCCTGTATGGACCGGGCACATTGTTAACAGGTGTGCGAGGACATGGTTAACACTTTCGGTGAACTTCGCCGGAGGTCTATATGCCATGGAAGGCTTGCAACACCATGAACCTGAGACAGGAATTCGTTGAGCTGGCAAGGCAAGAAGGGGCCAACGTGCGTGAGCTGTGCCGACGCTTTGGCATCAGTGCCCCAACCGCGTACAAGTGGCTCAATCGCTTTGAAGAGCAAGGCAGTGAGGGGCTGGTAGATCGATCGCGCAGGCCCCGCAACAGTCCAAGCAGCTCCTCACCGCAGGTAGAGGCGGCCGTCATCGCGGTACGCACCGAGCACCCCTCGTGGGGCGGGCGCAAGATCAGCTGGCGTTTGCAGCATCTGGGTGGGCCCTGTGTGGCTCCCAGCACCGCCACCTCCATCCTGCGCCGCCACGGCCTGATCACGTCCGAGGCCAGCGAAGCGGCCAAGCCCTGGCAGCGGTTCGAACGTGAAGAGCCCAACGCACTGTGGCAAGCCGACTTCAAGGGTCACTTTCAGACTCTTCAGGGGCGCTGTTCGCCGCTGACCATGCTGGATGATCACTCGCGCTTTAACCTGGCTTTGCAGGCCTGCGGCAAGACTGCCACCGAGGTCGTTCAAGCGCACATGACAGAAGTATTCAGGCGCTATGGCCTGCCCGCGCAGATCAACTTCGACAACGGCGCTCCCTGGGGCTCACCAAGTGCGCCGGGCCAGCTCACAGTACTGGGCGTGTGGCTGGTACAACTGGGCATTCACGTCAGTCACAGCCGACCCTACCACCCGCAAACCAATGGCAAGGACGAGCGCTTCCATCGAACACTGGAGATCGAGGTGCTCAAGGGACGGTGCTTTGAGAGCTTGGAGAGGGTACAGGCGGCGCTGGATCGCTGGCGTGCGGTCTACAACCATCAGCGCCCGCACCAAGCACTGCATGGAGCTACACCGGTCACGTGCTATCGGCCCAGCAAGATAGCGTTCCCGGAGCAATTGAGCCTGCCCGAGTACAGCAGTGAAGACGAAGTGAGCACGGTCGACTGGAACGGGATCCTGAAGTTCAGGGGCAAGCGATACAAGCTGAGCAATGCCCTGCATCGCCACAAGGTGGGTATCCGGCCCAAGCAGGACAAGGACGGCTGCTTTGAGGTGTTCTTCGCACACCATCGCTGCTTGGTAATTGACCTGGCTGACACCGAGGCCGTTTAATCAGATCTGTAAACCATGTGTCCGCACATCTGTTAACAATGTCCCCGGTCCATACACCTCGCCAAAAGAAAGTAAGCCAAGAAAAAGCGACCCTACAGGCTGCGTCCCTTCGCTTCACTGCGGGCAACCTGCGGTGCTCAGTTTTGCCGGGGTCTCGCTAAACTCGCGCCGCTTCGCGTCACTCAAACAGACGCGAGCCCTGATCCGCCAAAACCTGCGCTCCTCGGCGCATCCTGAAGGGAACCCGCAAGCGGACATCCATACGGGCCGTCGCTTCGCTCGGCCCACACCGCCCGGGCGCAAGCCCCGCGCGATGCGCAGACTGGGCCAAGCGCAGCAATGGCCCGTGTGGCTGTTTGGCTGTTTGGCTTTTGGGCTGCCCACCCCCTTCTGGCTGCGCCTGCGGCGGGGCGTTTGCGGGGTGGCATGCGCGCCTTCGCGCGCATGCTTCGTCATCTGACTCGCCGTGGTTATCCGAGCGGCGCGCGCAGCGCAAAGCGAGTTCCACGACGCACCCCGCAAACGCCCCGCCGCAGGTTTGCCCCGCAGGGGTCGCAGACTGCAGGGTCGCCTTTCTTTTGCTTACTTTTGCTGCTGGAGAAGGTTGCGAAGCAACATACGAGAGCACCGTGCGCATAGCGCACCTTTGGCGAAGCAAAGACAACCCGCACAGCGGGTTGATTCAAAAGTGAGTCGGCCGCCGGGCCGAGACACGGCCTCCAAAAACTGAAATTGCACACAAATGGCATCGGCAATGCATGTCCACACCCATCAAATCGAACACAAGGTACGGCGTGCCATCAACATGCATCACACACACTGCATTCATGCAAAAAGCATCTATCACTACAGAAAGTCAAGCAGTAAAAACACTGAAAAATGCAACCAAAAGATCGTTTGATGCGACAATATTTCGTTACCGATCGTATCTAATGCTTATGCCCCCCCCCCCCCACATTCCATTCGTTCACACGCTGACTCCGAACTCACGTTTCAAAACGTTTGGTTCAACCTCAAGAGCCAATGGCGCATCGTGAGCGCTTTGACGAGTGCGGGCATACTGCTCGCCGCACTCGTGTTGCTCCTGATTCCTTCCCGCTTTGAGATCAAGGCGTATCTGGACAGGCCATACAGCAGCGAGATCGCCGAACTCAATAGCGGCAGGACCAGTGCCTCCGGCCTCGAGCAGTACACACCGGAGCAGGTGTTTGCGTATTTCGTGCGCAGGTTGCTCACGGACGAAGCCAAACAGCGCTTTTTTCAGGAAATCTATTTACCGGCGCAAGACAATGCCCCTGACAGCGCGGCAGCCCGGCAAGCGCTATATCAGCACATGAGTCAGAAAGTTTTGACGATTACGCCTCCGCCTCCCAAGAAAGGCCGCGACCTCTACAGCGTGCGCATAGAAGCCCCTTCGGGCGAAAAGGCTGCTTCTTGGACCACCACTTTCCTCAATCAGGTTGCGGAAGACGCCACCTTGGCCCTGTTCAGCGATGCTGAAAAAGCCATTGCATTGCAACTGCAGAACACAGAACGCGACCTGAAAGAAAAGCTGCGAATCACAGAGCAGACCCGTAATGATCGACAAGCCCAGCTGACCGAAGCCCTGCAGGTTGCCCTGGCAGTCGGCATCAGGGATCCCCAGATGACCAGCGCCCAACCGCCCCGTCAAGACGGCGTGGCCTCGGTCATAGATGGTTCGCGCCTGTATGCCCGTGGCAGCAAGTCGTTGCAAGCCGAACTTGCTGTGCTCAAGAACCGCAAAGACGACGCGCCCTTTGTGGACGGCTTGCGCGCAGCCCAGTCTCAAATGCGCCTGCTGTCAGAGCTGAAATCTGCAGAAAAGAAATTCAAAATTTTCCACATAGACGGTCAAGTTATTGCACCCGAAAAGCCTTTTGCCCCCAAAAAATCAATGATTTTGGCCCTTGGGCTGTTCATGGGGCTGTGCTTGGGCGTTTTCACGGCACTGGTCCGCACTGGTGTGGTGAAGCAACTGATGTCCGATGACGGTACATCGAATACGCCTGCTTATGCCACCAAAAATCTGTAGCCCTGCACTTACCACGACGACTTCTTCAACCGGCACCGCGTCCGTCAAAAAACTCGTTTAGCGCGTCTATTCACTGTGTCGGCAACCGTCGACCCAGTGAACGCGGGCAGCGCGCTCTTACCCCTCCCGAAACCCCCGCGCCAATCCAAAATGCCCGCAGCCAATGAAAGGCACCGGCGGCCGCAGCGCCGACAGCGGCGAGGGATGGTTGGCACACAACACCAGGTGCCCCCGGTCCGCAGGAATGACGGCGCGCTTGCTTTGCGCATGCGCGCCCCAGAGCATGAACACCACCGGTCGCGGCCCTTCGGCCACATGGCGGATGACGGCGTCGGTCAGTACCTCCCAGCCCTTGCCCGCGTGGCTGGCGGGCTGGCCTTCTTCCACCGTCAGCGTAGTGTTGAGCAGCAGCACGCCGCTCGTCGCCCACTTCACCAGACTGCCGCCGGGCAGTGGAAACGCGGGCGGCGGCGTGCCCAGGTCGCGCTGCAGTTCCTTGAAGATGTTGCGCAGCGACGGAGGCAGCGCCACGCCGGGTGCCACCGAGAACGCCAGCCCCTCGGCCTGGCCCCGGCCGTGGTACGGGTCCTGCCCCAGGATGACCACGCGCACCTCGTCGGGCGGCGTGAGTTCCAGCGCGCGCAGCGGGCGCGGCGGAAAAATGACGGCCCCGGCCTCGAGCCGCGCCTGCAGGAAAGCCCGCAGCTTGCCGCCCACCGCTCCCTCAAAGAATGCCTGCACCAGCGGCTGCCAGCCCGGCGCCACGGGCCAGTCGGCGGGGTCAGCGCTTAGCAGTTGCGTCGGCGCCAGTGCGGCGTCGTTCAGTACAGAAAATTGAGTCAAATCGGCCTCCAGCGCTTATTCAGCAAGCGCGAGCAGCTATAACTTTTGCAGTCAATGGCGCCCCCCGTTCTGCAACACCCGCGATCCCCGGCACTGACGCAGCCCAGGCCAGCGGCCACCGTGCAAGTGCCGCCCCGCCGCACGGGTGGCGTCCCCATGCCCGCAGCGATGCGAGAGCGGGGGGAAGGCGACTCTGGGGAAGTTAACTTCAAGCAAACAGCTTGGCCAGCTCCAGCCCCGGCTCGGGGGCGCGCATGAAGGCCTCGCCCACCAGGAAGGCGTGCACGCCGGCGTCGCGCATGGTTTTGACGTCGGCAGGCTTCAGGATGCCGGACTCGGTGACCAGCAGGCGATTCTTGGGAACGTCGGCGAGCATGCCCAGCGTGGTGTCCAGCGTGACCTCGAAGGTTCGCAGGTTGCGGTTGTTGATGCCGATCAGCGGCGTCTTGAGCTTGAGCGCCCGCTCCAGCTCGGCGCGGTCGTGCACCTCCACCAGCACGGCCATGTCCAGCCCACGCGCGATGGCCTCGAAGTCTGCCATCTGGGCATCATCCAGGCAGGCGGCGATCAGCAAAATGGCGTCGGCACCCATGGCGCGGGCCTCGTACACCTGGTAAGGGTCCACGAGGAAGTCCTTGCGCAGCACAGGAAGCTGGCAGCTGGCGCGCGCCTGTTTGAGGTAGTCCACGCTGCCCTGAAAAAACTGCTTGTCGGTCAGCACCGAGAGGCAGGCCGCGCTCACCTTGCCGTCGCCGTCGGCGTAGCTTTGGGCAATGTCGGCGGGAATGAAGTCGGCGCGGATCACGCCCTTGCTCGGGCTGGCTTTCTTGATCTCGGCGATCACCGCTGCCTGGTCCTTGGCGATTTTTGCGCGCATCGCGCCTTCAAAGTCGCGCGTGAGCACGCGGCTCTCGGCGTCGGCGCGCATGGCGGCCAGGGGCAGGCGCTTTTGGGCGGCGGCGACTTCTTCGTGCTTGACGGCGACGATTTGGTTCAGGATGTCAGACATGGTTTAAGAGGGAAATGGTGGAATGGTCAACGGGCATGGGGCACGTCTGTACCCGTGAGCAGTGGGGCGCCCGAGCGGCGGATCCGCAGGCGCTCTGCCAGCGTGTCCACGCAGCGGTCAAGAATGCGCAGGTTGCGCTGAAACGGCCGGGAGGTCAGATGCACCAAGGTCAATGCGGCCACAGGTCCACGGCGAACATGCCGCAGTTCCAGCAAGAAGGATGCCCCCGTTTCTCTGGTGGCGGCCGGGTAGCAACCCAGGCTGTATTGGGCAGGGTCAATTTGAATGCGCTCGCGTTGGGCAAGACCTATCGGTGTCAGGCTGCCCTGCTGAAAATCAACGATCCACCCCCGGCGAACCTGCTTGCTTCGCCATTGCAGATGCATCGCCAGCACGACCAAACCCGTGCAAAGGAGCGCAACAACCCAGAATGCGGGGCCTTCCTTCAGACCGGTCATCCACAACACGGATGCGCTGCAAAACAAACCCGACAGCGCAGTCGTCAGGATGATTTCGCGTCTGGAAGCAGCCGACTCCAGCTTTTCGGGCAGCCATACCCTTGGCTGCATGGCCAGCATCCCGGCCCACACCGGCAGGGATGTGGGCCTGATCGGAAGGCGGGGTGGTAGCGGTGTCAAGGCGCATCCTTTGGCGGCACCGGCTGATCAGCATCCACTGCCGGAGGCTCCGGCGTCTTGAGCACCCGCACAAAAACCCGGTGCATGACGAATCCGGCCACGACGAAAAGCGCCGAGACGCCCAATGCGATCCAGGTACCAGGGTCCTGCCACATGGTGCGCGTCCGGGATCAGGCCGTCGGCGCGGGGGTGCGCGCGACGATGCGCTTCAGAACATCGTTCATGGTGTCTGGTGGTCTTGCGGCCGTGGGGAGGCAGCCGAGGCGCCTGGCGCGGCGGGCTTTGACGATGACGGCTGTGGGGCGCTGGTCTCAGCCGGGGGGCGGCGCAGCGTGCGGTGCAGGGCCAGCGCAAACAGCACAAAACCGACCACCATCACGGCCGTGATACCCAGCCAGACCCAGGTGCCGGGGTAGTTCCAGATAGATGTTTCCATTACAAGACTCCCAGTGAATGGGTGAGCGTTACCAATTGATCGAGTTTGGCGAGTGCCGCGCCCGAGGTCAGGGCTGCGCGGGCGCGGGCCAGGCCGTCGGGGATGGAGCTGGCCACGCCAGCGGCATACAGCGCGGCACCGGCGTTGAGGCAGACGATGTCACTGGCCGCGCCGGGCTTGCCATGGAGCACGTCGAGCATCATGGTGCGCGACTGCTCGGGGGTTTCCACGCGCAACTGGCGGGTGCTGCTCATGGCCAGGCCAAAGTCTTCGGGGTGCACTTCGTATTCGCGGATGGCACCGTCCTTGAGCTCGCCCACCAGGGTGGAGGCACCCAGGCTGATTTCGTCCAGGCCGTCGCGGCCATAGATCACCAGCGCGTGCTGCGCGCCCAGGCGCTGCAGGGCACGCACCTGGATACCCACCAGGTCTTCATGGAACACGCCCATGAGGATGTTGGGGGCACCCGCGGGGTTGGTCAGCGGACCCAGGATGTTGAAGATGGTGCGCACGCCCAGCTCTTTGCGCACGGGCGCCACGTTCTTCATGGCGGGGTGGTGGTTGGGCGCGAACATGAAGCCGATGCCCGCCTCGGCAATGCACCGGGCAATGGCTTCGGGCGACAGGTTGATGTGAATGCCCAGGGCCTCCATGGCGTCGGCGCTGCCGCTTTTGCTGGACACGCTGCGCCCGCCATGCTTGCTGACCTTGCCGCCCGCCGCCGCGATCACAAAGGTGGCGCAGGTGGAGATGTTGAAGGTGTTGGCACCGTCGCCGCCAGTGCCAACAATGTCCACCATGTGCGTGGTGTCCTGCACATGCACCTTGGTGGAAAACTCGCGCATCACCTGCGCGGCGGCGGTGATTTCGCCAATGGTTTCCTTCTTCACGCGCAGGCCGGTGACGATGGACGCCAGCATGACGGGCGAGAGCTCGCCTTGCATGATCATGCGCATCAGGTGCAGCATTTCGTCGTGAAAGATTTCGCGGTGCTCGATGGTGCGCTGCAGCGCTTCCTGGGGGGTGATGGACATGGGGCCTCTGCCAAAAATAGTGTCTTTTAGGGCTCTGGCGCTTATAGGATAAGCGCCAGCAGCTATCAAAATTAAAGTACCTTGACACACCCAGAGCGCAGACAGTGCCGCTGCCTGGCGCGGTGCCAAGCGCGGCCCTCAGGTGCTGCGCTGCTCCAGGAAGTTGCGCAGCATGGCGTGGCCGTGCTCGGTGAGGATGCTCTCGGGGTGGAACTGCACGCCCTCGATGGCCAGCGTTTTGTGGCGCACGCCCATGATTTCGCCGTCTTCGGTCCAGGCCGTTACCTCCAACACCTCGGGGCAGGTGGCGCGCTCGATGGCCAGCGAGTGATAGCGGTTCACCGTGAACTTTTCTGGCAGCCCGGCAAACACGCCTTTTTGCGTGGTGGTGATGACGCTGGTCTTGCCGTGCATGAGCTGTTGGGCCCGCACGATGGTGCCGCCAAATGCAGCACCGATGGCCTGGTGGCCCAGGCACACGCCCAAAATTGGCAGCTTACCGGCAAAGTGCTGAATGGCCGCCACCGAAATGCCCGCCTCGGCGGGCGAGCAGGGGCCGGGCGAGATCACGAGGCGATCGAGCTGCCCGGCGTTGAGCCGCGCCTCGATCTCAGCCACAGTGATTTCGTCGTTGCGAAACACCTCCACCTGCGCGCCGAGTTCGCCGAAATACTGGACGATGTTGTAGGTGAAGCTGTCGTAGTTGTCGACCATCAGGAGTTTCATGGCTTCAACCTTCCTGTGTGGCGGTCTGGCGCAGGCGCGCGAACTCGCGGTGCTCGTGGGCAATGTAGGCTTCCATCATGCTGCGGTAGATGGCCTCCATCACGTCGGGCTCGCCACCCTCGATCTGGGTGCGTGCACGCACGCGGTCCACGATGGCCTGGATGCGTTCTTCATCGCGCACCTGCGATGCATCCTGCTTGATGCGCGCGGCCTGGGTCATGTAGCCGCCGCGTGTGACCAGCAAGGGCACCAGCACGTCGTCCAGCGCATCAATGTGGCGACGCACATCGTCCATGGTTGTGCAATGCTGCACGTTGTTGATGGCCTGGGTCATTCCAGCCCCTCCTCGACAAGTTCGGCGGCACGCAGCAGTGCGCGTGCCTTGTGTTCGGTTTCCTTCCACTCCAGCTCGGGCACCGAGTCGGCCACCACGCCAGCGGCCGCCTGCACATACAGGTTGCCGTCCTTGATGATGCCGGTGCGGATCGCGATGGCCACATCCATGTCACCCGCATAGCTCAGGTAACCGCAGGCACCGCCGTACACCCCGCGCTTGACGGGTTCGAGCTGGTCAATCAGCTCCATGGCATGCACCTTGGGCGCCCCCGTGAGGGTGCCTGCCGGGAAGGTTGCCTTGAGCACGTCCATGCTGGTCATGCCCTCGTGCAGCAGTCCTTCGACGTTGCTCACGATGTGCATCACGTGGCTGTAGCGTTCGACCACAAAGGCTTCGGTCACCTTGACGGTGCCCGTCTGGGCGATGCGCCCGATGTCGTTGCGCGCCAGATCGATCAGCATCACATGCTCGGCACGCTCTTTCGGGTCGTTGATGAGTTCCACCTCGGCGGCCTTGTCCTTCTCGGGCGTGGCACCGCGCGGGCGTGTGCCAGCCAGTGGCCGGATGGTGACTTTGGTGCCCGCATCGGTGTGCTCCTGGCGCACCAGGATCTCGGGGCTGGCGCCCACCACATGGAAATCTCCAAAGTTGTAGAAATACATGTACGGCGAGGGATTCAGCGAGCGCAGCGCGCGGTACAGGCTCAGGGGGCTTTCCGTGTAGCGCTTGTGGATGCGCTGGCCCACCTGCACCTGCATGAAATCACCGGCGGCAATCAGCTCCTTGGCCCGGTCCACGGCCGCAAGATAGTCGGCCTTGGCAAAGCTGCGCTGTGCGGGGTGGTTTTCGGTGGCTTTGACCACCGGGGCACTCACCGAGTATTTAAGCTGGTCCTTGAGATCGCGCAGCCGCTTTTTGGCCTTCCCATAGGCTTCGGGCTGGGCCGGATCGGCATAGACGATCAGGTAAAGCTTGCCCGAGAGGTTGTCGATAACAGCCAGCTCTTCGCACTGCAGCAAAAGGATGTCGGGGGTTTCCAGCGCATCGGGCGGGCAGGTGGTTTCGAGCTTTTTTTCGATGTAGCGCACCGTGTCATAGCCAAAGTAACCCGCCAGGCCACCACAAAAGCGCGGCAGGCCCGGGCGCAGGGCCACCTTGAAGCGCTTTTGGTAGCTCTCAATGAAATCGAGCGGGTTGCCGCGCGCGGTTTCCACCACCTGGCCGTCGGTCACCACCTCGGTTTTGGCGTCTGCACCAAAACCGCTGGCGCGCAACAAGGTTCGGGCGGGCAGACCAATAAAGCTGTAACGGCCAAACCGCTCGCCGCCCACCACCGACTCCAGCAAAAAACTGTGCTTGCCGCCGTCTTTGCTGTGCGCAAGCTTCAGGTAAAGCGAGAGCGGGGTTTCAAGGTCCGCAAAGGCTTCCGCCATGAGCGGGATGCGGTTGTAGCCTTCACCGGCCAGGCTTTTGAATTCAAGTTCCGTGATCACGGGGAGAGCTCCCAGCTGAGGCAGCGCGTTGTACAAAGCGCCGCTGTTCATTCGACAGGCCCCGGCGGGGCCACGGGTGCACGCTGGGAAAGAGGCCCAGGTGCAATCAGGCGTTCAAAAAGACAGGCTTACGCCAGGGCCAGGCTCCCCGGTCGCTGCAACCTGTAATGAACACGTGGTGTATGAACATGGGCAAAGTGTAGCAAATGCGCGCCTCCAGGCCGACGAAAACGCGCACAGCCCTTGCCAGGCCTGTCCCGGGGAAAACCCCGATGCACGCCAGCGCCCACCAGCGCACAATTTGTTGCATTAAATGAACGGTCGTGCTTTTTCAGGATTTCTATGCGCAAAACAATGCATGCCCTATTTCTCGCAGCCGGCCTGTGCTGGGGTGCTGCAGCCACGGCTGCCGTCGCCGTTGAGCTGGCTGGCGTCAAGGTGGAGGACGCCGTCACCGTCAGCGGCACCAAGCTGCAACTCAACGGGGCTGGCATCCGTTACAAAGGCCCGTTCAAGGTGTACGTGGGCGACCTCTACACGACGCGCCGGGTGTCTTCGCTGGACGATTTGATTGCCGCACCCGGTCCCAAGCGGCTGTCCATGACGTTTTTGCGTGACATCAACTCCGCAGAGTTCGGCAAGTTGCTGACGCGCGGAATGGAAGACAACGTGAGCAAGCAGGAACTCTCCAAGATCATTCCCGGCATGATCAAAATGGGAGACATCTTTGCGGCCAACAAGTCGTTTGCGCCCGGCGATGTCTGCTCACTCGAATGGGACCCCGCCAAAGGACTGAGCGTCTACGCCAAGGGCAAGTTGCAGGCCGAGCCTTTCAAGGACCCTGCCTTTTATCGCGCCCTGATGTCCATCTGGTTTGGCAACACGCCGGCCGACTGGAAGCTCAAGGACGAACTGCTGGGCGTCAAGCCGCAGCCACAGTGACGCGCGCTTGTTGCGCCCTGGACTGAGCCTGCCCCCAAGGCAGGTTTTTTTTACGCTTGGCCGCCCCGTTCGCCTGTCCGACAGGCTTAAAGGATTGCGCTAACAACCCGGCGACGCGCCCCGCACCACCCAGCTCCTGAAGCATTTTTAGCCGCAACACCAACGCCTGGGCACGCTTGGTGGACCGCCCCCACCGCAGCCCCCTATCGCTCATCAAGGCCACCATGAAACTCAGCAACCTTCCCGTCGGCCTGCGTCTGGGCCTTTCTTTCGGCGCCATTCTGGTCATCACGGCGCTCATTGCTGCCATGGGCATGTGGCGCATTTCCAGCCTGCAGATGGCCAGCGAGAGGGTGGCCACCCAAGAGATTGAACAGCAGACGCTGGTGGAAGACTGGGCATCCGACATCCGGCTGAACTGGGTGCGCACCGAAGCGTTCCTCAAGGCCATCGATCGCGACTACATGGAAAAGCTCACGGCCGACACCCAGGCCACGGCCACCAGCATGGAGAGCAAGGTCAAGCGCATTGAGGGCCTGGTGCAGGATGACCAGGCGCGCGCCCTGCTGACAGCCATTGCCGCGGCGCGTGCCGCCTACAGCGACAAACTGAACGAGATCCGTGAACTGCACCGCGGCGGCGAGCCCAATGTGCCCGCCATGGTGGATACAGACCTGCGTCCCCTGGCCGACAGATACCTCGGGGCACTGGACGATCTGCGCAAAACCATGGCCACGCAGCTGGCCTACAGCCAGCGCGACACCAGCACCCTGGCCCGAGGCAGCCAGATGCTGCTGGGGGTGGGCACCCTGGTCGCGGTAGCGCTGGGCGCCTTGCTTGCCTGGACGGTGACACGATCCATCGTGCGTCCCGTGCAACTGGGCAGACAAGCTGCTGAGCGCATTGCCAACGGCGACCTCACCTGCCCCATTGCCTGCGACAGCCGCGACGAAACCGGTCAGTTGCTACAGGCGCTGGCCACCATGCAATCACGCCTGGCGGCCATTGTGGGCAATGTGCGCAACAGCGCCGAGGGGGTTGCAACCGCCAGCGTGGAAATCGCCACGGGCAACAACGACCTCTCTGCCCGCACCGAGCAGCAGGCCAGCGCCCTGGAAGAAACCGCAGCCTCCATGGAAGAACTGGGTTCTACCGTGCGGCAGAACGCCGACAACGCGCGCCAGGCCAATCAGCTGGCCATGAGCGCGTCAACGGTGGCCGTGCAGGGTGGCGACGTGGTGGCCGAAGTGGTGGACACCATGAAGGGCATCAACGACAGCAGCAAGAAGATCGCCGACATCATTGGCGTGATCGATTCCATTGCGTTCCAGACCAACATCCTGGCGCTGAACGCAGCGGTGGAGGCCGCCCGCGCAGGCGAGCAGGGCCGAGGTTTTGCCGTGGTGGCCGGCGAAGTGCGCAGCTTGGCGGGCCGCAGTGCCGAGGCCGCCCGGGAAATCAAGAGCCTCATCGGCGCGAGCGTGGAACGGGTGGAACAGGGCACCCGGCTGGTGGACAAGGCCGGCACCACCATGACCGAAGTGGTCGCGTCCATCCGCCGCGTGACCGACATCATGGGAGAGATCAGCGCCGCCAGCAGCGAGCAAAGCTCGGGCGTCTCGCAGGTGGGCGAGGCCATCACCCAGATGGACCAGGCGACCCAACAAAACGCGGCCCTGGTGGAGCAAAGCGCCGCAGCCGCAGACGGTCTCAGGCTCCAGGCCGGGCAACTGGTCGACGCCGTTGCAGTGTTCAAGCTGGCCTCTGGCCTGCACACGCCCCTGGCGGCACCGGCGCAGCGCCGCCAGGCCGCTACGGCGGCAGCCCCCGCAGGGCACATTGGCTACAGCGGGCAAGCCGTCATCGGGGCAGGCGCCTGACGGGCACCCCGGCTCACGCCAGCAGCAACTCCAGCGAAGCCACGTACCCGTCTGCATCCACCGCCTGCGCCGGCAGGCCGTGGTTGTAGCCGTAGGTGACCAGCACCACAGGGCAGCCAGCAGCGCGAGCGGCCTGCGCATCGTTGGACGAGTCACCCACCATCAGCGTGCGGGCAGGCGCGGTTTGCAGGGCCTCGCAGGTTTTCAGCAACGGCAACGGGTCGGGCTTTTTTTTGTCAAAGCTGTCACCCCCGAAAACCTGCTCGAAATAGCCCTCCAGCCCCTTGGCGCGTAGCAACGGCAAAGCAAACGAAGTGGGCTTGTTGGTCAGGCATGCCAGACGCAGGCCAGCATGGCGCAGGGCCTGCAGGCCTGCCTCCACGCCGGGATAGACGCGCGCGTAGTGTCCATTGATGGCCAGATAGTGCCGCTGGTAGCTGGGCCAGGCATGGGCGTAGAGCGCTTCAATTTCAATAGCTGTAGGCGCTTTACCCATATGCTCTAGCACGTGATTGAGCACTGAACGCAGCAAATGTTCAGAGCCCTTGCCCACCATGCGTTCGATGTGCTGCGCCGCAATGGGTGGCAGTTCCAGATCGCCCAGCATCCGGTTGAGGGCTTCGGCAAAGTCGCCCAAGGTGTCCACCATCGTGCCATCCAGGTCGATGATGACGGCGTCCAGGGGGGTGGGGTTCGATCCAAAAGACTTCAAATTCAGCATGGCCAGCAGGTTTCAAAACAATGCGCCGCATGTTACTGCGCTGCACCACAGCGGCCCGCCATGGGCATGCTGCAGGGGCAAACCGCCCCCCGCATCTACCGGTGCCGCGCCATCAGCTCCAGCACATAGCGGCTCGGAATCGCATACGAAATACCCGAGGGCTGGCTCATGGCCGATTCGCGCGTGCTCTTGGTCAGCACCATGTTGATGACGCCGAGTACCGCGCCGCTGCGCGGATCAAACAGGGGTCCGCCGCTGTTGCCCGGATAAGCCGTGGCATCGAGCTGGAACACCTGCAAGGGCCCGGAGCGCAGGCTGCGAATGGCGCGTTCGCTCAGCTGCTGGCCCGTTGGGCTGGGCAAGGCCATGGTGGTGATGGACGAGACGGTGGCCCGGTGCGTGACGCTGGAAAACCCCAGCACCCCGCCGATGGGAAAGCCCATGAACGCCAGTTCCTCCCCCTCACGCACCGGGTCGGACGCCACCACGTTCAGCGCTGCCGCTGCCGGTCCGTCGATCTGCAGCAAGGCAAGATCGTGCTCGGGAACAGTCTCCAGCACCCGCGCCTGGCGCATGGTCCACACGCCAGCCCCCGCGCGCAGTTGCACCACCAGTGCCGGCCCATCGGCACCCATGGCAGGGATGGCGGATATCACGTGGGCGTTGGTCACCACGCGCAAGCCGTCGCCCACCACAAAGCCGGTGCCGACATAGCGAAACCGCGGCGCGTCCGTTGCACGGTAGGTGCCCACCAGCACCACGGCGGGTTTGATCCGCTCGATGGTGTCGGGCAGTTGTGCCAGCGTGGTGCCACTCCATGCCGCATGTAACAAAAATACGAGTGCCCAGCGCACCCACCAGCGTTTGTGGTTCATGTTTTCTCCTTGGGAAGCAGCCCGCGCAGCGCCTTGCGCCCCAGGTGGGGCACCAGCAAGTGCAGCGGCATGCGCAGATGGTGGCCGTAAAGGTAGAGCAAACCGCGCGCCAGTGGTGTCCACGCATCCGCGGTGGAAGCGTGATCGGGCCGCAGCGTGCGCAAATACAGGGCGTCGCGCAAGCGGTGCTGCAGGGCCTGCTGGCCCACGCTGGGCGCCAGTGCGGCCACTGCGCCGGACGGCACGGGCGTTTGCATGATGGCCTGCGCATAGCGCAGCGCATGGTGCAGCGGCCACTGCAGGCTCAGCGCCGCCGCGCGCTCGAGCAGGTCCGACCAGAAACCGGGCACCGAGGCAAACTCGCGCATCAATGCGTCGATGTCCACCACGCCCCGGAATCCGTGCGTGAAGTCGCTTTCGTGGAAAAGATGCGCCGCACTGTGCAGCACCATGTCCACCGGTGCGAGCACGCACACGCCCGCTTGACCGGGCAGCGCCTTCGCCGCCTGCAACAAACGTTGTGTGCTGGGCCGGGCCCTGGCGGTGCCAGGCACCAGGGCATGATGCACGTCCAGCACCGTGCCACGGTGCAGGTGCCGCATCGGCGGCAGCTCGTGCATCCAGGTGCGGTAGTAGTGCTGGTTGTAGGCATCATGGTCGGCGTGCACCCAGCCGGCCATCATCAACGCCGTTTCCACGTCGGCCAGGCGCTCGCGCGGCACCAGAATGTCCACATCCGACACCATGCGCCCCATTGATGCCTGCAGGCCAGCCAAGGTGTAGGCGCCCCCTTTGAGCAACACCACGGGCAGGCCCGTTGGCTGCAGGGCGCGCGCGATCTGCGCCACCTCAAAGCGCAACTCACGCTGCTGGCGCGTGGCCAGTGCCAGCGCCGAGGCCAGGTGCTGGCGCGGCGCAGGGGCCACTGCATGCCACGCGCAACGGGCCTGCACCAGGGAGGCAATGCGCGCCAGCACATTGGCGCGGCGCGCCTGCCGCACCACCAGATCCCATTGAGCCAAGCTCAGCCGCTGCGGCTGCGGCGCCGGGCCCAGCAGGTTCAACAGCGGCTGCATGGCGTCGTCGTGCATCAGGCAACCCTCGCGGGCGATGGTGGCTCCAGCGCATCAAACCAGTCCAGCGCCTGGTCGAGCTGGCTGTAGCGCAAATCGAAACTGTCGCAGGCATCGACCATCCGCACCAGGGCCTCGAAGCCTGCGCGGCCATGCACATGCTGGTTAAAGCTGTTGCGCGCGAGCTCCATCACGGTGGTGGCCTTGGCGCGCGGCTGCACCTGCAGCGCGGCGCCGCGCTCGTACCGGGGAAAGACGATCCAGGCCGGCAAGGCGCGCTCGTCGGCACGCGCCAGGCTATCTGGCAGCACCTTGAGGTGCGCGACCGTGCCTTTTTGCGTATCGTGCGCCACCGGCCCCAGCACGCAACCCGGATCGCGCTCACGAATCACATCGATGGAGGCATTCTTGAGGCTGATGGGGCGCGGGGACGGCACCACCCAGCCGCTGCCGGGCTCCAGCAGCGTCAATTCATCGGACAGCAGGCGCCAGCCATGGAGCATGAGCGCCGCGCACAGTGTGCTCTTGCCCGCACCCGGCGGTGCCGGCAGAACCACGGCGCGCCCACCCCTTTCCAGCACGGCTGCGTGCAGGCTGATCCACTGGTGGCAGTGGCTGGTCACGCACCAGTTCAACCCCCACTCGAACAGTGCGAACGCTTCGCCCTGCGCGAGCGGCGTGAACGGCTGGCGTCCGTCCAGCGCGAAAACACACAGCGGCCGAAACCATGGACGGCTTGCCTCCACTGCCACATGGAAGTCAAAGAACCCCGCCCCATCCTGCGGGGCCAACAGGTGGTCTGAATACAGGCGCTCGATGCCATCGGCCACAACGCAGATGGGGCTGCGCACCCGCACAACAAACGGTGGAATCACGATACCCAGGCCTTCGCCGCCCAGCAGCCTGTCCAGTTGCGTCCTGGGCAGGGAGGACAGCTGACGCTGCGCACTCACGCGTCACAGGGTTCGATAAAACCCAGGTATTCAAAATCTTTCAGCAACTTGTCCACCTTGCGAATATCTTCCGCGGTGGGCTGCTCGCCCAGCAGCGCCTGGGCCAGACTTTCGGCGCAAGACTGCTGCACCGTCAACAGCTGCTGCAGCAGCTCGCCCGCAATGGGGCTGAGCGCATGGATATCGCCACTGGCTTCGTCGTACACCACGGCGCCATCGGGCCACAGCTGCAGCAGATAGTCTGCGCGCCGTGGGCAGTGCCAGCGCATAGCATGCACGGGCTGCACCGGGGCGGCATCAGCCGTAACGGCGCGCACTGTAGATGGTTTCGAAGTAGGCGATGGTTTGTGCATAGTCCCACTGGACGCCCGCAAACGGACTCCAGTTGCCGCGCCCGCTCCAGATCGCATTGCATTGCGAGGTGGAGAGCGCCAGCACGTCACGATCGTCGTGGAACTCGAGCGCTGTCAGATACGACGCCACCACATAGCGGGCCAAAACGGTGTCGCGATCATGGCCCTCGTAGCCCAACACATCCCCCAGCGAAACGCGGCGCCCGAACCTTCCTTCGGGGTTGGCAACAAAGCCGCACTCCTGAAACTTCTTTTTCTTGAACTCGCTTTGCTTGAGCTTCCACTCTGCAGGCGTGCGAACGATGCAGTCGGTCTTGTAGCGGGCATTGCTGACCCGTCCCTGGTTGGCCTGCAGCGAGGCAAAAGCCGATGTGGTCACACCATTGCCCTGGCCGCCGCCCACTGCTCCGGCCAGAACGGTGTTGCTCTTGAGCGCGGCCACCACGGGCGCGGCACTCAGGCCCGCACGCACAATCTGGCGGCGGCTGACGCCGTGTGCATGCCCGTCTGGTACCGCGCCAGACGTTGTCGACGTTGTTTCGGTTTCTTTCATCACGTTCTCCAGAGCAGGTCAATTTGCTTAGCTTTGACTGCACATTCATTGCAGGAATTCACAGCGTTTTCTTCAGCCGATCCACCTCGGCCTGGGCCGAAAACCGATCTCCTGCCGCGCTGAGTTCATCCAGCAGTGCGCGGGCAGCATCCTTGTTGCCTGCCTTGATCTGAATCTTGGCCAGGTTCAGCTTGAATTCCAAAACCTGCGGCTGCAGCTGAACCACCTTTTTCTGCATCTCCAAGGCCCGCTCATGCTGGTTGGCGGAAGACAGCAACATCGCCCAGGTGTCCATGAACGCCGGCTGATTGGGTGCCAACGCATTGGCGCGTTCGGCATCGGCAAGTGCGCCGTCGCGGCCAAGCTGGCCTTTGAGCCATGCCAGATTGTTCAGGGCAGCCGCGTTGTCGGGCTGAATCGCCACCACCCGTTCGAACTGGCGCAAACTTTCCGGCAACTCATTGAGAGTGAGTGCCCGGTTTCCCAGATAGAAAGGAAAAACCGCATCCTTGGGCTGGGTCCGCAACCATTCAGCGGCCCATCGATCGGCTTCGGGTTTTTTTGCGGCCGACAGCAGCACGTCATGCAGCCGCACTGCCAGCTCCGGGCTGGCTACCTGCTTGAGCCCCGCGCGGAAAGCGTCGGCGGCTTTATCCCAGGCCTTGCCTGCCGCGTGAATCTCGCCTTCGAGCATATAGCCCACCTGCTCCTTGGGCCTTTGCTTTTGCACTGCGCGACTGATGGCCAAGGCATCGCCGGGCTTCTGCGCCGCCATGGCAAGACTGACTTGCCCTTGCTGGGCCTCCAACGACTTGGGCTCAATCTCCAGCGCCTTGCGCAGATTCTGACTGGCAGCGTCACGGTCCCCGGCGATCAGGTTGGCGCTGGCCATGCGCAGGAAGGGCAGGGAAGACTGCGGCTGCAGCGCCGCCATGCGGTTGAAACTGGCCTGTGCCTGGTTGTGTTCGCCGTTGGCCGACTGCGCGCGCCCCAGGACATCGAGCAACTGAACGTTGTCAGGCAGTGCGGACACCGCCTGTTGTGCCACAACCAGCGCATCCTTGGGCTCGCTGTGGCGCAAATGGTGCTCTGCAAGAAGCAGACGCGGGAGGGGGCTGCTGGGCGCCGCCTCCACCACCTTGCGCAAGAGCGTCGCCAGCTCTGTCTTGTCCGCGCCATTGGCCTGGCGCAATTCCACCAGGGCCAGATGCGCCTGAACGTTGCCTGGCTGGCGCTTGATGGCCGCCTCAAGGCGCGCACGCGCATCGTCTGGCCGCTTGTCGGCGTTGTCGAGCACCGCCAGCACGCCCACAGCGGGAAAGTAGTTGGGGTCGATCTCGAGAACCCTTTCCATGGCCTTGCGTGCGCCGACCGCATCGCGCTTGAGCAACAGGGCTCGGCCGCGCAAGAAGACTGGCATCACGTCTGCAGGACGCTTTTTCTCCAGCGCATCAATGGCTTTCAGGGCCTGATCGACCTTGCGCTCCTGCAGCAGTGCATTGATCAGGGCCATGTCTGCCACCACCCCGTCATCCGAGGCCGCAATGCTCTGCAACTCACCCAGCGCAGCATCCCTCTGACCCGATGCCAGGCGGCTGACCGCCAGCGATGTGCGCTTTGCGGGGTCTTCAGGATCAAGGCTGGACGCCCGTGCGAAGTAGCGCTGTGCCCGGTCCACATCGCCATGGAGCATGTACACCTGACCGGCGAGCGCCATCATTCCGGGATCACGGTCGTTGCGCTCAACGTCCACAGGAAGTGCGGACATGGCCTTGTCGAGGCGGCCCTGGCGCACATAGGCCGTCACCAAACCCCGCCGTGCCATGGGCAGCCCCGCTTCCAGTTGCAGGGCCTTGGCCAGCAACGCCTCGGCCTGCACATTGGCCCCCAGCCGCAGCTCCGTCATGCCGGCCAGTTCAAGCGCACGGAAATTCTCAGGGGTGAGGGTCACGAGTTTTTGCGCGTGTTCCTGTGCCGCCTTGAGATCATTTTTGGCGTATGCCAGCATCGCCTGCAAATACAAGGTCTGCGGCTTGCCGGGCGCCTCCTTTGCCAGCCCCTGCAAGGCTTCGGCGGCGGCCTCGGTCTTGCCCTGGAGAAGTAGCAATTGAACGACGGCCGCCTGCCCTTCCAGATAAGAGGGATTGACCTGAAGCGCATCCCGGTACGCCACCATCGCCGCATCCATGTCGCGCTTGCTATACAGCAGCAAGTCACCGCGCAGTTTGTGCGCCTCGTCGGCACCGGAGGATTGCCGGGGAATCTTGTCCAGCCCTGCCAAGGCCTCATCAATATTGCCGCGCTGGGCACTGGCGCGGACCAGCTCGATGAGCGCAGGCACATGGTCTGCCTTGGCCTTGAGCGCCTCATCGATGCTGGCGCGGAACTTCTCCTCTTGGCCTTGGCGCAGCCAGGCAATCGCCACAGTCGTCTTGAGACTTGCCTGCGCTGGGGCGCTGGCAAGCTGCAGGAGGGCATAGTCGGTCGTGATCTTGCCGAACTGCTTGCCCAGCAACAAGGCTTGCGCCAGTTGCGGCACCACTTCGTCAGGGGCCGCACCCAGATCCTGCGCTTTCCTGAACTCGGTTTCCGCTCCCGCTATGTCACCGGTGGCCTGCAAGGCCTGGCCGAGCAGAAGGCGTGCCTTGGCGGAATCCGGGCGGTCCTTCAAGACATTTTTGAGCTGGATGATGGCCGCGGGCGCATCGTTGCGGCTCAGGTAGTCCTGTGCCGACGCCAGGAGCGCATCCGGGCTGTCGCTACCACATGCCGACACCAGCAAGGCCATGGCAAGAGTGGCTGCGGGAACAAAAGAGCGGGAAACGGGAGCCTTCATGGTCGTCCTCCAGAGAGATGTTTCAGGGCTTGAGGCCCAGGCGATGCATCAGGTCGTACAGCGTGGGGCGGCTGACACCCAGAAGATCGGCGGCCTTGGCAATCGTGCCGTCCGCCCGGGCAAGCGCTGCAAGCACCGCCCGCTGCTCGGCGGCCTCGCGCGTCACACGCAGGTCCAGTGATCGGTCCACATCGTCGCTGGCAGCACCCATAAGCCCGACATCGTCGGCCGTGATCTGGTTGCCATCGGCCATGATGGTGGCCCGCTTGATGCAGTTTTCTAGTTCGCGGATGTTGCCCGGCCAGGGATGCGCCTCAATCGCGCGCAGCGCATCATCAGCCAGTGTCAGGTTGCGCCGGTGCTCCTGGCCGAATCGGCGCACAAAGGCGTGTGCAAGCAGCGCCGCGTCTCCTACCCGCGCACGCAAGGGCGGTATCTCCACCACGATCTCAGCCAGGCGGTAATAGAGATCTTCTCGAAACCGCCCCTCCTTGACGCATTGCGTGAGGTTCTGGTGGGTTGCGCACACAACACGCACATCCACGGCTATTTCCTGACGACCACCTACACGCTCAACAACGCGCTCTTGCAGGAATCGCAGCAGCTTGGCTTGCAAAGACATCGGCATGTCCCCGATTTCATCGAGCATGAGCGTGCCTGCGTGCGCTGTCTCAATCTTGCCGGGAGTAGTCTTTGCGGCTCCTGTGAAGGCCCCTCTTTCGTAGCCAAAGAGTTCGCTTTCCAACAGATTCTCAGGAATGGCCGCGCAGTTGATGGCGACGAATTTGCCGTCCTTGCGATTAGAAAGCTGGTGCAGGCCGCGCGCCAGGACCTCCTTGCCCGTGCCGCTTTCGCCCAGCAGCATGACGGAGGCGTTGGTGTTGGCGACTTTTTCAATGGTGCGGCAAATGCGCAGCATCTGCGGATCGCGCGTCAGCAAGCCGGCAAGCGTGTCGGGCATCTGCATCGCCCGCAGACGTTTGTTCTCGGTCTGCAAATGGTGCAGCCGGAAGGCACGCTCCACGGTCAGGTTCAGCACTTCAGGCTCAAACGGCTTGGCCAGAAAATCGTAAGCACCCATGGCCACGGCCTTGAGCGCGTTGGACTGGTCGTTCTGCCCGGTGAGCACAATGACCTTGGTGTCAGGATCAGCACCCAAAATTTGCTCTAGCAGCTTGAACCCCTCGGAGACCGCGTCGGCATCCGGGGGCAGGCCAAGGTCCATGGTCACCACCGCGGGCGCATGACGACGCAACTGCGTCATGGCACTTTCACGATCATGGGCGGTGACGGATTCAAAACGATCCAGCGACCACTTGATCTGCTTTTGCAGCGCCAAGTCATCCTCGACAACAAGCAGGGGCTGCAACTTGTCCGGGCTCATGCCTCCTCCTGGGGGTGTAATCCGAAATCACGACCGATTTCAAACAAGGGAAGCAGGAGACGCACCACGGTTCCCTTGCCAATCTGGCTGTCCACGGAAACCTTGCCGCCGAGCTCCTGCACGTACTGAAAACTTTCGTAGGTGCCAATTCCCATGCCAGCCTCTTTGGTGGTCTGAAACGGCTTGAACAAGCGCGTCTTGACAAACTCTTCGGTCATTCCCTGGCCTTCATCACCCACTTCGATGCGAGCATGGCTACCGAAACGATCCACTTTCACCCAGACCCGGTCATGGACTTCCGTCGCGTCGAAGGCGTTGTGCACCAGATGACCGATGATGCGCTCCAACCGGTCGGCCTGTCCACGGGTAAAAACCTGTGGCGACGCCTCCAGGTGCACGGTGCGGCCGCGGCGCGAGGCATTGGCTGCCAGCCGTTCCGCAATCTTGCACAGATCCACACCCACGGACGCATCACCGGACGCAGAGCCTCCGCGCAACTGCAGCATCAGCTGGCGCATGCGGTCGAGCGAGTTCTCTACCGTCATCAGCATGTCGGCCTGGAATTCGGGGTTGTCCTGCAGTCGCTTGGCGTTTTTGACCATGAGCGACAACTGGGCGACGATGTTTTTCAGATCGTGGACCACAAATGCCGACATTCGGTTGAAGGCTTCAAACTTGCGGGACTCCAGCAGTGCTTCGGTGGCCTGTATTTGCGCCAGGAAGCTCGCGGCCTGGCGTCCGGCTGTTTTGAGCAGATCGGTGACCTCCCAATTGACGTCCACCAACGTGCGCGGACTGGCCAGCAACACAAAGCCCAACAAATCCTTGCCTTGCCACAGCGGGACCAACAGCCAGGCTTGCGGGTACTCGGCCAGCCAATCGGGCAGGCGCAAATCCCGGTAGCGCCCGGGCGAAGCACGAAACTCCTCCAGATTGACCACCCATCCTGTGGATCGCATGAACGTCGGTAGCTCGGCCTGCTGGTCTACGGTCTGGCTGGTCGCGGCCAGATTCCACCGGGCCACCTGTCGGTACTGATCGTCGTCCGGACGCAGCAGCCACAATGCACCTGCAGGGCTCTCCAGCATGTCGGCAAGGCCCTTCACCACATTCTGGCCCGCTTCTTGGGGGTGGGCCTGGCTCGACAGCGTGGCGGTGAACTTCAACCATTCTTCGCGGTAATCAAAGCGGTAGCGAAAGAAATGCTTGCCCAAAAACACCCGCAACTTGGCTCGCAACGAGCCTGAAAGCGCCAGCGCCAGTGCCAGTACCAATCCCACGAAAACCAGACCCAATTGCAGGGCGCCACCCCATTCACCGCCGAAATAGCGAACGTAATAGCCAACGCCCGCAATGAACAGCATATAAAGCCCCACCAGCACCAGCGTCGCGGAGTGGAAAACGACCTTGCGCGAGACCCGAATCTTGGTGATCCAGTTGCGATGCCGCGTTGTGGCCAGCAGCAGTAGTGGCACCATCAGGGCGTGCACCAAAGGCCTCGCACTCAGAGCATCAGGATCTGCCCCCTGAAACAGCACGCCTTGAGAAAACAAGTACAAATCGAACAGGAAGGTGCCCGCCAGCCCGAGGCACACCGGCTTTGCACTCCACAACGAATCCTCGGGCAGATTGCGGAACAATTGCTCCACCAGCACCAGGCCTCCAAGTGCCAACAGCACCATGAGAAACATGTGGCCCGTCGCCCCCGCCAGAACGTTGACGAGCACGATCAGTGCGGGCACGCCCAGCAAACCCGCCGATGCCAGCCCAGGCAACCAGCGATACCACGGGCCCTGTGCCACGCCGGCGTTGGGGTTGAAGAAAAGGGCGACAAAGACACCCCAGCAGAGGTAGCGCAGCATGTCGGCCGACTGCGCACCCAGCCACCAGTCAGCGCTGACGGTCAGCGCCAGCAAGCTGAAACCACTCCACACCACAGTAAGTAGCGCTGCGGCAAGCATTGCCAAGCCGATGCGATTGACTGGCTCCTGCCAATTTTCCTGGCGGACCAAACGCAGGGACAACAAAGAGTAGGCGCCCGCTACCAAAGCCAACCCCCAGTAAACCAGCGCGTTTTCACTGTTGTTCATGGCGAGGTGCGGGCGGACCCGTGTTACTGAGCACCTTTGCCGGTCAGGACTACGCCCACCGTTTCAAACAGGATGACCAAGTCAAGAAACCATGAATGGTTTTTGACGTAGTAAAGGTCGTATTGCAACTTGTGCTCTGTGTCTTTGATGGACGCGCCATAGTGGTAACGCACCTGGGCCCATCCAGTCAATCCCGGCTTGATGCCGTGCCGCAAGGCGTAGTAGGGAATCTCGAGCGTGAGCCGGTCCACAAAATAGGGCCGCTCTGGCCGAGGCCCCACAAGGCTCATGTCCCCCTTGAGTACGCAAAACAGCTGGGGCAGTTCGTCGATGCGCATTTTGCGGATGATTTTTCCAATGCGCGTAACCCGCGCATCTCCGGCACTGGCCCAGCGGGGTGTACCGTCTTTCTCCGCGTCCTTGCGCATGCTGCGGAACTTGATCACATTGAAAATCCGACCATTGCGGCCGACGCGCGCTTGACGATAAAGAACAGGACCACCATCTTCAATAAAAATCAAGAGCGCGGTAACAAGCATCACGGGAGATGCAATCAACAACAATAAACTTGCTCCAACCATGTCAAAGATCCATTTGACAATAGACCGTACAAGCCCCTGTTTGAATCCATCTCCAAAAATCAGCCAACCAGCTGACACGGCTTCCAGATGGATTTGCCCCAGAAACTGTTCGAAATGCGTTGCGATGTCGATGACCTGAATGCCATTGACCTTGCAATCGAGCAAT
Organism: Acidovorax sp. JHL-3; assembly: GCF_000526295.1. Lineage (NCBI taxonomy): Bacteria > Pseudomonadati > Pseudomonadota > Betaproteobacteria > Burkholderiales > Comamonadaceae > Acidovorax > Acidovorax sp. JHL-3. Next base: position 438,716 of record NZ_JAFU01000001.1, read on the forward strand.
TCACGCATCGGCATGCTACCGCCTCGCCGCTCACTCAGCGCCACCACAATTTTTTCCACACGGTGCTTATTCACTGCATCGGTCAGCGTTTGACCATCAGAAATAATTTTCAATGCAGAAACGGCAGGCTCTTTTTCGTTTGAACTCGAAAAATACCCCACCAATTCGATACCGGGGTCGTTTTCCTGCAAAGACTGGCCAACCACACCTGCACGCGCTCCGGTGCCAAAAACCAGAATGCGCTGGCGCGTGTAGGAAGCAGGGAATATATTCCCGCCAAACAATCGAATAATCAACATGCCACTGACAATAATCAGCAAGGCAATCAGTGCCTGCTCATTCTGGTACGGGGACTGAAGGGGCAAGAGGAACAAAATGCCGCTGGCAATGGCCATGGAAAAAAGAAACGACAACACTGCCCGGGCCCGGATCTGGCCAACCGTCAACTTGCTGGGGTGCTCGTACAAACCAAGGGAAAAATTCACTGTGAGAATTCCGACGGCCATCAAGGCCCCTCGAATGACACCCGCAATGATCGCCGAGAGATTGAACATGCCTGCTCCGGCCTGCATCGTCAACGAAACAATCAACGTGCCAACAATCAGGACCGAATAAACCATGATCTGCAAAATGGTCCGTCGGTGAAAATAATGACTGGAAATCTTGATCATTAATTGCTTCCTGCCGTGTCCGTTCTAGGACGCAAAAAATACGGATCAAAAATTACCCACATCTGGAAATTTATGAAACCAAATGTTTAACCAAGAAGCAACCCTGGTTCGGTAAAAATTTGCTTGACAGCGTGCTTCGCAGGGGGCAAATACCCGCAAACCAAACCCCATCCGCATTCACCCCGCTAGCTCTCGCGGATCAATGGCGATACGACAAGCAACAGCCACAGCATAGTGGATACACGTGAAATTTCAATAACACTTATTACCACGCCAATCAGAAGGGTGGCCGATATAGCGATTCCCACGATCAAGGCCAGGGGGTTTTGGCGTGCAACGCCTTGAGAGGCCATTGCCAGCGCCCATACAGCCAGGGCTGCTAATGCCGCCAAACCAAGCAAACCGCGTTCTATCAACAACTCGAGGTACAGGTTGTCCATATGCCAGGGCAGGAAGTTCGCATAAGCGATGCTGCTCCAGTGGCGCGGCCCTAGCGCAAAAGCTGAATTCTTGAGCACCTGCCGACCCTGTGGATCAATCAGCTCCACCGCATCCAGGCGCACACGCGTCTTCGCTTGCAGCACCGCGATCGACAGCACACCCTCTCTCCAGGCAGAGCGGATACCGGTCGACGCAAAAGCGGGGCCGTGCAGTTGCAGCTCCATCCAGCCGCCCACGGCATCGCTTGACGCAAGCACAAGGGGCGTTTGCTCCTGGCACTCGAAGGCATACAGCAGATGCTGCTCACACAACTGAACCCACAGGCGAGCAGGCGCCTGCACGTACCCTCGCAAGCGGACTCGGTAGGCACCACCGGGGGCCAGAGCCACGCGCTGGGTAAGCGCCAGTTTGCCCTTGACGCCAGGTTGAGCCGGTCCCGAAATCAACGCCTGGGGGCTGCCTTCGGCACTGCGGACCCAGCGCACCTGGCCCGGCAGCCCACCCTCAGAGGTCTGTGTGCTGTAGTGCGCAGGCAACCTCCCCACACCCAGCCCAAGGACCCACTGGCTTGGCGTCTTCAACAAGTCAACACCGCGCTCCCAATGTTCGAAGCGCTGGTAAAGATCCTTATTCGATCGGCCCAGGCGATCCGGCATAAAGGTGCCACCCACCAGAACGCCCAGCGCTTCAGCCACCAACGCAACCGCCAGGAACGCCATGGCACGCCGGTGCCATACAGAACTATCGGGCGCAACCAATCGGTATCTGTGTGCCAACGTGACCAGCGCAATCAAGGCGAGCGCCACAGACAGATAAACGCCGCGCGAATACGTCATGAGCACCGCATAGATCGACAGCAGCATCAGCGCCCCCGCCGCACACCAGCGCCAGCCATGCCGCGCGGTCCATGCCGCCCACCATGCGAACGGTAACGCCAACGCCAGGTAAACGTCTATGGCTCCGCCGCCGACATGCATTTCCCAGAACCAGGCGGTGATTCGGGTGCGGTCACTGAAATCCAGCGCGCCCACGTAAATGCCGCGCTCCCAGAACACGGCGGCGCACACCAGAAAAAGCCCGACGACCATGCCGCGCGCCAGCCGCAGAGGCGCAGCTTGTCCATACCGGTACAGCACGGGCATCAGCACCAGCCCCCACACCATGCTCTTGGCCACCCGCAGCGTGTTGCCAGGCAAATCGTAGTCTCCGTAAACCCCTTGGGCCCACAGGTCCGCCAGCATCGCGGCCCAGGGTGTGGCAGCACGCGCATCGTCCAACCCGCGCCACACGCCTATCAGCAGCAACGGCGGCAGCACCACGTAAACCCACTGCATGCTGCGCGGCGTCCGTCCCAACGCCACCGCCGGCTTGTTCCACGCATCAAGCCCCCAGCGCAGGTAGGCGCCGCCCATGGCAGCGAGCATCAAGAGGTCCGATTCGTCCACCAACCACCAGCCCGTCCAGGGGGTGAAATTGGCCACGGGCAGCACGGTCGGCAGCATGAACCACAGATCAGCAGGCCGCCGTATGGCCCAGGCCGCTACGCCCACCAGCATCAACACGGCAAGGGCCGGAGCCACCGGGTGCTGCAGAGCAGCAGCCAATGCGGTCGCCGCAAATAAAAGACCACACAAACCCGCCACGCCCGTAAGGACAGCGGCGGACACCCGACTGCTTGCGTTTACACCAGCACTTCGGGACAAGGCGGGTGCCCCAGAAACGCCTGCGGACTGGCCGTCGCGCCGTAGGCCCCGGACTGGAACACCACCACCAGATCGCCCGGCTGCGCCACTGCCAGCTCCATCCGGTCGGCCAGCACATCCAGCGGCGTGCACAGCGGACCCACGACACAGGCGGTTTCGCGGTCGGTCGCCTGCAACCGGCTCCCGATCGCCACCGGGTAGTTGCGCCGGATTACCTGACCAAAATTTCCCGAGGCGGCCAGATGATGGTGCATGCCACCGTCGGTCACCAGGAACACCTGTCCACGCGACACCTTGCGGTCGATCACCCGCGCCACATAAATGCCCGCCTCGCCGACCAGGTAACGCCCCAACTCCAGCACCAGCCGCGCCGCGGGCAACGCTCGCTCCAGATCCATCTGCACCTCCGCCAGGACACTGGCAACGGGAGCCAGATCCAGAGCCCGCTCACCCGGAAAATACGGTATGCCCCAGCCGCCCCCCAGGTTGACAAGGCGCACAGGCGCGGGGGCATCCTGCGCCAGGCGCAACACCAGGTCGAGCGATCGGCGCAGGCTCTCTGCAATGACTTCACCACGCAGGTTCTGCGAGCCCGGGTAAACATGAAAGCCTTCAAACACCAAACCATGCTGCGCCATGCTGCGCAACAAGTCGGGCACTTGTTCGGCGTCGATTCCGAAGGGCTTGGGCCCGCCACCCATGTGCATGCCTGCGCCACGCAACTCAAAGTCTGGATTGATGCGCAGTGCCACGCGCGCTGGCCGCCCCAGTGCATGCGCGGCATCGGCCAATGCCCGCAGCTCGCGCGCCGACTCCACATGCAGCAGCACCCCCGAGGCTACGGCCTGGCGCAACTCGGCCTCGCGTTTGCCCGGCCCGGCAAAACCGATGGACCGGACATCCGCGCCGGCGTCGAGCGCCAGCTTGAGTTCGCCGGCCGAGGCCACATCCATGCCATCGACCAGCGGGCACAAAAAGCCCACCAGCGCCGGCATGGGATTGGCCTTGATGGCGTAGTGCAGGTGCACGCCTTGCGGCAGCACCTGGCGCACTGCATGGATGCGCGCAGCGATCAGGGCACGGTCGTAAGCGTAGAACGGCGTCTGGCCGACCCGCTCAGCCAGCATGGAAAGCGGCAGACCGCCGACCTGCAGTTCATCGCGGGATGTGTCGAATCGATCCATATTCTTTTATCCAGCGTTGACGGTCCAGCTTGCCATTGGGGCTGCGCGGCAGCGGCTGGCTCACCCAGTTCAGTATTTTGGGCAGCATGAACGCCGGCAGGTGTTCTCGGCAATGCGCCAGAAGGGCTGCACTGTCTTCATCGGCCTGGCCGCTAGCGGCGGGCGAAGCCAGCAGCGCCGCACAGATGGCGCTGCCCAGCGCCTCATCCGGCACCGCATGCACCAGCGCCTCGGCGACCAGGCCGCTGGCGTACAGCACCTCTTCCACTTCAGTCGGACTGACGCGGTAGCCCGATGTCTTGATCATTTCGTCGCGCCGACCCACAAAATACAAGAACCCATCGGCATCGCGGCGCACCGTGTCGCCCGAGTACACCGCGCGCTCGGGCGCCCGCCAGTCGCCACCTGCGGGCAGCAAGGCCGGCGGCCAGGGCTTGAATCGGTTCGCGGTTTCTTCGGGCCGCCGCCAGTACCCCAAAGCCACCAATGGGCCGCGATGCACGAGCTCGCCGGGTTCATCGACTGCACATTCACTGCCGTCGTCGCGCAGCACGCGCACCTCGGCGTTCGGTATCGCGCGCCCTATCGAATCGGGTCGCCGATCCACTTCTTCAGGCGGCAGATAGGTTGAACGGAACGCCTCGGTCAGTCCGTACATCAGAAAGGGCAAGGCCGCAGGCGCCAGATCTCGCAAGCGCTGTAGCGTGGCCCCGGGCATGCGCCCGCCGGTGTTGGCCCAATAGCGCAGATGTTGCGCGGCACCGGCCGGCCAGTCCAGTGCAGCCAGTTGCATGTACAGCGGGGGCACGGCGGTCAGGCCCGTAACCCGCTCGCGCACCATGGCCTGCAGCACATCACGCGGTAAAAGGTAGTTGAGCAGCACCACACGGGCGCCCACCAGGAAAGCCGTGGTGAGCTGGCTGAATCCGGCATCGAACGACAGCGGCAACACGGCCAGCAAAGTGTCATCGGCACGGTTGTGCAGGTAGCCCGCCACGCTGGTAGCCCCGGCCACCAGATTTCGGTGCGACAACACCACTCCCTTGGGCTGACCCGTGCTGCCGGAGGTGTAAAAAATCACCGCCACATCGGTATCCAGCAAGGCGGGCAACGCGGCAGACTGACTGTCCAACACATCGGGCCAGACGCGCAAGACCAAGTGGTCCGGCCAACCGGAGGGAGTGGGCTGTGCTCTCCCATCACACAACACCACATGCCGCAGCTCGGAGCAGGCCACCAGCACCGGTGCCAACGCCGCCAGCCGCGCTGCGGATGTCACCAGCACCTGTGCTTGTGCGTCTTGCAATATGTGCGCTACCTGCGCCGCCTTGAGCAGTGGATTTATGGGCACCAGCACGCCACCCGCGGCAGGCGCCGCAAAGCTGGCCACCACGGTTTCCACCCGCTTTTCGAGGTACACCGCCACACGTGCGCCGCGCTCCAATCCCAAAGACAGCAGGCCCGCCGCACAGCGCTCCATCTGCGGCTGCAGGTCGGCATACGACCAATGCCGCCCGTCCACCGTCAAGGCCAGGTGACCAGGCCAGCAGGCGGCGGCCCGGGCCGGTAGCTCGTGCAGCAAAACGGGGGGAACTCCCCTGTTGAAATCTGGCGCTTGGGGCATGTTGCGGATGGTAAGTCATTGCCACGCATCCTGGCAGCGTGCCGCACGCACGCGCCACAGTCCTAGAATCCATCGACACATCCGCCCTATACAAGCATTCGCCATGAACCTGACCGAACAAGTCCTTCACGTACTCGACGGCGCACTCCGCCTGCAAGGGCGCGCTGCTGCTTTCACGCGCGAAACCGCACTGCTCGGCGCCCTGCCCGAACTCGACTCCATGGCCGTACTGGCCCTCCTCACCGGTCTGGAAAACCACTTTGGCATCACCTTCAGTGACGATGACCTCAGTGGCTCGGTCTTCGCCACCGTGGGCAGCCTGAGCGATTTGGTGGAGCAGACACTGGCCCGGCAAGACAAATGAGTCTTCTCGGGCCGTCCCCCTTGCCGGATGCATTCTTCCTGCCAACCGGCAACGGGCAGTGCTTTTGCCTGTTCCACCCTCCGCAAGGCGATGAACTCCGGGGTTGCGTGCTGTACTTGCACCCTTTTGCCGAAGAGCTCAACTGCACGCGGCGCGTGGTCGCACAACAGGCGCGGGCGCTGGCACAGGCCGGCTACGGCGTGCTGCAAATGGATCTTTCGGGGTGTGGTGACAGCGAAGGCCGCTTTTCCGACGCCACCTGGGAAGCGTGGCTGCAGGATGCGCACCATGCACACCGCTGGTTGCGAGAACACGCCGGCGGGCCACTTTGGCTGTGGGGCATGCGCGCAGGCGCCCTGCTTGCCACAGCGCTGGCGAACGAGCTGAATGAAGCGTGTCATTTTTTGCTGTGGCAGCCCGCCATCAACGGACAGCAGCAGCTGCAACAGTTTTTGCGCCTGCACACTGCAGGCCAGTGGCTGGGCACTGGCAAGGGCAACGGGCCGACGCCAGCGCATTTGCTGGACAACGGCCAGCCCGTGGACGTTGCCGGCTTCACCCTGAGCCCGGCGCTGGCGCGGGGCCTGGCTGCGGCCGGGCTCCAGCCACCACGGCGCACCCCCGGGCAACTTGTCTGGTTGGAGTTGGCGGCCCAGGCAGAGTCCGTGCTCAGCCCGGCCTCAGAAAAGCAGCTCGCCGTTTGGCGCACAGCCGGCTGGGCCGTGTCTGCGCAGGCGCTCACAGGACCACTTTTTTGGCAGACCGTGGCCACTGAAGACGCTCCCACCCTCGTGCAGGCCACCCTCAGCGCGCTCACCAGACCAGCCACGCAAGCAGCACCACCATGAGTATCCACGAGCACCCTCTGGTCATCCCCGGGCCAAAGGCGCAGGACATGCTGGGCATCGTCAGCCTGCCCGCTCCGGTTGCACCGCAGCAAAACACAGGGGTTGTGATTGTCGTGGGCGGCGCCCAATACCGGGTGGGCAGCCACAGGCAGTTTGTACAAATGGCCCGCTTTCTCGCTGCAGCGGGCTACCCCGTGCTGCGCTTTGACTTCCCTGGCATGGGTGACAGCCCGGGCGCTCCTGTGGCATTCGAAGATTCAGCCCCCCACATCGCCGCCGCCATCGACGCCTTGCATGGCCAGCATTCAAAAGTGGACAAGGTCGTGCTCTGGGGCTTGTGCGACGGAGCATCGGCGAGCCTGCTTTATATGAAAGCACACCAAGACCCGCGCGTGGTCGGCATGGTGCTGCTCAACCCCTGGGTACGTTCCGACGCCGGACTGGCCCGCGCACAGGTCAAGCACTATTACCGACAGCGTCTCATGGAACCCGATTTCTGGCGCAAGCTGGCAGCCGGTGGCGTAGGCTGGCGGGCATTGCGCAGCCTGGGGAGCAACCTGCGCACCATGCGGCAAAATCCACCTAAAACACTCACATTTCAGGAGCTAATGGCGCTCGGCTGGCAAGCGTTTGAATGCAAAATGATGCTTATATTGAGTGAGCGAGACCTGACGGCACAGGAGTTCGTGGAACATGCAAAAACGCACCCTGCCTGGCGCGGCTTGCTCTCACGCCCTGGCGTTACCCAACACTGGGTGCACGGCGCAGACCACACCTTTTCCAGTACCTCGGCGCAACACGAGGTGCAAGCCGTGGTACTTGCCTGGCTGAACGATCTTCATCGCTGAACCATCACCGCACGCGGCGGTTGCGCGTGCACCAAGAGACAAAGAAAAGGGGGCTGCGCCGAAGCGAGCCCCCTTCTAATTTCCAGGTACCGCCGCTGGACGGTGGTGCCTACGTCAACCCATCAGGAGGCCGAGCGCCGACGGCTTACAAATCCCAGGCCCGCCAATGCCAGGCCAATCAGAGCCAGCGATCCAGGTTCTGGAACCTCGAGGCGCTCCGACGAAATGGTGAGACCGAAAGCCAGACGGGTATTTTGCCCTTCCACCGTGGTGAAGCCAAAGCAGCCATTGGGGGCACCTGCGGCAGCGCAAGCGCTATTGGACAGAGTGCTCAGATTGCCGCCCGAGGTAGGGAAGGCATTCACGAAGTACGTCTGACCGTCATAGTCGAAGGACTCATTGAGAAAGCCATCAACCAGCACAAAGATGTCGTTGCATGGAACTCCCGGAGGACTTGTGGCTGCGCAAGGAGTGGAGTTCGGCGTTTCAGTGAACCGGATGGCGTAGTCGATGTCTGGCAGAGGCAAATCGGGGCCAGAGGGGTTCGTTGGCTTCAGCGTCACAACAGCCGTCAACACCGCACTCGTCAACGTTCTTCCGGTGATGGGGTTGTTCGAGTGTGTCAGTGCAATGCTTGGGGCGATGTAACCGGCAGGAGGAGTGCCACCCCCGTACCATGTCGGAATATTTGTCGTGGCCGGGGCGGGATTGTTGATCACCAGCGAGCTTTGACCGCTACCGGTGGACGTTCCCCACTGTAATGTCAAAGGATCAGGATTTTGGACGCCAGCGCCCGCACCGGCACTGGATGTAAAGGCAGTCCAAGTGCCTGAGGCTGTGACATCCCAGTTGATGACAGGGGCCGCATGGGAAAGTGCGCTGACTGCCAACGCACCTGCGGCCAGCAGGGTTTTGGTGAGGTGTTTCATGGTGACTCCTGATAAGGGTTGGCGTAAGAGGCTGTCTGGTCGCCGGGAAGAACCCGGTTGTTGACGCTTCAAACCGCCTCGCTATCCCTGTAAGCACGTGCCGTGCCAACCATTCAAAACACTCCAAGTGGTTGAAAAATAAAGACTTTTTTGGAAATTGCCGATTCGCCATGTCGATGGCGTAAAAAAACCCGACGCTCAATCGGTGGCTGCGGTCACGTAAGCAAACTTTCGCTCAAAGTCCAACAGGGGCCGCCACGGAAAATCTTCGGGCTCAACCAGTTCCACTTCCAGTTCTGCAAACCCATGACGGGTGCAGTGATCCATAAGCTGTGCGCGCAGCGTCGGCGTGACTACGCCAGCCTGGTTGGCCTGCAGCGACAGCTGGATGCCACCCGTAGCGTTTTTTGCAAGGCGAAAAGCGCCGCTCAACTGGTCGGCGATGGCATGGTCCAGGTAAAGCAACTCTTTAATGCTTTCTACAGAAGGCAGGCCTGCCGGGCGGTCTTTGATGCGCCCCTGAACAGCCACCAGCGGTAGCCAAGGGGAAGCGGTGCCGGCCATGGCTGCCGCCTGGGCAGTTTCATGGGGGCTGACGAGCCTGCCAAGATCGCCCGTGGCGTAGCGCGGCAGCGCAATGACGGCGTGGCTGTCGAGCATGGTGATGCATAGTTCGCCGAAGCCGTTCGCATCTGGATTCAGAACTTCGATGTGGGTGCGCAGCGGGTTGTAGCAAAAAACGGAGGGCATGGCGTACAACACCGCCGCCGAACCGCAGAGCAGCTGCGCCAGCGCCAACTGGGTGCGCATGGCGCGGCGCATGCGAATGGTTTCGCGCGTTTCAAAAAGCAGGTTCAGCCCCAGCTCGCCCACCCCGAAGGAGCTGCCCACGATGCGGCGGGGATCACGATCAATGTCAATGCCCATGCGGGCGGCAATGTAGTCGCGCTGTGCTTCGACCAGCACTTCTTCGCCCACGATCACGCTGGTATTCAGCGCGCGCCAGTCCACGCCCGCCCTGCGGGCTTCGTCCAGCAACCTGCGAATGAACAAGGGATCGGTGCACAGCACGGTTTGCTGAAAACCCGGTCCCACGTCGCGCAAGATGGAGCAAGCCATGTCCTCGCGCACACTGACATTGGCCACAGCCACCGCCCTGGAGTGGAACACCACCCCCATAGGCAGACAGTTGACGAGCAGCGTGGGCTTTTCGTCCACGCCAAAGACATCCTGAAGACCCAGATCGATAGAAAACCAGGCTTCTTCGTGCTCTTTGCGGGCCGTTAGACGAAACCCGTAACTGCGACCACTTCGGCCGGAACTGGTGAGCACATCGGCCAGCGCGTTGGCAGGCATTGGCCGTGAGAGTTGCGCCAGCGTAAAACGCTCAAAAGTGTTGGCTTTGGACAGAACCGGCAGGCGATTCCAGTCGGTCTGCGGTCCGAGTTGGGCCGGATTGACCCCGTGCTCCTGCAGCAAGGTTCTGTATGCCGGGCTGATCCTGGCGGCGTCCCTGATGGCGTGAATTGCACGGCTTTTTGAGATGGCCAGCATGCGATGGCTGCCCATGCGCCGGCCCTGACTCAACATGAACTTGCGCAGCGCACGCACTGCGCCCGAAGGCAGAAGCGAGAGCAGCCCCATCGGCGCTCAGGTCAATGCACTCGCGCTGCGCATCCAGGCCAGCAAGGCCGGATTACTCTGGTCAAGCTGGTTCTCAAGTACTCGCAGGTCTGCCACGTAAGGAGCCACGGGGCCATAGTAGTCGGTGGCGGGCCCGATTTGCTGGAAACCAAAATTCATCCGCGTCAGTATCCGCGCCAGGGAGCGTTCCATAGCAGCGTACCAATAACGAATCCCGTTTTGCAGACTGTAGGCATACATTTCGCGATACAGGGTCAGCAAAATTTGCGGGGAGGGGTTGCGCATTTCATGGCCATTTGCGTGCTCCGCCTTGTCAGTCGAAGCCCCACTCGGGGGTTGCTCGCCATGTCGGCGCCGGTAGTCTTTACGCACCATCAGCCGACTGATCTCGGCCGAGTGCGAAGCAGGGGGCAAGACCACGCCATCAAAAAGGATGACGCAGTGGTTGTGAAACGGAAAAGTCTGGATCGCGTCGGGAAGAACCAAGCGTACATACCCCGCCAGTTCGACGCTGCGGTTCAGCGCAGCAAAGTGAGCAGAGTTGCTGTCATGCTCATCACTTTCACGTCGGTTGAAGCACTCTTCTGGCTTCAGAAAGCCACATTCCTCGCAGTACACTTGGTAGCGCAATTCTTGTACGGAATGAAACAAGGGGCCATCGTGATGGGGCAACACCTCACGGCCCGAGAAGTGGGCAGAGAACTCTTGGTGTGGGTGTAAAACGGCATTCATGCGAGACGATCATGCGTGTAGTGCGTGGGCTAAGGCGTGCCTCATTGGCGACAGAAGATGGCCCATGAAGGGGGTCACGCATGCCTGCAGAGGATGAAAACCACTTTGAAGATGGTTGTTTTTCGATGATCGTTTAAGTTAACGGTCGATCCGTAACACTTAGTGAACGAAGACAGCACAAAACAACCCCTCGTGCAGCCTTGAGAACTTCCTCCGCATAACGTTTTCGTTTCGTTACCACATTGCTGCCAAGAAGTGCAAATTGGCAACACATCGATCTGCGCAATGCCTGTTCACGTGGAATAAGAGGCCTCATCATTGAGCGCTGCAAACTTTTTGGTGGGCATCGTGCCTTCGTGAAAATGACTCACCCAGCTGAGTGCCAGAGCCTGCGCCAACGCCCCAAAAGATGCAGCCCCCCTGCCAACCAGCCACGCCAATGCCGCTGGTCGAACGCCACCAGCCCCACACGCTCGCGGCGCTGGGCCATCCAGTCGCGCTTGTAGGCGTCGTCGCCGCTAAGAAAGTCGACTTCTTGCACCCCGTCCACGTCCATGACGTGCTCCATCAGTGCCGCTGTGAGTATGGAACCAGGCGACAAGCGGTCTTGCCCCTTCACATAAGCCAGCTTGTAGATATTGGCCTTGCCGCCATGCACAAGCCAGACCTGCGCAGCCAGCGGCTGCTCTCCCAGCCACAACACCCCCAGGCGCAGCCAGCCTTCGTGCGCCGCGGTGTGCACGAGCCCCGTCATGAAGCCCGGGCAAGGCTCAGGCTGCTTCCAGCTTTGGGCGTAGACCGTCTGGTATGCGGCCAATGCGCCATCCAGGCCGGCTGCGTCGCCCGTGTGGATCTCGATGCGCCAGGCCCCAGCGTGGTCCAGTCGGCGTCGCCCACGCTCCACACTGTGCCGAAGGGCCGACGGACGCTGCTGCCAGTACACGCCAAACCCGCCGTCAGGCACCGGCTGATACCAGTTACCGAAACAGAAAAACCGATCCGACCAGTAGCCCGCTGCGCGCAGACCATTTTGCAGCCCGGCCAGCCACGCACTGTCGGCATCCAGCGGCTGCAGACGAAGCACAGCCCCCCCCGCCAGCTGTCGCAGCGCCTGAACCGCCGCCTGCCACTGCGGGGCCGAGAGATCACGGATAGCTTCAACTGAGCCCACAGGACCATAGAGGCAGCTGTAGTAAGTGCTCAAGGCTGCCAACGGCTCGCCGGGCGATTGCTGCATCAAGTGCAAATGGGCAGCGTGGCCGTGCTGCAGGGCTGGCAGCTGCCACTCCCAGTTCTTGTGGGGAGGCCGCTCGAAACCATGGGCCAGCAAGTTGGCAAACCAGGCCTCGGTCTCGAACACGTCGCAAGCCATGCCGCCGACCTGCCTTGGTCGCTCAGCGGCCAATGGCCAGATAGTCAAATCCCATACCACGCACCAGCGCAGGGTCGTACAGGTTGCGACCGTCCACGATGAGTGGCTGCTTGAGCCGTTCCTTGATGAGCTCGAAGTCCGGGCTACGAAACTCTTTCCATTCGGTCACGATGACCAGCGCGTCCGCACCTTCCAGGGCATCGTTGGGAGACTGCGCATAGCGAACGCACGGCTCGTTACCCAGCACGCGTTGCGCTTCGTGCATGGCGGCCGGATCGTAGACGATGACCGTGGCACCGGCGGCCAGCAAGTCGGTCAACAGCTCAAGGCTGGGCGCTTCGCGCATGTCGTCGGTGTTGGGCTTGAACGCCAGGCCCCACACCGCAAAATGCCGACCCGTGAGGTCGTCGCCCAGACGCTGTTTGATCTTGCGGCCAAGCACGTGTTTTTGCGCGTTATTGGCGGCTTCCACCGCCATGAGTACTTTCAGGCCCACGTCGCCTGCGCCAGCCGCGGTTTTGATGAGCGCTTTCACGTCCTTCGGAAAACACGAGCCGCCGTAGCCACAGCCCGGGTAGAGAAAGTGGTAGCCAATGCGCGGGTCTGAGCCCATACCCTGGCGAACCATTTCAATGTCGGCACCCAGTTTTTCCGCCAGATTGGCCAACTCGTTCATGAAGCTGATGCGCGTGGCCAGCATGGCATTGGCGGCGTATTTGGTCAGTTCGGCGCTGCGTGCATCTGTCACGATCAGACGCTCGCGATTGCGCTGGAACGGCGCATACAGTGCACGCATGAGCGAGATGGCGTGCTCATCGGACGCGCCCACGATGATGCGGTCGGGGCGCATGAAGTCCTCCACCGCTGCGCCTTCCTTTAGGAACTCGGGGTTGGACACCACCGCAAAAGGCGTCTGCACGCCTCGCTGTCCCAATTCATCTGCGATGGCTTCGTGCACCTTGTCGGCCGTGCCCACAGGCACCGTGCTCTTGTCCACCACCACCTTGTAGTCGGTCATGAGACGGCCAATGCTGCGCGCCGCAGTCAGCACATATTGCATATCTGCCGAGCCGTCTTCATCGGGCGGCGTGCCCACCGCGATGAACTGGATGGTGCCGTGCCGGACCGCGCGCGCCACATCGGTGGTGAAGTGCAAGCGCCCGGCGGCAACATTGCGCTGCACCATGTCTTGCAAGCCAGGCTCATAAATCGGGATGCCGCCTGCCTCCAGAACCCGAATCTTCTCCAGATCGAGGTCCAAGCACAGCACATCGTTGCCCACTTCGGCCAGGCATGCCCCGCTGACCAGCCCCACATATCCCGTCCCGATGACTGTGATTTTCATGATGCCTCGTTAAGAAAACGTGCGCCTCTCGGACGCTATGAATGCGTCATTCCAACGCAACAGGATCTGGCGCATTTTTTCTTGAAAGTCCGCCTCCCAGCTGCTGGAGCCCACGGGCTAGTCCTATACAACATGGGCAAAAAACAGATCAGAGTAGGCATAGCCGCCCCCCCTGAGGGCGCGACTGGGTGTGCGATTTCGGCATATTTTTCAGGACCGCGCAACCAAAAAAACCCCGGCGCATATCAATGCCACACCACCCGCCCGCAGCAGCGAAACCTGCTCGCCCAGCATAAGCCCCACCACCACCGTCAATGCAAATCCCAGCCCGACCAGCGGGTAGGCCTTGCTCACATCCCACTTCGACAGCACGCCAAGCCAGATAACGGCCCCCAGGCCATAGAGCAGAAAGCCCCCCAGGACATACTTGTTGGCAATCACTGAAGCCACATTGCCCAGCGAATATGGCGGGGCCAAGGCATCCCGCACCCCCTGGTCCGACATGCCGGCCTTCAGCGCGAACTGAGCGGCCACCGACAGCGCGACGCTCAACAGGGCAATCGCAAAGGTGTTCATGGCTGAAGCTCCAAAGTGACAAAAAAAGCCACCATGGCTGCGCCGATCATGGCGAGCACCGTCAGGCGGCTGCCACGGTCTTTGACGGCATAGACGACGGGGTCGTCATGCATCTCGCCGCGTGAAGTCTTGACCCACAGGCGGGCCATCCAATACACCAGCCCAATCGCCACGAGCCACAGCATTTGCGGGGTTGCGTAGCGTGCCTGGGTTTCGGGGGCGCTGATGAACAGGCCAAACACCACCACGGCACACAGCGCGGCGCCAACACCCAGCGGCCACAGCACCACCAAGTCGCTCACCCGGTAGTCGCGCCCCCGGGTGGCGCCCACACCGGCCTCTTTCAACGACACCAGCTCGGCACAGCGCTTGACCAATGCCAGGCTCAGAAACAGGAACGCCGAAAACGCCAGCAGCCAGGAACTGGTGGCCACACCGATCGCCACGGATCCAGCCAGTATGCGAATGGTGTAAAGAAGCGACAGCATGAGCACGTCCATCAGCACGTATTCCTTGATCACCCAGCTGTAGAAACTGGTCAGTCCCAGGTACGTCACCAACATCCAGAAAAATCCTTGTGACACGGTGCTGGCCACCACAAGCGACAGCACCAGACCAATGCCCGCCACAAGGAGTCCATGCAAAATCGGCAGAGCACCACAAGCAAACGGGCGCAGGCGTTTGCGGGGGTGAGAACGATCGCTGTCGAGGTCCCAAAGATCGTTGACGATATAGGTCGCGGACGCAGCGAAGGAGAACGCCAGGAAAGCCAGCACCATGCTGCCCAGCTTGTAGATGTCGGTGAACTCGAACGTGGTGAGCAGGGGGACGAACAGCAACAGGTTCTTGACCCACTGGTGCACCCGCAATGCCCGCAGCCACGCGGCCATGCCGCTGTTCTGCTTCGGGTATTCGCGCTCAATCGGCACCTGGCGCCGCACGAGCGCCGCCGTGCTTTGCGCCACACCCACCAGGATTGCCGCACTGGCCTCCTTCCAGATGGGAAGGTCGGCCTTGCAATCGCCGGCATACACAAAAGCCTCGCCTACGCTTCCCTGAATCGCCTTGAGCTTCGCCGGGCCCTTCAGGTTGTCTCCAGCACGGGTGGCCAACACCTTGTCAAAAATGCCCAGGTGCCTGGACACCTGGTCGGCGGTTGTGTAGTGCGCCGCAGTGGCAAGGACAATCTGGCGCCCCCTGGATTTTTCCTCTTGGAGGTACTCCAGTAACGGCGCGCAGTAGGGGATTTTTTCGGCGTCAATGGTGACGCGCATCGAGATGGCATCCTTGAAACCCGCCCGGCCTCGCATAAGCCACAAAGGCAGGAGCAGGAGGCTCACCGGAGAATGCTTGAGCAGGCTGACCAATGACTCCAGCAAGGTGTCGGTGGGCGTGAGGGTGCCGTCCAAGTCCACGACCAACGGCATGTTCGATGTGTCCCCCATCTGCCACTCCTCCAGGATTTGAAGCAAGTTGTAGCAGATATCCCCAAAAATCCACCGTTCTTTCTGCGCGTCGCCGCCCTGTTATTCTGGCATAAAACAGGCCAAAACGCTTACTGATAAAGCGTTTAAAGCTATTATATCAATAGCATCAAAAGCGGATTGCGGCTTAAAATTTTCACACCGGCATGGCTCGCTGTTCGCAGCGATTGATAGTTGGGCCGCAGCTCGACTAGCCAAGTCTGGCGCTCCGCAAATATGTTTAAAGATGTTGCAATCGAACGGAGCAGTCCGTGCCTGTGCTTCGGAGTGCATGAGCCACCTTGATACAGCAGTGAGACTTGTCGAGCAGACGGTTATTTTCTCGTTGACTTAACCCGTCTAACCGCTTAACCAACCTAAGTTTGGTGCTACACGTTTACACGTCCACGGCACCGTGCTCACAGAGCGTCACCAGGTGCTCCGAACGGAGCTCATCGACTGGCAAAAACAGTGAAATGCTGGGTTCTATCCTGTGACAACCAGTTTCGTCTCAAGTCACACCCTCTCGGACAATCGCTCGTCTGCTGTAGGTCTTAACGGACTTTTCCTGTAGTCAATACCCCCAAACCCTCGCATGTTGTGCGGCTCTGTTAATGCTGGCGCACCGCTATTCGCGCCTGATTCCATGGCGTCACCCGGCATCGGCATAGGCCTTGTGTCGCCACAACTCTGCAATACCCTTCGATTGAATAGTCCGATTCACATGATCACTGCACCCACTCACCCTCGAACAATCAGAAACGATTGTCGCGATGGGATTACAAGCCTGCTTCTTTTAATCACCCTATCCGCGTGCGGGGGCGGCAGCGAGAGCGCTGCACTTGGAGTGGAGACTGCGCAAGCGTCCGAGTCCGCTCTGGAACTCGAGCGACTGCGCCAACGCCCCACCACTAGGCCCTCGACACAATCCGTTGCAACCCCAGGCATCGTTGCAACCCCAGGCATCGTTGCAACCCCAGGCATCGTTGCAACCCCAGGCATCGTTGCAACCCCAGGCATCGTTGCAACCCCAGGCATCGTTGCAACCCCAGGCATCGTTGCAACCCCAGGCATCGTTGCAACCCCAGGCATCGTTCCGACCCCGACCCCGACCCCGACCCCGACCCCGACCCCGACCCCGACCCCGACCCCGACTCCAGCTCCAGCTCCAGCTCCAGCTCCAGCTCCAGCTCCAGCTCCGATTGCCAAGGCCCCGTTCAGCTGTGCTGCCGGAGCCATCACCTGTGTCGAGGTGGCATCCACCAGCGCACAGGCACAGGCCAGCTTGCCAGTCACCTTTGGTCAACCCTTTAAAGCGGGCGACTGGTTGCACACATCGCAAGGGCTTGTGGCTCAGGTAGGCGGTGCGGCCATCCCCCTGCAGACCGACGAAATATCGTCGCACCGCGACGGCTCCGCCCGTTTCGCCGTACTCAGCGCTCAGCTGAGCAACGTCCAGCCTGGCGAAGCACGCATCATCAACATCTTCCCTGGCGCGAAGGCCAACAGCACCCCCAGCGTACCCGCGACGCCGGACTGGAACCTGGAACTCGAAGCCCAGGTCTACGACGCCAACGGCAACGTCACGGCCACGCTGGTGGCACAACCCCAAAGCCAACTCGTCACGCAAATCGCCAGCACCACCGGCCGCCGCCTGGCTGGCGCTGTGGCCACCGAGTACACGGTCGCCCTGCCCTTCAAGAACAAGGCCACCGGCACCGCGCACCCGCACCTGAGCGCACGGTTGCACACGCGCCTGACGGACGGCGGCCAGCGCATCCGTACCGACGTGGTCATGGAGAACACCCGTACCTGGACGGCCAGCCCGGGCAACATCACCTACTCGTTCGCCGTCAAACGCAACGGCAGCACGATCTACACCCAGCCCAAGTTCACGCACTACCACCATGCGCGGTGGCATAAGGTGCTGTGGACCGGCGCCTTGGCGGAACCCAAGGCCCGCGTGCGCCACAACATGCCGTATTTCATGGCAAGCAAAGCCGTCTGGAATTACGACCTGAGCATTCAAATCCCCGCCAGCGTCCTGGCCAACGACTACAGCCGCTTGATCAAAGCTCGCGCTGACCAAGCAGCGTTAGGACCAATGGGCAATGTCATGGTGGAGCCCTATTTCCCAATGACAGGTGGGCGCGACGATCTTGGCCCCTACCCCCGGTGGACGGTTAATTACCTCTTGAGCCAAGACTCCAGCGCACTTGAAGTGATGTTGGCCAACGCTGACGCCGCGGCTGCCGTCAACACGCACTATCGAGACGAGGCCACAGGCTACCCCCTGGACCTTGATCGATATCCCAATGTCTCTATCACTCCAGACTGGTCCAGTCCTGTCTTGCCGACGGTCGTAAACGGCACCACCATCTGGACACCGGATGTGGCTCACCAATCATCTTTCGCATACGTGCCCTACCTGGTGACAGGAGACAACTTCTATTTAGACGAAATGATGTTCTGGGCTGCCTGGAACGCAGCGACTCCAAACCCGGGATACCGGGGTGCCGGGCTCGGATTAGCAAAAGACAATCAGGTTCGCGGACAGGCGTGGGCTATGCGTGCACTGGGTGAAACCTATCGCGCACTGCCAGACAACCATCCTCGCAAGAGCTACTTCGACAACCGCCTGAAAGTCAACTTGGATTGGTATGCCAAGGAATACCCTTTGAATCCCAATGCAGCCACCCTTTATCCGCTGAATGCATTGCCGAAGCCTGACCAACAAGAGGTCACCGGGCCATGGCAAAACGACTATTTCGGCATTGTGATGGCACAGTTGGCAGAAAACAATGAGCCAAATGCCTACACAACGTTGGCATGGATCAGCAAATTCAACGTGGGTCGTTTCAACGCTGAAGCCCAAGGGTTCTGTACTGCATATGCAGCAGGCTACTACTTCCTTACCAGGAACTCGAACAACAATCCCTACACCTCTTGGCGAGATTTTTTCCAGGCTAACTTTCCTGGTGAAACTTGCAGCCCGGGAATGGTCATTGCGGGTTATCCAGCATGGTCGGGTGGGTATGCAGCAAGTGCCCGTGCAGCGCTGGCCTCTGCGTTCAATGGTGGAATAGCTGAGGCAGGATCAACGTACGAAAAATGGCGTGGGATGACACCAGCGATGGACGCCGACATGTCGAACAACCCGACTTGGGCCATCGTTCCAAGACCTTGACCGGATGATGCGGTAATACAAGCGTGTAAAGCCTGCCTTGGGCAGGATGCAAAAAGGGAACGTGTCCAACACGTTCCCTTTTTTTTCGACAAATTGGGGGCAAAGTGGTCTGCCACAAACGCTGGTGCTCTTACCCGGAAGTCTTCGACACGTGACGACAGTTGGAACGAAATGCAGTGGATCGGGTAGGCGCAGCAGGCTACAGGCAACGCCTCCATGGCCATCGTTGCCCAGACAGACACATAGGCATACGATCGCCTCTGACGGCTGATCACGGATTCCACCTGAGCGCCGGTCAATTGACCGCCTACATTCAAACCTCGGGGGTTGCATTTCTAGCCTGAACCTGTCCCATTCCACCAAACATACCTATGCGCGTGTGTATTGCCCTGTTCGGCTTGAACCGATCGCTCCCCTGGACCCACAGGAGCATTATCGACAATTTAATAAACCCTCTGAGGGAATACGGCGCTCAAGTAAAGTTATTTGGGCACTTCAACATTCCCACCACCATCCATAATCCGCGGAGCGGCGAAAAAGTCGGCTCGTTCAAGAACCGCGGAATAAACCTGCTTGCGTTTGACCAGGTTATCATGGCACCGCAAAAAGACGAGGAAGTTGCAGTTTTACTTGAGAAATTTAAACATCATGACTTGCAGAGCAACGACCCAACTGTCAACTCACACCGAAACCTCATCCACCAGTATCGCAGCCTGCATGCTGTGATGCAAATGATAAAAAGTGCAGAGGGCGACAAAGTAGACGCCGTATTATTTGCGCGCCCGGATGTTGAATACTTAGACAGACTCGCTCCGGCAGATGCATTACCAAATTTGCTTGACGGTCGATTTGATATTTTGACACCTACCTGGCAGCGCTGGGGCGGACTCAATGATAGGGTATGCATGTGTAATCTGCGTGCTGCAAAAGTCTATGCCGACAGAATATCGATAATTGACGATATTGTTACAAAAAATATCCCAATGAATGCCGAATCAATCTTATGGCACACAGTTCAACAGCACTCTTTGAAGAACGGGAACTTAAATCTCCGTGGAGTACGGGTAAGGGCCACCGGATACACGGTTGATGAAGGACTTGATCTCGACTACTTCACACGACTCAGATTTTTCAAAAGACGGGTCATCAGCAGAATACGGCGCCTACGCAGTCAATAAGTGCCGCCATGGTCAATGGGCGTCAAGCAACTAACTTCTACAAATATTTCGAAGAGCAGCAGCAAAACGATGAGCTAACGCCTCATTCCCATAGAGATGCACCACACGCTCTCTTGCAAAACGCCCCATTTCAACCATACGCTCATGATCAGCAAGCAACGCCTTGACCGCCTTGCGCAAGGTGAGAGCATCTCCGACTGGCACAACGTCTGCCGTTTTTCCTGGCTCCAGGTAATCCCGTATAGGAGGATTATCGCTGATGACCAAGGCTTTACCCATTGCCATGGCCTCCAGAACGCTACCCACGCCACTCACGTTCAACGTCTCTGACAACGGAATAACAACAATACTCGCTTTTGCGTACAGATCTCGCAGTTCACGGAAACTCACACGATTGGAGATCTGGCGCACCCTCAAGCGCGCCCCTTCTGGGATTGTTATTTTGCTGCGTGTTTTGAGCACGAGGTCTATATCAAGTGGAGCCAATGCCTCGATCAACGTTGGCCAATCGCGTCCATGGTCGTCTCCTATAGCCAACACTGGCCCCATTGGCTGCGCTGGTTCAGGCTCATAAAAACGGGTGTCCACGCTTTGCCAAATCATCTTGGCCTTGTCTCCAGAATGCCATCGGGTCTCAAGATAACTTTGCTGCTGAGACGAAAGCAGCAATATGTTATCAACCCGCGGAACCGTTATGTTCTGCAGCCAGCGCCTGGGGCGCCACACCTCGTCAGGCGCTATATCCCACATGATCAACTTCGGTTTAAAGGGAAACCATTCACGCAGGAATGAGAGCACGGTGGCCGAACTCTCAAAAACAGAAACGACAACATCCACGTTGCGACGGAAAAAAAGCACCTTGATAGCCCGAACCGGATCCAGGCCTCTATATATGGGATGCCTGTGCACCAGAGGCATCCACTTCGGAACATGTGGATCCATCAACTCCACATCAATGCCATGATGTTCGGCGAGAAATTCAAAGAACACTACAGGATCAGGGCATTCTCCGTGGACAAAATTTTTAATACTTGGGAGCCATTCTTCCGGTGGAATCAGAACAACTTTCAATCGTTTTGAATCGGCAATCATGAACCAAATCCCCCGTTACTTCAGAAGAACTCCGTGCGCAAAATAATCCTTGCGCTCCGTGAATAGCGGAAAATTTCAACCACGCAAAAACAACGACTGGAAATTTCAAGCGTGACAGCTCCACCTCCAACTATCCTGCACACCACCGCTGCGGCCATTCTTGTGGCGTTTTTCATCGGCAAGTGGTTACTTTACATAGCAGGCAAGCAATCTGTGCGAATTTTTTAAGGACGACATCGCTCCGTTCATAAAAAACGTGCAAACGAGGATCGAACCTGTAGGATTGACAGCCCAAGCACCGCTCAGGTGGCCATCTGGCTCTGAAGAAACGGCAACGTGTCATCTGTTCGTCAAAAAGTCGCCTTGCAATTTATCGTCAGCAACTTGGCCCTGGTGGCCAATTTTGTGCTGACCATTGTGCTGGCGCGCCTGCTCAGCCCGCAAGACATTGGCATTTTTTCCATGAGCGCTGTGCTGATGGCCGTGGCCCATGTTTTCCGAGATTTCGGTGTTACATCAT
Source organism: Acidovorax sp. JHL-3 (assembly GCF_000526295.1). Classification (NCBI taxonomy): domain Bacteria; kingdom Pseudomonadati; phylum Pseudomonadota; class Betaproteobacteria; order Burkholderiales; family Comamonadaceae; genus Acidovorax; species Acidovorax sp. JHL-3. The sequence continues at coordinate 460,437 of NZ_JAFU01000001.1, forward strand.
TCATCAAGCGAGTAAAAGAGCTCACCCCGGATAGTCTGAGCAGCGCACTGGGCGTGCTACTGATTACATCGTGGAGCGTGGCCGCACTCATGTTTTTGAGCGCACCTTACTGGGCCCATTTCTTTCACGAAGCACGCGTCGTACCAGTGGTTCAGGTGCTGGCCCTGGGTTTTGTGTTTATTCCCTTCGGCGCCATTCCAATGGCCATCATTTCGCGTGAGATGGACGTAAAGAAGTCGGCGACCATCGGTGCAGTAGCCACGGTGGTGTATTTCGGCGCCTCAGTGGGGCTGGCCCTTGCGGGTTTTGGCCCCATGACCATGGCCTGGGCCAACCTGATAAACATCATCGTCACCGGGGCAATGGCCAGATGGGCCTTGGGCCGATCATTGCCCTGGATCCCGGGCTTCAGCCAGCTCAAAGGGATCGTGCACTTCGGCCTGGGCAACCTGTTGACAGCCTTGCTCAAGGCCGCGGATAACGCGCTGCCCGACATATTGCTTGGCCGGTGGATGACACCCACTGCGGTTGGCCTGTTCAGTCGCGCCAACTCCACCGTGAACATGGTCAGCACAGCCCTGCTACCCACGGTCAACTACTTCGCCTTGCCTTACATGGCCAAGGTTCACCACGCCAACGGACCAGTGGCCGGTGAATACCTGAGAGCCACGTCGCTGATCAACTCACTGATACTGCCCGCGCTCGCCGCCATTGCAGTGCTCGCACACGACATCGTCAGCCTGCTGTATGGCAGTACCTGGCTGCAGGCCGTACCCGCCGTACCCTGGCTGTGCTTGGCCTTTGCAATCAGCAGTTTGTTCACACTTAGCGCCCCAGTATTGACGGGCGTTGGCAAGCCTTACGCCGCCATCGGCCCGAACGCCTTGTTGGTAGTCGCCAAAGTGGCGTGCGCTGTGTGGCTAATGGATGGCACCCTGGGCACCTTCGCGCTGGCAATGGCGCTCGGCCAGTTGCTCAGCGTGCCTTACAACCTATGGATTCACGAGCGGTATCTGAACCTAGGATGGGCGACATGGGCCCGGAGCACCCTGCCTGTGCTGGCCCAGGCTCTACTGGTGGGAGGAGTTTGCCTTGGCATCCGTGAAGCGATGCCCGTCAACTTTGCCCCATGGGCGACCATTCTGGTGACGGGCTGTGGCGCACTAGCGGCATTCCTGGCCAGCTGCTTCCTGCTTTCACTGCCAATGGCCGATGAGTTGAAGCGGATGCAAAAAAAGCTGGTCCGGCGGCGGCAGAAGATATGAGAGCACGCGCTTACAGGCGGAGCAAAGCGCACTCAAACGGCCTACGCCGCTTGTCCGCCCACTTGCACGAAATGGAGGGTTTACTGAAATGAAATCGTCCTATCACCTCAATGCAGCCATGACCAAACCACTTGTCTCCGTCGTGATTCCGGTGCGAAACGGCAAGGACTACTTGCAGGAAGCCCTCGACAGCGTGCTGCAACAATCGTTCACCGACCTGGAGTTGCTGCTGATAAACGACGGGTCCACCGACGACAACTATGACCGGTACACTCTTCAAGATTCCCGCATTCGAGTGATTCACCTGACCGGGACGGGAGTATCAAGAGCGCGCAATGTGGGCATGGCGCAGTCGCGCGGGGATCTGATCGCCTTCCTGGATGCCGACGACATCTGGTTCCCAGGCAAGTTGATGGCCCAGGTTCAGTATTTCGACAGTCACCCAGAGGCAGGCGTTGTTTTTGGAAAGTTCGTTCGCTGGCCTGCCTTGCCCGAGGGAGGGTTTGCACCAGCCAGCGCGCTGACAGAAGATGCGAGCCGACTCACCGCTGCAGACCCCGAACGATCTGGCTGGCTTTACACCAGACTGCTTGACGGACTGTTGGTGGGAATGAACACCGCTGTAACACGTCGCACGGTGTACGAGGCGATTGGGGGCTTCAACGAGGCCATGCGACTGGGTGAAGACTATGACTTTTGGCTGAGGGCCTCGCGGGTGGCTGAAATGCATTCACTTAACGGCCCCGTGGCCTTGTATCGAATCCATGGTGCGAGTGCTATGCACAGACTGTCGCCGCAGAATCACTTGGCCAACTTGCTCAAAGCTGCCTCGATGCGCTGGGGCTTGAACACTCTCAATGACCAAAGGCTATCGCCGCAGTCATTCGATGAGCGCTTGGGCAGCGTTCATTTTGATCACGCATATTCCCATTACTGGCACGGAGACCGAACCGTCGCACGCGCTGCTTTCTATCAGGCCCTTCGCCGCGGGCACCGCCCTCTGCGCTGCTTGACCTATATCACTCTGTCTTTTTGGACTGGCCACGCAAAGACGCCCACTTCCTGATCAGGCAGAAAACCGCCATTTCAGGCGCTGGATAAATGACAGGATTTGGCCACGAACCCCGCTGCTGACAAGCCCCCTGAAAAACAGGTGTTCTTCATTGGCAAAGTCTCGTTTGGATGGAGAGTCGCCCTCTCCCCGATCGATACATGTAATGCCGTGCGCTGGCGCCGCCAGGAGAATGTACCGATACAAAATTCGCCCTGGCGAATAGGCAGAAAACTGGTTGTCGTACACCGGAAACCAATAGTGCAACAGCGGTCCGCACTGAAGGCCGAAATGACCTGCCACCACTTGCTCGCCGCAACGCAAAACACTGAGACGGGGCTGGCAGTTGGTGTCTTGAGAGGCCATCAAACGGGACAACAGACACGCATTCGCTGGATCAAGCAGCGCGCCACCCTCATGCCCGGTTCGCCGGTATTGGGCATTCTTCAGGCTGATTAAGGACTCAAGATCCAGCACAGGCGAGGTTGATTGCATCTCAAACAGAAGCGGGCCGTGTTCTGTAACCAGCTTTCGTTCGCGCCGCTCCGTGTCACTGACAAGTTTTTTGTCCCGCGTACGCAGCCATTCCCAGTGGGCCTCGCCGCCCGCGGGATGAATGCAGGTCCGAAGTCCACTTTTCGGGCTGTCACCTTTGAGTCCATGGGCCGACTGGCTTTCGTCGAGGTGGGTGAAATAAAGACATGGGACCCCCGCCTTCAGCAGCAGCGAGCGCCAATCAAGCTGAAGACCGGGCCGAGCCAGAAGGCCGAAATAGTCAGTCATGTGCCTGCCCACCGGCTCTCGCATGCCCATACGCCCCAGCCAGCCGCTCGCACGCTGCAAGGGCATCACACCCACCAACTCGTCGCTCTGCCAAAACAGCAGCACATCCACCGGGCCCAGGGTGATGGTCGCTGCCTCGGCATAGGTGGGCGACAAGAATGCCCAGCGCGAAGTGGCACTTTCGCGCAGCAACCTCGCCCACCCTGCGTTTTCAGCGGCTGTCAGTGTGTCAAAGGGCTTGCGCTGGACGCGCAGGCAATGAGCGCTCATTGGAGACGGTGCCCTTGTATGGGGCGAAAAAACAGAAACGTGGCAAGGCGGGCAGGGTCAATGCGGTTTGCCCTGCATGTCCAGGCGCTTTCAGGGACATGAACGCGCCCCAAGGCCGGCATTGGGTTGGGCCAGTGAGAGGCATCAACCAACACGGGGTCGCTGGTGAATATCCAGTCGAACCCGCTCTTTCTCGCCAACGAGACCAGGTCACCTGACCTCACGCCATGCGGGAACGACATGCTTCTCACCTGCTGATTCAACCTGCCCAGCAAACGCTGGCTGGCTTGCAGTTCAGCCTCCGGGTCGGGAGATAGGGTCAAGGGGCTGTGCGTGTGCCCGTGCCCGCCTATGGCGAAAGAATTCAATTCCGTGGCGCTCAAATCACTCAGTGTCACCATCTGGCGTGCCACGATCTGACCCAAGACGCGGGACGCATGCTGCGCCAACCACGCCTGACGTTCAGTCTCTTTCATGGCACCCAAGTGCGCCGCCAATGCCTGACCAATGCTGCCTTTCGGCTTCTCTTTCCATCCGGCAGCCGCCCACAAACGGGCCGATGCCCCGGGCTCAGCCAGAGCCGCCACCAGGGCGTCCTGCCACCATTGTGGATTGTCAAGCTCCACAACCTCGCTGGCCAGGAACATCACCGCCGGCAGACCACGTCGCGCCAGTTCGGGGGCCGCATGGGTCAAGGTGTCGCGCCAGCCGTCATCAAAGGTGATCAACAAGGGGTTGGGGGGCAACGCCGCCTGCCCCAGGCGGGCCGCCTGCAAGTCGTTCAGGCTCACCACGCTGTAGTGGCGTTGCACAAAGTCCAGCGTGCGACAAAAACCGTCCAGGGTAAAGGTGAACTCCCTCTCGGCAAGCGTGAAAGTCGGGTGATCGGCGGGTAAAACCCGGTGAAACATCAGCACCGTGAGTGCGCGGCGGTTGCGCCAGCGGTGCCACGCCCCCAATGCTCCGCACCGGTAGAGCGCGGTGCGCGACAGGTCCTTCAGGATCGCTGTTGCACTCATGTTGCCATCTCCGGCACCTGCATTGGCTCTGTCATCAGGTTGCGCACCAGTTGAAAGGTCACGTGCCAATCGCGCTCTGCCCAAGGGGTGAAACGTGGAATCTGAAATGGCGATGTCGAAGCGTCTGCAACCCCCCAATGGGTGGTAACGGCGTAGCGATATCCCGCCCGCTTGACGGCGTCCACATGCAGGCGAGAAAAATCGGCGTAAGGACGACCGTTGGGGTAAGCGAAGCCGTTCACCGGTCCACGCACAATGGCCTGGAGGCGCTCACGGGCGCCTCCGATTTCGCGCTCAACTTCTTCAGCATTGCAATAGTCCAGGATGGGGTGCAAAGCGGTGTGTGCTCCGATACCAAAGCCCTGGCTATGCAGGTCACGCAACTGTGTCTCGCTCATCACCGGCACGTCAGCAGAATGCACCCCTGCTTCGGCTTCCAGCTGCTGCAGAATCTGCTCGCGGCGGTAAAGGGTGAGGTACTTCAACTCTTGCTCTAGGCGCTGAACCTGACGACGCCGGTCGTCGATGGAGGCCACCGGCTGCGCTGGCAAAAAGGGAATACCCATATCCAGCGACGGTCCGGACAGCCGGCGCACCGCCGCCAAAATGCGCTCATGCCATAGTGGTACGCCATCGAACTGGCCCGATGTGATGAAAAAGGTGGCATGCAAGTTGCGTCGGCGCAGGGCGGGGGCAACCCCCGCCAGCCAGTCGGGGTAACCATCGTCAAAGGTAATGCAGGCAGCGCGGCGTGGCAGGGTGCCTGTCTGCAGACGGCCAATGGCCTCTTCCAGCGGCAGTACGTGCAACTTGGAAAACGTGTGGTCCAGCAGGTACTCGAACCGCGCCATGTCCAGGTCGGCCGGTACCAGCGGGTCACATTGCTGCGGCACTTTGTGAAACAAGAACACCGACAGCTTGTCTTTGGACAGCGATTGCAGGACGAATCTGGAAATCACGTATTGCCCCTTCGACCCAGCGCAGCGGCCTCACCTGCGGCCGCCGCGAGTGCACGGGCTACGTGCACGCGCAGCAACTCCATGAGCATGACGATCATGTAGATTACCTCCAGGTAACCCAGACTGACCGAGGCTCCGCCCACCATGTAGGCCAGCACCGACAGCATGAGCATGTCTGCCATGTCTCGCGCCCATTGGTAATGCACCCCCAACTGGGTTGTCATGCCTTTGATGATCCGCCGGTTCCAGAGCGCCCGCAACAGGATGAACAGAAAGAGCGCCAAGCCCACAAGGCCAAGGTCCCCCATTACTTCGAAGTAGATGCTGTGAGCCGCCTTGGCGGAAAATTCCGGAACGGGCAAATTCAAAAAACCGAGCAAGCCCGGAGACATTTTGAATTTGTCCCAGATTGCTTGAACCTGAACCGCATGAAATCCGCCGCCAAAGACGGGATTTTCCAAGGCGATGGCCGAACTGATTTTCCAGGCGATCACGCGGCCCATGAAGGAGCTGTCTTCGCCTGCCTCTTTGATGGTGGTGAGGCGACTGGTGATGTCATCGGGCGCGAATGCCAGGAAAGCCAGCACAGCGCCTGCCACCAACACCAGCGCCATGCCCTTGCGCCGTGAGGTGATGATGAGCCACAGCCCCACCACCGACACGGCAATGAATCCGGCGCGCGACCCGCCGCCCAGAATGGCGAGAACCACGACGCAGAATGCGCCCAGGTAACCCAGGCGAACAAGCCGATTGGCGGCGTAGGTCTGCAAATAAAAAAGCACTGGCAGCACCACGGCCAGCGCGGTGGACAAATGATTGCGGTCGCCAAGCATGGTGCCCGCAGGGCCCATCATGTTGTGCCCACCGCCCGAGGCCACCGTCTTAAGACCATTGAGCACCCCGTGAATTCCCAGGCCCAGGGCAATGACGATGAAGATGGCGTGGAAATGCACGCGCTCGCGCACGAAGAACGGCATGACCACGCAGAACAGCAAACCCTTGATCAGGAACTCAAAATACTGGTCGTTATAGGGATTGCCCGGGTAAGCCAGTAAAAAAGCCAGCGTGGCGTGGGCCGCCAAGAGCAAGTAGAGCCACGTCACCTTGTTGGGCTGGTAGTCGCGCCAGGGCACCCTCCCAAGTGCCAGCAACACCAGGGTGAGCACGGCACACAAGAAATTGACCCGGTTGCCGACCATCCATCCATAAAAGAAAGTGGTTGGGGCGAGCAATGCCGTCCACCCCCACAGCAGATAGGCATTGAAAGGACGCGCCACCGCTAGGGGCAGTGCTGCCAGCAGCATCAGGGCAAAAGCCAAATCACGCATGGGATTTTTCGTGAGTAAGAGAGGCCGGTGGCTCAGCGGTGACTGTCGACATCGTCATAGCGCAGAAAACCCAAGTCGATATTTTTCTCGCGTCGACCACGAAACAAGCGCCAGCACAAATACAGCATGACGCCCATGTCGATCACCAGAATAATTGCTTCCACTGTGGGTCTCTCTATATTTCGCTCAGTCGGCCGATATGCGCCGGTTGATGATCTTCAGTTCGATATCGGTGCCTTGCCGGCGGGGCGACACCGCCCCCTTGTTCCGGTAAATCACCAGTTCGGTCTCGTGCGCCTTGTGGTTGGCGGGGGTAGCAATGCGCGCCACCTCTTCAAACTGTTCACTGGACATCACACGCTCAAAACGCCGCATGGCCTCCAGGTCGATCCAGAAACCAGGTTGCATGACCACGTAGTGCACGCCGTTGGCGTTGATGGCTTCGGCAATATCGGCCTCGGTGTGGCCCTTTTGCTCCACGCCCAGCTCCCGCCGCACGGCCACGCCCAGCAGCAGCTTGTCGGCCCGCATGACGTGCAGGTCGCGCCGGCTCTTCAGTGCGCGCATGTTGAATACAAATGAACCGTCACGATAACCCGAGAACATGACCGTGCTGCCACGCGGTGCAAGCCGTGCCACCTCGGCCGCTGCCTGGGAATAGCCTTGCACATAAAACACCGGGCGTGTCCACACGGTCAAGCCCGCGGTGGCAAACACCAGCAGCATCAGCGCAGGGACTGCCCAATGGCCCAGCCGGGGTAGGACCAGCGTGTGCAGCAAAAGCACAGCAAAAAAGACGACCGATGGCAGCAAGAAAACACTGTGGCGGGCTTCCTTAAGGTCGATGGACGAGAAGAACAGGTACCCCACCCCGAAACCCAACCACCAGAAACTCAGCCCTGGCATGCGCCGCCATGCGGCCATGATGGCGCCGGCCAGGCCAAGCACCGTCAGCGGCCAACCCGCCTGCGAAGGGATCTGCTGCAGATACCAAACCCAGCCTTGCCAACTGGTGCGCGATGCAACGGCGTCGGCCACACCGGTAACCGACTGCATGTTGGCCTGGCCAAACTTTAGGGTGAGAACTGCCAGGGGCAACAAGCCCAAAAAAGCTAGGGCGGCCACCCTCCAGTGGTGGCGATTGCGCAGCACCGCCCAGCCGTCGCGCTGCGCGATCAAGGCGGCATAGACCAGCCCCATGTAGGCCACACTGATCTTGGTGTACATGCCCAGCACCAGCAGCGCAGCTCCGAGGTATAGCCACCTGGGCGGCCCCCCACGCAGATAGGCCACCATGGCCACGGCGCTCCACACCAGGAACGCAAAGGCGGGCACCTCGAGCATCACCTGCCTTCCCCAGAAGGCCACCTCGGGTAGCCAGAGCACGAGCGTGGCAAACGCGAGCGACGGGGCGGCAGGCAGCCAATACCGCGCCAGGCGCCAGCAGCCCAGGCCCAGGGCCAGGTAGTGCAGTGCCACCACCAGCAGCGCCGTTTCGTGCGACACCCCGAGCACCGCGTAAAAAGGCGCACTGATGGCGTAAAACAGCGGTGGATAGAACAGGATCGTAAGCGCCGGGTACTGGGCGTAATACCGATAGGCATAGCCAGTAGGGTCGTCGAGCGGCATCGCCTTGATCAGATCCATGACGAACACACCATTGAGGGCGTGGCGCGGCGAGTCGCTCCAGTAAAAGGCGCCTCCATGGGGTGCCTGCGCAAACAGCAGTTCCACACACCCCAGTACCAGCACCCATGCCAGCAGCCGCTCAGGAGCGCGGATAGAAAGCGTCTCAGGTCCTGACATCTACAACCCTCTGAAAGAGCTGCAGCTGCCCCTGCGTCGTCGCATCCCAAGAGAACGTCTGCGCATGGGCGCGCGTTTCCTCTCGCGCAGGCAACTGGGTGTGAAGCTGCACCCAGGCCTCAGCCAGCGCCGACGCATCGCGACGCGCCATCAGCACACCGGCCGCAGGGGTGCTCACCACCTCGGGCGTGCCCCAGATGTCTGTGGCTATCACCGGCGTGCCGCAAGCCATAGCCTCCAGCAGCACATTGGCCCAGCCCTCCCGGCTGCTGCACAAGGCCAGGACGTCGGCCGCGCTGTACCACCACTTCAACTCGGTTTGGGGCACCACACCGCCCCAGCGCAAGCGGTCAGCCACCCCCAGGCGGCTGGCCAGATCTTTCAGGGCTGCTTCCTCTGGGCCCGCACCGGCAATGAGCAATGTCACCCCAGGTAAATACTGCAGGGATTCAATGGCGATGTGATGCCCCTTGCGCTCAACGAGGTGCCCGACAGACAGCAGGTAACGGCCCCTGGCCGGAAGGCCGAGACGCTGGCGAGCATTGGCACGGTCCTCAGGCACAAAGCGCTCCAGATCGACGCCGTTGCGCAGTGTATTGAGCTTGGAGCGGTCGGCGCCCAATTCGCCCAGTTTGTCCATGAGCGCCTGGCATACGCCAATGGACGCGCTGGCCTGCGCGGCAGTTTTCAGAATCAGTTTGCGCGGAAAATGGTACTGCGGAATGAGGTTCAGGTCGGTGCCGCGTGCCGTCACTACAAAGGGCTTGCCCAGCCACTTGGCCAGCAGCGCAGCAGCCGCACCGTCGGGATAGTAGTAGTGGGCGTCGATGAGATCGAAGTCGAAGCCTTGTCGCTGCAAGCGTCGGATGGTGGGCAAGGCCCCCAGGGCCATGGCAAAGGGGGCAAGGTTCATGCCCACCTTGGGCAAAAGCAGATAGCGCGGGTGGTGCACCTCTACGCCGTTGCGCTGCTCCACGCGCGGGGTGGCAGCGAACTGCGCATACTCGCCAAATCGCTGGCCCTTGAAGGGGAACCACGGCACCGGCGCCACTACCCGGGCCTGCACCTGCCCCGTCTTGAGCAACTCGCGCAGGCGTGTCTCTACAAAGATGCCATGGATGGGGCGCGCTGAACTGGGATGTAGTGTAGAGAACAGCAAGATTTTCATTAGCCAGCCTCCACCAGGGCAGTCACCCGGCGGGCATTGCCGATCCAGGTCAGGTCCAACCGGTCAATGGTGTCTGCAGCGCCTTGGGCCAGGCGTTGCCGCAGCAATGTGTCGGTGCATATGCGTGTGAGTGCACTCTCCAGTGCGCCGGGCAGGGCTTGCTCGAACATCAGGGCATTGACGTCGTCTGTCAGCACTTCCTGCAGATTGGGCGTGGCCGGGGCCACCACCGCCTTGCCCAGAACCAAATACTCCATCAACTTCAACGGCGAGGCATAGGGCGTAACCGCCGGCTGCAGCGCCACATCGAAAGCCGCAACAAAGGACGGCACCTGATCGCGGTGGATCACGCCGGTGAACGTCACTCGATCAGCCAGCCCCAATCGCTGCGCCTGCGCTTCCAGTTCAGCGCGCACCGGGCCATCGCCCACCACCAGCAGATGCGTACCTTGTGGCGCCTGGGGTGAGGCCATCCAGTCGATGATGCGGTCCACACCATGCCAGTCGCGTACAAAACCGGTGAAGCCCAGCACCACCGCTCCCTCAAGGCCGAGCCGCATCTTCGCTGCATCGGGCATCGGCGCATCGGCGAAGTGCGCGCGGTTGATACCGTTGGGCACAACATGAATGCGTTCGGTCGGGACACCGCACGCACGCACATGATCAGCCAATACTTCCGTCACGGGCAATACGGCATCAGCCCCGCGCCATGCAGTTCCTTCTGCCCAGCGGGCAAGTCGCTGCAGAGCCAAACCGCCGCTGTGCTGCGAGCGCTCCAGCACCAAGGGCGAGTTCACCTCCAACAACAGCGGAATACCCAAGCGCCTTTTAACCATGAGGCCGGCAAGCAGGAAGAGGTTGTAGCGCTCGTAAATCACATGCGGATGAAAATCGCGGGCGGCGGCCATCAGCTTGCGATAGGCCACCAGGTTGTAGGCCAACTCCATCAACTCGTAAGCGGCCTTGGGCAGCATGGCTTTGAGGCGATGCACCCAATCCATGTCGCTGCCCATGCGACCACCACCTTGAACCACCGCATCCGCATTGGCTTCAGACGCGCCTGGTGCCACCACACGCACTTCGTGCCCCTCGCTGCGCAGGGCGTCGATCATCTCTACGATGTGGACAGCCTGACCATCTTTCGAAGCGGTGCGGTGGTGGTAGAGGATTTTCATGATTACCCGGAGCAACCTGGAACGCTGCGATCCGACTCACCCCTCTGCTGACCGAAAAACAGCCGTTCGCAGGAATGCACCATCGCATCCATCCCAAAATTTTTCAACGCCCGTCGACGCGCTGATTGGGCAAAAGAACAGCCTCTGGCCGCGTCCGTGTACAGACTCCACAAAGCTTGCGCCATCGCATTGGTGCCGCCAGAAGGAACGAGCAGCCCTGTGACGCTGTCCTCCACCACATCGGGTGTCCCTGGCACTCCGATGGCGTGTGCTAAGCATTCATCCAAGTCTTTCGATACTGCTAGGTAGTGGCTGACGAAAGGCTTGGGTAGCTTGCGCAGGCGCTGGTAGCGCAGATTCTGGCCCGCCGGGTCGTGTGCGTCCCAGCCGTGCTCGGTATGAATGCGTAGCGGCACACGTGCCTGCCACGCCAGTGGCGTGATCTCCAGCGCGGCCAGATTGCAGCTGAGCACTGCGTCGGCCTTGAAGTCACGTAGCGGCTGAACGATGCGCGGGTAAAGCGGCACGGCGTGACCCGGTGGCTTTTGCAGCTCTATGAAGCACACGTCGGGCTGGGTGATGCGATATTTGAAATCGCTGATGGTGGTGAGCGAAAGCACCACATGAACGATGCGCCGGCGGCGCCGTGGGCTACTCATGGGGTGGCCCATTCGGTGAGGGCTGCGGGTACAACAGGACGGACCGGCTCCATCGCTTGCCGCAAAAACGCATCGAACATGATGAGCATCCACAAAGCCGTCGAATGGTCGTGATGCGCACCAAGGTGTTGGTGGACGAGGGTTTTCAGCGTTCCGGCGTTGAAGTAGCCCGATGCCAACATGCGCGGGCTCAGCACGGACTCCTTCAAGCGTTGCGCAAGCGGACCTCGCAACCAACTGGCCAATGGCACCGAAAACCCCATCTTCGGCCGGTACAGGACTTCGCGCGGTAGCAAGGGCTCGAATGCCTTCTTAAGTACATATTTGCCCTCCCCTCCTCGGATCTTCAGGTCGCTGGGCAGCGTAGCCAGCCATTCCACGAGTTGGTGATCCATCAGCGGCTCCCGCACTTCGAGCGAGTGCGCCATGCTGGCGCGATCCACCTTGGTGTTGATGTCGCCGACCAGCCAAGTTTTGTAGTCTAAATACTGGATCAGGGCCAGCGGGTCGTCGATCTCTGTCTGAAGAGCGTACTGCCGGAACACATTGAGCGAGCTGTAGCCTCCCAGGCAGCGTTGGAATGCCGCGGAAAACAACACCTGGCGCTGGTCGGCCAACAGATGCGACATGCTGTGGTGGTAGGCCTGCACGCTGTCCATAGCCAAAGCCTGCAAGGTGGTCTTGGCCCGCAACGGACGCGGCGCCCAGTCTGCCTTGGGGTACATCTGCCCTAGCGCACCAAACAGCGGGCGGCGCAAACCATGCGGCAGGCAATTGCGCAGAGCCTCTTCGCCCTGGTGCATGCGGTAGCGCCGGTACCCGCCCAGACTCTCGTCGCCGCCGTCGCCGGACAGCGCCACGGTGACATGCTTGCGCGCCATCTGGCAGACGCGATAGGTGGGTATGGCCGAGCTGTCAGCGAAAGGTTCGTCGTAAAGCCTTGCCAGCGTGTCGATGAGATCGAAGTCGTCGCTTCTGACGACTTCGAGCTTGTGGTCGGTGTGATAACGTTCCGCCACCTGCTGAGCAAAGGCGGATTCATTGAAACGCGGGTCATCGAAACCAATGGCACAGGTGTGAACGGGCGAGTCTGACAGACCGGCCATAGTGGCCACCACGGCGCTGGAGTCCACCCCGCCGGAGAGGAATGCCCCCAGTGGCACATCCGCGATCATGCGCAGTCGCACCGACTCTTTCACCCGCTCACGCAGTTCGACTTGTGCATCGGCCAGGCCGATGGGGTTGTCATTACTGAAGTGCACATCCCAATAGGGCGCCGGCTGGGCCTGGGCAGAGTCGCCCCGGCGCAGGGTGAGGCAGTGGGCCGCAGGCAGCTTGTGGGCGTGGCGGTAGATGCAACGGGGATCGGGAACGTAGCCGAACGAGAAATAGTCTTCCACCGCAAGCGGGTCAATGTCGCGCACAAAGCCCGGGTGTGCAGTGAGCACTTTGAGTTCGGAGCCAAAAACGAAGCTACCGTCGGGCAACCACGTGTAGTGCATGGGCTTGACACCCATGCGGTCGCGCGCAAGGAACAGGGTTTGCTGGTTGCGGTCCCACAAGGCAAAGGCGAACATGCCCCTCAGTCGGTGCAAGCAGGCCTCGCCCCAGGCTTGCCAGGCATGCACGATCACTTCGGTATCGCTGCGCGTCCTGAAGCGATAGCCCAAAGCCTTGAGTTCGGACATCAGCTCGCGGTAGTTGTAAATCTCGCCGTTGAAGACAATGCCCACGGTACCGTTTTCATTGAACAAGGGCTGCTTGCCGGTGGCCAGGTCGATGACGGAAAGGCGCCGATGCCCCAGCGCCAGACCGGGCTCCAGGTGCACATCGTCCTCATCCGGCCCGCGGTGGGCCTGGACATTGTTGATGCGCGAAATCAGATCACGCGAGTAGGCGCGCGAACCCTGCGTATCGAAAAGACCGGATATGCCACACATGGTCAGTCGCGCCCTCGCGTCTGCCTGAGCGCCGCCACCAGTGCGTCGCCCTGGCCGTCCAGATAGGACTGCAGCCGCGCCGAAGCTTCCACCTCAGACTCCTTGGTGTCGGACAACGGTGCGTAGATCACAATGTGCGCCCCGTCGTCGCCCCACCCGCTGATGCGGCCCAGAGCACCTTGTATCTTGCCCGCGTAGTCGCTGGCGGTGAAGGCGCCATGAACCCAATAGAAGCGCCACACCAACAGGCGCTGGCCGACGTTGCCCGTGCTGGGCGTGTGCTGACGCTGACGCAGCACGGCGGTGTCCATACGCAGGGACCGGCCCTGCAGCCGCGCATCGGCAGAACCATTGGCCGCCCGCGTCCAGATTGGGTCTTGGCTTTTGACCAGCACGTTCTCTGAACTGACCAGCTTTCGCTGATAGTTTTGCTGGCGGTAATAGCTGACGTGCAGTCCCAGCGGCTGGCCCTGACCGTCAATCAGACCGGCGTCCAGCGTGTCAGAGGCATATTCAAAAGCCGGCCGCCAGGTGCTGGGCGGCGTGGACGTGGCATGCCAGGGGGCCGCAACCATGGGCTCGACCACTTGCACAGGCCGTGTCTGCGTGCCAAAGTCCATGACAGCCAGCGCACCATGCGGCGCCAGCACCACGAAAAAGACGAGCGCCAACGCAAGCCAAGGTGTTCGAAACGGAGCGTTTTCAGCAGTCGAACCACCAGGAATTACCTTCTTGGACGGTGGCGGAAGTGGGTCTACCCAGCGCGCGCCGATGAGGAACATCACGCCGATGACGATCCCGAAAAACAACCATCCGTACACGAGGTGATCCACACCCGTGGCGATGGTATTGCCGGAATAATGCCCCAGCATGACGATCATGTACGCGCGCATCCAGTTGGCCACCAGCGGCACCAGGATGGCCACACCAATGAACACCATGCGCTTGCGCGTGCTTTGGTAGCTGAGATACGCGAAAAGGCAGCCTACCGTTACGGACGCGATGAGGTAGCGAATTCCACTGCACGCCTCTACGACCGACCATGTGCCCGAAGGGATGATGAATTGCAGGCCTTCGCGATACACCGGGATGCCGCTCGCACGCAGCGCCATCACGGTGAAGTCGGCGGTCCACTCCATCAAACGGGGCAGCAAAAAGTCGCCGATCGGTACGGCAAAAAACAGAAAAGCCAAAGGAAAAGCCAGCGCCTTGGCCACGCGCCAACCGAGCACGGCAGGCACAGACAACACGATCAACGTTATCAGCGCAAGCTGAGTAGCAGCATTCACAGCCACCAGATCGCCAGCCAGCCAGAGCGCCGTAGCGCCCGCCATAAGCACCCACGCCAGGCGGCCCGGGCGGGGAACCATGGGCGCCAGAACCGCGCGCTGGCGCCACACCAGCCACAGCGAAATGATGGGCACCACGAAGCCGTGCGCGTAGGTGTCGGAGCGCGCCCAGATCATCGCCATGCTCCAGGCCGTATGCCAGTACGCGACCAAAATGACTGCAAGCAGAAGTACCAATGCACCCAGGGGCCTGCGCCAATAGGCGGGGAGACGTTGGAGGCGGCCTGTCATGTTGACACCCTCATGCCACGACTTCCTGAGGGGGCTTGGCACGCAGGCTTCCAAGGCAACTGTCGATGCCGCTCAGATGCGCTTGCCAGCTGCATTCCTGCTCGACGTAGCGACGAGCCTGTTGACCCAATGCTGCTGCGTTGTAGGGCGACTCCAGCAGCGGCTTCAGGGCTTCAACAAACTCTTCCGGCGTGTCTGCACGCAACAGCCCCTGACCCACGGTGGCGCCGATGGCGTCGGCACAGCTACTGCCGGTAACCACTGGCTGTTGCATGGCCATGGCTTCCAGAATCTTGTTTTGGATACCACGCGCCACACGCAAGGGCGCCACCACGGCGCTGGCGTATTGCAGATAGGGCCGCACGTCGGGCACGGTCCCGGTTACCACCACATGCGCGCCAGCCAGCGCCTGGACCTGAGACGAAGGGCTGCGACCCACGATATAAAAGCGTGCCAGCGGCCAGCGGGTGCGCAAGAGCGGAAGCACATCGGCCGCGAACCAACTGACACCGTCAATGTTGGGCCAGTAGTCCATGGCACCGGTGAACACTACGGCCTGCTCTCCGGCTTCGAAGGGGTTGAGCCGCAGAGGGTTTGGTACGAAAAAATCGGCATCCACCCCGTTACCCATCGACTGCACGCGCCCCTGACATTCCGGCGCCTGCGACAAGAACAAGGCGGTTTCGTTGGGCGTAACGAAGTACGAACGGCGCGCCAATGTGGCCATTGCGCGCTCGTATGCGAGCAAACGCCTTCCCTCCAGGCGATACAGCAGGGACAAGGGCCAGCGGTGTGCGGGTGCGTACTGGGTCCATTTTGCAGAATCCACATCGACAAAGTCCACCAGCATGGGCACCTGCGGCAAAAGCGGCTGCGCGTACTGCGCCATAGCCGAGGAAAAAACCACGCATGCCTGCAAGCTGTATTCCGCCTTTATCTGCTCGACCCAGCGCCGCATCCCAGCGTTGCGGTAGTAGGCCAGCGTGAGCGCCTCACCCGCCAGGAGACCGCGGAGGCTCTTGACTTTGGCGCTGCGTGAGTGGATGCGCTCCACGTGCAGGTCGGGACACAGGGCCTGGAGTGTGGGCAAATGTTGCGCATCGTCCGGGTCGTCGATGAAGGTACCAAGAAACACCCGGTGGCGCTGCTGCAAGTGGCGCAGCAGGTGGTATGAACGCACCTTGTCACCCTTGTTCGGGGGGTACGGCAGTCTGTGCACCAGGTAGAGAATATTGCTCATGGCAGTCATGCGTTGGTAGCACTCAGCCAAGGTTGCGCACAATTTTGGGCCCGAGCCAATTGGCCAGTCCGATGGGCATGCGCTTCCAGGCGGCGATCAGCAGGCGGTACTTGGCATTCGCGGGGTTGTTCTGCGGCACGCTGTCGCATTTGTACAGCCGGAATTCATAGTGCAAGGGCGTGGGCTCAAAGCCCCAGTTCTTCTTGAACGCATACGAGCCTGTGCCCTGCTTGCTGCGTCCATAGTCGAACACCCTCATGCCTCGGGCGCAGGCCAGGCGCATGAGCTCCCAGTACTTGAAGTCGTTGGCCGCCAGTTCCCGTGCGGCCTCGTCATCGCCGGCATAGTAGGGCAGCACTTCGTCACGGAAATAGAAACTCAGCACGCTGCTGATGCAGCGCCCATCGGGCGCGCAAATGGTGAGCACTTCACAGTCAGGCCCGAAGACCCGACACAGCCCTTTGAAATAGGCCCTGGGAAGGGCTGGCGTGCCATGCCTGTGCACGTTGTCGGCATACAGCGCGAAGAAGCGGTCGACCGTGGTATCGATGTGGGATGTGAGCCCGTTCTTGATGCCTTTTCGCACCATGGCGCGCTGCTTGCGCGGGATGGCGAGCAGGTTGTCCTCTTCTTTCGGCGCGATCTGTTTGCGGAACGTCACATAGAGGTCTTGCAGTGGCCAGTCGGCGTGGCGGCGCTGCACATGGCGCAACTCCAGGTGGTCCACACCCAGGCGCTGCGCCAGCAGCTCGGCCTCGTGCTCCAACGCCACGGCAGCATCTTCGTCCAGCGCTGCAACGCCTCCGTACACGGAAAAAGGCAAGCTGGTGAGGGCATTGCCAAACAAGCGGCTTTTGACATGCCCCAGCGGCAACACGCCCAGGATGCTTCCACCGCTCTCGGCATAGAGAAAGTAAGTGTCGTGATGGAACACCTCGCGGATCAATACCTGCCAGCCCGCCCGATGGAAAAAAGTGGCGTGCGGACAGCCCAGCACAAAAGCGTCCCACCGCGCTGCGTCGGCTGCGTTGTGCACATCCAGCCGGCGAACGGCGAGCGTGGAGGCAACTTCAGACACGGGCCACCTCTTTTGAATGCGGGGACAGAAAAATATGGTCCATGCGGCCCCATTGAAAGTCCCTCAGCAGGTGCCCCAGCCGCTGTTCCATGCGACCGATGTTCACGTAATGCCTGAAGCGGGTCTTGAAACCAATGCCCTGAACGCGCGGCTGTCCGACATCCATTTCCCAGGGATGAAAGTAAAAAACGGCAGGTGAGCTGTCTTGGCGATTCACCTGGCGCAGCATCCAGCGCGACAGCGCATAGGGAAAAAGGCGAAAGTAGCCTCCCCCGCTGGACGGCAAGTTGCGGTTGAACATACGCAGGGTGGTCGGTGGCACCTCGATCAATCCGTCGCGTATCTGGTGGGCAAAACGGGGGGCATCCGGCATGCCGTAGTGGTCGTGCTGGATGGGGTAAATGCTGGAGCTGTAGCGGTAGCCTGCGCGCTGCAGCGCATCCAGCGCCCACAAATTGCCTGCACCGATAGAGAAGCTGGGGGCACGGTAACCGTGCACGCAAGTACCGGCGATGTCTTCCAGCAGGGCTTTGGCACGGTGAATGTCGTTGAAGAACGCGGCCTCCGACAAGTCACTCACACGCTCATGACCGTAGCCATGGCTGGCCAGCTCATGACCACCGTCCACGATGCGGCGCACCAACGCCGGATACCGCTCGGCGATCCAGCCCAATGTGAAGAAGGTGGCGTGGGTTTTGTTCTCTTGCAGCATGGCCAGGATGCGCTCGACGTTGCGCTCCACCCGGCATTCGCGCGAATCCCACGCACTGCGTTCAATGTAGGGGGCGAAAGCCGATACCTGGAAGTAATCCTCCACGTCAATGGTCAGCGCGTTGGTGATGGAGGGCGTGCTGCGCATGGCGATGGACTCCCGGCTCTAGCCAGCGGCACTATCGGCACGCGGGCGCCGACTTGCGGCCACCAGCTTTTGCAGATTCATCAAGATTTCGAGGGTCACGCGCTCCTGGCGCAGAACGCTGCGCTCGATACGAAGCAAACGGGCACTCAGTTGCTCGGCCGAAACTTGCGCGAGATGCCCGGACATGCTGTCTGCCAGAGCGCAATCCAGATTCAAATCCAGATCCAACGGCCCCAACGCCAAATCGCCATCGACCAGCCCCTCGTAATGCGAACCTTGCGCAGCCGCATACAAAGGTATTTCCCAAGGATAGGCTGCCTTGGGCGGCACACGCATTTCAGATTGAACTTCGTGAATGATGTCGCTGACCAGTTCCAGGTCAATGTGTGTCCTGTCCGTCAGAAATCCCTGCAAAAGGATCCGGTCAAACAAGGTGTTGACGCGCCGGGGAATTCCGCCTGTGTATTGGTGGACGCAGTCGAATATTTCTGGATCGAAGGTGGGCTTTTCGCGGGCACCCGCACATTTCAAGCGATGCAGGATGTACTCGCGGGTTTCATCTGCCTCCAGGGGACCGAGATGGCAAGTGGCGGTGACACGCTGACGCAGTTGCAGCATGCTGGGGCTTTGCAGGATTTCCCGAAACTCGGGTTGGCCAACCAGAAAAGTCTGCAGCAGTGCGTTCTGGCCACTCTGGAAGTTGGACAGCATGCGCAGCTCTTCCACCGCCTGCTGCTGAAGATTCTGCGCTTCGTCGACGATTAGCAGGCAACGCTTTCCTTGCAGCGTCTGGGTGACGAAGAACGCTTCCAGTGCCAGCAACAGGTCACCTTTGGAAACACCATGCACATGGACGCCGAATGCGGCCCCCACCAGTCGCAGCGTGTCTTCGGCACCCAACTGCGTGCTCACCAGATGGGCGGCGACAACGGTGCCTGGGTCCAGACTTTCGATCAGGCCGCGCACAATCGTCGTCTTGCCCGCCCCCACCTCGCCCGTAATCACAATGAATCCTTCGCAACGCATCACGCCGTACTCTAGATACGCGCGTGCGCGCTGGTGCTGCTTGCTACTGAAATAGAAGCTGGGATCGGGATTGAGTTGGAAGGGTTTGCTGCTCAACCCATAAAACGCTTCGTACATGGATCAGAACCTGTGTGTGATGGTCCCAACGATGGCCGATTCGCTATAAGGACTGGCGAGGCCATCGGACCGCACGCGGCGTATCTGGATACCGCCACTGGTGCGACGGGCCAACAGCACATTCCAGCCCAAGACAAGTGAGCGCACACGGGTCTCCAGCCCTGGAAAAGTACCTACGCTGCGCTGTTCGCCCCAATTTGCATGGATCGAAGAATTCGGTGTAAGGCGATGGGCAAGCCACAAACTCCACCCTCGCTGACGAATGCGGGAGTTGGTATCGAAATCATCGCCCAACTGGAGCGCACCACCAATAGAGCGGCTATCTGAACGCGAAACGGCCAGCGTCACGGTACTGCGCTGCCCCAACAGCGCCAGCGAGAGTTGTTGCACCCGCTGCAAGGTGCTCGATGACCGGAGAAAATCAGGAAAAACCTGTACGTTGGCGGGCAGCCCCAGGCGCTCAATCTCTGCCAGAACGAGCTGTGTGCGGCGGATGGCATCAGGCTCAAGCTGTGCGTAGAAGCCGTCAAGCAGGTCGAACAGCGACCCCAGCGACGCCGACTGTGCGTCCAACCCATTGGAAATGACCTTGACATCGGTGTAGCGCCAGACAGTGCGCCCAGTGCGATGCTCCAGTGATGCATTGTGGGCTTCGCCAAAATAGCGGCTCTCGCGTTCGAAAGACAGTCGGGACCGCTCCGATGGCTGCCACGTAGCACCGAACCCTGCAATGCTGTGAGACTCGCGTGTGGGCGACATCTGGTTGGTGGTTTCGGTTCCGCCAATCCCCGTAACAACCAACTGCGGCGTCATCGCAATATTCACCCGCGCACGCACCGCAGTGGTTTCAATACTCCGACCGAGTGAATAATCGGCGACCTGGTTGCTGGCATCTACGGCCCAGCCCAGGATTTTCCCGCTTTCTCGGCTACCCAGATGCAAGAGCCAGTCTTGCGTAGTGACATCAGATCGACTGTCTGCCTTGGTGCGGGTATCTTGCACGCTGTAACGCGCCTCGTAATCCACCACCGCTCCAATGCGGCCTCGCAGGTAAGGAGAAAGTCGAAAGCTCGACGTCTGCGAAGCATTGGGATTGGCAGGGTAACCATCCACCGGTGGGCCGAAGGCCGATATAGGCTGCGAAGCGACGACGGCGGCCACATCGAAAAAGGCCCACTGCTCGATCGCTTCGACGACCGCGTTGGCATTCAGGTTGTGCCGAATCTGATTAAACCTTGACTCCCGTGCGTAATAGGTGTCGTGCAGTGAGTAATCAACAAACCCTTTGACACGTGCCGTGTTGCTGATCAGCTGAAAACCTGGGATCACCTCTGTCACCTGATCACTGTCACCGGTTGCATCGAGCCGTGCATTATTGGTAATGGTGTGCTGCACAGAAACACGCGGCTCGAATACCACGCTGGGTTGACTTGTTGCTGCCTGCACATCTTCTTGTTGTGCGGTGACGGTGCCAGAAAGAAACGCTGGAGCGGCTGCCAAAGCGAGTGATGCCCAGCGAACCAAGGGAGGACTTGCGGTGTAGCGATAAGGGCGGTTCACGCGAACACTCCTATTTCCGTCACGCCGCGGCAGTAGCCATGCTGGACTCGCCCACTAATCGATCGTAGCCATAGCCGTAGCCATACCCATAGCCATAAGCACCCAGGCCACGGCTACGCGCCTGGTTGAGCACCATGAGCCTGATAGGGCAAGCCTCGATGGTGGACAGGGCATGCTGAACTTGCGACTGCAGCGTTTTTTCAGCCTGCACGACGATGACAACCTGGCCCATGTGACTGGCCAAAACCCGCGCTTCCGTGGTCAGCAGCAATGGGGGTGAATCGAAAATGATGATGCGGTCGCTGTAGCGCTTGCCCATGTCATTGAGCAGTGCGACCATGGCATCGCTGGCCAGCAATTCCGTCGCACGCGGGTTCGGAAGGCCCGTTGGCAACAGAGTGAAATTATCTATATTGGTGCGCAACAGTACGTCAGGCAAGCCGATCTTGTCGTCCAACAACAAGTCCAGCAAGCCGGGTGCCGGGGGCAGGCCCAGTGTTTTCATGATGGACTGGCGTGCAACATCGGCATCAACGAGCATCACCGTATGGTTCAGCTCCATTGCCAGACTCATGGCCAGGTTGATCGCCGTGAAGGTCTTGCCCTCCCCGGGTAACGAACTGGTCACCATGATGAGGTTGCCATTGGCTACCAGCGAGGCGCCTTTGCCCGTTGCATTTTCCAGCAGTGGCCGTTTGATGACACGAAACTGGTCTGTCGTGGCGGAGCGGGGCGCATTGGGAGTAACAAATCCAGCCGCAGCCAATGCCGTCAAATCAATGTGCACGCTTTTGGAAGCTGGCACGCCCCGCTGCACATCGATGACAACATCTTCTGCCGGTGAAAATTTGGCTGATTGCTGCTCGGCGCTCGGAGCAGGGATTTCTTCATGCCGCACCACATTACCCGACACAGGCACACCCGCTTTTCGCAATTGTTCAAGCCGCTGCGCCGCTTTTTCAATGGAACTTGTCATGATGGCATGTCACCCAAGAAGGCCCGAGAAGTAGGACAGCGCTAACATTCCACCCGCATAGAGCAGAACGAGTGCAAGCAAGGCCGCGATGAATCGCTTAAAGCTTCTCGATTCACGCTGACGAAACGCATTACTGGGGATTAAATCCACCACCCCCAGCAACGGCAGTTGGGTCAATTGGCGCAAGGCCGCACCATCGAAGAAAACCGGCCTGATCTGGCTCATGAGAAACGCCATTCCAAGCCCTGCGCCCAAAGCTGCCAGCAAGGTCATTGGCATCAATAGAACCCGGTTGGGAGCCACTGGCTTGGGCGACACGCGCGGCGGGTCGATGACTCGAAATTCAGCCACACTGGACGTGTTTTCCAATTGCCCCGACATCATGGCCGATTCACGGCGGGACACCAGATCGGCATAGTTTTTCTGGTTGATCTGATAGTCCCGATTCAGCTGCGCCAACTCAGCCTCCAGCTGCGGGGCCACCTTGAGTTGTTCCTGCACACGGTTGGCACGCGACTCATATTCAACGACGCGCGCGCGCAGTGACGCCACTTGAACTTCAGCTGCAGAATAAATGCGATTGAGCTCCAATACTGCCGGATTGGCCTCCACGGCGGGCCCACCGGGCGCAGCCTTGGCCTTGCGCCGCAGCTCGTCTATTTCGCGGCGCTTCTGAGCTTCAAGTTCTGCGATCAATCTGCGCGTGTTGACCACATCCGGGTGCTCGTCGGTGTAGCGCTGTAGCAGCGTATCAAGATTGCGCTTCTGCTCATAAAGGCGCGCATCCAGCTCAGGCGTCTGTATACCGACTGCAGACCCGATGAGAGACTGTTCAGTTTGCGCGCGAAGCATCTCCAACTGACGACTCGCCGCCGCCCGCGCACTTTCAGCTTCGCGCAGCTCCAGCCGGGCCTGACTTAGAAGGTTGCCGATTTCGGCGGCCCGTCCCGCCGAGTCCAGGCCGCTTTGGGATTGCAACTCAATGTTTCGCAACTTGAACGCCTTGAGGCGGCCCTCGGCGTCTGTGAGTTTGGCCTCGTAGCTCTTGATCTGTTCATCAAGGAAGCGACGCGCACTGTCTGAATCCTGGCGCGATGCACCCAAACTGGATTCGACAAAGATGGTCAGCAGAGCCTGCACGACACGCTGCGCCCTCTCAGGATTCTGGTCGCGATAGGACAACGTATAGAGATTGTCGCGCCCGGTGGTCTGGATGCTGATGGACTTGGTCACGGCATCGACCACCGCATCTTTTGCAGCCTTGGAATGCGCACCGAGATCCAGATCGACGGTGCGAACCAGCCGCTCCACCGTAGGTCGACTAAGCAGCGTACGGCTGAGCATGGCAACCTGCTGCTCGATGTTCGGCTGTACAGCAATGCCGGTCATGAGCGGACGCAGAATGGACTGCGTGTCTACAAACACACGCGCCGATGCCTGGTAGTGATCCGGCATCATGAGCACCACACCCACGCCCACGGCAGCTACCAGCCATGTGATCAGCATGGCCAGACGACGATAGCTCCACATGCCGCGGACGGTTGTGGTGATCTGGCCTAGAAACTCATCCATTCGTTCCCCCTCAACAAGTCCACTGGGCGCCTGTCAGCCGCCAATCCTTGCTCAGGCAAGTCAGAACCACCCTTGAGGGATGATGAGAATATCGCCAGGAAGCACTTCCACATTGGCGTCGATATCACCGCGCTTGACCAGATCATTCAGGCGTACGGTGTAACGCTTGTTGCCCTCGGCCGCGCGTACGAGCGTGGCGCTGTTGCCATCGGCAAAATCAGTCAATCCACCTACCGCAATCATCACATCCAGTACTGTCATTTTTTGCTTGTAGGGAAGGAACTGCGGTTTGGCCGCTTCACCCACCACACGGATCTGCTCACTGTAGGGGCCAACGAAGCCAGTAACGATCACGGTGACGACCGGATCCCGCACGTATTTACCCAACTCTTTTTCTACGTCCCGAGCGATCTGCGCCGACGTTTTACCTTGCGCGACGAGTCCGTCAACCAGGGGGGTAGACACCTGACCGTCCGGGCGCACCGGCACGACCTGTGACAACTCGGGATTTCGCCATACGATGATGTTGAGCGTATCTCCAGGCCCCACGATGTAGTTGTAGTCTGGGGCGGACGCTTTGGCTGGCGCAGCCGGATGGTCCCCTCCCCGCATACCCGCACAGCCAACCACCGAAGAGGCCAAGGCCGCAGCTGCCACAACGCGAGCCATTGAGCCCAGGCCCAGGAGCCTCGAAACGTATTTCCGCATGGCGCAACTCCTTACATCGTTTGCACGGCTATAGCCAAAACAACCTAGCCTCGTTGCAGCATACCCCGAACGAATGTCAAACGTAAATGCATTTTTGGCTGCACAAAATCTGTCTCTGCGTGCGACTTAATGCCTGCACCGCTGTTTCGTCAAGGCAAAAAACCGTGCCCACCTACCCAGGAGAAAAGGCCTGAGGGCACCACATCGCATCCGCGGACAGGCAGACTCAGCAGCCGTAGTACTCCCGATACCAACGTACGAAACTCTCTATTCCTTCAGCCAGCGGCGTAGACGGTGCAAAACCCACCCACTCCCGAAGTGCTTGGGTGCTGGCATACGTTGCCGGCACATCCCCCGGCTGCATTGGAAGCAGCTTCTTGATGGCCGATTTGCCCAGCGCGCTTTCCAGGCAACGAATGAAGTCGAGCAGCTGAACAGGGTCGCAGTTACCAATGTTGAACACCCGGTAAGGGGCTGCGCCCACGCGTTCAGGAGTGGCTGGTTTATCCAGTACGCGCAGCACGCCCTCCGTGATGTCGTCTATATAGGTGAAGTCACGCCGCATGTCCCCGTGGTTGAAGACCGAAATCGGCTCGTCGGCCAGGATGGCACGGGTGAAGAGGTGGTACGCCATGTCAGGCCGTCCCCAGGGGCCATAGACTGTAAAAAAGCGCAGCCCGGTGGTGGGGAATCCATAAAGGTGACTGTAGGTGTGGGCCATGAGCTCGTTGGCCTTCTTGGTGGCGGCATACAGGCTCACAGGGTGGTCAACGGCGTCCGATTCAGTAAACGGCATTTTTGTATTGCCGCCATAAACGCTGGAACTGGAGGCATACACAAGGTGCGCGACACCTTGGGCGCGGCAGCCTTCGAGGACATGGCCAAATCCGGTCAGGTTGGAATCGAAATAAGCATTGGGATGGGTAATGCTGTATCGCACGCCGGCCTGGGCGGCGAGATGGATGACGCTGTCAAAACGCTCGGCAGCGAACAACTCTGCCATTCCCGTGCGGTCGGCCAGATCGAGCTGTACAAGACGAAAATTCGCCACTCCTTCAAGCCGCTGTAGCCTGGCCTGTTTGAGTGCGGGGTCATAGTAGTCGCTGAGATTGTCCAGGCCCATCACCCGATCACCGCGCTCCAGCAGGCGCCCGGCCACGTGGCTACCAATGAACCCGGCGGCGCCGGTCAGAAGAACGTGTTGTGGCTTTCGCTCTGACTTCATGAAGGCAGCTCCCGCCAGGTGGGCCAATATGGAAATCAGCGCCCGTACAGGTCTTCGAACCGCACGATGTCGTCCTCGCCCAAGTAGGAGCCGGACTGTACCTCGATCATCTCCAGGCTGACCTGGCCGGGGTTTTCCAGGCGGTGTGTCACCCCCAAAGGGATATAAGTGGACTGATTCTCAGACAAAAGAAACACCTCGTCGCCCTTGGTCACACGGGCGGTGCCACGCACAACAATCCAGTGTTCGGCACGGTGATGGTGCATCTGAAGCGACAGCTTGCCGCCAGGCTTGACCATGATGCGCTTGACCTGGAAGCGCTCGCCTCCGTCGACACCGTCATACCAGCCCCAGGGTCGATACACCTTGCGGTGCACCATACCCTCGGTGCGACCATCACGTTTAAGACGATCAACGATTTTTTTCACATCCTGGGTGTGGCGCTGATCGGCCACAAGCACCGCGTCGGGTGTTTCTACGACGACCAAACCCTGCACACCCACGCATGCCAAGAGACGCCCGGATGACAGAGCCAAGGTATTGCGGCAGTCCTGTATCAGGGTACGTCCCTGCACGACATTGCCGTCGTCATCCTTGGGAAGGATTTGCCAAAGCGCGTCCCAGGCACCCACATCAGACCAGCCCGCCGACAACGGCACCACCACGCCAGGTGGCAGGCCTGCTACCGCCTTCGCCCCGGTCAAACGCTCCATCACGGCATAGTCGATGGAATCACTCGGGCAGGCAGCAAATGACTCAGCGTCCACGCGGAGAAACGACAGGTCCGATGTGCCGTTTTTCCACGCCACATCACAGGCAGCCAGGATATCCGGACGGCAGAGCTCCAGAGCTTTCAGCCAGACCGAGGCGCGCAACACAAACAGCCCACTGTTCCAGAGGTAATCACCCGCTTGCAGGTAGCCTTCGGCCGTAGCGAGGTCGGGCTTTTCGACAAAACGGGCTATGGCGCGCGCACCGTCTTCATTCAGCGTAGCGCCAGCCTGGATGTAACCGTAGCCCGTCTCGGGCCGGTCCGGGGTGATACCGAAAGTGACGATGGCCCCATCCTGAGCCAGCCGGGCAGCATGGCACACGCCCTGTTGGAATACCTCAGGCTGAGCCACTACGTGATCCGCAGGCATGACCAGCAATACCGGATCATCTCCGCCGGAACGTGCAGCCATTGCAGCGAGCGTCAACGCTGGCGCGGTGTTGCGGCCCATCGGCTCGAGCACAATGCGGCCTTGCTTGCCGATCAGACGCAATTGCTCTGCCACCACAAAACGGTATTCCTCGTTGCACACCACCAGCGGGGGTGCGCTGTCGGCGCCGGAAACGCCCTCAAACCGACGCAGGGTCGCTTGCAACAGCGAGTCCTCGCCCATGAGTGCGAGCAATTGCTTTGGGTATTTTTCCCGCGACAGCGGCCACAGGCGTGTGCCCGAACCACCCGACAACACTACCGGCTGGATCAACATGGTTTGCTTGTTCCCCGTTTGTCTGCAGACATCGATACCACACTGGATCAACCCGGCGCCACTGGAAGACCAGCACTTCACACCGGAGGGCATACTGCTTGTCCATCTTATTGCATATGCCTCGTCAATCATGCTGGAAAATTGCCATGGAACAGGCAACGAGCCCAGCACGCCGGGCCCGCTTTGCAGACCGGTCCATACAATCGCACCCTTGCCGACTGACGTGGCGGCCCTCTAGAACATGCGCCAGTTTTCTGTTCTCTTCGTCTGCATGAGCAACATCTGCCGCAGCCCCACGGCCCATGGCGTGTTTCGCCAGCGCGTGGCGCGCGCCGGGCTGGCCGACAAAGTGCGCATCGATTCAGCCGGCACCCACAGCGCCCACAGGGGCGAGCCCCCCGACGCACGCGCACAAATTCAGGCCAGGCAACGCGGCTATGCGCTGGCAGATCTGCGGTCCCGTCAGATCACCGATGGCGATTTCCACACCTTCGATCTGGTGCTGGCCATGGACTACGACAACCTGGCGGAACTGCGCCGCCGTTGCCCTCCAGAGCAGCAATATCGTTTGCGGCGCATGACAGAGTTCTGTCTGCGCACCAGCAGTCCCGTGGTGCCAGACCCGTACTACGGCAATGCGCAGGGGTTCGAGCGTGTACTGGACCTGCTGGAAGATGCCTGCGACGGGCTGCTGGCACATGTGCAGCGGGAGCTCAACCCCGGCCGTTGATCCCTGCGGCGAAGACCAGTGGCCCGCTCAGGCCAGCTGCGCGCGCATCGCGTCCACCACACCCTTGTAATCGGGTTTGCCAAAAATGGCGCTGCCCGCCACAAAGGTGTCGGCACCCGCATCGGCCACACGGCGGATGTTGTCGGCCTTGATGCCACCATCCACCTCCAGGCGGATGTCCTTGCCCGAGGCGTCGATGCGCTTGCGCACGGCTTCGATCTTGCGCAGGGCCGAGTCAATGAAGCTCTGGCCGCCAAAACCGGGGTTCACGCTCATGATGAGGATGAGGTCGATGTCGTCGATCACCCAGTCCAGCACATCCAGCGGTTCGGCCGGGTTGAACACCAGGCCGGGTTTGACGCCCTTGCTGCGAATGGCCTGGATGCTGCGGTGCACATGGCCCGAGGCGTCGGGGTGAAAGCTGATGTAGTCGGCGCCCGCGTCGGCAAACGCGGCAGCCAGGGCGTCCACGGGCTGGATCATCAGGTGCACATCAACGGGCACCGCCACGCCGGCAGCCGTTTTGGCATGCGGCTTGAGGGCCTGGCAGACCATGGGGCCAAAGGTGAGGTTGGGTACGTAATGGTTGTCCATCACGTCGAAGTGAATCCAGTCGGCACCGGCGGCAATGACGCTGCGCACTTCTTCGCCCAAGCGGGCGAAATCGGCTGAGAGGATCGAGGGGGCAATGCGAAAAGGTCGGCTCATGGCCCGATTGTCGCAGTTACCATTCGCCCATGCCCAAGTACCAGTTTGATGTGGAAGTACAGCCAGAGTACCTGCCGGAGCAGTCCTCCCCGGACTCTGGCGTCTTCAGCTTTGCCTACACCATCACCATCACCAATGCAGGCGAAGCGCCCGCCCAGCTGATCTCGCGCCACTGGATCATCAGTGACGCCCGGGGCCACACCGAAGAGGTCAAAGGCCTGGGCGTGGTGGGCCAGCAGCCTTTGCTCAAACCGGGCCAGTCGTTCCAGTACACCAGCGGTTGCGGTCTGCGCACCGCCAGTGGCACCATGCACGGCACGTTTTACTGCGTGGCAGAAGACGGCGAACCATTCAGCAGCCCGATCCCCTTGTTCGTGCTGGAGGCGACCGCCCCCGGAACCTCGGGTCAGCCCATGAACGGAAGGGTGCTGCATTGAAGCGGCCGGCCCCGGATTTGGCGGAGCTGCTGGCGGCCCTGGACCCGCACGCAGGACTTGGGCAGCGCCATGTATGGCTGATTGACCTGCTCGACTGGGTGCGTGGCGCGCGCGATTCGGTACCGGGTTCCACGTCCCGGGTCCAACTGTTTCTGGAAGCGGTCGAGGCGCGCCCCGATGTGCAGCGGCAGCTGCAAACCTGGTGGGCCACCCTTGTGGAGTCGGTAGACATCACCACGCTGCTGGCTGATTTTGGCTTTGCCAAGGACACGGCACTGCTCAGCGAAGCCGCAGAGCGACTGCGCAACAAGCTGCTGCCGCACAGCCCCGAAACCATTGACGCATCGGAGCTCTTCGTTCTGGCCCTGCCCAGTGCTTTCGATGCAAAGTGGCTCGGCGCACTGGACGAAGCCACGCTGAACCGGCTGGTAGCCCTGCTGACGCCGCAAAGCCCTCAGGGCGCATCGCGCTGGCAGCACGCACTGCTGGACGCCATCACCTACTGCGCGGGGCAGATCCTCTCGACCGGCTTTGCGCCGGGGTTGCGCCTGCGCATGAGCGAATCGGCCCGCGAGTCGCAACCCTTTCATGCGCTGATCCGTGATGTGGAAAGCCTGCGCGTGGAAGTGTTGCATGCGCTGCGCACCCCCGACCGGCTGCAGGAGGCAGCCCGGCGACTGCGCGAGCGCCTGGAAGCCTGCCGTGCCGCCGCTGCCACCGTTTACACGCACTTTGAAGACAACGGAATTTCCGTGGACCTGGTGTTTCGGCTGCGCCAGTTGCGTGCGCGCATCCTGCGGGTGCGCGAGTTGCTCGACTGCCTGCTGTCCCCCCAGCCCGCCGTCACGGCGGCCCGCCTTCTGGCGCATCTGGTAGAGGTGGGGCAAGAGCGGCGCAGCCTGCGGGCGCTGCTGGCATCCAACTCGTCACTGCTGGCCGCCAAAGTGGCCGAGCGCAGCGCCGAGACGGGCGAACACTACATCACGCGCACGGCGGTCGAATACCGCTCCATGGTGAAGAAAGCCGCTGGCGGCGGCGCCGTGATGGCCTTCACCACGCTGGCCAAGTTTGCCCTTTACGCAATGGCGCTGTCGGCATTCTGGGGCGGCTTCTGGGCGGGGGCGAACTATGCCTTGAGCTTTGTGCTGGTGCAGTTGCTGCACTTCACCGTAGCCACCAAACAGCCGGCCATGACCGCCCCCGCCATGGCGGCCAAGCTCAAGGAGCTGGCCTCGGGCGAGGCCATTGAGTCGTTTGTCGATGAAGTCGCCCACCTGGTGCGCTCACAGGTTGCAGCCGTGCTGGGCAATGTGCTGGTGGTGTACCCCCTGGTTCTGGGCCTGGCGCTGCTGATTGCATGGGCCAAGGGCTCGCCCGCCATCAGCACGAAAGAAGCCGGCCATGTGCTGGAGTCGCTGCACCTCCTGGGGCCGTCGCTGCTGTTCGCAGCATTCACGGGCGTGCTGCTGTTTGCCTCCAGCATCATCGCGGGCTGGACCGAAAACTGGTTTGTGCTGCACCGGCTCGACTCGGCCGTGCGCTACAACCCGCGCATCACCTCCCGGCTGGGCAAGGAACGCGCGGCGCGCTGGGCGCACTTTCTGCGCGAGAACCTGTCGGGCTTTGCCGCCAACATCTCGCTGGGCTTCATGCTCGGCCTGGTCCCGGCGTTTGCAGGGTTTTTCGGGTTGGGGCTGGACGTGCGCCATGTCACACTGTCTTCAGGGCAGTTGGGCGCGGCCACGGCTGCGCTGGGCTGGGACGTCATTCACCAGAGTGCGTTCTGGTGGGCTGTAGCCACCATTCCCCTGCTGGGCGCCCTCAATGTCGGAGTAAGCTTTTACATGGCTTTCCGCCTGGCATTGCGAGCCCACAACGTGAGCGGTGTTGACCGCTCTCGCATCTATGCAGCAATGCGGCACCGCCTGCTCAAGGCGCCGTTGAGCTTTTTCGTGCCTGAACGCCAGGCCGCCTGATTCAGGCGCTTCTGGCCTGCGCAAACACGGGCGCCGCTGTCCTACAGGGCACTGTCGTTTGCGCATGTAAATTCAGGTAACCGCCGGGAAGGACCGTGGCGCCAGCAGGCGCTGGCCTGTCTTTCCCGCCCACCGGGCGCTGCCCGTCTGATGGAGAGGACCCATGAAATGAACGAAATCCTGAGCTTCTGGGCGCAGTGGCTGCGCCCTTCGGCCGGGTTGCCCACGGTGCAATGGTCGCTGTTGCTGGCGGTGGCCGCTATCGCGGGTTATCTGTGCCAGCGCCACACAGGCCTGCCCAAAGTGGTGGGCTACTCCCTGGTGGGCACCGCTGCCGGTCTGGCAGGCTTCAGCGGGGCGGTGTGGCCGCTTCAGGGCATCGGGCTGTTTCTGCTGGAGCTGGGCATCTCCATCGTGCTGTTCGAGTGCGGCGGACGCATTCCGCTGCGCTGGTTTCGCCACAACCCCATGGTGCTGGTGCAGAGCATTGCCGAATCGGCACTGACCTACTTTGCCGTCTATTGGGTGCTGGTGTGGCTGGACATGCCCGCGCATGTGGCTGGCCCGCTGGCCCTGGTGGCGCTGGCCGCATCGCCCGCCGTGCTGACGCGCGTGGTGGCCGACACCCGCGCGGCCGGCCCCGTCACCGAGCGCGCCATTGTGCTCGCCACCCTGTCCACCCTCTATGCGCTCACCCTGGGCAGCGCCCGTGCCGAGCAGATCAACCGCCAGAGCGTCACGTTGCTGGACACCATGTATCCCGTGGTGGTGGTGCTGGGCGTGTCGATCATCGTGGCGGCTGTGCTGTCGCTGGCGCTGCGCATGGCCTTGCGCTTCATGAGTCCGACCAGCGAAAACACCTCGATGCTGCTGCTGGCCCTGATCGCCGCTGCCACCGCCGTGGCAGCGCACATGGGTGGCTCCGCGCCGCTGGCGGCCCTGCTGGGCGGCATGCTGCTCAAGCAGCTCAACCCGCGCCCGTGGGCCTGGCCGCGCCAGCTGGGCAACGCCTCGTCGCTGCTCACCATGCTGATGTTCGTGCTGGTGTCCACCGTGGCGGCGCAGGCCGACTGGAGCGGCCCCGTGGTCGGCGTGGTGCTGGCACTGATCGCCGTGCGACTGGCCGCAAAGGCCGTGGGCGTAGGGCTGGGCAATGTGGGCAGCGGTGCCAGCTGGCGCCAGGCCCTGTGGGTGGGCTGCGCCATGACGCCCATGTCGTCCATTGCACTGCTGATCGCCTCGCAGTTCGTGGTGGCATCCCCCTCCACGGGCCACCTGATTGCCCGCGTGGCGCTGCCCGCCATCTTGCTCATGGAAGTGCTGGGCGCCGTGATCGCCACGGTAGCCATCTACCGCGCGGGCGAGAGTTCCAAACCTTGGGCCCCGCTGTCGCGCGGCGGCAATGGAGACCGAAGTGAGTCTTGAAGCCTTTACCCATTCCGAACCGCTGACGCTGGGCGTGGAGCTGGAGCTGCAGCTGGTCAACACCCACGACTACGATCTGGCGCCCTACGCCGAAGACATGCTGCGCCTGATGAGCAAGGTGCCGCTGCCTGGCAGCGTGGTGCCCGAGATGACGAACAGCATGATCGAAATCTCCACCGGCATCTGCCATTCGGCCAGCGAGGTGCTGGGGCAGCTCAGCCCCATCCGCGACGCGCTGGTCAAAAGCGCGGACAAGCTCAACATTGCCGTGGTGGGCGGCGGCACGCACCCGTTCCAGCAGTGGCACGAGCGGCGCATCTACGACAAGCCACGCTTTCAGGAGCTGTCGCAGCTGTATGGCTACCTTTCCAAGCAGTTCACCATCTTTGGCCAGCATGTACACATTGGCTGCCCCGATGCCGACGCCGCGCTCCTGATGCTGCACCGCATGTCGCGCTACATCCCGCATTTCATTGCGCTGTCGGCCTCCAGCCCCTACGTGCAGGGGCAGGACACGGCGTTCGACTCGGCTCGGCTCAACTCGGTGTTCGCGTTTCCTCTGTCGGGCCGCGCGCCATTTGCACTGACCTGGGACGATTTCACCACCTACTTCAACAAGATGACCCGCACCGGCGTGGTCAAGAGCATGAAGGACTTTTACTGGGACATCCGCCCCAAGCCCGAGTTCGGCACCATCGAGATCCGGGTGTTCGACACGCCACTGACCATCGAGCGTGCCGCCGCGCTGGCTGGCTTCGTGCAGTCGCTCGGCGCGTGGTTCCTGAACGCGCAACCCTTCATGCCCCAAGAGGACGACTACCTCGTCTACACCTACAACCGCTTCCAGGCCTGCCGTTTTGGCATGGACGCCGTGTATGTCGACCCTGCCACCGGCGACCACATGCCGCTGCGCGACCATATCCGCATGACCATGGACCAGATCGCCGGGCACGCGGCCATGCAAGGCGCATCCAACGCCATGCACATGCTGCGCACAGAAACCGAAGCCGGACAGAACGACGCCCGCTGGCTGCGCGAGCGCCAGCGCGAAGAACAGCTGCTGGCTGAAGTCAGCCGCCAGGCCGCATTGCGTTTTCGAGGCACCAACTGACCCGCCCGATGCCACTGTGCACAAGGTGCGGCGGCGGGTAACCGGCCAAGCCTGCGCCACCGCGCCGATGCCCGGATGCGCGACACACCGCACAATTCGTCCCCATGGGTGAATTCGACCTGATTGCACGCTACTTCACGCGGCCCGTGCGCCGCGCCGCCCTGGGCGTGGGCGACGACTGCGCGCTGCTGGCGCCCGCGCCGGGCATGCAGCTGGCCGTCTCCAGCGACATGCTGGTGCAAGGCCGCCACTTCTTTGCCGACGTGGACCCCGAACGCCTGGGGCACAAGGCGCTGGCCGTGAACCTGTCGGACCTGGCGGCCTGCGGCGCGCGCCCGCTGGCCTTTACGCTGGCCCTGGCACTGCCCCGCGTGGATGCGCCCTGGCTCGAAGCGTTTTCGCGCGGGCTGCTGGCCCTGGCCGACGGACACGGCTGCGAGCTGGTGGGCGGCGACACCACGCAAGGACCGCTCAATATCTGCATCACGGTGTTTGGGGAGGTGCCCGCAGGCCAGGCCTTGCTGCGCAGCGGCGCGCGGCCTGGCGACGACATCTATGTCAGCGGCACGCTGGGCGATGCCCGGCTGGCGCTGGAGGCATTGCAAGGGCACATCACCCTGCCCGCCGATGTGCTGGCCGCCGCCCGCCTGCGCCTGGAGCAACCCACACCCCGCGTGGCACTGGGCCAGGCGCTGCGCGGCGTGGCCAGCAGTGCCCTGGATGTGAGCGACGGGCTGCTCGGCGACCTGGGCCACATCCTGCGCGCCTCGGGAACAGGTGCCTGCATCGATACCTCAATTACTACTTATTTGATAGCTATTAGCGCTTTACCTATAAGCGCTAGAGGCAAATTTGACCCTGAACTGCTCCACCAGTGCACTCTGGCCGGGGGCGATGACTACGAACTGGCTTTCACCGCCCCGGTGGCCCGGCGCGCCGCAGTGGCCGCTGCGTCACTGGCCAGCAGCACACCCGTCACGCGCATCGGCCGCATCGAGGCCGAACCCGGCCTGCGGCTGGTGGACGCGCAAGGCCAGCCCGTGGTGCAGCGCTACGCATCGTTCGACCACTTCGCCGCAGGCTGAAGCGGCGGCAGGATTCGGGATGCAGGGTCCAGCAGTTCGCACAGCAGGGCGACATGGCCCTGGCGGTAATGCGCGAGTTCATGCGGGTCCGCATCGCCCAGCACCACCTGCGACAGCAGGGCATGCACCACCGGCGAGACCACCAGCCACGGCTCTTGCGTGATCACGCTGGGAACCCACCCCTCCTGCACGGCGTGGGCACGCAGAATGACGCCCAGCAAGGCCAGATGGGGCTGCACCACGTTGCGCTTCCATAAGGCAACGAGGTGCGGCACACGCGCACTTTCAGCCACCAGCAGGCGCAGCGTGGCCACCGCGCCAGGGCGGCCCAGCGAGTCATAGAGCTTGTCCACCACCCACTGCGCCAGCGGCCGTATGCCGTTGCCCAGCACCGGCATTTGTCCAAAGTCGGGTGGCGCGAGCGAGCGGGTCAGCAGTGCCTCGAACACTTCCTCCTTGCCCGCGAAATGGGCGTAGAGGCCGCCTTTGGAGAGCCCGCAGCGGCGCGCGATGTCGTCCATCCGGGCTGCGGCAAAGCCCCGCTCGGAGAATTCGACCAGCGCGGCGTCCAGAATCTGCAGCACACGCACCTCGGGGGGCAGGCGCTGTCGCAGCGGCACGACGGCCGGGGCCGCGCCTGAGGGTGGCAGTTGCTGGGTCATCGTTTTGTCTCGCGTTCTGGCTATGCTCGGCATTATTATCTACCGACCGGTCGGTAAGCATATAAAATTGATACATCTCAAGTCACTCATCGTCTGGCCTGCGTAAAGTGCAACGGCACCATCGGCCCGCTTTTCATCTGGGACTCCATTCATGCCAACCCCTGCGAACACCACCCTGTCCATGGCCGAACGGCTCGACCCCACCGTGCACGCGGCTATTGCGCGCAGTGTTGCGTCGCTGTCGCACGCCTCTGCCCTGATGGCAGCCAGCGACTGGGCCCTGCATCTGGCCGCCTCGCCGGGCCACTGCATGGACCTGGCGCACCTGGCGCTGCGCCAGGGGCAGGAAATGGCGGCGTACGCCCTGGCGCGAATGGCGGCAGGCCCCGACAAGAAGGCCCGCCATGCCGTGGCCACCCCCACCCAGGACCGGCGCTTTGCCGACCCCGCCTGGCAGCAGTGGCCGTTCAACCTCATGCACCAGTCGTTTGTGCTGACCGAGCAATGGTGGGCCGCCGCAACGCATGGTGTCTGGGGTGTGGACAAGCACCACGAAGACATGGTGGCCTTCGCGGCCCGACAGTTTCTCGATGTGTTCTCGCCCGGCAACCAGCTGGCCACCAATCCCGTGGTGCTGAACCGCACACTGGCGCAAGGCGGCGCCAACCTGGCGCGTGGCGCGCTCCATCTGCTGGACGACGCCCGGCGCCATGCCGCTGGCATGCCGCCCGCTGGCGCAGAGAATTTTGTGGTCGGCCGCGACGTGGGCATCACCCCCGGCAAGGTGGTGCTGAAGAACCGCGTGATGGAACTGATCCAGTACACGCCCACCACCAAAGCCGTGCACCCCGAGCCGATCCTGATCGTGCCGGCGTGGATCATGAAGTACTACATCCTCGATTTGTCGCCCCACAACTCGCTCATCAAGTACCTGGTGGACCAGGGGCACACGGTGTTTTGCATCTCCTGGATCAACCCGGGCGCAGAGGACCGTGACCTGGGCATGGATGATTACCTGGACCAGGGTTTTCACGCCGCACTGAACGCCATCAACACCATCGTGCCCCAGGCCAAGGTGCACGCCGCCGGCTACTGCCTGGGTGGCACGCTGCTGGCGATTGCGGCCGCCGCCATGGCGCGCGACGGGGATGAGCGCCTGGCCTCCATGACGATGTTCGCGGCGCAGACCGACTTCACCGAGCCAGGCGAACTGGCCCTGTTTATCGACAACAGCCAGATCAGCCTGCTGGAAGCGCAAATGGCCCAAACCGGCTACCTCACGGGGGCCCAGATGGCCGGCGCGTTCCAGATGCTGCGCTCCTACGACCTGCTGTGGTCGCGCCTGGTCAACGAATACCTGCTGGGCGAGCGGGCCCCCATGAACGACCTGATGGCCTGGAACGCCGACACCACGCGCATGCCCGCCAAGATGCACTCGCAGTACCTGCGTCGGCTGTTCCTCGACGATGACCTCAGCGAGGGCCGCTACCCGGTGGGCGGCAAGCCCGTGACGCTGGGCGACATCACCTTGCCCACATTCATGGTGGGCACCGTCACCGACCACGTGGCGCCCTGGCGCTCGGTCTTCAAGCTGCAGCAGCTGAGCCCCGCCGAAAACACCTTCGTGCTCACCAGTGGCGGCCACAACGCAGGCATCGTCAGCCCGCCCGGCAACCCGCGCCGGCATTTCCAGATGCTGACCCGCCCGGCAGGCGGCAACTACCTGCCGCCCGACGCGTGGCTGGCCGCTGCCACGGACACACCCGACTCCTGGTGGCCCGCCTGGCTGGCATGGCTCAAGGCGCGCTCGGGCACCCCGGTCAAACCGCCCCGCGCAGGCGCTACCGCCTACCCTCCCGTGGGTGATGCCCCCGGCACCTACGTGCTGGAAAAATAGCCATGGCCACGCCCCCTGCAACGGCCCGCCGCGCTGCTTGCGCCCTGGCAGCCGCCACGCTGGTGCTCACCGGTTGCGCATCGATGGCACCGCCTTTTGAGACGCCCGCCTTGCCAGTGCCCGCGCACTACGCCACACCGGGCACGGACACCGGCACGCCGGCCGCCACCACCGGCTGGCGCGACTATTTCACCGACCCGCGCCTGCAGGCCCTGATTGCGCAGGCGCTGGAGAACAACCGCGATCTGCGCACCACCGCGCTGCGCGTGCAGGAGGCGCGGGCCGCCTATGGCATCCAGCGCGCCGACATGCTGCCCACCCTGGGGGCCCAGGCCGGCATGGACCGCTCGCGCGTGCCGGCCGACCTGAACCTGACGCGCCAGCCCTTGCTGGGCAGCCAGTACCAGGCTGGCGTGGGCCTGGCCAGCTGGGAAATCGATTTCTGGGGGCGCGTGCGCAGCCTGAACGACGCGGCCCTGCAAAACTACCTGGCCAGCGATGCGGCCCGGCGCGCCGTCACGCTGGGTCTGATCGCACAGGTCGCCCAAAGTGAACTGGCGCTGCGTGAGCTGGAGGAGCGCCTGCTGCTGGCGCACCAGGCCATCGCCAGCCGCAAGGAAAGCCTGCGCATATTTCAGCGGCGCGTGGACGTCGGGTCCGCATCGCGGTTGAACCTTACCCAGGTGCAAACGCTGCTCTCGCAGGCCGAGGCACTGGGCGCCCAGCTGGAGCAGGCCCGCGCTCAGCAGGCCAACGCCCTGGCGCTGCTGGTGGGTGCGCCGGTGGGGCCAACACCTGCCACCGTGCGCCTGGACACCCTGCAGATGCCGCCACTGCGCGTGGGCCTGCCGTCCGACCTGCTGGCCCAGCGCCCGGACATCATGGCCGCCGAGCACCAGCTCCGGGCGGCCCAGGCGCAAATCGGCGCAGCGCGTGCGGCGTTTTTCCCTCGCGTGGCGCTTACAGGCTCGCTGGGCACCGCCAGCGCCGAGCTGGGCGGCCTGTTTGACAGCGGCAGCCAGGCCTGGACGTTCTCGCCCACCATTTCCGTGCCCTTGTTCAACGGCGGGCGCCTGCGCAACAACCTGAACCTGACCGAGGTGCGCCGCGACATCGCCGTGGCGAACTACGAAAAAACCGTGCAGGGCGCCTTCCGTGATGTGTCCGACGCGCTGGTGGCGCGCCAGGTCCTGGCCCGCCAGCTGGCCATTGCGCAGGATGCGCGCGCTGCGCAGAGCGAGCGCGCACGCCTGTCGCAGTTGCGTTATGACCATGGCGCCGCTGCGTTCCTGGAAGTGCTGGATGCCCAGCGCGACCTGCTGGTGGCCGATCAGCAGGTGGTGCAGTTGCGCCGCGCCCTGCTGTCCAGCCAGGTCAGCCTGTATGCCGCGCTGGGCGGGGGCGCGCTGGCCGAGCCCCCCCGATGCCACCAATGCCACTAGCGCCGCCGTTGCCCCCACCGCAACCCGCCCCGCTCCCTGAGCCAGCCCCTTTTCAAGCACCATGAACTCCACCCTCAAAAACCGGCTGATTCTTCTGGCCGTCCTGGCCGCTGTGACGGCTGCGGGCACCTATGCCTGGTCCACCCTGCGCCCCCAGGGCCCCGGCGAGGGTTTCGTCAGCGGCAACGGCCGCATCGAAGCCACCGAAGTCGACGTGGCAGCCAAACTGGGCGGCCGCGTGCAAAGCATTCTGGTGAAAGAAGGCGATTTCGTCACTGCCGGCCAGCCCCTGGCCCACATGCAGATCGACACGCTGGAAGCCTCACACGATGAGGCCAAGGCGCGGCACCAGCAGGCGGTGGCCGCCGTGGCCACCGCCGAAGCCCAGGTGGCCGTGCGGCAAAGCGACCGGCAGGCCGTTCTGGCCCTGGTGGCGCAGCGCCAAAGCGAGCTGGAGGCCGCGCAGCGGCGCCTGGCACGTTCGCAAACCCTGGTGCGCGAAGGCGCCTCGTCGGACCAGGAATTGGACGACGACCGCGCCCGCGAACGCAGCCTGCAGGCCGCCGTGGTGGCGGCCAAGGCCCAAGCCGATGCCGCGCAGGCGGCCATCACCGCGGCACGCACCCAGGTGACCAGCGCGCGCGCCTCGGTCACGGCCGCGCTGGCCTCGGTGGCGCGCATCCAGGCCGACATCGCTGACAGCGCACTGCTGGCGCCCCGCAGCGGACGCGTGCAATACCGCATCGCCCAGGCCGGCGAGGTGATCGGCGGCGGCGGCAAGGTGCTCAATCTGGTGGACCTGTCCGATGTCTATATGACCTTCTTTCTGCCCGAAACCGTGGCAGGCCAGCTGGCATTGGGCAGCGAGGTGCGCATCGTGCTCGATGCGGCGCCGCAGCTGGTGATTCCGGCCCGGGTGTCTTTTGTGGCCAGCACCGCGCAATTCACCCCCAAGACGGTGGAAACCGCCAGCGAGCGGCAAAAGATGATGTTCCGCGTCAAGGCGCAGATCGCCCCCGAATTGCTGCAAAAGCATGTGCAACTGGTCAAGACCGGCCTGCCCGGCATGGCCTGGCTCAAGCTCGACGCAAACGCCCCCTGGCCGGCCCATCTGGCCGTGAAGCTGCCGGAGTAAGGCGTGGCAGCAACGTCCCCCAGCGTGGTTCAGCTGGCCGGTGTGGGCCTGCGCTACGGCAAAACCGTGGCGCTGGCGGACATACAGCTCGACCTGCCCGCCCAGCGCATGGTCGGGCTCATCGGGCCCGATGGCGTGGGCAAATCCAGCCTGCTGGCACTGGTGTCCGGCGCGCGGGCGCTGCAGCAGGGCAGCCTGCAGGTGCTGGGCGGCGACATGCGCAGCAAACAGCACCGCGATGCGGTCTGCCCGCGCATCGCCTACATGCCGCAAGGCCTGGGGAAAAACCTGTACCCCACGCTGTCGGTGGAAGAAAACCTGCAATTCTTCGCCCGCCTGTTTGGCCACAACGCGGCCGAGCGGCGCCGGCGCATCGATCACCTCACGCACAGCACCGGTCTGCACCCCTTTCTGGCACGCCCGGCGGGCAAGCTCTCGGGCGGCATGAAGCAAAAGCTGGGGCTGTGCTGCGCGCTGATCCACGACCCCGACCTGCTGATCCTGGACGAGCCCACCACCGGCGTGGACCCGCTGGCGCGCGCCCAGTTCTGGGATCTGATTGCCAGCATCCGGCAAGAGCGCCCGCAGATGAGCGTGGTGGTGGCCACGGCCTACATGGACGAGGCCCAGCGCTTTGACTGGCTGGTGGCCATGGACGACGGCCAGGTGCTCGCCACCGGTGCGCCCCACGAGCTGCTGGAACGCACCGGCACCAGCAACCTGGAGGCCGCCTTCATCGGGCTGCTGCCCGAGGCCAAAAAACGCGGGCACGAGCCCGTGGAGATCACACCGCTGGTGCTGGACGACGACGCAGAGGTGGCCATCGAGGCGCAGGGCCTGACCATGCGCTTTGGCGACTTCGTGGCCGTGGACCATGTGGATTTCCGCATCCGCCGCGGCGAGATCTTCGGGTTTCTGGGCTCCAACGGTTGCGGCAAGTCCACCACCATGAAAATGCTCACCGGCCTCTTGCCCGCCAGCGAGGGCGATGCCTGGCTGTTTGGCCAGAAAGTGAACCCCAAAGACATCGAAACCCGCCGCCGCGTGGGCTACATGTCCCAGGCGTTTTCGCTGTATGGCGAGCAGACCGTGCGGCAAAACCTGGTGCTGCACGCGCGCCTGTTCCATGTGCCCGAAGCCCAGGTGCCAGGGCGCGTGCAGGCCATGGTCGAGCGCTTTGGCCTGCAGGAAGAGATTGACAGCCTGCCCGATGCCCTGCCCCTGGGCCTGCGCCAGCGCCTGTCGCTGGCGGTGGCCATGGTGCACCAGCCCGAGCTGCTGATCCTGGACGAGCCCACCTCGGGTGTGGACCCGGTGGCGCGCGACAACTTCTGGCGCCTGCTGATCGAGCTGTCGCGGCGCGACCGGGTCACGATCTTCATCTCCACGCACTTCATGAACGAGGCCGAGCGCTGCGACCGTATCTCGCTCATGCACGCCGGCAAGGTGCTGGTCAGTGCCAAGCCGGCAGACATTGCCATGCAGCGCGGCGCGGGCTCGCTGGAGCAAGCCTTCATTGCCTACCTGGAAGACGCCTCGGGCACCCGGCGGGCCGTGCCCGCTGAACGCACGCCAGCGCCCGCCCCCACGCCGGGCGCCACCGAGGCTGCCCCCGCACGGAACGCCGAGCCCCCCGCCGCGCCGCCGAGCCGGAGTTTCTTCAGCCTGGGGCGCGCCCTGAGCTACATGTGGCGCGAGACGCTGGAGCTGCGGCGCGACCCGGTGCGCGCCACGCTGGCGCTGCTCGGAACCGCCCTGCTGATGTTCATCATTGGCTACGGCATCAGTATGGACGTGGAAGACCTCAGCTATGCGGTGCTGGACCACGACCAGACCCTGCTGAGCCAGAACTACACACTCAACCTCGCGGGCTCGCGCTACTTCATCGAAAAGCCACCGCTTGGCAGCCACGCCGAGCTGGACCAGCGCATGCGCAGCGGCGAACTGGCGCTGGCCATCGAGATTCCGCCCGGCTTTGCGCGCGACCTGCAGCATGGCCGGTCGGTGCAGGTGGCCGCCTGGGTGGATGGCGCCATGCCCATGCGCGCGGAAACCGTGCGCGGCTATGTCGGCGCCATGCACCAGATGTGGCTGGCCGACCTGGCGCAGCCACGGCTGGGCGTGCGGCTGGCGGCGGCCAGCTCGGTCGAGACCCGCTTTCGCTACAACCCCGATGTCAGAAGCCTGCCCGCCATGGTGCCGGCCGTGATTCCGCTGCTGCTGATGCTGATACCCGCCATGCTCACGGCGCTCTCGGTGGTGCGTGAAAAAGAGCTGGGCTCGATCATCAACCTGTATGTCACACCCGTTACGCGCACCGAATTTCTGCTGGGCAAGCAGCTGCCCTACATCGCGCTGGCCATGTTCAACTTTCTGCTCATGACCGCGCTGGCCGTCACGGTGTTCGATGTGCCACTCAAGGGCAGCTTTGCCACGCTGGCGCTTGCGGCACTGGTGTTCGTGGTGTCGTCCACGGGCATTGGCCTGCTGGCCTCCACCTTTACCCGCAGCCAGATTTCGGCGATGTTCGTCACCATGATCGGCACGCTGATCCCTTCCATCCAGTATGCGGGGCTGATCAACCCGGTGTCCTCGCTCGAAGGCGTGGGCGCCTTCGTGGGGCGCATTTTTCCGGCCACGCATTTCCTCACCATCAGCCGGGGCGTTTTCAGCAAGGCGCTGGACCTGGGCAGCCTGCTGCCTTCGTTCTGGCCCTTGCTGATCGCCGCGCCGGTCATCGTCGGCACGGCCATCTTGCTGCTGCGAAAGCAGGAGTCCTGAGCATGCACGCTGCATCCATTGCCAACATCTGGCGCCTGGGGATCAAGGAGCTGTGGAGCCTGGTGCGCGACCCCATGATGCTGGTGTTGATCGTCTACACCTTCACGGTGTCGATCTACGTAGCCGCCACGGCCATGCCCGAGAGCCTGCACAAGGCCGCCATCGCCATCGTGGACGAGGACGA
Source organism: Acidovorax sp. JHL-3 (assembly GCF_000526295.1). Classification (NCBI taxonomy): domain Bacteria; kingdom Pseudomonadati; phylum Pseudomonadota; class Betaproteobacteria; order Burkholderiales; family Comamonadaceae; genus Acidovorax; species Acidovorax sp. JHL-3. The sequence goes on from NZ_JAFU01000001.1 coordinate 502,852, forward strand.
CTCGCCCCTGTCGGCGCGCATCGTGGCCAGCTTCTACCCGCCGCACTTCACCACCCCGCGCCTGATCACGCTGGCCGAGATGGATGCCGGCATGGACAACGGCACCTACACCTTTGTGCTCGACATCCCGCCCAACTTCCAGCGCGAGGTGCTGGCCGGGCTCGCCCCTGCAGTGCAGCTCAACGTGGACGCCACGCGCATGAGCCAGGCGTTCACCGGCAGCGGCTATATCCAGCAGATCGTGGCGGGCGAGGTGGGCGAGTTCGTGCAGCGCCACCGCAGCGCCGCGCAGCTGCCGGTGGACCTGAACGTGCGCATGCGCTTCAACCCGAACCTCGAACAGGCATGGTTTGGCTCGCTGATGGAGATCATCAACAACGTCACCATGCTGTCCATCATCCTGACGGGCGCGGCGCTGATCCGCGAGCGCGAGCACGGCACCATCGAGCATTTGCTGGTCATGCCCGTGACGCCCGGCGAGATCATGCTGGCCAAGGTGTGGTCCATGGGGCTGGTGGTGCTGCTGGCGGCGCTGGTGGCGCTGGTGTTCGTGGTGCAGGGCGTCCTTCGGGTGCCGGTGCAGGGCTCGGTGCTGCTGTTCATGGCGCTGTCGGCGCTGCACCTGTTTGCCACCACCTCCATGGGCATCTTCCTGGCCACCGTGGCCCGCTCCATGCCGCAGTTCGGCATGCTGCTGGTGCTGACCCTGTTGCCACTGCAAATGCTGTCGGGCGGCGTCACGCCGCGCGAGAGCATGCCGGAATTCGTGCAGCAAGTGATGTTGGCCGCGCCGACCACGCACTTCGTCACCGCCGCACAGGCCGTCCTGTACCGCGGTGCCGGCCTCGACATGGTGTGGCCGCAATTGCTGGCCATATTGGTAATTGGCGGCGTGCTGTTCACTGCCGCCCTGGCCCGTTTTCGCAAAACCATCAGCCAGATGGCCTGACCTTTTTTTTCCGTTCCCCGGCGGGCTGTGCCAGACTGGTTTCATCCGCTTTCACCTGTTTTTGCCCCTATTTGCCCATCTTTGCAAGAGGCCCCTCATGTACGAAAAAATCCTGGTTCCCTTTGACGGCAGCCCCACCTCCGAACAAGCCCTGAAAGAAGCCGCCGGCCTGGCGCTGAAAATGGGTGCGCAGGTGCGGCTGCTGCACATCATCGACCCCCTGACACACGCGGTCGGCTTTGTGCGCCCAGAGGTCTACCAAAGCGACTTTCTCCCCGCCGCCATGAAGGGGGCCGAGACCATGCTGCGCAAGGCCTGCGATCAGCTCACCGCGCAAGGCATCCAGGCCGAAATCCGGCTGCTGGAAAACCTGGACGCCCAGGTGGCACCGCTGGTGATCGACGAAGCCCGGCAATGGGGCGCCCGCCTGATCGTGCTGGGCACCCAGGGGCGGCGAGGCCTGGCGCGCATGTTCCTGGGCAGCGATGCCGAGCAAATTGCGCGCACCTCCCCCGTGCCGGTGCTGCTGGTGCGCCTGCCTGCAGCCGCGCCCGCCAACACGCAGCCCGGCGCGTCGGCCTGAGCGTGCAGCCGGCGCGGAGGTTGTGCCGTTGCGCCCGCCGCCGGGGCAAACGCGGCTGCTAGCATTCCCCCTTCTGATGCACCCCCCGAGGTTCCCGCGTGATTCCCACCCCATCTGGCGCCCCCCGCGACACGGTCGATGTGACCGATGCCACGCCGCGCGCCCCCGGCACACCGCCACCGCCGCGTCGGCCCACTGCCGCCTTCATGCTGCAACACCCGGCGCACTGCCTTGCGCTGGGTTTTGGCGCGGGCCTGAGCCCCAAGGCGCCGGGCACCGTGGGCACGCTGTGGGCCTGGCTGGCGTTTCTGGTGCTGCAGCACTGGCTGGACCCGCAGCAAATGGGCCTGCTGATCGGCGCGGGCACGCTGGTGGGCTGGTGGGCCTGCACCATCACCGCGCGGCACATGGGCGTGTCCGACCCCGGCAGCATCGTCTGGGACGAGGTCGTGGCCTTCTGGCTGGTGCTGTGGCTGGCCATGCCCATGGGGTTGTGGGGCCAGGCCGTGGCGTTTGCCCTGTTTCGCTACTTTGATGCCGCCAAGCCCGGGCCCGTGGGCTGGGCCGACCAGCTGTTCAAGGGCTTTGGCTGGCGCGGCGGCTGGGGCATTTTGTTCGACGACTTTGTGGCGGCGTTTTGCACACTGCTGGTCATTGCGGTGTGGAGGTTCTTCTGGTGACCGCCCCATCACTATCAAAAGAAGAGCTGCTGGCGCTTGATGGTAAAGGGCTAGAGGCTATTTTGATTCAAATTTCTGCCCAACTGCTCACGCGCGGCTGGATGCTGGCCACCGCCGAAAGCTGCACTGGCGGCATGATCGCCGCCGCCTGCACCGACCTGGCAGGCTCCAGCCAGTGGTTCGAGCGCGGCTTCGTCACCTATTCCAACGCGGCCAAGACCGAGCTGCTGGGCGTGCCCACGGCACTGATTGCGCAGCACGGCGCCGTCAGCGAGCCCGTGGCACGCGCCATGGCAGAAGGCGCGGTGGCGCACGCGCACGCCCAGGTGGCCGTGGCCGTCACTGGTGTCGCTGGCCCCACGGGCGGCAGTGCCGACAAGCCCGTGGGCATGGTGTGGTTTGGCTGGTGCGTGGCCGGGCAAACGCACAGCCAGGTGCAGCACTTTGCGGGCGACCGCGCCGCCGTGCGCGCTGCCACGGTGCGCCATGCGCTGGCGCGGCTGCAGGCGCTGCTGGCGTAGCGGCCCGCGCGCCTTCCGTCAAAATTCAAGCCAAAACACCTGATTAGGTGCTTGCCTCAGATAGACCCGTTCGCCCTGAGCCTGTCGAAGGGGTGCTGGCAAAGGGCGCCCTGGCTTCGACAGGCTCAGCCCGAACGGATTGGGGAGAGAGCCTGAGACATGTAAATATTCAGGCCAAATCAGCCTCCAGCCCTTGCCTGCAAAGCGCTAGAAGCTCCTTTTTCAGGAGCAGCCGTTTACGCGCCGTGGCACTTCTTGAACTTCTTGCCGCTGCCGCACCAGCAAGGCTCATTGCGACCAGGTTCGGCCAACTTGCGCACGGTTTCGATGCGCGGGCCCAGGCTTTTCCACAGCTGGCGCAGGTCGTACACGGCCCAGATGGCTTCGCCGAAGGTTTCCACGCGCGCCTGGCTGGTGCTGGGCGGGCCGTCTTCGCTGAACATGCAGACCTCGGGCTTGCCGGTGTCGTCCTCGGTCAGGGCGACGATGCTGTCCAGGGCATCGTCAAGCCACTTGGCGGCTTCCTTGTCGCGCGGGGCGGCCCAGTCCTCGGGCCAGTTTTCCACGGCAAACATGAAGCCCAGTGCCCACACCTGGCCAAAGGAGGGGATTTCCTGCCCGGCCATTTCGGCGCGCTGGTCTTCAGGCAGGCTGGCCACGGCGCCGCGCATGTCCATGGCTTCGGGCTGAAAGGTGCGGTCGTCGTCCAGCTTTTCGACCGGGGCGTCGAGCTGCGCCTCGACCTCGTTCCAGCGCAGCATCCACAGCTCCAGGAACCGCGCCTGCTGGGCGGCATCGGCAAACGCCGGCAGCAGCGGCAGCGGCAGCGGCTCGTCTTCGGCCAGATCGATCGCTGCGCCATCGCCCAGCAGCATGGGCAGGTATTCCGATGGCGGAATGGGGCGGCGGCTGCAGATCAGCGCCGTGAGGAAACCATCGCAAAACTCCCACTGCGGAATCTCTTCGCCCCGCGTGCGCAGGTCGTCCAGCAGCGTGTCGATCTCGTCGAGTTCGTCGGGGCCCAGGGCCGGTGCGGCAGATGCGGATGCGGATGCGGCGGCGGCGTCCGAGGGTTCTTGTTGGGGGGTGTTCATAGCGGGGCTCCAGTCAGCGGGGCCGCTGGGCTTGGATGCTGCCCGCGGCCCCTTGCAAAGGCGGCCAGTGTAGCCGCCCGCCAGGGCGAAAAGTCAAGCCGCCAGCACGGCCAAGGGCGTGGTGGCTGTGCCCACCGGCGACACCCCGGCCCATCCATCTTCCTCAAAAACTATAGCTTTTGCCGCTTGCGCACCAAGGGCCAGCAGCCTTTTTTGCATGCAAAGTACCGCCTTGTCCTTGCTGAGCAGGATGGCGCGGTGGGCTACGGCCAGGTCGATGAAATGCTGGTCGTCGGAGTCCTTGCACACGGCTGAAACGCGCGGCGCCACATCCACCCAGCGCACCTGGGCTTCATAGGACTGCAGCAGCGCATCGGCGGTCAGCCCATAAAACGCCAGGCGCGGCACGATCTGCGGATAGGCCAGCACGCGTGCGAGTTCGTCGCGCATTGGTGGTGTGGCCACCCAGCACAGCCGCTGGGCGTCGAGCAGCGTGCGCAGGGGCGCCACGGCCGCGTCGGCAAACACCAGCAGGTCGAGCACGATGTTGGTGTCCAGCACCAGCGCGCGCGCGTTGGCACCGCCATCGCCGGGTGCGCCGCATTCGGGCAGCGCCAGCACATGGCGTGCAGGCCTAGCCGCCATGGGCCTTGGGCGCTGGCGCCGACGGGGCCGAACCATCACCACGCGGCGCGCGCACCGAGCCCTTGACCATGTCGAAGCGGAACAGGCGGCACTCGATGGGGCCGTTCCACATGGGCACGCGGCGCGATTCTTTCAGGCGCATCTTGCCGGGCAGCTTGAGGTCGGGGGTGAGCATCCAGGCCTGCCAGCCGGCGTAGTTCTTTTTCCAGTGCGCGGCCAGCTGGCTGAAGAACTCGCCGCCATCGTCGGTGTGTGCGGCTTCGCGGCCGACCGCATCGCCCTGCGCGCGCTGGGCGGCGCGCTCGTTGGCGTTTTGCCCGGCCGTGCCGGCGGCGGCAATGCGCTCGCCGTAGGGCGGGTTGAGCAGCATCACGCCGGGCTGCTCGCAGGGCGGCATGCGCTGCAGGGCATCACCACCGCGCAGCTGCACCGCATCGGCGACACCGGCGCGCTCGGCATTGCGCTGGGCAAAATCGACCATGCGGTGGGCCACATCACTGCCAAATATGGGCACAGCGCTTTCCTGTATTGCGCCTTCAGCTTCGTTTTTGATAGCACTCCAGACATGACTCTGGAACGGCAGCAGTTTCTCGAACGCAAAGCGGCGCAGCATGCCGGCCGGGATGCGGCAGGCGATCTGCGCGGCCTCGATGGCGATGGTGCCGCTGCCGCAGCAGGGGTCGTACAGGGGCACGGGGTTGTCACCCAGGGGGTCCCAGCCACTGGCGGCAATCATGGCGGCGGCCAGGGTTTCTTTCAGCGGCGCGTCGCCCTTGTCTTCGCGCCAGCCGCGCTTGAACAGCGGCTCGCCACTGGTATCGATGTAGATCGTGGCCTCTTCGGTGGTCAGGTGCAGGTGGATGCGCACATCGGGCCACTGCGTGTTCACATCGGGGCGCACGCCGGTCTTGGCGCGAAAGCGGTCGGCCACGGCGTCCTTGACCTTGAGGCCCGCGAAATTGAGGCTCTGCAGCGGGCTGTGCTGCGCCGTCACCTCGACCTTGAAGGTCTGGCGCGTGGTGAACCAGATTTCCCAGGCCACGTCGCTGGCGGCGGCATACAGGTCGTTTTCAGAGCGGTAGGGGCGGTGCGCCAGTTGCACCAGCACGCGCTGGGCCAGGCGGCTGTGCAGGTTGAGCAGCAGCGCATCGCGCCACGAGGCCCGCAGCAGCACGCCGCCCCGCCCCGTGAGCAGGTCTTGCCCCGTGAGGCCGGTGATGGCGTGCACTTCGTCAGCCAGATAGCTCTCGACACCAGCGGCGCACGGCAGGAAAAGTTGGAGTTGGTTCATAGACAGGGCAAAAGGATACGCGCCTACGGCTGGGCGGCAGAAACAGGTGGGCGGCTGAGCAGCGCGCGGATGTGTGCGGGCAGCAGCGCCACCTTGCGATCGGACTTGTTGATGAAGACGATGCCGGTCTTGCCGCGTGCCACTTCGCGGCCCTGCGATTTTTCGGTCATGCGAAACACCAGGTCAAAGCCGTAGGGGTTGAAATCGGCGGGAGTCATCTCCACACGCATGGTCTCGCCATGAAAGCCCTCGGATTTGTACTGCGCCACGATGTCGCCCACCACGATGGCCAGGCCGCCCACATCCGCCTCGGGATAGCCCTGCGCCTGGAAAAAGCGCACGCGCGCCTCGGACACCAGGCTGAGCAGTTGGGCATTGTCCAGGTGCCCGCCCTGGTTCACATGGCTGATGTAGATCTGCATCTCGGTCGAAAAGACAAAGTGGGCAGGAAGATCGAAAACGATGCGGGCCATGGCGTGAGAGACAAGTAAAAAACAGAACAAAGGGATGACAAACGGCAGCTGACAGACGCACAGCCCACGCGCTCGGCGGGAAAAAACGTCTACAGCGCCTTGCGCAGGTTGGCCGGCGCGATTTTGAGCGCCTCGCGGTATTTGGCCACGGTGCGGCGCGCGCACTCGATGCCCTGCTCCTTGAGCATCTCGGCAATCTGGCTGTCGGACAAGGGTTTGGCGGGGTTTTCGGCGGCAACGAACTGCTTGATGAGCGCGCGCACCGCCGTGCTCGATGCGTTGCCGCCGGTCTCGGTGCCCAAGCCCGAGCCAAAGAAGTATTTCAGCTCGTAGGTGCCGATCGGCGTGGCCATGTATTTAGCGGTGGTCACGCGGCTGATGGTGGATTCGTGCAGGCCCAGTTCGTCGGCAATGTCGCGCAGCACCAGCGGGCGCATGGCCAGCTCTCCATGGGTGAAAAAGCTCTTTTGCCGCTCGACGATGGCGCGCGAGACGCGCAGGATGGTGTCAAAGCGCTGCTGGATGTTCTTGATGAACCAGCGCGCCTCCTGCAGGCGCTGCTGCATGCCCTGGTGGCCCTCGCCGCCCTTGTGCCCGCGCAGGGCGCCCGCATAGATGTCGTGCACGCGCAGGCGCGGCATCACATCGGGGTTGAGGCTGACGATGAAGTTGTGCTGGCCATCGCGACCATTGGCGCGCCCGGCTTTGCGCACGATGACATCGGGCACGATGATGTTGCGCTCTACATCGGCAAAGCGGCGGCCGGGGCGCGGCTCCAGGCGGGCGATCAGCGCCATGGCGGCGCGGGTGCGCTCTTCGCCATCGCCGCACAGCTGCGTCAGCCGGCGGATGTCGCGGCGGGCCAGCATCTCCAGCGGCTGCTGGCAGATGCGCAGCGCGGTCTGCACGGCGTCGGGGTCGATCGCGCTGCCTTCGTCGGCGGCCAGGGCCTTGAGTTGCAGCGTGAGGCACTCGGCCAGGTTGCGCGCGCCCACGCCCACCGGCTCCAGGCTTTGCAGCAGGCGCTGCGCCACGGTGAAGCGGTGCACCAGCTCGTCGATCTGCTCCAGGTTGCCCTCGCCAGCCAGTCCCGTGGCCAGCTCTTCGAGGGGCTCTTCGAGGTAGCCGTCGTCGTTGAGCGATTCGATCAGAAAGCGCAGCGCGGCGCGGTCGATCTCCGACAGGCGCAGCGCCAAGGCCTGGCGGTGCAGGAAGGACGTGAGTGACTCGTGCGAGCGGGCCAGCTCGGTGGCATCGGCTTCGTCGCCCTCGGAGTCATTGCGGTTGCGCGCGGGTGCGTCGCCCCCCCACTCGGCGTCGTTGGGTGCCATTTCCACGGTGCCGTCGCCGCTCCAGTCGGGCTCGTCCGCGCTGGCGCTGGGCGTTTCAGCATCATTTTGGCCTTCAGCGCTTGTGCTGCTTGCGCTAACAGCTCCTGAAAATATAGCGTCATCGGCGCTGTAATCGTCGGTCTGCGCGGGGGTGTCGGCCGCTTCAAGACCAAACTCTTCGCGTGGGGCTTCTTCGGGCGTGCGCTCGAGAAACGGGTTCTCGTCGAGCATCTGCTCGACTTCCTGCGAGAGTTCGAGCGTGGACAACTGCAACAGCCGGATGGATTGCTGCAGCTGCGGCGTAAGCGACAGGTGCTGCGAGACGCGCAGCGAAAGACCAGGTTTCATCACATCCTGAAATGTTCACCCAGGTACACCCGACGCACCTCGGCGTTGTCGACGATTTCGGACGGGGTGCCCTGGGCCAGGACGCGGCCGTCGCTGATGATGAAGGCGTGGTCGCAGATGCCCAGGGTTTCGCGCACGTTGTGGTCGGTGATCAGCACGCCGATGCCGCGCGCCTTGAGGAAACCGATGATGCGCTGGATCTCGATCACCGCGATGGGGTCGATGCCGGCAAAGGGCTCATCGAGCAGGATGAAGCGGGGCTGGGTGGCCAGGGCACGGGCGATCTCGACCCGGCGGCGCTCACCACCCGACAATGCCAGGGCCGGCGAGTCGCGCAAATGGTCCACGCGCAACTCCTGCAGCAAGGACGTGAGGCGCTCTTCGATTTGCGCCCGGCCCAGCGGCTTGCCGTCATCGCCCCGCTGCAGCTCCAGCACGGCGCGCACGTTCTCTTCGACGTTGAGCTTGCGAAAGATCGATGCCTCTTGCGGCAGGTAAGACAGCCCCAGGCGCGAGCGCCGGTGGATGGGCATGTCGGCCACCGAATGGCCATCGATGCGGATATCGCCCCCGTCGCAGCGCACCAGGCCCACGATCATGTAGAACGAGGTGGTCTTGCCAGCGCCATTGGGCCCGAGCAAACCCACCACTTCGCCCTTTTGCACAACCAGCGACACGTCCTTGACGACCTTTCGGCTGCCATAGGATTTTTCGAGGTGCTCCACTTCCAGGCGGCTGCCCGCCTGGGTATCTGGGTCTTGATTCACTGTCGCAGCACTCACTTGCTCGCACCGCCGAGGGAATTGCTGGGACGCAGCACCGGCCCGCTGGCTGCATTGGCCGGAGCGGCAGCGCCGGAAGGCTGTTCTTTGGGTGACAGCACGGCACGCACCCGCCCGCCCGCAGCAGGCGCATCGCCCGCCCCGCTGGCGGCCGCCTTTTTCTGGCCATCCACCGTGAAAACGTCGGTGAGGTTGTTGTACACAATGACGGCGCCCGAAAGCTCGTCGGTCACCACGGATTCGCGGTAGCGGCGCATCTCGGCGCGGGTGATGAAGCGCACGTTGTCGGCCTTGCCGTCGTACTCGATGACTTCGCTCTCGCCTTCTATGAACTCGTCGGGTGCGCCCGCCACGGTGTCGCGCTTTTGCCGGAAGAATGCGCGCTTGCCAGGCTCGGCCGTGACAACGCCGTACTGGTAGCCATCGGCATCCTGGCGCACATCCAGCCGCGCCCCGCGCAGCACGATGGAGCCCTTGGTCATGACCACCCGGCCCGTGAAGACGCTGGTTTGCTTGAGTTCATCGTGGCGCAACGCATCGGCCTCGATGTTCATGGGTTTGTTGCGGTCGGCCTTTTCGGCCTGGCCCACGCCAGGGGCGCAGGCAAGGGCGGTCAGCAGCAGGATCGGGAGGAGGCTTTTTTTCATGAGGCACGAATCTTGCACTCATTGTAGCCATGCACCGGTGCCATCGCCCATAAAAAAGCCCGCTGGCGCGGGCTTCTCGGGAGCGGGTTGCGCAATCAGCCCTTGCGTGCCACGCCCGCCAGATGCTCCACCACCTGCAGCACGGTCTGCATGCTGCCAGCCATGGTGCCATCGGTATAGAACCGGCCGGCAACGCCCATCGACGGCACGCCTTCCACGCCGTAGCCCTCTTGCAACGCCGTGGCACGACGCACCTGGCTGGCCACCGTGAAAGAGCTGTACATCTCCTTGAACTTGGCGATGTCCACCCCCTGCTGGGCCACCCAGGCGAAGATTTCATCGTCCTTGGCCAGCTTTTGCTTTTCAACGTGGATGGCGCGGAATACCTTGCCATGCACGGTATCGAGCTTGCCCATGCCTTCCAGCGTGAAATACAGCTTTTGCTGTGGCACGAAGCTGGCATTGAACGCCACCGGGATGCGACGGATGCTCAGATCCTTGGGAGCGGCCTTGATCCAGGACTCCAGCGCTGGCTCGAATGCGTTGCAGTGCGAGCAGCTGTACCAGAAAAACTCGATCACATCCACCTTGCCAGCAGGCGCATCGGGCGTCAGCGGCTTGGCGAGCCTGGTGTAATCCTTGCCCTCCTTGAACTGGCGCGCCTGCGCCATGGCCGGCGTGGCCAGTGGCAAGGTCAGGGCGGAAGCGGCAACCACCGAAGCGGTGGACAGGGAAAACTCGCGGCGTTTCATAACAGGGACACTCCTTGTTCGGGTCTGGAGGTGTGAGCACTCCCCCATGAAAAAGTTCAGACAATGGCGATGGGCTTTGCTGCTTTAGCGCTGTACGCGCACCATCGCGGACTCTACGCCCGCGCCTTCCAGCTTTTCCTTGAGCTGCTCGGCGTCGTCGCGCTTGGAAAAAGGGCCCACGCGCACACGGTACACGGTGCGGCCATTCTGCTCACGCTCGCTCACGCGGGCTTCCCAGCCCAGCATGGCCAGCTTGGCGCGCTGGGCATCGGCCCCCGCCTGGTTGGGGAACGCTCCGGCCTGCACGAAATAATCAAACGGATCCACCGCCGCCGACTTGGCCTTGGCCAGATCGCCCAGCGGGTCTGCCGAGGCGGCGGGTTTGGTGTCGACCTTTGCTGCGGGCTTGGCATCGGCCGTTGCGGGCTTGCTAGCGGGGGTCCGCGCAGCGGTGACCTCGGCGGCTGGAGCCGTGCCGTTAGCGCCGTTAGCGCTGGCCGGGGCCGCCGGTGTGGGCACGCGCGCAGGGCTTTGTGCAGAGCCCTTGCCGGTGAGCAGCGAGTTCGGGTCCCAGTTCTTGTTTTTTTGCGCTTCAGCCGCGTCCTGGTCCACGCCCCGCACACCCCCCTTGTTGAGGAATGGCACGGGCACCTTGGTCACATACACGGCCACGACCAGTGCGGCACCCAGGCCCACAAGGACTCCGAAAATGAAGCCGATGATGGTGCCACCCGTCTGTTTTTTCTTCATGGTAGTAACTGCTTACATTCTGGCTGGAGCCGATACGCCCAGCACGGCCAGGCCATTGTGCAACACCTGCGCGGTGGCAGCGACCAGTGCCAGGCGGGCCCTTTTTACTGCTTCGTCGTCCACCAGGATGCGCTCGGCGTCGTAATAGCTGTGGTAGCTGGCGGCCAAATCACGCAGGTAGAAGGTGACGTCGTGCGGCGCCTCGCCCTCGGCAGCAGCGGTGAGCATGTCGGGGTATTTGGCGAGTTGCAACATCAGCGCCTGGGCCTGCGGCCCGTCCAGCGGAGACAGGTCCACCTCCTTGAGCGAGGCCACGTCGCCGCCGCTGGCCTCCTGCCAGGCCCGCAGCACCGAGCAGATGCGCGCATGCGCGTACTGCACGTAATACACCGGGTTGTCGTTGTTCTGCGCCACGGCCAGATCGACGTCAAAGGTGTATTCGGTGTCGGGCTTGCGGCTGAGCAGAAAGAAACGCACGGCGTCCTTGCTGGTCCACTCGATCAGGTCGCGCAGCGTGACGTAGCTGCCCGCGCGTTTGCTGATCTTGACCTCTTCACCGCCCTTGACCACGCGCACCATGGTGTGCAGCACGTAGTCGGGATAGCCCTGGGGAATGCCCACATCGGCCGCCTGCAGCCCGGCGCGCACGCGCGCAATGGTGCCGTGGTGGTCGGTGCCCTGGATGTTGACGACCTTGGTGAACCCGCGCTCCCACTTGGTGATGTGGTACGCCACGTCGGGCACGAAATAGGTGTAGCTACCGTCGCCCTTGCGCATGACGCGGTCCTTGTCGTCACCGTAGTCGGTGGACTTGAGCCACAGCGCGCCGTCCTGCTCGTAGGTCTTGCCATTGGCAATGAGCTTGTTCACCGTCTGCTCGACACGGCCGCTGGTGTACAGGCTGGATTCGAGGTAGTACTCGTCAAAGTGCAGATTGAAGGCTTGCAGGTCCTTGTCCTGCTCGTTGCGCAGGTAGGCCACGGCAAACTGGCGGATGTTGTCGTAGTCCTCCACATCGCCGTTGGCGGTGAACTCACGGTCGTCGGCCTTGACGGTGGCCTTGGCCTTGAAGGCCTCGGCAATGTCGACAATGTAGTCGCCGTTGTAGAAGGCCTTGCTCGCCGGGTTTTCCGGGTCGATGGGCCAGCATTCGTCGCCGGGTTTGAAGCCCTTGGCGCGCAGCTGGGTGCTGTGGGCCAGGGTCTGAATCTGCACGCCTGCGTCGTTGTAATAGAACTCGCGGTGCACGCTCCAGCCCTGCGTGGCGAACAGGTTGCTGATGGCGTCACCAATGGCCGCCTGGCGGCCATGGCCGACGTGCAGCGGCCCGGTGGGGTTGGCAGAGACGAATTCGACCAGCACGCGCGCATTGCGCGGGTTCTGGAAACCGAAGCGCTCACCAGCAGCCAGCACCTCGCGCACGATTTCCTGCTTGGCCGCCGGTTTCAGGCGAATGTTGATGAAGCCGGGGCCCGCGATGTCGATGTCGGCAACCCAGCGCTGGTAAACCGGCGTGGCGAGCAGCGCGGTGCGCAGGCCCTCTGCCACCTGGCGGGGATTGAGCTTGAGTGGCTTGGCCAGCTGCATGGCCGCGGTGCAGGCGAAGTCTCCATGGGAGGCCACCTTGGGCGATTCAAATGCGGCCTTGGCGCCCGCGCCGGGGGTGAGGGTTTCCAGCTCGGCCGCGAGCGCGGCCAGCAGATCTTGTTTGACAGAGAGCATCGGGCGATTTTACGGGGCAGGTGCCAGGCGGCTGCGCGGCCGAGGGCATTGAAGCGACAAACGCCTGCCCGCATGTGCCATCGGCGCGGCGGGCGGGGCCGGTCCAGGGCGCAATCGGGCAGAAAGCGCTACCCACTGCGGGGCCTGCCTACCAGCCACGCGCCCAGAACAGGGCAATGACGGCAACCACGGGCAGGATGTGCGACTGCACCATGACCAGCCGGCGCACCTGCCCCACCTCGCGGGCCTGCGGCAGCGCGCCGGTGGCACGCAGCTGGCTGCGCCAGCGCCGAAACGACAGCGTGGGCCAGATGGAGAGCAGCACCATCACCACGAACAGCGTGACCTTCACATGGAACAGGGGCTGCGAGACATACCAGGACATGCCCTTGATGCCCCACACCACGCGCGCCAGGCCCGTGAGCAGCAGCACGAGCGCCGTCACGTTGTAGATCACGTCCAGGCGCACCAGCCGCTCTACCACGGCGGCATTGAGCCATTCGATGCGGCACAGCGCCGCTTGGCTCGACATGAAGACCACCAGGGTCAGGATGGCCACCAGATGCAGGCTGGCCAATACGGCTTCGAGAGTCATTGCAGATCCTTGTGAATTGCGGCGGCAGGGAGCGGTTCGCAACGCCCCGCGGTGCGGGTCATGCGGCGGTCCAGAAACCGGGTTGGCTGTAATTGTGCTTGAGGAAGTCAATCCACAGGCGCACCCGCAGCGGCATGTGCTTGCGCTGGGGGAACACCACGTAAATGCCGTTGGGTGGTGCTGCATATTCCTCCAGCACTTCCACCAGACGGCCGGCGGCGATTTCCGCCTCCACCTCCCAGGTGCTGCGCCATGCCATGCCGTAGCCCGCCAGGCACCAGTCGTGCAGCACCTGGCCGTCCGAGCAATCCAGCGGCCCGCCGGGCTTGAGGTGCACCACCTCGCTGCCACCGTCCGGGGCCGGCATGCGAAAGGCCCAGCCGCGCGTCTGCGAGGCTTCACTCGACAGCGTGAGGCAGTCATGGCCCGACAGCTCGCTGGGGTGGCGCGGTACCCCATGGCGTTGCAGGTAGGCGGGAGTGGCCACGCACAGGCGGCGGTTGTCGGCGATGCGCACGCTCACCAGCGACGAATCGGGCAGGTCGCCCACGCGCACGGCGCAGTCAAAGCCCTCGCCGGCCAGGTCCACCACGCGGTCGCTGAGGTTGAGCGAGATCGTCACATCGGGGTGCGCCAGCCGGAAACGCGGCACCAGCGGCGCCACATGACGACGGCCAAAGCCCGCAGGGGCGGTGATGCGCAAATGCCCCGTGGCCTTGACGCCGCCTTCGGACACGCTGGCTTCGGCGTTGGCCACGTCGGACAGCAGGCGCTGGCAGTCCTCCAGGAATGCGCTGCCTTCGTGCGTCAGGCTGATGCGCCGCGTGGTACGCACCAGCAGCTTCACGCCCAGGTGCTCTTCCAGGGCGTCCAGCCGCCGCCCCATGATGGCGGGCGCCACGCCTTCGGCCTTGGCCGCAGCGGTGAGACTGCCGCGCGTGGCCACTGACACAAAGGATTCGAAGGCCTTGAGTTTGTCCATGGGCGCTGATTATGGAGACAAACCTGCGCAAGGCAGTGGGGCAGCGCCATGCCGCAAAATATGAACAAAAACAGCCGCAAGCCATTACCCAATAAGCGCCATAAGCTATTATATTGGTAGCACATTATTGATCTACTTTTGCTTAAAAGTCATTGGTTTCAAGATATTCAAGGGCTTTATGCCACCAAACAATTGCAATACAGTCTGTCCATGTCCCGCACCGGCGGTCCCGCTGGCTGGCTCTTCCTTCATTTTTCATTCGTTAGGCATCGCACCATGACCGCACGCACCTCTGTTCACGGCCTGCAAGTGGCCACCTCCCTGTTCCGCTTTGTGGAAGACAAGGTCTTGCCCGGCACCGGCGTGCAGAGCAGCGCCTTCTGGAAGGGCTTTGACGCCATCGTGGCCGATCTCGCCCCCCGCAACATCGCCTTGCTGGCCGAGCGTGACCGCCTGCAGACCGAGCTCGATACCTGGCACAAGGCCCACACCGGCCCGATCACCGACATGGCGGCCTACCGCAAGTTTCTTGAAACCATCGGCTACCTGGTCCCCCAGCCCGCCGACGTGCAGGTCACCACGTCCAATGTGGACGACGAGCTCGCCGTCCAGGCGGGCCCCCAGCTGGTGGTGCCCATCCTGAATGCGCGCTATGCCCTGAACGCCGCCAACGCCCGCTGGGGCAGCCTGTACGACGCGCTGTACGGCACGGATGCCATCCCCGAGACCGATGGCGCCGAAAAGGGCAAGGGCTATAACCCGGTGCGCGGCGCCAAGGTGATCGAGTTCGCCCGCAACGTGCTTGACCAGAGCACGCCGCTGGCAACCGGTTCGCACAAGGACGCCACCGGCTACCGCGTAGAAGCCGGCCAGCTGGTGGTGGCCCTGAAGAATGGCAGCACCTCGGGCCTGAAGAACCCCGCCCAGTTCACCGGCTACCAGGGCAACGCCGCTGCGCCCTCGGCGGTGCTGCTGCAGCACAACGGCTTGCATCTCGATATCCAGATCGACCGCAGCACCCCCATCGGCCAGACCGATGCCGCCGGTGTGAGCGACCTGGTGCTGGAAGCCGCCCTGTCCACCATCCTCGACCTCGAAGACTCGGTGGCCGCCGTCGATGCCGAAGACAAGGTGCTGGGCTACAGCAACTGGCTGGGCATCCTCCAGGGCACGCTGACCGAATCGTTTGACAAGGGCGGCAAGACCATGACGCGCGGCCTGAACCCCGACCGCGTCTACACCGCACCCAGCGGCGCGGGCGAAGTGCGCCTGCATGGCCGCTCGCTCATGTTCCTGCGCAACGTGGGCCACCTGATGACCAATCCGGCCATCCTGTGGACGGACGCCCAGGGCCAGCAATGCGAGATCCCCGAAGGCATCATGGACGCCGTGGTCACCACGGCCATCGCCCTGCATGACCTGCAAGGCCACGGCGCCAATGGCGTCCGCAACTCGCGCAAAGGCTCGGTCTACATCGTCAAGCCCAAGATGCACGGCCCCGCCGAAGTGGGCTTTGCCGCCGAGCTGTTTGGCCGCGTGGAAAAGCTGCTGGGCTTGCCTGACAGCACCGTCAAGCTGGGCATCATGGACGAAGAGCGCCGCACTTCCGTCAACCTCAAGGCCTGCATCGCTGCGGCATCGAGCCGCGTGGCCTTCATCAACACCGGCTTCCTGGACCGCACGGGCGACGAGATGCACACCGCCATGCACGCCGGCCCCATGATCCGCAAGGGCGACATGAAGAGCAGCGCCTGGATCCAGGCCTACGAAAAGAGCAACGTGCTGGTGGGCCTGTCGTGCGGCCTGCGCGGCAAGGCCCAGATTGGCAAGGGCATGTGGGCCATGCCGGACCTGATGGCCGAAATGCTCAAGCAGAAAATCGCCCACCCCAAGGCCGGAGCTAACACCGCCTGGGTGCCCAGCCCCACGGGCGCCACGCTGCACGCCCTGCACTACCACCAGGTCAAGGTGAGCGACATCCAGATCGAACTGGAAAAGACCGACGCCAATGCCCTGCGCGATGACCTGCTGACCGGCCTGCTGACCATTCCCGTCTCGGCCAACCCGAACTGGAGCGACGAGGAGATCCAGCAGGAGCTGGACAACAACGCCCAGGGCATTCTGGGCTACGTGGTGCGCTGGGTGGACCAGGGCGTGGGCTGCTCCAAGGTGCCCGACATCAACGACATCGGCCTGATGGAAGACCGTGCCACGCTGCGCATCAGCAGCCAGCACATGGCCAACTGGCTGCTGCATGGCGTGGTGAGCGAAGGCCGCGTGCGCGCCACCTTCGAGCGCATGGCCGCCAAGGTGGACCAGCAAAACAGCGGTGACCCGCTCTACCAGCGCATGCACGGCCGCTTTGCCGAATCCATGGCCTACCAGGCCGCCTGCGATCTGGTGTTCAAGGGCGTGGAGCAGCCCAGCGGTTACACCGAGCCCCTGCTGCACGCCTGGCGCCTGAAGCTCAAGGCGTCGGCGTGATCGATTGCTATTGATGTAATAGCTATCAGCGCTTTATGGACAAAGACTGAAGGCTGTTTTAATGAACAACGGCACCTTCGGGTGCCGTTGTTCATGGCGCTCAGCCCTGGCGGCGCTCGGGCACCGCGTCGTCGGGCACCGGCGCGCGCGACGCCAGCCGGAGGTGCAGCGCCGCCTGGGCCATGAGGTTGGCCGAAACCGGGGCCGTGACGAACACAAACAGCGTGATCAGCAGCTCGGCAATGCCGGGGCGGCCCTGGCTGAACGCCACCAGCATGGACGCCAGCAGCACGCCGCCCACACCCAGCGTGGATGCCTTGGTGGGTGCGTGCAGGCGCATGAAAAAGTCGGGCAGGCGGGCCAGGCCAATGGCTCCCACCAGCAGGAAGAAGGCCGCGATCACAATCAGCGCGGCGGCAGTCCATTCGATCAGAGGGTGCATGGTTACTCCTTTATTCCACCACGTCGCCGCGGCTCAGGTAGCGTGCCAGCGCCACGGTGGAGGCAAAGCCCAGCATGGCCACCAGCAGGGCGGCCTCAAACAGCAGCGCGGTGTTCCAGCGGATGCCCAGCAGCACGATCAGCGCCACGGCATTCATGTAGAGCGTGTCCAGTGCCAGCAGGCGGTCGGTCATTTCAGGCCCGCGCAGCAGGCGCCAGGCACACAGCACCACGGCCACCGTCACGGCAGCCACGCCCAGGTTCAATGCCATGTCCAGAACGTTCATGCGGCCCTCCCGGTGGTGGCGCCAGCGCCGGGCGCTGCGGCGCGCGGCTGCTGGCGAAAAATCTGGAGCAAAGGCGCCTCGTAGCGCGTCTTCATGTCGTCGATCATGGCCTGCGCGTCGTCGCAGGTCAGGGCATGCACCAGAATTTCGTGGCGCTGCTCGTCCACCACGCACGACACCGTGCCGGGCGTGGTGGTGATGATGGTGGCGAACAAGGCATTCACGCGCGGGTGGTCACAGGCCAGCGGCACGGGCAGCCAGGCGGGCTGCATGCGCGGCAGCGGGCCCAGCACCAGCCGGGCCACCGTGATGTTGGCCACCACGATGTCCTTGAGCACCACCAAGGTCAGCCGCACGGCGGCCAGCCAGTCGATCCGGGCGTGTTCGCCCAGAAACGGGTGCAGCAGGCGCGGCACGATCAGGGCAATCAGCAGCGCCGACAGCAGGTGCACGGGCTCCAGGCTGTGCGACAGCGCGAGCCAGCTGGCGCCCAGCAGCAGGGACAGCAGCGGATGGCTGAGCCAGCCCGGCTTGCGCGCCGGATTGGCGGGGGGCGAGGTGTTGGGGTTCATCGGGTCTCCTCGGTGGGGGCCGCGGCCGGTGTGCGTTGGCCGTCGTAGGGCCGGGTGGTGGGGGCGCCGGTCACGCCCAGCACGGCGCGGGCGTAGGCGGCCTGGTCGGCCAGCTGCCGAGCGGTGGCGTCGGTGTAGCGCTTCACGGGGGATGCCAGCACCGCCATGGCCAGCGTCAGCGCCATGAAGGACCACACGGCCGATAACAACTTGACGCTGGAGCCCGAGCTGGGCTCGCCCCGGCCTTCGCCGGGCTGGATATGCCAGAACACGATGACCCCGGCGCGTGCCAGGCCCACGATGGTGAAGAAGCCCACGCTGAGCACCACCGCCCAGACCAAGGCCTGCGCGGGCAGGCCCGACGAGCTCTCCAGAATCATCAGCTTGCCCAGAAAGCCCGGCAACGGCGGCAGCCCGGCGGCCGAGGCCGCGCCAAAAATCATCATCAGCCCCAGCAGCACCGGCTCGCGCACCGCCGCAGCAGGCCGCAGCTTGTCCAGCGCGTCGCCGCGCTGGGCGGCCATCAGCTCGACCAGCAGGAACAGGCCCGCAATCACCACCGTGCTGTGCAGCGTGTAGTACAGCGAAGCAGACAGGGTTTCAGGGGAGTACAGCCCCACGCCCGCCAGAATGGTGCCCACCGACGAGACGGTGAGGTAGGCCACCAGCCGGCCCATGCTGTGCGCGGCCAGCGCACCCAGCACGCCGAGCACGCTGGTGGTCAGGGCCAGCGGCAGCAGCCAGGCCTGGGCCGCAAAGGCGGCCTCACCGGCCTCGGCGCCAAAAATGCCCCAGTGCACGCGGATGATGCTGTACACGCCCACCTTGGTCATGATGGCAAACAGCGCGGCCACCGGCGCACTGGCCGACGCGTAGGTGCCCGGCAGCCAGAAGTACAGCGGCACCAGCGCCGCCTTCAGGCCAAACACCACCAGCAGCACCAGCGCCGCTGCCCGCGCCAGCACGGCGCTGTCGCCCGTGAGCTGGCCCACGCGCAGGGCCACGTCGGTCATGTTGAGTGTGCCGGTGACGGCGTACACCAGCGCCAGCCCGATCAGGAACAGCCCCGAGGCCGCGAGGTTGAGCACCACATAGTGCACGCCCATGCGAAACCGCTCGCGGCCCTGGCCGTGCACCAGCAGCACGTACGAGGCGATCAGCAGCACCTCGAAGAACACGAACAGGTTGAACAGGTCGCCGGTCAGGAAGGCGCCGCACAGGCCCATCAGCTGGAACTGGAACAGGGCATGAAAGTGGCGGCCCCGTGTGTCCCAGCCACCGGTGGCATACCAGAGCACCGGCACCGCCACCAGGTAGGTCAGCAGCACCATGAGGGCCGACAGGCGGTCGAGCACCAGCACGATGCCAAACGGCGCGGGCCATTCACCCAGCTGGTACACCAGCAGCTCGCCGCCGCTGGCGTGGCGCACCAGCTGAACGGCCATGAACAGGCCCAGCAACACCGACGCCATGGACAGCCGTGCGCCCCAGCGCTGGCGGCCGTCCGCCCCGGTGCTGCCTGAACTGGCCGAATCACCGATCAGCAACAGGCCCACGGCCGTGAACACCGGCAGCAATACCGACAGCACCGGGGCGTGCTGCAGCCAGAAAGCAGAGATCACATCCCACATCAGGCCTGCCCTCCACTCTTGCCCGCAGGTGCCTGGGCGGCGCTGCGGTAACCCGGGGCGTGGCCGGGCTCGTGCCCGTCCACGTGGTCGCTGCCGCTCTCATGGCGGCTGCGCAGCGCCAGTTCGATCACAAAGCCGGTGGTGGCAAAGCCGATCACGATGGCGGTGAGCACCAGCGCCTGTGGCAAGGGGTCGGCCACGGGGCCATCACCCACCAGGATGGGCTGGGCGTTGGACCACAGGCGTCCCATGGCAAAAATGAAAACGTTCACCGCATAGCCCAGCAGCGACAGGCCCAGCACCACGGGAAAGGTGCGCCCGCGCAGCATCAGGTAAATGGCGCAGGCAGTGACAAAGCCGATGCCGGTGGCCAGCAAAAATTCCATGCTCATGTGGGTTCCTTGGTGTGTCGCACGGCGGGCGAGGGGTGACGGGGGCTTGCGGCGTTCATGCGGCAGGCTCCGGTGGCCGCGGGGCGGCGGGTTGCGGGCTCTCGCGGCTCACGGTGCCCAGCACCGAGATGGTCAGCAGCGTGGCGCCCACCACCACAAGGTAGACGCCCAGGTCAAACAGCGCAGCCGAAGCCAGCGGCAACTCGCCCAGCAGGGACACATGGGGGTGGCCATGGGCGCTGGTCAGGAAGGGGCGGCCGAACACGAATGCGCCCACGCCGGTGAGTCCGGCAATGCCCAGACCGGCACCAATCCATTTCACGAAGCGGCGCCCGCCCTGGCCGCGCAGCAGCAATTCGGCCTTGACCTGTCCCATCGACATGAACTGCAGCACCAGCGCCACGGCCGTGATCAGGCCGGCAATGAAGCCGCCGCCCGGCAGGTTGTGGCCGCGCATGAAGATGTAGAGCGTGAACACCAGCGCCACCGGCAGCACCACCGCCGCCGCCACGCGCAGCAGCAGGGGTTGCTCGGCAAAGGTCCAGTTGCGGCCCTCGGTGTCGGCCGTGGGGCGGCGCGTGCGCATGCCTTCCATGAGCGCCAGCACACCAATGGCGGCAATGCCCAGCACGGTGATCTCACCAAAGGTGTCGTAGCCCCGGAAGTCCACCAGGATCACGTTGACCACGTTGGTGCCCCCGCCCGCTGGCATGGATTTGTCCAGGAAATACCAGGAGATGGAGTCGTGGTCGCGGGTGAGCAGCACCCAGGCCAGCCACGACATGCCCGCCCCCCCGGCCAGCGCCAGTGCGCCGTCGCGCATGCGGCGCAGGCGGCCGGACTCGCGCGGCGAGTGCTGGGGCAGCAAGGCCAGGCCCATGAGCAGCAGCACGGTGGACACCACCTCCACCGACAACTGGGTCAGCGCCAGGTCGGGTGCAGACAGGCTGACAAAGGTCAGCGACGTGACAAGCCCCACCACGCCCACCAGCACCACCGACTGGAACCGCTGGTGGTGCGTCGCCACCAGCGCCACCGTGGTGGCCCCCAGCAGCAGCCAGATGGCAATGGCCAGCGGCGAAGCCGGCAACAGCTCACGCGGCCCGGTGCCCATAGGGCTGCCACCGCCCAGCACGGTCACGGCCACCACGGCAATGGCGGCGCCCAGCGTCCAGGCCAGGTAATGCTGCAGCGAGCCGCTTTCCAGCCGCGCCGAGATGCGCCCCGCCAGGCCAAACAGGCCGTCGATCAGAGCGTCAAAAATCTGGCGCCCGGTGGCCGGGCCAAACCAGGCCTCGGACTCGATGCGGTGCAGCCGCTTGTGCGCCGCCAGCAGCAGGTACAGCCCCACGCCCGCCACCAGGGCCACAGCGCTCATGAGCAGCGGCAGGTTGAAACCGTGCCAGAGGGCCAGGTGGTATTCGGGCAGTGGCTTGCCCGCCAGGGCCGTGGCCGCCACGTCCACCAGCGGGCCGAAGGTGATGGCGGGCAGCAGGCCGACCGCGATGCACATTGTCACCAGCAGCATGGCGGGCAGCTTCATGCCCAGCGGGGGCTCGTGCGGGTGGGTGTTGGGCACATCGCCAAGCGGCCCGTTGAAATACGTGTCGTGCACAAAGCGCAGCGAATACGCCACGCTGCAAATGCCGGCAAGCGTCACCGCCGCAGGCACCAGCCAGGCCCACACGCCGGTGGTGCCCGCCACCGCTTCGGTGAAGAACATTTCTTTGGACAAGAATCCGTTGGTCAGCGGCACACCGGCCATGGACGCCGCCGCCACCATGGACAGGGTGGCCGTCCAGGGCATCAGCGCCCACAGGCCGCCCAGCTTGCGCATGTCGCGGCTGTGGGTTTCGTGGTCCACGATCCCGGCGATCATGAACAGCGAGGCCTTGAACGTGGCGTGATTCAACACGTGGAACACCGCCGCCACGGCCGCCAGCGGCGAGCCCAGCCCCACCAGAAAGGTGATGAGGCCCAGGTGGCTCACGGTGGAGTACGCCAGCAGCCCCTTGAGGTCGTGCTTGAAGATGGCGATGAAGGCCGCAAACAGCACCGTGATCAGGCCCACAGTGGTCACGATCGCCTCGAACCAGCCCGAGCCCGCCAGCACCGGGTACATGCGCATGAGCAGAAAAACGCCGGCCTTCACCATGGTGGCCGAGTGCAGGTAGGCCGACACTGGCGTGGGTGCGGCCATGGCGTCGGGCAGCCAGAAATGGAACGGAAACTGCGCGCTCTTGGTGAAGGCGCCGATCAGGATCAGCAGCAGCGCGGGCACAAACATCGGGTCGGCCTGGATGGCGGCCACGTTGCCCAGCATGGCGCTCAGTTCATAGGTGCCTGCAATCTGGCCCAGCAGTACAAAGCCCCCAAGCATGGCCAGGCCGCCGCCGCCGGTCACGGCCAGTGCCTGGCGGGCACCGGCACGCGCGTCGGCCCGGTGGCTCCAGTAGCCCACCAGCAGGAACGAAGACAGGCTGGTCAGCTCCCAGAACACCACCAGCAGCAACAGGTTGTCTGACAGCACCACGCCCAGCATGGCGGCCATGAACAGCATCATCTCGCTGTAGAACTTGCCCGCCGAATCCTTGGCGCTCAGGTAGTAGTGCGCATAGATGACGATCATCAGCCCGATGAACAGGATCAGCCCGGCAAACATCATCGACAGGCCGTCCAGCCGGAAGGTGAGGTTCAGCCCGATCTCGGGCACCCAGTCCCAGGCGTTCACGATGACCTCGCCCGCCATCACC
Source organism: Acidovorax sp. JHL-3 (assembly GCF_000526295.1). NCBI lineage: Bacteria > Pseudomonadati > Pseudomonadota > Betaproteobacteria > Burkholderiales > Comamonadaceae > Acidovorax > Acidovorax sp. JHL-3. The sequence goes on from NZ_JAFU01000001.1 coordinate 525,557, forward strand.
GCTGGCGCGTGGTTCAACAACAGGCCCAGACTGGCCGCTGTGACGGCCCCCGCCGCCAGCGCCGTGAGCCAGCGCGAGCGCGAACCCAGCCAGAACGTGGCGGCGGTGCCCAGCAGCAGCGGAAGCAAAACGATGAGTAACAGCACGGCTCTCCCTTTGGTTGTCTTTACCCCCGGCTTTGCCGCCGGGTGCGATGGTGCGCAGCGCTCTCATCGCTGCGGCAAGCGGTGCTCACCATCGTGCGCAGGCGGGTTGACTGTCTGGTGATCTTTGCGCCTCTGCGTTGCCGGGCGACTGCGACGGTCCAGCTGGTGGAGGCGGGAGGGCGGACAGGGCGCACATCAACGGCGTGACCGGTGAATGTACAGTCGGTGCGCCGGACTTCGGGCACAAAAAACAGTCCAACCGCTGGGGAATTCCCTGCACGAAAGGCTGCAGTCAGGCGTTTGCAGCGGTATTCCACCCCCCGCAGGGGGTGCCTATTTCGATCGCCACCGACCCGCGCGGTCGGCGCACTGCTGCCGCTGGGGGGATGAGGGGTGCTTCATCATCTGCTATTGATTAAATAGCTGCTTGCGCTTTATTTATAAGCCTTGTAGCCTGCTTTTATCTAAAATTCAACAGCAGCTTCGGGTACCGTTGCGTCGGGCCTTGGCCTACACTCCAAGTTCGCGCTGCCCCTCTTTTCATGAACCCCTCGCCCTCTTCCCCCCCGAACGCCTGCCCCGCCTGCGGCCAGCCCAACGAATGCGCCATGGCCTCGGGTGCCGACCCGCAGGAATGCTGGTGCCTGCAGGTTACGGTGTCCAGGGCGGCACTGAGCCGTCTGCCAGAGCAGGAGCGCGGCCAGCGCTGCATCTGCCCGGTGTGCGCCCGCACCCCCGACCCCGCCGACATAACCACGCCCGGGCCGCAGACCGCGCATTTATGATTGATTTTTGCCCAGGAGTCCCCCCATGCCGACCTACCGCGTCGAAATGATTGAAGGCCGCACGGTCGAACAGAAGAAAAAACTTGTCGAAGAAATCACCCGCGTGTCGGTCGAGGTGCTAGGAGGTACGCCCGAGATGGTGGACATCCTCATCGCCGATGTGAAGCGCGAAAACTGGGCCACCGGCGGCAAGCTCTGGACCGAACGTTCCTGAGCGCGGCACCATGACACAGCCGCCCGGCTCGATCGCCGTGCTGCGCGAGCGCTACGGCGAACGTTACCGCTGGCTGCTGCTGCTTTCCGTCATGGTGGGCACCATGGCGTCCATCATGTCGTCCACGATCGTCAACGTGGCGATCCCGGACATGAGCCATTACTTCATGCTCGGCCAGGAACGTGCCCAGTGGGTCACGTCGGGCTTCATGGTGGCTACCACCGTGTCAATGCTGACCACGCCGTGGCTGCTCTCACGCTATGGCTACCGCGCCACCTATGTGGGTGCCATGGTTCTGCTGCTGGCAGGGGGCATCGCGGGTGGGCTCTCCGGGCATTTCGGTCTGGTGCTGGCCGCACGTGTCGCCGAGGGTCTGGCGGCCGGGGTGGTGCAGCCCATTCCCGCCGTGATCATTTTGTATGCGTTCAAACCCCACGAACAGGGACGCGCCAGCGGCATTTTCGGGATGGGGGTGGTGCTGGCTCCCGCTATCGGACCCAGCGTGGGCGGGCTGCTGGTCGACTGGTTTGGCTGGCGATCCATCTTCTTCATGGTCGTGCCGTTTTGCCTTGCATCGATTGCCCTGGCCTATAAGTTCGTACCCACTACCGCACCCGGTGGCGTGCCTGCGGATCGCCGGGGTGAGCCACTGGACTGGCGCGGCTTGATGCTGGGCACGCTGGGTACGCTGTGCCTGCTGAACGGCCTGGTGGCAATGCACAGCGGGCCCTACGCCCAGGCCGCCCTTTTGATGAGTGGCGCAATTCTGTTTTTTGTGCTGTTTCTTTGGTGGCAGCGTCGCGTATCAAGGCGCGGCCTCCAGCCGCTCATGGACCTGCGCGTCTTTAGCTACCGACAATTCGCCATGGGCAGCGTGGTGGCCTTCATCTACGGCACCGCACTGTTCGGTTCCACCTATCTGCTGCCAGTCTTCATGCAACTGGGGTTGCAGCTGTCGGCCTCCCACGTAGGCACCATCATGCTGCCTTCCGGGATCGTGCTTGCGATGACCATTCCTTTGGTCGGCCGACTGGCTGACCGGGTTCCCACCCACTGGCTGGTCAGCACAGGCCTGGCGCTGCTGGGCGCTTCGTTTGCACTGATGATGCTGGTGGGCCTGCAGTCGGCACTTTGGATGCTGGTGCTGTTTGCCGTGCTGGGCCGTATCGGCCTGGGCTTTATCCTGCCTTCACTCAACCTGGGCGCCATGCGCCCCCTGGACAAAACACTCATATCCCAGGGATCCAGTGTCATTGGCTTTGTGCGCATGCTGGGGGGCGCTGCGGGCGTGAGCCTTTGCGGAATCGTGCTGGAATGGCGTTTGGGCGTGCATGGCGATTCCTTGGCGACCGCCGCCACCAGCGCCGCACGCATCGCAGCATTTGGCGAAACCTTTCTGATGCTGGCAGGGCTCTGCCTGCTCGCCCTCATTGCTGCCTGGCAGTTGCGGGGTGCACCTGCACAGACCGACGCACCGTAGCGCCAATTTCTTCAGTCTCCACACCAACGGATTTATTTATGTGCCAGCTGCTTGGTATGAACAGCAATACCCCCACGGACATTACGTTCAGCTTTCGGGGGTTTGCCCAACGGGGCGGCAACACCGCCGATCACGCCGATGGATGGGGCATCGCTTTCTTTGAAGACCGCGGTTTGCGCCACTTCGTGGACCATCAACCCGCGGCGAACTCGCCGATTGCCGAGCTGATCCGGGGCTATCCCATCAAGAGCTTTAATGTGATTGCCCATATCCGCAAGGCCACGCAAGGCCCTGTGAGCCTGCAAAACTGCCACCCTTTCGTGCGCGAACTTTGGGGACGCTACTGGGTTTTTGCACACAACGGCGATCTGAAAGAATTTCGCCCCAGATTGCATGCGCATTTTCACCCGGTAGGCACTACTGACAGCGAGCACGCATTTTGTTGGCTCCTGCAAGAACTTGCAAAATCGCATGCCGGAATGCCCAGCATTGAAGAACTCACACACACGCTGCGCGAACTTGCTCCACACATTGCAAAGCATGGAACGTTCAATTTCTTACTGTCCAATGGGGAAGCACTGTGGGCCCACGCTTCAACCCACCTTTATCACCTCGAACGCCGGCATCCTTTTGCTGTAGCCCAACTGTCCGATGAAGACCTCTGCATTGATTTTGCGCCACTCACCACCCCCTCAGACAGGGTGCAATTGGTGGCAACAGATCCACTGACGACCAACGAGGGCTGGAAAGCGTTCGGAGCGGGTGAGCTGAAGGTATTTGTGCACGGCACCGAGGCAGACATGGGGCAGGCTACCTAGCGCCTTCTGGCTGCGCGCATACAGGGCCACGGCCCGAGCATATGCGTGCGGGCAACCTTGCCGCCAAGCCCCCTCTGCTCTGTCCCTTCACTTGCCCCGAATTCTGTTGCCCTGAATTCTGGACGGCTTGGCGCCCTGGCGACCTTAAGCCCCCGCAGTCGAGCTCTGGGCTGTCTTGGCCGATAAGGTGCAAAGCAGACTCACCGGATGCAACGTTTGCCGGCTGGCTTGGCAGGCATTGAGTTTGGTGTGCAGTGTTTTGGCAATTCCAAAGCAGAAACGCCCCCTTCTGATCACAGAGGGGGGCGTTGCTGGGCTGTAAGAGCCTGACGATGACCTACTTTCACACGGGAACCCGCACTATCATCGGCGCAAAGTCGTTTCACTGTCCTGTTCGGGATGGGAAGGAGTGGTACCAACTTGCTATGGTCATCAGGCATAACTGAGTGCTGAGCTGTTACTGGAACAGCTCGGCGAATTCATAGAGTTTGGAATCAGATTGTGTGTTTTTTTGAATGCGTCAACTTGGCATAACAATCTTTGAAGAGAATGTCTGACACATCTTTGGGGGATGTGAAGACAGGCTGTCAAAGTTATAGGGTCAAGCCGCACGAGCAATTAGTATCAGTTAGCTTAACGCATTACTGCGCTTCCACACCTGACCTATCAACGTCCTGGTCTTGAACGACTCTTTAGGGGGCTCAAGGCCCCGGCAGATCTCATCTTGAAACGAGTTTCCCGCTTAGATGCTTTCAGCGGTTATCTCTTCCACACTTAGCTACTCGGCAATGCCACTGGCGTGACAACCGATACACCAGAGGTGTGTCCACTCCGGTCCTCTCGTACTAGGAGCAGGCTTCCTCAAATCTGCAGCGCCCACGGAAGATAGGGACCAAACTGTCTCACGACGTTTTAAACCCAGCTCACGTACCTCTTTAAATGGCGAACAGCCATACCCTTGGGACCGGCTACAGCCCCAGGATGAGATGAGCCGACATCGAGGTGCCAAACACCGCCGTCGATATGAACTCTTGGGCGGTATCAGCCTGTTATCCCCAGAGTACCTTTTATCCGTTGAGCGATGGCCCTTCCATACAGAACCACCGGATCACTATGTCCTGCTTTCGCATCTGCTCGACTTGTCAGTCTCGCAGTTAAGCACGCTTATGCCATTGCACTATCGTCACGATGTCCGACCGTAACTAGCGTACCTTCGAACTCCTCCGTTACGCTTTGGGAGGAGACCGCCCCAGTCAAACTGCCTACCATGCACTGTCCCCGATCCAGATAATGGACCTAGGTTAGAACCTCAAACACACCAGGGTGGTATTTCAACGTTGGCTCCATGAGATCTAGCGACCTCACTTCAAAGCCTCCCACCTATCCTACACAGATCTGTTCAAAGTCCAATACAAAGCTACAGTAAAGGTTCATGGGGTCTTTCCGTCTTTCCGCGGGGAGATTGCATCATCACAAACATTTCAACTTCGCTGAGTCTCAGGAGGAGACAGTGTGGCCATCGTTACGCCATTCGTGCAGGTCGGAACTTACCCGACAAGGAATTTCGCTACCTTAGGACCGTTATAGTTACGGCCGCCGTTTACTGGGACTTCAGTCAAGAGCTTGCACCCCATCATTTAATCTTCCAGCACCGGGCAGGCGTCACACCCTATACGTCCACTTTCGTGTTTGCAGAGTGCTGTGTTTTTATTAAACAGTCGCAGCCACCGATTTTTTGCAACCCCTTTGGGCTCGCCTTGTACAGGTTCACCTACTTGGGGCATACCTTCTCCCGAAGTTACGGTATCAATTTGCCGAGTTCCTTCTCCTGAGTTCTCTCAAGCGCCTTAGAATACTCATCTCGCGCACCAGTGTCGGTTTGCGGTACGGTCGTGTGTAGCTGAAGCTTAGTGGCTTTTCCTGGAAGCAGGGTATCACTCACTTCGGCTGCAAGCAGCCTCGTTATCACCCCTCATCTAAGCCCGGCGGATTTGCCTACCGGGCACGACTACAGGCTTGAACCAACATATCCAACAGTTGGCTGAGCTAACCTTCTCCGTCCCCACATCGCACTACACATCGGTACAGGAATATTGACCTGTTTCCCATCAGCTACGCATCTCTGCCTCGCCTTAGGGGCCGACTCACTCTACGCCGATGAACGTTGCGTAGAAAACCTTGCGCTTACGGCGAGGGGCTTTTCACCCCCTTTAACGCTACTCATGTCAGCATTCGCACTTCTGATACCTCCAGCATCCGTTACCAGACACCTTCACAGGCCTACAGAACGCTCTCCTACCACGTGCAATAAATTGCACATCCGCAGCTTCGGTAACTGGCTTAGCCCCGTTACATCTTCCGCGCAGGACGACTCGATCAGTGAGCTATTACGCTTTCTTTAAATGATGGCTGCTTCTAAGCCAACATCCTGACTGTTTTAGCCTTCCCACTTCGTTTCCCACTTAGCCAATTTTAGGGACCTTAGCTGGCGGTCTGGGTTGTTTCCCTCTTGAGTCCGGACGTTAGCACCCGGTGCTCTGTCTCCCAAGCTGTACTCGTCGGTATTCGGAGTTTGCATAGGTTTGGTAAGTCGCCATGACCCCCTAGCCTAAACAGTGCTCTACCCCCGACGGTAATACTTGAGGCACTACCTAAATAGTTTTCGGAGAGAACCAGCTATTTCCAAGTTTGTTTAGCCTTTCACCCCTATCCACAGCTCATCCCCTAGTTTTGCAACACTAGTGGGTTCGGACCTCCAGTACCTGTTACGGCACCTTCATCCTGGCCATGGATAGATCACTTGGTTTCGGGTCTACACCCAGCGACTGATTCGCCCTATTCGGACTCGATTTCTCTACGGCTTCCCTATTCGGTTAACCTTGCCACTGAATGTAAGTCGCTGACCCATTATACAAAAGGTACGCAGTCACCCCTAAGGGCTCCTACTTTTTGTAAGCATGCGGTTTCAGGATCTATTTCACTCCCCTCCCGGGGTTCTTTTCGCCTTTCCCTCACGGTACTGGTTCACTATCGGTCGATTACGAGTATTTAGCCTTGGAGGATGGTCCCCCCATATTCAGACAGGATTTCTCGTGTCCCGCCCTACTTGTCTCTACCTTAGTACCACACGTCTGTTTTCGCATACAGGGCTATCACCTGCTATGGCCGGACTTTCCATTCCGTTTTGCTAACAGTCGTGCTATCAATAGAAGGCTCTTCCGATTTCGCTCGCCACTACTTTCGGAATCTCGGTTGATGTCTTTTCCTCGAGCTACTGAGATGTTTCAGTTCACCCGGTTCGCCTCGCATGACTATGTATTCATCATGCGATACCTCTTGCGAGGTGGGTTTCCCCATTCAGAAATCTCCGGATCAAAGCTTATTTGCCAGCTCCCCGAAGCTTATCGCAGGCTATCACGTCTTTCGTCGCCTGTAATCGCCAAGGCATCCACCACATGCTCTTATTCACTTGACCCTATAACTTTGACATCTCTTTCAAGA
>NZ_JAFU01000001.1:535000-2035000 GCF_000526295.1 Acidovorax sp. JHL-3
ATCAAACCCAAAATCACACCTTTTTGCAAACCTTCATCTCCACCACCCAGATCTTCCCAACAGGGACACCTCTGAACAGCGAAGCCTGCAACTATAGCATGGAAATTTGATGGCATTCAAGACGGGTTGTACAGAACTTCAAGCGCGCGATGCCACCGCCTCCTCCAGTGCGTCCACGAACAGGAAGGCCACGTTGCAGCCGGTCTGGTCATAGATCTCCTGGAAACAGGTGGGGCTGGTGACATTGATCTCGGTAACGCAATCTCCGATGACGTCCACCCCTGCCAGCAGCAACCCACGGCTGTGCAAGACGGGGCCCAGCGCTTCGGCGATCTCCCAGTCGCGCGCAGACAGCGCGCGCGCCACCCCCTTGCCCCCGGCCGCAAGATTGCCCCGGACTTCACTGCCTTGTGGGATTCGCGCCAGACAGAAAGGCACGGGCTTGCCGCCGATGACGAGGACGCGCTTGTCGCCCTCTGTGATCTCGGGAAGGAATTTCTGAACCATCACGCTTTGGGCCCCATGACGATTGAGGGTCTCCGTGATGCTGCCGAGATTGAGGCCGTCTGGGCCAACCCGGAAAATGCCCATGCCGCCCATGCCATCGAGCGGTTTGAGGATGATGTCCCCGTGTTCGGCATGGAAACGCTGGATGTCGTGCGGATCACGCGTCACCAGCGTGGGACCGATGAACTGCGGAAATTCCATGATCGCCAGCTTTTCCGGGTGATCGCGCAGGGCGCGCGGCTTGTTGAAGACGCGGGCACCCTCCCGCTCGGCCTGTTCAAGCAGGTGGGTGGCATAGAAATACTCGCTGTCGAAGGGCGGGTCTTTGCGCATCAGCACGGCATCGAACGCCGTGAGCGCTGCACTGCGCAGGGGCTGCGCCTGAAACCAGTTGGTGGAATCACCCGTGAGGACAATGTCCTGCACCCGTGCACTCACCTGGCTGCCGCGCTGCCAGACCAGATCCTGCGGCAGGCAGACCGCCACTGTGTGGCCTCGCCGCTGTGCTTCGCGCATCATGGCAAAGGTGGTGTCTTTGTAGATCTTGAAGCTTTCCAGCGGATCGGTGATGAACAGTAGTTTCATGGTTTCTCAGGAAAAAGGGCCGTGCCGAGTAGGTCGACAGGGCGAACAGGTGGCCGCCTTGGGGGGCATTGCCGTATTCGATGCATCGGACCCAAGTCAGACACTGCCGACGTGGGAACGCCTGTACTGTTGCACAAATAGCGCAAGGCTGCCGGCGACCACGCCCCAGAAGGCAGATCCCACCCCCGCCACCACCACGCCGCTCAGGGTGACCAGGAAAGTGATCAGTGCCGCCTCGCGGTGCGGCTCGTCGCGCAACGCAGCGGCCAGGCCACTGCCGATGGTGCCCAGCAGCGCAAGGCCCGCAATGGCCACCACCAGCTCTTTGGGAAATGCCGTCAGCAGCCCGGTGACGACCGCGCCAAAAATACCGATCACCACATACAGCAAGCCGCAGGACACCGCCGCCGTGTAGCGTTTGTCGCGGTCCGGGTGGGCTTCCGGGCCCATGCAGATGGCGGCGGTGATGGCGCTGAAATTCAGCGCATAGCCACCAAATGGGGCGAGCACCAGGGTTGCGAGTCCGGTCATGGTGATGAGACGGGAGATCGGCAGGTCATATCCCGTGGCGCGAATCACCGCCACGCCCGGCAGGTTTTGCGACGCCATGGTGACGACGAACAGGGGAAGCGCCAGGCTGATGGCGGCAGACAGGGTGAACTGCGGTGCCGTAAACACCGGCATGGCCAGCTCGAAACGGATGGCCGACCAGGACATCTCACCACGCAGCGCGACAAATGCAATCGCCAGAGCGAGCGTGATGACCACGGCATAGCGCGGGATCAATCGGCGTGCCACCAGATAAGCCCCCAGCATCAGCAAGACCAGGGGCAGCGCAGTTTGTGCCGCTGCGAAGGCCTGCATGCCAAAGCGCGCCAGCACCCCCGCCAGCAGCGCAGCGGCAATCTCCGTGGGAATGCGGTTCATGACCCGCTCGAACCAGCGCGTGACGCCCGCCAGCGTGATCAGCACAGCGCACACCATGAAGGCGCCCACGGCCTCGGCCATGCTAAAGCCCCCGGACAGCCCGGCGCTCGCCAGCACGGCGGCCCCCGGTGTGGACCAGGCCACCATCACCGGCTTGCGCAGTAACAACGATGGCACCAGGGAACACAGCCCCATGCCCAGCCCGAGAGCCCACATCCAAGAGGTGATTTGCGCCGGTGTGGCCTGAAAGGCTTGCGCCGCCTGGAAAACAATGGCCACGGAACTCGTGAAGCCCACCAGCACCGCGACAAAGCCGGCCGTAAAGGCCGACAGGCTCAAGTCTTTGAAGAATTGCATGTGGGGCATTCTGGCACCGCATCCGGCCAGGCCTGTCTGCCTGACACGCCCCCTGCGCGAGCCAATTTACTATAATTTTAATAGCTTATAGCGCTTAATCCATAAGGGCTAGAGGCCTAAAACACTATAAACAGATTAAATTTCGATCTTGGAACCCAGCTCGACCACGGCGTTGCTGGGCAGGTGCAGGAAATCGGCGGCGCCACTGGCGTTGTGGTGCATCTGGGCAAACAGCTTTTCGCGCCAGGGCGCCATGCCGCTGCCGATGGTGGGGATGATGGTGTCCCGCGAAAGGAAGTAACTGGTGGTCATGGGTTCCACATCACAGCCCTGCACCCGCAACTGGTGCAAGGCACTGGGGATGTCGGGATCGTCCTTGAAGCCGTATTGCACCACCACCTGCCAGCAATCGTGGCCCAGGGGCTCCACCTGCAGGCGCTTGTCCCGTCCGATCCAGGGCACCTCATGGTTGCGGACGGTGACGAACAGGTTCTGGCGGTGCAGTACCTTGTTGTGCTTCAGGTTGTGCAGCAGTGCGTTGGGCACGGCTCCCGGCTCGGCCGTCAGAAACACGGCCGTACCATCCACGCGCATGGGCGGGCTCAAGAACACCGACTCCAGGAAATCCTTGAGGTCGATGGCATCGGCCCGCAGCTTGTCATTGAGCAGGCTGCGCCCTTGCTTCCAGGTCATCATCAGCATGAACACGCCCCCGCCAATCATGAGCGGGAACCAGCCACCCTGGAACAACTTGAGCAGATTGGATGCGAAGAAAGCCAGGTCCACCACAAAGAAAAAGCCAGTGGCCGCAACACACAGCGCCAGCGGATAGCCCCAGCCAAAGCGGATGACAAAGAACGTCAAGATGGTGGTGATCAGCATGTCCAGCGTGACGGCGATGCCATAGGCCGCAGCCAGGTTGCTGGACGAGCGGAACATCACCACCGCCAGCACAATGGCCACGAACAGCCCCCAGTTGACCAGCGGAATGTAGATCTGCCCCGTGTCCCGCACGCTGGTGTGCAGGATGTTCAGGCGCGGCAGATAACCGAGCTGGATGACCTGCTTGGTGACGCTGAAGGCGCCCGTGATGAGCGCCTGCGACGCAATGACCGTGGCCAGCGTCGCCATGACCACCAGCGGCACCAGGGCCCAATCGGGTGCCATCATGAAAAATGGATTCTTCACCGCCTCGGGTTCGGCCAGCAGCAGCGCTCCCTGGCCAAAATAATTGAGCGTGAGCGCCGGCATGGCCACACCAAACCAGGCCAGACGAATGGGGCGTTTGCCAAAATGCCCCAGGTCGGCATACAGCGCCTCGGCCCCGGTCACACACAGCACCACGGCGCCCAGGATGATGAAGCTGATGCCCGGATGGGCCCACATGAACCCCACCGCGTGGTGCGGGCTCATGGCCCAGAGGATTTCAGGGTGGGTGACGATGTGCGAAACGCCCAGCACGGCAATCGTCAAAAACCAGATGAGCGTGACCGGGCCGAAGAACTTGCCAATGCCGCTGGTGCCCCGCTTTTGCACGGCAAACAGGCAAAACAGCACTACGAGCGTGAGCGGAATCACGTATTGCTTGAAATGGGGCGAAACCACCTCCAGCCCCTCCACCGCGGACAGCACCGAGATGGCCGGGGTAATGACGCCGTCGCCATAAAAGAGCGAAGTGCCGAAGATGCCCACCGCCAGCAGCACCTTGCGCAGCCGGGGCTTGTCTTTCACCGCCTGCGAGGCCAGCGCCAGCATGGCAATGAGCCCGCCCTCGCCATTGTTGTCGGCGCGCAGTACCAGCACCACGTATTTGAGGGAGACGATGACCGTGAGGGTCCAGAAGAAAATGGACAGGATGCCGTAGATATTGTCTGGCGTGAACGGCACGTGGCCCGAACCAAACACCTCCTTGACCGCGTACAGCACGCTGGTGCCGATATCGCCATAGACAACACCGATGGCGCCCAGCGTGAGCGCTGCGAGCGATGATTTGGAGCTTTGCACTGACACCCCCCGCTGCACTGGGCAAGACAGGGTTCCGTAACTTTTGGGAACGCTATTGTGCCCCTGCCCCCCCTGGTTCGCGCCGTTGCGCCAGAGAGCCTGTTGCAGTGCAGCAACTACCCTCTGGCCTCCGTGCTCAGGGCGTGGCAGGAGAATCAAACCGGTCAGTCGTAGATCTCTGCGTCGGGATTGGTGGCTTCCAGCTCGTAGCTGGCGGCCAGCATGGCCAGGCGCGCCACCACGCCATACATGTAAAAGCGGTTCGGCGCACTCACGCCAGGGCGCACGCCTGGCTGGGGCAGGTGGGTGCTGTGCTCGAACGCCAGCGGCACAAAGCTGGCACCGGGGGCATTGAGGTTTTCGTCCACGCCGCGCTCGGCATGCATGCGGTAAAAGCCGCCCACCACATAGCGGTCCATCATGTAGACCACGGGCTCGGCCACGGCCTCGTGCACGCGCTCCTGCGTGAGCACCCCCTCCTGGATGATCACATCGCTGACCGGCTGGCCGTCCTTGATGACGGCCATCTTGTTCTTGGTCTTGCGGTTCAGGGCGTCCAGCTCCTTGGCGTCGCGCACGGTCATGATGCCCATGCCGTAGGTGCCGTTGTTGGCCTTGACGATCACGAAGGGCTTTTCGTGGATGCCATATTCCTTGTACTTGCGCCGCACCTTGCCCAGCAGCGCGTCCACTGAAGTTTGCAAGGCGTCCATGCCCTTGTCTTCGGCAAAATCCACGTCGCCACACTGGCTGAACATCGGGTTGATCAGCCAAGGGTCGATGCCCAGCATCTTGCCGAAGCGCTTGGCCACCTCTTCATAGTTCTTGAAATGCGTGCTCTTGCGACGCACGCTCCAGCCGGCATGCAGCGGCGGCAGCAGGTATTGCTCGTGGATGTCTTCCAGAATGCCGGGCGCGCCCGCGGACAGGTCGTTGTTGAGCAGGATGGTGCAGGGGTCAAAATCCTTGAGCCCCAGCCGCCCCTTGGTGCGGATCACGGGTTCGAGCATGACCGAATCGCCGTTGGGCAACTCGATCAGGGTGGATTTTTTGATCTCGGGACTGATGGAACCCACCCGCACATTCAGACCCGCCATGTTGAAGATGCGCTGCAACTGCACCACGTTGGCCAGATAAAACGTGTTGCGCGTGTGGTTCTCGGGAATGATCAGCAGGTTGCGCGCCTCGGGGCAGATCTTCTCGATGGCGGCCATGGCGGCCTGCACGGCCAGCGGCAGCATCTCTTTGGTGAGATTGTTCCAGCCACCGGGGAACAGGTTGGTGTCCACCGGCGCCAGCTTGAAGCCCGCGTTGCGAATATCGACCGAGGTGTAGAACGGCGGCGTGTGCTCCATCCACTCCAGGCGAAACCAGCGTTCGATGGCGGGCATCGAGTCGAGAATGCGCTGTTCGAGTTCGTTGATAGGCCCCGTGAGGGCCGTGATGAGATGCGGAACCATAGATGCCCTCTGGAAGCGATTGCGGTGGATTGTAGGGATTTGGGGTCGGGCCCGGGATTCGCAAGGCAGCGGCGTGGGCAGCCATCCGCCCGCTAGCGTCGCCAGAATGCCGGGGTGAGCAAGGCCATGAAGCTCAAGATTTCAAGTCGCCCCAGCAGCATGGCCAGCGTGCACACCCATATCTGAAAATCGGTCAGGACCGCAAAATTGGAGGAGGGGCCCACCGCACCCAGGCCAGGCCCGGCGCAGTTGACACTGGCCAGCACCGCCGAAAACGCGGTCACCGGGTCCAGATCGGTCAGCAGCAACACCATGCTCAGCCCGAAGATGGTGGCGCCATACACCAGCATGAACGCCAGCACGGAAAAGATCACCCGGTTGTCTACCACCGCATCGCCCAGCCGCACCGGCTGCACGGCACGCGGGTGCACCAAGCGGTTCATCTCCCGGCGCGCCTGCTTGAGCAAGATCAGCATGCGCACCATCTTGATGCCGCAGCCCGTCGACCCCGCACTGGTGGCCACACCCGACAGCAGCAGCATGAACACCGGCGCAAACACCGGCCAGGCCAGGTAGTCCACCGTGGCATAGCCCGTGGTGGAGGCCAGCGACACCAGGTTGAACATGCCGTGGCGCAGGGCATCGAGTGGCGCATACACGCCCTTCACCCACAGCAGCACGGCCACCAGCAGCCCCCCACCCACCAGGGTGAACAAGGTGGCGCGCAGCTCCGGGTCGTGCCAGAAACCATGCCAGTGGCCCTTGCGAATGGCCACGAAATACAGTGCAAAGTTGCAACTGGCCACCAGCATGAAGACGATGCAGATGGCTTCCAGCAAGGGCGACTGGAAATACCCGAAGCTCTGGTCATGCGACGACAGCCCGCCCAGGCTCACGGTGGAGAACATGTGCATCAGCGCATCAAGCGGCGCCATCCCAGCCACCCAGTAGGCCACGCCGCACAACGTGGAAAACAGGGCATACACGCCCCACAGCCCTTTGGCGGTGCCGGTCATGCGCGGCGTGAGCTTGGTGTCCTTCAGTGGCCCCGCCGCCTCGGCCTTGAACAGCTGGCTGCCGCCCACCCCGAGCAGTGGCAGCACGGCCACCGCCAGAATCAGAATGCCCATGCCACCCATCCACTGCAAAAAGGTGCGCCACACGTTCACCGAGACAGGCAGCGTATCCAGGCCCACCAGCACTGTGGAGCCCGTGGTGGTAAGGCCCGACACGGCCTCAAAGTAGGCATGCGTGAACGACATGGGCCGCCCGATGTGGTGCGCCGCCAGCATCAATGGCACGGTGGAGAACAGCGGCAGCAGCATCCACACCAGCGACACCAGCATCACGCCATGGCGCGGCTGCAGTTCTTGCCGGAACAGGCGCAGGCGCCACCAGAGCCAGGCGCCCGCCGCCAGCGTGCCTGCCATGGCCAGCGGGTAGACATGCCACACCCCGTCTCCGGTCCACAGAGATACCGCCAGCGGCAGCCCCATGGACAGCGAAAAGATCATGACGAGGATGCCCAGCACACGCAGGACGGGAAACATGTCCACCATGGTGTTCTTGCGGGTTTCGTGTCAGAAGAAGGTGGGGCTCACGCGGAAGAGCTTTTCCACATCGCGCACCAGCCGCTTGTGCGGCAGGAAAAACACCACATGGTCGCCGCTCTCCAGCGCCGTGGCGCTGCGTGGAATGATCACCTGCGGCTCGCGCAACTCATCGGCCGACACGTCGGGCGAATCGGGCAGGCCCCGCACGATCAGGCCAATGTGCACATCGCGCGGCAGGGCCAGATCGCTGACCTTACGGCCCACCACGCGCGACGTTTTACGGTCCCCGCGCACCACGATCTCCAGCGCCTCGGCCACGCCACGGCGCAGGCTGTGCACGGCCTGCACGTCACCCTGGCGCACGTAAGCCAGCAACTCGCCCAGCATGGCCTGTGCAGGCGACAGGGCAATGTCGATCTGCGTGCCATGCATCAGGTCGGCATAGCTGCGGCGGTTGATGAGCGCCAGCACGCGGCGCGCGCCCAGGCGCTTGGCCAGCAGGCAGGACATGATGTTGTCCTCGTCGTCGTCGGTGAGGGCCAGAAAAAGATCGATCTCGTCGATGCTCTCGTCCCCGAGCAGGTTTTCGTCCGTGGTATCACCCTGCAGCACCAGCACATCCGACGGCAGGCGCGAGGCCAGCTCGATGCAGCGTGCGCTGTCGTCCTCGATGATCTTCACAAGAAAGCGCCCCGGCTCCTTGCCCAGTTCCAGCGCCAGGTGCAGGCCCACGCGGCCACCTCCGGCGATCATGATGCGGCGCACCGGCCGCACCGGTGTGGCGTCGCGGCGGTGCAAGGTGGCCAGCACATGGGCGATGTGCTCGCGCGCGGCCAGCACAAAAACCTCGTCGCCGGGCTCGATGCGGGTTTCGCCAGCGCAGGCCACAAAGCGGTCGGGCTCTTCCGGAAAACGGCGGTAAATCGCCACCAGGCGCACCGCCACATCGGGCGTGCTGTTGCGCATCTCGGCCACGGTGTGGCCCACCATGGGCGCGCCAGCCCGCGCCCGCACCGACACCAGGCAGGCCCGGCCGCCCGCAAACTCACGCACCTGCATGGCCTCGGGGTAGTCGATGAGCTTGCCGATGTAGCGGGTGAGGGATTCCTCGGGGCAGATGATGCGGTCCACCGCAAAGCCCTCGGGACCTACCAGACGTTCATCGCGCTGAAACCCGGTGGAGCGCACGCGGGCAATGCGCTTGGGGATGTTGAACATCAGCTGCGCCACCTTGCAGCACACCAGGTTGGTTTCGTCCTGCGCGGCACAGGCGATCAGCAGGTCGGTGTCTTGCGCGCCCGCCTCGGCCAGAACGGCCGGCTCGATACCGTTGCCGACCACGCCGCGCAAATCGAACCGCGACTCCAGATCGCGCAGGCGTTCAGCGTCAGTGTCGATGACGGTGATGTCGTTGCGCTCCGACACCAGGCTGTCGGCCACGCTTTGGCCCACGCGGCCCGCTCCGAGGATGATGATTTTCATGTGGTATTGGCCTTCAGAGCAATACTATCAAGCGCTACCAGCTATGAATACAGGAGCGAATCAGACCCGAACCTCGCCTTCGCCCAGCACCACGTACTTGAGCGAGGTGAGTCCTTCAAGCCCTACAGGCCCGCGGGCGTGGAACTTGTCGGTGCTGATGCCGATTTCTGCCCCCAGGCCAAACTCGAAACCATCGGCAAACCGCGTGCTGGCGTTCACCATCACGCTGGCCGAGTCCACCTCGCGCAAAAAGCGCTGGGCGTGCAGGTGGTTGGTGGTGAGGATGGCGTCGGTGTGGTGGCTGGAATAACGGTTGATGTGGGCGATGGCCTCGTCCACATCTGCCACCACCTTCACGCTGATGATGGGGGCCAGGTATTCCTCGGACCAATCCTGCTCAGTCGCAGGCACCAGCTTGGCACCCGCCACCGATTGCAGAATCGCCAGCGACTCGGGGCAGCCGCGCATCTCCACGCCCTTGGCGGCATACACCGCGCCAATCCTGGGCAAGAACTGTGCCGCCACACCGCGCGCCACCAGCAGGCCTTCGCTCGCGTTGCAGGGGCTGTATTTGCTGGTCTTGGCGTTGTCGGCCACCTTCACCGCCATGGCGATGTCGCAGGGGTCGTCCACATAGGTATGGCAGTTGCCATCCAGGTGCTTGATGACGGGCACCTTGGCATCGCGGCTGATGCGCTCGATGAGGCCCTTGCCGCCGCGCGGAATGATCACATCCACATACTGCGGCATGGCAATGAGCTGGCCCACGGCCTCGCGGTCGGTGGTCTGCACCAGTTGCACCGCATCTTGCGGCAGACCGGCCTCGGCCAGCGCTTGCTGCACCAGCCTGGCCAGTGCCTTGTTCGATTCGATCGCCTCGGAGCCGCCGCGCAGGATGCAGGCGTTGCCGCTCTTGATGCTGAGGCTGGCGGCCTCGATGGTCACATTGGGCCGGCTCTCGTAGATCATGCCGAACACGCCGATGGGCACGCGCATCTGGCCCACGCGAATACCGCTGGGTTGCTGCTTCATGCCCATGATTTCGCCAATGATGTCGGGCATGGCGGCCAGCTGCTCGCAGCCCTGGGCGCAGGTTTCCAGCACCTTGGGGCTGAGCTGCAGGCGATCCACCATGGGCTCGGCCAGGCCGGCGGCGCGGGCGCGCTCCAGATCGCGGGCGTTGTCGATCTGCAGGGCGGCCGTGCTTTCACGCAGCAGCCGGGCAAGCGCCTTGAGTGCTTTGTTTTTAATAGCTGCTGGCGCTCGCGCCATAAGGGCTGAGGCCGTTTTTGCCTGTAAACCGAGGGTGTGGGTGTATTCGGTGACGTTGAGGGCATTCATGGCGCGATTTTGCCGCAGATGCGCCCCTGCCGAATCCCCAGGGCCCTGCTGCCCTTGTCACGGAGAGCGCCAAACCGACCCGCCGACTACGGCAGCAGGCGCGTTTGTCCGACACCGGCGTGCTAGCACCCCTCCTAGCATGAGCGCTTCCCCACCTACCGGAGACCGCCATGAGCGTCGCAAAAGTCATTGAAGTCAGTGCTTCCAGCACCACCAGCTTTGAAGATGCCATCAACCAGGGCATTGCCCGCGCCTGCGACACCATCGCCAACGTGCGCGGCGCATGGATCAAGGAACAGAAGGTGTCCATCGAGGGCGGCCGCATCGTCAGTTATCGGGTGAACATGCAGGTCACCTTCGTCCTCGACGACAAATAATCTGCCCGCGCTGCGCAAAAGCAGCCCCTGGGCGCGCCTTATCCGCGCCGGGGCAGGCCCGCGCAGACGCGACCCAACTGCAGCGCCAGCCGCTGCAGGGCCTGCCAGCCATTGGTGGGCCAGTCGGGCACTTTCAGGCCCTTGACGATGCCATCCACCGTGTGGGCCGATTGCAGCAGCTGGGCCAGTGCGGCGTCGCTGGCCTTGGGCAGGATGCGTTCGAACAGTCGCTCCTTGGCCCCCCACACGCGGTTTTCGCGCAATGCCATGGGCAGCGGGCGCCCCGCATTCATGGCGTCTTTCACCCGCTTGAGCGCCCGAATATCTTCGGACAGCGCCCAGTGCACCAGCACCTCTGCTTCGCCCTCGGCCTGCAGGCCGTCGAGCATGCGCTGCACGCGTGCCATTTGCCCGGACAGCACCGCCTCGGACAGCTTGAACACGTCGTAACGCGCCACGTTGAGCACGGCGGCCTCCACCTGCGCCAGCGTCAGTTCGCCCGCCGGGTGCAGCAGTGCCAGCTTCTGGATCTCCTGGTGCGCGGCCAGCAAGTTGCCCTCCACCCGGTCGGCAAAAAACTGCAAGGTGCGCTGCCCCTCCTCGCCCGCCGCCACGCGCTGGCCCTGTGCGGCCAGGCGCTGGGCAATCCACTGCGGCAGTGCGCCGCGCTCGATGGGGTCGATCTGGACCGAGGTGCCGCAGGATTCGAGCGCCGCAAACCATGCGCCGGTGCGCGTGGCTTTATCCAGGCGCGGCAGCATCACCAGCGTGAGCGTGCTGTCGTTGCCCCGCGCCGATTCAGCCAACTGCTGCAGTGCCACGCTGCCTTCTTTGCCTGGCTTGCCCGAGGGGATGCGGATTTCGACAATCTGCTTGTCGGCAAACAGGCTCAAACTGCCGCCTGCGGCCAGCACCGCGCTCCAGTCGAAGTGGGCGCCCGCCACGGTGTACGAACTGCGCTCGGTATAGCCCTGGGCGCGGGCCGCGGCGCGAATCGCATCGGCCGCCTCCTGCTGCAGCAGCGGCTCGTCGCCGTGCAGCACATACAGCGCCGACAGGCCACGTTGAAGATGTTGGGAAAGTTGGGCCAGGGCGACTTGCATGGGCAAAGTTTATCGCCCCGGGGCAGCGCGCCTGGGGGCCGCGGAGCTTGTCGCCTGTCGAGGGCTCCTGCACCAGCCCTCTCTCACGGGCGCCATGTGCTGCTCAGATTGAGCACATGGGCGGGGCGCAGACGGTTGGCGCACTAAGATCACGGCGTTGCCCGCCTTTTCGTTGCAGCCGTGGCGCAAGAGAATGCGCGCACCGCCCGACGGCCGCACCCTTTGCCTTGCCAGACCCCCACCGCATGAACACCACCACCCACCCCGCTGCACCCATCCGCTCAGTCCGCCTGATTGGCGCGCCCACCGACATCGGTGCCGGCGCACGCGGCGCCTCCATGGGCCCCGAGGCGCTGCGCGTGGCGGGGCTGCAGCAGGCCCTGGAAAGCCGGGGCCTGCAGGTGTGCGACCTGGGCAACCTGAGCGGCCCAGCCAACCCCTGGCTGCCGCCTGTGCACGGCTACCGCCACCTGCCCGAGGTGGTGCAGTGGAACCAGTGCGTGTTCGATGCGGTGTTTGCCCAATTGCAGCAGGGCCACCTGCCCATCTTGCTGGGCGGCGACCACAGCCTGGGCCTGGGCAGCATCAGCGCGGTGGCGCGCCATTGTGTGGAGGCGGGCAAAAAACTGCGCGTGCTGTGGCTCGATGCCCACGCCGACTTCAACACCAGCGCGCTCACGCCCAGCGGCAATGTGCATGGCATGCCGGTGGCCTGCCTGTGCGGCTTTGGCCCGCAAGAGCTGACAGGGCTGGCCCGCATGCCCGGCGGGGGGCCGGCATTGCGGGCAGATCAGATTCGGCAGATCGGCATCCGCAGCGTGGACGCGGGCGAAAAGCGCTTTGTGCACGAACAGGGGCTGGAGGTGTTCGACATGCGTTTCATCGACGAAGTGGGCATGCGCCAGACCATGCAGCAGGCGCTGGCGGGGCTGGACGACGAAACGCACCTGCATGTGAGCTTCGATGTCGATTTCCTGGACCCCGACATTGCGCCCGGCGTGGGCACCACGGTGCCCGGTGGCCCCACCTACCGCGAAGCGCAGCTGTGCATGGAGATGATTGCCGACAGCGGACGGCTGGCCTCGCTCGACGTGGTGGAACTCAATCCGGCGCTCGATGTGCGCAACCAGACCGCGCTGCTGGCCGTGGACCTGGTGGAATCGCTCTTTGGAAAAAGCACGCTGATGCGGGTGCCTGCCTGAAGACCAGGCCGCTGCAGCGGCCTCAGCGCCTGGCCACCGCCAGACGGCGCAGCAACTGCTGCACGATGTCGGTCTGCATGTTGCGAAACAGCAGGGCCTCTTCCGCCTCCTTGGCCAGGGCGATGGCTTCGTTGTAGCTGATCTCGCGCTGCTGGAGCAGCTCGGTGTCGGGAATCAGCTCATCGCCTGCCGGCGTGCGCAGCTTGAAACGCACACGCAGGCGCAGCTCCAGTTCACGCACCTGCCCCGAGGCGTTGAGGCCCACCACCGCGCGTTCGTGCTGCTCCGACAGCAGATCGAGCACGGCCTGTGCCGTTGGCAGCGCGGCCGGGTCGCGCAGCACCTGCAGCTTGCTGCCCGATCCCTCCAGCGTGCGCGTCAGCTCCCGCGCCAGTGGCGAGCCTTGGGGGGCCGCCACATACAACGATGCAAAGGAAAATTCGGGCACCCCCCGCAGGCGAAAACCGCAGGCGGTCAGCAGGGCCACAGGGGCAAGGGAGAGCAGCGTGCGCTTGTTCATCATGGTCAGACCACCACGTTCACCAGGCGACCGGGCACCACGATCACCCGCTTGGGTGCTGCGCCAGCGGCCTGGGCAATGAAGGCCTCGCTGGCCAGCGCGATGCGCTCGATCTCGGCCTTGTCGGCCTGGGCGGGCACATGGATGGAGCCGCGCAGCTTGCCGTTGACCTGCAGCATGAGCTCAATCTCGTCCTGCACCAGCGCATCGGGGTCGACCTGAGGCCAGGGGGCATCGAGCAGATCGCCCAGGTGCCCGGCGTAACCCAGTTGCGACCACAGGCTGTGCGCCACATGCGGCGTGGCGGGGTACAGGCAGCGCAGCAAAATGCCAAAGCCTTCGATCAGTGCCACCTGGGCGCCCGCGCACTCCAGCGCCTTGAAGTCTTCGAGCGCGTTGATCATCTTCATCGCGCCCGAGACCACCGTGTTGTACTGCATGCGCTGGTAGTCGTAGTCCACCTGCTTGAGCACGGTGTGGATCTCCAGGCGCAGTGTCTTGGCTTCCTTGCCAAATTCAACGTCTTTCAGGCTGCTGGCGCTTGCCACGCTTGCGGTAGCAGCTCCCATATCCATAGCAGAAAGTTTGACGCCAAAGTTCCACACGCGGCGCAGGAACCGGTAGCTGCCTTCCACGGCCGCGTCGTTCCACTCCAGCGTGGCCTCGGGCGGGGCGGTGAACATGGTGTACAGGCGGGCGGTGTCGGCGCCGTACTTCTCGATCAGGTCCTGCGGGTCCACGCCGTTGTTCTTGGACTTGGACATGGTGCCCACGCCCTCGTAGTCGATGGGCGTGCCCACGCTGAGCATGCCGTCGCCGCTGGTGGCTTCGTTCTTGAGCTTGGCGCCAATGATCTTGCCGCCCTCGTCCAGCACATGCTCCACATCGTGCGGCCAGAAGTAGTCCTTGCCGCCCTTGGCGGTGCGGCGGCTGTAGATGTGGTTGAGCACCATGCCCTGCGTGAGCAGCTTGGTGAAAGGCTCGTCCACCTTCACCAGGCCAAGGTCGCGCATCACCTTGGTCCAGAAGCGCGCGTACAGCAGGTGCAGGATGGCGTGCTCGATGCCGCCGATGTACTGGTCCATCGGCATCCAGTAATCGGCGCCCTCGGCAACCATGGCGTCGGCATTCTTCGGGTCGCAATACCGCATGAAGTACCACGAACTGTCCACGAAGGTGTCCATGGTGTCGGTCTCGCGGCGGGCTGCCTTGCCGCACACGGGGCAGGTCACGCCGGCATGAAAGCCTTCGTGCTTGTGCAGCGGGTTACCCGAGCCATCGGGCACGCAGTCGGCGGGCAGCACCACGGGCAGGTCTTTTTCGGGCACCGGCACGGCGCCGTGTTCGTCGCAGTGGATGATAGGGATCGGCGTGCCCCAATAGCGCTGGCGGCTCACGCCCCAGTCGCGCAGGCGCCAGGTGGTTTTGAGTTCGCCCAGGCCTTTTTGCGCCAGCGCGTGGGCCACGGCAGCCACGGCGTCCTTGTAAGAGAGGCCGCTGAAGTTGTCAGAGTTGATGGTGACGCCGCGCTGCTTGTCGCCATACCAGTCGTGCCACTGGTGGTAATCAAAGTGCTCGCCATCGACCAGCACCACCTGCTTGATCTCGATGCCGTATTTGAGGGCAAACGCAAAGTCACGCTCGTCGTGCGCGGGCACGCCCATCACGGCGCCGTCGCCGTAGCCGATGAGCACGTAGTTGCCCACCCACACCTCCACCGGCAGGCCCGTGAGCGGGTGCGCGACGAACAGGCCCGTGGGCACGCCCTTCTTCTCTTGCGTGGCCAGCTCTGCCTCGGTGGTGCCGCCGCTCTTGCATTCTTCAATGAAGGCCTTGAGCGTGGGGTTGGTCTTGGCAGCGTGCGCGGCCAGCGGGTGCTCGGGCGCCACGGCGCAGAAGGTCACGCCCATGATGGTGTCGGCGCGCGTGGTGAACACGTACATCTTGCCGTCGCCAATCAGCGCACCGTCGTCCCCTGCAATCTCGTGTGTGAAGGCAAAACGCACGCCCTCCGATTTGCCAATCCAGTTCTCCTGCATCAGCTTCACACGCTCGGGCCAACCGGGCAGCTTGTCGCCGGTCACAAAGTCGAGCAGCTCTTCGGCGTAGTCGGTGATCTTGAGGTAATAGCCCGGAATCTCGCGCTTTTCCACGGTGGCGCCCGTGCGCCAGCCCTTGCCGTCGATCACCTGCTCGTTGGCCAGCACGGTCTGGTCCACCGGGTCCCAGTTCACCACCTGGGTCTTGCGGTAGGCGATGCCCTTTTCCAGCATCTTCAGGAACAGCCACTGGTTCCACTTGTAGTACTCGGGGTCGCAGGTGGCGACCTCGCGGCTCCAGTCGATGGCCAGTCCCATCGCCTGCATCTGCTTTTTCATGTAGGCGATGTTTTCGTAGGTCCACTTCGCCGGTGGAACTCCGTTCTTCAGGGCGGCGTTCTCGGCAGGCAGGCCGAAAGCGTCCCAGCCCATGGGCATGAGCACGTTGTAGCCGTTCATGCGCAGCTGGCGCGTGAGCATGTCGTTGATGGTGTAGTTGCGCACATGGCCCATGTGCAACTTGCCGCTGGGGTAAGGCAGCATCGAGCAGGCGTAGAACTTTTTCTTGCTCGTGTCTTCCGTCACGCGGTAGGCGTCGGTGGCGGTCCAGTGGTCGTGCGCGGCGCGCTCGACGTCTTGGTGGGAGTATTTTTCTTGCATGGGAGCTCTGCTGGATGAGAGGAATGCAGCCGCTGGGCTGCTGCTTTGCCAGATTTTAGGCGGTCACGGGGAACGCGCCCGGCCGTGCGCCGCACCCGGTGCGGGGTCTGGGCTTGCCGTCAGGGGCTCAGCGCGCCGCAGCGGGCTGTTCGGCAATAAACCCGATGCGCTGGAGCCCGGCGCTGTGGGCCGCACCCATGACTTCGACCACGCGGCCGTATGGCACGGCGGCATCGGCACGCAACTGCACTTCCGTATCGGGACGGGCCGCACCGATGCGCTGCAGCCGCTCGGCCAGGGCTGCCTGCGAAAGCGGCTGGTCCTCCAGAAAGGCCTGGCCCGTCGCATCCACCACCAGCGTGATGGACTGCGGTGCGGCGCCCGGCGTGGCACCCTCGGTGCGCGGCAGATCCAGCCGGATCGAACTGGCCATCAATGGCGCCGTGAGAATGAAGATGACCACCAGCACCAGCATCACATCCACCAGCGGCGTCATGTTGATGTCGCTCATGGGCTGCGGCCCGGGGGTGCGCTCCAGCCGACCGAAACTCATGTTTCCACGCGCTCCGTCATGCCGACACGACCTTGGGGGGGCGCGGTGTCGACAAGGAGTTCGCGCAGGTCGCGCGCAAAACCTTCCAGGTCAGCCTCGATGCGGCCAATGAAGCGCCCGAACACGTTGTAAGCCAGCACCGCCGGAATGGCCACCGCCAGACCCGCAGCCGTCATCACCAGGGCCTCGCCCACGGGACCGGCCACGCGGTCGATGGTGATCTGCCCGGCTCCCGCCATGGCGCTGAGGGCGTGGTAGATGCCCCAGACTGTGCCGAGCAAGCCAACGAAAGGGGCGGTGGACCCGACTGTTGCCAGAAGCACCTGGCCCCATTGCAGCCTGCCCAGCGCGCCGTGCAGGGCGTCCCGCAGCACGCGGGTGAGTTGCTGCGACAGGCTGCCGGAAGTCGCCAGCGTGGCCTGCTCAGCTGAATCAGGACGTGTCGCTATTGATTTTGTAGCAACAACCATAGAAAGAACAAGCGCCTCGCGGTCAAAAGACTGCAAACGCTGCACCGCAACGTCCAGCGATGGCGCCTGCCAGAAAGCCGCTGTGCACCGCGCCACGTCGGCCAAGGCCCGGCGCATGACGCGCGCCTTCCACAAAATCACCACCCAGCTGGCCACTGACATGGCGAGCAGCAGCAGGGCCGTGCCCTGCGTCACGGCATCCCCTTGGCGCCACCAGTGAAGTGCGTCCATGGCGGCTCGCCGGGGGCGCTAGTTCAGACCCAGCACGTCGAACATGTCGAACATGCCGGTCTTGCGGTCTGCGAGAAAGCGCACGGCGCGCAGGCTGCCCTGGGCATAGGTGGCGCGGCTGGACGATTTGTGCGTAATCTCGATGCGCTCGCCAATGCCGGCAAACAGCACGGTGTGGTCGCCCACGATGTCGCCACCTCGGATAGTGGCAAAGCCGATGCTCGACGGATCGCGTTCCCCCGTGACGCCTTCACGCGCATACACGGCGCAGTCCTTGAGGTCACGCCCCAGCGCATCGGCGATCACTTCTCCCATCTTCAGTGCGGTGCCGGAGGGCGCATCGACCTTGTGGCGGTGGTGGGCTTCGATGATCTCGATGTCGTAGCCAGTGGCCATGGCCTTGGCGGCCATCTGCAGCAGCTTGAGCGTGACGTTGACGCCCACGCTCATGTTGGGCGCCATCACGATCGCCGTGCGCTGGGCGCAGGCCGCAATCTCGGCCTTCTGCGGTTCTGTGAACCCCGTGGTGCCGATGACGGCTTTCACGCCCAGCTCGCAGCACAGGGCCAGATGGGCCAGCGTGCCTTCGGGGCGGGTGAAATCAATCAGCACATCAGCATCTTTCAGGCCCGTGCGCAGGTCTGCCGTGATGGCCACGCCACTTGCGTGGCCCAGAAAAGCCGTGGCGTCCGAGCCGATGGCGGGGCTGGCCGCAACATCCAGAGCACCAGCCAGCACCATGTCGTCGCTGGCGCGCAGGGCTTCGATCAGCATGCGGCCCATGCGGCCAGATGCCCCAGCCACCGCGACGCGCAGGACTCTGGAGGCGGGTTGGGAGGGCAAAGAGTTGCCTGTCATGTCGTTCCTGTTTCTATGAATGCGGAGGGCCATGCCGGGTGCCGGCACCCCCAATCGCAGGCCTTAGCGCGCAGGCGCTTCGAGCGGAGGGTAAGAGGTGGTGGTAACCGGCTGGGCAGGCACCGCCGCCGGTGTCCTGGCCGCGCGCTCGGGTGCCGGGAAACGCGCCAACTGGGCATCGGTGGCTTCCAGCACGGGCACCTTGCCCTTGGTGGAGCGCGACCCGAGAGTAGCCACAAACTCGGTTTCGGAGGGCATGGGGTCGCCCTCGAAACGCTGCAGCAGGTCTCCCTGGAAGAACACGGTGAGTTTGCGCGTCTGGATGTCTTCACCGGGGCGTTTGATGGTGAACACGTATTCCCAGCGCTCTGCGTGGAACAGGCTGGTGACCAGGGGCGTGCCGAGAATGTCGCGCACCTGCTGGCGGCTCATGCCCGGCGCAAGCGCTTCGACTTGCTCGCGCGACACGAAATTGCCCTGCACCACATCGAGTCGGTAAGGCGTCACCACGCTGGCCAGGCGATTGCTGGCACTGTCCAGGCTGCTGCAGCCGGCCACGGCAGTGAGGCAGGCACCGATGAACAATGTCACGCCCAGACGGGCACTGCGATGGGCTTTGGCGGGCATGGAAAAGAGTCGTAAGGCTATGATCGATCCATTGTAGCGGCTGGTCCTGCGGGCCTGGTCGAGCCCGCCGACGCACGAAAGACAGGGTCATGACGAATATCGACGAACTCAAAAGCACAGGCCTCAAAGCAACCTTGCCGCGCCTGAAGATTCTGGAGATTTTCCAGAAGGGCGCACAGCGCCACATGACGGCCGAAGATGTCTTTCGCGTCCTGCTGGAAGAACGCTCGGACATAGGGCTGGCCACGGTCTATCGCGTGCTCACGCAGTTCGAGCAGGCGGGCATTCTGATCCGCAGCAACTTCGAAAGCGGCAAGGCGGTTTACGAACTCGACGAAGGCCAGCACCACGACCATTTCGTGTGCACGTCGTGCGGCAAGGTGGAAGAGTTCTACGACCCCGAGATCGAAAAGCGCCAGCAGATCATTGCCAAGGCCAAGGGCTGGGTGGTGCAGGACCACACGATGGCCCTGTATGGCCAGTGCGCCCACTGCGCCGCCAAATGAAGCCCCCCCCTGAGGCGCTGCGCGCCTTCCCCCTGAAGGGGGGCGCCGCCAGCGCGGCGGGGCGGCCCTTGCGCGGCGGCCGCCGGCTTGGCCGCGACGGGCTCTTGGGCCTGCGGACAGCGCGCACACAATTGCCTGGAACGGTTGCCGAGCCTGTTGCCCGACCTGCGAATCAGCCCCCGGTGTCGCGTTCCATGGCGCGGCGATGCCGCTCCACAAATTCCTGATAAGTGTCGATGCCGCGCAACTGCAAGATGGTGTTGCGCACGGCCGCCTCCACGAGCACGGCAATATTGCGCCCCGCCACCACCTGGATCACCACCTTGAGCACCGGCACGCCCAGCACGTCCTGCGTGAGCGGCTCGTAGGGCAGGCGCTCGTATTCGCGCTCCAGCGTTTCCTTGCGCACCAGGTGCACGATGAGCTTGAGGCGCATCTTGCGGCGCACGGCGGTTTCACCAAAGATGGCGCGGATGTCCAGGAGGCCAATGCCGCGCACTTCCAGCAGGTTCTGCAGCAGCTCGGGGCACTTGCCCTCAATGGTGGTCTGGTTGATGCGAAACAGGTCAACAGCATCGTCGGCCACCAGACCGTTGCCGCGCGAGATTAGCTCCAGCCCCAGCTCACTTTTGCCCAGGCCGGATTCACCCGTGATCATCACCCCCAGGCCCAGAATGTCCATGAACACGCCGTGCATCGTGGTGCGGTCGGCAAAGTGCTTGGACAGGTAGGCACGCAGCACATCAATGACGAACGCCGACGACTCGTGCGTGGCGAACATCGGAATCTGCGCCCGCTCGCACATGGACAGCAGCGCATCCGGCGCAACCTGGCCATCGGCCAGCACCAGCACGGGCGGCTCCAGCGTGACAATGCGCGCAATGCGGCGCTGGCAGTCTTCGGGGGTGGCATTGACGAGGTAGGCGATTTCTCGCTCGCCCAGAATCTGCACCCGATAGGGGTGGATGTAGTTGAGATACCCCACCAGATCGGCGCCCGAGCGTGCCGCACGCACGGCCACTTCGTCAAAGCGCCGCTCTGAAGCACCAAGGCCGGCCACCCATTCCCATTTCAGGGTGCCCCGGAATTCCTCAAACAGGACATCGGCACTGACGACGTTGGGCTTCAAGACAGTCCCGCGAAGGCGAAGAAAAAATCAGGCGGCCTGGGTGGACTGCCAACCGGCGATCATGCCGTGCAGCACCGCGGCGTCGTCACACGCCTTGAGCCTCTCGCGCAGCACCGAGTCGCTCAGCAGCTCGGCAATTTCGGAGAGGATTTCCAGGTGCTTCTGGGTCGCGGCTTCGGGTACGAGCAGAAAAATGAGCAACCCAACCGGCATTTCGTCGGGCGCATCGAAACCAATCGGCTGCGCGAGTTGAAACACCGCCGCCATCGGCGCCTTGAGGCCCTTGATGCGGCCATGCGGAATGGCCACGCCGTGTCCCAGGCCCGTGGAGCCTAGTCGCTCACGCGCAAAGAGGCTGTCGGTGATCAGCGCCCGCGAAAGACCGTGCTGGCCTTCAAACAGGAGACCCGCTTCTTCGAAAGCACGCTTCTTGCTGGTGGCGTCAACGCTCACGAGCACTTGAGCGGAGGGCAGGATGGATGCGAGTCGGTTCATGATCAAGGAAACAATTATGCACACATTGGCAGAAACCCTGATCAAAACCCGCAAGCCACAAAAAAACCGCCCCGGGGGGCGGCTGCGGCCGACAGGCAGCGCATCTGCATGGCTTACGCGAGCATCTCGCGTTTGGATGCGTCGTAGTGGTCCTGGATGCGGTCTTTATGGCGCACGACCTGGCGATCCATCTTGTCCACGAGCTCGTCCACAGCGGCATACAGGTCGAAATGGGAGCTTTCTGCAAACAGGTCGCTTCCCTTGACGTGGATGTTGCATTCCGCTCGCTGCCGTTTCTCTTTTTCCTTCTGTTTCTCTACTGTCAGCAGCACCTTGACGTCCACTACCTGATCGAAATGGCGCGTGATCCGGTCGAGCTTGGTCGTGACGTAATTGCGCAAGGCGGGGGTAACTTCGAGGTGGTGACCGCTGATCGTCAAGTTCATAAGTAAGTCTCCTGTGGCTCTTTGACAAAAATGCCGCTCTGGATCAAAGGAACGGCCCGGCTAACTCAGATACATGCGTCGATGCGAGTTCACTATGCCCCCGCGCAATGCCAAAAGCAATCCCATACCGCCCTTGGCGGGCGGGTTATGTCGGTGAAGGTGCCACGGCGAAAAAAAAACGCGCACAATGGATCGGCTGTGGGCAAAGTCCCCAAAACGCCCCCCAGTGCGTGCCCCACCAACGCGGCAGTTGCCCGCCTTGCAAGGCACCCCCTGCATTGCCACGGCCTTGCGCGCAGCCGCCCAGAGCCGGGGCCCCACCCGGTGCGCTGCTGCGTAAAATCAAACGGTTCGAAGCAGCCCTGATCGCCCGCAATCCTTAACACTTTCCTGGCACGGAACCCTCTTCACGCTCCGCCTGCCCGCACTACCACCATGACCCAGCCCAGCCCCCAAGCCCTGCACACTTCGGCCCTCACCTCCCTGCCCCTGCTGGCCCGCGGCAAGGTGCGCGACAACTACGCCGTGGGAGATGACCGCATCCTGATGGTGGCCAGCGACCGCCTGTCGGCGTTTGACGTGATCATGGGCGAGCCCATCCCCGGCAAGGGGGAACTGCTCACGCAGATGGCGCTGTTCTGGTTCGACAAGCTCGGCCACATCTGCCCCAACCACCTGACGGGCGAGGCGCCCGAAAGCGTGGTGAGCCCGGCCGAAGTGCCACAGGTGCGCGGCCGCTCGATGCTGGTTCAGCGCCTGCAGCCCATCCCGGTCGAAGCCGTGGTGCGTGGCTACCTGGCCGGCAGCGGCTGGAAAGAATACCAGGCGTCGCAATCGGTGTGTGGCGTGCCGCTGCCCGCCGGCCTGACCAACGCCGCCAGGCTGCCCGAACCCATCTACACCCCTGCGGCGAAGGCGGCAGCGGGTGAGCACGACGAAAACATCACCTTCGAGCGCACGGTCGAGATGATCGGCCTGGAGCTGGCCACCAAAATCCGCGATCTGAGCATCGCCATCTACAAGGCCGCCGCAGAGATCGCGCTCACCAAAGGCATGATCATTGCCGACACCAAGTTCGAATTCGGCCTGGCCCCGGATGGGACACTGGTGCTGATGGACGAAGTGCTCACGCCCGACAGCTCGCGCTACTGGCCGGTGGAGGGCTATGCCGAAGCCCTTGCCAAGGGCGAAAACCCGCCCAGCTACGACAAGCAGTTTGTGCGCGACTGGCTGGAGCAGGCCCAGGTCAACGGCAAGCCCTGGGACAAAACGCCGCCCTCCCCGCGCCTGCCCCAGGCCGTGATCGAGAAAACCGCCGCCAAGTACCGCGAGGCGCTGGAGCGGCTGACGGGCTGATCGCTTGCGGCAGCGCAGCATCGTGCGCTGAAAGCCTGAATCCAGGCTGTAGTAACCGGCTAACACCACGCCCGGCCCGTCTGCCGGAAGAATGGGTGCTGCCGATTCACAACCCAGGAGACACGCATGGCCGGAAAAAAATTCTGATGATCTGTGGCGACTACTGCGAGGACTACGAGACCATGGTGCCCTTTCAGGCGCTGCTGGCCGTAGGTCACCAGGTACACGCCGTGTGCCCCGACAAGAAGGCGGGCGAGCACATCAAGACCGCGATCCACGACTTTGAAGGCGCCCAGACCTACAGCGAGAAGCCGGGGCACAACTTCACCCTCAACGCAAGCTTTGCCGACGTGAAGCCCCAGGACTACGACGCGCTGGTGCTGCCCGGCGGGCGCGGGCCCGAATACCTGCGCACCTACCCGGCCGTGCTGGCGGCGGTGCGGCATTTCTTTGACGCCGACAAGCCCGTGGCCGCCATCTGCCATGCCGCGCAGTTGCTGGCGGGCGCAGGCGTGCTCAAGGGGCGCAGTTGCTCGGCCTACCCGGCCTGCCGCGCCGAGGTGGAGCTGGCGGGCGGCCAGTATGCCGACATTGCTGTGGACAAGGCACACACCGACGGCAACCTGGTCAGCGCCCCGGCCTGGCCCGCACACCCGGACTGGATCGCGCAGTTTCTGGCGGTGCTGGGCACGCGCATCACCCACTGAGCGAGGTGCCCCCGGGCTTGCCCGCTTGCGCGCCCCTGTGCGGGCGCGCACGATGGGGCCTGTTTTCTGCCCTCCCCGGAGAAGCCCGCCATGTGCCAGGTCTTTATCAGCGCCGACCCCGCCCTCTACACCTGCCGCGCCCGCTCGGTGCGTCTGCATGGGGTGGCCACCAGCATCCGGCTGGAGAACCTGTTCTGGCAGGTGCTGGAAGAAATTGCCGCGCGCGACGGCATGAGCGTGCCGCAGCTTTGCGCCCGGCTGCACGATGAATTGCTGGCCGAACGGGGCAGCGTGGACAACTTTGCATCGTTTCTGCGCGTGTGCTGCGGGCGCTACCTGGCGCTGCAGCTGTCGGGCGGCATTCCGCAGGACCGTTCGATCCCGATCCGCAGCCTCAACCCCGGCCGCGTGCTGGCCACGGAGCATGCGCGGTCAGTCACGCACCCCTGTCCGCGCCAGGCGGCCTGATCCCGGCCATCTCGGCTCCTGGGATTTTTGGTGGCTTCTCTTCAGCTCAGCACCACACTCGACAGCCGTCGGCGGTAGGTGGCTACCACCGGGTCTTCGGGGGGAATCTGGCCTTCTGCCACCTTCACCTTGGGCGGCTCGATGATTTCCAGGATGGCCACATAGGTCTTGCGGGCAGTCTCGTCGTTCCAGGCCTTGTCACGCATGAGGATTTCAAGCAGCTCGTCCATGGCGTCGGTCCAACGCTGCTGCGCCATGAGCCAGCGAGCGCGGGCAAAGCGGGTGTCAAAGTCGCGCTTGTTGGCGGTGATTTTTGCATCAAATTCGGCTCCAGCGCTTTCCCCATAAGCGCCAACAGCTAGACAATCAATAGCATCCATCCAGCACTTGAGGGCCCCGAGCTTGCGCGAGGTGGCGGCCTTGGCGATCACGGGGGCAAAGGCCACCTTGGCGTCATCGTCGCGGCCCAGTTGCAGCAGCAGCTTGACGTAATCAAACCGTGCGTCGTCGTTGGCAGGGTCGGTGGCCACGGCGTGCTGCAGCTTTTCCAGGGCGGTGTCGGTGTCGCCTTCGGCCAGCGCATCCAGCGCCTCTTCTTCCTCGGCCTCTGCCACCACTTCTTCTGCTGATGGCACATGCTTGTCGAGAAATTCGCGCACCTGGCCCTCGGGCAGCGCGCCCATGAAGCCATCGACCGGCTGGCCGTTCATCAGCAGCACGCAGGTGGGGATGCTGCGGATGCCGAACATGCCCGCCAGTTGCTGCTCCTGATCGGAGTCGATCTTGACCAGCTTGAAGCGGCCCGCGTAGTCGGTTTCGAGCTTTTCGAGGATGGGGCCCAGCGACTTGCAGGGGCCGCACCAGGGCGCCCAGAAGTCCACCAGCACGGGCACGTTCATCGAGGCGGCAACCACCTCGGCTTCAAAGTTCTCTACGGTGACGTCAATCATGATGGTGTGGGCCATGGGCCTGTTAAGCGATTTCGCGCTATTTTGGCCCAATGAAACAGCCCCACGCCAGCAAGGGAAGCGCAAAAAGTAAAATCGCGGGTTCCACCTACAGCGGTGCAGCGGGCGCAGCCTGCGGCCCGACACCTCCAACACCATGAAACCCATCCAGATCGGCGTGGTCATGGGTTCCAGCAGCGACTGGGACACCATGCAGCATGCAGTGCAGATTCTTGAACAGTTCGGCATCGGACATGAGGCCCGCGTGGTCTCGGCCCACCGCATGCCCGACGACATGTTTGCGTATGCCGAGGCCGCCGCAGGCCGGGGCCTCAAGGCCATCATCGCCGGGGCCGGGGGCGCTGCCCATCTGCCGGGCATGATCGCGGCCAAGACCCCCGTGCCCGTGCTGGGCGTGCCGGTGGCCAGCCGCCACCTGCAGGGCGTGGATTCACTGCATTCCATCGTGCAGATGCCCAAGGGCATACCTGTGGCCACATTCGCCATTGGCACGGCGGGCGCGGCCAATGCCGCCCTGTTTGCCGTGGCCCTGCTCGCCAACGAGAGTCCCGAGTTGCGCCAGCGCCTCGAAGCCTTCCGCGCCGAGCAGACGGAAGTGGCGCGCAACATGACCCTGCCGCCCGCCGCATGAGCCCCAACAAACCTCTCTTGCCGGGATCGACGCTGGGCGTGCTCGGCGGCGGCCAGCTGGGCCGCATGTTCGTGCACCAGGCCCAGGCCATGGGCTACTTCACCGCCGTGCTCGACGCCGACCCGACCAGCCCGGCCGGGCTGGTAAGCCACCACCATATCCAGACGGGCTATGAAGACCCGAAAGGCCTGGCCGAGCTGGCCCGCCTGTCGGATGCGGTGACCACCGAATTCGAGAATGTGCCCGCTGCCGCTCTGGCCACCCTGGCCGCGCTGCGCCCCGTGTCGCCCGATGCCAGCGCAGTGGCCGTGGCGCAGGACCGTGCACAGGAGAAGGCCCACTTCGTCGCCTGCGGTGTGCCCTGTGCGCCCTATGCCGTGATCGAGACGGCCGAACAACTGGCTGCCGTGGCGCCCGATCTGCTGCCGGGGATTCTGAAAACCGCCCGCATGGGCTATGACGGCAAAGGCCAGGTGCGCGTCAAAACCGCCGCCGAACTGGCCGCTGCCTGGGCGTCGGTCGGCTCCGTGCCTTGCGTGCTCGAAAAAATGCTGCCGCTGGCGCTGGAATGTTCAGTGATCGTGGCGCGCGGTGCCGACGGCGCCGCCGTGCACCTGCCCGTGCAGCGCAACCTGCACCGCGACGGCATCCTGGCCGTGACCGAGGTTTATGAGCAAAATATGCCTCAAGCGCTTATCCAACAAGCGGCAAAAGCTGCTATTTCGATAGCAAACGGCTTGCAGTATGTGGGCGTGCTGTGTGTGGAGTTCTTTGTGCTACAAGACGGCAGCCTGGTGGTGAACGAAATCGCCCCGCGCCCGCACAACAGCGGCCACTACAGCCAGAACGCCTGCGACGTGTCGCAGTTTGAGCTGCAGGTGCGCACCATGGCGGGCCTGCCGCTGGTGCAGCCGCGCCAGCACAGCGCTGCCGTCATGCTCAACCTGCTGGGCGACTTATGGTTTGCGCAGGGCGATGCCGAGCAGACACCCCCGTGGGCTGCCGTGCTGGCCCTGCCCGGCGCGCACCTGCACCTGTATGGCAAGCGCGAAGCCAAACGGGGCCGCAAGATGGGGCACCTCAACATCACCGCAGCCACCCCCGAAACGGCACGCGCAACGGCACTGAAGGCGGCGGCCCTGCTGGGCATCGCACCATTCTGACCATGATTCTTGACGGCACCCTGCCCGAATCCATCGCTGCCGCAGCGCGGGCCGTGCGCAGCGGCGCGCTGCTGGGCCTGCCCACCGAAACCGTTTATGGCCTGGCCGCCGACGCCAGCAGCGATGCTGCCGTGGCGCAGATCTTTGCCGCCAAGGGCCGCCCCAGCGACCATCCGCTCATCGTGCATGTGGCCGATGCCTCGGGCATTGCGCACTTTGCCCGCGAAGTGCCCGGCTTTGCGCAAAAGCTGGTCGATGCCTTCTGGCCCGGCCCGCTCACCCTCATCCTGCCGCGCCGGCCCGGTGTGGCCACGGCCGCCACCGGCGGCCAGGACAGCGTGGGCCTGCGCTGCCCCGCCCACCCCGTGGCCCATGCGGTGCTGCAGGCCTGCTCCGCAACTGGTGATGGCCCCAAACTCGGCGGGCCGCCGGTGTGGGGGCTGGCCGCGCCCAGCGCCAACCGCTTTGGCCGTGTGAGCCCCACCACGGCACAGCATGTGCAGGACGAACTGGGCGCCGATCTGCTGGTGCTCGATGGCGGGCCCTGCGATGTGGGCATTGAATCCACCATCGTGGACTGCACGCGCGGCGTGCCGGTGCTGCTGCGCCCGGGGGCCATCTCGCGGGAACAGATTGCCGCGGTTTGCGGCATGCAACCGCTATCGAAAGAAGAGCTTCCCGCGCTGACCCCGCGCGCGTCGGGCACGCTGGAGGCCCATTACGCCCCCGCTGCCAAGGTGCGCCTGATGGACGCCAAGGCGCTGCAAACCGCGCTGGACCTGCTGGGCGCTGACGCTGCCCACATCGCCGTCTATGCCCGAAGCGCACTGCGCACCCGCTCGTCAAAGCTGGTCGTGCGGCGCATGCCCGATGACGCCAGCGCCACCGCCCAGCAACTTTTTGCCGTGCTGCGTGGCTTTGATGACCAGGCCGTGAAACTGATCTGGATCGAGACCCCCCCCGCCACCCCCGACTGGGAAGGCGTGCGCGACCGGCTGCAGCGCGCGGCCGCGGCCTGAGCCGGCTTGCCTGCCTGTTTGCTTTACATGCGCTGGCTGTGCGTCGTTAAACTAACCCCCACTTATCTGGAGAAATACATGGCAACAAATTGGATGCGCCGCACCGTGATGGTCGCCGCATGTGCGTCGGCAGCATTGCTCGCGGCCTGTGGTTCCAGCACCACGGATTCGGAACTCACGCCCGACCGCTTCATTGCCTTTGGCGATGCCTTCACCGATGTGGGGCAAAAGGGATCGCGCTACACCGTCAACGATGGCTCCGTCAGCAACTGGACGCAGCAGCTCGCCTCGCGCTACGGCAAGACGATCACGCCCGTGGCATCGGGTGGCCTGAGCTACGCAGCGGGCAACGCACGCATCACCGCCAAGCCCGACGTGGCTGGCGATGCGACCACCCTCACTGTCACCGAACAAATTGACCGCTTTCTGGCCGGCGGCGCCTTTGGCGCCAACGACGTGGTGTTCATCAACGCCGGGGCCAGCGACCTGATCGTAGGCATGGCTGCCGTGCGCGCCGGCACCATCGCCCCCGCCGACATGGTGGCGTCAGCACGCAAGGCAGGCCAGGAACTGGCCACGCAGGTGCGCCGCCTCGTCAACGCTGGGGCCAAGCATGTGGTGGTGACCGGCACCTACGACCTGGGCAAGACGCCATGGGCCACGGCCATCAGCCAGACCAGCCTGCTCAACGATGCCAGCAGCCGATTCAACGAGGGGCTGCTGGTGAACATCGTCGATCTGGGCGCGAATGTGCTGTATGTCGATGCGGCCTACTACGTCAATCTGTACACCAGCTCGCCCGGCTCGTACAGTTTTGACAACGCCACCACACCGGTATGCACCTCGGTGGATGCCGGCAACGGCATTGGCATCGGCACCGGCCAGGTCAACTCGGCCTTGTGCACCACCGCCACCTTGCTCCCCAGTGCCAACCAGAACAAGTATGTGTTTGCCGACGCGGTCTACCTGACGCCATCGGCCCACCGCCAGCTGGGCGACTACGCGTACGACCGCCTGCGGGCCCGCTGGTAAGCCGCAGCCACACCGCACACAAAAAAGCCGACCCTGAGGTCGGCTTTTTTCATGCCCAAAGCGCAAGCCGCTTATTTGACGGCATCAAACACTGCGCGCGCCTGGGCGTGACAGAACGGCGGCTCGTAGGTGCCGTGGTAGTTGCCGTAATACGTGGCAAAGGCCGCCGATGCGGGGTCGGTGGGCGCTTTGCCGCCTGGTCCATACGTGGCCTGAACCAGGGCATCGACATCCACCGAGGCCACATTGCTCAGTCCCCGGCTGTCAAAGTCGGCCTTCATGGCCCGCTGGTGGATGGCAGGCGGCACGGTGGGATCACCCGCGCCTCCGCACAGGAGCACCCGGGCCTTGGGGTTCCAGCCCAGCAGGTCGTTCTTTTGGGCCGCCACGAACAACGGGTTGGAGCCACCCGCCTGGGCTGCAGCCAGGAATTCGGGCTGGAACACGAGGTCCCGGGCCTGGTTGGGCGTGACACCGGGGCCGCCGGGCAGCTTGCCGGTGGTGACCAGCGTGGTGTAGTTCAGCGTGGGGTTGGGCAGCAGGCTCTCGATGTAGTCGGAATATGGCGTCTTGAAAGCCGTCTTCACATCCGTGTACACCGTGCCGTACACCTTTTGCCATGAGGTCACCAGGTAAGGCACGAAGAACTGCACCCCGGCTATCGCGTCGGGCACGCGCAACGAGCCCGACAAGTTGTAAGGTCCTGCCAGATGGGCACCGGCCACCACGTTGAATTCGGTGCCGTAGTCCCGCTCGGCTGCGCGCTGCGCCGCCATGGACGCGTGCCCACCTTGCGAATAGCCGGTGAACATCACTTTGCCCGACAGGTTGGCACCCACACTGGACGCGGCCGCCCGCGCGGCGCGAACCGAGTCCAGCACCGTCGTGGCTTCGGAGTCTGCGTGCAGATAGGGGTGGTAACTGTAGGTGGACTTGGCAAAACCAAGGTAATCCGTGGCCACCACCGCATAGCCCTGGGCGGCATACATGGCCGCCAGCAGAAAGGTTTCGCTGTCTTGCGGATTGGCCAGCGTGCGGTTTTTTTGCACATCGGTGCCCTTCGCATAGGCCACCAGGGCCGCAGCGCCCGTGCAGCTGCCCGCGGGCACCAGCATGACGCCCGATGAATTGGTTTGTTCACCGGCCCGTGCGCCCACCGTGGAGTAGTTCA
Source organism: Acidovorax sp. JHL-3 (assembly GCF_000526295.1). NCBI lineage: Bacteria > Pseudomonadati > Pseudomonadota > Betaproteobacteria > Burkholderiales > Comamonadaceae > Acidovorax > Acidovorax sp. JHL-3. The sequence continues at coordinate 564,948 of NZ_JAFU01000001.1, forward strand.
ACCCCACCACCTTGACATCGCATTTGGCCTTGCCGCTGATGGCCTGCAGGCCGCTGCCTGCGGTCGCGGCATCGATCTGCGCGGCAGTCAGCGTGGCCAACGTGGCGGGCGCATCCACCAGATCCCCACGCTGGGGGCCGTCCGAGCCCCCGCAGGCAACAAGCAACACCGCAGCGGTGGCAACACAAGTGAGGCGGAAATACGTCATGAAGAAATCCCTTGGAGTAAGAACAGCGACGCATCGTGCGCGCACCTGCACTGCAGCATCCATAGGGAATTACGCCGACCGCACCCTTGCAAAGACGCCTGGGCGACACCCTGGGGGGGGGGGGAGCTTCAGGCCCGGCAGCGCGCGCCGTAGCGCAGCTTCATGCCAAGGATGGCACCCGCCAGCGCCAGTGTGATGGCATTGGCCACCACGATGGGCCAGGCCGCCAGCGCCACCCCGTAAGCCAGCCACAACGCCACGCCCAGCGTGAAGGTGCTGTACATGCCCAGCGAGATACCGCTGACATCGCGGGTGCGGAACGTGTGCAGCGCCTGCGGCAAAAAGCTGCAGGTGGTCAGGGCCGCAGCCAGGTAGCCGATGAGGTCGTGGAGGGGCATGGTGGTGTGGGCATCCGGGGCTATTGATCGCGCGCAGTCCAGTCCACCAGCGCATCAAGCACTGGTCGCGCGCCGCCCGCCTGGGGGTGGTTGACGATGGCCACCAGCACATAGCGGCGGCCGCTGGCGGCATGCACATAGCCCGCAACGGCCATCACGTCGCGCAGGCTGCCGGTTTTGAGGTGGGCAGTGCCTGCACGGCTCTGGCTGCGGCGCAGCGTGCCGTCCACGCCGGCAATCGGCAAGGACGACACCAGCTCGGGCATCACCGGCGACTGCCAGGCCAGCTGCAACATGCGCGCCAAGGCCTGGGCGCTGATGCGTGCGTCGCGGCTCAGGCCCGCGCCGTTTTCGGGCGCTGGCGGTTCGGCATCGCCCAGCCGGGCCTGCCACCACTGGCGCAATGCAGCGCGAGCACCGTCGAACGTGGCCGCGCCATTTTGGCGCAGTGCCAGTGTGAGAAAGAGTTGCTGCGCCATCACGTTGTTGCTGTATTTGTTCACGTCGCGCACCACCTCGGCCAGAGCGGGCGATGTGGCCACAAACACGGGCTTGAGCCCCGCAGGCACCTTGCCATCACGCACGCTGCCCGTGAGCTTGCCGCCCAACTCGCGCCACATGCCCTCTACGGCGCGTGCGGCAAAGCTCTTGGCATCAGGGTACGCCGCCGCCCACACGCGCTCGCCACAACTGGCCGGATAGACACCCTGAAATGCGACGCGCGCCGGATCGGACAGCTCGGCCCGCAGGGCGGCGCGCCAGTCACCGCACGCGGTGCCGGGCGTCGCCAGCGGCACCGTGGCCTGGCGCTGCACGCCGGCAAGCGGCGGGTCGTACTGGATGCGCGCCAGCCCGGCGGCCGCATCGGGCACCAAAGTCATGGCCACCGCGTTGTAGTTCATCAGCAAAGCGTCGGGCGCCGCGTTGTAGGGGCGCAGCGGTTCGCCATCGAAGCGGGCTGCATCGTGCTCGGGCACGTCAAAGGCGGTGCGGTCCAGCACGATATCGCCCACGATGACCTGGATACCCTGGCCCTGCAGGCGGCGCAGCAGCAGCCACAGGCGCTCCATGACCAGCTTGGGGTCACCCTGCCCCTGGATATGGACGTTGCCCTTGAGGCTGCCGCCCTGCACCACGCCGTCCACATACACCGGTGTGCTCCAGGTGTGTGCGGGGCCCAGCAGGTCGAGCGCTGCATAGGTGGTCACGAGCTTCATGACCGAAGCGGGGTTCATGGCCACCTGTGCGCGGTGCGCCAGCCTGGGCGCCTGGCGGCCGCCCTGCGCGTCCACCACCAGCACCGACAGGGCGTCACGGGGCAAGCGGGCTCGCGCCAGTGCGGCCTCCACCTCGGGGGGCAGTGGCACCAGCACTTGCGCCGGGACTGCACCGCCAACGAGGAGTAGGCACCCAAAACACCAGCGCACAACGGCTGCGCGGCAGCCCACAGGAACAAACATCATCGGCCAAGTCTATCGCCGGGGCACTCTCGCCTGGCGGCAAGCCTGGCGCCCGCAGCAGCGTGCCCCTGATAATTGCCCTCCGAACCCATACCCTCCCGGCCCCATGAACCTGCTTGCCTTTGACACCAGCACCGACACCGTCTCCATTGCCGTACAGGCGGGAGGCGCCGTGTGGCAACACACCGGGCCGGGTGGCTCGCAGGCCTCGGCCACGCTGATTCCGGCCATTCGCAGCCTGCTGGCGCAGGCCGGGATGTCGTTTTCCACACTGGATGCCATTGTTTTTGGCCGCGGCCCGGGGTCATTTACCGGCTTGCGCACGGCCTGCGCGGTGGCCCAGGGATTGGCCTTTGGTGCGCGCGGCGGCGCGGGCGTGCCGGTGCTACCGGTAGACACCCTGCTCGCGGTGGCCGAAGAAGCCCGTCACCAGCATGGCTGCACCCAGGTGGTGGCGGTGCTGGATGCACGCATGGACGAGGTGTACGTGGCGCACTGCGAATGGCTGCCGGCCCAGGGCGGCACTGCCGGCCATTGGCGCACCGACGGGGATTTCGGCCTGTGCGCCCCTGAGGCCGTGCGGGTGCCCACAGGCTGGACACTGGCCGGCAACGCCCAGGCCGCCTATGCAGAACGCCTGGCCCCCAGCGCCCTGCACGCCAGCGCGCTGCCCACCGCCACGGCCCTGTTGCGCCTGGCACCGGCCTTGCTCGCCGCAGGCGGCGCCGTGCCTGCCAGCGAGGCGCTGCCCCGCTACATCCGCGATAAAGTGGCGCAAACCACCGCCGAGCGGGCCGCCCTGCGTGCAGCCCAGGCCGCATCCGCTGCACAAGCCACATAAGCCACCCACCTGCACCATGAACGCCGTCGTCTCGCCCCTCGCCAGCGCCCCCGAGGCACGCTTTGAGCCGCTCACGCTGGCGCGACTGGACGACGTGCTGGACGTCGAATTCACCGCCTATTCCCACCCCTGGACGCGGGGCAATTTCACCGACGCCATGGCCTCGGGTTACCAGACCCAGTTGCTGGTGGCGGGCGACCACTTGTTGGGCTACTTCGTGGCCATGATGGGTGTGGACGAGGTGCATTTGCTCAATATCACCGTAGCCCCGGCCTACCAGAAGCAGGGCTGGGCCCGCGTGCTGCTGGACGCCCTGGCGCTGTGGGCGCGTGGGCGGGGCGCCCAGTGGCTCTGGCTTGAAGTGCGCGTGAGCAACGAGCGCGCCCTGCATGTCTACCAGGCCCATGGCTTTCGTCGCGTGGGCGAACGCAAGCGCTACTACCCTGCCCCCGCAGGCCAGCGCGAAGACGCCGTCGTCATGAGCCTGCCCCTGTGAGCCCACCGACCGCCCTGTGCCTGCCGTTATGAACCTGTCTTTATGAGCCTTCACCTCGATGCGCGCCAGCGCGCCATGCTGCAAGAGATGGGCGTCACCATCTGGGCGCCCGCCCAAGTGTCTGCGGCCCCAGCGCCCGTGAACGATGCCGCCCGCAGCCAGGGGACAGCAGCCGAGCCCCCCACGCCCGCCCCCGCCGTGGCGGCTGCGGGGGGCGACACCGCGGCGACACCGCGTGCCGTGCGGGAACAACGCGCAGCCGCTCCGGGCGGCGCCCCCGCACCCAGGCCGCCAGCACCCCAGGACGGCAGCCCCACGCCCGCATTGGTCCTGCACGCAGCGCAGGCGCTGTACCCCACGGCCGATCCGGCGCAAACGCCTGCCGGGCTGGGCGCCGGATGGCTGGTGGTTGCCGAGAGCCTCTCGCCCACGGAGCCCCTGGCGGGCGACGCGGGCCGCCTGCTGGACAACATGCTGCGGGCCATGCAACTGCACCGCCACCCCCGCGTGTTTCTGGCGGCGCTGGAGCGCCCGCAGGCCGGCAACGCAACCAACGCCCTCGAGATAGCGCCGGCACTGAATGAGATGGTGGCCACCCTGCGCCCCGCCATGGTGCTGGTGCTGGGCCATGTGGCAGCCCGAGCGGCGCTGGGACGTACCGAGCCCCTGGGCCGCCTGCGTGCCGAGCTGCACCAGCTGGCGGGCTGCCCGGCGATCGTCACCTACGACCCCGCCTTTTTGCTGCGCTCCCAGGGCTACAAGGGGGCTGCCTGGGCCGATCTGTGCCGCGCGCTGTCACTGGCGCACGCCGCCACCGCCCGCCCCTGACGTCCGCCCGGCGCCATGTCCCGCAGCGCGCGGGTGTCTTCAACGCAATGCATAATCCGCGGCGTGAACTTTTGACGGAGACAGTTCCTTGGAAACCTACCCGAGTTGGTAGCTTTCAGCTCCCGGCCTGCCGTGGGGTTGAAAGCACCCCATACCCATTGCAGACGCCATATAACCAGGGAGTGAGCCCATGCTCAACATCTTCACGCTTGCCAATGGCCGGCTGTTTCAGGAAGAGATCGAATCGCTGGAGGAGCTGACCCGCTTCCAGCCCATCTGGGTGGATCTGGAAAACCCCACGGTCGAAGAAAAGCGCTGGATCAAACAGCACTACGGCCTGTCCATCCCCGAAGACGCGATGGACGAGGACATTGAGGAATCCGCCCGCTTCTACGAAGAAGACAACGGCGACCTGCACATTCGCAGCGACTTTCTCATTGACGACAACGAGCAGCCGCGCTCGGTGCGCGTGGCCTTCATCCTGAACCTGACCAACTCAGACCTGAAAAGCAAGGGCGTCCTGTTCTCCATTCACGATGAAGACGTGCCCGTGTTCCGCCTGCTGCGCATGCGCGCACGCCGGGCGCCGGGCCTGATCGAGGATGCCAAGGAAGTGCTGCTCGCGCTGTTCGATGCCGACGCAGAATATTCAGCCGACACGCTGGAAAACATCTACGACGAACTGGAAAAGGTGAGCAAGCAGGTGCTGGCCGGTGACGTGACCGACACCCGCGCCGGTGAAGTGCTGGGCGCCATCGCCCGCCAGGAAGACTTGAACGGCCGCATCCGCCGCAACGTGATGGACACGCGCCGCGCCGTCAGCTTCATGATGCGCAGCAAGATGCTCAACTCCAACCAGTTCGAGGAAGCGCGGCAGATTTTGCGCGACATCGAGTCGCTGGACAGCCACACGGCCTTTTTGTTCGACAAGATCAACTTTTTGATGGACGCAACGGTCGGTTTCATCAACATCAACCAGAACAAGATCATCAAGATCTTCTCGGTGGCCAGTGTGGCGCTGCTGCCGCCCACGCTGATTGCCAGCGTGTACGGCATGAACTTTCAGCACATGCCCGAGCTGGCCAAGGAGTGGGGCTACCCCTACGCGCTGCTGCTGATGCTGGCCAGCGCGCTGGGCCCCATGTGGTACTTCCGCAAGCGCGGCTGGTTGAAGTAGCCCCCCTGTGGCGCTGCGCGCCTTCCCCCCCGAGGGGGGACGCCTCCAGCGGCCCGGCGAAGCCGGTTCCGCGGTGGCGCTGGCCTAGGGTCCGCCAGTTTTTACGGGCAGTCAGCTTTGCTGATGGCGTTTATTGATCACGCGCTGGTGGTCATCACTTTCAACGGTCGTGCTCCAGTGATCTGAGGCGCCTGCCAGTCAAATACTAGTCAAATAGGCCGCTAGCGCTTATCAGCAAAGCGCTGACAGCTATTAATTTCATAGTTTTTGTAGAAACGTCTGCACCATGTGATCGGCGTAGCGGCTGGCAACGGTCTGCACAAACAGCGCAAAGTCGCCATGCGCGGCGTCGTCGGCGCGGTCGGAGATGGTGCGCACCGCCGCAAACGGCACGCCATAGTCCAGGCACACCTGGGCCACGGCGGCGCCCTCCATTTCTACGGCCAGCACGTCGTGGCCCGCTTCGCGCAGCGCGGTGCGCAGCCGGTCCGACTCGTGCGCGGCCGAGACAAAGCGGTCACCGCTGGCCATCAGGCCGTGGTGCACCTGCTGGGCAGTGTGGCCATTATTTGAATCAAATAGGCCCTCAGCGCTTACCAAACAAGCGCGGGCAGCTTCCAAAAGAAGAGCAGACAAAGCCACATCGCAGGCCAGCCGTGCACGCGCGTAGCCCGGCAGCTCCCAGCGCGGGAACAGCGGCGAGGCGTCCATGTCGTGCTGCACATAGTCCTGCGCCACCACCACATCGCCCACGCGCACACCATCACCCACGCCACCGGCCACACCGGTAAACACGATGCGGGCCGCACCAAACCGCTCGATCAGCGCCGTGGCCGTGGTGGCGGCCGCCACCTTGCCAATGCCCGAGAGCGCCAGCACCACGCTTTTGCCGTGCAGCATCCCCGTCCAGAAAACACGCCCCGCGTGCACCCTGCGCTGCGGCGCCTGCAACAGGGCGACAAGGCTGGATTGTTCTTCGGGAAGAGCGCTGAGGATGGCGGTGGTCATAGGCCCCATTATTTCTGCATAAAAAAACCCTGGGCTGTCAGGCACCAGGGTCTGGCGGCCGCACGAAGCGGCCAGAAAAACTCAGTTCCCGTTGTGCACGCCATCCACGCCGTGAGCGTGGTGGCCTGCAAACAGGCGACGCGGGAAGATCACGTAGACCTCCTCGCGTTGGCTGGCGGCAAAAACGCGTTACTTCTTGTCGCGCAGTTCGCGCCGCAGGATTTTCCCGACGGGAGTCTTGGGCAGCTCGGTACGGAACTCGATCACCTTGGGCTGCTTGTAGCCCGTGAGTTCATGGCGGCAGTATTCGCGCACATCGGCTTCGGTGAGGTCTTCCGACCTCTTGACGATCACCAGCTTGACGGCCTCGCCCGATTTTTCGTCGGGCACGCCCACTACGGCGCATTCCAGAACGCCAGGGCAGTTGGCCACCACCTCTTCGACCTCGTTCGGATACACGTTGAAGCCGCTGACCAGCACCATGTCCTTTTTGCGGTCAACGATCTTGAAGTAGCCGCGCTCGTCCACAACGCCGATGTCGCCGGACTTGAAATAGCCGTCTTCGGTCATGACCTTGGCGGTTTCGTCGGGGCGCTGCCAGTAGCCCGCCATCACCTGGGGTCCCTTGATGGCAATTTCGCCGGGCTGACCGAGGGTGGTGACCTCGTGGCCTTCGTCATCGAGCAGCTTCATGTAGGTGTTGGGCAAGGGCACACCGATGGTGCCGGTGAACTCTTTAGCGGTCACCGGGTTGCAACTGGCCGAGGGGCTGGTTTCCGACAGACCGTAGCCCTCGCAGATCGGGCAGCCCGTTTTTTCGAGCCACAGTTTGGCCACCGCACCTTGCACGGCCATGCCCCCGCCCACGGAAACCTTGAGGTTCTTCCAGTTGACGGTGTTGAAGTCGGGGTGGTTGGCCAGCCCGTTGAACAGCGTGTTCACGGCCGGAAAGCTGTGGAAGGTGTGCTTGGACAGCTCTTTGAGCACGGCAGGCAGGTCGCGCGGATTGGGGATCAGGATGGTTTTGCCGCCCGTGCGCATGGACAGCATCATGTTCACGGTGAACGCGAAGATGTGGTACAGCGGCAGCGCGCAGATGCTGGTGGGTTGCTCACCCTCGGGCACCTTGGTCATCACCGGGTCGTTCCAGGCCTCTGACTGCAGCACATTGGCGATCACGTTGCGGTGCAGCAGGATGGCGCCCTTGCTCACGCCAGTGGTGCCGCCGGTATATTGCAGCAGCGCAATGTCGTCGGGCTTGATGTCGGGTTTCTTGAACGCACCGCGTGCGCCCTGCGCCACTGCGTCATTGAAACGCACTGCGCCTGGCAGGTTGAAGGCGGGCACCATCTTTTTGACGTTGCGCACCACGTAGTTGACCAGCGTGCCTTTGAGTATGCCCAGCTGGTCTCCCATGGAGCACAGCACCACATGCTTGACGGGTGTGTGGACCAGGCATTGCTCCAGCGTGGTGGCAAAGTTCTCGATGATCACGATGGCCTTGGCACCCGAATCCTTGAGCTGGTGCTCCAGCTCGCGCGGTGTGTACAGCGGGTTCACATTCACCACCACAAAACCGGCTCGCAGGATGGCCGCCACCGTGACGGGGTACTGCGGCACGTTGGGCATCATGATGGCCACGCGGTCGCCCTTGACCAGGCCCAAGCCCTGCAGGTAGGCCGCGAAGGCGTTGCTCAGCGAATCGGTCTGGGCATACGTGACGTCCTTGCCCATGAAGCTGTAGGCAATACGGTCGGCGTACTTGGTGAATGCCTCGTCCATGAGGGCGACGAGGGATGGGTATTTGGACAGGTCAACATCAGCGGGAACGCCTTGCGGATAGGCGGCCAGCCAGGGGCGGTCGGTCATTTTCATTGTCTCCTGATAAGGTTCATTGTGATCACAAAAGCACGCTGATGTTTCTCAGCACGATCGTGCTTTTTCCGCGAGGGGATTATGCCCGTCAGCCTTTAAGCGCGGTGAGGACTTCGTCGAGCATTTTCTTGGCATCGCCGAACAGCATGCGGTTGTTTTCCTTGTAGAACAGCGGGTTGTCCACCCCCGCATAGCCCGAGGCCATGGACCGCTTCATCACGATCGAGGTCTTGGCCTTCCACACTTCGAGCACCGGCATGCCCGCAATGGGGCTGGATGGATCATCAAGGGCACTGGGGTTCACGATGTCGTTGGCGCCAATGACGATGGCCACGTCGGTGTCTGGGAAGTCCTCGTTGATCTCGTCCATCTCCATCACGATGTCGTAGGGCACCTTGGCCTCGGCCAGCAGCACGTTCATGTGGCCCGGCATGCGGCCCGCCACCGGGTGAATGGCAAAGCGCACATTCACGCCCTTTTCGCGCAGGGTCTTGGTGATCTCGTACACCGTGTGCTGTGCCTGGGCCACGGCCATGCCGTAGCCGGGCACGATGATGACGCTCTTGGCATCGCGCAGCAGATCGGCCGTTTCGGCAGAGCTGACAGGCACCACCTCGCCTTGTGGCTCGGCAGCCTCGCCCTTCTTGGCAGGCGTGCCAGACCCCGAGCCGAAACCACCCGCGATCACGCTGATGAAGTTGCGATTCATCGCGTTGCACATGATGTAGGACAGGATGGCGCCCGAGGAGCCCACCAGCGCGCCAGTGACGATGAGCAGGTCGTTAGAAAGCATGAAGCCCGTGGCCGCCGCCGCCCAGCCCGAATAGCTGTTGAGCATGGACACCACCACCGGCATGTCGGCGCCACCAATGGCCATGACCATGTGGATGCCGAACAGCAGTGCGATGACCGTCATCACGACCAGCGGCAGCATACCCTGCTCTATTGTTTCGGCCTGCAGAAACTCCCGGCCAAACCAGATCACGATCAGCAGCCCGGCGAGGTTGAGCCAGTGGCGCCCAGGCAGCAACAGCGGCTTGCCGCCGATCTTGCCGTTGAGCTTGCCAAAGGCGATGAGCGAGCCCGAGAACGTGACGGCGCCAATCAGGATACCGACATAGATTTCCACCTCATGGATGGTTTTCTCTACGCCCTGCAGCTGGATCGAGGTGTCCACATAACTTGCAAACCCCACGAGGCAGGCCGCCAGGCCCACCAGGCTGTGCATGAGCGCGACCAGCTCGGGCATCTGGGTCATCTTGACGACCTTGGCGGCGTACAGTCCGATGCCGCCGCCAATCACCAATGCACCAACGATCCATGCGACGCCCATGGGGCTGACGCGCGGGCCGAACACCGTGGCCAGCACGGCCAGCGCCATGCCGACCATGCCGAACAGGTTGCCGCGGCGTGAGGTTTCAGGATTGGACAGGCCACCCAGACTGAGGATGAACAAAATGGCCGCGCCCAGGTAGGCAACGGTAGCGAGACTTTGGGACATGTTCGTCTTTCCTTGTCTTTGTCGTTGTTATTTACGGAACATGGCGAGCATGCGACGCGTCACGGCAAAGCCGCCGAACATGTTGACTGCCGTGAGCACCAGTGCGGCGAAGGCCAGCCAAAGAATCAATCCATCCGGGCGCCCATTGATGCCTGCATCGGGGGGAGCGATCTGCACCAGCGCGCCGATGGCGATGATGCTGGAGATGGCGTTGGTCACACTCATCAGCGGCGTGTGCAACGCGGGCGTGACGTTCCACACCACCATGTAGCCGATGAAGCAGGCCAGCACGAACACGGTGAAGTGCCCCAGGAAGGCCACGGGCGCATAAGCCCCGATGGCCCAGAACAGCACGGCCAGCACAGCAAAGACGATGGTCAGCGTCTTGGCGGACATGGGCTCACCGGGGCCATGGCTCGATTTTTTGACCGCTACGGGAGCAGCGGACGCCTTGGGCGCCGGTGCCGCTGCCTGCTTGAGCGGTGGGGCAGGCCACGTGATGGCGCCGTCCTTGACCACGGTGAGGCCGCGGATCGCGTCGTCCTCCATGTTGACCACGGCCACGCCGTCCTTCGCCTTGCACAGCTCTTCTGTCAGGCGCAGCAGGTTGGTGGCATACAGCGTGGAAGACTGCTTGGCCAGGCGCGAGGCCAGGTCGGTGTAGCCGACGATGGTCACGCCATGGCGCACCACGGCCTCACCGGGCACCGTGAGTTCGCAATTGCCACCCTGCTCGGCGGCCATGTCCACGATCACGCTGCCGGGCTTCATGCTCTGCACCATTTCGGCCGTGATGAGCTTGGGCGCGGGCTTTCCCGGGATCAGCGCGGTGGTGATGATGATGTCGGCATCCTTGGCCTGCTCGGCGTACATCTTGCGCTGCGCGGCCTGGAATCCCTCGCTCATGACCTTGGCGTAGCCGCCGCCGCCCGAGCCTTCTTCCTCGTAGTCCACCTTGACGAACTCACCGCCCAGCGACTTGACCTGGTCGGCCACCTCGGCGCGCGTGTCGTTGGCGCGCACGATGGCGCCCAGATTGGCCGCCGTGCCAATGGCCGCAAGACCCGCCACGCCAGCGCCTGCAATGAACACCTTGGCCGGCGGCACCTTGCCTGCGGCCGTGATCTGGCCATTGAAGAAGCGACCAAAGGCATTGGCCGCCTCAATGACAGCACGATAGCCCGAGACACCGGCCGTGGAAGTCAGTGCATCCATCTTCTGGGCCCGGCTCAGGGTGCGAGGCAGGCAGTCGATGGCCAGCACCGTGGCGTTGCGGGCGGACAGCTGCTGCATCAACTCGGGGTTCTGGGCGGGCCAGATGAAGTCGATGAGCGTCGTGCCCTCGCGCATGAGCGCGACTTCGTCGCTGCTGGGGGGGCGCACCTTGAAGACAATGTCTGAAGCAGCCCACAGCGCGGCAGCGTCCCCAACGATCTGGGCCCCGGCGGCGCGGTAGGCGTCGTCGCTGAAATTGGCGGCGTCCCCCGCCCCAGACTCCACAGCGACGGTGAAGCCCAGCTTGATCAGCTTCTCCACCACATCGGGCACGGTGGCCACGCGCTTTTCGCCGGGGAAGGTTTCCCTCGGCACGCCGATACGCTGCGGCTGCTGGACTGGGCTTGTCTGCATCAGAGTTCTCCTCAAATTTCGTAATCGTTATGCCAGGCCGCTATACAAGGGGACTGGCGTGCGCGGGTGACTGGAAAGGGGCGCAGGAAACCAGGACAGCGAAATGACCAAGCGGGCAATTTTTGAAGGCGACTTGGTATCAGACATTTCGCAGGGCACCCACCCCGGGCAAACTGACCACGAGCTTACATGAAGAAACGCGAATGCCTGTCGCATTCACACCATACGAGGAAGACTCCCCTGCACATTCCAGCCGCAAAAAAAAGCCGGTGACACACAGTTCACCGGCTTGCTTCCGGGGCCACAGACTGCGGCCCTGCAGCGCAGATCAGTTCACCCGTTGTGCCAGCGCCCCCGAGGCGTATTGAGCAGCCACGACCTGCAAGCTGTGGCCCTTGATCTTGGCGCCCTGGCCTTCACAGCCAAACTCGATGTAGCGCTGTTTACAAATGGCCTTGGCGGCTTCCCGCGCGGGCTTGAGCCATTCGCGGGCATCGAACTTTTCGGGGTTCTCGGCCAGGAACTTGCGCACCGCGCCGGTCATGGCCAAACGGATGTCGGTGTCGATGTTGATCTTGCGCACACCATGCTTGATGGCTTCCTGGATCTCTTCGACAGGCACGCCGTAGGTTTCCTTCATCTTGCCGCCGTACTGGTTGATGATGGCCAGCAAATCGGCCGGCACCGACGAGGAGCCATGCATCACGAGGTGGGTGTTGGGAATGCGCAGGTGGATTTCCTTGACACGGCTGATGGCCAGGATATCGCCCGTTGGCTTGCGGCTGAACTTGTAAGCGCCATGGCTGGTGCCAATCGCAATGGCCAGCGCATCGAGCTGCGTGGCCTTGACGAAGGTGGCGGCTTCTTCGGGGTCGGTCAGCATCTGGCTATGGTCCAGCTTGCCCTCGGCGCCAATGCCGTCCTCTTCACCCGCTTCACCGGTTTCCAGGTTGCCCAGGCAGCCCAGTTCACCTTCCACGGTGACGCCAACCTTGTGCGCCATGTCCACCACCTTGCGGGTGACTTCCACGTTGTAGTCGAACGAAGAGGGGGTCTTGCCGTCTTCCATCAGCGAGCCGTCCATCATCACCGAGCCGAAGCCCAGGTCAATGGCGCCCTGGCACACCTTGGGCGAGGTGCCATGGTCCTGGTGCATCACCAGCGGAATATGGGGATACATCTCGGCCGCCGCCTGGATCAGGTGCTTGATGAAGGCCTCGCCCGCGTATTTGCGCGCACCGGCGCTGGCCTGGAGGATCACCGGGGCGCCCACCTCGTCGGCAGCGGCCATCACGGCCTGCACCTGCTCCAGATTGTTGACGTTGAAGGCAGGAATGCCATAGCCATTGGTGGCAGCATGGTCGAGCAGTTCGCGCATCGAGACGAGGGGCATGGTCGTGAAGTCCGTTCAGGGTTGATGGGGTGCTGACAGGCAGCCGCTGCGGTGGTAACCGCTTGGTAACCTGGATTTTACCCGGCTGCTACGGCGGCAGGTGGCGGGAAATCCAGACGGTAGCAGGTGGTGAATGGCGCTGGCGCGGCTGCTGCGCCAAAGGCGCCCCCGTGCATTTGCGCCACGCGCAGCACGATTTCATGCCCCAGGTGCAGGCTGTCCACCGGGCGCGCCACCCTCGCGTGGGCCCCATCCGCCTGGACGCGCTTGCCGTCGTCACACACCTGCAGCCAGGCCGCCCCGGTGTCGGACTGCCCGATCTGCACGGAAATCCGGGTACCAGGCGGGGTGTGCTTGAGGGCGTTTTCGACCAGATTGCGCACCGCCAGGTCCAGCAGCACCGCATGCCCCATCAGTTCCAGCGTGTCGGGCGCCACCAGGGCAATCTCGCCCCCCCGCTTCCATGCGGCCTGCGCATAGTCGGCGCATACCGCGCGCGCCGTGGCAGCCAGGTCCACCGGCGCCTTGGCTTCGTGCAACTGCGCGCGGCTGGCCCGTGCCAACGCCAGCAACTGGTTCAGCACATGCCCTGCACGCAGGGCGTCCTGCCCGATCTGTGCCACTGCCTGCGCCTGCGCCTGCGGGGCGAGCCACCCTCCCAGCGCACTGGCCTGCAGCGCGATGGAAGACAGCGGAGTGCGCAGCTCGTGGGCCACTTCATTGGCCAGCCGCCGCTCGCGCACCAGCGCGTCCTGCTGCCGGTCCAGCAAGGTGTTGATAGAGGCCACCACCGATTCGAATTCACTCCATGCATGGCGCGACGCGAGCCGCTGCGTGCTCGCGGGGTCCAGCGCGGCCACGTCCGCAGACAGGGCATACAAGGGCCGCAAGCCGCGCCGCAAGGCCAGGCCCAGGGCCAGCGCCACCACGGGCAGCAGCCACAAGCCGGGCTCGACCATCTGCTCGGCGATGTCCTGTGCCAGTTCGTCACGCTCGCGCAACTCCAGCAGCACCATGACCTTGCGGGTCTTGGAACCATCCCATTGCGAAAAACTACGCCAGGCCACGGCCTGCGGCCCCAGGCGCAAGTCGGCAAACCCCTCCGCAACACCAAAGGGGGGCAAGGGCGCGCTGCCGCTTTGCGCCAGCACACGCCCGGCGGCATCCCACTGCACCACGCTGATGGACTGCTGGTAGTCATGCGATTTGAGCCACGGCGTCGGCGCGCGCTGCGTGGTAACGGACGTCTCCACGGACTCGGAAGCGCGCAGGTTGATGAGCAGCGCCGCCACACTGGCCAGATGTCCATCGGTCAGCTCATCCGCTTCGTGCACACCGGCGCGGTATCCCATGAACACAAAGCTGCCCCACACCAACACCAGAGCGCCCAGAGACCACAGCAGCAGATGCCGGGTCAGGGAATGGCGACCCGCTCCCTTGGCAGGCAAGTCAGCGGACCCCGGTGCCGGCATCACCCGGCCTCCTGCGGCATGAAGTAGCCCACGCCCCGCATGGTCTGGATGCACCCGCTGCCCAGCTTGCGCCGCAGATGGTGGATATGCACTTCGACCGCGTTGCTTTCAATGGCCGATTGCCAGCTGTACAACCGCTCTTCGAGCTGCTGGCGTGACAACACGCGGCCCCGGGCCTGCAACAGCACCAGCAGCACCGAAAACTCGCGGGGCGACATCTCGACCGGTTTGCCATCCTTCATCACCGTGCGTGCAGCCGGGTCCACTTCGATGTCCCCGTAGCGGATGGTGGGCGAGGCTCGGCCTGCCGCGCGGCGCAGCAACGCACGCAAACGTGCGTCGAGTTCATCAACATCAAAAGGCTTGACCAGATAGTCGTCGGCGCCCTGGTCCAGGCCCGCAATGCGCTGACTGACCAGATCACGTGCGGTCACGATAAGCACCGGGGTTGCAGGGTCCGGCAACACCGGCGTGCCCGCGGCCGCACCCGCAGTCGGCGGGCTAGCGCGCAGCCGCTGCAACAGTTCGCTGCCTTCACCATCGGCCAGACCCAGGTCCAGCAGCACGGCGTCGAAGGGCTCGGCGCGCAAGGCGGCCCAGGCCGAGGCAACGCCATCGCACACATCCACCGCATATCCGCGTTGCTGCAGGTTGGTGCGCAGCCCGTCGGCAATACCCGCATCGTCTTCGACCACAAGGATTCGCATGGCCCCATTGTCGCCGTGACCGGCCCCTGCGGAATAGGTTAAGACCCAGTTAAGCGCCTGCGCCTATGGTGCCCAACATGCCGCATTCGAGTCTCCACCCCGCCTTGCCTCCCCATTCCCTGCGCACCACCCTGGCCTGGACCGTTGGTACCCTCGTGTGCCTGCTGGCGTGGGATGCCATGGGGCAAGACCGGGCGCTGGCCCATGCCTTTGGCACGGGCAGTGGTTTCCCGATGCGGGAGCAATGGTTTTTTTCACAGGTATTGCACGAGGGCGCCCGCCGCGTAGGCTGGCTTGTGGTGCTGCTGCTGGCTCTGGGCGTTTGGTGGCCGATGGGATTGCTGCGGCGTATCGACCTGGGGGAACGGCTGCAACTGGCCGTCAGCGCGCTGGTGGCACTGTCTGTGGTGAGTAGCCTCAAGAGCCTGAGCGCCACCAGCTGCCCCTGGGACCTGGCCGAGTTCGGCGGCGTGGCCCGCTATGCATCGCACTGGGCGCTGGGCATTGTCGACGGTGGGGGCGGGCGCTGCTTTCCGGCGGGCCATGCTTCGGCGGGGTTTGCCTTTCTAGGGGGCTACTTTGCACTGCGGCGGCGCCAGCCGCGCGCTGCGCGCCTGTGGCTGGCTGCATCGCTGGCCGCGGGTCTGGTTCTGGGCGGGGCCCAGCAGGTGCGCGGCGCCCATTTCATGAGCCACACCCTGTGGACCGGCTGGCTCTGCTGGACCACCGGCTGGCTGTGCGACCTGGCGGCGGGTTTGCTGCGCCAGCGCTTTGCGTTGGCCGACAGCCAGCTACCACCGGGGCCACCGCCCCATGCAGCAACGTAACCTGGCCTTCTTTCACGCGGTGAGTGCCATCAACTGGCGCGGCAGATTTTCAGCATGTTGGTGCCGCCGGGCGCGCCCATGGGTTCGCCGCAAGTGATGGCATACACATCGCCGCCCTGCACGATGCCGCGGCTCTTGAGATGGCCTTCGGCCTGCGCCAGTGCCGTGTCGCGGTCGGCGCTGGTGTCCATGAGCAAGGGCCGCACATTGCGGTACATGGCCATTTTGCGCTGCGTGGCCACCTTGGGCGTGAGCGCATAGATCGGGATATGGCTGCGGTGGCGGCTCATCCACAGGGCGGTGGCGCCGCTGTCGGTCATGGCCACGATGGCCTTGGCCTCCAGGTGGTGGGCCGTGAACAGCGCACCCATGGCAATGGACTGGTCGATCCGGCCAAAGGTGCGACCGGTAAAGTCGGCGTCCAGCCGGTGATCCTCGGCCGCCTCGGCAGCGGCGCAGATCTTGGCCATTTCTTCCACGGTTTCCAGGGGGTATTTGCCGGCAGCCGTCTCGGCGCTGAGCATCACTGCGTCGGTGCCATCCAGCACGGCGTTGGCCACGTCGCTCACCTCGGCCCGGGTGGGCACGGGGTTGGTGATCATGCTTTCCATCATTTGCGTGGCGGTGATGACCACTTTGTCCAGCTCGCGCGCCATGCGGATCATCTTTTTCTGCAATGCCGGCACGGCCGCGTTGCCCACTTCCACCGCCAGATCGCCGCGCGCCACCATGATGCCGTCGCTGACGCGCAGGATGGCCTCCAGGTGCGGAATGGCCTCGGCGCGTTCGATTTTGGCAATCAGCCCGGGCTTGTGGCGGTATTCCGCTGCTGCCACGTTGCACAGCTGGCGCGCCATCTCCATGTCGGTCGCATTCTTGGGAAAACTCACGGCCACATAGTCGGCCTGGAAACCCATGGCCGTGCGGATGTCGTCCATGTCCTTGGCGGTGAGGGCGGGCGCCGTGAGGCCACCGCCCTGCTTGTTGATGCCCTTGTTGTTGGACAGCTCGCCACCGATCTTTACCGTGGTGTGAACCGCCTCGCCCCGCACCGCGTCCACCGTGAGAACAATCAGGCCGTCGTTGAGCAGCAGCACATCGCCCGGTTTCACATCGCGCGGCAATTCCTTGTAATCGAGACCCACGCCGGCCAGGTCACCCGGCTCGGTGCGCGAGGCGTCCAGCACAAACGGCGCGCCCTGCTCCAGTTGCACCTTGCCTTCGGCAAACTTGCCGACCCGGATCTTCGGACCCTGCAGGTCGGCCATGATCGCCACCTCGCGCCCGGCCCGCTGCGCCGCAGCGCGCACTGCCGTGGCGCGGTCGATATGGTCCTGCGCCTTGCCGTGGCTGAAGTTAAGCCGGACCACATTGACCCCTGCGCGGATCATGGCCTCCAGCAATGCCGGATCGCTCGATGCGGGGCCCAGGGTGGCAACAATCTTGGTGGCGCGACGGGTGGACATGGATGCGTCTCTTTCACTGAACATGTAATTAAGTTTCCATTTTTACACGGAAGCGGTTACACCCGCGAAACCGGCGCACCACGCTTGCTCCCACCGCTCGCCCGCATCAGGCGCGCATCAGTGCTTCGATTTCGTCGGCTTTCACCGGCACACCGCGCGTGATCAGCTCGCAGCCGGATTCGGTGACGATGGCGTCGTCTTCGATGCGGATGCCGATGTTGTGGAACGCCTCGGGCACGCCAGCAGCAGGCCGCACATAGAGGCCCGGCTCGATGGTCAGCACCATGCCCGGGCGCAGCACGCGGCTGGGGCGGTTGGTGATCAGCTCGCCCGAGAGCGGGTCCTTGCGCTGACTCACCTGGCCCACTTCACCGGGTTCCACGTAGCTGCCGCAGTCGTGCACATCCATGCCCAGCCAGTGGCCGGTGCGGTGCATGTAGAACTGAAAATAAGCCCGCTGGTCGATCACGTCCTGCGCCGAGCCCGCCTTGTTTTTGTCGAGCAAGCCCAGATCCAGCAGGCCCTGCGCCAGCACGGCCACGGTGGCGTCGTGCGGGTCGGTGAAGCGGGCACCCGCGCGCGTGGCGGCCACGGCGGCCTCCTGGCTTGCGTGCACCAGGTCATACAAGGCACGCTGCGGCCCGGTGAACCGGCCATTGGCCGGGAAGGTGCGCGTGATGTCGCTGGCATAGCCATCGAGTTCGCACCCGGCATCGATCAGCACCAGCGCGCCATCGCGCACGGGTGCGGTGTCGGCACGGTAATGCAGCACGCAGGCATTGGCGCCCGCCGCCACGATGGAGCCGTAGGCGGGGTATTGCGAACCCTGCTGGCGAAACTCGTGCAGCAACTCGGCATCCAGGTGGTATTCACGCACCTCCTCACCGGCACGCAGCATGCGGGCCGAGCGTTGCATGGCGCGGATGTGCGCGCCCGCACTGATTACGCTGGCGCGGCGCATGATGGCCTGCTCATGCGCATCCTTGACCAGCCGCATTTCATCCAGCACCGTGCACAGGTCGTTTTGCACTGCAGGGCACAGCGCGCCGTGGCGCGCACGGGCGCGCACGGCATTCAGCCATCCTTCCACCCGTGCGGCCAGGCCGTTGTGGGTGGCGAACGGGTACCAGACAGCGCCGCTGTTTTCGAGCAGGCGGGGCAGCCCGGCATCCAGCTCGGAGATCGAATGTGCGGCATCCACGCCCAGCGCAGCAGGCGCAGCCGCCGGACCCAGCCGGTAGCCGTCCCAGATCTCGCGCTCCAGGTCTTTGGGCTGGCAAAACAGCGTGCTGCGCCCGTCAGCCGTGATCACCAGGCAGGCGCCCGGCTCGGTGAACCCGGTCAGGTAATAAAAATAGCTGTCGTGGCGAAAGAGAAAATCACTGTCCCGGTTGCGCTGGCGTTCTGGCGCTGTGGGGATGATCGCGATACCGCCTTCACCGAGCATCGAGGCAAGGCGGGCACGCCGCTGGGCATGGATGGATGTCTGTAGACTCATCCGCACATTTTGAGGCCATCTGGCGATGGACGGCCCTCATGCCTGCGAATCTGCTTTCATTTTCCGGCCTTTCTGCGCAGCGTCGGGCAGGCTCCCATTGGTCCCATCCGTTATTTGCAAACATGTCTGCTCTGTTCACGTCACCGCTGCATTTCCTCCTGGTGACCTTCATCCCACTGCTCGGTCTCGTGTTGGCGACCTCACTGCTCGTCTACGGTGTGTATGTGCACTGGATAGACATACCCCGCAAGTGGCTGCTGACACCGCGCACCGTGCAAATACTGCTGGCAGTGGCCGTGCTGTGCAACGCCTGGCTGGGTTTGCGGCTCTATCTTTCACACGGCGCGCAGCAGGCCTGGCAGGACGGCGCGTCCATCCGTCTGGGTCGTGAGCGGTTTGTGCTGCCCCACGACTATCTGTATGGCGAACTCACCATCCCTGCAGGCAGCCTCATCAACCGCCGGGACCCGTTCGACAAAGGTGAACCCACCCGCCCGCTGGCGCTGCATGGGCTGGAAGCCGTGAGGTTCTCGCAGCCGGTGCAGTTGGCGGGTGTTTGGGCCAGCGCAATGCAGACGGTGCCCATGCGTGTGGAGTTGGCGCATGACCAGCGCATCGGCCCGTTCTACCGCTTCGACAGCGCCAGCCAAAGCTGGGTGCCCAACACCGTGGTGTCCGCACTGACCTGCAAGAAAGGCCAGATCGCCTTGTTCCACGTGCCGCACATTGCGCATGACATTCAGGCCGAACTGGGCAAACCCGCACCCGATGGGCCACAGGCACGGTTTCTGCCCAGCCAATGGCTGTTTCGCAAGTGCGAAGCTGGTCCGGCAATCGCCCTGGAACCGGCGCCCGGCAAAAGCCCCGTTGCGGCGGCGCCCCGTTAGGCTCAGCGGTTGAGTTCTGCAAGCCGCTCGGGCGTACCGACGTCAGTCCAGCGGCCGCCATAAAGTGAGGCGGACACACGGCCTGCGTCCATCGCACATCGCAGCAGCGGCGCCAGAGGGGCTTTGACGCCCAGTGGGTTGCCTGGCGCAATGTCGCACCACGGCGGCGCGAACAGTTCGGCCCGCAGCAACGCGATGGTGCTGTAGGTGTAGCGCGGCGCGGGGTCGTCTGCGGGCAGGTTCAGCGCCAGGCCTTGGGACGACAGGCCGAAGTCGCCGCGCGGGTTGTGCGCCGGGTTGGGCACCAGCCACAGATGGGCGAGCTGGTCGCTGGCGGCAAAAGCCTGCACAGCGGCGCTGTCGAACACAAAATCGGGCGCGAACACATCGCCCGCAGCCAGCCAAAAAACGGGCCCCAACTGCGGCAGGGCACGGGCAATGCCTCCCGCCGTTTCCAGCGCACCACCAAAATTCACACCCTCTTGCGAGTATGAAATTGATAGCTGCTTGCGCTTATCCCATATGGGTTTAACGCCATTTTTATCTGAAAAATAGGCAGGTATCTGCTCTCCCAGCCAGGCGGTGTTGATCACCACGCGCGAGACTCCAGCATTGGCCAGGGCCTGCAAATGCCACTGCAGCAGTGGCCGGCCCTGCACCTGCAGCAGAGGTTTCGGGGTGGAGTCGGTGAGGGGCCGCATGCGCTCGCCGCGGCCTGCCGCCAGCACCAGCGCAGGCACTTGCACGGAAGGGTTGGATTGCGTCATCGCACGGCCCCAGTGGCTGACTCCACAGCGCCGCGCTGCAGGGCATGGCGCTGCACCTCGGCGGGGTCAAAGAGGGCCAGCAGCGCATCCATCAGGGCCTGCGCCTTTACCGAATGATCGGCACCGAAATTGCACACGTACACATCCAGCGTGACGGCGTTTTGCTCGGGCCAGGTGTGCACGCACAGGTGCGACTCGGCCAGCAGCACCGTGGCAGTGACACCGCCCGGGCCTTGGGCTGTGGACGGGAAGGTATGAAACAGCTGGTCCACCGCCTGCAAACCCGCAGCGCGCACGGCATCCGTACAGGCCAGGGACAGTGCGGCGGCATCCAGCATGCGCTGGGGAGCGCAGCGGCAGCCACGCAGATCGGCAGTGAGATGCAGTCCTTGCATGGCCGGAACTGTAGTGCATTGGCCGCGACGCGACGGCGTGCGCGGGTGCCCGCAAGCCCCCCAGCTGGCCGCACCGGTAAAATGCCGGGTTTCCCCTGAACCTCCCACCCGGAGCCGCCCACCCCATGGCCAACACCCAGCAATCCCACCAGATGGCCAACGCAATCCGCGCGTTGGCCATGGACGCAGTTCAACAAGCCAATTCCGGTCACCCCGGCGCCCCCATGGGCATGGCCGACATGGCCGTGGCGCTGTGGGGCCGCCACCTCAAGCACAACCCGGCCAACCCCCAGTGGTTTGACCGCGACCGTTTTGTGCTGAGCAATGGCCACGGCTCGATGCTGCTGTATGCGCTGCTGCACCTCACGGGCTACGACCTGCCCATGCAGGAGCTCAAGAACTTCCGCCAGCTCGGCTCCCGCACGGCGGGCCACCCTGAAGTCGGCCACACGCCCGGCGTCGAAACCACCACCGGCCCGCTGGGCCAGGGCATCACCAACGCCGTGGGCTTTGCACTGGCAGAGAAGCTGCTGGCGGCCGAGTTCAACCGTGAAGGCCACACCGTGGTGGACCACCACACCTACACCTTCCTGGGCGATGGCTGCCTGATGGAAGGCATCAGCCACGAAGCCGTGTCGCTGGCCGGCGCCTGGAAGCTCAACAAGCTGATCGCGCTGTACGACGACAACGGCATCAGCATCGATGGCCAGGTCGCTCCCTGGTTTGCCGACAACACCCCCCTGCGCTTCGTGGCCAGCGGCTGGAACGTGATCGGCCCCATCGACGGCCACGACGCCGACAAGGTGGACGCCGCCATCGAAGAAGCCAAACAACAGTCCGAGCGCCCCACCCTCATCGTTTGCAAGACGCACATCGGCCAGGGCAGCCCCAACCGCGCCAACACGGCCAAGGCCCACGGCGAGCCGCTGGGCGCAGAAGAGATTGCACTCACCCGCGAAGCCTTGGGCTGGACGAGCGAGCCTTTCGTGATTCCTGAAGACGTGTACGCCGACTGGGATGCCAAGGCCAACGGCGAAGGTTTTGAGGCTGTCTGGAACGAGCGCTTTGACGCCTACAGCAAGGCCTTCCCCGAGCTGGCCGCCGAGTTCAAGCGCCGCATGGAAGGCAACCTGCCAGCCAACTTTGCCCAGGTGGCCGTGGACACCGTGGTCGCCGCCCACACCAAGGGCGAGACCGTGGCCAGCCGCAAGGCCAGCCAGCTGGCGCTGGAAGCCTTCACCGCCGCCCTGCCCGAGTTGCTGGGTGGCAGTGCCGACCTGACCGGCTCCAACCTCACCAACACCAAGAGCACACCCAACCTGCGCTTTGACACACAGGGCCATGTGGTGCAGACCGAGCTGGAAGGTGGCCAGAAGGTCGGTGGCCGCCACATCAACTACGGCGTGCGCGAGTTCGGCATGGCCGCCATCATGAACGGCATTGCGCTGCATGGCGGTTTCATCCCCTACGGCGGCACCTTCCTGACCTTCAGCGACTACAGCCGCAACGCCATCCGCATGGCCGCGCTGATGAAGCAGCGCGTGATCCATGTGTTCACGCACGACTCCATCGGCCTCGGTGAAGACGGCCCCACGCACCAGTCCATCGAACACGTTGCCAGCCTGCGCCTGATCCCCAACCTCGATGTCTGGCGCCCCGCCGACACGGCTGAGACCGCCGTGGCCTGGAGCGTGGCCCTGTCCAACCGCGACAAGCCCACCGTGCTGGCCCTGTCGCGCCAGAACCTGCCCTATGCACCCAAGCGCGACCTGGGCGACATCTCGCGCGGCGCCTATGTGCTGTCCGACCCTGCGGACGTGGGCCTCAAGAAAAAGCCCGTGGCCGTGATCATTGCCACCGGCTCCGAAGTGCAGCTGGCCCTGAAGGCCCAGCGCCTGCTGGCCGACAAGAAGGTGGCCGTGCGCGTGGTCTCCATGCCCAGCACCACCACGTTCGACCGCGAAGACACCAAGTACAAAAAAGCCGTGCTGCCCACGGGCCTCCCGCGCGTTGCCGTGGAAATGGGCGTGACCGACGGCTGGTGGAAATACGGCTGCGCCGCCGTGGTGGGCATCGACACCTACGGCGAGTCGGCGCCCGCACCCGTGCTGTTCAAACACTTCGGCTTCACCGAAGAGAACGTTGCGGCCACGGTGCTCGCGGCGCTCAAGCGCAAGTAAGACATATTGGTTCCGCTATCAACTTTGGAGAAACTCAGGCTATGACGATCAAGATTGGTATCAACGGCTTCGGCCGCATCGGCCGCAACGTGTTGCGCTCGGCTGTTCAGAACTTCAGCGACATCGAAGTCGTTGGCATCAACGACCTGCTGGAACCTGAGTACCTTGCGTACATGCTGCAGTACGACTCGGTGCACGGCCGCTTCCAGGGCACCGTGTCGGTCGAGGGCAACACCCTGATCGTCAACGGCAAGAAGATCCGCCTGACACAAGAGCGCGACCCGGCCAACCTGAAGTGGAACGAAGTCGGCGCCGACGTGGTGATCGAATCCACCGGCCTGTTCCTGGACAAGGTTTCGGCCCAGAAGCACATTGATGCCGGCGCCAAGAAGGTCATCCTGTCGGCCCCCTCCAAAGACGACACCCCCATGTTCGTGTTTGGCGTGAACCACGACACCTACGCAGGCCAGGCCATCGTGTCCAACGCCTCGTGCACCACCAACTGTCTGGCCCCCGTGGCCAAGGTGCTCAATGACAAGTGGGGCATCAAGCGCGGCCTGATGACCACCGTGCACGCAGCCACCGCCACGCAAAAGACGGTGGACAGCCCCAGCAACAAGGACTGGCGCGGTGGCCGCGGCATTCTGGAGAACATCATCCCTTCGAGCACTGGCGCAGCCAAGGCCGTGGGCGTGGTGATTCCGGCCCTCAACAAGAAGCTGACCGGCATGTCGTTCCGCGTGCCCACCTCCGACGTGTCGGTGGTCGACCTGACGGTGGAACTCGAAAAGGCTGCCACCTACGAAGAAATCAAGGCCGAGATGAAGGCCCAGTCCGAAGGCGCCTTGAAGGGCGTGCTGGGCTACACCGAAGACAAGGTGGTGGCCACCGACTTCCGTGGCGACACCCGCACGTCGATCTTTGACGCCGACGCCGGCATTGCCCTGGATGGCACCTTCCTGAAAGTCGTGAGCTGGTACGACAACGAGTGGGGCTATTCGAACAAGTGCCTGGAAATGGTGCGCGTGGTGACGGCCAAGTAAGCACGGCGATCCCCCACAAAAAACGCGCCCCAGGGCGCGTTTTTTTGTGCCTGACCCCGGCAGACCGGGCTCAGCGTGCAGGGGCCTGTGGCTTATTCCTGTGCGTCACGGATGGTGTCGCGCCCGTGGCGATCTTTCACCCGGCCCAGGTCGGCATCCAGTGCGCGCGTGAGTTTGTCCACCGCGCTGATGAACGCAGTGGCCATCTTGTCGGCCTCGGCCGTCACGGCCACCGGCTGGCGGCCGGCCACGCGGGCCTCGATACGGCAGCGTTTGTCTTCTGCCCCGGACTTGCCTGCATCCACATCGGTCAGAAACACCTCCAGGCGCGTGATGTTTTCGCGAAAACGCGCAAGCCGGGTGCCCGACTCGTCTTGAATCCATTGCGCCAGGGACTCGCCGCCATGGATATGGTCATCGGTGTGTACTTGTACTTGCATCGGGCACTCCTTGTGAAGTTGAAACGACATGGCAGCGCAGTCACGGCCATCGGTATGTTGGCATCATGCACGCATCCGGATTTTGAAGCTTGACGCCAGTCAATGGCGCACCAGCCAACAGGGATCAAGACGCCATGGCGCAGCAACGCGCTGACCGCCGCACGGCGAACCCAGAGAAACGGCCGATACCTCCTGGCGATTTCATGACAAACGCCCCGCCGCGCGCCCGAACTGGCACTGCGCGGGGCAAGCACGGCGCCTTCCTACAGACGCTGCGGGCCGGTAGTGCTACAAAGACAATTGCACGATTCCCCCACCGGGACTTGGTGCAAACCGCCCTGCGTCCCCTTCGGAGCTTCTTCATGCCCGCCTCCCGCCGCCTCAAGATTGGTCTTTCAGCCTGCTTCCAGCACGCCGACCCCGCGCGCCCGCTGTTCACTGGCAAGACCCTGCAGTATGTCGAGCAGTCCATTGCGCACTGGATCATGTCCGCCGGGGCCATGGTGGTCATGGTGCCCTGCCCCACGGGCGAGACCGCGCGCGGCGATGTGACGCTGGCGCACTATGCCCAGTGGCTGGACGGTGTGGTCATGCACGGTGGCGCTGACGTGTGGCCCGGCAATTACGGTGAGGAGGCCCTGCGCGAGGAGTGGTTGGGCGACCGTGTGCGCGACCTCTACGACCTGGCCGTGGTGAAAGCGTTTGCCGAAGTGGGCAAACCCATTTTCGGTGTCTGCCGGGGCCTGCAACTCATCAACGTGGCGTTTGGCGGCGCGCTCTACCAGGACCTGCAGACCCAGCACCCCGGTGCACTGCAGCACCGCAATGCCACCACGTACGACCAGCACTTCCACGATATCCACATCGTGGCCGACTCGCATCTGGCAAAGCTTTACCCCAACACACCGCGCGCGCGCGTGAACAGCATCCACCACCAGGGCATCAAGCGCGTGGCGCCCGACTTTGTGGTGGAGGCGCTGAGCGAGCCCGACGGCGTGCCCGAAGCGATTCGCCTCAAACCCGCGCCGGGGCGCGGCTACATCGCGGCCACGCAGTGGCACCCCGAGTTCCACCGGGCCGGTTCGGACACGCTGGACGACACTGCCATCCTCAACGACTTTCTGGCGGCGTGTGCACAAGCCAAGGCGAACCCGCTGGCGCGGCGGGACCAGCCTGCGGGGCTACGGGATCGGGCGACGAGGCTGCTGCGCAGTGCGTTGCGCAGAGACAAGGCGGCGGCGCCATAGCGGGCCGACGGACCGGTCTGAAAGGCGCGCCGATGCGGCGCAGACTGCGCCCGCCGATGTCACACCTCGTGGGAGTGAATTGCACTTCATCCCTGCCATTGCGTGCAAGCCGCAGCCAAGCACCGAGGCCGCCCTGAACCTCAAGCGCCCAAGCCCGACGCGGCGCGCGCACTGCCGCTGATTGCGCCACGACCCGCTGCACGCCGCCCGCCTGCAGGCGCACCACATGGCCCGCGCTGTGTGGCTCACCGACTACTGCCACCTCTTCACCCCCGCGCGGCCCAAGCCGAACATGGTGAAAAGAAGAGATGCCCACGCGCTACTGGCGCAATCTGCCCGAGGCGGCCCGGATCAGCGCATTGACCCAAACCGCGCACCAGCGCAGCGCCCAGATGGTGGCTGCCATGACCACCGTGCCCCAGCGGCGAATTGCAGGGGGCACCGGCCGCCAAGCCTGCGCAGCAAACCAGCCACCACGGTTGCAACGGGCACGGAGACTTCTACAACAACAACGAGAGGGAGGTTGGCGAAGACGTTGCCACCACCACGGCGGCAATGCACTACCGCGCCTCAGGGTGCCAGAAACGTCGCGCCCAGGTGCCCCACCTTCACCAGAATCAGCGCGCCCTCGGCCTCGGTGAACGGCGCGTGCTGGCTCCAGCGCGGGCTGCGCAGCCAGCTGCCCTGCGGGTAATGGCCCCATTCGTCAGAAAAAACCCCTTGCAGCACCAGAATCTCTTCGCCGCCCGGATGGGTGTGGGGTTGAAACCGGGTGTGGGGCGCCCAGCGCACCAGCGCGGTGTCAATGCCGTCATGCGAATGCAGCGGCAGTACGGTCAGGCCGGGCACCAGGCCCTGCCGCCACTCTCCCGCGCGGGTGTCCAGGCGCAGCGGTGCCGTGTCACCCGCGGTGAACTGCCACAGCTTCACAAACAACACACAGCCCTCGCGCGAAAACGGGGCATGGGCGCTGCCCGGCGGGTTGCGCAGGTAGGTCCCCGCCGGGTGGTCACCCGACTCGTCGGAGAACACCCCTTCCAGCACCAGAATTTCCTCGCCGCCGCCGTGAACATGGCGGTCAAAGCGCGCACCGGGTGCATAGCGCACGATGCTGGTGGCCCGCGCCACCTCGCCACCCGATCGGTCGAGCATGCGGCGCTCGACACCCGCCAGGGGCGAGGGCGCCCACTGGGCATCGGCAGGCAGTGCGGTCACCCGCAGGGTCATGTCGTCGTGAAGTTGCATGGGAGCGATTGGAGCAGCCCGCAGGCTATTCGGTGCGCAGCCCCCACAAAAACCCCAGGCACCACTTCACCTCGTGCCTTCGCGTGTCGATGGGGTTACGCGTCACTGCGGACGGTTCATTGGGCGAAATGCCGCCCACCCGGCCTTCGGACAGATCAGCCAGGCAAAGGCTTGGCTGCACTAGCCCGCCCGGCAAAACGCCCCGCCGTTCGCCATTACCAGGCAGCTGGGGCGCACCAGCGGCCCCAAAGGGGCTCCAGCGGACTCAAGCGGCCAGCAACTTGGCCAGCTCGCCCGAGGCGATGAGCGCCCGCACATCGTCACACCCGCCCACCAGCACGCCGCGTACGAACACCATGGGAAACGTGGGCCAGCCGGTCCACATCTTGAGGGCGTTGCGACGGCGCCATTGCGAGAGGTAGCTGCCAAACTCCCGGTATTCGTGCGGCACCCCGGCGGCATCCAGCGCCTTGCGCGCCTTGCCCACAAACGGGTTGCCCGACATGCCGATCACCACCACCGCATGGGCACGGACGGCGGCCTGCACCTCGTCGATCAACTCGCGGTGGAGCGCTGCCACTTGCGCCCGAATGGCGGGGTGGATGGCGTTCTCTTCCAATATGGTGCGGTGCATGAAAAGCTCCTGGTGGCGAGACGGTGGTGGTCTGGGGTGGGGAAAAGCGGGCGGCGGGCGGGTGGGTGACGACCGGCGCGCCGATAAGCAAGTGCAGGTGCAGGCGGCGGGGCAGCACGGGGCGTGGGCACCGGCTTGGGCCTCCGGCGCTGCTACAGCGGCCTGCAGCTAGTGCACCGACGGGCCCAGGGGGGCTCGCAGCGCTTCAGTGCTGGTGGCCGTGGGCCCCATGCACATGGCGGTGCGCAATCTCTTCGGCGCTGGCGGCGCGCACTTCGGTCACCTTGCAACTGAATTTCAGCGCCTGGCCTGCCAGCGGGTGGTTACCATCCAGGTGCACTTCGGGGCCCTTGATCTTGACCACGTTGAACACGGCCGGCTGGCCGTCTGCGCCCACACCCTGCAATTGGCCACCGACCTTCACGCCGGGCGGGAACTCGGCTTTGGGGATCGTGCGCACCAGGCTTTCGTCGCGGGCGCCAAAGGCGTCTTCCACGGCCAGGTCCAGCGCGGTGCTGAAGCCCACCGCCTGCCCTTCAAGGGCGGCCTCCACCTTGGGAAAAATGTTTTCATAGCCACCATGCAGGTACGACAGGCTGCCGCCGTCCAGCGGCTTGCCCTGGGGCGTGGTGACTTTGTAGGTGATGGTGACAGCGGTGTCTTTGGTGATGGTGGCCATGGTGGTGTTTGCGGTTTCGGTCGAGGAAGCGTCGCGGCGGCGCAGCAGGATCAACCCCGGCACCCGCGCGCGCATGGAAAGCGTGGATTGTCCACGAGGCGCCGCCCGGGCCCCAAAACACGCTGACTGTGGGGCCGAAAGCGGGTGGACCTACCCGGCAGCCACGGACTGAGCAGGGCGTTCTTCGTCCGTCTGCCCCGGGTAGCGCGCAAACCGCCGCGCCTCGGTGCCATGCACCGGGTCCTGCTCGGCCCAGGGCCAGCCGCCAAACTGGGTGCGGCGGTAGTCGTTCATGGCCTGCATGATTTCGGCCTGCGTGTTCATCACAAACGGGCCGTACTGCGCCACGGATTCGCCAATGGGCTGGCCTTGCAGCAGCAGGCATTCCACGGGCGCTGCGCCGGTGTTGGTCAATTGCCAGTCCTGCCCTGCCACCAGCTCCAGCGCGGCGTGCTGTCCCACGTCCTGCGGGCCCACACGCAGGCTGTCACCCCCAAAGAAATACAGCATGCGGCGTGTGCCCTGGCCTTGTGCGGCCGGCAGCGTCCACTGCGCGCCAGGCTCCATGTGCAAGGTCCAGATGGCCACATCGCCCTCGGGCTGCGAGGCCCAGGATTCGGGGGGCGGCGCCAGCGGGGCGGGCGCGCCGGGCAGGGCACCGGCCACCACGGTCACCGTGGTGGTGCGGCCAGCCGCGTCGTGCCGCACCAGGCGCGGAATGCGCTCGTTCCAGAGCATGGTGAAGTGGGGCTCCACCATCTTGCTCTTGGCGGGCAGGTTCAACCAGATCTGGAACAGCTCCAGCGGGTTGGGCTCGGTGGCGTTGAGCAGCGGGAACATCTCGGAGTGCACGATGCCCTTGCCGGCTGTGACCCACTGCACATCACCGCCACCAAAGCGCGCGGCCGCGCCCAGCGAATCCGAGTGGTCGATGAGCCCCTTGCGCACCAGCGTCACGGTTTCAAAGCCGCGGTGCGGGTGGCCTGGAAAGCCCGGCACGGTGTCGCCGTGGTACATGCTCCAGCCGTCTTTGCGGCTGAAGTCGCTGCCGATCTGGCGATCATCGATGGGCACGGCCGGGCCGAACGCCGCGTTGCCTGCGGGGTAGGCATCGTCGTGGTGGGCGCAGAACAAAAACGGGTCCATCGTGGGCCACAGCGGGCCCAGCGCCTGGGCTTGCACGATGGGCTGGGCGGCAGACAAAGACACGGGGGTGGACGGCATGGGGGGCTCCTTGGATTTGCGCCATACGCGATCGGGCAGCGCGTCTGTCAAAGATAAGGCCTGCGACGCCGCACAAAAGGTCGCTGCGTGGAACAGTGCGGTGCAAGGCGCAGGACAGTGGCGCATGGCCCTGTGACAACGCCCGCCATCTCACACACAGCCCTGGCGGCAAAGCTTAAGCCAAAACAGCCTCAAGCGCTTATGCAGCAAGCGCATACAGCTATTGTTTTTGATTAAAAAATCCACCTCAAGGCGGCTTGCCCACAAATGCCACCGTCAGCCCCTTGGCCGTCACCGTGATCGGCCCCGGCTGCAGGCCCAGTCCGTCGAACATGGCCGTGTCTTGTGGGCGCAGCTGGTGCAGGGTGACTTCGCGCAGCGATTGCTCGGCCAGCACGGGGGCGTAGACATTGAGGAGTTCCGAAACAGCGGGCTGGAGGGTCGGGAAATCCAGCCGCCCCAGCCGGATCTGGTGGGCGCGCAGGGTGCGGTCGCTGGCCTCGTAGCGCAGCGCAAATTCCACGTCGAACAGGCCTGCATGGCTGCGCCGCAGGGCCGGGCCTGCGGCATCCACCGCCATGGTTGCGCCCAGGCGATTCACCTCGGGCAGCAGGCGCAGCAGCGGCACCTGCAGGGTCAGGTCAAACAAGCCCTGCACGGGCACGCTGCGCGGGAACCTGGGCGCCACCATCTCCTGCAACTGCGCCAGCGGCACGGTGTAGCTGGGCTGGGCCAGCGCGCCACGCCCCAGCAGCAGCGCCACTGCGCCCAGGGCCAAGCCGCTGGAGGCGGTGGTCAGAAATCGTCTGCGATGCAGCATGGGGAATATCTCCTTGAACGGAGGTGGGACACGGGCCAGGTGAAAAGGTGCCGCATCTGCGGGCCGTGGCAGCGCATCCATTCACGCAACGGTGCAAGCCGTTGATTCATGGGCGATTTGATGGGCTGATCCATTCACCCACCATGCGCCCGGCTTGCTCGCAAAGCCGCAGGCGTAGCGCTTTGCCGAGGCCATGGACACGGTCCATCGGCTTGTGCGGCCAACGGTTAAGGCGAAAATGGCCTCTAGCGCTTATCCATCAATCGCTGACAGCTATCATTTTTGATAGCAACGCGTTGCCGTGCAACTACCGGCCCACCACGGACCAGCCTGCTTTCTGGTTGTCCTTGTCGTTCTCATACTCCCACGCCGTGCCGCAGCGGTCGCACACATAGCGCGTGATGGTGACGGAGCCCTGTTCGCGGTCTTCCTTGCGGTTGCCGCGCTGCACCAGCTCGGCGTGGCCGGGCGCCTTGCGCCAGTTGCGCTGGATGCCCTGGCAGGGCTCGCACAGCGCCATGGGTTTGAGTTCGTTCTGTCGGGCCAGGTCTTTGGTCATAGAGGGTGCAGCCATCGTGGGCTGGTGTGTTGGTTTGCATGCTGCGGGGCGGCTACTGTAAGGCAATGGCTCCGTGGCCAGAGCAAAGTGTGCTGCGGGCACGCCCCTGGCGCTCAGGCCGCCGTGGCCATGCGCAGCCTGCGCGCCGCGTCTTCGTCGCGGGCATCGTCGATCTCGCGCAGCACGGCCTGCATGTCCACATCGACATGGTCTGGCGCGTAGCGGCCGGTCAAAGGGGTTTCGTTGCTCAGCAGCCCACTCTGGTACAGGCTCCAGATTTCGGGGCCGTATTGCGTGGTGCGCAGCTCGGGGGCGAACTGGCCGAAAAAATCGCGCAGGTTGGCCACGTCGCGCAGCAACATGCGCTGGGCGTGGTTGTTGCCTGCGGCGTCCACCGCCTGGGGCAGGTCGATGATGACGGGGCCATCCGCATCTTCTGCGCCATCCACGCCCGGCAAGTGCGCCAGCAGGATGTTGAACTCCGACAGATCGCCGTGCACCACACCCGCACACAGCATGCGCACCACCTCGGCCACCAGGGTGGCATGGTGTGTGCGGGCGTCTTCGGGGGTAAAGCTCACATCGTTCAGGCGCGGGGCGGCGTCACCATGGGCATCGGTCACCAGCTCCATCAGCAGCACGCCGTCATGAAAATTGAACGGCTGCGGCACGCGCACGCCGGCTGCGGCCAGGCGGTAGAGCGCATCGACCTCGGCGCTTTGCCAGGCGGCTTCTTGTTCTTGGCGGCCAAACTTGCTGCCCTTGGCCATGGCGCGGGCCGAGCGCGAGTTTTTGACCTTGCGGTTTTCGGTGTAATCAACGGCCTGGCGGAAGCTGCGGTTGTTGGCCTCTTTGTAGATCTTGGCGCAGCGCGTTTCATCGCCACAACGCACCACGTAGACCATGGCTTCCTTGCCACTCATGAGTTGCCGAACCACGGTGTCGATCAGGCCTTCCTCAATGAGGGACTGCAGGCGGGGGGGTGCTTTCATGGGTGCATTTTGCGCCCGGGGCGCAATCCCCTGGCGCGGCACCGGGTGCTGGTGCCGGGTGGGACGTGGCTCAGAACGTGTTCACGATCTCAGGCCTGCGCGCCCAGATCGCGCAGGCGTTGGTGCAGCGCATCGTTTTCATCCACGGGCAGCTGGTTTTTGGCCTGCAGATAGTGGTGCGTGAACACGTCGAGGTAAGCCTCCAGGGTTTGCGCCGCGCGGGTCTCGCCCGCCAGTTCCAGGCACAGGGCGGCCACCTCGGAGGTGCACAGGTGGTCATCGTGCAGCGCATGGCGCAGGCGGTAGCGCGAGCGTTGCCCCGGCTGCAGGGTGAGCACGGGCAGGCGGTCCAGATAAGGGCTTTTGCGAAACATGCGGCGCGCCTCGGGCCAGGTGCCATCGAGCAACACAAACAGCGGGCGCTTGCCGCTGGCGCTGTGCGGGGCAACGGGGCCTGCGTTGCAGGCAAGGCCGGTCAGCACCCGCTCGGGCGCCACGTCGTCACCCGGAAACACCACCACCGGCTGCCACTGCGGGTCGGCCAGCAGGGCCAGCAAATCCGGGTGCACGGCGGTGCGCGCCCAGCCAAAGGCAAAGGTGTCGGCCACCACGTCGGCGATCAGCCAGCCGGTGTTGCTGGGCTTGAGCGCCTCGACATCGCCCATCAGCAGGCACACGCCCGCGCGCGTGGGCACGGCCGGGCGCAAGGCGCACAGGCAGTGGCTGGGCAGCAGGCGGCAGCCTGCGCAACGCTCGCCGCGCGGGCCACCGCGCGCCAGAAAGGGCTTGGAACTGCGCGCCAGGCGCTCGGTGCGCTGGCGCGAGACGGCATGGGGAATCACAGGCGCCATAGCCACGGTCATCGGCCACCTGCGCATTCGAGCTCGAACAGCGGCACCTCGGACTGGCGGCTCAGCCACACGCCGCCGCCGAGCTCGGTAAAGCCCTCCTGCAGGCCGCGCCGGTACAGCTCGGCCCGGTGGCGAAACAGGCGCGGGTCGGTCAGGTCTTCGTCGAGGATGTCGCGCTCATAGTCCTCGCGCGTGACGGCTTCGACATACAGCGCGCCCCGGCTCAACCGGCCCAGGTTGCGCAGGGCCAGTTTCAGGTCGGACGGGTTCAGGTAGGGCAGCACGCCCTGGCAGATCACCAGGTCAAAAGGCTCGGCCGGGTCATGGGCCTGGTAGTCCACCACCGAACCGCGCTCCCAGCCGAAACGCCCGCACAGGTAGTCGCTGAACTCCACGCCGTGGTAGCTGGCATCGGGAAAATGCCGCGCCACCGCCGCACGCCACAGGCCGATGCCGCAGCCCACATCCAGCACCCGCTTCACCGGCACGCGCAGGTACTGCAGGTAGCTGCACACAAACGCGCCCAGCCGCTCGGCGTGTTCGGGGTCAATCACGCTGGTTTTCTTGTCGAAGTAGTAGCGCTGGTAGTAGGCCTCGTCGAACCAGGTATCACTTGCAGATTTCACGCGCCATTCCTTCAGCCATGGGGTGCACTACGCCTGCGCCGGAATGCCGGTGCAGGCAGCGCCGCCTACCGTGTGTGCCCAAGTATCGGGCAGCAGAGTGAGTCAATGCCGCGCTTGCGCTGTCGGCGCGCTGGCCCCCAACGGGCACGCGGGCGGGCGTGCCAGCCACCGCAGCGTCGAAAACCCGTGCACTCAGGATTGCGCGGCAGCCCGTTTTTCAAGAATCTCGAACGCGGGCAGTGTCTTGCCTTCGAGAACCTCCAGAAACGCGCCACCGCCGGTAGAGATGTAGCCCACTTGCTGCTCGATGCCATATTTGGCAATGGCCGCCAGGGTGTCGCCGCCGCCGGCAATGCTGAATGCGGGCGACTGGGCAATGGCCTCGGCAATCACGCGCGTGCCGTTTTCAAAGGCGGGAAACTCGAATACGCCCACGGGGCCGTTCCAGACAATGGTGCCGGCCGATGTGAGCTGCGCCGCCAGCCGTGCGGCGGTTTCGGGGCCGATGTCCAGAATGAGGTCGTCCTCGGCCACATCGGTGGCGGCCTTGATGGTGGCGGGCGCATCGGCCGCGAAGGCCTTGGCGGTGACCACGTCGGTGGGAATCGGCACCTCGGCGCCACGCGCCTTCATGGCGGCCATCACGGAGCGGGCGGCGTCCAGCAGGTCGGGCTCGGCCAGGCTCTTGCCGATGGGCAGGCCTGCGGCCAGCATGAAGGTGTTGGCAATGCCGCCACCCACGATCAGCTGGTCCACCTTGTCTGCCAGGCTTTGCAGGATGGTGAGTTTGGTGGACACCTTGGAGCCCGCCACGATGGCGGCCAGCGGACGCTGGGGGTGGGCCAGGGCCTTGGTCAGGGCGTCGATTTCGGCCGACAGCAGGGGGCCGGCGCAGGCAATGGGGGCGTACTGGGCGATGCCGTAGGTGGTGCCCTCGGCGCGGTGGGCCGTGCCAAAGGCGTCGTTCACGAAGATGTCGCACAGGGCGGCCAGCTTGCGGGCCAGCTCTTCCTTGTTCTTTTTCTCGCCCACATTGACGCGGCAGTTTTCCAGCAGCACCACCTGCCCCGGGGCCACGGTCACGCCGTCCACCCAGTTGGCGAGCAGCGGCACCTCGCGCCCCAGCAGCTCGGTCAGGCGCTGGGCCACGGGGGCCAGCGAGTCTTCCGGCTTGAACGCACCTTCGGTCGGACGACCCAGGTGGCTGGTCACCATGACGGCGGCGCCCGCCTCCAAAGCCATGCGGATGCACGGAATCGAGGCGCGGATGCGGGTGTCTTCGGTGATGCGGCCGGCGGCGTCCAGCGGCACGTTCAGGTCCGCACGGATGAAGACGCGCTGGTTGCGGGCCTTGCCCTGGGCGCACAGATCGGAGAAGCGGAGGATATTCATGGCAAAGGTGTAAAGGAGGGAAAGTGGGCTCGCGGGCGGCCATTTTAGTAACCGCAGCGAAGGGCGCCATTCTGTCTGTGCCAGTGCACCCGTGGAACGGGCTTTGCCAGGCCACCGGGGGCGTCCCCCCTGGGGGGATGGCGCCAAAGGCGACTCAGGGGGGCTTGCTTGCGTCTACCAGCCCCAGCCGATGTGCAGTGGCAGGTACACCAGCATCCCCACCACGATGGTGCCCAGAATGCCCCGGCGCCAGAAGTAGTAGGCGCTCGCGCACGCCACGGCGGGCAGACGCGCATCTTTCAGGGTGGCGATGAGTTCGCCGTTCGCCATGAAGATCTCGGGCGCAATGACGGCCGTGAGGGCAGCCAGCGGTGCATATTTGAGCCCGCGCTTGAGCCAGTCGGGCATGGGCAACTCGCGCTCGGGGATCATGAAGAAGGAGCGCGTCACGAGGGTGAGCACAGCCAGGCCCACCACAGCGAGAAAGGGTTCGAGCCAGTCCCAGCTCATGGATGCAACTCTTCGCGCAGCGCCACCGCATCGCCGGCCTCGACCTGTTCGAACTCGTCGGCCGGGATCATGCTGTCGGCCGGCACCAGCAGCACCTCGGGGCGGTGGCGGCGCCGGTCCACAGCCTCGATCAGCAGGCCCACCGCGATCGCGGCGGCAATGGCCACCAGAATGTTGAGCTTGAGCGGCAGGGCAAAAGCAGCAATGGCGGCCGTAGCGGCCACTCCCGTGGCAAGCCAGGTGGCGCGGTCGAACAGCAGCGACAGCAACACCCCCAACAGCGCCAGCACACCGGCAAACCCCAGTCCCCACGACAGCGGCACGGCATTGGCCAGAAGGATGCCGGCAATCGAAGGCACCTGCCAGGCCAGCCAGTTGGTGGTGGCGGCGCCCCAGAAGTAGGGCACCTGCTCGGGCGCGGGGCGTGGCTCGGGAAAGCGCTTCATGAAGGCGACAAAGATCACGTCGCCGCTGAAGTAGCCAATGGCCAGCCGCTGGCGCAACGGCAGGTGCACAAAGTAGCTGCGCCACAGGCTGCTGAAAATCACGAAGCGCAGGTTCACACACGACGCCGTGAGCCACACCACCCACAGCGGCGCCCCGGTGGCCAGCAGCGGAATCACGGCCAGCTGGGCGCTGCCTGCATACACCAGCAGCGACATGAAAATGGCCAGCGATACCGACATGCCGCTTTTGACCATGGCCACACCGGTCACCATGCCCCAGGCGGCAATGCCCAGCGAGGTGCCCGCCATATCGGTGATGGCCAGGCGAAACGCCGGGTGGCGCACGGTCTGGCCGACCGCCTGCAGGCTCATGGCGCTGTCGGCGCGCCGGGGGTGCCGGGTGCCTGCGCCTCCCCCAGCACCATGCCGGGCTGCAGCGGAAAGCCACGCAGAAACTCAGAGGCCGGCAACCGCTTGCCTCCGGCCCGCTGCAAGGTGGTCAGGCGCAGGGCATCTTCACCGCAGGCCACGAGCACGCCGGTGCTGTCTATAGATAAAATCTGCCCGCAGCGCTTATCTGACAAGCGCTGATAGCTATTAATTTCGTAGCCCCACAGCTTGACGGTCTCGGTGCCCAGCGTGGTGCTCGCCCCGGGAAACGGATCGAAAGCCCGGATCTGCCGGCCAATCACGTGCGCTGGCAGCGACCAGTCCACTGCGCTCTCGGATTTCTCGATCTTGTGGGCATAGGTCACGCCCTGCTCCGGTTGCGGGACAGGCTGCAGACCACCGCAGGCGGCCAGCTCAAGGGCCTCCACGATCAGGCGGCCACCCATGTCGGCCAGCCGGTCGTGCAGCGAGGCGGTGGTGTCGCGGGGACCAATGGGCAGCTTTTCGGTCAGCAGCATGGCGCCCGTGTCCAGCCCCGCATCCATCTGCATGATGGTGACGCCCGTCTCGGTGTCGCCCGCCTGAATGGCACGGTGAATGGGGGCGGCGCCGCGCCAGCGCGGGAGCAGGCTGGCGTGAATGTTGAGGCAACCCCTGGCCGGGAGGTCCAGCACCCACTGCGGCAGGATCAGGCCGTAGGCCGCCACCACCATGGCATCGGCCTGGGCGGCCAGCAGCGCCGAACAGGCGGCAGCAGCGTCTTCGGGGAATTTTCCGTCCAGGCG
This sequence comes from Acidovorax sp. JHL-3, assembly GCF_000526295.1. NCBI lineage: Bacteria > Pseudomonadati > Pseudomonadota > Betaproteobacteria > Burkholderiales > Comamonadaceae > Acidovorax > Acidovorax sp. JHL-3. The sequence goes on from NZ_JAFU01000001.1 coordinate 601,844, forward strand.
CAGGCTGCGGGGCTGGGCCACGGCAATGCCATGCTCGAGCGCGCATTGCTTGACGGGCGAGGCCTGCAGCTTCATGCCCCGGCCTGCGGGCCGGTCGGGCTGCGTGAGAACGAGGGGCACGGTGAACCCGGCGCTCAGCAGGCGCTGCAATGCGACACGGGCGAATTCAGGGGTTCCGGCAAAAACGATTTTCATGAAGAGGGGCCCGGTGGCGGCTGTCAGAGATCCCTGTCGTCACCCGGCGGCTGGTCATCGGAGAAAACCAGTTGGCGCACGGTGCCGGCGCGGTCGATGTGGATGTGCGCCATGCGCGGTTCGTAGTCGTCCATGAACCGGTAGGTCCAGATGTCGCCGTCAAAACGGGCAACCCGTTCGACCAGCATCGGCGGGCCGAAGGTGCGCTCGACATCTGCCTGGGTCCATGTGTTCAGTGCAATGCCCGAAAAGCGGGCCAAGGTCAGCACCTGCTCGACGCGTTCAAGACGCCCGGCGCCATCAAAGTCGAGATGAAATACCCGGCGGCCTGCGGGCAGGGTGGAATACAGCAGGCGCTCCCGGTTGCCCTCCAGGGCAGTCGTGCTGTGCGGTGCGCCCAGCCGCGCCAGCACATCTGCTCGCCGGGCTCCCGGCTTTTCCAGGTCGGGCGATGCGCAGGCCGACAGCAACACCCCGGAGACCAGCGCAACAGCGCCGATACCAAGGCGTCGCCTCCAGGTGCTCACTCGCGCGCGTCCCGCTGCTGCTTGAGCAGCTTGGTCTTGATGCGGTTGCGCTTGAGGGGGGAGAGGTATTCCACGAACACCTTGCCCATGAGGTGGTCCATCTCGTGCTGGACGCAGACCGCCAGCAGTCCCTCGGCTTCGAGGGTGCGCGAATGCCCCTGGGCGTCCAGAGCGCGCACATGCACTGCAGCAGCGCGTTCGACGCCGTCATAGATGCCCGGCACCGACAGGCAGCCCTCGTCGCCCACATGCTTTTCCGGGCTGGCCCAGACGATTTCGGGATTGATCAGCACCAGGGGTTCGTTGCGCTCTTCGGAGACATCGATGACCACGATGCGCTCGTGCACGTCGATTTGCGTGGCCGCCAGGCCGATGCCGTGGGCGTCGTACATCGTGGCGAGCATGTCCTCAACCAGCGTCTGGACGCGTGCATCGACGGCCTGAACCGGCTGTGCAACCTTGTGAAGACGAGGATCCGGGTAACAGAGAATGGGAAGAATTGCCATGGATGAAGGTGAAAGCTGTCGCTATTTTCGCCACTTTTGGCGCCCGCTGCAGCCCCTGACCGCAATATTCGTTGCCCAATCAAGGGCTTGAGCAGAGAATCTCAGATCGTTTGTAACGTATCTGCCCGGCGGCTTGCATGACGCAATCGACCGCGGCGCCAGTGAGGGGGCGTTTCACAATGCATCAAAAAAGGAACAACATGACGGCATTCACCCGCGTGCGGCAAAACGCCTTGGGCGCGTTGACAGTATTTGCCGGCGCCTTGCTTGTCGCTCCGGCCCAAGCGCAGAACTTCCCGATTTCCAGTGGCCAGCGGGCAACGGCGCAGCAGGTGGCCGAACGTGGGGTTCCTCTTTCCGAGCTGGCTCCGGGGGCTCCCGACACTTATGTAGTGAAACGTGGCGACACCCTCTGGGGCATTTCCGGCATGTACCTCAAGCGCCCTTGGCGCTGGCCCGAGTTGTGGGGCATGAATCTCAAGGCCCTGCCCAACCCGCATCTAATTTTTCCGGGACAGACGCTGTACCTGGAAAAGGACGGCGGCTATGCACGTCTTCGCACCAGCGCCCGTGGCGAGCCTGACACGGTGCGGGTGTCTCCGCGTACGCGCAGCGACAGCCTTTCCGACACCGCCCTGCCCACACTCAAGCCCCACCTCATCGAGCCCTTCCTGGTGGAGCCGCTGGTGGTGGATGCCGAGGTGCTGGAACGCGCGCCACGCATCGTGGCCACGGTGGATCACCGCGTTCTGATGGCGGACGGCGACCGGGCCTATGCCCGTGGCGATGCTGCCACTCCGCTGCGCATGGAGCCAGGTGCGCCCCGCCACTACCGAATTTTCCGGGACGCCATTGCACTCAAAGATCCGGTGACGGGTGAAATCCTGGGCTACGAAGCGCAATACGTCGGAAAAGCCGAACTGGTGCGTGGCGAGTCGCTCGAAGAAACGGCCGATGGCAAGGGCGGCAAAGTGGTCGAGTACGTACCCGCCACGGTCGAGCTGACCGCCACCAAACAAGAGGTTCGTGCGGGCGACCGGCTGCTGCCAGCGCCGGCGCGCGCCTTTGTCAGCTACACGCCGCGCGCACCCCAGATGGAAGTCGATGCGCGGGTGGTCTCGATTTATGGCGGCAATTCCGTGACCTACGCGGCACAGAACCAGGTCGTTGCGATCAACAGGGGCTCCCAGGATGGCATGGAGGCCGGCCAGGTTCTCCACATCATGACCATGGGCGACCGCATCAAGGACAGCACGGACGAGGCAAAGACCGTGATCAAGCTGCCCAGCGAGCGCAATGGCCACGTCATGGTGTTCCGCACGTTTGACCGTGTTTCCTACGCATTGATTCTGGAAATCAGCACCGGCGTGCGAGTGGGTGACCGGCTGGTCAATCCCGACTAAGGACGGAACCGGAGGCCGCGCAGTCGTTTCGTCTGCAAGCGCGCCTCGACCCCACCCCATCCATGGACCGCGATGAACTCGCCGGCTGGTTGCGACTGACCCTGACCCCGGGCGTAGGCAACGGCACCGCCCGCCGCCTTCTGGCGGCCTTTGGTCTTCCTGAGACCATCTTCGAGCAACCGGAGGGTGCGCTCACGCAGTGCGTGACGCCCTCACAGGCGCGTGCCCTGCGATTGGTTCCGGACGGTCTGGCACCGCAACTGGAAACCACCTGGGCGTGGCTGCAGGACACGGTGCCCGACGGGCCCGTTCGGGTTTTTCTGACGCTGGGCGATGGGCGTTACCCGCAGGCACTGCTCGACACGGAAGACCCTCCCTTGGCGCTGTATGGCATCGGCCCTTCAGCAATGTGGGCGGCCAATCCTTTTCCCGCCGGGCGTTGCCTGGCCATCGTGGGCAGCCGCAACCCCACCGCCCAGGGCGCGGACAACGCGCGCCAGTTTGCGCGTGCATTGCATGCAGCCGGTCTGACCATCGTGTCCGGGCTGGCACTGGGCGTGGACGCCGCCGCACACGAAGGAGCCCTGGACAGCGCGTTGGCCCATGTCAACGCTCCCGCCACGATTGCCGTGGTGGGCACGGGACTTGACAGGGTGTACCCCCGTCAGAACCTGGGACTTGCGCGGCGCATTGCCGCCCACGGCATCCTGATCAGCGAATACCCCCTCGGCACACCGCCCCTGGCGGCCAATTTCCCCAAACGCAACCGCATCATTGCGGGACTGTCGCAGGGCACACTGGTAGTGGAGGCCGCATTGGCGTCCGGCTCGTTGATCACGGCCCGGCTGGCGGTGGAGCAGGGGCGTGAAGTATTTGCCATTCCTGGCTCCATCCATGCACCCCAGTCGCGCGGATGCCATGCCCTGATACGGCAAGGGGCCAAGTTGGTGGAATCTGCACAAGACGTGCTGGAAGAACTGCACCTTCCCGTTCCAGGCGCTGCATCGCAACCCGCATCCTGCGGCCTGAGCCCCACTGTCAGTGCCCCCGCCGCTCCACCCGAAAGCGCACTGCTCCAGGCGATGGGATTTGACCCTGTGGGGCTGGATGCCTTGATGGCACGCACCGGCATGGACACCGCCGCCATGCAGGTGGAGTTGCTCGAACTGGAGCTGGCAGGCGTGGTGGCACGCCTTCCGGGGGGCCTGTTTCAGCGCATGGGCAACGCCTGAGCCAGAGCCATAAACAAGCCCTCACTGCGCTGCTTGGCTTTGTTTATCGCGCTGGAATGCCCCTCAGGCGGTCGGCACCGCCGGGCGTATGAGTCAGTCCAGCAGCCGCTCGGGGTTGGCGTCCAGCTTGGCCAGGGCATCGCGCGTGGCGCGCAACGTCAGACCCTCTTCGTCCTGCGGCACCAGCAGCCCGGATTGCAGATACGCCGCCAGGCGGCGCAGCTGAATGAGGTAGCTGCTGCCGTCCGTGGCGGCAAAAAGGTGCAATTGCTTGCGCTGGCTCTGCCAGGCGTATTGCACCTGGGCCGACGATCCGTTGTGGTCCAAGGTGAACCACGTGCCCCGTTGCAGCTCTTGAGCCCAGGCCACCATGGCTTCGTCCACCGGCGCCCCGTTGTCCGCAATCACATGGATGGACGAGGCATCAATGCCCAGCATCATCTCGATGTTGTCGGCATTGAGCGGCATGTCTCCCAGCGTGGCGTCCCCGATGAAGTCCTCGAGGTTGGCCAGCCGCTTTGCCATGGCTTCAATATGCGCCTGCGGAATGGATGCCGTCTTGGACAGGAAGGCATCGGCCAGGGTGTCGGTCAGCACCTTGATCTGCGCATCCTGCGCGGCAGCGGCGATTCCCATCAGCGCCAGCCCCTGGCGCAGGCGTTGCAGCAGGCCGGGCAGGCTCTGGATCACCAGTGCCCGGTCGCTGCGATGGGGTTTGGCGCTGGCTGCCCACACCAGATCGGCGGCCGTGCGCTTGAAGGTGATGGTATCGGCATGCTGAGGGCCATCGCGCACAGCCGAGAGGGCCAGCACCTCGGCCCAGGTCTTGAAGAGAAACTCCCGGATTTCGTCGCGCACCGGCATGTCGCGCAGCATGGTGCGCAGCTCGATCGTGTACTGGATGGCCAGCGTTTCCCGCTGCTCCACCTGCTGCGCCACGCTGACCAGGCGCGAGGTGGCCTGCTTTTCGGTGAGGAACTTCGACAGGAATTTTTCGAACTCGTCGTACACCAGCTGAAAAACCCGCCGCCCGGTCTCAGGGTATTGCTCGATCACCTGCACCACGCGGCGAATCTCCGCCTCCAGGGCGCTGCCATTGATCGACGTCGCATCAAATCCCATGACGCACGCCCCCATGCGGTCAATGAGCTGGCGGGCCGGGTGGGCGATGTTGCTGAAGAACTCGGGCTCTGCCAGGGCCACGCGCAGCACCGGCACCTGCAACCGCGCAAACCAGACGCGCACGGCCGGGGGAATACGGTCTTCGGCCAGAATGCTCTGGAACATCAGCGCCACCACCTCGATGATGGCCTTCTCGCCAGCCGTGGAGGCCTTTTTCTTCAATTCGGTGGAACGCTCCCGTACCGCGCCCGCCAGCTGCACCACGGCGGCGGGGCTGTAGTCTTCGATGAGCGTGGCGACACCGCTGTAGTAGGTGTCGGCCTGGACGCGGTGGGCCGTGAGGGCATGCGCCAGCGCCGCCGATGCGGGTGGTGCGTTGACCAGATCAAAGCCGGTGGCGGGCTGGGTCAGCAGCCGACGCAGCTGCCCCATGACACCCTGCGCACGCTGGCGTGCGCGCGACAGTGGCGTCATGCCTGTGGCAAAGACTGGAGCCATCCCCTGGGGCTGGCCCTGTCGCGGTGGTGCGGCTCGCCCGGCGGCCATGGCCTCCCGGGTTTGCGTCAACGCCTGCGATGCAAGTCCGCTTGCGCCAGAGTCCCGGCTGGCCACCGCACCGCCCTCGGTCCGGCGCACGCGTGACCGCAGGTCGTTTTGCGGCGTGATGCCCTGCTCCACATAAAACACGTTCACCGCCTGGTACTGCTTTTGCAGCAGGTTGGCCAACTCGCGCTGCAGGGGGCCCACCACGGTCAGCAGGTCGGTGCGCGGCAGGCCGGATTCGACCCACTGCTCAACGGCGATCAGACAGACGGCCTCGGGGCGAAGAATGTCATTGCTGTCGAGTTCCTGGCCTTCAAGCGACTGCGTTCGCAGCCGCACCGTGTCGAGCTGATGGCTGACCTGTTCGGTGATCGTGAGCGCCATGCGGGAGGCTGCGATCTTGTTTTCCACCACATCGTCGCTGAGCAACTCGAAATGACCGCCGCCCATCTGGGTGCCGCGTGTGGTGCTGATGTGCGGCGCCAGCGCTTCACGCAGGCTTCGGTCCATGCGTGCAATCCAGTCGGTGTGGTGCTGCTGGTACAACTGCCAGGCATCGCGCCGCGAATGCATTTCGCGTTGCGTGCCGGTCTGGGACATCAGCTGGGACAGGAAGTCCAGGACGGTCTTGTCCACCTCAGGCAGTCCTGCGCAGATCCCTTCCACAAATTTCTGACGTGCCTGGCGAGCCAGGCGACGCTGCGGAACAGAAGGAGGCGGTGTAGGCATACCTTAATGGTAGCGGGTCAGACCGTGGCCCCTGCGTTGGGATCGTTCGGATCCTCATCCTCTTTTTTGACTGTCTTGATCAGGTCTTCGCGTTTCACACCGAGCCACATGGCAATGGCGGCTGCCACGAACACCGACGAGTAAATGCCGAACAGGATGCCGATAGTGAGCGCCAGCGCAAAGTAATGCAGGCTGGGGCCGCCAAACAGCAGCATCGAGAGCACCATGGCCTCGGTGGAGGCGTGAGTGATGATGGTGCGGCTCATGGTGCTGGTGATGGCATGGTCGATCACCTCGGCGGTGTTCATCTTGCGGTATTTGCGGAAGGCCTCGCGGATCCGGTCAAAAATCACCACCGACTCGTTCACCGAGTAGCCCAACACAGCCAGCACAGCGGCCAGCACCGACAGCGAAAACTCCCACTGGAAGAACGCAAAGAACCCCAGGATGATCACCACGTCGTGCAGGTTGGCGATGATGGCGGCCACGCCGAACTTCCACTCAAACCGCATGGCAAGGTAGATCACGATACCCACCACCACCATGGCCAGGGCCATGAGGCCGCCCTGCACCAGCTCCTCGCCGACTTGCGGGCCAACGAACTCGGTGCGACGCAGCGTCACCGCGGGGTCGACCGCCTTGAGCGCACCCAGAACCTGCTCGCTTTGCTGGGCTGACGACACGCCCTTTTGCACGGGCAGGCGAATCATCACGTCGCGGGCGGTGCCAAAGTTTTGCACCTGCACGTCTGCATACCCCAGGCCTGACACCGTCTCGCGCACCTTGGCCAGCTCGGCAGGTTGGCTGTAAGCCACTTCCATGACCGTGCCGCCCGTGAACTCCACCGACAGGTGCAGTCCGCGGGTCAGCAGAAAAAACACGGCAAGCGCGAAGGTAATGAAGGAAATCGCGTTGAAGACCAACGCGTGCTTCATGAAGGGAATGTCTTTTCTGATGCGGAAAAACTCCATGATCTCTATTCCTTATTTGGAGTTTTCAGAAGAGGCGCGTATGCGCAACGCACAGGGGATACCGGAGCAAACAATCTCATGGCCGCTGTCCTTTAGTTCGTCTTGGCCACGTCGGTGCCGGCCTCTGGCTTCCAGACCGTACCGATCGAAACACTCTTGAGTTTCTTCTGGCGCCCGTACCACAGATTCACCAGGCCGCGCGAGAAGAACACGGCAGAGAACATGCTGGTCAGGATGCCGATGCAATGCACCACGGCAAACCCGCGCACCGGGCCCGAGCCAAACGCCAGCAGCGCCAGGCCGGCGATCAGCGTGGTCACGTTGGAGTCAAAAATGGTCGCCCAGGCGCGCTCGTAGCCTGTGTGGATGGCTGCCTGCGGGCTGACGCCCGCGCGCAGCTCTTCGCGGATGCGTTCGTTGATGAGCACATTGGAGTCAATGGCCACACCAATCGCCAGCGCCATGGCCGCAATGCCGGGCAGCGTCAGGGTGGCCTGCAGCATCGACAAAACGGCCAGCAGCAGCAGCACATTCATGCCCAGTGCAATGCTGGAAAACACGCCAAAGAGCATGTAGTAGGCGCACATGAAAATCGCAATGGCGACCAAGCCCCACACCACGCTGTTCACGCCGCGCTCGATGTTGTCAGCGCCCAGGCTCGGGCCGATGGTGAATTCTTCGATGATTTCCATCGGTGCGGCCAGCGATCCGGCGCGCAGCAGCAGTGCGGTGTCATTGGCCTCGGCCGTGGTCATGCGGCCGGAGATCTGCACGCGGCCACCGCCGATTTCGCTGCGGATCACGGGGGCCGTGACCACCTCGCCCTTGCCCTTTTCAAACAACACGATGGCCATGCGTTTGCCGATGTTCTCGCGGGTGATGTCGCGGAAGATGCGCGAGCCCTTGGCATCGAGCGTGAGGTTGACGGTCGGTTCCTGGGTCTGACCGTCAAAGCCGGGCTGGGCATCGGTGAGGTTTTCGCCGGTCAGGATGACCTGCTTTTTCACGATGACTGGCTGGCCGCTGCGCTCCAGGTAGCGCTCGGAGCCAAACGGCACCGGGCCCCGGCCGGATTCTGCTGCGCGTGCTTCGGTGCCTTCGTCCACCAGGCGCACTTCCAGCGTGGCAGTGCGGCCCAAAATGTCCTTGGCCTTGGCGGTGTCCTGCACGCCCGGCAGCTGCACCACGATGCGATCCAGCCCTTGCTGCTGGATGACGGGCTCGGCCACGCCCAGCTCGTTGATACGGTTGTGCAGCGTCACGATGTTCTGCTTGAGCGCCTGCTCCTGCACGCGGCGCGTGGCCTCGGGCTTGATGGTAGCGCGCAGCCGGAACTCGTTGCCATCGGGCGTGCTGACGGTCTGCAGGTCGGCGAACTGGTCGGCGATCAGGTTGCGCGCCGCCGTCTGCGTGGCTTCGTCGCGCACCTTGATATCGATGTTCTGGCCATCGCGGCTGATGCCGCCATGGCGAATGTTCTTGTCACGCAGGGCGGTGCGAATGTCGCCCGCATAGGACTCGGCCTTCTTGGTCAGCGCGGCCTGCATGTCCACCTGCAGCATGAAGTGCACGCCGCCACGCAGGTCCAGCCCCAGGTACATGGGGCGCGCATGCAGGGCCGTAAGCCAGGCAGGCGAGCGCGACACCAGATTCAGGGCCACGATGTAGGAGGGATTCGCGGGGTCGGGCACCAGGGCTTTCTGGAGGGCGTCCCGGGCCTTGAGCTGGTTGTCGGGGGTGTCCAGGCGCGCGCGCACCGAGCCACCATCCAGCGTGACGACGTCGGGCGTCAGGCCGGCGGCCTTGAGCACTTCTTCCACCTGCTGCTGCACGGCCGCATCGACCTTGACGGTGGTCTTGACCGACGAAACCTGCACGGCAGGCGCTTCACCAAAAAAATTGGGCAGGGTGTACAAAACCCCCACCAGTAGCACGATCACCAGGATCGCATACTTCCAGACCGGATAACGGTTCATGATCGCGCTCTTATCTCACAGACAGCTTCAACGGGTGGCAGACGCAAGGCCTGCCACCGCCATGCATTGGACTTGCAAACTTACTTGACCGTGCCCTTGGGCAGCACCTGCGCCACGGCGCTGCGCTGGACCTGCACTTCCACACCGCTGGCAATTTCGACGTGCAGAAAACCTTCGGACAGGCGCGTGACCCGGCCGATGATGCCGCCGGCCGTAGCCACTTCATCGCCCTTGGCGATGGCGTCGATCATGGCGCGGTGTTCTTTCTGGCGCTTCATCTGGGGCCGGATCATGACGAAATACAGCACCACGAACATCAGCACCAGGGGCAACATGCCCGTGAGCGAGGACATCATGTCGCCGCCACCAGTGGCAGCGGCGGGTGCGGTCTGGGCAATAGCAGAAGAAATAAACACGGACAGAACTCCACAAAGGATGGTCAAAACACACACAACCCACCACCGGCGCGCAATACCCGCCGTGCCGTGGCGAAACGGATCATTGTATGCGGCCCCCTGCGCCGCGCCAAAGTACCAAGACCCAGGCCGGCGCCGGGTGTTTGCCGCGCAGGACCAATCGGCGCCCGGTCACCGAAAAAACAGGTCAAATATGCCTCTAGCGCTTTATGAGCAAGCGCAAATAGCTATTATTTATATAGCAAACACACCCACGCGAATGCTGGCACTGCAGGCGACCCGTGGCACCTGCGCCACGGCTCAGGCCGCCTGGCGCCGGGGCTCGGCTGTCGGACTGCCACGCCACTGGGCCATCAGGCCGTCCCATTGGGCGCGTGCGGCCTTGAGGTGGCGCTCTTTCACGTGGCCATAGCCCCGGATGTTTTCGGGGATGCACGCAATCTCCACCGCCAGCCCCAGCCGCTCGGGTGTCAGGCCGCCGAGCAGTTCCTCGATACAGGCGCGGTACTCCTGGATCAGCGCACGCTCCATCTGGCGCTCGGCCGTCTTGCCAAAGAGGTCCAGCACGCCGCCGCGCAGGCCCTTGAGCCCGCCGAGCACGCCCAGGGCGCGCCGCAGCCAGGGGCCGAACGACTGCTTGACCAGCTCGCCCTTCTCGTTGCGCTTGGCCATGAGGGGTGGCGCCATGTGGTGCACGATTCGGTAGTCGCCCTCGAACATCGCGGCGATCTTGTCGGTGAAGGCCTTGTCGGTGTGCAGGCGGGCCACTTCGTATTCGTCTTTGTAGGCCATGAGTTTGAACAGATAGCGCGCCACGGCCTCGGCCAGGCGCGTGCTGCCGCCCAGCCGGGCCTCGGCGGCCTGCACTTTGTCGACGAAGGCACGGTACTGCGCCGCATAGGCGGCATCCTGGTAGCCCGTGAGGAACTCCACCCGCTTGGCCACCATCTCGGTCAACCCGGGCTTCTTGACGAACTCAATGACCTGGGCGGCGGCAAACAGTGACTGCACCGCCGCCAAGTCGTGCGCGCAGCGCCGGCCCCACTCAAAGGCTGCCTTGTTGTTGTCGATCTGCACGCCGTTGAGCTCCATGGCGCGCATCAGCGCGGCGTGTGACAGCGGCACGCGGCCCTTTTGCCAGGCAAAGCCCAGCAGCAAGGGGTTGGTGTAGATGCTGTCGCCCAGCAGCTGCACGGCCACCTGTTCGGCGTCAAAACTGCCCACCAGCTCGGCGCCCACCGCCGCCGTGACGGCGCTCTCGCAGTTGCCGCCCGGGAACTGCCAGTTGGGGTTGGTGACAAACGAGGCCGTTGGCGTGCCATGGGTGTTCAGTGCCACGAAGGTGCGGCCCGGCTGCATCACGGCCAGCGTGACCTTGTTCGCGGCCACGATGGAGTCGCAGCCGATCACCAGGTCGGCCTTGGCGGTATCGACCTTGGTGGTGTAGATGGCTTCCTGCCGGTTGGCGATCTGGATATGGCTCCAGGTGGCGCCACCCTTTTGCGCCAGGCCGCCCGCGTCCTGCGTGACCACGCCCTTGCCGTCCAGGTGCGCGGCCATGCCCAGCAACGAACCGATGGTGATGACACCCGTGCCGCCCACACCGCCAACCACGATGCCCCAGGCCTGCTCGGCCACGGGCAGCACCGGCTCGGGAAGGGGCGGCAGGCTGGAGAGGTCGCCCTTTTTCTCTTTCTTTGGCTTCTTGAGCTTGCCGCCCTCGATGGTGACGAAGCTCGGGCAGAAGCCGTTGACGCAGGAGTAGTCCTTGTTGCAGGTGCTTTGGTTGATGCGGCGCTTGCGGCCGAACGGCGTCTCGACCGGCTCGACGCTCAGGCAGTTGGACTTGACCGAACAGTCGCCGCAGCCTTCGCACACCAGTTCGTTGATGATGACCGTCTTGTCGGGCGTGGCGAGCAGGCCGCGCTTCCTGCGGCGGCGCTTTTCGGTGGCGCAGGTCTGGTCGTAGATCAGCACGGTGCAGCCCTTGACTTCGCGCAACTCGCGCTGGATGCGGTCAAGTTCGTCGCGGTGGTGCACCGTCACGCCATCGGCCAGCGGCACGCCGTCGTATTTTTGTGGTTCATCGGTCACGATGACAATCTTCACAGCGCCTTCGGATTGGACGCTGTGCATGATCTGTAGCACCGAGTGCCCCTCAGGGCGCTCGCCGATCTGCTGGCCACCGGTCATGGCCACGGCGTCGTTGTAGAGAATCTTGTAGGTGATGTTCACCCCGGCCGCGATGCTCTGGCGGATGGCCAGCAAGCCGCTGTGGAAGTAGGTGCCATCGCCCAGGTTGGCGAACACATGCTTGTCCTCGGTGAACGGGAACTGCCCCACCCACGACACGCCCTCGCCGCCCATCTGCGTGAAGGTGGAGGTGCTGCGATCCATCCACACCGTCATGTAGTGGCAGCCGATGCCCGCCACGGCGCGCGAGCCCTCGGGCACGCGCGTGCTGGTGTTGTGCGGGCAGCCGCTACAAAACCACGGAGCGCGCTCGCCGGTGTCGGCCTTGAGCTCGGTCATGGCGCGTTCGCTCGCTTCAATGATGGCAAGGCGCGCGTCCATGCGGGCCACGATGTCTGCCGAGACACCGAGCTTCTTCAGCCGCTTGGCAATCGCCTTGGCGATGAGGGCGGGCGTGAGGTCGGCCTTGGCACGCAGCAGCCAGTTCTGGCTGGGGTTGGGCATGGACCACTCGCCACCCGAGATGTCGCCTTCAGGTTCGTCGAACTTGCCCAGCACATGCGGGCGCACATCGGCACGCCAGTTGTACAGCTCTTCCTTGAGCTGGTATTCAATGACCTGGCGTTTCTCTTCCACCACCAGGATTTCCTGCAGCCCCTGGGCAAAACTGCGCGTGGTGGTGGCTTCGAGCGGCCACACCACGTTGACCTTGTGCACCCGGATGCCCAGCTGGCGGCAAGTGTCGTCATCGAGCCCCAGGTCCACCAGCGCCTGGCGCGTGTCGTTATAGGCCTTGCCGCTGGCGATGATGCCGAAGCGGTCGTTCTGGCCCTCGATCACGTTGTAGTTGAGCTTGTTGGCGCGCACGTAGGCCAGGGCCGCGTACCACTTGTAGTCCATGAGGCGCGCCTCCTGCTCCAGCGGCGCGTCGGGCCAGCGGATGTGCAGGCCGCCCGGCGGCATGACAAAGTCCTCGGGCATCACGATCTTCACGCGGTCGGGGTCGAGGCTCACACTGCTGGACGACTCCACCACCTCCTGGATGGTCTTCATGCCCGACCACACGCCCGAAAAACGGCTCATGGCGAAGGCGTGCAGGCCCATGTCGAGGATGTCCTGCACGCTGCTCGGAAAGAACACCGGCGTGCCGCAGGCCTTGAAAATGTGGTCGCTCTGGTGCGGCGCGGTGCTGCTCTTGCTGATGTGGTCGTCACCCGCAATGGCGATCACGCCGCCATGCTTGGCAGTGCCCGCCATGTTGGCGTGCTTGAACACGTCCGAGCAGCGGTCCACGCCCGGCCCCTTGCCATACCAGATGCCAAACACGCCGTCGTACTTCTTCTTGTCGGGGTACAGGTCGAGCTGCTGCGTGCCCCACACGGCCGTGGCGCCCAGTTCCTCGTTCACGCCGGGCTGGAAGACGATGTGGTTTTGGGCCAAGTGCTTCTTGGCCGCCCACAGCGCCTGGTCGTAGGTGCCCAGCGGGCTGCCCCGGTAGCCGCTGATGAAACCCGCCGTGTTCAGACCTGCCGCCGCGTCCCGCTGGCGCTGCAGCATGGGCAGGCGCACCAGGGCCTGCACGCCGCTCATGAAGGCGCGGCCTTCGCCCAGGGTGTATTTGTCTTCAAGGCTCACGGTTTCGAGGGCCTTGCGGATGTGTTCGGGCAATGGGGCGTTCATGGCTGATTCCAGTGGTGGGGCGCGCATCGCCGCCGCCTGGGGGGCGGTGGCGGGCAACGTCATGGGTGGCTGCGGGCAGTTTATGCACTGTGCCGCGCTATGTGCTTGCGTTTTCATGCCGCGTTTACCCTCGATTTAGAAAGGATCTTTCTTAAAATCGGTAAATCATGAATGATTTGGACAAATTCGACATCGCCATCCTGAGCGAGTTGCAAACCGACGCGCGCCTGACGAACGCCGAACTGGCCCAGCGCGTCGGCCTGTCGGCTGCGCCGTGCTGGCGCCGTGTGCGTGCGCTGGAGGAGCACGGCTTCATCAAGGGCTACCGCGCAGAGATCGACCGGCACAAGATTGGCCTGGGGGTACTGGCCTTTGTGCGGCTGGACGCCGACCGCAGCACCGGCAACCTGACCCGTGCCATGGAAGAGGCCATCCGCCAGATTCCGGAGGTGGTGACATGCCACTACATCAGCGGCACTGGCACCTTCGAGCTGCAGGTGGTGGCACGCGACCTGGACAGCTTTTCGCTGTTTGCGCGCGACGTGCTGCTGAACCTGCCGAATGTGAAAGACATGCACACCAGCTTTTCGCTGGGCGAGGTGAAGGCCAGCAGCGCCCTGCCGCTCACCCACCTGGCACGGCCGCGCCTGTAAATGCTATTTAATTCATAGCTTTCGGCGCTTTATGGATAAGCGTTAGAGCCTGTTTTTACCCATATTTTTTACTGTGCAAGTCATGGCCATGACCGGGTACGGGTCGCGCCAGGGTGCCGCTGCGCCGCGCGGCAAGCCGTCGCACAATCGGCGGACATGCCCCCATTGCCGTCCCACGAAAGCACGCGCAGCGTTGCACCCCCGCCCTTGCAGGACCCGTCCACGCAGAACCCTGGCACCCCGCCGCAGTCTGATGCGGCCGCAGACCGCGCCGCCCTCGCCCACGGCACAGAGACATCCGTGACCGCAAAGCTGGAAGAAGGCGCGCCGGCAGCCACCGCAGCCGTCTCCCTCTCGCCGCTGGCCCCCTTGTCTGTCCCCGTGTTCCGCATGCTCTGGCTGACCTGGGTGGCCGCCAACACCTGCATGTGGATGAACGACGTGGCGGCCGCCTGGCTCATGACCACGCTCACCACCTCGCCCATTCTGGTGGCGCTGGTGCAGTCGGCCTCCACGCTGCCGGTGTTTTTGCTGGGCCTGCCCAGTGGCGCGCTGGCCGACATACTGGACCGCCGCAGGTATTTCATTGCCACGCAGTTCTGGGTGGCGGCCGTGGCGCTGGTGCTGTGCGTGGCCATCCTGGCCGGCGGCATGACGGCGCCGCTGCTGCTGGCGCTCACCTTTGCCAACGGCATCGGCCTGGCCATGCGCTGGCCGGTGTTTGCCGCCATCGTGCCCGAGCTGGTCAGCCGCCCGCAGTTGCCTGCGGCCCTGGCGCTCAACGGCGTGGCCATGAACGCCTCGCGCATCATCGGCCCGCTGGTAGCTGGCGCCATCATCGCCAGCGCGGGCAGCGCCTGGGTGTTTGTGCTCAACGCGGTGCTGTCGGTCATCTCGGGTCTCGTCATCATGCGCTGGAAGCGCACCCATGTGCCCAGCCCGCTGGGGCGCGAAAAGCTGCCCAGCGCGATGCGGGTGGGCCTGCAGTTTGTGCGCCAGTCGCCACGCCTGCGGGCCGTGCTGTGGCGCATTGCCGTGTTTTTTCTGCACGCCACGGCGCTGATGGCCCTGCTGCCGCTGGTGGCCAGGGGGCTTGACGGCGGCGGCGCGGGCATGTTCACGCTGCTGCTGGCCAGCATGGGGGCGGGTGCCATCGTTGCCGCCATGTTCTTGCCGCGCCTGCGCCAGGCCATGGCGCGCGATGTGCTGGTGCTGCGCGGCACGCTGCTGCAGGCGGCCGCCATGGCGGTGATGGCCATTGCGCCCAATATCTATGTGGCCGTGCCGGCCATGGTGCTGGCGGGCATGGCCTGGATCACCACGGCCAATTCGCTCAGCGTGTCGGCCCAGCTGGCGTTGCCCAACTGGGTGCGCGCGCGCGGCATGTCCATCTTTCAGATGTCCATCATGGGTGCCACCGCGCTGGGCGCTGCCGTGTGGGGGCAGGTGGCCACGGTGACGTCGGTGCACCTGAGCCTGGCGCTGGCCGCGCTGACGGGCGTGATGGCCATGGCCCTGGTGCAGCGCCTGGTGACCGATCGCCACATGGAAGAAGACCTGAGCCCCTCGCAGGCCTTCAAGGCACCGGTGACAACCACGCCGCCGCAGGCCGGGCGCGTGGTGGTCACCATCGAATACACCATCGACCCGGCGCGCGCCGCAGAATTTCGCACCCTGATGCAGGAAAGCCGCCGCAGCCGCTTGCGCCAGGGGGCGCTGTCGTGCGATTTGCTGCACGACCTGGCCGATCCGGCGCGCTATGTGGAGCAGATCGTGGACGAGTCATGGACCGAGCACCTGCGCCGCTTTGACCGGGTGACCGCGTCCGATGTGGCACTGCGCGAGCGCAAGCTGGCCTTCCACCGAGGCGAATCGCCGCCCGCGGTGGTGCGCTACCTCGTGGAGCGCTGATCCTTCGGAGGCGTCCGTTTCCGCGCCATTGAATAGCTCCTTAAATAATAGCTATAAGCGCTTATGCAGCAAGCACTAGAGGCTGTTTTGATATAAAAACAGCGTGTAATGCCAGGCAGTGGCAAGGCCCCGGTGTAGCCCGCTCAACGCGGCCACAGGGCCCACAACCGCAGGCCCTGCTTGAGCCGCCCGGCCAGCTCGCCCGCTTCGGCACCCCAGCCGGCGAAATAGTCGGCCCGCACCGCACCCACGATGGCGCTGCCGGTGTCCTGTGCCATCACCAGGCGCTGCATCGACACCTGCGGACCCGTGGTGGCCAGCCACACCGGCGTGCCATACGGAATGCTCTGGCGGTCCACTGCGATCGACCGGCCGGGCGTGAGCGGTACGCCCTGCGCGCCACGCGGGCCAAACTGAGCATCCAGCGGGCTCAAGGGCTCTTCGCGAAAGAACACGTAGCGCGGGTTGCTCCACAGCAACTCGTTGGTGCGCTGCGGGTTTTGCGCCAGCCAGGCGCGGATGCCGGGCCAGGTGGCATCGCGCGTTGCGCCTTGGTCCAGCAGCCAACGGCCCACGCTCTGATAGGGCTGGTCGTTGGTGCCCGCATAGGCTACCCGAGCGGTGGTAACGCGGCCGTCGGCCTCGGTGATCTGCAGGCGTCCCGAGCCCTGGATGTGCAACACCAGGGATTCGACCGGGTCGCGCAGCCAGGCAATCGCCCGCCCCTGCAGCGCCGCCTGCGCCTCGGGCAGGGTGTCGATCTGCTGGCGCGTGTACCAGGGCTTGCGGCTGCCGTGCCCGGCGGGCAGGCCGTAAACCGGCACGGTGTAGCCGTTGCCGGGCTGCCGGGCGGCGTCGATCATGGGCTCGTAGTAGCTGGTCAGCAGGCCCTCGGCGTTGCCGTCGGCAGCTTCAACGCGGTAGGGCTGCAGGCGCCGCACCATCCAGGCGCGCTGCTCGTCACCGCTGGCAATGCTGAGCTGGCGCACTTCGCTGCACAGGGGGGCAAAGGCAGGCGCCGGGCGCTCGCAGCCCTTGATCCAGGCATTCCAGGCCTCGTGCAACGCGTCGTCGGCAAAGCCCGGCAGCTCGGCCCAGCGCACCGCAATCCAGCGGCTCTTGGGCTGCGACATGGAGGACGGCAGCGGCCCGGTGTCGCCCGTCATGGCCGCGCCGGCGGTGGTCGGCGTCGGCGCGATGGCCCCTGGCTGCGCGGGGCTTGGCGCGGGTGGGGTGGAGCAGGCGGCCAGCGTTCCTACAATCAGCGCCGTCATCACAAGGCGCAGGAGTGTCAATTTCATGGGGCTGATTTTGCTTGAAGCGCTGCTGGCGCTGGTGGTGCTGGGGTTGATCGTGTGGTGGACGATGTTTTCCGGGCGCAAGGGCGGCGAGCTGAAGGCGCCGCCGCCGGACAAAAATACCGAACCGCCCACGCACTGAGGGCGGGCCCGACGTTTGCAAGGTTTCGTCCTACAAGGCGCCTGCCGACTGGCCTATACCCTTGTGAAGGCGTAGAGTGAACACTCCCGACTCAACATCGGATTTTCATTCCGTCCCATCATTTACAAGGAGCCTAGCCATGCGCAAATACCTCATTACCGGCGTTGCCGCCGTTGTCATTCTGGCCACCGGGTGTGCCGAAATGAGCGATACCCAGCGCCGCACCGCCACCGGCGCGGGCGTGGGTGCACTGGCAGGAGCCGTGCTCAGCTCGGCCACCGGCGGTCGCGCAGGTACGGGTGCCGTGGTGGGTGCGGGTGTGGGCGCACTGGGCACCTACATCTGGTCGCAAAACATGGAGCGCCAAAAGCGTGAGATGGAGCAGGCTACCCAGGGCACGGGCATTGCCGTGACGCAAACGCAAGACAACCAGCTCAAGCTGGACATCCCGAGCGACATTTCCTTTGCCGTGGGCCGCTCGGACATCCAGTCCAACTTCGCGCCAGTGCTTGACCGGTTTGCCGAAGGCTTGCGCAACAACCCGAACACCGACGTGCGCATCATCGGCCACACCGACAACACCGGCAGCGATGCCGTGAACAACCCGTTGTCGCTGGAGCGCGCTGCCAGCACGCGAAATTACCTTACGGGCCGTGGCGTCGACGGGCGCCGCATTGCAATCGAAGGCATGGGCGAACGCCAGCCCATTGCCACCAACGACACGGCACAAGGCCGCAGCCGCAACCGCCGGGTCGAAATTTATGTGGGTGAGCGCCCCCGCGGCTAAACCGTAAACCCTGCGCACCGCGCCCCTGCAGCTTCAGGGCTTGGCGCGCAGCAGGTTGGCCAGCTCCACCGCTGACTTCACCTGCATCTTGTCGAACACGCGTGCGCGGTGCACTTCGACGGTGCGCACGCTGATCTCCAGCTGGTCGGCAATCAGCTTGTTGGGCAAGCCGGCCACCACCAGGTCCATGACATCGCGCTCGCGCTCGGTCAGATCGTGCAGTCGCACCTGCAGGCTGCTGCGCTGGCGCAATTGCTCCAGGTGGGCGCCAGACTGCGCCAGCGCCTGTTCGATGCGATCGACCAGTGCGTTGTCGGAAAATGGTTTTTCGTAAAAGTCAAAAGCCCCGCGCTTGACCGCATCGACCGCCGTGGGAACGTCGGCATGGCCGGTCAAGAAGATCACGGGCATGGCGGCCAGTTCGCCCCGCGCCAGCAGCAGGTCGAACAGTGCCAGGCCGCTCATGCCCGGCATGCGCACATCCAGTAATAGACAGCAGGGTCGGCACGGTGGGGCTTGCGCCTTCAGCATCGCGTCAAAAGCTTCGGCGCTGTCAAACGACTCGCTGAGCAGTCGGCGTGAGCGCAGCAACCAGGCGAGCGCTTCGCGCACGCCAGCGTCGTCGTCCACGATGTACACAGTGGCGTTGGATACGGGTTCCATCAGGGTGAGGCCGGTTGACAGACAGGCAAGGTAAAGGTAAATACCGTACCACGCGGCGCGTGGGGCTCGTAGGCAAGCACGCCACCGTGCTGCTCGACCACCGTGCGGCACATGCTCAGACCCAGCCCCATGCCCTCGGCGCGCGTGGTGAAAAACGGCGTGAACAGCTGCTGCGCCACCTCGGGCGCAATGCCCACGCCGCAGTCCGTCACAGAAAACTCCAGCCAGCTGCTGTAGGCGTTGGATGCGCCCCGCCGCACCCGAATGTCCAGGATGCGCGGCTCGATGGCGGGGTCGTCCATCGCCTGCATGGCATTGCGGGCCAGGTTCAGCAGCACCTGCTCGACCATGGTGCGGTCGCACAGCGCATAAGGCAGCTGGGCTTCCACCGTGGTCTGCACGCGCACGCCCAGCTTGCGCGCCTGCAGGCTGATGAGCGGGAGGATGGCATCGAGCAGCTCCTGGGGCGGCACGGCTTCGCGCGTCTGGTCGCGGCGGCGCAC
The DNA here is from genome assembly GCF_000526295.1 of Acidovorax sp. JHL-3. Taxonomy (NCBI): domain Bacteria; kingdom Pseudomonadati; phylum Pseudomonadota; class Betaproteobacteria; order Burkholderiales; family Comamonadaceae; genus Acidovorax; species Acidovorax sp. JHL-3. Next base: position 621,294 of record NZ_JAFU01000001.1, read on the forward strand.
AAAATCATGCACGCTCTTGATCACGCGCCCTGCGCGCTCGGCCTGCCGGGCAATGTGCTGCATCGCCATGCGCACATCCTGCAGGTCGCCCGCATGGGCGGTGCCGGGGACGCTGGAATCGAGCAGGTTCAGCGACCCGGTGGCATAGCTGGAAATGGCTGCCAGGGGCTGGTTGAGTTCGTGGCTCAGCAGTGAGGCCATTTCGCCCACGGTGGCAAGCCGCGCCGTGGCCTGCAGGCGCTCTTGCGAGGCGCGCGAGAGTTCCTCGATGCGGCGCTGTTCGCTGATGTCCAGGAAGGCACTCATCCAACCGGTGTGCAGCCCGTAGGCATTGATCAGCGGGGCCTCGATGATCAGCACCGGAAACCGCGTGCCGTCCTTGCGCATGAAGACCGATTCGAAGCCCTCGCGCGGGGGCATGCCACCGGCAAAGCGCTTGGCCTGGCGCTGCCGGTATTCTTCGGAGAGTTCCGGCGGCCAGTAGGGTGCGGACGTGCTTTGCCCGAGCAGTTCTTGCGGGCTGAACCCCACCATGGCGCAGAACGCGGGGTTGACGTAGGTGATGCGCCCCTGCAGGTCGCGGGCGCGCAAACCGGTCACCAGAGAGTCTTCCATGGCCTTGCGAAAGGCCAGGGCGTCCGCCAGGTCACGCTCTGCGCGCAGCCTTCGGCGGTTGTCCCGCACCAGCACCACCATCACGGTCACCAAGGCAATCGACATGGCGGTGACCAGCGCAGTCAGCACGTTGGGGAAAAGGTTGGGGGCGCCGTGCCAGCGGTCCATGCGCAACACCAGCGTGGTGCCCGGCAGGTCGAGCAGCTGCTGTGCCGTGAACATGCGCGTGCCGCGCCGGGCGGCGCCCAGCACTGCCAGCCGGGTGCCATCTGCCTCGGTGAACGAGGCCTCCTGGCTGCGGGTCAGGTTGTGCCCTACCAGGTCCACCAGCATCTCCTGCAGGGCATAGGTGGCTACCAGAAAACCCGCGGGGCGCCCGGCATTGGTGAGGGGCAGGCACAGCTCCATCATCTCCGAGCCCAGACCGTCGCCATGGGGCTGAAAATAGCTGCCCGAATAGGCGGGTGCGCTCAGCCGGCGCGCGTTGGTACAGGCCAGGGCCGCATCGGAATGCGATCCCTCCCGGCTGGCGTTGTCCCACGACACGGGACGGTAGGGCGTCTGGGCATAGGCGCGCAGACGCAAGTTGACATCCCGCCACTCGATGCGTACCAGTTCACGGCGCTGGCGCAGCAGTTCGGCCGCATTGACTTCCCAGGCCAGCAGACCAGGGTCGCCCGCCTGAAGTGCCTGCAGACTCTGCACGTTGCGCGAGAGCGCGGAGCGGATGTCGGAGCCCGCGTCGGCGGCATCCCGCTCCAGCCGGGACTGCACCTGGCTGGCTTCGTAGCGCCCGGCCAGCCATACCAGGGTGACCAGCATGGACACCACCAGGACCACCAGCAAGGTCCACAGCGACCACCGGCGCCATGCGCTGCGCCAGCGCTGCCAGGGAGTGCGATGACGCGGTGGCATCATCACAGGACGCGATGTTCCAGTGCGGGCAGTTGTGCGCGAACCTGGCGCACGCGCCCGGCATCGAGTTCGCCCAGCACCACGCCGGGGCCTTGCGCCAGTGCATTGACGATATCGCCCCAGGGATCGACCAGCATGCTGTGCCCCCATGTCTGGCGCCCGTTTTCATGCACTCCGCCCTGCGCGGGCGCCAGCACATAGGCCAGGTTTTCCACCGCGCGTGCACGCAACAGCAGTTCCCAGTGGGCCTGCCCGGTGGTGTGGGTGAAGGCGCTCGGCACCAGCAGCAGGTCGGCACCTGCTCGGGCATGCTGGCGATAGAGCTCGGGAAACCGCAGGTCGTAGCAAACGCTCAACCCGATGCGCCAGGTGTGGCCGCTGCGCGATGGCAGGTCAAACTGCACCGGCTCAGCCCCCGCCTCGATCACCCGGCCCTCGTCAAAATGTTCGCGCCCGTTGTCAAACCGGAAGAGGTGAATCTTGTCGTAACGGGCAGCGCATTCGCCCGACGGTGCATACACCAGTGTGGTGTTGCGCACGCGCGCCGGATCTGCGGTTTGCATGGGCAGCGTGCCGCCCACCACCCACAACTGAAGCTCCTGTGCAGCGCGGGCGAGAAACGCCTGTACAACGCCCTCGCCGGGGGTTTCGCGCAATGCCAGCTTGTCGGTGTCTCGCAGCCCCATGGCACAAAAGTACTCAGGCAGCACGGCCAGCTCGGCGCCTGCCTCTGCGGCCTGCTCCAGCAGGCGGCGGGCCATGGCCAGGTTGTCGCTGCGTTGCGTGCCAGAGACCATCTGCAAGGCTGCAACCTTCATGAGGGCTCTCCTGCGGACAAAGGCGGTGTGCCGGGCACTTGCGCAGCCCCCGAGGGCGAAGGGGCGCTGCCCGATTCCCGGCTGCGGCGGGGAATGCGCTCGATGTGCGGATCCGTCCAGGTGCCATCCACGTGAAACTCCTGGGTGGCGGCCTCGATCAGGGGGCCGCGCAGAAACACCTGGGCCAGAAAGCTGCCCAATCCAACGACCGGGTTGATGGCCGTGGCCACCAGCGAGGCGGTCAGGGCGTTGATTTCCGGAACCACCACCACATGCAGGTCCTGGGTTTCCTGGTCGATATCGGCACTGCCTTCCATCAGCACGGCTGCATTGACGCCCTTCATCTGCAGATTGTTGGTGATGGCAACACCCTGCTCAATGCGCACGTCGCCGCGCACAAAGTCAAACGCGAACCCCGCGCTGAACACATCGCGGAAATCCAGGGTCAGGCGCCGCGGCAGGGATTGCAGGCTCAGCACACCGAGCAACTTGGCTAACCCCGGATCTGCCTTGAGGAACTGGCCCGATTCCACGTTCAGATTGATCTGCCCGCTCATGGAGCGGTAGTCCGGGCTCATGGGCGCGCCGATCCACGCCACCTGCCCCTGCATGCGCCCTTTGCCGCGGCGCACCACGTTTTCCATGCCAAAACGGGCAAGCAGGTCGCCCGAGTCGCGGATGTCCAGCTGGAAGTTCATCACCGTGCGGCGGCGCATCGATTTTTCGCTGCCAGCCAGCAGCGCCCAATTGCCCGTGCCGGTGAAGGTGGCTTCGGGGGCCACGATGTTGAACTTGCTCAGCCGCCACTCGCGCTGGACCGTCTCGCCGCCCCGGTTTTGCGCTTCGATTTCCACTCGCCCTAGTTTGCGATCACGCAGTTCGAAATCGTCCACCACGATGTCCAGTGCGGGAAGGGTACCGGGCTGCTCGTCCAGCAGGGTCTCAAACTGCGTGGCGGCACTCTGGGGCAGTTTCATGCGCGCCAGACGGGCAAACAGACGGCCCGACGGGTTGTCGCGGGTACCTGCCTGCCGGTATTCGACATAGCCATTGAGTTCGCTGGCGTCCAGGTTGGCACGCCAGGTGGAACCGTCGCGCGAGCCCCCCACCACAACGTTGTGCAATGTGCGCCCCTGCACGGTGAGCGCCTGGGCACGCACGGCAACGGCGGTGGGCAGATAGTCTTGCGCCACGCCCGCCGTCGTGCGGTCTGGCCCGACAGCGACGGCGGAGGCGGCAGGGGCTGCTTCGGCGATGGCGGCCTGTGTCAACACCTTTTCCCAGGCATCCACATCCATCTGCTCTGCACGAATGTTCGCCGCCACGCCGTCCACCGGCATGGGCGCGACCTCCCCCACGCCAAGACCGATGCCGATGGCGCCGCGCAACACGCGCGTCTGGTTGCCCTGGTGCTCGCGCTGAAAGCTGGCCGATCCCAGCGATCCGAGGTCCAGTGTCATCTGGTCGCGCAAGGGCGGGGGGGCCGCACCTGCGGGCACCGCGGCCAGGGACTCCTGGGCGACCCGGGTTTCAAAGCGCACCGGCAGCAGTGCGTCGGCGGTCTTGGCCAGCGGCGCGGGCAGCGCCAGCCCCAGTCCCTGCAAGTTGGTGGCAACCAGGATCTCGGGGACACCCCTGCGAAACGCCAGCGCCAGCGTGTAGGGCGTGCTGCCCGTGGCGCTGCGGGCCAGCTGCGAAAGCATGCCCAGTTGCCGTGCCTGCTGAAGCCCCTCGGCGGTGGCCGTGCCTTGCGCCCGCAGTTGTATGGCGGACTCGACGGGACCGGCACCGGAGGGCAGGGCGCGCATTCCGCCCTCCAGGCGCAAGTCGCCCCCCAGCGCGCGCGCCTGCACGCCGTTCACAGAAAAACCGGTGTCGGTAAATTGCACAGTGCCGCGGGCGCGTGACAGCGGGGGCGTTTCCGGGGTGATATGCACATCGTTGCCCGCAAGCACCACGCTGCCCTGCACTTTCGATTTTTCGATATCGTTGATCGGCAGGCTCAATCGCAGTTGCAAATCGGCATTGCCCGTGCCGCTGGCTTGGTCCAGGGCCTGACCCGTCATGCGCGCAAGCGGGGAGGTGCGCATGATGGTCAGCAGCTCAGTCAGCGGCCCGCGCGCATCGGCATTGACCGCTACCACGGTGTGGGACAGGTCAGGAATCTGCGCCTCCACCTTGGCCAGCCGCACGCCCGGCGTGCCGGCAAAGCCGCCGGTAGCGCCGCGCACCTGCATGGACGAGCGCTCGAAAATCAGCTCACCCGCCAGTTGCGTCAACGCCGGCCAGGGCAGCGCGCCGGTGGGCTGCAACCGGGGCGGAACATAGGCGTACGTCACGTCCCTGACGCGGGCTGCAATGCGGAAATCTCCCTGGCTGGGGTCATTGAAGGGCAGGTCGCGCAGATCACCCTTCACCCGAAACTGCACGTCGCTGGCACTGCCGCTCAGGATGGCGTCGCGCACATAGTGGCGCGATTCGGCCGGAAGGGACAGTGGGAGATAACGGTGCACGCGGGTTCCGTCGGCACGCACCAGCGTTCCCGCAAGGTCCATCACACCGGGAAAGCGCGAAAAACGGGGGCCCTGGCCGGCGTCGCTGGTGCGCCAGCTGGCGCGCAATTCGCCCTGCGCATCCGCGTTGGAAAACCGGACATTGCTGGCCTGTACCGCCAGGCGTGGCCCATCCACCTGCCAGCGCACCTCTGCGCTCAGCTGGTCCAGCGGCAGGACAGGTTCTTCAAAAACCCCCGGCAAGACCAGCCCCCCCGACGCGATGGCCAGGCTGGCTTTGCCACCGGCCTGGGTCATTTCGACGTCCACACTCGCACCGCTCAGGCCGGGAAGCGTGTTGCCCGCCTCCCGCGCCCCGGCAGCCAGGGCCAGCCCCGTCACCTTGCCGCGCACTTGGTATTGCTGCAGCGTCTCCAGCGGGCCGCGCCAGGTGGCATGCACCTCATTGACCAGGCCCTGGGGGGTGTAGGTTTGTAGTGCGCTGTGGGCCGCCGCCCCCAGTGGCAGACGGCTGCCGATCTGGGCCAGCGCGGCAAGGTCCAGGCGGTCCGCTCGCAGGTCGCCCTGGGCGGGCGCCTTGCCTGCAGCACCCGTGTGCTGCAGGCGCAGGTTCCCGCCGGGCCACACCAGGCCATCGTCGGTTTGAAACTGCAACCCCTGGGTGTAGAACTCGAAGCCGCCTGCCAGCCGCCGGCCACCCATCCGCCCCTGAATGGACGGCAGCACCAGGGCCTTGAGTTGCGGGCCCAGCGTGGCGTTGACTTCCGTCAGTGCCAGGTCGGCCGTGCCGCCCACGATCTGGCCACGCTGCACGTCGGCCCATGCGCGCACGGCGCCCCGGCCTTGCGCCACCTCCACACCCAGGTCGGCATGGTGGCGCAGCCGGGAGACATCCACACGCGAGAAATCGGCAAACAGCTGGCCGCTCCAGTGCTGCCAGTTGCCGTCGCGTGCACGCAGCAGTGGCGCACGAAACCGCCCGGTCAGCGTGAACCGGTCGCCCCAAGTCGGCGGCGGTGTGGCCGCAAAGTGCATGTTGTGTTGCCAGCTGCCATTACGCAACAGCACATCAACATTTTCCAGCGCCAGTTCGGGGGCACCGCGCAATTCGTCGGTCCAGCGCAGCCTGCCACCCTTGACGACGACTTCGCCCTGGGAGAAAAGCCAGTCTGCTGCTGCATTGTTCTCGCCCGCGGTCTCAGAAAAGGTGAGGCCCGCCACCGCAATGCGGCCGTCGGCCTGTCTGCGGATATCCAGATCGGGGTGTTCGATGTAAAGCTGCTCAAAACCCCAGTTCAGCAGCGAGCGCGGGGAAGGTGCCACCACCACGCGCGGCAGCAGCAGCGCAACCCGCCCCTGGGCATCCAGCAGCGCGACATCCAGAAGCTCAATGGTGGGGATCAGCCCCTCAGACCGCGCCGAGATGGCCCCGATGCGCACAGGCAACCCCAGCGCCCGTGCGGCCTGCGCCTCCAGTTGCGGGCGAAATTCACCAATACGCGGCACAATCCAGCCATGCAGTGCCCCCCACGCGACGGCCAGCAGCAGCCACAAGGCCAGCAGGCATCCCAGCGACCATCGCGCCAACCCGGCGACGAAGCGCAGCAGGCGTGTGGGGCGATTTAATGGTTCGATCATTGACGGGGTTGAATGTGGCAGGAATTATGACCCGCGACCAAAGGGTGGGTTCAGTCAAAACCGGTGTCCTTATGTATATGGCAACTTGCCGCTCCCTCTGCCATGACCCATTCTCCCGCTGAGCCCTCCGGCACTTGCGCCCCCCCGATCGGTGAGGCCGGGTATTCGCGGTTTTTTCAGCGCCTGCAACGCCGGTACGCGCAAGACCTGGTCTTGCTGCCGCCCGGTGCGCCGGACAAAGCGGCGATGACGCAGGCGTTTGCCGCACTACAGGCACGAGGATCCGACACCGCCACCGCCTTGCGCGTCCTGCGCCAACTGGTCATGGAGCGGCTCATCCGGCTCGATTGCGATGCCCAGGCCCCGTTGTCAGACATTACCCGCGCGGTCACCGAACTGGCAGAGTTCGCGCTGGACCAGTCGTGCCTTCACGCCCGCCGCGAGCTGGACAGCCGCCACGGCGCACCGCTCTCGCCCGACGGACAGCCCGTGCCCCTGTGGGTGATCGGCATGGGCAAGCTCGGTGCGCGCGAGCTCAATGTGTCCAGCGACATCGACCTGATCTATGTGTATGCACAGGACGGAGAAACGGCCGGCAACCCCGAGGGGCGCGGCCGCATTTCCAACCATGAGTACTTTGCCCATGCGGTGAAGATCATCTACAGCCTGGTCGGCGACACCACCGAACATGGTTTTGTCTTCCGGGTGGACCTGGCCCTGCGGCCCCATGGCAATTCCGGCCCCGCAGCGGTGTCGCTGGCGGCGCTGGAGGAATACCTGCAGGTACAGGGCCGCGAATGGGAGCGTTTTGCCTGGCTCAAGAGCCGGGTGGTGGCGCCGCAAAGCGCTATCGGCAGCGCAGAAGTGCTGGCGCTGCGCAGCGTGGTGCTGCCGTTCGTGTTCCGCCGTTATCTGGACTACAGCGTGTTTGACGCGCTGCGCACCTTGCACCGGCAGATCCGCGAGCACGCCGCCAAGCGCAGCGCCGGACATCCGGAGCGCGCTAACGATGTGAAGCTGTCGCGCGGCGGCATCCGCGAAATCGAGTTCACCGTGCAACTGCTGCAGGTGGTGCGCGGCGGGCAGTTCCCCGAATTGCGTCGCCGGCCCACGCTGGATGCGCTGCAACGCCTCGCCCAGGCGGGGCTCATGCCCCAGGAGACGGCCGATGCACTGGCGCGGGCGTATGTGTTTTTGCGCCGTGTGGAGCACCGTATCCAGTACCTCGACGACCAGCAGACCCATGTGCTGCCCACGTGCGATGACGACCTGGCCTGGATTGCCCGCACCATGGGCCACACCGACTGCTGCGGTTTTCTGCATGCGCTCGATGCCCATCGTGAACTGGTGGCGCAAGAGTTCGACACCCTGCTGGGCGGCAATGGCAAAAAGGAATGCAACGGCGGTGGATGCGGCGGGCCGCGCGCAGTTGCCGCACCTCCGCCCGAGCTGGAAGGCTTGCTAGAACAGCTGCCTCCCGGCTTTCGCGAGCGCGTGGCCGAGTGGCGCACGCACCCCCGCGTGACGGCGCTGCGCGACGAAGCACGCGCTCGGCTGTTCCGGCTGATCCAGCGCACGGCGCAGTGGCTGGGCGAAGGCCGCGTCACCGAAGAAGCAGCCGTGCGCCTCGTGAACTGGCTCGAACCCCTGCTGCGCCGCGAAAGTTATCTGGCCTTGTTGCTGGAACGCCCCTCGGTGCACGAGCAGCTGCTGCACCTTCTGGGCGCCGCTCGGTGGCCCGCACGCTACCTGTTGCAACACCCCGGCGTCATCGATGAACTGGTAGGCGACGCGCTGCTGGCCGAGCGCTTTGTGGTGGCCGATTTCGAACGCGAGCTCACCCTGCGACTGGCCGCGCTGCGGTCCACCGGCGAGGACGACGACGAAACCCTGCTGAACCTGCTGCGCCGCGCTCAGCACGCGGAAACCTTTCGCACGCTGGCACGCGACGTGGAGCACCGGATCACGGTCGAACAGGTGGCCGACGACCTCAGCGCCCTGGCCGACAGCGTGCTGCGCATCTCTGCACAGTGGTGCTGGAGCCGCCTCAAGAACCGGCACCGCGAAACACCGCAATTTGCCATCATTGGCTACGGCAAGCTGGGGGGCAAGGAGCTGGGTTATGGCAGCGACCTCGACATCGTTTTCGTGTTTGACGATGACGATGAACGCGCCCCCGAGATCTATGCGGCGTTTGTGCGCAAGCTGATCAACTGGCTCACCGTGAAGACCGGCGAGGGCGATCTGTACGAAATCGACACTGCCCTGCGCCCCAATGGCAGCTCCGGCCTGCTGGTCACCAGTTTCGATGCCTACGCGGCCTACCAGCAGCAACGCGGCAGCAACACGGCATGGACCTGGGAACACCAGGCGATGACGCGGGCGCGCTTTGTTTTGGGCAGTGCGGCCCTGCAGGCGCGGTTTGATGCGGTGCGAGAGGCTGTGATCACCTCGCCGCGAGACCCTGCGGCGCTGCGTGCGGAGATTGTGGCCATGCGTGAGCGCGTGCGCTCTGCCCACCGCACACGCGACGGGCAGTTTGATGTGAAACACAGCCCGGGCGGCATGGTGGATGCCGAATTTGCCGTGCAATACCTGGTGCTGGCGAATTCCGCAAGCCATCCGGAACTGGTGGGCAACGTGGGCAACATCGCGCTGCTGCAACGTGCCGAGCAGGTGGGCTTGTTGCCTGCCGGTGTGGGCCACGCGGCGGCTGACGCCTACCGCGAGCTGCGCCGCGTGCAGCACCGTGCACGGCTCGATGAAGTGCCCACCGAGGTAACGCCACCGGCATTGCAGGCAGAACAACATGCTGTGCTGGACCTCTGGCACGCGGTTTTTGGCGAGAACTCCGCAGTTTCCGCAAAGGCGTGAGCTTCTCACTCTTTGGGCCGTGAGAAGCTCACGCGTGACGGCCAGCGACGCGTGGCAATTTACGGGGGTGGTGCTCCCCTGGATTCGCGCGCTGCGCAGGCCGGGCAGGGCATTCGCCGGGGGCCTTTCTGCAGGCGATGCCAAGGCGAGGGCAGACCGGGGTGAGGGCTCCGGTGACCGGGGGTTGTTCCCACTTGCCTGCGGGCATGATTGTTAGATAATGTAACGAGCACCATGAACCTTGTTGCACTGAACATCGACAGCATCCAGTTGGGTCACCCGTTGCCATTTGTGCTGCGCGGTGCGGATGGAACGTTGCTGGCACAAAAGGGCTATGTCATTCGCACCCGCGCCGAGCTGGATTCGCTGGTGTCGCGCGGCTTGAAGCTGTGCGTGGACACAGATGAGTCGGGCGAAAGCCACCGCGCGTATCTGGCACAGCTGCAAAAAATGCTGATGTCCGACACCTCCCTGGGGCAGATTGCCGCGATGACGATGCAGGCAGGTGCGCAGGCAGGCCGGGAGCGCGGTGGCAAGTATGTGCCGGACTGGTCGGAATTGCAGTTGCGCGCCACCCAGTTGCTGCGCTCACCGCTGGCTGTCGATTTCGAAGGCCGTTTTCAATCCTTGCACAGCGAGCTGGCCCGCAACTGCGAGCAAACGCCCGATGCCACGCTTCTGGCCCTGATCTATCTTTCGGCACAGGAAACCCGCATGTACAGCGCCACCCACGCCATGTTGGTGGGTTGCGTCTGCATGGTGGTGGCCCGTGAAATGCTGCGCTGGCCCGATGCGCGGGTACTGCAAGTGGGCAGCGCGGCGCTCACCATGAACATCGCGATGACCGAGTTGCAGGACCAGCTGGCCCAGCAATCGCAGCCGCTCACGTCCCAGCAGATCGTGGCCGTGGAAGACCATGCCAGTCGGTCAGAGCAGTTGCTTCGGTGCCTGGGGGTGGCCGACCCCGTGTGGCTGGAGGCAGTGCTATGCCACCACCACCGCTCGCCCGGCCCACTGGCGAAGAAGTCCGAGGCCCAGCAAATGGCGCGGCTGGTGCAGCGCGCCGACATCTTTGGTGCGCGACTGGCGCCCCGCGTGGCACGTTCGCCCATGCCAGTTACGGCCGCCATGCAGGCCAGCTACTACGACGAAGAGCACCGCGTGGACGAGGCCGGCGCCGCGCTGGTGAAGACGCTGGGCGTCTATCCACCCGGGGCCTTTGTCCGGCTGGCCACCCAGGAAGTGGCGGTGGTGCTCCGCCGGGGTGCAACGGCCACAACGCCCCGCGTGGCGGTGGTGATGAACCGCGACGGCATGCCCACGGGCGAAATGATTCCACGCGACACCTCGCAAGCTGCCTGGAAGATCACCGGCGTGGTGGCCTACCGGGATATCCGGGTGCAACTCCCCCTGGACCGCTTGCTGGCACTGGTGTAGCCCACCGTGCAGGGGCCCTTTCCTGTGCGCCCCGTTCTCAGCCCCTTACCGGAAAACGTCACACCACGTGCGCGCGCACGGCCGCGGTTCGTCCACGCCGCCTCTCTGGCGCATTCCTCGCCGCTTTGGCGTCGTGAATCCCGTCTCGATGTGACTCGACTGCGCGGCAGCGCAAGCCCCAAAAAACAGCGTGGGCAAAAAATCCACCGCAATGGCACCCCGGTCACGCATACTATTTGGTATAAATAAATACCAAACGGGGCAATTTGTGATGAAATAGTCAAACCATCAGGAAATCCACCATGAAACCCGCTATGAAATCCCTCTCTCGCCTTTCCATGGCCCTTCGCATTGCGGGCGTGGCCGGGTTGATGCTGACCGGTGGTGCGGCCTACGCTGGCGAGGCGCAGGCCTGCCCGGCAACACTGCAGCACACCTTTGACCGGCTGCAGGACGAAAAGCCGCAGTCGTTGTGCCAGTACAGCGGCAAGGTGGTGCTGATCGTCAACACCGCCAGCTACTGCGGCTTCACAGGCCAGTACAAGGGGCTGGAAGATCTGTATGCCCGCTACAAGGACAAGGGGCTGGTGGTGCTCGGGTTCCCATCCAACGATTTCTCCCAGGAAAGCGGCAGCAATCAGCAGATTGCCGACTTCTGCGAGAACACCTTTGGCGTGAAATTTCCGATGTTTGCCAAAAGCAGCGTCAAGGGCCCAGAGGCCTCGCCTTTGTACCGCCAGCTCGCGCAGTTGTCGGGCACGGCGCCACGCTGGAATTTCCACAAATACCTTTTGGGGCGCAACGGCCAGCTGGTGGACAGCTATTCCAGCCTGACGGCGCCCGACAGCAAGGGCCTGGTGCGCGCCATCGAACAGCAGCTGGCAGCACCCCAACCCAAGTGATTTCCATGACCTCGTTACGTTTTTCTGATATTTTTCACCCCCGGGGCTGGAACTTTGGAGGTACAACCCCATTCTGTCTATTGCAAGGACGCATTGAGCGCCTTACCGTTTTGACGTTGCGAAGCCTTTCGGCCCTCCGGGTTCCGACTGACCTCCTGAAGCGCTTCTCCTCCCTCCCTCTCTTATTCGTTTCGGGACGCTTCGCAACGCTTTTATTCCAGGCGCCGGTCAGAGGGGGCCGGCCATGAAAGTCGCCATCATTGGCTCTGGCATCTCCGGGCTTTCTGTCGCGCACCAGCTGCGCGGCCAGGCCGACATCACCCTGTACGAAGCGGGCGACTATTTCGGTGGCCACACCCACACCGTGGACGTCACGCTGCCCGATGCGTCGGGCGCCCCCGTCACGCACGGCGTGGACACCGGATTTCTGGTGTTCAACGAGCGCACCTACCCGCACCTGATCCGTTTGCTGGCCGATCTGGGCGTGGAGACCGCCAAGTCGGACATGTCTTTCTCGGTGCAGGTGCCGGGCGCCTTGGGTGGCTCGGGCGGCGGCCGCACGCTAGAGTGGAGCGGCACCAACCTCAGCACCGTGTTTGCCCAGCGCACCAACCTGGTCAACCCGCGCTTTCTGGGCATGCTGCGCGACCTGCTGCGCTTCAACAAGCTGTGCACGCGCATTGCACAGGCCCAGGCCGATGCGGCGCTGATGCAGCCGCTGGGTGATTTCCTTAAGCAGCACCGCTTTGGCGATGCCTTCCGCGACTGGTACTTCTTGCCCATGCTGGGCTGCATCTGGAGCTGCCCCACCGACCAGATGCTGAAATTCCCCGTGGCCACCATGATCCGGTTCTGCCACAACCACGGCCTCATCCAGGTGAGCAACCGCCCGCAGTGGTGGACGGTGTCCGGCGGCGCGCGCCACTATGTTGACAAGATCGTGGCGGGCATTGCCGACAAGCGCTTGTCCACGCCCGTGCGCCGCATCGAGCGCGATGCCGCTGGCGTGCGCGTAGTCACCGACGGCCGGGTGGAGCACTTCGACCAGGTGGTGCTGGCCACGCATTCAGACCAGTCGCTGGCGCTGCTGGCCCAGCCCACGCAGCAGGAGCGTGCCGTGCTGGGCGCCATCCGCTACCAAGCCAACCGCGCCGTGCTGCACACCGACACCTCGGTGCTGCCCGCACGCCGCGCCGCCTGGGCTGCGTGGAACTACGAGCGCGCCCAACAAAAGAGCCGCGAATCGGCCCGCGTGTGCCTGCACTACCTCATCAACCAACTGCAACCCGTGCCGTTTGCCCAGCCCGTGGTGGTGTCGCTCAACCCGCTGCGCGACATTGCACCCGAGCAGGTGATCGGCAGCTACGAATATGCGCACCCGGTGTTCGACATGGCGGCCATCCGCGCGCAGCAGCAGGTGGGCAACATCCAGGGGCAGCAGCACACCTGGTACTGCGGTGCCTGGACCGGCTATGGCTTTCACGAAGACGGTCTCAAATCGGGCCTGGCCGTGGCGCAGCAACTGCTGGCAGCCATGCCCGCCACGCTGGCGGAGGCCGCATGACAGCGACCGCCACGCCCACCTTGCCCCTGATCGGCTTTGGCCAGGTGCGCCACACGCGGTTGCGGCCCAAGAAACACGCGTTTGCCTACCGCACGTTCTTCCTCATGCTGCCGATGCGCAGCCTGGCCGGAGCACCCAGCGCGCACGGCAGGCTGGCGGTGAACCGGCGTGGCGCCATCAGCTTTCATGACGTGGACCATGGCGACGGCCGCAGCGCCGCACAGGGCGGGGCGCTGGCCTGGCTCGACGAACTGCTGCGCACCGAAGGCATCAACGACGCCACCGGCGAGGTCTGGCTGCACTGCTACCCGCGTGTGCTGGGCTACACCTTCAAGCCGGTGAGCTTCTGGTACTGCCACCGCAGCGATGGCAGCCTGCGCGCCATCGTGGTGGAGGTCAACAACACCTTTGGCGAGCGCCACTGCTACCTGCTCGATGCGCCGCAATACGGCGTGGAACTGCAGGCGCGCAAGGTGTTCCATGTGTCGCCGTTCTGCGAGGTGAGCGGGGGCTACCGGTTTCGCTTCATGCGCACGCCCGCCAGCGCGGCCGACGCAGGCCGCACGGTGGTGCGCATCGACCACGACGACGACACCGGCCCGCTGATCCAGACCAGCGTGAGCGGCACCCTGCACGCCATCACCGCCCAGACCCTGCGCCATGCGCTGTGGGGCTACCCCGCCATGACGCTGGCCGTTGTGGCCCGTATTCACTGGCATGCGCTGCGCCTTTGGCTCAAGCGCGTCCGGTTCCATCGCAAACCCGAGGCACCCGCCTCCACCGTGACCCGTTGATCTCCATGTCGCCCCAGTCCCGCGAGACCGCCATGAACACCACCACCGCTCCCCGCTCTGCCCAGGCCCTGCCTGCGGGCACACCCGCTGCGGCGCGCACGGCCCTCAGGCTTTTGCAGCGGCTGCAGCATGGCCACCTCACCGTGCAGCTGCCCGATGGCACGCTGCAGCATTTCGGGCACGGCAACGGCCCATCGGCCGCGATCACGTTCAAGAACTGGAACGTGTGCAGCGCCGCGCTCCGGTCGGGCGATATCGGGTTTGCCGAAAGCTACATTGCGGGCGACTGGACCACACCGCACCTCACCGACCTGCTCAAGCTTTTCATCGCCAACCGCCAGCAGGTCGAAGGCGTGATCTACGGCACCTGGGCCGGGCGGCTGCTGTACCGCATCAAGCACCTGCTCAACCGCAACACGCGCGCCAACAGCCAGAAAAACATCCATGCCCACTACGACCTGGGCAACGCGTTTTACGCGCTGTGGCTGGACGACACGATGAACTATTCGTCCGCCTGGTTCGAGGGCGATGCGGGCGGCGACATGCGCGTGGCCCAGCACGCCAAGGTGCGCCGCGCATTGCGCATGGCGGGCGTGCAGGCAGGTGACCGCGTGCTGGAGATCGGCTGCGGCTGGGGCGCCCTGGCCGAGATGGCCACCACCGAGTTTGGGGCATCCCTCACGGGCGTGACGCTTTCGACCGAGCAGCTCGCGTTTGCGCAAAAGCGCATGGCGGCGCATGGGGTGGAGAACAAGGCCGATTTGCGGCTGCAGGACTACCGCGACATCGACGACGGCCCCTACGACGCGGTCTGCTCCATCGAAATGGTCGAGGCCGTGGGCCGCGAATACTGGCCCACCTATTTTCAGTCGGTCAACCGCCTGCTCAAGCCCGGTGGCAAGGCCTGCATCCAGAGCATCGTCATCGACGACAGCCTGTTTGCGCGCTACATCAGTTCCACCGACTTCATCCAGCAGTACATCTTTCCGGGCGGCTGCCTGCCCTGCCCGCGCGAGTTCCGGCGCGAGGCCGAGGCGGCGGGCCTGCGCGTGGTGGACGAGTTTGCGTTTGGCCAGGACTACGCCGAAACCCTCAAACGCTGGCGCGAGCGCTTTCTGGCGCAGCGCACGCAGATCCTGCAGCTCGGGTTTGACCAGCGCTTCATGCACATCTGGGAGTTCTACCTGGCCTACTGCGAAGCCGCGTTTGCCATGCGCAACATCGACCTCGTGCAGTACACCTTGGTCAAGGCGTGATTTCACTATGAAAAAAATAGCTATTACCGCTTTATTGATAAGCGCTACAGCCACTTTTCATTCAAATCTTGCTTTGGCACAGGTGGCCCCGGCCAGTGCGTCCCCCCTGGCCGCCACCACACCGCTGGCGGGCACCCGCATGGCAGGCGAGGGGGTTCTGCGGTTTTTGGGCTTCGAGATCTACCGTGCGCGCCTGTGGGTGCAACCCGGCTTTGATGCCGACAACTACACCGCCCAGCCGCTGGCGCTGGAGCTTACCTACCAGCGCAACTTCACCGCCGAGGCCATCGCCAAGCGCTCCATCGAGGAGATGCGCCGCGTGGGCAGCTTCACGCCACAGCAAGCCACGGGCTGGCAGCAGGCGCTGCAGGCGGCGCTGCCGGATGTGAAGCCGGGCGACCGCCTTTTGGGCTTGTACCAACCGGGCGCGGGCGCCGTGTTCAAGATGGGCGGGCGGGTGGTGGGCGAGGTGCCCGATGCCGAGTTTTCCCGCCTGTTCTTTGGCATCTGGCTCTCGCCCCAAACCTCAGAGCCCGGGCTGCGCCAGCAGCTCATCGCCATGACGCGTACCGCAGGGCAGCCATGACCGGCACGCAGCCCATCCGCGCCGGCGCAGGCCTGGCCTATGGGCTGCTGGGCCTGCCGCTGGCGTTTGTGGCGCTGCCGCTGTATGTGCTGCTGCCCAACCACTACGCACGCGAGTTCGGCATGCCGCTGGCCACGCTGGGCGCGGTGCTGCTGGCGGCGCGACTGTTCGATGCCATCTCCGACCCGCTGCTGGGCCGCCTGTCCGACCACCTGTTTGGTCGCTCGGTGCGGGCGGTGCTGGGTGTGGGCGCGCTGTCGGCCGGGGTGCTGGCGCTCGGGTTGATCAGCCTGTTCTTTCCGGCGGTGCGCGGCCCCGATGCGCTCGTGGCTTGGGCGCTCATCGCGCTGCTCATCACTTACACCGCCTACAGCCAGCTGAGCATTGCGCACCAGTCGTGGGGGGCGCGCCTGGGTGGCGACGAGCTGCAGCGCGGCCGCATCGTGGCCTGGCGCGAGGGCGCTGCGCTGGTGGGGGTGGTGCTGGCCTCGGTGTTGCCCGCGCTGCTGGGCCTGCCGGTCATGCTGGCGGTGTTTGCCATCACCTTGCTGCTGGGCTGGTGGGCCTGGACGCAGGCGCCGCGCCCTGCGGCCCATGGGGGCGCCGTGGCCGGGGTCTATCGACCGCCGCAACGCGCCAGCCTGTGGCGGCCGTGGGGGCGCCCCGCGTTCCGCCGCCTGCTGGCGGTGTTCATGCTCAATGGCATTGCCAGCGCCATCCCGGCCACGCTGGTGCTGTTTTTCATCCAGGACCGGCTGCAGGCCCCGCCCGCACAAGAGCCCATGTTCCTGGCGGCGTATTTCGTCTGCGCCGCACTGTCCATCCCGCTGTGGTTGCACGCCGTGGGCCGCTTTGGTCTGGCGCGCACCTGGCTGGCCGGCATGTTGCTGGCGATTGCGGTGTTTGTGTGGACCGCCTTTCTGGGGGCGGGCGACGCCCTGCCGTTCCTGGTGGTCTGTGCGCTGTCCGGCGTGGCGCTTGGCACCGACCTGGCCCTGCCCAGCGCCCTGTTGGCCGGCGTGATTGCGGCCGAGGGCGATAGCGGCCAGCACGAAGGCGCCTATTTTGGCTGGTGGAACTTTGCGACCAAGCTCAACCTGGCGCTGGCCGCAGGCCTGGCGCTACCGCTGCTGGGCTGGCTGGGCTACACGCCCGGCACCCGCAGCGAAGACGGCCTGCAGACCCTGGGCCTGGCCTATGCGGTGCTGCCCTGCCTGCTCAAGCTGATGGCGGCGGCAGCACTGTATGCGCTCATCCTTCGGCCCCTGCAGGCCACGCCAACCCTTTGTACGAACCGACCCCAAGGCACCCCACCATGATGCAACGACGCCTCCTCCTTTCGGCCGCTGTGGCTGCGCCCGTGGTCCTGTCTGGCTGCGCCAGCCAGAGCATTGACGGCTATGCCAGCGAAAAACCGGTGCTGGACCTTGCGCAGTATTTCAACGGCACCATCGACGCGCATGGAATTTTCCAGGACCGTGGCGGCCGCATCGTCAAACGCTTCACCGTGGTCATGGACTGCGAGTGGAAGGGCAACCAGGGCGTACTGGACGAGGCCTTCACCTACTCGGACGGCACCACGCAGCGGCGCATCTGGCGCCTGACAAAGCACGCTGACGGCCGCTACACCGGCACCGCCGACGACGTGGTGGGCACGGCCAACGGGCAAACGCGCGGCAACGCCTTTCGCTGGACCTACACGCTGGCGTTGCCCGTGGATGGCAAGGTCTACAACGTCGATCTGGACGACTGGATGTACCTCATTGACGACCGCGTGATGCTCAACCGCGCCACCATGAGCAAGCTCGGATTCCGGCTGGGCGAGATCACACTGTCCTTCACCAAACGCGCAGCATGAGCCTCAACCCCCCCCTGCGCGACTGGCGTGGCCGCCGTGCCTGGCTGATCGGGGCCAGCAGCGGCATTGGCCGGGCCACGGCCGCCGCGCTGCATGCGCGCGGTGCGCAGGTCATCGTGTCAGCGCGCAACGGTGATGCGCTCAATGCATTTGTCGCCCAGCACCCCGGCAGCATGGCCATGCCGATGGACACGGCAGAGCCCGAACAGGTGCAGGCCGCCGCGGCCCAGGTGCTGGCCGGCGGCGCGCCCGACCTGGTGTGCTACTGCGCGGGCTACTACCGCGACATGCGCGCCACCGATTTCGATCTGGCCGTGATGCTGCGCCACGAGCACATCAACTACAACGGCGTGCTGCATGTGCTGGCCGCCGTGTTGCCGCCCATGCTGACGGCGGCGCAGGCCGGGCGCCCCGGGCATATCAGCGTGATCAGCAGCGTGGCGGGCTTTCGGGGCCTGCCCAAAAGCCTGGCCTACGGGCCCACCAAGGCCGCGCTCATCAACCTGGCCGAAGCGCTGTACCTGGATCTGCACGACCTGGGCATGGGCGTGAGCGTGATCAACCCCGGCTTTGTGGCCACGCCGCTCACGGCAGGCAACGACTTCACCATGCCCGCGCTCATCTCGCCCGAGGCCGCCGCCGCCGCCATCGTGCAGGGCTGGGAGCGGGGGCATTTCGACATCCACTTCCCCAAGCGCTTTACGCGGGTGATGAAACTGCTGCGGGTGTTACCGTACCGGTGGTATTTTCCGGCCGTGCGCCGCTTTACGGGACTTTGATGCCACACCCCGACGCCCCCAGCATGGAAGACGCCGTTACCCGCGTGGTGGCCTTCTTTGAGCACATCACGCCCGCCAACCTGGCAGCCATTGACCGCATCTATGCGCCCGATGCACGCTTTAAAGACCCGTTCAACGAGGTTTGCGGCGTCATTCCCATTCAGCAGATTTTTGAGCACATGTATGTGGCGCTCGACCAGCCCCGCTTTGTGGTCACCGGCCGCGTGGTGCAGGGGCAGCAGTGTTTTTTGACCTGGGATTTCTTGTTTGCATTCAAGAACTATCACCGCGGCGAAACCCAGACGGTGCGCGGCGCCTCGCACCTGGTGCTGGACCCTCAGGGCCTGATCGTGCTGCACCGCGACTATTGGGATGCCGCCGAAGAGCTGTACGAAAAACTGCCCGTGGTGGGCGCGCTGATGCGCTGGCTGCGGCGGCGCGCGGCGCAATAGCGCTTTGCGCCAGTCTCAAAAACAAGAATGCCGGCTTGCGTCGGCATCTTTTTGGGCGGCATCAAGCCCGTTGGCGCTCAGACCGGCTTGGTGTCCGCAAAGCTTGCGCGCTGCATCAGCTTGTCGAGCAGTTTGTCCAGGTTGGGATATTCGGCACGCCAGGCGATCTGGGGAAACCGGAACTCCAGCCAGCCCAGCGCGCAGCCCACGGCGATGTCCGACAGGCTCAGGTGGATGCCGCTGCAAAACGGCTTGTCGCCCAGGCCCTGGCTCATGGATTTGAGGCTGGCCTGCACCTTGCCCAGCTGGCGGTCCATCCACGCCTGGCTGCGTTCGCTGTCCTGGCGGCCCGCCCAGGTGGCCTCCAGGCGCGCAAGAATCGCTGCGTCCACCAATCCGTCGGCCAGCGCTTCCCAGGTCTTGACCTCGGCGCGTTCGCGTCCCTGCGCAGGAATCAGCTTGCCCACGGGCGACAGCGTGTCCAGATATTCCACGATCACACGGGAATCAAACACCGCCTCGCCGCCCTCCATCACCAGGCAGGGCACCTTGCCCAGCGGGTTGGATTTGGAAATGCCGGTCTCATCAGCCCAGACGTTTTCCTGCACGAACTGGTAGTCGAGCTTTTTTTCTGCCATCACGATGCGTACCTTGCGTACGTAGGGGCTGGCGTTGGAACCGATCAGTTTCATGTTTCTTCCATTGCGCGGGGTGGGCTGGTCCATACGCGTTGGATTCTATCGGCAGCGACCCATCCGAAACGCACCGTGGTGCGCGGCCTACAATCTTGCGCCATGAGCCTGTCCACCATCACCGCCCTGTCGCCGCTTGACGGCCGTTACGCCACCAAACTTGCCGCACTGCGGCCCATCATGAGCGAACACGGCTACATGCAGCGCCGTGTGCAGGTGGAGGTGGCGTGGTTTATCGCGCTGTCGGATGCCGGCTTTGCCGAGTTCAAGCCGCTGACCACCGGCGCCCGCGCCTATTTGCTGGGCTTGATCAAGAACTTCTCCGAGGCCGATTCGGCTGCCATCAAGGAGATCGAGAAAACCACCAACCACGACGTGAAAGCCGTCGAATACTGGATCAAGGCCAAGTTTGAAGCGCGCCCCGAGCTCGAAAAAGCATCGGAATTCGTGCACTTTGCCTGCACCAGCGAAGACATCAACAACACCAGCCACGCCCTGCAACTGCGCTCGGGCCGCGACCAGGTGGTGCTGCCGGGGCTGGACCGCATCATCCTCAAACTGCGCGAAATGTCCCACGCCTTTGCCGACGTGCCCATGCTCAGCCGCACGCACGGCCAGACCGCCAGCCCCACCACCGTGGGCAAGGAAATGGCCAACGTGCTCATGCGCCTGCAGGCCGCCAGCGAGCGCATTGCCGCCGTCAAGATCCTGGGCAAGATGAACGGCGCCGTGGGCAACTACAACGCCCACCTCTCGGCCTGGCCCGACTTTGACTGGGAAGCCTTCAGCAAGAAGGTCATCGAAACGCCCGAGCCCCTGGGCCTGGGCCTCACGTTCCAGCCCTACAGCATCCAGATCGAGCCGCACGACTACATGGCCGAGCTGTTTGATGCCGTGGCGCGCGCCAACACCATTTTGGTAGACCTGTCGCGCGACATCTGGGGCTATGTCAGCCTGGGCTACTTCAAGCAGCGCCTGAAGGCCGGCGAGATTGGCTCCAGCACCATGCCGCACAAGGTCAACCCCATCGACTTCGAGAACGCCGAGGGCAATCTGGGCCTGGCCAATGCGCTGCTGCGCCACCTCTCGGAAAAGCTGCCCATCAGCCGCTGGCAGCGCGACCTGACCGACAGCACCGTGCTGCGCAACATGGGCGTGGCCCTGGGATATGCCGCGCTGGCCTATGCCTCGCTGCTGACTGGCCTGAACAAGCTGGAACTGAACGAGGAAGCTTTGGCGGTGGACCTGGACGCGAGCTGGGAAGTGCTGGCCGAGCCCATCCAGACCGTGATGCGCCGCTATGGCGTGCAGGGCGCCTACGAAAAGCTCAAGGAAGTCACGCGCGGCCAGGTGGTGACGGCCGAGGCGCTGCACGGCCTGATCCGCTCGCTGGAAATCCCCCAGGCCGAAAAAGACCGCCTGCTGGCCATGACGCCGGGCAGCTACACCGGTAAGGCCGCCGAGCTGGCGCGGCGCGTCTGAACACCATTTCAAGCCTTTTTGGCCTCTAGCGCTTACAGGATAAGCGCTAGCAGCTATCCATTTCATAGTGAGGCTGCATGGCCATCAAATCCACCATCTTCAAGGCGAACCTGCAAATCGCCGACATCGACCACGGCTACTACGCCGACCACGCCCTCACGCTGGCCCGCCACCCCAGCGAGACCGACGAGCGCATGATGGTGCGGCTGGCCGCCTTGGCCATCCAGGCGCACCAGCTCAATGACCTGTGCAATGGCGACGGCACCCTGGCCTTTGGCGCGGGGCTGTCGGACCCGGACGATCCGGACGCCTCGCTGACCGATTTCACCGGGCGCAAGCGCGTGTGGATCGAGGTGGGCCAGCCCGAGGACAAACCGCTCACCAAGGCGTGCAGCAAGGCCGATTCGGTGATCGTGTACTGCTTCAACCACGCCGCCGAGATCTGGTGGAAGGGCATTGAAACCAAGCTCTCACGGCTGGAGAAACTGCAAGTCTGGCGCATTCCCACCGAGGCATCGCAGGCACTGGCGCAACTGGCCGAGCGCAGCATGCAGCTGCAGGCCACCGTGCAGGAAGGCGCCATCACCCTCAGCAGCACGCAGGGCAGCGTGCATGTGGAGCCCGTGCGCTGGAAGTGACGCGACAACACTGCCCATAGCGCGGCGGCTTACGCAACTGGCGCGCCCAAGGCCAGGGACGCCGAGCAAGGGCCGCCCCGCAGCGAGGGTGTCGTCCCCCTGCCCGCAGTGCGCAGCGCTGCGAGAGCGGGGGGGAAGCGGCGCAGCCGCTCAGAGGGGTGTCCCTTATTCGCGCGGCATGAGGGCGCCGCACTGCCAGCATTGCTCGAAGCCGCCTTCCACCATTTCGCCGCAGCGGCAATGCCAGCGGCGCTGGGGCAGGTCTTGCAGATCCTGCAGCAAGGCGCGGGCGCGGGTGGCGTGCTCGTCGTATTGCAGCCAGATTTCGGGCAAACACTGGTCGGGCGGCAGGTGTCCGGCGGCGGCCCCCAAGTATTGCCGCTGCACCGACGCCGTCATGCCCGCCTCGCACAGCAGGTCGGCCCACAGGGTGGCAATGGCGATGTTGGGGGCCTGGGTAAGACGCAGCATGGCCCCACCATAGCGCTTTGTGGGCGGGGCGTACAGGGCCGGGTTGTGCGCGGCGGGTGCCGCCAGGCCTGGATGCGGCGTCAGGACGGTATTGCGGCAGCGCCGATGGCGCCCCGCGCTGCGCCGGTGCGCCCCTCTGCCGCGCGCTCGGCATAGCGGTTGAAGCGCCAGGCGGTGTGCTCCTGCGTGATGCGGCGCCATACCGCCCGTTTTTCTGCGGGGCCCATGGCCGGCCAGAACTGCACTTCGTCAAAGCTGCGCCCGCAGCCCTTGCACCAGTCGTCGCCCTGGCTGGTGGAGCAGATGGCAATGCATGGCGTGTCGGGCGTGGTGTCGTACCAGGCCAGCCAGGCGGCACGCGCTGGCGCAGGCAGGCTGTGCTCATCGGTTTCGTCTTGGTGGCGGTACACCATGAGCGCATACACCTCACCCAGCGCGCTGATCTCGGGCGCCAGCACTGCCCCGCCACTGGCGGGCGCACGCTCGCGCCAGTGGTTGATGGCGGCTTCGATGTCGGTGATGTGGATGGCGGCCATGGCGTGCAGTTGCAATAAGGGCAACAGGGCGTGGATGATAGTGGCGCCGGGCGCAGTGGGTGAGGAGCCGCGCCGGTGGCCCTGCGCGGTGCAGGGACGGTGCAGCAACAGTTCAGTAACGGCGCAGGGTGCCCGGCCGGGCTTTGTGAACTCCTTTTTTTATAGCTGCTTGCGCTTATCCATCAAGCGCTTGAGGCCAATTTTCCTTGAAAAAAAGCGGGCGCTGCCATGGCCTCTGGCTTGCACGCGCGGCGCTGCCTGTGTTCCAATCGCCGCTTCGAAGGGGAGTAGCTCCCGACATGCGTTCCGGCCGTGGCAGTCAATGGCGATCGTGGGCATGGCATCGGAACCGTCGTCATCACGAAGCATCGCTTCCGGCGGTCCGGGTTTGGCACCCACCAGGGTGTGAGGCCGAGCAAGACCTTTGATGGGCCCATCGTGGGCTGATCAAGGCGTCCCGTCACAACCCTGCTGTTTGCGCAGCGCCCTTGATCCGCTCACCACGGCCCCCCTATCCCCTGGATGGTCTCGGCGCTACAGTGGCTGCCAGGTCGTCCTTTTGCCTATTGTTATTGAGGAATTTATGGACTTTTTGGCATCGCCCGAATTCTGGCTCGCACTCGGCCAGATCATCATCATCGACATCCTGCTGGGTGGCGACAACGCGGTAGTCATTGCCCTGGCCTGCCGCAAACTGCCGCCGGCCCAGCGTGCCAAGGGCATCATCTGGGGCACGGCAGGCGCCATCGTGCTGCGCGTGATCCTGATCGCGTTTGCCATGACGCTGCTGGCCCTGCCGTTCCTCAAGTTTGTGGGCGCGCTGCTGCTGGTGTGGATTGGCGTGAAGCTGCTGGCCCCCGATGAAGACGGCCATGGCGACATCCAGACCAGCGACAAGCTGCTGGCGGCCATCAAGACCATCATCGTGGCCGACCTGGTGATGAGCGTGGACAACGTGATCGCCATTGCCGGTGCCGCGCAGAACGCTGGTGAGCACCAGTTCCTGCTGGTGGTGCTGGGCCTGCTGATCTCGATCCCGATCATCGTCTGGGGCAGCCAGCTGGTCATCAAGCTCATGGAGCGTTTCCCCATGATCATCACGCTGGGCGGCATGCTGCTGGGCTGGATTGCGGGCGGCATGCTGGTAACCGACCCCGTTTTTGCCAACCCCGACAAGTGGCAGTGGATGTTCAAGATCGCGCAAACCGACACCATCCGCTACGCAGCCAGCGTGGCAGGTGCCCTGCTGGTGTTGCTGGCGGGCCGCGCCATTCTGGCGCGCCGCGCAGCCGCTGCGCCCGCTCAGGGCTGATGGCGATCTCTGACACCTAACCTGCGCGCCATCCGGCGCACTGAGTGACACAAAGGGGGCCTTGCGCTCCCTTTGTCATTGGCCCCTCCAATATCGAAGGTGGAGTGGACTTCGTTGTGTGGGCGGACGACGCAGCCCATGTGCGGCAGATCTGCCCTCGTGGCGGACAGTTGGCGGCCCGGAAGGCCGGACGCCGCCGCCGATCCGACCGCTCCTGGCGCTGCGACCACGGCGCCATGCCGACAGCCGTATCCGGGCACCGTACCTGGCCTGCGGACCCGGCTGGGCACTGTGCGGGCGCTGTGCATTCCCCGATCCAGTCGCCTTGGCTTCGATGGGCCTGTCCAAAGCCCGCTCAAGGACTCCTCCCGAACAGCCTGTGGCTCCGCGTTAGATGAAAGCCGCCACCGCCCGCGCGGTGCTATTCTGCGCGCATGAAACTCCTACTCAAATGGCTGCTCAGCGCTGCGGCGCTGCTGCTGGTGGCTTACCTCTACAGCGGCGTGCAAGTGCAAAGCTTCACCTCGGCGCTGATTGCGGCGTTTGTCATTGGCCTGTTCAACGCCGTGTTGCGCCCCGTGCTGGTGGTGCTGACGCTGCCGGTGACCATCGTCACCGTGGGCCTGTTTCTCTTTGTGATCAACGCCTTCATGTTCTGGGCCGCAGCGGGGGTGCTGGACGGCTTTCATGTCACGGGCTTTGGCGCTGCGCTGCTGGGCTCGCTGATCTATTCGGTGCTGGGTTTGCTGATCGAATCAGCGCTCGGCGGCCTGCTCTTTAAGAAGTAGCTCCATCGCGCGCAATCGCGTGTCGATGATGGACGCCTCGATGTAGTCGGCAGCACTGCTGCTTTTGCGTGCCAGGTCCTGCCCGGCCTTGAAGCGG
This sequence comes from Acidovorax sp. JHL-3, assembly GCF_000526295.1. Taxonomy (NCBI): domain Bacteria; kingdom Pseudomonadati; phylum Pseudomonadota; class Betaproteobacteria; order Burkholderiales; family Comamonadaceae; genus Acidovorax; species Acidovorax sp. JHL-3. Next base: position 646,311 of record NZ_JAFU01000001.1, read on the forward strand.
TCTACCGCTGCCGCATAGTCGTAACGAGCGGCGTGCGATTCAGCCTCGGCGCGCACGGCCCGCAGTGGCTGCCCCTGCGCCTGCCACGCGCTGGCCAGCAGCTGCCATGCGGCAGCATCGTGCGGATGCGTGACCACCCAGGTCTGCAAGGCCCCCGTCACCTCGGCCGGTCGGCCCACGCGCAGCAGGGCTTGCGTGCGCAGCACCAGCTCGGGCCTGCCTGCCTCTTGGGGCAGCCGCTGCAGGGCCGCTTCGGGCAGCCCGGCGGCCAACTCGATCTCTGCCGCCAGCCGCTGCGATTGGCGCTGGGCGACGGCATCGCCCCGCACCACCTCGTCCAGCTTCGCCTGGGCCGTGCGTGCCGCCGCAAAATCCCGCAGCTGGCTGCTGGCCAGCGCAGCGGTGTACCAGGCCGCAGCACGGCGGGCGGCGGGCTGGCTGGCAAAGCCGGTGCTCTGGGGCTCGGCAATCCACAGCCGCAGCGCATCCACCCCGGGGTTTGACAACACGCGGGCCCGTGCGGCCACCATGGCGTGCTCCAGGCTAGGTGCCACAGGCTGCACCGCGCCGCCGGGCGGTAGCCGCGACTGCATGTCAGCCATGCGCTGGGTGGTCAGCGGGTGGCTGCGCAAATAGGGCCACGAGCCGTTGTCATTGAGGCGGTTGGCCTGCTGAAGCTTGTCGAACATGCCCACAAAACCCTGCGGCGCAAACCCCGAAGGCTCCATCAACCCATAGCCAATGCGATCCGCCTCGCGCTCCATGTCGCGCGAAAAATTGAGCTGGTTCTGCATGGCCACCGCCTGGCCGCCCACCACCACGGCCTGCGCGGCCCCCGGGTTCTTGCTGGCGGCCAGGGCGGCCAGCACCATGGCGCCCACCAGCAGCGGTGTCTGGCGGCTTTGCTGCGCGATCAGGCGCGAGATATGGCGCTGGGTGACATGGCTCAGCTCGTGCGCCAGCACCGATGCCAGCTCGTCACGCGTGGCCACCACCCCAATCAGGCCCAGGTGCACCCCCAGGTAGCCACCGGGCAGCGCAAAGGCGTTCACGGTGCGATCGCGCCCCAGCAACACCTCCCAGGCAAAGCGCTCATCGAGCTCGGGCGAGAGCTCGCCGCGCGCGCGCGCAGCCGCCAGCAGCGCCTGCCACAGCCCCTGCACATATTCCCCCAGCACCGGGTCATCGATGTAGTCCGGGTCGCGGTACAGCTCGCGGATGATGCGGTCGCCCAGGCGGCGCTCTTCGCCCGTGGTGAGGGCGCTGCCATCGCCCAGGGTGGGCAAGCTGGACTGGGCAGCAGCGGGCAGCGCGGCACCCACGCCCATTGCTATTAATAAAGAAGCTACCAGCGCACGTCCAGCGTGCGCCAAGGGCATATTTGGCTTGATGTTCTGTGCTGCTGCAGAGACATCGGCCCACGGTCTGGCAGGGGTGCATTGGCTATTCCACATGCACGTATGATGCCCCTTTGCCCGAATGTTCCCCACCGATTCACCTGGTTACCCCGCCATGTCTGCACTCACCCACTTTGACGCCCAGGGCCAGGCCCACATGGTCGACGTGGCCGCCAAGGCCGCCACGCACCGCATCGCCATCGCCAGCGGCCGCATCGAAATGCTGCCCGCCACCCTGGCCCTCATCGAAGCCGGCAACGCCAAAAAAGGCGACGTGCTGGGCATCGCCCGCATCGCCGGCATCATGGCCGCCAAGAAAACCAGCGACCTCATCCCGCTGTGCCACCCGCTGGCGTTGACCCGTGTTGCTATTGAATTTGAAGCTGCCAGCGCACGACAGCCAGGCGCTACAGGCATATTTTGTGCCGCAACGGTGGAAACCGTTGGCCCCACCGGCGTCGAGATGGAAGCCCTCACCGCCGTGCAGGTGGCCCTGCTCACCATCTACGACATGTGCAAGGCCGTGGACCGCGGCATGTCCATCCACGACGTGCGCGTGGTGGAAAAGCACGGGGGGAAGTCGGGGAGTTTTGTGGCGGGGGCGGCGGGCTAAGCGGTTGTATGTGCAGCAAACTGCACTCGAAGGCAGGGCAATCAATGGGGCACTGGCCACCTCAGAGCATCAGTGCAACGCCGCCAAAGCCGCTTCCGGCGCCTTGTCCAGCACCTTGAGCAAAGCTTTGGCCGCGCCCGTCGGGCTGCGCTTGCCTTGTTCCCAGTTACGAATGGTGTCGAGCGAGACCTGGATGCGCGCAGCCAACTCGGCCTGGCTCAATCCCAGGCGCCTGCGCACACGCCGAGCGAATTGGGCGGCATCTTGCATGGCGGCGGCCTCATCTGCCGCATGCTGCGCCGCAATATCTGCATCGGTCGTGGCATCCACCCGCCCAACATCCAGGCGGCCTGGCAATTGCGATGCTGGCATGCCTGGGTCAAGGGTGATGCGAACTGTCTTTGTTTCCATAGTGTGCTACCTCTCTTTGGTTGGCTTTGCGTGCTGAGATGATGCGCATGGCATCTTTGCGTGGCGTATAGACCACCACGAAGAGACGCTGCTCTATCTTGCCCAGCAATTGATACCTGTCTTCGCCATAAAGACGTCGGGTGTCAGCGTGTACCAAGCGATCTGGATCGAAAAAGGCCCGCGCTGCGTAAGCGAAATCAAAGCCGCGCTGGCGAAAGCACGCCTCGCTTTTCACTTCATCCCATTCGAATTGCATAGAGCAAGTGTAGTTCAATGGCCCACTGCTGGCATTTCACTGCAATCCATTGGACGCATGACCCCATGGCCGAGTGATTTCCGCGCACCGCATCCCCATCGCCAGCGGCCGCATCGAAATGCTGCCCGCCACGTTGACCCTCATCGAAGTCGGCACCGCCAAAAAAGGCGATGTGCTGGGCATTGCCCGCATTGACGACATTGACGGCATCATGGTGGCAAAGAAAACCAACGACCTCCTCCCGCTGTGCCGCGAGCTGGCGCTGGCCCGGATTGCTATTGAATTTGAAGCTGCCAGCGCACGACAGCCAGGCGCTACAGGCATATTTTGTGCTGCAACGGTGGAAACCGTCGGCCCCACCGGCGTAGAGATGGAAGCCCTCACCGCCGTGCAGGTGGCCCTGCTCACCATCCACGACATGTGCAAGGCCGTGGACCGGGGCATGTCCATCCACGACGTGCGCGTGGTGGAAAAGCATGGGGGGAAGTCGGGGAGTTTTGTGGCGGGAGCGGAGACGGGTTGACGTTGGCAAGGTGCAGGGGTGGCACCATCGCAGCCAAAGTTTGCCGCTAGCCCCGCAGAACAACTTTACCGAAACTGGAATCTGGTTTTAATTATTTCAACGCTTAATGCATATACCTGAAGATTAGAAAACCCATTCTAAAATCGGCTTGGGTTCTTAATTATTGATTTTTTTGATTTCAGGCCAGGATATTGCCCTGATTAGAGGATCGTTCAGCGCTTGATTAGCCCAAGCTTGACGAACCGCTTCGCATTGTGCGGCATTTACCATCAAGCACATGCGCTGTAGCCAAAGACGCGCCTCATTAGGGCGGTCGTTCCATGCCATGGCTGCGGCAAGCTTGTGAATTACTCCTGCGCTCGGATATAGATTCGCCACGTTCAGCATCCAATTCAGCTCTTCGGGCGACATGTCTTTGTGCGGCTCGAAACGAGCGAATCGAATCATGTCACTCAAATGGTTTAGCACTAGTACTTTTGGCGGTTCCTTGGGCTCATTTGTACGAATGTTAGCAAACTCAAATCTCAATGCCAGATAACTCGCTTCAACACGAAAATAGTCACGTGCGATCAGCACCAAAAGACACGTTGACAAGGCACAGACAGAGAACAGTATCCAACGCCCACCCACATGCCACAATTGCGCTCCCAACCGCATATCTAGGGCACCAACCAGCAAGCCGGCTGGGAAGAGGAAATAGGCGTATGACAGGGGATATTCCAACAGGGCGTGGTTGCCAACTACAACCAATAATAACAAGAGCAAAATATCTTCTATTTTTTTCGCTGCTCGAAAATGCCTCCACAACCAAAATATCATTATTCCGATCAGTAGCAAACCAATAGGAATACCATTCCATAATACGAGATCAAGGAAGAAGTTGTGAGAATTAGAAAAAAGAATGTATAAAGGTGAATTATTTACAGCCACCTGCAGATGTGCCATTGCAATCTGCCCCCATCCGTATCCGATCCATGGTTTATGCTGAACGGCATCAATGAATAGTGCCCATGCCTGGGGGCGAACTTCAGTCGCCATGCGAACCAAGTCAGTCTGGCCGCCGAGAAGCAAGTACTCTTGCAGCCAATCTTTTGCGTGCAAGCAACCAATAAAATATCCTCCCAGCGCAACGATGGTCCATGGTGCCCATCGGTTGCGCCACATGCCGCGCCACATCCAGGTTGCGCCTATCAAAATCGCCATCGCAATCCAAGCCGTGCGCGAAGCAGTTAAAGCCACCCCAAACAAAAGATAGAGGGCGATAATTACGCCCGTCACTCCACTCACGTAGTTGCGCTGAACCGCCCAACCTGCAGCTAACAACCCCCATATCAAAAACGTGGCTAACAAATTAGGTTGCCCAAAATTGGCGAAAGGGCGCCCAGCTGTGGCACCCATATCCCAAAGAAACAGTCGGTCCAGTTCGAGCCATTGATGAAACTGCAACCCTACGGAAAACATCGCGGCGATACCTATTGCTAAGAAGAGCCCATCCGCCATCTGACCAGGCGCACCGGACTCCCAGCGAATACCGATCGCGATGGCCAGGAAAAAACCGAGCAGATAGGCAGTTGCAACCCAAGCCGTGCCTGCAAACGCCTGCATCCCAGCTGCATACTGTACGAAGGGCATGGCAACCATGATCAATGCGACCAGTGCCGCACTAGACAGGGTGCTTTTTCCCGGAGCTCGCACCACGACCGCCAAAGCGGCACCAGCCAACAGGAGGGAGACCCACGCCTCCATATGAAACGAGGGCCAGGGAAGGTAGTGATTGGGAAGGAGCCATCCCAAAGACAAACCGATGGCCCAAATAACAAGCCAGAACTTCGTAAAAATATCTTTACCAGCGCACATCGAAATGTCGCTGGTAGCTGGGGATAAATAGCGCACCTGATCACCCTGTTGCCGCAGCAAATTTTTCTTCGTTGGTATAGACCAAAGAAAAAGGCCCCTAAAGGAGCCTTTTCAGCAAAGCCGGATAGATTACTTGCAGCTAGCAGGCAGATACTTGGCTTCCATCGTGGTGGAAACGGTAACACCACTCGCGTTATCGGCGCTTGTTGCTGCACGGCAAGTCCACACGACTTGCCCGTTGCCTTGGAGGGCTCCCGCAAAAGCAACGCCCTTGCCACTCAGCTTTGCGTCGGCAGACGATGCAGCTGCAATGATGACGGCATTAGATGCGTCAGTGTATTTGTACCCAACACCAGACACCCACTTCGACACTTGCGTATCAATGGTAACGCTAGCCACAGCAGGCATGGCTGCATTTACTTGAGCAGCTTCAGCAACGGCCACCTTGGCGGACGAGCCAGCCAGAATGATTTCCGAAACCTTGGCGCGGACGGTGTAGTCCTGGTACGCAGGCAGCGCCACGGCAGCCAGAATACCGATGATCGCCACAACGATCATCAATTCGATCAGGGTGAAACCCTTTTGCAGATTACGCTTCATAAATTCTCCTCGGAGTCAATTGCAATTGAAAACCTGCAGAAGGATTCTTCAGGTTCGCACCGATAAAAGCAGCAACCGTGCCAGGTCACTGCACGCAACCAAACACGTCCTGACGGTTACAAAGCACGCCAGAAAACGCGATTGTGTAACAGCCCCTAGTCCATCCGCCATCGGAGCGACATTTTTGTCACGCCATGTATGTCACGAAGTGCAATTTCGGCTTACACATCGGGCGTTTGATGCGCTTTGAGGGCGGTCAGCTTGCGAATCGCCATGCCAGAGGGAAGTGGTGCCGGTGATCCGGCCGGCTGCTTTGACGCTCAGGTGCGTTTCGTTAAGCCGGGCCGGTCGATGTCTGCTGAGAAAAAAACTCGGTCAGGCTGGGCTGCGCCAGTTCTGGTGACAACGGTGTGGGGAACGCAGCCCTGCAAAGTTCGCGGCGAGAGCGGGAGCTTTCAGCTTTGCATTTTTTGCATAGGATATCAGGCTGTAGACCTTACGCAGCAAGCGCAAGTAGCTATCAAAACAGATGTGCACTACACCTCAAACTCTTGCCCCGCCTGCAGCCACGAAATGTCATGCGGCTCACCACTGCCCGGGTGCGTGATGGCGTCGAAGCGGCGGACTTGCTCGACGATCAGCTCCGTCTCGGACGGCTTGGTGTGTGTGATGTAGATGGGGCACTGCCTGCCGGGGGCGAGTTGCGCCAGCTCCCGCGCCAGGGTGTGGGGCGCCAGGTGCAGGCTGCGCTGCGCCAGGGCGCTTTCATGGTTGCTGAAGGCGGTTTCTATGACCAGCATGGCCACGGGCAACTGGTTGATGCGTTGCCAGAAGGCGGGGTTTGGCCCGGTGTCGCCGCTGTAGACCCACCAGCCGCTGCGCCCGCGCACGGCATAGCCCACGGCGGGCACGGTGTGGATGGCGGGCAGCACCTCAATATCGAGGCCGGCGAGGTGCACCGTTTGCGCGGTTTCGAGCTCTTTGAAGATCAGGAAAGGCGCTGCGGCACTGGGGATGCGGCTGAAATCCGGCCAGATGACGTTGTTGAAAATATGGGCCTGCAGCGCGGCGATGGTGGCGGGCAGGGCGTGCACTTGCACCGGGGCGCTGCGCAGGGACGACACGGCGTCCAGCATCAGAGGCAGGGCTGCCACATGGTCCAGATGCGAATGCGTGAGCAACACATGGTCGATGTGGCGCATTTCTTCGAGGGTGAGGTCGCCCACGCCGGTGCCTGCGTCGATGAGTACACGCCCCTCGATCAGAAAAGAGGTGGTGCGGCAACCTTGCGCAATGGCACCCGAGCATCCCAACACGCGAACCTTCATGCCACCGCCTTGTCAGGAGTTGAAGCGGGCTATACCAATGCCGCCCGCTGAGACCCCGAAGGGTAACACCCCGAACATCCCTCCCACACGGCAAATACCAGCGGGGAATCAGCCTTGCTCGAACTGCATCTCGGTGCCTGCCAGGGTGATGCGGTCGCCATGCTTGAGAGGCACGGGGGCCTCCCCCATGGGGATGCCGTTGAGCAGGGGCCTGTCGGGCCCTTCGACGTGCGCCAGCACATGGCCGTGGTGGCGTTTGGTGATGGAGGCCACAGCCACACCGGGCTTGCCGATGGTGGTGACCACCTTCGACAGCGCCACCTCGCGCCCGGCCGCCGCGCCCGACATCACGCGAATGACCGCCGAGGGCAACGCAGCTGCTGGCGGGGTTGGTGCCGCCGCGGCGGCGGCACGGGGCAACCCCATGGACGGGGGAACCATGCCGGGCTTGAAGAGCAAGGTTTTCTCGAAATTTTCGCCCTCGGCCTCTTGCAGGAAGCGGATCTTGTATTTGCCCACTTCGATAATGTCGCCGTTGCGTAGCTCTTGGCGTGTGACGGCCTTGGCGTTGACATAGGTGCCGTTGGTGCTGCCCACGTCTTCGATTTCCACCCCATCGTCGGTCATGTGGATGACGGCGTGCTCACCGCTGACGGCAAGGTTGTCGATGACGATGTCGTTGTAGGGGCGCCGGCCCAGCGTGGTGCGCTCCTTGGTCAACTCGACCTCTTTGATGACGACGCTGTCGATCGAAACGATCATTCTGGGCATGATCCACTCCTGGTGTGTTGAATTGTTGTGGGGTTGAGCGGCATCATGCAGCCCGGATCAATCGGGACATGAAACCTCGTTTTTTGCCGCCCGCTGCCGCCGTTTGCACCAGCAGCACACTGATGTTGTCGCGCCCGCCCTGTGCGTTGGCGGTATCGACGAGCAGGTTGGTTTTTTCTTCCAGCGACAGGGATGCGCGCACCATGTCCGCCACATCGGCGTCGGGCACCATGTCGGTCAGGCCGTCGGAGCACAGGAGGAACAAATCGTTCGGCGCCACCTGGAATTCGTTCACTTCCATTTGCACATGGGGCTCGACCCCCAGGGCACGGGTAACCAGATTGCCATTGGTGGACACGGCGGCTTGCTGGGGGGTCATCAAGCCGGCATCCACTTGTTCCTGCAGCCAGGAATGGTCGCGCGTGATTTGCTGCAACACGCCATCGCGCAGGCGGTAGCAGCGCGAGTCGCCGATGTGCCCCAGAATAAGCCGCTCGCCCCGAAAGACGCCCACAACCAGCGTGGTGCCCATGCCTGCATATTGGGGATTGGAGAGTGAGGCGCCCAGCACGGCGTGGTTGGCGTTTTCCACGCAGATTTCAAGCGCCTTGCGGACATCGGCGCTCTGCGCATTCTGGCCGGCATGTGCGAGCCAGCGCGCCATTTCCGTACGAATGAAGGTGGTGGCCATGGCGCTGGCCACTTCGCCGGCGTTGTAGCCACCCATGCCATCCGCCAGAACGGCAATTTGCGCATCGCGGTCGAAGGCCACGGAGTCTTCGTTGTTGTTGCGCACCCGTCCGCGGTCGGTACGGGCGAAAAATTCGTAGATCATGGAGGTTGCCGCGTGCGTCGTCAGGCAGCCGAACACGGTGGAAGTACCGAGTTCCGGACAGCGGGAAGCTTTATCACGCTTGGCGGGAAAGCTGCCATGTCAGGCCCATTTGCATCGCGACTCGCATCATAGACGAGTGCTTGGCTGGGCAGCACTGGTGCGGTGGCAGGCGTAGCAATGCCTGGCGTCATTGATTGCGATGGGCTTGCATGATCGAAAAACTCTCCACCTCACAGGTTGCTCTGTCCAGAGAACAGCAATTTTTACGCCCGCTCAGAATGCGGCGTTCGGGCCGCATTCGGCACATGTTTTCAGGTCATGGCCACTCAACAACGGCATGCCTCTGACACTGCTGGCGACAGAGAGACAACAGAGTGTCATTTTTGTCACCGCCTTGGCTGCATTGGGCGTCTGGCCGTTGCATCCAACCAAGACAGCCTGGATGCAAAAAGCGCCCGAAACCAGGGTTTCGGGCGCTTCTTTTTTTGACGGTTCCCGCTATCTTGCGGTGGCGCCCACGGCGCCAGTCACTCGCTGGCCGAATTACTTCAGTTGGGCCTTGAGCAGCTTGCCCAGTTCCGAAGGGTTGCGCGTGACGATAAAGCCGCACTCTTCCATGATGGCGAGCTTGGCATCGGCCGTGTCGGCACCGCCGGAGATCAGCGCGCCTGCATGGCCCATGCGCTTGCCGGCCGGGGCGGTCACACCCGCGATGAAGCCAACAATGGGCTTCTTCATGTTGGCCTTGCACCACTGGGCGGCTTCGGCTTCATCGGGGCCGCCGATTTCGCCAATCATGATGACGGCATCGGTGTCGGGGTCATCGTTGAAGGCGCGCATCACGTCGATGTGCTTGAGGCCATTGATGGGATCGCCACCAATGCCCACGGCGGTCGACTGGCCCAGGCCCACTTCGGTCAGCATGGCCACGGCTTCGTACGTCAGCGTGCCCGAACGGCTCACCACGCCGATGCGGCCCTTGCGGTGGATGTGGCCGGGCATGATGCCGATCTTGATTTCGTCGGGCGTGATGATGCCGGGGCAGTTGGGGCCCAGCAGCAGCGTCTTCTTGCCACCGGCGGCTTCCTTGGCCTTCATCTTGTTGCGCACTTCGAGCATGTCGCGCACGGGGATGCCTTCGGTGATGCAAATGGCCATGTCCAGGTCGGCCTCGACGGCTTCCCAGATGGCGGCAGCGGCGCCTGCCGGCGGCACGTAGATCACCGACACGGTGGCGCCGGTTTGCGTGGCCGCTTCCTTGACCGATGCGTAGATCGGGATGTTGAAGATCGACTCGCCGGCCTTCTTGGGGTTCACGCCGGCCACGAAGGCGTTCTTGCCGTTCGCGTATTCCTGGCACTTTTCGGTGTGGAACTGGCCAGTCTTGCCCGTGATGCCCTGGGTGATGACCTTGGTGTCTTTGTTGATGTAGATCGACATGTGCGTGTCCTAGCGTTCTGGTCGGGTCATTACTTGACGGCAGCGACGATCTTCGTCGCGGCTTCGGCCATGGTGTCGGCCGCGATGATGGGCAGGCCGGACTCGGCCAGCAGCTTCTTGCCCAGCTCTTCGTTGGTGCCCTTCATGCGCACCACCAGCGGTACCGACAGGTTCACGGCCTTGCAGGCAGTGATCACGCCGTTGGCGATGGTGTCGCATTTCATGATGCCGCCGAAGATGTTGACCAGAATGCCTTCCACCTTGGGGTTGCTCAGCATGATCTTGAAAGCTTCGGTGACCTTCTCGGCGGTGGCGCCACCGCCCACGTCCAGGAAGTTGGCTGGCTCGCCGCCAAACAGCTTGATGGTGTCCATGGTGGCCATGGCCAGGCCGGCACCGTTCACCAGGCAGCCGATGTTGCCGTCCAGGCTGATATAGGCCAGGTCGAACTTGGAGGCTTCCACTTCGGCGGGATCTTCTTCGTCCAGATCGCGGAAGGCCACGATTTCCGGGTGGCGGAACAGCGCGTTGGGGTCAAAGTTGAACTTTGCGTCCAGCGCCATCAGGTTGCCCTTGGAGTCGCAGTTCAGGGGGTTGATTTCCACCAGCGATGCATCGGTTTCCATGTAGCACTTGTAGATCTTGGCGAAGATGTCTACGGCCTGGTCGATGGAAGCGCCGGTCAGGCCGATGGCTGCGGCCACCTTCTTGCTCTGCTCGGCGGTGATGCCGGTCAGGGGGTCGATCATCTCGGTGATGATCTTCTCGGGCGTGGAGTGGGCTACTTCCTCGATGTCCATGCCGCCCTCAGACGAAGCGATCAGGGCCACCTTCTGCGTAGCGCGGTCGGTCACCAGCGATACATACAGCTCGTTCTTGATGTCGGCGCCGTCTTCGATGTACAGGCGGCGGACCTTCTGGCCTTCGGGGCCGGTCTGGTGCGTCTTGAGCTGCATGCCCAGGATTTCGCCCGCGATGCGCTTGACGTCTTCGATGGTCTTGGCAACCTTCACGCCGCCGCCCTTGCCGCGTCCACCGGCGTGGATCTGGGCCTTGACAACCCACACGGGGCCGCCAAGTTTTTGTGCTGCTTCCACGGCTTCTTGCACCGTGAATGCGGGAATGCCACGCGGAACGGGCACACCAAAATTGCGCAAGATTTCCTTGCCTTGGTATTCGTGAATCTTCATGAGGTCTCTCTCAGGGAAGGGTGGTATTTACCCGTTTACCATGGACAAAGAATGTCTGGCCGCGGGCTCGGGACATGGCAGCCTGTGAATGTATCATGCTGCAATGCACCATCCCTTGTGCCAAGCTTACAGGGGTGGCCAGAACGCGATCCCCCTTGCAGGAGCATTCACATGTCCAGAATCTTTATTGATGGCGAAGCCGGCACCACGGGTCTGCAGATCCGCGAACGCCTGCAGGCCATGCCCCAGATCGAGCTGGTGAGCATTGCGCCCGAGTTGCGCAAGGACCCTGCCGCCAAGCGCGAATTGATTGCGGGCGTGGACCTGGTGGTGCTGTGCCTGCACGACGACGCGGCACGCGAGACCGTGGCCATGGTCGACTACATCGAAAAGACCACCGGCCGCCAAGTCAAGGTGATTGACGCCAGCACCGCGCACCGCACGGCGCCGGGCTGGGTGTTTGGTTTTCCTGAGCTGGCCGCAGGGCAGGCGCAGGCCGTGCGCGAGGCAATGCGCGTCTCCAACCCCGGCTGCTACGCCACCGGCGCGATTGCCCTGCTGCGACCGCTGGTGGATGCAGGCCTGGTGCCCAAGGATTTTCCGCTCGCGCTGCCTTCGGTCAGTGGCTATTCAGGCGGCGGCCGCACCATGATCGAAGCTTATGAGCAAGGCCAGGCCGCGCCGTTTGAGCTGTATGCACTGGGCCTGTCGCACAAGCACCTGCCCGAGATCCTGAAATACACCGGGCTCACACGCCGGCCCATTTTTGTTCCCGCCGTCGGCAATTTCCGCCAGGGCATGCTGGTGCAATTGCCCTTGCACCTTGATCTGTTGCCGGGCCAGCCCAAGGCGGCCGATCTGCACGACGCGCTGGCATCGCACTACGCCCAGAGCAACACGCCCGCGCAGTGGGTAAGCGTGCTGCCGCCCACCGAAGACGGCAAGTTGGAGCCCACCGCGCTCAACGACACCAACAAGCTGGAGTTGCGGGTGTTCGCCAACGAAACCTACCGCCACGCCGTGCTGGTGGCGCGCCTGGATAACCTGGGCAAGGGCGCCAGCGGTGCGGCAGTGCAAAACCTGCAGTTGATGCTGGGTTTGTGAATGGGCAGGCCCTGCGACAGCGGGGCCTGACGCAGCCGACTGGCTTGACTGGCGGTTGAAATGCTTCGTATTTGATAGCTTGCTGCGCTCATGGATAAAGGGCTGAGGGCCTTTTTTATCCAAAATTACCGGCAATCCAGTTCCCTGGCAGTGGCCCCATCTTTCACGTGGGCTCGTCGTCGGGGCTGCCGTCGCGCACCACACGGCGCACCACGTCGCCCGAGAACCCGCGTGCGGCCAGAAAGCGCATTTGCCGCGCACGCTCTTGTGCATCGGTGGCCACACTGCCAAAGCGCTGGCGCCACACGGCCTGGGCACGCTCGTGCTCGGTGGCGCGCAGGCGCTCGGCCGTGGCGCGCACCAGATCATCATCGAGCCCCTTGCTGCGCAGCTCCTGCACCAGGCGCTGCGTGCCCAGGCGCCCAGCGCGGCGGTGCACCAGCGATTCGGCCACGCGGTTGGCGTTGATGAAATCCTTGGCCTGCAGGTCGTCCAGCACGGCGTTGAGGTCGTCGCCCTCCTGCACGTGCCGCGCCAGCTTGGTGGCCAGCTCGGTGCGCGAATGTTCGCGCTGGGACAGCAGCCGCAGCGCGCGGCCCTTGAGGGAGAGGGTGCCAAAGGCCATGGCGATATTTTTGCTATATTATTAATAGCTGCTGGCGCTTATTGGGTAAGCGCCAGCAGCCTATTTGACCTCAAAAAAAAGTAGCCGGTGCGCCTTGCATGAAAGGCGCCCGCTGCCGCTCTTGCTACCGCTCTTACTTGTCTTCCTTCTCACCCTTCTCGGCCTTGGCTGGCTTGGTGGCGGGGGCAGCTTCCAGGGCGGCGGGCAGCAGGGCAATGCCCAGGCTTTCGCGCACCTTGTTTTCGATCTCGCGGGCGAGGTCGGGGTTCTCGCGCAGGAACTCGCGGGCGTTGTCGCGGCCCTGGCCGATTTTCTCGCCGTTGTAGGCATACCAGGCACCGGCTTTTTCAACGATCTTGGCGTTCACGCCCATGTCGATGATCTCGCCTTCGCGGCTGATGCCTTCGCCAAACAGGATGTCGAACTCGGCCGTCTTGAACGGGGGCGACACCTTGTTCTTGACCACCTTGACCTTGGTTTCGTTGCCGATGGCTTCGTCACCCTTCTTGATGGTGCCGGTGCGGCGAATGTCCAGGCGCACCGAGGCGTAGAACTTGAGCGCATTGCCGCCGGTGGTCGTCTCGGGGCTGCCGAACATCACGCCAATCTTCATGCGGATCTGGTTGATGAAGATGACCATGCAGTTGGTCTTTTTGATGGTGGAGGTGAGCTTGCGCAGCGCCTGGCTCATCAGGCGGGCCTGCAGGCCGGGCAGGCTGTCGCCCATTTCGCCTTCGATTTCGGCCTTGGGGGTGAGGGCGGCCACCGAGTCGATGACGATCAGGTCCACGGCGCCCGAGCGCACCAGGCTGTCCACGATTTCGAGCGCCTGCTCGCCGGTGTCTGGCTGGCTGATGAGCAGGTCGGAGAGCTGCACGCCGAGTTTCTGGGCGTATTGCACATCCAGGGCGTGCTCGGCATCGACAAATGCGCAGGTGCCGCCCTGCTTTTGCATCTCGGCAATCACCTGCAGCGTGAGCGTGGTCTTGCCCGACGATTCCGGACCATAGATTTCGACCACCCGGCCACGCGGCAGGCCGCCCACGCCCAGGGCGACATCCAGGCCCAGCGAACCGGTGGAGACGACCTGGATGTCCTCGATCACCTCGCCCTCGCCCAGGCGCATGATGGTGCCCTTGCCAAACTGCTTCTCGATCTGGGCGAGCGCGGCGGCCAGGGCCTTGGCCTTTTCGGTGTTCACTGGCAATGCGGGGTTGGTGCCTTTGACTGCGACGTCCATGAGAAACTCCTTGAAAAACAACAGGTTGGATGCTGGCATCGCTCTGCGGTTAATCACAGGCTGGATGCTTGAACAGTAGTTTATGCGAGCAATGGAATCGAGATAAAGCAATTTTTAGTCAGTTTGCCTGACAATGCGGCATGGATGATTTTTCACCCGCGCCCCTCTCCATCACGCTCCCCATCCCGGCCATTTCGGCGCCCGACGACCGCTGGCGCCAGACCCACCTGGGTCGCCTGATGGGCAGTGCGCTGCGCCGCTTCGATGCCCGGGTGCTGCAGCTCATGGCGCGCAATGTCGAGGTGCCGCTGGCGCTGTCCAACCTGGCGGCGCGCGATCAGGTCACGGCAGCCCATGTGCACATCACCCGGCACTTGGCATTGCAGGGCGACCGGCTGACCGACCTGGCCCAGCGCGCAGGCATGACCAAGCAGGCCATGGCCAACCTGGTGGACCAGTGCGAGGCCTGGGGCCTGGTCACGCGCGCGGCCGACCCGCTGGATGCGCGCGCGCGGCGCGTGTGCTTTACGCCCACGGGCCTGGCCTGGCTGCAGGCGTTTCGCGACGCCGTGGCGCAGGCAGAAGCAGAGTTTCGTGAAGAGGTGGGGCAGGACGTGGCCACGGTGGTGGCCATTGGGCTGGAGGCTTATGCCGGGGCAGCGGGTGGTTGAATCGCCGCTGCTGCGTCCATAGCGTCCACGGGCTCCGCGCAGGCCAGCACCCATTGCCGAAAACACTGCAGCGCATGCAGCTGCATGCGCCCTTCGGGGTAGCAAAGCCAGTAGCCCACATCGCTCTGGTAGCCGCCGCGCCGGGCGGCATCGGCCAGGGGCTCGCGCACCACGCCTGCGGTGATCTCGTCCTGCACCAGGCAGCGCGGCACCAGCGCCAGGCCCATGCCCGCCATCACGGCACGGATCATGGTCTGGAACTGGTCGAACTGCGGCCCGGCCAATGGGTCGATGCTGCCCTGCACGCCGTGCGTTTCGCTCCAACGCAGCCAAGCGTCTGGCACGGTCACATGGCGCAGCAACGTGTGGCGCGCCACGTCGTGCGGGGTGTGAATGGGCCAGTCGGCCACCTTGGCACGCGGGGCGATCAGCGCCACATCGTTGCCCGTGATGTAGTGGGCGTGGGCACCAGGCCAGTGGCCGTCACCGAAGAGGATGGCGCAGTCGAGCTCGGGCCGCTCGAAGTTGTAGCTGTGCACATACGGCACGAAATGCAGCGTGACCTGCGGGTGCTGCAGCTGGAACTGCGGCAGCCGTGGAATGAGCCATTTGGCGCCAAAGGTGGGCAGGCTCGACAGGTGCAGTGCGCCGCCGCCGTCGTCGCTGGTGATGAGCTCCAGTGTGGCAGCTTCCAGTTGCAGCAGCACGGCCTGCACAGCTTTCTCGTAGCGCTCCCCGGCAGGGGTGAGCGCCAGGCGCTTGTGGGTGCGCTCGAACAACAGCACTTCCACCCAGGCTTCCAGGTCCTTGATCTGCTTGCTCACGGCGCTTTGCGTGAGGTGCAACGCTTCGGCAGCGCGTGAAACACCGCCGAACCGGGCCACGGTGGAGAACGCGCGTAGCAGGTGCAAAGGTGGGGCGAGGCGGCGCAATGACATGGCAGGTTGCACTCAATACATTCCAAAATGGAATGTTATCAGGCATATCCGTTGCTTGGTAGAAGGCGTCAGCTTCGGTAACCTCAGTGCATCCCAAAGGAGAATGAACCTATGCAACGTCGTCAACTGCTTGCCTCATTGGCTGCTGTGTCTTTCGTGCCTGGAATGTCTTTTGCCCAGGAAGGCAAGCCATTGCGCATGATCGTGCCTTTCCCGCCGGGGGGCGCTACCGACATCACGGCGCGCACGCTGCAAGACGCTTTGGCCCGCATCCTCAAACAGCCCGTGGTGCTGGAAAACCGCGGCGGCGCGGGTGGCTCCATCGGCATGGCTGAAGTGGCCCGCGCCCCTGCAGACGGCCTGACCATTGGCGTGGCCACGCTGTCCACCCACGGGGTCAACCCCGCCGTGTACAGCAAACTGCCCTACCACCCCACCAAGGATTTCGTGGGCGTGACCGAGATCGTCAAAGCGCCGGGCGTCATCGTGGTCAACCCCAAGGCACTGCCGGTCAAGGACTTTGCCGACCTGGTGAAATACCTCAAGGCCAACCCCGGCAAGGTGTCGTATGCCACGCCGGGCAACGGCACCATCGGCCACATGTGGGGCGAGCTGTTCAAGAGCAGCACCGGCACCTCGATGGTGCACATCCCCTACCGTGGTGCAGGCCCGGCCATCAACGATGTGCTGGCGGGACAGGTGGCGGTGTACTTTGACCAGGTGGCTTCGTCACTGCCGCACATCAATTCTGGCAAGGTCAAGGCGCTGGCCGTTTCGTGGCCCCAGCGGCTGGACGTGCTGCCCGATGTGCCCACCTATGGCGAACTGGGCCATGCTGCCAACAACGATCCGTCGTGGTTTGGCTTGGTGGCACCTGCCGGCACGCCGACTGCGGCGGTGGATCGCATCCAGCAAGCCGTGGCCCAGGCCCTGCAGGAACCCGACGTGCGCGAGCGGCTGGCCAGGCAAGGCTTGTACCCCTCGGGAACGACGCCCAAGGCATTCACAACCCAAATCGCCCGCGAAATCGACAAGATGAAAGGCGTGGCGGCATTCGCCAAGGTCAGCCTCGACTGATTTCAGCAGCGGGCCTGCGGGCCCGACGGCCACAACCGGAAAGACTCAGGGATAACCACAGGGTCTTTCGGGTCTGGGCGGCTAGGCCGGCCGCCCCAAATTGCGCACACTTTGCCTATGCATGCAGCCTTGAAACTGATCAACCACCGCTTCCAGCAACCGGAGCCCGGTGCCACGGGCACGCCCGGCGTTGCCGCGCCCCCCGTCAGCATGGTGTCGCAACAGCCCGGCACCACCCCGCTGGTGCTGGACTCGCCGCACAGCGGCACGTTCTACCCACACGATTTTGGCGCGGTCTGCGATCTGCCCACGCTGCGCCGTGCGGAAGACACCCACGTCGAAAAGATCTACGCCTTTGCCCCCGCATTGGGCGTGGCCTGGGTCGAGGCGCATTTCCCGCGCATCTACCTCGATGCCAACCGCGACACCACCGAGCTCGACACCACGCTGCTCGATGGTGAATGGACCGACCCCATATCGACCGACCCCAAGGTGCTGAGCAAGGTGCGTCTGGGCAAGGGCCTGATCTGGAAGTTCACGGACGAAGGCGAACCCATCTACAACCGCCTGCTCTCGGTGGCCGAGGTGCGTGCGCGCATTGACCGCTGCTGGCGCCCCTACCACGCCGCCGTGGCGCAGGCCATTGACGCGGCCCATGCGCGCCATGGCTACAGCATCCACATCAACTGCCATTCGATGCCCGCCGTGGCCGCCAGCCATGCCACCGAGTTTCCGGGCATGGTGCATGCCGACTTCGTGGTGGGCGACCGCGATGGCAGCACCGCCAGCCCGGCGCTGTCGGCCCTGATCTGCGAGCACCTGCGCGGCTGTGGCTACAGCGTGGAATACAACCACCCCTACAAGGGCGTGGAGCTGGTGCGCCGCTACGGCAACCCGGCGCAGCACCGCCACAGCATCCAGGTCGAGATCAACCGCAAGCTCTACATGGACGAAACCACCCTGGAGCAGCACCCCGAGGGCATGGCCCGCCTGCAGGCCGACCTGCAGGCGCTGGTGCACAAGCTGCTGGTGACCGACCCACGCTGAAGGGCCTTGGCTGCGCCGGGGTGGGCCCTCCACCCCCGCCCTCGCTGCAAAGCGCCTGCACTGCGGCGCGGCGCCGCCTAAAATCGTGGCACAGGCGCGGCACCAGACCGCCGCCTCCCACCAGGAGACTCCCGCATGCGCATTCTTATTGCCGAAGACGACCAGGTGCTGGCCGATGGCCTGCTGCGCACGCTGCGCGCCTCGGGGGCGGTGGTGGACCATGTGGCCAGCGGCAGCGAAGCCGATGCCGCCCTGCTGACCAACAACGAGTTCGACCTGCTCATCCTGGACCTGGGCCTGCCCAAGATGCACGGCCTGGAGGTGCTCAAGCGCCTGCGCAGCCGGGGAACGGCCCTTCCGGTGCTCATCCTCACCGCCGCCGACAGCGTGGAAGAGCGCGTGAAGGGCCTGGACTACGGCGCCGACGACTACATGGCCAAGCCGTTTTCACTGCAAGAGCTAGAAGCCCGTGTGCGCGCCCTCACGCGCCGGGGCATGGGCGGCACCAGCAGCGCCATCAAGCACGGCCCGCTGGTGTACGACCAGGCCGGCCGCGTGGCCACCATCGACGGCAAGATGGTCGAGCTATCGGCGCGCGAGCTGGGGCTGCTCGAAGTGCTGCTGCAGCGTGCCGGCCGCCTGGTGAGCAAGGAGCAGCTGGTGGAGCGCCTGTGCGAGTGGGGCGAAGAGGTGAGCAACAACGCCATCGAGGTGTACATCCACCGCCTGCGCAAAAAGATCGAGAAGGGCCCGATCCGCATTGCCACCGTGCGCGGGCTGGGCTACTGCCTGGAAAAAATCCCCGGCTAGCCGCATCCATCCAGGCTGCATTCACTATGAAATTAATAGCTGTTAGCGCTTATCCAATAAGCGCTATAGCCTTATTTCATTACAAACCGGGGGCGCAGTGAAGATTTTCCAGCGCGAGCAGCGCTCGCTGTTCGGCGAGATCCTGGACTGGATGCTCACGCCGCTGCTGCTGCTGTGGCCCGTCAGCCTGGCGCTGACCTGGCTGGTGGCGCAGGGCCTGGCCAACAAGCCGTTTGACCGCGCCCTGGAATACAACGCCCATGCGCTGGCGCAGCTGGTGACGGTGCAGCACAGCAAGGTGCAGTTCAACCTGCCCCAGCCTGCCAGCGAGATCCTGCGCGCCGACGACTCTGACATCGTTTATTACCAGGTGACCGGGCCGGGGCGCAAATTTCTCTCGGGCGAACGCGATTTGCCCCTGCCCGACGATGACGATCACACTGCGCCCGGCGAAGTGCGCCTGCGCGATGCCGAGCTGCGCGGCGTGGAGATTCGCGTGGCCTACATCTGGGTGCGGCTGGCGCTGCCCGATGCGCCGCTGGCCCTGGTGCAGGTGGCCGAAACGCGCGAAAAGCGCAGCGTGCTGGCCACCGAAATCATCAAGGGCGTGATGCTGCCGCAGTTCGTCATCCTGCCGCTGGCGGTGCTGCTGGTGTGGCTGGCGCTGGCGCGCGGCATCCAGCCACTGAACCAGCTGGAGCAGCGCATCCGCGAGCGCAGCCCCGACGACCTCTCGCCGCTGGACGACCGCACCGTCCCGCTGGAGGTGGCGCCACTGGTGTCGTCCGTGAATGACCTGCTTACGCGCCTGGGCGATTCGCTGGCCACGCAAAAGCGCTTTCTGGCCGATGCGGCGCACCAGCTGAAGACGCCGCTGGCCGGCCTGCGCATGCAGGCCGACCTGGCCCAGCGCGAAGGCACCAGCACCGAAGAGCTCAAGCGCTCACTGCAACAGATTGGCCGCTCCAGCATCCGCGCCACGCACACCGTCAACCAGTTGCTGGCGCTGGCGCGCGCCGAAGGCAGCGGCGTGGGCATTGCGCGCGTGCCGTGCGATCTGGCCAAACTCACCATCGAGGTGGTGCGCGACTCGGTGCCGCGCGCGCTCGACAAGCAGATCGACCTGGGCTACGACGGCGCCCAGCCGGGCGCCCCCGGTGTGTGGATGGACGGCAACCCCACCTTGCTCAAGGAGCTGGTGCGCAACCTGGTGGACAACGCCATCAACTACACCCCCTCGTCCCCCGACAAGCCCGGCATGGTCACCGCCCGCGTGCTGGCCGACACCTTTGGCCATGTGCTGCTGCTGCAGGTGGAAGACTCTGGCCCCGGCGTGCCCGAGGCCGAGCGCGAGCTGGTTTTTCAGCCTTTTTACCGGGCGCTGGGCAGCGAGGCCGACGGCTCGGGCCTGGGTCTGCCCATCGTGATGGAAATTGCGCGCCAGCATGAGGCCGAGGTGACGCTGGAAGACGCCAACCCCGGCCAGCAGCCACCGGGCGCGCGTTTCACGGTGCGCTTTGCCGCCCGCATGCCGGACACCGACGCGCCACAGGGATAAGCACGGCCCGGGCGCGCGTGCGCCACACAGGCCCTTGCGGGCGTGGACGGACAGCGGGGCCTGAATGCTATTAAAACAGAAGCATGTTGCGCTTACCCATCAAGCGCTGCAGCCGTTTTTGCCTCAAATATCAAGGGCAGGTGCGCAGTGTCTTTTCGCCCAAGGCCGGACGCAGCTGCGTTTCGACCTGCGCGCGCGTGGCGCTGTCGAGGGCGGGCAGGCGCAACGTGAAACCTGGGGCCTCGGCCCGCTCTACCACCACGCGCGCGGTGCGCACGCCCTGGTTGCCCAGCGTGGTCAGCGCCCGCTGGGCGGCTTCTTCCGAGGCAAAACGGCCCAGCGACAGGCCCGGCTCCAGCGTCGGGTTGTTGGGGCGGTCAAAGGGCACCTTGCGGGCGCGCAGCTCGGCGCGCTTCTTGTCAAGCGCCTCGTCATCGGCAAAGCGGCCCATGTAAACCATCCAGCGCCCGGGAATGGGCGTGGATTCGAGGCTCCAGCTGCCCTGCGGCAGGGCCGCGGCAGCGGTGCGCACGGCGTCGGCCTGGCGCTGGTCCAGCGTGCCGGCCTGCAGGCACACCGTGGCAGGCGCGGAAGCCGCCATCGCGGCGGGTGCGGGGGCGGGTGGGGCGGAAGCCGGGGCCTCGCTGGCGACGGATGGCGCCACCGGCGGGGTTTCGCGGGCCCGCAGAATGCGCAGCGTTTCGGGGCGGATTTGCTGCGCCATGCGTTGCGGCTCGGTCTGCTCGACCGGCGCCAGCCCCCACGAGCGCAGCCAGCCGTGCGACCACGCGTAATAGCCGGCATTGGCCAGCAGCAGGACGATGACAGCAAGTCGCAGCATGGGCAGGTCTTTCAGAGGGCGCGGGCGGCTGCGGGCCGCACGCTGATTTCAGCGCTGGTGATGGCCTGCATGCCTTGCGCGGTGTGCACCAGCAGCGCACCGTCCTCGGCCACGCCATGCGCTGTGCCGGCCTGCCCGTCGCTCAGCGTCACGGCCCGGCCCTTCAGCACGTCGCGCGCGGCAAATCGCGCCTGCATGGGCGCAAAGCCATAGCCTTCAAACGACTGCAGCATGGCGACCAGGGGCGCAGCGATGCGCAGCAGGACGGTGGGGGCGTCCAGGCCGGGTTCCACATCCTGCAGGCTGCCGGGCGGCATGCTCAGGCCCTCGGGGCTGCGTGGCAGCACATTGATGCCAATGCCCACCACCACATAGCGGGCGGCGGGTGCGCGGGTGGCAGCAGGCGCCTGGGGCGCAACAAAACTCGCGGTCTCCACCAAAATGCCGCCCAGCTTGCGCTCGCCCGCTGCGCCGTCCAGCCACAGGTCGTTGGGCCACTTGAGGCCAATGCGCGCCGCATGGCCATCACCCAGGGCGGGCAACACGGGTTGCAGGCTCTCGGCCACGCTCACGCCCACAGCCAATGACAAGCCAGACCAGTCGGCAGGCGCCAGTGGCAGGCCCAGGGACATCATCAAAGACGCCCCTGCATCGCTTTGCCACACGCGCCCCAGCCGCCCGCGCCCTGCTGTTTGCTGCTCGGCCACCAGCAGCGTGGGCTCGCACTGGCCGGCGCGCGCGCGGCGCATGAGCTCGGTGTTGGTGGAGTCGATGCTGGGCAGCACCTCGACCGTGAAGCCGGGCAGCAGCGGTGCCACGGCCTCCCAAATGGCCTCGGCGGGCCAGCGAATGGGACTTTTCTGCTGCGGCATCACTGCGGGCGGTTGCGGCGGGGTTGGGGGGCCGCAGGCGGGGCGGGCGCCCTGGTTTTCTTCGCCTCGTTGGCTGCCTTGGCTTTTTTGGGAGCAGCGTCTTTGGCCTTCGTTTTTGCCTTTGTTTTGGCCTGGGCCTTTTGCTTTGAAGGCGGCAGCGGCACGGGCGGTGCCCAGCCACGCTTGGGGGCCAGCAGCGTGCCCCGGCAGTTCTTGCTGCCACACCAGCAGGGGTATTCGGCCTTGAGCTTGGGTGTGTAGCGCTCTTCGATGATCAGGCCGTAGTCGTAGTTGAGCTCTTCGCCCGCCTGGATGTTGCGCAGCGCGGTGATGAAAATGCGGCCGTCCCGCTCATCGGCGTAGCAGTTGGGGTTGCAGCTGTGGTTGATCCAGCGCGAGGAGTTGCCGCCGAACTTTGCATCGATCACGCGGTCTTCATCCACATGGAAGTAAAACGTGTGGTTGGGTTGCAGGGGGTCGTGCGGGTGCCGGTCCTGCGCTTCCTGCCAGCCGATGACCTGGCCGGTGTATTCCACCAGCACCTCGCCCTCGGCAATGTCCTGCACGGCAAACACGCCCTTGCCATGCACGCCCGAGCGCCGGGTCTGGATACGGCGGCCCGGTGCAACAGTGGGGGCGGCGGGCGATGCGGAGCGGGGCATGGCAAAAACTCTGTTAACTTGATGGTGCACACATGTGTGTGCGTGCGCGTACATGCGTGTGCATGCGCGTGAGACCCGAATTGTAGAAGCGCCCGCAACCCGGGCAACCAGAATGACTGGCGAGAGCCCCAAAATGACCAAGACCCTGGTAATTGCAGAAAAACCCTCCGTCGCGCAAGACATCGTGCGCGCACTGACCCCCGTGGCCGGCAAGTTTGAAAAGCACGACGACCACTTCGAGAACGACCGCTATGTAGTCACCAGCGCCGTGGGCCACCTGGTGGAGATTCAGGCGCCCGAAGAGTTTGATGTGAAGCGCGGCAAGTGGAGTTTTGCCCACCTGCCCGTCATCCCGCCGTACTTTGACCTCAAGCCCGTGGACAAGACCAAGACGCGCCTGAACGCGGTGGTCAAACAGGCCAAGCGCAAGGACGTGACCGAACTCATCAACGCCTGCGACGCGGGCCGCGAGGGCGAGCTGATCTTCCGTCTGATCGAGCAATACGCCGGTGGCAGCAAACCAGATGGCAAAGGTCTGGGCAAACCCGTCAAGCGCCTGTGGCTGCAGAGCATGACGCCGCAGGCCATTCGCGACGGCTTTGACGCACTGCGCACCGAGCAGCAGATGGCGGGGCTGGCCCACGCCGCGCGCAGCCGCTCTGAGGCCGACTGGCTGGTGGGCATCAACGGCACGCGCGCCATGACGGCGTTCAACTCGCGCGATGGCGGTTTCTTCCTGACCACCGTGGGCCGTGTGCAGACGCCCACGCTGTCGCTGGTGGTGGAGCGCGAGGAAAAGATCCGCAAGTTCATCAGCCGCGACTACTGGGAAATCCACGCCACCTTCGGCGCCCAGGCGGGCGAATACCCCGCCAAGTGGTTCGACCCCAAGTGGAAGAAGTCGGAAGACGTGGAAGCACGCGCCGACCGCGTCTGGTCTGCCGCAGAAGCACAGTCAATAGCCAACGCCGTGCGCGGCAAGCAGGCCACCGTCACCGAAGAGAGCAAGCCCACCACGCAGGCATCGCCCCTGCTGTTTGACCTGACCAGCCTGCAGCGCGAGGCCAACGGCAAGTTCGGCTTTTCTGCCAAAACCACGCTGGCGCTGGCGCAAAGCCTGTACGAGCGCCACAAGGCCCTGACCTACCCGCGTACCGACTCGCGCGCGCTGCCCGAGGACTACCTGCCCGTGGCCAAGCAGACCTTCGAGATGCTGGCCGACAGCGGCATGCGGCATCTCGCGCCGCACGCGCTCACGGCGCTGAACAACAACTACGTGCGGCCGTCCAAGCGCATCTTTGACAACAGCAAGGTGAGCGATCACTTTGCCATCATCCCCACGCTGCAGGCGCCCTCGGGCCTGTCGGAAGCCGAACAGAAGCTGTACGACCTGGTCGTGCGCCGCTTCATGGCGGTGTTCTTCCCCAGCGCTGAATACACCGTGACCACGCGCATCAGCACCGTGGCCCCGCACAGTTTCAAGACCGAAGGCAAGGTGCTGGTCAAGCCGGGCTGGCTGGCCATCTACGGCAAGGAAGCGGCCGATGAAGTGGAGGGTGGAAAAGAGGGCGACAAGGGCCAGAACCTGGTGCCCGTGAAACCCGGCGAAATGGTCAACACCGTGGCCGTGGACCCCAAGGGCCTCAAGACCAAGCCACCCGCACGTTACTCCGAAGCCACGCTGCTGGGCGCCATGGAAAGCGCCGGCAAGCAGATCGACGACGAAGAGTTGCGCTCGGCCATGCAGGAAAAAGGCCTGGGCACGCCCGCCACGCGCGCAGCCACCATCGAAGGTCTGCTGACCGAAAAATACATGCTGCGCGAAGGCCGCGAGATCATCCCCACGGCCAAGGCGTTTCAGCTGATGACGCTGCTGCGCGGGCTGGGTGTGGAAGAGCTTTCGCGGGCCGACCTGACCGGCGAGTGGGAGTTCAAGCTCTCGCAAATGGAGAAGGGCCTGCTCAGCCGCGAAGACTTCATGGCCGGCATCGCCGCCATGACCGAGCGCATGGTGAAAAAGGCCAAGGAATACGACCGCGACACCATCCCCGGCGACTACGCCACGCTCGAATCGCCTTGCCCCAACTGCGGCGGCGTGGTCAAAGAGAACTACCGCCGCTTTGCCTGCGTCGGTAAACCCGGTGCAGAAGGTTGCGGCTTCAGCTTTGGCAAATCGCCCGCAGGCCGCACCTTTGAAACCGCCGAGGCCAATGCCCTGCTGCGCGACAAGAAGATCGGCCCGCTGGAAGGCTTCCGCTCCAAGGCCGGCTGGCCCTTCACGTCCGAGATCGTCATCAAGTACGACGACGAGGCGCACAACTACAAGCTCGAGTTCGACTTTGGCGACGACAAGAAGGGCGAAGAATCCGGCGAGATCGTCGAATTTGAAGACGCCTCCCTGGGCGCCTGCCCCATCTGTGGCTCAGACGTGCACGAGCACGGCAGCAACTACGTGTGCAGCAAGGCCGTGCCCACGGCCGCGCAGCCCACACCGAGCTGCACCTTCAAGAGCGGCAAGATCATCCTGCAGCAGCCCGTGGAGCGCGAGCAAATGCAAAAGCTGCTGGCCACTGGCAAGACCGACCTGCTCGACAAGTTTGTGAGCATGCGCACCCGCCGCGCCTTCAAGGCCCACCTGGCGTGGGACAAAGAGGCCGGCAAAGTCAACTTTGAGTTTGCGCCATCCAAGTTCCCGCCACGCCCGGGCGCTGCCGCTAAAACGATAGCTGCAAAGGCAGGAAAGACAAGCGCTGCAGCCAAAAAGGCCGCCAAACCTGCCGCCACCAAGAAAGCCCCGGCCACCAAGACCGCTGCCGCCAAGGCCCCACGCAAGCCCGCCGCAGGCAAGGCCCCCAGCGCCGCCCTGGCTGCGGTGATTGGCGCCGAGCCCGTGGCACGGCCCGAGGCGGTGAAGAAGATGTGGGAATACATCAAGGCCCACAACCTGCAGGACCCCAAGGACAAGCGCACCATCGTCGCCGATGACAAGCTGCGCGCCGTGTTCGGCAAGGACAGCGCGGGCATGTTCGAGCTGGCAGGCATTCTGGGCAACCACCTGGGCGCCGAGTGATGAAGCGGTGCTGTGCCCCCGCTGCATCGCCCGTCTGGCGCACGGTGCGGCTGGCATTGGCAGCCGTGGCCACTGCCGGGGTGCTGGCCGGGTGCAGCAGCGTGCCCGCTGCTTCGTCCGCCGGTGATGCAGCCCGCTCGCAGCAGGGCGCCAGTGGCATCACTGTGTTTGGTGATATCGACGTGGGTGTCACACGGCAACGCACGCGCTGACGCGCTGCGCAACGGCCCCACGCCCATGATTTCGCCCGATTACCGACCTCGCACTGCCACTGCAGCGACCAACCGCCATTGATTCCATGCGCAGCCGCACCGAACGCACGGTTCTCACCGCCATCGCGGTGGTCCTGGTAGCCGCCGCTGCCGCTGCGTGGTGGACGGCCGACCGCTGGCGGCCCCACGCGGGCCCCTGGGCGGCGCAGGCCTGGAAAAAAATCACGCGCCCCGGCCACGACACCCTGCCGCCCGAAAAACGCGCCGCGCAGGCCCGCCCCGCCCGCAGCGGGGGCTCTGAACCCATCGCCCCGCCGCCGCGCAAATGCCTGAAAGATGGCCGCGCCACTTACACCGACCAGCCCTGCCCACCGGGTAGCCAGGAGCAGCTGGTGGATGGCGCCGTCACCTCATTGCCGCGCTGACATTCAAGCCACCGGCGCACACACAGATGGCGCCGCGCACCCGCGTGACACGGCACGTCACCCGCATGGGATAAGCTGGACTTTTGCGTTTTAACGCCACCCCGGCGCCCTGACCATGCAGCAGCACCCCCCCACGCATTCCACCAGCCCCACCCGCTCGCTCCCGTTCACCGGTGTCACCAACTTCCGCGACCTGGGCGGCTACACGGGCCATGGTGGGCGGCCGGTGAGGTGGCGGCGGCTCTTTCGGTCCGACCATCTGGCGGGCCTTACGCCACAAGACCAGGCGCTGCTGGCCGAGCTGGGCGTGGCCCGCGCGGTAGATTTTCGCGGCCAGGCCGAAAGCGCGGCCCATGCCTACGCGCTGCCCGGCGTGGCCTACCACCCGCTGGCCATCGAGCCCACCGTGATCCAGCGCGCCCTCGACCTGCAGCGCACCGGCCGCCAGCTCACCGCGCAAGATGCCGTGGGGCTGATGCAAGAGACCTACCTGGGCTTTGTGCACGACAACGCCCCGCGCTTTGCCGAGCTCTTCCGACTGCTGCTGGCCAGCGATGCGCCCACCGTGTTTCACTGCACCGCCGGCAAAGACCGCACCGGCTTTGCCGCCGCCCTCATCCTGCTCGCCCTGGGCGTGCCGCGCGACGTGGTCATGCACGACTACCTGCTCACCAACGCGCTCTACCAGCGCCCGCCCGGCATGGGCAGCCACGCCCCCGAGGAAGTGCTGCGCGTGCTGTGGCGCGTGCAGGAAGAGTTTCTGGACGCCGCGCTGCACATGGTGGACAACGACTTTGGCGGCGTGCAGCCGTATCTGGTGGATGTGCTGGGCGTGGACGCCGCCGCGCAGAAGGAGTTGGCGGGGCGGTATTTGCAGGCGGTGTGAGGCCGTTGCGGTTTCCTGTGGCAGGCTAACCACGGCCAGCAAGCGGGCACGGTCCTCCACAAACTCGCGCACGTAGGTCAGTGAGGGGTTGTTGAAAATGCCCTCGGGCAACACGATGCCCAGTCTGCCACCAGGTTTAAGCAGGTCTAGGCAGCGTTCGATAAACAGCACTTCGGTTTTGATCTTGCCCAGCTTGCCATTGTGCGTTTTTCGATAGCTCAAACAGGCTGCCAATAGGTTCCCCGATGGCGGCAAGCAGGCGGGCGCGGGCTTCTGTGTACGGTACTTTGTAGCGGCGCTGGTAGGCGAAACACCACCCCGCTTAATGTTGTGCGACAAGATTTTTCGCGCTGTCTGGCGACCGGACTCGCCGGTTCTCCCGGCGTACTTGGACGAAGTTATGAAGACGCCCCACTTACGCCAGCAGATCGAAGCCTCATTGACGGGCACATCCCCGACCATGAAGAACATCAGCAAGCCAGCCTTGATGGCCCTGCGTTTCCCATTGCCACCACTCGACGTGCAGCAAACACTGATTGGCGCCATCGGCCAGGCCCGCGTTGACGCGCTGGCGCTGCGCCAGCAGGCAAAGCAGTTGCGGGAACAGGCCAAGCGCGAGATTGAGGCTGCATTACTTGGCTAGATTGCGCGATCTTTTTGATAGCTGCTTGCGCTTATTCCAAAAGCGCTAGCGACCTATTTGGCACACAACTCATACCCCGTACTCCGCCCTCCACCTTCCAGCCTGCGCAGCACCCCACGCTCCAGCAGGTCGTTGATATCCCGCAGCGCCGTATCCGCAGAGCATTTGCCCATGGCCGCCCACTTGGCGTTGGTCAGCTTGCCTTCCATGCCGTCCAGCACGCGGTTCAGCACCAGGGTTTGCCGGGCGTTCATGGGCGTGCCTGCCCAGCGCTGCCAGAACTGGGCTTTGTCCAGCACGCCCGCCAGCGTGGCGTCTGCACCCTGCACGGCGCGCAGCAGGCAGCCCAGAAACCAATGCAGCCACGGGGTCACGTCCAGCGGACCTTTTTGGGTGGCCTCTAGCTGGTCGTAATAGTCTTTGCGCTCGCGCTGTATCTGGGCGCTGAAGCTGTAGAACCGCTGGTGCGTTCCCTCTGCGCGTGCCAGCGCCATGTCGCCCACGGCGCGGCTCAGGCGGCCGTTGCCGTCGTCAAAAGGGTGCAAGGTGACCAGCCACAGGTGGGCCAGGCCCGCTTTGATGATGGCGTCGCCCGCTGGGGCGGCTTCAAACCAGTCAAAAAAGGCCTGGGTTTGCGCGGGCAGGGTGGCGGCGGGCGGGGCTTCAAAGTGCACCTTCTCGCGCCCCACGGGGCCAGACACCACCTGCATGGGGCCGCTGGCATCGGTGCGCCACGCGGCCACGGTGATGCGCGTGCGCCCGCTGTAGCCGGTGGGGAACAGCGCGGCGTGCCAGCCAAACAGGCGCTCGGGGGTCAGGGGTTGGTCAAAGTGGCGGGTGGCGTCCAGCACCACGTCCACCACGCCGTCCACATGCCGGTCGCTGGGTGCCAGGGCGCCTATGTCGAGGCCCAGCTTGCGGGCCACGGAAGAACGCACGGCGTCCAGGTCCAGCCGTTCGCCTTCGATGGCGCTGGTGGTGATGACTTCTTGTGTGAGCACTTGCAGGGTGGCCTGGTCGCGCTGCGGCAGGCCCAGCTCGGCCATGCGCCCGGCCAGCATGCCCTGTGCGCGATGCACCTGCGCAAGTGGCGCGGCCAGGGCGGCTGCGTCAAACCGCCACTGCGGCCAGTCGGGGCGTTGCCACAGGTAAGTGCGGCGGCGAGGGGCTTTCTTTTCGGTCCACATGCGGTGATTATGGCGTTTATTCGCCGCAAATTGCGCGGTGAATAAACGGGCTTTTCACCGCATGAACCTCAAGCGCTGGGTCGTATTTCCCATTAGACGTGTTAACGACGCCCTTCGGGTGGCTTCGACATGCTCAGCCCGAACGGATAGGGGCAGCTCTGACACGCGTAGCCAGGCTGGCAGTTATTCTCGTTTTGATAGCTGCTGGCGCTTACTCAATAAGCGCTGGCGGCCAATTTGGCTCAAAACCTAGCGCTTGACCCCGGCCTCAAGCGGGCTGCGCACGGCCAGCACGAACACCGTGTCCAGGGCCTCTATGTAGTGGTGCAGCGCCACGTAGCTGCGCGCGGCGTGGCCGATCACCAGTTTGCGCTCGCCGCCTTGCACGAGGTGGCCGATCTGATAGATCCGACAGCGCCTGGCACGTGAAGCCCGTTGGTAAGGCAAGGGTGGAATCGCCTTGGAAGCGCCGGTCCCTGCAGGCGGGTTACAGTGCCCGGCGGCGCAACAGGCGGGCGCGAACCAGGCGCTTCCAGACCAGTACACACGAACTTGGCAGCCCTTGGCCCTTCGGCGCGACGGGCCCCTGGCTTTTCCCCTTTTCCCCACTCACCGGACCACCCCATGACCAGCCCTATGTACTCCCACTCGGTTCCCGTCCTCAAGCAGATGCTGACCGCGTTGAAAAGCATTCTTGCGCAGGCGAGCGAATACGCAACCGCCAAGTCGATCGAGCCAGACGCCTTGCTGCAGGCACGGCTGGCGCCCGACATGTTTCCGCTGCTCAAGCAGGTGCAGATTGCAGCCGACTTTTCTCGCGGCATCGCGGCGCGGCTGGCGGGGGTGGATGTGCCGGTCTTTGCAGGCGAAGAGAAAAGCTTTGCCGATCTGGATGCGCTGTTGGCGCAGACCTTGGCCTTTTTGGAAAGCGTGAACGCAGCGCAGTTTGAAGGCAAAGAGGGCGTTGAAATCGTCTTGCGCCCTGGCACGCCCAAAGAGAAAAAGCTCAGTGGGCAGACCTACTTGGCGAACTATGGTCTGCCGCAGTTCTTCTTTCATGTGACGACGGCCTACGCCATCCTGCGCCACAACGGTTTGCCCATTGGCAAGCGCGACTACATGGGCGCTTATTGACCTGAACATGTTCGGCACGGCGCTTCACACACCGCGTTGTGCAGGGCATTGCGGCCGGGCTTTGTGCAGGTGCTGCCCGCTATGCTCCCCCACCAACGAAACACGACACACGGTGACCGCCATGCACGACATCATCTGCCCCCACTGCAACAAGGCGTTCAAGGTGGACGAAACCGGGTATGCCGACATCCTCAAGCAGGTGCGCGACGCGGATTTCAACGAGCAGCTGCACGAGCGGCTGGAGCTGGCCGAGCAAGACAAGCGCAATGCGGTGGCGCTGGCGCAAGCCCAGGTGGCCAATGAGCTGCAGAAATCGACGGCCGCCAAAGACTCCGAGATTCAAGCCCTGAAGGCCCAGCTGGATGCCGCCGAAGTGGCGCGCAAGCTGGCGGTGTCTGAGGCGCTGGGCGGAGTGCACCAGGAGCGCGATGCGCTGGCTAATGAGCTGGAGCGCGCGCGGCAAGCGCAGCAAACAGCGGCCCTGCTGGCAGAAGCCCGGCTGGCGCAGGAGCTGCAGGGCGCGGCCGCCAAAAAGGACGCCGAGATCCAGCAGCTCAAGTCGCAGCTGGAGGCGGGCGAGGTGGTGCGCAGGCTGGCGGTGTCCGAGGCGGTCACCGTGGTGGCCCGCGAGCGCGATGAATTCAAGAACGATCTGAACCTGGTGGTGGTGAAAAAGCAGCTGGAGGAGGCCGCCATCAAGGAGCAATACGCCTTGCAGTTGCGCGACCGCGATGGCGAGATTGCGCGGCTGCGGGACATGAAGGCGCGCCTGTCAACCAAGATGGTGGGCGAGACGCTGGAGCAGCACTGCGAGACGGAGTTCAACCGCATCCGCGCCACCGCGTTTGCGCGCGCGTATTTCGAGAAGGACAACGACGCGCGCAGTGGCAGCAAGGGCGACTACATCTTTCGCGACCTGGACGAGTCGGGCAACGAGATCGTCTCGATCATGTTCGAGATGAAGAACGAAAACGACGAGACCGCCACCAAAAAGCGCAACGAAGACTTCTTGAAAGAGCTGGACAAAGACCGCAGTGAAAAAGGCTGCGAATACGCGGTGCTGGTGTCGCTGCTGGAGCCCGAGAGCGAGCTGTACAACACCGGCATCGTGGACATGTTCTACCGCTACCCCAAGATGTACGTGGTGCGGCCGCAGTTTTTCATTCCCATCATCACGCTGCTGCGCAACGCCTCGATGAAGTCGCTGCAGTACAAGTCAGAGCTGGCGCTGGTGAAGGCGCAGAACCTGGACATCACCAAGTTCGAATCGCAACTGGAGGAGTTCAAGGGCGCGTTTGGGCGCAACTGGCGCCTGGCGTCGGACGGGTTTGAGGAGGCTGTTCGGCGCATTGATGAGGCCATCAAGGACTTGGAGAAGACCAAGGAGGCGCTGCACAAGTCGGCCAACAATTTGCGCCTGGCCAACGACAAGGCCGAAGACCTCACGATCAAGAAGCTGACCCGGGGCAACCCGACGATGGCGGCCAAGTTTGCAGAGCTCAAGCAGGTGGAGATTTCGGATGGGGAGTAATGTGCCCTCTTCCGCAAGGGGCGAGGGATCAACACCCGGCGCCGCGCACAGCTACCAGGATTACACCGTCACCGACGCCCCCGTGGCATAGAACAGCCCACCCGCCACGTAGTGCAGCGTGCGCAGCTCGTCCGGTGCGGTGTCGAACTCCCAGTGGCCATTGCGGAACACGCGCTCGTCGGCCCAAGCGGCCAGCACTTCGCCGATGAAGAGGTCATACGTCTGCTGGTTGTGCGGCTCGGGGATGACGCGGCACAGCAGCCAGGCGGCGCAGCCCTGCACCAGGGGCGTGGCGTGGCCGGGCGCGTGAAAGAGCTGCACGCCGTGCTGCTGCAGCTTGTCGGGGTGGGTCTTGGCGCTGTCGGTGCCAATGCCCACCGTGAGCGCTGCCATGGCCCGGGTGGGCAGTTGCAAGGCAAAGTGCCCGCTGGCCTCTACCAGTTGGCGCGTGCGCGTGGCCTTGTCGAGCACCACCGTGACCTTGGGCGGGGCAAAGTCCAGCGCGCAGGCCCAGGCGGCGGCCATGGCGTTGTCCTCGCCCGCATGGCTGGCCGAGACGAGCACG
Source organism: Acidovorax sp. JHL-3 (assembly GCF_000526295.1). Taxonomy (NCBI): domain Bacteria; kingdom Pseudomonadati; phylum Pseudomonadota; class Betaproteobacteria; order Burkholderiales; family Comamonadaceae; genus Acidovorax; species Acidovorax sp. JHL-3. The sequence goes on from NZ_JAFU01000001.1 coordinate 678,630, forward strand.
GTGGGGCCGTGATTGAGCAGGCGGTAGGCCTTGTCCAGCGGGACGGGGGTGAAGTGCGGGTTGGGTGGCATGGGGTAGCGCAACGGTGGGTGGACAAGTGGGCCAGGACAGGGGATGGGGACTTGGCTGACACGGTTGAGATGACCATCCCGCCCCCATTTTTGCTCTTATTTTTATAGCTATTAGCGCTTTCAGCATAAGCGCCAGGGGCTATTTTGACCTGAAGTTTGCTACTACACCGCGGATGTCGGGCGTGACGTGCGCCTCCCGCCGGCCGGTCGCGCCGGTGTGCAAGGGGTTTTACATCGGCGCAAGCCGGGGCGGCGTGGCAACAAGTACCATTCCGTCGCCTGTCAACCGCCCCGCCGGGGGCCTCAAATAAGGAGACAAATGCCATGTTCAGTCATGTGATGGTCGGTGTGAGTGACCTGGAGCAGTCCAGAAAGTTTTATGACGCGCTGTTTGCCACGATGGGTATCAACCCCGGGGTGGCCAACAAGAACCGTTATTTTTTCCGCAGCCCCCAAGGCACGTTTGGCATTTCCACGCCCATCAATGGCGAGCCTGCCACGATTGGCAACGGCAGCACCATCGGTTTTGCGATGAAGTCGCCCGAGCAGGCCGATGCCTTCCACGCAGCCGGCGTGGCCAATGGCGGCACCACCTGCGAAGACCCGCCGGGCTGGCGCGAAAGCCCTGGCGGCAAGCTCTACCTGGCCTATCTGCGCGACCCGGACGGCAACAAGCTGTGCGCCCTGCACCGCCCCGCCGCATAGGTTGAACGGTTGTGCGAATGAACGGGGGCATGGAACAGCCGGGGTAAAAATCGGGGTCAGACTCGCAATCAACGCCCCCACGGGTTCCTGCTCCCCCAACGGGTTTTCCGCTGCAACGGTGGCAAATCCAGCCACTTGCCCAGACCCGTGCTGGCCGTCCACCGCGCTGGGACAAGGCAGCTGGCAGGGCACTATTTGCCGCCACAATCTGCGCTTGCCTCCATTTTGGGAATCGACATGCTGATAGCGGAACAATGGGTTTTGGTGACCGGTGGCGCCCGTGGTCTGGGCCAGTCCATCACACGGGCGCTGGCGCGCGAAGGCGCGGGCGTGGTCATCAACTACCACCACAGCGACAAGGCCGCCGCCGCGCTGGCCGAAGAACTGGGCCCGCGCGCCATGGCTCTGCAGGCCGATGTGACCGATACCGCCGCTGTGCACACACTGTTTGCGCAGGCCCATGAGCGCACCGGCCAGCCCATCAGCAGTGTGGTGAACAACGCACTGGTGGGCTTTCAGTTCGACGGCGAGGCGCGCCCGCAGATTGGCGACATTGCATGGCAGCGCTTCAACCAGCAGATCGAAGGCGCCGTGAAGGGTGCGCTCAACACCTTGCAGGCGGCGCTGCCCGGAATGCGTGCGCAGGGCTTTGGCCGCATCGTGAACGTGGGCACCAACCTGTTTCAGAACCCCGTGGTGCCGTACCACGACTACACCGCCGCCAAGGCAGCGCTGTTGTCGCTCACACGCACGGCGGCCAACGACCTGGGGCCGCACGGCATCACCGTGAACATGGTTTCGGGCGGCCTGCTGCGCAGCACCGACGCCAGCAGCGCCACGCCCGAGGCGGTGTTCGAACTCATCGCCAGCCTGACCCCGCTGCGCCGCGTGACCACACCGGCCGAGTTTGCCGACGCCGTGCTGTTCTTCCTCTCACCCTGGTCGCGCGCGGTGACCGGGCAAAACCTGATCGTGGATGGCGGACTGGTGAAGGGATGAGCGGCGCCTGGCAGGGCGGCCGGCCAATCACATGAAGGTGATGACCATGAAACTGGTGCGCACCGAAGACAGCCGCATCGTGCGCGGGCAGAACTGCGCGTTGACCAATGACCGCGACGTCCAGCGCCTGCTGACCGTACCGCGCTGACCGCTTTCGCCCTCCCGGGTCTTGAAAAAAAATGGCCGATCAACGGCCATTTTTTATGGGCGCAGCGCTTCGGGGAAGTGGACCACCGGGGCGGGTCTGTGCCAAACGCCCACACTGCGCCGCCGGGAAGCTTGTCACATCCGCCATGGTGCCGCCTAAAATTACACCCCATGACATTTCTCGACATGCTGCGCACTGCTTCAACGCAGAACAACTCGATGCTCTGCGTGGGGCTGGACCCTGAACCCAACCGGTTTCCCGCAGGCATGCGCGGCGATCCGCGCAAGATCTATGACTTTTGCGCCGCGATTGTCGACAGCACTGCCGATGTGGCGTGCGCCTTCAAGCCCCAGATTGCCTACTTTGCAGCCCATGGCGCCGAAGACCAGCTGGAGCGGCTGATGCAGCACATGCGCTGCAACGCCCCCCATGTGCCGGTGATTCTGGATGCCAAGCGTGGCGACATTGGCTCCACGGCCGAGCAATACGCCAAAGAGGCCTTTGAGCGCTACGGCGCCGACGCCGTCACGCTCTCGCCGTTCATGGGGTTTGATTCCATCGAACCCTACCTTGCCTACCACGGCAAAGGCGCTTTCCTGCTGTGCCGCACCTCCAACCCCGGCGGTGACGACCTGCAAAACCAGCGCCTGGCCAGCGTCGACGGCCAGCCCTTGTTGTATGAACATGTGGCGCGCCTGGCGCAAGGCCCCTGGAACCGCAACGGCCAGCTCGGCCTGGTGGTGGGCGCCACTTACCCCCAGGAAATTGAACGCGTGCGCAGCATTGCACCCACGCTGCCCCTGCTGATCCCCGGGGTGGGTGCGCAGGGCGGCGATGCCGTGGCCACCGTGCGCGCCGGGCTGCGCCCTGACGGCCCCATCATCGTGAACTCATCGCGGGCCATTCTGTATGCGTCGGGCGGGGACGACTTTGCAGCCGCCGCGCGCCATGAGGCCCTGCGCACCCGCGCTGTGCTGCAAGCGGCGTGCGGCTGACACGCCCGACAACCGTGGAGACACCAGCTGTGCTGCAGTGCGGTGAAACCACCGGGTACAAGGCTGCGCATGGCGACGCCTCGCCGTACCAACCCCACATGCAGCCAACAGGAATGGGCAGCAGGGATAGAGGGTTTGGTGAACCCATGCATCCACTGCCTGCCGGGCCATGCAGCTGAAGTGGCTGGAGGATTTCATCACGCTGGCGCAGGAGCGCAGCTTTACGCGTGCTGCCGAGTTGCGCCACGTCACCCACCCCGCATTCGGGCGTCGCATCCGCGCCCTTGAGGCCTGGGCTGGAACACCTTTGGTAAAGCGCGGTGGCGGTCCCGTCACACTGACGGCGGCGGGTGCCAGTTTTCTGGAAACCGCCGCGCAACTGGCGCGCAACCTGGCGCAATCGCACGAGGAGCTGCAAAGCCTGGCCGGGCGCCAGGGCCGTACCGTGACGCTGACCACCGGCCGCACCTTGGCGCGCACCGTGGTGGCTGACTGGCTGGTGCGCCTGCGCCCGGTTCTGCAAGACGGGCAATTGCACATCCTGACGCGCGCACTGGCGGACACCGTCGCCATGCTCGAGCGCGGCGAGGCCGATTTCTCGCTCGTGTACCACCACCCGGCGTTGGCCATTGGGCTGGACGCTCGGCAGTTCATCCATGTCACCATGGCCACGGATCGCCTGGTGCCTGTATCCCGCGCCACACCGCAAGGGCTGCCGCTGCACGACTTTGCGCAAGGGCAACCCGTGCCGTACCTGGCCTACGCCCCCCAATTGGCACTGGGGCGGCTGGTCGAGGACCACCTGGCGCACAACCCGCATGCACCGCGCCTTCAGCGCCTGGTGGAATGCGACTCGGCAGATGCCCACTACGAATACGTGCAAAAGGGACTCGGTGTGGCCTGGCTTCCTTGGTCGATGGTGCATGCCGACTGCAAGAGCGGCCGCCTCGCACGCGCGGGTAGCGAGCAAATGGAAGTGCGCTTTGACGTGCGCCTGTACCGGCCCAAGCGCCGCCTGGGCCCGCTGGCCGAAGCCTTGTGGCAGACCGTGACGCTGCGCTGACCGCATCAGAACGATCGCTCGGCTTAACTACGCACCGATTCGTGCCGTTTCGGCACCAACGAAGCCTGTGCACGTTCCCACAATGGGCCAACCCCACCACAAGGACAACCTGCCATGCACACCCTCCATCTCTCTCGCCGCGCCGCCCTGGCCTGCAGCCTGGCCGTGCTGGCCAGCGCCCCGGCAGTCGCCCAGGAAGCCTCGTATCCCAGCAAGCCCATCACGATCGTGGTGGGTTATCCGCCGGGCGGCAGCACCGACCTGACGGGCCGGGTGGTGGCCACCGAGCTGGGCAACCGCCTGGGCGTGCCGGTGGTGATAGAGAACATTGGCGGTGCCGGCGGTGCCATTGGCGCGCAAAAAGTGGCCAGCGCCGCACCGGACGGCTACACCCTGCTGGTGGGTGCGAGCAACGAGATCGCCATCAACAAGCTGGTGACCAAGAAGGTCAAGTACGACATCAAGGACTTCACAGCCATCGGCCTGATCGCCTCGCAACCCCTGGTGCTGGTGGCGTCCACCGGCTCCGGGGTGAAGAACCTGGCAGAGTTCACGCAGAAAGTCTCCAAGAACCCCGGCAAGTTCAGCTACGGCAGCTCGGGCGTGGGCACTTCGCTGCACCTGGCGGGCGAAATGATCAAAGAACAGGGCAAGCTGTTCATGACGCATATTCCCTACCGCGGCGTGGCGCCGCTCACCAACGACCTGATGGGCAACAACCTGGAGTACGGCGTGTTCGTGCTCTCCAGCGGTCTGCCGCACATCAAAAGCGGCAAGGTGATCGCGCTGGGCACCACCGAAGCCACGCGCTCGGCCGCCACGCCCGATATCCCGGCGATCTCTGAATCAGCCCAGTACAAGAACGTGGACATTGGCGTCTGGTTCGCGCTCATGGCCCCCGCGCATTTGCCCAAACCGGTGTTCGACAAACTCAAGAAAGCGCTGAACGAAGCACTGCAGGCACCCGAGCTGCGCAAGAAGCTGGAGAGCAGCGGCTCGACGGTGTCGTCACCCAGCGTGAACATCGACAAGTTTTTAGCCGCCGAAGTGGCCAAGTACAAACAGATTGTTGAATTCGCCAAGATCGAAGAATGAGCACCGTCCTCCCTCCCCCAACGGCCCTCAGCTTCACGTTGCCCGCACCAGACCTGAGCGCCTGGCGTGCAGGCAACACCGGCACGCCAGGCGTGTGGCACTTCGACTCGGGTGTGCCCGGGCGCCACGTGATGATCAGCGCCCTGGTGCATGGCAATGAACTGTGCGGCGCCTGGGCCCTCAAGGGTTTGCTGGAGGCCGCGCTGCGCCCGCAGAAAGGTCGGCTTACCCTGGCCTTTTGCAACCTGGATGCGTTCGACCGCTTTGACGCCGGCAACCACGACGCCTCGCGCTTCACCGACGAAGACCTGAACCGCCAATGGCTGGACGAGCGCATCGACGCCGCGGACACCAACGAGCGCCGCCGCGCCGCCGCGCTGCGTCCGTGGGTAGCGCAGGCCGACTGGCTGCTCGACATCCATTCCATGCATGAGCCCTCGGCCCCGCTGCTGCTCACCGGGGTCCAGCCACGCAACCTGCAACTGGCGCGCGCCATGCGCTCGCCCGAGCACATCGTGATCGATGCCGGGCACAAAGACGGCGTACGCATGCGCGACTATGGGCGCTTTGGCCTGCCCGATGGCCAGGCCCCGGGGCAAGGCGGCGATACGCGTTCGCTGCTGATCGAGTGCGGCTTCCACGGCGACCCCGCCAGCCGCGCCGTCGCGCAGGACCAGTGCGTGCGCTTTCTCGAAACAGCCGGCGTGGTCGAAGCGGCGGAACTGGACCGCAGGCTGCCCGGCTGGCGCCTGGCCGATGCACCCCGCCAGTGGGCGCTTGAGGTCACGGGCCCCGTGGTCGCCCGCAGCAGCGCCTTCCGTTTCAACGCACCCTTCACCGGGCTGGAAGTGATCGCGCAGGCAGGCACGGTGATAGGCGACAACGATGGCGAACCCGTCGCCACGCTCTACGATGACTGCGTGCTGGTGATGCCCTCTACGCGCCAGGCCCGCGCTGGCGTTACCGTGGTGCGCTACGCACGCCGTCGGTTGCTGTGATGCCCCCGCCCCCGGCACCGGGGTGCGGCCAGCCACTGCCACTATTAAATAGATAGCTGTCAGCGCTTTCCAGATAAGCGCTACAGGGCTATTTCATGCCGAATCTTGGCCCCAGCACCACGCACACCAGGGCCAGCACCACGCAGGCCACACCCGCCCATTGCCAGGCGGTGACGACCTCGTCCAGCACCCACAGGCCCGCCGCCATGCCCACCAGCGGCACGCCCAGGCTGAAGGGTGCCACGCGGTTGGCCGGGTAGCGCTTGAGCAGGCTGGTCCACATGCCGTAGCCCAGCACCGTGGCCGCCCAGCCCAGATAGGCCAACGACAGCCAGGCCACCAGCGGCACGGCGGCCCAGGCGGCGGGATCGATCCAGCGGCCCGCGTCCGGATCGAACCAGAGCGACAGCAGGATGAAGGGCAGCACGGGCACCAGGCTGCTCCAGATCACGAAAGACAGGGGGTTGTAGCCCGGCGAGGCTTGCTGTGCCAGGCGCGAGACGATGTTCGATGCCGCCCACGAAGCCGCCGCGCACAGCGTCAGCAGCAGGCCCGCCAGCGTGGTGCCGGCCGTGGCAGCGCCGGGCTGCAGATGGTTCATGGCAAAACACAGCAGCCCCACCCCCGCCAGCGCAAGCCCCAGCACCAGCGGCCGGCCCGGGCGCTCGTGCAGCACACCAAAACCGAACAGCGCGGTAAAGAACACCTGGGTTTGCAGCAGCACGCTGGCCAACGCCGCCGTCATGCCCATTTGCAGTGCCACAAACAAAAAGCCGAACTGCCCCACGCCCTGGAAAGCGCCAAACAGCAGCACCCAGCGCCAATGCAGGCGGGGTGCCTGCACCAGCAGCACCAGGGGCAGGGCCGCGCACAGGTAGCGCAAGGCGCCCAGCTGAAATGGCGTAAAGCTGCGCAGGCCCCACTTCATGGCCACGAAGTTCACGCCCCACAGCACAACCACCGCGAGCGCAGCCAGAAGATCGCGGGCCCGCATCGGCCCCGGCGCAGTGGTCATTCGCTGCCTTACTGCGCTGCGCGCGCAGCGTCGATATGGGCCTTGACGCGCTGGGCCAGCGCGATGTCGCCGGGGGTTTCGGGGGTCCAGGCGTCCACGGCTCGAGGCTGTCCATCGTCATCCACGGCGGCATACACCACCACACAGTGGGTCACGGGCTGCAGGTCCCTGTCCTGGATGCTGCCCGCCCGCACCTCCACCGCCATGCTCATGCTGCTGCTGCCGGTGTAGGCCAGGCGGGCCTCCACCTCCACCAGATCCCCGGAGCGAACTGGCCGCAGAAAGCTGGCACCGCCCATAAAGGCCGTCACGCAGGCGCAGTGCGCCCAGGCGCTGGCGCAGGCCAGCCCGGCTTCGTCCACCCACAGCAACACGGCCCCACCCTGAATGCGGCCCGAGGCCGATGAGGCGCCGGATGCGGCCATGAAACGCAAGGTGATGGAATGCATGCCGGGAATTCTCCGCAGTTGGGACAGTCAGGACATTATTCACCAGCGCCCGCATCGGCTGCGCCAGCCCAACCCGGGGACGGCGCCCCTCCAACGACCTGGAGGGCCCTGTCATGGTCCGCCGACAGCGTCTTGACTTGATATGCGTCAACCCGGTCCGATGCCAATCTCCGTACATTACGTTACAGCTTGCAATACCCGCCATGGGCCTGCAGACTTCTTGTGGCCGACAACACGCTTCGGTCTTTGTGTTTCCACGACCTGCGCATGTGTGCGCTTATTGCCATGTCCATCCTCCATCGCCTTGGCCTGCTTCAGAAATTCATGATCTTGGGCACGATCGGGTTGATGATGAGCGCCCTGCCCACGTACCTTTATGTGAGCGATTCACTGCGCTCCATCGCGGCAGCGCGGCATGAATCGGTGGGTGCCGTGCCCGCACTGGTGGTGAACAAGGTGGTGCAGTTGATGCAGGTGCACCGGGGTCTGTCGGCCGGCATGCTGGGTGGAGACGAGGCGCTGGCGGCGCGTCGGCCCGCGGCCCGCGACGCCCTGGAAAAAGCCATGGCAGAAGTGGCGGCCAGCTTTGCCGCAGCGCAGGTGCCCGCCGCGCAAAACAGCGCATGGACACAAGCCCAGCAAACCTGGAAGACCCTGGAGCAGGCCGTGGCCGCACGCAGCCTGCAGACTGCGCAAAGCACGGCGCAGCACACCCAGCTGATTGCCTCGATCATGTTGATCAACGAGGGCCTGCTGCACGCCTACGACCTGCAAACCGACCCTGACACCGACACCAATGCGCTGATCCAGGCATCGCTGGTCCATGCCCCGATGTTGGGTGAAAAATTGGGCGTTTTGCGGGCGCAGGGCTCGGGGTTTCTGGGGCGCGGCGAGCTGCCCCCGCAAGACAAGGGGCAGCTGCTGGTGCTACGCCAGCGCGTGACCGAGTTGCAGGCAGAAACACTGCGCAGCTTCGACCGGGCGCTGGAACGCAACCCGCAGTTTCGCCAGTCGATGGGCAGCAAGACCCAGGAAATCCAGGGCCTGATCACGCAGTCGCTTCAACTGCTGGAGAGCGAGGTGATCAACGCCACCGAATTCAAGCTGCCGGCCAAGGACTATTTCGACCATTTCACCCGCACTATCGAAGCGCTGTATGCCCTCAACACCCAGGCCGCAGGCAACCTGACGCAGGCCCTGGACAACCGCGTTTCCAACCTGCAGCAAAGCCTGCTGTGGGTGGCGGTGGCACTGGTGACAACACTGTCGCTCACCACCGGCGTGGCCCTGGTGTTTGTGCGCTCCATGACGCAACCGCTTGCGCAGGCCGTGCAGCTGTCGCGCGCCGTGGCGCAGGGCGACCTGAGCGGTGGCCCCATCGCCCACGGCACCAACGAGGTCGGCCAGTTGCTGGAGGCCTTGCTGCAGATGCGCCGGCAGCTCACCGATGTGGTGCGCAATGTGCGCGGTGGGTCTGAGAGCGTGGCCACGGCCAGCGTGCAAATCGCCCAGGGCAACACCGACCTGTCGGCCCGCACCGAAAGCCAGGCCAGCGCGCTGGAGGAAACCGCAGCATCCATGGAGCAACTCAACGCCACCGTGCGGCAAAACGCCGACAGCGCGCAGCAGGCCAGCCAGCTGGCCGCCAGCGCCAGCACCGTGGCCGTGCAGGGCGGCGAGGTGGTGGCGCAAGTGGTGGACACCATGCACGGCATCAACGCGTCGTCGCAAAAAATCTCCGACATCATCGGCGTGATCGATTCGATTGCCTTCCAGACCAACATCCTGGCGCTCAATGCCGCCGTGGAAGCCGCCCGCGCGGGCGAGCAGGGCCGGGGCTTTGCGGTGGTGGCCAGCGAGGTGCGCAGCCTGGCCGGGCGCAGCGCCGAAGCAGCGCGCGAGATCAAGTCGCTCATCAGCGCCAGCGTGGAGCGCGTGGCCCAGGGCAGCGCCTTGGTAGACCGCGCCGGAGCCACCATGAGCGAGGTGGTGGCCTCCATCCGCCGCGTGACTGACATCGTCGGCGAGATCAGCGCGGCCAGCCACGAGCAGTCGCTGGGCGTGGCCCAGGTGGGCGAGGCCGTGACGCAGATGGACCAGGTCACGCAGCAAAACGCCGCGCTGGTCGAAGAAATGGCCGCCGCCGCCAGCAGCCTCAAGAGCCAGGCCGAAGACCTGGTGCAGGTGGTGTCGGTGTTCCAACTAGAAGACGAAGGCGGCAGCCACCTGGGTCAGGCATCGCTGCAGCGCACACGCCAATCGCTACAAATTCAATAGCTGTTTGCGCTTACTGGGTAAGCGCTTGAGGCTGTTTTAGCACTATTTTTCGCCGTTTCACAGCGGTGATGGTGTAGCGCCCCGGTCGTCTTGCACTGCCAGCTCCGCCAGCTCCACCGCGGTGAACACGCGAGAGCGGGTGTGGAAGGCCTTGCCCTCTGGCCCCTCCAGCGAGAAGGTGCCGCCGGTGCCTTCAATCACGTCGATGATGAGCTGCGTGTGTTTCCAGGTCTCGTACTGCGAGCGCCCGATGTAGAACGGGCAGCCGCCGATGTCACCCAGGTACACATCGCCCGCACCCATGGTGATCTCGCCGGGCAGATAGCAGTTGGCCGCGCTGTTGTCGCAGCAGCCGCCTGACTGGTGGAACATCAGATCGGGTCCGTATTTGGCTTGCAGAAAGACCACCAGCTCCAGCGCGGCAGGGGTGGCGATGACTTTATCGACCATGGGGTTTCTCCAGCGAGCAATGCAAAAAAACGCGGCAAGTTGGAACAACGAGCCGCGTCAGTAGAAATGTTTCCAGCGGTTCACAAACCGTTCCTGGCTAGGCGCCTCCTTCGCAGACAGTAGCAACGCTACGGCAAGACGGAGCAACGACGCCAGGGACGGTCTGTGGACCGCCACCCCCATCAGAAGAAACCCAGCTTGTTTTCTGAGTACGAAACCAGCAGATTTTTCGTTTGCTGATAGTGGTCCAGCATCATCTTGTGCGTCTCGCGCCCGATGCCCGACTCCTTGTAGCCCCCAAACGCCGCGTGCGCGGGGTACGCGTGGTAGCAGTTGGTCCACACGCGCCCGGCCTTGATGGCGCGGCCCATGCGGTAGGCCACGTTGCCGTTGCGGCTCCACACGCCGGCGCCCAGGCCATACAGCGTGTCGTTGGCAATGGCCAGCGCTTCGGCCTCGTCCTTGAAGGTGGTCACGGCCAGCACGGGGCCGAAGATTTCTTCCTGGAAGATGCGCATCTTGTTGTGGCCCTTGAACAGCGTGGGCTGCACGTAATAGCCGCCTTCCAGGTCGCCGCCCAGGTGGGCCTGGCCACCGCCGGCCAGCACCTCAGCGCCCTCCTGCTTGCCCAGGTCCAGGTACGACAGGATCTTGGTGAGCTGCTCTTTGCTGGCCTGCGCGCCCATCATGCTGTCGGTGTCCAGAGGGTTTTTATGCTGGATGGCGGCCACGCGCTTCAAGACGCGCTCCATGAATTGGTCGTAGATGCTTTCCTGGATCAGCGCACGCGATGGGCAGGTGCAGACCTCGCCCTGGTTGAACGCAAACAGCACCAGGCCTTCCACCGCCTTGTCCAGAAACGCGTCGTCCTTGTCCATGATGTCGGCAAAGAACACGTTGGGGCTCTTGCCGCCCAGCTCCAGCGTGGCGGGAATCAGGTTGTTGGCGGCCGCCTGCGCAATCACGCGGCCGGTGGTGGTGGAGCCGGTGAAGGCGATTTTTGCAATGCGCTTGCTGGTGGCCAGCGGCATGCCGGCTTCGCGGCCGTAGCCGTTGACGATGTTGAGCACGCCCGGCGGCAGCAGGTCGGCAATCAGCTCGGCCAAGATCAGGATGGAAATGGGCGTGGACTCTGCGGGCTTGAGCACCACGCAGTTGCCCGCGCCAATGGCAGGGGCCAGCTTCCAGGCTGCCATCAAGATGGGGAAGTTCCACGGAATGATCTGGCCCACCACGCCCAGCGGCTCCTGGATGTGGTACGCCACGGTGTTCTCGTCGATGTTCGACAGGGCGCCTTCTTGCGCGCGCACGCAGCCCGCAAAGTAGCGGAAGTGGTCCACCGTGAGCGGAATGTCGGCGTTCAGCGTTTCGCGGATCGCCTTTCCGTTGTCCACCGTTTCAGCATAGGCCAGCAACTCCAGGTTTTGCTCGATGCGGTCGGCAATCTTCAGCAAGATGTTGCCGCGTGTGGCGGCGTCGGTCTTGCCCCAGGCGTCGGCAGCGGCGTGGGCGGCATCCAGCGCCAGCTCGATGTCTTCGGCGGTAGAACGCGCGGCCTGGGTGTAGACCTTGCCGTTGACCGGCGAGACCACATCAAAGTATTGGCCCTTGACCGGGGGCACGAATTGGCCTCCGATGAAATTGTTGTACTGGGGCTTGTAGGCGATCTTGGCGCCAGCGGCGCCGGGGGCTGCGTAAACAGTCATGGTGTTGTCTCCTGAGGTTGTTGTGGCTATCGGACCGCCCTGTGGGCCGTTCCGATGCCAACTCTCTACTCAAGACCCATGCCAGCGTTTCAGGGCGCGTGGACCATTGATTTCATTGGGATTTTTTGCCGATCAGGTGTTGCTGCTGTTGCAGCGGACAACATCCGCGCTGTGCTGGAACGCGACACCTGTCACGAAATGGAACAGTTGGCACGACCCCGGTGGCCATGCCCTTGCCCCCGGCGGCGCAGCCCGCCATACTCCCGCAAACCCATTCAAAGCAGGGCACCATGACCCTGCACGGAGACAAAGCGTGCGCCCCCTCACCACCCCCGTCGCCCTGCGACAGGCCCGCCAGCACCTGCTGGAATCCGGCCAGTGCCCCAGCGGCCTGGTGGACGAGCGCCTGGCCCGCTCTTGGTCGCGCAGCATGGCGGCCGGCCTGATGCCCACCGGGCGGCCCCAGTCCATCGACCACCCCAGCAGCGGCACCTTGCGCCATGTGCTGGCCAGCAACCCCGAGCTGCTCGCGCATTCGCGCCCCGTCATGGAATACCTGTTCGAGCAGGTGCGCCACAGCCAGAGCGTGGTGGTGCTGGCCGACCGGCGCGGCATGCTCATGCACACGCTGGGCGACCCCTACTTTGTGGACAAGGCCGAGCGCGTGGCGCTGACCAGCGGCGCCTCGTGGCACGAGGCGCACCGGGGAACCAACGCCATCGGCACCGCGTTGGCCGAATGCAGTGCTGTGGAGGTGCATGGCGGCGAGCATTTTCTGGAGCGCAACAGTTTTCTGACCTGCGCGGCCTCGCCCATCCTGTCGGCCACCGGCGAGCTGCTGGGCATCCTCGACATCTCGGGCGACTATCGCAACGGCCACGCCCACACGCTGGGCCTGGTCAGCACCGCAGCGCGCATGATCGAAAACCGCCTGCTGGCCGCCACCTGCAAACGCAACATCCGCCTGCACCTGCACAGCGCGCCCGAGGGCATTGGCAGTGTGGCCGAAGGCATCGTGGCGGTGTCCGCCGACGGCTGGATCGTGGGCGCCAATCGCGTGGGCCTGGTGCAGCTGGGCCTGCACGCGGGCGACGTGGGCGCCACCTTGCTGGAGCGTGTGCTGGATGTGCGGCTCGATGACCTGCTCTCGCACCACAAACGCCGCCCCCAGCAGCCCCAGGCCTTGCGGGTGCTGGGCCTGAACGGCATCAGTGGGCTGCTGTTTGCCCAAGTGCAGATGGATGCCGCCGCGTGGATGACCCCGTCGCAGTCCAACACGGCTGCCCGCGCTGCACCGGCCCAGGACGCACTGGCGTTGCTGGACACCGGCGACGTCCGCTGGAGCACCGCAGCCGACAAGGCCCGCCGCGTGGTGGCCAAGCCCATCCCTGTGCTCATCCAGGGCGAATCAGGCGTGGGCAAAGAGGTGTTTGCGCGTGCCCTGCACGCCAGCGGCCCCCGGTGCAACGCGCCTTTTGTGGCCATCAACTGCGCCGCCATCCCCGAGAACCTCATCGAATCCGAGCTGTTTGGCCATGTGGCCGGTGCGTTCACCGGCGCACGCAAGGAGGGCCACCTCGGCCACCTGCGCGAGGCCCATGGCGGCACGCTGTTCCTCGATGAAATTGGCGACATGCCGCTGGCCCTGCAGACCCGCCTGCTGCGCGTGCTGCAAGAGCGCAGCGTGACACCCGTGGGCGCCAGCAAGGCCGTGCCGGTGGACTTTGCACTGGTCTGCGCCACCCACAACCAACTCATGCAAGCCGCAGAGCAGGGGCGCTTTCGGCAAGACCTGTACTACCGCATCAACGGCCTCACGGTGCAGCTGCCCGCGCTGCGCGAGCGCAGCGACTTCGTGGCGCTGCTGCGGCGGCTGCTGTCCGACCTGGCCACCGAACAAGGCCTGCCTGTGGACGTGGAAGTGGCCCCCGACCTGCTGGCCCGCCTGGCCGCCTACTCCTGGCCCGGTAACCTGCGCCAGTTGGCCAGCGTGCTGCGCACCGCCTGCGCCATGCTGGTCGAGGGCGAAGACACCCTGCGCTGGGAGCACATGCCCGACGACCTGGTGCAGGCGTTGGAGGTGGCGCCATTGGCATTCGGCCACCCGCCAGACACTCCAGACACGCCCACGGCACCTGCAGCGCTGAGTCTGCAGCAACTGTCCACCGCCGCCATCGACCAGGCCCTGCAGGCCGCGCGCGGCAACATGTCGCAGGCCGCACGCCAGCTCGGTATCAGCCGGCAGACGCTGTACCGCAAGCTGGCTGTTCGTGCGCACTGATTAGCTATCAATATAATAGCTATTTGCACTTAATAGATAAGCGATTGCGGCCGTTTTGCCCATAAAAGTACTCCAACCCACTGGCGCCTTGCGGGTGGGGCCGATGCAACGACCTCTCTCTCGCTACGAGCCCCCTACGCCAGATAGCGCGCGAGGTATTGCCCGGTGTGGCTGGCCGGGTTCGCCGCCAGCTCTTCGGGCGTGCCCACCCCCACCACGGTACCGCCGCCCGCGCCGCCCTCGGGGCCCATGTCGATGAGCCAGTCGGCCGTTTTGATCACGTCGAGGTTGTGCTCGATGATGACGATGGTGTTGCCCGCATCGCGCAGCTGGTGCAGCACCTTGAGCAGCAGGTCGATGTCGGCAAAGTGCAGCCCGGTGGTGGGCTCGTCCAGGATGTAGAGCGTGCGGCCGGTGTCGCGTTTGGATAGCTCCTGCGCCAGCTTCACGCGCTGCGCCTCGCCGCCCGACAGCGTGGTGGCCGCCTGGCCCAGGCGGATGTAGGACAGGCCCACATCCAGCAGCGTCTGCAGCTTGCGCGCGATGGTGGGCACGTCCTTGAAGAAGGCGGCGGCGTCCTCCACCGTCAGCTCCAAAATTTGTGCGATGTTCTTGCCCTTCCACAGCACTTCCAGCGTCTCGCGGTTGTAGCGCTGGCCGTGGCAGATGTCGCAAGGCACATACACGTCGGGCAAGAAGTGCATTTCCACCTTCACCACGCCGTCACCCTGGCAGGCCTCGCAGCGGCCACCGGCCACGTTGAAGCTGAAGCGCCCCGGGCCGTAGCCGCGCTCTTTGGCGGTGTTGACCTCGGCCATCAGCTCGCGGATGGGTGTGAACAGGCCGGTATAGGTGGCGGGGTTGCTGCGCGGCGTGCGGCCGATGGGGCTCTGGTCCACGTTGATGACCTTGTCGAAGTATTCGATGCCCACGATCTCATCGTGCGCGGCCGGTTCGTCGTGCGCGCGGTAGAGCTGGCGCGCCACCGCGGCGTACAGCGTGTCGTTGACCAGCGTGCTTTTGCCCGAGCCCGAAACACCCGTCACGCAGGTCAGCAGGCCCACGGGGAAGTCCACCGTCACGCCCTTCAGGTTGTTGCCCGTGGCGCCCGCCACGCGCAGCGCCTGCACGGCGCCCTGGCGCGCGTGGTGCTCTGCCATGCGCTCGGCGCGGCGCTTGCTGGCTTCGGTTTGCGGAAAGCGCGATTTGGCCTTGGCCTCCACCACCGACGCGGCCTGCTCCAGCACCGGCAGCCAGGGGGTGCGGCGCTTGGGCACGGCAATGGAGCGCGCGCCCGACAGGTACTGGCCCGTGAGCGACTGTGCATTGGCGCGCACCTCGTCGTAAGTGCCCTGCGCCATCACGCGCCCGCCGTGCACGCCCGCGCCGGGGCCCATGTCGATCACCTGGTCAGCGGCACGCATCATGTCTTCGTCGTGCTCGACCACAATCACGCTGTTGCCAATGTCGCGCAGGTGCTTGAGGGTGGCAATCAGCCGGTCGTTGTCGCGCTGGTGCAGGCCGATGCTGGGCTCATCCAGCACATACATCACGCCCGTAAGGCCCGAGCCGATTTGTGACGCAAGGCGGATGCGCTGCGCCTCGCCGCCGGAGAGGGTCTCGGCGCTGCGGTCCAGGCTCAGATAGCTCAGGCCCACGTCGTTCAGAAACTGCAGGCGCGTGGCGATCTCGCGCACCACCTTGTCGGCGATCTCGGCCTTGGCGCCGGTGAGCTTGAGGTCATTGAACCAGGCGTGCGCATCGCTGAGCGTGGCATGGCTCACTTCATAGATGGCGCGGGCCTGCGTTCCCTCGCCCAGCTTCACATGCCGGGCCTCGCGGCGCAGGCGCACGCCGTGGCATTCGGGGCAGGGCTGGGTGCTGCGGTAGCGGGCCAGGTCTTCGCGCACCACCACCGAATCGGTCTCGCGGTAGCGGCGCGCCATGTTGGGCAGGATGCCCTCGAACACGTGCTTTTTGACGACCGCTTTGCCCTTGGAGGCGCCGCTGTCCATGATGTAGCTGAAGGCGATTTCTTCCTCGCCCGAGCCGTGCAGGATGGCGTGTTGCACCGGCGCGGGCAACAACTCGAACGGCGCATCAATGTCGAACGCGTAGTGCCGCGCCAGGCTTTCGAGCATGGCAAAGTAGTAGCCATTGCGCCGGTCCCAGCCCTTGATGGCGCCACTGGCCAGGCTGAGCGTGGGGAAGGCCACCACGCGCGCCGGGTCGAACACCTCGCGCTGGCCGATGCCGTCGCACGCGGGGCACGCGCCCATGGGCGAGTTGAAGGAGAACAGGCGCGGCTCCAGCTCGGCCAGCGAATAGCTGCACACCGGGCAGGCGAACTTGCTGCTGAACAGGTGTTCTTGGCCGGTGTCCATCTCCAGCGCCAGCACGCGGCCGTTGCCCTCGTGACCACCCACGCGCAGGGCGGCTTCAATGCTCTCGGCCAGGCGCTGCTGCAGGTCGGCCCGCACTTTCACACGGTCGATCACCACGTCGATGTTGTGCTTCTCGGTCTTTTTCAGCGCGGGCAGATTCTCGTGCTCGTAAGTCTGGCCATCCACCCGAAAGCGGATGTAGCCCAGCGCCTGCATCTGCGCAAACAGCTCGGTGAACTCGCCCTTTTTCTCGCGCGCCACGGGCGCCAGGATCATCAGCTTGGTGTCCTCGGGCAGGGCCAGCACGGCGTCCACCATCTGGCTCACGGTCTGCGCAGCCAGCGGCAGGCCGTGGTCGGGGCAAAACGGGGTGCCCGCGCGGGCGTACAACAGGCGCAGGTAATCGTGGATCTCGGTCACCGTGCCCACGGTGGAGCGCGGGTTGTGGCTGGTGGCCTTTTGCTCGATGGAAATCGCCGGCGACAGGCCTTCGATCAAATCCACATCGGGCTTGTCCAGCCGCCCCAGAAACTGCCGCGCATAGGCCGACAGGCTTTCTACATAGCGCCGCTGGCCTTCGGCATACAGCGTGTCAAACGCCAGGCTCGACTTGCCCGAGCCCGACAGCCCCGTGATCACCACCAGCTGGTTGCGCGGGATGTCCAGGTCGATGTTCTTGAGGTTGTGCGTGCGCGCGCCGCGAATGCTGATGCGCTGCTGCGCCAGGGCGTGCCCCAGATAAAGACCCGAGGGGCCAGAGGGCTGATCATCAGCAGGTCGGTGGGGCAAGGAAGGGTTCACAGTGGGCGCACGCCAGAAAAGCAGAAAAACCCACCATGATAGTGACGCAGGGCATTTCGCGTGGGCCAGCGCCCGGGCACCCCTTGCACAGATCGCGGACAATCAAGAGCTTTATCGCTTCAGTTGCCTGTTGTTCTGGCCCTTTAAAGTCTCCACCACCGTTCAGACTGTGCTGGTCGAAGCCCCTCGACCAGCACGGGGCGAACGGTTCGAGTTTCAGCAGGCCCTACCAACAGACCCAACGGCCCCTTTTTGAGCGTGTCAGACACTACCGTGCCCCCCCCAACCCCAACACCCCCCGTTGCCCCCGCTTCCACGGCCATGACGCCGCTGGAGCGCCGCTCCAGCATCAGCCTGGCGCTGATCTTTGCACTGCGCATGCTGGGCCTGTTCCTTGTGCTGCCGGTGTTTGCCCTCGAAGCGGGCAAATACCCCGGCGGTGACGACCCCGCGCTGGTGGGCCTGGCCATGGGCATCTATGGCCTCACCCAGGCCGTGCTGCAGCTGCCACTGGGCATGGCCTCTGACCGCTTTGGGCGCAAGCGCGTCATCGTGCTGGGCCTTTTGGTGTTTGCGGCCGGCAGCCTGCTGGCGGCCATGGCCGATTCGCTGACCGGGCTGCTGGTGGGCCGCGCGCTGCAGGGCGCGGGGGCCGTGTCGGCCGCCGTGACGGCACTGCTGGCCGACCAGACGCGCGACGCCGTGCGCACCAAGGCCATGGCGCTGGTGGGTGGCAGCATCGGCCTGATGTTTGCCGTGGCGCTGGTGGCCGCCCCCGTGCTGACGGCCCATATCGGCCTTGCGGGCCTGTTTGGCCTGACCTGCGCGCTGGCGCTGGCCGGCGTGGCCGTGGTGCTGTGGTGGGTGCCGGCCGAGTCGGCCCAGCACCGCAATGCCCCGCGCGGCAGCGTGGCCGATGTGTGGCGCAACCCCGATCTGCTGCGCCTGAACCTGGGCGTGTTTGTGCTGCACACCGTGCAGTTGTCGATGTGGGTGGCCGTGCCCGCCATGCTGGTGCAGGCGGGCCTGACCAAAGACACCCACTGGCAGGTGTATCTGCCGGCCGTGGTGCTGTCTTTTGTGGCGATGGGCGGCCTGTTTGCGATGGAGCGGCGCGGTCGCCTGCGCGGCGCGCTGCTGGGCGCCATTGCACTGGTGCTGCTGGTGCAGGTGGGCCTGGGGGCCTTGGCTGCCAGCGGCACTACGCCCACGCTGTGGGTGCTGGGACCGCTGATGTTTTTATTTTTCTGCGGCTTCAATGCACTCGAAGCCAGCCAGCCCAGCCTGGTCTCGCGCATGGCACCGGCGCCGGTGCGCGGGGCGGCGCTGGGCAGCTACAACACGCTGCAGTCGCTGGGGCTGTTTGCCGGCGGCGCACTGGGCGGCGCACTGGTCAAATGGGCGGGCGCCCCCGGTCTTTTTGCCACCACCGCCGTGCTGACCGCGCTGTGGCTGGTGCTGACCTGGCCCTTGCAGCCCGTGGGCCGCAACGCCGGCGGCGGGCACTGAAAGATTGCACTGCCGCAGGGGATGAGCACCACCCCCGGTTGCGGCACAATGCACGTTTTGGCGCCTGGAATTCCCTCACATCCGGCGCTTTTCATCCCTTGAAGGCAAAGACACCACCATGGCATCCATCAACAAAGTCATCATCGTCGGCAACCTGGGCCGCGACCCTGAAATGCGCACTTTTCCCAGTGGCGACCAGGTGGCCAACGTGACGATTGCCACCACCGACAAGTGGAAAGACAAGCAGACCGGCGAAATGAAGGAAGCCACCGAGTGGCACCGTGTGGTCTTCAACGGCCGCCTGGCCGAAATCGTGGGCCAATACCTGCGCAAGGGCTCGCAGGTGTATGTCGAAGGCAGCCTGCGCACCCGCAAGTGGACCGATCAAGCTGGCATTGAAAAGTACAGCACCGAAATCCGCGCCGACCAGATGCAAATGCTGGGCGGCCGCCAGGGCATGGGTGGCCAGGGTGGCGGCCATGACGACGGCGGTTATGGTGGTGACGCTGGCGGCGGCTACGACCAGGCCCCGCGCCGCGCTGCCCCCGCGCCAGCCCCCATGCAACAACGCCCCCCAGCACCCGCCCCCCGGCCTGCACCCGCCCCCGTGGCGCAGGCACCGCGCGCTGCCTCGGGTTTTGACGACATGGACGACGATATTCCGTTCTGATGTTCTTTGGGGCCGTGTGCGCGATCTTTCTGCGGGGCCATCCTGCGGGCAAGGCGGGCACACCGGCGTCGTAGCCGTGTGCCGCCGGGCCGCTGCGGCCGATTTTGCAGCCGACAATTTCCAAGTCCGACAGGCTCCTAGAGTAGAGATACCGCACCACCTCAGCCCTTACAAAGCTGACATGATGAACAGATGTGCATCACTGTGGGGTTTGTGCCCCACCGCCAAGAAATGCGAATCCTGTCTGTGATCGGTACCCGCCCGGAGGCGATCAAGATGGCTCCTGTGCTGGACCGTCTGGCCCGAACCCCCGGCATTGAATCCGTGGTGTGCACCACAGGGCAGCACGCCTCCATGTTGCAACAGGTGCTTGACCTGTTCGGCCTGCATGTGGACCACGACCTGCAGGTCATGGTGCAGGGCCAGACGCTCAATGGCTTGTGTGCACGGGTGTTCGAACGGCTGGACCCTGTGCTCGAACGCGTTTGCCCCGACCGCGTGCTGGTGCATGGGGACACCACGACGGCCATGGCGGCGTCTCTGGCGGCTTTTCACCGCCGCATACCGGTAGGCCACGTCGAGGCCGGGCTGCGCACCGGCACGCTGAGCCAGCCTTGGCCCGAAGAGATGAACCGGCGCGTGGTCGATGTGGTGAGCGACCAGCTCTTTGCACCCACCGAGGGAGCCCGCCAGAACCTGCTCACCGAAAACCTGGGTGGCCGCATCCATGTGACCGGCAACACTGTCATCGACGCACTCCATTCCATGGTGCAGCGGCTCGAAACCGACGCCGTGCTGCGGGCGCGCCTTGACGCCAACCTGCCTGCGCTCGACCCGTCGCGGCGCATGGTGCTGGTAACGGGGCACCGGCGCGAGAACTTCGGCCCTGCAATGGCCGACATCTGCCATGCCATTTGCGCGCTGGCGTGCCGCGGAGACATCGAACTGGTCTATCCCGTGCACCTCAATCCGCAGGTGCACGAGCCGGTGCTGCGCATCCTGCAGGGGCAAGCCCATGTCCATCTGATCGAACCCCAGGACTATGCGGGTTTCGTTCGCCTGATGCAGCTGGCGAGTGTGGTGCTGACCGACTCGGGCGGCGTGCAGGAGGAGGCGCCGGCTCTGGGCAAACCTGTGCTGGTGATGCGCGAGGTCACGGAGCGGCCCGAGGCGGTGCAGGCGGGTACGGCGCGCCTGGTCGGTGCCTCGAAGGAGCGCATAGAAAAAGAAGTCTCCCTGCTGCTGGACGATGCTGCGCAGTACCAGCGCATGGCACACAGCGTCAACCCCTACGGCGATGGCCATGCCAGCGAGCGGATCGTGGCCATACTCTGCGGTCAGGACATGGAACCCTTCCGGCCTGAAACCACCCTTCCCGGTCATTTCACAACGAGGTCGTAATGAACCCAAGCGCCTGGGCCCATTGGTTTGAGGCCCACTACCAGTTCCTGGAAATTGCCACGGCAGTTGTTGCTGTGGTCATTCTCATTTCGAGCGTGGATGACCTTTTCATTGATGCCTGGTACTGGGTGCGCGAGCTCTACCGCAAGCTGCGCGTGCGCCCCAAGCACCAGGCGCTGACGGCAGAGCAGATCCGGGCACGCCCGGAGCAGCCCCTGGCCATCATGGTTCCGGCCTGGAGGGAGCACGAAGTGATTGCCGCCATGCTCGAAAACATGGCGCGCACCCTGGAGTACCGCAACTACCGGGTGTTTGTGGGAACCTACCCGAACGATGAGCGCACCATTGCGGAGGTCGAGCGCCTGCGCCAGTATTACCCTCATCTGGTGCGCGTGGAGGTACCGCACGACGGGCCAACCTGCAAGGCAGACTGCCTGAATGCGATCTATCAGGAAGTCGAGGCGCAAGAGGAGCGCCAATCCGAGATCTATGCGGGCATCGTCATCCACGACAGCGAAGACGTGCTGCACCCGCTGGAGCTCAAGTACTACAACTATCTGCTGCCGCGCATCGACTTCATCCAGCTGCCCGTGATCTCGCTGGAGCGCAATGCCACGGAATGGATTGCCGGCACCTACATGGACGAGTTTGCCGAGTGGCACGGCAAGGACCTGGTGGTACGCGAGAGCCTTTCGCACATGGTTCCATCGGCCGGGGTGGCCACCTGCTTCTCGCGCCGCGCGCTGCACGCCCTGGCCAGGCAGACCGATGCCGAGCCTTTCAACACCGAAACGCTGACCGAGGATTACGACGTCGGAGCCCGCCTTTCGCGCATGGGTATGCGACAGATTTTTGGGCGCTTTGACGTTCAGTACCGGGTGCAGCGCAAATCATGGTTTGGCCTGGGCCCGGTCAAGAAGCAGGAAATCACGCACCCGCTGGGCGTGCGGGAGTATTTTCCCAACACCTTCCGTGCCGCCTACCGACAGAAAGCACGCTGGACGCTGGGCATTGGCTTTCAGGGCTGGCAGCAGGTGGGCTGGAAGGGGTCGCTGGCGGTCAAGTACCTGTTGTTCCGCGACCGCAAGGGCCTGCTCACCTCGTTCGTCACGGTGGTTGCCTACGTGCTGTTCTTCAACTACATGCTGTTCCTGCTGCTCGATCGCATGGGTTGGTGGAGCGCCTTTCTGCCTCCATCGCTGGAGGCCGACGGCTGGTTGCGCAACGTCATGTGGTTCAACGCCTTTGCACTCGTGATGCGCGTGGTGCAGCGGGTCTATTTTGTGGGGCGACTGTATGGCTGGGAGCATGGCGTGCTGGCCGTACCGCGCATGGTGGTTGGCAACTTCGTCAACGCCATGGCGGCAGCCCGTGCCTGGCGCCTGTTTCTGGCGCACATCCTGCTGGGGCGGCCGCTGGTCTGGAACAAGACCTTGCACGACTTCCCGTCCACGCAGGCGCTCGCGGGCAAACACCACCGCCTTGGCGAACTGCTGACGGCCTGGCAAGCCATTGATGCAAACCAGCTCAACGAGGCCTTGCAAGACCCTGCCTTCGGGCGGCAGCCGCTGGGCCATATCCTGATGCGCAAGGGTTGGCTTGACGAGGAAACCCTGGCCGAAGCGCTGGCCTACCAGTCGGCCCTGCCGCGCACCAGCCTGGACGAAGCACGCGTGCGTGCCGGCAATGTGCACCTGCCCATCGACACCGCCATCCAGCTGCGCGCACTGGCCTTGCCTGAAACCACATCCCAGGTGCTGCACCTGGCCGTCGTGGCACCCCTCTCAGAAAGCGCCCTGGAAACCCTGCGTCAGCACGCCGGGCGCAAGGTGCAGCAGGCCATCGCGTGTGAAAGCGACATCGCGCAAGGTCTGCGTTTGCTGCGCGGAGTGCCCCAGACACCCGGCGAGCCCGACCTGCCGCTGCTGGGTGACGTGCTGATCGAAGAAGGCCTGGTGACACGCGAACGCTTTGACCGTGCGCTGATGGACTATCGCTCCGACGAAGACGGCCTGATTGGCGCCTACCTCGTGCGCCGTGGCGTGCTTACCCAGGCAGCGCTTGAACGGGCGCTTGCGCTGCGCAGCGCAGCCACCAAACCCAAGGAGATTCAGCCATGAACGGATGCCGGGTAACCGCCCTTGCCCTTGCATGCCTTGCACTGGCCACCCCGGGAATGCAGGCCCAGGCCCAGGCACAGTCGCAGCCGCAAGACACCGCGTGGCAGCACGCCAGCCGCGCTTACGAGGCCTTTGCCGCTGGAGACGCAACTGCTGCGAGCCGCGAGGCCGCGCGAGCGCTGGCGCTCGACCCCACCCCGCTCACCTGGCATGTGCTGCAGGTGCAGTCACTCATCGACAGTGGCCAGACAGGCCCCGCACTGGCGGCTGCACACGCTGCGCTGCAGCGCCACCCCGGCCATCCCGCGTTGCTGATGGTGCGCGCCCACCTGCTGCAGGCAGCAGGCGACCGGAGTGCGGCGCGAGCCGACCATGAATCGGCCTTGCGCACGCACGCTACACCGGAAGGCGTGCTCGCGGCGGCCGATGCTGCCCTGTCGGCTGGCGAGCCCGCAACGGCGCTGCAATGGCTGCAACTGTTGCCCGTGCCGCCAGCCGATGCTGCGTCGCGCCGTGCCATGGCGCTGGCCCAGGAGCGCAGCCCCGGGCTGGCTGCTCTGCGGCCCCCCTTGCCTGCCCAGCCGCCACAGCTGCAGTGCGACGGGTCGGCCAACCAGCCCACCTGCGGCATACGCTACAGCCACAATCTGCCCTTTACGCTGGGCAGCTCGGCCTATGCACTGGCCGAGCGCGGGGAATGGCCCGCCGTGCTGGTCCTTACCACCGCGCTGCTGGAGGCAGACCCCGGCAACATCCGCCACCACCAGCTTCACGCCAATGCGCTGGCTGCCCTGCAGCAACCCGAACAGGCCCGCGAGGCCGCACGCCAGGCGCTGCGCCTGCCCGCCTTTGGCACACTGCCAGCCGTGGAGCGGGCGGCGCTGGCCAACCTTGCACAAGACTATCCCCTGCAAGCCCAGGCCTACGACGAGGCCGAGCAAACCGGCACGTTGCCGTCGGCTTCGCTGCAGGATGCCGCCTACGCAGCCGAGCGTGTGGGCCAGGTGGCCCCAGCTGCGCGGCGCTTTCGCGCTGTGATCGACCGGGTGGCCGCCGGGCAGATTGCCCTGGAGCCGCAAAAGCTGCAGGACGTGCGCGTGGCCGTGGGCGCGCTCGAACGCACCTGGGGCGCCTCGGTGGGGCTGTCATCCACGGGCGGCTCCAGCATTCCGGGTTCCTTCTCCACCGGCGGGCGCGAGCGCAACGCCCAGTTCGGCACCGAGCTGTTCTGGCGCCCGCAAGACTGGCGCGGCTATGGCACCCATGCCGACCTGTATGTGCGCACCACCGGTAACCTGCATGCCGCCACCGGCGAGCATTCGGGTTGGCCTTCGGTGCAACTGGTGCTTGGCGCCCGCATCAAGCCCCTGGCGGAGCACAACCTCGTGCTCGCGGCCGAACGCCTCGTCAAAGCCGGCACCTTCACGCGCAACGACTGGCTGGTGCGCGCCGCGTACTCAGCCACGAAGGGCCAGTTGCCGCCACCACACGGGCGCCGCTGGATGGCCTACGACCACTATGCCGAGGTCGGCCGCTATCTCGACAGCGGCGAGGAATACGCCGTGGCCGAACTGCGCTACGGCCCCAACTGGCGCCTCGGCGCCGAGGATGCGCGGCCCGCCTCGCTCTGGACCCACGCCGTGCTGGCGCTGGAACACAACAACACCTACGGACGCCAGAACGCGGCCAGCGCCGGCCTGGGCGTGAACGCACGCTGGTGGCTGCGCGAAGACGCCTACCGCGCGGGCCGCTCGTGGCTGGAGCTGTCGCTGCAGTACCGCGCGCGCCTGGGCGGTGACAGCCGTAACAGCGGCTGGGTGCTGCGCGCCACCTGGAACCACTGAGCGAAAGCATCGGGCGCACACCCGATGTTTTGCTATTTAATTAATAGCTTTTGACGCCCTTCAGTAGGGCGTCAGGCGGCTATTTGATTGTATTTTTCAGTCCGGGTCCACCGCCGCAATTACCCCCCCACCCAGGCACACCTCGCCGTCGTACAGCACGGCGCTTTGCCCCGGCGTAACGGCCCACTGCGCCTCGGGAAACTCCAGACGAAAGTCCGCACCCACCGCGCTCACCACGGTGCAGGCCGCATCCTGCTGGCGGTAACGCGTCTTGGCGGCGTACTGGCCCGGCGCGGGCGCATGGCCAGCGCACCAGCTGGCATCCTGGGCATCGAGCCCATGCGACAGCAGCCAGGGGTGGTCGTGCCCCTGCACCACGCGCAGCACGTTTTTCTCGAGATCCTTGCGCGCCACAAACCACGGCGCGTGCTCGCCCACGCCGCGCTGGCCCCGGTCCAGCGCCGCCTTGAGCTCGGCACCCTTGGCCTTCACACCGCCAATGCCCAACCCTTGGCGCTGACCCAGCGTGTAGAAACTCAGCCCCACATGCTTGCCCAGCGTGCGGCCCCGGTCGTCCTGGATGGGGCCCGGCGCGTGGCTGATGTAGCGGTTCAAAAACTCACGAAACGGCCGCTCGCCAATAAAGCAAATGCCGGTCGAATCCTTCTTCTTGGCGTTGGGCAGGCCAATTTCTTCGGCAATGCGGCGCACCTCGGTCTTGTGCAGCTCGCCCACCGGGAACAGCGTTTTGGACAGCTGCGCCTGGTTCAGCCGGTGCAAAAAATAGCTCTGGTCCTTGCCCGGGTCCAGCCCCTTGAGCAGCTCGAACAGGCCCGTGGCTGCGTTCTGGCGCACCCGCGCATAGTGACCGGTGGCAATCTTCTCAGCGCCCAGACGCATGGCGTGGTCGAGAAAGGCCTTGAACTTGATCTCGGCGTTGCACAGCACATCGGGGTTGGGCGTGCGCCCGGCCTGGTATTCGCGCAAAAACTCGGCGAACACCCGGTCCTTGTAATCGGCGGCGAAGTTGACATGTTCAATCTCGATACCGATCACATCGGCCACGGCGGCGGCGTCCACGAAGTCGATGTTGGACGAGCAGTACTCGCTGTCGTCGTCATCTTCCCAGTTCTTCATGAAGATGCCGACCACCTCGTGGCCCTGTTGCTTCAATAGGTGGGCGGTGACGGCGGAATCCACTCCGCCGCTCAGGCCCACGACAACGCGTTGCTTTTTCATGGACGGGATTATCCGGCTATCGCCGTGTTACCCAAGACAACTGCTATTGAATATGTAGCTATTGACGCTTGATGATTAAAGGCCAAACCCTATTTTTTACAAGAACCCAGTAACCTTTTATCCATGCCTTCGAGGGCAGTCGATGCTGGGGCGCCGAACAGGCTTTTGCAATTCATCTCTCATTTGCTTTCTGGTCGTGTGCGTTGCCAGGACAATCCAGGCCACCGCACCCCCTAACAAGGACGACGATGGCATTGCCCGATGGTTTGTACGACTTGCTGTTGACCGAGGGTCTGGCCCGTTCGCTCGCTGAGCTGACTCCGTCTCGCGCAGATGTGTCGCCCTTGAAGGGCGGAGCGACTGAATTTCTAACCGATGCCATTACGCGGCAACTTGGGGCACTCCTCGACGACCTGCCCGGCGAGGATGCGGACAAAGTTAAAGCGCAACTGGAGCTGGTCAACGGGCTTCTGGTGATGCTGCGGCAGCGGCTCGTGGGTGGTGTTGGTGAGGTGGGCACTGGTCCATCCGCGGATGTGATTGACCTGATTGCCTCTCCGTTGCGGGTCCTGCGGGCGGTCCAGCGTGACCAGCAGTTCCCGGCGTCGCCGGAGATTGGTCTGGGGGTGCCCTGGCTCTTTACCGCCGGAAAAGGCTCGCCTTCGCTGCTGCAGGAAATCCGCCGAGAGCTGGCATCCAGCGACCAGGTAGATATTCTGGTCAGCTTCATCACCGTCTCCGGCGTGCGCAAGTTGCAGGACGTGTTGCAGCAGATCACGGCCATGGGCGCGCAACCAACAGGGCAGGCGCCACGCAAGACCCGCCTGCGCATCCTCACCACCACCTACACCGGCGCGACCGAGGCGCGTGCGCTGGACGAGCTGGCACGCCTGCCTGGGTGCGAAGTGCGCGTGTCGCTCGATGGCCGGCGCACCCGTCTGCATGCCAAGGCCTGGCTTTTCCAGCGCAAGAGCGGCTTCGGTTCGGCCTATGTTGGCAGCGCCAACCTCTCGGGCGCTGCACTGACCGGTGGGCTGGAGTGGACCGTCAAACTGACCCAGCGCTCGCAAGAGGCGTTGTTTGCCCGCGCCGTGGCCCATTTCGAGACGCTATGGGCGGACAGCGAATTTCAGCGCTACGACCCGGACAACGTTGAACACCGGCAGGCCCTGGCCGCCGCGCTGGGCCGCGAGTCGTTTGGTGGCGAACCCTCGACCGCCATCAGCTTTTTTGACCTCCAGCCCAAGACCTATCAGCAGGAGATGCTGGAGCAGTTGGCCAACGAACGAGCCCACGGTCGCACCCGCAACCTGCTGGTGGCTGCCACCGGCACCGGCAAGACGGTAGTGGCCGCGTTCGACTACCGCAACACCTGCCGCAGCGAAGGCGGGCACCCGCGCCTTTTGTTTGTGGCCCACCGCGAGGAAATCCTGCGCCAGGCCCTGCGCACCTACCGTGAAGTGCTGCGCGCCCCCGATTTCGGTGAGCTGCTCACCGGGAGCCACCAACCCGAACGCTGGGACCATTTGTTCGCCACCATCGACAGCCTGACCAGCCGCAATCTTGTGGCCACCGTGGGCGCCAACCATTGGCATACGGTGGTGGTGGATGAATGCCACCGCTTGGCTGCTGACCGGTTTGATACTTTTGCCAAAGCAGTTCGCCCCAGTGTGTTGCTTGGGCTGACAGCCACGCCTGAGCGCAGCGACGGCCAACCCATCGCGCAGTATTTCGATGCACGGCCAGACGGCAGCCCGGCGGTCGAGCTGCGGTTGTGGCATGCGCTGGACCTGCAACTGCTGGCGCCGTTTGAGTACTACGCCTGCGACGACGCCACCGACTTCTCGGAAGTGCCTTGGGACCGGCCGGGGGAACGGGAGGCGGTGGACAACCTGGTCACAGGCAACGACGTTCGCGCCCGACTCGTCATCAACGAATGGCGCCGCTTGGCATCTGATGCACGGCAGTCGCGAGCCATTGTTTTTTGTGTGTCGGTGGCGCA
The DNA here is from genome assembly GCF_000526295.1 of Acidovorax sp. JHL-3. Classification (NCBI taxonomy): domain Bacteria; kingdom Pseudomonadati; phylum Pseudomonadota; class Betaproteobacteria; order Burkholderiales; family Comamonadaceae; genus Acidovorax; species Acidovorax sp. JHL-3. The sequence continues at coordinate 706,852 of NZ_JAFU01000001.1, forward strand.
CGCTGAATTCATGACCGACTGGCTTAATCGCGCGGGGCTGCCTGCGGCTTGTGTGGTCGGTACGACGGCCAGCGAAGAGCGGCGCCGCGCACCACAGCGTCTGCTTAGTGGCGAGTTGTGCGCGCTGGTGACGGTCGATCTCTACAACGAAGGCATTGACCTGCCGATGGTAGACACACTGTTGTTGCTGCGGCCCACGCAAAGCCCGGTGCTGTTTCAGCAGCAGATTGGCCGTGGCCTGCGTCTGGCTCCCGGCAAGGAAAGCTGTCTGGTGCTCGACTTTGTGGGCCAGCACCGCACGGAGTTTCGGTTTGACCGCCTGTTGTCGAGCCTGACCGGCTTGTCGCGGCGCGAGCTGACCGACGGTGTGGAGAACGGGTTTGGCAGTTTGCCGCCCGGTTGCCATATTCACCTGCAACGCCAGACGCGCGAGCAGGTGTTGCAAGGTTTGCGGGCCTTGATATCGCAGAACTGGCGGCGCCTGAAGACCGAGCTGCAGACCTACGCCGCGCTGCGTGGCCGCTCGACCGTGCAGTTGGCCGATTTTCTGCACGACCAGGCACTGGAGCTGGAAGACGTCTACCGCGCCGGGACGGGTCAAGGCCGCAGTGGTTGGACGGCACTGAAGCGCGATGCGGGCCTGATGGTGGCAGAGCCAGGCCCGGAGGAGGACTACTTCAGCCGCCGCTTTGGCGACCTGCTGCATGTGGATGATCCGCGTCGGCTCGATGTAATGGCCGCAGTCGGCACGCGTCACAAAGATTCGCAGGTGCCCACGGCAGAGGAAGCATTGCGCGTGCAAATGCTGGCCTACCAGATTGATGGGCGCCATGAGCAGGCCGGCGGGCACGAGGCTTTCATGGCGCGTGTGGCGCAACACCCCGCCATTGCGGCCGAGCTGGTGGAGTTGTCTGCGTCACTGCAAGCCCGCAGCACCTTGGGCGCACATCCGGTTCCCGGTCTCGAAGATACGCCCTTGTGCCTGCACGCTGCGTATGGTGCGCGTGAAATCCTCACCGCAGTGGGCTGGCTAACGGCGTCGCGCCGTGTGCCGTTTCAAGCTGGCACCTTGTCGTTGCTCAGCCGCAAAACCGAGCTGTTGTTCGTCACGCTCGACAAGAGTGAGGGCTACCACGACCGCATCGCCTACCACGACTACGCGATCAGCGCGGAGCGCTTTCATTGGCAAAGCCAGAACAGCGCTGGCCCAGACACGCCAGGTGGCCGCCGCTACCTCGAAAGCGCGACCAATGGCTGGCAGTTCCAACTTTTCGTGAGGCCGCGCAAGGGTGAGGCCTACCGCGCCTGCGGCCCCGTGGCGCTGGAGTCGGCCGAGGGTGATCGACCCATGAACATCATCTGGAAAATGCACACTCCGCTACCTGCGCGACTGTTCAGAGAATTCAGTGTGCTGCGAGGGGTGTAACACTCCGGCAAAAAGGACCCCCATGGAACTGCGCCAACTCCGCTACTTCGTCCGCATCGTCGAGCTCGGCTCCATGGGCCGGGCGGCGCTCGACCTGAACATGGTGCAGTCGGCCCTGAGCCAGCAGATCAGCCGCCTGGAGGGCGAGCTGTGCACCCGGCTGCTGCAGCGCACCGCCAAGGGCGCCGTGCCCACCGAGGCGGGGCTGGCGTTTTTTCGCGAGGCGCAACTGGCGCTGCGCCATGCCGACCAGGCGGCGCGTGCGGCGCAGCAGGCGCGGCTGACGGGCAGCGTGAGCGTGGGCCTGTCGCCCACCACAGCGTCGGTGCTGGGTGTGCCGCTGATGCGCGCCATGCACGAGCGCTACCCCGATGTGCGCCTGCACATGGTGGGCAGCCTGTCGGGGCACCTGTCGACCATGCTCAACGCGCGCCAGCTCGACCTGGCCGTGCTGTTTGACACCCAGCCCGCACGCCGCTGGAGCGTGCTGCCGCTGCTGGAAGAGCGCCTGTTTTTGATCCGCTCGGCGCACCACCCGGCGCAGCAGCCACTGCCAGCGGGCAAGGTGGCGCTGGCGCAGCTGGGCGACGAGCCGCTGATTTTGCCCACCGGCCCGCACGGCCTGCGCAGCCGGCTGGATGCCGCCTTTGCCCAGGCGCGCGTGGCGCCGCGCATGGCCATGGAAATCGACTCACTCGCGCTGCTGATGGATGCGGTGGACATGGGCCTGGGCAGCACCATCCAGCCCTGGGCGGCGGTGGGCCGCTACCCCGACGCGGCGCAGCGCTTTGTGCTGGCCGAAATTGCAGATGGCCCGGCCTACCGGCCCGCTGCGCTGTGCAGCCTGTCGGACGACGAGCTCTCACCCGCCGCGCTGGCCGCGCGCGTGGTGCTGGGCGACTGCGTGCGCGAGCTGGTGCAGTCGGGCCGGTGGATTGGCGCACGTTTGACTACCCCCTGAGGCGCTGCGCGCCTTCCCCCTTAAGGGGAACGCCGCCAGCGCGGCGGGACGGCCCTTGCGCGGCGGCCGCTGGCCTGGGCCGCGCCCTGTCGAACGGATGTTGTCGGGCGCAAGCAAACTGGCATGAGCCGGCTTGGCGGCCAGCCCATCACGATTTGTGATGGGGCCATGCCGGCGCAACCCCTGCGCAAGCGGGGGCATTCTTTCTACATTCAGGTTCATGAATGAAGAGAACTGCCCATGAGCCCCGACGTTCTGGTGATTGGCGGTGGCAACGCCGCCCTGTGCGCCGCGCTGATGGCGCGCGAGGCCGGTGCCAGCGTGCTGCTGCTTGAATCGGCCCCGCGCGCCTGGCGCGGCGGCAACTCGGCCCACACGCGCAACCTGCGCTGCATGCACGATGCGCCGCAGGATGTGTTGGTAGAGGCCTACCCCGAAGAAGAATATTGGCAAGACCTGCTCAAGGTGACGGGCGGCCTGACCAACGAACACCTGGCGCGCCTGGTGATCCGGGCGTCGAGCAACTGCCGCGACTGGATGCGCAGCCACGGCGTGCATTTTCAGCCACCGCTGTCGGGCGCGCTGCATGTGGCGCGCACCAATGCCTTCTTCATGGGGGGCGGCAAGGCGCTGGTCAACGCGTATTACCGCAGCGCGGAAAAACTCGGCGTGCAAATCCGCTATGAAGCGCCGGTGGACCGCATCGAGATCGACAACGGCCGTTTCATTGCCGCGCATTGCACCGTCAACGGCAAACCCGAGCGCATCACCGCCAAAAGCTGCGTGCTGGCCGCAGGCGGTTTTGAATCGAACCGCGAATGGCTGCGCGAGGCCTGGGGCCAGAACGAGCGCGGTGAATGGCCGTCAGACAACTTTTTGATTCGCGGCACGGCCTACAACCGGGGCGTGCTGCTCAAGCACTTGCTCGACGACCACGGCGCCGACCGCATTGGCGACCCGACGCAGGCGCACATGGTGGCCATCGACGCGCGCGCACCGCTGTACGACGGCGGCATCTGCACCCGCATCGACTGCGTGTCGCTGGGCGTGGTGGTCAACCGCGAGGCCGAGCGCTTTTATGACGAGGGCGAGGACTTCTGGCCCAAGCGCTATGCTATCTGGGGGCGCTTGGTGGCGCAGCAGCCGGGGCAAATTGGCTATTCGATCATCGACAGCAAGGCCATTGGCCGCTTCATGCCGCCGGTGTTTCCGGGCGTCAAGGCCGACAGCCTGCCTGAGCTGGCGCAAAAGCTGGGCCTGGATGTGGATACCTTCATTCGCACGCTCGACAGCTACAACGCCGCCTGCCGCGTCGGCACGTTCGACCACACCGCGCTGGACGATTGCCACACCGAGGGTGTGATGCCTGCCAAGACGCACTGGGCGCGGCCCATCGACACGGCGCCCTATTACGGCTACGCGCTCAAGCCGGGCGTCACCTTCACTTACCTGGGCTTGCACACCGACGACACCGCCGCCGTGCGCTTCAACAACCAGCCCAGCGACAACCTGTTTGTGGCCGGCGAAATGATGGCCGGCAACGTGCTGGGCAAGGGCTACACGGCCGGCGTGGGCATGAGCATTGGCACGGCGTTTGGCCGCATTGCCGGCACCAACGCGGCGCAGGCAGCTTTGGCATCAAAACGGCCTCCAGCGCTTATGCACAAAGCGCCAACAGCTATGAAAAATGAAACCCCCACGCTTGTCACTTCGTGCACTGCGCTGCCCCCCGAGGGGGCGCGTTTTGCCTTGGGGCGGCCCGGCGGCGAAACAGGAGCAAACCATGCAATCGCTTGAAGCCCTGACGCGCGACGCCAGGGCGCTGGCCAACGGCGAGATCGTGCTGTCTGCCCCCGAAACCGAAGTGGCGCGCCAGATGCAGATCTGCAACGCCTGCCGCTACTGCGAGGGCTTTTGCGCCGTGTTCCCGGCCATGACGCGCCGGCTTGAATTCGGCAAGGCCGACATCCACTTTCTGGCCAACCTGTGCCACAACTGCGGCGCCTGCCTGCACGCCTGCCAATATGCGCCGCCGCACGAGTTTGCCGTCAACGTGCCGCAGGCCATGGCCCAGGTGCGCGGCCAGACCTATGCCGACTACGCCTGGCCGCCCGCGCTGGGCCAGCTGTACCAGCGCCAGGGGCTCACGCTGTCGCTGGCACTGGCGGCGGGGCTGGCGCTGTTCCTGGTGCTGGGGGCCGTGCTGCAAGGCGGCGGCCTGGGTGCGCTGTGGGGCGCCAACCTGGGCGGCAACTTCTACCACCTGTTCCCGCACAACCTGCTGGTGGGGCTGTTTGCGCCAGTGTTCCTGTTTGTGGTGTTTGCCCTCGCCATGGGCGTGCGCCGCTTCTGGCGTGACGTGACGCCCGCCACCAGCGGCGCGCCGCTGTCCGCACCCGCCACGTTGGACGCCACCGATGCCGTGCTGCGCCTCAAATACCTCGACGGCGGCCACGGCGACGGTTGCCACAACGAGGACGACGCCTACACGCTGAAGCGCCGCCGTGCGCACCACCTCACGTTCTACGGTTTCATGCTGTGCTTTGCCGCCACCAGCCTGGCCACGGTGTACCACTATGTCTTTGGCTGGGCGGCGCCCTACGACCTGCCCAGCGTGCCCAAGCTGCTGGGCGCCGTGGGCGGCGTGATGCTGATGCTGGGCACGGCCGGCCTGTGGCACCTGAACCGCACGCGCCACGCGCTGCATGGCGATGCGCAGCAAAAGCCCATGGATCTGGGCTTCATCGCCCTGCTGTTCCTGGTGTCGTCCAGCGGCCTGGCGCTTTGGCTGGCGCGCAGCACGCCCGCCCTGGCGCTGCTGCTGTGCCTGCACTTGGGCGCGGTGATGGCGCTGTTTGCCACGCTGCCCTATGGCAAGTTTGCGCACGGCGTGTTCCGCACCGCATCGCTCTTGCGCCACGCCATCGAAAAGCGCCAGCCCAACCCCATCGGTCTGGGCGCTGACTGATTCCATTTCTAAATCACCCGTGTCGTTGTTGCTTCGCCTTGTCGTGCTACAGCACTGCCTGCGGCTTCGCGCCTCGACACAAATGATTTGGAAAAGGAATGACATCCACCCCATCCCACCCACCACACCACCACAACCCGAGGAGGCCTTCATGAACAAACGCCAACTGCTGCGCGCCACCGCGCTCGTCGCTTCATCCCTGCTGCTGGCTGGCACGGCCAGCGCGCAGGACTTTCCGCCCAAGAAACCCGTCACGCTGGTGGTGGGCTTTGCCGCAGGCGGCGCTGCCGACGCGGCCGCGCGCCTGATCGCCAAGAAACTGGGCGAGAACATCGGCCAGACCGTGGTGGTGGACAACAAGGGCGGCGCGGGCGGCAATATCGCCCACCAGTTTGTGGCCAATGCCGCGCCCGATGGCACGGTGCTGCTGTTTGGCTCGGTCGGCCCGCTGACCATTGCGCCGCACCTCATGAAGTTGACCTATGACCCGTTCAAGGACCTGGCGGCCATCTCGGGCGGCGTCAACTTCCCCAACGTGCTGGTGGTGCACAAGGCCGCCGGTGCCAAGACGCTGGCCGAGTTCATCCAGCTGTCCAAAAAGAAACCTGGCAGCGTGGAATTTGCCTCCACCGGCGCGGGCTCGGCATCGCACCTGGCAGGCGAGCTGTTCAACCAGCGTGCAGGCATCGACATGACCCATGTGCCCTACAAGGGCGGCGCGCCCGCGCTGCAAGACCTGCTGGGTGAGCGCATCACCTCGTACTTTGCCGCGCCACCCACGGCCATGCCGCATGTGGAGTCGGGCAAGCTAATCCCGCTGGCCACCACGGGTCTGACGCGCCCGGCCTACCTGCCCAACGTCCCCACGGTGGCCGAGTCGGGCTTTCCGGGCTTTGAGGCGCTGAACTGGTACGCCTTTGTGGCGCCCGGCAAAACCCCCGCGCCGCTGCTGGACCGCTGGAACCAGGAAATCGTGAAGGTGCTGAACGACCCGGGCGTGAAGGATGCGCTGAACAAGCACGGCCTCACCCCCCAGCCCACCACGCGGGCCGAGCTCACGGCGTTCATGAAGAAGGAATCGACCCAGTGGGCCGCCATCATCAAGGAGCGCAAGCTCACGGCGGACTGACTTCGGCTCGCAGCAACCCAGAAGCCTGTCGGACTTGGAAATCGTCGACTCCAAGTCCGACAGACTCTTGGCGGCCCCTTCAGAGGGCCGCTGTGGCTTGCAGCACGCTCGCGTCGGTGTGGATCAGCGCCAGCGGAGCGCGCTGACCGGCCAGGTAGTCCTGGATGCACTGCAGCACCAGCGGGCTGCGGTGGCGGGCGGCGCTGGCATGCAGCTCGTCCAGCGTCATCCACACGGTGCGCACGATGCCTTCATCGAGCGCGCGCCATTCGTGGTGCGTGCCCACCGTGCCGGCAAAAGCAAAGCGCAGGTAGGTGATGTCGTGCCCCGTGCGCGTGCGCGTAAAGCGGTTGAGGTACACGCCCACCAGGGCCGCGGGCGCAAAGTCGTGCGCCGTTTCCTCCAGCACCTCGCGCACGCAGGCCTCGATGGGCGACTCGCCCGGGTCCAGGTGACCGGCGGGGTTGTTGAGCCGCAGGCCGTCGGCCGTGTCTTCTTCGACCAGCAGAAAGCGGCCATCGCGTTCGATGATGGCGGCCACGGTAACGTTGGGTTTCCAGCGATTTGGCATGGCGCGCATTATGACCACGGGCCATGACAGGCGCCTGATGGGGCCCGGTCAGGGGATCGCAAGGGCCTTTGAAGTCGCTCTGGGGCGCGCTCTGTAGCGCGAATAAACACGCTGTATTTGCGCCGCCCAGGTCGCTCAGTGCGGCACCACGGGGGCCTGCACGAAGTCGTCAAGCGACAGGCCTTTTTCCTTGAGCAGCGCCTCCAGCACGGGCTGCAGGCGGCCCAGGCTTTCGTGCACGGCCTCGCGCACGGTGTCCACCACCACCTGGGTGCTGCGCTCGATCTCGATGTTGAGCACGTCGCCGGCCCTCTTGTCTTCAAACACCGTGGCGCGGCGGGTTTCGGGGATCAGCCACACCTCAAACCAGCCCTCGGCGCGGTTGACCTCGGCCACCGTGAGGCTGGCGCCGTGAATGGCGATGTAGCCCTTGGCAAACACATACTTGCGAAAGTCGGGCGGCACGGCCACGCGCCACACCAGGTTGTTGTCGAACTCGCGGCGCTGCACCAGCGTGCCGGTGAAATCGACATGGCCCGACAACGGGTGCCCGCCGATCTCGGCGCCGTCCTTGGCCGCGCGCTCCACGTTCACGCGGTCGCCCTGCTGGTAGCTGCCCAGCGTGGTGATGCTCAGGCTCTGCAGCATCACGTCAAAGTTGGCCTGCGTGGGCGAGAGGATTTCCGTCACCGTGAGGCACACGCCGTCGGTTGCCACGCTGGCGCCAATGGCCAAGTCCTGGCAAAAACCCTCGGGAAAGTCGAGCGTGAAGGTGCGCAGGCCTGCGCGGTCATGGATGGCGGCGATGGTGGCGGTGGCTTGAACAATGCCTGTGAACATGGTGGCGCGGCTTTCCGGGTGCGTTGCGGAGCGCAGGGCCTGCGGGGGCGGGCAGCACTCCTGAAGGGGTTACGCAGATTTTGCCACCCGGCCTGATCTGCGCGGTGCACCCATGTCTTTATCCCATGGGCGGCGTATTTGCTGCCACCGCCATGGCACGCGCCATGTACACCGCGCCTGCCCCATAGCTGGCCAGGCGCTCGCGCTGCGACGCGTCGCCCAACGGCTGCTGGGCGTAGCCATGGCGCTCCCAATAGGTTTGCGAGCCCTGCACCGACACCAGCGCGGTGTGCCGCAGCCCTTGCGCCGCCGCATGGTCCCACACCGATTTGAGCAGCGCCTGCGCCAAGCCCTGCCCGGCGCAGGTGGGCAGCACGGCCATGTCATGCAGGTACAACGTGTCGGCCTGTGGCACCGCCTCGAAATCACCGTGCAGAGGCGTCACCTTGCCCAGCGCCGAGCGGTAGGCGGCCAGATAGGCGCAGACCTGGCCATCGCGCTCCAGCACCAGCGAGCAATTGGCCGGGCTGGCCAGACGGCGAGCAAACACCTCGACACTCTCGACAAAGCCCGGGCCATAGCAGGCCCGCTGCACGGCAAGAAGATCCGCCAGATCGGGGTGCACCAGCGCACGCAAACGAACCGGGGGCGGGAGGGTGGCAGAGAAGGTCATCACGGCAGGCTGCAATAGACAAGCGCCGGATTGTCAGGCAATGCGCTCAAGCCCTTGGCATGTGCCGTGCGCCATGCCCCTGGCGCGCAAGGCCCCAACCCACAACACGCACGCGCGTTATCAGGCGGCTTGCGCGGCGGCGGGCAGGCCCCAGGCACTGGCGGTCACGGTCAGCACGGCGGCAATGGTCGTGTTCAGGGGTGGGATGGAGAGGATGGGCATGGCAACAGCATTCAGACAACAAAACAATGCCGCAAAGATAGCCACCGGCTGTGACGCAGCGATGACATGCGCGGGGCGCCGCAGTGGCCTGGCGCCACTGGCAACCGGCCGTGCACAAGTGTCGTGCGGGCTTTGCAGGGGGATTGGCACACCGTCACACGGCGGTCACGCAATGGCAAAACACTGCGCCTTTGCTGTTTCAAGTCGTCACATTACTGAAGGCCTCCCATGCACCTGCACGCCCCGTTTTCTTTGCCCCGCCGTCCGCTGGCCCTGGCCCTGATGGGCGCACTCACCCTGGGCCTGGTGGCCTGCGGCGGCAGTGACGATGCCCCCAGCTTCAAGACCATCGAACTCAACATCGCCCACATCAACGACCACCACTCGCAACTCGATGCATTTGCCGGCACCGAGCTGACGCTCGACGGCGTGGCCACGCAGGTCGAGCTGGGCGGCTTTGCGCGCCAGACGGCGGTGTTCAAGGCGCTTGCCGGCACGCCCAACCTGCTCAAGCTGCACGCGGGCGACGCCATCACGGGCTCGCTGTACTACACCTTCTTCAAGGGCAAGGCCGATGCGCAGATGATGAACAGCATCTGCTTTGACGCCTTCGTGCCCGGCAACCACGAGTTTGACGACGGCGACGGCGTCTTCAAGGGCTTCCTGGATGCCCTGGCCGACCCGGCCAACGGCGGCAACTGCAAAACGCCCACCGTGTCGGCCAACATCGTGCCGCAGGCCGGCACGCCGCTGGCCCCGGCCGGCGCCGCCGCCTACCTGCAGCCCTACACCATCAAGAAGATCGACGGCGTGGACGTGGGCATCGTGGGCGTGACCATTGCCGCCAAAACGGCCAACTCGTCGCGCCCGCTGGCCACCACCCAGTTCCAGGACGAGGCAAAGGCGGCCCAGAAGGCCATCGACGAGCTCAAGGCCAAGGGCGTGCGCCACATCGTGCTGATGTCGCACCTGGGCTACGACAACGACAAGCAGATCGCCGCGCAACTGACCGATGTGGACGTGGTCATCGGTGGCGACTCGCACACCCTGCTGGGTGACTTCAAGGCGGTCGGGGTTGCTTCTGCCACTGGCACCTACCCCACGGTGGTCAAGAACAAGTCGGGCGAAACCGTGTGCATCGGCCAGGCCTGGGAATACGCCAAGGCCTACGGTCTCATGAACGTGAAGTTCGATGCGCAGGGCAGCGTGGCCAGCTGCGCAGGCAAGAGCCAGCTGGTGATTGGCGACAGCTTCAAGCGCAAGGACAGCGCTGGCGTGTGGCAACCCCTGGCCGATGCCGACCGCACTGCGCTGGTTGCCAAGCTGGCATCCCATGCCAACGTGAAGGTCGTCACACCCGACGCCGCTGCAACCCAGACGCTTTCCACCTACGCCTCGCAGGTCACGGCCCAGAAGGCCATCACCATCGGTACGGCCAGCGAAGCCCTGTGCCTGATGCGCGTGCCCGGTGGCTCCAACAGCCGCAACACCGGCGTGGCAGGCTGCGAAACCGCCAACACCCTGGCGCGCGGCAGCGACGCCGCCCAGGTGGTGGCAGAAGCCTTCCTGCGGGCCAGCAAGCGCGCCGACTTTGCACTGCAAAACGCGGGTGGTGTGCGCACGCCGATTGCCGCCGGCTCGCTCAGCATGAACACGGCCTTCACGCTGCTGCCGTTCACCAACGTGCTGGTCGAGATGGACCTCAAGGGTTCGGAAGTGATTGCCGCCCTGGAAGACGGCGTGGCCGCCCATCTGGACGCGGCCGTGCCATCAGACGGCGCGCACCCCTACGCCGCAGGCCTGCGCTGGGACCTGGACATGAGCAAAGCCAAGGGCCAGCGCTTCAGCAACGTGCAGGCGCGCAACAAGACCACCGGCGCCTGGACCGCCATCGACCCCGCCAAGACCTATGTGCTGGTGACCAACGACTTCGTGGCCGCGGGTGGTGATGGTTACGCCACGCTCAAGCCCATCTACACCGCAGGCCGTTACGTCAACACCTACCTGCTCTACACCCAGAGCTTCGTGGACTATGTGATCGCCCAGGGCACCATCGCCCGCCCCAAGGCAGCCGACTACGCGCACCAGAAGGTCATCACCAAGGCCGGCGTGGTGCTGCCCTGAGGTAAAGACCGGCGTGGCATGCGCAACGCATGCCACGCACCCAAACTGCGCCAGAGTGCAATGCCTTGGCGCTGTGTGGCGCACTACCGCGCCACCGCCAGTCCCGCCCCATGCCCGCGCGTAAAGGCCTCTTCGAACACCGAATACCCCGACCAGTCGCTGTGCGCAAACGCCAGGCGGGCGGTGGTGGGGGTGGGAAGCCAGGCGACTCGCTCACCATTCGATAGCTGTTTGCGCTTATCAGATATGGGCTTGAGGCCAATTTGACCTAAAAACCCCAGCACACCCGGCGTGGGGATGGACATGGCGTGGCCGTAGCGGGTGATATCCACGCGCGTGGCGCGGCGCGGCAGGTCGGGGTGGGGCCCGCTCAAAGCGGCGAGGGTGGCATAGGCCCAGTGCACCCAGGGCTGGGTGGCCAGTTGCTCGCGGCCCTGCGGCACGTCGCCCAGGGCCTGGTAGTAGCTGAGCACGGTGGGGCCGGCAAGCACGGCGCGCAGGTCCAGGCGCTGGTGGCCCGCATCCACATAGCCCAGCCCGCCGGGGTTGGCGTCGTTATAGAGCACGTTGTCCCACGCGGGCGCGGCACCGGGGCGGTCGGCCAGCGGTGCATCGATGTGGATATTGGCCACCAGCCAGGGCGCCCACGACAGGCGCTGCGCGGCCTCGCGCAAAAAGGCGGGCGGGCTCTGCACCACGCGTGCGGCCATGAACACCGGCAGCGCCACGATGCAGCGCTGCGCCTGCCAGCGCTCCACGCTGTCGGTGGCGTGGTTGAAGGCGTCCACCTCCACGCCGTGGCGGCCCTCGGTGATGCGCAGCACGCTGCAGGCCGTGCGCAACTGGCCGCCGTCGTGCAGCGGCGCAGCCAGGCGCTGGGTGAGCCAGCCGTTGCCCTCGGACCAGGTGAGCACGCTCTCGCGGTCTTCGGCGGCGGCATCGCCCGGCGCATGAAAGCCGTGGCGGCTGGCGAAATAGTGGATGCCGGCCCAGGCCGACACGCGCGCCGTGCCCGCGCCGTAGTCGTCGCGGCAGCAGTAGTCGAGGTACCAGCGCAGGCGCGGGTCATCCAGCCCTTCCTGGTCCAGCCACGCAGCAAAAGTCATGGCATCCAGCGCTTGATGGGCGGGTGCCAGCGGTCGTTTTGCATCAAAAGACTTGAGCATGGGCATGGTGAAGCGCGCGGCCTTGCCCAGCGCCTGCACCCGCTCGGCAAAGCGCCGGTATTGCGCCAGCGTGGCCTCGCCCACCCCCTGCACGGGCAGCAGGCCCTCTTGCCATTCGCCCTCTAAAAACAGGCGCTCCTGCGGGCTGTGGCACAGGTGGCGCTCGTCATATTGCCAGCGCCCGGCCACGCGCTGGCGCAGGCCCAGTTCTTCGAGCAGGTCCTGCACCTCGCGCGCGTCGTCGCCGGGCACGGGCAGGTAGTGCGCGCCCAGCGGGCAGGCGATGCCGGCCACCTGGCCGCCCCGGCTGTTGCCACCGGGCGCATCCTCCAGCTCCAGCAGCGCAAAGTCTTCCACACCCGCCAGTCGCAGCGAGCGCGCGGCGGCCAGCCCCGCCACGCCGCCCCCCGCGATGAGGACCTGCGCGCGGCGCACCACGCCGGGGGTGGGCAGGGTGCCAGCCTTGAGCAGATCACGCAGCTGGTGGCCACGCTCCATGTCGATGCCGGCGAAACCGCCTTCGAGCGTGCGCGGCGCGTCATGGCACCCCGCGAGGACGCTGGCTGCGGCAGTGGCAAGGAAATGGCGGCGCTGCATGGCTTCAGCCTTGCGGCGTGTACGCACCACCCGCGACGCATGAAACCGGCGCGGCCCAAACCAGCGGCCCCCGCGCAAGGGCCGCCCCGCCGCGCTGGGGGCGTCCCCCTGCCCGCTGCGCGCAGCGCTGCGAGAGCGGGGGGAAGACGCGAAGCGGCTCAGGGGGGTGTCGCATCTAGTGCTTTCCCCACTCACGCTCGTACGTGTGCACCAGCGCCTGGTTCGACAGCCGGTTCACCTCGGCAGGCACGCGCGCCATGTCGAGCGGAAAGTCGAACAGCAGCGGCAGCGTGTCGGCACTCAGAAACCGCAAGTCGCCAGGCAGTGCATCGGGCAGGCGCCAGGGCCTTCGGCTGGCGATGATGAAGCCCCACTCGCCAAAGCTGGGCACATGCGCGTGGTACGGCGCTGTCGAGAGACCGATGGATTCGATGGTCTGCGCTACCGTCCAGTAGCTTTGCCGCGCCACCAGGGGCGAGGTGGTCTGCACCACCGCGTAGCCGCTGGCGGCCAGGCGCTTGTCCAGCAGGGCATAGAAGCTGTTGGTGTAGAGCTTGCCGATGGAAAAATTGGTGGGATCGGGGAAGTCCACCACGATGACATCAAAAGTGTCAGCGCCCTGCTGCAGCCAACCAAAGGCGTCGGTGTTGACGATCTTCACCTTGGGGTTGCGCAGCGCGTGGCCGTTCAGGGCTGCGAGCGTGGGGTTGTCAGTGAAGATGGTCGTCATCGCCGGGTCCAGCTCCACCAGCGTGACGGATTCGACCAAGGGGTATTTGAGGATTTCGCGCACCGCCATGCCGTCGCCCCCGCCGAGCACCGCCACGCGCCTGGGAGCGCCGTGCGCCGCCATGGCGGGGTGCACCAGGGCTTCGTGGTAGCGGTACTCATCGGCCTGCGCAAACTGCAGGTTGCCATTGAGGTACAGCCGGTGTCCCGCCCGCCCCTGCGTCACCACGATGCGCTGGTAGGGTGATGCGGTGCTGAACACGATGCGGTCTTGATAAAACTTGTCTTCGGCAAAACTGGTGATGTGCTCGGCCCCCGCCAGGGCCGCCAGCAGAATGCCCAGCACCATCACGCAGGCTGCGGCATGGGCTTTGAGGCGTCGCAGCTCGTGCCGGAACAGCCACACGGCCCACAGCGCCACAACCGCGTTCATCAGGCCAAACAGCAGCCCCGTGCGGATCAGCCCCAGGTGCGGCACCAGCAGCAGCGGAAACGCCATCGACACCGCCAGCGCGCCCAGGTAGTCGAACGTGAGCACCTGCGAGACCAGGTCTTTCAGCGCCACATTGCGCTTCAAGATGCGCATGACCAGCGGAATCTCCAGGCCCACCAGCGTCCCCACCATGAACACCATGCCGTACAGCAGAAACCGGAACGCGCCGGGCGTGTACGCATTGGCCAGAAACAGCGTGGCCGGAAGTGCCCCGCCAACCAGCGCCACCAAGAGCTCGATGCGCAAAAAATGCGCGGGCAGCTGCCGCTCGAAATAGCGCGACAGCCACGAGCCCACGCCCATGGCAAACAGGTAGGTGCCGATGATGGTGCTGAACTGCAGCACCGAGTCGCCCAGCACATAGGAGGCGATCGCTCCCGCCGCCAGCTCGTACAGCAGCCCGCAAGCCGCCACCACGAACACGCTGGCGAGCAGGGCGACTTCGATGGGGCGGGGGCCGGTGGGGGTGTCGGTGTCCTTCATGGGAGGGCGCATGCAATGGGCGCGGCCGTGGCCAGTGGGCACCGCGCAAGGGCCGCCAGCATGTCGCACTCCGGGCGCTGGTGGCATCCCCTTGCCCCCAGCGCACTGCGCTGCGAGAGCGGGGGGAAGCGGCGAAGCCGCTCAGGGGGGTGTCCCATCAATGAATCGCCGCCGCCACGATGATGCTGATCCCGAGGCACATCGCGGCCACCACCATGGCCAGGGCCTTGTTCTGCTTTTCAACGATTTCGCGCCACAGGTCGTACGGCGTGATCTTGTCGACCAGGACGAAGCACAGCCAGAAGATGACCACGCCGATCAGCGCATAAAGCATGGACCCGAGGAAGGCTGCGGGCCGGAGCCATTCGATTCCCATCATGGTGTGTTTCTCCTTGAAATGTCATTTGTGGCTGCCGCCGGAGGAGTAGCCCCCGAACGAGCCGCCCGAACTGCGGTAACTGCCGCCCGATGAGCCCGAGCAGTCGCTCAGGATGATGAGCAGGATCAGGAGGACGAAGGCAATCAGGATGACGGTGCCGCAGCCCACGCCCTTGGCGGCCACGAAGGGGCCGGGGTCGTCGCGCTGCAACACGTCTTTTTTGTCTTCCAGCCTGAATGCCTTGACCACGGTGTCGCTGGACAGCTTGTCACCCGCGGACCAGGTGATCTCATTGCGGCTTTGCTCCATCGACAGCAGCCCTTTGGCGCTGGCAAAGTCGCGGTTGCTGGTTTTCTGCCCGCGCGTGACCTGCCAGTAAAACTCGCCCAGCACGTAGGTGGTTTCGGCCTCGTAGGTGTACTTGAGCTCGTATTGGGTGCCCATGTAGGTGGCGCTGCGGCCATTGGATGCCAGCTGCGGCGCGCCCGTGGTGGGGCGCACCATGCTCCAGCCTTCTTCCGAATCGACCAGAAAGGCGAAGCCGCGCTTCTGGTTGTAGAGCAGGTATTCGCTCCAGCCGAAGTGTTCGTCGTCGCCGGGCTCCACGCCCATGCGGTGCTGAAAGCCCACCACCTGCCAGTGCACGCCCTGCAGCTGGCCCTTGGTGCCCAGCGGGATGATGGGGCGCACCGGTTCGTCCTGCTCGGCCGAGCGCAGCTCGCCACCCACGCCGCTGCTGAGGTCGATGATGCTGGCGCACGAGCCGCAGGTGAGGCTTTTGGTGGTGGCAAGCTGCACCTGCACCGGCGCGCCGCAGTGCGGGCAGTTGAACTGGCGGCCTTTTTCGTCCTTGGCCGATTCGTCCTTCAGGCCCTGCAGCTGCAGGTCTTCGAGCAGCACGGCGCGGCCGCGCTCCACGCTGGGCGGGGTGTGGCCGTAGTCAATACTGACCACTTCGCCGTCGGCACTGCGCAGCTCCACCATGCCGAAGGGCTGGCCCAGCGGCGGCAGCTTGGGCAGCTCGCCCTGGGCCGATATCAGCTGCGCCTGGCCGGTGTAGGCCACGCTGTAGGGCTTGCCGTTGATGGCGGTGGTGGTGCCGATGCGAAAGCGCTCGGGCGTGGGCATCTCGCGGCCCGGGTCGATGGGCCGGGTGAAGACGTAGGCACCGTTGTCTTCGCCGAGCGTGGCCAGGGTGCCGTCTTGCAAAAAGGCGGCCCATTCGGTCCACACGCCCGCGTCGCCCTTGTATTGCAGGCGGCCAATCAGCGTGAAGGGAACGTCCTTGCCATCGAGCTGGATGCGCCCGCTGGCCATGAGCTGCAACGGGCTGTGGTCGTCGAACAGCTCGGCCATCTTGCCCAGGCGCGTGAGCACCTCGCCGCTGCGCACCACGGTGCTCTGGCAGTAGCCGCAGACGGCGTGGGTGGACTGCGCGCTGCGAAATTCAACCGGCGCGCCGCAGCCCGGGCAGGGCGCGCGGTAATAGCGCTGTGTGGGGTCGGTGGCCATCGTGGGGGCGGGTGCCTGCGCCGCGCTACGCGGTTCTGAAGCCTTTTTGGCCTCTAGCGCTTATCCCTCCAGCGCAGGCAGCTATTGTTTTTATAGTGACCGGGCTCAGACCAGCTTCTTCAGCAGCTCGGCCTTCTTGGCGTCGAACTCTTCCTGGGTCAGGATGCCCTTGGATTTGAGCTCGCCCAGCTTCTCGAGCGTGGCCATCACTTCGTCGGGGCGCACGCCCGCGGGCGCGGCCGCTGCGGGGGCGGCCTGCGCACCGCCGCCCTGCAGGCCGGCCTGCAGGTTCTGCGCCAGCACCTGGCCCAGCGCCACGCCGGCGCCCAGGCCCATGGCGTCACCGGCAATGCCGCCACCGCCACTGCCCGCGCCTTCGGCGAATTTGGGAATGGCCTGCGCCGTCTGGTATTGCATGAACTTGCCCATGTCGTTGCCGACCATGCCCATGCCGATCTTCTGGTCGAGGATCTTCTGCAGCTCTTCGGGCAGCGAGACGTTCTGCACCGTCAGGCTCTCGATCACCAGGCCGATCTTGGCAAAGTGCGGGGCGAGTTCCTTGGCCAGCGCGTCGGCAAACATCACCTGGTTGGCGGCCAGATCCAGAAACGGCAGGCCGCTGCCCGCAATGGCGTTGCTGATGTTCTGCAGCACCATGCCGCGCAGCTGGCCTTCGAGGTCGGCCACGGGGTAGGACTCGCGCGTGCCCGAGATTTCGGTGTGGAACAGCTTGGGGTCGGCGATGCGATAGGCGTAGTTGCCGAACGCGCGCAGGCGCACCGCGCCAAAGTCCTTGTCGCGGATGGTGATGGGCTGGGGCGTGCCCCATTTCTGGTCGATCTGCTGGCGCGTGCTGAAGAAGTACACGTCGCTCTTGAAGGGCGACTGGAACAGCTTGTCCCAGTTCTTCAAATACGTGAGCACCGGCAGGGTCTGCGTGGTCAGCTTGTGGGTGCCGGGGCCGAACACGTCGGCCACCTGGCCTTCGTTGACGAACACCGCCATCTGCGACTCGCGCACCACCAGCGTGCCGCCGTTCTGGATTTCCATCCCCGCCATCGGGTAGCGCCAGGCCAGGGTGCCGTCGCCGTCCTCGGTCCACTCAAGGATGTCAATGAACTGTTTCTTGATGAAGTCCATGAGGGCCATGCGGTGCTCCCGGGTGCGGTGAGGGGTTGGAGAAAAGAGCGGCCATCATAGCAACGGGCTGTGAAGGCGAAAGCGGCTTCTTCGGGCGATGTGGCGCATCTTGACCGCGGCTATCCCCGGTTTAGGCACGATCAATTGGCCTCCGATATTGAGAATGACTACCATTTGACTGTGCCTGCATTTCACTGCGGGCCCTGTTGAAGCCAAGGAGTCCGCCATGTCCCTCATCCGCCGCACCGCTCAAAAAAACAAGACCATGCTGATGAAAACGGGCAGCTACTACCTCATCCACATCTGTGTGGCCGCGCTGGTGGCCTATGCCGTCACGGGCAACCTGTGGGCATCGCTCACGCTGAGCCTGCTGGAGCCTACGGTGCAGGCCGTGGCCTTTTTCTTCCATGAAAAGGCCTGGGAGCGGGCCGCTCGCCGCAATGCAGCCGAGGCTGCGGCACTGCAAGGCGCCTGAACAGCGCACACCCGTTCAACACCAAAAACGCGAGGAACCCACCATGTACACCATCCCCTTGCGCAGCCGATCCGCAGCCGGCCTGGCTTTTCAGCGCTGGCTTGTGCACCGTCTGGCGGGGCTGGCGCGGGCCGAGTAAGGCATCGCAACGTGCCGTTCCGCTTTTCAGCCTTTGCAAGCCTGGCCTTGCGCTTTTGACAGGCGTGAAAGGCCCGGTGGCTTCGATGGCGTTCGTGCGGCCATCGCACCTTGGTCGACCGGGTCCACCCGGTCCTCGGGCCCCTGTCCAGCCCGTGCTCAGCCCAGCAACCCCTTGGGCACCTTGTCGGCCTTCTTTTCCACGGGGTTGGCCAGCAGCCACTGGGCCGCGTACTGGCGCATGAATTCCTTGGCCTTGTCGGGGCGCGCCGTCAGCCAGGCGTCGTAGGCGCCTTCGTTCAGGATGGCGGGCATGCTCTTTTCGCTGCCCGGCTGACCATAGCGGTGCAACAGCGCGTGGTTGTTGGCGTTCACCGTGAGCAGGCAATAGCTGATGATGACTTCGCCGTCGGCCCCTTGCCAGCGCGCCCACAGGCCCGCCACGCCCATGGGCTTGCCGTCGACGCGGGCCACGCGGGTGGGCACGGCCTTGCCGCTGCGCAGGTCGTCTTCGTAAAACGCGGTCATGGGCACGATGCAGCGCTGGCCGTTGAGCCACGCATCACGAAACGGCGTGCCGGTGGAGGCGGTATCCGACTTGGCGTTGACCAGCTTGGGCGCGCGCAGCTTGGCGTCGGACGCCGACTTGACCCAGTGCGGCACCAGGCCCCACTGCGCGGGCACCAGCACGCGCTGCTGCGCAGGGCGCGCGGGTGCTTCGCTGGTGGCTTCGGTGCCCGCATCCGCCGGTGGCGCTGGCAGATCGGTCTGTGGCGCGGGGGGCGTTTGTGGCGGCTGTGACGGCTGCGCAGGCTGCGCCGAGGGATTGGCCATGGCCGCCGCCGTGGCTTCATGCACGATAAAAAAGCCTGGCTTGCGCGGCCACAGGTGGCGCTCGCCCAGGGCCGCTGGGGGCTCCACCGCAAACGCCTCGCGGTAGGTGTCGGCTTGCTGCAGGGTTTCGTAATGGGTACTCATCGGGGCATGGTACCTGCGTGCGCGGCAGTTTGAGTCAAAAAGGCCTCTGGCGCTTGTCCGATGTGCGCTGACAGCTATGAAAAGCGAAGCGGTTTGAGCGAAGCCTGTTTCTGGGCCCTTTTCGCAGCCGTTTCCACACCCGCTTCTGCAGCCGGTTCTGCATCCGTTTCCAGCGTGAAACCGTGACGTGCATCAAGCCCCATGTCGCCTGCGTTGTGACACGGGCCGCGCGGGTTTTCACAATGCCTGCATGGACTTCGCACCTTCTCCCCTGGCCCGGCAACTGCGCGAGCGCCTCTTGGCGTTCATGGACCGCTACCTGCTGCCCTACAACGCGGCCTGGCACGCAGCGGTGCAGGCGGGCGACTACCCGCCGCCGTTTCTGCAAGACCTCAAGGCCCTGGCGCGCGAGGAAGGACTGTGGAACCTGTTTTTGCCCACGCTGCAGCCCGACGAGCCCGGCACGCGCCTGTCCAATCTGGACTACGCGCCGCTGGCCGAAACCATGGGCCGCCTGCCCTGGGCGGCCGAGGTGTTCAACTGCCACGCGCCCGACACCGGCAACATCGAGCTGCTACACCGCTTTGCCACGCCCGCACAGCGCACCGCATGGCTCGCGCCGCTGCTGGAGGGGCGCATGCGCTCGGCCTTTGCCATGAGCGAGCCGGACGTGGCCTCGTCCGACCCGACCAACCTGCAGACCACGGTGCGGCGTGATGGTGACGACCTGGTGATCAGCGGCCGCAAGTGGTTCATCACCGGCGCGGCGCACCCGCATTGCCGGCTGCTCATCGTGCTGTGCCGCAACGCCGATGCGGATGGGGCCGACAGCCACCACCGCCACAGCATGGTGCTGGTGCCCGCGGATGCACCGGGCGTGCAGATCGTGCGCAACATCAGCGTGCTGCACCAGCATGCGCCCGAGGGGCATTGCGAGATCTTGCTGCAGGGTGTGCGCGTACCCGCCGGCCAGCTGCTGGGCGACTGGGGCACCGGTTTTGCCATGGCGCAGGCACGCCTGGGGCCGGGGCGGGTGCACCACTGCATGCGCACCATCGGCCAGTGCGAGCTGGCCCTCTCCCTGGCCACCGAGCGCGCGCTGGAGCGCACCGCCTTTGGCAAACCGCTGGCCGAGCAGGCCAATGTGCAGGAGTGGATAGCCGAGTCGCGCATCGAGATCGACCAGGCGCGCCTGCTGGTGTTGCAGGCGGCCTGGTTGCTGGACCAGGGCGAATCAGCCGATGGGGCAGATGCCCGGCAGGTGCGTGCCCAGGTCGCCGCCATCAAGGTGGTGGCCGCGCGCCTGCAGCAGCGCGTGGTGGACCGCGCCATGCAGATCTTTGGCGCCATGGGCCTGTCGCCCGACACGCCGCTGGCCTCCTTGTGGACCTGGGGCCGCGCCCTGCGCCTGATGGACGGGCCCGACGAGGTGCACCTGCGCACCGTGGCGCGGCACGAGCTGGCCCAGGCGCGTGCGGGCCTGGGCGCTTCGGCCGCATGGTTCACCACGCCTGAGCAGCTACGTGCGCCGCCCCACCTGAGCGCCTGAGCGCAGCCCGCCAGCACATCCGGTTGCTGCAACCGCTGCGCGCCCGCGCACGGGCCCTTGGCAGCCCTGCGCGGCTTAGAGCCTGTTCATGATCTTTTCATGGAGCCCGCAAGGCAGCAAAACGCCGCAATCAAGGCGCGCGCCGCAGGCCATGCTGGTGGCCTGGACAAGGCGGGCAACGCGGAGTGCGGCGTTTTGCTGCCTTGCCCGAAGGGTTGCCCCGCCCAGGCGGCGTCTGCGGCGTTGCAAATCCTCGCCGGGCCACCAGCCCGGCTGCGGTGTGCGCCTTGCAGCCACCACCTGGGCGGGGCAACGGGCTCCATGAAAAGATCATGAACAGGCTCTCAGGGATACTGTGGGTCTTTCGTCATCCCGCCCGGAGAGCCTTGCCATGCACCTATTTGCCATCGCCGTCACCACTGCCGTGCTGCTGCCCAGCGCCATGGGCCTGGCCCACGCCCAGCCGCAAAAAATGCGCCCCGGGCTGTGGGAACACAGCATGACGATGAAAAGCCAGAGTGGGCAGATGGAAGCCGCCATGGCCGAGATGCAGAAGTCCCTGGCCAGCATGCCGCCCGCGCAGCGCAAGCAGATGGAACAGATGATGGCCCAGCAGGGCGTGGGCATGGGGCCCAAGGGCCAGACGGTAAAGGTCTGCGTCACCCAGGAGCAGGCCGATATGGACACCGTTCCGCAGCAGGAGGGTTGCACGCAAAAGGTGCAGCGCATCAACGCCAGCACCATGAAAGTCGCCTTCAGCTGCAAGGGCGGCCAGGGCCAGCCGCCGTCCAGTGGCGATGGCACGGTCAGCATGCAGGGCCCCACGGCCTACACGGGTCAATTCAAGATCAAGACCGAAAACGAGGGCAAGCCCGAGCAGATTGACATGGCGCAGTCCGGCAAGTGGCTGTCGGACAACTGCGGCACGATCAAGCCCGTGCCGATGGGACGATGAGGTGGACAGCTTCGCCCACACCCCCGCGCCGCCGTATTACGCGGTGATTTTCACCAGCCTGCGCACCGAGGGCGACCAGGGTTATGGCGCCATGGCCGAGCGCATGGTGGAGCTGGCCGCGCAGCAACCCGGCTTTCTGGGCGTGGAGTCGGCGCGCGAGGGCCTGGGCATCACGGTGTCGTACTGGGCGGACCTCGCCTCCATCGCCGCCTGGAAAGCGAATGCCGAGCACCAGGACGCCCAGCGCCTGGGCCGGGCGCAGTGGTACGCAGGCTTCAAGACGCGCATTGCCCGCGTGGAGCGCGACTACGGCATGTAGCGCGCGCGGCGCGGCTGCGGCAGCTATTGCAGCGTGAGCGCCGCCAGAGCGGCCAGCGGCGCGGTCTCGGCGCGCAGCACGCGGGGCCCCAGGGTGACGGGTGCAAAACCGTGCGCAAGGGCCAGGTCTTCCTCGGTGCTGCTCAGCCCGCCCTCGGGGCCCGAAAGAAAAATCAGCCCGCCGCCACCCGCCGCCGCCATGCGCAGCGCTTGTGTGCCGGTGCGCAGTGACAGCAGCAGCCGTGTGCCCTGTGCTTGCAATGGGGCTTGGGCGCGCACCCAGCCGGCCAGGTCCACCGCGTCATGCACCACGGGCACGCGGTTGCGCCCGCACTGCTCGCACGCTGCCACGGCCACGGCCTGCCAGTGGGCCAGTTTTTTCTCGGCACGCTCGCCCTTGAGCTTGAGCACGCTGCGCTCGGCCACCAGCGGCGTGATGCTGGCCACACCCAGCTCGGTGGCTTTTTCTACCAGCCAGTCCATGCGCTCGTTGGCGGTGATGCCCGCCAGCAGGTGCACGGCGCGCGGGGCTTCGCGCTCGATGGCGTGGTGGGCGCCCACCTGCACGCGCACATCGCTGCGGCCCATGCGCAGCACGGTGGCATCGAACTCGCCCCCGGGGCTGTCCGCACCCTGGCCGCCATGGAACAGCGTGATGCCGTCGCCCGGTTGCAGGCGCAGCACCTGCACATGGCGCGCGGCGCCGGGGGGCAGATCAATCTCGGCCCCGGTGGCCAGGGGCGCCGGGCAATGAAAACGGGGCATTTGCTATCTTTAATATAGCTATTAGCGCTTTATTTATAAGGGCCAATGGCTGTTTTGACTCAATATTGAGCAATGGAACCGATTTCAGCTTCTACATGCGGCCATAGGCAAAACCCGTGACGGGTTCGGTGCCTTCGATCTGGTCCAGCATCTTGAGCAGCGGCCCGAGCTGCCGGTAGCGGTGGGCCGTGGCGCGGATGTAGCCCATGAAGCGCGGCGCATCGGCCAGGTATTTGGGCTTGCCGTCGCGCAGCGTGAGGCGGGCAAAGATGCCGGCCACCTTGAGGTGGCGCTGCAGCCCCATCCATTCGACGGCGCGGTAAAACTCGCCAAAGTCGTCGCCCCAGCCGCTGGCGCTGTGCGCGCCCAGCAGGCCGGCCTTGCGCGCCTTTTCCCAGTAGCGCACGGTCACGTCGATGATGAATTCTTCTTCCCAGCTGATGAAGGCGTCGCGCAGCAGGCTGGCAATGTCGTAGGTGATGGGGCCGTATACGGCGTCCTGGAAGTCCAGCACGCCCAGGGGCGCATCGGCAGCGCCATCCGAGCCGCCGCCGGGCCGCCCCAAGGCGGCGAGCGCCCCCCCGGGGGGCAGCGAACCACGCGCAGCGGGGAGCGTGGGGGCCATCAGGTTCCGCGTCATGAAATCGCGGTGGACGAACACGTTGGGAGCCGCCAGGTTGTGGGCCACGATGGCATCGAAGGCTCTGGCCAGCGTGGCCTGCTGCTTGCCATCGAGCGTGATGCCGCGGTGCTGGCCCAGATACCAGTCAGGGAACAGCGCCAGTTCGCGGCGCAGCAGGGCTTCGTCATAGGCGGGCAGCACGCCCGGCTTCGAGGCCTTTTGCCAATCGAGCAGCACATCGGTGGCCTGCAGATACCAGCCCAGCGCGGCCTGGGGGTTTTCGGGAGTGAGCAACTCGATCAGCGTGGTGTTGCCCAGATCGCTCAGCAGCATGAAGCCGCCGGGTTCGTCCCAGGCCAGGATGTGTGGCACGTTCAGGCCGGCAGCTGCCATCAGCGCTTGCACCTGCACAAAGGGGCGGCAGTTTTCCTTGTCGGGCGGCGCATCCATCACGATGCAGCTGGCGCCGGCCGCGCTGTCGATGCGCAGGTAGCGGCGAAAGCTGGCGTCGGCCGAGGCCGGGCGCAGGCTGGCGGGCAGCAGCTGGTGGCTTTGCACCAGCGGCGCGAGCCATTGTTCGAACGCGGCTTGCCGGGCCGCATCGGGCCAGCTGACGGGGCTGGCGGGAGCGGGCGATGCCGCGGCAAGGGGCGTTGGGGGGGAGGAGGGGTGGCTCATGGATAATCCCATTTTACAAACCCGCCCTGCCTGGCGCGGGCCGTTTCCAAAGCCCTGTCCATATTGCCCGACGTGCCCCGCTGCCAGCCCCCTTTCGTGCAGAAATCTCACCCCCTTTCCCGGCCGTTGCCGCAAGCCGCTGCGCGCGCCCGTCGGCCGGGGTTGCACCCTCTGGCGTATGCCGTGGCGCTGGCGTGGTGCGGCGTGCCGCTGGTTGCACTGGCGCAGGCCGATGCACAGAGCGCGTGGGATGCCCCGCCCGCACTGCGCCGCAGCCCGCAACTGCAAGAGACCCTGCCGGCAGAGGTGCGCCCCCAGCTGCCGGTGTTTGTGTCGGGAGACCGCATCACCGGCCAGCCCGATGTGAAGGCGGTGATCGACGGCAATGCCGAACTGCGCCGCGGGGATACCGTGATCCGTGCCGATCGGCTGGAGTACACCGTGCCCGACGATCTGGCCCAGGCGCAGGGGCAGGTGCACATCAACCGGGCCGGCAACACCTATGACGGCTCGGAGCTGGCGCTGCATGTGGATGCGTTCAAGGGGTTTTTCAGCGACGCGCGTTACCGCTTCCTGCAGACCGGTGCCCATGGCGATGCCACGCGGGTGGATTTTCTGGACCGCGACCGCGCCGTGGTGCACAACGCCACCTACACCACCTGCCAGCGCGACGACTCCGCCAGCTGGGAACCCGACTGGGTGCTGCGCGCCCAGTCCATCCGCCTGGACAACGTCGAAGAAGTAGGCACTGCCGAAGGTGCCGTGCTGGAGTTCAAGGGCGTGTCGGTGCTGCCCATCCCGCACATCACGTTTCCGCTGTCGGACAAGCGCAAGTCCGGGTTGCTGCCGCCCACGGTGGGCCTGGACAGCCGCAATGGCCTCGAATACATCCAGCCCTACTACTGGAACATCGCCCCCAACCGGGACGCCACACTGCGCGGCGCCATCATGGCCAAGCGGGGCATTGAAGTCGGGGGCGAGTTCCGCTACCTCGAAACCAACTACCAGGGCCAAGTGGACGCCAGCCTGATGCCCACCGACAGCCAGCGCGACCGCGTGCGCTGGGGGTATTCGGCGCAGCACCAGGGGATGATCAGCACCCCCATGGGCGGTGTGGGCCTGAACCTCAACCTCAACCGGGTGAGTGACGACAA
The DNA here is from genome assembly GCF_000526295.1 of Acidovorax sp. JHL-3. Taxonomy (NCBI): domain Bacteria; kingdom Pseudomonadati; phylum Pseudomonadota; class Betaproteobacteria; order Burkholderiales; family Comamonadaceae; genus Acidovorax; species Acidovorax sp. JHL-3. The sequence goes on from NZ_JAFU01000001.1 coordinate 731,897, forward strand.
CTACTGGCGCGACTTCGGGCGCGCCGCGCTGCCGCTGCGCCAGCGCCTGCTGCCCAGCGACGCGACGGCGTCGTGGGCGGGCGGCAACATGTCGGCCCAGGTGCGCACGCTCAAGTGGCAGGCCCTGCAGGATGTGGCGTCACCCATCGTGCCGCCCTACAACCTCATGCCCCAGCTGCTGTGGCGCTACACGCCCCAGGATCTGGGGCGGGGCCTGGATTTCAGCATGGTGGCCGACACCACCCGCTTCGAGGCGGACCGTGCGCTGCCCAACCCGGCCGACGGCCAGCGCAGCTTTGTGCAGGCCCAGCTGAGCCGCCCCTTTCTGGCGCCGGGGGGCTTCGTCATCCCCAAGCTGCAGCTGCACGCCACGCAATACCAGTTCGACAACCCTTTGGTCAGCGGGGAGCGCTCGGCCAGCCGCACCCTGCCCACCTTCAGCCTGGACAGCGGGCTGGTGTTCGAGCGCGATGCACGTTTGTTGGGGCGCGCCTTCACGCAGACGCTGGAGCCCCGCGCTTTCTACACCTACACGCCCTTTCGCGACCAGAGCCGCCTGCCGCTGTATGACACCGGGGCTACCGACTTCAACTTTGGCACCATTTACACCGAGAACCCCTATGTCGGCAATGACCGCCTGGCCGACAACAACCTGCTCACCCTGGGCGTGACCACGCGTTTTCTCAATCCCGACACCGGCGCAGAGGCCTTGCGCCTGGGCATCGCCCAGCGCCTGCGGTTCTCCGACCAGAACGTGACCCTGCCGGGTGGTGCACCGGTCAGCGAGCGCCTGTCCGATGTGCTGCTGGGCGCGGGCATCAACTGGGCACCGCAGTGGGGCTTTGACTCCACCGTGCAATACAACCCCAAGACGCAGCGCTCCATCCGCTCCACCGTGGGTGCGCGCTACAGCCCGGGCAACTACCGCACCGTGAACGCGGTCTACCGGCTGCAGCGCGGCACCAGCGAGCAAATCGACGTGGGCTGGCAGTGGCCGCTGGCGGCCTTGTGGGGCGGCCAGGGCGCAGACCGCGGCCCCGAGCGCGCCCAAGGCCAGGGCAAAGGCAGCGGCCGCTGGTACACCGTGGGCCGCCTGAACTACAGCCTGCAGGACCGCAAGCTCGTCGATACCGTGGTGGGCTTTGAATACGACAGCTGCTGCTGGATTGGCCGCGTGGTGCTGGAGCGCCTGCAAAGCAGCGTGACCACCTCCAACACGCGGCTGCTGTTCCAGATCGAATTTGTGGGCTTCTCGCGCCTGAGCCTGGGCGCAAGCCCCCTGGAAACCTTGAGGCGGAATGTGCCGCGCTACCAATACCTGCGCGAGCAGGTCAGCACCCCCAGCCGCTTCAGCAACTATGACTGACCTGACACCATGAACCACCGTGCAATTGCTTTGGGCCTGGCGTGCCTGGCATCTTTCTTGACCCAGGGCGCTGCGGCGCAGGGTCTGCGCCCCTCGGGGGCTGCAGGCACTGGCCTCTCGCGCATGTCGCCTGCGGCGCCTTCGTTCACCCTGCCCGCATCTGGCGCCAGCACGGCACTGCGCCAAGCCGATTTCATCGTGGCGGTGGTCAACTCAGAGCCCGTCACCAACAACGAGGTACGGGCCCGGGCAACGCGTATCGCACAGCAGATGGCCCAGCAGGGCGCTGCCCTGCCGCCCGCAGACGTGCTGGCGCGCGAGGTGCTGGAGCGGCTGATCCTGGAAAAAATCCAGCTGCAACTGGCCCGCGAAGTCGGCATGAAGGTGGACGACTTTGCCGTGGGCCAGGCCGAGGAGAGCGTGGCCAAGCAAAACAACGTGAGCCTGGCCGAGATGCACCGCCGGCTGGCCGCCGACGGCATCAGCAAGGAGCGCTTTCGCGAAGAGTTGCGCAACCAGCTGCTGCTGCAGCGCCTGCGCGAGCGCGACGTGCAGTCCCGGGTGCGCGTGAGCGATCTGGACGTGGACCAGTACCTGCGCGAGCAGCAATCGGGTGCCGATGCCTCCCGTCTCGACATCAACCTGGGCCACATTCTGGTGGCGGTGCCCGAAAACGCCAGCCCTGCCCAGGTGGCCGAGCGCCAGGCCCGCGCCCAGCGCGCCGCCGACAAGGTGCGTGCCGGAGAGGATTTCGCCGCGGTGGCCGCCGAGTTCTCGGACGCCCCCGAGGCCAAAACGGCAGGCGGGCTGCTGGGCATGCGCCCGGCCGACCGCTACCCCGAATTGTTTGTCAGCGCCACGACGCAGCTGCCCGTGGGCGGCATCGCCGGGCCCGTGCGGTCCGGGGCGGGTTTCCATGTGCTCAAGCTGGCAGACAAGTCCACCACCGGCATTCCCACCCTGGTCACCCAAAACCACGTGCGCCACATCCTGCTGCGCACGGGGCCCCAGCTCACCGAAAGCGCCGCCGCAGCGCGGCTGGCCGATTACCGGCGCCGCATCGTCGCGGGCCAGGCAGACTTTGCCGAATTGGCGCGCGAGCACTCACAGGATGGCAGCGCCAAACAGGGCGGCGATCTGGGCTGGGCCAATCCGGGCCGCTACGTGCCCGAGTTCGAGCAGGCCCTGAATGCACTCAAGCCCGGCGACATCAGCGAGCCCCTGGTTTCGCGTTTTGGCGTGCACCTGATCCAGCTGGTCGAGCGCCGCGAGGCCAAGCTCACCCAGCGTGAGCAGCGGGACATGGCACGCGACACGGTGCGCGAAAAGAAGGTCGAGGAAGCCCTCACCACTTGGATGCAGGAGTTGCGGGGCCGGGCCTACGTCGAATACCGCGAAGCACCGCAGTGAAGATGGCCACTGCATGAAACACATTGCCCGCAAGCGCTTCGGCCAGCATTTTTTGGCGGACGGCGGCATCATCGAATCCATCGTGAGCGCCATCGCGCCGCTGCCCGGCCAGCCGATGGTGGAAATTGGCCCTGGCCTGGCCGCCCTCACCCAGCCGCTGGTAGAGCGCCTGGGGCGCCTGACAGTGATTGAGCTCGACCGCGACCTGGCCTTTCGGCTGCGGCTGCACGGGCAGCTCGATGTCATAGAGTCGGACGTACTGAAGGTCGATTTCACGCAACTGGCCCACACGCTGGGCGTGCCCAAAATCCGGGTGGTCGGCAACCTTCCTTACAACATCTCCACGCCCATCCTGTTCCACCTGCTCGAGCATGTGCAGGTGATCGAAGACCAGCATTTCATGCTGCAAAAAGAGGTGATAGACCGCATGGTGGCGTCGCCAGCCACCTCGGACTACGGGCGCCTTTCGGTCATGCTGCAGTGGCGCTATGCCATGGAGAACGTGCTGTTCGTGCCACCCGAGAGCTTTGATCCTCCGCCGCGCGTGGACAGTGCCGTGGTGCGCATGGTGCCCCATGCCGCACCAGCGGCGGTGCGCACGGCACTGCTGTCCGAGCTGGTGCAGGTGGCTTTCAGCCAGCGCCGCAAACTGCTGCGCCACACCCTGGGCCGCTGGCTGGAAGGCCGGGGCTTTGCCGGCATCTTTGACACCCAGCGCCGCGCAGAAGAAGTGCCAGTGCATGAATATCTGGCGCTGGCCCTGTCGCTTGATCAAAAAGCATAGCGCCTAGCGCTTACCCAACAAGGGCCAGAGCCCGTTTTGATGCAAAAAACCCGCCGAATGGCGGGTTTTTCATGCGCGCGCTTTCTGCGCGGCGCGGGGCTCAGGCGGCGGTCAGCCAGTAGCCCGCATTGAACGGGCTGCTCATGCGCAATGCCATGGGCGAGATATCGACCAGTTTGTCGGTGGGCATCTTCTCGGCGGTTTCGGGATCGATGGCAATGCCCTGGACCGCTACCGTTTCCTTAGCCTCGTTCGCCCGTTCTGCTTGGCTGGTGGTTGCAGAACGGGCTACAGAAAAGAATAGAAACAGCGGAACGGAATCTTGCGGTCGCCCCAGAAATCTGCGGCATCGCGGAAGATATCGAGCAGCTGCTCGCGCGCTTCCTTGTCGAACTTGCCCGTGGCCGGAATCTGCTCGAGCACCACGATGAAGCCCGGCTGCGGCCCGGATTTGTGCAGGGGATCGGTCATGCAGTCGTAAAGCGCATCGAAATTCTTGCCGAAGTGCGACGGAAAGGTGAACTGCGCGGCAATCAGGTCCAGCACATCCTGTTTGGACTGGGCATGGGCCAGGTTGGCATACAAAAAATGTTGACCGAGGGAAGCTGCCGCATCTTGCAGATCCTGCACGCGGAAAGCGCGAATGGATTGCACGATGTTGGTGCGCACGCCACGCAGTGGCGTTTCCTGGTCTTTACGAAGGGGCGTCTGCATCTCCGTTGCTCTTTCTTTATTAGGTCCAAAAACTTCTGGCTGACCGCAAAACCGCAGGATGCGTGTTTCGGGTCGGGAAAACAAGGGGCCTGGCTGCCCACTGCCCCGGCTGGGGCGGGCGGACAACACTTCGGACATCATTCGACAATCCTGCGAAAACTGGCGTAGTGGTCGCTGGTGTAATAGCAGGCGTCCGGCACCCGGGGCTTGCCTCCACACACAATGCGCCGGGCGCCACGATTGCGCGCGCCGGGGGTCTTGACGGTGTATTCACGGTAGTAGCCGCGCTGGTGGGCCGGCAACAACCGTTCACGGTTGCCAAACACTGTTCCGTCCTTGTCGTACGGAAAAGGGCCTCCATGGTGGATCAGCGCATACGTCGAACGTCCCTGGGGGGGCAGCTCTGCCACGGATATGGAAGCCATGGAACCGTCGTGAGACGGAGATTTCCGGGCATGTCCGGCAACCGGGCCCAGGACCAACGCAACACCCACAACACACAAAACCCCTGCTTTTCGCACTTGGGTGGCTACAGCCTTGAGCATCAACGACACCTTTCAGAAACTACGGGTTAACCCGAAATTTCAACGGGCTAGTGTCGCTCAAAGCCCCCCAAAAAGCAAGCGCCTGCACAAAGATTGGGCAGGCGCCGAGGGCATTAGTGGTGCACCAGAGTTAGTGCACGCTATTTGTTGGAGGCTTATCGTGCTGCGTTGGCGTCGGCCACGGTGATGGCTGTCATATTGACGAGTCGCCGCACCGTGGTGCTGGCCGTGAGGATATGCACCGGCTGGGCCGCACCCAGCAGCACGGGGCCAATGGCAATGTTGCCGCCGGCCGCTGTCTTGAGCAGGTTGTAGGAAATGTTGGCCGCATCGATGTTGGGCAGCACCAGCAAGTTGGCATCGCCCGCCAGGGTGCTGTGGGGCATGAGCGCGGCGCGCGCCTTGCCGTCCAGAGCCACGTCGCCGTGCATCTCGCCATCCACTTCGAGCCAGGGCGCCTGCACGCGCAGCAGCTCCAGCGTCCGGCGCATTTTGACGGCGCTGGGCTGGTCACTGGAACCAAAGTTGGAGTGCGACAACAGGGCCGCCTTGGGCTTGATGCCAAAGCGCAGCATTTCCTCGGCCGCCATCATGGTGATTTCGGTCAGCTGCTCAGCCGTGGGGTCGTAGTTGACGTGGGTGTCCACCAGAAACACCTGGCGGTCGGGCAACAGCAGGCCGTTCATGCAGGCAAAAGTGGTCACGCCGGGGCGCTTGCCAATCACCTGTTCGATGTAGTTCAGGTGGTGCGCCGTGTGGCCCCAGGTGCCCGCAATCAGGCCATCCACTTCGCCCTTGTGCAGCAGCATGGCACCAATCAGCGACAGGCGACGGCGCATTTCGATCTTGGCGATCGGGGCGGTCACGCCCTTGCGCTCGGTCATGCGGTGGTAGGTTTGCCAGAAGTCGCGGTAGCGGTGGTCCTGCTCGACATTGACGATGTCGTAGTCCCGCCCTTCCTGCAGTCGCAGGCCGAACTTTTCGATGCGCTGCGCGATGATGGCCGGGCGGCCAATCAGCGTAGGGCGGGCGATTTTTTCGTCCACCACGATCTGTGCGGCACGCAGCACGCGCTCTTCTTCGCCCTCGGCATAGGCCACGCGCTTCTTGGCGGCAGCCTTGGCGGCGGTGAAGATGGGCTTCATGGTGGTGCCAGAGGCGTACACGAAGGTCTGCAGATGGTCGCGGTAAGCGTCCATGTCGGCGATCGGACGCAGCGCCACACCGCTTTCGGCGGCGGCCTGGGCCACGGCCGGGGCAATCATCATCATCAGGCGCGGGTCGAACGGCTTGGGAATCAGGTATTCCGGGCCGAAGGCCAGAGGCTCGCCCACATAGGCCGCGGCCACCACCTCGCTCTGCTCGGCCTGGGCCAGCTCGGCGATGGCGTGCACGGCGGCGATTTCCATCTCCATCGTGATGGTGGTGGCGCCGCAATCGAGCGCGCCCCGGAAGATGTAGGGAAAGCACAGGACGTTGTTGACCTGGTTGGGGAAGTCCGAGCGGCCCGTGGCAATGATGGCGTCATCGCGCACGGCCTTCACGTCCTCGGGCTGGATCTCGGGGTTGGGGTTGGCCAGGGCAAAAATCAGCGGGCGGGCGGCCATCTTGGCCACCATGTCTTTCTTGAGCACACCGCCGGCCGACAGGCCCAGGAAGACGTCGGCATCCGCAATCACTTCGCCCAGCGTGCGCGCCGTGGTCTTTTGCGCAAACTGGATCTTGTCCTCGTCCATCAGCTCGGTGCGGCCTTCGTAGACCACGCCCGCCAGGTCGGTCACCCAGATGTTCTCGCGCGGAATGCCCAGCTTGACCAGCAGGCCCAGGCAGGCCAGTGCGGCGGCACCCGCACCCGAGGTGACGAGCTTGATCTTTTTGGGGTCTTTGCCCGCCACCTTGAGGCCGTTCAGGATGGCCGCGCCCACGGTGATCGCTGTGCCGTGCTGGTCGTCGTGAAAGACCGGGATCTTCATGCGCTCGCGCAGCTTGCGCTCGACATAAAAGCAATCGGGCGCCTTGATGTCTTCGAGGTTGATGCCGCCAAAGGTCGGCTCCAGGCTGGCAATGATCTCAACCAGCTTTTCAGGGTCTTTCTCGTTGATCTCGATGTCGAACACATCGATGCCCGAGAACTTCTTGAACAGAACCGCCTTGCCCTCCATCACCGGCTTGCCCGCCAGCGGGCCAATGTCGCCCAGGCCCAGCACGGCGGTGCCGTTGGTGACCACGCCCACCAGGTTGCCGCGGCTGGTGTACTTGAAGGCGGCGTTGGGGTCTTTGACGATTTCTTCGCACGGTGCGGCCACACCGGGCGAATAGGCCAGCGCCAGATCGTGCTGGTTGACCATCTGCTTGGTCGCGGCAATCGAGATCTTGCCGGGCTTGGGAAACTCGTGGTACTCCAGCGCTGCCTTGCGCAGCAGCGCGCGCTTGTCGGGAAGGTTGTTGTGATCGGCCGTGGTGTTCTCGGGCATCAAGCGTCTCCAGCTTTCAGAAAGTGCCGGGGTCCGCGGTTGATCTGCTCCGGGCGGGCCGTCAGCTTGTTAGGGGGAGGTGCATTGTAGGCTTCGCGCGGTAGAAACCCTGACCCGCCAGGGCGCTTGCCCGGTGAAAGCACCTGTTTGCGAAAAGGATCGAAGCGGCGCTGCGGGGAGCGCAAATCCATCGGCCTGGCAGATGCTCGGCAGGACCGGCCACAATACGCATGAAAAATGCCTCTAGCGCTTACCCATAAAGCGTCAATAGCTATTATTACTATAGCAAACAACCTTCAGCAAGCTGGAGAATTGTTGGGCGATGCAGGCGTGTGTTACGCCGTTTCCGCCAGCGCGTCACCGAGTGCGTTGATCAGGCGGTCGATTTCGGCCTTCTCGCTGATGAACGGCGGCGCCAGCTGGATGGTGTCGCCACCGTAGCGCACGTAAAAGCCCTTCTTCCAGCAGTTCATCGCGATCTCGTAAGGGCGTTTGGCGGGTTCGCCGGGCAGCGGCGCAATGGTGAAGCCAGCAGCCAGGCCGAAGTTGCGGATGTCGGCCACATGCTTGGCGCCCTTCAAGCTGTGCACGGCCTGCTCGAAGTACGGCGCCAGGGCCTTCACACGGCCGATCATGTCTTCCTTTTGCAGGATGTCGAGCGCCGCAAGGCCTGCCGCGCACGCCACGGGGTGGGCCGAGTAGGTGTAGCCGTGCGGGAATTCGAGCATGTACTCGGGGCCGCCGGCAGCCATGAAGGTGTCGTAGACCTCCTTGCTGGCCACCACGCCGCCCAGGGGCTGCGCGCCGTTGGTGACCTGCTTGGCAAAGTTCAGGATGTCGGGCGTCACGCCAAAGGCCTCGGCTCCCGTGAACGCGCCCGAGCGGCCAAAGCCGCTGATCACCTCGTCAAAAATCAGCAGGATGTTGTTCTGCGTGCAGATTTCGCGCAGGCGCTGCAGGTAGCCCACGGGCGGGATCACCACACCGGCCGAGCCCGAGAACGGCTCGACGATCACCGCCGCGATGTTCGATGCGTCGTGCAGCGCGATTACATCGAGGAGGCGGTCGGCCAGCTCCTTGCCCGTGGGGGGCATGCCCTTGTGGAACGAGCCTGCGGGCGGCTGGGTGTGGGGCAGGTGGTCGGCTTCGACGCCCTGGCCAAACAGCTTGCGGTTGGCCACGATGCCGCCCACCGAGATGCCGCCAAAGTTCACGCCGTGGTAGCCCTTTTCGCGGCCGATGAGGCGCGTCTTGGTGCCCTGGCCTTTGGCGCGCCAGTAGGCGCGGGCCATCTTGAGCGAGGTGTCGGCCGATTCAGACCCCGAACCGGTGAAGAACACGTAGTCCAGCCCCGCAGGCGTCAGCTCCTTCACGCGGTTGGCCAGCTCGAACGACAGCGGGTGGCCAAACTGGAAGGCGGGCGCGTAGTCCAGCTTCATCGCCTGCCTGCCAATGGCTTCGGCGATCTCGCGGCGGCCGTGGCCCAGGCCCGAACACCACAGGCCCGAGAGCCCGTCAAAAATCTTGCGGCCTTCGCTGTCGGTGAAATAGGCGCCACTGGCCTCCACGATCATGCGCGGATTGGCCTTGAACTGGCGGTTGGCCGTGTAGGGCATCCAGTGCGCGTCGAGCCACTCAGCGTCCATGCGGGGAGCGGCACCAGCTGCGGGAGTGTCGATGGGGGCAAAGCTCATGGGGTTCTCCAGTGCATGACGGCGATAAAAAGACGCTCCACCCCATAGGTTCAGGGCAGGACGCAGGGCATTGTTGCGCCGGCTGTTAATCTCTCAAATAATTCAATATCAATGTTTACTTGACGTTTTATGCAAGTGAAACCACCTGCGTCGCGCGTCGCGATCCCACCGCCCACCAAACACCGCGCCGTGCTGGGCCAGCTCAGCGACATGGACCTGCGCCTGCTGCAGGTGTTCAAGGCCGTGGTGGAGTGCGGCGGCATGTCGGCCGCCGAGCTAGAGCTGAACATCGGCACCAGCACCGTCAGCCGCCACATGAAAGACCTGGAAACCCGCCTGGGCCTCACGCTGTGCCGCCGGGGTCGGGCGGGTTTTGCCCTCACGGCCGAAGGCCAGCGCGTTTACGACGAAACCCTGCGGCTGCTGTCGGCCGTGGAGGCGTTTCGCAGCAGCATCGACGACATCCACCGCCGCATGGGCGGGCGCCTTGAGGTGGCGGTGTTCGACAAGACCGCCAGCAACCCGGCCGCGCACATTGGCGACGCCATTGCGCTGTTTGCCAGCCAAGCGCCCGAGGTCAGCCTACAGATGCATGTGGCGTCGATCCCGGCGATCGAGCGCGGGCTGATCGATGGCAGCTTCCATGTGGGCATCATCCCGGCGCACCGCACCTCGCAAAGCCTGGTCTACGCCGACCTGTTTGCCGAAACCATGCTGCTGTACTGCGGCGCGCGCCACCCGCTGTATGGCACGGACCATGCCGCGCTGACCTGGGAATCGCTGCGCGCCTACCAGTTTGCCGGGCTGGGCTACCACTCACCCAACATGGAGCTGAGCCACAGCACCCGCCTGCCGCGCAAGGCCACGGGGTTTGACCAGGAGTCGATTGCCACGCTCATCCTCTCGGGACGCTACCTGGGCTTTCTGCCCGACCACTATGCCGAGGCCTTCGAGCGCCAGGGCCAGATGCAGGCCGTGCAGCCTGCTCAGTTCTTCTACCGCTGCCAGTTCGTCAGCGTGCTGCGCAAGTCGCCCCAGCCGACCCGCGCTGCGCAGGCGTTTGCGCAGTGCCTGCTGGATGCGCATGGTTGATGGGCAGGCGGCCTTGCGCGCACCCTGCGGCAGGCGGCAGAATGCAGGCTGTAGTTGCAACTTTGTGTAAGGCGTTCCATGGTATCCCTGTCTTCGATTGGCAGTTCCGGCTTGCAGGCCGCCCAGTTGCGGCTGGATGCCTCGGCCAACAACGTGGCCAATGCCAACACCCCCGGCTACCGCCGCCTGTCTGTGGCGCAGCAAGCCGTGGCCGACAGCGCGGGCGTGCGTGCCACGGTGGAGCGCGAGGCCAACGAAAAAGGGGTGGCGCTGGAGCAGGAGGCCGTAGAGCAGATGTCGGCCACCTATGCTTTCAAGGCCAGTCTGCAAACCATCAAGACACAAGACCAGATGCTGGGTTCGCTGCTCGATGTGAAAGCCTGAAAGCACAACAAACCCACCTGCCCAGGTGCCCTGACATGCCCCACCCGATGGGGCTTTTTATTGGACGGATGACGCCAAAACAGGCGATACCACGGGCCCGTCGGGCCCGGCTTTTCAAATCCGGCGCGCACCGCCTGCACAGCCCCTCGGCACGCCGAAAGAAAGCACCGACGCCACGCTTTGGCGCCTTACAGCCCCAGCGCCTGAAACAGTTGCTCTGCCCGCGCCGTCGCCTCGGCGGTCATCTGCATGGGGCGGCCCCACTCGCGCTGCGTCTCGCCGGGCCACTTGTTGGTGGCGTCCATGCCCATCTTGCTGCCCAGGCCGCTCACGGGCGAGGCGAAGTCCAGGTAGTCGATGGGCGTGTGCTCCACCATCATGGTGTCGCGCGCCGGGTCCATGCGGGTGGTGATGGCCCAGATGACGTCCTTCCAGTCGCGCACATCTACATCGGCGTCCACCACCACGATGAACTTGGTGTACATGAACTGGCGCAGGTGGCTCCACACGCCCATCATCACGCGCCGCGCATGGCCCGCGTAGGCCTTGCGGATGCTCACCACCGCCATCCGGTAGCTGCAGCCTTCGGGCGGCAGGTAAAAGTCCACGATCTCGGGAAACTGCTTTTGCAGCAGCGGGATGAACAGCTCGTTCATCGCCAGGCCCAGCACGGCGGGCTCGTCGGGCGGTTTGCCGGTGTAGGTGCTGTGGTAGATCGGGGCCTTGCGCAGCGTGATGCGGTCGATGGTGAGCACGGGGAACTCGGCGCACTCGTTGTAGTAGCCGGTGTGGTCGCCATACGGCCCTTCCAGCGCGTGCTGCCAACCGCTGGCATGTTTGGCGTCGGGCTGGATATGGCCTTCGAGCACGATCTCGGCTGTGGCGGGCACGGTGAGCGGCAGACCCAGCGCGGGCGTGACCTCGGTGCGTGCGCCGCGCAGCAGGCCCGCGAACTGGTATTCGCTCAACGAGTCGGGCACGGGCGTGACGGCACCCAGCAGCGTGGCCGGGTCGGCGCCCAGCGCCACGGCCACGGGGTACGGCTTGCCGGGATTTGCAGCGCAGTGGTCGGCAAAATCGAGTGCGCCGCCCCGGTGGGCCAGCCAGCGCACGATGACCTGGTTGCGCCCAATCACCTGCTGGCGGTAGATGCCCAGGTTCTGCCGCGCCTTGCGTGGTCCGCGCGTGATGGTCAGGCCCCAGGTGATGAGCGGTGCCACGTCGCCCGGCCAGCAGTGCTGCACGGGCAGGCGGGCCAAGTCCACATCGGGGCCTTCCCACACCTCTTGCTGGCAGGGTGCACCCCGGCCCACGGTGTGCGGCGCCATGTTCCACAGGGTCTTGAGCAGCTGGCCCATGCCCAGCATGTCCTTGAAGCCCTTGGGCGCCTCGGGCTCCTTGAGGGTAGCGAGCAGTTCACCCAAGGCGCGCACACCACGCAGGTCGGGCACACCCATGGCGCGGGCCACGCGCCCGGTGGTGCCAAACAGGTTGGTGAGCACCGGCATGTGGTGGCCCGTGGGCTGCTCGAACAGCAGTGCCGGGCCGCCCGCGCGCAGCACGCGGTCGCTCAGGGCGGTCATCTCCAGGTGCGGCGACACGGGCTCGTGCACACGGCGCAGTTCGCCTGTGGCTTCGAGCTGGGCCATGAAATCGCGCAGGTCGCGGTAAGCCATGGGGTTCCAGAGGTTTTGAGTGAAATTGACCGCTAGCGCTTATGGGATAAGCGCTAGCAGCTATGAATCAAGGAGCATCCAGCTCCAGGCCCTGCCAGCGCGGTGCAAGCTGGTGGTCTACGTCAATGAGGTCCAGCACCCGGGCCACGCTGTGGTTCACCACATCATCCACCGTTTGCGGGCGCAGGTAAAAGGCGGGCAGCGGTGGGCACACGATGCCGCCCATCTCGGTGACGGCAACCATGTTGCGCAGGTGGGCGAGGTGCAGCGGCGTCTCGCGCACCATCAGCACCAGGCGGCGGCGCTCTTTGAGCATCACGTCGGCCGCGCGCGTCAGCAGGTTGTCGGCCAGGCCATGGGCAATGGCCGCCAGCGTGCGCATGGAGCACGGCGCCACCACCATGGCATGGCACTGGAACGAGCCGCTGGCAATCGCGGCGCCCACGTTGTTCACGTCATGCACCTGGTGCGCAAGGGCCTGGGCGGCCGGGCGCTCCATGCCCAGCTCATGCTGCAGGTTGCGCCAGCCTGCGTCAGAGACAACCAGGTGCGTCTCGATGCCGGGCAAGCCCCGCAGCACCTGCAGCAACCGTGCGCCATACACGGCGCCGCTGGCACCCGATATGGCGACGATGATGCGACGGGTGCGCACCGGCTCAGCCATGCGGGGCCATCTCGGCGGCGCTGGCGCGCAAGGGCTCAGCCTGCTGGTCGGCCTCTACCTGCTCCAGCACCAGGGCGGCCTGCGCGGGGTCAAAATCTTCGTGGGTGCGTTTTTTCACGCCGTATTGCTGCAGCTGGTAATGGCGGTCGGCCGCAATGCCGTGGCGCGCCAGCGTGCTTTTGACGCACACCAGCGGGCAGCCATCGAGTGCAATGATGGGGCGGCCCGAGCGCACGATCTTCATGAGGTGCGGCACATCACCGCCCACCCCGGCGATGCACGACATCTCGGCCACGCCGCGTCGATCAAGCTGCAGCGCCACATGGTTGGCCAGTTGCGCGGCGCTGGAGCAGCCCGAGCACGAATAGACCAGCGGACGGGGGTCGGCCGCGCGGTTCATGGCCGGGTACCCGGATAGAGCGGATCGGCACCCGAGGCGCTGTGTGCGGACCGGGCGCCAGGGCGCAGTGCCGACAGGCGCGCCAGCACCTGGCGCGGCGCCCACTGCTGCAGGTCAAGCACGGGCAGCTCCAGCGCGTCGAGCGTGTTTTTGACGACCAAACCCAGCTCGGTGTCGCCTTCCATGACCAGGCGGCGGTTGAAGAACAGCGTGTCGGGGTCCTGCTGGCGCTGCGCGAGCAGCACAAAGTCATGCGCCGAGGCGCTGATGCAGAGGTCGGCTTCGGCGTGGCGCGCGCGCGGGGCAAAGGCACCGCCGGTCCAGGTGAAGTCGAAGGTGACCCCGGCATCGCGCACATGGATGCGCAGGCGCTTGTTCAGCAGCATGTCGCCCACATCGCGCGGCAACTGGCGCGCCACGCCCAGGTTGAGCGCCGTGACCAGCAGCAGCGAGCCCGGAAACGCCGGCAGGCGCGACGTGAACGCCGCCACGGGAGAGGGCAGGACGAAGGGGGCCGGGGGCGTGGTGGAAGCGTTCATGGTTTTTCCTGTTCAAGCAGCGGCGCGCACGCTGCGGGGCGGTGCAACGCGCTGCCAGAAACTAACAATTTGATAGCAATAAATCCAATATCGTAGAGCGATAGAGGCTATTTTTACAATAAAAAGACGCTGAACACCCCCCGGAGATGCGCTGCGCGCGAGGGACTCGTTCAGCGTTGCCCGCAAACCAAAGCCGCCAGCCCGGCGCTTGCTGGCGCCGCTGCGGTGACGGGGGAGCAGGCCGGCCATGGCGTTCAGGCCGCTGCCAAGGCCTCGGACTCGACCAGGTCCAGGCCGGGACGGCCATGCCAGTAGCCGTTGCAGCTTTGCTCAGGCATGAGCGGCTGAAGCTGGGCGCGGGCATCGCGCGGGGCCAGGCTGCCTTTGCGCACGGCGTCAAACAGGGCCACGATCTCGCCCGTGTGCTGCGCCTGGGGGCTGATGCGCGCCACGGCCACGCCCATGCGCTGCATGCGCGGCAGTTCGTCAATCAGGTTGTGCACGCGGGCCGACTGCGTCTGGATGCCGTTGAGCACCAAGAACTCCTCGCTCTCGCGGGTCTTGAGCATCAGGCCGTCGGGGTGGTCCAGGCAGCTGAACTGGCAGTCGTCCTTGGGCAGGTTGCGCTGGCGCGCGGTAAAGCAACGCGCCGAAAACGCCAGCGCCATGCGGCCATAGGCAAACACCTCGGTCTGCAGGTTTTGCGGGCCGTTCTGGATCAGGGCGGAGAGGTCTTCGTGCTTCATCTCCAGCGGTGCCACCCAGCGCGTGGCGCCCAACTGGGCCAGCCACTGCAGCGAGGGCTGGTTGTAAATGTTCAGGTGCAGGCCACCCACAAAAGGGCGCTTGCCCGACAGGCGCTGCACGGCGCCCATGTCGTTGGCCTCGATGAGGTAATCGGGGTTGGCCGTCACCTTGTGCATGGTGCTGACTTCCACGCCCGATTCGAGCAGCACCTGGGTGGACAGCACGGCCTCCTTGCCAGCAGAGCGCATCAGGTCGGCGATGTCGAGCCAGTCCGAGAGGCGCAGCTCCTTGCGGCGCGAGCACACGGTTTCACCCAGGTAAACGATGTCCACCGGCGACGCCGCCATGGCCTCGTAGAAGTCGAAATAGGTCTGGCGCGGCCAGTAGTACTGCGGCGCACCCAAAGAGAGCTTGATCATGTTCGTCATTTCCAGGGGCGGTGGTAGGCGCCCAGGGTGTGCTGCTGGCCTTCGGCCACCTGGTCGAGGCTGGCCATCCAGGCGGTCTTGGGGGCGTAGCGCAGCGGGTCGGCCAGGCAGTTGTCGATGGCGTCGCGCCACACCTTGGTAACCTGCGCCACATAGGCGGGGCTGCGCTGGCGGCCTTCGATCTTGACGGCGCGAACGCCCATCTTGATGAGTTTTGGCAGCAGTTCGAGGGTATTGAGGCTGGTGGGTTCTTCGATGGCGTAGTAGTTTTCGTCCTCGCCCACGTCAAAGCGCCCCTTGCACAGCGTGGGGTAGCCCGCGTTTTCGCCGGGGGCGTAGCGGTCGATGAGCACACCGCCCAGGCGCGATTCGAGCCCCTTGGGCGTTTCCTGCCAGCGCACCGACTTGGCGGGCGAGCACACTCCGTGGGTGTTGGGCGACTCGCCCGTCACGTAGGACGACAGGGCGCAGCGCCCCTCGACCATCACGCACAGGCTGCCGAAGCCGAACACCTCGATCTCCACCGGGGTGGCGTCGATCACGCGCTGCACCTGCTCCATCGACAGCACGCGCGGCAGCACCGCGCGCACGATGCCGAACTGCTCGCGGTAGAAGTTGATGGCGTCGGCACTGGTGGCCGAACCCTGCACCGACAGGTGCAGGCGCAGCTTGGGGTGGTGCTGCGCGCCGTATTGCATGAGACCGGGGTCGGCCAGGATGACGGCGTCCACCCCCATGTCCACGGCCTTGTCCATGGCCGCACGCCACGGCGCGGGGTTGGCGGCCTGCGGGTAGGTGTTGAGCGCCATGAAGACCTTGCAGCCGCGCTCGTGCGCGTACCGGATGCCGTTGGCGATGGCTGCTTCGTCGAAGTTGAGCCCGGCGAAGTTGCGCGCGTTGGTGGCGTCGCGCAGGCCCAGATAGACGCAGCTTGCGCCGTTGTCCACCGCCGCCTTCAGGGCGGGCAGGCTGCCAGCGGGGCAGACAAGTTCAAAGCCAGACGCCGCAGGGGGCGCCGCAATCGGGTTCAGGGATTCCATCACAAGCAATCAATAGCCGGCTCCGGGCTTGGAGCCACGGCACTGGTGGCCACATTACCGGTCCAGGGCCGGGTGGGGGCTGATCTGAGTCAATTGCAGCGCACAATGCCAGACAAACGCAGTCGGACTTTGATGCAGGCCATGCCCCGGTGCCGCCGACACTGCCGTGCTGAGCCCCTTCATCCACCCCCTCTCCATCGCCCTCCCGCCGTGAACAAAAACCTGTGGCTGCTGGCCCTCTGCCAGGGCCTTTTCCTGACCAACAACGTCGTTTTCATCGGCATCAACGGCCTGGTGGGCCTGCAGCTGGCACCGTTTGGCTGGATGGCCACGCTGCCCGTGATGGCCTATGTGGTGGGCGGTGCGCTGTCCACCCCGCTGGTGGCGCGCAGCCAAGCGAGCTGGGGGCGGCAGGTGTCGTTCCAGATCGGGCTGGCCGTGGCGGTGGCGTCAGCGGCGCTGTGCGCCTGGGCGGCCTTCACTGCCAATTTCTGGGTGCTGTGCACGGCCACGCTGGTGGCGGGTTACTACAGTGCCAACGGCCAGCTTTATCGCTTTGCGGCGGCCGAACTGGCAGCCACCGATTACCGGGAAAAGGCCGTTTCACTGGTGCTGGCCGGTGGCCTGCTGGGCGCCATTGCCGGCCCCAACCTGGCCAGCGCCACGCGCACGCTATTTCCCGCAGCGTTTGCGGGCGCCTATGTGGCGCTGATGGCGGTGGCGCTGCTGGCCATGGCGTGCATGGCCGCCATCCGTTTCGAGGCGCCGCCGCAGGTGCTCAACGCGGCGGGCCAGCCCGCCCGTGGCCGGCCCTTGCCTGAGCTGATGCGGCAGCCTGCCTTCCTCGTGGCCGTGCTGGGCGCCGCCCTGGGCTATGGCGTGATGAACCTGCTGATGGCCGCGACCCCGCTGGCCATGCAGGTGTGCGGCTTCGCTTTTGATGACGCGGCGCTGGTGCTGGAGTGGCATGTGATCGGCATGTTTGCGCCGGGCTTCTTCACGGGCCACCTCATCAAGCGCTATGGCATGCTGCCCATCATGGGGGCGGGCGTGCTGCTGAACCTGGCCTGTGTGGCCGTGGCGCTGATGGGGGTGGAGCTGCACCACTTTGGCATTGCGCTGTTCATGCTGGGGGTGGGCTGGAATTTTCTGTTCACCGGCAGCACCGCGCTGGCCATGACGGCCTACCGCCCCGAAGAAAAGGACCGCGCCCAGGCGGCCCTGAACTTCTGCGTATTTGCCACGCTGGCGGTGAGCTCACTGTTTTCGGGCGTGCTGGTCACCACGCAGGGCTGGACGCTGCTCAACTACGGCTCGCTGGCGCCCATTGCGATCACTGGGGCAGCCTTGCTGTGGCTGGCGTTGCACCGGCGCCGGGTGCAGGCCGCCTGAGGGCCAGAACCCGGCGGTGGGTGAACGCGCCAACACCGCGCTCCGGGCGCTGGGCCACGAACCGCCGACCGCCATTTGCATTGATTGCTATCAATAAAATAGCTATTGGCGCTTTACACGCAAGGGCTATAGCCTGTTTTTAACAAAATCCGGCCAACCCGCCGCATCCTGTCAATCCACGGCGGGGCAGTGCTGCAGCAGCCACTGGCGCAACAGGGCAAACACCGGGTCGGCCAGTTCGGGGCTTTCGTTGAACAGCTCATGGAACAAAGGCTCAAAGCCATGCGACTGCACCACGCCCCGGGGCGCCGCCGCAGCAAACGCCCGGCTGCCAGCGGGGTTGACCAGCTTGTCTGCACCGGCCCACATCAGCAGGGTGGGCACGCTCCAGTGCGCGGCACGCGCCACGGTGGCGGGGCCGCCGTCGGCGATGAACCGGGCCAGGCGGGCGCTGATGCGGTCGTGGCACAGCGGATCTGCCAGGTAGGCGGCCACCACGGCCGGGTCGTGCGAAAGGTATTGCGCATCGAGCCCGTTGCCCACGCGCAGGTTGGGCAAGATGCGCGGCAGCGTGGCCAGCAGCAGCTTTTGCACGGCATTGAGGCCCGGGTCCAGCGCGGGCGACGAGAGCACCAGCGCATCCACCGGCCGCAGGTGCATCGACACGAACCGCGCCGCGACCAGCCCCCCCATGCTGTGGCCCAGCAGCACCAGCGGCTGGCCGGGCGCCATGCGGGCCCGGGTGGCATCCACGATGTCCGCCAGATCATCCAGCAGGCGCATCGCGCTGGTCAAGCCGCCGCGCGGACCGCCCGACTCGCCATGGCCATACTGGTCATAGCCCCGCACGGCAAAGCCCCAGGCATTGAGGCGCCGTGCCACATCGTCGTAACGCCCCACATGCTCGCCCAGGCCATGCACCAGCAGCACGGTGCCGCGGGATGCGCCCTCCAACAGCGGCCAGTCCTGGACCGCCAGGTTCTCGCCATCTGCCGCGGTGAAGGTGGTCAGGGTGCTCAAGGTGGAAACAACGGTGTCAGACATGGGTCGGGCAAGGTTTGAGGGCAGCGCGGGCCACATGGACCGCACGCGTAACGGTGAAAAAACCCGCAGATTGCGGGGAAAGCTTGAGCGTCGGGGCCAGCGCTGCGCGCGCTGCCCTGCCAGCGGTTCAGACGGCGGGCTCCGATGCGGCCTGCTGTGCCATGGCGCCGATCACCTGCGCCACCGAGGCGGTGAGGCGCTTGGCATAGGGCACATGCAAAAACTCGTTGGGGCCATGGGCGTTGCTCTTGGGGCCGAGCACGCCGCACACCATCATCTGGGCCTTGGGAAAGCCTTCGCTGAGCATGTTCATCAGCGGGATGGTGCCGCCCTGGCCGATGTAGCCGCACGGCGCGCCGAAATGGGCCTGCGAGGCCGCGTTGAGCGCCTGCTCAAACCACGGTGTGGTGGCCGGGGCGTTCCAGCCCGTTGCGCCGCCACCGCCGTCGAACGTGACCCGGGCCTGGTAGGGCGCGTTGTCTTCGAGCAGGGTTTTGAGCTCTTGCACGGCCTGGGCGGCATCCACCAGCGGAGGCAGGCGCAGGCTGAGCTTGAAGGCCGTGTAGGGGCGAAGCACGTTGCCGGCGTCCTGCAGCGCAGGAAAGCCTTCGGCGCCGGTGACGCTGAGCGTGGGCTCCCAGGTGCGCTTGAGCAGTGCCCGCAGCGGGTCGGTGGTGGTGGGCAGCGCAAATTGGGTGGAGCCACCGCAGTCGTAGTGCGCCCAGGGAAAGCGCTTGTACACCTCTTCTCCCAGGATGGTGGCCGTGGCGCGGGCCTGGGCAAGGCGGGCGGCGGGCACTTCGCAATGGAAGCTGGCGGGCAGCAGGCGGCCAGTGGCGCTGTCTTCGAGCCGGTCGAGCACCTGGCGCATGATGCGAAACGACGACGGCACCAGGCCCGAAGCATCGCCCGAGTGGATGCCTTCGGTGAGGATCTCGACCTTCAGCGTGCCGCTGGCCATGCCGCGCAGGCTGGTGGTGAGCCACAGCTGGTCGTAGTTACCGGCGCCGCTGTCCAGGCAGATCACCAGCCCCACATCGCCCAGGCGGGTGCGGAGGGCGTCGATGTAGGGCAGCAAATCGCGCGAGCCGCTTTCCTCGCAGGTTTCGATGAGGCCGACGATGCGCGGGTGCGGCACGTTCTGGCGCTTGAGTTCCTGCACGGCGGCAATGCTGGCATACACGGCGTAGCCATCGTCGGCACCGCCGCGTCCGTAAAGCTTGCCGTCTTCGTATTTGGGCGTCCAGGGGCCCAGGTCGCTGCGCCAGCCGGAAAACTCGGGTTGCTTGTCGAGGTGGCCATACATCAGCACCGTCTGGGTGGCGGCGGCCTCGGTGGACTCGATCTCGAAGAAGAGCACCGGTGTGCGGCCGGGCAGGCGCACGACCTCCAGGCGCAGACCGGCCACTTTTTGCGCCTCGACCCAGGTGGCAGCATTGCGCACCACGGTATCGAGCAGACCCAGCTGCGCCCAGTCGGGGGCAAAGGTGGGCGACTTGGCCGGAATGGCGATGTATTCGGTGAGCTGGCGCAGGATGTCGTCATCCCACGCCTGGCCGACCCGCTCCAGTGCCAGCGCAGGTTGAAGGATTTGGGAGGGGACTCGGGCGTTCATGGGCGGGCTCCAGCGGCAATTCGAAAACCGCATTCGACCACAACGCGCCCTCGGGCGCCACGGTTCACGGGGAGACGCCTGGGACGGCCCCGGATTGATCCCTCAGCCTACCGCGGCCCAATGGCGCGTCGGCCCCCTGCGCCACGCGATACCGCTGTCGGCGCTCACTCGCTGCAGCAAGGCCCATGACACCGATCGCCATCGGGAAAGCCGCTGCGTGCCAGACAAGGCTCCATGGCCCGCCAGGGCAGGCACTTTTCTTCAGCGCGGCATTCGCGAAGTCGCGCAACAGTGCAGTGGCGCCGACGCTTTGGATACATGCCCTACGGATATTGGGACAAAAATGGCTCTTGCGCTTATCCAGAAAGCGTCAATAGCTATTATTTATATAGCAAAAAATCCTGTCAGAATTTGCCCCGTCGTGGCGCTCAGGCGTGCTCGAAATGAAACACCGCCGTGCCCGCCCGTGCGTTGGGACACCAACGGACCGCGCGCCCGTTCTGCAGGCCGAACGAATCAATCATCCGCAGCTGGTTTTTGAGCGCGAGCACCTCAAAGTCCTTGTAGGTGCCCACACGGATATTGGGCGTGTCATACCACTGGTAGGGCAGGCGGCGCGTGACCGGCATGCGCCCGCGCAGCACCGACAGGCGGTTGGGCCAGTGCGCGAAGTTGGGGAACGCGACGATGCCGGTGCGGCCCACGCGCGCGGTTTCGCGCAGCATGACTTCGGCGTTGCGAAGGTGCTGCAGGGTGTCGATCTGCAGCACCACGTCGAATGAGTTGTCGCCAAACATGGCCAGGCCTTCGTCGAGGTTGAGCTGGATGACGTTGACGCCCCGGCGCACACAGGCCAGCACGTTGGCATCGGCAATCTCGATGCCGTAGCCACTGCAACCCCTGCTGCGCTGCAGGTAGTCGAGCATGCTGCCGTCGCCGCAGCCCAGGTCAAGCACGCGCGAGCCTTCGGGCACCAGGCGCGCCAGGGCTTCCATGGTGGCTTTCTCGGTCATGCCAGCTCCTTTGAAATGCTATCGAAATATGAGCTTACGACACCCATGTAGCGGGCGTCATCGAGCAAAAAGGCATCGTGCCCGTGGGGTGCATCGATCTCCGCGTAGCTCACGCTGCGGCGGTTGTCGAGCAGCGCCTTGACGATCTCGCGCGAGCGCTTGGGCGAAAAGCGCCAGTCGGTGGTGAAGCTAACCAGCAGAAATTTGGCCGTGGCGCGCGCCAGGGCCTGGGTGAGGTCGCCACCAAAGGCGCGCGCGGGGTCGAAGTAGTCGAGCGCACGTGTGATGAGCAGGTAGGTGTTGGCGTCGAAGTATTCGCTGAACTTGTCGCCTTGGTAGCGCAAGTAGCTCTCGATCTGGAATTCGATGTCCTGTGTAGAGTATTTGAGATCCAGACCCTCTCTGAGCTGGCGACCGAACTTTTCGTTCATCACGTCGTCGCTCAGGTACGTGATGTGGCCGATCATGCGGGCGATGCGCAGGCCGCGCTTGGGGATCACGCTGTGGCGGTAAAAGTGTCCACCGTGGAAGTCGGGGTCGGTGACGATGGCGCGGCGCGCCACCTCGTTGAAGGCGATGTTCTCGGCCGTGAGGTTGGGTGCGCTGGCCACCACCACGGCATGGCGCACGCGTTCGGGGTATTGCAGCGTCCACGAGAGGGCCTGCATGCCCCCCAGGCTGCCGCCGAGCACGGCGGCGAGTTGCGTAATGCCCAGGCGGTCGAGCAGGCGGGCTTGGGCGTGGACCCAGTCTTCCACCGTGACCACGGGGAAATCCGCGCCGTAGACCTCGCCGGTGTCGGGGTGCAGGTGCATCGGGCCGGTGGAGCCGAAGCACGAGCCCAGGTTGTTCACGCCGATGACAAAGAAGCGGTTGGTGTCCACCGGCTTTCCCGGGCCGATCATGTTGTCCCACCAGCCTTCGCTCTTGTCCTGGCCTTCGTACACACCGGCCACGTGGTGCGAGGCGTTGAGCGCGTGGCACACCAGCACGGCATTGGAGCGGTCGGCATTGAGTTGGCCGTAGGTCTCGAAAGCGAGGTGGTAATCGCGGATGGAGGCGCCGCTTTGCAGCGGCAGCACCTCCGGAAAATGCATGGTCTGGGGCGTGGCAATGAACGACATAAAAAAACCCGGCATCGCTAAAAACGAGGCCGGGCAGTGTCGGACGGGTCTTTAGCAGAATTTATAAAGCGCCCGCAAGCTGTAGCAAATCGGCGCGTAGCGCAAATATACCAAAAGGTCGCCTTGCGGCCACCCCGCACGGTCACACCGGCGCAAAGATCGCCACCAGCCCAAGGACCAGAAAAATGACCGCGGACACACCGTGCACCACACGAATGGGCACCAGGCGTGTGATGCGGTCGCCCAGCCAGACCACGGGCGCATTGGCCAGCATCATGCCCAGCGTGGTTCCAGCCACCACCCACAGATAGGCGTTGTATTGCGCCGCCAGCATGACGGTAGCAATCTGCGTCTTGTCACCCATCTCGGCCAGGAAAAAGGCCACCAGCGTCGTCCCAAAAACGCCCCAGCGCGGCGCGCCGTCGGCATCGCCTTCATCGAGCTTGTCCGGAATCAGCATCCACACCGCCATGGCGATGAACGAAGCGCCCAATATCCAGCGCAGCACCTGCGGCCCCACCACCGCGGTCACCCAGGCGCCCACGGCACCCGCCAGCCCGTGGTTGGCCAGCGTGGCGACCAGAATGCCCAGAACGATGGGCCAGGGCTTTCGGAAACGCGCGGCCAGCACCAGCGCCAGCAACTGGGTCTTGTCACCCATCTCGGCAAGGGCGACGATGGCGGTAGAAACAAAAAAGGCTTCCATGGGGAGGGGTTATCCAATCCGGCCGGATGGGTGGTGAACGCATTGACTGCACGCCAACTCCGGCCAATGGATCGGCATGCAGTCAATGGTCTCGCCCAGCTCATTGCAAGCCGCATGCGCCATAGGCTGTGAGAGCCCAAGTGTGTTGACGCATGCCCCCGGCGCTGCGTGCGGCCGGACGGGCTACTCCCCAAAGACCGGGCGATTTTAGTGCAACGCGTTCACGGGTCGCGCTGGCATCACCGACAACGCTGCCTGCCTTCAAAAAACCCCCTTGGAAATAAATATCCACGCGGCGCAGAAAAGTGATTAATAATGGCTTCGCTTTTCTGCAATGCAGGAAAGTAGTTAAGTTAGCGGTGATTGGTCAGTTTCGCGTCTTTGAAGTCGTCACAGGTTTGTTGATTGCGTCGGACTCCCATCGCGTTTTCATGTTTTTCTAGGAGTCCTTCATGGGCAACAAACTTTACGTGGGCAATCTGCCCTATTCCTTCCGCGACGAAGACCTGCAGCAGACATTCAGCCAGTACGGCTCGGTCGGCAGCGCCAAGGTCATGATGGAGCGCGACACCGGCCGCTCCAAGGGTTTCGGCTTTGTCGAAATGGGCAGCGATGCTGAAGCCCAGGCTGCCATCCAAGGCGTGCATGGCACCAACTTCGGCGGCCGTGACCTCGTGGTCAACGAAGCCCGTCCCATGGAGCCACGCGCTCCACGTAGCGGCGGCTTCGGCGGCGGCAGCGGTGGTGGCGGCGGCTACGGTGGTGGCGGCGGCGGTGGTGGTTACGGCGGTGGCCGCAGCGGTGGCGGCGGTGGTGGTGGTTACGGCGGTGGCCGTAGCAGCTACTAAGACCGTCAAGGCAGGTGCTTGCACCTGCTGCCGGCAAAACAAGGAGCCTTTGGGCTCCTTTTTTTATGGCTGCAGCATTGCTGCCACAACAGCCAAAGGCACTTGCCTTTTTACAAGAACTATGAGAAAAATTGCCGCTGCGGGGTTTTCTCGCCTTCAAGTTTGCGGTGATCCGTCAGTTTCGCGCATAGGGCGTCATTGAGATTAGCTGGTTGCGTTTTCTGGACTCCATCGCTTTTTCCATGTGTTTTTGAGGAGTCCCGTGATGGGCAACAAACTGTATGTGGGCAACCTGCCGTACTCGGTACGTGACAGCGATCTGGAGCAGGCTTTTGGCCAATTTGGCTCAGTGACGAGCGCCAAGGTCATGATGGAGCGCGACACCGGTCGATCCAAAGGCTTTGGCTTCGTCGAAATGGGCAGCGATGCCGAGGCGCAGGCTGCCATTCAGGGCATGAACGGCCAGCCGTTGGGAGGCCGCGGTATCGTCGTCAACGAAGCGCGCCCCATGGAGCCCCGTCCGCCCCGCAGTGGCGGTGGGTTTGGTGGCGGTGGCGGCGGTGGTGGGTACGGTGGCGGAGGCCGCAGTGGTGGTGGAGGCGGCTATGGCGGCGGTGGCGGCGGTGGATACGGAGGTGGCCGTGAAGGCGGCGGCGGTGGCTATGGAGGTGGTGGCCGAGGTGATGGTGGCGGCTATGGTGGCGGCGGTCGCAGTGAAGGCGGCTTTCGCAGCCCCTATGGCACGGGTTCACGCAATGGCGGCGGCAGCGGTGGCCGCAGCGGCGGCGGTGGTGGCTACGGTGGCGGCAACGGCTACTAAACCACTCACCCACAGGTTTTCTTGAGACAAGCCCCTTCGGGGGCTTTTTTCATGGCCAAGGGTTTGGAAAAATCAGGCTGCCTTGTTGAAAAAATGTCGGCACCCGGCACGCCATCGCATGACAGGCTTGACCCCGCCCTTCGGGCTATTGCACCTCACCCTGGCGGTGCTTGCGCGGGCGGCCTGCCAACAATTGGTCGAACAGCGCGTTCGGTAGCATGCGCAGCAGCCCGGCGACGATGCCCATCTGCCAGGGAATGACCCGGTGGCGTGCACCTGCGGCAATGGCGTTGAAAGCACGGTCTGCAAATTCATCGGCCTGCATCAGGAACGGCATGGCGTAGCGGTTCTGGCGGGTGAGCGGCGTGTCGATATAGCCGGGCGAGAGGGTGACCACACGCACCCCATGCGGGCGCATTTCGCCACGCAGGCTCTCGCAATAGCTGATGACCGCCGCTTTGCTGGCGCAGTAGGCCCCATGCCCGGGCAAGCCTCGAACTCCCGCCACGCTGGCAATACCCACCAGGGTGCCGGACCGGCGTTGCACCATGCCGTCCACAAACGGCTGGAAGGTGGCCGCCATGCCGATAGTGTTGGTGGCAAAGGTGCGCGCCATGACCTCAATATCTGCGCCAATGGCGGTGTCCATGCCCACACTGATGCCGGCGTTGGCAATCACCACATCGGGCAGCCCCTGGCGTGCCTTGCAATCCTGGCCCGCCGCCATGATGCTTACGGGCACGGATACATCCGCACTATAAATTTCATAGCTATCAGCGCTTATCTGTTGGGCGCTAGCCCATGATTTAATCTCAGATGTGCGCCGCGCCACCAGCGCCAGGCGATAGCCTTGCCGATGAAAACGCAGGGCCAGCGCCTGGCCGATTCCACTGGAGGCGCCGGTAATGAAGACGAGTGGTGCAGTCATGGGGCGGCTTCGGCGCTGTGCGCGACTTATCGCGACGCAGCAGGCATCAGAATGCCACGCACACGCCCGCGCAATTGCAGCACCTGGTCAAGGTGGTCGTATTCCATGGCGTCGGCCGTGAACCGGTCGTTGCCACGGATGAGGACGACCGGCTGGTCTGACCGCACACGCTCGGTTTGTGTGAAGGCGTGCAGGAATTCACCACGGAACTCCAGGCGCGGTTGCGCCGTGCCAGCGCCTCCCGGTATCGCCTCGCGCGTGACCACCGCATTGCCAAACAACTGCACTTCCGAGCCATCGGCGTTGCTCAGGGCGCGATCGGCCGTGGCCAGGGTCACAAGACCCTGCGGCGTCACCGATCGCATGTGGACTTTGTCGACCTCCAGGGTGTCCGTGTCGGGATAATGCCGCCCCATCTCGCCCTTGATTTCGCTTTGCATCCGCCCCGTGGCATCAAAGCTCTTGACCGAAAAGAGCTTCATGAAATAGTCGGGCTGGTGTGGATTGCTGGGCCCGGCCGCTGCGGCAATGGGCGCGGGGGCATTGCGCACCAGCCACCAGGTGCCCAGCGCGAGCATCCCCATGAGGATGATCGGGAGGTAAAGTGAAAACTTTTCCCAGCCTTGGCGCAGCACGGGAGTCATTGCGTGTAGTCCGCCAGCAAGGCTGCATAGCGGCCACTGGCCACCAGCAGCAGATCACAGAACTCGCGCGCAGCCCCTTCACCGCCACGCGCCACGGTGGTGTGGTGCGCTGCATGGCGCGCTTCCACATGGGCATTGGCGGGGGCGCAGGCCAGGGCGCAGCGGCGCATGACGGGCAGATCGGGCCAGTCGTCACCCATGGCAGCCGCCTGCGACCATGAAAGCCCCAGGCTCGCCAGCATCTGCTCGGCCGCGGGGCGCTTGTCTTCGGTGCCGAACACGGCATGCTCGACACCCAGCGCCTTCAGGCGCAGGCGCAACGGGGCCGAATCGCGGCCAGTGATCACGGCCGGGGTGATGCCGGCCTTCTGCAGCAACTTCAGGCCGTGACCGTCCAGGGTGTTGAAGCGCTTGAGCGTTTCGCCCGCTTCGCTGAAATACAGGCCGCCGTCGGTCAGCACCCCGTCCACATCGAAAAAGGCCACGCGCACGCCCTGGGCCTGCAGCAGCAGCACGGGATCGAAGCTGAGCGCCGGGCTGCTGTCGGCTGCTGAAAATGAAGGGGGGATGGCGCTCATCAGATCACCTTGGCCCGCATCAGGTCGCGGATATGGACCACGCCTTCCAGCGTTCCGTTCGCGCCCACCACCAGCACGCTGGTGATGCCGTGGGTCTCCATCATTTCGGCGGCATTGACCGCCAGGGCGTCGGGTGCAATGCGGCGGGGCGTGGCGTGCATGACCTGGGCGGCCGTGGCCGTGCGCAGGTCGGCGCCCGCTTCGATGCGGCGGCGCAAATCGCCGTCGGTAAAGATACCCAGCACCTGCCCCGCGCCATCCACCACTGCGGCGGAGCCCAGTCCCTTGGCACTCATTTCCCGCATCAGTTCGCTGAAAGAAGCTTCGGGCAAGACGCGAGGGACGGCATCGCCGGAACGCATGACATCGCTCACATGCGTCAGCAGTTTGCGGCCCAGGGCGCCGCCGGGATGCGAACGGGCAAAGTCCTCCGGCCGAAAACCCCGCGCATCGAGCAGGACCACGGCCAGGGCATCGCCCATCGCCAGCTGGGCGGTGGTGCTGGCCGTGGGTGCCAGGTTCATCGGGCAGGCCTCGCGCTCCACGCTGCAGTCGAGCGTGAGGTCTGCGTGGCGGGCCAAGGTGGAGTTCAGCCCGCCCGTCATGGCGATCAGGGGCACGCCCAGACGCTTGAGCACCGGCAGCAGCGCCGTGAGTTCGCCACTTTCGCCGCTGTTGGAGATGGCCAGCACCAGATCCTGGCCGGTCACCATGCCCAGATCACCGTGGCTGGCCTCGGCGGGGTGCACAAAAAAAGCCGGCGTGCCGGTGGATGCCAGCGTGGCCGCAATCTTGCGTCCGATATGGCCGCTCTTGCCCATTCCCATGACCACCACGCGCCCGGTGGTCTGCAAAACCCGCTGCACCGCCTGCACAAACCGGGCATCCACGCGGGCAGCCAACCCCCTCAGGGCAGACGCCTCGATGTCAAACGTTTCCCGCGCCAGGTGCAGGGCCTGATCCGGATCAAGAGTGGAATGGGTGGCGGGAGTCATGCGCGGATTCTATCGACCGGGGTGCATGGGCTCGGATAGCATTGGTAGATGTCCTCACTCGCGCTGACCTTGCTTTACCTACTGGCCGCGGTGTTGGGCGTGGTGGTGTGCCGCAGCCTCAAACTGCCGCCGATGCTGGGGTATCTTGCTGCGGGCGTGCTGATCGGGCCCCATGCGCTGGCACTGGCCCAGAACTCGGAGGGTGTGCGCCATCTGGGCGAGTTCGGGGTGGTATTCCTGATGTTTGCCATCGGGCTGGAGTTCAGCCTGCCCAAGCTGCGCGCCATGCGCCGCCAGGTGTTTGGCCTGGGGCTGGCGCAGGTGGTGCTGAGCATGCTGGTGGTCACGGGGCTGGCGCTGGCGCTGGCGCACCTGGTGGGTGGTGTGTGGGAGATGGGCTGGCAGTCGGCGCTGGCGCTGTCGGGCGTGCTGGCCATGAGCAGCACGGCCATCGTCGTCAAGCTGATGGCCGAGCGCTCCGAGCTCGAAAGCGAACATGGCCGCCGCGTGATGGGCATCCTGCTGTTCCAGGACCTTGCGGTGGTGCCCCTGCTGATTCTGATTCCGGCGCTCAGCTCGTCGCCCGACCGCCTGCTGACGGCCCTGGGGCTGGCGCTGCTCAAGGCCGCCGTGCTGGTGGGCCTGCTGCTCACGGGCGGCCAGCGCCTGATGCGCTGGTGGCTCACGCAGGTGGCCCGGCGCAAGAGCGACGAGCTGTTCATGCTGAACCTGCTGCTGATCACGCTGGGGCTGGCGTGGCTGACCGAGCTGGCGGGCCTGAGCCTGGCGCTGGGCGCCTTCATTGCGGGGGTGCTGGTCTCGGAGACCGAATACCGGCACCAGGTGGGCACCGACATCCGCCCGTTTCATGACGTGCTGCTGGGCCTGTTTTTCATCACCATCGGCATGATGCTGGACTGGCACATTCTGGTGGACCGCTGGGCGCTGGTGCTGGTGCTGATCACGGTGCCGCTGCTGCTCAAGCTGGTGCTCATCCTGGCACTGGCGCGCAGCATGGGCGCCACCACCGGGGTGGCCTTGCGCACCGGCCTGTATCTGGCGCAGGCGGGCGAGTTCGGCTTTGTGCTGCTGTCGCTCACGCTGGAGAACGGGCTGGTGCAGCCAGCACTCATGAACCCCATTTTGGCGGCCATGGTGCTGTCGATGCTGGCCACGCCGTTTCTCATCATGTACAGCAATCGCATCGTGATGAAGCTGGTGGCGAGTGACTGGCTGCAGCAGTCACTGCAGATGACCACCATCGCACGCAAGTCCATCAACACCAGCAAACACGTGATCATTTGTGGTTTTGGCCGTTGCGGGCAAAACCTGGCCCGGATGCTGGAACGCGAGGGCATTCCCTACATGGCGCTGGACCTGGACCCCGACCGCGTGCGCCAGGCCGCCGCTGCCGGAAACTCCGTGGTCTATGGGGATGCCACACGCCTTCAGGCGCTGATGGCAGCTGGATTGGTGCGCGCCAGCGCGGTGGCCGTGACCTACCTGGATGTGCCGTCGGCGCTCAAGGTGCTGGCCAACACGCGCGCCCATGCGCCGCATGTGCCCGTGGTGGTGCGCACACAAGATGATCTGCACCTGGACAAGCTGCAGGCCGCCGGTGCGGCCGAGGTGGTGCCCGAAGCCATCGAAGGCTCGCTCATGCTGGCCAGCCACGCGCTGGCGCTGGTGGGCGTGCCCATGCGCCGGGTCTTGCGGCTGGTGCAGGACCAGCGCGATGCACGCTACAACCTGCTGCGCGGCTACTTCCATGGGGCCGACGACGACACCGTGAACGAGCGCGACCAGGAGCGCCTGTCTACCGTCACCCTGCCGGTAGGGGCCAAGGTCATTGGCCAGCCGCTGGGTGGGCTGGCGTTGCCCGCCATGGGCGTGCGGGTGGTCAATTTGCGGCGGGGCGACGGCCACCCGAGTGCCGCCGTGGCCGAAGCGCTGCTGGCGGCGGGGGACACACTGGTCCTCTCGGGGCACCCGGCCGCACTGGCGCTGGCCGAGGACAAGCTGCTGCAGGGGTAACAAGGCACCTCCCCATGAGGCGCAGCACGGCGTCCCAGGCCGGGGGGGGTATCCATTGCAGCGGTCAGCAATAATTTTGAAGAAATACGGTCAAACGCTTATCCAACAAGCGCCTATAGCTATTATTTATATAGCGACTCAACAGGCCCTGGACGTCCGAAAAGATATCCCTGAAAACTGCGGCAGCCGTTGCGCAATAAAAAATCGAGCTGCCCCGGGGTCTCGACCCCCTCTGCCACCACCTTCAGCCCCAGGCTATGGGCCAGCGCCACAATGGTGCAGGCAATGGCCGCGTCGTTGGGGTCGGTGAGCACGTCGCGCACAAAACTCTGGTCGATCTTGAGCTGGTCGAGCGGCAGGCGCTTGAGGTAGCCCAGCGATGAATAGCCCGTACCAAAATCGTCCAGCGAAAAGCCCACACCCAGGGTGCGCAGGGCCTGCATCTTGAGGATGCTGTCCTCCACGTCGTGCAGCATCAGGCTTTCGGTCAGCTCCACCTTCAGCCGACTCGGGTCGGCGCCAGACTCTTGCAAGATTTCCAGCACCTGCGGCACAAAATGGGGGTGCCGGAACTCCTTGGCGCTGACGTTCACCGACACGCTCCAGCCAGCGGTGCGGGGTATGGCCGCCCACAGCGCCAACTGTTCACATGCCAGCCGCATGACCAGCCGCCCCAACGGCAGGATCAGCCCGGTCTGCTCGGCCAGCGGAATGAACTCGCCGGGCGAAACCATGCCGCGCTGCGGATGCATCCAGCGCACCAGTGCCTCTGCGCCCATCACCTCGCCCTGCTCGTTCACCACCGGCTGGTAGTGCAGCAGAAACTCGTTGCGCTGCAGCGCCAGCCGGATATCCCCCTCCAGCGCCGACCGCGCGCTGGCGGCGGCCTGCATGGCGGGGTCAAAGAAGCACAGCGTATTGCGCCCCTGGACCTTGGCCTGGTACATGGCCAGGTCCGCACGCTGAAGCAATTCGTGCACCGACTGCTGCGCGTCCCGAAACAGTGCGATACCGATGCTCGGCGTGCTGTGAATCTCGCGTTTGTCCACCTGAAAAGGTTCGTTCAGCGATGCGATGACCTTCTGGGCAATCGCTTCGGCCTCGACGGCGGCCTCAGGCTCCACGCTGTGCAGGTGCTGGAGAATCAGCACAAACTCATCACCCCCGAGGCGGGCCACGGTGTCCACAGACCGCACACCGGCCTGCAAGCGCTCCGCCACCTGAACCAGCAGGCGGTCTCCCCATTCGTGACCGAACGTGTCGTTGATGGCCTTGAAGTTGTCCAGGTCCAGAAACAGCAGGGCGCCGTGGCACTCTTCGCGCGCGCACAGTTGGGCCGCCTGCGCGAGCCGGTCCAGCAACAGCCGGCGATTGGGAAGCCCTGTGAGCTCGTCATAAAACGCGAGCCGCTCAATCTCGGCCTCGGCCTTCTTGCGTTGGGTGATATTGCGTGCAATGCCGCGATACCCGGTAAACCGGCCTTCGGCATCAAAGATGGGTTCGCCACTGATGGATACCCAGATGGGCGTGCCGTCGCTGCTGGTGCGCCGCATCTCGAAGTCATGAAAGACCTCATGGGCCTGCAGCTGCTGGCGGTGCTTGCTCCATTGCCCGGGCGCCACCACGGCGTCGGGCAGTTCCCAGCGGGTCAGGCCGTATTGCGATTCATCCGGGATATCCCGATCACGCTCTGCGCTGCCGTCGAACCGGACAAACCGGAAGTCGGCATCCTGCTCCCAGTACCAGTCCGAAGAAAGATGGGTAAGGCTGCGCCAGCGCGCCTCGCTCTCCCGCAGCGCCTGCAGTGTGCCCAGGTAATCGGTCACATCGGAAAAAGTGCGCACGCGCCCACCGGCCTCGAGAAGCCGTGTGCGCACCTCCAGAAACCGCCCCGCGCGTGTTTTGCGGATATAGGTTTCGGGCACGCTGGGGCCATCTGCGCGCCACGAGTGATCCGATGCCACATACGCCCGTGCGGACGGCTCGATCAACTCGAACCCGGGTCCGAAATCACCCCGCCCAGTCTGAAACCGCACCACCTCTTCCACGGTCGGCTGCGTTGCGAGCAGTTCTTCGGGCAAATCCAGCAGTTCAAGATAACGCCGGTTGTAGACACGGATGTGCCCGGTGGCATCCACGCTGGTGATGCCCTGGGAAACGCTGGCCAGCGTGCCTTCCAGCGCACGGGTTTTTTCGGCCAGCAGCGCACTGGTGCGCGCCAGCTGGGACTCGACTTCGCTGCGCGCCAGCTCGGCCCGGCGGGCCAGCTCCAGATGCCCCACCGTGTTGAGCAACGGCTGCAGAAATTGCACATCTGCCTGCGAATACCCGCCGGGGCGGTTGGCCAGCCCGACCATGGCGACAAACGCCCCTGCGGCATGGATGGGCAGGCCCAGATAGCTTTCAAGGGCGGGATGCCCCGGCGGCACCCCGGTGCTGCGCTGATCGGTGCCGGGGTCATTGCTGATGACGGGCTCACCCGTCAAAAGCACCGCACCCATCAGGGTGTGCAGGTTGTCAAAGACCATTCCCTCCTGGGCATGCTGCGCATATTGGGCGCGCGAAGCGACATCCCAGCTGATGTCGGTCATGGCATGCACGCGCAAGAATGGCTGCCCCTCGGGCTTGTGCTGCACCTGCCCCACCAGCCCGAACGCGCTGCCGGTGAGCGCCATCAATTCCTGCAGCACCGCCTCAAACGCGGCGCGAGGCGACGAGCCGGCAATGAAGATGGTCTGGGCTTGTGTGATGGCCTGCAGCAAGCGGTGCTGGCGTGCCAGCATGGCCTCGGCGCTCTGGCGCGCCCGGGCGCCCGTGCTGCGTTCCAGCACCGCCTGAATCTGCGCCGGAAGCGCCAGCAGATGGTCCCGCTGCGGGGTCTGCACGAGAAAGTCACAGAAGCCATGCCGCATGGCGTGTGCCGCCTGCGCCTCTTCTCCCTCCGGCACGATGAGCAGGGCGGGCACGTTGTCAAGCAGTTCCAGCACGTCAAAGGCAGTGCCATCCACCACGCGCCGCACCGTCAGCACCACATCGGTCTGCTGGCGGGACAGCACAGGGCGGGCGTGGGCCAGCGAAGGCGCCACCTCGACCGTCCAGTCCAGCCAGGGATCGACCAGCACACCCACCACTGCCTGCGCGTGGGCACAATCATCATCGATCAAGAGGACTGAGATGGGCATGGGTCAATCCGATGCGCGGACCGCAGGTAGACCAAACGCCGCCCGCGGAACAGGGAGAAACAACATTTACCCATTATGGGGTGGACGGGGGCAGCGCTGATAGGTGTTTCTGGCACGCACATCCCCTCAACAGATCGGCAAGCGGCTCTTACACTCCCCCAATGGCAGACCATGCCTTCGCCGCCTTCTTCTTTGTTTCTTGCCACACCGCGCCATCCCATGCAGCCCCTCAGCGTCAACGACTTCCTTCGCCAGCACATCCGCACGGTCCCCGACTGGCCCGCTCCGGGGGTGCAGTTTCGCGACATCACGCCCCTGCTCCAGGACCCCAAGGTTTTCCGCGTCCTGATAGATGCCTTCGTGCACCGCTACATGGACCGCGCGCTGCGCCCCGACGTGGTGGCCGGGCTGGACGCACGCGGCTTTATCCTGGGCGCAGTGGTTGCCTACGAATTGAATGTGGGGTTTGTGCCCATCCGCAAAAAAGGCAAGCTGCCTTTCACCACGGTAGAAGAAACCTACGAACTCGAATACGGCAGCGCCACCGTAGAGTTGCACACCGATGCCGTCAAACCAGGCGACCGCGTGCTGCTGATCGACGACCTGATTGCCACCGGCGGCACCATGATGGCTGGCAAGAAGCTTCTGGAAAAACTGGGCGCCACGGTCACCGAAGGCGCCGCCATTGTCGATTTGCCGGAGCTGGGCGGATCACAGCGCCTGCGCGAAAGCGGCCTTGCGCTTTACACCCTGGTGGATTTCGCCGGGCACTGACCCCCGGTTGAGCGCAGGGCCGGCAAAGGCGTGCAGTCGGGCGCCGCTGCCCGACACAGCCTATTTCAGTTGAGGTCGCCGTATTGGGTGCTGCTGAGGTCCGGAGAGGCCCCATCCGCACCGGGCATCACGGTGTCTTCAAATCCGGTCGGCCGTGAGGGTGGCAGCAAAGGTCCCGACCGCAACGGGACACCCGGCTTGCTGGCCGCGGCAGGCGCTGCCCGTGCGCCAGCGGCATCCGACAGCGCGCGCTTGAATGCCGCTACTTCGTCGGCCTCGATGGGTTCGTAGCGCGGCGCAGGGCGCACCGCAGCGGCCTCGGGGCGAGCCTGCGCAATGGGGGCTGGCCGCACAGGGGGCGCTGCGGCGGCA
Source organism: Acidovorax sp. JHL-3 (assembly GCF_000526295.1). NCBI lineage: Bacteria > Pseudomonadati > Pseudomonadota > Betaproteobacteria > Burkholderiales > Comamonadaceae > Acidovorax > Acidovorax sp. JHL-3. The sequence goes on from NZ_JAFU01000001.1 coordinate 765,923, forward strand.
ACCGACGCGGCAGGGCGCAACGAAGGAGCCACGGGAGCAGCCGCCCGCACAGGCACACCGGCTGCGGGCAGAGAGGCCCCCAGCGGGGCAATGCCTTTTTGCGGAATGCCCACTGCTACATGGTCATTGATGCGCCAGTAAACCGCCGTCACCAGAATGTCGTAACGGGCCTTGGCCGTCTGGGCAATCAGCGCCTCGATCTCGCTGAGCCGCACGGTTTCTCCGCCAAACTCGCGGGCCAGGTCCATCATCACCAGAAACTGCCGGCCGCGCTGGTCCAGCGACAACACCTTGAACTTGTAACTGGCCGACAGTACCCCGGCACGCACCATGGCATCCCGCACCACGGTGTAGAGCAGTTCGCGCCGCTCCATGCGTTCATTCTTGCGGTTGGCAGCGTGCTCCACGGGCCGGGGTTCCAGGGCCGGATTGCGTCCCACCGCCAGCGGAACCGTGGCATCCGCGTTGAGCAGGCCCGAGGGTTCGATGGGCGAACGGGGTTTCGACGGTGAAGGTTTGCGGCTAAACCAACTGAACAGGGACATGGTTTGCTTTCTGGCGGAGGCACCGGTGAATATCCGAATTGAGTTTACCCGGCGCGCCCACGCGAGCACCTCCCAATGAACCCGGAAAAAGCGTGAAGAACGCCCGGTGTCAGGTAGCTGCAACGCGGCGGCGGCGGTTGCCCAGCCGTTTCGCCAGCACAGCCCCTGCGGCCATGGCCAGACCCAGCGCAATGGCGGGCTGGCGGTTGGTCAGCTCGGTAAAGCGCAAAGCCGTCAGGGTCCACAGCTTGGTCGGCGCGCTGGCCTGCACCGTGGCGCTGCGGGGGCGCATCGAAAAGAAGGCGCCTTCTCCCACCACCGACCCCGGCCCCACAATCGCCAGCCGCAGGCGCTCCTTCTCGTCTTGGTAGTGCACGCTCAGGCTGCCGCTCTCCACCAGATAAAGCGTTCTGTCCGTCGCACCCTGGGAAAACAGCACATGGCCGGCTGGCACGGCATAGGGCTGCAGGTAGGCGGAAACCGTATCCCACTGTGCGGGCGTCAGAGGATTGGACATGCTGTCGTCTGCATCCGCCTGGGCGATGGCGCTCAGCAGGCCCGTGAGATCGATTTTGGATGCGATGGGTGTAATGGCGTTCATGGTCTGTTGAAGCTAACCTTGTAACAGAGCAGGCACAAGCATTCTTTACGACTGTTTACAACAAAAGCCGGCCAATGCCGTTACTTGCCGATACAAAAACTGGAGAAGATGACACCCAGCAGGTCGTCGGACGAAAATTCGCCGGTGATGCTGCTCAGCGCGTTCTGCGCCAGGCGCAGCTCTTCGGCCAACAGGTCCAGTGCGGGGCCAAGGGCATCCAGCTGGGCCGCTGCCTCCTCCAAGTGCTGCTGCACGGTGCGCAGCGCCTGCACATGCCGGGCGCGAGCGATGTACACGCCTTCTGGCGCCGACTGCCAGCCCGCCACCTCCAGCAAAATGCGGCGCAAGGCATCCAGCCCTTCGCCCGTGCGGGCCGACAGGTGCACGGCGGCCCGCCCTGCGGACGCAGGTTGTGCAGCCCCCGGCACGCAGTCCACCTTGTTCCATACGTCGATGACGGGCACGGATGAAGGCAATTTTTCGGCCAGGGTGCTCTCTATCACTGCGTCCGCTGCCCTGTAGTCCATCGCATCCCGGCGCGCGAGGTCGTGCAGGAACAGCACCGCATCGGCGCCGGCAATTTCGTCCCAGGCGCGGGCGATGCCAATGCGTTCCACTTCGTCATCGCTGTCGCGCAGCCCGGCGGTGTCGATGATGTGCAGGGGCACGCCTTCGATCTGGATCGTCTGCTGCACCTTGTCGCGCGTGGTTCCGGCAATGGGCGTGACGATGGCCAGCTCGGCGCCGGCCAAGGCGTTGAGCAACGAGCTTTTGCCGGCGTTGGGCTGCCCGGCAATCACCACCTTGATGCCCTCGCGCAGCAGCGCGCCTTGGCGGGCCCGCTGCATTACCTGCGACAGCGTTTGCTTCAAATTCGATAGCTGCCCGCGCGCGTCTGCCTTGCGCAGGAAGTCGATTTCTTCTTCAGGAAAGTCGAGCGTTGCTTCCACCAGCATGCGCAGGTGAATGAGCGCATCGCGCAGTGCATGGATCTCGTGCGAGAAAGCGCCCGTGAGCGAGCGGCTGGCGCTGCGCGCCGCCGCAGTGGTAGAGGCGTCGATCAGGTCGGCAATCGCCTCGGCCTGCGCCAGGTCGATCTTGTCGTTGAGAAACGCACGCTCGGTGAATTCGCCCGGCTGGGCCACGCGCAGGCCGGGCAGGGCGGGTTGGCCTGTGGCCGGGTGCGCCTGTGCGCCCGCCTCCAGGCAGCGCGCCAGCAGTAGCTGCAAGACCACCGGCCCACCATGGGCCTGCAGCTCCAGCACGTCTTCGCCGGTGTAGGAGTGGGGCGCGGGGAAAAATAGCGCCAGCCCCTGGTCAATGGGTTGCCCCACCGCATCACGGAAGGGCAGGTAAGTGGCCTCGCGCGGGCGCAAGGTGCGCCCACAAACGGCTTCCACCAGCACCCCCAGCCCCTTGCCCGACACGCGCACGATACCCACAGCCCCGCGTCCGGGGGCGGTGGCGATGGCGGCGATGGGATCGTGGTGGCGGGCGAGCATGGGCAAGGACTTTACAAGGTGGACAGAAAAAAGGCCGCTTGCGCGGCCTTTCGGGGATCAGTTCGTGGATGTCAGCGTTGCCGCTGCAGCATCACTTGAACTTCGGCAAATTGAATTGCGGCGGCACGCCCATGCGGGTGTTGATGATCCACTGCTGCGCAATCGACAGGATGTTGTTCGTCAGCCAGTACAGCACCAGGCCGGCCGGGAAGAAGAAGAACATCACGCTGAAAATCAGCGGCATGAACCACATCATCTTGGCCTGCATCGGGTCAGGTGGCGCGGGGTTCAGCGCCGTCTGCAGCAGCGAGCTGGCCGTCATCAAGAGCGGCAGGATGAAGTAAGGGTCGGGCGTGGACAGGTCGTGGATCCAGCCGATCCAGGGCGCGTTGCGCATCTCCACGCTGGACAGCAGCACCCAGTACAGCGCAATGAACACGGGGATCTGGATCATGATGGGGAAGCAGCCGCCCATGGGGTTGACCTTTTCCTCGCGGTAGATGCGCATCATCTCCTGCTGCATCTGCTGCGGCTTGTCCTTCAGGCGCTCGCGCATCTCCATGATCTTGGGGTTGACGGCCTTCATCTTGGCCATGCTGGCGTAGGCCTTGGCGTTGAGCCAATAGAACAATATCTTGAGCAGCAGCACCAGGCCGACGATGGACCAGCCCCAGTTGCCCAGAATCTTGTGCAACTGGTCCAGCAGCCAGTACAGCGGCTTGGCCAGGATGGTGAGCCAGCCGTAGTCCTTGACGAGCTCCAGGCCGGGGGCGAGCTTTTCCAGGCTGGTCTCGACCTGCGGGCCGGCAAACAGCTGCGCCTGCACGGTCTTGCTGGCGCCGGGCGCGATTTCGCCCACGGGCGTGATCATGCCCACCGAGTACAGGTTGCTGTCCACCTTGCGCATGAAGAGTTCGCGCGTGATGCCGTCACCCAGCAGCCAGGCACTGGCAAAGTAGTGCTGCACCATGGCCACATAGCCATTGGTGGCAGTCTTTTCGAACTCGGGCTTGCCTTCTTCGATCTTCTTGAAATCGACCTTCTGGTATTTCTTTGCGTCGGTGTAGACGGCAGGGCCGGTGAAGGTGGAATAGAACGACGACTCTCCGGGAGGCGGGTTGCCGTCACGCACCAGTTGCAGATACAGCTGGGGCGAAACAGCCGTGCTGCCGGTGTTCACTACCTCATGGGCCACGGCCATGTCGTACGAGCCACGCTTGAGCGTCCAGGTCTTGACCAGCTTCAGGCCACCGAGGTCGGGCGACTCAAAGCGCACGCTCAACTCGTTTTCGCCGTCCAGAAGCGCGCGCGGGCCCGGCACGGCCTGCATCACCGTTTTGTGGGTGGGGTAGGCGCCACCGATCAACCCGGTCTGGGCCACATACACCCGGGCGGCGCTTTCGTCGAACAGCAGGAAGTTGCGGCTCTTGTCCGCCATGTCCACATGCTTGAGCAGCTCGGCATGGGTGAGCGAGCCACCCTCGCTGTCGAACGTCAGGCGGTACACGTCAGTGGTCACCTCGACGCGCTCACGCGCGGCGGGCGCCGCGGGGGCGGGCCGGCCCGGCACCGCAGCCGCGCCTTGCGCGGGCGCGGCAAGCGCCGTGGTGGGCGAAGGCACGCTGGCCGCGCCCGTGGCGGTGGTCGCTGCCCCAGCAGGGCCCGGCGCAGTCTCCGTCACGGCGGGGTTGGAGGAAGGGAAGAATGTGGCCTTGTTACCGTTGTGCAGCTGCCATTTGTCCCACAGCAGAACCATGGAAAAGCCAAAAATCACCCACAGGATGGTGCGGCGAATGTCGTTCATGAAGACTTCTTTGGTGAGGATGGTTGGGTGTTGGAAGGAGAAAGCCGCGAAAAAAGCCGCATGCTGCGCGGCAATTGTTGCGGGACCGGGTCATGGCCCCCGTCACACCAGGGATGGCAGCGTACCAGCCTGCGCACCGTGAGATAACTGCCCGCCGCAGCACCATGCTGCTCCAGCGCCTGCAGCGAATAGGCCGAGCAGGTGGGCTCAAACCGGCAGGACGAGCCCAGCCAGGGGCTGAGGAACAGCCGGTAGCCCTTGACCAGCCCCATGAGTGCTGCACGCATCATGGGGCCACCTGCGCAGGCACTGGCGCCACGGCAGGACGCCGTGCCGCATGGCCAAACAACTGCAACAGTTCAGCCCGCACGGCCAGCTTGAGCGGGTCGGACGTGGCACTGACGAACTGCTTGCGATCAAACGTGGCACGCAGGCGCACCACATGGGCCGCCTGCGGCAAACGGGCCTCGAACAGGTCCGCCACGGCATAAATCTGCCGCTTGATGGTGTTGCGCGTGACAGCGCGCTTGGCCCAGCGTTTGGGCACCATGGCGCCCAGCCAGACTTCATGCACAGCAAACAGGGCCTGCGACCCTTGCACAGATGGCAAGGAGTCGGGCCCTGAGGAAGCAATGGGGTTCACTGCGGCAGCAGCGCTGTTGGCGTCCAGCACCAGACGGTGCAGCGCAAAATGCGCAGTGCGGGAGACAGTGCCTCCCGCCATGGCCGCTTGGAACTGCGGACGGGTTTTCAACCGTTGCACGCAAGCACCCCGTTTGGAACCTGGCGGCGCAAACCGGGGAGCAGGCCGGAGACCGTAACGGCCTTAGACGGCCAGGCGCTTGCGGCCCTTGGCGCGGCGTGCGTTGATGACAGCGCGGCCGCCGCGGGTCTTCATGCGGACGAGGAAACCGTGGGTGCGTGCGCGGCGCGTCTTGGAGGGCTGATAAGTACGTTTCATGATGCTATTCCTTGAGGTTCAGTTCCGGGCTGCTGCTCTTGAACCCCGCCATCCGTGGCCGCAGCGCCCCATGCGGGAGTCGCTCACAACCGAAGACTTGCGGGGCTGAAATAACGGCGCGCCGGGTCAAATCACCCTGAACACATTCAGGGAAACCGAAAATTATCGCAGGCTTGATGCCAACTGGCAATGCCCACCGCGTTGTGGGCCTTTGTCGACCCACAAAAAACCGCACACCCAGGTCCCGCCGCCCTGTTATTTGCAGGTGCTTTTGAAATTGTGGATAACTCCTTGACAAGCTACAATCCGCCGCCTTGAACCGTTCCTCCTATCCACAACAAGAATGCCCCCTGAAATGACCGAGGAATCCCATCGCAGCCCCATGGGCCAGCCCGGCGCTGACGCCGGCCAGGGCCTTTGGCAGGCCTGCGTAGAGCAGCTCGCCCAAGACCTGCCCGAGCAACAATTCAACACCTGGATCAAGCCCCTGATAGCGCAGGTAGCCGAAGATTTTTCCAAGGTCACGCTGCTGGTTGGCAACCGTTTCAAGCTCGACTGGATTCGTGCCCAATACGCGGGCCGCATTGCCGCCCTGCTGGAGTCGATTTACGGGCAATCCGTTACGCTGGAGTTAGCGCTTGCTCAGCGTGAATCCGTTGCGCGCACTTACATCCGGCCCGCAACCACCCAACCCACCGCCCCTTCTGACGCACAGAACCACAGCAGCGACGAAGCCCCTGCCGGCGCCTTTCGCACCCGGCTCAATCCGGCGCTGACGTTCGAGACCCTGGTGGAAGGCACGGCCAACCGCATGGCGCGCTCGGCGGCCATGCACGTGGCGGGCATGCCCGGGCACCTGTACAACCCGCTTTTCATCTATGGCGGTGTGGGCTTGGGCAAAACCCACCTGGTGCATGCCGTGGGCAACAAGCTGCTGGCCGACCGGCCCGATTCCAAAGTTCTCTACATCCACGCCGAGCAGTTTGTGTCGGATGTGGTTAAGGCCTACCAGCGCCGCACTTTTGACGAGTTCAAGGAGCGCTACCACTCGCTCGATCTGCTGTTGATCGACGATGTGCAATTTTTTGCCAACAAGGACCGAACGCAGGAAGAATTCTTCAATGCGTTCGAAGCCCTGCTGGCCAAAAAGAGCCATATCGTAATGACGTCGGACACTTATCCCAAGGGTCTGGCCAACATCCACGAGCGGCTGGTTTCGCGCTTTGATTCGGGCCTTACGGTAGCCATCGAGCCGCCCGAGCTGGAGATGCGCGTGGCCATTTTGATCAACAAGGCGCGCGCTGAAAGCACCGAAATGCCCGAGGAAGTGGCATTTTTCGTGGCCAAGAACGTGCGCTCCAACGTGCGCGAACTCGAAGGCGCGCTGCGCAAGATCCTGGCCTATTCACGCTTCAACCAAAAGGAAATCTCCATCCAGCTGGCCCGCGAGGCGCTGCGCGATCTGCTGTCCATCCAGAACCGGCAGATCAGTGTGGAAAACATCCAGAAGACGGTGGCCGACTATTACAAAATCAAGGTCGCCGACATGTACAGCAAGAAGCGCCCGGCCAGCATTGCCCGCCCGCGCCAGATTGCCATGTACCTGGCCAAGGAGTTGACGCAAAAGAGTCTTCCCGAAATCGGAGAATTGTTTGGCGGGCGCGACCACACCACCGTGCTGCATGCCGTGCGCAAGATTTCTGGCGAGCGCCAGCAACTCACCGAACTGAACCAGCAGCTGCATGTGCTGGAGCAAACACTCAAGGGCTGATGCAGGTGGTGCAAGCCCCCAACGGAAGCGCCCCGGTTAACGGGCAAAATGGCGGTTTATGCGGCAGGGAGGAGGCACAACCTGTGCTGCTGTCCACGCACCGTTCCAAAAACCACAAGAGGTTGACATGATCGTCCTGAAGGCAACACAAGACAAGGTTCTCGCGGTTCTGCAATCGGTCTCCGGCATTGTTGAACGCCGGCACACCCTGCCCATCCTGGCCAATGTGCTGATCCGCAAGACGGGCAATGCCCTGCAGCTGACGACCAGCGACCTCGAAATCCAGATCCGCACCACCGCCGAGCTGGGTGGCGACACCGGTGACTTCACCACCACGGTGGGCGCACGCAAGCTCATCGACATCCTGCGCACCATGCCCGGCGACCAGACGGTGAGCCTCGAATCGGCCCAGTCCAAGCTCATCTTGAAGGGCGGCAAAAGCCGCTTCACGCTGCAGACGCTGCCGGCTGAAGATTTTCCGCTGGTGCAGGAGTCGGCGGCTTTTGGCCCCGTGTTCAGCGTGCCGCAAAAGACGCTCAAAGACCTGCTGGGCCAGGTGTCGTTTGCCATGGCGGTGCAGGACATCCGCTATTACCTCAACGGCATCTTGTTTGTCGCCGAAGGCAAGCAACTGAGCCTGGTGGCCACCGACGGCCACCGCCTGGCCTTTGCCAGCGCCACACTGGATGTGGAAGTGCCCAAGCAAGAGGTGATTTTGCCGCGCAAGACGGTGATCGAGCTGCAGCGCCTGCTGTCTGATGCGGGTGGCGACAACCAGCCCCACATCGAAATGCAGTTTGCCAACAACCAGGCCAAGTTCACGTTTGGTGGCATGGAGTTTGTCACCAAGCTGGTCGAGGGCAAGTTCCCCGACTACAACCGCGTGATCCCGCGCAACCACACCAACAGCGTGACCCTGGGCCGCGCGCCGCTGCTGGCCAGCCTGCAGCGCACCGCCATCATGACCAGCGACAAGTTCAAGGGCGTGCGCCTGAACCTGGAGCCCGGCACCCTGCGCGTGGCCAGCAACAACGCCGAGCAGGAGGAGGCCGTGGACGAGCTCGACATCGACTACGGCGGTGACACTATCGAGATCGGTTTCAACGTCACCTATCTCATCGACGCCCTGGCCAACATGAGCCAGGACATGGTGAAGGTTGAGCTGTCGGACGGCAACAGCTCGGCATTGCTGACCATTCCCGACAACAGCACCTTCAAGTACGTCGTCATGCCCATGCGCATCTGACGCAGCACAGCCACCAGAACACTATTGTTTTGATAGCTGTTAGCGCTTACCCCATAAGCGCTAGAGCCACTTTTTATCATTGAACATATTGGAAACCGCCGGTTTCCACGGATCCCAAGGCCCACCATGACCGCAGACAACACGCAACCCGAGCCCATCGAGAACGGCTCCACCGGTAATGGTGAGCCCGTTGTGCCAAAAATCGACACCAACCAGGCTGGCGCCAGCGAAAGCTACGGCGAAGGCGCCATCACCATCCTGGAAGGCCTGGAGGCCGTGCGCAAGCGCCCCGGCATGTACATCGGCGACACGAGCGACGGCACCGGCCTGCACCACCTGGTGTTTGAGGTGGTGGACAACTCCATCGACGAAGCGCTGGCCGGCCACTGCGACGACATCGTGGTCACCATCCACTCGGACAACTCCATCAGCGTCACCGACAACGGCCGCGGCATTCCCACCGGCGTGAAGATGGACGACAAGCACGAACCCAAGCGCTCGGCGGCCGAGATTGCGCTGACCGAGTTGCACGCCGGCGGCAAGTTCAACCAGAACAGCTACAAGGTCTCGGGCGGCCTGCACGGCGTGGGCGTGAGCTGCGTGAACGCGCTCTCCAAAAAGCTGCGCCTCACGGTGCGCCGCGAAGGCAAGATGCATGTGCTGGACTTCAGCCAGGGCTTTGTGCAAAACCGCATCATCGAAACGGTGGACGGCGTCGAAGTCTCGCCCATGAAGGTGATCGGCGACACCGAAAAGCGCGGCACCGAAGTGCACTTTTTGCCCGACACCGAAATCTTCAAGGAAAACAGCGATTTCCATTATGAAATCCTGGCCAAGCGCCTGCGCGAGCTGAGCTTTCTGAACAACGGCGTGCGCATTCGCCTGAAAGACGAGCGCACCGGCAAGGAAGACGACTTCTCGGGCGCCGGCGGCGTGCGCGGCTTTGTCGAGTTCATCAACAAGGGCAAGACCGTTCTGCACCCCACCTCGTTTTATGCGGCGGGCGAGCGCCCGGCAGAAACCTACGGCGGCATTCCCGGCACGCACATCGGCGTGGAAGTGTCCATGCAGTGGAACAGCGGCTACACCGAGCAGGTGCTGTGCTTCACCAACAACATCCCCCAGCGTGACGGCGGCACCCACCTGACGGGCCTGCGTGCAGCGATGACGCGCGTCATCAACAAATACATCGAAGAAAACGACTTTGCAAAAAAGGCCAAGGTCGAAGTCACCGGCGACGACATGCGCGAAGGCCTGTGCTGCGTGCTGAGCGTGAAGGTGCCCGAGCCCAAGTTCAGCAGCCAGACCAAGGACAAGCTGGTCTCGAGCGAAGTGCGCGCACCGGTCGAAGACATCGTGGGCAAGCTGCTCACCGACTACCTGCAAGAGAAACCCAACGACGCCAAGATCATCTGCGGCAAGATCGTGGAGGCCGCCCGCGCCCGCGAAGCCGCCCGCAAGGCCCGCGAAATGACCCGCCGCAAGGGCGTGCTCGACGGTATGGGCCTGCCCGGCAAGCTGGCCGACTGCCAGGAGAAAGACCCGGCGATGTGCGAGATCTACATCGTCGAGGGCGACTCCGCCGGAGGCTCTGCCAAGCAGGGCCGCGACCGCAAGTTCCAGGCCATCCTGCCGCTGCGCGGCAAGATCCTGAACGTGGAAAAAGCCCGCTACGAAAAACTGCTGACCAGCAACGAAATCCTCACGCTCATCACCGCTTTAGGCACCGGCATCGGCAAGGCCGGCGGCAGCACCGGCAACGACGATTTTGACGTCGCCAAGCTGCGCTACCACCGCATCATCATCATGACCGACGCCGACGTGGACGGCGCCCACATCCGCACCCTGCTGCTCACCTTCTTCTACCGCCAGATGCCCGAGCTGGTCGAGCGCGGCCACATCTACATTGCCCAGCCGCCGCTTTACAAGGTGAAGGCCGGCAAGGAAGAGCTGTACCTCAAAGACGCGCCCGCACTCGACGGCTTTTTGCTGCGCATTGCGCTGAACCACGCCAGCGTGTTCACCGGCACCGCCAGCAACCAGACCCTGAGCGGCGACACACTGGCCGAGCTGGCGCGCAAGCACCAGATCGCCGAAAGCGTCATTGCCCGTCTGGGCAACTTCATGGACGCAGAAGCCCTGCGCGCCATTGCCGACGGCGTTTCCCTCCAGCTCGACACCGTGGCCGAAGCCGAAACCAGCGCCGTGGCCCTGCAGACCAAGCTGCGCGAGCTCAACACCACCGGTGCCCCCGCCGAAGTGGCCGGCGAGTTTGACGCGCGCACCGACAAGCCCCTGCTGCGCATCAGCCGCCGCCACCACGGCAACATCAAGAGCAGCGTCATCACGCAAGACTTTGTGCACGGCGCCGACTATGCCGCCCTGGCCGAAGCCGCCGAAACCTTCCGCGGCCTGCTGGGCGAGGGCGCCAAGGTAATGCGCGGCGAAGGCGAAAAGCAAAAAGAAGAAAAAGTGGGCGACTTCCGCCAGGCCATGAAGTGGCTCATCTCGGAGGCCGAACGCTCCACCAGCCGCCAGCGCTACAAAGGCCTGGGCGAAATGAACCCCGCCCAGCTGTGGGAAACCACCATGGACCCCACCGTGCGCCGCCTGCTGCGCGTGCAGATCGACGACGCCATCGAGGCCGACCGCGTGTTCACCATGCTGATGGGCGATGAGGTGGAGCCACGGCGGGAGTTCATCGAGACCAACGCCTTGCGCGCTGGAAACATCGACGTTTGACGAAAACGATTCACCATGAAAATCGAAAACGCCATTTTCGATTTTCATGGTTCGCGTGGCTTTTACACCGTTGGCTTCTCCGTTAGTCGGGCAGTCCAGTGCCCTCCTGACTCTTGTTGGACCTTCAACAAGTCGTAGGTCTTGAGCATGTCGAGCAGTCCTGAGTGACCATAGCTCTTGGGAGAAAACGACGGATCCGCGCGCTTGAGGTAGGAACCCAACCCTCCTACGCTTACCTTGCCTTCCGGGGTGTCTGCTGCCAAGAGCGTGACTGCTTCCACAATGAACTTGGGGCGCAGCTTGGGGGCTGGCTTGACTAGCTCAGCCTTGCTGGGTTGCTTGAGCGCGACAGACTCTGCTGCCGTAAGCTCGGATTCCGGCGCAGGTTTCACCCATTCAAAGAACTGGTCGCTCGCGTTGCGCAGCGCATCGGGCGACTTGGCCTCACCCACGATATGCACCGTCGCGCCCCGTTCGCGCAACTTGCGGCACAGATAGGCAAAATCAGAGTCGCTGGTGACGATGCAGAACGTCGTCGCGCGGCCGTCGAACAGCGCTTCCATGGCATCCAGCGCCAAAGCAAGGTCGGACGTGTTTTTCCCCGCCGCGTACTGTGGTTGCCATAGCCCCTGCGCAGAACTACACGACCAAACTGCGCCACAACGCGCAGCGCGTACTCCAAAATCTCAGGGCTGGTGTTGTCGCAGTCCACCAGCACTGCGACACGCGACTCCGCATCGCCCATGTGATTTGCCATCGTGTGTGTCCTCCCGTGTGAAAAGTGTTGAATACTTGGCGCAAGCCATTGGAACATCTCCGGCTTCGTACATGCCCACCCTCAACCAGCAGCGCACCCACAAATACATCGCCGCCCGCCAGCAGCACCCGGCCTGGGTGTTGCTGGCTTCTCGGCGGGCGCCCCTGGCGTTGAGCTGTCTGGATGCGTTGTTCGAGCACCAGCGCGATGGCGTGCCGTTTGATGCCGCCGTGCAGGCGCTGGCGGACCTGCTGGCAGCGCACGCCAACGAGGTGGACTTTGAAATCGACAGCACCGACACCCTGGGCCAGGCCCGGCGCGAGGTGCGCGAATGGATACGGCGCGGGCTGGTGGTGGAGCGCGAGGGGCGGGTGTTTGAGACCGATGCGCTCAAGACCGCGCTGCGCTTCATTGCGCAGCTCGATGGGCGCATGATGACCTCCACCGCATCGCGCCTGGCGGTGGTGCAGCGCGAAATCGACAACCTGGCCGCCGCGCTCAACCCCGACCCGCAAAGCCGCGCCGAGCATCTGCAGCGCCGCATGGCCGATCTGCAGCAGCAGCTCGATGACGTGCAGGCGGGGCGCATCGCAGAACTGACGCCCGAGCAGGCCGTGGAAGGCATTCGCGAGGTGTATGCGCTGTCGGTCAGTTTGCGGGCGGACTTTCGGCGGGTGGAGGATTCGTGGCGCGAGGCCGACCGTGCGCTGCGCGAGGCCATCATCAGCGCCCGCCACCACCGGGGCGCGGTGATGGACCAGCTGCTGGACGGCCACGCCAACCTGCTCAACACGCAAGAGGGCCGCGTGTTCGACAGCTTTCACCAGCAACTGTCCCACCAAACCGAGTTGACCGAGATGCGCCAGCGCATCCGCCAGATCCTGGACCATCCTGCTGCAGACAAGGCCCTGGATGGCCTGCAGCACAGCACGCTGCGCCTGCTGGTGCAGCAGCTCATCAAAGAGGCCAAGGTGGTGCAGGCCGTGCGGGCGCGCAGCGAGCGCGAGGTCAGCCAGTTCATGAAGACTGGCCAGGCGGCCGAGAACCAGCGCGTAGGGCAGTTGCTCAACGACGTGCTGGAGCAGGCGCTGCGCATCGACTGGCAGCGCCAGGCCGTGCGCCGCCAGAGCGCGCCGCTGCCGCCGGTGGGCGTGGCACTGGGCAGCGTGCCATTGGTAGAGCGGCTGCGCACCAAGTCGCTGGACGGCGGCGCACAGGCCGCGCTGCTGCTCACCACCCAATACACCGACCTGGGCCAGATGGACAGCGAGTTTTGGCAGGCGTTTGAGGGGCTGGACCGCGACGCCCTGGTGCAACGCACCTTGCAAACGCTGGCCGAGCAGGGCCAGCCCATGACCTTGGCCGAGCTGGCCGCCGCGCTGCCACCGGGCGAACACGACCTGGAGACGCTTGCACTGTGGCTGGCCATGGCGCGCGAGGCGGGCGTGGCGCTGCAGCCGGGTGAGGAGCAGATCGACACAGGAGATGGCGGCCAGCACTGGCGCTTTACCGTGCCGCGCGTGGCACTGGATAGCGCGCAGTTGGCGCACAGGGAATGGGAGCTGTGATGGAGCAAGAGCCGGATATTTTTGACCGCATGGCCGCGCAGGCCGCAGGCGTTGAGGCATCGCCATTACTATCAAAAGAGGAGCTGCCAGCGCTTTCTGCAAAAGCGTTTGAGGCACAAAATCCTTCACAAACCCCGTCCAACGTGCGCCAGGCGCTACAGTTTTTGCTAGCGCACGGCTGGCTCGAATCTGCGGTCAAGCCCAAGCTGTTCGGCCTGGTTGCGGCGCACACCACGCTGCTCGATGCACTGCTGGAACCGCTGGACCTGCGCGTGGTGGTAGACGACGTGCGTGGCCTGGCCTTTTTGGCCGTAGTGCCCGGCTACGCAGGCGACGACACCGATGAAAGCGAGCAGGACGACTGGACGCACCCGCTGATGAAGCGCCAGCGGCTGACGCTGGAGCAATCGCTGCTGCTGGCCTTGTTGCGGCGCGAGTTTTTGCAGCGCGAGCAAGAAAGCGGAACCGGCGCGGTGGTGCGCGTCACCGTCGATAGCCTGTTGCCGCAGCTCGAAACCTACCTGGGTAGCACAGGCAGCGACATGCAAGAGCGCAAGCGCCTGGGACAGTTGCTGGAGAACCTGCGCACGCACGGCATGGTGACCGAGGTGGATGCGCAAGACTGCATCACCATCCGCCCGATGATCGTGCACCTGCTCAACCCCGAGAACCTGCAAACGCTGCTGCTGCGCCTGCGCGAGGTGGCTGAACAAGGCAGTGCAGCCAAGCCAGAGGGCACGCCATGAGCGCCGACGCCTCCTTCATCCTGCAAGAGCTGCACCTTTACAACTGGGGCGCGTTCGCAGGCCGCCACCAAGTGGCCATCGACCCCGGCAACAGCGCCATCATCGGCCCCACGGGCAGCGGCAAGACCACGCTGGTCGATGCGCTGATGACGCTGCTGTGCGCCAGCCCGCGCTACAACCTGGCCTCGACCGGCGGGCACGAAAGCGACCGCGACCTGGTGAGCTACGTGCGCGGCGCCAGCGGCCAGGGCAACGACAGCGGCGACCACATTGCACGGGCCGGGCGCTGCGCCACGGGCGTGGCTGCACGGCTGGTGCGTGGGGCTGAATCGGTCTGGCTGGGCGCGCTGCTGTGGTTTGACGGCAGCAGCCAGTCGGCCGCCGACATGCAAAAGCGCTGGCTCTTCGCGCAGGGGCAGGAACACAACCTGGACCTGTGGCTGGAGGAGCAGCACAGCGGTGGTGCCAAGGCACTGGCGCGGCTGGCCAAGGACAGTGACGGCTTGCAGATGTTCAGCAGCAAGGCCCCGTACCTCGCCAAGCTGCACAGCTTTTTTGAGGTGGGGCCCAACGCCTTCACACTGCTCAACCGCGCGGCGGGCCTCAAGCAGCTCAACAGCATTGACGAGATTTTTCGTGAGCTGGTGCTGGACGACCACGCGGCCTTTGACGATGCGCAGAAGGTGGTCGATGGCTTTGCCGAGCTGGCCTCCATCCACGCCGACCTGGAGCTGGCGAATGCGCAGTTTGTATCGCTGCTACCGCTGCGCGACCTGGCCACGCGCGAGCAGCAGCAGGCCCAGCACCAAGCGAGCCTGCAGGCGCTGCAGCAGCAACTGCCGCACTGGTTTGCGGCGCAGGGCGCGCAATGGTGGGGCCAGCGCGTGGCGCAATTGCAGGCCCAGATGGCGGCGCGGGGCGATGCACTACTTGCTGCGCAAGCGCAGGTCCACCGCGCCCGCAAGCACGAGCAGGACTTGCACGGCCTGTACCTGCAAGCAGGTGGTGCCAGCATCGAATCGCTGCAAGAGAACATCGAGCATGCGCGCAAAGAGCTGGCACGCATTGCGCACAACCTGGCGCAGTACCAGGCACTGGCGCGCAACCTGGGGCTGGGGGACCACGCAGAGGCCGACCACTTGGTCAGCCATCAGGCCCAAGCCCAGGCGGCGATGGAGCAGATCGATGCCGAAGAGGCCGAGTTGCAGGCCGACGCCGAACGCGCCATCGTCCAGGCCCACAACGCCCACACCCGCCTGCGCGACACCCAGGCCGAGTACGACGCCGTGCGCCAGCGCCCTGGCTCCAACCTGCCCGTAGAGTTTCAGCGCTTTCGCGCCGAGCTGGCCGAGCACCTGGGCGTGCCAGAAAGCGACCTGCCCTTTGCCGCCGAGCTGGTCGAAGTGCGCCAAGCCGACCAGGCCTGGCGCGGTGCCATCGAGCGTGCGCTGGGCAGCCACCGCCTGCGCATTTTGGTGCCCCAGGCCGCGATGCAGGCCGCGCTGCAGTGGGTGAACCAGCGGCACAACCGCTTGCATGTGCGCCTGCTGGAAGTGCGCGATGCCACGCCTGCAGCGTTCATGCCCGATGGCTTTGCGCGCAAGCTCAACCTGAAACCCGCCACCCCCACCGCGCACCTGAACACGCTGCGCCAGTTGCTGCAGGGGCTGGACCGCCACTGCGTGCCTGACGTGCAAACCCTGGAGCGCACACCCCACGCCATGACGGTGCAGGGGCTGATGTCCAGCCACTCCGGCCACTTCGACAAGCAAGACCAAAAGCGCCTGGACCAGGACTGGATGACGGGGTTTGACAACCGCGACCGGCTGGCGCATTTGCTACAACAAAAGGAGCAGTTAGCGCTTGACTATCAAGCGCTAGAGGCCAAAAAGACCCAAACCCTGAATGCCCAACGCCAGGCACAGGAACAGCGCCAACTGTGGGCCGCCCTGCAGGCGCTGCGCCGCGAAGACCTGGACACGGCGGCTGCCGATGCGCAGTTGCAGCACAAAACGCAGCAACTGCAGGCGCTGCTGCACCCGGGCTCAGACACCGCACAGGCCCAAAAGCGCTGGGACGCAGCGCAAGCGCAAACCCGCGCTGCCGAAGCCCAGTGGCGCGATTTGCAAACGGCACAGACGCAAGACGAGACCTTGCGGACCACTGCGCAAAAGAAGCACAGCGCTTACCACGCACGCAGCGCTGGCGCGGCCGTGATCGACACGGACTTTGCCACCGACTTTGCAGCCAGGCTGGCCAGCGCCGGGCACCGCCTGCCCCCGCTTGATGGCGACAACCTGGAAACGCAGGAGCGCGAAGCAGGCACCACGGTGCAAGCCAAAGTCACCGAGGCCAGCAAAAAGCTGGGCACCCTGCACACCGACATCGTGCGCCAAATGGGCAAAGCCAAGGCCGAAGACCGGGGCGCACTGGCCGACCACGCGCAAGAGGTGGATGCGCTGCCCCACTACCTGCAGCGCCTGCAAGCGCTGGAAGAAGAAGCCCTGCCGCACAAACGCCAGCGGTTTCAGGAATACCTCAACAACACCTCACAGCAGGGCGTGGACACGCTGCTCAACGGCATCGCCGCGCAGGTGACCGACATTGAAGAGCGCATTGCCCAGCTCAACGACACCCTCCAGCGCGTGGACTTCCAGCCCGGCCGCTACCTGCAGCTGGAGCCCCGCGCCGTCGTGCACCAAAGCCTGCAAGAACTCAACCGCGCCCAGGCCCAACTGCGCACCGAAAGCCTGCGCGACGACGGCGGCCAAAGCCACTACCGCGCGCTGCGCGCCATCGTCGAAATCCTGCAAACCCACGCCAGCAACCGCCGCAGCAAGGCCGCCCAGGCGCTGCTGGATGCCCGCTACCGCCTGCAGTTCGCCGTGCTGGTGCTCGACCGGGCCAACGGCCGGATGCTGGAGCGGCGCACCGGCTCGCAAGGCGGCAGCGGGGGCGAGAAAGAAATCATCGCCAGCTACGTGCTCACCGCCTCGCTGAGCTACGCGCTGTGCCCCAGCGGGGCCAGCCGCCCGGTGTTCGGCACCATCGTGCTGGACGAAGCGTTTTCCAAAAGCTCGCAGGCCGTGGCCGCTCGCATCATCCAGGCACTGCGCGAGTTTGGCCTGCACGCGCTGTTCGTCACGCCCAACAAGGAAGTGCGCCTGCTACGCAACCACACGCGCAGCGCCGTGGTGGTGCACCGGCGCGGCGCACAGGCCACGCTGGCGTCGCTGCGCTGGGAAGAAATCGACGCATTCCGCCGGAGCGCTCCAAGCACTCCAAGCGCCCCCACCGGCATAGAGGCATGAAGTCGCCCCAGGCACTGGCTGCACGGCTGGCCCAACACTGGAACAGCGCCGATTGGCGCGAACGCCAGCTTCTGGGCGCCACCGCCGCGTGGCCGCTGACCCTGGCCATCGGCCAGCCCGACACGGCCGTGTTTCTGAACGACGCCGCCGCGCTGCGCTGCCATTTGCAGCAGTGGCGCGCCGTAGAACAGCACGGCCTGGGCAGCGTGCAGTGGCAAGAGCGTCGCTACCGTGGCAGCAGCGACGCCATCGCCGTGCCCACGCACTGGCAGTTGGCCAAGCCCTCGCAGTGCATCGCCGCCATCAGCCACTTCAAGGTGCCGGGCCATGCGCAGGTCAAAAGCGACTACGCCCGGCTCAGCACCCTCATCGCAGGGGTGGAGCGGCCCGGCTTTCAGCGCCTGCTGGTGCGCCGCCTGGTGCAGTGGCGCGAAACGCCCACCGAAGCCGTCATTGCCGCCGCGCACACAGCCCTGCAGCTGGAGCCCGGCTGCGCCCAAGGCAAGCCCCTGCGCGCACTGGCCGTGCAGGGCAATGACACCAAGTTTTTTGAACGCCACGCCAGCCTGCTCACCGCCTTGCTGGACGAGCGCTTCGACGGTGAAGCCAGCCGCCAGGGGCTGGTGGGCTTTCTCGGCGCACTGCCGGAGGACGACCACTGGCTGCTCATCGCCCCGCTGTCCCCCGACCTGCTGCCGTTTGCCCAGATGCGCGTGCGCGCCAGCGAGCTGCTCACCACGCCACTGCCCGACAGCCGCATCCTGCTGGTAGAAAACGAGCGCTGCCTGCACCAACTGCCACAGCCCGTGGCACACACCATCGCCGTGCTGGGCGCAGGCCTCAACCTGGGCTGGCTGGCCGCGCCCTGGCTACAAGGGCGCCGCGTGGCTTACTGGGGCGACCTCGACACCTGGGGCCTCCACATGCTGGCCACGGCCCGCCACCACCTGCCGCACCTGCAGGCGCTGCTGATGGACGCAGCCACCTTCAGCGCCCACCAGCACCTGGCCGTGGCCGAACCAGTGCATGCCCCCGACAGCGCTTGCGGCACGTTGGCACCCGACGAGGCCACGCTGTGCGTCCACCTGCGCACGCAGCAAAAGGGGCGGCTGGAGCAAGAGTTTGTCCCCACCAACGCCGTGCACCGCGCCGTGCGCGCCTGGGTGGATGGAGATTAGGCACAATCCCACCCCCATGCGCTCCCCCATCTCCATCGTTGACGTAGACCGCCTCGACACCTGGTCCCGCTACCGCGCTGGCTTGTGCGACACCTGCGCGGCCAACTGCTGCACCATGCCGCTGGAGGTGCAGTTGCCCGACCTGGTGCGGCTGGGGTTGGTGGATGCGTTTGAGGCCGAGCATGAGGAGCCGCGGCAGATTGCCAAGCGGCTGCAAAAGGCGCGGCTGATTGACCACTTCAACCACAAGAATGTGGTGTTCACCATGGCACGGCGGGCCAGTGGGGACTGCAATTTTCTGCACCCCACCACGCGGCTGTGCACGGTGTATGAACAGCGGCCCGACACCTGCCGCCTGCACCCGCAAAAAAAGAGCCCCAAGCCGGGGTTTTGTGCCTACGGGCGACGCGTGGCCTGATTGACTGACTGACCGATTGTGGGGGCGCAGCAGCGGCAAGGTTGCATGGCGCGGTGCCGTCCAACCGCAGCGCGGGCCCTCGCAGCGCATGCGGCTTCAATGGTCAAAATGGCCTCTAGCGCTTTCTGCATAAGCGCTATCAGCTATTATTTTAATAGCATTTATGGGCGTGCTGGCTTGTGGCCCACGCGGTGGGCGCGCAGGTCCTGGTCGGTGTCCTGCAGCCCGCGCTCTACATCGCGGTAGGCCTGCTGCATCTGCGCGTCGGGCTCGCCATGGGTCATGTCCACCGATTCATCGCGCTCGTGGGGCAGCTTGGGGGTTTCTGTGTCTTTGGCGGGCGCGGGGTCTGTCTGCAACGGCCCCTGGGTGTCGGGCCCCGGCATCTGGCGCTTGGTGGTGTCTATCGACGGCTCGGGCCCGGTGGGGCCTGGGATGGGGTGGTTGCGGGTGTCGGTTGGGGGCATGGGGGTCTCCTTGAAGTGGATGACAGGATTGCCAACCAGGCCATCGTAGAAACGCCCGCAATGCAGGCGTGTAGGCCCACATGCCATGCGGCCGCCGGGGGATGGAGACTTTGGGCAGGGCCTGCCGCTTGACCCGTGCCACACTCTTGCCCTTACAACAGGTGGTTATGTCTTCTACAGAGTGGGCCCAGGCGGCCCTGCAGTCGTTTGATGCGGTGGTGCAGGCCACCGAGGGGTTTCGCAGCCGCGCCGGACAGCGGCTGATGGCCGAGCAGGTGGCGCGCACCTTCAGCACGGCCACGCTGGGCAAGGTGGATGAAGAAAGCGGCGAGGCCGCGCCCACGCGCGCCATTGCCGTCATCCAAGCGGGCACAGGCGTGGGCAAGTCGCTGGCGTATTGCGCGCCTGCCATTGCGCTGGCGCTGGCACGGGGCACGCGGGTGCTGATCTCGACCGCCACCGTGGCGCTGCAGGAGCAGCTGGTCAACAAAGACCTGCCGGCGCTGGCCGCGCGCATGCCGCAGCCGTTCAAGTTTGCGCTGGCCAAGGGGCGTGGGCGCTATGTGTGCAAGCTCAAGCTTGACCGGCTGGCCGGCACGGGCGAGGCGCATGGCGAGGACGATGACGACCTGTTCCCCGAAGAGGCCGTGAGCGCCCGCCACAAACGCTCCCACCAGGAGACGGAGGCGCGCATGCAGTTTTATTCGACCATGGCGCAGACGCTATCGAAGGGCGCCTGGGACGGCGACCGCGACAGCCTGGACACCCCGCCCGAGCCCGAGGTGTGGAGCCCCGTGGCGGCCGAGGGTGCATCGTGCACGGGCAAGCACTGCCCGGCCTTCAGCCAGTGCACCTATTACGACAAGCGCAAGGAGCTGGTGGGCGCGCAGGTGATCGTGGCCAACCACGATTTGCTGCTGTCGTCGCTGGGCGCGCGTGTGCTGCCCGAGCTGGACAATTGCCTCCTGGTGCTGGACGAAGCCCACCACTTGCCCGCCACGGCGCTTGCCCAGTTTGCGTGCAGCATGGATTTGTCGCGCATCACCTGGATCGAGCGGCTCTCCAGCCGGGGCCTGCGCATTGGCGCGCTGCTGGAGGTGGAAGAGATTGCCGACATCCCGCGCCATGCGGCCCAGCTGCGGCAGACGCTGCAGGACCTGGCGCGCATCGTGATGGACGTGTATGGCGACCACCTCAAAAGCCAGAAGGACACCTGGGGCCCGGCGCGCGTGCGCGTGCCCCGCGGCGAACTGCCCGAGCCCCTGATTGCCCCGCTGGGCCTGCTGGCCGCCAGTGCCGATGGTTTTTTGGAAGCGCTGCGCGCCATCAGCAAAGCCCTGCGCGCCGAGATGCGCGACAAGCCCGACGAGGCCAAGCGCCTGTCCACGCTGTATGCACAGATCGGCATGCTGGCGCCGCGCCTGGAAGAGCTGCACGCCACCGCGCAACTGCTGCTGCAGGATGCCCCCGAGGGCGCCGACCGCAGCTTTGTGCCCGCCGCCAAGTGGTTCACGCTGGAGATGGATGGCGACTTCATCGTGGTGAAGGCGCACGCCAGCCCCATCTTGCCCGGCACCACGCTGCGCAACCACCTGTGGAGCGCGGTGCGCGGCGCGGTGCTGACATCGGCCACGCTCACCAGCTGCGGCAATTTCGATTTCTTTTTGCGCGAAGTCGGCCTGCACGGTGACGAAGCCGCCTCCACACTGGAGGTGGCCAGCCCCTTCAACTACGCCGCGCAGGGCACGCTGATTGCGGCCGAAACGCGCGCCGACCCCAAGAACGCCGCGCAGTTCACCGCCGAAATGGTCGATGCGCTGCTGCACGACATTGCGCGCGTGGAATACGGCGCGCTGGTGCTGTTCACCTCGCGCGAGCAGATGCGCCAGGCGGTAGACGCATTGCCCACCGCCATGCGCAGCGTGGTGCTGGTGCAAAACGCGCTGCCGCGCGCGCAGCTGCTCAAGCGGCACCGCGAGCGGGTGGAGGGCGGTGAGCCTTCGGTCATCTTCGGCATGCAGTCGTTTGGCGAGGGGCTGGACCTGCCCGGGCGCCTGTGCGAGTCGGTCTTCATCACCAAGCTGCCCTTTGCCCCGCCCGACGACCCCGTGGGCGAAGCCCGCGCCGAATGGCTGCGCGCCGTGGGGCGCGACCCCTTCAGCGAACTGGTGGTGCCCGCCACCGCCATCCGCCTGGCGCAATGGGTGGGCCGCGCGATCCGCACCGAAGAAGACATGGCCCATGTGTATTGCTACGACAAGCGCCTGACGCGCACCAGCTATGGCCAGCGGCTGCTCAAAGGGCTGCCGGCGTTTGCGCTGGAGCAGCGCGCACCCCTGTGATGGCACGACACTTCACACACCACATTTCCAAGCACATCAAAAGCGAACAGAGAGAGGACCAACCATGCCCCACACCATTCCCGCCTGCCCCCAATGCGGCCAGGAAAACACCTACCCCGATGGCAGCAACTACGTGTGCCCCGACTGCGCATTGGAATGGCCGCAGGTGGCCGATGCCGCCGAAACCGATGCGGCAGAAGCAGGCGACGGCGTGGTGCGTGACGCCAACGGCAACCCCCTGGCCGATGGCGATGCCGTGATTCTGGTGAAAGACCTCAAGGTCAAGGGCTCGTCCTCCACCCTGAAAAAGGGCACCAAGATCAAGAGCATCCGCCTGGTCGATGGTGCAGATGGCCACAACGTGGACTGCAAGACCGACCTGGGCAGCATGCTGCTCAAATCGGAGTTTCTGAAGAAGGCCTGATGCTTTGTTTTTGATAGCTGCTAGCGCATGTTGCATAAGCGCTACAGGCCAAAAACACTTGATATCAGCGCCGACTACCCGTCCACCGTACCTGCGCTGCAGCATGTCCCACCCCATCGCCGTCATCGACTTTGAAACCACCGGCATCTCGCCCGGCCAGGGTGCGCGCGCCACCGAGGTGGCCATCGTGCTGCTGGAGGGCGGGGTGGTGGTGGACCGGTTCCAGAGCCTGATGAAAACCGGCGCGTGGATTCCACCCTTCATCACCCAGCTCACCGGCATCACCAATGCCATGGTGAACGCCGCGCCCGCTGCAGCCGAGGTAATGGCACAGGCCGCGCGCTTTGTGGGCAACGCGCCCATGGTGGCGCACAACGCGTCGTTCGACAGCAAGTTCTGGCAGGCCGAGCTGGCACTGGCCGGGGTGCCAGCGCCGCAGCCCTTTGCCTGCACGGTGCTGCTGTCGCGCCGGCTGTACCCACAGGCGCCCAGCCACAAGCTGGGTGTGCTGGTCGATTACCACGGCCTGCCGCGCACGGGCCAGGCCCACCGGGCGCTGGCCGATGCCGAAATGGCCGCCGCCCTGCTGGCGCGCATGCAGCACGACCTGCGCACGCAATGGCGCGTGGCCCAGCCCGACCATGCCCTGTTGATGGCGCTGCAGCGCTGCGCCCGGCCCGCAGTGGGCAAGCTGCTGGCTCAACATGCGGCCAGCGAATGAGCCCCCATGCCCCGGCGCGGGACTCATTTACTATTATTTTAATAGCTGTTAGCGCTTATCCGTTAAGGGCTACAGGTCTTTTTGGCTCTTAAAGCGGGGTTTGCACCGCCCTTGCCCATAATCGCGCCATCTTTCCCCACAAAAGGACTTTCATGTCGTATCTGGTTCTTGGTTTGGTGCTGTTTCTGGGCGTGCATTCGGTGCGCATCGTGGCCGATGGCTGGCGCACGCAGATGCGGGCCCGCCTGGGTGAGGGCGCCTGGAAGGGGCTGTACTCGGTGGCTTCGGTGGTGGGCCTGGTGCTGGTGGTCTGGGGCTACGGCCTGGCACGCCAGCAGCCCGTGGTGCTGTGGAATCCACCCGTGGGCATGCGCCATGCGGCTTCACTGCTCACGCTGATCGCCTTTGTGCTGCTGGCCGCCGCCTATGTGCCGCGCAACGTGTTCAAGGCCAAGCTGCACCACCCCATGGTGCTGAGCGTGAAGGTGTGGGCGCTGGCGCACCTGATCTCCAACGGCAACCTGGCCGATGTGGTGCTGTTTGGCGCTTTCCTGCTGTGGGCAGTGCTCGACTTTCGCGCTGCGCGCCAGCGCGACCGTGCGCAAAACTCGGTGTACGCGCCCGCCACGGCGGCAGGCACGGGCATTGCCGTGGTGGTGGGAACGGCCGCGTGGGCAGGCTTTGCGTTCTGGGCGCATGTCTGGCTGATCGGCGTGGCGCCGCTGGGACGTTAAGGCAGCCAGTCAGTAAGGCGCAGCACCATTTGCTGCGCCAGCAGGGGCCCGCTGCTCCACGGTGGAGCGGCTGCGGCCACACCTGCAGGTTGGTGCGGGCCGCACCGTGCTGCGGCACTGCGGGGCGGTTGCCCGGCCCATTGAGATCCCGCACAACCCAACACCAGCGTGGCGTACCGACCTGCCAGGCAAGGCTGCACCGTGTCGCCGCCACGGGTTCCTGAACGAATCTATTTTCTGCATGGCAAAAACGTCCATCTAAAACTCATGTTTAGGTTTTGGCGGCAAATTCGATACAATTTGTAAAGTTATCGTAACAATCCTCACAACCTGCCGCCAGCCAGCAGTGGCCTGAACCAGCGCCCGCCAGCCACGCCAGCCCGTTCTGCCTCCCATGAAACAAGGTTCCGACGTCCCGCCACAGTGGCCACGACAAACAGCGCTTTGGCTGCTCTGCGTCTGGATGACCAGCGTCCATGCGCAAGCCGACATGGCCGACTTGCCGCTGGAGCAGCTCATGCAGCTGCAGGTCACCACGGCCAGCCGGTATGCGCAAACGGCCCTCGAAGCGCCCGCCACCGTGAGCGTGGTCACCGCCGACGACATCCGGCTTTTTGGCTACCGCAACCTTTCCGAGGTGCTGGGCAGCATGCGCGGGCTGCATGTGTCGTACGACCGCACTTACCACTACCTGGGCACCCGGGGGTTTGCCACACCGGGCGACTACAACACCCGCGTGCTGCTGCTGGTCAACGGGGTCCGATTCAACGACAACCTCTACGATCAGGCAACCATCGGCACGGATTTTCCGATCGACCTGGATCTGGTGGACCGGGTGGAGTTTGTGCCCGGGCCCGGGTCGGCGGTGTATGGCGCCAATGCGTTCTTTGGCGTCATCAATGTCATCACGCGCAACGGCCGCCAGCTGGCCGGGCCGCAGGTGAGCGCCGAGGCCGGCAGCCACGGCAGCGCCAAGCTGCGGTTTTCGCTGGGAACGGTTGACGCCCACGGGGGCGACTGGCTGATTGCCGTGACACGCGCCACCACGCGCGGGGCAGACCAGTATTACCCCTCTTACGACACGCCATCGACCCACAACGGCGTGGCCCAGGGGCTGGATTTTGATCGCAGCACCCAGCTGTTTGCCCGGATGCACCAGAACGGTTTGACGTTGACGCTGGCGCATGGCGAGCGCAACAAAGGCATGCCCACGGCGGCCTACTCCCAGGTGTTCAACGACCCGCGCTCACGGCTGACCGACACCACCACGCGCCTGGCGGCCGAATACACCACCCAGGTGCGGCCGTCCCTGGCGTTGACCGGCCGGGTCCATGCGGGCCGCTACGAATACGTGGGCGACTATGTCTACGACTACCCGCCCCTCACGGTGAACCGCGATGTGGGAACCGGGCAGTGGTGGGCAACCGAGTGGCAATGGGTCAGCACGGCACTGGCACGCCACAAGCTTTCGTGGGGCGTGGACTACCGGCGTGACACGCGCATCGATCAGCTCAATTTCGATCTGGAGCCACGGACAGACAACCTGGACGCCCGCCGCACCGGCGATGCCCTGGGCATTTTTGTTCAGGACGAGTTTGCGCTTCGCCCCGATCTCACGCTGCACGCCGGTCTGCGCTGGGGGCGGCAGTCGGGCAGCAAGGGCTCTGTGAACCCTCGGCTGGGCCTGGTGTACTGGTGGAACCCCACCACCGCCATCAAGGTGCTGCATGGCACCGCCTACCGCCCCCCCAACGCCTACGAGCGTGACTACCGCGTTGACACCCCCGGTGGCGTGGTGGACACGGTCGCCCTGCGATCCGAGCGTGTGCGCACCACCGAGCTGGCGCTGGAACACGCCCCCACGGGCGCAAGCCGCATGCTGCTGACGGTGTTTCGGTCCAACGTGACCAACCTGATTTCCCTGGGACACGCCCACCAGCCTGACCGGTTTACCTTCACCAATGCAGGCCGGGTGCATATGCAGGGCCTGGAGGCCGCGGTAGATCACCGCCTGGACGGTGGCGCGCGCGTGCGCGCAGTCTATGGCAGGCAAAAGCTGCGCGACACCGTGGCAGACACCGGGCTGACGCACTCTCCCGAGCACTTGCTCAAGCTGCAGTGGTCGGACTCTGTGCGGTCCCCTGCCGGGTTGGGCTGGCAATCGGGCCGCTACGCGGTCGAGGTGATCGGCGTCGGCTCGCGCCGAACCTTGCAACACGCACGCCTGCCAGCCAACATTCGCACCAACCTCACCTATTCCGCACGCATTGCGGATGTGGATGTGTCGGTGGGTGTGTACAACCTGTTCAACCGCCGCAACGCAGACCCCGCCTCGTACGAGATCCGCGAAGACTCCATTGCGCAGGACGGCCGGACCTACCGCGTAAAACTGACCTACGCGTTTTGAGAGCCATGCCGACACCCAAGCCGACACCAATAGCCATGCGCCTGCGCAACACGCTCCTGATCGGGCTGTGGGCGTTGAGCTGCGGCACGGGGGCCCGCGCCGATGCATTGGTTGAAGAGCTCGATCTGAAGGCGGCCTATGTCTTTAACTTCATCCAGTTCATCGAATGGCCCGAGAACGAAGCCGTTGCCAGCCGCGACTGGAGCATTTGTGTTTCGCCCTTCAGCCCCCTGAAAAGACCGCTGAGCGCCCTGGAAGGCAAACCCGCACGCAAGGGCCAGCCTATCCAGGTGAGGCTGCTGGACCTCGGTGCACTGCACAAGTGCCGGGTGGCTGTTTTCCACAATGCCGACGTGGAACCCATGCTGCGCGCGCTGCAATCCATGCCAGCCGGGCACGGCATCCTGACGATTGCCGATGAAATGACCTTTGCCAGCCCCGAGATCATGATCACGCTAAGCCAGCAGGACGGGCGCATTGTTTTTGGCGTCAGCGCCAGCGCGGCGTCCAAGGCGGGCCTTACCGTAAGTTCCAGGCTGCTGCGGCTGGCCAAGGCAGGCAAATGAATACCCAGGCCAACAACCCGCAGCCGCAACAGGCGCCGGGCCCGTCACAGACCGCGCTGTCTTCGCGGCTGGCTTTCACCAGCCTGCTGGCTGCCGGGCTGGCGCTGCTGACAATGGTGCTGGCCATCACCGGCATCGACTACTGGAGCACCCGCACCACCATGCTGCAAGACAGCCGGGTGGAGGCGGCTATCGTGGCGGACAACATCTCTGCAGCGGTGGTGTTCCGCGACACGCAAACCGCCAAGGAAATGCTCGGCGCCCTGAGGTTGTCCCCCATGGTGATCGGCGCCGGTGTGTACGACTCGGATGGCGTGCTGCTGGCGCACTATGTGCGCGAGCGTGATCCGGGCTTTCCGACCACCGTTTTCGAGCTGGGCATGGGCGATGCGACGGAGCGCGCCGGGCTGCGCACCCTGGAGATCGCACACCCCATCGTGGTCCCCTCGGCGGTGGGCGGCACGCTTTACATCCGCAAGTCGATGAGCGCGGTCTACCAGAACCTGGCCATCCGCTTTCTCAGTGCCCTGCTGATTGCCGCAGGCGTGATGGGCATGGCCACCGTGATGGTGCTGCGAAGCCGCGCCGCAGTGCGCGATGCCGAAAACCGCCTGCAAGCCCTGGCCCACACCGATGCCGTCACGGGCGTCGGCAACCGGCACGCCTTCAACGAGCGGCTCGCTGCAGAAATGCGGCGCGCGGTCCAGCTGCAAGGCAGGGTGGCGCTGGTCTATATCGATCTGGACAATTTCAAGACCCACAACGACACCTTCGGCCACGCCGCAGGCGACGGCCTGCTGCGCCAGGTGGCCCAGCGCCTGCAGTCGGTGGTGCGCGGCACCGACGCCATTGCACGCCTGGGTGGCGACGAGTTCGCACTGATCCTGCGGCTCGACATGGACGACGCGGCGCTGCAGAAATACGGCCAACGGGTCATCAACGTCTTTCAGGCCCCCTACACCGAAGGGGGACAAGAGGTGAACGTGACCTGCAGCGCGGGCGTGGCCACCTTTCCCGAGGATGCCTCTGACATCGACGGCCTCATCAGCAATGCCGACACCGCCATGTACCGCGCCAAAGAAATGGGCAAGAACCGCTACGTGCGCTTTGAGGCATCCATGAACCAGGCCGCGGCGCGGCGCCACGCCATCGAAATCGCGCTGCGCGCCGAGCTGGAGCATGGCGACGGGCTGTCGATGCACTACCAGCCCCTGATTTCGGCCGCCGATGAGTCTTTGGTGGGCGCAGAAGCCCTGCTGCGCTGGACCCACGCAGAGCTGGGCAACGTATCCCCCATGGAGGCGATTTCGGTGGCCGAAGACTGTGGCCTGATCGTTGCGCTGGGCTATTGGACGATGCGCACCGCATGCCGGGATGCCGCAAGCTGGGGCGCTGGCAACCCCCTGCGCGTGGCCGTCAACATATCGGCCCGGCAACTGGGCGACCCGCAGTTTCTGGAACGCGTGATGGATATCCTGCGCGAGGAAGGGCTGCCCGCCCACCGGCTCGAAATCGAGCTGACCGAAACCGTGCTCATGGAAAACATGGAAGCCGGAGCACACACGCTGCACCGCCTGAGCCAGCTGGGCATCCATCTGGCCATTGACGATTTCGGCACCGGCTACTCGTCACTGGCGTACCTGCGGCAGCTGCCAATGCGGCGGCTCAAAATTGACCGCAGCTTTGTCAAAGACCTGCCCCGGCAAGAACACAGCCGCACCATCGTCTCGGCCATCGTGGCGCTGGCGCATGGCCTCGGCCTGCAGGTCACGGCTGAAGGCGTGGAGACACGCGATCAGGCAGAGTACCTGATCGGGCAGGGCTGCGACATTTTGCAAGGCTATGTGTTTGCACGGCCCATGCCAGCACAGCAGTTTCTGGCGTTTCAGCAAGAACACCGCGCAGACCGCTGGATGAACTGAATGCTCCGGTCCAGCGGGTTGATAAGCTATCATATTAATAGCTGTTAGCGCTTATTCATAAAGGGCTAGAGCCCATTTTTGCTCTTGAAACGGCTCCCCCGGCCCGTGGCGTTGCTGCACCACGGAACCGGGATGAATGCGGGCTCAATACGCCAGGTTGAGCTGGATCACCGCTGTGCTGCCGCTGACTTCATAGCCCACCAGCAACAGCGGTTTGCCATTGGGCGAGTCGCTGGCGGGGATGAAGACCAGGCCCTCGGGGCCCAGGTCGCCCACCTGGGCCAACACCGCTGCGGGGCTCTTGGTGGTCCAGTCGTTGCGGGTGTTCAGGTAATCCACGCGCACGGGGGCTGTGGGAGAGGTGATGTCATACACCAGCACGCCGCCCATGCGTTCCAGCCCAATGAAGGCAAAGGTTTTGGCACCAATGCGGCCCACGGCAACGCCTTCGGGCTCGGGGCCCTTGTTGTCGCTGCGGTTGTCCAGCGTGCCGCCTTCTTCGTGGTTGGAGTTGAAGAAGGTTTTGCAGGGGATGTTGCGCTGTGCGCCGGCCTGGCAGGCGTCGCTGGCGATGAATTTTTCAATTTCGGCGCCCGAATCCCAGACCAGCTTGCCATCGTCGCCCCAGATGGAAAACGAGCGCCCACCGTAGGCATAGAGCGCGTCGTACATCAGGCGGTCGCCTGCCGCGTCCTGCACACCGGCGGCATTGAATTTCAGGGGCGCGCCGCTGGCATCGGTGCGGTAGCCCTGGGTCCAGGACACGTTCAGGCGGCCCAGCTGGTCGTCGTCGCGGCATTTGCCGGGGTTGCCCGCCACCGCGCCGCAGTAGCCAAACACCGCCGGGTTGAGCAGGCCACCGGCGGCCAGCGCCTTGAGCTGGGGCGCCAGGTCATCGCCCGAGCGGCCCGACCAGCCTTTGCTGTTGATCAGGTGCTTGACGCGGAACTCTTCCACAAAACCCTTGCTGGCATCTCCCGCCCAGTAGGCGCTGTTGCCTTCACCCCAGGCGCGTGCATCGCCTTCGTTGGCGGTGACCAGGTAGGTCTTGCCCCCGGCCTGGTAGCTGGCCACGCTGTCGGGCAAATACAGGCCGCGCACGCCCGGCCAGGCGCGCAGGTTGGCGGCCAGGTCGGTGTCGGAGGTGTCGAGTGCGTTGGCGGCCAGCCCGTGGTCTTTGTACCCCAGCGGCGCGATGTCTTTCACCGTGGCACTGGCGATGTCGATGCGGGCCAGGGCGTTGTTCTCTTGCAGCGTGACCCAGGCGGTCTTGCCGTCGGCCGCCACGGCAATGTATTCGGGCTCGATGTCTTTGGCGGCAGTGGCACCAGGGCCGTAAATGCGCACGCCCTTGGCGCGCAGTGCGGCCTCCTGGCCATTGAATGCGGCAAAGCCGGCGGTCTTGACCACGGGGGTCTGGGGCGTGCCCACATCAATGATGCTGACCGAGCCTTCGGGGTCGATCTGGTAGTCGTCGCTGGGCTCGCCTTCGTTGGCAACGAGCACGGTGCGGCCGTCGGGGGTGAAGGTCACCATGTCGGGCAGCGCGCCCACGGTCACCTGGCTGACGAGTTGCAGGTCGCTGGCACGGTACAGCGCCATGCGGCCCGGGTCGGTTTTGACGGCTGCCTGAATGGCCACCGCCACCAGACCGCTGTGCACGGCAATGCTGTTGATGCTGGAGCCCGGCAGAACTTGCGCCGAGCTGATTTGCCCCAGGCGCTTGGGCTGCGTGGGGTTGCTCAGGTCCAGCACGTCCACCGCTCCAGCCTGCGCATTGACCACGAAGGCACGCCTGGAGGCGGCGTCAAACGCCGGAATCTCTGCCGCGCTCTTGCCAAAAATACCGGTCTCAAAGCTGCCGATTTTCTCCAGCTTCAGGCTCACTGGGGTGCGGGGCTCGTCATCGCTGCCCCCGCAGGCAACCAGCGCTGCACTGGCGAGCAGCGTGGTGATGAAAAGACGGCTGGGCGCGCGCAAAGAGGCCAACGTGAAGGGCTGCATGGGGTGGGTGTTTCAAAGGGCTACAAAAGCTGCGGTTGTATGCAAATTGGGTGACAAGCCCGTGACGCTTTGCACCCATCCAGGCGGAAGGCAAGTGCCCGTCAATGCCCCCGTTGGCGCCCAGCGCCATGCAGAGGTATCAGCGCCCGCGGTTGCGAGCCCGTGCCCCATCCGCTACGCTCGGCACCCATGCGCGCACCTGCTCTTTGCTTCGCCCTCACCACCGCCTTGCTGCTGAGCGGCTGCAGCACCCCACTGCCGTCGTCCCGTTCGGCCCCGTTGCGCGGCACGGCAGCGCAGCTGTCGGACGAGCATGCGCACGACATCGCCATCCACGCGCTGGGGCTGGTGGGCACGCCCTACCGCTATGGCGGCAACACGCCGGACTCGGGCTTTGACTGCAGCGGTCTCATCGGCTATGTCTACCGCCACCGGGTGGGCACAGCGCCACCGCGCACCGTGGCGCAGCTCAGTGGCTGGGGCCAGCCGGTTGCCAATGGCGAGTTGCGCACCGGCGACCTGGTGGTGTTTGGCAAGGGGCGCACGCCCACCCATGCGGGCATCTACGTGGGCGCGGGCCGTTTTGTGCATGCGCCCTCTGCGGGCGGCGAGGTGCGCATGGACCATCTGCAGTCGCGTTACTGGTCGCGGCAAAACGCGTCGTTTCGCAGACTTTGACGCGCTGGGCAGCGCCGTCAGGGTGCTGTGAGGGTGCGGCGCGACAATCGGGGCCACCATGACCCACGCACACCACTCTGCCACCCCCGTTTCCACGCACGACACCACGCGCATCGACGACACGCGCATCAAGGCCGTGCGCCCGCTCATCACCCCCGCCCTGCTGCAAGAGTGGCTGCCTGCGCCCGACGCCGCGCAAACCCTGGTGGAGACCAGCCGCGCCGCCATCTCGCGCGTGCTGCACGGGCAGGATGACCGGCTGATCGTGGTGGTGGGGCCCTGCTCCATCCATGACCACGGCCAGGCCATGGAATACGCGCATGCGCTCAAGGCCCAGGCCGATGCGCTGGGCAACGATTTGATCGTGGTGATGCGCGTCTATTTTGAAAAGCCACGCACCACCGTGGGCTGGAAGGGCTACATCAACGACCCGCGCCTGGATGGCAGCTTTGCCATCAACGAAGGGCTGGAGCTGGCGCGCCAACTGCTGCTGGATGTGCTGGCCGTGGGCCTGCCGGTGGGCACCGAGTTCCTCGACCTGCTGTCGCCGCAGTTCATCAGCGACCTGGTGAGCTGGGGCGCCATTGGTGCGCGCACGACCGAGAGCCAGAGCCACCGCCAGCTGGCCAGCGGCCTGTCGTGCCCCGTGGGTTTCAAGAACGGCACCGATGGCGGCGTGAAGGTGGCCAGCGACGCCATCCAGGCGGCGCAGGCATCGCACGCTTTCATGGGCATGACCAAGATGGGCCAGGCCGCCATTTTTGAGACGCGCGGCAACCACGACTGCCACGTTATTTTGCGCGGCGGCAAGCAGCCCAACTATCAAAAGGCCGATGTGGACGCCGCCTGCGCCATGCTGCAGGCCGCCGGGCTGCGCCCGCAGGTGATGATTGACGTGAGCCACGCCAACAGCAGCAAGCAGCACCAGCGCCAGATCACGGTGGCCGCCGAGGTGGCCGAGCAAATTGCCGCAGGCGACGAACGCATCACCGGCCTGATGATCGAAAGTCACCTGCAAGAGGGCCGCCAGGACATCGTGCCCGGACAGCCGCTGCAGCATGGGGTTTCGGTGACGGACGCCTGCATCAGCCTGGCGCAGACGCTGCCGGTGCTGGAAGGCCTGGCCGCTGCCGTGCGGGCCCGGCGCCAGAAACTGGCCGCCTAGTCGGCGCCCACGCGCTGTGGTTGCACTGTGGTCCCTTGGAGACGCTTGATGACAGTCATGCGGTGTAGCATTAACACTCCGTTGCACAGGCGCACCTTTTGCAGCCCCCATGCCGGCAAGGCGCCGGTGGGTAAAGCCTGCCTCTGGCGCCGCCCTGGCTTTTTCAGCGTTCAACCACTTTCCCGTTCTTAGCGTTACGGTCACTCCATGCAGGAAAAGCCGCTCTTCATGCCCGCCACACCCTGCCGCCCTTGCGGCACAGGGCGCTAGAGCCCATGGCACCTGTGCACGCCCCCCAGGAAACCGAGCGCCTGCAAGCGTTGCAGTCTTACGCCATTTTGGACACACCGGCCGAAGAAGCGTATGACCAGCTGGCCACCCTGGCCGCGCGCCTGTGCGGCACGCCGATGGCGGTGGTCAATTTTCTGGACAGCGAACGCCAGTGGTTCAAGGCGGCGGTGGGTGTGCCGTTTCGGCAGACCGATCGGGCCATTTCGTTTTGCACGCACGCGCTGAGCGGCACCCGCGCCCCGATGGTGGTGGCAGATGCCCGCCAGCACCCGCTGTTTGCGGTCAACCCGCTGGTGGTGGGCGAGCCCCATGTCCGGCTGTATGCCTGCGTGCCGCTGATTACCCCCGAAGGTGCCGCACTGGGCACGCTGGCAGTGCTGGACACCGTGCCCCGCGCGCTGACCGATGAACAGCTGGAGGGCCTGAAGATCCTGGCCGGCCAGGTGATGGTGTTGCTGGAGCTGCGCCGCCAGCAACGGCTGTTGTCCCAGCTGGTGCAGGAACGCGACCAGATGCACGCCGAGCTGGTGGACCAGAGCGAAACCCTGCGCGTGGCCGGCAGCATTGCCCGCATTGGCGGGTGGTCACTGGAATTGCCAGCGCGGCAGCTGAACTGGTCGCAAGAAATTGTTGACACTTTCGGTCTGGACGGGCGAACGGGCCCGGTGGCGCAAATCCTGGCGCTGCACACCCCACCCTACCGCCCGGCCCTTGAACAAGCCCTGGAGGAGTGCATTCGCGATGGCACGCCCTTTGACCTGCAGTCCGAGGTGCTGCTGGCGGGTGAGCGGCATTTCTGGGTTCGCACGGCAGGCCTGGCCGTGCGCGATGCACAGGGCCGCGTGGTGCGCGTGCAGGGCGCGTTCCAGGACATCACCGCGCAGCACCAGGCCGACCAGGCGCTGCGCCTGAGTGAAGAGCGCTTTCATCTGGTGGCGCGCGCCACGGCCGATGCCATCTGGGACTGGAACCTCGCCACCGACGCCATGTGGTGGAACGAAGGCATGCAGCACCTGTTCGGCATTCCACCCCATGAGGTGCTGCCCGACAGCCGCTCGTGGACCCTGCGCCTGCACCCCGAAGACAGCGCCGAGGTGCTGCAAAGCATCCAGGCGGCCGTGAGGGGCAGCGCCAGCCACTGGTCGGCCAAATACCGCTTTCGCCGCCACGATGACAGCTATGCCTGGGTGCTGGACCGCGGCTTCCTGATCCGCGACGGCGAGGGCCGTGCGGTGCGCATGGTGGGCGGCATGGCCGACATCAGCGCGCAAAGGCTGGCCGAGATCGAAGCGCAGCGCGATGCACAGAACCACGCCCAGCTGCTGCAGCTGCAGCAGCGCATGTCATCCATCGACCTGCCGCTGCCCGAAGTGCTGGCCATGGTGGCCCGCACGGTGCTGGACCAGACCGGCGCGCGCGGTGCACAGGTGGACCTGCTCGAAGGCCAGCACCTGGTGGTCTATGCGTCTGCCGGGGTCATGGTGCGCCCCCTGGGCCACCCGTTGCCGGTGCACATGAGCCTGCTGTGGCACACGCTCAGCCAGGCCCGCACCATCGTTTGCCATGACATCGAAGCCGAAGGCTGGGACTTGTCGCACCTTCCCCACTCGCGCGGCCTGCGCTCGGTGGCGGCGGTGCCCTTGCGGGCGGGCGATACCGTGGTGGGATCGCTGCTGGTCACCTCCGACCAGCCCCACGCCTTTTCGGCCCGCAGCGTGGCCCACCTGGAAATCCTGACCGAATCCCTGGGCACCATGGTGCAACTGCGCCAGGTAGCCAGCAAGCTGCACGCCTCCGAGCTGCAATACCGCATGCTGTTCGACGAGCATCCGCATCCCATGTGGGTGTATGCCAAAGACAGCCTGCGCCTGCTGGCGGTGAACCAGGCCATGGTGGCGCACTATGGCTACACCGAGGCCGAGCTGCTGCAGATGGAGCTGACAGACCTGTGTATGCCAGAGGATCGCCCCGGCCTCAGAGAACGGCTGAAGGACGTTTTTTTGCAGCCACGCGACACCTCCATGGTGCGCCGCCATCTGCACAAAAACGGTGTGCCAATGCACATGGATATTTCGGCGGGCAACATCAGCTTCAATGGGGCGCCAGCCCGCCAGGTGCTGGCCATCGACATCACCGAGCGCCTGCGCACCGAAGACGACCTGCGCCGCATGGGCCGTGCACAGCGCCTGCTCAGCGCCTGCAACGAGGCCCTGGTGCGCGCCACCTCCGAGACCACGCTGCTGCAGGAAATCTGCCAGATTGCCGTGGACATTGGTGGCTACCGCATGGGCTGGGTGGGCTTTGCGCTGAATGACGAAGCCCAGACCATCGAACCGGTGGCCCATGCGGGCTACAACCACGGGTATATCGAACAGCTGCAACTGAGCTGGTCCGAAAGCAGCGCCTTTGGGCGGGGCCCGGCCGGGGTGGCCGTGCGCAGCGGCCAGCCCGTGATCGTGCAGGACATCCGCACCGACGACAGCTTTGCCGACTGGACCGAGCGCATGCTGGGGCACGGGTTTCATGCCGTGATCTGCCTGCCCCTGCGCGAACGCGAGCAAACCTTTGGCCTGCTGTACCTGTATGCGCCAGAAATTTTGCACATCAGCGGCGACGAAACCACCTTGCTGCAGCAACTGGCCAACGACCTGGCCTTCGGCATCATGAGCCTGCGGGCCCGCCATGAGCAGCAACGCCTGCAGGCCTCGGTGCTCAAGATGGCCGCTGCCGTGTCGGCCAGCACGGGCACCGAGTTCTTTGTGCAACTGGCCAGCAACATGGCCGAGGCGCTGGGCGCACAGGTCGGCTGCGTGGGCCGCCTGCTGCCAGCCCAGCAGGGGCAGGCACCACGCGCCACCACTCTGGCGACCGTATTTGATGGCCAGACACTGCCCAACAGCGAATACGCGCTGGCTGGCACGCCCAGCCTGCTGCTGCTCAGCCAGCCCCAGGTGGTGGTGACGGAAAACGTGGCGCAGCTGTACCCCGAGGCGCCCATCCTGCGCAAACTGGCAGCGCAAGCTTATGCCGGGCAGCAGCTGTGTAACGGCGACGGCGAGGTGGTGGGCATGATCTTCGTGCTGTTCCGCCAGCCGCTGACCAACCACGATTTCGTTACCTCGACACTGCGCATTTTTGCCAGCCGCGCCTCGGCCGAGATCGACCGGCAGACATCCGACATGCGCATTCGCCACCAGGCATCGCTGCTCGACAAAGCCCAGGACGCCATCATCGTGCGCGACCTCGAAAACCGCATCATCTACTGGAACAAGAGTTCCGAGCGGCTTTATGGCTGGACGCAGCTGCAGGTGCTGGGCCAGTCCATCGAAACCCTGCTGTACGACGACCCCACGCAGTTTCGCCGCGCCACCCAGGCCACCCTGGAGCATGGCGAGTGGAACGGCGAAATCGTGCAGCGGCACCGCGACGGCAGCGCCATCCATGTGGAAGGGCGCTGGACGCTGGTGAAAGACGATCTGGGTCAGAACCATTCGGTGCTGGCCATCAACACCGACATCCGCGAGCGCAAGGCCACCGAGCGCGAGATCCAGCGCCTGGCGTTTTACGACGCGCTCACCGGTCTGCCCAACCGCATGCTGCTGATGGACCGCATGGCCCAGGCGCTGGCCAGCGCCCAGCGGCGCCAGCAGGGCGGTGCGCTGTTGTTCATCGACCTCGATAACTTCAAGACCCTGAACGACACCCTGGGCCACGACCAGGGCGATCTGCTGCTGCAGCTTGTGGCCGAGCGCCTGAACAAATGCGTGCGCAACGTGGACACCGTGGCCCGCCTGGGTGGCGACGAGTTCGTGGTGATGCTGGAAGAGCTCAGCCAGCATCCCGACGACCTGGCCCGGGAAGCCCACGGCGTGGGCGAAAAAATCCTGACCACGCTGGCAATGCCTTATGCGCTCAAGGGCTACCAGTACCGCAGCACGCCCAGCATCGGCATCGCGCCCTTTGATGGTGACCAGGCCAGCGTGGGCGAATTGCTCAAACAGGCCGACCTGGCCATGTACCAGGCCAAAAAGGCCGGGCGCAACACCCTGCGCTTTTTCAACCCCGAAATGCAGGCCGTGGTGACGGCCCGCGCGGCGCTCGAAGAAGACTTGCGCGCGGCCCTGGCAAAAGACGAGTTCTTGCTGCACTTTCAGCCCCAGGTCAACCTTGCCGGCGAATGCGTGGGGGTGGAGGCGCTGGTGCGCTGGGCCCACCCGCAGCGGGGCATGGTGTCGCCGGCGGATTTCATTCCGTTGGCCGAAGAAACCGGCCTCATCCTTGCACTGGGCCGCTGGGTGCTGCACAACGCCTGCAAGCAGCTGGCGAGCTGGCAGGACGACCCGGAACTGCGCGAGCTGACCATGGCGGTCAACGTGAGCTCCCGCCAGTTCCGCCACGCCAGCTTTGTGGACGACGTGGCCCGGGTGCTGGCCATCACGGGCGCTCCATCGGGCCTGCTGAAGCTGGAGCTGACCGAAAGCCTGCTGGTCGAAGACATGGAGACCACCATTGCCACCATGACGGCCCTGGGCGGCTATGGGGTGGGTTTTGCGCTGGATGACTTTGGCACCGGGTACTCGAGCCTGAGCTACCTCAAGCGCATGCCACTGGACCAGCTCAAGATCGACCAAAGCTTTGTGCGCGACCTGCTCACCGACCCCAACGATGCGGCCATTGTGGACACCATCATTGCCCTGTCGCGCAGCCTGGGGCTGGAAGTCATCGCCGAAGGTGTGGAAACCCCCGCACAACGCGATCTGCTGGCCCGCGCGGGCTGCCGCCTCTACCAGGGCTACCTGTTCAGCCGCCCCTTGCCCCCGGACCTTCTGGAGGCCTTCCTGCACCCCGCCATGCATTGAGGCAGGTTCAGCCCGCCGGTTTTTCCACCCACCGCAGCCTGGCCTGCGGTTTTTTTTGCCCTTTTTCCCGTTCAGGCCGTGGCGCAGTCCGTGAAGGGGGTCCAAAACGGCACCGGGTGGTTTTGTTGTTATTAATTAAAGGTTTCTATAAATACATAGTCGTAGTAGTAGAAGGCGCCTGTTTCTGTGGACAAGTGTCTTTTGCCCAGGCCTGACAGCCACTTGCGCCACACCCAACCCTGTGGACCTGGCCCGGCTGCCGCTGTCTGCCCGACGGGGATAAAACGGTCCATCGCCGGTTTTCTGTGGATAACCGCCCGGTTGTGCCCAAACTATCCCCAGTGTTGTGCACGGGTGGTGGTGGATGGAAGAATATGGGTCAAATCGGCCTCTAGCCCAATTAAAATAAGCGCAATAAGCTATTAAGTTAATAGCATCTATCAGATCTTGATGGCTTTCAGGCTGCGAGCCAGTGCCACAACGCCAGGCCGGCGCCCATCCAGACGGCCACCACCAGCACCGCGCCGATGCGGCTGGTGGGTTTGCCGCCGCTGGTTTTTATCCACAGGTCGGCCTGGTCGCGGCATTGCTGCAGCACCGGCGCCGGAATCAGCCGGATCGCCAGCCAGATCAGCCCCGGAAGCAAGAGCAGGTCGTCCACACAACCCAGCACGGGGATGAAGTCTGGGATCAGGTCGATGGGGCTTAGGCCACCACCAACACGCCCAGCGCCTTGGCATACCAGGGTGCCTGCGGGTGCCGTGCGGCAAACCACAGCGTGATGCCGTCGCGCTTGACGCTCTGTGCCCAGGTTTTCAGACGACTTGCCAGGTGCACAGGCTTCTCCGGTGGGTTGGGGCTGGCTGCGCCCCATTTTTGCGCGATTCAAGGCGTTGGCGGCGGCGCATAGAAGGTTTGGGTTGTTCTTCTATGGTTCTATATATAAATAGCAGTAGTAGTAGAGGGCGCCTTTTTTTGTGGACAAGGTCATTTTTGTGAATGCTGGCGCGCAGTTGCGTTGCCTGAAAGTATGTGCGCAGGGCCCCCTGAACTTGGATGCTGGTAGATAACAACTTTGGGTTTTGCGGTGGGTCTGTGGATAACCGCCCGGTTGTGCCAAAACTATCCCCAGGCTTGTCCACAATGAAAAAAGCCCGGTGCTTTGGTGGGCACCGGGCTCGGGGGAGCGCTGTCCGTGTGGACAACTGCTGGAGGCCTTTGAACAGGTTTTTAGCGGCCGGGGCCTCCCATGGGCATGTCGCAGCCGCGCATACCGCCGTGGCGGCCGTTGTCATGGCCCCAGTCGCTGCGTTGCCCGCCCTTGCCGCGCATGTTCTGACCCCGGGAGTCGAAGGTCTTTTGCTGCTCTGGCGTGAGGGCGGCGTAGAAGGTCTTGGTGGCTTCGCCCCGGCGGTCTGCTTCAGCGGCCTGCTGGGCGCGCATGGCGCGCATGCGGTCGATGCGCTCCGGGGTGGTGAGCTTCTCCATGTCGGCGCGGCCCAGGCGGGCAGAGCGCTCGCCTGGCTGCATGGCGGCGGTGAAGGCGGCCCAGGCCGGTTCTTGTGCGGGTGTCAGCTGGAGTTGTGCCTTGAAGGCCTCGGCGCGTTTGGCCATGTAGGCCTGGCGGCGCTCTTGCCGGTCGCCCGGCTTGCGAGCCTGCTCGGCCGAGGCCGTTGCGGCGGGTGGCGCCGACACTGCAGAGGGAGCTGGCTGGGCCAGCACGGGCAGGGCGAGGGCGGCCATCATGGCGGCGGCGGCAATACGGCTTTGGAAGAAAGACATGGTGTGGGTCCTTATCGAGGGTTGGTCCGCTGGAACGACCGTTTCAGCGGTTGAGAGCCAGTGTGCGCGGCCCGTGTAACCCGTCCGTGTGGTAATGGTGTGGCTGTGTAAAGTTGCAACAAGAAGTCCCGCGCGCGGCCTTCATGT
This sequence comes from Acidovorax sp. JHL-3, assembly GCF_000526295.1. Taxonomy (NCBI): domain Bacteria; kingdom Pseudomonadati; phylum Pseudomonadota; class Betaproteobacteria; order Burkholderiales; family Comamonadaceae; genus Acidovorax; species Acidovorax sp. JHL-3. The sequence continues at coordinate 805,582 of NZ_JAFU01000001.1, forward strand.
ATTCACCATAAAAATAGCCTCAAGCGCTTGATGGTAAAGCGCTGATAGCTATTAAAAATATAGTGTAGCCAGCCGTTGTGCCCGCAGGCGGGCCAGCCGACCCCCGACAATATCGCCTGTACTCCGCAATGGCTGCAAATGGCCAGAAGAAACAAAGGTTGTCCGTGTTCAAGAACATGATCGTGTACCGCATTGCGCCGCAATGGCAGGTGGAATTGACGCAGGTGGAAGAGGCCCTGGCCAAGGCGCCCTTCATGGAATGTGGTGCCACGCAGGAAAAGTCGCTCGGCTGGGTGCCGCCGCGCGGTGATGCGCATGGCCCGCTGGCCGAGTCGGTGGGCGGGCAGTGGATCCTGCGCTTCATGGTCGAGTCCAAGGTGCTGCCCGGCAGCGTGCTGGCGCGCCGCGTGAAGGAAAAGGCCGAACGCATCGAGCAGGAAACCGGCCGCAAGCCCGGCAAGAAGGAAAGCAAAGAGCTCAAGGACGAGGCCAAGCTGGATTTGCTTCCCATGGCCTTCACCAAGCAGGGCTCGATGTGGGTGTGGATCGACACCGCGTCGCGCCTGCTGGTGCTCGACACCTCAGCCCAAGGCCGTGCCGACGAGGTGGTGACGCTGCTGGTCGAATCGCTGCCGGGCCTGTCGGTGTCGCTGATCAACACCCAGACCAGCCCGCAGGCCGCAATGTCGCACTGGCTGAGCACGCAAGAGCCGCCCGTGGGCTTCACGGTGGACCGCGAATGCGAGCTCAAAAGCGCCGATGAAGCCAAGGCCGTGGTGCGTTATGCCCGCCACCCGCTCGACATCGAAGAAGTGCAGGCGCACATCGCCGCTGGCAAGCTGCCCACCAAGCTGGCGCTGACCTGGGACGACCGCGTGAGCTTCATGCTGACCGAAGGCCTGCAGATCAAGAAGGTGTCGTTTCTGGACACCGTGTTCGAAGGCACCAAGGCCGACGATGGCGGCTTTGACACCGACGTGGCCATTGCCACGGGCGAGCTGGTGAAGTTGATCCCCGACCTGATCGAAGCGCTGGGCGGCGAGGCCGAGAGCGGCGTGGCCAGTGCAGCGCAGGCGGTTGCCGCAGGCGCTGCGCCCGCAGCCGTCACGGCGCCATCCTCCGCGCCTACCGGACACTCCGCACCCGCACGCAAAAGTGCGGGCGGTGGCATGGTGACCGGGCCCAGGGACGCGCCGGTGGACACCGACCCCGAGTCGGCGCCGTTCTGATCGCCTGGGGCGCAGGGCCCGTTAGCGCCCCAGCAGCGAGCGCGCCACCAGCTCTTTCATGATCTCCGACGTGCCGCCATAAATGCGCAGCACGCGCGCGTCGGTCCAGAAGCGCGAGATCGGGTACTCGGCCATGTAGCCGTAGCCGCCGAAGAGTTGCAGGCAGGCGTCGGCGACGCGCCCGAACAGCTCGGTGGTGTGTAGCTTGAGCGCGCTCGCCGCCTCGGGCGTGAGCAGGCCCTGCTGGTAAGCGGCGACGCTGGCGTTGAGGAAGGCTTCGGCGGCCGCGATGTCGGTGGCGCACTGGGCCAGCGTGAAGCGGGTGTTCTGGAACTGGGCCAGGTTTTGGCCGAAGGCCTGGCGCTCCTGCACGTATTTCAGCGTGGCATCCAGCGCCCCCTTGGCGCCGTGCACGGCCTGCACGCCGATGATGAGGCGCTCGCGCGGCAGCTCGCGCATCATCTGCACGAAGCCTTGGCCTTCCACGCCGCCGAGCAGGGCGTCTGCCGGCACGCGCATGTCGTTGAAGAACAGCTCGGAGGTGTCGCCCGCGTGCTGGCCGATTTTTTCGAGGTTCTGACCGCGCGTGAAGCCGGGCGTGGCGGCGTCCACCAGGAACAGGCTCACGCCCTTGGCGCCAGCGGCCGGGTCGGTCTTGGCGGCGAGCACCAGCAGGTCGCAGTTCTGGCCGTTGCTGATGAAGATCTTGCTGCCGTTGATGACGTAGTGGTCGCCGTCGCGTTTGGCGGTGGTGCGGATGGCCTTGAGGTCGCTGCCCGCGCCGGGCTCGGTCATGCCGATGGCGGCGATGGCCTCGCCGCTGGCCATGCGCGGCAGCCAGTATTGGCGCTGCGCCTCGGTGCCGCAGTGCAGAAGGTAGGGCGGGATGATGTCGTTGTGCACCTGCAGCCCACCGACAAAGCCGCCGTAGCCCCGGCGCGAGAGCACCTCGACCACGGCGAACGAAAACGGCACGCTGGCGCCCGGGCCGCCGTAGGTATCGGGTACGTCGGCGCAGAGGTAGCCGTTCTCGCCCATCTTGCGCAGCAGTTCGCGCGGCACGCGGCCGGCTTTTTCCCAGGTGCGGTAGTGGGGTTCGATCTCGGCGTCGCAGAAGCGCTCCAGCGACTCGGTGAAGAGCTGCAGTTCGGCCTGCTCGTCGGCGCTGATGAAATGATTGGGCAGCATGGCGGTAATATTGCTATATAAATAAGAGCTACCAGCGCTTGATACACAAGCGCTGGAGGTCAAAAACACTCAAATATTGATCACACCCGCTCGTAGATGGCCGCAATGCCCTGGCCGCCGCCGATGCACATGGTCACCAGCGCGTAGCGCCCGCCGGTGCGGTGCAGCTCGGCAATCGCCTTGGTGGTGATGATGGCGCCCGTGGCGCCCACCGGGTGGCCGAGCGAAATGCCCGAGCCGTTGGGGTTGACCTTGGCGGGGTCCAGGCCCAGCTCCTGCACCACGGCGCAGGCCTGGGCGGCGAAGGCCTCGTTGGCCTCGATGACGTCCATGTCTTGCACCTTCAACCCGGTGCGCGCCAGCACCTTCTGCGTGGCGGGCACGGGGCCGATGCCCATGTAAGCCGGGTCCACACCCGCGTGCGCGTAGCCCACGAGGCGGGCCAGGGGCTTCACGCCCAGCGCCTGCAGTCGGTCGCCCGCCACCAGCACCACGGCGCTGGCGCCGTCGTTGATGCCCGAGGCGTTGCCAGCCGTCACCGTGCCGCCGTCCTTCTTGAACGCGGGCTTCATGCCGGCCAGCACGTCGAGCGTGGTGGCGGCGCGCACATGCTCGTCTTCCTGGAACAGCACGGTGCCCTTGCGGGTCTGGATTTCGACCGGGACGATCTGGTCCTTGAAGGTGCCGGCGGCGATGGCGGCAGCGGCGCGGCGCTGGCTCTCGCAGGCGAGCTGGTCTTGCATCTCGCGCGAGATTTTGTAGCGCTCGGCCACGTTCTCGGCGGTGATGCCCATGTGCATCTTCTGCCAGGGGTCGTGCAGGATGCCGAGCATGTAGTCGATGCTCTTGGCGTCACCCATGCGCGCGCCGTAGCGCGCGGCGGTATCGAAGTAGGGGCCCCGGCTCATGGACTCGGAACCGCCGCCCACGGCCACGTCGCAGTCGCCATAGCCAATGGCCTGGGCCGCGCTGATGATGGCCTGCAGGCCCGAGCCGCACAGGCGGTTGACGTTGAAGGCGGGCGTCTCGATGGGGCAGCCGGCGTCGATGGCGGCCACGCGGGAGAGGTACGCGTCTTTGGTGTCGGTGGGGATCACGTTGCCCATGACCACATGGCCCACGGCGTCGGGCGCCAGGCCCGAGCGCTGGATGGCCGCTTTGACGGCGGTGGTGGCGAGCTGGGTGTTGGGAACGTCTTTCAGCGTGCCGCCGAAGGTGCCGATGGCGGTGCGGGCGGTGCTGACGACGAAGACGTCACGGTGGGTCATGGGGAAGGCTCCGGAAAGATGAAACAAGGAAGGAAGTTATTCCGTTTCTAAATCATTCGTGTCCAGGCGCGAAGCCGCAGACAGTGCTGTAGCACGGCAAGGCGAAGCAACAACGACACGGATGGTTTAGCAATGCAATTAGCGGCCCTGGAAAGCGGCGGGACGCTTGGCGTGAAAGGCCTCGATACCCTCGGGCAGGTCGGCGCTGCGCGCACAGGCCACGAAGGCCTCGGCTTCGGCGGCCAGCTGGGTGGGCAGGTCGTGGTCGAAGGCGTTGCGCATCAGGCGGCGCATGTGGCCGTAGGCGAGGGTGGGGCCGCCAGCCAGGCGCTGGGCCAGCTCCTGCACGGCGGCATCGAGTTCGGCGGCGGGCACCACGCGGTTGACCAGGCCCAGGCGTTCGGCTTCGCTGGCGCTGTAGGTGTCGCCGAGCATGGCAATCTCCAGCGCGCGGCGCAGGCCCACCAGGCGCGGCAGGGCCCACGAGGCGCCGACATCGCAACTGGTGCCGAGGTTGATGTAGGCCAGGTTGAAGCGCGTGCCCTCGGCGGCCAGCACGAAGTCGGCCTGCAGCATGAGCGAGAGGCCCGCGCCGGCGGCCACGCCGTGTACCTGGGCGATGACGGGGGCGTTCAGTTGCGCCAGCAGCGCCACGGCTTCGTTGAGCGGTGCCAGCAAGTCCTTGGCGCCCTGCACGGGGTCGGCACGCAGGGTGGCCAGGTCGCCCCCGGCCATGAAGCCCTTGCCCGCGCCGCACAGCACCACGCAGCGCACGCTGTCGTCTTGGGCCAGGGAGCGCACGGTGTCCCGCAAGGCGGTGGCCATGGGCACGTCGATGGCGTTGAGCGCGCCGGGGCGGTTGAAACGCAGCGTGGCGATGGCGCCGTGGCGCTCCAGCAGCAGGGGCGGTGGCGTGGTGGCAGTCATATTTGCTCCTGAAATAAGAGCTGCTCGCGCTTGATGGTAAAGCGCTGGAGCCCGAAAAAGCTTGAAATTCAGCGGTACAGCGCCTCGATCTCGGCGGCGTAGGTTTTGTAGATGCTGGAGCGCCGCACCTTCATGGTGGCGGTGACTTCGCCGTCGTCGTGGTCCAGTTCCTTGGTGAGCAGGTGGAACTTGCGGATTTGGGCCACCTGCGCCAGCTTGGCGTTGCCGGTGGCGATCTCGGTGTCGATGAGCTGGCGCACTTCGGGTGTTTCGACGAGCGAGCGGAAATGCGTGAAGGGGATGCGCTGCGCCTCGGCCCATTTGCCCACGGTTTCGTAGTCGAGCATGACCAGCGCGCCGACGAACTTGCGTCCCTCGGCGACGATGATGCACTCCTTGATGTAGGGGCTGGCCTTCATCGTGTTTTCGATCTCGGACGGCGTGAGGTTCTTGCCGCCAGCGGTGATCATGATGTCCTTGAGGCGGTCCACGATCTTGATCTGGCCGTCTTGCAGGCGCACCACGTCGCCGGTGTGCAGCCAGCCGTTGACAATGCTTTGCGCCGTGGCCTCGGGGTTCTTGTAGTAGCCCGCGAACACCATCTCGCCCTTGATCTGGAACTCGCCGCCCATGTCGTCGTCACCGCTTTTGGCAATGCGCCACTCCACGCCGCGCGTGGGCACGCCCACGGTGCCCACCACCACATGGTCGAGCGGGTGGCCTGTGACCATGCCCGTCGATTCGGTCAGGCCATAGACCTCGACCAGCGGCACGCCGAGCACGCGGAAGAAGCGCACCACGTCCGGCGGAATGGGCGCCGCGCCCGTGAGCGCCACTTTCGCCTCGCGCAGGCCGATGAAGTTCTGCAGCGCGCGGAACACCAGCCAGTAGCTGGCGGTGAAGGTGAACATGTCGCCGATGCTCCATTGCGCACGGGGCTTTTCGGCCAGCGGCTGGCAGGCGGCGTAGGCCTTGCGGAACAGCGCGCGGCGCAGGCCGCCGGTTTCCTGCAGCTTGATGCTGATGGCGGCGTGCATCTTCTCCCAGATGCGCGGCACGCCGAGGAACATGGTGGGTGCCACCTCGCGCAGATCCTCCTGCACGGTGCGGATGGATTCGCCGAAGTTGACCTGCGAGCCGACGTAGACCGGCACGAAGGTGGTGAGCATCTGCTCGGCCACGTGGCACAGCGGCAGGTAGGACAGATGGGTGGTGTCCTGCGAGAGCTGGAGCCGGTCCACGATGCCGGGCACCACGCCACGGATGTTGCGGTAGGACACCATCGCGCCCTTGGGTTTGCCCGTCGACCCCGAGGTGTAGATCATCAGCCCGATGTCGTCCAGCTGCTGGCGGGCCAGCGCGGCCTCCACGTCCTGCAGCTTGCCGCTTTGCGCGCCCAGTTGCTCCACCTCGTCGAAGGGGACGATGAGGCCGCGCACTTCGGGGGCAAAGCTGCGCAGGCCCTTGGTTTCCATGACCACGATCTTCTTCAGGCGCGGCAGATCGTCCAGGGCTTCGAGCACCTTGTCGGTCTGTTCCTGGTCCTCGCAGACGATGATCTCGATGTCGGCATGGCCCACCACGTAGGCCACTTCCGAAGAGGGGCTGGTGGGATACACGCCGACGGTGACGGCGCCCACCAGGCCCGCACCCATCTGCGTGAGTACCCACTCGATGCGGTTCTCGGAAATCACGCCGACATGGCCGCCATCGGGCAGGCCCAGGGCGCGCAGGCCCAGGCCGAAGTGGCAGGCACGCTCGAAATACTGCGCCCAGGTGAAGGGCTTCCAGATGCCGAAGTCTTTTTGCCGGATGGCGACACGCTGCGCATCCTGGCGTGCGCGTTCGCGCAGCATCTGGGGCAGGGTGAGTTCGGGAAGGGCTTGCATGTTCATTACGACAACCAGCGCTTTCTACGCTTGTAGTGCTTGATGTCTTTGAAGCTCTTGGCTTCGCCGCCGCCGCCCATGCCGAGATAGAACTCGCGCACGTCGGGGTCGTTGGCCAGGCGTTCGGCCGTTCCGTCGATGACGATCTTGCCGTTCTCCATGATGTAGCCGCTGTGCGCCACGGCCAGGGCCACAGTGGCGTTCTGCTCCACCAGCAACATGCTGGTACCACGCTCGGCGTTGATGCGCGCGATGATGGTGAAGATGTCTTCGACCAGCTTGGGAGAGAGGCCCAGCGAGGGTTCGTCGAGCAGGATGAGCTGCGGCTGGGCGATGAGCGCGCGGCCGATGGCCAGCATCTGCTGTTCGCCGCCCGACAGATAGCCCGCCAGGCCTTTGCGGCGCTCGTGCAGGCGGGGGAAATAGCTATAGACGATGTCGAAGTCGGGCTTGGGCGCCTCTTTGCGGCCCGTGAGCGCGTAGGTGGCGGCGACCAGGTTTTCCTCAACCGTGAGGTCTTCAAAAACCCGGCGCCCTTCCATCACATGCGAGAGCCCGCTGCGCACCAGTTGCTGCGGTGCCAGCGCGGCGGTGCTCTGCCCGTTGAAGAGGATGCTGCCGCTCTCGAGCTGTCCATCCTCCAGCGCGAGCAGGCTAGATACTGCTTTGAGCGTGGTGGACTTGCCCGCGCCGTTGCTGCCCAGCAGTGCCACGATCTGGCCACGCGGCACGGCCAGCGACAGGCCGCGCAGGGCCTGCACGACCTTGTTGTAGATGACCTCGATGTTGTTGACTTCGAGGACGTTGTCCGTGGCTTTCTGGGTCATGGCAAAGGCAGTGTCAGAGCTTGATCCAGTCGGAGGCGGCGACCATTTTTTGCGCCTTCATGTCCGCGCGGTACACGCGGCCCACGGGGATGGAGTTGCCGCTGATGGTGATCGGCACGCCGATCAGGCCGCCGGTGTCGAAGTCCTTGAGCGTGTTCAGCGCGGCCTTGAGGTTGGCGCCCGTGAGCGGCTTGCCCGCATCCAGGCAGCGCTTGGCCGATTCGAGGAACAGCATGGCGGCCAGGAAGCCCTGGATGTAGGCCGTGCTCTGGTATTCCGGGCGCACGGCGCGGATTTTTTCCAGCATGGGCGCTTTTTCGGTGTCGTAGTAGTAGCGGAAGGGCATCACGCCCATGAAGCCGTCGCCGTCCGGGCCCATCTTCATGACGGTGGAGCTGTCCATGGTCCAGAAGGTGCCCATCCACTTGCTGGTCATGCCCTGCTGCTTGCCCTGGGTGATGAACTCGGGGATGGGCGCCAGGATGTAGCCGTGGAAGATGGTGTAGTCGGGTGCGGCGCGGCGCAGCTTGATGACCTCGCCCGAAACATCCACGCTGCCGGCGGGCGTCATGATCTTGACGGGCACCGACAGGCCCAGCTTCTTGGCTTCGGCCTCGCTTTTCTCGATGGGGTCGCGGCCGAACTCGGAGTCGGAGTAGACGAAGGCCACCTTGGCGCCGGGTTTTTCCTTGGCGATGTGCTTGAGCAGGATGCTGAACATCTCGGTGTAGTCGGGACCTACCAGGAACTGGTTGGGGTACTTCTTGGGGTCGTTCAGTTCGGAGGCGAACGAGGCGCCGGCCATCAGGATGTTGCCGTTGCGGTCCAGCTCGGGGTTGATGGTTTTGGAGAAACCCGTGGAGTCGCCGTAGTAGAGGTTGACCTTGTTCTGGCTGGTGATCTTCTTGAACGCGGCCACCGACACATCGACCTTGTAGCCGGTGTCTTCGGGCACGTACTTGACCTTGCGGCCCTTGATGCCGCCCGCGTCGTTGACGATCTTCACGTAGTCCTGGATGCCGGCGTTGATGCCCACGCCCGCGAAGGCGAACACGCCCGTCATGGGGATGGAACCGCCGATGACGATGTCTTCGGCGCCCTGCGCGAGCACCGACAGCGGGTGCGTGAGCGCGGCGGCGCCAGCGGCGGCGGCGCCCAGCATCAGGCTGCGGCGCTGGGGGGAAATGCGTTGGTGGTCCATGCGTGTCTCCTTCGGTGGTTGGTGTGGTGGCAGGAAAGCGGGGTGTGCCCTGGAACAGGTTCTTAGTTGCGGAAGGGCCACAGGTGGAAGAAGCGGCGGATGCGCCGCCACACTTCGGCCAGGCCATGCGGCTCGAACACCAGAAAGCCGATGATCAAGAGGCCGAAGATGATGGTGCGCACGGGTGACAGGAACACCGTGTATTCGGTGCTGTTGGGCAGCAGGTCGAACACCAGCTTGAGCAGCTCGGGCACCATGGTCATGAACACCGCGCCGAGGATGCCGCCGAGGATGCTGCCCATGCCGCCGACGATGATGGCCGCGAGGAAGAAGATGGACATGAGCAGCGGAAAGCTCTCGGGCGTGACCACGCGGAAAAAGTAGGCCCACAGGCCCCCGGCCACACCAGCGTAGAACGACGACAGGCCGAACGACAGCAGCTTGTAGCGCAGCAGGGGAATGCCCAGCACTTCGGCCGAGATGTCGCGGTCGCGGATGGCGATGAAGGCCCGGCCGATGCGCGTGCGGAACAGGTTGGCCGCGCCCAGCAGCATGAGAATGGTGACTGGCACGATCAGCCAGTAGAGGCGAAACGAGGTGTCGAGCGGCATGCCGAACAGGCTGGCCGGCGGCACGCTCAGGCCGCCCGTGCCGCCGGTGAACTGCAGGTTGGCAAACAGGAAGTGCGCGATGAACGAGGCGGCGATGGTGGCAATCGCCAGGTACAGTCCCTTGACGCGCAGCGAAGGCACCCCCACGACGATACCGCCGAGCATGGCCACCACGCCGCCTGCCAGGATGTTGAGCAAAAACGGCGTGCCCACCTTGGCCTGCAGGATGGCCACGGTATAGGCGCCCAGGCCCATGAAGGCGGCCTGCCCCAGGCTGACCAGCCCGGTGTAGCCCGTGAGGATGTTGAGCCCCGCGCTGCTCGCCACATTGATGCTGACCAGGCAGGCGAGGTAGAGCCAGTAGTCGCTGGCCATGAAGGGGAATAGCACCAGCAGGGCGGCGGCCACGGCCAGCCACGCTTTTTGCGTGCGCGAGTCGAACAGCGCGGCGTCGGCGATGTAGGTTTCCTTGAGGGTTCCGATGCGCATCAGAGTCTCTCTATCTCGTGGGTGCCGAACAGGCCATAGGGGCGGACCATGAGGATGCCGACCAGCACGATGAAGGTGGCGAGCAGCTTGTACTCGCCGCCCAGGTAGGCGCCGGCCAGGGCTTCGACCAGGCCGATGCACAGGCCGCCGATGAGTGCGCCGAGCACGCTGTCGAGCCCGCCGACGATCACCACCACCAGCACCGACAGGCCGAACACGCCCATGCTCGACGAGATGCCGCCGATCGAGCCGACGATGATCCCGGAGATGGCCGCCAGCATGGCGGAGGCCACCCAGGACAGCGAAAACACGCGTGGCACGTTGATGCCGACCGAATACGCGGCGGCCTGGTCGCTGGCCGTGGCCCGCAGGGCCACGCCGCCGCGCCAGAAGCGGAACACCAGCAGCACGGCGGCGATGAACACCACCGCGATCATGGCGCCCCAGAACACCTTGGGCGCCAGAAAGGCGTCGCCCACCATGATGGGCTGCGTGGGCATGAAGTCGGGCAGGCGGCGCTGGTCGGCGCTCCAGATCATCTCGACCAGGCCCACCAACACCGAGGCCAGGCCCACGGTGACCATGAACACCGAGATGGGTGGCTCGCCCAGCAGCGGGCGGATCATGGTGCGCTCGATCACCGCGCCCAGCAGGCCGGTGCCGAGCACGGCAGCCGGGATGGCCATCCACAGCGGCAGCGCCATCATCGAGGAAAAGGTGAAAAACAGGTAGGCGCCGACCATGAGCATTTCGCCAATGGCGATGTTCACCACGCGCGTGGCCTTGTAGACCATCACGAAGGCCAGCGCCGCCAGGGCGTAAAGTCCGCCGCTGGCAATGCCGGTGAGGCTGATCTCAAACAGATAGGCCCAATCCATCATGCGGCTCCGTGGGCTGTGGTGACGGTGGTGGCGCTGCCCGCCTGCAGCTTGCGGCGTAGGTCGCCCACGTCGCCCGAGCCGAGGTAGGCGCGGTTCACCTCGGGGTCTGCCTGCACCACGGCGGGTGTGCCCTGCGCGATGACCTGGCCGAAGTTGAGCACTACCACGTGGTCGGACAGGTCCATCACCATGCCCATGTCGTGCTCGACCATCAGCACCGTCACGCCCCACTCGGCGCGCACGTCGAGGATGAAGCGCGCCATGTCTTCGGTCTCTTCGCGGTTCATGCCGGCCACGGGCTCGTCGAGCATCAAGATTTCGGGTTGCATGGCCAGGGCGCGTGCCATCTCGACGCGCTTTTGCAGGCCGTAGGGCAGGGCCGCGACACTGGCGTGGCGGATGTGGTCGATTTCCAGGAAGTCGATGATGCGTTCCTCGATGTCGCGGCGCAGCTCGGCCTCTTCCTTGCGGGCGCGGCCCAGGTAGAACAGCGCATCGAACACATTGGCCTTGAGGTGCGCGTGGCGGCCGAGCTTGATGTTGTCGAGCACCGTCATGCCTCGGAACAGCGCAATGTTCTGAAAGCTCCGGCCCAGGCCCATGCGGGCGCGCTGCGGTGCGGGGATGCGTGTGATGTCCTGCCCTTTGAACCGGACGCTGCCTTGCGCGGGGCGATAGAAGCCCGAGATGGTGTTGAACAGCGAGGTCTTGCCCGCGCCGTTGGGCCCGATCACGGCGGTGATGGAGCCCGGCTGCACGCCAAAGCCCACGCCGGACAGCGCCTTCACGCCGCCAAAGGCAAGCGTCAGGCCATCGACCTGCAGCAGGGGGGTGGCGGCAGGGCCGCGGGGTTGGTTTGTCTCCATCGGGCTCTTATGCGGGTTTGTTCGAACCTGTGAATGCTTACTTTTACGTAAACTGTTTACTCGCGAGTAGATTTTGGGTAATCCACCCTCTCCGGGCATCGGTAGTTTCCCGATGCGATATGCACCATGAACCAAAGAACGGTTGCCAAGATTCCGAAGGCCCCCAAGAAGACGGCACCCGCCGTGGCATCGCCCTGGGCCGTTGCCCCTGATCGCGAGCAGCAGCGCGAGGCCAAGCGCAACGCCGTGCTGCAGGCTGCCGCACAGTTGTTCAACGAGCGTGGCTTTCACGCCACCTCGCTCGACGACATTGCCGCGCGGCTGAGTGTGACCAAGCCCACGCTGTACTACTACGTGAAGAACAAGGACGAGATCCTGCTGCAGTGCGTGAGCCAAGGGCTGCAGATGACGCTTGAAGGCATTGAGGCCTCGCGCCAGGCCGGTGGCAATGCGGTGGATCAGTTGCGCGCCTGCATGCAGGTGTATGCCGACATCGTCATGCAGCCTTTTGGCATGTGCCTGATTCGTGTGGGTGACGAGGAGGTTCCCGAGCCCAGCCGCACGGAACTGCGCCGCATGAAGTCTGAGATTGACCACGCTTTCAGACGCCTGGTGGCCCAAGGGGTGCAGGAAGGCTCGCTGGCGCCCTGCGACCCGAAGATGAGCGCGTTCATGATTGCCGGCGCCCTGAGCTGGATCGGCCGCTGGTACCAGCCGGGCGGCGACTACACGCCTGAGCAGGTGGCGCAGCAGTGCATTGCCACCCTGTGCGATGGCGTGTTGCGGCGGCCCGAGCCGCTGAAGGCCGCCCCCGTCAAGCGCCGGGCCGCTCCGGCCGCGGCTCGCAAAGTATCAAAAAAGTGAGCTGTTGGCGCTCGTCTATATTGGGCTAGAGGCGGTTTTGCCTCAAAAATGCGGGGACGAGCGCAAAACGTTATCGGCGCAATGGTGTTTTTGCAAGCGCACCGGGTGATTTGGGCGCTGCGGCCAGGTCATCCAGAATGGGGCAATCTGGCCGCTGGTCGCCGTGGCAGCAGTGCACCAGCGACTGCAGGGTGCGCTGCATGGCCTGCATGGCGGCGATGCGCTCGGCCAGATCGTCGATGTGCGCCTGGGCAATGCGCTTGACGCTGGCGCTGGCGCGCCCCTTGTCTTGCCACAGGCCCAGCAGCTCGCGGATTTCTTCCATCGAGAAGCCCAGCGTGCGCGCGCGGCCGATGAAGCGCAGCGCGTGGACGTCGGCCTCGGTGTACTGGCGGTAGCCGCTGTCGGTGCGCGCCACGCCGTTGAGCAGACCCAGGGCCTCGTAGTGGCGCACCATGCGCGCCGATACCCCGGCGCGCCGGGCGGCCTCGCTGATGGGCACGGGCCCATCGTTTCGGGGTGCGCGGGCGGTCATGCGGCGACCGTGTAGCCTTCTTCGGCAATGGCGGCGGCCAGTGCCTCGCGGGGCTGGGTGCTGTCGATATCGACGCGGTTTTGTGCGCGGTCAATGCGCACGGTGGCGGCCGGGTCGATCTGCTGCACGGCCTGGGTGACGGCGCGTTCGCAGTGGCCGCAGGTCATGCCCTCTACTTGAAGGGTGTATTGCATGGGGTTTCTCCGTTAAATGGTGGACAACAGGCACATGATGAACATTGACATCGTGGCATAGTCAAGCGCCCACAAAGGCACTGACACACGCATGGTTGATGTGTGCCAGGGCTTGACCTTGCCATCATGACAAGGATTACGGTAGCCCCCATGAACACTGTTGCCACTTCCCCCGAATCTCTGGACGCCCTGGAAACCCTGGACCTTGGCATTGGCGGCATGACCTGCGCCAGTTGCGTGGGCCGCGTGGAGCGGGCGCTGCGCAAGGTGCCCGGCGTGCAGGATGCCTCCGTGAACCTGGCCACCGAGTCCGCGCGCATCGCTTATGTGGTGCCCCCGGATGCCCAGGGCCCGGCCATGGATGCCCTGCTGCGCCGCGCCGTGCGCAATGCGGGCTACGAGCCGCGCGCGGCGGGGCAGGACGATGCGCCCGAGGACCTGTCGCCCTGGGCCGGTTTTTTGCCGGTGGGTGTGGGCCTGCTGCTGTCGGCCCCGCTGGTGCTGCCCATGCTGGGCGATCTGTTTGGCGCGCACTGGATGCTGCCTGCCTGGGCGCAGTTTGCGCTGGCCACGCCGGTGCAGTTCATTCTGGGGGCGCGTTTTTACAAGGCGGGTTGGCACGCGCTCAAGGCGCTGTCGGGCAACATGGATCTGCTGGTGTCGATTGGCACATCGGCGGGCTGGGGGCTGTCGGTGTGGCTGTGGCTCACGGCGCACGAGGGGCACGCCCCGCACCTGTATTTCGAAGCCTCGGCGGTGGTGGTGACGCTGGTGCTGCTGGGCAAGTGGCTGGAGGCCCGCGCCAAGCGGCAGACCACAGCGGCCATCCGCGCACTGCACGCGCTGCGGCCTGATGTGGCCCACATGCTGGGGCGTGACGGCGAGGTGGATGTGCCGGTGGCCGAGGTGATGGCGGGCGACCGGTTGGTGGTGCGCCCTGGCGAGCGCATTCCGGTGGACGGCAGCATTCTGGAGGGCCACACCCAGGTAGACGAGTCCATGCTGACCGGCGAGCCCTTGCCCGTGACGCGCGAGGTGGGTGCGCCCCTGACCGGCGGCTCCATCAATGGCGATGGCCGGGTGGTGATGCAGGTGACGGCGGTGGGCGCCGAGACGGTGCTGTCGCGCATCATCCGACTGGTGGAAGACGCGCAGGCCGCCAAGGCGCCCTTGCAGCGCATGGTTGACCAGGTGTCGGCCGTTTTTGTGCCGGTGGTGCTGCTGGTGGCGCTGGCCACGCTGCTGGGCTGGCTGTGGATGGGTGCGGGCTTTGAGCTGGCCATGATCCGTGCCGTGGCCGTGCTGGTGATTGCCTGCCCCTGCGCACTGGGGCTGGCCACGCCGGCGGCCATCATGACGGGCACGGGGGTGGCGGCAAAAAATGGCATTTTGATCAAGGACGCGCAGGCGCTGGAGCTGGCCCACAAGGTGGATGTGGTGGCGTTTGACAAGACCGGCACCCTGACCGTGGGCCGCCCACGGCTCACTGCCTTTGAGGTGGTGCCCGGCCAGGACGAGGCGGCCGTGCTGGCGGCCGTGGCCAGTGTGCAAAGTGGCAGCGAGCACCCGCTGGCCCGTGCAGTGGTGGTGGCTGCGCAGGAGCGCGGCCTGCAGCCCATGGCGCCCGACAGCGTGCGCGCCGTGCCGGGGCGCGGCACCGAGGGCGAGGTGCAGGCCCGCAGCTATCTGGTGGGCAGCCTGCGCTGGATGGACGAGTTGGGCGTTGGGCTGGGCGCGCTGGCGGACCGGGCGAAAAGCCTGCAAAACGATGGCGCCACGGTGTCGGCCCTGGCCGAGCGCACCACCGACGGGTTGGCCCTGCGTGCAATTTTGGCCTTTGGCGACGAGCCCAAGCCCGGGGCGCGCGAGGCGCTGGCGGCGCTGCGCGCGCGCGGCATTCGCACCGTGATGATTTCGGGGGACAACCGGGGCGCGGCCCTGGCCATGGCGCAGCGCCTGGGGCTGGACGCCGCCGATGTGCGCGCCGAGGTATTGCCGGGCGACAAGGCGGCCCAGGTGGTGGCGCTGCAGCAAGGCGATGGCGAAGAAGCCCACCCGGGGGGGCAGCGCCCCAGCGCAGCGGCCCAGCATGGCGCCCACATTGTTGCCATGGTGGGCGACGGCGTGAACGACGCCCCGGCCCTGGCCGCTGCCGACGTGGGCATGGCCATGGGCAACGGCACCGATGTGGCCATGCACGCGGCCGGCATCACGCTGATGCGGGGCGACCCGATGCTGGTGGCCGCCGCGCTGGACATCTCGCGGCGCACCGTAGCGAAAATCCGGCAAAACCTGTTCTGGGCCTTTTTCTACAACGTGGCCGGCATTCCACTGGCGGCGCTGGGCTACCTGAACCCGGTGGTGGCCGGGGCGGCCATGGCGCTGAGTTCGGTGAGCGTGATGGCCAACGCCCTGCTGCTCAAGCGCTGGCGCATGTGACCACCGCGACAGTTTGGCGCGGTGCGGTCACCAATGTCTGGCAAACTGCAACGTTTTGTTGCATGTCCGTGGCCATCACAAGCGGCCGGGGCACTTTTCAGACATCAGAAGGGGACACACCATGAATCTCTTATCGCTCATGCGGCTTTTCACCATCCGCTTTCGGATGCTGGGGGCCATTGGCGTTGTGCTGGGGCTGTTGGGCCTGTTGGGCGGCGCGGGCATGCTGGGCATGTTCCGCATCCACGACATGAGCGAGGACTTCATGGCCAACTCGTTTGCCGAGGTGAGCCACATGGCCGAGCTGCGCGGCGAGATGGGGGCCATCCGCCAGCATGAAAAGGACATGATCATTGCGTACGAGAAGCCCGAGAGCGTGAAGGCGGCCCACACCAAGTGGCTGGCCAGCCTGGAGCAGTCGAAAAAAGTGGCGGCCCGCTTCCTTGAAGGCCCAGAGGACGCCGACAACGCCATCGCCCAGGCCATCGTCAAGCGCCTGGACAGCTACCGCGACCAGTTTGCGCATGTGGCGCGCCAGCTGGAAGCCGGGGGCTACGACACGGCCACCATTGCCAACCGCATGAGCGGCAAGGCGGTGGCCGAGTTTGACGAGGCCGACAAGCTGCTCAAGGAACTCGATGGCGTGCTGCGTGGCGAGGTGACAGCGGCCGTGGCGGACCAGACCGATGTGTCCAACCAGACCCTGTGGCTGTTTGCCCTGGCGGTGCTGATCACCGTGTTGGTGGTGGTGCCCACCACGCTGATGAACATGCTGTCCATCTGCCGCCCACTGGCTGATGCCCGCCGCATGGCGCTGGCGATTGCCGGTGGCGACCTGTCGCAGCGCATTGCCGCCGAGGGCAAAGACGAAGTGGCCGACCTGCAGCGCGCATTGACCGACATGCAGCAGGGCCTGGGGGCGCTGGTGGCGCAGGTGCGCGATGCCAGCGGCAGCATTGCCACGGCCAGCCAGGAGATCGCCACGGGCAACCAGGACCTGTCGCAGCGCACCGAGCAGACCGCCAGCAATGCCCAGGAAGCGGTGGCATCGCTGTCGCAGATCACGTCCAACGTGCAGCAAACCGCGTCGTCGTCGCAGATGGCCAACCAGCTGGCCAGCTCGGCGTCCAGCACGGCCACGCGCGGCGGTTCGGTGGTGGCGCAGGCCGTGGCCAGCATGCACGAGATCTCGGCATCGAGCCGCAAGATCGGCGACATCATCGGCCTGATCGACTCGATTGCCTTCCAGACCAACATCCTGGCGCTGAACGCTGCCGTGGAAGCGGCCCGCGCGGGTGAGCAGGGCCGGGGCTTTGCCGTGGTGGCCAGCGAAGTGCGCAGCCTCGCGCAACGCTCGGCCGCAGCGGCCAGCGACATCAAGGGGCTGATTCACAACAGCGTGACTGCCGTGGACGGTGGCGTGCGCCATGTGGAAGATGCGGGCGCCGCAATGAAGGAAATCGTGGCCAGCGTGCAGCGCGTGGGCGACATCATTGGCGAGATCACTGCCGCTGCCTCGGAGCAGTCGGCCGGCATTGGCCAGGTGAACCAGTCGGTGGGCGAGATCGACCGCATGACGCAGCAGAACGCGGCGCTGGTGGAAGAGTCGGCTGCCGCCGCCGAGTCGCTGCGCGAGCAGGCGGCCCGTCTGTCGAAGGTGGTACAGCAGTTCCGCCTGGCCGATGAAGGCAACGGCATGGCGTCCCTGTCCCGCATGCCGGCCTCCGCGCCGGACCGTGCCTTGATCGGCCGCGCCACGCCCCAGCTGGCGGGCTGAGCGACCGAGGGACCAGCGGCAGGCCGCTGGCTTGCCGGTGCCCCAGAAAAAACGCCGCCCGAGGGCGGCGTTTGCTATTTATTCGATAGCTATAAGCGCTTTATGAACAAGCGCTGTAGCCACTTTTGACCTGAATTTCACGTCTCAGTACAGCGTGGGGTAGTCGGTGTATCCGGCAGCGCCGCCGCCGTAGAAGGTGGCGCGGTCGGGCTCGTTCAGGGGCGCGTTCTTTTCCAGGCGGGTCACCAGGTCGGGGTTGGCGATGAAGGGCCGGCCAAAGGCCACGATGTCGGCGCCGGCGGCCACGGCGGCATCGGCCAGTGCGCGGTCGTAGGCGTTGTTCACCATCCAGGCACCCTTGCCGCCGGCCTTGCGGTACACGGCCTTGAGGGCAGCGTAGTCAAACGGGCGGTCGGCCAGCTCGCGGGCGCCGCCGGTGGCGCCTTCGATGATGTGCACATAGGCCAGCCCCAGCGGGGCGAGCTGGGCCAGCAGGTAGTCAAACAGCTGCTGGGGGTTTTCGTCCACGATGTCGTTGGCGGGTGTCACGGGCGAGAGGCGAATGCCGGTGCGGCCGCCACCGATTTCATCGACGATGGCGCGCACCACTTCGAGGGTGAGGCGGGCGCGGTTCTTGATGCTGCCGCCGTAGTCGTCGGTGCGCTCGTTGGCGCCGGTTTTCAGGAACTGGTCGAGCAGGTAGCCGTTGGCCGCATGGATTTCCACGCCATCAAAACCGCAGGCAATGGCGTTGCGCGCGGCGTGGCGGTAGTCCTGCACGATGCCGGGCAGCTCGCCCAGATCGAGCGCGCGGGGCATCGAGGTGTCGGTGAAGGTGGGCACCCCGTCCTTGAGCAGCACCGTCTTGGTGTGCGCGCGGATGGCCGAGGGCGCCACGGGGGCGGCGTTGCCCGGCTGCAGGTCGGTGTGCGAGACGCGGCCCACATGCCACAGCTGCACCACGATCTTGCCGCCTTCGGCGTGCACGGCGCTGGTCACGCGCTTCCAGCCATCGAGCTGCTCGGTGCCATACAGGCCGGGCAC
This sequence comes from Acidovorax sp. JHL-3, assembly GCF_000526295.1. Lineage (NCBI taxonomy): Bacteria > Pseudomonadati > Pseudomonadota > Betaproteobacteria > Burkholderiales > Comamonadaceae > Acidovorax > Acidovorax sp. JHL-3. The sequence continues at coordinate 823,811 of NZ_JAFU01000001.1, forward strand.
GTCGGCATAGCCCTGGCCTTGGGGGCTGATGGCGGTGGCCTCGGTGATCAGCAGGCCGGCGCTGGCGCGCTGCGTGTAGTAGGTGGCCATGAGCGGCGTGGGGATGGCGTCGGGCGCGCGGTTGCGCGTGAGCGGCGCCATGGCGATGCGGTTGGCCAGGTGCAGGTCACCGGCCTGTACGGGTTCGAACAAAGAGGGCATGAAAGGCTTTCGTCGAGAGAGTGAAAGGGGGCTTGCCCGAAGGCAGGGTTTGGCATAAGGGTACTGCAGTGCCACAAACGCTGCAGTACGCGGCGGACAGCACGGTCAAGCCATTGTGTGCTAACCGCACTGCCGCAAAAGAATCAGAATGTTCAAAAATGATAGCTACCAGCGCTTTATCCATAAGCGCTATCTGCCATTTTGATCAATATTTGATCTGAGCGCACCCACAGGCCAAATGCGCAGCCCGCAGGCACAATCAGCGCCCATGGAGACAAACCACACAAGGAGCTTGCAGGGCTTGCGCGCCCACCCGGTGGGCGTGGTGCTGGCGCTGTCGCTGGGTGCGGCGGTGTCGCTGGGTATCACGCGTTTTGCCTATGCACTGCTGCTGCCCGTGATGCGCGCCGACCTGGGCTGGAGCTACACCCTGGCCGGGGCCATGAACACCGTCAATGCGCTCGGTTACCTGCTGGGCGCCCTGGCCGCCCCCGCGCTGCTGCGGCGCCTGGCGCCCGGCACCCTGCTGCTGTGGGGTGCGGTGCTGGCCACGCTGTTCATGGCCTTGAGTGGTTTCTTCATCGAGGCCGTCCCGTTGCTGCTGCAACGCCTGCTGGCGGGCGTGGCCAGCGCCGTCATCTTTATCGCTGGCGGGCTGATGGCGGCGCGCCTGGGCGCCCTGGACGTGGGCCGCAGTGGCCTGCTGTTGGGCCTGTATTACGGTGGCGTGGGCTGGGGCATCAGCGCTTCGGCGCTGCTGGTGCCGCCCGTGCTGGCCGTGGCCCCGGCGCTGCACGGTTGGACCTGGGCCTGGTGGGCGCTGGCAGCCGTGTGTGCGCTGGCCACCGCGGTGCTGGTGTGGCCCGTGCGGGCGCTGCGCGGGCTGACGGCGCCTGCAACCGCGCCCGCCCCTGCGAAAGGCCTGAGTGTGGGCGCCAGTGGGGCTGAGGGCGCGAAGGCCGTTGCGCAACACGCGGCGCCCCCTGCGGCCGCGGCCGTGCCCGCCGTGCCCCTGCGCGCGCTGGCGCCGGCCCTGCTGGGCTACACCTTGTTTGGTGTGGGCTACATCGGCTACATGACCTTTGTGGTGGCGCTGCTGCGCGAGCAGGGCATGGCCAGCGGCACCGTGACGCTGTTTTATGCCTTGCTGGGGCTGGCGGTGGTGCTGTCGTCGCGCATCTGGGCGGGCTTGCTGGACCGCAGCCGCGGCGGGCGTGCGCTGGCCCTGCTCAATGGCCTGCTGGGCGTGGCCACGCTGCTTCCGGCACTGACCTCGGCCTGGCCCGTAGTGCTGGCTTCGGGCCTGCTGTTTGGCGGGGTGTTCCTGGCGGTGGTGGCCTCGACCACCGCGCTGGTGCGCCACAACCTGCCGCCCGCGCAGTGGGCCGGCGGCATCAGCGCATTCACTGTCGTGTTCGCTGCCGGGCAGATCGTGGGGCCCACGGTGGTGGGCTGGATTGCCGACGGTCCCGGCGGGCTGGCGCGCGGCCTGGTGTATTCGGCCTGCGCGCTGTGGCTGGGGGCGCTGGTGGCAGCGCGCCAGCGGCCGCTGGCACTTACTTGAGCAGGCCTTCGGCCTTCATGGCCGCCTGCACGGCGGGGCGGGCGGCCACGTGGGCCTGAAAGGCGCTGAGGTTCTTCAGGCCCGAAATGTCCAGGCGCACAAACCCGGCCCAGTTGGCCACGGTGAACAGGTAGCCGTCGGCCACGGTGAACTGCTCGCCCATCAGGTAGGGCTTGCCCGCGAGTTGGCCATCTATCCACTGCAGGCGCTTGAGGAGGCGCTCACGCACTTGGGGTTGGTAGTCGGCAGGCGTGGCGGGGTTGAACAGCGGCCCAAAACCCTGGTGGAGTTCGGTGCCGATGAAGGTCAGCCACTCTTGCAGGCGGTAGCGCGCCATGGAGCCATTGGCGGGGGCCAGGTTCTTTTCGGGCACCTGGTCGGCGATGTACTGCACGATGGCGGGGCCTTCGCGCAGGCGCTCGCCGTTGTCCAGCTCCAGCACGGGCACATAACCCAGCGGGTTGATGCTGTAGAAATCGGTGCCGTCCTGCAGTTGGTGGCTTTTGGTGCTGACCAGCATGGGCGTGCAGGCCAGGCCGGCCTCGTGCAGGGCAATGTGGGCAGACAGGGAGCAGGCACCGGGCGAGTAGTAAAGCTTCATGGGCGAATCCTTGTGAACAAATCGGAACATGAGCGCCCGATGCTATGCGCTGCGCCGGCTTTTTGCTGGCGCGGGGCAAGGCTGGCAGTGATACCCGGGCGCGCAACTGGTGCCCTCGAAGCCAGCGGCAGCCGTGCAAGGGCTACCCCCGCCGCAAGGGCTGCGTTCCCTTTGGGCTGCACGGGTGGGCATCCCCTTGAGGCTGAGGGCCGCAGCTCCGAGCCTGCCTGTGCAGGCCATGACGTGCGCGAAGGTCTGGCGCCTCTAGCAACCGCACCGAGGCGCCGCAGGCGACACAGGGGTTAGGTGTTCCAGCCGGGCAATTCGCGCTGCACTTTGCGCAGCAGCGCCGGCCAGGCAAACGCCCCGCCCAGGCCACCCGTTTGCACGCGCATGGCCTGGGCCACGCCGCTCACGATTCGTGGGTTCACGTCGATCAACTCGCCACCGGCCTGGGCGTCGATCTGTATGCGGCAGGTGTTCTCGAAGGTGTACATCGACAGAAACGCATCGGCAATTGTCTTGCCCACGGTGAGCAACCCGTGGTTGCGCAGCATGAGGAAGTTGGCCGCGCCCAGGTCGGCCTGCAGGCGCGGTTTTTCTGCATCGCGAAAGGCTACACCCTCGTACGCGTGGTACGCCAGCGAGCCCAGCACAAAGGTGCTTTGCTGGCTGATCGGCAGCACGCCGCCCTTTTGCGCGCTCACGGCCACGCCCGCGCGCGTGTGGGTGTGCAACACGCAACCGGCCTCGGGCCGCGCCTCGTGTACGGCGCTGTGGATGACAAAACCCGCAGGGTTTACCGGGAAGGGCGATTCGTGCAGTTGGTTGCACTGCATGTCCACCTTGATCAGGCTTGACGCAGTGATCTCGTCGAACATGAGGCCGTAGGGGTTGATGAGGAAGTGGTGCTCGCCCACGCCCGACACTGATTCGGGCAGCTTGGCGCTGATGTGGGTGAAGACCAGGTCACTCCAGCCATACAGCGCCACCAGCCGGTAGCACGCGGCCAGGTCGCAGCGCAGTTGCCATTCTTCGGGGCTGACGCTGGCTTGCAAAGAGGGGATGTTGAGCATGGTTTTGTCTCCGCGGTTTGGGGAAAGGTAAGACGCGCCACTGTAGGGCGGCGCGGCGCAGGCGGCTGTCCGGCAGGCTACACGGGCGACAACAGCTGCCGTGCCATGACTATGCAAAAAATAATAGCAGCGAGCGCTTGCTGGATAAGCGTCAGAGCCTTATTCGATTCAATTTTTCCCGTCTGGCGGCTTGCGTGCCTCGTCGGCATGTTTCAGTGATCGATGCGCGCATCTTCGCCCGCATCAGGGGTGGGTGAGGACTTCCAGTTCGTCCAGGAAGCGCATGGCCTGGCCGGTGTCATGCCCGCACATTTCGGCCGAAGGCATCAGCCCGCTGCAAACTGCCGGGCGCCCGGGTTGCCCAAAAATGAGGCAGCGCGCGTCATCGCCCAGTTGAATGCAGCGCACACCCGCCGGTTTGCCGTGTGGCATGCCGGGTATGGGCGAGCTGATGGAGGGGGCGGTGCAGCAGGCGCCGCATCGGGGGCGGCAATCCAGGGGTATCGGTTTTGATAGCTGCTTGCGCTGGTCAGGCGGAGGCCAGAGGCCGTTTTGGCTTGAAATGATCAGCCAGCCGCCGGCTGCAGCCGCTCTGCAGCCCACAGCACCTGGTCCACCACGGCGCGCACGCGGTCGCGGTGGGCGGGCTGGACGAGGGTGCCGCTGTCGTCAAACGCGGTGCCTGCGCCGCCCAGCGCAAACGCGCGGGGCGCCAGCCAGCATTCCAGGTTGATGAGCAGCGGGGCCAGATGGCTTTGCGAGCGCAGGCCTCCCAAGGCGCCGGGTGAGGCGCTGAGCATGCCCACGACCTTGCCGCGAAAAGACCGGGTGCCGTCCTGCCAGTCGGGGTGGCCCTGGACGGGGCTGGATGCCCAGTCGATGGTGTTCTTGAGCAGCGCGGTATAGCTGCCGTTGTACTCGGGCGAGCAGATGATCCAGGCCGGGTGGTCGTGCAGCACCTGCTTGAGGCGCAGCACATCGGCGGGCGTGCCTTGCGCTTCCAGGTCGGCGTTGTACATCGGAATGTCAAAGTCGGACAACTCAAGCGTTGTGACCCGGGCCCCGGCTTCGCGCGCGATGGCGGCAGCGGCGTGGGCCAGCTTGCGGTTGAAGGACTGCTGGCGGGTGCTGCCCGCAAAAACGAGAAGTTGTTGGTGCATGTCTGGCATTGGAGCACAGGCGTGTGGCGGGGGTGCTGGCGGGCTGGTCATGGCCTTTGACGGCGCATGGGGGCTTGTGCAGCCCCTTTGATCCAACGCCTCGGGGCCTTGCTGGCGGGCGGTGTTTCACGTGAAACGGTCTGCCCCAGGCGCGCAGTGCAGGTGTGCTGCAAAGGTTGTCTGCAGCGGCGGCGGCGTGCGCCAGACAAAGGTGGGAAAATTGCGGGTTTCCCGCAGCGGGGCCTCAGGGCTGGCAGGCGGGGCGGGCCGCTGCGGTGGGTGCTCGGTGGGTGTTTGGCCAGAATTTGGCCCGTGTGGTGTGTGTGGTGTGTGTCGTTATGGGCCGGTGGCCCCGGAGTTGTCCGATGTTGTATCCCCAGGAATTTGATGTGATCGTTGTCGGCGGTGGCCACGCAGGCACTGAGGCCGCGCTGGCCGCAGCGCGCATGGGCAGCCGCACGCTGCTGCTGACCCACAACATCGAGACACTGGGGCAGATGAGCTGCAACCCCAGCATCGGCGGCATCGGCAAGGGCCACCTGGTGAAAGAGGTGGACGCGCTGGGCGGTGCCATGGCGCTGGCCACGGACGAGGGCGGCATCCAGTTCCGCATTCTCAACAGCAGCAAGGGCCCCGCCGTGCGGGCCACGCGCGCGCAGGCCGACCGCATTTTGTACAAGGCCGCCATCCGCCGCATGCTGGAGAACCAGCCCAACCTGTGGCTGTTTCAGCAGGCGGTGGACGACCTGATGGTGGAGGGCGACCGCGTGGTGGGCGCCGTCACGCAGGTGGGCATCCAATTTCGCAGCCGCACGGTGGTGCTGACGGCCGGGACTTTTCTGGACGGCAAGATCCATGTGGGGCTGAACAACTACGCTGCTGGCCGGGCGGGCGACCCACCAGCGGTGTCGCTGTCGGCACGGCTCAAGGAATTGCAACTGCCGCAGGGCCGCCTGAAGACCGGTACACCACCCCGGCTGGATGGGCGCAGTATCGACTTCTCCAAATGCACCGAGCAGCCCGGTGACGGCATGCCGGGCGGTGTGAACGAGGGCACGGTGCCCGTGTTCAGCTTCATGGCCCATGCGTACGGTGGTGCGGCCATGCACCCCAAGCAAATGCCCTGCTGGATCACCCACACCAACGAGCGCACGCACGAGATCATCCGCAGCGGCTTTGACCGCAGCCCCATGTTCACCGGCAAGATAGAGGGCGTGGGCCCGCGCTACTGCCCGAGCGTAGAGGACAAGATCAACCGCTTTGCCGACAAGGACAGCCACCAGATTTTTCTGGAACCCGAGGGGCTGACCACGCACGAGTTTTACCCCAATGGCATTAGCACCAGCCTGCCGTTCGACATCCAGTACGAGCTGGTGCGCAGCATGCCGGGGCTGGAGAACGCGCACATTCTGCGCCCCGGCTACGCCATCGAATACGACTACTTTGACCCGCGCGCGCTGAAAGGCAGCTTCGAGACGCGGCAGATTCAGGGTCTGTTCTTCGCCGGGCAGATCAATGGCACCACGGGCTATGAAGAGGCGGCGGCGCAGGGCTTGTTCGCCGGGCTCAACGCCGCGCTGCAGTGTCGGGGCGAGGCGCCTTGGTTGCCCGGCCGCGACGAGGCTTACCTGGGCGTGCTGGTGGATGACCTCATCACCAAGGGCGTGACCGAGCCTTACCGCATGTTCACCAGCCGGGCCGAGTTCCGCCTGCAGCTGCGCGAGGACAACGCCGACATGCGCCTGACGGAAGCCGGGCGCCGCATGGGCTTGGTGGACGATGCGCGCTGGGAGTCTTTCAGCCGCAAACGCGATGCGGTTTCACGTGAAACCGAGCGCCTCAAAGCCACCTGGGTGAACCCGCGCAACCTGCCTGCGGCCGAGTCGGAGCGGGTGCTGGGCAAGAGCATCGAGCATGAGTACAACCTGTTCGAGCTGCTGCGCCGCCCCGACGTGAACTACGCCAACCTGATGTCGATGGACGGCGGCAAGTACGCTTCGGCCGACGTTTCACGTGAAACGTTGGGGGAGCTGAGCGTGCCCGTGGTGGAGCAGGTGGAGATTGCCGCCAAGTACTCGGGCTACATCGACCGGCAAAAAGGCGAGGTGGAGCGCGCCGCACATTTCGAAAAACTGCGCCTGCCCCCAGACCTGGACTACATGCAGGTGACGGCTCTGAGCATAGAGGCACGCCAGGTGCTCAGCCGCCACCGGCCCGAAACCCTGGGCCATGCCTCGCGCATCACGGGCATTACGCCGGCAGCTATCTCGTTGCTGATGGTGCATTTGAAGAAGGGCGGGTTCAAGGAGTTTGCGGTGGCCCCGGCTTTGCCTGCCACGGCCGAAGGGCAGGTGGTGGCATGACGACAGCAGCGGTCCACAACGACGCCCTGCGCAAGCAGCTGCAGGCGGGTGCAGACGCCCTGGCCCTGGGTCTGACCGAGGCACAAATCACCCAGTTGCTCGAGTTTCTGTCCCTGCTGCAAAAGTGGAACAAGGTCTACAACCTCACGGCCGTGCGGGACCCGCAGGAGATGCTCACCCACCACTTGCTCGACAGCCTTGCAGCGGTGGGGCCGCTGCGCCGCCATGTGGCTGCGCAGACTGGCGAGGGCGGGGGGGCCGTGCGCCTGCTTGACGTAGGCTCGGGAGGTGGATTGCCTGGCGTGGTGTTCGCCATCTGCTGCCCGGATGTTGACGTGAGCTGTGTCGATACCGTGGGCAAGAAGGCGGCGTTCATCCAGCAGGCGGCGGTGGCCCTGAAACTTCGCAACCTGCATGGCGTGCACGCGCGGGTCGAGACCCTCACGACGCCGTTTGACATCATCAGCTGCCGCGCCTTTGCCTCGTTGCCCGATTTTGTGACCTGGTCACAGAGTGCGCTGGCCATGCCGCACGGGGTCTGGCTGGCCATGAAAGGCAAGCACCCCGCAGACGAAATCGCCGCCTTGCCCGCCGAAGTGCAGGTGTTTCACGTGGAACAGCTCACCGTTCCGGGGCTGGATGCCGAGCGCTGCATTGTCTGGATGAAGCCCGCCTGACGGATCTTTTTGAGGCGAGGCAAGGGTGGTCGCGTAAACTCGGGCTCCGGTCCGCAGCGCTGCGCAGACCTTCCAGCCTTCCAGAGGAATCCCACATGTTCGGCATTGCAGACTACGGCGCCTTTGTCGCCGCCATTGTGTTGTTTCTGGCCATCCCGGGCCCCGGCAACCTGGCGCTCATCACCTCCACCAGCAAGGGCGGCGTGCGTGGCGGTCTGGCGGCCACGCTGGGTGTGATCGCGGGCGACCAGGTGCTGATGTGGGCGGCAGTGGCTGGTGTGGCGGCTTTGCTGGCCACCTACCCCACGGCTTTCCATGCCGTGCAGTGGCTGGGCGCTGCCTATCTGGCCTGGCTGGGCTTCAAGATGCTCACGGCCAAGCCGGGTGCCCAGCCCATCCTCAACATCCAGCCGCGCCATTATTTCAAGCAGGCCGCACTCATCACCTTGCTCAACCCCAAGGCCATCGTGTTTTACATGGCGTTCTTCCCGCTGTTTGTGGACCCGGCACGCCATCAGGGCATGCTCACCTTTGGCGTGATGGCCGCCACCATTGCCGCCCTGACCCTGGCCTACGGCCTCACCGTGGTACTGCTTACGCACCACCTGGCCGAGCGCATGCGCGCCAACCCCCGCATTGCCCGCGTGCTTGAAAAAGTGGCCGGCGTCTTTTTGATCGGCTTTGGCATCAAGCTGGCCATCTCCAAATAACCCCCCACCACCACAGCATCCACATGGCCAAGATTTTTTGCGTTGCCAACCAGAAGGGTGGCGTTGGTAAGACCACCACCACCGTCAACCTGGCTGCGGGCCTGGCCAAGATTGGTCAGCGCGTGCTGATGGTCGACCTGGACCCGCAGGGCAATGCCACCATGGGCTCGGGCGTGGACAAGCGCAGCCTGGAGCTGACGGTGTACGACGTGCTGCTCGAATCTGCGTCGGTCAAAGAGGCTGCAGTGCTGTCCGACAAATGCGGCTACTGGGTGCTGGGCGCCAACCGCGAACTGGCCGGTGCCGAGGTGGAACTGGTGGCGCTGGAGCACCGCGAAAAGCGCCTCAAGGCCGCGCTGGCCGAGGTGGGGGGCGACTACGACTTTGTGCTCATCGACTGCCCTCCATCCCTGTCGATGCTCACCCTCAACGGCCTGTGCAGCGCCCACGGCGTCATCGTGCCCATGCAGTGCGAATACTTTGCGCTCGAAGGCCTGACCGATTTGGTCAACACCATCAAGCAGGTGCACGCCAACCTCAATACCGACCTGCAGATCATCGGCCTGCTGCGTGTGATGTTCGACCCCCGCATCACACTGCAGCAGCAGGTGAGCGACCAGCTCAAGGGCCACTTTGGCGACAAGGTGTTCAACAGCGTGATCCCGCGCAATGTGCGCCTGGCCGAGGCGCCCAGCTACGGGCTGCCCGGTGTGGTGTTCGACCCTGCCGCCAAGGGTAGCCAGGCGTTTGTGGAGTTTGCGCAAGAGATGGTCGAGCGCGTGCAAAGCATGCCTGCAGCAGCAAGTTCCATGGTCAAAATGCCCTCTGGCGCTTGATGGATAAGCGCTGATAGCTATCAAAACAATAGTAATGAAGGCGTCCAACATTTTGCTGCTGCCCGGCTGGCAGAACTCTGGCCCCGACCACTGGCAAAGCCTGTGGGAGGCCCGCCACGGCTACCACCGCGTCGAGCAGCACGACTGGATGCGCCCGCTGCGCGGCGACTGGTCGGCAAGGCTGGAAGAAACCGTGGTCGATGCCGACGGCCCCGTGGTGCTGGTGGCGCACAGCCTGGGTTGCATCCTCACCGCCTGGTGGGCGGCGCATTCGCCCAACGCCCACCGCGTGCAGGGCGCGCTGCTGGTGGCGCCTGGTGATGTGGAGCGCCCCGATATCGCCGCACAAATCCACGGCTGGGCACCCATTGCGCGCCAGCCGCTGCCGTTTCCCGCCGTGCTGGTGGGCAGCCGCAACGACCCGTATTGCCGTTATGAGCGCGCCGAAGGCCTGGGCGAGGCCTGGGGCGCACGCTTTGTCGACGGCGGCGCACGCGGCCACCTCAATGCCGAATCCGGCCTGGCAGACTGGCCCGAGGGCCACCACCTGCTGCACACCCTTTTGAAAGATTGACGAACATGGTCACCAAAAAACCCAAGGGCCTCGGCCGCGGACTCGAAGCATTGCTGGGCCCCAAGGTGGCCGAGGCGGCTGAAAAGGCGCAGGCCGCCGATGCGGGGCTGCCCAGCAGCCTGCGCCTGGATGACATGGTGCCCGGCATGTACCAGCCGCGCACCCGCATGGACGAGGGCGCGCTGTACGAGCTGGCCGAATCCATCAAGGCCCAGGGCATCATGCAGCCGATTCTGGTGCGCCGCCTGGTCGAGGGCGACAACGCGGGCCGGTACGAAATCATTGCGGGCGAGCGGCGCTTTCGTGCGGCGCGCCTGGCGGGGCTGGACAGCGTGCCCGTGTTGGTGCGCGACGTGCCCAACGAGGCCGCCGCCGCCATGGCGCTCATCGAGAACATCCAGCGCGAAGACCTCAATCCGCTGGAAGAAGCCCAGGGCCTGCAGCGGCTGGTGAAAGAGTTCGGCCTCACGCACGAGCAGGCCGCGCAGGCCGTGGGCCGCTCGCGCAGCGCCGCCAGCAACCTGCTGCGCCTCTTGAACCTGGCCGAGCCGGTGCAGACCATGCTGATGGCGGGCGACATCGACATGGGCCACGCGCGTGCGCTGCTGGCGCTGGACCGCGCTGCGCAGATCACCGCCGGCAACCAGATCGCCGCCCGAAAACTCTCGGTGCGCGAGGCCGAGGCCCTGGTCAAAAAGATCGGTGCCGAGTTCAACCTGGTGGCCACGCGGCCCAAAAAGGAAAAATCGCGCGACCTCAAGCGGGTGGAAGAAGAACTCTCGGACCTGCTCATGGCCGAGGTGGAGGTGCGTGTGAAAAAGCGCGTCAAACGCAATGGCCGCATGGAAGACATGGGCGAGCTGTCCATCCAGTTCGGTTCGCTGGAAGCCCTGAACGGACTGATCGACCGGCTGCGCGGCAACGCCTGACCCGGCCGAACGCAGGGCCCTTGCCCCACATGGTTCGCCGCTTTTTGCCATGGCCCTTGCCGGCGCTCTTGGCCTGGGCGGCGGCGTGGCTGGCGTTTGTGGCCCTGCAGCGCGCGCACCTGCCCGCGGCATGGGCGCTGGTGCTGGCCTGTGGCCTGGGCACGGCTGCCAGCCTGTTGGGCGGCACCTGGTGGCAGCGTGGGCTGATTGCGGCGGGATTTCCGCTGTCGCTGGCCCTCACGGGTGCGGCGGGCCTGCCCGCCTGGGCCTGGCTGGTGCCGCTGGCCCTGCTGCTGCTGGTCTACCCCCTGAACGCCTGGCGCGATGCCCCGCTGTTCCCCACCCCGCCCGACGCGCTCAATGACCTGCCCGACTTTGCCCCCCTGGAGCCTGGCGCGCGCGTGCTCGATGCGGGCTGCGGTCTGGGCGACGGCCTGATCGCGCTGCGCCAGGCCTACCCCCTGGCCAGGCTGGAGGGGCTGGAATGGAGCCGCCCCCTGCGCTGGCTGTGCGCCCGCCGCTGCCCTTGGGCGCGGGTTGCGCAGGGCGACCTGTGGCGCGCCGACTGGAGCGGCTACCAGCTCGTCTACCTGTTCCAGCGCCCCGAAAGCATGGCCCGTGCCTGGGTCAAAGGCTGCGCCGAAATGGCCCCGGGCGCCTGGCTGGTGAGTCTGGAATTTCCCGTGCCAGGGGTGCAGCCGCATGCCCGGCAACAGGCGCCTGGAGGCAGGGCGGCGTGGGTTTACTGCACGCCCCGGGAGGGCCGGATGAGCGACACCACCAAGGTGACGACCGTGAGCGGGATCACAAAGCCCAGCATCACGGCCGAGTAGGTGTGCAGCGCGTCGTGCTGCTGCGCCGCCAGGATGAGGTAGGACACGTAGGCCACGTAGTAGCCCAGGAACACGGCGCCTTCCCAGCGGGCGATCTCGCGGCCCGACAGGAAGATGGGCAGGCAGGCCAGCGCCACGGCCAGCATCACCCAGATGTCGAAGGCCATCAGCGAGGGCGCCACGACCAGGCCTTCGCTGCCCGCCGCCAGTCCGGCCAGCCCCAGGCAGCCCAGAATGTTGAAGGTGCTGCTGCCCACCACGTTGCCCACGGCGATGTCGCGCTCGCCCTTGAGGGCGGCGGCCACCGAGGTGGCCACCTCGGGCATGGAGGTGCCCGCTGCCACGATGGTCAGGCCGATCACCAGGTCGCTCACGCCCAGCGCCTTGGCAAACACCACGGCCGCGTCCACCAGCCAGTCCGAGCCCAGCACCAGCAGCGCGAGCCCGGCGACGATGAGCGCGATCTGCACCGGCAGGCGGGCATCCCAGGCGCCGGCAGCGGGGGCGTGGATTTCGGCCTCGAACTCGGCCTGGGCGGCCTGGGTTTCCCGGCGCGACTGCACCACCAGAAATACGGTGTAGGCCAGCAGCAGGCCAAACAGCAGCGCGGCGTCGGTCAGGCTGATGCGGCCATCGAGCCCGAGCACCAGCAGCAACAGCGAGGCCCCCATGAGGATGGGAACCTCCTGCCGGATGATCTGCACATGCACCACCAGCGGGGCGATGAGGGCGCTCAGGCCCAGGATGAACAGCACGTTGAAGATGTTGCTGCCCACCACATTGCCCATGGCCAGGCCGGTCTGGCCATTGAGCACGGCCCCGGTCGACACCGCCATCTCGGGGGCGCTGGTGCCAAAGGCCACGATGGTCAGCCCCACCACCAGCGGCGAAATGCCAAACGACAGGGCCAGTCGCGAAGCGCCCCGCACCAGCAGGTCGGCCCCCACCACCAGCGCGGCCAGCCCGGCGGCGAACATCAGAAAATGCAGCATCAAAACACCAGATTCAGAACCATGAGGGAATCGAGTGTGCCCGCTGTGGAGCAGGGCCGTCCACTGTGGGGTATTGGGCCGGCCCCGGCGCTGCGGCGTTCACCCCTTCTCAGGCGGGCCGGTGCATGCGGAACAGTTGCTCTGGCCCCACCGTGAAATAGTCGGCCGGGCCGCCCCCGCGCAGGATGTGGCCGGCGCCTGCCGTGTCGTACACGCCGTCTTTCAGCAGCGCCTTGGCGATGTGCACGGCCACCACTTCGCCCAGCACCAGCCAGGTGGGCACCTTTTCACCGTCGATGCCCTGCAGCTGCACGATCTGCGTGCTGCGGCATTCAAACGTGACAGGGCTTTCGGCCACGCGGGGTGGGCGCACTTTCTCGGAGGCCAGGGGGGTGAGGCCCGCCAGCTCAAACTCGCTGACTTCGGGGGGCACGGCGGCGCAGCTCTGGTTCATGGCGTCGGCCAGATCGTGCGTGGCCAAATTCCACACAAACTCGCCGGTGGCCTCGATGTTGCGCAGCGTGTCCTTGGCGCCAATGCTGGCAAAGCCCACGATGGGCGGCACGTAGTTGAACGCGGTGAAGAAGCTGTAGGGTGCCAGGTTCAGCGCGCCGGCGGCGCTTTGCGTGGAGATCCAGCCGATGGGGCGGGGGCCCACGATGGCGTTGAACGGATCGTGCGGCAGGCCGTGGCCGCTGCGGGGTTCGTAGCTGTGGATGTCAGCGGTCATGGGCAAAGGTGCGGTAGGGGGAAGCGGGGTTTCTCAATATTTTGGCGCCAGAGGCTCTGCATTTCATCGCCTGCCGGGCCGGTATTGCTGTTAATTAGATAGCTGATAGCGCTTTATCCGCAAGGGCTACAGGTCAAAAACGTTCAAAGTTTGACGCGACCAAGGGGCGGGCGGGTGGGTGGGGTCCGTGCCGTGCCGTGCCGTGCGCGCCCGTCCCCTCACCGCGCCGCCCCCAGAAACCGCCCCGGTGGCTGCCCCACCGATTTGCGCACCATGGCGCTGAAGGCGCTGGGGCTGTAGCCCAGTTCGGCGGCGATCTGCCCCATGGGCATGCGGCCCGCAGCCAGCGACACGGCCTTGGCCAATATCACCTGCTGGCGCCACTGCGTGAAAGTGCTCGAGAGCTCGGTGCGAAACAGTCGCGCCACCGTGCGCGGGCTGGCGCCTGTGTCCTGTGCCCAGGCGCTCAGGGTGGCGTGGCGTGTGGGGTCGGCCAGCACCGCCTCGCACAGGTGGCGCAGGCGCTTGTCGTGCGGCAGGTCTACGCCCAGCTTTACGGCGGCGGCGCGGCGCAGCTCGCCCAGCACCAGCGCGTTGAGGTGGCGCTCGCGCGTGCGCTCGTCGGGGGTGGATGGTGGTGTGGAGGTGGGGCCGTCGTCGGGCGCGGTGGGCAGCTCGCGCACCAGGGCGCGCAGCAGGTCGGACACCTCCAGCACCCGGCACTGGCGCCAGGCGGCCTCTTGGTGGCGCGGCACGCCCGGGCCGCAACGCCCGCGCGGCTGGTGGAAATACAGCGTGCGCAGATCGGCGTCTTCCACCATGGTCACGGCATGTTCCACGCCGGGCGGAATCCACAGCGCGCGCGAGGGCGGCACGATGTAGGTGCCCCGGTCCACTGTGAGCCGGATCACGCCCGTGGTCGAGATGGCCACCTGCGCCCACGGGTGGCTGTGCGGCATCACCTGCGTGTCGGCTGCCAGCTGGCGCACCTTGGCGCGCACCGGGCGCTCGGCGCTGGGTACAAACAGATGCGGCGTGAGCGAATCCACATACGACAGCGCCCGCCGCGGGCGCGGCTGCGGCGAGGTGTCTGCGGGCGGGGCTGCTTTTGGCATGTTGGCGATAGAAATTGGCAGGCTATCGTAAACCTGCCGTCGCCGGCCTGCCTAAGATCAGCGCCATGACCCCCATTTCCCCTGGCGCACCCAGCGCGGTTCCCCTGCGGCAGGATGCCCGCACCATCGCCCTCATCGGCCTGGCGCATGGCAGCTCGCACTTTTTTCACATGCTGCTGCCGCCGCTGTTTCCGTGGCTCATTGGCGAGTTTGGTTTCAGCTATTCCGAGCTGGGCCTGCTGGTATCGGTGTTCTTTGTGGTGTCGGGCGTGGGGCAGGCGCTGTCGGGCTTTCTGGTGGACCGCGTGGGCGCGCGCCCGGTGCTGTTTTTTGCGCTGGCCAGCTTTGCCACGGCCGGCCTGGTGGCGGGCACGGCGCAGGGCTATGCGGGGCTGCTGGTGGCGGCGGCGTTGGCGGGGCTGGGCAATGCGCCGTTCCACCCGGTGGACTTCACCATTCTCAACAAGCGCGTATCGCCGCAGCGCCTGGGCCATGGCTTTTCGGTGCACGGCATCAGCGGCAACCTGGGCTGGGCCACGGCGCCGGTGTTCATGGCGGGCATTGCCTCGGCCACGGGCTCGTGGCGTGCCGCCTGCCTGTGCGGCGCGCTGCTGGCCATTGCGGTGCTGGCCGTCATGGTGTGGAACCGCGATGCGCTGGACGACCGCCAGGGCGCCTGGGCGCACCAGGCCCCGGGCGCCAAGGCCGTGGCCGACGAGCATCCCATGGCCTTCCTCAAGCTGCCTTCGGTGTGGCTGTGCTTCTCGTTCTTTTTCTGGAGCACCTGCGCGCTGAGCGCCATCCAGAGCTTTGCCAGCCCCGCGCTGCAAAGCATGTATGGCCTGCCGCTCAGCGTGACGGCCCTGGTGGTCACCGGCTACATGCTGTGCGGCGCGGCAGGCATGGTGGTGGGCGGCTTTCTGGTGGGCCGCGTGGTGCGGCTGGAGAAGATCATCTCGGTGTGCCTGCTGGCCTCGGCCGCCCTGCTGGTGCTGGTGGGCACGGGCTGGCTGCCCGGCATGGCGGCGGTGGTGGTGGCCGCGCTGGCGGGCGTCGGCACGGGCCTCGCGAGCCCGTCGCGCGACATGCTCATCAAGCGCGCGGCCCCACCGGGTGCGACGGGCCGGGTGTATGGCACGGTGTATTCGGGGCTGGACCTGGGCTTTTGCCTGGCCGCACCGGTGTTCGGCGCGCTGCTCGACCGGGGCATGACCTCGGGCATCTTCTACGGCTCGGCCATCACGCTGGCGCTGAGCGTGGTGTCTGCCGCGCTGGTGGGCGTGGGGGTGGCGGCACGGCTGCGGCGCGCTGCCGCAGTGGCGGCCTGATGCGGTAGGGCCTTCAAACGTCTAACGTCGTTGGTCGCCTTGCCGTGCTGCACGTACGACAGCACTGTCTGCGGCGCCCCGCCTGGTTATCCGATTGAATGCAAACCGTACCGGCAGGGATTTGAATGAAAAGTGGCTCTGGCGCACGCCCATAAAGCGCAATAAGCTATTAAAATAATAGCAATTTGTGTCAGATCGCCAGCCAGCGCCGGCTGGCAAAGCTCAGCGCATCCACCAGCGCCACCAGCGCCAGCATGGCGACCAGCACGCTGCTGGTCTCGCCCATCTGGAACAGCCCCATGTGGAACGCCAGCATCTGTCCCAGCCCGCCGGCCCCCACCACGCCCAGCACGGCGGCGGCGCGGATGTTGTTTTCCCAGCGGTACAGCGTGTAGCTCAGCAACTGCGGCAGCACCTGGGGCAGGGTGGCATACAAAAACAAGCGGCCACTGGCCACGCCGCGCACGCGCAGGGCAAAGCCAGGGCCCGGCGGGGCGTTTTCGATGGCCTCGGCGAACAGGCGGCCCAGCACGCCCGAGGTGTGCAGTGCCAGCGCCAGCGTGCCGGCAAACGGCCCCAGCCCGGCCGCGATCAGCAGCAAGGTGGCCCACACCAGTTCGGGAATGCTGCGCAGGGCGTTGAGCACCAGCCGCGTGGGGCCGCGCCAACGCGCCGGGTCGCCCTCAAACGCCTTGCTGGCGGGCAGGGCCAGCGCCAGGCCCAGCAGCACCGCCAGCAAGGTGCCCAGGGCCGACATGGCCAGCGTCTCCAGCGTGGCCCACAGCAGTTTTTGCAAAAACGCCGGGCTGGTTTCGGGCTGCAGCAGCTCGGCCAGAAACCGGCCCATCTTGGCCAGCGCCGGGGCGGACACAAACTGCGCCCACTGCAGGTCCAGCGACCAGAAACTCAGGCCTACCAGCGCCAGCGCACCAGCGGCTACGCACCAGCAGGCCAGGCAGCGGTTGGCAGAGGGTCGGGGCGCTGAAGTGCCGCGCGTATTCATGCCAGCCTTTGCCGCAACCAGGCGCTGATGCGGTCCGCCAGCCAGACCAGCGCCATGAACACCAGCAGCATGGTGGCCACCTCGGCGCCCTCGAACATCTTCATCGAGGCGTCCATCTGCTGGCCCAGCCCGCCCGCGCCCACAAAGCCCAGCACGGCAGACGAGCGGATCGCGCATTCCCAGCGGTACACCGTGTAGCTGGTGAGCTCGGCGGCGTTTTGCGGCAGCAGCGCATACAAAAAGGCTTGCAGCCGGCCGCTGCCGTTGCGCAGCAGGCTGGCGGCGGCATGGGGCTCGGCGCTGTCCAGGATTTCGGCATACACCTTGCCCAGCATGCCGGCAAAGGTCAGTGCAATGGCCAGCACGCCGGCCGTGGGCCCCAGGCCCACCACGCGCACAAAAACCAGGGCCCAGATCAGCTCGGGCACGCTGCGCAGCACCACCAGCAGCCAGCGCACCAAGAGCCGCACCAGCGCCGGCAGCGGCGCCATGGGGCCGGTGAGCGCCGAGACCGACAGCACCCGCACCGACAGCAGCGCCAGCGGCACGGCCAGCACCAGCGCCAGCGTGAGGCCTGCGGTGGCAATGGCCACCGTGCGCCAGGTCTCGCGCGCCACCAGGGCCAGAAACTCGGCGTCTAGCCGGGGCGGCACAAAATCTGCCAGAAACCGCAGTGAGGGCTTCAGCGCATCCGGCGCCAGCAGCAGCCAGGGCTTGAACTCGGTGAGCACCAGCATGGGCCACAGCAGAAACAGCGCCACCGCGGCCCCGGCCAGGCGGCCGCGCCAGGCGGGGTCGCGGCGCTCGGGCGGCGGGCTCTTGTCGGGGGGTGCAGGCAGATCAGGCGACAGGGCAGTCATGGCGGCGAGATGGCCCGTGGGTTAGCGGCACTGCATCGGCACAGGGGACGCGGCCACAGGCACATCGGGGGAGGGCGGCGCCGTTTGGGTCAGCTCGTCCAGGTGCTGCGCATACAGCTGGTGCAGGTGCGCGGGCGTCACCTGCGCCGCAGGCAGGTCAAAGGCCAGCGCACCGTCGCGCAACCCGATCACGCGCGGGAAATGCGCCAGGGCCATCTCCACATGGTGCAGCGTGGCGACCAGCGTGGCGCCGCGCTCGTGGGCCGCCTGCGTGAGCGAGGCCAAGGCTTGTTGCGCACGCGCCGGGTCGAGCGCGGACAGCGGCTCGTCCACCAGCAACAGGCTGGCCTGCGAGGCCAGCGCCCGCGCCAGGCCCACCCGCTGGCGCTCGCCGCCCGAGAGCCGGTCTACCCGGTCGAACAGCTTGTCGGCCACGTCAAAATGCGCCAGCGCGGCCTCGGCCAGCCCGATGCCGGTGGGATAGACCAGGCTGCGCACGCTGGCCCACAGGCTTTCGTGCGGCAGGCGCCCCGCCAGCACCGCCGTCACCACACGCTGCCGGGGTGGCAGCGGCGGCACCTGGGGCGCCAGAAAAAGGCGACCGCGCAAGCGCTGCAATGCGCGGCGCGGCAATGCCCAGGGGTCGATGCCATCGAGCTGCAAGCTGCCCTCGTCGGGCCGCTGTGCGCAGGCCAGCAGCTGCAGCAGCGTGGTCTTGCCCGCGCCCGAAGGGCCGATCACCGCCACCTGCTCGCCCTGCGCCACCACCAGATCCAGGCCGCGCAGCGCTGCGGGTGCACCGGCGCGTGCGGCCGGGTGGCGCACGGTGGTGTTGTCCAGCTGAACTTTCATGGGCAAATCAGGCTGCAGCGCTTATTGCAAAAGCGCAAGCAGCTATTAAAACAATAGCAAACACCCGTTCACTTGATCAGGCCCGCGCTGCGCGCTGCGGTTTCGATGCCCTTGTAGTTGCTGGCCTGGGTGGGAATGAAGCGCGTGGCGCGCTGCAGGTCCAGAATTTCCTTGCCCTCGGGGGTGTTGCGGTTCAGGTCGAGAAAAGCCTTGGTGAGTTTCTCGCGCTGGGCCACTGGCATGTCGCTGTGCACCGTCCAGTTGTAGTCAAAGTAGGCCGGGGTGGTGAAGATCACCTTCACTTTGCCGGTGTCCACCTTCTTGTCGGCCACAAACTTTTCCCACACCGAAATGTTGAGCGCGCCCGCGTCCACCTTGCCCGAGGCCACGGCGGCAATGGTGGCGTCGTGCGCGCCCGAGTAGGCCACGCGTTTGAAGTCCTTGTCCGGGTCGATCTGCGCCTGCAGCAGGTAGCTGCGCGGCATCAGGTGGCCCGAGGTGCTGGATTGCGAGCCAAAGCTCACAGTCTTGCCCTTGAGGTCGGCCAGCGCCCGGATGGCCGGGTCGGCGCTGATGAACACCGAACGGAATTTCTCGTCCTCTTCGCGCTGCACCAAAGGCACCACCTTGCCGCCCGAGCGGATGCTGGCCTGCACAAAGGTGAAACCGCCATACCAGGCCATGTCCACCTGCTTGTTGGCCAGCGCCTCCACGGCGGCGGCGTAGTCGGACACGGGCGTGAATTCCACCTTGGTGCCCAGCTTGTGCTCCAGATATTTCACCAGCGGCGCCGCCTTGCGCGCCAGTTCGGTGGGCGATTCATCAGGGATGGCCGTGATCTTGAAGACTGCCTGTGCCTGCGCCAGGCTGCCCAGGGTGAGAACGGCGCTGGCGAGCACCGCTTTGATGAGGGTGCGGGTCGAGGGGGATGAGCAGGTCATGAGGGGTTCCAGAAAGTGGGGCCAATAGGCCAATAGGCCGATGGGCTGGGGGGGGGGCCGGTGATTGTCGCGGGTTTGGCTGCAATGGTGCCGCACCCGGCGACGGTCTGTGATGCTCTGTTCAGGCGCTTCGGGGGGCAAACATGATGACCCCCATGCCTGCAAGCGCCAGTGCCGCGCCGGCAATGTCCCATGGCGTGGGGCGAACACCGTCCACCGCCCACAGCCAGACAATGGCCACAAAAATATACACGCCCCCGTAGGCGGCATACACCCGCCCGGACGCAGTGGGATGCAGTGACAAAAGCCAGGCGAAAGCAGCCAGGCTCAGCGCGCCAGGCACCAGCAGCCATGCGCTTTTTCCGTGGCTGAGCCACAGGCTGGGCAAATAGCAGCCCACGATTTCTGCCAGCGCAGTGACAAGAAAAAGCAGGACGGTTTTTGTTTCAGGCATGGCTTTGATCGCGCGGGGAAAGGCAGGGACAGGGCAGGGATGCAGCGCAGGCGCCAGCGCCTGCACCGGCGCGGGGCACATCGGGCGTGCGGTGCGTGGCCGGGACGCAGGGCCATCGTGCCGCGTTGGTGGGGCTCTGTTTTAAGGTAAAAGTGCCTGTGGTGCTTATGTGTAAAGCGCTACTAGCTATCAAAAATGGAGTGTTTTGCGTGCGGACTGCCTCGCACTTACAGCGCAAAGATCTTGCCGGGATTCAGGATGTTCTTCGGGTCCAGCGCCCGCTTGATGGCGCGCATCATGTCCACCGCGCCCGCACCGGTTTCGTCCAGCAAAAAGCCTATCTTGTGCAGGCCCACGCCGTGCTCGCCGGTGCAGGTGCCGCCCATGCTGAGCGCGCGCGCCACCAGCTTGTGGTTCAGGTCTTCGGCGGCAATGCGCTCTTGCGGGATGTTGGGGTCGAGCAGGTAGCCGAAGTGAAAGTTGCCGTCGCCCACATGGCCGACCAGAAAGTAGGGGATGCCGCTGGCCTCGGCCTCGTCCACCGATTCGAGCAGGCAATCGGCCAGGCGGCTGATGGGCACGCAGGTGTCGGTGCTGATGGCGCGGCAGCCGGGGCGGCTTTGCACGGCGGCAAAGTAGGCGTTGTGCCGCGCGGTCCACAGGCGCGTGCGCTCTTCGGGCGTGCTGGCCCATTCAAAGGCGTTGCCGCCAAACTCGCTGGCGATGGTCTGCACGGTTTCGGCCTGCTCCTTCACGCTGGCGGGCGAGCCGTGGAATTCCATCAGCAGCATGGGTTCTTCGCGCAGATTCAGCTTGCTGTGCGCGTTGACCATGCGCACGCTGTGGCGGTCGATCAGCTCCACGCGCGCAATGGGCACACCCAGTTGAATGGTCTGGATGGTGGTGCGCACGGCGGCCTCGATGCTCGGAAACGAGCAGATGGCCGCACTCACGGCTTCGGGGAGCGGGTACAGCCGCACGGTCACTTCGGTGATCACGCCCAGCGTGCCTTCGCTGCCCACCATCAGGCGCGTCAGGTCGTAACCCGCAGCGCTTTTGCGGGCGCGTGTGCCGGTGCGAATCACTTCGCCGCTGGCGGTGACCACTTCGAGCGCCAGCACGTTTTCGCGCATGGTGCCGTAGCGCACGGCGTTGGTGCCGCTGGCGCGCGTGGCGCTCATGCCGCCAATGCTGGCGTCGGCGCCGGGGTCGATGGGAAAGAACAGGCCGGTGTCTTTGATGGCTGCGTTGAGCTGCTTGCGTGTGATGCCGGGCTGCACCGTTACCGTGAGGTCGTCGGCGTTGATGCTGAGCACCCGGTTCATGCGGCCCACGTCGATGCTGATGCCGCCTTGCACGGCCAGCAGGTGGCCTTCGAGCGATGAGCCTGCACCGTAGGGAATCACGGGTACGTCGTATTGACTGGCGAGCTTCACTGCATCGACCACATCTTGGGTGCTTTCGGCAAACACCACGGCGCTGGGCGGGGGCGCCTGCAGCGAGCCTTCGTCGCGCCCATGCTGTTCGCGCACCGCTTGCGCCAGCGAGCACTGCGCGCCAAACCGGCTTTGCAGCGCGTCGATCAGCGCCTGCGGCACCTCGCGCAAGTGAATTTGGGGCAGCAGGTGCAAGGCGGTGGCAGGGGCGTTCATGGCGGTCTCCGGGTAACGCAAAAGAATACCACCGGGCACCCGCAAATGCGCCGCGATGGGGCGGTTAAGCCCGATCGCGGCGCTGCGCTTTCAACGGGAGTGGCGGCTATCGCGCCGCCGGCGTATCAACGGTCAGGACTTGGCGCCTTTGTCGAACTCGGTGTGCGACAGGCTCCCGTCACGGTCGGTGTCAAGCTGCTCGAAACGGTTGCCAATGGCTGGCAGTGTGGCGGCTTCCTGGGGGCTGAGCTTGCCATCGGCATTGGCGTCGGCCCGGTCAAAGGCGGCTGTGGCCGATGAGCCCTTGCCGGGGCCAGTGGTGTAGTTGGGAGAGCTGGGAGAAGACGAGGTGCCGGGTCCGAAAGACGCCCCCCCTTGTGCCTTGGGCGCTGCGCCCGGTGCGGTCTGCGCCTGCAGGGCAGCGCCGCCGCCCAGAGAGAGTGCGGTGAACAGCAATACGCTGCGGGTGTCAAAGGCAAAGGTGCGGCGTGAGGTGGCTTTCATGGGATGAAGAGCTCCGTCAAAGTTGAACAGGGTTTCATTGCACCGCAGCATGCCGTGCCTGACCAGCACTTTTGCCTGCTGTTGCCCCAGCCAACATTTTCCTGCGCGGTGTAAGGGTCTGCTTACGGTCTATGGCCCTGTGCAATACGCCTTCCAACGCGGTATCGGACAATGCACCCTGCAGCACAAGGAACACACATGGGCAACCGACTCACACAGATCGCCACGCGCACGGGCGACGATGGCACCACCGGCCTGGGCGACAACACGCGCGTGTCCAAAGACAGCCCGCGCCCCCACGCCATGGGCGATGTGGACGAACTCAATTCGCACCTGGGCCTGCTGCTGTGCGAGCCACTGCCGCAGGATGTGCGCGAGCTGCTGATCGATGTGCAGCACCAGCTGTTCAACCTGGGCGGCGAGCTGTCGATTCCGGGGTTTGAGTTGCTCAAGGACGAGGCCGTGTTGCAGCTCGATGAGGCGCTGGCGCACTACAACGCCGCGTTGCCGCGCCTGCAAGAGTTCATCCTGCCCGCAGGCACGCGCGCCGCCGCCCAGGCGCATGTGTGCCGCACCGTGGCCCGCCGCGCCGAGCGCTCCGTGGTGGCGGTGGGCAAACACGAAACCGTGCGCGAGGCCCCGTGCCACTACCTCAACCGGCTTTCCGATTTGCTGTTTGTGCTGTCGCGTGTGCTCAACCGCATGGATGGCGGCGACGACGTGTACTGGAAGAGCGAGCGGTTGGCGCGGGCGGCCACCGAGTAGCGGCCAGGGGGCTGTTGCGGCCCTGGGCGGTGTGCGCCGCGTTCTTTTGACACGCGTCAAGGATGCGCGGCAACCTGTCGGGAGAAAACGACCGACAATGCAAAGTGGTAACAAATTGCATCTTTTTCGGAGGTCTCCCCATGAATATCAGCCACCTCAAAATCGGCACCCGCCTCGGCCTGGCTTTTGGCCTGCTGATCGTGATGATGCTGGGCATTGCCCTCATCGGGGTGCTGCGCCTGGGGAAAGTGGGCGAGATCAACACCCGCCTCATCGAAGATGACTGGGTGAGGGCCGAGGCCGCCAGCGTGATCGACACCACCACGCGGTCCAATGCGCGGCGCACCATGGAGCTGGTCATTGCCTCTGATGCCGAGCACCAGAAGCTGGTCAAGGCAGCCATTGGCACCAACAAAAAGACCATTGACGACGCCATCGCGGTGCTCGACCAGCGGGTGTATCTGCCCGAGGCCAAGGCCGTTTTGTTGCGCCTCAAGGACCTGCGGGGCAAATACGTGCAGTCGTTCAGCAAGGTCGTGCAAATGGTGGAAGCCGGCGACCGCGAAGGGGCCACCGCGCTGCTCAAGTCCGAGACGCTGCCTGCGCTGGATGCGTTGCAGGAGCCGATCAATGCGATGAATGCGCTGGAGAAAAAACTGGTGGAGACCGGCGGTCGCACGGTGGTGCGCGACATTGCCAGTGCGCGCATCCAGATGCTCGCACTGGGTGCCGCGGGCCTGCTGATCGGCGTGGCCCTCGCCTACTGGATCACGCGCTCCATCATCATGCCGCTGCGCCGTGCCGTGGCGGTGGCCCAGAACGTGGCGGCGGGTGATCTGGGCAGCCGCATCGAGGTGGACGGCAGCGACGAAACCGCCGAACTGCTTTCAGCGTTGCGGGGCATGAACGAGAGCCTGATCGACATCGTGAGCAATGTGCGCGGCGGCACCGAAGCCATCGCCACGGCCACCAGCCAGATCGCGGCGGGCAACATTGACCTTTCTTCGCGAACCGAAGAGCAGGCCAGTGCGCTGGAGCAGACCGCTGCGTCGATGGAAGAGCTGGCCGACACCGTCAAACGCAATTACGAGCAAAGCCGCCACGCCAACGAAATTGCCGAGGCTGCCTCGCAAGTGGCCGTGAAGGGCGGATCGGTGGTGTCGCAGGTGGTGCACACCATGGAGGCCATCAACACCTCGTCGCGCAAGATCGCCGACATCATCGGGGTCATTGATGGCATTGCCTTTCAGACCAATATCCTGGCGCTCAACGCGGCGGTGGAAGCTGCCCGTGCCGGTGAGCAGGGCCGGGGCTTCGCCGTGGTGGCCAGCGAGGTGCGCAGCCTCGCCGGCCGCTCGGCCACCGCCGCACGGGAGATCAAGGCGCTGATCGAGACCTCGGTCAACAACGTGACGGAAGGATGCCAGCAGGTGGAGCGCGCGGGCAGCACCATGGATGAAATCGTGGTCAATGTGCGCCGGGTGACGGACATCATGAACGAGATCACCTCGGCCAGCCAGGACCAGACCTCGGGCATCGACCAGGTCAATCAGGCTGTGGGGCAGATGGATCAGGTGACGCAATCGAATGCGGCGCTGGTGGAAGAAGCCGCTGCAGCGGCACAGTCGCTCGAACACCAGGCCAAGGGGCTGGTGCAGGCGGTCAGCGTGTTCAAACTGGGCGAGCTGGGCAAGCTGGGTGTGGCGTCTGGCCAGCTGGCCTTGTCGGGCCGCTGAGACAAGGCCAGAGGGCCGCACGCGTTACCTCAATTGTTTCCAGGAGACTTCGCCGTGGCGTATTTTGAATGGGCCGATGACATGGTCATCGACAACGGCCCCATCGACAAGGACCATCAGATTTTGGTGAGGCAGGTGAACGAATTGCACACCGCCACCAGTGAGGGCCGTGGCCACGAGGTGGTGGGGCGCCTGCTGGATGAGCTGATCCGCGATACCGTCGAGCACATCCGGCGTGAAGAGCAGGAAATGGCCCGGATGGGCTATCCGCGCCTGGTGCAGCACAAGCAGGGCCACGACCAGTTCGTGGCCGATCTGCAGGGCCTGCAGCGCAAGTTCGAGGGCGGCAGCAGCACCGTGGCCTCGCAACTGTCTACCGTGTTGCGGGACTGGCTGTCGCTGCACATCCGGCGCTATGACAAGGACATGCGGCAATTCACGCAGCAACAAAGCCGCAGCCGGGCACCGGCCTGACACAGATGCGTGCGCAGGCGCGCTGTGGGTTCAGCGCGGCGCCAGGATCGCCATGGTGATGCGCGAAACGCAGGTTATCTCGCCAGCGTCGTTGACCATGTCGATCTGCCACACCTGCGTGGTGCGGCCAATGTGCACGGCGCGCGCCGTGCCGGTCACCCAGCCGCTGCTGGCTGCACGGATATGGTTGGCATTGATGTCCAGGCCCACGCCGCGGTGCCCTTCGGGGCAGGCGTAGAAGGCTCCGATGGAGCCCAGCGTCTCGGCCAGCACCACGCTGACCCCGCCATGCAGGATGCCAAAGGGTTGCCGGGTGCGCTCGTCCACGGGCACGCGTCCGCGCAGAAAATCGTCGCCCACTTCGGTGATTTCAATGCCCAGGTGCGTGGCGGCGGTGTTGGCATTGGTCTCATTGAGCAATGACAGTGAAATGGGTTTCTTCCAGATGGACATGGGTTCCTCCAAAGTGTGGGTGAGCGCGCGCAGGATGCCGGTGGCGAGTGGCCGACTAGAATGTAGGGTTTCCCGGAAGTTGGTAGCTGGCTGAACTTGTCACCCGCATGGGCTGCGCACCGGGCTTTTGTCATTGTGCTTATTTCCCGGATCCTGACCCTCATGCAACGTCGCCAATTTGTCTCTCTTGCCCCCGGTGCTGTGGTCGCTGCTGCAGCCGCACCTGCCTTTCTTCGCAATGCCTTTGCCCAAGAGGCGGGCATCACCGGCAAAACCCTCACCATTGGTTGCTCAGCCGCCCTCACGGGCCCGCTGGCAGGGCTGGGGCAGGACGTCAAGCTGGGCGCCGAATCGGCGCTGGCCCACATCAACAGCCGGGGCGGCATAAACGGCCGCACGCTTCAGTTCAATATCGTGGATGACGCGTATGTGCCCCAGCGCACCACCGACAACATCAAGCAGATTTTGTCGCAGGGCAATACCTTTGCACTGCTGTCATGCGTTGGCACGCCCAACAACACGGCCATCCTGCCACTGATCGAAGAGGCGGGTGTGCCGTATGTGGCGCCGATTACGGGGGCATCGTCGCTGCGCAAGGGCGCGCGCAATGTGTTCCATGTGCGAGCCAGCTACACCGACGAGGTGCGTCGCCTGGTGCAGCGCCTTGCCGGCATGGGTCTCAAGAGCATCGGGGTGGTGTATCTGGACAACGGCTACGGCCGCGAAATGCTCGAGGACGCCACCCGCTCGCTGGCCGAGCAAAGCCTCAAGCCCTCGGTGCAGGCCGCGCTGGCCACCGATGGCGCCAACCTTTCGCAGGTGCTTGCCCAAGTGGCCGAGGCGCGCACTGCCGCCGTGCTGCTGGCTACCGCCGGCACCGTTTCGGTGGAGCTGGTGCGGGGCCTCAAGAAGAATGCGCCGGGCGTCCTGCTGGCCGGCGTGAGCGTGACCCTGCCCAGCGACAGTCTCAAGAAACTGGGTGATGTCGGCAGCGGCATCGCCATCACCATGGTCGTGCCCGATCCCAACCGTGCCAAGTCACAAGTGGTGCGCGACTACCAGTCTGCCATGCGGGCGAATGGAAAGCAGGATTTCACCCAGGGCAGCCTGGAGGCCTATGTGAACATGCGCGTGCTGGCCGAAGGGCTGGAGCGCGCAGGCTCCGACCCGACGCGTGCCAAGCTGCGCAGCGCGCTGGCAGGCATTCGCAACTGGGATCTGGGCGGGTTTGTGGTGGACTACAGCGGTCAGGCCCCGTATGTGGGCTCGCGCTATGTCGATCTGGGGGTGCTGGGCGGTTCGGGGCGTTTCCTGGGCTGATCTCGGCCAGACCCACAGCCCAGAAAACGGGCGTTGGCACCGGCGCAGTGCCGGCGCCTATGATCATCCGCCTGCCAGGCAATCGTTGCGCCGCCAGCCCCTGCGCAGGGGCGGGGACACGCCCATGCCACGCTTAGGTCCCGCTCAGGCAGGCGCTCGCATCGACCCTGTTTCCACAAAGCGCTGGTGCCACGACAAGGCCTCGTTCAGCAGGTGGGGTGTGTGCAGGCCACCCGATGAATGCTGGGCGCGGTCAAAGTAGTCCTGCAGCATGGGCCGGAAATCGGGGTGCGCACAGTGATCGATGATGACCTGGGCGCGCTGGCGCGGCGAGAGGCCACGCAGGTCGGCCAGGCCTTGTTCGGTGACGATGATCTGCGTGTCGTGCTCGGTGTGGTCCACATGCGAAACCATGGGCACGATGCAGCTGATGGCGCCGTTCTTGGCCACCGAGGGTGTCACAAAGAACGACAGGTAGCCATTGCGCGCAAAGTCGCCCGAGCCGCCAATGCCGTTCATCATGCTCGTGCCCATCAGGTGGGTGGAGTTGATGTTGCCGTAGATGTCGGCCTCGATCATCGAGTTCATGGCGATGATGCCCAGGCGGCGCACCAGCTCGGGGTGGTTCGAGATTTCTTGCGGGCGCAGGATGATGCGCTCGCGGTAGAAGTCGATGTTGTCCTCGAAGTCCTGCAGCGCGCTGCGGCTCAGCGAGATGGCGGTGGCAGAGGCCTTGCTCATCTTGCCCGCGCGCAGCAGGTCCAGCATGCCGTCTTGCAGCACTTCGGTAAAACCCAGCAGGTTCTCGAACGGGCTGTGCAGCAGGCCTGCCAGCACGGCGTTGGCCACGTTGCCCACGCCCGACTGGATGGGCAGCATTTCTTTGGGTAACCGGCCCATCTTCATCTCGTGCGCGAGAAAGTCGATGATGTAGCTGGCAATCTTGTTGGAGTTCTCGTCCGGCGTGGCAAACACGTTGTCGCGGTCGCCCTTGTGGGTCTCCACCACGGCAACCACCTTGGCCGGGTCCACGCGCAGATAGGGCTGGCCGATGCGGTCGTCCGCATGTGTCATGTTGATGGGCACGCGGCGTGGCGGAATGGCGGTGCCGTAGTAGATGTCGTGCATGCCTTCCATCTTGGCGGAGGGCTTGGTATTGACTTCGAGGATCACCTTGTCGGCAATCTCCAGCCAGGTCTTGTTGTTGCCCACGGCCGCAGCGGGGATCAGCAGACCGTCTGCCGTCACGCCCAGCACCTCGATCACCGCAACGTGCAGGGGGCCGAGAAAGCCAAACCATGCGTGCTGGGCGACGTGCGACAAGTGCATGTCGATGAAGTCGATCTCGCCCGTGTTGATCTTGTTGCGGCAGATGGGGTCGGTGTTGAAAGGCAGGCGCTGGCCCAGGGCGTTGGCCGCGGCCAGGGCGCCATCAAGCTCGGGGGCGGTCGAAGCGCCGGTCCAGAGGTTGATCTTGTAGGGTTTGCCGGCGGCATGCTCGGCCTTGGCGTGGGCTGCAAGGGCCTGGGGCACGGCCTTGGGGTGGCCCGCACCGGTGAAGCCGCTCATGCCGACGTTGGCGCCAGCGGGGATGAGCGCCGCAGCCTCTTCGGCCGACATGACGCGTTCAAGAAAGGCAGGGTGGCGTACCCGATCGGCCAGAGACATGGGGAAAACTCCGCAACGGTGAATGGGCGCCGGCGCGCAAGGCGCGCCAGGCAAATCCTTTGATCTTACCCGGGACGGTCAGATATATAAGGGTTTACCCGAGAGCGGCGCCGACCGGTCGGCGCGCCTTCAGCTTTTGCGGTTGAGCAGCGCGTACAGCACGATGGCGCCAAAGGTGGCGGTGCCGATGCCGCCCAGCGCAAACTGGCCGAACTTGAGCGTGAAGTCGCCCGTGCCCAGGATGAGCGTGATGGCGGCGACGATGAGGTTCTTGTTCTGCGAGAAATCGACCTTGTTGTCCACCCAGATCTTGGCCCCGGCCACGGCAATCAGGCCAAAAACCACGATGGACACACCGCCCATCACCGGCAGCGGAATCGCCTGGATCACGGCGCCAAACTTGGGGCTGAATCCCAGCACCACGGCAATGAGCGCCGCCACCAGGAACACGGCGGTCGAATAGATCTTGGTGGCCGCCATCACGCCGATGTTCTCGGCATAAGTCGTAACCCCAGTGCCGCCGGCGCCGCCGCTGACCATGGTGGCAATGCCGTCGCCAATGAACGCGCGGCCCATGTACTGGTCCAGGTTCTTGCCGGTCATGGCCGTCACGGCCTTGATGTGGCCCAGGTTTTCGGCCACCAGGATGATGGCCACCGGGGCAATCAGCAGCATGGCCGGGCCGCTGAATACGGGTGCCGAGAAGCCCGGCATGCCCACCCAGGGCGCAGCCAGCACGGCAGAGAGGTCGAGCGGCTTGCCCAGGCCCAGGCCGTTGGTCAGCACGGCGTAGATGATGCTGGCCACGATCAGGCCCACCAGAATCAAGAGGCGCTGCACCATGCCGCGCGTGAGCACGGCCACCAGGCCCACGCTGACAAACGTCACCACCTGCATCCAGCTGTCAAAGTTGCTGGCCGCCATGTTCTTGATGGGGATCCCGGCCAGGTTCAGGCCGATCACCGCCACCACCGAGCCCGTCACCACGGGCGGCATGAAGCGCTCGATCCAGCCCGTGCCGACCATCTGCACGATGACACCGATCAGTGTGTACGCCGCCCCGCAGGCGATGATGCCGCCCAGCGCCAGGCCGATATTGGCATTGGGCCCCTTGCCCGCGTAGGCGGTGGCCGCAATCACCACGCCGATGAAGGCAAAGCTCGACCCCAGGTAGCTGGGCACCTTGCCGCCGGTGATGAAGAAGAAGATCAAGGTGCCAACGCCGCTCATCAAGATGGCGAGGTTCGGGTCAAAGCCCATGAGGATGGGGGCCAGCACCGTGGCGCCAAACATCGCAATCACGTGCTGCACGCCCATCACCGCCGTCTGCGGCCAGGGCAGCCGCTCGTCCGGTCCGATCACGCCGCCCTGTTGCAGCGCGTCGGCGCTTTTCTCCCTCCAGGTCATAAAGCCCATGGATATTTCTCCGTTGTGAATTGATGACGCGCATGGTAGGGGATTTGGAGCGGGTTCACGATCTCCCGCAGGCCGCGCCGCTGTCTTTTTGGGAGCGGATGCACGGCGCGGGGCAATCGCTGCAAACCTTGCCGTTGCGGTGGTTGGGTTGTCGCGCCAGCGACTGGGTACGCGGTAAAACCCCGTGGCGCCGCGCCCGGCTGCGGGGCTAGGCTTGCTGCCATGAGTGCTCCCTATATTCCCCAGATACGCCTTTACCAGAACTGGCTGCGCGAACAGCGTGGCCTGGAATTTGCCGATTACGACGCGCTGTGGCGCTGGTCCACCACCGACCTCGACTCCTTCTGGCAAAGCATCTGGGACTATTTCGACCTGCAATCGCCCACGCCACACAGCGCCGTGCTGGCGCACAACCGCATGCCCGGCGCGCAGTGGTTTCCCGGCGCCCAGGTGAACTATGCGCGCCAGGTGCTGCGGCATGTGGATGCCGCCCATGCGGCGGGCGTGCCGGCCATCGTCAGCAGCAACGAAAAGCGCGCGCACCGAGAGATGTCGTGGCCCGAGCTGCGCCGCCAGGTGGCGTCGCTGGCGCTGCACCTCAAGGCCCAGGGCGTGCAGCCGGGCGACCGCGTGGCCGCCTACCTGCCCAACGTGCCCGAAACCATGGTGGCCTTTCTGGCCACGGTGAGCATCGGCGGCGTGTGGAGCCTGTGTGCGCCCGACATGGGCACCCACGCCGTGCTCGACCGCTTCCGCCAGATCGAACCCAAGGTGCTGATTGCCGTGGACGGCGTGACCTACGCCGGGCGCGACCACGACCGCCTGGGCGTGCTGGCCGAGCTGCGCGCCCAGCTTCCCAGCGTGCAGCACACGCTGCTTCTGGGGAATCTGGATGCTACGGTTTCAATAGCTGATTGCGCAATCTGGACAAGCGCTACAGGCCAAAATGACCATGAAACGGATGCGTTCGAGCCGCTCTGGCTGCCGTTCGACCATCCGCTGTGGATCGTCTACTCCAGCGGCACCACCGGCCTGCCCAAACCCATCGTGCACGGCCACGGCGGCATGGTGCTGGTGCAGCTGCAACTGGGCGCGCTGCACAACGACCTTGGCTGCAGCTACGCCCCCAACAGCCGGGGCGAGCGCTACCACTGGTACAGCTCCACCGGCTGGGTGATGTGGAACGCCCAGGTCGGCGGCCTGCTGGCGGGCACCACCTGCGTGATTTTTGACGGCAACCCCGGCGGCAGCAAAGAGCACCCCGACTGGGCCCTGTTGTGGCGCTTTGCCTCCGAGACCGGCGTGACCTTCTTTGGCGCGGGCGCGGCCTTCTACGCCAACTGCATGAAGGCCGGTATCACGCCCGCGCAGTGCGGCGACCTGTCGTCCATCCGCGCGCTGGGCTCCACCGGATCGCCGCTTAGCGCCGAGGTGCAGCAGTGGGGCACGGACTTCATGGCACAGGCGGGTGTGCCCGACATCTGGTGGAGCAACATCTCGGGTGGAACAGATTTTGCCGGCGCCTTCATCGGCGGCCACCGCGAACTGCCGCAAACTCCCGGCAAGATGCAGTGCCGCATGCTCGGCGCCGCCGTCGAGGCCTGGGACGAGCAGGGTCGCCCGGTGCTGGACGCCGTGGGCGAGCTGGTCTGCACCCAGCCCATTCCGTCCATGCCGCTGTACCTCTGGGGTGACGACAGCGGCGCGCGGTATCTGGCGAGCTATTTCGACATGTACCCGGCGGGCCACGGCCGCCAGCCCGGCGGCGGCGACGGCCCGGCCAGCATGGGCGCCGTCTGGCGCCATGGCGACTGGATCCAGATCGGCAGCGGCGCGGCGGCAGGCTGCGTCATCTACGGCCGCTCGGACGCCACCATCAACCGCCACGGCCTGCGCATGGGCACCAGCGAGGTCTACAGCGCCGTCGAATCGCTGCCCGAGGTGCTCGACAGCCTGGTGGTGGACCTCGAATACTTGGGCCGCGAAAGCTACATGCCGCTGTTCGTGGTGTTGCGCCCCGGCCATGTGCTCGACGACGCACTGCGCGCGCGCATCCACGGCGCCATCCGCACCGCACTCAGCCCGCGCTTCGTGCCCGACGACATTTTTGCCGTGGCCGAAGTGCCGCGCACCCTCAGCGGCAAAAAGCAGGAGCTGCCCATCAAGAAACTGCTGCTGGGCCAGCCGCTGGAAAAGGTGGTCAACAAGGATGCGATGGCCAACCCACAGTGCCTCGATTGGTATGTGGCGTTTGCGGAGCGCCGCGCGGTGCCGGCCGCTGCCGCCGGCTGAACGCAGCGCCTGCTGCGGGGTGGCGCTGGCGTGGTGTGGGCACGCCTTCAGCCGGCTGACGGCTGCGCTGTGGGCGGCGGCGTTACATCGGGCGCTGTGGAAAAGCGCAGGGCATGCTCGGTGAAGCGCTCGACGAGCCTACTGGTATTGCCCTGCAACCGCGCCAGCGCAATGCCCACATGAAACCCCGGCGGATTGTCGGTCAGTGCCAGGCATTTCACGCCGCGCGGCATCACCAGCCGCGCCACGCCAGCGACCAGCCCCACGCCCAGGCCCGAGGCCACCAGACTCATGATGGTCTGCACCTGCATGGCCTCTTGGGCTACGCGCGGCGTGAAACCCGAGAGCTGGCAGCGCATCAGCGCCAGGGTCGAGAGGCCGGGCACTTTGTGTTGTGGGTACATGATGAAGGGATGGCGGGCCGCGTCTGACAACGCAATCGCGTCGTGCGCCGCAAGCGGGCTGTGTTCCGAGACGGCGAGCACGAAGTCATCGCGGTCCATGGGCAGCAGCTCAAACGGTGCCGGGTGCAGCACGGGGTAGCGCACAAAACCCACATCAAAGCGGCGCGAAACAAGCCCGTCGAGGATCTCGGATGAGGTGGCCTCGGTCAGTTCCAGCTCAATCTTGGGAAAGCGCTCACGCAGCGAAGGAATCAGTTCGGGCAGCAACGCATAGGTGGCCGAGCCGATGATGCCCATGCGCAGCAGCCCGCCCTGGCCCTGGCGCGCATCCATCACGGCCTGGCGGCATTGCTCGGCATGGAACAGCGTGAGCCGCGCATCCGCCAGCATGGCCTCACCCACCGTGGTGAGGAAAACGCCCGTGGACCGGCGCTCGAACAGCGCCTCGCCCATTTCCTCTTCGAGTTTGCGGATGGACACCGACAGCGGCGGCTGAGCCATGTGCAGCATCTCTGCAGCACGGTGGAAGTTGCCCGTCTCTGCGAGCGTGACGAATTGGCGCAACTGGCGCAGGTTCATGCGATATCCAAAAGGTATTGGCTTTTCAATTCTTAATATTAGACGGTGTTTGTTCTGCTGGCTAGAGTGCCAGACAGAGCCCCACCAAGGGCCGACATAGCTGCAAACCATTCAAGGAGACAAACCCCATGCAACAGCGCAGATTCATCCTGGGCACCTTCGGCGCCGCCGCTCTGATCACGCTCGGCGCAGCACTTGCGCCCGCCGCGTACGCACAGAGTTTTCCGTCCAAGACCATCAAGTTTGTGGTCCCTTTCGGGCCCGGCAGCGGTACCGATACCTCGGCACGGTACTTCGCCCGCAAACTGCAAGACCTTACCGGCCAAGCGGTGGTGGTCGAGAACAAGCCGGGCGCCAACGGCTTCATCGCCGTCAAGCAGGTGCTGACGGCGCCAGCCGACGGCTACACCGTGTTCATTGGCAGCAACTCCACGCTCGCAGTGAACGCCGCGTTGTTCAAGGAGTTGCCCTACGACCCGGTCAAGGATTTCGCCCCCCTGACGATGATGATGCGCTCGCCCGCCATGCTCACCGTCACCCCGCAGGCGCCGTACCAGGACCTCAAGGGTTTGCTGGCCTATGCCAAGGCGAACCCCGGCAAGGTCAACTTCGGCGCCGGGTCTGCAGGCTATCAGCTCATGGGTGAGCTGCTCAACGATGCGGCCAAGGTGCAGACGGTGCATGTGCCCTTCAAGGGTGCAGGAGAAACCATGACCGCCGTGGCGTCAGGCACGGTGGACTATGCCTTTGCCGAGGTGACTGCCGTACAAGAGCTCGCCAAGGGTGGCCGCGTGAAGGTGCTCGCCGTTGCGGCGGACAAACGCGTGGACTCGTCGCCCGATGTGCCCACTGCCAGTGAGGCCGGCCTGCCCGGATTCGAGGCCTACACCTGGGTGGGCGCGATGGTGAGCTCCAAGACGCCAGCGGCAGAGACGGCCAAGCTGGCTGAGCTGTTCACGGCGATTTCCAAGATGGACGAAACCCGAGCGTTCTACGAGCGCATTGGTGCTACCCCAATGACTGGCGGCCCCGCGCAGATGCAGGAGTTCCAGAAGAACGAAATCGCGCTGTGGAAGCGCATCGTGACCCAGGCCAAGGTACCCCAGCAATGAGTGAACGCCCCGCCGTGCAGCCGGGCGCGCTGCAGCATGTGAAGGTGCTTGATCTGTCGCGGGTGCTGGCAGGCCCCTGGGCTGCCCAGACCCTGGGCGACCTGGGTGCGGAGGTGATCAAGGTCGAGCGCCCCGGCACGGGCGACGACACCCGCGCCTGGGGGCCACCCTATGTGACCGACCCTCAGGGCCAGCCCACGGGCGAGTCGGCCTATTACATGTGCACCAACCGCAACAAGCAGTCGGTGACGGTGGACTTCACGCGGCCAGAAGGACAGCAGATCGTGCGCCAGCTCGCAGCCCAGTGCGATGTCCTGATCGAGAACTTCAAGACGGGCGGCTTGGCGCAATATGGGCTCGATTACGCCAGCCTGAGCGCCATGAATCCGCGACTGGTCTATTGCTCCGTCACGGGCTTCGGTCAGGATGGTCCCTATGCGCAGCGCGCAGGCTATGACTTCCTGATCCAGGGCATGGGCGGGCTCATGAGCGTCACCGGCCGCTCGGATGGCGAGCCCGGCGGCGGCCCCATGAAGGTGGGGGTTGCGCTCACCGACATCCTCACCGGCCTGTATGCCAGCACGGCGATTCTGGCCGCCCTGCAGGCGCGCGAACACACTGGTCGGGGTCAGCACATCGACCTGGCGCTGCTCGACGTGGGTGTGGCCTGCCTCGCCAACCAGGGCATGAACTTCCTATATGGAGACAAGGTGCCGCAGCGCATGGGCAACGCGCACCCCAACACCGTGCCTTACCAGGACTTTCCCACTGCCGACGGCCACATGATCCTGGCCATTGGCAACGACGGCCAGTTCGCCCGCTTCTGCCACGCCATCGGCGAGCCCGGCTGGGCGCAGGACGCGCGATTCACGCACAACGCTGCGCGACTGGCGAACCGTGCGGAACTGGTGGAGCGCATCCGCGCCGTGACCGTCATGCGCACCACGCGCGACTGGATTTCCCTGCTTGAGCAGCATGCCGTGCCCTGTGGCCCCATCAACACCGTGCGCGACGTGTTCGAGGACCCGCAGGTCAAAGCCCGTGGCCTGCAAATTGCCATGCAGCACCCGCAAGCAGGCGAGGTCCCATTGGTCGCCAGCCCGATTCGCCTGTCGGACACGCCGGTTTCCTACCGCCACACCCCCCCGCAGCTGGGCCAGCACACCGACGAGGTGCTGACCCGCCACCTGGGCCTCACGGCCGAGGCGCTGCAAACCTATAGAGACAACGGAGTATTGGGATGAGTACCCTGGATTCACTCACGCTCACGCGCATCCCTGCGCAAGACGAAGCCCTGCGCGCCGAGGTGCGCGCCTTTCTGGCCGAGGCCACACGCGCTATACCCGCGCACATCCGCGCCCGCTCCTGGAGCGGCTACAGCACCGAGTTCAGCCGCCGGCTGGCCGCCAAGGGTTGGCTCGGGGTCACGTTGCCTGCGGAATATGGCGGCGGCGGGCGCAGCGCCTTTGCACGGTATGTGCTGGTCGAGGAGTTCCTCAACTTCGGCGCGCCCGTGGGCTCGCACTGGATTGCCGACCGCCAGAGCGCGCCGCTGATCCTGAAATACGGCACCGAGGCACAAAAGCAGTTCTACATTCCGCGCGTGTGCCGTGGCGAGGCGTTCTTTTGCATTGGCATGAGCGAGCCCAATGCGGGCTCGGACCTGGCCAGCGTGAAGACGCGTGCCACGCCCAACGACCAGGGCTTTGTGCTCAACGGCCAGAAGATCTGGACCACCAACGCCCACCACTGCCAGTACATGATCGCGCTGGTGCGCACCTCGGGTACCACCGAAGACCGCCACAAGGGCCTGTCGCAGGTCATCGTGGACCTGTCGTTGCCCGGCGTCACCGTGCGCCCGATTGAAGACCTCTCGGGTGACAGCCATTTCTGCGAAGTGTTCTTCGACAACGTGCAGCTCGGGGCGGACGCGATCGTCGGCGCCGAAGGCCAGGGCTGGGAGCAGGTGACCGCCGAACTCGCCTTCGAGCGCAGCGGGCCCGAGCGTCTGTACTCCAGCATCGTGCTGTTCGACCAGTGGCTCGACTATGTGCGCACGTCCCAGGGCCGCACCGAATCGGCCCGGCAACTGGCAGGCAAGGTGCTCACTCAGCTCGCGCCGCTGCGCGCCATGTCGGTGTCGGTGCAGGAAAAACTCACCCAAGGCGCCAGCCCCATCGTCGAGGCCGCACTGGTCAAGGAGCTTGGCACTACGCTGGAGCAGATGATTCCTGCCGCCATTGCGGAAGACCTGTTCTCGCGCGATGCCGAAGACGTACCGGTCGAGCTGCTGCAGACGCTCAAGTATGTGACGGAGGCCTCGCCCTCGTTCTCGCTGCGCGGTGGCACGCGCGACATCCTGCGCGGCATGATCGCCCGCGGCCTGGGTTTGCGATGAAACAACACCCCCTGAGCCGCTGCGCGGCTTCCCCCTCTCTCGCTGCGCGGGAGGGGGACGTCGCCCTCGCTGCGGGGCGGCCCTGGCTCGGCGCCCCTGGCTGGGGCAGCGCTAGCGGCACGGACTGTGGCGGGGCTTACAACGTAATGGATAACTGACATGAGCATGGACAACGATCTGTTTGCCGACGCCGCCCGCGATGTGCTGGCGGACCAATGCACGCCGCAGGTGGTGCGCGCCATCGAACACGGGGGGCGCGGCGCGGCCGCCACCACGGCACTGTGGCAACAGCTGGAAGCCACCGGCCTGGCCGATGCGCTGCTGAGCGAAGACGCAGGTGGGGCAGGGCTGGGGCTGGGCCAGGTGTTCGGCGTGCTGGAGCAATGTGGCGCACATGCGCTGCCCTTGCCCCTGGGTGAAACCATGGTGGCGCGTGCACTGCTGGCGCAGGCCGGTGTGGCCCGCCCCGCAGGCAGCATCGCACTGGCGCGCGGTGAGCGCCTGGGCGACGGCGGCGTGCGCTGCGCGCTGGTGCGCACGGGCCAGGTGGCGCAGTCGGTGCTGGTGCAGGCGGGTGACGAATGGCGTCTGCTGGGCACCGAGGGCGCGCAAGCGTCCCCCCAGGCGCTGGCGTTGGACGCTGCCTTGGCATGGTCGGCCACGCAAGTGCAGGCCGCACCCGTGGTGGCAGTGGACGCTGCACTGGAGGTGCGCACCCTGCAGGCCGCCGTGGTGGCCGCGCAGATGGCCGGCGCACTCAAGGCCGTGTTCGACCGCACGCTGCAGTACGCCAATGAGCGCCAGCAGTTTGGCCGCCCCATCGGCAAGTTCCAGGCCATCCAGCACCAGCTGGCAGTGATGAGCGAGCACGTGTTTGCCGCGCGCATGGCCGCGCAACTGGGCTGCAGCGCTGGACATGACGGTATGGGCGTGGTGCCCGACCGCCTGCGCGTGGCCACGGCCAAAGCGCGCTGCAGTGAGGCGGCGCTGGTGGTGTCCGAGCTGGCGCATGCCATCCATGGTGCGATCGGCTTCACCGGGGAGTACGACCTGCAGCTGTTCACGCGCCGCCTGCATGCCTGGCGCCAGACTGCTGGCAGCGAAGCCTACTGGTACGGCGTGGCGGGCGAGGCCCTGCTGCACCACCAGGGCATGACCCTGGACATCGTGCGGCGCATCACCGACGTGGACGCGGTGCTTTGAAAACCATAGCGGCCAACGCTTGATGTAATTGGGTTTCACTATGAAATTCATTTGAAATCCCTTTATATCAAGCGCTGGCAGCTCATTTTTTAATATCGGAGATATCCCATGGCCTTTCTGACCATCGAACGCGACGGCGGCATTCTCACCGCCACCATGAACCAGCCCGAAACGCGCAATGCGCTCACGGGCAACACGGCGGTGCAGGAGTTCGTGCAGCTGTGCGAGGACGTGCGCAAGGACGCGAGCGTGAAGGTGCTGATCATTACGGCCGCCGGCCCCATCTTCAGCTCGGGCGGCA
This sequence comes from Acidovorax sp. JHL-3, assembly GCF_000526295.1. Classification (NCBI taxonomy): domain Bacteria; kingdom Pseudomonadati; phylum Pseudomonadota; class Betaproteobacteria; order Burkholderiales; family Comamonadaceae; genus Acidovorax; species Acidovorax sp. JHL-3. Next base: position 861,887 of record NZ_JAFU01000001.1, read on the forward strand.
ACGTCAAGGACATGAAGCGCTTCTTTGACGACGCACTGACCCCCGACCTGATCCGCGAGGAATACCGCCAGGGCATCCAGCAGATTCCCAATGCGCTGGTCCAGCTCGACGTGCCTGTGATCTGCGCCATCAACGGCCCGGCCATCGGCGCGGGGCTGGACCTGACCTGCATGTGCGACATCCGCATCGCCAGCGAGACGGCCACCTTTGCCGAGAGTTTTGTGCGCGTGGGCATCGTGCCCGGCGACGGCGGCGCCTGGCTGCTGCCGCGCGCCGTGGGCATGGCCAAGGCGTCCGAGATGGCGTTCACCGGCGAGCCCATCAGCGCGCAAGAGGCGCTGGCCTGCGGCCTCGTGTCGCGCGTGGTGGCCGCTGACCAGTTGCTGCCCACTGCCCGGGCGCTGGCCGCCAAGATCGCCGCCAACCCCGGTGCCGTGATGCGCATGACCAAGCGCCTGCTGCGCGAGGGGCAAAGTGCCTCGCTGGCCTCGTTGCTGGAGATCTCGGCGGGGTACCAGGCCATCGCCCACAAGACGGCCGACCACCGTGAAGCGGTGACCGCTTTCATTGAAAAACGCGCCCCGAAGTTCCAGTGAACGCCGCGCTGGAGAGCACGAGATGAAGCCGCTGCAAGGCCTGCGCATCCTGGATCTGTCCAGTGTGATTTTTGGTCCCCTGGCCAGCCAGATACTGGCCGACTACGGGGCCGAGGTGATCAAGATCGAGCCGCCCGAGGGCGACTCGACACGCCATACCGGCCCTTCGAAAGAAGCGGGCATGGCGGCCATGTTTCTTGGTTCCAACCGCAGCAAGAAAAGCGTGGCGCTGGACCTCAAGCAGGCGGACGCCCAAGAGGCGCTGATTGCGCTGGTCGCCACGGCGGATGTGCTGATGCACAGCATGCGGCCGCAAAAGCTGGCAGGCCTGGGCCTTGCCCCCGAGACGCTGCGCCAACGTTTTCCGCGCCTGGTGTACGCCAGCCTGGTGGGTTTTTTGCCCGGCCCCTATGCCGGCAAACCGGCCTATGACGACGTGATCCAGGGCATGTCGGGGTTGGCTGACCTGATGGAGCGGCAGGGCGGCGAGATGCGCTACCTGCCCACCATTGCCGCCGACAAGACCTGCGCCCATGTGGCCGCGCATGCCATCCTGGCGGCGTTGTGGCAGCGCGAGCGCACGGGCCAGGGCGCGTTTGTGGAAATCCCCATGTTCGAGTCCATGGTGGGCTTCAACCTGGTCGAGCACTACTACGGCCAGCACTTCGAGCCGCCGCTGTCGGCACCTGGCTACCCGCGGGTGCTGGCCCCCTGGCGTCGGCCCTACCGCACGGCCGATGGGGCGGTGGCCATGATGCCGTACACCAATCTGCACTGGCAGCGCTTCTTCACTGAAGTGGGCGCCCCGGAACTGGCGCGCGATGCGCGTTTTGTCGATATCGCAAGCCGCACGCGGCACATTGCCGAGCTGCTGGAACTCGCGTCGGGTTTTACCGAGCGCCACACCACGGCCCACTGGATTGCGGTGTGTGAGCGGCTGGAGATTCCCGCAGCGCCGGTAGCCAAGTTGCAGGACTTGCCACTCGACCCCCACCTGGTGGCCACCGATTTCTTTGAAACCGTGGCCGACCCGGCGCTGGGAGACGTGCGCTTCCCGGGTGTGCCCGTGCGCTTTGACGGGCAGCGCGCCGCCATCACCATGCCACCGCGTCTGGGCGAACACACCCGTGAGCTCCTGGCGCAAGCAGGGCTCGGCGCCGCGCAGATCGACGCCCTGGTGGACACCCGCGCAGCCATTGCCCGCTACTTGAATGAGACATTCCATGCACCCACAGAACACACCCTTGGCCTCCGACCGTAGTGCCGCGCCCGCCAGCGTAGACCGTAACCTGCCCCGGCTGGGCCAGGGGTTTGTGTGGCAGGAGCTGAGCGTGGGACAGCGCTTTCGCACCTTCCGCCGAACGGTCACCGAGACAGACTTGGTCAGCTTCATCGGCGTGACCGGCATGCTGGAGGCGATCTTTATCGAAGACGGCTATGAAGGCGGCGCCATGGCCGGGCGGCCCGTGCCGGGTGCGCTGACCTATGCGCTCATCGAGGGCTTCATCCTGCAGACCATGATCCAGGGCACGGGCCTGGCCATGCTGGAGCTGCACCAGAAGATTCTCGCCCCCGTGCGGGTGGGCGACACCATCGAGGCGGTGGTGGAGGTGACGGAGATTCGCCCCACATCCAAGAGCGGCCGTGCCGTCGTGACCTCGCGCATCGACGTCTTCAATCACCAGGGGGTGATGGTGATGACCTACACCGCCACCCGGCTGCTGGCCGGGCGCTCGTGACCACTTATCCCTTGCTACAACAACCCAGGAGACAAGCACCATGAAAAAAACCGATCCGAATACAGCCCAGCGTCCAAAGAACCTGCGACGTTTGTGCCTGGCCCTGCTCAGCGGCGCAGCCGGCATGGCCGCCCTGGCCCCCATGGGCTTTGCACAGGCGCAAAGCTACCCCAGCAAGCCGATCACCCTGGTGGTGCCCTTCCCGCCGGGCGGGCCCACCGACCAGGTGGCGCGCGTGCTGGCGCAGAAGCTGACCGAGCAGATGGGGCAGTCCGTGGTGGTGGACAACAAGCCCGGGGCCAACGGCAACATCGGCGGCGCCCAGGTCGCCAAGGCGGCGGGGGACGGCTACACGCTGCTCTACAACACGTCGTCGATCACCTTGAGCCCCGCGCTCTACAAGAACCTGAGCTACGACGTGCAGAAAGACCTTGCGCCCGTGGCCCTCACCGCCGTGGTGCCGCTGGCCCTGGTGGTGCACCCGAGCATTCCCGCCAACACCGTGCGCGAGTTTGTGGAGTACGCCAGAGCCAATCCGGACAAGCTCTCTTATGGCTCGGCGGGCAATGGCAATGTGACCCACCTGGCAGCGTTCCAGTTCACCAAGAACCTGGGCATCGAGGCCACGCACGTGTCGTATCGGGGCAGCGCCCCGGCAGACGTCGACCTGGTGGCGGGCCAGATCCAGTTCATGACGGACACCATCAACTCGGTGATGCCTTTCGTGAACGACAAGCGCCTGAAGTTGCTGGCGGTCACCACCGCCAAGCGCATGTCCCTTTTCCCCAACGTGCCCACGCTGGCCGAAACCGTGATGCCCGGCTTTGAAGCAGGTGCCTGGCAGGGCGTGATGGTGCCTGCCAAAACCTCGCCGGAGGTGGTGCAGCGCCTGAACGCCGAGATCAACAAGGCATTGCAGAGCGACGAGGTGCGCGCCAAGCTGGCCATACAAGGCGCCGAGCCCCTGGGTTCTACGCCCGAGGAATATCGCACCTACATCGGCAAGGAACTCCAGCGCTGGGCGGGCGTGGTGAAGTCGACGGGCATCAAGCTCGATTGAATGGCAAGGGGCAGGGTCACCCCGGTGGCCTTGCCCGGCGCGCGGCGCCACAGCACAGGGCGTAGCCGGGGCTTGGCTCCCGCGCTCCGTTTCTCCTTTCCCTTGTCCTATCGCACAGCGCCAATGCGATACGCCCCTGCAGCCACCATTTCTGCGCTGGAGCAGAAACTCCACACCCTGCACGGCCGCCTGTTCACGTCGGGCGACTGGCTGGGGCCAGGCTGGACACTCGCCCGCTTTTGCGCTGCCGCGCGGCCATTGGCAGAAAGCCCCGACACCTGCCGCCCTTCATAATGGTGCGAACCTTGGGGCTGCGGCCGGCGCAGCAGGTGGCCGCCCCCTCTTGGAACCAGTTCAGGACCTTTCGCCTCCCAAAGAGGGCTTGCACCGGTTTAACCACCCAGGAGCGCACTGTGATGAATTCTTCCCCCCCGCCCAAACGCTTTTCGATGATCCGCGAGTTCCACCTGGCGGACTGGTTCACGCTGGGCAACGCGGTTTGTGGCGTGGGAGCCCTGTTCTCGGTGATGTCGTACCTGGAGACCAGCGATGTGGTGCACATCTACTTTGCCTGCGCGCTGGTGCTGGCCGCGCTGATCTTTGATGTGTTCGATGGCCGCATTGCGCGCTGGCGCCAGAAAAGCTCGGCCTTGGGCCGCGAGCTCGATTCGCTGGCCGACGTCATCTCGTTTGGCGTGGCGCCTGCCATCATTGCCTATGGCTGCGGCATGCAGGGGCTTTATGACCGCATCGTGTTGGCCTACTTTGTGGCCTGCGGCGTGTCGCGCCTGGCGCGCTACAACGTCACGGCCGAAACCCTGTCGGGCGACGACGGCAAGGTGAAATACTTTGAAGGCACGCCGATTCCCACCTCCATCGTGCTGGTGGGGCTGCTGGCACTGGCGGGCTACCTGGGTGCCGTGCGCGAGAACCTGTGGTTCGGCCAGGTGCTGATCGGCGGCTTCACGCTGCACCCGCTGGTGCTGCTGTTTGCGTTGTCGGGCTCGCTGATGATCAGCCGGATTCGCATTCCGAAGCTTTGACTTTCCCGTAGTTGCCACGCGTTTTCCCCGTGGAGGGCACGCATCCAGCGGTCCGACCAAGCCCGTGGCGCTGGTCCTGGCCATGCCCGGTTCATCGCGGGCAGGGTGATATAGAAATGATAGCTGCTAGCGCTTTATAGATAAGCGCTAGAGGCTTATTTCATTGATATGTTAGGCCGCTGCGGGCCGCTTGTTCACCAGCACGATGCCGGCCGCCACCAGCACCAGCGCTGCCACCAGCCCGGGGGTGACGGGTTCGCCCAGCCACCAGGCGCCAAACAGCAGCGCAAACACGGGCGTCAGAAACACAAATACCGAAATTTTGGTGGCCGGGTAATGCGCCAGCATCCACATCCAGGCCAGGTAACTCACAAAAGCGCCCAGCAGCGCCTGCACCAGTAGCGACCCCCAGGCAAACGCGCTGAACTGCCACACCCAGGGTTCGCCCAAACCAAGCGACAGCACGGGCAGCGCGACGGCACTTACGCCCACCTGGTAGAGCAACTGTTTGGCGGGGGGCACGCGGGCCAGGGGTGTGGTGCGGATGACCACGGTGGTCAGCGCCCACATCAGGCCCGCCGCCAGCCCCATCAGGTCGCCCAGCCAGGCCTGGGGCAGCGCCGCATTGGCGGGGCCCAGCAGCCCGTCGCCCAGGGCCAGCCCAACCCCCACAAAGGCGGCGCCAAGGCCCAGCCACTGCCAGCCCTTGAGCCCCTCGCCCGGAATGAAGCGCGGCAGCAGCAGGGCCACCCAAAAGGGTGCGGCATACAGAAACACCGTGAGACGCGATGCGGTGGTGTACTGCAGGCCCAGGTAGATGCACGCGAACTCGCCCGCAAACAGCGCGCCCGCCAGCAGCCCGGCGCGCGCGGCCCCTGCGGGTTCACCGGCCATTGACAGGCGCACGCCGCGCCACAGACACCATGCCGACACCGCCACGGTGGCCAGCGCAAAACGCACAAAGGCCTGGAACACCGGCGCCACTTCGGCCACCGTGGCCTTCACCAGCACCTGCTGGAAGCCCCAGAACATGCAGCACGCCAGCAAAAGGCAGACCGCCAGCGAGTCGAGATGGGCTTTGCGGGTGGTGGGCTGAGGCATGCGCTGATTATGGTCAGGGCCCTGTCCGGCAGCCGGGTGGTGGCCGGTGAATGGCAACGTACTACAGTGGCAACCGTCACACCCGTTCATTTCATCCATTGACGCACCGCCGCTCCATGCCCCTGGCTTCCCCCAACCCCGATCTCCCGCTGCAGGGCTGGCGTTTGCGCCTGTACACCACCATCTTCGAGGCCGACACACGCGCCGGTCGTCTGTTTGATGTGACGCTGATCGTCGCCATCTTGCTGAGCATCTCCGTGGTGGTGGCCGACAGCGTACCCGCGCTGCACGATCGCTGGCAGCGGCAGTTCACCTGGGCAGAGTGGGGCTTTACCGCGTTGTTCACGATTGAATACCTGGCCCGTCTGGCCTGCACGCGGCGACCCCTGCGTTATGCCACCAGTTTTTTTGGCGTGGTGGACATTCTGGCCCTGCTGCCAACCTACCTGGCCTTGCTGCTGCCGGGCGCGCACGCACTGATCGATGTGCGTGTGCTGCGCCTGCTGCGCATCTTTCGGGTGTTCAAGCTCACCTCGTTCCTGACCGAGTACCGGGGCCTGGGCCAGGCCCTGCAGGCCAGCGCCCGCAAGATCATCGTGTTCATCTCCGGTGTGCTGATGATCGTGCTGGTCATGGGCACGCTGATGTACGTGGTGGAAGGGCCGGAGAACGGTTTTTCGACCATTCCCACGTCGGTTTACTGGGCCATTACCACCATGACCACGGTGGGCTTTGGCGACATCACCCCCAAAACCGAGCTGGGGCGTTTTATCGCCTCGGTGATGATGCTGCTGGGCTGGGGCACGCTGGCTGTTCCCACCGGCATCGTCACCGCCGAGATGACCTCGCAGCGCCTGTCTGCAACGCCGGTGCCCACCACCCGCACCTGCCACGAATGCCTGACCGAAGGGCATCTGCCCGAGGCGCTGCACTGCATGCACTGCGGCGCCCGCCTGCCGCAATGGCAGCACGAGCCCCGTCGTTGAGGCGGCATGCACCGAGCGTTACGGTTATGCAGGGTGCTGCACAGTACACTTTGCCCTTTTGGCCCCATCCGCGGTGTGCCTGCCCGGTGCCCGGTGGCGCGCCCTTCATCCCTGCAATCCATTCATGGCCTTTGAAACGGCGGCGCAAGCCCGCACCAGCTTTGATCTCAAAAGCGCCTCTCTGCCCGTGGTGGCCGTGGTGCTCAAGACCACCGACGCCGCGCAGTTTGCCGCCGATCTGGCCGAGCGCGTGGCCGATGCCCCGGGCTTTTTCGATAACGACCCGGTGCTGATCGACCTGGCCATGGTGCGCGAAGCGCCAGAGCCCATCGACTTTGCCGCCATCACGGCGCAGTTGCGTCGCCACAGCACCTTGCCCGTGGCCGTTCGCGGCGGCAGTGCGGCCCAGATGAAGGCCGCGTGCGCCGTTGGCCTGGCCGCAGCGCCTGATGCCCCGCCCGTGCGCGCCGAAGCGCCCGCGCCCGAAATGCGCGAGGTCATCCGCGAGGTGGAAGTGGTGCACGAGGTCGTGCGCGAAGTGCCCATGCCCGGCCTCGGCACCGTGGTGGTCGACAAACCCCTGCGCTCAGGCCAGCAGGTGTATGCGCGGGGTGCCGATCTGGTGGTGATGGCCGTAGTCAGCTTTGGCGCCGAAGTCATTGCCGACGGCAATATCCACGTCTATGCCCCGCTGCGCGGCCGTGCCATTGCCGGGGCGCGCGGCAACACCGAGGCCCGCATTTTTTCGACCTGCCTGGAGCCGCAACTGGTTTCCATCGCGGGCATCTACCGCACCACCGAGACCGAATTGCCCGCCGACGTGCGTGGCAAGCCGGCCCAGGTGCGGCTCGATGGCGAGAAGCTCATCATCGAGCCGCTCGTCTGAGTCCCTATTTCATTCGTATCAACCCCACAGAGAATCAGCACACATGGCCAAAATCGTCGTCGTGACCTCCGGCAAGGGTGGCGTGGGCAAGACCACCACCAGTGCCAGCTTTGCCTCCGGCCTCGCCCTGCGCGGCCACAAGACTGCCGTGATCGACTTTGATGTCGGCCTGCGCAACCTCGACCTCATCATGGGCTGCGAGCGCCGCGTGGTGTATGACCTCATCAACGTGATCCAGGGCGAGGCCAACCTGAACCAGGCCCTCATCAAGGACAAACAGTGCGACAACCTGTTCGTGCTGGCCGCCAGCCAGACGCGCGACAAGGACGCGCTGACCCAGGAAGGCGTCGAGAAGATCCTGACCGATCTCGCCAGCATGGGCTTTGAATACATCATCTGCGACTCGCCTGCCGGCATCGAAAGCGGCGCGCTCATGGCCATGCACTTTGCCGACGAGGCGCTGCTGGTGACCAACCCCGAGGTGTCCAGCGTGCGCGACTCCGACCGCATCCTGGGCATGCTGGGCAGCAAGACCCGGCGCGCCATCGAGGGCGGCGAGCCCATCAAGGAGCATCTGCTCATCACGCGCTACAACCCCAGCCGCGTACAGGACGGCCAGATGCTGAGCCTGGAGGACATCCAGGACATCCTGCGCATCAAGCTGATCGGCGTGATTCCGGAGTCGGAAGTGGTGCTGCAGTCGTCCAACCAGGGTTCCCCCGCCATCCACGCCCAGGGCAGCGATGTGTCCGAGGCCTACAAGGACGTGATCGACCGCTTCCTGGGCGAGGACAAGCCCCTGCGCTTCATCGAAGCCGAGAAGCCCGGCTTCTTCAAACGCCTGTTCGGGAGCAAATAAGCCATGGCGTCATTCCTGTCTTTCCTGCTGGGCGAAAAGAAGAAGACCGCCAGCGTCGCCAAAGAGCGCCTGCAGATCATCCTGGCGCACGAACGCAACGGCCGCAACGCCGCCGAGCCCGACTACCTGCCCGCGCTGCAGCGCGAACTGGTGGCGGTGATTTCGAAATACGTGAAGATCAACCCCGACGACCTCAAGGTGCACCTGGAGCGCCAGGACAACCTGGAAGTGCTCGAAGTGAAAATCGAGCTGCCCGATACGGTGCGCTGATTTGGGATGAAACAGGGCTCTAGCGCCCTATCAAAAAGCGCTAGCAGCTATAAAAAACGAAGTAAAACGCGTCTCAGCGCGCGTGCTTCGCGAATTTCCCGGCAAATGCCTGCGCAATGCTCAGCCCACGCTGCCCAGGTTCGAGCGTGGCCTGCTGGCCCGCCGCGATGGTGCCAGTCTGCTCTACCGCCAGGTAGTAGCCGCAGCACCCGGCAATGGCCATGGCGCGGCCGGCTTGCGCGAACCCCATGACGGCATTGAATTTGTAGCAAGGCTCGCGCGGTGCCGCCACGCGCAGCACGCAATCGGGAAAGTGCAGCCGGTCGCCCACATACACCTCGTGTTCCAGCAGGCCGTCGACCGTGAGGTTTTCGCCCATGAAACCGGGTGGCAGCGGCTCGTCGAACAGGCTGATCCCGCGCTCGCGCCGTTGGGCTTGCCAGAAGGCGTAGTGCACCGCCGGGTAGGCATACACCGCCTTGTCCAGGCCGCCGTGCACGCTCAGGTCGGCCTGCTCGTCGCCCGCCAGGCCCAGCCGTCCCACGGCAACGGGGCCGGGCGTGCATGATTTGCCGATGGCGGTGAGGATCTTGCGCTCGCCGATGCGCACGGGCTGGGCCGTTCCTACATTCACGCTGAGCACTTGAAGTGTCTGGGCCATGGACTGTCCGCTCAGAGCGGGTGCTCGGTGTAGAACCGCCCGCCGTGGTACAGCAGGGGCGACATGCCGCCGTGGTGCTGGCAGCGCTCGACCTCGCCGACAAAAATCACATGGTCGCCTTCTTCGTAGCGGCTGCGGTTGAAGCACTCGAAGGTGGCCGCGGCACCCTCCAGCAACGGGGCGCCGCTGATGCCCGAGTGGTGTTCCACACCGGCGAAGCGGTCGACTCCGCGGGAGGCAAAGCGCTCGGCCAGGGCCTTCTGGTCGGCTGCCAGCACATTGATGGCGTAGTGGGAGCCGTTGGCAAAGGCCGGCATTGAAGCGGCCGCGCGCGACAGGCTCCACAGCACCAAGGGCGGATCCAGCGAAACCGAATTGAATGAATTGGCGGTGAGCCCGATCGGCTGACCCTGTGCATTGCGGGCCGTCACGATGGTCACCCCGGTGGCGAACATGCCCAGCGCATCGCGAAACTCCCTCGCAGAAAAACTGGGCGGGCGGGCAAGGGCGGGTCGGTGCAGGGAGCTGTTCACAAAAACGGGGCGCAGAGCCTTCTGGAGGGGGAGGGCTATTATGGTGCGGTGCCCGCAATCGCGCAGGCGTGGGGCGTTTTGACCGCCCCTCAGGCCGCGACCACAGGGCGTTGGTGCGGCCCCGGTTCAGCGCCCAGAAAGCCGAAGGCCATCGCAGGCTGCGCGCCACTGATCAGCTCGGCCAGGGCCTTGCCCGAGCCCGCGCCATGCGTCCAGCCCAGCGTGCCATGGCCGGCATTCACCCACAGCTTGCCCACGCGCGTGCGGCCGATGAACGGGATATTGGTGGGGGTGGCGGGGCGCAGGCCGGTCCAGTACTGCGGGTTGCCGCCCTGCTCGGGCGTGCGGGTGTCGCACACGCCGGGCAAGACTTCTTCGATGCGGCGTGACAGCAAGTGGCAGCGCGCCTTGGCCACGGGGTTGTCCAGGGACAGGTCAAAACCGCCCAGTTCGATGGTGCCTGCCACGCGCAGCACATCGCCCAGGCGGCTCATGGCGAGCTTTTTGCCATCGTCGATGGCAGAGACCAGGGGCGCCGCTTCGGGCCGCAGCAGCGGGAACGTGGCGCTGTAGCCTTTGCCGGGATAAATGGGCAGGTCCACACCCACGCTGCGCAGCAGCGGCGCGCTGTAGGAGCCGCAGGCCACCACGATGGCATCGCCCTTCAATATTGAGTGTTTTTGGCCTGTAGCCCCCGACTGTATTGCGCTAACAGCTACTGAATCGATAGTGTTTCCGGTTTTGTTGAGGCGCAGCACGTCATGGCCATACAGAAACTGCGCGCCGCGCTCGGCGCAGTGGCGGGCCAGTTGCTGGGTGAACAGGCGCGCGTCGCCGCTTTCGTCGGTGCTGGTGTAGGTGCCGCCGGTGATGCGCTCGCCATAGGCGCTGAAGGCTGGCTCGATCTGCAGCAGCTCTGCGCGGCTGACCAGGCGGCGCTGCACGCCGAACTTGCGCATCACCTCGACTGCGTGGCCCGCCTCGTCCAGCGATTTCTGGTCGGAATAGAAGTGTGCGATGCCGCATTCGAGGCGGTGGTATTGGATGCCGGTGGCCCGCACCACGTCTTTCAGCGCCGCATGGCTGTAGGCGCCCAGGGCCACGATCTGCTGCACATTGCGCTCAAAGGCCGTGTCGTTGCATTGCGCCAGAAACTTCAGGCACCAGCGCCATTGCTCCCAGTCCAGCTGAGGGCGCAACAGCAGCGGCGCCTCCTTGTTGAACATCCACTTGAGCGCTTTCCATGGCGCTGCGCGGTTGGCCCAGGGCTCGCAGTAGCTGACGGAGATTTGCGCTGCATTGGCGAAACTGGTTTCCAGCGCGGCGTCGGGCTGGCGGTCGACCACGACCACTTCGTGTCCGCGCTCCAGCAGATGCCAGGCGGTGCTGATGCCGATGATGCCGGCGCCGAGAACAATCGTTTTCATAGAGAGAGCGTGTTGTGCACTTTGATGTGCCCGCGAAAGCCGGGGAAAGGCCCGGCAACCAGGCGCAGGACGCGCCGCAGTATGGATACTGCAAGCGGCCTGTAACAACGTGGCCGGGCCTTTCCCCGGCTTTCCCTCCGGGTTGGCCCCGGAGGCAGGCGTTCGCCGCGTTGCAGCGCTTGCCAAGGCACGGGCCTTGGCGGCGGCACTGCGCCTTGCGATCACCAGCCTCCAGGGCCAACGCGGGTACGTCAAAGTGCACAACACGCTCTCATGCAGTGTCCGTGACATTGCCGGCAACTAAAAGCAAAATTAAACTTACTCCAAAAACATCAGCGCACCTAATAAAGCGCGCTGCACGACTTCCCCTTTTTGCGCGAGTTGAAAGACCATGAGCACCTTTGATCCTGCCGCCCTGGAATGCCTTGCCGCCATCGTGGAAGAGGGCGGTTTCGAGCGCGCCGCCCAGCGCCTGAATGTCACGCAATCGGCAGTGTCGCAGCGCCTGCGGGCGCTGGAGGCGCAGGTGGGCTCGGTGCTTATCGTGCGCAGCCGGCCGCTGCGGCCGACCTCGGCGGGGCAGTTGCTGCTCAAGCACACCAAGCAAATGCGCCTGCTGCGCGCCGACCTGGAGCGTGACCTGCAGGAGCTGGCCCCCAGCGCGCCGGGGGGCACGCGCGAGGATGAGCGCATCTCGATCGCCATCAATGCCGACAGCATCGCCACCTGGGCCATGGGTGCCCTGCACGATCTGGTGCGACAGCGTTTGCCGCTGGAAATCATCGTGGACGACCAGGATTTCACCCAGGAATGGCTGCGCTCGGGGCAGGTGCTGGGCTGCGTCACCACGCTCAAGCAGGCGCTGCGCGGCTGCAAGATGGTGCCGCTGGGGGCAATGCCCTATGTGGCGGTGGCCTCGGCTGCATTTGCGCAGCAGTATTTGCCGCAAGGGCTGACGCCGCACAACTTTCGTGAGGTGTCGTTTTTGTCGTTCAACCGCAAGGATGACATGGCCTCCGAGTTTGTGGCGCGCGCGTTCGGCCTCAAGCGGGTGGCGCTCAACCACCTTTTCGTGCCCAGCGCAGAGGGCCAGATGCGGGCCGTGGCTGCGGGCTGGGCGGTGGGGGTGGTGCCCGAGCTGCTGGCACGGGGCGCCCTGGCCGACGGCTCCATGGTGGGCCTGGCCCCCGGCCGCGCCCTGTCCATCGAGCTGTATTGGCATTGCTGGAACCTGGAATCGGAGCTGCTCGACGCCCTGACAGCGGCCCTGACCGGCGCCGCCGCCCAGGCGCTTGTTGCCTGAGATCGTGAACACGTTTTCAGGCACCGGGTCCGCGCAGGGCGTTGGTGCACAGCGTTCGCAGGGCCCCAAGCCGTTCAGGATGCGATTGAAAAGTGAACGACGTGGTTGTAGTGCAACTGTTAAGTTGTTTTGGAACCAATGCGTATAAAATGCGGGCATGCAAACGCTGAAACCCAAGGTCTCCTTCAAGGAACAAATGCACCTGGCGCGTGAAGACGCCATCCTGCAGTCCACTTGCCGCCTGCTGGGCGAAAAGTCTTTCGATGCGATGACGATGGACGATGTCGCCAACGCGGTGGGCATCGCCAAGGCCAGCCTTTACAAGCATTTCGCCAGCAAGGAAGACCTGTGCTGCGCCGCCATGATCCAGATTCTTGGGCGTGTGCGTGCCTACCTCGACACCTTGCCCACAGACATGCCGCCCCAGGACAAGCTGCGAGACTTGGTGCGCTGGTCGCTGGAGCGGCTGATCACCAACGAAATGCCGCTGCTGCCCAGCCGCAACTCCAGCCTGCGGGCGGTGCTCATGGCCAACAAGCACTACCTGGACGGGCTGGTGACCGTGAGTGACCAGATCGGGCAATGGATAACCGAAGCGCAGGCGCAAGGCTTTATCAACCCGGCGCTGCCGCCGCTGGTGGTGCTGTACACCCTGTTTGCCCGCGCGTGCGATCCGGTGGTGGGGTTCCTCAAGGAGGGCGGCCAGTATTCGGACGCAGAAGTCGTCGACCTGGTGGTGCGCACCTGCTTTGAAGGGCTGGCCGCGCGCTAACGGCATGCAAAAGTCGCGCTGACGGCGTACGCACACAACCCGCACCCCGCATCCCGTAATTGCGCGGTTTCCACCCAAAAAAAAAGAGCCCGGCATGCCGGGCTCTTTTGCGATGGGGGTCAGAGTCACCCGACTCACTTGGGCAGGATCACCTTGTCCACCACGTGAATTACGCCATTGCTGGTAAATACGTCGGTGGCCACGATGCTGCTGGTGCGCATGTTCTGGTCGGTGATGACCAGGCTGGAGTTCACGGTGAAACTCTGGCCCTGCACGGTGGTGATGGCGGTGTTGACGGGCACCTCGGCCTTGAGCACGCGCGCCGGAACCACGTGGTAGGTCAGCACCTTGGTCAGCAGAGCCGTATTGGCCAGCAAATCGGCCTTGCTGACGCCCAGCTCGGTCAGCAGTGCGGCAAATGCTGCGTTGGTGGGCGCAAACACGGTAAACGGGCCCGTGCCCTGCAAGGTGCTCGCCAGGCCTGCGGCTACCACGGCCTCGACCAGGATGCTGAAGTCGGGCAGCGCCGAAGCGGTGGCCACAATGTTCTTGTCGGCTGGCAGCAGCACGCGGTCCACCAGGTGCACCACACCGTTGCTGGCCTGGATGTCGGTGGCGGTGATGGTGCTTACGCGGTTGCGGCCATCGGTAATCTTGAGGCCGTTATTGGATTCGATCTTGAAGAAGCCACCCGATACCGGGGTGATTGCCTTGCCCAGTGGCACGTCGGCCCGCGCCACGGTGCTGCCGAGCACGTGGTAGGTCAGCACCGCCGTCAGCAGTGGCTTGTTGGCCAGCAAGGCCTCCTTACTCACGCCGAGTTCGGTCAGCAGCGCAGCGAAGGCCGCGTTGGTGGGCGCAAACACCGTGAGCGTGCTGGTGCTCAGGGTGGCGGCCAGATCGGCGGCCACCACGGCTTCCACCAGGATGCTCAGTTCGGGGGTGTTTTTCGCCAGCTCAACGATGTTGCGCTGGGGTTCGTCATCGCCGCCCCCGCAGGCTTGCAACAAGGTGGTGCCAGCGCCCAGGGCGGCGGCCAATATAACGGTACGGCGGTTGAATGCGGTTTTCATGGTGGCTTCTCCTCGCGAATGGTCGGTCGGTGAAAAGAACGGGGCCAGCGCTTACTTGGGCATCAGCACGGTGTCGATGGCGTGGATCACGCCATTGCTGGCGGCCACGTCGGTGGCGATGACCTTGGACTGGTCCACCATCACGCCCATGTTGGTGGTCACCGTGAGGTCCTGGCCCTGAACGGTCTTGACCTTGCCGGCCTTCACATCCTTGGCCATGACCTTGCCGGACACCACGTGATAGGTCAGCACTTTGGACAGTGCCGCCTTGTCGGCCAGCAGGCCATCGAGGGTGGCCTTGGGAATCTTGGCAAACGCTTCGTCGGTGGGCGCAAATACCGTGAACGGGCCGGGGCCCTTCAAGGTATCCACCAGACCAGCGGCCTGCACCGCAGCCACCAGGGTCTTGAAGTTGCCCGCCTTCACGGCGGTGTCAACGATGTCTTGTGCCATGGCGGTGAACGTGGCGCCTGCAGTCAAGGCGATAGCAATCAGGGTCTTTTTCATGGTTCGTTCCTCTCGGATGGGTGGAGATGACACGCCAGGATGGGCGTGGCGCGAATGTATAACCAATTGGTTTCAATGTAAACCATATGGTTATTCAATAACCGAACGGTAATTTCGGGGCGAAAAAAAGCCCTGTCAGGACAGGGCTTGGTTGGTGGCGCAACCGCCTTAGCGCACGATCAGCAGGGGCACCTTGCAGTGGGCCAGCACCTGGGTGGTGACCGAGCCCATCACCAGCGTGGCGATGGCACCATGGCCATGCGAGCCCATCACCAGCAGGTCGAACTTGCCTGTGTCGGCAACCTTTGCAATGGTTTCACCCACCGGGCCGACCTTGACGCTGCGCTTGGGCTGCACGCCGTGCCGCGCCAAAAACTTGCACACCGGAGCGAGAATTTTCTCGGCTTCCTCGGCGTGGTAGGTGTCCACCATTTCCTTGCCCAGCGCGGCGCGGGCGCGGGTGGGCAGGGGCATCTGCACGGTCAGCACGGTGTATTCGTGGGTGCCGCCCAGCAACTCTTCATGGGTTGCAAGATAGGCCAGCATTTTCTTGGTGTACGCGCTGCCATCGACAGCAAGCAGGATGTTCATGGTGTGTTCTCCAGAATGAATGGATCAGGCTAATCTGCGCCCGCGGTTGTTGTTTTCACCTGTGCCAGGTTTTCTCGTGCGCTCGGAAAGGGTGTCAGCCTGCGCCCATCATACGGAAATGCAGCACTGCGCCTGGAACAAATCCTGTTCTCCCTTGCGTGCATATCCCAGTGGATTGGCCACTACGCGGCACTGCCAGGGCGCACCATGCTCGTCGGTGCCGCCCACCGTGTAGTCGCTGGGTGCGTGCAGGTGCCCGTGCAGCCACAGTTGCGCCAGGGGCAACAACTCGTCCAGGGCATTGCAAAAGCCGGCCGTGCCGGGCACCAGCCCATAGCGTGGATCGGCACTGCGCAAGCTGGGTGCAAAGTGGGTCACTGCCACCGTGGGCCCGGGGTGCGGACGGGCCAGTGCGTCACGCAACCATTGCTGGCACAGCAGCGCCTGCGTGCGCACCTGCTCTGCCAGAAAGGGCTCGCCATCGCGTGTTGCGCCGGTTTTGCGCAGGTAAAAGTTGGCGGCGCGAAACGCCTTGTCGCGCAGCTTCAGGCTACGCGTGAGATCGGTGCTGTTTTCGTGGTCTGCCAGGGCATCGAAGTCGCTCCAGAGCGTGGTGCCAACAAAACGCACGCCGTCCAGCACCAGCGTTTCGCGCTCCAGCCACGCAATGCCGAGCTGGTCGCAGACCGTGCGCAACCGGTGATGTGCGGCGTCGAAATCCTGTGCGTCGTATTCATGGTTCCCGGGCACCAACAGCACCGGCACAGGCCAGCCAGCAAATTGCGGCAAGGGGGAAAAGCGCTCCAGGCCGAATGACGTGTCGGCGAGCAGCCCGCCCTCCTGGTAAGAGCCGATGTCGCCCGCCAGCACCAGCACATCGGCCGCGGGGGCGGGCTCGGGCGTGAACTGGGGATGCGCCTCCAGGTGCAGGTCGGACAGCAGCTGTATCTTCATGGCGGGGTCAGTCTACGGCGGCGGGGCCCGCCTGTTGGGGAAAGGTGCGCCGTGCAGCGCGTGCCAGCGCCAGCAGCAACCAGTTGATGGCCGCCTGCTGGGGGCCGCGCCGACGCCACAGGGCATCCACATGCACCGCCGGCACATCCAGGGGCAAGGGGCGCAGCACCAGGGCGTCGGCGATGCCGGTAACGGGCACGAAGTGCCGCGGCAGCACGGTGAGCAAGTCAGAGCTGGCCACCACCCGCCCCGCAGTGAAAAACTGGTTGACGGTGAGCACCACACGCCGCACGCGCCCCAGCGATGCAAGGGCCTCGTCGATGAAGCCAAACGGGCGCCCGGAAAAGCTCACCAGCATGTGGCGGGACGCGCAAAACTGGTCCAGCGTCAGCGGCGAGTTGGCCAGCGGATGGCCCTGGCGCATCACGCACACATATTCGCCGTCGTAGATGCGCCTGCTGTCAAAGGCGATCACGCTCCCCGACTGGGCCCGCGCCGTCAGGTCGGCCAGCACGGCAGGAAAGTAGCCCACGGCCATGTCGGCGGATTCTTCCTCAAGCAGACGGCGGGGATCGCGGGTGGTGAGTGGAACCACCCGCACGGAAATGCCGGGGGCCTCGCGCTCCATCATCTCCACCAGCCCGGGCACCAGCGTGGCCGCGGTGGCGTCAGACATGGCCAGCACAAAAGTGGATGTGGCAGTGGTGGGCTCAAACAGGCCGGGCGCCAGCGACTCCTGCAATTGCGCCAAGGCTTCGCGTACCGGGGGCCACAGTGCCAAGGCCCGTTGGGTGGGCTCCACGCCGTGACCGCTGCGCACCACCAGGTCGTCACCCAGCACTTCGCGCAGTCGCCGCAGCGCGTTGCTCACTGCTGGCTGCGTGAGCGACAGCTTGTGCGCAGCCCGCGTCAGGCTGCGCTCTGCCATCACCTCGTCAAAGACGCGCAACAGGTTCAGGTCAAGGGAGCGGAAATTAACAGGGACCATGCAGTCAAAGTATCACTCACATGAATGATCTCAATTCACAATATAAACTTGAATGTATTCAGGGTAAACCCTAATATCACCCCATCGCCCGGCAATCTCGCCAAAAGCGTTTGGAAAGGGACCTCAAATATGACCAGTTTTGCACACGTGGATTACCCCACACAGCACCCCGGCGTGGTCCGGGCCGAAAACGCCATCGCGGCACTGAAGAATTTTGCCGCAGGCTTTGACGGCGCACGCGGTGCAGCCTCGCTGATGCTGGCGGCGGTGGTTGCCGCGTTGGTGGTGGTTGCCAACCAGGTGATCGACACTTGGGGCGATGGCCACTTGATGGCCGCCTGGATGTTGTTGTGGGCGGTGGCGTTTATGGCCATTGCGCTGTTTGCAACGCCCGCTCGCCGCGCATCTGTGGTGCTACGCAACGGCTACAAGGCTTGGGTGGAAAGCCGTCGCCAGGCTGCCGAAGACCAGCGCACCTGGAATGCCGCCCTGCAGGACGCCCGCATGATGGCTGATCTGAGCCGCGCAATGACTTCCTCTGCCACGCAGGATATCGGCAACAAATACTACTGAGCACTGTACAGACCGTGTGCCGGGCGTCGCCTGGCAGCACAGCAACGAAAGCCGTGGTCACAGCCCACGGCTTTTTTTCGTCCACGCCAGCAAGAGTGCAGGCGCCATGAAAAAAGCCGCCTCGCTCCACTGAGGGGCGGGCGGCTTGGCGCAGTGCACGAACCCTGTGAGGGTTCGTGCACTCGATCACACGGCAGCCAGGCGCTTTTCGATGGCAGCCCGTGTTTCCAGCAGCTCCTTGGGCAGGTGGTAGGCCAGTTGCTCAAAGTGCGCATCGTGCAATTTGAGTTCTTCCACCCAGGCAGCCTTGTCGATGTGGGTCACGGTCTGGAACTGCTGGGTGTTGAAGTCCAGGCCCGTCCAGTTGATTTCTGCATACTGCGGAGCAATGCCGAACATCGTGTCCTGGCCTTTCGCCCGGCCTTCGATGCGGTCGATCATCCACTTGAGAACGCGCATGTTCTCGCCGTAGCCGGGCCACACGAACTTGCCTGCCTCGTCTTTGCGGAACCAGTTCACGCAGAAGATCTTGGGCAGGGAGTGGCCGGATTCCTCCAGCTTGTGCTCCATGTCCAGCCAGTGCTGGAAGTAGTCGCTCATGTTGTAGCCGCAGAACGGCAGCATGGCGAACGGGTCGCGGCGCACCACGCCCTGCGCACCAAAGGCGGCGGCGGTGGTCTCGGAGCCCATGGTCGCGGCCATGTACACGCCTTCCATCCAGGTGCGGGCTTCGGTGACCAGTGGCACGGTGGTCGAGCGGCGACCGCCGAAGATGAAGGCATCGATGGCCACGCCATTGGCATCATCCCACTGGGGGTCGAGCGCCGGGTTGTTGGTGGCGGCCACGGTGAAGCGCGAATTGGGGTGCGCGGCCTTGGCGCCGGTCTCCTTGGCAATGGCGGGCGTCCAGTCTTTGCCCTGCCAGTCGATCAGGTGGGCGGGAATGCCGCCGCCGTCTTTTTCCATGCCTTCCCACCACACGTCGCCGTCGTCGGTGAGTGCCACGTTGGTGAAAATCACGTCCTGGTTCAGCGACAACATGCAGTTGGGGTTGGTGTGCATGTTGGTGCCGGGGGCCACGCCAAAGTAGCCCGCTTCGGGGTTGATGGCGTACATCTTGCCGTCGGCATGGGGCTTGATCCAGGCGATGTCGTCACCGATGGTGGTGACCTTCCAGCCCGCAAAACCGGCCTCGGGCGGCACCAGCATGGAGAAGTTGGTCTTGCCGCAGGCGCTGGGGAAGGCAGCAGCCACGTGGTACTTCTTGCCCTCGGGGTTGGTCACGCCCAGGATGAGCATGTGCTCGGCCAGCCAGCCTTGGTCGCGGCCCATGGTGGAGGCAATGCGCAGTGCCAGGCACTTTTTGCCCAGCAGGGCGTTGCCGCCGTAGCCCGAGCCGTAGGACCAGATTTCGCGCGTTTCGGGGTAGTGCACGATGTACTTGACCTTGGGGTTGCAAGGCCAGCTGGTGGTGTCTTTTTCGCCGGCTGCCAGCGGTGCGCCCACGGTGTGCATGCAGGGCACAAACTCGCCGTCCACACCCAGCACGTCGTACACGGCCTTGCCCATGCGGGTCATCAGCTTCTGGTTCACGGCCACGTAGGCGCTGTCAGTCAGCTCCACGCCGATGTGGGCAATGTGGCTGCCCAGCGGTCCCATGCTGAAAGGCACCACATACATGGTGCGACCCTTCATGCAGCCGTCAAACAGGGGCTGCAGCGTAGCGCGCATTTCAGCGGGGGCCATCCAGTTGTTGGTCGGGCCGGCGTCTTCCTTTTTGGCCGAGCAGATGTAGGTGCGGTCTTCCACGCGGGCCACGTCCGACGGATCGGAGCAGGCCAGAAAGCTGCCGGGGCGCTTGGCGGGGTTGAGCTTCTTGAACGTGCCTGCATCCACCAACTGCTGGCACAGGCGGTCGTATTCATCTTGCGAGCCATCGCACCAGTAGATGCTGTCAGGCTTGCACAGGGCGGCCATGTCGGACACCCAGGCGAGCAGGCGGGCGTTCTTAACGTAAGCGGGGGCTTGGAGATTCAGGCCCTGCATCGTGGGTGAGTTCATTGGGGAGCTTCCTAAGTTGAAAAACAGTTTTTTCAAAGGAAGCCAACCTGCAGGGTTGCGACAGGGCCGGGCGCAAATGTGGGTGCTGAGCGCTGCCTTTGAAAAAACGGCTTACGTGCTCAGTCGGCGGGCGGTTGCAAGGCATAGCCCCACGGGTGGAGGCTATTCCACGGATTCCGCGGGTCGGCTGGGATGTCGATTTTATGAATCTGACGCCCGTTTGTCTGTCAGTCAGGGGTTAAAATCATGCAAAAAACGCATGAGGTTATGCTTCTTTGGTGGCTTGGCTGGGCCAAATTCAGGACTGCGATGCTTGCCAGCGCTCAAAACCTGCCTTGCGCAGGGCGCAGGCCGGGCAGGTCCCGCAGCCATAGCCCCACGCGTGGCGCGTATCGCGCGCACCGTGGTAACAGGTGTGGGAATGCTCCAGAACAATGTCCACCAGCGCCTGGCCACCCAGGGTGCGCGCCAATTGCCAGGTGTCGGCCTTGTCCAGCCACATCAGCGGCGTCTCGAAGGTGAAGCGCTGGCCCATGCCCAGTGACACTGCCACCTGCAGCGCCTTCAGGGTGTCGTCGCGGCAATCGGGGTAACCCGAAAAATCGGTTTCGCACATGCCGCCCACCAGCGTGTGCAATCCACGCCGGTAGCCCACTGCCGCTGCCAGCTGAAAAAACAGCAGGTTGCGTCCGGGCACAAAGGTGTTGGGCAGGCCGGCAGCGTCCATCACGATTTGCGTGTCGCGCGTGAGCGCCGTGTCACTGATCTGCCCCAGCACGGCCAGGTCAATCATGTGGTCCTCGCCCAGGCGCTCTTGCCAGTGCGGAAAACCTGCGCGCAGGGCGGCCAGCACTTCCTGTCGCGCCTGCAGCTCCACCATGTGGCGCTGGCCATAGTCGAAGCCGATGGTTTCGACGTGGGCAAAATGCTGCAAAGCCCAAGCCAGACAGGTGGTGGAGTCTTGGCCACCGGAGAAAAGTACGAGGGCGTGTCCGGATCGCATGGGCGGCTTCTTTCGAAAATGGGGCGTAAAAAAACCCCGCGCTGCGGGGTTGATGGGCGATGGCGGCGTGCGCCTCAGGCCATGTTCACGGCAATGAAGGCCAGCAGGAAAATCATGATGGCACCCACGACAGGCAGCACCACGGGAATCAGCGGGACAACGTTTTCCACGGCGTCGGCGGTGTGCGCTGCAGGCGTGTGCGAGGTGTTGTGGTCAGACATGGCAATGACTCCAATGGCGAAGAATTGGCGCAATTCTAGCTGTAGCGGCACAGATGCGTGTCACCAGGGCCATCACATCAGCGCTGCTTGCATCCCTGCGCAGCGCAAGGCCTCCAGCACCTGGGCCACATGGTGCTGCCCGCGGGTCTGCAGCACCAGCGCAATTTCTACATTTTGCGCAGCCAGCAGGGTGAAGGCGCGCTGGTGGTGCACCTCTTCGATGTTGGCGCCTGCGTCTGCCACGGTGGCCGTGATGCGCGCCAGCACGCCCGGAACGTCGCGCGCACTCACGCGGATGCGCGCCAGCCGCCCCGAGCGCACCATGCCGCGCTCGATGATGGCCGCCAGCAGCAGCGGGTCGATGTTGCCGCCGCACAGCACCAGCCCCACCCGCTTGCCCTGAAAGCGCCCGGGGTAGCGCAAAAGCGCCGCAAGCCCCGCAGCGCCCGCGCCCTCCACCAGCGTTTTCTCGATCTCCAGCAGCATCAGCACCGCCTGCTCGATGTCGCCCTCGTCCACCAGCACCAGATCGTCCACCAGCCGCTTCACCACCTCTTGTGTGATCTTGCCCGGCGAACCCACGGCAATGCCCTCGGCAATGGTCGACGTGCCCTGCGGGTGGTGCGTGCCCTGTACGGCATTCACCATGGCCGGGAAGCGCGAAGTCTGCACGCCAATGACCTCGATGTCGGGCCGCAGCGCCTTGGCCGCAGTGGCCACGCCCGCAATCAGCCCACCGCCGCCCACCGCAATCACCAGCGTGTCCAGGTCGGGCACGGCGCGTAGCATCTCCAGCCCCAGCGTGCCCTGGCCGGCGGCCACCGCTTCATCATCGTAGGGATGGACGAACACCAGCCCTTCGGAATCGGCAAGACGGTAGGCGTGCGCGCGCGCCTCCTCCAGCGTATCGCCATGCAACACCACCTCGGCGCCAAAGCCGCGCGTGCGCTCCACCTTCACGCCCGGCGTAAAGCGCGGCATCACGATCACCGCCCGCAGCCCCAGCCGCTGTGCGTGGTAGGCCACGCCCTGCGCATGGTTGCCGGCGCTCATGGCCACCACGCCCCGGGCGCATTCGGCTGGCGTCAGCAGCGTGAGCTTGTTGCAGGCCCCGCGCTCCTTGAAAGAAGCGGTGAACTGCAGGTTTTCGAACTTGAGGAACACCTGAGCGCCCACGATTTGCGAGAGCGTTTTGGATTCCACGCAAGGAGTGTCCAGCACCTGGCCTTGCAGGCGGGATGCGGCAGCCTGAATGTCTTGAAGGGTGATCATGCCCGGCATTGTGGCAACAAAGCACGCGCGGTGAGACACCCCTTGTCCTGGCCGGCCCAGCTGGATTCATTCACCGACTGGAATTGAGGGCGGTGTAAAGTAACAACACGTATCTTGACGCGAGCGTTGCAGCGGCAATGGGTTTGGCCAGGATATCTCGCACACCAGGATCTTCCACGCCATGCACCCAGATCGACAGCGCAAAATTCGTGAGCTGTTCAACGAATACATCGAGATGTACGCCGCTCGGGATGAGCGCCTGACCGAGCGTTTCAGCCAGAACTTCACCGGCTACCCTGGCAGCGGGAGCCAGCTGATCCACGACCGCGAGGAATGGATCCGCATCACCCGGCAAGACTTTGCCCAGGTGCCCGGCCGCATCCGCATCGAGATGCTCGACATCGCGCTGCAGGACCTGGCCGACAGCGTGGTGGTCGCCACCGCCTTCTTTCACATCCACCTGCCCAGCGGCGGCGATTATTTTTCGACCAAGGTGGTGCGGCTCACGCTGGTCTTTCGCCGCGAGGGCGACGACTGGATGATCGTGCACTGCAGCTATTCCGTTCCCTACCACAGCACGCAGGACGGCGAGGTCTTCCCGCTCCACAGCCTGCAGGAGCAAAACAGCGCCCTGCAGGCCCTGGTGGCCGAACGCACCCAGGCGCTGCACGACAGCCAGGCCCTGTACCGCCTGCTCACCGAAGATGCGCAGGATGTGCTGTGGCGCACCGACGCCCGGCTCATCGTCACCTACATCAGCCCGGCGGACGAACGCCTGCGCGGCTTTCGGGCCGACGAGGTGGTGGGGCGCCATGTGTTTGAGATGTTCACCGAAGAAGGCGTCGCCGTGGTGAAAGCCATGATCCAGCGCCGCGCACAGGAAGAGGCATCCGGCACGCCTGTCGGGTTTCTGAACTTTCAGGTGCAGCACCGCTGCAAGGATGGCCGCCTGATCTGGGGCGAGGTCATGTCCAAGACCGATCGCAATGCTCAGGGCGAAATCATCGGCTACCACGGCATCACGCGCGAGATCACCGAGCGCAAGCGCCTGGAAGAGCAGGTGCGTCAGCTCGCCTTCCACGACCCGCTCACCCACCTGGCCAACCGCCGCCTGATGCTGGAGCACCTGGACCAGGCCATGTCGGCCAGCAAGCGCAGCCACCACCATGGGGCGCTGCTGTTTCTCGACCTCGACAACTTCAAGTCCCTCAACGACACCCACGGCCACAGCGTGGGCGACCTGCTGCTGATCGAAGTGGCCGAGCGTCTGAAGGCGTGCGTGCGTGAAGCCGACACCGTGGCGCGCTTTGGCGGTGACGAATTCGTGGTGCTGCTGTGCGAACTGGACACGCAACCGGCCGAAGCCAGCGAACAAGCCATCGCTGTCGCCGAAAAAATCCGCATCCGCCTGTCCGATCTTTATGTGCTGCAAGCCGCGCCATCCGGCCCCGCGACCGGGACCATCGAGCACCAATGCACCGCCAGCATCGGCGTGGCGATTTTCCGGGGGCGCGACGAGAGCCAAAGCAGTGTGATCGACAGGGCCGATGCGGCGATGTACCAGGCCAAAGAGGACGGGCGCAACCGGATCCGGTTGGCCCCATGTCCCGTCGAGGCGGGCTGATCCGCACCCACAGGTCCCCTCGCCCCCGGTGAGTGCGTGCGCCTGCGTGGCGGCGACGTCGATCGCCTGCGTGCCGATGAACCCCCGCCACCCGGCCCATGAACGCGTTGCCCAGCGGCGCCGCGACAAAGCCATCTGCCACTGCCGCCAGCGCGTGGCGGTGCAGCGGGCCGGCTTGGGCGAGCGGCTCTGGCGGTGGTGCCAGCACGCACGCAGAGGCAACCAAAAGCCCGCCGCGTATCGGGCGCAGATGGCTTACGCCCTGATCACCGTGTGCTGGTGTCGGGGCTTTTTTTACTTCTGCTGACAGCCGCATTTGTGCTGAATCAAACTACCTATAGTGTTTGATGGGTATCGTGAACACCATATGTAGTGTTTTAACCCCTTGCCAGATTGTGAGAACCCATGGCGTCCACCCTAGTCACCTTGCCCCGCGAGGTCGTTTTGCGCAGCGGTCAGCGCGTTCCTTTTGATGCGGAGCGCATCCGCGCCGCGCTGGCCAGTGCCGGGCAGGCGGCGGGTGAATATGGCGCCGAAGAAGCGGCGCTGCTCACCGCGCAGGTGACCAAGGTGCTGATCCACCGCTTTCATGGCGAGGCGCCCACGGTGGAACAGATCCAGGACGTGGCCGAGCAGACGCTGATCGCCGCCAACCACCTGGCCACCGCGCGCGCCTACATCGTCTACCGCGAGCAGCACGCCCAGCTCCGCGCTGACAAGCAGACGCTGGTAGACGTGGAAAGCTCCATCAACGAATACCTCACGCGCGCCGACTGGCGCGTGAATGCCAACGCCAACCAGGGCTATTCGCTCGGTGGCCTGATCCTCAACGTGGCGGGCAAGGTCACGGCCAATTACTGGCTGTCGCACGTCTACACGCCCGAGATCGGCGAGGCGCACCGCCATGGCGACATCCACATCCACGACCTCGACATGCTCAGCGGCTACTGCGCGGGCTGGTCGCTGCGCACGCTGCTGCATGAGGGGCTGAACGGCGTGCCCGGCAAGGTGGAGGCGGGACCGCCCAAGCACATGAGCTCGGCCGTGGGGCAGATCGTCAACTTTCTCGGCACGCTGCAAAACGAGTGGGCGGGTGCGCAGGCGTTCTCGTCGTTCGACACCTACATGGCGCCCTTCGTGCGCAAGGACGGCATGGACTACGCCGCCGTGCGCCAGTGCATCCAGGAGCTGGTCTACAACCTCAACGTACCCTCGCGCTGGGGCACGCAAACACCGTTCACCAACCTCACCTTCGACTGGACCTGCCCCGAAGACCTGCGCGAGCAGGTGCCCGTGATCGCAGGCCACGAAATGCCGTTTGCCTATGGCGACCTGCAGACCGAGATGGACCTCATCAACCGCGCCTACATCGACGTGATGACCACGGGCGATGCCAAGGGCCGCGTGTTCACCTTTCCCATCCCCACCTACAACATCACCAAGGATTTCCCGTGGGAGAGCGAGAACGCGCAGCTGCTGTTTGACATGACGGCCAAGTACGGTCTGCCGTATTTCCAGAACTTCATCAACTCCGAGCTGGAGCCGAACATGGTGCGCTCCATGTGCTGCCGCCTGCAGCTCGATTTGCGCGAGTTGCTCAAGCGCGGCAACGGCCTTTTTGGCAGCGCCGAGCAGACCGGCAGCCTGGGTGTGGTGACCATCAACTGCGCGCGCCTGGGCTACCAGCATGCGGGCGATGAAGCCGGCCTGTTCGCCGCGCTGGACCGCCTGATGGAACTGGGCAAGCAGAGCCTGGAGACCAAGCGCAAGCTCATCCAGCGCCTCATGGACCAGGGCCTGTTCCCCTATACCAAGAGGTATCTGGGCACCCTGCGCAACCACTTCAGCACACTGGGCGTGAACGGCATCAACGAGATGGTGCGCAACTTCACCCACGATGCGCACGACATCACCAGCGACTGGGGTCATGCGTTTGCCGTGCGCTTGCTCGACCATGTGCGCGAGCGCATGACGGCTTTTCAGGAAGAAACCGGCCACCTCTACAACCTGGAGGCCACGCCCGCCGAAGGCACCACCTACCGCTTCGCCAAAGAGGACAAAAAGCGCTGGCCCGCCATCCTGCAGGCCGGCACGGCAAGCCAGCCGTACTACACCAACTCGTCCCAACTGCCCGTGGGTTTTACCGACGACCCGTTCGAGGCCCTGCTGCGCCAGGAGGCGCTGCAATCCAAATACACCGGCGGCACCGTGCTGCACCTGTACATGGGCGAGCGCCTGTCCAGCGGCGCGGCTTGCCGCGATCTGGTCAGGCGCGCACTCACGCGCTTTCGCCTGCCGTACATCACCGTCACGCCCACGTTCTCGATCTGCCCCACGCACGGCTACCTGGCGGGCGAACACCCCTTCTGCCCGCGCTGCGACGAAGAGCGGCTGGCCGCCAAGCGGGCTGCACTGGCTGCGTGAGGGCGCAGGCTCTGGCGCGGCCAATGCAGGCCGATATTTAGAAGAAAAAGGCCCGTAGCCCTTATGTAATAAGCGCTAACAGCTATCGAAATAGGAGCATTCAAGACTCCCAACCCGTTGTATGCGTTCCCGCCGGACAGCGCCGTAATTTTGCAGCGTGTCCATTTTTCGACCCCAGGAGATACCACCATGAGCCATCTTTCGATCACCGAGCAAGCCGCCATTGACAACGTTCAACTCACCGACGCCGAGCGCCAGCCCTGCGAGGTCTGGACCCGCGTGATGGGCTACCACCGCCCCGTTTCCAGCTTCAACGTGGGCAAGCAGGGCGAGCACCACGAGCGCCAGTTTTTTGCCGAGAAGTGAACAACCCCCTGAGCGGCTGCGCCGCTTCCCCCTTCTCTCGCAAAGCTCTGCTTTGGGGGAAGGGGGACGCCACATGCGCAGCGGGGCGGCCCTTGCGCGGTGGCCGCTGGCCGGTGCCGCGCCAGAGCATACGTCTTCAACCATGGATACCGTGAGCGAAACCCTGTTGTCTGCCAACCCTATGCGCATCGGCGGCATCACGCCGCTCACCACCATAGACTTTCCCGGCCGCCTCGCGGCCGTCGTCTACTGCCAGGGCTGCCCCTGGCGCTGCAGCTATTGCCACAACCCCGAATTGCTGGATGCCACGGCGCCCGCCGCCGTGCCGTGGGCGCAGGTGCAGGCGTTTTTGCAAAGCCGCCGGGGCCTGCTCGATGGCGTGGTGTTCTCGGGCGGCGAGCCCACGCTGCAGGCCGCATTGCCCGCTGCGCTGGCCGAGGTCCGTGCCATGGGTTTTGCCACCGGCCTGCACACGGGCGGCATGTACCCAGAGCGCCTTGCCGCTGTGCTGCCGCTGCTCGACTGGGTGGGGCTGGACATCAAAGGCCCGCTGCAAGCCTACGACAGCATCACCGGCGTTCCCGGCAGCGGAAAGCGCGCGTGGGAGTCGCTGCAACTCGTGGTGCAAAGCGGTGTGCCATACGAATGCCGGACCACCTGGAACCCCGAGCTGTTTGATCTGGATGCACTCCAGGACTTGGGCGAAACGCTGGTCGATGGCGGGGTCACGCATTGGGCGCTGCAGCAATGCCGTGTGCCGGGCCTCGCCGCGTACGAAGGGCTGCCGCCTGTGGTGGAGACCCTTGGCGAGCGGTTTGCGTCGTTCAGTGTGCGACGGGGCTGAAGGCGACGGCCTTAGAGCCTGTTCAACGTCTTTTTGGAGATCGCATTGGAGTGCAATCGGGATGAGTGCAAGCCTCGGACGCGCCGAATGGGCTCGTGCCCATGCAAGCCGCCGGGGCGTCCAATTGGTGCCCCCAATTCAGGGCGCCATGGGCCTCCCCTGCACGGCACTGCCAGCACTATCTCAGCTTTGCTGACACACCCGCAGCACCTCGGCACCATACGCCTCCAGCTTCTTCGCCCCCATGCCGCTGATGCCCTGCAGGTCTTCCAGCGTGCCTGGGTTGCGCTCGGCAATGGCAGCCAGCGTTGCGTCGTGAAAGATCACATACGCGGGCAGGTTGTGCTCGCGCGCCACTTCGGCGCGCCAGGCCTTGAGGTTGATGAAACGCACCTGCGCATCGGGGCCCAGGTTTGCGGCAGCGGCCGGTGGTGCGCTGCTTTTGCGGGTGCGTTTGGCAGGGGCGGATGACACCGATTCGCGCAGCTGCACCGGCACCTCGCCCTTGAGCACGGCGCGCGAGCCTTCGGTGAGGCACAGGGTGTCAAAGCTGTGGCCGCTGTCCAGCATTACCTTCTGCAAGCCCAGTGCGCCGGTGGCGATCAGCTGGCGCAGCACGCCGCGCAACTGGGGCTCGGTCAGGTCGGCGCCAATGCCGAAGGTGGAGATTTTTTCGTGCCCGAACTGCGCCACCTTTTCGGTCTTCTTGCCGCGCAGCACATCCATGATGTGCCCGGTGCCAAAGCTGATGCCGCTGGCCTGGTTCACGCGGTAGATGGTGGACAGCAGCTTGCGCGCGGCATCCGTGGCGTCCCACACCGCCGGTGGGTTCAGGCAGTTGTCGCAGTTGCCGCAGGGCGTGGATTTTTCGCCAAAGTAGGCCAGCAGCCGGACGCGTCGGCAATCGGTGGCCTCGGCCAGCGCCAGCAGTGCATCGAGCTTGCCGCGCAGCGCCTGCTTGAACTCTTCACCCGCGGGGCTCTCGTCGATCATGCGGCGCTGGTTCACCACGTCGTTCAGGCCATAGGCCATCCAGGCATCGGCGTTCAGTCCGTCGCGGCCCGCACGGCCGGTTTCCTGGTAGTAGCCCTCAATGTTCTTGGGCATGTCCACATGGGCCACAAAGCGCACGTCGGGCTTGTCGATGCCCATGCCAAACGCAATGGTGGCCACCATCACGATGCCTTCTTCGCGCAGGAAGCGGTCCTGGTTCTTCTGGCGCACCTTGGTGTCCAGGCCCGCGTGGTAGGGCAGGGCCGTGATGCCCGCGTCGCACAGCGTGGCGGCCAGTTCTTCCACGCGTTTCCTGGACTGGCAATACACCACGCCCGCCTCGCCCGCGTGCTCGCGCTCGATGAAGCGCAGCAACTGCGTGGTGACGTCCTTTTTCTCCTCAATGCGGTAGCGGATGTTGGGCCGGTCAAAGCTGCTGATGAACAGCCGTGCGTCTTCGAGCTGCAGCCGCTCGATGATGTCGGCGCGCGTCAGGTCATCGGCCGTGGCCGTGAGGGCGATGCGCGGCACGCCCGCATAGCGCTCGTGCAGCACCGTGAGCGCGCGGTACTCGGGGCGAAAGTCGTGGCCCCACTGGCTCACGCAATGCGCCTCGTCAATGGCAAAAAGCGAGAGGTGCCCGCCCTGGTACAGACTGTCGAGCAGGCCCAGGAAACGCGGCGTGTTCAGCCGCTCGGGCGCAGCATACAGCAGCGTGATGTCGCCCGTCTGCAGGCGCAGCTCCACGTCCTGCGCCTCGTCAAAACTCAGGGTGGAGTTCAAAAACGCCGCGTCCACCCCCGCCTCGTGCAGCGCGCCCACCTGGTCGTGCATCAGTGCGATCAAGGGCGAGATCACGATGGTCACCCCGCGCCCCTGCTGCTGGCGCACGATGGCGGGCACCTGGTAGCACAGGCTTTTGCCGCCGCCCGTGGGCATGAGCACCAGCGCATCGCCACCGCCAATCACATGTTCGACGATGTCCTGCTGGGGGCCACGAAACTGCTCGTAGCCAAAGACGTCGTGCAGGACGGTGTGGGCAGGGGACAAGGCGGAGGACAGGCGAGAAGACAAACGATTACTCTGAAATTGATAGCTGTTAGCGCTTATCTATAAAGCGCTAGAGGCCAATTTGACCAATATTTTCGCGGCAGACTTGCCCGCTGGCGAAGGGGCTTATTGTGCGCCGGGCGCCGCGTTACCCGTTGAGGGCCTCGCGCCGTACGCACTCCGCAGGTTTGGGCCCCATGCCCTTGTAACGCTGGCTCCATGGCGCCCTGGTCGGGACAAAAAAAAGACCGGCTCCGCAGAGCCGGTCATTCGCAGGAAGGTGTGGGGATCAGTATCGACCGCCGCCGTAGCCGCCCGTACCGTAGCCAACATCTGAGCGCTTGCCCGCGGTGTAGCCAGCGGCGCTGTAGCCACCCGAGCCGCCACCTTCTTCGCGGGGGCGGGCCAGGTTCACCACGATCGAACGGCCGTCGACAGACATGCCGTGCAGCGCGCTGATGGCGGCCTGGGCGACTTCGGCAGAGGCCATTTCCACAAAGCCGAAGCCCTTGGAGCGGCCGGTTTCACGGTCCATCATGACCCTGGCCGAAGAGACGCCGCCAAACTCGGCAAAGTTGCTTTGCAGGCTGGAGTCGGTCACGGAGTAGGGCAGGTTGCCCACGTAGATTTTGGTACTCATGGAAGAGCCTTTCTGAATAGTGGTGTGCAACGAATGGCGCACCGTTGGGGTACGGGCGTGCAGATCGGGAGTCCGCAGCAAGGAGGAAGGGTGAACTGGATCTGGGGTGGGCAGATCACCCATCAGCACATGGGTGGGTGCTGCATGCACGTTTGCAGCCAGCCCTGGGTGACTGCAAAGAGCCGGGCGGCTTCGCGCGAGGCAAAGGCTTTGTCAAAACGGAACACACGGCAATAGCTGCCGTTGCCCTGGGAACGATGGACCGAGAAGGAGGCGCGGAAGCGGCCGCAGTCGGTCGGGTGTGTCGAGGGCGAAACGACGTACTTGCCCATGGAAATGGCGGTCTGTGAAATCGGGTGCAATCAAGATCGCAGGCTTGTAAAGCGGCCTGCGCGAGCATCGAGGGACGCGGTGGGCTGCAGCTCTACAGACCCACTGGGCGACAAAGGTCGCAAATGGCGGCCTGCATGGGGCGGCTTGCCGCCTATAAGCAGGCGTTGCGGTGACGACCCTGTCGGGAGACGTGACTGCAACAAAGTTAATTATATTGCAATTCGTATGTGAAATTTATTTAATATTCTTTGTGGTTTTAAAAGAACGCCACGCCCGGGTGTGCCGTGACGTGCGCCCTGTTGCCGCGGCGGCAGCGATGTTGGGCGTCGCCGCCATGCGCGCCAGTCGACGCGCACCCTCATCGCCACATGTCCTCAGGCGGCGCCGGATGGCCCGGCTTCCTACAATAGCGGGCTATGCAAGCCCTTCAATACACCCGCGCCGCCCAACTGCCCGCCATCCTTGCCCAACGCATCGTCATCCTCGACGGCGCCATGGGCACCATGATCCAGCGCTTCAAGCTGGGCGAGGCGCAGTACCGGGGCGAGGGCTACACGGGGCCTGACGGCGCGGGCGACCGCTTCAAGGACTTTCCGCGCGACGTGAAGGGCAACAACGAGCTGCTCAGCATCACCCGGCCCGACGTGATCCGCGACATCCACGAGCGTTATCTGGCCGCTGGCGCCGACCTGATCGAGACCAACACCTTTGGCGCCACCACCGTGGCGCAAGAGGACTACAAGATGGCGCATCTCGCGCGCGAGATGAACCTGCGCTCGGCCCAGCTGGCGCGCGCCGCCTGCGACAAATACAGCACGCCCGACAAACCACGCTTTGTCGCCGGCGCCCTGGGCCCCACGCCCAAGACGGCCAGCATCAGCCCCGACGTGAACGACCCTGGCGCGCGCAATGTCGACTTCGAGCAGTTGCGTGCGGCCTATTACGAGCAGACCGAGGCGCTGGTGGAGGGCGGCGCCGACGTGCTGCTGGTCGAAACCATTTTCGACACGCTCAATGCCAAGGCCGCGCTGTTCGCCATCGACGAGTATTTCGAGAAGAGCGGCGAGCGCCTGCCCCTCATCATCAGCGGCACGGTGACCGACGCCTCGGGCCGCATTTTGAGCGGCCAGACCGTGACGGCCTTCTGGCACAGCGTGCGCCACGCGCGCCCGCTGGCCATTGGCCTGAACTGCGCGCTGGGCGCCACGCTGATGCGCCCCTACATCCAGGAGCTGAACCGCGTGGCAGAAGACACCTTCATCAGCTGCTACCCCAATGCCGGCCTGCCCAACCCCATGAGCGACACCGGCTTCGACGAGACGCCCGAGGTGACCAGCCGCCTGGTGCATGAGTTTGCCGCGGAGGGGCTGGTGAACATCGTTGGCGGCTGCTGTGGCACCACGCCGGACCACATTGGCGCCATTGCCAAGGCCGTGGCGCCGGTCAAGACCCGGCCCCTGTTCTATCGCGAAGCGGCCTGAACCGACCCGAAGCGGGCACAGCGCCCGCATGCGACCCCTGGCCGCTTTGGCGCGGAGAATCGACGCACATGATCCAGCACCTGCAGCTCAAGAATTTCAAGGCCTGGCGCGACAGCGGGCTGGTGCGGCTGGCGCCGGTCACCATGCTGCTGGGCAGCAACTCGTCGGGCAAGTCCAGCTTGCTGCAAAGCCTGCTGCTGCTCAAGCAGACCGCGGCTGCGCCCGATCGCACGGTGCACCTGAACCTGGGGGGCGATGAAGCCCACGACATGGTCAGCCTGGGCAGCTTTGATGCGGTGCTGGCGCACGGCGCGACCCCGCGCCAGTTCGAGATCGTGCTGGAGTTCGAGCGCCCCGAGGGCGAGCGCGTGCGCCGGGGCCGGTTTGCCTGCAGCTATGGCCAGACGGCCAGCGGTGCCGTGGTGGTGCAGGCGCTGGCGTTGTCCACGGTGGCGCGCGAGTTCCGCGCCGTGCGCCGTGAGCGCGGGGCCTATGCGGTGTGGGTGGATGGCGAGCGCCAGGCCCGGGGCAAGGGGCCGCAGCTGGCGCCCGAGCGCTCCATTGCGTTTTCCGCCGAGGCCATTGCGCTGCTGGGCCCCGATGGTGCCCATCTGCAGGACCTGAGTCTGGCCCTGCGCCGCGAACTGGAGGCCATTGTTTACCTGGGCCCGCTGCGCCAGCGGCCTGCGCGCGACCAGGTGTGGAACAAGGGCGGGTCGGGCGCTGTGGGGGCCGAGGGACAGCAGGCCATCAACGCCCTGCTGTCCGATGCCTTGCAGCCGGGCGCGGGGCAGGGCGCGGTGCTGCGCAGCGTGTCGGCGGGGCTGCAGCGCATGGGCCTGGCCGACGGGATCGAGGTGCGGCAACTGGGCCGCTCCAGCCGCTACGAACTGCTGGTGCACAAAGATGGCGTGGCTGCCAACCTGCGCGACGTGGGGGTGGGTGTGGCGCAGGTGCTGCCGGTGCTCACGGTGGCCTACAGCGTGCCGCCCGGCAGCACGGTGCTGCTCGAAGAGCCCGAGATCCATCTGCACCCGCTGGCCCAGGCGGTGCTGGCCGAGCTGTTTGCCGAGGTCAGCCAGCAGCGCCAGGTGCAGTTTCTGGTGGAGACGCATTCCGAGCACCTGTTTCGCCGCATGCAGACCCTGCTGGCGCGCCGCCAGACCACCACCGCGCAATGCCAGATGCTGTTCGTGGAGCGGCAGGGCGCCAACGCCGTGCTGGTGCCGCTGGAGGTGGACGAATTCGGTGCCGTGCGCAATTGGCCGCCACGGTTTTTTGGCGATGCCATGGGCGAGGCGCGCGAGCAGGCGCGCGCCCGGGCGCAGCGCATGCGGGAAGCCGCCGGTGGCTGAACCTAGCGGCCCCGCGTCCGCCGCCGTGCCGGCCTCGCGGCTGGTGGATACCAACGTGCTGATCGTGGCCAGCGCGGCCGATGCCGGCTCGCCTTTCCGCCCCGAGGGCACGCCGGTGGACGACGCCGCCCTGCGCCAACGCGTGTTCGACTGGCTGGAGGCTTTTGAGTCCGACCCCGCGCGCCACGCCGTGCTCGACGCCGGCTGGCAGGTGTGCGGCGAATACGACAACAAGCTGTCGGAGCAGGACTATGGCTGGCTGGTGATGATGCACAAGATCGACCGCAACGAAGTGGTGTGGGTGGATGTGCAGCCCGATGCCGATGGCAACGCCGTGTTGCCCCCCGCACTGGCCAGCGCCGTGACCGATCTGGCCGACCGCAAGATGGTGGCGGCCGCCCTGGCCGCGCTCGAACTGGGCAGTGCCTGCAAGCTCACCAATGCCAGCGACACCGACTGGCTCGACTGCCAGAAGGCGCTGCGGTCCGTGGGCCTGGAGGTGGAGAATTTGTTGAACGACTGGCTGGTGGCGCGTTGGCACACCAAGCATGGAAAAAGGGCCCGATATGACTGATTTCTTCCGTTTCCCGCACACCCCGCACATTGCGTGGCTGGCCACCGGCGCGCCACGCGACGACAAGGTGCTTTCGCCCGACGAGGCGCACGAGCTGCTGGCCGGCGAGGTGGTGCTGGAAGAAAAGCTCGATGGCGCCAACCTGGGTTTTTCGGTGTCACCCGACGGTGTGCTGCGCGCGCAAAACCGCGGGCAGTATCTGCCGCAGCCCTTTCACGGCCAGTTTGCCCGGCTCGGCCCCTGGCTCGCCGCGCACGAAGACAAGCTGTTTGATGCACTCGGCACCGACCTGGTGGCGTTTGGCGAATGGTGCGCCGCCCGCCATTCGCTCGACTACGCCGCGCTGCCCGACTGGTGGCTACTGTTCGATGTGTACGACCGCAGCACGGGCCGGTTCTGGAGCACCACGCGGCGCAACGCGTGGGCGGCGCGCATGGGCTTCGCCACCGTGCCCTGCCTGTATGCCGGGCCGGTGGATCTCGACCAGCTGCGCGAACGGGTGCACGCAACGCACAGCCAGTTTCGCCAGGGCAACCTCGAAGGCATCGTGATCCGGCGCGAAAACGCCGACTGGCTGGAGCAGCGGGCCAAGCTGGTGCGCGCCGATTTCACCCAGACCATCGAAGAGCACTGGCGCAGCCGCGCGCTGGAGTGGAACCGGGTCGAGTGACGTGGCCGCCACGTCACTCCGCCACCCCGCCCCGCCTTGCGGCGCCGGCCAGCGCGTGGATGTGCCTGCGCTAGCCACGGGCCACTAAACCCCGCAGAATCTGCGGGCGCGCTGCATCCTCGGTGCGCACCCTGTCACCACACAAAGCCCCGCCATGTCCATTCGCATGGATCCTCCCCGCAGCCCCCAGCCGTCCGTCGCACAGGCGCTGGCGCAAGCGGCCGTCCAGCGGCAGAACATGCTGCTGGGGGGCGAGCGCGAAGGGGCTGTGCAGCTGCCAGCCCCAGAGGTGTTGCCGGGAGCGCCCGCACCGGGCACGCCCGCGATGCCTTCCCCAGTGCCTTCTGCGATGGCGCAGCCACCAGTGCCTGCGCTCACGGACCGGGTGAGCCTGTCACCGCAGGCCCGGCAAGGCCTGGGCGATACGCCCTCGGCCACCACAACAGGCGGTGCCGGGGGCCGCACAGGCCCCGGCGTTCAACCCGCATCACTGCTGTCGCCCTCGGCTTTGGGCGCGTCCGCCAGCGCCATGCCTTTGTTGCCAGCCTGGCCCGCCAGTGGGCTCAGTGTGCCGTTGCGCAGCATGGTGAACGCCCTGGTGCAGCAGCTCACGGCCTCGGTGTTGCCCCAGCAGGTAACGCGGGCGCAGCCCTGGCCCGCCGACCTGGCCCGGGCGCTGGATGGCGCTGCAACCGCGGGCAGTGACGGCGATGGGGCCTTGTTGCCGCCCCTGCAGAACTGGCTGGTGCGCCAGGGATCGGTGCTGACGCCAGAGGGCGCGCGCGGTTTTTCGCTCACGCTGCGGGTACCGGCGGCGTGGTTGCAGACCCAGTCCCCGTCCCTGGCTGCTGCGCCCGCAGCCGCTGCTTCAGCCGCCCCGTTGCAGGCCGCATTTGGCGGGCCGCCGCAGGCCCTGCAGTCGGGCGTGGTGGCGCTGGTGTTGCAGGGCGCCGAGTCCGCTGCCGCGCGCACCAGCGCGTTGCTGGTCATGGATTTTCAGCCGCAGCAGGCGGCCCAGGTGTACGGGCGCGACATGCAAATACGCCTGGACCCCTGGGTGCAGATGGCCGCCCTGCAAGCCAGCGGGCAAATACCGCGCGAAGAAGACAAGGCCCGCAGCGGTGAGCATGGGCTGTGCCACACCCCCGGCTGCCCGTATGCCGGGCGGGCCGAGTGCGAGGAGCCCTTTTGCCCGGCGCTGCACAGCGTGGGGGCCGTGGTGCCCGCACTGGCTTTGGGCGCTGAGGCGCCTGACCCTTCAGTGGTAGAACCGGCCGGAAAAGACGTCACCGGGTAAGCGGCCCGCCTTCAAGAATCCGATCGCCATCAGGGATACAGCCCGCGCCCGAGCTGAGGCAACGCTGAATAAGTCCCTCGCGCGCCGCGCAACTCTTCTTTGAACGGTCTGCTGCGTTGCAAATCCTCGCAATAGCTTGAGCTATTGCTACGGTTTGTGCCTTGCATCCCATCCCAAAGCCGGGCGCGCGCGCCATCACGGGGACTTGTTCAGCGTCGCCCTGACGGCGGCCGTGGCATGCATTTCGGACAGGCGCCCTGCGGGCTGCGGCAGTCCAGGACGCTACCCAAAGAGCTACACCACCCCTTTGTCGCGCAGTGCAGCCATGCGCTGGGCGTCCACGCCCAGGCGTTCGCGCAGCACCTGCTCGGTGTGCTGGCCCAGGGCTGGCGGGGCATGGCGCAGCGTGGGCGGCGTGTCTGACAGGCGCATCGGGCTGGCCGTGGTCACCACGCGGTTGACGTGTTCGCCCGCAGGCGGCTGGGCGCCCGGGTAGCGCTCTTGCTCCACGCGCAGGCCCCGGTGCTGCACCTGGGGGTCGTCGAAGGCCTGGCCGATATGGTTGATGGGGCCGCAGGGCACGGCCTTGTCTTCGAGCAGGCGGACCCATTCGGTCGTGGACCGCGTGCGCGTGACTTCAGCCATCAGGGGAATCAGGGTGTCGCGGTGCGTGACGCGTCCTGCATTGGTGGCAAAGCGTGCGTCCTGTGCCCAATCCACGCCGGCTGCTGCGCAAAAACGCACGAACTGCCCGTCGTTGCCGATGGCCAGCAGCAT
The DNA here is from genome assembly GCF_000526295.1 of Acidovorax sp. JHL-3. Taxonomy (NCBI): domain Bacteria; kingdom Pseudomonadati; phylum Pseudomonadota; class Betaproteobacteria; order Burkholderiales; family Comamonadaceae; genus Acidovorax; species Acidovorax sp. JHL-3. The sequence goes on from NZ_JAFU01000001.1 coordinate 898,794, forward strand.
GTTGCCGTCGGCCGTTGGAAAGTCCTGGTAGGGCACAACGCTGGGGTGGGTGTTGCCCTGGCGGCGGGGCAAGTTGCCGGAGTTGAGGTAACCCGTGCCCTGGTTGGCCAGGATGGCCATGGCCACGTCCAGCAGGGCCATGTCGATGTGTTGGCCGCGGCCTGTGTGGTGGCGCGCCTCCACGGCGCTGAGGATGGCGCTGGTGGCGTACATGCCCGTAAACAGGTCGATGACCGCCACACCCACGCGCAGGGGGCCGCCACCGGGCTCTGAATCGGCGCGGCCCGTGATGCTCATCAGCCCGCTCATGGCCTGCACGAGCAGGTCGTAGCCGGCGCGTGGCGCATACGGCCCTGTGTGGCCAAAACCCGTGACCGAGCAGTAGATCAGGCGGGGGTTGAGCTGGCGCAGGCTCTCGTAGTCCAGGCCGTAGCGCGCCAGGCCACCGGTCTTGAAGTTCTCCACCAGCACGTCGCTTTGGCAGGCCAGTTCGCGGATGATTTCCTGGCCCTCGGGCGTGGCCATGTCCACCGTGACCGAGCGCTTGTTGCGGTTGCAGGCGGCAAAGTAGCAGGCGTTGTCGGTGGGCATGCCGGCCGCATCGGCAAAAAAGGGCGGGCCCCAGTGCCGTGTGTCATCGCCCTCGCCGGGTTTTTCGATCTTGATCACGTCGGCCCCCATGTCGGCCAGGTTCTGGGTGCACCAGGGGCCGGCCAGCACGCGCGAGAGGTCTAGCACGCGCAGATGGCCCAGAGCCCCCGTGCGTTGCGGTGCCGCCCCGTGCGAGGCAGACGAGGCAGGGGCGGTGGCGTGGTCGCTGGCGGTCATGGCGTTCTTTCGGTGGTACCTGTCGAGTGGCCTGCACCTTGCAGGCAAGGTTGCCATCCTAGGGCGGCGGCGTGCACTGTGGCTTCGCTATTATTGAAGGCAGCGTTTGTACCTGACAGCACAGGCGCGGCAGGAGGGGGCCAGGCTTTCCTACAATGCGTGCATGGCCATGCATTTTGATCTTGTGGATTTGCGTTTGATGGTGCGCATTGCTGAGGCAAACAGCATGACGCGCGGAGCGGAGCTGTCTTTCATTTCCTTGCCTGCCGCGAGCACGCGCATCAAGAATTTGGAAGAGAGCATTGGCACCAAGCTGCTGTACCGCACCAGCCAGGGCGTGACGCTGACCCCACCGGGCCAAGCCTTCGTCACCCATGCGCGCATGGTGCTGGGCCAGATCGAACACTTGCGCGGCGATATGCAGGAGTACGTGCGTGGCATCAAGGGCCATGTGCGTGTGTTCGCCAACACCACGTCGCTGGGCGAGTTCCTGCCGCCGGTGCTGCGGCATTTTCTGCGGCGTCATCCGGATGTGAACATCGACCTGCGCGAGCGGCTTTCGCACGACATCGTGCGCGCGGTGACCGAGGGGCAGACCGACATCGGCATCGTCGCCGGCCTGGTACGCACCGAAAACCTGGAGACCCTGCCCTACCACCGTGACCGCCTGGTGCTGGTGGTGCCGCGCGGCCACGCGCTCGACGGTCAGATGCAGATCGACTTTGCCGACACGCTGGAGCTCGACTATGTCGGCCTGCACGAGTCCAGCGCCATCCATGCATTTCTGCGCCAGGCCAGTGACCAGCTGCACCGTCCGATCAAGCTGCGTATCCAGGTTGGCAACTTCGAGACCGCCTGCCGCATGATTGAGGCGGGCGTGGGCGTGGGCGTGCTGCCCGAGTCGGCCGCCAGCCGCCACGCCCAGACCATGGACATCGCCATCGTGCCACTGACGGACGCCTGGTCGGTGCGCGAGATGCAGATCTGCGTGCGCAGCCTGGAGTCCCTGCCCAGCTTTGCGCAGGAACTGGTGGAGCTGCTGGTGGCGGATGCGCAGGGTCGGTTACAGCTAAAGTGATGCTCTTTTAATAATAGCTGTTAGCGCTTGCCAGATAAGCGCTTCAGCCACATTTCACTTGATTTTCATTCGATTGATTTCCAGGTCACCGGCGCCAGCCAGTACTTGAAGGTGCCGCTGGCCGTGGCCACCACCTGGCCCTGCTCGTCGAGCAGCTGGCCCGCACAGCTGCACAGGCTGCGCGTGGCGTGCACCACCCAGCCCTCCGCCAGCAGCGCGCCACGTGCCGGACGATGGAAGCGGCTGCTCATCTCCACGGTCACGGCAGTCTGCGAAGGCGCATCCGGCACTTCGCCCGCAGCGCGCGACATCACCGAATCGAGCAAGGCCATGATCACGCCGCCATGCGCGGCCGGCAGCTGGTTGAGCAGTTCCTCGCGCAGGTGGGGCAGGCGCACATGCACCTTGCCCTGAGGCGCCGGCACCTGCGTGGCGCCGATGAGCCGCATGAAGGCGCTGCGGTCCACCGGCCCTGCCGCCTCGCTCACGGGAGTCACTTCGCCCTGAGGGGCTGCGGCGCTCTGAGCCTTGGGACCGGCCGGGATGCTCATGCGTTGCGTGCCTCGCGCACCATGTTGCGCGCGATGATGATCTGCTGGATCTGCGTCGTGCCCTCGTACAGGCGGAACAGGCGCACGTCGCGGTAGAAGCGCTCGATGCCGTACTCGGCCATGTAGCCCGCGCCACCCAGGATTTGCACCGCGCGGTCGGCCACGCGGCCGCACATCTCGGTGGCGAACATCTTGGCGCACGAGGCCTCGGTGGAGACGTTGTGTCCATCGTCGCGGCGCCGCGCGGCGTCGAGTGTCATGCACTCGGCCGCGTACAGCTCTGCCTGGCTGTCGGCCAGCATGGCTTGCACCAGCTGGAAGTCGCAGATCGGTTGATCGAACTGCTTGCGCTCCAGCGCGTACTGCAGCGCATCGCGCAGGATGCGCTTGGCCACGCCCACGGCCACCGCGGCGATGTGGATGCGGCCTTTTTCCAGCACCTTCATTGCGGTCTTGAAGCCGCGGCCCTCCTGCAGGCCGATCAGATTGCCTGCCGGCACTTTCACGTTATCGAAGATCACGTCGCAGGTATGGGCGCCGCGCTGGCCCATCTTCTTGTCGTACTTGCCAAAGCTGATGCCCGGCGTCTTGGCGTCCACGATGAAAGACGACACGCCGCCCGCGCCCTTGTCCTGCGGGTTAGTGCGCGCCATCAGCGTGAACATGCCGGCGTGCGGAGCGTTCGTGATGTAGCGCTTGGTGCCGTTGACGATGTAGTGGTCGCCGTCGCGGATGGCCGTGGTGCGCAGCGAGGCGGCGTCCGATCCGGCTTCTGGCTCGGTCAGCGCGAACGAGGCAATCACCTCGCCCGTGGCCAGCTTGGGCAGCCACTCGGCCTGCTGCTCAGGCGTGCCGTCCATCAGGATGCCCTGCGAGCCAATGCCCACCGTGGTGCCGATGATGGAGCGGAAGGCCGGTGCGGTCTGGCACAGCTCCAGCAGCACACGACACTCTTCCTCCATCGTCAGCTCCAGACCACCGAACTTCTCGGGAATGGTCATTCCGAACAGGCCAAGGTTGCGCATCTCCTGCACGATGGCCTCTGGAATCTCGTCGGTCTCGGACACTTCGTTCTCTGCTGGCACCAGGCGCTCGCGCACAAAGCGGCGCACGCTGTCGAGCAGGGCTTCAAGGGTTTCTGGGTCGCGGATCATGGCGGAGGTACTTTCTTTTCTCGATATTCAGGGTCAGAGGGTTTCGGCCGTGCCGAGCACGGCGGTGGACTGGCTCGACAGCGTGCCGCCGTTGCCATGCACCACGGCCGTGCGGTGTTGGTTCAGCTGGCGTGCGCCCGCTTCGCCGCGCAACTGGCGCACGGCCTCGATCAGCGCAAAGATGCCGTACATGCCCGGGTGCACGCAGGACAGGCCACCACCATTGGTGTTGACGGCCAGGCGCCCGCCGGGCGCGATGCCGCCGCCTTGTACGAAGGCTCCGCCCTCGCCCTTGGCGCAAAAGCCCAGGTCTTCCAGGAACAGGATGGTGTTGATGGTGAAGGCGTCGTACACCTGCGCCATGTCCATGTCGGCCGCGCGGAGCCCTGCCATGGCGAAGGCCTGGGCGCCGGACTGCGCGGCCGCCGTCGTGGTCAGGTCGGGCATGCACGAGATCTGGCGGTTCCAGATGGCCGTGGCGTTGCCCAGCACATAGACGGGAGGGTTGGGCAGGTCGCGCGCACGCTCGGCACGGGTGAGCACGATGGCGCCGCCGCCGTCCGTCACCAGGCAGCAGTCGCGCACGGTGAGCGGGCTGGCGATCGGGCGGGCCGAGAGCACGTCCTCGATCGTGAGCGGGTCGCGCATGAATGCCTCGGGGTTCTTTTGGGCCCAGGCACGTGCGGCCACGGCCACCTCGGCCAGCTGCTCACGCGTGGTGCCAAATTCATGCATGTGGCGCGCGGCGGCCAGCGCGTAGGCGGCGACGGGCAACACTGGCTCATAGGGGTGCTCGTAGGGCTGTGGGTCCAGATAGCGCCGGGCAGCCACGCCTTCCTTGCGGCCGAAGGTGGCGGAGCGCTGCGCACTGCCGTAACACACCAGCACGGCCTTGCACTGGCCCGCCTCCAGCGCGCGAATCGCCGGCAGCAGGTGGGCGATGAAGCTGCTGCCGCCGATCATGGTGCCGTCCACGTAGGTCGGGTTGATGCCGAGGTGCTCGATGACCGGCATGGTCCACATGCTGGCGTTGACGCTGCAGGTGGCCAGGCCGTCGATGTCCTGCATGGTCAAGCCCGCGTCGGCCACGGCCGCGTGCGCGGCGCGCACCAGCAGCGTCATGTCGTCCATGCCGGGCGCCTCGCCGCAGCCATAGGTGGCGGCGCCGGCGATGGCCACGCGTCCACGCAGGGGGCGATTCACGGCGGCGGCGTCCAGGTGGGATTGCGGAGTGCGGCTCATGCGGCACCTCCTGGTGCTGCGGGCTGGAATAGCACCAGACCCCGTCCGTCCTTTTGCGCCACATGGGCCTGCACGCGCATGCCGATGTGTACCGCTTCGGGCGCCAAGCTCTCAACGCGGCTCATCATGCGCACGCCTTCGTCCAGGTCGATCAAGGCCACGTTGTAGTTGCCGCCGGCGTCCGCCTTGCGTGCGATGGTGGTGGCGGAATAAACGGTGCCCAGGCCGCTTGCGCGCACCCAGCGCAGCGGGCTGGCGCCGCAGTGCGGGCACAGTTCGCGTGGCGTGAAGACATGGTTCTGGCACTGCGGGCATTGCTGCAGGCAAAAGCGGCCGGCGTCTAGCTCGGCCTGGTAGTGGGTTTGTGCGCTCAGGTGCATGGTTTTTTTGAAAGACTTCGCAGTAAGAGATGCAGCATGCACTCGTCACGGCCTCAATTCAATTCGACAATCTGAAAGGGCGCCTTCGCCGCGGAATCAGCCCGGCGTGATCCCCGCGGTCTTGATGACCTTGGCCCACTTGTCCAGTTCACCGCGCAGGCGCTGGCGCATCTGCTCCTGCGTGCCTGGGTCGGCCTCGGCGCCGGCCTCCAGCAGGCGGCGGCGCACATCCGGGTCTTTCATCGCGGTGTTGAAGTCGGCGTTGATCTTGTCCAGCACGGCCTGCGGTGTCTTGGCGGGCGCGAACAGTGCAGCCCAGGAATAGGCCTCGTAGCCGGGCAGGCCGGATTCCACGCCGGTGGGCACATCGGGCAGCATGGAGGAACGCTTGCGGCTGGCCACGCCCAGCACCTTGATGCGGCCGGACTTGATGTGCTGCAGCGCGGTGGGCGCGTCGCTGAACATCAGCTGCACCTGACCACCCAGCAGGTCGTTCATGGCCGGGGCGCTGCCCTTGTAGGGAATGTGCTGCAGCTTGGTGCCGGCCTCCATGTTGAACAGCTCGCCCGCTAGGTGCGTTCCGCCGCCGTTGCCCGAGGAGCCATAGGCCAGCGGCGTGCCCTTCTTCGCCAGAGCGATCAGTTCCTGGATGGTGTTGGCCGGCACCGACGGATGCGCCACGATGAACACCGGAAACATGGCAGCGAAGCTGATCGGCGCGAAGTCCTTTTCGATGTCGTAGGGCAGCTTGCCCATCAGCGACGGGTTGACTGAATGGTGGATGGCGCCCACGAACAGCCCGTAGCCGTCGGGTGCCTCCTTGGCGGCGGCCGTTGCGCCAACCACACCGCCCGCGCCCGCGCGGTTATCGATCACGGTGGGTGTCTTCCAGATCTCGGACAGCTTCTGGCTGAACACGCGGGCCGTGGTGTCCACCGGGCCGCCTGGCGGAAACGGCACGATGAAGCGCACGGGCCGGCTGGGCCACGGCTCGGAAGCGAATGCCGCCAGCGGATGGGCGGCGGCGAGCAGGCTGCCTGCAATGAAGCTGCGGCGTGAGGTCGAGGAATGCATGCTTTGTCTCCTGTAGTTCAGGTTGTCAGGGTCAGGGCCTGATCTCTCAAGGTGCGCTTGAGGACCTTGCCGTTGGTGTTGGTCGGCAGTTCGGTCAGGGCAACGATGTGGGAAGGGCGCTTGTAGGGCGCCAGCAGGTCGCGCAGGTGCGCCTGCACGGCATCCGCATCCAGCGCGGCTCCGGGGCGCAGTTCGACAAAAGCCACGATCTCCTCGTTGCCGTCGTCCACGGTGCGGCCCACCACCGCTGAGCGCTGGACGCTCGGATGGGTGTTGAGCGCCGTCTCCACCTCGGCTGGATACACGTTGAAGCCCGAGCGGATGATCATTTCCTTCAGGCGCCCCACGACAAACAGCGCGCCGTCAGCATGCATCTCGCCCAGGTCGCCGCTGGCGTACCAGCCGCCTTCGCGCATCACGGCGTTTGTCGCCGCCGGGTCGCGGAAGTAGCCGGGCATGAGGCCCCGGCCGCGGATCCACAGCTCACCGCGTTCGCCCAGCGGCAGCGGCTGGCCCGTGGCCGGGTCGGTGACCTGCACTTCGGCCTCGGCCACCGCGTAGCCGGCGCTGGTGTCCGGACGCTGCTCGCCAAGGCGCGTCAGGTGCACCGAACCCGCATATTCCGACAGGCCGTAGCCGTGGTGCAGCGCCTGGCCGAAAGCCGCCTCTACGCGTTGTTTCAACGCCAGATCCAGGGGGCCAGCGCCGGAGTAGAGATAACGCAGCGCCGGCGCCTCGGGCCGCTGGATGCCGCGCTCCTGCAGATGGGCCAGCAGGCGCGAGAACAGCGCGGGCGGACCCTGCAGCTGCGACACGCCATGATGGGCCAGCGCATCGAGCAGGTCGTCCGGGTCGAACTGCGGGCGCATGACGAGTTGGGCACCCGCCAGCAGCGAGCTGATCAGCACCGTGCCCAGCCCGAAGATGTGCGTCATGGGCACGAAGGCGTAGCTGCGGTCCTGTGGACCCAGCGCGCGCGAGGTTCCGGAAACGCGCGCGAAGTGGATCAGCGCGTCGTGCGTCAACATCACGCCCTTGGGCTCACCGGTGGTGCCGGAGGTGAAGATGAGCGCCGCCACCGCGTCGCGCAGCGCGCCAGATTCGGGCTGCGCATCCGCGCGCACGGGGCTGTGCTGCATGCCCGGCAGGGCCGAGTCCACCGCGGCGAAGCGCTGTGCATGCGCGGCGGCGCTGCGGGACGCTGCGGCCGTGAAAAACACCACGCGCGCGTCGGCCTTGGCGGCGAAGGCGTCGATCTCGGCGGGCGCCATGCGCGCATTCACGCCGCAGGACCAGGCACCCACGCGGCTGCAGGCCAGGATCAGCGCGGCATGCTCAGGGCAATTCTCGGCCACGACCAGCACGCGATCGCCGGGGCGCACGTCCAGCGCACGCAGTTCGGCCTCGGCCGTCTCGGTAAGCGCACCCAGGTCGGCAAAGCTCAGGCTGCGGCCATCGGGCAGGTGAATGAAGGGCCGCTGCGGTGCCTCGGCCAGCCAGCGGTCCAGCAGGTGGTGGATGCGTTCGGTCATGAAGCCGGGCTCAATCGACCACGATGCCCTGGGTCACCGTGGCCCACATGGCGCGCTCCTTGGCGGCGCGCTCGGCCAGTTTCTGGGGGCTGCCTGTCCATTCGTCGTAGCCCAGTTCCTTGAAGCGCTTTTTCAGATCCGGCTGGGCCAGGGCGGCATTGACGGCCTTGTTGAGCTTTGCCACCAGTTCAGGCGCCATGCCCTTGGGACCATAGACGCCGTACCAGCCGCCCACGTCAAAGCCCTTGAGGCCCTCGATGCCTGACTCGGCGAAGGTGGGCACGTCGGGCAGCGAGGCATTGCGCTGCGGCGAGGTGACGGCAAGGGCGCGCACCTTGTTGCTTTGGATGTAGGTGCTGGCCGTGCTGATGATGTCCAGCATCATGTTGAGCTGGCCGCCGATGACGTCGGTCATTGCCGGTGCGTTGCCCTTGTAGGGGATGTGGTTCATCTCGATGCCGCTGCGATTGGCAAACAGCAGCGCACCCAGGTGGTTGGAACCGCCCACGCCGGCCGAACCGTAGGCCAGCTTGCCGGGGTTGGCCTTGGCATGGGCCACAAGCTCGCGTACGTTCTTGTAGGGCTCGCTGTTGTTGACGACGAGCACGTTGTAGTAGCTCAGGATGGGTGCCACCGGCGCCAGGTCTTTGGCCGGGTCGAACGGCATCTTGGTCATTACGTTGGGGGTGATGGTGATGGTGGGGCTGGCGGCAAACCACAGCGTCGTGCCATCGGGCTTGGCGCGCACCACCTCGTTGCCGGCAATGGTGGCGTTGGCGCCGGTCTTGTTTTCCACCATGACTGGCACGCCCAGCTCCTTGGACAGCGCCTGGCCAAACAGGCGCGCGCCCTGGTCAACGGGGCCCCCGGCAGAGTAGCCGACGATAAGCCGCACGGGCTGCGTGTCCTGGGCAGCGGCGGGGGACATGGCCAAAGCGAGGGGCGCCAGGGCCAGGGCGGCAATGGCAAGGCGGCGGTGGGAAGAATGCATGGTTTGTCTCCGATAGGTCTTGTAGACAGCGATGGTGAACTTCAACCAGCGCCGTGGGAATCTGCTTTTGCCAAAGCCAGGGTTCAGGTCTTCTTAGGACGGTACGTCAGTGACCTATTGCGCTGCGCGTCACCCGCGATGCATGAAACTTGCGCACCGTGAGATCAGGGCAACCGAGCAAGGGCCGCCCCGCAGCGAGGGCTGCGTACCCCTTCCCGGAGCGCGAAGCGCGCAGAGAGAAGGGGGAAGGCGCGCAGCGCCTCAGGGGGTTGTTTCAGATTCGCTCGAACACCGCCGCAATGCCCTGGCCGCCGCCGATGCACATGGTTTCCAGCCCGTAGCGGCCCTTGCGGCGCTGCAGTTCGTGCAGCAGCGTGGCCAGGATGCGCACGCCGGTGGCGCCGATGGGGTGGCCCAGCGAGATGCCCGAGCCGTTGACGTTGAGCTTGTGCGCGATGGCCTCTTGGTCCTGCCATTCCCAGCCCTTGAGCACCGACAGCACCTGGCAGGCGAAAGCCTCGTTGAGCTCCACCAGGTCCATGTCGTCTATCTTGAGGTTCAACCGCGCCAGCAGCTTCTTGACGGCCGGCACCGGGCCGATGCCCATGTGCGAGGGCTCGCAGCCCGCCGCCGCCCAGCCCACCAGCGTGGCCATGGGGGTGAGGCCCAGTTCGGCCAGCTTGTCCTCGGCGACGATCAGGCAGGCGGCTGACGCATCGTTTTGCTGGCTGGCATTGCCCGCCGTGACCGTGCCGTTGGGCAACAGCACACGCAGCTTGCCCAGGCTCTCGGCCGTGATATCCGCGCGAAATCCTTCATCCTTGCTGAAAACAACCGGGTCGCCCTTGCGCTGGGGCACCGACACGGGGACGATTTCATCATTGAAGCGCCCCGCAGCCCAGGCGGCCGCCGTGCGCTGGTGGCTGCGCAAGGCGTAGGCGTCGGCCGCCTCGCGCGTGATGCCGTAGTCGCGCGCCAGGTTCTCGGCGGTCTCAATCATTCCCGAGATCTTGCCGAAGCGTTCCACCGGCTGCGAGCGCTCGCGCCCGCGCTCCAGGCGGTCAAAAAAGCGCACATTGCCAGAGCGTGCGCCCCAGCGCATGTCGGTGCTGTAGTACTCGATGTTGCTCATGCTCTCCACGCCGCCAGCGATCACCACGTCGGCAGCGCCGCTTTGCACCATCATCGCGGCCGTGACGATGGCCTGCAGGCCGCCGCCGCAGCGCCGGTCCAGCTGCATGCCCGGCACCGACACCGGCAGCCCCGCCTGCAGCGCGGCCCAGCGGCCCACGCAAGGTACTTCGCTGTTGGCATAAGACTGGGCCATGACCACGTCGTCGATGCGCGCGGGGTCGATGCCGCTGCGCTGCACCACGGCGCGCACCGTGGTGGCCGCCAGTTCCTCGACGGGTACGGGCCGCAAGCTTCCGCCGAAGGTGCCGACGGGGGTGCGAACAGGGGTGACTATGGCGGCTCTGCGCATGGTGGTTCTCCTTGAAATATGAATAAAAATGGCGTGATTAGGTGCATGCCTCAGACCAACCCCGTTCGCCCTGAGCTTGTCGAAGGGCCGTGCCAAAACAGTGCCCTGGCTTCGACAGGCTCAGCCCGAACGGATGGGGCAAGATATCTAAGGTATGTCGCTAATCAGGAAAAATGGCTTCTAACGCTTATCTGATAAGCGCTAGTAGCTATAAAGTTTGACTAAATGCCGCGCCGCAATGGCGCAGCGCCTCGTGGGCCTGGCGTTCCAGGTCCTCACGGTGTTCAGGGGCGGCAATGTCGATCAGCCGGCGCACGCGGCGCGACAGCGTCTGGCCGCGCAGGTCGGCCACGCCATGCTCGGTGACGATCAGGCCCGCGTCGCTGCGCGGCGTGCTCACCGGGCCCGACAGCCGGGCCACGATGCGGGTCTTGCCTTTGGCGGTGGCGGGCAGCGCCACGATGGGCAGGCCGCCGCGGCTGCGCGCTGCGCCGCGCAAAAAGTCGACCGCACCGCCCACGGCACCCACATACACACCGGCGGCCACCTCGGCGTTGATCTGGCCGGTCAGGTCCACCTCGATGGCCGCGTTGATGGCGGCCAGTTGGTGGCTGGCAGCGAGCACCTCGGGGTCGTGGGTGTAGTCGGTGCCGCGCAATGCAAACTGGGGGTTGCGGTGCGCCCAGCGGCGCACTTTCTCGCTGCCCATCAGGATGCCGCCAATGCCCATGCCGGTGTCCAGGCTCTTCTTCGCGTTGGTCAGCACACCGGCCTCGGCCAGGGCGGCGATGCCGTCGCCCACCGCACCGCTGTGCAGGCCCAGGTCGCGGTGGCTATGCAGCGCGGCCAGCACGGCCTCGGGCAGGTTGCCTATGCCCAGCTGCAGCGTGGCGCCGTCCTCGATCAGCGCGGCGACATGGCGTGCGATGGCCTGCTCCACCGGACCGGGCGCGGCGCGGCCTTGTTCCAGTGGCGGATGCTCGGCGTCGATGAGCAGCGCGAAATCGCGGGCCTGCAGGTGCACGCCGCCGTGGGTCCAGGGGATGGCGGGGTTGACCTCGCCAATCACTACGCGCGCCTGCTCCAGCGCGGCGGGCAGGTATTCCTGCGCCAGGCCCAGGCTGTAGCGGCCCTGATCGTCGGGTGGCGAGACCTGCAGCAGCACCACGTCGGCGGGCAGCACGCCGGCGCGGATCAGGCCGGGCAGGTGCGAGTAATGGCTGGGCAGGATGTCGAGCACGCCGGCTTCTGCCAGGCGGCGGTGTGGTCCACCCGCGGCGTAGCCAAAAAAATCGATGACGTCGGCCTGTTCGGGCTGCAGCGTGTCTGATGCGCCGATGCCTACGAACACCCGCAGCCGCCCGCCCTGTGCCAGCGCATGGCGATGTTCCACCAGCGCCCGCGTGAGCGTGAGCGGCTCGGCCGTGGCCTGGCCCCACCACAGCGTGTCGCCGGGGCGGATCAGGGCCTGCAGTTGCTGGGCCAGCAGGCTCATGTCAATTCTCCGCGGTGCTGCGTCGCGCCCGCGCCGCGTGAAACTGGCGCGACCCAGGCGAGGGCCGCCGTGCAAGGGCCGCCCCGCCGCACGGGCGGCGTCCCCCTGGGGGGATGGCGCCGCAGGCGACTCAGGGGGGCAGTCACTTCTTGTCCCAGTCGAAGCGCAATGGCTCCTTGGCCTTGAAGCGCTGCACCGCGTCCTGGTGGTAGGCCGAGCCGCGGCACATGGCCTGGGCGTAGGACTCCAGTTCGGCGATGGTGCGCGCGTCGCTCTCGAAGGACTGGTTCATGATGGTCTTGGCCATGCCGATGGCGGCCGTGGACGCCTGGCCGAAGCGCTGCGCCAGGGCCTGTGCAGCCTCGGTCAGGGCGGCGGCGTCATCGACGATGTCGTAGACCATGCCCAGCTGCTTGGCCTCTGCGGCATCCACGGTGCGCGCGGTAAACACCAGCTCCTTGGCTTTCTGGTGGCCCACGATGCGCGGCAGCAGGTGCAGGGCACCCAGATCGGGCACCAGGCCGATACGGCCGAACACGGCGCAAAACTTGGCCCGGCGCGTGGCCAGCACGAAGTCGGCCGCCAGCGCCAGGCTGAGGCCGGCGCCAAAGGCGGGGCCGTCCACGGCGGCGATCACGGGCTTTTCCAGGTTCACCAGCTCGGGGAACCACTGGTGCAGCTCGCGCATGCCGTTGCGAAACGTCAGTCCGGTGCGGCTGGGGTCCTGCATGGCCGAGATGTCGCCGCCCGAGCAGAAGGCGCCGCCCGCGCCGGTGAGGATGACGGTATGCACCTGCGCGTCGTCACGCATCTGTGCAATGGCGGCGGCCAGGGCCGGGCGCATGTCCATGCTGAGGGCGTTGCGCGCCTCGGGGCGGTTCAGGGTGATGGTGCCGATGCCGTCCAGCACGGCGGTCAACACGGGGGGTGCGCTCATGGCGTTCTCCTGGATTTTTATAGTCAAAATGGGCTGTAGCGCTTTCACAGCAAGCGCTGCTAGCTCACCTTTTGATAGTTCATGCCAGCTCGGCAAATCCGTGGCTCATCACCACCTTGTCGCGCTCTGCCACGCGGGCGCGCAAATGAAATTGCCCCGCTTGACCCGGCACGCGCCAGATATCGGTGACCAGCGTCTCGCCGGGGTACACCGGCGCGGCGAAGCGGATGTCCAGCGCCTTCAGGCGCGCGGGGTCGCCCCCGGCGCACTGGCGCAGCACCGCGTGGGCCACCAGGCCGTAGCTGGCCAGGCCATGCAGGATGGGGCGCTCGAAGCCCGCCTTGGCCGCCACTGCCGGGTCGGCGTGCAGCGGGTTGAAGTCGCCCATCAGGCGGTACAGCAGCGCCGCTTCGGGGCGGGTGGTCTGGGTGTCGGTGAAGTCGGGCGCACGGTCTTCGGGCGTGGGCTGCAGCGCCGGCAGCGGCGCGTCGCTGGGCTGGCCGCCGCGCAGCTGGCTGTAGCCGCCGTCGCCGCGCAAAAAGGTCACCTGCTGCAGCGTGGCCAGCAATTCGCCGGCCTCGCTTTCCAGCTGCCGCTCGATGATCAGGATGGCGCCCTTGCCCTCACCCTTGTCGATCAGGTGCGTGACGCGGTTCTTGCCCACCACGGCGCCGCTGGCGGGCAGCGGCCGGTGCCAGCGCACGCGCTGCTCACCGTGCATGAGCTTGACCCAGTCGATGCCCGTGTCGGGTTCACGCGCCCAGAAACCGGGGTAACCCAGCACCACGGCCTGCGTAGGCAGGGCACGCAGGCCGCCCTCCAGCCCTTCATAGACGAACGGCAGCGCAGCAGCATCGAGCGGGTCGTTGCCCAGCCCGAGGCTGAGCGCATAGAGCATGGTGTCGCGTTCGGTGTACGTCTGGCGGATCAGGCCAAAGTCGCGCGCCTTCAGGTGGTGGTAGTCGATCGCCATCTCAGTCATCCGTCCGGTTGTGTATTGCCAGCACGCCATGCGGCACTGGCGCGCCCCCCACCAGGGCAGCCGAGCAAGGGCCGCCCCGCAGCGAGGGCTGCGTCCCCCTTCCCGGAGCGCGTAGCGCGCAGAGAGAAGGGGGAAGGCGCGAAGCGCCACAGGGGGTTGTCGCCATCACACCGGGTCCCAGCTGAACACGTCGGCCGAGCGGTCCAGCGGCACGAACGAGGCCTTGAGCGCCGGCATGCCGTGCTCGGCGATGAACTCGGGCGTCCAGCCCTCGCTGCGGTGCACCGAGCGCAGGGGGCGCGGCTGGCTCATCAGGAAGATTTCGTTGTTGCGCACGGCAAACACCTGGGCGTTCACGTCCTTGGCCTGGTCGGACAGCAGGTAGACGGCCAGCGGAGCGATCTTGTTGGGCGTCATCTGCTGAATCTTGGCCACGCGCGCCTGCTGCTCGGGCGTGTCGGTGGGGATGGAGCCGATCATGCGGCTCCAGGCAAACGGTGCGATGCAGTTGGAGCGCACGTTGAACTTTTGCATGTCCAGCGCAATGCTCTTGGACAGTGCCGTCAGACCCAGCTTGGCGGCGCTGTAATTGGCCTGGCCCAGGTTGCCGATCAGGCCCGAGGTGGAAGTCATGTGCACGAAGGCACCGCTTTCCTGTTCCTTGAAGTGATTGGCGGCGGCGCGCGCCATGAAATAGCTGCCGTACAGGTGCACCTTGATCACGGCGTCCCACTCGTCCAGGCTCATCTTGTGAAAGAACCGGTCGCGCAGGATGCCCGCGTTGTTCACCACGCCGTCGATGCGGCCGAAGTGGTCCAGCGCGCACTGGATGATGCGGCCGGCGGCAGCAGACTCGGCCACGCTGTCCATGTTGGCCACGGCCTGGCCGCCAGCGGCCTTGATCTCATCGACCACCTTCTGCGCGGGGCCGGCGTCCGTGCCCTCGCCCGTGGTGGATGTGCCGATGTCATTCACCACCACCTTGGCGCCGGCCGCCGCCAGGGCCAGCGCCATGTCGCGCCCGATGCCGCCGCCAGCCCCTGTGACCACCAATACCTTGTCCTGCACCATTTTTTGCGTCATGTCTGTCGTCCTTCGTTAGCGATATGGAAATCAATGGCTGCGAGCATGAGCGCAAAGTCCCCGGTGCGCTATTCGGCAATCGCAAGGGCAGGCTTCGGCCCCATGAAAGCAGCGGCGCAAGGGCAGGGGCTTCATGGGCGCCGAAGACACGCTTCCACAAACGCGGATTGCACCGGCGCCCGCCAGACCGCACGATGGCGGCCATGACAGAGACCACCATTGACAACACCCTGCTCGCGCACCTGCAGACTTGGCAGGGCCAAAGCGAAACCCTGAGCGACACCCTTACGGCCATGCCTGTGGCGGCGCTAGCGGCCACGCTGGACCGTGACGACCCGGCGCCGGCCGCCGGCACCGACCTGCCTCCGCTGTGGCACTGGCTGTACTTTCTGCCGCATGCGCGCCAGAGCGAGATCGGCCCCGACGGGCACCCCAAGCGCGGGGGCTTTCTGCCGCCCGTGCCGCTGCCGCGCCGCATGTGGGCGGGGGGGCGCCTGCGTTGGGAGGCCACCAACCCGTTGCGCGTGGGCCAGGAGGTGCAGCGCACATCCACCATCCAGTCCATCCAGCACAAGTCGGGGCGTTCGGGCGAGCTGCTGTTCGTGCTGGTAGAGCACCAGCTGCGCAATGCGCAGGGCCTGGCGCTGACCGAAGAGCACGATATCGTCTATCGCTCCGCCGCCCAGCCCGGCGAGGCCGCACCCGCGCCGCAAAAACCGCCGCTGGACGGCCAGGCTGTGTGGTCGCGCAGCATCACACCCGACGACGTGCTGCTGTTCCGCTACTCGGCGCTCACCTTCAACGGCCACCGCATCCACTACGACCGCAAGTACGTGACCGAGGTCGAGGGCTACCCCGGCCTGATCGTGCATGGCCCGCTGATTTCCACGCTGCTGCTGGACCTGCTGCGCCGCAGCCTTCCCGGGGCGCAGGTGGCCACCTTCGACTTCCGCGCCGTGCGTCCCACCTTCGACCTGCACCCCTTCAGCGTGCACGGCAAGCCGTCGGCCGACGGCAAGGCCGTGGAGCTCTGGGCCCAGGACCACGAGGGCTGGCTGACCATGCAAGGCACGGCCACGCTGGCCTGAAAACTACCAAATCAATAGCTGCTAACGCTTGCTACGTAAGCGCTAAAGCCTAAAAACACTTGAAAGCCACCATGATCCATCAGCCCGACCAATACCAGGAAATCCGCGACGCCGTGCGCGCCCTTTGTGTCCAGTTCCCCGACGAATATTTCCGCAAAGTCGATGAGGCCCGCGGCTACCCCGAGGAGTTTGTCGATGCCCTCACCAAGGCTGGCTGGATGGCCGCGTTGATCCCGCAGGAATACGGCGGCTCGGGCCTGACCATGGCCGAGGCCTCGGTCATCATGGAAGAAATCAACCGCTGCGGCGGCAACTCGGGCGCCTGCCACGGCCAGATGTACGTGATGAACGCCATCGTGCGCAGCGGCTCGCAAGCGCAAAAAGACCTGTACCTGCCCAAGATCGCCTCGGGCGAGTTGCGCATCCAGTCCATGGGCGTGACCGAGCCCACCACCGGCAGCGACACCACCAAGCTCAAGACCACGGCGGTGAAGAAGGATGGCCGCTGGGTCATCAACGGGCAAAAGGTGTGGATCTCGCGCATCCAGCACAGCGACCTGATGATTTTGCTGGCCCGCACCACGCCCGCCGACCAGGTGAAGAAAAAGTCCGAAGGCCTGTCGTGCTTCCTGATCGACCTGAAGACGGCGATTGGCAACGGCCTCACCGTGCGCCCCATCCTGAACATGGTCAACCACGAGACCAACGAGCTGTTCTTCGACAACCTCGAAATCCCCGAGGACGCGCTGCTGGGCGAGGAAGGCAAGGGCTTCAAGACCCTGCTGGACGGCCTGAACGCCGAGCGCACCTTGATTGCCGCCGAGTGCATTGGCGATGGCTACTGGTTCATCGACCGCGCCACCAAGTACGCCAACGAGCGCGTGGTGTTCAACCGCCCCATCGGCCAGAACCAGGGCGTGCAGTTTCCGATTGCCGATGCTTTCATCGAGCTGGAAGCCGCCAACCTGATGCGCTGGAAGGCCTGCGAGAAGATCGATGCGCACCAGAACGCGGGTGCCGAGGCCAACATGGCCAAGTACCTCGCCGCCAAGGCCAGCTGGGAAGCGGCCAACGTCTGCATGCAGACCCACGGCGGCTTTGGCTTTGCTTGCGAATACGACATCGAGCGCAAATTCCGCGAAACCCGCCTGTACCAGGTGGCGCCTATTTCGACCAACATGATCTACAGCTACGTGGCCGAACACATTCTCGGTTTGCCGCGTTCGTTTTAAATGCAACACCCCCTGAGTCGCTGCGCGCCTTCACCCTCTCTCGCTTCGCGGGAGGGGGACGACACCCTCGGTGCGGGGCGGCCCTTCCTCGGTGTCCCTGAGGTTGGGTTGTGCCGGTCGCAAGCGCCGCTCACCGCGTTCATGCAGGGAACGACTGACTCATGACAAAAACCATCCGCCCCCTCGACGGCATCATCGTCGTCTCGCTGGAACATGCGGTCGCCGCGCCTTTTTGCACGCGACAGTTGGCCGATCTGGGCGCGCGCGTCATCAAGGTCGAGCGTCCCGGCAGCGGCGACTTCGCGCGCGGCTACGACCAGCGGGTGAAGGGCCAGTCGTCCCACTTCACCTGGCTCAACCGCAACAAGGAAAGTCTGGCGCTCGACGTGAAGCAGCCGCAGGCCAAGGCCGCGCTGCTGCAACTGCTCAAGACGGCCGATGTGCTGGTGCAGAACCTCGCACCCGGCGCGGCCGCGCGCATGGGGCTGTCGCATGAGGCACTGAAGGCGCACAACCCCCGGCTCATCGTCTGCGACATCAGCGGCTACGGCGCCGACGGGCCGTACCGCGACAAGAAGGCCTACGACCTGCTGATCCAGAGTGAGGCGGGGTTCCTGTCCGTCACCGGCACGCCCGAGACGCCGAGCAAATCCGGCATCTCGGTGGCCGACATCGCCGCGGGCATGTACGCCTACACCAACATCCTGTCGGCCCTGCTGCTGCGCGGCAAGACGGGCGAGGGCAGCCATATCGATGTGTCCATGCTCGAAGCTATGGGCGAGTGGATGGGTTACCCGATGTACTACGCCTACGACGGCGCTCCGCCGCCGCCGCGCACCGGCGCGTCGCACGCCAGCATCTACCCCTACGGGCCGTTTGTGGCCGGCCAAGCCATTGGTGACAGCGGAACGGTGATGCTGGGCCTGCAGAACGAGCGCGAGTGGAAAGCCTTTTGCGACACCGTGCTGCAGCGCCCCGAAGTGGCGACGGACCCCCGCTTTGACAGCAACGCACAGCGCAATACCCACCGCGACGCGCTGCAGGCGCTCATCGTGCAGTGCTTCTCGGTGCTGACCGCCGCCCAGGTGGTCGAGCGTCTGGATGCCGCCGGCATTGCCAACGCGCGTGTCAATGACATGGCCGACCTGTGGGCGCACCCGCAACTGCAGGCGCGCCAGCGTTGGCGCACCGTGGGCACGCCGGCGGGCGAGGTGCCCGCGTTGCTGCCGCCCGGTGTGAACAGCGCTTTCGACTACCGCATGGACGCCGTGCCGGCCGTGGGCCAGCACAACGCCGCCATCCTGGCCGAGCTGGGCTGGAGCGCCGAGCAGGTCGACGCACTGCAGGCACCGCAAGCCATCTAAGAGGCTGAGAGTCTTTCATCCATGCCCGCCTTGCACGCCAAAACACACCGGCTCGTCGTTGCAAATACTCGCCATAGCCCGAGCTATGGCTGCGTTTTGCGCCTAGATCCGATGCGTTTTGACGCACCTTTCGGTCACGGTCGAAAAACGCTCAGCGTCTAAATAAAAAACCATAGCTGCAGACGATTGTGTTGTCTGTGCTGGAGCCCGAAATGAAGCAAGAAATCCAAGCCACCGTCCACCCCCTCGCCCAGTTCGCCGCCACGCTGCAATGGAGCGATGTGCCCGCGCCCGTGCAGCGCCGCGCCGAAGACCTGTGGGTGGACTGGTTCGGCTCGGTGCTGGCCGGCTGCCAGGCCCGGCCCGTGGCCAGCATCACGCGCTTTGCGTTGTCGCAGGGGCCCGCCGCTGGTCCTAGCGAGGTCATTGGCGGTAGCGCCACCACCTCCCCCATGATGGCCGCGCTGGCCAATGCCGCCGCCGCGCATGTGGCCGAGCAGGACGACGTGCACAACGGCTCGGTGTTCCACCCGGCGGCCGTGGTCTTCCCGCCCGCGCTGGCCGTGGCGCAGGCCATTGGCGCGAGTGGCGCGCAGCTCATGGCGGCCTGCGTGGCCGGCTACGAAGTGGGCATCCGCGTGGGTGAATTTCTGGGCCGCAGTCACTACAAGGTGTTCCACACCACGGCCACGGCCGGCACGCTGGCGGCCGCCGCCGCCGTGGGCCGCCTGCTGGAGCTGACGCCTGCGCAGATGCAGCACGCCTTTGGCTCGGCCGGCACGCAGTCGGCCGGGCTGTGGGAGTTCTTGCGCACTGCGGCCGACAGCAAGCAGCTGCACACGGCCCACGCCGCTGCGGCCGGCCTGATGTCGGCCTACCTGGCCAAGGACGGTTTCACCGGCGCGCAGGACATCTTCACCGGCCCGCAGGGCCTGGCTGCGGGCATGTCCACCGACGCCAACCCGGCCAAGCTGACTGACGGGTTGGGCACCCGCTGGGCCACGGCCGAGACCTCATTCAAGTGGCATGCTTCGTGCCGCCACACACACCCTGCCGCTGACGCGCTGCAGCAGGTGATGCGCGAGCACAACCTGCAGCCCGCCGACATCGCGCAGGTGACCTGCCATGTGCACCAGGGTGCCATCGACGTGCTGGGGCCGGTGGTCTCGCCCGCCACGGTGCACCAGTCCAAGTTTTCCATGGGCACGGTGCTGGCCTTGGCGGCGCGCTTTGGCCATGCGGGTTTGACTGAATTCGACGCCGAGTTCCTCGCCCCGGACACGGTGGCCCTGCGCGAGAAGGTGCGCATGGCGCTGGACCCCGAGGTGGACGCCGCCTACCCGCAGCGCTGGATCGGCAAGGTCACCGTGCAGACGACCGACGGCCGCACCCTGCACGGCCGGGTGGACGAGCCCAAGGGCGACCCCGGCAACACCCTCTCGCGCGAGGAAATCACCGCCAAGGCCTTGCGCCTGGCGGCCTATGGCGGTGCGGTGCCTGCCGCGCAGGCCGAGGCCGCCGTGCAGCGCTTGTGGCGGGTGCAGGAATGGCCCCGCACGGAACGCCTGCTGGGCTGATCAACGGGCACGGCAACCGCCGCGGCCCATGACCCGACAGGGGCGCAGACGACGCCCCGTTCATTACAACCACTAGGAGACAACGCATGACCGCACCCTTCACCCCGATTTCCCGCCGCGCCATCACAGGCGCCATCGCTGCCGCCTGCGCCGCGCTGGCCCTGGGCGGCAACGCACTGGCCGCCGACTGGCCCGAAAAGACTGTCACCCTGGTCGTGCCCTACAGCGCAGGCGGCCCCACCGACGTGGTGGCGCGCCTGCTGGCTGTGCCGATGGGCCAGTCGCTGGGCCAGACGGTGGTGGTGGAAAACACGGTGGGCGCGGGCGGCACGCTGGCGCCCGCGCGCATCGTCCGGTCCAAACCCGACGGCTACACCATCCTGATCCACCACATGGGCATGGCCACGGCCCCGGCGCTCTACAAGAAGCTGCCCTATGACCCGCTCAAAGATTTCGAGTACATCGGCCAGGTGCTGGACGTGCCCATGACGCTGCTGTCGCGCAAGGACTTTCCCGCCAACACCTTCCCCGAGCTGCTGGACTACGTGAAGAAGAACCAGGACAAGGTTTCGCTGGCCAACGCGGGCATTGGTGCCGTGTCGCAGCTGTGCGGCATGCTGTTCATGCACCAGCTGGGCGTGAAGCTGACCACCGTGCCCTACAAGGGTGCGGGCCCGGCCATGAACGACCTGATGGGCGGCCAGGTGGACCTGCTGTGCGACCAGACCACGCAGACCGCGCCCGTGATTCAGGACGGCAAGCGCGTCAAGGTCTTCGGCGTGACCACGCCGCAGCGCCTGTCGTCCATGCCCAATATCCCCACGCTCGACGAACAGGGCCTCAAGGGCTTTGACGTGAAGGTGTGGCACGGCATGTACGCGGCCAAGGGCACGCCCAAGGACGTGATGGCCAAGCTCAACAAGGCGTTGAACGTGGCGATCAAGGACGAGAACGTGAAAAAGCGCATTGCCGAACTGAGCGCGGACCTGGTCTCGCCTGACAAGGCCACCCCCGAGGGGCTGCGCAAGCACCTGGAGGCCGAGGTGGCGCGCTGGGACAAGGTCATCAAGGCCGCCGGCGTCAGCGCCGAGTAACCCGCATCGCCCCCGGCATGCACGCAGCAGGCCGGGGGCATCACCCCAAGGCAACCCATGATCGACCGGCTCGACCACCTTGTTCTGACGACCGCCCATGAGGCGGACTGCGTGCACTTTTACTGCACCGTGCTCGGCATGACACTGCAGACCTTTGGCGAGGGCCGCAAGGCTTTTGTGTTCAACGGCCAGAAGATCAACCTGCACATTCAGGGCCGCGAGTTCGAGCCCAAGGCCCTGCACCCCACGCCGGGTGCGCTGGATCTGTGCTTCATCGCCTCCGTGCCGCTGGCCCAGGTGCAGCAGCGCCTGGCCGAACACGGCGTTGCCATTGAATGCGGCCCGGTTCAGCGCACCGGGACGCGCGGCGGCATCCTCTCGGTCTACGTGCGCGACCCGGACCAGAACCTGATCGAGATCTCCGAATACGCCTGAAAGACCCATTTGCAATGACTGATTTTGTGCGCAACGCCTGTTCCTTCCTGTTTGTCCCCGCCACCCAGCCCGAACGGCTGCCCAAGGCCCTGGCCAGCGGAGCCGACATGGTGATCGCCGACTGGGAGGACGCCGTAGCTCCCGCTGATAAGGAACGCGCTCGCGCCGCCCTGGCCGAAGCAGTGGCCGCATTGCAGCCCGCCCAGCGTGCGCGCCTGCTGGTGCGTATCAACAGCGAGGGCTCGCCCTGGTTTTCGGCAGACCTGCAAGCCCTGGCGCAGCTCACGGCGCAGGGACTAGCCGGTGCCGTGGTGCCCAAGGCAGAAAGTGACGCCACCCTGCAGGCCGTGGCCCAGGCCGCCGGGCCGCAGGCCGTGCTGGTGCCATTGGTCGAGAGCGTGGCTGGCCTGTCTGCAGCCGACACGCTGGCCGGCGCGCCGCAGGTGGTGCGCCTGGCCTTCGGTCACCTGGACTTCCAGGTCGATGCCGGCATGGCCTGTGGAGAAACCGAGGAAGAACTGCTGCCCGTGCGCATGGCACTGGTGTTGGCATCGCGCCGCGCGGGACTCGCCGCATCCATTGACGGCGTGACGGTGGACACGCGCAATCCCGAGCGCATGGCCCGTGACTCCGAGCGCGCGCGGCGCATGGGCTTTGGCGGCAAACTGTGCATTCACCCGGCGCAGGTGCCGGTGCTGCATGCCGCCTTCGACCCCGACGACGTGGCCGTGGCCCACGCGCTGCGGGTGCAGCAGGCGCTGCAGCTGGCTGGTGGTGGCGTCTGTGTACTCGATGGCCGCATGGTGGATGCGCCAGTGCTGGCGCAGGCGCAGCAAACCCTGCTGCGCCACGCCCGGGCGCAACAGCGCCTGGCCGCGGACTGACACCGCGCCACAACCGCGCCCATCGCATTGCAGTGGTCGCGTTGCACTCTCGCCCTCGTTCCTTCCGTGACTTCGTTATTCCCTTGACTCCTTCCCGCACTCAACCGCTGTGGGTGATGCTGCTTGCCCTGCTGTCTGGCTTTGCGCTCAGCCAGGCCTACCGCACCACCACCGCCATCCTGGCCCAGGGTCTGCAGGCGGACTTTGGCCTGCAGGCCTCGTCGCTGGGTGCCTTTGCCGGGTTGTTCGGCTTTTCCTTTGGCGTGGCGCAGCTGCTCATGGGCATTGCGCTGGATCGCTACGGCATGCGCCGCACGGTGCTGGCGGCCGCGCCGGTGGGCATTGCCGGTGCAGCCCTGTCTGCACTGGCGCCCAGTCAGGGCTGGCTGATGGCCGGGCAGGTGTTGATCGGCGTGGGCTATTCGCCGGCCTTCGTGGCCTGCACGCTGTTCATTGCGCGCCATTTCGCGGCCGATCGCTTTGCATTCTTCTCGGGCCTGAGCATGGGCGTGGGCGGGCTGGGCCTACTGTTCACCGGTACGCCGCTGGCCTGGGTGGTAGAGCACTGGGGTTGGCGCACGGGCTTTGGGCTGCTGGCAGGCTTGAGCTTGCTGTCGTGGCTGCTGATCTATGCCGTGGTGCACGAGCCTGCCGGCACCGAGGCCCACCACCGCCCGGCCAGCAGCTGGAGCGAGGCGCTGGCGGGCATGGGGCGGCTGTTTACGCTGCCGCACACCTGGGGCATCGTGATTTTGGGCATGTCGTGCTACGCGGCCTTTTTGTCGCTGCGCGGCTTGTGGCTGGGGCCGCTGTTGATCCACCGCCACGGCTTTTCGCTGGTGGACAGCGGCAACGTGGCGCTGGTGCTGTCGCTCATCGCGCTGTTCACGCCG
The DNA here is from genome assembly GCF_000526295.1 of Acidovorax sp. JHL-3. Taxonomy (NCBI): domain Bacteria; kingdom Pseudomonadati; phylum Pseudomonadota; class Betaproteobacteria; order Burkholderiales; family Comamonadaceae; genus Acidovorax; species Acidovorax sp. JHL-3. The sequence goes on from NZ_JAFU01000001.1 coordinate 922,171, forward strand.
GCCGTGTTTGGCAGCCTTGATCCCGGTGCGGCCCGCCGCCGCGTCTGGGTGAGCCGCGCCTCGTTGCTGATGGCTGGCCTGTTTGCCACGATGGCCCTGGTCAACAACGCCACCGCCACCGTGGTGCTGATGGTTGTGATGGGGCTGCTGTCGGGCTACAGCATCTTGCAGTACGCCGACGTGCGCTCGTCCTACCCCGCCGAGCTCACAGGGCGTGCCCTGTCGCTCTACACCATGGCCATGTTTCTGGGCGTGGCCTTCATGCAATCACTGACCGGCGCCGTGGCAGCATGGGCCGCAAGCGCGGGGCTGGAGCCCTACCGCGCCGTGTTGTTGACCATTGCCGCCTGGCTGTCGCTGGCGTCGGTGGCGTTCCGGCTGCTGCCGGTGTCGCCGCTGCTGCAGCAGCGGTAACGGGAACGGCGCGGGGGCGCCCCCCAGCGTGCAGCGCGCTCAGCGCTGGCGCCACACGGCCGGCGCGCCGGACTGGCCCAGGCGATCCCTGACAGACTGCGTGTGCGCACCCGGCACGCATGCCTCGCCCGGCTCGTAGGCCGCGCCGTCAAAGCGCGGCGCCGGTGCGGCCTGCAGCACGCCCTGGTGCTCGGTGTACACGCCACGCGCGCGCATGTGCGGATGCCTTGCCGCCTCCACGGGGCTGAGCACTGCGCCAAAGCAGGCGTCGGTGGGCTCCAGCAGGGCTTGCCAGTGTGCACGCGGCTGGGCCAGGAAAAGTGTCGCCAGACGCGACCGGCGCGCGGGCCAGGTGGCCTTGTCCCATTGCGGGCTCACGAAATCGGTATCCCCGTCCAGGCCCAAGGTCTCAAGCAGCAAGGCATAGAACTGCGGCTCGATGGCGCCGATGGTGACGTGGTGGCCATCGGCGCAGACATAGGTGTCGTAGAACGGCGCGCTGTCGTGGATGCTCTGGCCGCGCACATCGGCCACCAGGCCGCTCTGGCGCGCGCTCAGCATCAGGTTCAGCATGTGGGCCGAGCCGTCCACGATGGCCGCATCCACCACCGTGCCGCGACCCGTGGCGCGCGCCTGCACGATGCCGGACAGCAGCCCCGTCATCAGATAGAGGGCGCCGCCGCCGATGTCGCCCAGCACGGCAAAGGGCGACACGGGCCGTGCGTCGGACGGACTGCAGCCCCACAGCGCGCCGCTGACGGCGGCGTAGTTGGTGTCGTGCCCGGCGCGCGGCGCCAGCGGCCCACTCTGGCCCCAGCCGGTCATGCGCCCGTACACCAGGCGCGGGTTGAGCGCCAAGCATTCTTCGGGGCCCAGGCCCAGGCGCTCCATCACGCCGGGGCGCATGCCCTCGATGAGCGCGTCGGCCTCGGCCACCATGGCCAGCACCAGCTGGCGGCCTTCTTCGGTCTTGAGGTCGGCGAACACCGAACGTTTGCCCCGGTTGAGCAGCGGGCCGGTGGTCCCCTGGCCCTTGGTTTCCCGCACCACGGAGATCACATCCGCGCCCAGGTCCGCCAGGTGCATGGCACAAAACGGCCCCGGCCCCAGGCCACCAATCTCCAGCACACGTACGCTGTCCAGAACCTTCACGATGTCTCCTTGGGTGGTGTTTTGTGTGTTGCTGGCGAGGGCGCGTCAAGACAGGCCCGAGGCCCCGAGCACGCTCTCTACCGACCGTACCAGCGTGCGCAGGCGTGGACCGACCTCGGTTTCCAGCTTGCCGCACAGGGGGCTGTAGACGGGCAGCGTCACCGCGAACACCCACAGCTCGCCGTCCTGCGGCTTGGACATGGCCACCGCGATTGACTCCAGCTCGCTGTGCAGGTCACCGTGGCTGCGGCAAAAGCCGTTCTCGGCCAGATCGTTGCGTGCGTCGTCGAGCCGCTGCTCCAGCCAGGTGGCGCGCTGCGGTTCCGCGGCGCGCAGGTCGCGCAGGTAGGCCGCGCGTTCCTCATCGGGCAGGCCCAGGAGATAGGCGCGGCCCGATGCCGTGCGCGGCAGCGAGGTGTGCACGCCCACCTCGGGCCGAAAAATCGGGTTGCCCAGGCTGTTGGCCTGCTCCACAAGGCACAGTTCGCGCCGAAAACCCACGGCCAGTTGCACCTGCCCCTCGGTCAGGTCGGCCAGCGCCTGCATCTGCGGCCGGGCGAGCTGGCGCAGGGCCAGGCGGGTGAGCACCGGCGAGGACACGCTGAGCAGGCCCAGACCGGGCACGTACTTGGACAACCGTTCCGAATAACGCAGCAGGCCCAGCTCGCACAGCGTGTCCGTCAGGCGGAACAGCGTGGGCTTGGGCAGTCCGGTCAGGTCCATCAGTTCCTTGGCGCTGAGCTCTTGGCACTTGTTTGAAAAGCACCGCAATATGGAAACGCCACGCACCAGGGCGCTGACCAATTTGCCGTCCGGATCTGCGTTTACGTTCACATGGACCTTTAAAAACCGGTGATTTTCGCCTGATTCATTGCCAGCACACGCCCTCAAGCCTGCGGCCACTGGAAGGGCAGCGGCTTTTTCTCCAGAAAGCAGCGCACTGCCTCCCGGTGCTCGGGCGTTCCCATGGCCAGGGCCTGGGCGTTGGCTTCCTGTTCCAGCAGCGAGGGCAAGTCGCTGGCGGCCAGGCTCAGCGAGCGCTTGATCAGGCTCAGCGCCACCGGCGAGGCGCCCACAAAGCTGCGTGCGATGGCCTGCGCGCGCGCCTGCAGCGCATCGGGTTCGACCAGCTCGGTGGCAATGCCCAGCCGCAGCGCTTCCTGTGCCGAGACCTCGCGGCCCGACAGCATCAGCTCGCGTGCACGCTGCACGCCGACGACGCGCGGCAGGGTGTAGAACGCCGCGCAGTCCGGCACCACGCCCATGCGGATGAAAGACATGGCAAAGCGTGCGCGCGTGCTGGCCACGATGAAGTCGGCCGCCAGCGCCAGGCTGAAGCCGGCGCCATAAGCCGCGCCATCCACGGCCGCGACCACCGGCTTGTCCAGCAGCATCAGGTCCTTGAGCCAGTCGTGCAGGCTGGTCAGGCGCTGGCGCCAGCCGCCGTTGTCCAGGCCACTGGAGGCAATGTTGGCCAGATCACCACCCGAGCAGAAATGCGCGCCCGCGCCCGTCAGCACCAGTGCGCGAATGCTGGGGTCGCTTTGCACCTGGCGCACCACCTCGGCCATCTCCACGCGCATGGCGGGGTCGAAGGCATTGCGCTTGGCGGGGTTGTCGAGCGCCAGGGTGGCCACGCCACCCTCCACGCCAAAGCGTATGCGCTGGTAGACGGCGCTCACTGGGTAACCTCCGTGCTATGCACTGCGGTGCGAGCTTGCTTGGGGCGGCCCGGCGCGGCGCTCATGCTGCATCCCTGGGCACATAGGAAGCGCGCATGTCCCGTCCGCCGCGCAGCGAAGAGCCACCATCCACTGGGATGACGGCGCCCGTCACGTAGCCGGCCTGCGGCGACGACAGAAACAGTGCCATGTGGGCAATGTCCTCCAACGTGCCCATGCGCTGCAGCGGCACGGTAGCGACCGCGTTGGCCAGCGCCTCGGGCGAGGGTGCCAACCGGCGCATGCCCTCCGTGTCGCCGATCGGGCCGGGCGCAATCGCGTTCACGCGTACACCCACCTCGCCCCATTCCATGGCCAGCACGCGCGTCATCATGTCGATGCCGGCCTTGGCCGCGCAGGCATGCACCTGGTACATGGTGGGATTGACGCCCTGGGGTGCCGAGATGCTGATGACACTGGCGCCCGGCTTCTTGAGCATGGGATAGGCCAGGCGCAACACGTGGAAGGTGCCGTTCAGGTCAATGTCGATCACGGTTTTGAAACCGTTGGGCGACAAGTCCTTGGCCGGCGCGATGAAGTTGCCCGCCGCGCCTGAAATCAGCACGTCGATGTCGCCAAACTGTGCATGGGACTGGCGCAGCGCGGCTTCCACCGCTGCGGGGTCGCGCACGTCGGCGCTGATGCCCAGCGCCTGCGCACCCAGCGCGCGCAGACTTCCGGCCGCCTGCTGCACCTTGTCGGGCGAGCGGCTCATGACCGTGACATGGGCGCCCGCGCGGGCGAACGCCTGGGCAATGCCGAGATTGATGCCACTGCTGCCGCCGGCCACGAACACATGGCGGCCTGCGAAGGTTTGCGGGTTGGGCATGGTGCGTCCTCAGTCGAGTTGCAACTTCTGGCTGCGGATCAGCTCGCCCCAGTCCTGCCGGTCGCGCTCCACGATCTTCGAGAACTGCTCGGACGCCATGCCCCCGGAGCGGCCGCCCAGCTCCTGGTAGCGTTTGACTACGGCCGGGTCCTGGAGCACGGCGATCAGGTTGTCGGTGAGCTTTTTCACGACGGCCGGCGGCGTCTTGGCGGGTATGAAGAAGCCCATCCAGCCCACCTTGTCGAAGTCCTTCATGCCCAGCTCGGTCATGGTGGGTACGTCGGGCAGCTCGGGCTCGCGGGCGGCGCCGGTTACGGCCAGCGCGCGCAGCTTGCCGTCCTTGACATGGCCCAGCGAGCCTGTGAGGTTGTCGAACATGAATTGCGTTTCGCCGCTCACGATGGCCATGGTGGCCGGGGCGGAGCCCTTGTAGGGCACATGAACCACATCGACCCCCGCGCTCTGGCGCAGCAGCTCGCCCATCAGGTGCGTGGTCTGGCCCACGCCCGCAGACGAAAACGCCAGCTTGCCCGGCTCGCGCTTGGCTGCGGCGACGAGGTCCTTCAGGCTCTTGATGGGCGACTTCACCGGCACGACCAGCACGTTGGCGAACGAGATCATGTCCGTCAGCGCGATGAAGTCCTCGGCCTTGTAGGGGAGCTTCTGGTAGGTGGTGTAGTTGATGGCGTTGGAGCCGGTATTGCCCACCAGCACGGTGTAGCCGTCGGGCTGGGCGCGCGCCACGAAGCTGCTGCCCAGTGATCCACCGGCACCGGGCTTGTTGTCCACGATGATGGGCTGGCCCAGCCGCTCGCTCAGCTTTTGCGCCAGGAAGCGCGCGGGCGTGTCGGTGGTGCCACCGGCCGCGCCGGGCACGACGAAGGTGATGGGGCGCGTGGGCCAGGCGGCGTCTGCCCGCGCGGGCTGCGACGTGGCCAGGGTGGCCAGGCCCAGCAGGGCGCTGGCGCCCGCCAGGCGCAGCGCGTGGCGGCGATGAGGGATTTGCATTTTTGTCTCCTTGGGTTGTGGCGGCACTGCGGCCGCCTATTTGCTATTAATTAAATAGCTTTTCGCGCTTGATGGACGGGCGTTAACGCCTCTTTTTCCATCAAATCCTTTATCAAACGCCCTGCCAGACCGGCGGGCGTTTTTCGGCAAAGGCGGTGGCACCTTCGCGTGCGTCCAGCGAAGTGAACACCGGCGTGGTGATGACGGCCTGGCGGTCAAACATCTCGGTCTGCGGCCAGTCCGCCGACTCTTGCGCCACGCGCTTGCTGGCGATCAGCGCCAGCGGGCCGTTGGCCGCCACGGCTTGCGCCAGCTCCAGGGCGGCGTCCAGCGCCTGGCCGGGCTCGACCAGGCGGTTGACCAGGCCGTGGGCATGGGCGCGCTCGGCGTCAAACATGTCGCCGGTGAGGATGCATTCCATGGCGATGTGGTAGGGCAGGCGCTTGGGCAGGCGCAACAGGCCGCCGGCGGAGGCCGCCAGGCCGCGCTTGACTTCAGGCAGGCCGAACTTCGCCGTGCGGGCGGCCACGATCAGGTCGCAGGCCAGCACCAACTCGAAGCCTCCGGCCAGCGCGTAGCCCTCGACGGCGGCGATCAGCGGCTTGCGCGGCGGTTTTTGTGTGAGGCCGCAAAACCCCCGCCCGGCGATGCTCGGGCGCTTGCCCTGCAGAAAGCCCTTCAAGTCCATGCCCGCACAGAAGGTGCCACCCGCGCCGGTGACGATGCCCACCTGCAGCGCCGGGTTGTTGTCCAGCGCATCGAGCGCGGCCACCATGGCCTCGGCCATCTCCAGCGTGGCGGCATTGCGCGCCTCGGGATTGCTCAGCGTCATGATCTGCACGTTGCCGCGCACTTCAACCAGTACCGTGGATGTCATTAAAAAATTCCTTTCAGTTCTTGATCGCGCTGCATGGCCCACACTGCATGAAACCGGCGCGACCTGAGGCTAGGGCAGCCGCGCAAGGGCCGCCCCGCCGCGCTGGCTGCGTCCCCCTTCCCGGAGCGCGAAGCGCGCAAAGAGAAGGGGGAAGGCGCGCAGCGCCTCAGGGGGTTGTCACCTCGGCTGCATGCGGATGGCGCCATCGAGGCGGATGGTCTCGCCGTTGAGCATGGGGTTCTCCAGGATGTGCAGCGCGGTCAGCGCGTATTCCGACGGGTGGCCCAGGCGCGCCGGGTGGGGCACCGATGCGGCCAGCGACTGGCGCACGTTCTCGGGCAGCTTGGCCAGAATGGGCGTGTCGAACAGGCCCGGGGCGATGGTGCAGACACGGATGAACTTGGAAGCAAGGTCGCGCGCGGCCACGATGGTCATGCCGATCACGCCAGCCTTGGACGAGGCGTAGGGAATCTGGCCGATTTGCCCCTCGTAGCCCGCCACCGACGCGGTGAGCACGCACACGCCGCGCTCGCCGTCGATGGGCTCGTTCTTGGCCATGCTCACGGCCGCCAGGCGCAGCGTGTTGAAGCTGCCAATCTGGTTGACGCGGATGATGTTGGTGTATTTTTCCAGCGAGCCGGGGCTGCCATCCTTCTCGATCAGGCGCACCGGCCCGCCGATGCCGGCGCAGTGCACCAGCGCGCGGAAGTTGCCAAAGGCTTCGGCCGCGGCGATGGCCTGGGCCATCTGGTCGGGGTCGGACACGTCGGCCTTCACATAGCGCAGACGGCCGGCGTATTGTTGTTCCATGGCCTGGCCGCGCTCGTCGTTCAGGTCGACGGCCACCACGTTCAGGCCGCGCTCCAGCAGCGCGATGGCCGAGGCCTCGCCCAGGCCCGAGACTCCACCGGTGACGAGGGCGGTCATTCCTTGTTGCAGCTTCATGTTTCTTTCCTTTTTTGGCCTCTGGCGCCCGTCCATCAAGCGCCAACAGCTATTGAATTGATAGTTACAGACGTTCGATGATGGTGGCGTTGGCCATCCCGCCGGCCTCGCACATGGACTGCAGGCCGAAGCGCTGGCCGCTGTCTTCCAGGGCGTGCAGCATGGTGGTCATGAGGCGGATGCCCGAGGCGCCCAGCGGGTGGCCCAGCGCAATGGCGCCGCCGCGCGGGTTCAGGCGCTCGCCGTCGGCCTTCAGCTCCTTCTGCCATGCCATGGGCACCGAGGCAAAGGCCTCGTTGATTTCATAGTGGTGGATATCGTCCAGCTTCATGCGCGCCTTGGCCAGCGCGCGCTGCGTGGCCGGAATGGGGGCCGTGAGCATGTACAGCGGGTCGTCGCCCACCACGTCGAAGGCCACGAAGCGCGCACGCGGGCGCAGGCCCAGCTGCTGGGCACGCTGCTCGCTCATGATGAGCATGGCGCTGGCGCCGTCGGTCATCTGCGAGGCGTTGCCGGCTGTGGTGGCCCACTGGATCTGCGGGAAGCGCGCGGACAGCTCCTCGCTTTCGAACACCGCCTTCAGGCCGGCGAGTTTTTCCACCGTGGTGCCGGCGCGGATGGTTTCATCGGCCGTGGCGCGGCCGGCCGGGGTGTCGATACCGACGATCTCGCGCACAAAGGCGCCGCTCGATTGCGCGGCATGGGCGCGCTGGTGCGAGCGCACGGCGTAGGCGTCCAGGTCGGCGCGCGAGAGGCCCCATTGGGCGGCCACCAGGTCGGCCGAAACGCCCTGGCCCACCAGGCCGGGTGCGAAGAGTGCATCGAAGCGCGGGCCGGTGGTGTTCTTGCCCATGCGCGAGCTGCCCATGGGCACGCGGCTCATCGACTCCACGCCGCAGGCGATGACGATGTCCTGCGTGCCGGCCATGATGGCCTGGGCCGCGAAGTGCACGGCCTGCTGGCTGGAGCCGCATTTGCGGTCGATGGTGGTGGAGGGCACATGCGCGGGCAGGCCTGCGGCCAGCCAGGCGAGGCGCCCGGGCGTGCCCGCCTGCTCGCCGGCCTGGCTGACGCAGCCGCAGATCACGTCGTCCACCGTGCCGGGGTCGAGCCGGTTGCGTTCCACCAGCTGCTGCAGAACTTGTGACAAAAGATCCACGGGGTGGACCTCGGCCAGTGCGCCATCAGGCTTGGCCCGGGCCATGGGGCTGCGGATGGCATCGACGATCACGGGAATATTCATACTTGCTCCATATGTTTATGAGACGAATGATCCATTAAAAATCATTTTCTGCCGGTTAGTTTGTGTTGAACGCCGTGTTAACCCCATGTTTTTTCAGTGGTGCGCCTGAAAAAATCACTTAACTCATATTTTTGTGAGACATGCAATTCGTTCTTGGTGGGGCTTGCCCACTGCGGCGGCTCTGAGGAGAGATGGGTGAAAGGTATGCAGGACTTCTTTGGCCGCGCGGCAGCGGCTCCCGAACGGGTGGTATTGGTCATGGCCGAAACCGGCACACAGCACACTGCCGGCGAAGTGGCGCGCACCGCCTTGCAGATGGCGCAGTGGCTTCATGCCCAGGGGCTGCAGGCGGGCGAGCGCTTCGCGGTGGTGCTGGAAAACCGCGTCGAGATCCTGGCCCTGGCCCTGGCGGCGCGGCAGGCGGGCCTGTATGTCGCCGTGCTCAGCACCCATCTCACCCCGGCCGAAGTGGCCTACATCGTGCAGGATTGCGGCGCGCGGCTGGTGGTGGCCTCGCACAAGACCCTGCCCCAGCTGGCTGAGTCGCAGGCGGCCCACCCCCTGCCATGCTGGACTGTGGACGACGCCACACCGCAGGCACGGTCGCTGCAGGCCGCACTGCAGGCCCTGCAGGGCCCGACCGCGGACTTCCAGGACCGCCCGCTGGGGCGCGACCTGCTGTACTCCTCGGGCACCACGGGCCGGCCCAAGGGTGTGCTCAAGCCCCTGCAGCCCAACCACCTGCGCGGCCAGACCGACCCCGAGGCGCTGGGCACGGCCCGCCTCATGGGCATGGATGAGCACACCGTGTATCTGTCACCCGCGCCGCTGTACCACGCCGCGCCACTGCGCTACACGATGCGCGTGCTCGAGCTGGGCGGCCAGGCCGTGATCATGGAGCGTTTCGACGCTGAAACCGCCCTCGCCCTGATTGAGCGCCACCACGTCACCCACAGCCAGTGGGTGCCCACCATGTTCGGGCGCCTGCTCAAGCTGCCCGAGGAGGTGCGACGGCGCTACGACCTGTCCAGCCATCGCTTGGCCATCCACGCCGCAGCGCCATGTCCCGTTCCGGTCAAGCACGCCATGCTCGACTGGTGGGGCGACATCCTGATGGAGTACTACGCGGGCTCCGAGGGCTGCGGCACCACGATGATCTCCTCGCAGGAATGGCGCCTGCGCCCCGGCTCGGTGGGCCGACCCACCACGGGCCAGCTGCACATCGTGGACGACGCCGGGCAGGAGCTGCCCGTGGGCGAGATCGGCCAGGTGTATTTCTCGGGCGGCGGGCAGTTCAGCTACCTCAACGACGAGGAAAAGACCCGCCAGGCCATCAACGAGCGCGGCTGGATCACCTATGGCGACATCGGCCATGTGGATGCTGAAGGTTATTTGTTCCTGAGCGACCGCCGGGCGGACCTGATTCTCTCGGGCGGCGTCAATCTCTACCCGCAAGAGATCGAGAACGCGCTGATGCGCCACCCCGACGTACAGGAGGTGGCCGTGGTGGGCGTGCCCGACCCCGACTTTGGCGAGCAGCCCCTGGCGGCCGTGGTGCTGCGCCGTGGCGCGGAGAACTCCCTGGCGACGGCCCGCGCCATTGCCGCCCAGGCCGCCGAGGTGCTGGCGCGCATGAAGCTGCCGCAGCGCGTGGTGTTCGTGGACGCCCTGCCGCGCCTGGAGACCGGCAAGCTGCTGCGCCGCAAGCTCAAAGAGCGTTTTCGCGACGAGCCGCAGGCGGGATTCGCCCTGCGCTACTCCTGAAACCATAGCTGTAAACGCTTATTAAACAAGCGCTGCAGCCCGATTTGATCATTATTTCCTGAGACCTTTGACCATGCAAGACCTGATCCAACGCACCGTCTACCGTGAAGACCATGAACAGTTCCGTGACGCCGTGCGCCATTTCTTTGACAAGGAAATCGTGCCGCACCTGGCCGAGTGGGAGCGCAACGGCATCGTGCCCAAGGAAGTCTGGCGCAAGGCTGGCCGCGAAGGGCTGCTGAACACCATGCTGCCCGAGCCCTACGGCAGCGGCGGCGACTTTGGCCACGCGGCGGTGCTGATCGAGGAAGTGGGCCGCACCAACGCCACAGCGCTGGGTTTCCCGCTGCACTCGGACATCGTGTCGCCCTACATCTATGCCTACGGCAACAAGGAGCAGCATGACCGCTGGCTGCCCAAGATGGCCGCCGGCGAGTTGATTGGCGCCATCGCCATGACCGAGCCCGGCGCAGGCAGTGATTTGAAGTCGGTGCGCACCACGGCCAAGCGCGAAGGCGACCACTACGTCATCAACGGCGCCAAGACCTTCATCACCAACGGCATCAACTCTGCAATCGTGATCGTGGTCTGCAAGACCGCGCCCGAGCTGGGTTCCAAAGGTGTGTCGCTGATCGTGGTGGAAGAAGGCACACCGGGCTTCAGCAAAGGCCGCAAGCTCGAGAAGATTGGCCTGATGGGGCAGGACACCTCCGAACTGTTCTTTGACAACGTCAAAGTGCCTGTGGGCAACCTGCTGGGCGAGGAGAACATGGGCTTCAAGTACCTGATGCAAGAGCTGGCGCAAGAGCGCCTGGTGGTGGCAGTGCGCGCGGCCAGCTGCATTGAGTCGTTCCTGCAAAAAACCATCGACTACACCCGCGAGCGCAAGGCCTTCGGCCAGACCGTCTTTGATTTCCAGAACACCCGTTTCAAGCTGGCCGAGGCCAAGGCCCAGGCCACCATGCTGCGCACGTTTGTGGACGAATGCATAAAGCTGCATTTGAAGCGCGCGCTGACACCTGAGCGCGCCGCCATGGTCAAGCTCAACGCCACGGCGTTGCAAAACCGCCTGCTCGACGAATTCCTGCAGCTGCACGGTGGCTATGGCTACATGACCGAATACCAGGTGGGCCGCGCCTGGACCGACGCCCGCATCGGCCGTATTTACGGTGGCAGCGACGAGATCATGAAAGAAATCATCGCAAGAACGCTTTGACCCACTGAGCCGCTTCGTGTCTTCCCCCAGGGGGGACGGCCCTCACTGCGGGGCGGCCCTTGCTCGGCGTCCCGCCGATGGGTTGCGCCGGTTTTTGACGGACCGTCGGCAACACATCACCGAACCACACCAACCCAAGGAGACATCACCATGGCATTTACCCGGCGCAAGACCCTCGTCCAGCTTCTACCTCTGATCGCACTGACCGCAGCCTGCGGCATGGGCGGCGCACAGGCGCAAGACAGCTACCCCAACAAACCCATTCGACTCATCGTGCCCTACCCCGCCGGGGGCGGCACCGACACCATCGCCCGCCTGATCGGCACGCAACTGGGCCAGCGCTGGGGGCAGGCCGTGGTGGTGGAAAACAAGCCCGGCGCCAGCGGCATCCTGGGCAATGACACCGTGGCCAAGGCGCCCGGCGATGGCTACACCGTGCTCATGGGCATCACCACCGTGGTGCAGATCCCCGCGCTGTACAAGAAGGTGCCCTACAAGCTCAGTGATCTGGCCCCGGTGTCGCAGGTCGCCAAGTCGGCCGACTTGCTGATGGTTCCGCGCAGCTCGGGCGTGACCACGCTGGAGCAGTTCATTCAGAAGGCCAAGGCCGCACCCGGCACGTTCAACTTTGGCAGCTACGGCAACGCCACCTCGTCGCACATGAATGGCGAGCGCTTCAAGCAAAAGGCCGGCATCGACATCACCCATATCCCTTACCAGGGCTCTGGGCCCGAGATGGCAGCTCTGCTGGGCGGGCAGCTGACGCTGGCATTCGTCGATGCCACGGCCGCTTATCCGCACATCAAGTCGGACAAGGTCAACATCCTGGCCATCACCGGCGCCCAGCGCCATCCCGCGCTGCCACAGGTGCCCACCATGACCGAGGCCGGCTACCCTGGCCTGGAGGCCAATGGCTGGTTTGGTATGTTCCTGCCCGCCAGCACGCCCAAGGCCATCGTGGACAAGCTGGGCGCCGAGGTGGCGTCCATCGTCAAGTCCCCCGAACTGAACAAGCGCCTGACGGATATGGGATTGATTCCCGTGGGCTCGCTGCCCGACGATTTCAAGGCCCAGATCGACAAGGACGCCACCCACTGGAAGAGCGTGGCCGAGGCGGCCAAGATCTCCATGGACTGACCCCAACCACCCCAACCAGGACAAGCACGATGCCCCACCAAGCCAACCCCCCTGGATGGAGCCGGCGCCAGCTGCTGGCTTTGGCGGCCAGTGCTGCCGCCGGCGGTCCGCTGGGCGCGCAGGCGCAGACCAGGACCCCCTTTGCCACCCGCCCGCTGCGGGTGGTAGTGCCCTTTGCCGCAGGCGGTGCCACCGACGTCATCGCCCGTGTGCTGGGCGAGCGCATGGGGCAGCGCTTCGGCCAGTCGGTGGTGGTCGACAACAAGCCGGGCGCGGCCGGGCTGATCGCTGGGGAGGCGGTGGTCAAGGCACAGCCCGACGGCATGACGGCGCTGTTGGGTACCACCTCGTCGATGCTGACCAGCAAGTACCTGTACAAGAAGACGCCCTACGACCCGTTGACCGACCTGACCCCGCTGGTGCGCGTGTGCCTGGCACCGATTGCACTGGTGGTCACGGCCGACACGCCCGCGCAGAACCTGCAGGAGTTCATGGCCTGGATCCAGGCCCAAAAGGGCAAACTGTCCTACGGCTCCTACGGCATTGGCTCGCATGGTCAGCTGGCCTGCACCACGCTCAGCGAGGTGGCCAGCGCCGACATGACCCATGTGGCCTACAAGGGCGAGGCGCCCATGGTGCAGGACCTGTTGGGCGGGCAGGTCAAGATCGGCATGGGCAGCCTGCTGTCGCTCAAGTCACACATCGATGCTGGCAAGCTGCGCGCGCTGGCGGTGACCGGCCCGCGCCGCGTGCCGCTGCTGCCCGACGTTCCCACCTTTGCCGAGGCGGGCTACCCGCAGGACGCCCTGTCACTCGTCGGCTGGCTGGCGATCGCGGGCCCCAAGGGTATGCCGGCCGACGTGGCCCGGCAATGGGCGCAGACCGCTAACCACGCCGTGGCCAGCCGTGAGGGCATGGCACGCATCATCGCCGCAGGCTTTGTGCCGGTGGATGACGATACCCCCGAGAAATTCGCCCGGCTGTGGGCGCAGGAAGCGCCGGTCTGGGGCCGCCTGCTGCAGGCCGCCGGCGTGCAGCCGACCTGAACGGCTTACGCCTTTGCGGGTGCCGGCGCGCGGGCGATCAGCTTGAAGCTGCCGGTGGCCATGGCCACCAGAGTGCCGTCCTCGGCGCGCACTTCACCACGGGCAAAGCTGATGGAGCGGCCGCGCCGCTCGCAACGCGCGGTGGCGATCAGGTCACCGCTGCCCGCCGCGACGTAATGCAGCGTCAGGTCGATGGTGGCCACGCCATGGGCGGCGGGGTCGTGTGCGCGCGCAGCCGCCGCCAGGGTGCAATCGAGCAAGGTGGCGATGGCGCCACCATGCACTTCGCCGCGGCTGTTGGCCTGGTTCGCCTGGAAGCCCATGCGCACCTGGGCCATGTCGTTGCCGATGCGCTCGCCGCGCAGTGCCATGGCGCGTGCCATGGCCATGGGCAGGCCAAAGAACATGTCGGGGGCTTCGCCAGCGAAGGGGCTGGCGGGGATGTTGTCGTGATCAGTGGACTGGTGTTGCATGGCGTGGATTGTCAGTTGTTCATGGCGGGCCCGCATGGCACGGCCCCGGCGCGGGCAGCTGCGCAAGGGCCGCCCCGCCGCGCTGGCTGCGCCCCATGCCCGGCGAAGCCGAGAGCGGGGAGAAGCCGCGTAGCGGCTCAGGAGGGTGTCAATCCACTTTTGCGCCCGTGGACTTGACCACGGCGGCCCAGCGCGTGATCTCGCGCTCGATGTGCGCCTGCAGCGCCTCGGGCGTGGAGCCCACGGGCTCGTAGCCGCCGGCGGCCAGCTGCGCCTGCAGCTGGGGCTGGCGCAGCGCGGTGGCGATCTCGCGGCTCAGGCGCTGGGTGACTTCGGGCGGCGTGCCGGCCGGCGCGATCAACGCGTACCAGCCGGTCACGTCAAATCCGGCGATGCCCTGTTCTTGCACCGTCGCCACCTCGGGCGCCAGCGCCGACCGCTGGGGGCTGGTGACGGCCAGCGCATGCATGCGCCCGCCGCGGATGTGCGGCATGGAGGTGGAGATGCTGTCGAAGGTCAGGTCGATGTCGCCGGCCAGCATGGCATTGACCACGCCGGCGCTGCCCTTGTAGGGCACATGCGTCATCTTGACCCCGGCGATGCTGCTGAAATATTCGGCAGCAAGATGCCCGGTGTTGCCATTGCCGGCCGAGCCAAAGGTGAGCTTGCCCGGGGCGGCCTTGGCGGCCTGGATCAGCTCCTGCATGTTCTTCGCGGGCAGCTTGCCGCTGGCCGCCACGACCATCGGCAGGTTGGCCACCAGCGACACGGGCGCGAAGTCCTTGCGTGTGTCGTAGGGCAGCTTGGGGTAGAGGCTGTCGTTGATGGCATGGGCGGCCAGCACCATGAGCACCGTGTAGCCGTCGGGCTTGGCGCGCGCCAGGTATTGCGTGGCCAGCGTGCCGCCGGCGCCGGGTTTGTATTCCAGCACCACCGGCTGTCCCAGCTGTTGCTGCAGCTGCACGGCCAGCGGCCGGCCCAGCAGGTCGGCGCTGCCACCGGGCGGGTAGGGAATCACGAGCTGGATCGGCTTGGCGGGCCAGGGGTCCGCGGCCTGTGCGGCGGGCATCAGCAGGGCGGTGGCGCCCAGCGCCAGGCTGGCGAGCATGGCGCGGCGCAGCCGCGAGGAAGTAGGCAAGGGCATAGCGGTCTCCTGATCGTTGTGGATAAAAAAGTCAATCGACCGTAGGGGCAGCCTGCACATACTGCTCGCGCAGCTGGCGCTTGAGCACCTTGCCGATCTCGCTGCGTGGCAGGCGTTCTGCCAGCTGCACAGCAGCCACGCGCTGGGTCTTGCCCACGCGGGCGTTGAGCCAGTCGCGCAGTTCCTCGGCGGTGGACTGCGTGCCGGGCCGCGCCACCACGTAGGCCACGGGGGTCTCACCCCATTGCTCGCTGGGCACGCCGATCACCGCGCATTCGGCCACGGCGGGGTGCTGCGACAGCACGCTTTCGATGTCGCTTGGATAGACGTTGAAGCCGCCCGTGATGATCATGTCCTTCTTGCGGTCGCCGAGCACGATGAAGCCGTCCGCATCCAGCCGGCCCACGTCACCGCTGCGGATGTAGCGCCGGCCTTCGCTGTCAAACCACTCGGCCTCGCGCGTCTTGTCGGGCAGGCGGTAGTAGCCGCTCATCATGCCGGCCGAGCGGCCGACAATCTCGCCCTGCTCGCCGGGCGGCAGCTCGCGCCCCTGTTCGTCGATGAAGCGGATGTCGGCGCCCTCGCCGGGGCGGCCCACGGTGTGCAGCTTGTCGGGGTGATCGTGGCAGTGCAGCTCGCAGCGTACGCCGCCCTCGGTCATTCCGTAGTACTCGATGAGCCGGCCCGGCCAGCGCTGCAGTACTTCAGCCTTGAGGGCGGCACTGAACGGCGCGCTGGTGCAGAACTTGTGCTGCAGCCGGCTCAGGTCAGCGCGGTCAAAGTCGGGGCAGGCCATCAGGCGCTGGTACTGCACGGGCACCAGCATGGTGTGCGTGGCGCCGTGCTGCTGTGCCAGCGCCAGGTACTGCGCAGCGTCAAACTTGCGCATCAGCACCAGCGTGCCGCCCAGCGCCAGCGTGGGCAGTGCCGCGACCAGCGTGGTGTTGGAATACAGCGGCGTGGCGCACAGCGAGACGGCATCGGGCCCGTAGCCATTGGAGACGGCACGTCGCACATGCGCCCAGCGCATGGCCCAGGACTGCACGATGCCTTTGGGCATGCCCGTGGTGCCCGAGGAATAGATCACGTTGAACGCCCATTCGGGCTCGGGCGCAATGGGCGCAGGCGCCGCATCTCCGGGGGGCAGCCATCGGGACCAGGGTTCGCCCGCCTCGGCCGCATCGTCCAGGGCTACGCAGCGCAGTGCCGCGCCCGCGTGCAGCGGCCATTGCGCGGCGACCTCGCGGTCGCGCAGCACCAGGCGCGCGCCGCAGTTATCCAGCATCGCGCTCAGATGTTCGGCCGTGGACGACGGCGCTAGCGGTGCCACCGCCACGCCAGCGCGCAGCGCGCCGAGAAAGGCCAGCACATACTCGACCGAGGTGCCGGCGCAGATCGCCACCACATCGCCAGGGCCGAAGCCGTCCTGCTGCAGGCTGCGGGCCACCCGGTCCATGCCCGCGCGCAGCGCGGCGTAGTCGAGGCTCTGTGCGCCAAGGACCAGGGCGGTATGGCGGGGGCGGTGCGCGGCCTGCTGCGCAATCAGCTCGGGCAGCGAGCCGAAGGGCTTGGCCAGCAGGTGTTCGATGTCGTGGTGCATGGAATCGGGGAAGCAGGGTGGAAGGCAGGACGTGCGCGGGCTGGTCCTGGTCGGGTTATTCGAGGGACAGACCCGCCGCCTTGACGATCTGGGCCCAGCTCTTGCGCTCCTGGGCGATGAAGGCGTCGTACTCGGCCGGCGTCTCGCCGCCGGGCACGCCGCCAAGCTCGGCGAAGCGCTGGCGCACGTCGGGTGTCTGCATGGCCTTGCGCGCGGACTGCTGCAGGCGCTCGACCACCGCGTCGGGCGTGCCGGCCGGCGCGAGCAGGCCGAACCAGGCCGTGACCTGCATGGGCACACCGACTTCAGTCATCGTCGGCACATCAGGCAGTTGCGCCGAGCGCGCGCCGCTGGTGATGGCCAGCGCACGGAACTTGCCGGCCTTGATGTGCGGCATCGAGCTCGGCAGGTTGTCGATCATGAAATCCACCTGCTGCCCGAGCAGCGCCGTCACGGCCGGGGCCGCTCCGGGGAAAGGCACCAGGGTCACGTCGATGCCGGCCTTCTGGCGGAACATTTCCGAGGACATGTGGGGCGACTGGCCCACGCCCGAGGTGGATACGTTCAGCCGACGCGTCTTCGCCAGGCCCACCAGCTCCTGCGCGCTGCGCACGGGCGAGTCGGCATGCACCACCAGAATGTTGGGCACCGAGATCACGTTGGTGATGCCGCGCAGGTCGCTCTCCTTGTAGCTGAGCTGCTTGTAAAGGCTGAAGTTGATCGCCACCGGGCCGATGTTGCCCATCAGCACGGTGTAGCCGTCGGGCTTGGCGCGCGCCACCTGGCCGGTGCCGATGCTGCCGCCGCCCCCGCCCTTGTTCTCCACCACGATGGGGGTGCCGAGGTCCTTGCTCATCTTCTCGGCCAGCACGCGCGCCGCGATGTCGGTGGTGCCGCCGGCTGCGGCGGGCACGACGATGGTGATGGGCCGCTCGGGCCATGCCGCCCAGGTGACCAAAGGCAGGGTGCTCAGGGCGACCAGGATGCAGCGCCGCAAAATCATGGGTGGTTCCTCTTGAACGCTCCGACCTCGGCGAGGTCCTGAGAGCAGAGGGTTAACCATAGCCGCGAGGCCTTGATCCGCGCCTAGGGTTTTGGAGCGGTTCGCTTTGCCAATGGCAAAGCCCGGCTTTCTGGACGCGAAACCAGGTGCACTGGTCTGGACAAGCAGAAAAAAGGCTGCCCATTGGGCAGCCTGGTCTTGCGAAGACTGTTTTTTTCAGGGGTACAAACCGCGCATCTCGCGCGCGTGCAGGATGCGCTGGCAGGCCACGATGAAGGTGGCGGTGCGCAGGCTCACCTTGTGCTCCTGGGCCACCTGCCAGATGCCCGCAAAGGCCTCTTGCATGATGCGCACCAGGCGCGCGTTGATCTCGTCCTCGCTCCAGAAGAAGCTGGAGAAATCCTGCACCCACTCAAAGTAGCTCACCGTCACGCCGCCAGCGTTGGCGATCACATCGGGCAGCACCAGCACGCCCTTGTCGTGCAGGATGTCGTCGGCCTCGGTCGTGGTGGGGCCGTTGGCGCCTTCAATCACCATCTTGGCCTTGATCTGGCCCGCGTTGTCCTTGGTGATCTGGCCTTCCAGCGCCGCCGGGATCAGGATCTCACAGTCGACCCCCCAGAAGTCCTCATGGGCCAGGGCGTCGGCGCCGGCAAAGCCGCCCACGCCGCCGCTCGCCTTCACATGGGCCAGCAGGGCGGGCACATCGAGGCCGTTGCCGTTGTAGATGGTGCCGGTGTGGTCCTGCACGGCCACCACCTTGGCGCCGGCTTCGGCAAACAGCTTGCCCGCGGTACCGCCTACGTTGCCAAAGCCCTGCACGGCCAGGCGGGCGCCTTCGATCGGCAGGCCGGTCAGCCGGGCGGCCTCAACGCCCACGGTGTACACGCCGCGGCCGGTGGCCTCGACGCGGCCCAGCGAGCCACCCAGGTCCACCGGCTTGCCGGTGACCACCCCGGTGGCGGTGGCGCCGGTGTTCATGGAATAGGTGTCCATCATCCAGGCCATGATCTGGCCGTTGGTGTTCACATCCGGCGCGGGAATGTCCTTGGACGGGCCGATCAGCAACCCGATCTCGCTGGTGTAGCGGCGCGTCAGGCGCTCCAGCTCACCCATCGAGAGCTTCTTGGGATCGACCCGGATGCCGCCTTTGGCGCCGCCGTAGGGCACGTTGACAGCCGCGTTTTTCACCGACATCCAGGCCGACAGCGCCATCACTTCGGACAGCGTCACGTCCTGGTGAAAGCGCACGCCGCCCTTGCCGGGGCCGCGGCTGAGGTTGTGCTGCACACGGTAGCCCTCGAAGTGGGCGATGGTGCCGTTGTCCAGCTCTATCGGCACGTCCACGATCAGGATGCGCTTGGGGCGCTTGAGCGTTTCCACCCAGCGCGAGAGGTGGCCCAGATACGGCGTGACGCGATCCACCTGCTGCAGGTAGTTGCCCCAGGGACCGAGGTGGTTGGCGTCGAGGTACGACGGCAGGGTGTGTGCAGTGGCGATGCTGCCGGGCGTTCCGGTGGAAAGCGTCATGGCGGGGGTTCCTTGTGGGATGTGGTCAAGCCAGCAAGCTTATGCCTGCCCCGCCCAACTGTCCAAGGCCGGAGTGTTACGGAGTTATGCGTGGTTTGCATAATTCGCCAACGCACCGGTGTTGTCCTATTTGCTCACTAAAACATAGCTGCAAGCGATTGCCAGTATTGGACTTTGGCCATTTATGGTGTTAAGCCCGGTCACTCCACCGTGAAATGCTCCAGCGCCGGGTCGCCGGGCGGGTACTTCAAGTCCAGGTTCTGCAGCACCTCGCGCAACACGGTGGCAATCATCAGGTTGCGGTGGGTTTTGGAGTTGGATGGCACGATGGTCCAGGGTGCCCAGGGGGTGTGCGTGGCCGACAGCAGCGTTTCGTAGGCCTTCTGGTAATCGGCCCACTGCTTGCGCACGGCGATGTCGCCCATGTCGAACTTCCAGTGCTTGGCGGGGTCGTCCAGGCGCTCTTGCAGGCGCTCGCGCTGCTCTTCGTAGCTGATGTGCAGCATGAACTTCACGATGACGGTGCCGGTCTCGCTGAGCATGCGTTCAAAGTCGTTGATGTGTGCCAGGCGCTGGCGGTGCTGCTCGGGCGTGATCCAGTCGTTGACCACCGGCACCAGTACGTCTTCGTAGTGGCTGCGGTTGAACACCGTCAGCTCGCCAGCACCGGGCACCCGCTGGTGGATGCGCCACAGGTAGTCGTGCGCGCGTTCGGGCTCGGTGGGCGCCTTCCAGCCCACGGCGTGCACACCGAGGGCGCTCATGCTGCCAAACACACCGCGCACGGTGCCGTCCTTGCCCGAAGCGTCGGTGCCCTGCAGCAGCACCAGCAGCTTGTAGCGCCGGTCGGCATACAGCAGGTTCTGCAGCGTGTCGAGTTCAATGGCCAGGGCCTGCACGTCTTCTTTGCCCTGTGCCTTTTCGCCGTCCATGAACGGCGTGGCACCGGGATCGAAATCCTTCAGAGAGACCGGCCTGGGGCCGGAGCCATTGGCCGGGCGAGGCTGCCATTCGGCCCAGCGCTTGGCCAGGCCTTTGTTGTTGCTTTGAAAGGGAGATTTGCTCATGGTTGTTTTTCTTGGGGTTGGGCTGACAGCTTGGCGCAATGTGGCGGGTGGGTCAATGCGCGCTTTCCGCAAAGACACTATGGTGATTGCTATATTGTTTATAGCTTCATGCGCTTGCTAGATAAGCGCTACAGCCATTTTTCAGGCTCTTCTAGCGAATACTAGTGACGCCTTGATTTCCCATGGCCGCCTCCAGCACCTGCGCGGGCTGCGGCCCCATGGGGCCTGATCGGTCCAACATCCTGAACCAGCCCAGGTACGAGTCGAGGTATTTCGTCGCAACGCCCTTGAAGCGCTGCATCCACCCGCGCAGCCTGCTGACATAGGCATTGACGTTTTGCACATGCCAGGGGCCTCTCACGCGGTTGCCCCGGCTTACGTTCACCGCCTGGTGCTGCACGCCCAGTGCCCGCGCGGCGCTGGCCAGCGTGATGCTGCCATCGGTGCACAGGATGGTGTCCGGCGCCAGCAAAGGCTTGAGCGCCGCTTGCACACTCACCGCCATGTTCGTCTGCAGGATGAGGTTGGCCGTTGCTCCGGCTCGG
Organism: Acidovorax sp. JHL-3; assembly: GCF_000526295.1. Lineage (NCBI taxonomy): Bacteria > Pseudomonadati > Pseudomonadota > Betaproteobacteria > Burkholderiales > Comamonadaceae > Acidovorax > Acidovorax sp. JHL-3. The sequence goes on from NZ_JAFU01000001.1 coordinate 942,885, forward strand.
TCTCGCGCCATCAGCACCGGGGTGTACTCCGAACCCTTGCAGCCAGCCAGCGCCTTACCGCCGCGCCGGCGAGGACGGCGCAGCAACCCTCTGTGTCCCTTGCAGGAGGCCAGGAAGTAGGACTCATCGGCCTCGGCGATGCCCACAAGCTGGCGTGCCTGCACGCTCTTGGGGCAGGCAAGAAAGCGGTGGCGCCACCGAAAGGCCGTGCTTTGCGCCACGCCCAGACGCTGGGCGACCTGGTTGAGCGAGAGCCCTTCGCCCAGGGCCTGTGCCTGGCCCATCCACTTGTCTCGCAGATGCAGCCGCGCAAGCGGTGTACCTGTCAATGCATTGAACGTGCGTGCGCACTGGCGGCACTTGAAGCGTTGCAGCCCGTTGGCTGAGCCGTTCTTGACGAGCAAGGAGTTGCTGCAGTGCGGACAGGCTCGGGGGGCGCAGTTGTGTGTTTCTACAACGGCGATGGACTGACTGTGATCGAGCAGCGCCTGCAGGGAGCTTGCCAGTTGTTGGCGCTGGTGGTGCGTCAGCTGGGGCAGGCTGTGGATCAAACGCGTCATCTGTTGCTGTCGCATGGCCTTCTCCTGAGGCTGACGCACGAGCGTCATGCTTTGGAGATGGGGGCGCAGCGGGGCGGTTAAAGACTCATCACTAGCATTCGCTAGAAGAGCCATTTTTCATCAATATTCATGCTGCATCACCCGATGCACCCTGCTGCGCAATCAGCTGCACGAAGCGCCTTGCGCCCAGGCCCAGCGGGCGCTCTTTGGACCACACCACGTCGACCCACAGCGCCACGCCGTTGCTGAGGTTTTCAAACGGCATCTCCACCAGCGACCCGGCGGCGATGCGCGGTTGCACCAGCGCACGCGGCTGCCAGCCCCAGCCCAGCCCGGCTTCGATCAGGCCCAGCGCGGCCAGGTGGTTGTCGGTGCGCCAGTGGTGGCGGGCAAACACAAAGCGGGGGTCGGTCTGCGCCAGGTCGCGGCTGGCCACCACGATCTGGCGCGTGGTGGTGAGGTGTTCCTCGCGCAATTGGGCCTGCTCGGGTGCCTCGCCCCGGGCGGCTGCGGCAGCGCGCGCGGCGGCCAGCACCGGGTGCTGGCTGGCCATCACGGCCACCAGGGTTTCGCTGCCCACCTCCTGAAAACCCTCGCGCCCGTCGATGCTGGGGCGCTCGAACACCAGCGCCAGCTGCGCCCGCCCGCTGTGCAGCAGCGCCAGCGCATCCACCTGCGGCGCGGCCAGCACCTCTGCCTGCAGCAGCGGGTATTCCGATGCCAACGCAGCCAGCGGCCCCGTCCAGCGGGCGGCCAGCAGCTCGGGGGCAATGGCCAGCGTCAGCCGCTCTTCCAACCCTTGGGTGAGGGCCAGCGCCTGGGCGTTGAGCTGCTGCAGCTGCCCGGCCAGCAGCCGAGCCTGGGGCTCCAGCGCGCGGGCGGCGGCGGTGGGGCGGGGCTCGCGCCCGCTGCGGTCGAAAAGCTGCACATTGAGCTCGGCCTCCAGGTGCGCAATGGTCATGCTCACGGCCGACGGCACCCGCGAAAGCGCGCGCGCGGCCGCCGAAAACGAACCCCGGTCCAGCACCGCCAAAAACACCTGCACGCTGTCAGAAGAAAAAGCCATGGCCGCAATTATCAAAAAAACTGAAATAAGCTGACTTTATATATCAGCAATACACACATAAAGTCGCCCCATGCCTTTCACCCAGACTTCTCCCGCCGCCCCCCAGACCCCTGCCCGAGGGCTGCAGGGCCCGTGGCGCCGCGTGCTTTATGTCACCTTGTATGAACTGATCGCCATCGCGGTGGCCACGGCGGGGCTGGCGCAGCTCTCCGGGCAGGGCGCAGGGCACTCCAGTGTGGTGGCAGTGGCCGCGTCGGCCATTGCCGTGCTGTGGAACGTAGTGTTCAACTGGGCCTTTGAGCGCTGGGAGTCGCGCCAGACAGTGCGCGGGCGCAGCGTGGCGCGCCGGGTGGCGCACGCCATCGGGTTCGAGGGCGGGCTGGTCTTCACGCTGGTGCCGCTGTTTGCCTGGTGGTTCAAGGTGAGCCTGTGGGAGGCCTTTGTGATGGACCTTGCGCTCATCGTCTTCTTTCTTTGCTACACCTTTGTCTTCAACTGGGCGTTTGACCGCGTGTTTGGGCTGCCTGCTTCGGCACAGGGCGCCGCGTAAACCCCCTGCTCCGGTGTCGGAATCGGTCGCTATCTTTAGCATAGCTGCTGGCGCTTTCTGCAAAAGGCTTTCAGCCGGTTTTAATCTAAATTCGGTGCGATGGCCCGCCCGGGCTGGCCGTCGCGCGAAACGCCCTCGCGGCGGCCCCCTGCACGAGCGGCCGGGCTGCACGTAAAATTGCCGGCTCCCAAGGAGCGTTGCAGCGGCCCACCGGATGAACGGTGGCACCGTCAGGCTTGGGGCCTTTTCTTCGCAACGACGCTCACCTGTTATTCCGCTGTTTCTGCACAGGTGAGCCCTATGTCTGCTATTTCGTTGCCCCCCATGAAGCTGTCCGGCCTGGAGCCGGTGTCCATTGGCGAGGGCGCCTTGTTCGTCAACATTGGCGAGCGCACCAACGTCACCGGCTCCAAGGCGTTTGCCCGCATGATCCTCAATGGCCAGTACGAAGAGGCCCTGGCCGTGGCGCGCCAGCAGGTCGAAAACGGCGCGCAGGTCATCGACATCAACATGGACGAGGCCATGCTCGACAGCAAGGCCGCCATGGTGCGCTTTCTGCAGCTGATCGCCTCCGAGCCCGACATCGCCCGCGTGCCCATCATGGTGGACAGCTCCAAGTGGGAGGTGATCGAGGCCGGGCTGCGCTGCATCCAGGGCAAGGGCATCGTCAACTCGATTTCCATGAAAGAGGGCGAGGAAAAGTTCCGGCACGAGGCGCGCCTGGTGCGCCGCTATGGCGCCGCTGCCGTGGTGATGGCGTTTGACGAAAAAGGCCAGGCCGACACCTACGAGCGCAAGATCGAAATCTGCGAGCGCGCCTACCGCATCCTGGTCGACGAGGTGGGTTTCCCGCCCGAAGACATCATCTTCGACCCCAACATCTTCGCCGTGGCCACCGGCATTGAAGAGCACAACAACTACGCGGTCGATTTCATCAACGCCACGCGCTGGATCAAGCAGAACCTGCCGGGCGCCAAGGTCTCGGGCGGCGTGAGCAACGTGAGCTTTTCCTTTCGCGGCAACGACCCGGTGCGCGAAGCCATCCACACCGTGTTCCTGTACCACGCCATCCAGGCGGGCATGGACATGGGCATCGTCAACGCGGGCATGGTGGGCGTGTACGACGACCTGGAACCCGTGCTGCGCGAGCGCGTGGAAGACGTGGTGCTCAACCGCCGCCCCGACGCCGGTGAGCGCCTGGTCGAGATTGCCGAAACCGCCAAGAGCGGTGCCAAGGACGAAAGCAAGCGACTCGAATGGCGCGGCACACCCGAGCACCCCAGGACCGTGGGCGAGCGCCTGTCGCACGCGCTGGTGCACGGCATCACCGACTTCATCACCGAAGACACCGAAGAGGCCTACCGCGCCATCCTGGCCAAGGGTGGGCGCCCGCTGCATGTGATTGAAGGCCCGCTCATGGACGGCATGAATGTGGTGGGCGACCTGTTTGGCGCCGGCAAGATGTTCTTGCCCCAGGTGGTGAAAAGCGCCCGCGTGATGAAGCTGGCCGTGGCGCACCTGCTGCCCTACATCGAGGAAGAAAAGCGCCAGCTCGAAGCCGCTGGGGGCGACGTCAAGACCAAGGGCAAGATCATCATCGCCACGGTGAAGGGCGATGTGCACGACATCGGCAAGAACATCGTCACCGTGGTCTTGCAGTGCAACAACTTCGAGGTGGTGAACATGGGCGTGATGGTGCCCTGCCACGAGATTCTGGCGCGCGCCAAGGTCGAGGGCGCCGACATCGTGGGGCTCTCGGGCCTCATCACGCCCAGCCTTGAAGAGATGCAGTATGTGGCCGGCGAGATGCAGAAAGACGAGCACTTTCGCATCAAGAAGATTCCGCTGCTGATTGGCGGCGCCACCTGCTCGCGCGTGCACACGGCCGTCAAGATTGCGCCGCACTACGAAGGCCCCGTGGTCTATGTGCCCGATGCCTCGCGCAGCGTGAGCGTGGCGCAAAGCCTGCTGGGCGACAGCGTCGAAAGTTATGTGGCAGAGATCAACGCCGACTACGACAAGGTGCGCACCCAGCACGCCAACAAAAAGGCCACGCCCCTGTGGCCACTGGCCAAGGCGCGCGCCAACAAGACGCCCGTGAACTGGTCGGCCTACCAGCCCGCCGTGCCGCGCGCCCTGGGGCGCCGCGTGTTCAAGAACTTCGACCTGACCGAACTGGCCAGATACATCGACTGGGGCCCGTTCTTCCAGACCTGGGACCTGGCCGGCCCGTACCCCGCCATCCTGACCGACGAGGTGGTGGGCGTGGAGGCCTCGCGCGTGTTTGCCGACGGCCAGGCCATGCTCAAGAAAATCATCGAAGGCCGCTGGCTCACCGCCAGCGGGGTGATGGCGCTGCTGCCCGCCAACAGCGTGAACGACGACGACATCGAGTTCTACACCGACGACACCCGCACCGAAGTCGCCATGACCTGGCATGGCCTGCGCCAGCAGACCGAAAAGCATGTGATCGACGGCGTGACGCGTCCCAGCCGCTGCCTGGCCGATTTTGTGGCTCCCAAAAGCAGTGGCATCGCCGACTACGCCGGCATGTTTGCCGTCACGGCGGGCTTAGGGATCGAGAAGAAGGAAAAAGCCTTCATCGACGCGCTGGACGACTACTCGGCCATCCTGTTCAAAAGCCTGGCCGACCGTCTGGCCGAGGCCTTTGCCGAATGCCTGCACCATCGCGTGCGCACCGACCTGTGGGGCTATGCCGCTGGCGAGGCCCTCACCAGCGACGACATGGTCGCCGAGAAATACGTCGGCATCCGCCCCGCGCCCGGCTACCCGGCCTGCCCCGACCACAGCGCTAAAACCGCCCTGTTCCAGCAGCTGCAGTGCCATGAGATCGGCATGTCCCTCACCGAGAGCCTGGCCATGACCCCCGCCGCCAGCGTGAGCGGCTTTTACCTGGGTCACCCCGACGCGGTGTACTTCAATGTCGGCAAGATCGGCGAAGACCAGGTGCACGACATGGCCCTGCGCCGTGGGATGGACGAGGCGGTGCTGGCAAGGCTGCTGGCCCCAAATTTGTGATGCTATTTAAATAATAGCTAATGGCGCTTGCTGCTAAAGCGCTAGAGGCCGTTTTCTATGAAAATTCGAAAGCCCCGCATGCGGGGCTTTCGTTCGTGAATGGGGGCGGGGCCAAAGGGGTAAATGGCGTCGGATATTTTTACGATTCGAGGCAAATTTTCGCCTAAGTCATTGATTTCATTGGGTGGCATGGTGTGTGCTTTTGTAAGTTGAAACCGCAGTTTTCAGTGGTTACATACAAGGGGTTCAGGCCATGAAGTTCAAAACCGTTGCAGCCATCGTCGTCGGCATGTTCATTTCTGCAGCTGTTCATGCGGTGCCGATTGTCAACACCAACGTGCGCCCCGTGGTTCTTGGTGCCACCCCTGCAGGCGAGCAATCACTGCAAACCGTTTTGAACAGCGTGTTTGGCACCGGCGCGGTGAGCGCGGCCAACAACCAGAGCGCGGCAGGCCTGTGGGGCTCTGCGACGGGTTCGGCCACCACCATTCCTACGCTGATCATCGAACAGACCGGCGGCGCTGCCAGCCAGAAATTTGGCATGTGGTTTGGTACCGATACCTCCAGCATTTACACCGTTGACCTGTTCTTTGGCGGTGCGGTAGGTGCGCCCAACACACTGCAGCAAAGTGCCGTCGGCATCGGGATCGGCGATGGCCGGATGATCATTTCCGCTGGCCCCACCTTCCAGAGCGCGTGCGGCACACAGGTCAATTGCGGCCTCTTCTCCAACGCGCTGATCAATCCCGACAGCTTCGGCTTTTATTTCGCCACAGGTGCGGGAAAAATCGCCTATTCCATTGACAGCCTGAACCAGGGCGGAGTCACCGATTTTCTGGCGTTCCAGGGCGGCACATCGACCAACTGGATTTTTGCCTTTGAAGACGGCACCGACAATGACTTCCAGGACATGGTGGTGAAGGTGGAGTCCATTCAGGTTCCCGAGCCGGGCTCCCTGGCCCTGCTGGGCCTGGCCCTGGCGGGTGCGGCGGCTGCATCGCGCCGCAAGCAAAAACAAGCGTGAGAACCTGTATCGTTCCGGTGCGGTGATCGCACCAAGGGGGCTTGGGCCCCCTTTTTTCGTTTCAGGGGGCGGTGTCAGAGGGCTGCTCGGTGCCGGGGGTGGATGGCGCAGCCACCACAGCGCTTTGCGCCATCTCCAGCTGCATCATCACCATGTTGACCAGCGTGCTCACCGACGGCCGCCCTGTCTCGATGACGTAGTGCGCGGTTTCCCGGTACAGGGGGTCGCGTTGGGCGTACAGGTCGCGCAGCTTTCCCATGGGGTTGCCGCCCTGCAGCAGGGGGCGCGTTTTGTCGTGCTTGACGCGTTTGAAGATTTCTTCAGGCGATGCGCGCAGATACAGCACGTTGCCAAACTGGCGCAGCACCTCGCGGTTTTCGGGGCGCAGCACGGCGCCGCCGCCGGTGGACAGCACCATGCCGCCGGGCTGCTGCGTGACTTCGGCCAGCGCCTGCGCCTCAAGGTCGCGAAAGCGTGCCTCGCCTTCCGTCTCGAAGAAGCTGCGGATGGTGGTGCCAATGGTCTTTTCCAGCCAATGGTCCAGGTCAATGAACGGCACCCCGGCCCGGTGGGCCAGCTGCCGGCCGACGGTGGATTTGCCCGAGCCGGGCATGCCGACGAGTGCGCAGCGAATCTGCATAAATGGTGTCCTGTTTTCTTGACTGCCCAACTTCAGGCCGAGTGTACGGTGGTGCCCCGGGGTGCGGTCGCCCGTGCGTTACGCCGTGCCTTGTTCAGCGCCTTGAAGCGCAGCGCAGCCCGGCACCGCTGCAGCCCACCGGGCAGGCGTTGCTGTGGGAGGTGGACTACCCCGGCTTCCCTGTCTGTCTGATGGGCAACCAGGCCGTATGCCTGTAGGCTTGCGCGCATGAATGCCCCTCAAGATGACAAGCCCGCGCTGGCGGTGGTGCACCGCGTCCGTATGCTGCTTCCCGTGCGGCGGGCGGTGTGGTTGTGGGCAGATGCCGACGGCGCCCGCATGAGCGCGGCGATGTCGTTTTACGGCATCTTGAGCCTGGCGCCTTTGCTGGTGCTGCTGGTGGCCGGGCTGGGTTGGTGGCTGGACCGCGACAGCCTGCAGCAGGGGTTGATTGCGCAGATTGGCACCATCGTGGGCGAGCAGGGTGCGGCGGTGATTCGCCAGGCCCTGAGCAGCGCCCAGGAGCCCTCGCAGGGGTTGCTGGCCTCGTTGCTGGGCTTTTTGGTGCTGCTGTTTGGCGCCACCGGGGTGTTTGGCGAGCTGCAGTCTGCGCTGCAGCGGCTGTGGACCCACGGGCACGATGAGGTGCCCCCGCTGCCGTGGTGGCACGGTGCTTCGCTGCGCCTGCGCGGCGTGGCCTATGTGCTGGCGTTTGGCTTTCTTCTGCTGGTGTCGCTGGCCGTCTCGACGCTGCTGAACCTGTTCACGGGCTGGGCAGGCAACTGGTTGCCCATCGCTCCACTGCTGCGGGTGCTCAACGAAGCCACCTCGTTTGCCGTGTGCGCGGCCCTATTTGTGGGCCTGATGCGCATGAGTGCGGGCCCCAAGCCCCGGCTGCGGTATCTGTGGCTGGGTGCGTTCATGGGGGCCTCGCTGTTCACGGCGGGGCGGCATGTGCTGGCGGTCTATCTGTCGACTGCGGCGGTGGTTTCGGCCTACGGGGCGGCGGGGTCGCTGGTGGTGCTGCTGATGTGGATCTATTTCTCGTCGGCGGTGCTGCTGTTTTCTGCCGGGTGCGCGCGTGCCTACGAAGAAGCGCTGGGTCCCACCGCGCCGCAATGAGAGATTGCTGAAGGTTCTTACCCCCGCTTACATGGGTGGTGCGCGTTCCGAGCAGCGCAGTGTGTAACTTCAAGGCAGACCTGCGACCCGTGTTGCAGACGAACGTTTCGATCTGTCGAGAAAGGCAACAACCATGCAACCAACCCCCTCTGCGGTGCCCAGCGCACCCTTGGCCACAACCCCGGCAGGCGTTCCACTGAAATGGCTGTGGGCGGCAATTGCCGCGCTGGGCCTGTGCGTGCTGGCGCTGGGCGCAACCCTGGTGGCGCAGCAGCGCCCGGGCGCGGTGTCCGAACGCGAGGCCCTGGCGTCGCCTGCGCCGCGCACGCCAGAGTCAGAAATAATTGATGAAAAAAGGCCTGTAGCGCTTAACCAGCGTGCGCAAGCAGCTCCTGAATACGGAGCAAGCCGGGCGCTTGCCCCAGCGCCGGTGCAACGGGCTGCCGCCCGCGTTTACCCGCAAGCGCCGCAGCAGTCGCGGTACGACGAAGCCCCCGGGCGGGATGCGCGCCATGAAATGGCCCGGGCCCCGGTGTGTGCGGTTTGCGGCCGCATTGAATCGGTGCAGGCCGTGCAGCACGCAGCCCCCGCCACGGGCGTGGGCGCGGTAGCTGGTGGCGTGCTGGGCGCGGTAGTGGGCAACCAGGTGGGCAAGGGCTCGGGCCGCACAGCCGCCACGGTGCTGGGCGCTGTGGGCGGCGGTTACGTGGGCCACACGGTAGAGCAGCGCACCCGCACCCAGACGGTGTACGAGGTGCGCGTTCGCATGGACGATGGCTCGGTGCGCCGCTTCACGCGCGCGCAACCTGTGCCCGAAGGCGCACCCGTGCGTTTGCAGGGCAAGGGATTTCAGCTGGTCTGAAGCCCGATTGCCGGGGGGTGATGGTGGCTGCAGGCTTTCTTCGCGCAGCATGTCGCGCATGCTTGAACTTCTTGATCGTTCCAGACGGTGTGGAGGGCATCGCATCGTGCGCGATCAGGCGCTCGGGGATGTACTGCTCGGCAGTCTTCTGGTCTTTCAGAATCTGCACCAGTCGTGGCGGGACAATGGCTTGCCCGGGCTTGGGCGCCACCACGGCGCAGACGCGCTCGCCCAGGCGCTCGTCGGGGGTAGGCCACGATGGCGGCCATGGCGTTGGCCGGGTGGCGGCAGAGCAGCGATTCGACCTAGACCACCGGAATGTTGTCGCCGCCGCGGATGATCACGTCCTTGCCGTGGCCGATGGCGCGCAAATGACCACAAAACCAGTCCCGGGTTTGGAACATCACAGGTCGTTCTCGACTGGCAGGCGCTGAAACCACAACTGAAACGCACCGCAAACCGATAGCGGTGATCGCTGCAAATCCGAACGTGCCCGTGCGCTTGGCATAGGCGGCTGACGTGCCATTCGGGATTCTGCAATACGGAATGTAGGCGCCTGCTGGTTGCGGGGCGGGACCCGAAAGACGGATGCAAAAATCAGTAACAGCTGCCAAAAGTCATCTGTGCGACTCCAAGTGCCGTTCGTTCATGGGTGTTTACCCTGCAGTCGTTCCGCAATGCAGAATTCATCCTCTGGCCACGTATGTCGCGCGCTAAGCTGTGTCGGCACTCACCTCAAAATCCGGCGCGTAACGCCCGGACAACCTTCAGGAGCCAGATGATGCAGAAACTCCCGGACTTGGGGCCAGATGCCCGCAGGGCAAGGTCGCCGCAGCATGATGGGCGGGCCTGGTGCCCTGCCCATTCCACCGCCAGGAGGGTCAGGTGATGGAAATGTTTTTGCAACAGGTGCTCAACGGCCTGACGCTGGGCGGTATCTATGGCCTGGTGGCCCTGGGCCTGACGCTGGTGTACGGCATCCTGCACGTGCCCAACTTTGCCCACGGCGCCTTCTACATGTTCGGCGCTTTCGCGTCTTTCCACCTCATGTCGGCCTGGGGCTGGAACTACTGGCTGGCCATGGGGGGCTCCGCCCTGTGCGTGGCCTTGATCGCGGTGCTGGCCGAGCGGCTGGTGTTCCACCCGCTGCGCAACGCCTCGGGCCTGCACCCCATGATCGCGGCCATCGGCGTGCTGCTGTTTCTGGAGGCTGCCGCGCAGGCCATCTGGGGCGCCGACTTCCACCGCATGCAGACGCCCTACAACGGCATCATCGAGCTGGCGGGCGTTACGGCGCCGGTGCAGCGCCTGCTGATCATCGGCGCCGCGTTCACGCTGATGGTGGTGCTGCACCTGTTCCTGAAGAAGACGGTGATGGGCTCGACCATCATCGCCATGGCGCAGAACCGCGATGGCGCTTCACTGGTGGGCATTGACGCTAACCGCGTGGCCATGCTCACCTTCGCCATCTCGGGCGTGCTTGCCGCCGTGGCGGCCACGCTGTATGCGCCCATCAACCTCGTGTACCCGGCCATGGGGCACCTGGTGATCACCAAGGCCTTCGTCATCATCATCCTGGGCGGCATGGGCAGCGTGCCGGGTGCCATTGTGGGCGGCCTGATCATCGGCTTTGCCGAGAGCTTTGGCGCCTTCTACATCTCCACCGACTACAAAGACATCATCGCTTTCATGCTGCTGGTGTTTATTTTGTCGCTGCGCCCGCAGGGCCTGTTCACCAAGGGAGTGCGCTGACCATGGCTTATCTCCAAGGCAAACTGGGCTGGGCCCTGCTGCTGGCCGCGGGCCTGCTGTTTCCGCTGTTCACGGGCAACGACTACCACCTCACGGTGATGGGCACGGCCTATATCTTCGCCATTGCCACCATCGGGCTGAACCTCATCACCGGCTATACCGGGCAGTTCAACCTGGCGCACGCGGGCTTCATGGCCGTGGGGGCCTACACCGTGGGCATCCTCACGGTGGACCACGGCTGGTCGTTCTGGGGCGCCTTTGCGCTGTCGGGCGTGGTCACGGCGTTCCTGGGCTACTTCATCGGCATCCTGTCGCTGCGGCTCAAGGGGCACTACTTCTCGATCTTCACGCTGTGCGTGGGTTACATCATGTTTCTGGTGATCGAAAAGTGGGAAGGGCTGACGCACGGTACCGTGGGCATCATGGGCATCCCGGCGCCCGAACCGATTGGCGCGATCCGCTTCGACACGCCGCTGGCGCTGTACTACCTGGTGTTCTTCTGGCTGGTGGTTGGGTTGTGGGCCATGCGCCGCATCGTCAACTCGCTGCTGGGCCGCACCTTCATGGCCATCCGCAACAGCGATGAACTGGCCGAGTCGCTGGGCATCAACCTCATGCGCAACAAGACGCTGGCTTTCATGCTGTCGGTTTTTTATGCGGGTATGGCGGGCGGCCTGTATGCGGGCTATGTGCGCTTCATTGGCCCCGGTGTGGCCGGTGTCGAGCACACCTTTGACATGACCATGTACATGATCATCGGTGGCCTGGGCACCCTGCTGGGGCCGCTGCTGGGCGCGCTGGCCATGCCCTGGCTCACGCAGTACCTGCAGTTTTTGCAAGAGTATCGTTTCCTCGTTTTCGGGCCCATCCTGGTGCTGCTGGTGATTTTTGTCCCGCACGGCATCGTGGGCACTTATCTGGGCTGGCGTGCGCGCCGCGCCGCACAGGGAGGCCAGCATGCTCAAGATTGAACATCTCACCAAGCGCTTTGGCGGGCTGGCGGCGGTCAACAACGTCAGCACCACCATCGAGACCGGCAAGATCAACGCCATCATCGGCCCCAACGGCGCCGGCAAGACGACGTTCTTCAACCTCATCAGCGGCGTGCACCGCCCCACCTCGGGCACCATCACGCTCGAAGGCCGTGACGTGACCTCGTTGCGCACCGACCAGGTGGCGCACCTGGGCGTGGCACGCACTTTCCAGACCACGGCGCTGTTCGACATGGCCTCGGTGCTCGACAACCTCATCGTCGGCCACCGCCTGCGCACCAAATCGGGCCTGCTGGACGTGCTGCGCGGCTCCAGCCTGCTGCGCGAGGAAGAGCGCATCTGCCGCGAAAAAGCGCGCGACGCGCTGAACTTCGTCGGCCTCTCGCACCTCGAAAACCGCATGGCGGGCGACATCTCGCAGGAAGAGCGCAAGCGTGTGGCCTTTGCGCTGGCCCTGTCCACCGGCCCGCGCCTGCTGCTGCTCGATGAGCCCGCCGGCGGCGTGAACCCCGATGAAACCCAGGGCCTGGCCGACCTCATCCGCAAGATGGTGCAAAGCGGCCTGACCGTTTGCCTGATCGAACACAAGATGAACATGATCATGAGCCTGGCCGACAAGATTCTCGTGCTCAGCTACGGCGAAAAAATCGCCGAAGGCACGCCCGCCGAGATCCGCGCCAACCCGGCCGTGATCGATGCCTACCTGGGGAGCGAGCATGCTGACGCTTGAGAACGTTTCGCTGAACTACGGCAGCTTCACCGCCCTCAACGGCGTGAGCCTGCACGCCGGCCAGGGCGAACTGGTGGTGCTGCTGGGTGCCAACGGCGCCGGCAAAAGCTCTATCTTTCTCACCATCAGCGGCATCCACAAGGCAGCGGGCGGCAGCATCCGCTATGGCGACAAGAGTCTGGTGGGCATGAAGCCCTCGCAAATCGTGGCCAACGGCGTGGTGCAGTGCCCCGAGGGGCGCAAGCTGTTCCCCGGCATGTCGGTGCTCAAGAATCTGATGCTCGGCGCCTACGTGCACCGCGGCGACGGCGCCGTCAACCGGCAGCGGCTTGAGGAAGTGATGGCGCTGTTCCCCATCCTCGACCAGAAAAAGGACGACCCGGCCGGCTCGCTCAGCGGCGGCCAGCAGCAGATGGTGGCCATCGGCCGCGCGCTGATGGGCCGACCCAAGGTGCTGCTGCTCGACGAGCCCTCGCTGGGCCTGGCGCCGCTGGTCATCAAGCAGACCTTCGAGGTCATCCAGCGCATCAACCAGGCCGGCACCACGGTGCTGCTGGCCGAGCAGAACGCGTTTGCCGCACTGAAGATCGCGCACCGTGCCTACGTCATCGAGAGCGGCCGCATCGTCATGGAAGGCGACCGCGAGAGCCTCATGAACAACGAAGCGGTCCGCAAGGCCTACATCGGAGCCTGATTTCCCCTTTCTTTCCACCACTAGGAGACAGCATGAAACGCAAGACCATTCTTCGCCTGTGCGCCAGCACCTTCGCCGCCACGCTGCTGGGCGTTGCCCCGGCCATGGCCCAGCAGGTCGTAAAGATCGGCTACTCCGGCCCCCTGAGCGGCGGCGCCGCGCTGTATGGCAAAAACGTGCTCAGCGGCATGGAAATGGCCATCAAGGAAATCAACGATGCCGGGCTGGAAGTGGCGGGCCAGAAAGTGAAGCTGGAGGTCGTCGCCCTGGACGACAAGTACAACCCGTCCGAGACCGCCATCAACACCCAGCGCCTGGTGCAGGAGCACAAGGCCGCCGCCGTGCTGGTGCCGCACTCGGGCGGCAGCTTTGCCGTGCAGGCCATCAATGAGCAGCAAAAGGTGCTGCTGCTGTCGTACACCAGCGTGCCGCAGATCACCGAGAAGGGCAACAAGCTCACGCTGCGCATTCCGCCCGAGTTCACTTCCTACATCAAGCCTTTCGTGAGCCACGCCATGGGCAAATACGGCAAGAACGTGGCCGTGGCCAATGCCGACCACGACTACGCCAAGGCCTGGACGGCAGCGTTCAAGCCCGCCTGGGAAGCGGCCGGCGGCAAGGTCGTGGCCGAAAACCCGATGTCGTACAACCGTGCCACCGACTTCTACAGCGGCGTGAGCCGCGTGCTGGCGTCCAAGCCCGATGTGCTGTTCATCGGCGGCGCCTCCGAGCCCACGGGCCTGGTGGTCAAGCAGGCGCGCGAGCTGGGCTTCAAGGGCGGCTTCGTCATCATCGACCAGGCCAAGATGGACGAGATCGGCAAGATCACCGGCGGCTATGGTCCGCTGGAAGGCTCCATTGGCGTGCTGCCGGTGGTGGAAGACAGCACGGCCGTGACCAAGGCCTTTGTGGAGCGCTTCCGCAAGCTCAACCCGGGCCGCGACCCGAGCTCGGAGGTGTCGCTGAACTACTCTGCCGTGCACGCCACTGCGCTGGCCATGAAGATGGCCGGCAGCACCAGCGATGCAGCGGCCATTCGCGCCAACCTGGACAAGGCGTTCAAGGCCCTGCCCGATGCGCACAACCCGCACGACATCAACGGCGTGAACGAACGCGGCGGCTCGACGGCCAACACCCGCGTGGCCGTGGTTGAAAACGGCAAGATCCGCGAGATCCGACTGAGCGATCTGGCCAAGTAAGCCAGGCGCGAGAACACAAGGCCCGCCATCGCAAGATGGCGGGCCTTTTTTCAGAGGGCGGCGTACACGAGGGCCGGGTACAGCTCGCAAAGGTAGCGCAACTGCCCTGGGGCCTGGGTGAGGATGATGGCAAACAGGTCTTCGGCCGGGTCCACGAAGAAGAAGGTGCCCCCGAGGCCGCTCCAGCTGTACTGCCCGGCCGAGCCCGGGCGCGTGGCCAGGCCGGATGCTGTGCGCACGGCCACGCCCAGGCCAAAGCCGTGGCCGGTGGGCAGGATGTCGCCCGCCACGGGCAGGGAGCCCAGGTGGTCGGCCGTCATGAAATCCACCGTGGCGCCGCCTAGCAGGCGCACGGGGCCGTGCGGGCCCGGTGCGGTGCCCCGGCCCAGCATCAGCTGCAGAAAGCGCGCGTAGTCGCGGGCGGTGGACACCAGCCCGCCGCCGGCCGACTCGAACACGGGCGGGGCGGTCACGTCGATCAGCGCCACCTTCAGGCCGGTCTGCGGGTCGAGTGCAAAGGGCTCGGCCAGGCGGTGCTGCTGCGCTGCGGGCACCGAAAAACCGGTGTCGTGCATGCCCAGCGGGCCGAACACGCGCCGCTGCAGGATGGCCCCCAGCGGCTCGCCCTCGATCACCTCCAGCACGGCGCCCAGCACATCGGTGGCGCGGCTGTATTCCCAGCAGCTGCCGGGGGCGTGTACCAGCGGCAGCGGGCCGAGTGCGGCCGCCAGTTGGGTGTTGTTGTGGCGGCGCGAGCCGATGCGCGCGGCGCGGTAGGCGTCGGGTACGGTGCCCAGGTCCCAGGCGTAGCTCAGGCCGGCGGTGTGGCGCAGCAGGTCGTGCACGGTGGCCTCGCGCGGGGCGGGGGTTGTGGCGCCCGTGGCCGGGTCGTACACCTGCTGCGCGGCAAAGGCGGGCAGGTAGCGGGCCACCGGGTGCGACAGCAACAGGCGGCCTTCTTCCATCAGCATCATCGCCACCAGCGAGGCGATGGGCTTGGTCATCGAGTAGATGCGAAACACCGTGTCCGGCGCCATGGCGGGCGTTGCCGTTTCGGCGGAGGGCGGGCGCTGGTGGCCCACGGCCTCGTGCAGCACGGTCCGGCCCCGGTGGTGCACCAGGGCCACGGCGCCGGGCAGCAGGCCCTGGGCTACATGGGTTTGCAGCACGGAGCGCAGGCGGGCGAGGGCCTCGGGGTTCATGGTTTCAATCATTTTTGGCCTCCAACCCTTGATGTATAAGCGCTGACAGCTATTATAAAAAGAGCGATTTGCGATGGTGTGCGAGGCAGGTCACCCGGCGATGCGCGCAGGCTCCTGCTCCTGCAATGCGCGCCACTGCACCTTGCCGGTGCCCGATTTGGGCAGGCTGTCGGCAAACTGCACGATCCGCGGGCTCTTGTAGGCTGCCATGTGGCCGTGCGCCCAGTCGACGATCTCCTGCTCGCTCACCTGGCCCTTGAAGGCCTCGCGCAGCACCACCACGGCCTTCACGGTCTCGCCGCGGCGCTCGTCGCGCGCGGCAATCACGCAGACCTCCTGGATGGCGGGGTGGGCGTACATCAGCGCTTCCACCTCGGCCGGCCACACCTTGAAGCCGCTGGCATTGATCATGCGCTTGATCCGGTCCACCATGTAAAAGTAGCCGTGCTCGTCGGTGCGCGCCAGGTCGCCGGTGCGCAGAAAGCGCTTGCCGTCCAGGGTGACAAAGGCGGCTTCGGTGGCCTGGGGCTGGCCCCAGTAGCCCTGCATGACCTGCGGGCCGTGCACGATGATTTCGCCCACCTCGCCCGGGGGCAGTTCGGCCAGGGTGGCCGGGTCGACCACGCGGGCGTCCACGTCGAAGATCGGGATGCCCAGACACTGCTTCATGGGCCGCTCGGGCGGGTTGATGTGCGTGGGCGCAATCGTTTCGGACATGCCATAGCCTTCGATGTAGTCGAGCCGGCACAGCTCCTTGAGCCGCGTGGCCACGGCCTCGGGCATGGCCGCGCCGCCGCCGCTCAGGCGGCAGATGCTGGAGAGGTCGTATTCGGCCAGGCGCGGGTTGGACAGCAGATCCACCACCATGGTCACGATCATCTGCGTGCCGGTGACGCGGTAGCGCTGGATGAGCTGCGCGGCGGCGTCGCGGTCCCAGCGCGGCAGCAACACGATGGTGGCGCCCACGTAGAGCGAGCCGTTCATGCCGTTCTGCATGCCGGTCACGTGGAACAGCGGCAGCACCACCAGCGACACCGCGTCCTGCGGCGTGCCCAGCCACTGCGTGCCGGCGACGGTGTTGTACATCACGCTGCGGTGCGTGTGCATGCAGCCCTTGGGGTGGCCGGTGGTGCCCGAGGTGTAGGGCATCACGGCCAGGTCGTCGGGACCGGCCTGTATGGGCGCGGGGCGCAGGCCGGCGGCCAGTGCGTCCGTCCAGGGCATGGCGCCGGGCTCGGTGACAGGCTCGCGCGGCGCATGCACGAAGGTCGGCACCGGCAGATCGGTGGGCGCGGTGGCGTAGTCGCTGTAGGCAGCCACCACGGCATGGCGCAGGCCGGGCGCGGCGGGATCGGCCGCGGCGGCAGCCAGGCCTTCGCGCAGCAGCGGCCGCACCTGGGCGAACAGGTCTTGCGGCGCAACAATGGTGCGGGCACCGGCGTCGCTCACGTAATGGCGCAGTTCCTCGGTGAGGTTCATCGGGTTCACCGGCACGACCACCGCGTCGGCACGCAGGATGGCGTAGAAGCCGATGACGAACTGTGGGCTGTTCTGCATGTAGAGCAGCACGCGGTCGCCCTTGCGCACGCCGCACACCTGCTGCAGGTGGGCCGCCAGGCGCTCGGTTTCGTCCTGCAGGCGGGCGTAGGAAACGACCGAATCGTAGAACACCAGCGCCGCCTTGTCGGGGTAGCGCATGGCCGAGACTTCGATGTTGCGGTAGAGGTGCGTGGCGGGCACGGTGAGGTGGCGCGGCAGCATGCGCGGCCAGTGGGCGAAATGGCGGTCGGACATGGGTGATTCGTTGGCTATGGGGTTTCAGTGATCCGTGGTGCATCGCCGCCCGTAGGCGTGTGGCACTGGCGCCGCGCCACGGGTCAGAAGGCCGCGGAGCAGGCCATGCCAGCGGACGCCGTGGAACGGGCCTGGCCCGGCCACGGGCGTCGTCCCCCTGGGGGGAAGGCGCGAAGCGACTCAGGGGGGTTACTTCAGGTAACGGGCCAGTTCCATCTTGCCGATCTGGTTGCGGTGCACCTCGTCGGGGCCGTCGGCAAAACGCAGCGTGCGCGCGCTGGCGTAGGCGGCGGCGAGCGGGAAGTCGTCGCTCACGCCCGCGCCGCCATGCACCTGCATGGCCCAGTCGATCACCTGGCAGGCCATGCTGGGCGCGGCCACCTTGATCATGGCGATTTCCTTCTTGGCCACCTTGTTGCCCACGGTGTCCATCATGTAGGCAGCGTTGAGCACCAAGAAGCGCGCCTGGTCGATCAGGATGCGCGCGTTGGCGATGCGCTCGCGCGTCACGCCCTGGTCGGCCACGGGGCGGTGAAAGGCCACGCGGCTGAGCGCCCGTTTGCACATGAGTTCGAGCGCGCGCTCGGCCACACCGATCAGGCGCATGCAGTGGTGGATGCGCCCGGGGCCCAGGCGCCCCTGGGCGATCTCAAAGCCCCGGCCCTCGCCCAGCAGCACGTTGCTGACCGGCACGCGCACGTTGTCAAAGCTCACCTCGCCATGGCCGTGCGGGGCGTGGTCGTAGCCGAACACGGGCAGGGCGCGCTCCATGGTCACGCCCGGGGTCTTCATGGGCACGAGGATCATCGATTGCTGGCTGTGGCGGCTGGCGTGGTCGGGGTCGGTCTTGCCCATGAAAATCAGGATCTCGCAGCGCGGGTCGGGCGCGCCCGAGGTCCACCACTTGCGGCCGTTGATCACGTACTCGTCACCGTCGCGCTCGACGCGCGCCTCGATGTTGGTCGCGTCCGACGAGGCCACGGCGGGCTCGGTCATGGCGAAGGCCGAGCGGATGGTGCCGTCGAGCAGGGGCAGCAGCCAGCGCTGCTGCTGCTCCTCGGTGGCGTAGCGCACCAGGGTCTCCATGTTGCCGGTGTCGGGTGCCGAGCAGTTGAAGGCCTCGGGCGCCACATGCGAGCGGCCCATGATTTCGCACAGCGGAGCGTATTCGAGGTTGGTCAGGCCCGCGCCGTATTTCGACTCGGGCAGGAACAGGTTCCACAGGCCGGCCGCCTTGGCCTGGGCCTTGAGCTGTTCCATCACCTTGGTGGGCTGCCAGGGGTTGCCGGCCTTGCGGTTCTCGGCCACCTCGTGGTGGTACACGGCCTCTGCCGGGTAGATGTGCTCTTCCATGAAGGCCGTCAGGCGCTTTTGCAGGTCCACGACCTTGGGGGAGTAAGAGAAGTCCATGAGTCAATCCTTTGCGAAAAATATCAGGGCCATCGGGGCACGCACGGCCCAGGCCAGGGCAGCCGAGCAAGGGCCGCCCCGCGGCGAGGGCTGCGTCCCCATTCCCGCAAAGCGCAGCTTTGCGAGAGAAGGGGGAAGGCGCGTAGCGCCTCAGGGGGTTGTCAAATCAAGCTCGCGCCGCCATCGACCACGATGCCCTGGCCGGTGATGTGGCGTGAAGCGTCGGAGGCCAGAAAAACCACGGCGCCCTTGAGGTCCTCGTCGCCGCCGATGCGGCGCAGCGGTGTGCGCTCGACCATGGCAGGGCCGAGCTTTTCGATCAGGCCATTGGCCAGCTTGCTCGGGAAGAAGCCCGGGCAGATGGCGTTGACGCGAATGCCGTAGTGGCCCCACTCGGACGCCAGCGTGCGCGCGAAGTGCAGCGCGGCGGCCTTGGAAGTGTTGTAGGCGATGGTGTTCATGCCGGGCGGCGTGCCCTTGATGGCGGCCACCGAGGCCGTGATGATGATGTTGCCCCGGCCCTTGGGAATCATCACGCGCTTGCCCACCTCGCGCGAGAGGAAGAAGGGCGCGTTCACGTTCAGGTCCATCACCTTGTTCCAGGCGGCGTCGGGGTAGTCCTCGGCGTTGGCGCCCCAGGTGGCGCCGGCGTTGTTCACCAGGATGTCGATGGTGCCGAAGCGCGCCAGCACCTGGTCCACCATGGCGGGAATCTGGTCGAACTTCGACAGGTCGTTGACCACGGTCTCGACCTCGTAGCCCAGGCCTTCAAGGTGCGCCTTGGCCTGCGCCAGTTCGTCGGCCTTGCGCGCCGTGATGGCGAGTTTGGCGCCCATCTCGCCCAGCGCCTCGGCCATCTGCAGGCCCAGGCCGCGCGAGCCTCCGGTGACGAGGGCGACCTGCCCGGTCAGATCAAAAAGTTGTTTCACACTCATGGCTGTTGCTCCTTGGTTGTTCATGGCCCGCGATGGGGCCGTTGTATCAGCACACTTCGAAAAGACCGGCCGCGCCCTGGCCGCCGCCGATGCACATGGTGACCACCACGTACTTCACGCCCCGGCGCTTGCCCTCGATCAGGGCGTGGCCCGTCAGGCGCGAGCCCGACACGCCATAAGGGTGGCCCACGGCGATGGCGCCGCCGTTGACGTTGAGTCGTTCGTCCGGGATGCCCAGCTTGTCGCGGCAGTACAGCACCTGCACGGCGAAGGCTTCGTTCAGTTCCCACAGGCCGATGTCATCGACCTTCAGGCCGGCCTTGGCCAGCAGCTTGGGCACGGCGAACACCGGGCCGATGCCCATCTCGTCGGGCTCGCAGCCCGCCACGGCAAAACCCCGGAAGATGCCCAGGGGCTGCAGGCCGCGTCGTTCGGCGAGCTGGCGGTCCATCAGCACGCAGGCCGAGGCACCGTCCGAGAACTGGCTGGCGTTTCCGGCCGTGACCACGCCGCCGGGCAGGGCGGCGCGGATCTTCTGCACGGCCTCCAGGGTGGTGTCGGGGCGGATGCCCTCGTCGGAATTGATCGTCACCTCTTTCATGGTGATGCGGCCCGTGGCCTTGTCCACCACGCCCATGTTGGTGGTCATGGGGGCGATCTCGTCGTTGAACAGGCCGGCGGCCTGGGCGGCGGCGGCGCGTTGCTGGCTGCGCACGCCGTACTCGTCCTGGGCCTGCTTGCCGATGTGGTAGCGCTGGGCCACCTGCTCGGCGGTCTGCAGCATGTTCCAGTAGATCTCGGGCTTGTGTTCGACCAGCCAGGGGTCGCGCCGCATGTGGGTGTTGGCCTCGTTCTGCACGCACGAGATGCTTTCCACGCCACCGGCCACGTAGACCTGGCCCTCGCCCGCGATGATGCGCTGCGCGGCCAGCGCGATGGTCTGCAGGCCTGAGGAGCAGAACCGGTTGACGGTCATGCCTGCGGTGGTGATGGGCAGGCCGGCGCGCAGCGCGATCTGGCGCGCCACGTTGCCGCCGGTGGTGCCCTCGCCGAAGGTGCCGCCCATGATGACGTCTTCGACCTCGGCCGGATCAATGCCAGCGCGCGCCACGGCGTGCTGCACGGCATGGCCGCCCAGCGTGGGGCCGTATGTCATGTTGAAGGCACCCTTCCAGCTCTTGGCCAGGCCGGTGCGGGCGGTGGAAACGATCACTGCTTCTGTCATGGTGTGCTTGTCCTGTGGTGGTGTTATTCCTTTTCCAAATCATTCGTGTCTAGGCGCGAAGCCGCAGACAGTGCTTGAGCACGGCAAGGCGGAGCAACAACGACACGGATGGTTTAGAAATGGAATTAGTTGAAGCTTCGGCCTTCTTCGGCCAGTCGCACGAGCAGCGGCGCGGGTTGCCAGGAGGCGTCGGCACCCGGCTCGGCGGCGAAGCGGCGCAGGCTGCGCACCGCCTGCGGCAGGCCCACGGTGTCGGCGTAGAGCATGGGGCCGCCCCGGTGCAGCGGGAAGCCGTAGCCGTTGAGGTAAACCAAGTCGATGTCCGAGGCGCGCGCGGCGATGCCTTCTTCGAGGATGCGCGCACCCTCGTTCACCAGCGCGAAGATGCAGCGCTCGACGATCTCCTCGTCGCCGATCTTGCGCGGCGTGATGCCGTGGGCGGCACGGTAGTCGGTGATGAGCTGTTCGGTCACGCTGTCGGGCAGGGGATTGCGGTTGCCGGCCTCGTAGCGGTACCAGCCCGCGCCCGTCTTCTGGCCGAAGCGTCCGGCCTCGCAGAGCTTGTCGGCCACGATGGGCTTCATCTCCACCCCGGCCTCGGCGGCCTTGCGCTTGCGCGTGGCCCAGCCGATGTCCAGGCCCGCGAGGTCGCCCATGCGGAACGGGCCCATGGCCAGGCCGAACTTCTGCAGCGCGCCGTCAATCTGCTGGGGCAGGGCGCCCGCGTTGATCAGGCCCTGGGCGGCGGCACCGTAGCGTGCCAGCATGCGGTTGCCGATGAAACCGTCGCACACGCCTGAGACCACGGCCACCTTCTTGATCTGCTTGGCGAGCTGCAGGCTGGTGGCCAGCACGTCGGGCGCAGTCTGGGCGCCGCGCACAATCTCCAGCAGGCGCATCACGTTGGCCGGGCTGAAGAAGTGCAGGCCGATCACGTCCTGCGGGCGCCGCGTAAAGGTGGCGATGCGGTCGATGTCCAGGTACGAGGTGTTGGACGCCAGGATGGCGCCGGGCTTGGCCACGGCGTCGAGCTGGCGGAACACGGCCTCCTTCACGCCCATTTCCTCGAACACGGCCTCAACGATGAGGTCCGCGTCCTTCAGCGCGGCGTACTCCAGCGTGGGCGTGATCAGGCCCATGCGCTGCTCCACCTGCTCGGGCTTGAGCTTGCCCTTCTTCATGGAGTTCTCGTAGTTCTTGCGGATCGTGGCCAGGCCCCGGTCCAGCGCTTCCTGCTTCATCTCCAGCAGCACCACGGGGATGCCGGCGTTGAGGAAGTTCATGGTGATGCCGCCGCCCATGGTGCCGGCGCCAATCACGCCCACGCGGGCGATGGGGCGGAGTACCGTGCCCTCGGGCAGGCCCGGCACCTTGGCGGCCGCGCGCTCGGCCTGGAATACATGGCGCAGCGCGCGCGACTCGGGCGTCTGCATCAGCGCCTGGAACAGCGTGCGCTCGGTCTGCAGACCCTCGTCGAAAGGCTTGAGCGAGGCCGCCACGGCCTCCACGCACTGCAGCGGCGCCGGGAAGGGCTTGCTGGCAGCGGCCACGGTGTTGCGCGCGAACTGCAGGAAGGCGTCGGCGTTGGGCTGCTTGACCTTCAGGTCGCGGGCGCGCGGCAGCGGTTCGCCCCGCGCCGCCACCTGGGCGGCGAAGGCCACCGCGCCTTCGACCAGGTCGCCCTCGATCAGCGCATGTACCAGCGGCGTGCCCGCGAAGGCATTGGCGGGCACGGGCTGGCCCGAGACGATCATGTTCAGCGCCGGCTCCAGGCCGATCAGCCGCGGCAGGCGCTGCGTGCCGCCCGCGCCGGGCAGCAGGCCCAGCTTCACCTCGGGCAGGCCGAGCGAGGCGTCGGGCAGGGCCACGCGGTAGTGGCAGCCCAGCGCCAGTTCCAGCCCGCCGCCCAGGCACACGCCGGCGATGGCGGCCACCACCGGCTTGGTGGAACCGTCGAGCGCGCGGATCACGCTGGGTAGCGTGGGCTCCTGGCCGGCCTTGGGCGTGCCGAACTCGCGCACATCGGCGCCGCCGGAGAAGGCGCGCGCGCTGCCCGTGAGCACGATGGCCTGCACCTGCGGGTCGGCCAGCGCCTGGTCGAGCGCGGCGACGATGCCGCTGCGCAAGGCGTGGCCCAGGCCGTTGACGGGCGGGTTGTTCAGCGTCACCACGGCCACGGGGCCGTGCACTGCGTAGGAGGTGGAAGTGGGGGTGGTGCTCATGGGGAGTCCGGAAGTGGAGGGGCCAGTGACAACCGATGGTTCTGCATTGCAGAATCAACGCCCGGTCCATGCTATCGGCCACCCGCCGTGCTGTCTGTCACCTGCGAAACTCTGCGCCGTTGCTGGTTGTCCGGGTCGTGCCTACGATGGCGGGGTTTCGCGCCCCTCCGCTGGCCGCAGTGGTGGCGCCGTCTTTCCCTTAAATTCTGCAATGCAGAACACCGGAGGCCCCTTGCCCGAATCCCTGCTCATCAACCGCCGCGACCTCGACTTCCAGCTGTTCGAAGTGCTGCAGGCCGAGGCGCTGGCGCAGCGCCCGCGCCATGCCGACCACAGCCGCGAGACCTTCACCGCCGCGCTGGACACGGCGCACACCATCGCTGAAGAAAAATTTGCGCCGCACAACCGCGCCTCGGACGAGCACGAGCCGACCTTCGAGAACGGCCGCGTGCGCATGATTCCCGAGGTGCGCGAGGCGCTCGACGCCTTCTGCGCCGTCGGCCTGCTGGCGCCCACCAAGGATTACGAGCAGGGCGGCATGCAGCTTCCCGTGGTGGTGGCACAGGCCTGCTCGGCGCTGTTCAAGAGCGCCAACGGCGCCACCACCTCGTACGTGGGCCTGACGCTGGGCAATGCCAATGTGATCGAGCGCTTCGGCAGCGAGGCGCAGAAGGCCAAATACCTGGCGGCGCTGCTTTCGGGCCGTTTCTTCGGCACCATGGCGCTGACCGAGCCGCAGGCCGGCTCCAGTCTGTCGGACCTAACCACCAGCGCCACGCCGCAGCCCGATGGCACCTACCGCATCAAGGGCAGCAAGATCTTCATCTCGGGCGGCGACCACGAGCTGCGCGAGAACATCGTGCACCTGGTGCTGGCGCGCATCCCGGGCGCGCCGCCCGGGGTCAAGGGCATCTCGCTGTTCAGCGTGCCCAAGTTCCGCGTCAACTCCGATGGCAGCCTAGGGCCGCGCAACGACGTGACGCTGTCGGGCCTGATCCACAAGGCCGGCTGGCGTGGCACCACGTCCACCATGCTGTCGTTTGGTGACGAGGATGCGTGCGAGGGCGAGCTGGTGGGCCAGCCGCACCAAGGCCTGGCCTGCATGTTCCACATGATGAACGAGGCGCGCATCGGCGTCGGCATGGGCGCGGTGATGTACGGCTACCGGGGCTATCTGGCCTCGCTGCAGTACGCGCGCGAGCGCCTGCAGGGCCGCCCGCCCGCCGCCAAAGACCCGCTGCAGCCGCAGGTGCCGCTGGTGGCGCACGCCGATGTGCGCCGCATGCTGCTGGCGCAGAAGGCCTACGTGGAGGGCGCGTTTGCGCTGGGCCTGTACGCCGCGCGCCTGGTGGACGAGCAGCGCACCGGCACCAGCGACGCGGCCCGCGCCGAGGCTGGCCTGCTGCTGGACCTGCTCACGCCCATCGTCAAATCCTGGCCCGCGCAGTGGTGCCTGGAGGCCAACAGCCTTGCCATCCAGATCCACGGCGGCTACGGCTACACACGCGAATACCCGGTGGAGCAGTTCTGGCGCGACAACCGCCTGAACATGATCCACGAGGGCACGCACGGCATCCAGGCGCTCGACCTGCTGGGCCGCAAGGCCGTGATGCAGCAGGGCGCGGCCATCGCGCTGTTCGGCCGCGAACTGCAGGCCACCGTGGAAGAGGCGCGCACACGGCCCGCACTGGCCCCCCATGCCGAGGCGCTGCAGGTGGCCTGGGGCGACGTGCTGGCCACGCTGGCCGTGCTCACGCCGCTGCTGCGCAGTGAGGGCGACCGTGCGCTGACCAACGCCAGCGTGTTCCTCGAAGCCTTCGGTCACACCGTGCTGGCCTGGACCTGGCTGCGCCAGGCGTTGGTGGCCGATGGCGCGCTGGCGCAGGCCGCCACGCCGCAGGACGCGGACTTCTACCGCGGCAAGCTGCAGGCCTGCCGCTGGTTCTTTCACTGGGAGCTGCCGCGCACCGCGCCACAGCATGCGCTGCTGCGCAGCCTGGACGACAGCACGCTGGCGATGCAGGATGCGTGGTTTTAGCCGAAGTTTTGAATGAAATTCGGCTCTAGCCCTTTAGGGATAAGCGCTAAAAGCTATTCAAACAATAGCAAAAAAAGGCTTCAACGTGCTGCGGGCATGACCAGCGGCAGCCCGCGCCGTGCCCATTCCGACATCCCGCCCTCGACGTAGCGCACATTGGTGTAGCCGCGCTCGCGCAGGGCCTGCCACACCGCCCGCGAGCGGTTCTGCGTGTTGCAGATCAGCAGCACGGGCTGGGCAGCGTCTTTGGGGATTTCGGCCAGACGCGCGCCGATCTCCCGCATGGGCAGCAGCTTGGCACCGCGCGCGACGCCGGTGGCGTGCTCGTACGGTTCGCGGATGTCCACCAGCAGGGCGCGCCCCGATTCGGCCTCGGCCCGGGCGGCCTCCAGGCCCAGGCGTTCGGCAGACGGGGCAGCGCCTGCAGGCAGGGCGGTCACTGCACCCAGGGCCATGGTCAGGGCCCAGCGCATGGCGGAGCGGCGAATTAGCGGGTGAAGAGCGTTCATGGCTTTGGGCGGGGTGTGAATGCGGGGATTTTCGTGGTTTCAGCGGTTCAGCGCTGCCTCGATGCGCGACACCATCTCGACCAGCCGGGGGCGCACTTCGCCCAGCAAAAATTCCGGCGAGACAGTGAATGAGGGGCCGCCGCAGTTGATCACCATCGGCGGCAGGCCGCCGCCGGGCTGGAAGGCGCGGGCGATAGCGTTCACGTTCTTCTGCCAGTCGCCAAACGAGCAGGCCACGCCCAGGCTGCGGTAGTCCTGCAGCGCCTTGTCAACGCCGGCCTGCACCTCGGGCCAGGCCTGTTCGTCGCGGGCGCGCAGCTGTTCCAGCAGGGGGCGGCGCTCGTCTTCGGTGATGGCTGCGAGCCAGGCGCGCCCGATGGCCGAGGTGGCCAGCGCGATGCGCGAGCCCACGTCCAGGCTCAGCGTGAGCAGGGCCGAGCTGCGGCAGTTTTCCACATAGATCATCGAGAACCGGTCGCGCGTGCCCAGTGAGACTTCGGCGGTGGCGAAGTCGGCCAGCTCCTGCATCAGCGGGCGGGCGATCTGGCGCACGTCGAGCCGTACCAGCATGGTGCTGCCCAGCGAGAGCGTGGCCGTGCCCAGGCGGTACTTGCCAATTTCTTCGATGTGGATCAGGTACCCCTGCCGCGTGAGCGTGTAGGTCAGGCGCGAGACGGTGGACTTGGGCAGCTTGCAGCGCTGCGCGATCTCCTGGTTGCCCAGCACCTTGTCGCCCGAGCGGAAGCACGCCAGAACGTCCAGGCCGCGTGCCAGGGCAGTGACGAAATGGCGGTCTTCCTTGGTTCGGGGAGTCGCTGGGTGGGAAACGCGGGGCGCAGGCATGCGCGGATTCTCGTGGCGCCGGTGGTCTTATTTCTCGACGAATGCGCGCTCGATGACAAAGTCACCGGGCTTGGTGGTGTTGCCTTCTTCGAAATCGCGCTGCTCCAGCAGCGTCTTGAGCGAGGCCAGCATTTCGGGGCTGCCGCAGAGCATCACGCGGTCTTCCAGCGGGTTCAGTGCCGGGATGCCCAGGTCGGTGAACAGCTTGCCGTTTTCGATCAGATCGTTGATGCGGCCCTGGTTGCGGAAGGGTTCGCGCGTGACCGTGGGGTAGTACTTGAGCTGCTTGCTCACCAGCTCGCCCAGGAATTCGTGCTGGGGCAGCTCTTGGGTGATGTAGTCGTGGTAAGCCAGCTCTTTCACCTCGCGCACACCGTGCACCAGGATCACTTCCTCGAATTTCTCGTAGGTCTCGGGGTCGCGGATCACGCTCATGAACGGCGCCAGGCCCGTGCCGGTGGACAGCATGTACAGGCGCTTGGCTGGCAGCAGGTAGTCGATCAGCAGGGTGCCGGTGGGCTTCTTGCCGACGATGATGGTGTCACCCACCTGGATGTGCTGCAGGCGCGAGGTCAGCGGGCCGTCGGGCACCTTGATGGACAGGAACTCCAGGTGCTCTTCGTAGTTGGCGCTGACGATGCTGTAGGCGCGCAGCAGCGGCTTGTCGTTCACCTTCAGGCCGATCATGGTGAAGTGCCCGTTGGAAAAGCGCAGCGCCGGGTCGCGGGTGGTGGTGAAGCTGAAAAGCCGGTCGGTCCAGTGGTGAACGGTCAGCACGCGTTCTTCGAGAAATGCACTCATGGTTTCTTGGCAGGAATGAAAAAAACAAGGCCCCAACAGGGGGCGGGCTCAGCCTCTCAGGGCGGCGGCGGTGCTGGCGGGGCGAAGCCTGGCGGGCACCCCGGACTGCCGGGCAAACCCGCACATTGTCCGGCAAATGCGAGGGGCGGTACATTTTCCGGTTTCGACCTCTGTGATGTCGGACAAAGGATTATTGATGCGAAGCTTCTCTGCCGCCCTTGGGGCCCTGTTCGTGGCCGGTCTGTCGCTTGCCGCTGGCGCGGTGCATGCCCAGGGCGCGATCAAGATCGGTGAGATCAACAGCTACAAGGCGCAGCCTGCCTTCCTGGGCCCTTACAAAAAGGGGATGGAGCTCGCCGTGGCAGAGGTCAACAGCGCGGGCGGCATTCAGGGGCGCAAGCTCGAACTGGTGGTGCGCGACGACAACGGCAACCCCGGCGATGCCGTGCGGGCCGCCGACGAGTTGCTGGCGCGCGAGAAGGTGGATGTGCTCATGGGCAGCTTTCTGTCGCATGTGGGGCTGGCCCTGACCGACTTCGCCAAGCAGAAAAAGGTTTTCTTTCTTGCCGCCGAGCCGCTGACCGACAAGATCGTCTGGGAAAACGGCAACCGCTACACCTTCCGCCTGCGCGCTTCCACCTACATGCAGGTGGCCATGCTGGTGCCCGAGGCTGCGGCCCTGAAGAAAAAGCGCTGGGCCATCGTTTACCCCAACTACGAATACGGCCAGTCGGCAGCGGCCACGTTCAAGAAGCTGCTCAAGGCCGCCCAGCCCGACGTGGAGTTTGTGGCCGAGCAGGCGCCGCCCCTGGGCAAGGTGGATGCCGGCAGCGTGGTGCAGGCCCTGGCCGATGCGCGGCCCGACGCCATCTTCAACGTGCTGTTCGCCGCCGATCTGGCGCGCCTGGTGCGCGAGGGCAACACCCGCGGCCTGTTCAAGGGGCGCGAGGTGGTGAGCCTGCTGACGGGTGAGCCCGAGTACCTGGACCCGCTCAAGGGCGAGGCGCCGGTGGGCTGGATCGTCACTGGCTACCCCTGGTATGGCATCCAGACCACCGAGCACCAGGCGTTTCTGAAGGCCTACAAAGAGCGCTTCAACGACCATCCCCGGCTGGGATCGGTGGTGGGCTACACGGCGATTCACTCGCTGGCCGCAGGCCTGCGCAAGGCCGGTGGCAGCGACACCGAAAAGCTGATCGCCGCTTTCAAGGGGCTGGAGGTGACATCGCCGTTTGGCCCCATTCGCTACCGCCCCGAAGACCACCAGTCGACCATGGGCGCGTTTGTGGGCCGCACGCGCCTGCAAAACGGCGTGGGTGCGATGTCGGACTTCCGCTACCTCGACGGTGCGCGCTTTCAGCCGCCGGCCGAGGAGGTGCGGAAATTGCGCGCAGCCGATTGACATTGGCCCCGCCCCGCTGCCGCATCGCCCGGTGAATTGCGCATGAGTTTTTCCGGCCTGCTCGTCCAGTTGCTCAACGGGCTGGCTTCGGCGTCGTCGCTGTTTCTGGTGTCGGCGGGGCTGTCGCTGATCTTCGGGGTCATGCGCATCGTCAACTTCGCCCACGGCTCATTTTTCATGCTGGGCATCTACGTGGCGTATTCGCTGGTGGAGCACCTGGGTGCCGCCATCGGTTTCTGGCCGGCGCTGCTGCTGGCACCGCTGGCCACGGCGGCACTGGGGGCGCTGGTGGAGGTGGTGCTCCTGCGGCGCATCTATCGCGCGCCCGAGCTTTTTCAGCTGCTGGCCACTTTCGCGCTGGTGCTCGTGATCAAGGATGCCGTGCTGTGGGCCTGGGGCCCCGAAGAGCTTTTCGGGCCGCGTGCGCCGGGGCTGGAGGGGGCGGTCGAAATTCTGGGCCGGCAGTTCCCGACCTATGACCTGTTTTTGATGGCGGTGGGCCCGCTGGTGCTGGGCCTGCTGTGGCTGGGCCTGCACCGCACGCGCTGGGGCACGCTGGTGCGCGCAGCCACGCAAGACCGCGGCATGGTGGGCGCCCTGGGCGTCAACCAGGCCTGGCTGTTCACCGGCGTGTTTGCGCTGGGCGCTTTGCTGGCGGGCCTGGCCGGCGCGCTGCAGCTGCCGCGCGAGCCCGCCCAGCTCGACATGGACCTGAACACCATTGGCGCTGCCTTCGTGGTGGTGGTGGTGGGCGGCATGGGCTCGATTCCCGGCGCGTTTGTGGCGGCGCTGCTGATTGCCGAGCTCAAGGCGGTGTGTGTGTGGGCCGGGCTGGTGGAGGTGGGGGGCATCAGCCTGTCGTTGTCCAAGATGACGCTGGTGGTGGAGTTTCTGGTCATGGCTGTGGTGCTGGTGTGGCGCCCCTGGGGGCTGCTGGGGCAGCCGCAGCCCCAGGTGCACGCGGCTGGCGTGGCCGAGGCGCCGCTGCATCCCGCCAGCCGGGGGGTGCAATGGTTGGGCTGGGCCGTTCTTGCCGCGCTGGCGCTGGTGCCACTGCTGGCGGGGGCCTGGCCCTATGCGCCGGTGCTGCTGGTGGATTTGCTGGTGGCGGTGCTCTTTGCCTCCAGCCTGCATTTCCTCATGGGGCCTGCAGGTATGCACTCGTTTGGCCATGCCGCCTATTTCGGGCTGGGGGCCTATGCGGCGGCTCTGCTGGTGCAGTCGGCCGGGGTGCGCATGGAAGTGGCCCTGCTGCTGGCACCGCTGGCCGCAGGCGTTGCGGCGCTGGTGTATGGCTGGTTCTGTGTGCGGCTGTCGGGCGTGTACCTCACGATGCTCACGCTGGCGTTTGCCCAGATCACCTGGGCGCTGTGCTACCAGTGGGACGCCGTTACCGGCGGCAGCAACGGCATTGCCGGCGTGTGGCCCGCACCGTGGCTGGCCAGCCAACAGGCCTATTACCTCTTGACCCTTGCTTTGGTGGCGGCCGGCGTGCTGCTGCTGCGGCGGGTGCTGCTGGCGCCTTTTGGCTATGCGCTGCGCGCGGTGCGCGACTCGGCCCTGCGGGCCGATGCCATCGGCATGGACGGGCGCCGCCTGCAGTGGGCGGCGTTTGTGGTGGCGGGCGTTTTTGCCGGCCTGGCCGGGGCGCTGTATGTGTTTTCCAAGGGCAGCATTTCGCCCGAAGGGCTTTCGGTGGGCAAGTCGGTGGATGGGCTGGTGATGGTGCTGCTGGGCGGCGTGCAGAATCTGGCGGGCCCCTGGGTGGGCGCGGTCACCTTTACCTGGCTGCACGACACCGTGGCCCGCAACACCGATTACTGGCGCGCCGTGCTGGGTTGCACCATGCTGGCGCTGGTGCTGCTGTTTCCGCAGGGGCTGGCAGGGTTTGCACGGCTTCTGGCCCTGCGCTGGCAGGCCCGCAGGAGCGCACCATGAGCGCAGCGCCACCACTGCTGCAGGTGACTGGCCTGCGCAAGGCCTTTGGCGGTGTGCTGGCGGTCGATGGCGTGGATTTTGCGCTGGCGCCCGGCGAGATGCTGGCGCTGATCGGGCCCAACGGCGCGGGCAAGTCCACCACCTTCAACATGGTGGGCGGCCAGCTGCGGCCCGATGCGGGCACCATCGAGCTGGCCGGGGTGGACATTGCCGGCCTGCCGCCGCGCGCCATCTGGCAGCAGGGCGTAGGGCGCACCTTTCAGATCGCTGAAACCTTTGCCTCGCTCACCGTGGTGGAAAACGTGCAGATGGCCCTGCTGTCGGCTGACCGGCGCCTGTTTTCGTTCTGGCCGCGCGCGCAGAACCACCGGCGTGCCGATGCGCTGGCGCTGCTCGATCAGGTGGGCATGGCGGCGCAGGCGCTGCGCCCCTGCAGTGCGCTGGCCTATGGCGACGTGAAGCGGGTGGAGCTGGCCATGGCGCTGTCCCACGCGCCCCGGTTGTTGCTGATGGATGAGCCCACGGCCGGCATGGCCCCGGCGGAGCGCCTGGCGCTGATGGCGCTCACGCAGCAACTGGCGCGCGAGCGGGCGATGGGCGTGCTGTTCACCGAGCACAGCATGGATGTGGTGTTTGCCCACGCCGACCGCGTGATGGTGCTGGCGCGCGGGCGCCTGCTGGCCGAGGGCACGCCGCAGGCCATTCGCGACAACGCCCAGGTGCAGCAGGTGTATCTGGGCAGCGGCAGCATGTTCGGTCATGTGCCCACGGGCGGGAGCGCGCCGTGACGGCCCGCGCATCCGTGGTTGTGCCAACCGCAACGCCCCAGTCCGCCTTGTCGGCCCCTTTGCTGCAGGTGCAGGGGCTGGCCGCCTGGTATGGCGCAGCGCAGGTGCTGTTTGGCGTGGATTTGCAGGTGGGGCGCGGCGAGGTCGTGGCGTTGATGGGCCGCAACGGTGCCGGCAAGTCCACCACGCTCAAGGCCATCGTGGGCCTGGAGGTGCGCCGCGAGATTCAGCAGGGAGGGCAGTTGCGATTTTTGGGGCGCGACATTGCGCGCAGCGCGCCCTACCAGGTGGCGCGCATGGGGCTGGGTTATGTGCCCGAAGAGCGGCGCATCTTCACCGACCTGAGCGTGCTCGACAACCTGGAAGTGGGGCGCCAGGGCGCGCGCCACTGGCCCGACGGCAGCGCCGCGCCGCACTGGACACCCGAGCGCCTGTTTGCGCTGTTTCCCAATCTGGGTGAAATGCCCCAGCGGCCCGGCGGCCGCATGAGTGGCGGCGAGCAGCAGATGCTTACAGTGGCGCGCACCCTCATGGGCCAGCCGCTGCTGGTGCTGCTCGATGAGCCGTCTGAAGGCGTGGCCCCGCTGATCGTCGAGCAGATGGCTCGCACCATTTTGCAACTCAAGGCACAGGGCGTGAGCGTGCTGCTGTCCGAGCAGAACCTGCACTTTGCCGAGGCGGTGGCCGACCGCGCCTATGTGCTCGAAAAGGGCCAGATCTGCCACCACAGCACCATGGCGGCGCTGGTGGCCGACCTGGCCGTGCGGCGCCAGTACCTCGGGGTGTAGCGACCGAATCCTCGGGGTTTTCGAGAAATATGAGTGAAATTGGCCCCTAGCCCTTTATAGATAAGCGCAAGCAGCTATTTATTAAATAGCATTTTCCTGCGGTTTTCCCCGTGCGCGCAGGCCAGGCCGGGGGCCGCGCGCGGCGGCCGGGGGGATGTTTCATGCGCCCGGGCTGCGCAGCACGCGCCGGTATTGCACGGCCTCGGCCACATGGGCCACCTGCGTGCTGGTGGCGCCCGCCAGGTCGGCAATGGTGCGCGCCACCTTCAGGGTGCGGTGCGTGCTGCGGGCCGACCAGCCCAGGCGGGCTGCGGCGGTTTGCAGAAACTGCGTGGCAGCGGGCTCCAGGGCGGTGTGGGTGTCGATCTCCTGACCCTGCAGCGCCTGGTTGGACTTGCCCTGGCGTGCCATGGCCGCCTGGCGGGCGCGGGCTACGCGCTCGCGCACGGCGGCGCTGGCCTCGCCCGCTGGCGCGTCCAGCAGGTCGTTGGCTGGCAAGGCAGGCACCTCCACATGCAGATCGATGCGATCGAGCAGCGGCCCGCTGAGCTTGCCCTGGTAACGCGCCACCTGGTCGGGCGTGCAACGGCAGGCGCGCTGCGCCGACCCCAAAAAGCCACAGGGGCAGGGGTTCATGGCGGCCACCATCTGAAAACACGCCGGAAACTCCGCACGCCGCGCGGCGCGCGCAATGGTGATGCGCCCGGTCTCCAGCGGCTCGCGCAGGGCTTCCAGCGCGGCACGGGGAAACTCTGGCAATTCGTCCAGAAACAGCACCCCGTGGTGGGCGAGTGATATTTCTCCGGGCTGCGGCGGGGAGCCCCCGCCCACCAGCGCCACGGCCGATGCGGTGTGGTGGGGCTGGCTGGTGGGCCGCTGCGCCCACTGCGCGGCGCTAAAGCGGCCTGCCAGGCTGGCCACTGCCGCGCTTTCCAGGGCCTCTTCCATGGTCATGGCTGGCAGCAGCCCGGCAAAGCGCTGGGCCAGCATGGACTTGCCCGAGCCCGGCGGCCCCATCATCAGCAGGCTGTGCCCGCCGGCGGCCGCGATTTCGAGTGCGCGTTTGGCAACCACCTGGCCCTTGACATCCGAAAGGTCGGCATAGACCGCTTGCGTGGCCAGCGGTGCGGGCTGCAGCAGGCACCAGCCGTCGTCAGTGGCAGCGTTGTCGTCGATGGGCTCCTGGGCGCCTGCCGGTAAAAAATGCCGCACCACATCCAGCAGGTGGCGCGCGCGGTAAACCTGGGCACCGGGCACCAGGGCGGCTTCTTCGGCGCTGCCCGGTGGCAGCACCAGCCGCACCGCCACCTGGTGGGCACGCAGCGCCAGGCTGGTGGCCAGGGCGCCGCGCACGGGGCGCAATTGGCCGGACAACGACAGCTCGCCAGCGAATTCATGGCCGGCCAGGCGGCTGGCGTCGATCTGTCCGCTGGCGGCCAGGATGCCCAGCGCGATGGGCAGGTCAAAGCGCCCCGAGTCCTTGGGCAGATCGGCCGGCGCCAGGTTCACGGTGATGCGCTTGTTGTGCGGAAACTCCAGCCCCGCGTTCTGCAGCGCTGAGCGCACGCGCTCGCGCGCCTCCTTCACCTCCACATCGGCCAGACCGACCAGGGTGAAGCTGGGGAGCCCGTTGGCCAGATGCACCTCGACGGTGACCGAGGGCGCCTGCAGCCCCAGAAGCGCGCGGCTTTGCACCAAAGCAAGACTCATGAGCGGTTTTCTCCCCAGATAGGTGCGGTGGATGGATGGTTGTTGTCTGGCGGCCGTGCTGCGCACCACTCGGGTGCGATGGCGCGGCGCCACCACCAATGTAAGGGCGAATGCAGACCACGGGCGCAGGGCGTGCCGTCGTGGTGTTTTGCGACATGGCACGGACCGTGCTTAACCGGTGTGTACCCACTTTAGACCTACCGGAGGAACCATGACCCGCGCATCCATCAAGTTCTTGAGCGTCGCCTTTATTGCCGCCCTGCCCATGCTGGCCAGTGCCCAGCTCACGGGCAATGTCAGTCTGACCAGCAATTACAAGTTCCGGGGGCAGGACCAGGACACAGGCAAGGTCAGTGCCTTCAAGCCCGCCGTGCAGGGTGGCTTTGACTATGCCTTCGGCGACTCTGGCTGGTATGTCGGCAACTGGAACTCCAGCGTGAACTGGCTGTCTGGCAACTCGCTGGAATCCGATGTCTACGGCGGCTACAAGTTCAAGGTCGGCGGAGCGGACCTGGATGTGGGCGCGCTGGCCTATCTGTATCCCGGCAACACCAGTGGCAACACCACCGAGCTCTATGGCGCCGCCACTTTTGGCCCGCTCACGGCCAAGTACGCGCACACGGTGTCCAAGGACTATTTCGGCTGGGCGGGCGCCAAGTCCGGCTCCGGTCTCAAGGGCCGCAACACCGGCTACCTGAGCTTCGCCGTGGCACAGGAAGTGATGTCCAAGGTCACGCTGAAGGCCTCGGTGGGCTTCACCCGCTTTTCCAGCGACATCAAGGATGCAGGCGTGCCCAACTACATGGATTACAGCGTCGGTGGTGTCTATGACTTTGGCGACGGCCTCACGCTGGGCGCTGCCATCGTGGGCGCCAACAAGAAAGACTTTTTTGGCCCCGTCAACAAAACCCGCGTGATCGCCACGCTCACCAAAACCCTGTAATCAACGGAGGGCGCCCTGTCGGTGCCCTCAATCGGAGGAACTCAAAATGAAAATGGTGACAGCCATCATCAAACCCTTCAAGCTCGACGAAGTGCGCGAAGCCCTCTCTGACATCGGGGTGCAGGGCATCACGGTCACCGAGGTCAAGGGCTTCGGTCGCCAAAAGGGCCATACCGAGCTGTACCGCGGCGCGGAGTATGTGGTCGACTTTCTGCCCAAGGTGAAGATCGAGGCCGCCGTGGACGATGAGCTGGTCGACCGCGTGATCGAAGCCATTGAAGGCGCTGCACGCACCGGCAAGATCGGCGACGGCAAGATTTTCGTCAGCCACCTGGAGCAGGTGGTGCGCATTCGCACCGGCGAAACCGGCAAGGAAGCCCTTTAAGCACGGCCCCAAGCCCGCTGCATCCCACAGAGAGTACATGCCATGAAAAAACTGCTTGCCTCCTTCATTCTGGGACTGAGTCTGCTGTCCGCAGGAACCCTGTCCCTGGCCCAGGCACCCGCCCCGGCCGACACCACCATCGCCGCCCCGGTGGCCGATGCCGCTGCGCCAGCCCCCGTGGCTGCACCCGCCGCCGAGGCCCCAGCGCCCGCAGCCGAACCGGTTGCAGCCGCCGAAGCGGCCCCCACGGCACCCGCGCCCAAGCTCGACTCGGGTGACACCGCCTGGATGCTCACGTCCACCATGCTTGTGATCCTGATGGTCATTCCGGGCCTGGCACTGTTCTACGGCGGCCTGGCCCGTTCCAAGAACATGCTGTCGGTGCTGGTGCAGGTGTTCGTGATCTTTGCGCTGATCACCGTGCTGTGGGCCGTTTATGGCTACAGCCTGACGTTCGCCGGCGAGGGCCAGTTCTTCGGAGGGTTTGACAAGATCTTCCTGAAGGGCATCGCGTCAGACACGCTGTCGGGCCTGCTGCCAACCATTCCCGAATATGTGTTCGTGGCCTTCCAGTCCACCTTTGCCGCCATCACCGTGGCGCTGATCGTGGGATCGTTTGCCGAGCGCATCAAGTTCGCCGCCGTGCTGATCTTTGCCGTGCTGTGGTTCACCTTCAGCTACATCCCCATGGCCCACATGGTGTGGGGCGGCGGTCTGCTGGGCAAGGACGGCGCGCTCGACTTCGCTGGTGGCACCGTGGTGCACATCAATGCCGGTATCGCTGGCCTGGTGGGTGCCTACATGGTGGGCAAGCGCATCGGCTTCGGCAAAGAAGCGCTCACGCCCCACAGCCTGACACTGACCATGGTGGGTGCCTCGCTGCTGTGGGTGGGCTGGTTTGGCTTCAATGCCGGCTCGGCAGGTGCTGCCAACGGCGTGGCTGGCCTGGCCTTCATCAACACCATTCTGGCCACGGGTGCTGC
Source organism: Acidovorax sp. JHL-3 (assembly GCF_000526295.1). NCBI lineage: Bacteria > Pseudomonadati > Pseudomonadota > Betaproteobacteria > Burkholderiales > Comamonadaceae > Acidovorax > Acidovorax sp. JHL-3. Next base: position 979,031 of record NZ_JAFU01000001.1, read on the forward strand.
CACGCTGTCGTGGCTGGCCGGTGAAGCCCTGCACAAGGGCAAGGCCTCGATGCTGGGTGCTGCCTCGGGTGCCGTGGCGGGTCTGGTGGCGGTCACACCGGCTGCCGGTTTCGTGGGCCCCATGGGTTCCATCGTGCTGGGCCTGATCGCTGGCGTGGTCTGCCTGTGGGGCGTGGGTGGCCTCAAGAAGATGCTGGGTGCCGACGATGCGTTCGATGTGTTTGGCGTGCACGGTCTGGGCGGCATCATCGGTGCCATCCTGACGGCGGTGTTTGCCTCGCAAAGCCTGGGTGGCACGGGCGGTCTGACCCCCGACACCTTCGCCATGGGCGCTCAGCTGTGGATCCAGGTCAAGAGCGTGCTGCTCACCATCGTGTGGTCTGGCGTGGTCTCCTTCGTCGCCTACAAGATCGCCGATCTGCTGGTGGGCCTGCGGGTGCCAGAAGAAGCCGAGCGCGAAGGACTGGACATCACTTCGCACGGCGAAACGGCGTACAACCGCTGAACGCCCAGCGCTGTGGTGTCTGGTGGCGCCGCAGCGCCGTGCAAGACAGACGAGTTTCTTCAAGGTTTTGGCCCGCCCTTTCGGCGGGCCTTTTTTCTTGGATGCGTAGCACAGGGCGGTGCGCCGGCCACCCGGAGACGAGGTTGGTGGCACAGTTGCTGTGCAAAAAATGCGACCTGTCCGTCGTGGGTAGCGCGGGTGACGACTCGCTGGTCGTGGTGCTGGCTTCCCCCTGTGGCGCCGGATAGATTGACGCAATTCACCGTTGTCGCCACGCCGTCAGTTCTTGCAAAAGCAGGGTGGCCGTAGATAAGGCAAGGCATTGGTCGGCACGGGCTTGATCCGCCGAACCGGGAGGCGAGACAATGACCTCCTGATGAAAATACCCCCACTCAATCCCCTCAAGGTTTTTGAAGTCGTCGCGCGCACCAACAATCTCACGCTGGCGGCCAGCGAGTTGAACGTGAGCCAGTCGGCCGTCAGTCGGCAGGTGGCCGTGCTGGAGGAATACCTGGGCGTGCAACTCTTCGCACGCGAACGGGTTGGCGTGCGACTGACCGATGTGGGTGAAACCTACGCACGCAGGATCGGGCCGGCATTCGAGGAAATCTCCGCCGCCACCGCTTTCATCACGCAGAAGTATTCCAACAACGTTATCCGCCTGCGCACCTACACCACGCTTACGGCGCGCTGGCTGATCCCGCGCCTGCCGCACTTCAAGGCACAGTACCCAGACGTGGAGGTATCCATCCTCAACAGCAACGCGCCACTGGATTTCGGGGTGGAGAAGTGCGACCTGGCCATCGTGCTGGGCGCCGGTACGTGGCCTGACGCTGATGCCACGCTGCTGCTGGAGGACATCGTGGAGCCCGTCTGTGCGCCTGGTTTCATCGAGGGCGCTGCCACCTCCGAAGGGCTGCGCGGCAAGCGCCTGCTGGTCTCCAAGTACCGCAAGGACGACTGGCCGCGCTGGCTCGCGCACGCGGGAATGACCGATGTGTTCGATACCGCGGAGAAGATGGTTTTCAGCAGCTCCATACTCACTTGGCAGGCCGCCATGGACGGCCTGGGCATCGCCATCGGCCAGCAACACATGCTGGATTCCGAATTCCAGGCCGGGCGCCTTGTGCGCCCTTTCGCACGTCCGTTGCGCACAGGTCAGGGCCACTACATCGTCACGCCGGCGCTTCAGCGCCACTCTGACAAGATCGCGGCCTTCAAGGACTGGCTGATGCGCGAGGCAGGGCGACTATAAAAAGATGAGCTGCTTGCGTCTGCAGGCAATGAGTTTCAGATTGCTTTAACCAGAAAACACAAGCCGGATAAGCGCAAGCAGCTATGCTTTTTAAGCGCGTACCAGGCGATAAATCACGGGGTAATAGTTCATCGCGTATCCGCTGGCGCAGGCCGCATCCAGCAACGATGCTGTGGCCTGGGCCACTGCCGGCGTGATGCCCGAGGCCTGCGCCAGGCCCAGCGCGAGCCGCAAGTCTTTGAGCGCGTAGGCAGTGGGAAAAAGCTTTTCGGGAAACTCGTCCTTAGCCAGCTTCTCGCCCGTGAGCCGTAGCGCGAACGAATCGGCCGAGCCCAGGCGTAGCACGCTGGCGAGCAACGCCTTGTCCACGCCAGCGGCCTCGGCAATAGCCATCGCCTCGGCCAGCGCGTTGACAGTGGACAGCAACACCATGTTGTTCATGATCTTGACCACTTGCCCGGCGCCAACGTCGCCGCAGTGCACCACGTCCGATCCCATGCAGCGCAGCCACGGCACCACGGCCTCGAACAAGTCGGCCGGCCCGCCCACGGTGATGAGCAGCGTGCCGTTGTTTGCGGCCTCCCGGCTGCGAGCCACAGGGGCATCGAGAAAACGTACGCCGTACGCAGCCAGCCGCTCTGCCAGAGCGCGGGTGCGTGGCACATCGCTGGTGCTCATGTCCACCACGGTCTTTACCGATCCGCCGGGAACGATGAGCGGATCGGCGCCGAAGCACACGTCTTCCACCTGGTCGATCGAAGGCAGCGACAGGAACACCGTGTGTGCTGTCTCGCTCAGCAACCGCACGCTTGACGCCACCGCGCCGAGTGCCGTAAGGCGTGCCACGTTTTCAGTCTGCACGTCGGCAACGTGGACCGGCAACCCGCATTTTTGCAACAGGTTGCGGCACATGCCCTCGCCCATCACTCCCACGCCGACGAAACCGAGTACCGGGCTCATGACGACACCCCTTGCCGCACGCACTTCACGCGCAGGAATTCTTGCAAACCCTCGACCCCACCCTCCGAACCAAGACCGCTGTCCTTGTGGCCACCGAAAGGTGTTTCGGGCAGCGAAGCCTGCCACTCATTGATGCAGACTACGCCGCTGTCTATCTCGCTTGCAAGGCGGTGGGCACGCTCCAGGTTGTTGGTAAAAGCATAGGAGGCCAGGCCGAAGGGAAGTCGGTTGGCCTCGGCGATGGCGTCTTCCAGCTCCGCGAACGGGCTGATCAGCGCCACCGGGCCGAAGGGCTCGATGTTGGCGGCGTCACAATCAATCGAGGGCCGCACGATAACCGTGGGCTGGTAGAAAAAACCTTCGGTGCCAATGCGCTCGCCGCCCGTGGCGATAGTCAGGCCCCGCCCGCGCGCATCCTGCACCAGCTGATCGATAGCTTGCAGACGGCGAACATTCTTGAGTGGCCCCATTTGCGTGGCTGGGTTGAACGGGTCACCCACCTTAATGGCCTGCGCGGCCTGCACAAAGCGCGCGCAAAAAGCGTCGAACACGCCCGCCTGCACCAGAAAGCGGGTGGGCGATGTGCAGACCTGGCCCGCGTTGCGGTACTTGGTGGCCACTGCCATGCGAGCCACGCGGTCCACATCGGCGTCGTCGCAGACGATCACCGGCGCGTGGCCGCCCAACTCCAGCGTGGCACGCTTCATCATGCTCGCGGCCTTGGCGCCGATTTGCTTGCCAACCGAGGTGGCGCCAGTGAAGGTGACCATGGCCACCTGCGCCGATGTGCAGAGCTGGTCGGCGATTTCGCCGGGATCGCCAAACACCATGTTGACGACGCCGTCAGGCACGCCTGCGTCCTGCACCGCGCGCGCGATGCATAGCGCCACGCCCGCCGTTTCCTCAGAAGGCTTGATGACGATGGTGCAACCCGCCGCGAGCGCGCCGCTGATCTTGCGCGCGGGCGTGATGGCCGGTGCGTTCCAGCCCGCGAACGCTGCCACCACGCCGATGGGTTCCAGCACCATGGTCTGTGTAGTACCCCCTGTGCGGGAGGGAATGGTGCGTCCATAGACGCGCCGTGCCTCCTCGGCCGCCCACTCGAACATCTCGGCAGCAGTCGCCACCTCCTTCTGCGCCTCGCCCAGGGGCTTGCCCAGTTCGCGCGCGATCTGCGTGCCGATGGTCTCAGCGCGCTCGCGCATCAGGGTGGCCACGCGGCGAAGCATTGTCGAGCGCTCCAGGGCCGGGGTCTTGCTCCAAGTGCGCAGCGCCTGGTTTGCCGCGTCGATAGCGGCCTGCACATCCGCCGACGTCGCATGGGCGTAGTCGCCCAGCGGCTGGCCGGTGCTGGGGTTGATAACAGTGAAGCGCTGGGTGGATGCGCCCTGGCGGAACGCTCCGGCGATCCATTGGGAATACGACATGCTCATCAGTCCACCTTGATGTTCGACGACTGGATAACCACGGCCCAACGCTCTTTCTGGGTCTTGATATGGTCGGTGAATTGCTGTGGCGTGCCGGTGAACGGGTATTGCTCCATGGCGGCTAGGCGCGCCACCACGTCCGGACGGCTCATGATTTGGTTCACGGCCGCGTTGAGCTTGACCACGATGGACTGCGGGATACCCTTGGGTCCCATCAGCCCGTTCCATGGCTCGGCGGAGAAGCCTTTGAAGCGCTGCTCGCCCAGCGTGGGCAGGCCATCGCCGCCGCGTCCTGGTACTGCGCTGGCGGAGGCAAGCAGCCGCATCTTTCCAGCCTTGGCCTGCGGCAGGGCAACGGATCCCGCGAGGAAAGCGAAATCCAGCCGGCCAGCCACAAGGTCGGTTACCGCGGCCGAGTCGCCCTTGTAAGGAATGTGCACCGCGTCAATCTTCGCCTCATGCTTGAACCACTCACTAGCGAGGTGGTTGACCGCGCCGTTGCCGGCGGAGCCGTAACTCAGTCGCGACGAAGAGCTACGGCCTTGCTTCAGCAGCTCATCCAGGGAAGTAATGTTCGACGAAGCGGGCGCCACCAGGAAGTACGGATAGCTGGCCACCAGGCCGATGGCAGTGAAATCCAGTAGCGGGTCGTAACCAGTCTTTTGCAGGGTGGGGATGATGGACAGCGTGCTGCTGCTGCCGAACATCAGCGTGTAGCCATCCGGCGCGGCCTGCTTCACCTGCATGGCCGCCACTCCTCCGGATGCGCCGGCCTTGTTATCCACCACAAAGCTTTGCTTGAACTGGGTAGTTAAGTTGTCAGCCAGTATGCGCGCAACCACGTCGGTGGGGCCGCCAGCGCTGAAGCCAACGACGATGGTGACGGGCCGCGTGGGCCAGTCACTGCCTGCAGTCTGAGCGAAGGCCGTGCTGCTAAGGGCGAGGGCCGCGCAGCCCAGAAGGAAGGCGCGCTTGTGTTTGTGATTTGCGTTCATGTCAATTTGTCTCCGTACATTAAAAATTGTTAGGCGATTCGCCAGGCGTGGACGCCGGGCACGCCCGCACTCTCGAAACGGGTGCAGACCGCAGGGTCATGACCGGGAACGATGAGATCCTCACCATCCGCCAGTTCCCGGATGCGTGCATAGCCCGTCAGCATGTCGTCCAGACTGAAGATGGCGGGGAATGGGTTCTGCAGCGCCAGGTTCTCGTAGTAATGCGCCGCATCGGAGGCGAGAACCACCCAGCCGCGTGCGGTGCGCACGCGCACCACCTGCAGGCCGTCGGTATGGCCGCCCACGTGGTGCAATTCAATGCCATCACGCAGCAGATGGAAGCCATCGACCATCCTCACATTGCCCTGGTACAGGCGCTTGATGAGCACGGCCACGTCGTCAGTCGAGAAGAAGTGATTCTGCTTTGGGTCACACATGCAGTCGCCCGTTGCGTAGCGCACCTCGCGGTCCTGCACCCAGACGGTGGCGGCGGGGAATTCGCCTACGTTGCCTGCATGGTCGTAGTGCAAGTGCGTGAGCACCACATCACGTATGCCCTCGGGCGCGTAGCCAAGGCGGCGCAGCGATTCCAGTGGCGAGACCAGGTAGTTCCGTCTGCGAACGAGCGCCGAGGCGGGGCTGAAGCCCGTGTCCACCAGCACCGCGCCGCCCGGCCCCTGGATCAGCCAGACAAAGAAGTCCAGCGCCATGGGCGCCTCAGGGTCGCCGGGTGCGGGATGCAGGAAGTTGCTCCCCCGGGCCCGATCCACGGTGGCGTACTTCACCGCGAGGATCTCGTAGCAGGCTGGGTTCATGGCGCGGTCGTCACGACTTGAGCAGGGAGCACTTGCTCTCTGCAACGGAGTGGAACGCGTGCTCGCCCGGAACAGTCTCCAGCACGGAGTAGTAGTCCCACGCGGCCTTCGACTCCTGCGGCGTCTTCACGCGCACGAGGTACATGTCGTGGATCATCTTGCCATCGCCACGTACCTTGCCGTTCTTGGCAAAGGCGTCCTGGATAGGCATGCTCTTGATGGCCTTCATCACGTCGGCCACATTGTCGGATTTGGCCTTTTCGATGGCCTTGAGATAGTTCAGCGTGGCCGAATACTGACCGGCCTGCAATGCGGTGGGCATGCGCTTGGTCCGCTCGAAGAACTTGCGCGCGAACGCGCGCGAAGCGTCGTCCAGGTCCCAATAGAACGATTCGGCGAACAGCATGCCGCCCGCGTCCTTCAGGCCCACGCCGTGCACGTCCATGATGCTCATGAGCATGGCCACGGTCTTCTGCCCGCCGCTGGCCAGACCGAATTCTTTGCCCTGCTTGATGGCGTTCTGCAGGTCGAGCCCCGCTGTAGCAATGGCCACCGCATTGGCCTTGCTGCCCTGCGCCTTAATGATGTAGGAGGCAAAGTCACTGCCTGGAAACGCGTATCGCGAGGAGCCCAGCACCTTGCCGCCAGCGGCCTCGATGAATTGCTTTCCGTCGTTTTCCAGAGAATGGCCGAAGGCATAGTCCGCCGTGAGGTAATACCAGGTCTTGGCCCCCCCCTTCACCACAGACTGCGTGCCCACCTTGGCGAGCGAATAGGTGTCATAAACCCAGTGCAGGTTGTTGGGCGTGCAGTCCTCATTGGAGATGCGGACCGCACCGGCGCCGGTGACGATGGACATACGCCCTTTTTCCTGCGCCAACCTCATCGCAGCCAGTGCCACGGCGCTGTTGCCCAATTCGGTCGCCGCGTCTACCTGGTCGCGGTCGAACCACTCGCGCACGCGGGCAGATCCCACGTCGGCCTTGTTCTGGTGGTCGGCAGTGACCATCTGAATCGGGTAACCCAGCACCTTGCCGCCAAATTCCTCAATGGCGATCTCGGTCGCGACGACGGAGCCCTTTCCAACGTTGTCCATGAAGGGGCCATTCATGTCGGTCAGCACGCCGATCTTGACAACACCGTCCGAGATGCGCGCGGTTTTGTCCTGAGCGGACCCGAGCATTGAGGCGGTGAGCAGCGCGACGGCGACCGCTGCCTTGGTGTAGGTGAGTTTCATTGCTTGTCTCCTGTTAAATTTTCGATTGCTTGGGGTTTTTTGTGCCTGAAGGGCGCTACATCCGCACCGGCGGCAGCCCGTTGGACTCGGCCCAGAAATCCGTCATGCAAGAGGTGTCTTGCCCATCCTTGCCCGAATGGCGTGCGAGTTGAAAAAGGCTGCGCGCCAGGTTGCCCATGGGCAGTGAGATGCCAGCCGACTGCGCGGCCTGGCAAGCCAGCGTGAGGTCCTTGAAACCCAGTGCGATATCGAATCCCGGCGTTAGGTCGCCGCCGAGCACTTTCACGGGCCACTTCTCCTTGAGCTGCCCATTCGACGCCGTGGTACCAGTGAGCACGTCAAAGGTCTTGCGCGTATCCAGGCCCAGCGCATTGGCGAGCACCAGTGCCTCAGAATTGAGTTGGCAGTAACACAGCACCATCAAGTTGTTGATGAGCTTCATGCGCGTGCCGCTGCCTGGGTCTCCGCAGTGCAGCACCGTAGTGCCCATCTTCAGTAGCAAGGGTTCAAGCGTGGCGAGATCGGTTTCGGAAGCGCCCAACATGAATAGCGATTCGCCGCGGTCGGCGTGGGCGGCCAAGCGGCCCACGGGGGCGTCGGCGAAATGCACGCCGCGCTCGCGCGATGCACGGGCCAGTTCGTCCACCGTGTCGGTGTCGATGGTGCTCAGCTCAACCAGGTAGCTACCACTGCGCAGGCCGTCCAGCACACCGTCTGCACCCAGAATGACCGCGCGCGATTGCTTGGGGCCGGGCAGCATGGTGAAGACCAAGTCCACACTCGCCGCGAGCTCCCGGATGCTGGCCGCGCGCAAGGCGCCCTGCGCCACGAGCGCGTCCACGGGGACACTCTGAATGTCGTGCACCGTGAGTTGAACGCCCTTGCGCAGCAAGTGGGAGGCCAGGGCGAAGCCCATGCGGCCGAGGCCGATGAATCCGACTTTCATGATGTTCCTTACGAAGTTTGAATGCGTTGCAACACGGGAAGTAGGTGACGCAGGAATTCCTGCGGCGCCTCACTCATCGGGAAGTGGCCCAGGCCCGGCATGATCTGAAGCTGTGCACCGGGAATCAGGCGCGCCAGGTCTTCACTGTCCTCGGGTGTGCATGAATAGTCGTACTCGCCAGTGAGCAGGTAGAGCGGGCAGAGCGCGGTGTCGATTTGCTGCACGCGCCCACGCAGGTCGCCCTCGCCCGTGTAGAAATGCAGGTCACCCTTGAAGACGCCGGGGCCGCTTTGCATGTAGTGCCACAGCGTCTCCCAGCGGTCACGCTTCGATGCCCCTGGTCCGATGAGGCCGGAGACGATTCCGGCACACACCTCGCCGCCGTGCACGTCGGGGCGGTGCAGCCAGTCCAGGTCGTAGTACCGGTGAACGTGCGCGCCCGATTGCAGGCCGATCAGAGCCTTGAAGCGCTCCGGCTGCTGCAACGCCAGGTGCAGCACCACGCGACCGCCGATCGAGCAGCCCATTGCAATGGGGCGCTCGATCTGCATCGCGTCCACGAAGGCCAGGATGGTCTGCACATAGAGCGCGCTGGTCAGTTGGTACTCATGCGATTGCCAGCCCTCGGGCGGGGAGGATTTTCCGTGCCAGGGCATATCGAAGCAGATCACCCGGTGGCCCGCCGTCAGTTCTGGCGAGTTGAGCAACGCGCGGTACTGTCGTGTGTCGCTGCCCGCCGTATGCAGGCACAACAGGGGTTGGCCGCTGCCGGCCATCTCGTAATACACACGGCACATGCGGCCCGCGATCTCGAAGTTCACATAGCCGCCGGTAACGGCCTCTTTTTCAACGCGCATGGAGTTGCCCTCCGAGCCGCTTGACCAGCTCTTTAAAGTAAAGCAAGTTGCTCATGAAGATGGTTGGGTCGCCCTCGACCCGCAGCGTATTGAACTTGACCATCGCCATCAGGTCGTGAAAGCGCGGTTGCGGCTCATGCGCCCAGAAGCGCTGCCAAGCGTCCTCACCCGCGACTAGTGCAAATGTCCAGCGCGGCATCACGTGCGGGCCGGGCTGGAGATGCATCACGCGCCCGTCGCGAAGGGTGACGAGGTATTCCTCATCGCCTTTTTTTATCATGAAGGTGACGTTGACCCAGCGGCCGCGGTAAGTCAGCCAGTCGTCCGCGCTGCCTGTCTTGTCACCATTGGTGGTGTGCATAATTTTTTATCTCCTGAAGTGAATGTTCCATACCACCGTCACAGGCACAACCGACAATTTGTCGTGGAGGAATGAGCTTTGGTCATGGCTGAGGCGAGTGCACGCCATCGCGACGCCAAGTCGCCCACAGACGGTAGGCCGGCCGCACCAGAATCAGCACCGCAACCAGCCGCGTCACCTGCAGGGCAGTGACGACGGGCACGCCCAATTGCAGTGCCTTGGCGGTGATGGACATCTCCGTCATGCCACCCGGTGCCGTGCCCAGAATGGCAGTGGCCGGATGGAGCCCCGTGGCCCAGGCCAGCGCCACGCCAAACGTAGCGCAGGCCGCGATCACGCCCACGGTACCTAGCGCCACGTGCGCCAGCCAGCGCGGCGCGGTGTGCAGGAATTGCGGACTGAAGCGCACGCCCAGGCTGACGCCGATGAGCAGCTGCGCCGTGTTGGAAAGCAGCGTGGGCACGGTCGCAGGGGCCGTTTCGCTGGCGGCCAGCCCGATAGCCACCAGCAGCGGGCCGAGAAACCAGGGGTTGGGTAGACCAAGCAGCTTCAGGACCAAGCCCCCTGCCACCGTAAACAGCGCCAGCCAGGCCCCGCCAACCACCGTGAAGGGCGCGCTGGCCGGTGGGACGATATCCACCACCTCCAGGCCCCACCAGGACTTCGCCAGCAGCATGCTGAAGGGCATGACCAGCACTACGATCAGCATGCGCAGGCTGTGCGAGGCGGCAACGAGGTCGGTTCGCGCGCCTTCCCTGTCGGCGAGCAGCGTCATCTCGGATGCCGCGCCGATGGCGCCCGCGAAATAGGCCGAAGGCCGCAGCGCATCGTCGGGCACCCCGCGCAACCGGCCTACGCAGGAGCGGTACAGCCAGTGCCCGTATGCCATGCCGAGCGCCAGCGACCAACCGACCGCCACCAGCACCGCCCACCACAGGTTTACAAGCTGGGTCACGATGGTGGGCGTGAAATACAAACCCAGCGATGCGCCCATCACCCATTGACCACCATTGCGCAACCTCAGGCTGCTGCACGTGGGCATACCGGCCAGCGTGGCCAGCGCCGTGGCGAGCAACGGGCCGAGCATCCACGGTACGGGGATATGCAGGCGGCCGCAGATTTCGGCAGCCGCCCACGCCAGCAGCAACGTGAGGAACTTGGAGGTGGCGCCGGGCATGCGCCGTCAGAGGTCCAGCAGGTGTGCGCGCGTGTCCAGTGCCCAGAGGCCGTCCAGCAAGCTACGGGCACGCCCATCGCCCACCACTGGCACGGCCAGCTCCATAAATTTTGCGGAGAGTTCTTCGTCTGTCAGGGGTTGCTCTGGATCGCCCTTGCGCGTGGGTTGCAGGTACTCCGCCTGTCTGCCGTCCAAGGTGGAGAAGCGCAAGCGCGCGGCCCGCTGGCCCGGAAAACCCGCATCCAGCGCGGGATCGACGGTGAGCCGGATACGCGCCATGAGTGCGCGGATCTCCGGATCTACCAACCGCTCAGGTGTGAAGGCCGACAGGCGCACGCTGCCGTGGATCAGGGCCGTCGCCACCACGAAGGGGATGGAGAAGCGCGCCTCGGCCGCGGTGCGGGGCGTGAAGTTGCCTGCCACCGCCAGCGCCGGGCCGTAGGTGGCTACCTCGATGGCGTCCAGCTCCTGCCAGCGCAGACCCATGCGTGCCTGCAGTTCCAGCGCACCGTCGATGGGTGCAAAGGTGTGGCCGCAGCAGGCGTGGTTCTTGAACGTCATGCGCGTGATGTGGAAGTCCTGCCCCAGCGTGGCGGTGGCCAGGTTCCAGTCGGGCGCGTCACCCATGGCCCGGCCCATGCCAGCGTCACCATCGAGCACGTCGAGCGAGCCGGTAACACCACGCTCGGCCGCCAATGCGGCCAGCACGCCAGCCTCAGCGGCGTGGCCCGCGTGCAGCGGTTTGGACATCGAATCCATGCGAAATGCCTGCTGCAGCCCGGCCGCAAAGGTGGCGCCCGTGCACAGCGCGTGCGCGTGCCGCTCGGCATCCAGTCCCAGCAGCGTGGCTGCTGCCGACGCCGCGCCAAAGGTACCCACAGTGCCCGTGTTGTGCCAGTAGCGGTAGTGCGCCCGCCCCAGCGCAGCGCCGATGCGTGTGGATACCTCGTAGCCAGCCACTACAGCGCGAATCATTTGTAGTCCTGTGGCCCGCCGTGCCTGGGCCAAGGCCAGCGTCGCAGCGATGGTGGGGGCACCGGGGTGGTAGATAGCTTCGCGGTAGATGTCGTCAACCTCCACGGTGTGCGCTGCTGTGCCGTTGATGAGCGCCGCTGTACGCACGGTGGCCGCACGGCCCAGGGCGAGGCGTGCGTCGCCTCGGTCCAGGTCTTCGGCAAGGGCCTGTTCCAGCAGCGTCGGGGGTGACTCGATCGCTCCAGGTAGCAGCGCCGCGTACCAATCAACGATGGCGCGCTTGGCATGGTGGACGACTTCGGGAGCAAGGGTTGCCTGATTCAGGGACGAGGCGAATTCGGCAAAGCGTTGGGCAGCAGTCATGGATTTCAGCGGAGGTGTTTGCATGGGTATGTATCGTCGCGCGTGCGGGTGTTGCTGTGAACTTCGCAGAAGTGGTGGTGGTATGAGTATTTGTAGGGGCTCCTGACAAAAGACGAAGTTCTCAAAACAGGGAGGCGTCGGCACTATTGAGTCCACTTACACACCACGCAGGAACGCACATGGATTTCAAACTCAGTGAAGAGCACCAGGCATTTGCCGACTCGGTGGCACGTTTTGCCCAAGACAAGCTCAAGGACGGAGCTCTGGAGCGCGCACATTCATCCCACTACCCCTGGGAGACGGCCGCACTGCTGGCCGAGCAGGGCCTGCTGGGCATCGCCTTCCCCGAGGAAGACCACGGTCAGGGCGGCACGTTGATGCACGCCGTGCTTGCCATCGAGCAAATCGCGCTGGTCTGCCCCAAGAGCGCCGATATCGTGCAGGCAGGCAACTTTGGCCCTATCCGCACCTTCGTCGAGTACGCCACGCCGGAGCAAAAACAGCGCTTTCTGCCCGACCTGCTGGCAGGCCGCAAGCTGATCTCGCTGGGCATGACCGAGCCCGACGCGGGCTCTGCCGTCACCGAGCTCAAGACCAGTGCGCGCCAGGACGGCGACCACTACGTCATCAACGGCAGCAAGGTGTTTTCAACCCACAGTCCGGAAGCGGAACTGTTCCTGATCTATGTGCGCTTTGGGCCTGGCGTGGGCGGCATTGGCTCAGTGCTGGTCGAGCGCGGCACACCCGGCTTTCAGGTTGGCACACCATCGAACTTCATGAATGGCGAGCAGTGGGCGCAGCTGTATTTTGATGAGTGCCGCATTCCGGCCGCCAACGTGCTGCTGGGGCCCGGCGGGTTCAAGAAGCAGATTTCTGGCTTCAACGTGGAGCGACTGGGCAACTCCTCGCGCGCACTGGCGCTGGGCCGCTATGCCTTCAATGCGGCCCGTGAGCACGCCATGACGCGCAAGCAGTTCGGACGTGAGCTGTGCGAGTTTCAGGGCCTGCAGTGGAAGTTTGCCGACATGGCCATGAAGCTGGAGCAGGCGCAACTCATGCTGTACCGAGCCGCCATGGAGGGTGAACATGGTCTGCCCAGCGCGCAAAGCACGGCCATGGCCAAGCTGGCTTGCAACATGGCGGGCTGGGAGGTGTCCAACGAGGCGCTGCAGGTGATGGGCGGCATGGGCTTCAGCCAGGAGTCGCTGGTGGAGTACTGCGTGCGGCGCACACGCGGCTGGATGATCGCTGGCGGCTCCATCGAAATCCTGAAGAACCGCATCGCGGAAGGTGTTTTTGGTCGCACGTTCTCGCAGCGTCCGGCCAAAGACTGATAACCACAAATCAAGGAGACAAACATGAATCGTCGCAGTTTCTCGCTGGCCGCCTGCGCGGCATTGTCCCTGGGGTTGGCCAGTGGCGCCATGGCCGAAGCGGCCTACCCTTCCAAGCCCGTGCGCATTATCGTGGGCTACTCGGCGGGCGGACCCACTGATCTGGTTGCGCGGATGATTGCGGTCCATATGCAGACGCGGCTGGGCCAGCCCTTTATCGTCGACAACCGCCCCGGTGCCGGCTCCAACATCGCTTCCGAAGCAGTAGCCGCAGCCCCGGCCGACGGCTACACATTGCTGGTAGCAGCAGCTCCGCTCACGATGAACAGCTACGTTTACAAGAAGCTGAAGTTCGACGCTGTCAAAAGCTTTACGCCCATCTCCAAGCTGTCCTCCTCACCCGGCGTGCTGGCAGTACGGCCCGATTTGGGTGTGGGCAATGTCAAGGAGCTCATCGCCCTGGCGAAAAAAGAGCCGGGCAAGCTCACTTTCGGTACCACCGGTCTGGGTGGGTCGCAACACATGGCAACCGAGCTGCTCCAGCGCCTGACGGGCATGCAGCTCACGCACATCCCTTACAAAGGGGCCAGCAACGTCATGACGGATTTGATTGCGGGGCATGTGGATTTGGCTTTTGTGTCCGCAAGTGGCGCCATGCCGCACCTGCAAGCGGGCAAGGTCAAGTCCCTGGCGGTGGCTGGACCGCTGCGTCTGTCGGGCCTGGCCGACGTGCCCACCTTCGCGCAGGCGGGTTTCCCGGCGATGGTCTCGGACTCGTGGAACGGCCTGCTGGCCCCTGTGGGCACGCCCCCCGCCATCGTCAAAAAATTGCACGCAGCGGCTGTAGAGGCACTGCAGACCCCGGAAATCAAGGCCAAGCTGGAGTCTCTGGGCGCCCTCGTGATCGGCAACAGCCCCGAGGAGTTTCGCGGCGACATCCAGCGCGAGGTCGCGCAATGGGGCGAGCAGTTCAAGACCATCAAAATCGACACGCAATGAAATCACACCAAGACTCTATGGCGCAGCTGGCACAGGCGCTGCTCCATCCGGCCAGCATCGCCCTGTACGGCGCCTCGGATGACGCGAGCAAGATGGGCGGGAGGCCCGTGCAGTTTCTGAAACGCTCGGGTTTTGCCGGTCGCATCTATCCCATCAATCCCAAGCGCGCGGAAATCCAAGGCCTCCAGGCTTGGCCCAGCCTGCAAAGCCTGCCCGAGGTGCCTGACCAGGTTTTCGTACTCACCCCCACCGAAACCGTGATCCCGGCGGTGCGCGAGTGTGCGGCCTTGGGCGTGAAAGTGGTCACTATCCTGGCCAGCGGTTTTTCCGAATCCGGCACCGAGGGCGTGCAGCGCGAGGAAGAATTACGCCAGATCGCCCGCGAGACGGGTATTCGCATCCTCGGACCTAGCAGCCTGGGCGTGGTCAACCCGCGTACGGGCCTGGTGCTCACCGCCAACGCCGCTTTTGCCGAGCCAGACATCCCGCCGGGGAAAGTCTTCGTCGCCTCGCACAGCGGCAGCATGATCGGCGCGCTGGTCTCGCGCGGCAAGGCACGCGGCGTGGGTTTCGCTGGGCTGGTGTCGGTGGGCAGCGAGGTGGATTTGAACGTAGGCGAGATCTGCGCCGCCACACTGGATGACCCTGCGATCGAGGGATATCTGCTGTTCCTGGAGAGCATGCGCCACGGCCCCGAATTGCGTGCCTTTGCGCGCGCTGCGCACCGGGCGGGCAAGCCGGTAATCGCCTACAAGCTCGGGCGCAGCGCTGCTGCCGCCGAGATGGCCACCACCCACACCGGCGCCATTGCGGGAGAAGACGACATTGCCGACGCCTATTTCAAGGATTTGGGTATCGCCCGTGTAGGCGTGCTGGACGCACTGCTGGAAACCTTCCCACTCGCCAAGCGCATCCCGCTGGAGAGTGCGCCCAAGCGCGTGGGCGTGGTCACCACCACCGGCGGCGGTGCGGCGATGGCTGTGGACCAGCTCGGAATCCGGGGCGTGGTCGTGGAGCCACCTTCCGCAGAGACGCTCAAGCGCCTGGAGCAGGCTGGCCTGCCATGCACGCCCGGCCGCGTGCTCGACATGACGCTCGCGGGCACCAAATACGAAACCATGAAGGGCACGCTGGACATCCTGCTCAGCGCACCCGAATTTGATCTGGTGCTGGCCGTGGTGGGTTCGTCCGCACGCTTCCAGCCGCAACTGGCAGTCAAGCCCATCGTCGAATGCGCCGGGCAACCCAAGCCGCTGGCGGCCATGCTGGTGCCCGATGCACCCGAGGCGCTGGCCGCGCTTACCGCAGCTGGCGTGCCGTGCTTTCGCTCGCCCGAGGCCTGCGGCGACGCCATCGCCGCCGTGCTGGCGCGCCGCCAGCCGGGCCAAGAGCCACGGCTGCCCGCCACCGGCCCAACGCGCACGCTGAGCGAGGCCGATGCCTACGGCATCCTCGATGCGGTGGGTGTGCCGCACGCGCCCGTCGTGCTGCGGCACTTTGGCGGCGAGGCTGCGTCGCTGCCCTTTGCCTACCCTGTGGTGGCCAAGGTCTGCTCGGCAGACATTCCACACAAGACCGAGGTGGGCGGTGTGCTGCTGAACATTGGCAGCGACGAGGAACTGGTCGCTGCCATGGCCACGCTGCGGCACAACCTGGACGAGAAGGCGCCCAGAGCATTCTGTGACGAGGTGCTGGTGCAGCCCATGCAAAAAGGCTTGGGCGAGGTGCTGGTGGGCTACCGTGTGGACGCCGACGCCGGCCCCATCATCATGCTGGCCGCAGGCGGCATCTGGGCAGAGGTGGCGAAGGACCGCAGTATTCGTCTGGCCCCGGTGACGGTGGAGACGGCGCGCGAGATGGTCCTGGAGGTCAATGCGCTGAAGCCGCTGACGGGCCTGCGCGGCAAGGCGCGGGGCGATCTGGAGGCCCTGGCGCATACCGTGAGTGCGCTGTCGCAGTTGGCTTTGAAGCCGGAACTGCGCGTTGCTGATGCCGAGATCAATCCGCTGCTGATCCTGCCCGAGGGGCAAGGGGTGACCGCCGTGGATGCGTTGGTGTTTCAGCATGTTTGAAAGCCGCTAACTGAACGTGGGTGCGATTGCACTCACGTTCAGCGTTCAAAAAAATCAAACTGACACCCCCACCCCGGTTCAGTACAGGGCAGTACCATTGCCCCATGGATATAGCTCTTCGCCAGATCATCGACTGCGTGCGCGACAGCGCCGAGCGTCGTTCCCCCCTGCGCATCCGCGGCGGGGGCACCAAGGACTTTCACGGCCTTGCGCTGCACGGCGAGGTGCTGGACACCCGCCCACTCAACGGCATCGTGAGCTATGAGCCCAGTGAACTGGTGGTGACGGCGCGCGCCGGTACGCCGCTGTCCGATCTGGAGGCCGTACTGGCCGAAAAAGGCCAGTGCCTGCCGTTCGAGCCACCCCATTTCGGCCCGGGTGCCACGGTGGGGGGCATGGTGGCGGCCGGGCTCAGCGGCCCCGCCCGCGCCAGCGTGGGTGCGGTGCGCGACTACCTGCTGGGTGTGGTGCTGATCAACGGGCGCGGCGAGCTGCTCACGTTTGGTGGCCAGGTGATGAAAAACGTGGCGGGCTACGATGTTTCGCGCCTGATGGCGGGCGCCTGGGGCACGCTGGGCCTGCTCACCGAGGTCAGCCTCAAGGTGTTGCCCGTGGCTCCCGCCGAAGCCACGCTGCGCTTCGAATGCAACCAGGCCGATGCCCTGCGCAAGCTGCACGCCTGGGGTGGCCAGCCATTGCCGCTCAATGCCAGTTGCTGGGTGGAGGACGCGGGTGTGGGCCAGCTCTATGTGCGCCTGCGTGGCGCCGTGGCGGCGGTGGATGCGGCCTGCAAAAGCATGGGCGGCACGCGGCTCGACAACGCCACCGCGGCACCCGACTGGCAGGCCTGCCGGGAGCAGACGCTGCCCTGGTTCGCTGCCCGCCTGGCGCGGCCCGGGCAGGCGCTGTGGCGCCTGTCGCTGCCCGCCACGGCCCCCGTGCTGGCGCTGCCGGGTGGCGTGTCGCCGCTGGTCGAATGGCATGGTGCCCTGCGCTGGGTTCAGGCGCCGCTTGCGCACGGTGATGTGCTGCGCGAAGCAGCCCGGGCAGTGGGTGGGAGTGCTTCACTATTCATAGCTGACGGCGCAGTCGGGGAAAGGGCTGGGGGTCAATTTGATCTGAAATCTGCGGCATTGGAGCAGATCCACGCGCGCCTCAAGCACAGCTTCGACCCGGCCGGTATCTTCAACCCCGGCCGCATGGCGCCGCAGTGGTAAGGAGCGTGCGCGTGCTTGCCATCGCCGTCCGGCACGGGGCGCTTTACCCGTGCAAGGCGCAGCGGCGCGCGGCGCCTCGCCGGTGCTGAACCGGGATCTGAACATGCGGCGCCTGCGGCACCTCACCGGCCACCACCGCACGGGTACCAGCAATCGCGTGCTGGGCCTGTTGCTGGCCTTCAATGCCGGGGCGGTGAATGCGGGCGGTTTTCTGGTGGTGAACCTGTACACCTCGCACATGACGGGCTTTCTTTCCATGCTGGCCGACAACCTCGTGCTGGGCAACATGGTGCTGGTGCTCAGCGCCGTGGGGGCCCTGCTGGCCTTCATCAGCGGGGCGGCCACCACGGCGGTGATGGTGAACTGGGCGCTGCAGCGCAAGTTGCACAGCAGTTATGCACTGCCGCTGGTGGTGGTGGCCCTGCTCCTGCTGGTGTTCGGCCTGGTGGGTGCCATCACGCTGGACTGGCGCACGCCTTTTTCCGTGCCCATGACGGTGCTTCTGCTGTCTTTCATCATGGGTCTGCAAAACGCCACGGTGACCAAGATGTCTTCGTCCCAGATCCGCACCACCCACATGACAGGCGTGGTGACCGACCTGGGCATCGAGCTGGGCAAGTTGCTCTACTGGAACCGCACCGGCACCGCGCTGGAAAACCAGGTGCGCTCCAACCATGCCCGGCTGCGTCTGTTTGCGGGGCTGGTGGCGATGTTCCTCATTGGCGGCATTGCCGGGGCGGCCGGCTTCAAGCATGTAGGTTTCGTTTTTGTGGTGCCACTGGCGCTGGTGCTGCTGGCCCTGTCGCTGCCCCCGCTGTGGGCCGACCGGGCGCGCCTGCGCCATCCGCTGCGCAAGGCCGCGCCTGCCCAGTTGCCCCCCGCCCCCTGATTTTTTCTGTTGACCTGTCCAGGCTGCACCCATGCAAACCCAACTCGCCCCTGAATACCGCGCCCGCCCCGATGGCCTGGAGGCCGAAGCCATCGTGCGCAAATGCGTGCACTGCGGTTTCTGCACGGCAACCTGCCCCACCTACCAGCTGCTGGGCGACGAGCTGGATGGCCCGCGCGGCCGCATCTACCTCATCAAACAGGTGCTCGAAGGCCAGGCGCCCACGCGCAAGACGCAGATGCATCTGGACCGGTGCCTCACTTGCCGCAACTGCGAAAGCACCTGCCCCAGCGGCGTGCAGTATGGCCACCTGATCGACATCGGGCGCAAGCTGGTGGACGAAAAAGTGCCCCGTCCCCTGGGCGAAAAGGCCCTGCGCTGGGCGCTGAAAGAGGGCCTGCCATCGCCCTTGTTTTCCCCCGCCATGAAGGTGGGCCAGGCAGTGCGCGGCCTGCTGCCCAAATCCCTCCAGGCCAAGGTGCCCGCGCCGCAAAAGGCAGGGGCCTGGCCCACCCGCGAGCATGCGCGCAAGGTGCTCATGCTGGCGGGCTGCGTGCAGCCGGCCATGATGCCCAACATCAACACCGCCACCGCCCGCGTGCTGGACGCCGCGGGCATCCAGACCGTGATCGCGCCCCAGGCAGGCTGCTGCGGTGCCGTCAAGTTCCACCTCAACGACCAGGAAGGCGGCAAGGCCGAGATGCGCGCCAACATCGATGCCTGGTGGCCGCTGGTGGAGGCGGGCGGTGTGGAATCCATTGTCATGAACGCCTCGGGCTGCGGCGTCACCGTCAAGGAATACGGCCACATCCTCAAGGATGACCCGCACTACGCCACCAAAGCCGAGCGCATCAGCGCCCTCACGCGCGACCTGTCGGAGCTGCTGCCCGCGCTGTTGCCCGAGCTGGCGCAAAAACTGGCCGGCCGCGTGCAGCCCCCCGACGTGCTGTTTGCCTACCACCCGCCTTGCACCCTGCAGCATGGCCAGCAACTGCGCGGCGGGGTAGAGACGCACCTGAACCAGCTGGGCTTCAAGCTGCGCGTGGCACGCAACGAATCCCACCTGTGCTGTGGCTCGGCGGGCACCTATTCGGTGCTCAACCCGGACCTGTCGTACCAGCTGCGCGACCGCAAGCTCGGTGTGCTGGGCGAAGCCTTTGGCGAGCAGGCGCCCGACGCCATTCTTTCGGCCAACATCGGCTGCATCACGCATCTGCAAAGTGGCACGGCCACGCCCGTGAGGCACTGGGTGGAAGTACTGGACGAAGCGCTGGCCGCGCCTTGAAATCCTGTCCGGTCTTTTCCCGCGTTGCCAGGATGGGTGATCCGGGCGTTTCGGGGCATGGCCGAGTGGCAGGCGAAGACAATGGCGGCAGAGGTGAAACCCCATGCACGCTGCGACGGAGCAACTGGTTCGTATCCCGGTGGACGCTGGCCTTATCGAGGGCGCGCTGGATTGCCCGCCCGACAGCCAGGGTCTGGTGCTGTTTGCCCACGGCAGCGGCAGCAGCCGCCACAGCCCCCGCAACAACCATGTGGCGCGGGTGCTGCGAGAACGCGGCCTGGCGACCCTGCTGGTCGATCTGCTCACGCCAGAGGAAGACCGTGTCTACGCCACGCGGTTTGACATCCCGCTTCTCACGCAACGCCTGCTGGATGTGACCGATTGGTCCAGGCGCCAGCCCGCAACGGCATTGCTGCCCATGGGGTATTTCGGTGCCAGCACCGGTGCTGCGGCGGCCTTGAGTGCGGCTGCCTCGCAGGGTGCAGGCATACGGGCCGTGGTCTCCCGCGGCGGGCGCCCGGATCTCGCCCCGGCCCGTGATCTTGCGCGGGTGCAGTGCCCCACCCTGATGCTGGTGGGCGCGTGCGACGAAGAGGTGCTGGCCCTCAACCGGTGCGCCGCCGCGCACATGCCCGGGCCCACCCACCTGACCATCGTTCCCGGTGCCACCCATCTGTTTGAAGAGCCCGGAACGCTGGAGGCCGTGGCCCGCCTGGCGGCCGACTGGTTCGCGCAGCATTTGCCTACGCGCGGGGCACCCTCAGGCGCGCAGTAGCGCGATCACTTCCTCGTCATCCACCTGAGGGAAGTGGCGGTAAAACTGGCCTACCGCCTGAAAATCTTCCGGCGCCTGCAGGCACACCACCTCGTCCGCCATGGGCCGGATTTTCTGCAGGGCATCGGTTGATGCGACAGGGATGGCGCAGACCAGCTTGCCGGGTTGGTGCTGGCGCAGGCTGTGCAGCGCAGCCATCATGGTGGCCCCCGTGGCCAGACCATCGTCCACCACGATGACGACGCGCCCTTGCGGATCGATCGGTGCATGGATCGGTGTGTATTGCACGCGGCGCGAGTGGATGGTAGCCAGCTGCTTCTGCTTTTCTGCAGCGATGTAGTCCTGGTCGGCGCCTACCGCGGCAGCATAGGGGGCGATGTAGGTCCAGCCGCTTTCCGCCACCGAGCCAATCGCCACCTCTGGCTCAAAGGGGGCGCGCAGCTTGCGCACCAGCACCACGTCGAAATCGCCGCCGATCTGCCGGGCCACGATCTTGCCGATGGGCACAGCACCGCGCGGAATGGCCAATACCAAGGGGTGCTGGTCGCGATAGCCTTTCAGGCGGTCGGCCAGCTGATGGGCAGCGTCATCGCGGTCTTTGAACATGGGGCGGCCTCGGGTGGTTTCATCGCGGGCGAGCGGGCTGCACCAGCTCTATCCGGAAATCGGGCTCATACGGCGGCACATGGCACTCGATGATGTCTGGCGGGGCGATGCCAAGCCGGGCGCCCACCACATCGGCGTGCACGGGCAGGCGGGTGGTGACACGGTCCACCAGGCAGGCCACCCGGATGGCCGCTGGCTGCTTGCGCGCCAGATATTCCACCACCCTCAGCAGCGAATGGCCGGTGTACAAGACATCATCGACCACCAGCACCGTAGAGCCGCGCAAATCCAGCGCGGCGTGTTGCGCCTGCTCTGTCAGCAGGGTTTCCGGGTGGAGCAGCGTCAGGTCGTCTGCATAACGCTTGACCTGCAGATCCAGCCGCAACGGCTGAGGCAGCCCATACAGCTCCACCATCCGCGCGGTCAGGCGATCTGCCAGCGGCGCGCCTCGGCGCAGCACACCAATCACGGCCACCGGGTGGGCTCCGTGGAGCAGGCCGTTGGCCTGCCGCGCCATCTCGTCGATGACGGCCACCAACTGCGGCGTGTCGTACAGGACGGTTCGCGTGCCAGAGGGGGCGTTCATGGCGCCCGCCGCAGGATGAGCGGGCCGTTGGCGGCGTTCTTGAGCCATCCCGGCGAGGGCCCGATGCGCCTGCCGAGCGACAGGCTTTGGTGGGGTATCCGTGAAGTCATGGGGCTTCTCCTGGGGGAGAAAAATCGAACACACGAAGCGCGACGTCCACTTTATGGGGCGCCGCAGCGGGCGTCAATCCCGGGGGGGCGCCCCGGTTTGCCACCGGGCCTCGCTTCCTGTACCGTCTGCAGTGTGGTCTGCGAAGCTTTGGCCTTGCGCCACACACAGGAGATCTTCATGACGATCCATCAGAACCCGCGCGACAAGCAACCGCCCCACACGGGCAAGGTCGAGAACGACACCAACAAACTGGGCGAGCAGGACCCCACCCAGATCAACCAGGGCAAGCGCACCCCCGAAAGCCGCAGTGACCGCGAGTCGCATGTGGGCGGCAGCAACCAGTCGCAATCGCGGCGAGGACCAGCCGGGAGCAACAACCGATAGAGGTGGCTACCTGGGCTGGGAGCCGGTATGCGCGGACCATGCGGTCGTGGTGCGTTCACCTTTCCGATGCCGAATTCCTTGCTCTGGTGGGGCGCAATGACGGGGTGACTCGTGACGCAGCACGCTGCAACATCCCTGCCCCCAACAGGTGGTTGTGGTGCGCGCCGTGAGGAGCGTTTTGCCAAGGCTGGCATGATCGAGGGTTTTGTTGCCCTCCACCCGCTAGCCATGACCGACCACGTGCCAGACCAAGAACCCACCGCGGCGCCCGCCGCCCCGGTAGCCGCTGCCAACGCCCAGCAGGCGTTGCAGCAGCCCGAGACTGGCGACAGCGCCCCGGCGGCCACTGCCGCAGCCGCCATGGCCACGGATTCCCCGCGCGGGGATCGCCCGTCCCGGGGTGGGCGCGGTGGCCGTAACAGCGGCCGTGATCGCGCGCGCAACGAGGGCCAAGCGCCTGCAGGCCCGCAAGCGCCATCGCGCACGCCCCCGCGCACCCACCCGGCGCTAGAACAGTTGGCGGGGCTTTATCCCCATCTGTTTGGCGCGGTGTTTTTGCCGCTCAAGCGCGGCATCTTTCAGGACCTGCTGGAAGCCCATCCCGAGCTGTTTGAACGCGATGCGCTCAAGGTGGCGCTGGGTATCCACACCCGTTCCACCCGTTACCTGCAAAGCGTGGCCGCAGGCGAAAAGCGCCACGACCTCGCGGGCCAGCCCGTTGAAGACATGGCGCCCGAGCACGTGCACCATGCGTTGCTGGAGGTGTTTCGCCGCCGCAAGGCCCGTGCGGGCGACGACGTTTTGCCCAAGCTGCGCAAGCGCATGATCCAGGCGTTTGAGGCCTCGGGCCTGACGCGCGAGGCCTATACCGAGCTGGTCACCGGCCGCGATGAGGCGGCCAACGCCATCCTGGAAGAAGCCTTTGCCGAATGGGCAGCCCGCAATGCCAAGGACGAGGCCCTGCTGCGTGCCTTCGAAGCCAGCGGCCAGACGCTGGAGGCCTTTGCCGACATGTACGGCATGGACCCGCGCCAGGCCGGTCAGATGCTGGAGCGCGCGCGCCACCAGCGTCCGCCAGCTGCCACGGCCTGATTGCCGCTTGTTAAGCGCCTGGGGCGGCCAGCGCCGCCTCGATGTCGCCTGCCAGTTTTTTTGGCGCATCTTGCGGGGCATAGCGGCGGATCACGCGGCCGTCCTTGCCCACGAGGAATTTCGTGAAGTTCCACTTGATGGCCTTGCTGCCCAGCAGGCCCGGGGCTTCTGCGGTGAGCCACTGGTACAGGGGCGAGGCGTTGGCGCCATTCACGTCGATCTTGGCCATCATCGGAAAACTCACGCCATAGTTGAGCTGGCAAAAGCTGGCGATTTCGTCGTTGCTGCCCGGGTCCTGGTGGCCGAACTGATTGCACGGAAAACCCAGCACCATCAGCCCCTTGTCGCCATATTGCTTGTGCAGCTCTTCCAGCCCGCCAAACTGGGGCGTGAAGCCGCAGGCACTGGCCGTGTTGACGATCAGCAAAACCTTGCCCTCGAACTGCCGCAGCGGCACGGCGGGGCCGCTCATGGGCTGGGCTTCAAAGTCATACAGGCTGGACATATGGGCAACTCCTTGTGGGCAAGGGGGCATGGTAGCGACTGGTTGCCCGTCGTGCATGGCGCTGGGCGATTGCCCGTGCGTGCCATCAGGCGCTGGCACTGCGCCGATATTGCAGCGCAGCCAGCAGTGCTGCCAGCATGATCAGCGACCCGCCCAGCAGGGTGCGCGGCTCCAGCGGGGCGGCGGTGAGCAGGGCCGATGACACGCTGGCAAACACCACCTCCGACAGCATCACCAGTGCCGTGGTGCCCGCCGCCAGGCGCGTGGCGCCATATTGCAGGGCGTAGTTGCCCAGCAGAAAGGCCAGTGCCAGCGCCAGGGCCAGCAGGACCCAGGCCAGGGCCGGGGCGGGCAGGGCGGGCACGGCCCCCACCGCCAGCCCCGCTGTGGCACTGAGGCCGGCCAGCAGGGCGCCGCCGCCAAACATGGCGAGCATGCGCGCCTCGCCGGGCACGGCATGCAGGCGCCGCAGTGTCACGTTGGTCAGGGCAAAACAAAAACCGCCCGCCAGCGCCAGCAGGTCGGCGCCCGAAAGGTGGGCTGCCAGCCGGGTCCATGCGGCATCTGCGGGCACCAGCACCAGCGCAACGCCTGCAAAGGCCAGCAGCAGCCGCACCAGCGCCACGCCCGTGGGGCGGTCGCCCAGCAGCCTCCAGGCCAGCAGCACCGACCAGGCGGGCATGAGATAAAACAGCAGCACCACGCGCACCACGTCTCCCACCGTCACAGCCCAGTTGAAGGCCACGTTGGTGAGGCCCGAGCTCAGCGCCAGCAGCCACAGGGCGGGGTGTTGCAGCGACGTGCGCAGCGCTTGCGGCCGGGCCAGCAGCAGGCAGGCCAGCGCCAGCGCATACATCAGTGCCGTCGCCCACAGGGGGTGCAGCCCGGCCGCGTGCAGCTGCCTGAAAGGCCACCACGAGACGCCCCACACCAAGGCGTTGAGCACCAGTGCCAGTATGGGAAGCAGTTTTGGCATCAAATCGGCATCAAGCGCTTATGTGGAAAGCGCCAATAGCTATTGAAATAATAGCATCAATGGTGCGTATCCTGCCGCGCGATGTGCAGAAGGTGATCGAGTTCCTCGCTGTGGTTGCGGCAGTTGCTGGCATGCCAGCGCTGGATGACCAGCATGATGCCGGCCACCACCACCCCAAACACCGTGATGGCCCCAAAGACCGACAGCCCCAGCTTGAGCGACAGGCTGTAGAAAGCGCCCAGGCCCAGGATGCAGGCCTGCTCGTTGAAGTTCTGCACGGCAATCGACCGCCCTGCGCCCATGAGGTTGTGGCCCCGGTGCTGCAGCAAGGCGTTCATGGGCACCACCAGAAAGCCCCCCAGCCCGCCCAAAAGAATCAGGAACGGAATGGCCAGCCAGATGTTGCTGATGAACACCATCAGGATCAGCAGCAGCCCCATCGTGATGCCCAGCGGAATCACGCGGGTGGCCATGTCCAGGCGCATGCGCATCGATGCCGCCACGGCGCCCACGGCGGTGCCGATGGCCACCACGCCTGTCAGGGCCGATGCCTGCGTGGTGTTGTAGCCCAGGGCCACCCCGGCCCACGCCAGCACGATGAACTTGAGGTTGCCCCCCGCGCCCCAGAACAGGGTGGTGGTCGATAGGGAAATCTGCCCCAGCTTGTCGTGCCACAGGCGGCTGTTGCAGGCCCAGAAGTCGGGCAGCAGGGCCAGCGTGCTGGCCAGAATGCTGCGTTGCGGGTGCTGGCGCAGCGGGCGCATCTCCACGCCCGTGTGGGGGATGCGCGTGTTGAACCAGGCGGCCAGCGCATACACCACGATCAGCGCGGCAATGGCCGATTCGGCGGCGGTGTCGACGCCGGTATCGATCATGGGAATGTCGACGGACAGCAGCGCTGCCGACAGATGCTGCCCCACAAGTTGCCCGCCCAGCAGCACCCCGAGGATGATGGAGGCAATGGTCAGCCCCTCGATCCAGCCGTTGGCCTTGACCAATTGCGAGGCCGGCAGCAGTTCGGTGAGGATGCCGTACTTGGCGGGCGAATAGGCCGCTGCGCCCAGCCCCACCACGGCGTAGGCAATCAGCGGGTGCGAGCCGAACAGCATCATCAGGCAGCCAACGATCTTGATGGCATTGCTGAAAAACATCACCCGGCCCTTGGGCAAGGCATCGGCAAATGCGCCCACGAAAGGCGCCAGCACCACGTAAAACAGGGCAAACATGGGCACCAGTGCTGCGCGCTGCCATTCGGGGGCACCGCTGGTGCGGAGCAATTCCACGGCCGCCACGAAGAGTGCGTTGTCGGCGAGCGAGCTAAAAAACTGCGCCGACATGATGGTGTAAAAACCGCGCTTCATCGAATGGCTGGAGGGGATATCAGAGAGGCTGATGCCCGAATGGATTGGGGGGCCGCATACAAGTGTCTGGCGGTTATATCACGCACCCACGGGCGTGCAGTGCCAGAATCCCATGCTTGTTTCTTCGTATATCCCCATGCCGCGCCCGATTCACGCCACCATCCACACCGATGCCCTGCACCACAACCTCGCGCGCGTGCGCCAGGCCGTGCCCGATGCCAAAACCTGGGCGGTAATCAAGGCCAACGCCTACGGCCACGGCATCGAGCGGGCCTTTGAGGGCCTGCGCGCCGCCGATGGTTTTGCGCTGCTTGACCTGGCAGAGGCCGAGCGCGTGCGCCACCTGGGCTGGCGCGGCCCCATCCTGCTGCTGGAGGGCGTGTTCGAGCCGCGCGACCTGGAGCTGTGCTCGCGCCTGTTGCTGTGGCATGCCGTGCACTGCGACGAGCAGATCGACATGCTGGCGGCCCACAAGACGCAGGTGCCGCACCGCGTGTTCCTCAAGCTGAACTCGGGCATGAACCGCCTGGGGTTCACGCCGCAGCGCTATCGCACTGCCTGGGCGCGTCTGAACGCGCTGCCGCAGGTGGACGAGATCTCGTTCATGACCCATTTCAGCGATGCCGACGGGCCGCGCGGCATTGCGCACCAGATGGCCGCGTTCAACACCGCCACCGAAGACCTGCCCGGCGAGCGCAGCCTGTGCAACAGTGCCGCCACCCTGCGCCACGCGGCCGATGCGCGCGTGCGCGGCGACTGGGTGCGCGCAGGCATCGTGCTGTATGGCAGCGCGCCCGATTTCCCTGCCCACAACGCGGACCACTGGCAGGTGCAGCCCACCATGACGCTGGCCACCCGCATCATCGGCACGCAACAGCTGCAGGCGGGGGACACCGTGGGTTACGGCTCGCGCTTCACAGCCGAGGGGCCACTCACCATCGGCGTGGCCGCCTGCGGTTATGCCGATGGCTACCCGCGCCACTGCGACACCGGCGCCCCCGTGCTGGTGAATGGCGTGCGCACGCGCCTGGTGGGCCGCGTCAGCATGGACATGGTCACCGTGGACCTGAGCCCCGTGATTGCGGCTGGCATGGATGCCGGCTTCGGCAGCGAGGTCACCTTGTGGGGGCGCGCCCGCAATGGCGCCGTGTTGCCCATCGACGAGGTGGCGCAGGCCGCCGGCACCGTGGGCTACGAGCTGATGTGCGCGCTGGCGCCGCGCGTGCCCGTGGCGGTGGACGGCGTTGCCTGACCTTCGCCCTGCACGACACCCCGTTCAGCCCGTGGCCAGCCCCCGCAGCGCAAGCGCAAGCAACCACAGGGCCTCCAGTTGGCGCTCTGTGCGCATGCCGCACCACAGCACGGTGGCGCGCACGCTGCAGCAGCGCTACCGCCTGCGCTGGCACGGGCTGCTGATCGGCAGCTTCACGCTGCTGCTCATGTGGTGCAGCGCGCATGTGCAGATGCTGCTGGGGGTGGACTCGCTGGCGCTGCGCTATCTGGTCACGCTGTCGGTGGGGTACCTGGGGTATTTGCTGGTGTTGCGCGCGTGGGCCGCCCGGCTGGTGCGGCAGCGCAAGTCGGGTGAACACGGCGCGGACGGCGTCGGGGGCGATGCGCTGGATCTGGCGACCGAGCTGCCCTGGCCCCGGGGAGGGTGTAGCGATGGCGGCGGGACCCTGCCGCGCACCGGTGGGGGCGACTTTGGCGGCGGCGGTGCATCCGGCGACTTTGACGGGGCCGGGCCCCCGGGCCTCTCGGATGCGGGCCTGGGCAGCAGCGAATCCAGCACCCTGGGCGACATGGCCAGCGGTGCGGCCGACGCCATTGGCAGCGCGGACGAAGGCGCTGTGGTGGTGGTGCCGGTGGTCGCAATTTTCCTCATCGGGGCCGCACTGATTGCTGGCGCGGGTTCGCTGGCCCTGCTGTTTTTTGGCTGGGATGTGCTGTTGACCGTGGCGGTGGAGCTGGCGTTTTCGGTGGCCACGGCCCGCGCTGCCGTGGGCGTGGAGCGCGAAGGCTGGCTCACAGCCGCCGTGCGCCTGACCTGGAAGCCGTTGCTCGGTGCGCTGGTCTGCGCCGTGCTGCTGGGCGCCGCCATCGATCATTTTCTGCCCGATGTGCACTCGCTGCCCGAGGCGGTGCGGGCCTTGCGGATGCGATAAATTGCTTTGTTTTTTATAGCTGACTACGCTTTATAGACGGGCGCTAGAGCCATTTTTTCCTTAAGTTCAACCACGCCCGGTCGTTGGTCTGCAGCGGCGCATGCATTGGCCGTCACGGTGGTCATGCCGTTGTACGGGGGGCGTCGAGATGGCGGGGCACACGTTGCGGCCCGCCGCGTGCTGCCGCATGTCCGCCGCATTGAAGGGGCGCTGCTCGCGGCCGGTGCTGCTTTTGACTGGCACGCCACAGCCGTGTGTGCACTCGGTTACATGGCTGAAGACCAAGCAGGACGTGACGTACGGCGCCAAGACGCGCATACTGAAAAACATGCGTGCCAGCCTGTCGATCCTTGCGCCGCTGTCGGTGGCGTTGTTCTGCGCCTTGGGTGCCGAGGTGGCGCGGGCGCAGGGCGGTGAAACCGACCGCACCCGGGCGGCCAGCCTGCGTCAGGAGGCTATTGCCTATGAGCACGGCGAGGGCGTAGCGCGCGACCCGCTGCGGGCCGCCGCCCTGTATTGCGCGAGTGCGCGGCTCGGCGACATGCAGGCCCAATACAACCTCGGATGGATGTATGCCCATGGGCGTGGTGTGGCGCGCGACGATGTGGTGGCCGCCTTTTTCTTCCAGGCCGCCGCCGAGCAGGGGCTGGGCGTGGCCGCACGCATGTTGCAGGTTGTTGGCGGCGCCACCGACGAGGTGCCCGCGTGCCTGCGCCCCCCACCACCCGCGCA
This sequence comes from Acidovorax sp. JHL-3, assembly GCF_000526295.1. Lineage (NCBI taxonomy): Bacteria > Pseudomonadati > Pseudomonadota > Betaproteobacteria > Burkholderiales > Comamonadaceae > Acidovorax > Acidovorax sp. JHL-3. The sequence continues at coordinate 1,007,993 of NZ_JAFU01000001.1, forward strand.
GGCTGTGGCGGGCCCGCCGGGCGTCAACTACCAGTTGACCGCGCCGCGAAAGATCGTGGAACTGGTGCTCAAGATGGCGCCGCAATACCAGGTCGAACCGCAGCTGGCGCTGGCCATCATTGCCGCCGAATCGAATTTCAACACCCACGCGCTGTCGCCCAAGAACGCACAGGGCCTGATGCAGCTGATTCCCGAGACGAGCGAGCGCTTCAATGTCAAGAACCCGTACGACCCGGCGCAGAACATCCGCGGGGGCCTGACCTATCTGCGCTGGCTGCTGGCCTATTTCGAGGGCGATGTGGCGCTGGTGGCTGCCGCCTACAACGCCGGCGAGGGAAAGGTCGAGCGCTACCGCGGCGTGCCGCCCTATCTGGAGACGCGCGCCTACGTGCAACGCATCCTGAAGGCCGTTGGTGCAACCGCGCACCCGTTCGACCGCACCGTGGCCCCGCCTTCACCGGCGCTGGAGCGCATTCGGCTGGCGCTGCGACGCAAATAGGGCGCAGCGGCGCACCAGCGCAGACCCAATCCGTTGGTGGCGTGCATGGGTGCGTCGTGTCCCTGTTGGGCATATGGATACAACAACAAAATTGTTCCGACGAGGCTCGACCTCGGTCAAAGTAGGGGTTTGTTATTCGAGAGGCACAAGCCCATGCAATTCAAACCTCTGCTCCTTGCCGCAGCCTTGGCTGCCACCCTCCCCGTGGTCACGCAGGCCAAGACCTTCCGCTTTGCGCGTGCCGTGGATGTGTCTTCGTGGGACGTTCACGCACAGAACGTGGGCGTGAACAACACCTTGCACGCAGCGGTGTACGACACGCTGGTCGAATACAACAGCAAGACCTTCAAGCCCGAGCCCGCGCTGGCCACCGAGTGGAAGCTGGTGAGCCCCACGCAGCTGCGCATCACCCTGCGCAAGGGCGTGAAGTTCAGCGATGGCAGCGAGTTCACCGCCGACGACGCCAAGTTTTCGCTGGAGCGGGCCAAGTCAAAAAGCTCCAATTACGCGGTGTATGCCCAGGGCATTGACCGGGTGGAAAAAGTCAACAGCCACACCATCGACATCTTCTCGGACGTGCCCAACCCGGTGCTGGTGAACCAGCTGACCGAGCTGCGCATCCTCAGCAAGGCCTGGGCCGAGAAGAACAAGTCGGTGGACCCCAAGGACATCAAGAACAAGGACGAAACCTTTGCCCACCGCAACGCACTGGGCACGGGGCCTTATGTGCTCAAGTCGTGGACGCCCGACCAGCGCGTGGTGCTCGAGCCCAACCCGCACTGGTGGGGCAAGGGCAAATTTGCCACCAACGTGACCGAGGTGGTCTACACCCCCATCAAGTCGGATGCCACGCGCACGGCGGCGCTGCTGTCGGGTGAGATCGATTTCATCATCGACCCCAGCCTGCAGGATCTGGCGCGGGTGCGCCAGACGCAGGGCCTCAAGGTGCTGGAAGGCGCCGAATACCGCACCATCTTTCTGGGCCTGGACCAGTTCCGCGACGAATTGCCGGGCTCGAACGTCAAGGGCAAGAACCCGCTCAAGGATGTGCGCGTGCGCAAGGCGCTTTACCAGGCCATCGACATCAATGCCATCCAGCGCGTGGTGCTGCGCGGCCTGGCCCAACCCACGGGTGCGCTGGTTGCCCACCAGGTCAATGGCTGGACGCCCAAGGCCGATGTGCGCTACCCCTTTGACGCCAAGGCAGCGCAAAAGCTGCTGGCCGATGCCGGCTACCCGCAGGGCTTCGAGGTGGACTTTGCCTGCAGCGCAGGCCGCTATATCAATGATGAGCAGCTGTGCCAGGCCATCACCGCGCAGTGGGCCAAGGTGGGCGTGAAGGCCAAGCTGCGTTCGCTGCCGTTTGCCACGTATTTCCCGATGATCCAGCGCAACGAGGCCAGCATCTATTTGCTGGGCTGGGGCGTGCCAACGTTTGATGCGTTCTATTCGCTGCAGTCGTTGATCCGCTCGCCGGGCGCGGGCGGGGATGGCAACTTCAACCTGGGCCGTTTCAGCAACCCGCAGCAGGATGCGCTGATCGAGCGCATCAAGAAGGAAACCGATGCCGTCACGCGCAATGGCCTGATCGAAAAGGCGCTGGTGCAAGACCACGAGCTGATTTCGCACATTCCGCTGTACAACCAGGTCATCCCGTGGGCGGCTACGCAGAAGGTGGATTTGCCGCACCGCGCCGACAACCGCATCGACTGGCGCGCGCTCAAGGTCAACTGACCAGGCCCGCACAGCCAAAAAGCCCCGGTGCTATCCAGGTGCCGGGGCTTTTTTGCGCCCGTTTCCCGCCCCGGTTGCGGCCCGCCGAAGCGCGCATTCAGGCCAGTGCGCGCTGCACGGCAGGCCGCTCAGCCATGCGGCGCCGGTGATCGGCCACCTTGGGGAACTGCGCCACGTCCACGCCATCGCTGTGCAGCCAGCCGGACATGGTGAACAGGTAGGCGTCAGCGACGGAATAGGGCTCCCCCAGCACCCAGGGGCCTTGCAGGTAGTGGCGTTCGATAACGCCAAAGCACTCGGCCATGTTCTGCGGCACCTTGCGCAGCATGTCGGCATGGGAGGCGGGCTCGTCCGCCCAGCGGCTGGCGCGCGGGCGGTGGGCGTGGGCTACGTGGACGGTGGAGGCCAGGTAGTTGTTGAACTCCTGCATGCGCGCAAAGGCAAACGGGTCCAGCGGCGCCAGTTGCGCCTGGGCATAGCGCTGGGCCACATAGGCCAGCAGGGCCGGGGTTTCCGTCAGCACGCCGTGTTCGGTGACCAGGGCGGGCACGCGCCCCTTGGGGTTGATGGCCAGGTATTCGGGGCTGCGTTGCTGCTGGGCGGCAAAGTCGAGGCGCACCAGTTCGTGGCCCGCCTGGGCCTCGTGCAAGGCAATGTGAACGGCCAGGGCACAGGTGCCGGGGGTGTAGTAAAGCGTGAGAGTGGTCATGGTTAGGTTGATTCGCTATGAATTTAATAGCTGTTGGCGCTTGATGGATAAGCGCTAGAGGCCAATTTGGTTCGAAGGTTGTCAGTAGAGGTTGCGCGTGCGGACCATCAGGCGGGTCAGGTCCAGCAAGGCGTCGGCGTGGGGCGTGGGCGTGCCGGTGATCTGCCCCAGCTCCCGCACAGCGCCCACCAGCGCGTCGATCTCCAGGGGCTTGTTCGCCTCCACATCCTGCCGCATTGAGGTCTTGACCGCCCCAGCTTGCGCGTGACGGCGTGGCGATCCTCGGGCTGCTGGTCAATGGGCAGGCCCAGCTTTTCGCCGATGGCCTTGGCCTCCAGCATCACGGCGCTGACAAAACCCCGCACCAGGTCGTCGTCCAGGATGCGGTCGGTGGTGGCACCCGTCCGGGCGCTGATGGGGTTGATGGTGAGGTTGCCCCACAGCTTGAACCAGATGCCCTTCTGGATGCAGTCGGTCCCCTCCACATCGATGCCGCCGCGCGGCAGCGTGTCGGCCAGTGTTTGCAGTCGCTCGCCGAGCCAGCCCCTGATGGCACCCGCCCCGTCAATGCATGCTTTCATGGTTGAAAGGCCTTTGTCTTGCAGGCGGTGATGTTTTGGTGGATTCGATGCGTGTGGTTTCGACAGGGTCTCAATAGCCCGCAGGGCGCTGGGGTGTGCCAACGGCGTCGGTGCGAAAGCGCGCCAGCAGATCCTGCGCGGCGCTGGCCAGCAGCATGGTGTCCACCCCCACGGCTACAAACAGCGCACCGGCCGCGAGCCATTGGCGCGCTTGGGATTCGGTGGTGGCCAGAATGCCGGGCGCCTTGCCCGCGCGCAGGATGCGGGCAATGCCGTCGTGGATGGCGGCCTGCACATCGGGGTGCCCTGGGTTGCCCGGGTGGCCCATGGAGGCCGACAGGTCGGCCGGGCCGATGAACACGCCATCCACACCGGGCGTGGCGGCAATTGCATCGAGGTTGCCCATCGCTTCCACGGTTTCGGCCTGCACCAGCAGGCACACCTGCTGGTTCGCCTCGTGCACATACTGGGGGTAGGCCTGCCAGCGCGACGAGCGTGCCAGGGCACTGCCCATGCCACGTACACCTTCGGGTGCATAGCGTGTGGCGCGCACCAGCTGCTGTGCTTGCTCAGCGGTGTCCACCATGGGCACCAGCAACGTCTGCGCGCCGATGTCCAGGTACTGCTTGATGAGTGCGGTGTCGCCCACGGGCACGCGTACGATGGGGTGGGGCGCCGGCGCGCCCGGCGGCAGGGCGCTGCTGGCGCTGGCCGCACTGGCTATTGCCTGCAACTGGTGCAGGATGGAGCGCAGGTCGTTGGGCGCGTGTTCGCCATCGATCAGCAGCCAGTCGTAGCCGGTGCCCGCGATGATTTCTGCGCTGTAGGCGTCGGCCAGCCCAAGCCACAGGCCGATTTGCGCCTGGCCCTGGGCCATGGCCTGTTTGAAGCGGTTGGTGGGTGTCTGCAATCTGAACTCCGTGCGGGGTTGCCAAGCCCGCCATCGTACGGGCTGTTGCCAGCGCGTGTGGGCATGGCCGCTATAGTCGGCTGCCCCCACCCCGGGGCTCCTTACCGATACCTGCCATGGCCAAAGAAAAAACCCTTTTCACCTGCACCGAGTGTGGCGGCACCAGCCCGCGTTGGCTGGGCAAGTGCCCATCGTGCAACGCGTGGAACACGCTGATCGAATCGGTGGCAGAGGCGGGGCCCGGCAAAAACCGCTACAGCGGCGCGCAGTTTGCAGGCCTGGCGCAGGCGCAGGCCGTGATGCCGCTGGCGGCGATTGAGGCAACCGACATTGCGCGCACCCCCAGCGGCATTGATGAGCTGGACCGTGTGCTGGGCGGGGGCATCGTCGAAGGGGGCGTGGTGCTGATCGGGGGCGACCCTGGCATCGGCAAGTCCACGCTGCTGCTGCAGGCGCTGGATGCGCTGCAGCGCGCAGGTCTGCCCACTTTGTATGTGACCGGCGAGGAAAGCGGCGCCCAGGTGGCGCTGCGGTCGCGCCGGCTGGGGCTGGACCATAGCCAGGTGAATGTGCTGGCAGAGATTCAGCTGGAAAAGATTCTGGCCACCATCGAATCCATGCAACCGGCGGTGGCCGTGATCGACTCGATCCAGACGGTCTATTCCGACCAGCTCACGTCGGCACCCGGCTCGGTGGCGCAGGTGCGCGAGTGCGCGGCGCACCTCACGCGGTGTGCCAAGGCGTCCGGCGTGGCGATTGTGCTGGTGGGCCATGTGACCAAAGAGGGCGCGCTCGCCGGGCCCCGCGTGCTGGAACACATGGTGGACACGGTGCTGTATTTCGAAGGGGATACGCACAGCCAGTTCCGGCTGGTGCGCGCCATCAAGAACCGCTTTGGTGCCGTGAACGAGATCGGTGTGTTCGCCATGACCGAGAAGGGCCTCAAGGGGGTCAGCAACCCCAGCGCCATCTTTTTGAGCCAGCACAGCGAGCCGGTGCCGGGCAGCTGCGTGATGGTCACGCTCGAAGGCACCCGGCCCTTGCTGGTCGAAATTCAGGCCCTGGTAGACAGCGGTGGGCCCAGCCCGCGGCGCCTCTCTGTGGGCCTGGACAAGGACCGTCTGGCTATGCTGCTGGCCGTGCTGCACCGCCATGCGGGGGTCGCCTGCATGGACCAGGATGTGTTTGTGAATGCTGTGGGCGGCGTGCGCATCAGCGAGCCCGCCGCCGATCTGGCCGTGATGCTGGCCATCACCTCCAGCCTGCGGGGCAAGGCCTTGCCGCAGGGGTTCATCGCTTTTGGCGAGGTGGGGCTGGCAGGGGAGGTGCGGCCTGCACCGCGCGGGCAAGAGCGCCTGCGCGAGGCGGCCAAGCTGGGCTTCAGCGTGGCAGTGGTACCCAAGGCCAATGCGCCCAAAAAGCCGATCGAGGGCCTCACCATCCATGCCGTGGAGCGGGTGGAAGAGGCCATGAACGTGGTGCGCGGCATGGGCTGATGCCCGCATACGCACTCCCCACAAGGCAAAGCGGTTCGCGCCGTAAGACAATGGGGCCATGAATTTGCGAAACATTCTGGTGCCCGTGGGGCTGGTGATTTTGGTGGTGATGGGCTTTCGGTCCTATGGCTGGATGGGTGTCGCGGCCGTCGGCGGTGGCGTGGTCATGTGGGCCCTGCTGCATTTCACGCGGCTCATGAATGTGCTGCGCAAGGCGGCAGACCGCCCCATCGGTCATGTGGGCAGCGCTGTCATGCTCAATGCCAGGCTGCAAGCCGGGGTGAGCCTGATGCATGTGGTGGCAATGACCCGTTCGCTGGGGGCGCTGCGGTCGCCAGAAAACGAACAACCCGAGTTTTACCGCTGGACCGATGGCACTCGCTCGCATGTCACCTGCGAGTTTCACAACGGCAAGCTGGTGAAATGGGTGCTGGAACGCCCCGCAGCCCCCGAGGATGCGCAAGATGGCACCGCGGGATCGGCCGCCCCGTAAAATCTGATTTTTGCGACTCTCCAGCAAACCAAAGGACACCCATGAGCCCCGTAGTTCCCTCGATGGCCGATCGCGACGGCAAGATCTGGATGGACGGCCAGATGGTCGATTGGCGCGATGCCAAAATCCATGTGCTCACCCACACCCTGCATTACGGCTGCGGCGCTTTTGAAGGCGTGCGCGCCTACAACACCGTCAATGGCCCAGCGATCTTCCGCCTGCAGGAACACACCGAGCGCCTGTTCAACAGCGCCAAGATCCTGCGCATGAAGATTCCCTTCAGCCAGGAAGAGGCCAACGAGGCGCAAAAAGCCGTCATCCGCGAAAACAAGCTCGAATCGGGCTACATCCGCCCCCTGACCTGGATCGGCGACAAAAAGCTGGGCGTCAGCCCCAGGGGCAACACCATCCACCTGATGGTGGCCGCCTGGGCCTGGGGCGCCTACCTGGGCGAAGAAGGCATGAAGCGCGGAATCCGCGTCAAGACCAGCAGCTACACCCGCCACCACGTCAACATCACCATGACGCAGGCCAAGGCGGTAAGTAACTACACCAACTCCATCTTGGCCAACATGGAAGCCACCGATGAAGGCTACGACGAGGCCCTGTTGCTCGATAGCTCGGGCTTTGTGTCTGAAGGCGCCGGTGAAAACATCTTTGTGGTGAAGAACGGCGTGATCTACACGCCCGATCTGTCTGCCGGTGCCCTGAACGGCATCACCCGCAACACGGTGTTCCACATCGCCAAGGACCTGGGTCTCGAAATCGTGCAAAAACGCATCACGCGCGACGAGGTCTACATCGCGGACGAGGCATTCTTCACCGGCACGGCGGCAGAAGTCACGCCCATCCGTGAGTTGGACCGCATCGAGCTGGGCAAGGGCGACTACGTGGGCAGCCGCGGCCCCATCACCGAAAAAATCCAAACTGCGTTCTTTGACATCGTCAATGGCCGCAATCCCAACTACGCCCACTGGCTCACCAAGGTCTGACCCGAACCTGGCGCACAGCGCCGCCTTCGCCGTACGCCGTCAGCGCGGGGTTGCGACGCGGTGGCGGCGCTGGGTCACACCGGCATCCAACCAACCTTCTTCATGCGCATCGTCCACCTGCTGTTGACCCGCAGCTTTGCCGGCAGCGAGCGGCACGCCATCGAGCTGGCCAATGCGCAGTCCGAACACCACGAGGTCACGCTGATCCTGCGCAAGTCTGCACAGAGCGGTCGGCCCGGCGGGTATGCGCACCGGGTGGACCCGCGTGTGCGTGTTCTGTGGGTGAACAAATGGCTGGGGCGGTGGCAGGCCCGCCGCCTGGTGCAGCGCTTGCGCCCGGACGTGGCCCATGCGCACCTGAGCGACGGGTGCAAGGCCCTGGGCGGACTGTCGGGGCTTGAGGGCCAGGTGCTGCGGGTGGCCACCCTGCACATTTGCTACAAGCCGCAGCAGCACGCGCGGCTAGACGCGCTGGTGGCCATTGCCAGCTGGCAGATGGACGCCATCCCGGCGCCCCTGCGGGCACACACATCCCAGATCGACAACTGGACGCTGCCCTACCGGCCTGCTGCAGACGCACGCCAGCGCTTGCGCGCCCAGCACGGCATCCCGCCGGATGCGTGGGTGTTTGGCGCCCTGGGTCGCATGGACCGCAGCAAGGGCTTTGATCTGCTGCTGGACGTCTTCGAGCGTGCCCGTTTGCCGCAAGACGCCTACCTGGTCATCGTCGGTCGCGGTGCGGAACTGGAAGCGCTACGCCGGCGCGGCGTGCCCCGCGTCATCCTTCCGGGGTTTTCTGAGCACCCGGCCGATTGGCTGGCTGCGTTCGACGGCTTTGTCAGCCCTGCACGGGACGAGCCTTTCGGGCTGGTCTTTCTGGAGGCCATGGCGGCGGAGCTTCCCATCATTGCCACGCAGACGCAAGGGGCCCGGCACCTGAGCGCTGCGCTGGGCGCGCGCATGGTGCCGCTGGAAGACGCCGCGGCACTGGCTGAGGCCCTCAAGGCGCAGTACGCGCAACGCCCGCCGCGCTGCGACCGGCCCATTGGGGCGTACAGCGCCGAGGCCAAGACGGCCGAGGTGGAAGCCTTCTACCTCCGCGAACTGGCACTGGCGCGCGCGCGATAATGCGGCCCGTCCGTGCAGTGTGGCATTGCAGGCCTTGCACCTCTTTTTGATCACTGGAAAACGACGCAATGTCTCAGAAAATCGTTGAACTACAAGCCAAGGACCTCGACTCGCGGGGCGGTATCGCCTGTCCCAGTCCGCAATCGGGCACAGCGCTTTGGAGCAGCCACCCCCGCGTGTACCTGGATGTCGGCCACACGGGACATGCGCGATGCCCGTACTGCGGTACTGAATACCGCCTGCGCGCCGGCGAGAGGCTGTCCGCCGGTCACTGACGGCCCGGCTACAGCTTGGGCAGGCGCCGGCGGTGCCAGGCGTTGCCCAGCGTGAGCGCCAGCTTCATGCAGAACTTGCGCCAGCGCTGCGCGGGTGTCAGCGTGTCGCGCTCGTCCCAGATGGAGCTGACCAGGCTGGTGTCATCCAGCTCGATGGTTGCCGGGGACACGCCCAGGATGCGCAGATCGCCGCATTCCCACCAGAACCGCAGGTCCACGTCGATGGGGCGGCCGAAAGGCTGGCGGCGCTCCAGCAGCCGGGCCGCACCGGCGCGGCTGATCACGTAACCCGCGGTCATGCTGGGCACGCGGGCGTAATCCACCAGCACGGTGTTGCCCGTCAGGGGCCGCTGCGAACGCGTCTTCTCCTGGTCGCGGCCCAGCAGCTTGACCATGTCCCACGGCTCTTTCAGTGCGGCTATGGCCTCGATCACTTCGGTGAACTGCGGGGTCAGGCGCACATCGTCTTCGAGCACCACCAGCGCGGGTGAGTCGCTGGCCAGCAATTGCTGCCAGGCGCCGATGTGGCTGGCGTAGCAGCCCTTTTCGCCATTGCGCAGGGGCTTGTAGTACTGGCGTGCATTCAAGGCGTCGCTGTACCAGCGGCTGGTTTGTTCGGGGGGCACGTTGGCCCACCACACCGCAGGAAAGCGCTCGCTGGGCATGTCGATGGACTGCAACTCGGCCAGCAGCCGCGTGCGGCGCTCGGCATCGCGGTCCAGGTTGATGAAGACGATGGGCAGGCTCATGGGTGCGCTCAACCCAGCAGGCGGCGCCACCAGCGGCGCTTCTTTTTGACCGGGGTGCCTTGTTGCAGGGCAATGGCCGCTTCCAGGTAGCGGGCAAATTGCAAGGGGCGCTGTGCGATGGCGTCGTCGGCCACGGCCACCAGCAGTTGCTCGTACGCGGGCTCGCGCGACTCGAACAGGTGAAAGAAGTCGTTGTCGCCGTAGAAAGTGCCAATGCCAAACACCCCTTCGTTGCCCAGTGCGAACTTGGAAATCAGTGTGGAGGTGGGCTTGTGCAGCACCAGCGGCACGCCCTGTTCGCGCGCCAGGGCGGACAGGCCTTCGGCCGCGTCAAAGGCCGACGATGATTTGAGGTCGGGGCTCCCCAGCCGCTCCCACACGCTTTTGCGAAACGCCATGAACATGGGGCCTGCATAGGTCTCGGTGGTTTTCTTGTGGTTGGAAAACTGCGACAGGCCGAAGATGGCGCCTTGCTCTGCATGGGCCACAGCCAAGTCGTAGGCTGCGCGCTTGAGCGGGAAGGCGTCAATGTCGCAAAAGATGACGATGTCGTCGGATGCCATGCGCTCCACCACGCTGTTCATCCAGGTGCCATGGGGGATGCGGTGCGCAGATTCCTGCTGCAGCGGAACGTCCAGGGCGGCAAAAACTTCACGCTGCTTTTGCAGGATGACACTGGGGATGTTGTCCCAGTGCATGGTGTGAACGATAGGTTGGGGCATGGGCGCGAAGCACGCAGGCGCAGGGGCTGCCGCCGTGCAATGGATAATGTGAGGCTGTAATTATCGCGGCCTGGGCACCAGTGATGTGCTGGCCTGGTGTCAATGTTGTTGTCGTTGCGGCGACAAGGTCTATGCAGTATCCCCACGTTTTTCTGCGCTCGGCGGCTGTTTTCAGTGCCATATCAGCCTTCTTTTCCATCCCGTGGACGCTTGCGGGGGCCAACATCGCGCTGCTGTGCATGGTGCTTGCTTGGTTGCTGGCGGGCGACTGGCGCCAGCGTTGGGACGTGGCCCGCAGCAATGCTGTCACCCTGCCGCTGCTGGTCCTGTACACCATCATTTTGCTGGGCGCGGTGTACACCACTGCCCCCTGGCGCGTGGTGCTGGACCACTGGCTCAAGTACGACAAGCTGCTGCTCATGGTCATCGCCATCTCGCTGCTGGCGCAGGATGAGAAAACCCGAGAGCGCTGCTGGACGGCTTTCACTATCGCCGCCCTGTTCACGTTGGCGAGCAGTTACCTCAGCATCTGGTGGCGGCTGCCCTGGTCACGCGCCCAGACGCAGGGCTGGGGCGGCGACCATTCCGTGTTCAAGGACTACATCACCCAAAGCGTGCTGATGGCGCTGCTGATGCTGCGCGGTCTGTACGTGGCGCTGCGTACCAATGTGGCTTGGCAGCGGGGTGCCTGGCTGGCCGTGGCGGCCCTGGCCTTTGTGTGCAATACCCAGTTGCTGTATGGGCGCACGGGCTATGTGGCCACGGCGGTGGCGGTGCTGGCCTTTGTGCTGTCGCTGGTGCCGATGCGCCGGTGGTGGATGGCCGTGGCGTTGGTCGCCGTGCTGCTGGCGGGCGCCGTGCTGCTGTCGCCCACCATTGTTCCGCGTGTGGCTCTGGGCCTGAAGGAACTGGGCGAGGTTCCGGAGATCACAACTTCCATTGGACAACGCCTGTATTTTTTGCAGTATGGGCTGGATCTGTTTTGGCAAAAGCCCTGGCTGGGTTGGGGTACGGGGGCGTACCACGGTGAGTTCTGCCGCATCTCGACCACGCCCGAGTGGTGCGCGGTGGGCTCGTTCCATCCGCACAACCAGTTCTTGTTTTTCATGATCGAGCACGGCGTCCCTGGGCTGCTTGCCTTTGTGGCCGTGTTTGCCGCCGCCCTCTGGCAGGCCGCCCGTATGGAGCGGCTGGACCGCGCCGTGGCCTTTGCCTTCGTTGGGGTGGCCTGCGTGGGTGGCCTCACACACAGCGGCATCTGGCTGGCCAACGAAGGGCTGGCCTATGGTTTTGGCCTGGTGCTGGTGCTGACGGCGCCGCGCCGGCCGTGCGCCAAGGAGCAGGCTGGCGTGCCTTCCTGAAGACCCCGTCAGCCGCGCGCTGGGGCGGTGATGTGGTCAAACTGCTGCACCCGGTGCGCAAAATCGTATGGCTGCAACGCCCCCTGGGGCAGTGGCCGCATGGGGGCTTGCAAGAACGCGGGCAGGGCTTGCGGATCATCCAGCCCCAGGATGAAAAAGCGCGTGGGGTTGTAAAACGGCAGCGTGCGCACACTGGGGTTGTTCGTGATGAGCTTTTTGTCGAAGAAAAAGGCTTCCATGCAGCGCACCGTGAGCCCGCCCTAGTTAGCTTGGGTGATCTCCAGAAGGCAGCGTGAGCGGTTGATGGTGTCAATGTTTGTAGGGTAGTCGATGCTTTGGGGCAGACCTTCAATGACTGCGGTTGAGGGATACGACCTGCCTGGTTCACGCAACATGCGCAGGCTGGTACGCAAGCCGAGGCTGTGCCACTGCTCTCCTAGCTTGCGGAGTGCGGGAAAGCGGTTTTTGTCTTGCCCCAGAAAATAAATGTCCCACTTTTCTGGCAGCGCTTGTCGGTAGGTATCCACATACCGATATACCTGCTTTGTGAGTGTTAGTCCGTACTGCCGCGCGTCTTCCGGGTCAAAAGTGAACACGTGAAAACCCAGGCCTTTGAGTTGCTGGATGTGGAGTCTGCGCACCTTGTAGTTTTGTTGGTAATCGATCACCGGATTCCAGGTGAACACCGCCACGTGCCGCGTGGGCAGGTACTTGCGGATGATGCGCAAATCCTTGATGTTTTCAATACCAAAAATGAGCACTGGTGCGTCCGGCGGGATGGCTGCCAGTGCTTGCAGGTAGGTTTGCGGAAACGGGCGAAATCCTGGCAGCAGAAACGGGCACCAAGCGTCCAAGGTATTCAGCAGCGAATAGGCCATGCCCTTGATGCGCTTCGGGTGCGTCAGCACACCAGCCCGCTGTGCAGGGGGCAGGCTGTCCAGCAGAAACTCCGTCAGTGTGAATTGGTTGGCAATGATGTGCATCATGGCAGGGCAGCGATTTAACCCGATTGTAGGGAGCGCCCTCCACTGGGTCGGCTGCACGCGCAGGTTTCCTGGGTGTTCACTTGCCTGCAGATCGCATGCCAGTCGGTCTGAAAGGTGCGCGGGTGGCGCCCGCCCTGTCAGTGCTGCAGCCGTGGATTGTCGAGCGCAGCCGTTGCCCCTTCGCCCATGGCACGAACCACGTCTGCCGCGCCGGCGCAGTCGTGCACCAACCCCACGCACTCCCCCACGGTCGCATGTGCGGCGGTGTAGTCGCCCGCCGAAATGCCCGCGTCATAAGCCTCCCGCGCAGCGGCCGGGTCGCTGCGCAGCTCTTCAATGCGCTCTTCCCATGCGCGGTGCAAGGGGTTGCGAATGGCGCGAAAGTCGTAGGGTGCGGGCCAGTTCTTGCGACGCAGAATATCGAACACCGCGCTGCGGGCGGTACCGTCGCCGTCCGTGCGCAGGGCCAGCTCTTTGGCGCCCTGCGGCGCCAGGCTTTCGGCCGTGGCCCACAGGCGCGAGCCGACCAGCGCGCCATCGGCCCCCAGCACCATCGCAGCGGCCAGGGTGCGCCCGTCGGCAATGCCACCGGCGGCCAGCAGCAGGGTGTCGGGGGAGTGTGCTGCCAGCCAGTCGGCCAGTTCGGGCACAAAGGTCATGGTGGCGCGTCCGTTCAGGGCGTTCATGCCATGCCCGCCGGCCTCGGCGCCTTGTGCCACGATGGCTGTGGCACCGGCTTCAAGCGCTTGTGGGGCCTGCTCCATGCGCTGAATCTGGCAGATCAGCGCGGCGCCGCTGGCGGCGATGCGTGCGGCATACCGGCGGGCGTCTCCAAATGACAGCATGACGGCACGAGGCCGGTGCTCGGGTGCATGGTCCAGTACCCAGTCAAGCGCCGAAGCGTCTTCGTCCAGCTTCCAGGTAATGAAGCCGCAGCCAATGCGATTCGTATGTGAAGCTTGCAGCGCGAGTGTGTACTCACGTTGGGTCCAGGCGAGATCGCCATAACCGCCGCCTACCAGCCCCAGCGCACCGGCACGAGCGCAAGCCGAGGCCAGTGCACCGCCAGAAGCCAGGGCCATCGGGGCCAGCACGATGGGGGTGGAAAGGCCGAATCGAGCACAGAGGCGCGAGGAAGAAAAGATGGTCATGGCGTGATTCTGGCGAGGTTTCCAGCGGCTGTCCAACCCATAGGGCCGGCCTGCATAACCCCCTGCGGCCGGTGGTAGCGCGACATCGGGCGATCCGCTGAGTTGCGTTTCTTGCCAATAGCGGGGCTATTGACTGCAAACAGACGCCTTGCGGCCCATCCCGATCCGCACTACCCCCGACGCGCGAGGGCCATGCAGGTCATCCCTAGAATGAGTTGAATTCGCGGCATTTGCCGATGGATCACGGGCGTGTGATGGGAAGCGGTTTTCATTGCACGCTCAGGAGGCGCCCTTTCTCCCGGGCGCCGCGCACAAGACAATTACCACCTCGCTTGCCCACTGGAGCACTATGCCCGTAGATGTCGCCACCATCATGCTGATGTACCCCGTGGTGTCGCTGTCCATGGCTGCGGCGATGTTGGTGGTTGCCTGGGGGCGTTGGCGGGATGACGGCCTGGCGCCTTGGGCCGCGGGGGTGTTGATGATTGCCGTGGCGTTCCCGCTGTTCATCGCCAACTCCCTGCTGTCAAACCAGCTACCGGCCCTGATGGTGGTGGGAAACACGCTGCTGGCCGCGTCCTATTCGGCGTCGCTGGTGGCGATTTGCCGGTTCTTTGGCAGACCCTGTTCGCTTTGGAAAATTCTGGTGCCGGTGGTGGCCGCCGTAGTCGGATCGTTGGTGTTGATGGATCGGCCGGAAGCCCGGGTGGCGGCTGGCGGGGCGCTGTTCAGCTTGCATGGCGGTATGGTGGCTCGCGAGGCATTGCGCCGCGACAATGGAGTGCTGGAGCGCGGACGCCTGCTGCTGGCCCTTGGTGTGGGCATGGTGATCGCGCTGTATCTGCAAAGAAGCATCGGGGTGCTGCTGGGCTGGAATGAGGTGGCGCATTTGGGGTCATCGCATTTCATCCAGGTGGGCAGCCATGTGATGGGGCTGGCGGGGCTGGTGCTGACCACCATGGGCTTTATCCTGATGGGCCGAGAAAGGGCGAATGCACGGCACCAGCAGCAGGCCCTGCTGGATCCATTGACGGGTGTGCCCAACCGCCGTGCCTTGATGGACGCACTCGAGCGCGCGCTGGCCCAGGCAGGGCGCGAACGCCGGCCCGTTGCCCTGCTGATGGTGGACATCGACTGGTTCAAGCGCGTGAACGATACCTACGGCCATCTGGCGGGCGATGCCGTGCTGGTGGCTGTTGCCCAGTGCCTGCGGGGCGCGTTGCGCGGGCAGGATTTCATCGGGCGGTATGGTGGCGAAGAATTTCTGGCCTTGCTGCCGGGCACCGATGCGAGCGGCGCGCGCATGGTGGCGGAACACCTGCGCACCCGGGTGGAGCACCTGGCAATGCCGTGGGCAAGCGAGACCATCCGTGTGACGGTCAGCATTGGTGGGCACGCCCGGATTCCGGATGATGCCGCAGGTGCGCAGGCCATGGTGGATGTGGCCGATCAGGCCATGTATGCCGCCAAGCGCGCGGGACGCAATTGCGTCGAGTTGCTGAATGTCCCGCTGCCGCAAGCCGCGGCCGATTCCGCGGTGTCGGTGTGAGGCCAGGGCAGTCGCGGGTGGCAGGTGGCAGGTTGACGCGACACAACCCAAGCAGGCTGGGTGCCGTTGAGCCCGGAAGACCCCTATTTCGCTCCTGTGCCCTTGCGTTGCGGGGCCGGGGCCGCTGTGCTGGGTGGGCTTTGCAACGGCAGGCGCAACACAAAGCAGGCGCCGCCAGATCCGTCGGGCTGGTCTTCGCAACGCACCGAGCCGTTGTGGCGCTGCGCAATCGAGCGCACCAGTGCCAGCCCCAGGCCCACGCCGCCCGCACGTTCGCTGGCACCGGGCAGGCGGTAAAAGGGCTCAAAAATGCGTTCGCGCAAGGCGGGAGGAACGCCGGGCCCACGGTCGAGCACGCTCAACTGTGCCTGGCCGTCATGCCGCTGCAGCACCACCGTGATGTCGCCCTGGCTGTAGCGGCGCGCGTTTTCCAGCAGGTTGCGCAGGGCACGGCGCAACAGTTTGGCCACGCCACGCACCTCCAGCCCCTCGGGCACGGCAGTCACGTCCAGCTCGGCATCCACCCGGGCGCATTCCTCGGCGGCCAGCCCGATCAGGTCGACCAGCTCCACGGTGCCTACATCGGCCTCGCGGGCATCCAGGCGGCTGGCCAGCAGAATTTCATCGACCAGCTGGTCAAGCTCGGCGATGTTGCGCAGGATCTCCTCGCGAAATGCCGGTGAAGGCTGGTTGCCGCCCATCAACTCCAGGCCCATGCGGATGCGCGTGAGCGGCGAGCGCAGTTCGTGCGAGGCGTTGGCCAGCAGCGATTTATGGGTTTTGACCAGGGCTTCGATGCGCGCGGCGGCGGCATTGAACTGGCGCGCCAGGTCGGCCACCTCGTCCTGTCCCTGCTCGGGAACGCGCACCGACAAATCGCCCTCGCCAAAGCGTTGCACGCTGCGCTGCAAGGTTTCCAGCCGCTGCAGCAGGCGGCGGATGATGGGAAACACCCCCACGACCACGGCCAGGCCCACCAGGCCCAGCATCCACAGGAAACCAAAGGGCGGGCGGGTCCAGAAGGCGGCGTCGGCACGGCGGTTGGGGCCGGGGTGGTTGCCCCGGTCGGTGCGTGGGGCCAGTTGCAGGCTGTAGGTGGTGCCGTCGGCGCTGTCAATGGCCAGTTCCAGGCCCTCGCCGGGCGGCCCGGGCACGCGCGTGGCCAGTCCGGCGATCAGCGTGTTGCCATTACTGTCGCGCAGAACCACTTCACGGGCGGGTGGCGCCATGGGCTGCGCGTTCTGCTCGGCCGCAATGCGCCATGCCCAGCCCACGGCCAGCGTGAGCACGGCCACACCGCCCACCACCGCCAGCCACAGGCGCAGATACAGGCGTCGCGAAAAAAGATCAAACACCGCCATGCCGCACGCTCTGGTTCTGCAGCCCATGCAACTGGCGCAGGCCAGGCCAGAGCCGCCGCGCAAGGGCCGCCCCGCAGCGCTGGCGGCGTCCCCCTTCCCGCAGCGCGCAGCGATGCGAGAGAAGGGGGAAGGCGCGAAGCGCCACAGGGGGTTGTTTCACATCAATCCTGCTGCTTGGCAAACACGTAGCCCACGCCGCGCACCGTGAGGATGCGGCGCGGGTTCTTGGCGTCCACCTCGATGGCGGCGCGGATGCGGCCCATGTGCACGTCGATGGAGCGGTCAAACGCCTCCAGCTCGCGGCCGCGCACGGCCTCCATGATCTGGTCGCGCGTGAGCACACGGCCCGCGCGCTCGGCCAGCGCCACCAGCAGGTCAAATTGGTAGGAGGTGAGATCGGCCAGCTCGCCCGCCACGGTCACGGTGCGGGCGTCGCGGTCGATCTCGAGCGTGCCAAAGCGCAGGGCCTGTGTGGCGGGCGGGCTGCCACCGTCGGTGCGCCGGCGCAATATGGCGCGGATGCGGGCCAGCAGCTCGCGCGGCTCAAAGGGCTTGGGCAGGTAATCGTCGGCGCCCAGCTCCAGGCCGATGATGCGGTCCATGGGGTCGCCCTTGGCGGTAAGCATGAGCACCGGCACCTGGGCCGCGGGGCCCTGCAGCGCACGGATGCGCCGGCAAACGTCCAGGCCGTCCATGTCGGGCAGCATCAGGTCGAGGATGACCAGGTCGGGCAAAGGGCCCGCGTCAGGGCCTTGCAGTTGCGCCAGGCCGCTTGCGCCATCGGCGCGGTGCGTGACATGCAGGCCCGACTGGCCCAGGTATTCGCCCACCATCTGTGCAAGGCGGGCGTCGTCTTCGATCATCAACAGGTGCGAGCTCATCGTGGCAGTGTAGTGGGGTGGTGGAGCCGGTTCAGGCAGATCCCCATGGTGGCCCGCAGGCGTCTCGCAGTGTTGAAGCCTCCGTAAAGATGCGGTAAACCGTGCGACCTGTGCAGCGTTTGAATGCTATTGATTAAATAGCTGTTTGCGCTTTATGGTAAAGGGCTAGAGGGCGTTTTAACCCTTGAAGCGAGCCACACCAGCCCCAGCACGGGCAGCCCCAGCAACGACGTGGTCGTGAAGAACTGCGCGTAGCCGAACGAGTCGACGAAGTCGCCCGAAAAACCGGCCACGAACTTGGGCAACAGCAGCATCATCGAGCTGAACAGTGCGTACTGCGTGGCCGAGTAGCTCACGTTGGTCAGACTTGAAAGATAGGCAATGAAGGCGGCCGACGCAATGCCGCTGGCCAGGTTGTCGGCCGACACCACGGCAATGAGCGCCGTCACGTCGTGCCCATGGCCTGCCAGCCAGGCAAACAGCAGGTTGCTGCCGGCACTGAGCACGGCGCCCAGCATCAGGATGCGCATCACCCCCAGGCGCATCGACAGCACGCCGCCCACAAACGCGCCCACCAGCGTCATGATGACGCCGTACACCTTGGTCACGGCCGCCACCTCGTCCTTGGTGAAGCCCATGTCCACATAAAACGGGTTGGCCATGATGCCCATCACCACGTCGCTGATGCGGTACACGGCAATCAGCGCCAGAATCTGCGCGGCCTGCCAGCCGTAGCGGCCCAGAAAATCGGCAAACGGATCGACCACGGCGCCCTTGATCCATTCGGCGGCATTTTTGGCGGGTGGCAGCACCACGGGCACCGGCTCGCGCGAGAACAGCACCGTGACCACGCCCACGGACATCGACGCGGCCATGGCCAGATAGGCCGCCTGCCAGGCGCCGTTCTGGTAGGCGGCCGCACCCTGGGCAACGGCCTCGCCCACCATTTGCCCGACAGCCGGCGCCGCTTCGGCGCGTGCCGCTATCCACAGCACCCCCGCACCGGCCCAGATCATGGCCAGGCGGTACCCCGTCTGGTACGAGGCAGCCAGCGCCGCCTGGTGGTTGGAATCGGCCGATTCGATGCGAAAGGCATCGAGCGCGATGTCCTGCGTGGCAGAGCCAAAGGCCACTGCCAGCGCGCACCACACAATGGGGCCGAGCGTGAGCCGCGGGTCGGCCAGCGCCATGCCCACGAGGCCGGCCACCACCATGCCCTGCGACAGCAGCAGCCAGCTGCGCCGCCGCCCCAGCCAGCGCGTGAGCAGCGGCAGCGGCATGCGGTCCACCAGCGGCGCCCACAGCCATTTGAAGCCATAGGCCAGGCCCACCCAGCTGAGATATCCGATCGTGCTGCGGTCAATGCCCGCCTCGCGCAGGCGAAACGAGAGCGTGCCCAGCACCAGCAACAGCGGCAGGCCTGCCGAAAAGCCCAGCGTCAGCATGCGCAGGCTGGCGGGCTCCAGGTACACGCGCAGGGTTTGCAGCCAGGGGGTGCGCACGGCGGGGGAGCGGGGTGGGGTCGGGGAGGTGTCTGACATGGGGCCGGGCGGTTTTTGTCTATTATTCCTGCATGTGCCTCTTCTGCCCCTCGCCCTCCGTAGCGCCGTCTTCCCCGTGGTCTGCGCGCCGCGCCTTCCTGCTGGCTGCGGGTGCCAGCGCCGCCGCGCCCGTGCTGGCGCAGGTGGAGGTGGGTTCGGCATCGAGCCTGCGCAAGCTGGTGCCCGCCGAAACGCTGGAGAACTCTGCCGCCCAGCAGTACCAGCAGATGCTGCAGCAGGCCAAGGCCCAGCGTGCACTGGCACCCGCAGGGCACCCGCAGCTGCAGCGCCTGCATGCCATTGCCAAAAGGCTGATCCCGCATGCCGCGCCCTGGAACGACCGAGCTCGCCAGTGGCGCTGGGAGGTCAACCTCATCGGCAGCTCGCAGGTCAATGCCTTTTGCATGCCCGGCGGCAAGATTGCGTTCTACACCGGCATCCTTGACCAGCTCAAGCTCACCGACGACGAGGCCGCAATGATCATGGGCCACGAAATGGCCCACGCGCTGCGCGAGCATGCGCGTGAGCGCATCGCCAAGACACAGGGCACCAACCTGGCGCTGCGCCTGGGCTCGCAGTTGCTGGGCCTGGGCGATCTGGGCAACGTCGCCGCCAGCCTGGGCGGGCAGCTGCTCACGCTGCAGTTCAGCCGCTCGGACGAAAGCGACGCCGATCTGGTGGGGCTGGAGCTGGCCGCACGCGGGGGCTACCAGCCGTCCGCCGCCGTCAGCCTGTGGCAAAAGATGGGCAACGCCACCGGCGGCAAGCAGGGGGGGCTGGCCTTTTTGTCCACCCACCCCTCGGGGCCCGCACGCATCCGTGAGCTGGAGCAGAACGTGCCCAGGGTGCAGGGGTTGTACGAGGCCGCGCGGCGCAACGGGTAAGGGCGCGCACCTTTCGGAACGCTATTGTTTTAATAGCTTCTCGCGCTTGTTTTTCAAGCGTTATAGACTGATTTCACCCAATTTTCAGGGGCGCGATCTGCCCTGGCTTACGCAACGCTCACCTGGTCGCGGCCCGCGTTTTTGCTTTGGTACAGCGCCTTGTCGGCACGCGCAATGGCGGTGTGCAGGTCTTCGGTGCTGCGCACCTGGGTCACTCCGAAAGACATGGTCAGCGCGATGGGCGCCTGGCCCACGTCCAGCGGCGCCTGCGCGATGGCGGCGCGGATGCGCTCTGCCGTGGCGCAGGCGGCCTCCAGCGGGCAGTAGGGCATCAGTGCCAGAAACTCCTCGCCGCCCCAGCGCGCCAGCACATCGCCGTCGCGCAGGTTGGCGGCCAGCACGTTGGCGATGGCCACCAGCACCGCGTCGCCCACGGCATGGCCATACTGGTCGTTGATGCGCTTGAACAGATCCGCATCACACAGCAGCAGCGTGACCGGCGCACCATCGCGCTGGCTGCGCGCCAGCGCATGGGCGGCCAGGGCTTCAAAGTGGCTGCGGTTGGCCAGGCTGGTCAGCGGGTCCTGGGTGGCCTGCTTGCGCAGGCGGCTCCCGGCAATCAGGATGGTGCGCCGGTAAACGGCCGCCAGCGCTGCCGACATGGCAAACACCAGGCAGATGTGCATCCAGTTCACGACCTGGACGCTGCGCACGGGCAGTGGATCGAGCGGGCCCCAATGGCTGCACAGTGCCTGCAGGCCCAGGTAATACGCCAGCAGGGCCAGCACCATGGGCGCGGCATACCCGCGCGTGTTGGCGACCACGATGGCGGGGATGAACAGCAGCAGGTAATAGTGAAATCCGCTGTCCCAGCCAATCAGCAGCGATCCCAGTGCCGCGTGCCCGAGCACCTCCACCCAGATCAGCACCAGCGCGGCGGCGTTGTAGCGCTTCTGGATGAGGCGATAGGCCCCCAGGTACATGGCAATGCTCAGGAAATTGACGATGGCCAGGGGCCGGGAGCCCAGCCCCATGAACAGCAGGATGTATCCCACGTCGATAGCCGCTGCAATCAGCGTCACCCGCTGCAGCATGACCCAGTAGGCCTTGCCCACCAGGCTGGAGCCACGCTGCGGTTCCAGGGGCGGAATCGGAATGGAAGTGGTGTTCATGGCACAAAGGGCGGGCAGAGGGAGGCGTCTGCCGGGTGCTCACATGTTGTTTACAAAGAGCAACATCATAGTGGGCAGTGCTTTTGCCGGGCGGTGGCGAGGGCGTGGGTGCAGCGCACACCAGCGTGGCAGCCGCATGCCTGCACCCACGGGGCAGTGTGTTGTGGTGTAAAAAAATGACCAAAATGGCCTGTAGCGCTTATTGGGCAAGCGCTAGCAGCTATAAAAACAGGAATGTGATGGACCATTCAGGTCCCGCCCACATAGGGATTGTTTTGGCGTTCGCGTGCAAACGTGCTCTCCGGCCCGTGGCCCGGGATGAACACCGTCTGATCGCCCATGGGCCACAGGCGCTGCGTGATGCTGTCGATCAGCTGCTGGTGGTTGCCCTGGGGGAAGTCGGTGCGGCCGATGCTGCCGGCAAACAGCACGTCGCCCACAAAGGCGCGGTCGATCTGCGGCGCATGGAACACCACATGGCCCGGCGTGTGGCCCGGGCAGTGGCGCACGTTCAGCGTTTCGTTGCCGATCTGCACCTGGTCGCCATCGTGCAGCCAGCGCGTGGGGGTGAAGTGCTGCGCGGGCGGAAACCCGAACATCGCGCTTTGCTGCGGCAGGCCGTCGATCCAGAACTGGTCGCCGGGATGCGGGCCGATGATGGGCAGCGACTGGCGCTGGGCCAGTTCGCCCGTGCCTCCGGCGTGGTCGATGTGGGCGTGCGTGAGCCAGATCTGCTCCAGGGCGAGGCCCAAGCGCTGGATTTCGGCCAGTAGCGTTTCGAGATCGCCCCCGGGGTCAATGACGGCCGCCTTCCGGGTGGCATCACACCAGACGAGGGAGCAGTTTTGTTGAAAAGCCGTAACGGGGATGGTGAGGTAGCGGAGCATGGGGTGGGCAGGTAACGGATAACAAAGGCTCAACAGGCAGAACACATTTTCAGAGCGGGTTCCACCGACTGGCGACCGCGTGGAAACACGGTTTCACAGCACAGGACACCAGTGTAGTTTTGGAGGTGGCCGGGTTGCAGTTTCTTCTGTGACCTGCTGGCGGCTACGGTTGCCAATGGCTGTCCATGCCGGAAAAGCAAATTTGCGCCATACTGAGAAATTGTTTCATATGGTTGCAATTGCGGGCCCGCTGCATGCCTTGGGCGGCAGCTGTTTGCAAGTGCCACCAACCTTGAATGACCCCCAAAGCCGCCCAGTCAGTGGCGCTTTGCCCCAACAACAGGCATTTCTTCCCATGAATAATTCAATGGATACGCCCGCTACCGCCCCACAAGAGGCCGCACGCACAGCGGCCTTGCTGGCTGCGCTGGAGCATGTGCAAGCCGTGATCGAATTTGACCTGGAGGGCCGGGTACTGCGGGCCAACCGCTTGTTTCTGGACCTGATGGGCTACAGCGCCAGCGAGGTTCTGGGGCAGCACCACCGCATTTTTTGCCCGCCCGAGGTGACCAGCAGCGAGGCGTATCGGGCGTTGTGGGATGGGTTGCGCGCCGGACAGGTGCGCGAGGATGTGTTTTTGCGGATCACCAAGGCGGGCAAGCCGGTCTGGCTGCAGGCCTCGTACAACCCGGTGCGGGACGCTGAGGGCCACATGGTGGGCGTGGTCAAGCTGGCCACCGACATCACCGCGCAGCGGGTGCAGCAGGCAGACTTTGAGGGCAAGATGGCGGCGATTGACCGCGTGCAGGCCGTGATCGAGTTCGACCTGACGGGCCGGGTGCTGGACGCCAATGCGAACTTCCTGCAAACCTTTGGCTACCGGCGTGAGGACGTGGTGGGCCAGCACCACCGCATGTTCTGCCAGCCCGAGTTTGCCCAGTCCAATGAGTACGCGAGCCTTTGGGAGCGATTGGGCCGTGGTGACTTCATTGCCGGGCGGTTTCGCCGCCTGTCCAGGGATGGCCGCGACATCTGGCTGCAGGCCTCGTACAACCCCATCCTGGATGTCACCGGCAAGCCCTACAAGGTGGTCAAGTTCGCTGTGGACATCACACACGACATGACATCGTCCGCCGAGACCAAGGGCAAGATTGATGCCATTGGCCTGTCGCAAGCGGTCATCGAGTTTGATATGCAGGGCAACGTGTTGCTGGCCAACCCCAACTTTCTGCGCACCATGGGCTACACCCTGGCCGAAATCCAGGGGCAGCACCACAGCATGTTCTGCGAGCCGGGCCTGGTGCAAAGCCAGGCCTACCGCGACTTCTGGGCCGATCTGGGCGAGGGCAAGTTCCAGAGCGCGCGCTACCGCCGCATTGGCAAGCATGGGGCCGAGGTCTGGATTCAGGCCACCTACAACCCCATCCTCGATGTCGATGGCAGGCCCTACAAGGTGGTCAAGTATGCGATTGACATCACCACCCAGGTGCAGCGCGAGCGCGCGGTGGCGCAAAAGGTGCACGACATCACCGCCGTGCTGCAGGAAATGAGTGGATCGATCAAGCAGCTGGCGCGCAGCGCGGGCCGCTCCACCGAGCTGGCCGAGCAGACGCAGCGCGAGGCGGGCGAGGGCAGTCAGCTGGTGCGCCGCTCGCGCGACGCGATCATCGCCATCGAGCGCTCGTCGTCCGATATCCATGAAATCGTCGACACCATCAGCGAGATCTCGAGCCAGACCCACTTGCTGGCGTTCAATGCGGCCATTGAGGCGGCGCGCGCGGGCGAGCAAGGGGTGGGCTTTTCCGTGGTGGCAGACGAAGTGCGCAAGCTGGCAGAAAAGTCGTCGCTGGCAGCCCGCGAGATCGCCAAGCTGATCAACCAGACGGTGATCCGGGTCTCGGAGGGAAGCCGCCTGTCCGAGGATGTGGATGCAGCGTTCTCGCGCATTCTGGGCGCGGTGGAAAACACCACGCGTTCCATCAGCGAGATCCGCAGTGCCACCGAAGAGCAGGAGCATTCGACCCAGGACGTGGCCCGCCTGCTCGAAGACCTTCAGGGCAGCGGCAGCCCCCGCAAGGCGACTTGAGCTGCGCGGTGGACGACGTGATCCAGTCCCCATCCAGCGCCCCGCTTGGGGTTGTGCAGCATGTGCATGTGCGCGTGGGCAGCTGCGACATCGCCATTCCCATCGAGCAGGTCTGGCAGGCCATGCCACTGCCGCCCCAGGGCCTGACAGCGCTGCCGCGCCGCAGCGGCGGCTTGCTGGGCGTGGCCGATGTCGCCGGTGCGGCGGTGCCGATTGTGGCGCTGGAGCGCTGGGTGCCGCTGGAGACCCGGGACGACGGTGCCGCTGCATTGCAAAGACTGCTGGTGCTGCAGCAGGCGGGTGGCCTGGTGGGCATACGGGTGGACGCGGTGCTGGGCGTGAAGGCCGTGGCGGCGGCCGATATCCGGCGGGTGCACCACGCGCCCGATGACAACGAACTGTTCGAGTCGGTAGTGCCCGCGACAGCCAGCGAGCCGACGCTGTGCATTCTGGAAGTGGCGCGGCTGATGCGACTGGGCCAGGCCTGGTGCGAGCAGGCACAGGTGGAGCCCGCCGAAGCAGCGGCCACGGGCGCACCGGCAGTCCCTGCACCGCACCAGGTGGGCACAACACAACGCCACGCCGTGTTCGGGATCGGTGTGGAGCAGTGGGCGGTGCCGGTAAGCGCCGTGGAGCGTGTGGTCCCCGTGCCCGCCACCGAACTGGCGCTGGGGCCCAAGGAGCGCACTTGGGCCATCGGCCAGTGGCAGGGCCGCAAGCTGCCGTTGGTGGACATCAGCGAGGGCCGCCAGGCCAGCGATCGCCAGTCCGCGCCGTGGATGGTGATGCTGGGCCAGGGGCCGCTGCTGCTGGGGCTGACGGTGTCGGAGTGCCAGCAGTTTGTGGATCTGCCGCAGGCTGCCGTGGCCAGCATGCCCGGCGACCCCTTGCTGGCGGGCGTGGCGCTGCTGCCAGACGGCGCCAGGCTGCAGGTGCTGGATGTCGCCAAACTCTTTGGCCTGACGCCCGAGGCATCCATCAGCCGGCGTGCGCCGGCCCCGTTGCATGCTCCCGGCGGCGCGGTGCAACCCGACGCCACCGAGCCCTTGCCCTATCTGGTGTTCGATGCGGATCAACGCTATGCGTCCCCGGTCGACGGCATTGTGGGGGTGGTGGAACTGCCCGTCCAGGCCAGGGAAGACCTTCGGTCGGGGCGACCGGCCTTTCTGGCGTGGCGTGGCCAGACGGTTCGCCTCGTCAGCCTGCCCGCCATCGCCAGGTCGGAGGGACTCGCAGACCCGCAGCTGGCGGTTCTTGTCCAGGCGCCCGGCGGCACGACGGCGCCCATGGGCATCGCCATCCACAGCCTGACGGACTGGCTGCCCGCCCACAGCGCGCGGCGCAGCGGCATGCGCATGGGCGCCATGGGCGAGTTCGGGCTGATCAATGCCAAAGGCGCGGTGGACCACGCCAACCTGGTGGTGGTCGACCTCGCCCAGATGGCGTACCTGCTGGGCTGAGCCCAGCGACCTGACCTCCACTCCTATCGCCGCACGATTTACCCCAGGATTTACCATGACACCCGCACCCGTACCCGCCGACGAGGCCGACCGACTGAATGCCCTGCGCGACCTGTTGCTGCTGG
The DNA here is from genome assembly GCF_000526295.1 of Acidovorax sp. JHL-3. Lineage (NCBI taxonomy): Bacteria > Pseudomonadati > Pseudomonadota > Betaproteobacteria > Burkholderiales > Comamonadaceae > Acidovorax > Acidovorax sp. JHL-3. Next base: position 1,033,725 of record NZ_JAFU01000001.1, read on the forward strand.
ACACCCCGCCCGAAGAGCGCTATGACCGCCTCGCCCGATTTGTGGCCGAGCAACTGAACGTGCCGATTGCCCTGCTGACGCTGGTGGATGGGCAACGCCAGTGGTTCAAGTCGCGTGTGGGCCTGGAGGCAACAGAAACCCCCCGTGACATCTCCTTTTGCGGGCACGCGATCATGAAGAATGATCTGTTTGTCGTCGAGGACGCCAGCAGCGACCCCCGCTTTGCCGACAACCCCCTGGTGACGGGTGAGCCCCACATCCGGTTTTATGCCGGTGCCCCGCTCAGTGCCCCCAGCGGGCACCACATTGGCACGCTTTGCGTGATCGACACCGTGCCGCGCACCTTGGGGCCGGTGGAGCTGTCCATTCTGGATGCACTTCGCCGCTTGGCAAACGAGACCCTGGCCGGAAAAGAGGGCGACGAATGACCGCGCTGTTGCCCCGGATCTTGCTGGTTGAGCCGCAGTTCGTGTTGCGGCGCACCATCGTCATGGTCGCGCGCGATCTCGGCATGGTGGATTTTCACGAGGCCAGCAGCGTGGGCCGCGCCCGCACGCTGCTGGCAGCGCAGGCCTATGACGGCCTGGTGTTGGACCTTCACGAGGAGCAGCAGGCCCTGGAGCTGCTCGGCGAGCTGCGGCTGGGCCGGTTCGCCACGGCGCGGGATGCCAGGGTTGTCGTGCTGGCGGCCGATGCGAAGCCCGACGCCGCCTCGCGCCTGCAGGCCCTGGGGGCTACCTGCGTGCTCAACAAACCGGTGCGCATCAGCGATTTGCTCAACATGCTCGTGGCTGCACAGGCTTGTTGAACAGGGCTGGGGTGCGCTGCACCGCCGGTTGCGCAAGCATCCAGGGGCCGCCGGGGCACCGTTGCCGCCCGCGGCCCCGCCAGGGTGCTGCGCCGCAGGGATCATGTGTGCATGAAATGCTATTATTTATATAGCTATTTGCGCTTTACCCATAAGGGCTAGAGGCGTATTTGGCACTAAATCGATCACAGATTGGTTGCGCCGATCACTTCGGGCATGTCGGTCAGGCCCTGCAGCACTTTTTCGATGCCGTCCTGCCGCAGGGTGAGCATGCCGGCCGCCAGCGCCGAGTGCCGGATGTCCGAGGCGGGGGCTCTGCGGCGGATGTGCTGGCGGATGGAATCGTCGCTGATCATCAGCTCATGGATGCCCAGCCGTCCGCGGTAACCGTGGTTCTCGCACTCCTTGCAGCCTACCGCGCGCCACAGCTGCATGGCACCGGTGGCGTCGCCATGCTGTTTGCGCCAGCGTGCCACCTGCGCCGAGCGCGCCTCGGGCGTATTGTTGGTGCCGCTGGCGAGGTATTGCGAGGCCAGATCGTTCAGGGTTTCCTCGTCGGCCAACCGGGGCTCGCGGCAGGCGGTGCACAGGCGCCGCACCAGGCGCTGGGCAAGAATGGCCAGCAGCGAGTCCGAGAAGTTGAACGGGTCCAACCCGATTTCGAGCAACCGCGCAATGCTCTCGGGCGCCGAATTGGTGTGCAGTGTGGACAGCACCAGGTGCCCGGTCAGCGAGGCCTCGATGGCGATGCGCGCGGTTTCCTCGTCGCGCATTTCGCCAATCATGATGACGTCCGGGTCGGCCCGCAAAAAGGTGCGCATGGCGGCGGCAAAGGTCCAGCCGATGCGGGCGTTCACCTGCACCTGGCGCAGGCCGCTCTGGGTGATTTCGATGGGGTCTTCGGCTGTCCAGATCTTGCGCCCGGCGGTGTTGATGTCGCGGATGACCGAGTGCAGCGAAGTCGTCTTGCCGCAGCCCGTGGGGCCGACCACCAGCACCAGGCCGTAGCTCTTTTTCATCACACCGCGTATGGCCACCAGGTTGGCCGGGCTCAGGCCAATGGCTTCCAGTGGCAGGGGTTTGGCGCCAGCCAGCAGGCGCAGCACCACGTCTTCAAGACCGCGCGAGGTGGGCACGGTGACCACGCGCAGCTCGACGGGCGGGCCGCCGAAGCGCGAGAAGTCGATCTTCCCGTCCTGCGGCTTGCGGTGCTCGGAGATGTCCATGCTGGCCATGATCTTGATGCGGGCCACCATGGCAAACCGAAAGCGTGCGGGCAGCTCAAGGTAGGGCGTCAGTTCACCATCAATGCGCAGGCGCACGCGCACGTTCTGCGGGGCGGGCTCGGTTTCTATGTGGATGTCGGAAGCGCGGTGGTTGATGGCCTCGTCAATCACCGAGTTGATCAGGCGCACCAGGGTGTTGTCTGACTCGCTGATGACGTCGGTCTGCTCGGATTCGCTGTCGGGGGCCGTCGTGGTGAGGTTGACGGCGAGCTCTTGCGACGTGGCCCGCGAGGTGGGCACGGAGGGCCGGTGCGCACCTGCGCCCGGTGGCGTGCTCGCCGGGGTTTGCAGATGCACGCTGTAGGCCTTGGAGATGGCCGGCATCAGGGTGCCGGGCGCGGCCTGCAGCGGAATCAGGCGCCGCTGGGTCAGAAAGCGCAGTTCGTCGAGCAGCACGCGGTCGTAGGGGTCTGCCATCAGCAGCACCAGCGCGTCTTCGCGTGCCAGCAACGGCAGCACGGATTCGCGCTCGGCCACCGCGCGGGGCACCAGCGCCAGCGATACCGCATCGGGCGTCAGGTGGGCGGGGTTCACCATGTATTCGCCCAGCCAGCTGCCGATGACGTGCTTGATCTGCTCTTGCGTCACCTCGCCTTGGTCCACCAGGATCTGGCCGATCTGGCGCCGGATGCCTCTTTCCTGATCGCTCTTTTGGGCCCGCAGGCTGTCGAGCAGGGCACTTTCGCTGATGATGCCGGCATGCAACAGGGCCTCCCCCAGGTGGCGGGCTTTCCCTACCACCGGGTGCGGCGTGGTGACCAGTTTCCAGAGGGCGTCCGTATCCTGGGGCGTAAAGCACTGGGCAGGTGTCGGGGGGGGTGTTTCTGGCATGGGGGCGATCTGCATGAAGGTGCGGCGAAGGCAGCAAGCGCTGCGGTCAAAGCGTGAAGTCGTAGTCCACGGTGATGGGCGCGTGGTCCGAGAACTTCTCGTCCTTGTAAATATGCTCGGTGCGCGCCAGGGCCGCGAGCGCGGGGGTGGCCAGGTGGTAGTCAGTGCGACATAAAACCTGCATTTCTGATTGTCTCGCTGCGACATCTGAATGCCGGCGCGACCCATGTTTTCGTTCCCGGTACGCGGTCGTTCAGCTCGACCTCAAGGCCGCACGGAGTACCGATTCAGTCGATGGGTGATTTGTCTGGGGCCATGGTGATTCCTTCCAGTCGCTCGCAGTGCGCCACGAAGCGTTGCAGGTTGCCCGAAAGGCGCTTTTTCTGATGGTGCACCAGATAGAAGCGGCGAGTCAGGCGAGGCAACGTGGTTCGCAGAACGACCAGTCTGCCGAGTGTCACCAGGTCCTGCACCGCGCACAGCGACAGGCAAGCCAGCCCGAGGCCTTCGGCGGCCGCCTGCTTGATGGCTTCGGTGCTGCCCGGCTGCATGTCGCCGTTCAGGTGGTGAAGGTGCGGCAGCAACACGTGCTCCACGGCCTCGCGCGTGCCGGAACCCGGCTCACGGAGCAACCAGCGTGCCTGCCGCAAGGCCTTCAACGGAACGCGTGCCTGCACGCCCTCCTGCACCAGCGCATGCGTCGGTGCAGCCACGATGACCAACTCGTCCTGAAGCCATGGCGTCACTCGAAGCTCAGCCTCGTGGCAGGGCCCTTCGATCAGACCGATGTCGACCTCCAGGCGGGTCACGGCCGCAGCGATGTCGCGCGTGTTGCCGATGACGACATCCACTGCGGCACCGGGCCACGTCCTGCTGTAGCCGGCGATCAGCGCCGGCAGCACGTAATTGCCGATCGTCGTGCTGGCACCAACGCGAAGGCGCGTGACCAGCGGCGCGGTTGCAGCTCCCGTGCTGCCGAGCCCGAACTGGCTTTCGATTTCCTGCGCGCCGTCGAGCAATGACCTGGCTTGCGGCAGCAGCGCACGGCCGTTGTCGTTCAGAAGCAAGCGTTTGCCAATGCGGTCGAACAGTTGGGCACCGAGAAGGTTCTCCAGTTCGTTCAGCGCGCCGCTGGTCGCCGACTGCGAGAGCGCGACGCGCTCACCGGCGGCGGTGGTGCTGCCGGTGTCGGCCACGGCCGTGAAGATCAGAAGTTGACGCAATGTCAGGCGCATCCAAACGCTTTCGTTACCTGTTCGATGGCTAGGTTATAGCGGAAGTATCCGTTTGCCGGATAGATCGAATCGGTTCAAAGTTCGTCTATGCCTTCAGAAAACGACGCGATGGAGAAAACGATGCACACCGCCACTTCCGCAGCCCACCTGACGCACACCCCTGCAGCGATGCACCGTGTACGCCTGTTGGTTCCTGGCCTCGCACTCACGGGCGCCCTGGCTTTCGCGTCGATCCAACTGGGCAGGATCGGCTGGCTGCAGTCCAACGGCATCAGCGCGCTGACCCTGGCCATCGTGCTGGGCATGGTGGTCGGCAATACCGTCTACCCCCGCATAGGCGCCGCGGCCGGCGCTGGCGTGACCTTTTCCAAGGCCAACCTGCTGCGCCTGGGCATCATCCTGTACGGCCTGCGCCTGACCTTCCAGGACATCGGCAACGTCGGCTGGACCGGTGTCGCGATCGACGCCACGGTGCTGTGCAGCACCTTCGGGCTCGCCTGCTTCCTCGGCACCCGGGTCTTCGGGCTTGATCGCAAGACGGCCATGCTGATCGGCGCCGGCAGTTCGATCTGCGGTGCGGCGGCGGTGATGGCGGCCGAACCCGTCGTGCGCGGTCGCGCCGAGCAGGTGATGGTCGCGGTGGCCACGGTGGTGGTGTTCGGCACGCTGGCGATCTTCCTGTATCCGGTGCTGTATCACCTGGTCGCGCAATTCCGGCTGTTCGACCTGTCGCCCACCGCTTACGGCGTGTTCGCCGGCTCGACGATCCATGAGGTGGCACAGGTGGTCGCCGCCGGTCGCGCCGTCAGCGAGCAGGCTGCGAACACCGCCGTCATCGCCAAGATGGTCCGCGTGATGATGCTGGCGCCGTTCCTGATCATCCTGTCCGCCTACCTCTCCCGCTCCAGTGCCAAGGACGCCGATGCTGCCGATGGCACCGACGAAGCCAATGCCTCGCCACGCGGCGGCATCGTGATTCCCTGGTTCGCCCTCGGTTTCGTGGCGGTCGCCGGACTCAACTCGCTCGCATTGCTGCCCCATGCGGTGGTGACGCAGGTGATCGACATCGACACCGTGCTGCTGGCCATGGCCATGGCAGGTCTTGGCCTGACGACGCACGTGTCGGCCATCCGCAAGGCCGGCATCAAGCCGCTGGCGCTGGCGGCCGTGCTCTTCGTCTGGCTGGTGTGCGGCGGCTTCGCCATCAACGCGGGCATCACTGCACTCCTCAACTGACAGGGCGGACCTGGAATAAATCGCCCCCGCCATTCGTCCATCCATTCAGACAACCGAAAGAATCTCATGAAACTCCGTCCTCTCGCACTTTCGCTGTGCCTCGCCCTCTCGACACTCGCCTCGATTCCTTCGACGGTCACGGCACAACCTGCGCCTGTCGCAGCGTCCGCAAGTGCGACGCAGCGCTGGACCTTCGACGGTGCCATCCACAACAACTCGCTGGCGCTCAGCCCGGACGAGGGCACGGCCGTGGTGTCGTACAGCGAACGCCCGGACGTCGTCGTCTACAACCTGAAGACCGGCAAGGTGCGCAAGGTGCTGAATGGCTTCGTGACGCCACGCAACATCGTGTTCGCGCCGTCTGGCGAGTTCTTCTATGTTTCGGACAGCAGCCTGGGCACCGTGGCGAAGATCGCCACGTCCAGCCTGAAGACGGTCAGCAGCCTGCCGGCAGGCCCCGGTGCCTTCGGCACCGTGCTGAGCAAGGACGGCGCCACGATGTACGTGAACAACCAGGCCGCCAGCACGGTCACGCGTTTCGATCTCGCAAGCGGCGCACCGCGCGCCGTCATCACCGGCTTCGCGCAGCCGCGCCAGGGTGTGCGCCTGAGTCCCGACGGATCGGCCCTGTACGTCACCAACTTCATGGGCGACAAGATCACCATCGTGAACACGGCGACGAACAAGATCGACGGCGAGATCACCGGGTTCAACAAGCTGCGCGCGATCTCAGTCACCGCCGACGGCAAGACGCTCTTCGCGGCGAACAGCGGCAGCAACACCATCGCGGTCGTCGACCTGGACAAGCGCGCCATCGAGTCGACGATCGCTGTCGGCAAGGACCCGTACGGTGCCGCGCTGTCGCCCGACGGCAGGCGCGTCTACGCCGGCAACCTGGGCGACAACTCGCTGTCCGTCATCGATGTCGCGAGCAAGAGCGTGGTCGCCACCATCACCGGATTCAAGGAGCCGCGGCAAGCCATCGTCTTCACGCGCGACGGCAAGACGGCCTATGTGCTGAACGAAGACTTGGGAATCGCCAAAGTGGACTTGGCGAGCAACCTTGTGGAGGCGACGCTGGCTGCGCCTGCGGCAAAGATGCAGAAGGCCGCGCCGTGAAGAAGCGCTCGCGGACTACCTGAAATCGCCTGCAGGACAAGCAATCTTCGCCAAGTGGGGTTGGAAGACACCCTGAATAGCCACTGTATTTATCTAACAAACGGAGACAAACCATGAGATCAGGTCGCGAAGCCACACCCACCGCGCAGCACGACGCCAAGCGCGCTCCATCCCGTCGGCGCTTCGTCCAGGGCGCCGGTCTTCTCGCGCTGGGTGCGTCGCCGCTCGCCGCGCTGGCGGCTGGTCGCGATACTGGCGAAGGCGTGACCTTTGCCGACGGACCGCGCCCCATGGTGACGTACCCGCAAAAACGGCCGCTGATTCGCGTTCACACCCGGCCGCCGCATCTGGAAACGCCATTCTCAGTCTTCAACGAAGGGCCGATCACCGCCAACGACGCTTTCTTCGTGCGTTACCACCTGGCCAACATCCCGCTGGCGGTCGACCCTGCTACCTACCGGCTCACCGTCAAGGGAAAGGTCAACACGCCGTTGAACCTGTCGCTGGCCGAACTGAAGGCACTGGCCGAGCCGGTGGAGGTGGTGGCGGTCAACCAGTGCTCCGGCAACAGCCGCGGGTACTCGTCGCCGCGCGTCTTCGGCGCACAGCTCGCCAATGGCGCGATGGGCAATGCCCGATGGGTCGGCGTGCCGCTGCGCAAGGTGCTCGAGAAGGCGGGTGTGGCTGCAAGTGCCCGCCAGGTAACCTTCAACGGCCTCGACACGCCGGTGCTGCCCGCGACCTCGGACTTTCGCAAGGCGCTGGACATCGAACACGCGCTGCAGGACGAACCGATGCTCGCTTGGGGCATGAACGGCAAGGACCTTCCGTTCCTCAACGGCTACCCGGTCAAGCTCATCGTGCCGGGCTACTTCGGCACCTACTGGGTCAAGCACCTCTCGGAAATCGAGGTCATCGACCATGTGTTCGACGGCCACGACGCGCTGTTCATGACGACCGCCTACCGCGTGCCCGACAACGACTGCCAGTGCGTGGCACCGGGTTCCGCAGCGGCGAAGACGCGGCCCATCTCCACGCTGCCCGTGCGCAGCTTCATCACCAGCGTCCAAGCCGGTGGCATCCTGCCCGCCGCCCGCTCGATCGAACTCAAGGGAATCGCCTTCGATGCCGGTGCCGGCATCAAGACGGTGGAAGTCTCCATCGACGGCGGCCGGAGCTGGAAGGCGGCGACGCTCGGCAAGGATCTGGGGCGCTTCTCGTTTCGCGAATGGCGGGCGCCGGTGAGCTTCGCGAAGATGGGCCGAGCCGTGCTCATGGTCCGTGCGACCAACCAGAAGGGCGAAGGCCAGCCCGCCACGGTGGACTGGAATCCGGCGGGTTACCGCCGCCATGTGGTCGAGTCCACGCCGGTCACCATCGCCTGAGGACACGCCATGAAAACCCCCACTTTTTGGTCCGTGCCGTTCTTGGCTGCTGCGTGTTGATCGCGTTCAACGCGTTGGCCGCGCCGCCCGACATCAAGCTGCAGCCCGACACGTCGAAGCTGCGCCCCTCGAAGCTGCCGGGCTACGCCATCGCGATGCAGAAATGCGCGATCTGCCATTCGGCGGACTACGTCAACTACCAGCCACCCGGCATGACGCAGACGCAGTGGACCGCCGAGATGGCCAAGATGCAGCACACCTACGGTGCGCCGATCAGTGACGACGAAGTCAAGCAGGTGGGTGCCTACCTGGCGGTCGCCTACGGGTCCGCGAAGGCCACAGACGCCAATGTGATCGCCGCCTCCACACCCGCGCCAGCGTCGCCCGCTCCGCCAACGTCACCGGGTGCTGCGGCCACGCCACCAGCCGGTGGCGCGAGTGTCAACGTCCAAGCGCTTCTTGCGAGCAACGCCTGCCTGAGTTGCCACGGCCTGACCCAGAAGATCGTCGGTCCGGGCTATCACGACGTCGCCGAGAAGTACAAGGCCGATCCGCAGGCGCAGTCAAAGCTGGAGGCCAGCATCCGTGGCGGCAGCGTCGGCAAATGGGGCAGCGTGCCGATGCCGCCTTTCGCCGCACTGAAACCCGAAGAGGTGAAAGCGCTGGCTGCGTTCGTCTTGAAGCAATAAGCACGCCCCCGATCGCTGCAGCGAAGACTCCGGCAACGACCAAAACCCCCACGAGATTAAAAAAATGACCCCCACGAATCGCCGCTTTTTCATCTTCCAAGTTGCCGGCGCGGCAACCGCGCTGTCCGTCTCCGCCGCCCACGCACAGTCCGGCGGCCCGAAGCTGGCCGAGACCGATCCTCAGGCCGTGGCGCTCGGCTACAAGGAAGACACCACCAAGGTCGACGCCAAGAAATTCCCCAATCACGCGGCCAGCCAGAACTGCGCGAACTGTCAGCTGTTTCAAGGCAAGCCCAAGGAAGCGACGGGCGGCTGCCCGCTGTTCGCCGGCAAGCAGGTCGCTGCCGCGGGCTGGTGCAGCGCATGGAGCAAGAAAGCGGCATGAGCAGCGGCTTCGTTCGTGCGGGCATCCTCGGGTTGCTGGTCGCAGGGAGCACGTTGACGCAGGCGGCCGACATGCACGCGCACGGTATGAAAGCCGAGGGCGTCGTGCCTCCCAGCTTCATGGCCAGCACGGCCAAGCCCTTCGATGCGCTGATGGGTGATGCCATGGCCGTAATGGACCACGACATGCGCACCGCACCCATGAACGGCCAGCCCGCGCACGACTTCATGACCATGATGATTCCCCATCACCAGGGCGCCATCGACATGGCCAAGTCGATCCTGCTCAACACGCAAGACCCGGAAGTGCGCAACCTCGCGCAGGGAATCATCACCGAGCAGGCCAACGAGATCCGGCTGATGCAGGCTTGGCTCGCACGCCACGCATCACCCGCCAAGTAGTCGCTCCAGACACGTCGAAGAAGGACCTTTCATGAATTCACTCAAACCCCTTGTCCTTGCCACGGCGCTGGCCGTTGCATCTTTCGCGGCGTCGGCAGCTTCCAATCCCGGCGACCGCGTCTACACCGCAGACCAGAACACCAACACGGTGTCGGTGATCGACCCGAACACCAACGCATTGCTCGGCCAGATCAAGCTGGGCAACCAGCGCCCCGACGTGCTGTCGCCGATCTACAAGGGCGAGATCAACGTTCACGGCCTCGGTTTCTCGCCCGACCACCGCACGCTGGTCGTCATTGCCAACGGCTCGAACTCGGTGACCTTCATCGACACGGCGACCAACAAGGTCAAGGGCGTGACTTACGTCGGCCGCTCGCCGCACGAGGCCTTCTTCACGCGCGACGGCAGGGAGGTCTGGGCCGTGGTGCGCGGAGAGAACTACATCTCGGTGATCGACGCGAAGACCTTCAAGGAAAAACGCCGGATCGAGACCGCGCCGGGCCCCGGCATGGTGCTGTTCACGCCGGACGGTGGGCGCGCCTTTGTGGTGTCGAGCTTCACGGCCGAAGTGGCCGTGGTCGACACGCGCGCGTACAAGATCGTGAAGCGTATTCCGGTCGTGAGCCCGTTCTCGCCGTTCCTGCAGTTCACGCCGGACGGCAAGGAAGTCTGGATGGGTCACAAGGACGTCGGCAAGGTCACGCGCATCGACGTGAAGTCGATGGCGGTGACCGGCGTGATCGACACCGGCTTCATCACCAACCATCTTGGCTTCGCCAAAACCGCGCGCGGCACGCTGGCGTACGTCGCCGTGGGTGGCGAGAACGTCGTGAAGGTCTACACGACCGATGGCGAGGCGAAGCTGCTCAACACGATCGCGACCGGCGCGCTGCCGCATGGCGTCTGGCCATCGGACGACGGCACGCGCATGTACGTCGGACTGGAGAACGGCGATGCGGTCCAGGTGATCGACACCGCCAGCGACAAAGTCATCGCGGCGGTGCCGATTGGACAGGCTCCGCAGGCGTTGGTCTACGTTTCGAACGCCGTACCGTCGGGCGCCGGCACGGACAACCTGAAGCCGCTGGCGAACGCGGCGCCGGTCAACATTCCGCTCATGCCCGATTCCGGCGACGCCAAGGGCTTCGTGGTGGCACGCAATTTCGGTGTGGTCGATGCGCTGGAACTGTTCCTCTACAAGCTCAAGCCGGAGACGGTCTACAGCATCTATGTGGGCGATCAGAAAGTGCCCGTCGCCAGCTTCAAGACCAATCCGATGGGAATGGCCGACGGCACGGCGATCGGCGAAATCCGCGAGGTCACTCGTCTGCAGTCGGAAGCCAATCCAAAAACCGCATCGATCGTGGTCATCGAAGGCGATGGGCCGATGGATCCAGCCAAGGTGGTTCTGCGCAGCCCGATGTGATCGAAGGCCCTCGCATCTTTCGTTATGTCGTGCGGCAAGACCGCGGCGGGTCGCCGAATCCTTTTCACGGCTGGTGCTCCCTCGCGGTGTGCAAGCCGCAGATTCGTCGCTCGGCACGTGTCGGCGACTGGATCGTCGGCCTGCGCAGCCGCCACAACGACCAGCTCATCTACGCGATGCGCATCGATGAAGTCATGGCGCTGGGCGACTACTGGGCGGACCCGCGCTTTGTCGCCAAGCGACCTGGCGGCGACGGCCCCCCGGACAACTTCTATCGGGCGATGGCGAACGGCTCGATGAAGCAGGTGGCCAACACGTTGCATGACGACAGCGAGGCCGCGCGAGACATTGCGGGCCTCAACGCACTGGTGTCATGGCATTTCTGGTACTTCGGCGACCAGAGCCCACCGCTGTCGACCGAACTGGTGCACTTGGTGCATTCGGGCCAGGGGTACGCGCTGCACCGGCGGCGTCGAGCGGATGACGTCGCCGTGCTGCAGCACTGGCTGGACCACTGGCCGATGGGCCGCAACGGAAATCCCGTCGATGCCTGGCCCCTCGGGCGCCAAGACTACTTGCGCACTTCGAGCTGGCTGTAGACCGCCTCCGCGACCCGCAGCATTTCGGACTTGCTGTCGCCTGAAGAGATGGCGTAGCCGAATTCCTTGTCGACCCAGTAGAAGACATTCACCGGGCCATCCTGGCCGAACTTGAAGGCCGTCTCGCGTCCGGCGTCCTCGCGAGTGACGTACAGCGTCAGACGCTCGCCCTTTGCGCCGCCGAACATGAACTGCGCCACCGGCCCCTTGTCGCCCGGCAGCAGCCGCCCGCCGATGAGCTCGTAGCCCAGGGCGCGCAGGTCGGGCGGCTTCACTTCGGTGCCCATGCGCTTGGTCAGCCAGGTGACGAGCGCCTGCTCCTGGTCGGCGCCGACCTCCACCGGACGACGCACGTCCGGGCTGTAGACCACGTGGGCCACGGCCGCGCGGTGGGCAAAACCATTGAGCGTGCCCGCCCGCGCCGCGGCCAGCGTGGCACTGCGCTGCAGTTGCCCGTCGTAGGCGCCACGGCCCCACCAGGCCGACCCGGTGCTGACGACCGCGATCGCCACGCCGGCTGCCAGGGAGCGCCACGGCCATTCCTGCCAGCCCGCCCCCGGCGCCGGCTTCAGCGGCAGGCGCAATGGCAAGGGCTCGGACAGGACCGGGTCGAGCATCTGCTTGAGCGCCAGGTTCTGGGCGCGCCAGTCGTCCACGCGCTGGCGTTCGGCCGGGTGGGCATCCAGGAAGGCATCGATCTCTACATGCCGCGCAGGGTCCAGAAGCTGATCCGCAAAAGCGTGCAGATCGGCTTCGGTCACCGGCTTGATGCCGTCGGTGGAAATGGGTTTGAGTGGGGGAGAGTCCATGTCACTTGATCCTGCGCAGGGGCGCGGCAACTTGGGCTGATGGCGCGCGGCCTTGCAGTTCCTGTCGCAGCTTGTCACGGCCGCGCGCCAGGCGGGACATCACCGTGCCGATGGGCACGCCGAGCACTGCGGCGGCTTCTGCGTAGCTTAGTTCTTCGACTGCGATGAGCAGCATCACCTCGCGTTGCTCCACAGGCAACCGCTGCAGGACACGGTCCAGATCGCGGACCTCGATGCCGTCGGACTGGCTGGCTCGTTGTGGGATTTCGGGCAGGTCGTCGCCCGCGCTGTCCTCGGGTCGGCTGCTCCTGGCGCGTACACCGTCGATGAAGTGGTTGTGCATGATGCCGAACATCCAGGCGCGGATGTCGCCGCGTTTCTGCCAAAGCGAGAACCGGCTCCACGCTCGCTCCAGCGTGTCCTGCACTAGGTCGTCGGCCCGAGCGGTATCTGCCACCAGCCCTCGCGCGTAACGGCGCAGGCTGGGAATGCAGGCGACGATCGAGGCTTCGTCCTGTGTGCGCATGGGATGAAGCGTCGTGCTCTCTGCGGTTCTGGTCGATCAGGGCTTGATGACGTGCCAGACGTTCTTGAAGTTGTCGCCGGTCATGTCGCCGGCCTTCATGTCGGACTTGTACAGGTACACCGGCTTGCCCTTGTAGGCCCATTGCTTGGTGCCGTCGTCGCGCGCGACGATGGTCATGTCGCCTTCAGGCTTCGCGTCCGCTTCTGCCATCAACGGCGGCCACAGTCCGGCGCACGGGCCGTTGCAGGCACTCTTGCCGCTGCCCGCCGTGTCGTTGTCGAAGGTGTAGAGCGTCATTCCGCTGGTGTTGACCAGCATGCCGCCGGCCGTCTTCACGGGAGCGGCCGCCTGGGCGAGGCCGGCGGATGCGGCGGCGATGGCGAGAACGAGGGTCGAGACGAGGTGCTTGTTCATGGGAGTCCTTTGAAGGAAGAGTGGAGAAGACACTGCATAGACGCACGGCGGTGGCTGTCTATTCCACTGAGTTTCAAAGTTTTTCGGTGAGTCGAGCGACCTGTCAGAGATCGAAGTCGTAGTCCACCGTGATCGGCGCGTGATCCGAAAACCTCACCGTCTTGTAGATGGAGACTTCGCGCGCCAGCGCCGCCATGCCGGCTGTCGCCAAGTGATAGTCCAGGCGCCATCCTACGTTGTTGGCATAGGCCTGGCCGCGGTTGCTCCACCAGGTGTAGGCGGTGTCGGTTGCGGTCGGTTGTAACTGACGGTAAACGTCTACCAGCCCGCCATCGGGGTCAGTTGTGTGTAACAACTTTGTCATCCAGGCGCGTTCTTCGGGCAGGAAACCGCTGTTTTTCTGGTTGCTGCGCCAGTTCTTCAGGTCAATCTGCTGGTGCGCGATGTTGATGTCGCCGCACAGGATGAACTCCCGTGCACCCTTGGTGGCCATGAGGTGCGGGTGGAAGGTGTCCAGAAAGCGGAACTTGGCCTGCTGGCGCTCTTCGCCCGAAGATCCGCTGGGGAAATAGGCGCTGATGATGGACAGCTTGCGCGCGGGTGTGTCAAAGCGCAGTTCGATGGTGCGGCCCTCGGCATCGAACTCGGGCGAGCCGTAGCCGGTGATGATGTCGCTGGGCTCATGGCGCGTGTAGATGCCGACACCCGAGTAGCCTTTTTTCTCGGCGAAATGGAAATGCCCCTGCATTCCGGCAAGCTGCTCGAAGCGCGTGGCGATGTCGGCCGCCTGGGCCTTCACCTCCTGCACGCAAATACAATCCGGCCGCGTGGCTTCGATCCAGCGTTCAACGCCCTTGGTGGTGGCCGATCGGATGCCGTTGAGATTGAGGCTGGTTAACTTGAACAAGGAATTCCCATGGTGAATGTTGGCGCGCACACCCCTGAGCAGGGCCGTCTGGCGCAGGATTTTGTCCGTTTTGCTGTCGAGGCGGGCGTGCTGCGGTTTGGGGAGTTCAAGACCAAGGCGGGGCGTCTGAGTCCTTACTTCTTCAACGCGGGCCTCTTCGACGACGGGGACAAGCTGGGCCGTCTTGCAGAATTTTATGCAAAAGCGCTGCTGGCCAGTGGTATCGAGTTCGACATGGTGTTTGGCCCGGCCTACAAGGGCATTCCCCTGGCTGCCACGGTGGCCGTGGAACTGGCGCGGCAGGGGCGCAATGTGCCTTTTGCCTACAACCGCAAAGAGGCCAAGGACCATGGCGAAGGCGGCACGCTGGTGGGGGCGCCGCTCAAGGGCCGGGTGTTGATCATTGACGACGTGATGTCGGCCGGCACTGCTGCACGCGAGTCGATTGCCATCATCCGCGCGGCCGGCGCCGTGCCACATGCCGTCGCTATAGCGCTGGACCGTCAGGAAAAAGCCACCGAGAATGGCCAGGACGTCGAGCACAGTGCCGTGCAGTATGTGCGCCAGCAACTGGGCATGCAGGTGTGTGCCATTGCAACGCTGGCAGACTTATTGCTGTATCTCTCCCAAAAGGGCGGGGTGGAGATGAGCGCACACCACGAACGGGTACTGGCCTATCGCCAGCGGTATGGAGTCAACGAAGGGTCATCCAGTTGAGCAAATGGGCGTGGATCATGGGAGTGGGGGCAATTGCCAGCCTGGTGGGGCCTTGCGCGTGGGCGCAGCAGTCCAACACTGGCAGCATCTACACCTGTGTCGATCGCCAGGGGCGGCGCCTGACGGCCGACCGTCCCATTGCTGAATGCCTGGACCGCGAACAGCGGGAACTGGGCCCCACGGGCACCGTGCGCCGCCAGATTGGCCCCTCGCTCACCGAACAGGAGCGCGCGGCGCTGGAAGTGCAGCGCCGCAAGGAGGCCGAAGAGCGTACGCGCCAGCAAGAAGAGCGCCGCCGTGAGCGGGTGCTTACGGCACGCTATCCAGACAAGGCGGCCCACGATGTAGAGCGCGCCGCCGCCATCCAGCTGCTGGACGACGTCACCGCCATTGCCGAAAAGCGCATGGCAGAACTGCAGCAGCAGCGCAAGGCGCTGGATACGGAGATGGAGTTTTACTTGCGGGATCCTGCCAAGGCCCCCATGGCGCTGCGCCGCAAGATCGCCGAAAACGAGGACGGCATGGCTGAGCAACAGCGCTTCGTGGCGAATCAGGATCTGGAAAAGCGCCGCATCCACCAGCGGTTTGACGCCGAGCTGGCGCAACTGCGCAGGCTGTGGGCGACGCAGATGGCGCCCGCCGCACCCGCCTCCGAGGTATTGCTGCCAGCCGCAGCGCGCTGAAAGGCGGCACCCGCAGGCTTGTGTACCCCCTGCTTTGCCTGCCCTGTTGATCTGGCCCGATATCGATTGAACCGCTCGCCCTGGGCTCGTCGAAGGGTTTCGACGAGCCTGGCCTGAACGGCACTGGGGCTCTCAAAAAGCCGTATCCAACGTGGAAACTAAGCGGCAAGCCGTGCCCGCAGCAAATCGTTGACCTGCTGCGGATTGGCTTTGCCCTTGCTGGCCTTCATGATCTGGCCCACCAGCGCATTGAACGCCTTGTCCTTGCCCGCACGGAACTGCGCCACGTTGTCTGCGTTGGCGGCAATGACCTCGTCGACAATTTTCTCCAGCGCGCCGGTGTCGTTCATCTGCTTGAGGCCCTTGGACTCGATGATGGCGTCCACATCGGCAGATTCGCAGGCCCACAACACGTCGAACACCTGCCTGGCGGCGTTATTGGAAATCGTGCCATCGGCGATCCGGCCGATCAGCGCGGCCAGTTGTACTGCCGTGACGGGGGCTTTCTCGATGCCGATTTCGCCCGTGTTCAGGCGCCGTGACACCTCGCCCATGATCCAGTTGCTGGCCAGCTTCGCCTGCCCGCAGGCCTTGGCCACCGCCTCAAAATAGCCCGCCATGGCCTTGCTTTGTGTGAGCGTGGTGGCGTCGTATTCAGGCAGGCCATAGTCCGCGACAAAGCGCGCGGCCATGGTGCGGGGCAATTCGGCCATCAACTCCCTTTGTTCCTGCACCCACTGCTCTGAAATGTGCAGCGGTGGCAGATCGGGGTCGGGGAAGTAGCGGTAATCCGCCGCATCTTCCTTGGTGCGCATGGCGCGTGTTTCGCCCGTGTCGGGGTCGAACAACACGGTGGCCTGCTGGATCGCGTGGCCGTCCTCGATTTGCTCGATTTGCCAGCGGATCTCGTAGTCGATGGCCTGCTGCATGAACTTGAACGAGTTCAGGTTCTTGATCTCGCGGCGCGTGCCTAAAGCGGCACCGGGCTTGCGCACCGACACGTTGGCGTCGCAGCGGAAGCTGCCTTCCTGCATGTTGCCGTCGCAGATGCCGATCCAGGTGACGATCTTGTGCAGCTCCTTGGCGTAGGCCACGGCTTCGTCGGACGAGCGCATGTCGGGCTCCGTCACGATTTCCAGCAGCGGCGTGCCTGCGCGGTTCAGGTCGATGCCGCTTTGGCCCCCACCTCCGAGTGCTGAGTCTTCATGCAGCGATTTGCCCGCATCTTCTTCGAGGTGGGCGCGCACCAGGCGCACGGTCTTCTTCTCGTCACCGAGAAAGAATTCGACCTCGCCGCCCTGCACGACCGGGATCTCAAACTGGCTGATCTGGTAGCCCTTGGGCAGATCAGGGTAGAAGTAGTTTTTTCGGGCAAAAATGCTCACTGGCGCAATATGGGAGCCGAGTGCCAGTCCCAATTTGATAGCACATGCCACCGCCTCGCGGTTCATTACGGGCAGGGTGCCGGGCAGGGCCAGGTCCACGGCGCAGGCCTGGGTGTTGGGCTCGGCGCCGAAGGCCGTGGGTGCGCGGCTGAAAATCTTGCTCTGCGTGGCGAGCTGGGTGTGGGTTTCAAAGCCGATGACGACTTCGTAGCCGTGGATCAATTTGCTGGTCATGTCACAGACCTCCGGGTTGGCGGAGGTGGAAATCGGTGGCCTGTTGCAGGCGGTGGGCGGCGTTCAGCAGGCGGGCTTCCGCAAAGTAGTTCCCGATAAGCTGCAGGCCAACGGGCATGCCACCCTCGCCAAAACCGGCTGGCACGCTCATGCCGGGCAGGCCAGCCAACGAGGCGGGCAGTGTGAAGATGTCTGCCAGGTAGTCTGCCAGCGGATTGTTGCCATGCTCACCCAGTTTCCAGGCCACGGTGGGCGCTACCGGGCCGGCAATCAGGTCGCATTCCTTGAAGGCGTTCTGGAAGTCGTCAGCGATCATGCGCCGGATTTTCTGCGCCTGCAGGTAGTAAGCGTCGTAGTAGCCATGCGAAAGCACGTAGGTGCCGATCATGATGCGGCGTTTGACCTCGTCGCCAAAGCCTTCTGCGCGGGTCTTCTTGTACATGTCCACCAGGTCGGTGTAGTCCTTGGCCCGGTGGCCGAACTTCACGCCGTCAAAGCGCGAGAGGTTGGACGAGGCCTCGGCCGGGGCAATGATGTAGTACACCGGGATGGATAGCTCGGTACGGGGCAGGCTGATGGGTACCAGCGTGGCGCCGAGTTTTTCGTATTCCTTCAGTGCGGCATTCACGGCGGCGCGCACATCGGGCGCCAGGCCTTCGCCAAAAAACTCGGCAGGTATGCCGATGCGCAGACCTTCAAGAGAGTCGTTCAGCGAACGGCTGTAGTCTTCGGCGGGCACATCGAGCGACGTGGAATCGCGGTCCAGGTCGGGGCCACACATCGCGGACAGCAGCAGGGCGCAGTCTTCGGCGCTGCGGGCCATGGGGCCGGCCTGGTCGAGGCTGGAGGCGAAGGCGATCATGCCGTAGCGGCTGGCGCGGCCGTAGGTGGGCTTGATGCCGGTGATGCCGCAAAACGATGCGGGCTGGCGGATCGAGCCGCCGGTGTCGGTGCCCGTCACCGCCGGGGCCAGGCGCGCAGCCACGGCGACGGCGCTGCCGCCCGACGAGCCGCCGGGGATGCGGCTGGTGTCCCAGGGATTGCGGACCGGCGCGGGGGCCTCGAAGCCCACCGGGGCAACGGCCGAATTTTCGTTGGCCGAGCCCATCGCGAACTCGTCGCAGTTGAGCTTGCCCAGCGTGAGGGCGCCGGCTTTGGCCAGCCGGGTGACCACGGTGGCGTCAAACGGTGACTGGTAACCCGCCAACATTCTGGAGCCAGCGGTGCTGGGGAAGTCGCGCGTGACGAAGATGTCCTTGTGCGCAATCGGCACGCCTTCCAGCGCGCCCGCCGTGCCAGCGGCAATGCGGGCATCAGCGGCTTGCGCTTGCGCCAGTGTGGCGTCTTCGTTCATGGCCACAAATGCGCCCAGGCGCTGGTGCACCTTGGCGCGGGCCAGGAAATGCTGGGCGGCTTCGGCGGCAGAAAATTGCTTGGCGCGCAGGCCTGCGGCCAGTTCTGAAACGCCCAGGTCGTGCAGGGCTTTGGTGGGGGAAGTGGTCATTCAGGTCTCACTCGATCACTTTGGGAACGAGGAACAGGCCGCGTTCGACCGCGGGTGCACTCTTTTGGTTGGCTTCGCGCTGGTTGGGCTCGCTGGCCACGTCCTCGCGCAGCCGCAGTGCCACGTCCTGGATGGTGGCGACAGGGTGCGCCAGGGGCGTGAGCCCCGATGTGTCCACAGCCCGCATCTTTTCCACAATGTCAAAGAAGCCGTTCAGCTGAGTCAGCATGCGCTCACTTTCGGAGGGGTTCAGTTCCAGCCGTGCCAGATTGGCGATGCGACCGATGTCCTGGGGTGTCAGTGCCATAAAGGAAAACTCGTGGGAAACCAGATGTAAACCTGTGATCCGGGTCAAACCGAAGAGAGTTATTCACAGGGGATGGGGTATTATCCCGGCTTTGCCGCAATACCCTCTTGACTGCCGGTCATTGTGCGAAAAAAGCGATATCTGACCCCCACCCACTCCCTGACACACCCGGCGACGGCAGGCCGAAGTGCATGCCGTGCCTGAGAGGATTTTTGAATGTTCGGAGCTTTCCGCCGGTATTTCTCCACCGACCTCGCCATTGACCTTGGCACAGCCAATACGCTGATTTTCGCCCGCGACAAAGGCATTGTGCTTGATGAGCCCTCCGTTGTTGCCATTCGCCACGAGGGTGGTCCCCATGGCAAGAAAGTGATTCAGGCCGTCGGTCGTGAGGCCAAGGCCATGCTGGGCAAGGTGCCTGGCAACATCGAAGCCATCCGGCCCATGAAAGACGGCGTGATTGCCGACTTCGTGATCACCGAGCAGATGATCAAGCAGTTCATCAAGATGGTGCACCCGCGCACGCTGTTCACCCCCAGCCCGCGCATCATCATCTGCGTGCCCTGCGGCTCCACCCAGGTCGAGCGTCGCGCCATCAAGGACGCGGCCGAGGCTGCAGGCGCTACGGCCGTCTACCTGATTGAAGAACCCATGGCCGCCGGCATCGGCGCAGGTTTGCCCGTGTCCGAAGCCAGCGGTTCCATGGTGGTGGACATCGGTGGCGGCACCACTGAAGTGGGCGTGATCTCGCTGGGCGGCATGGTCTACAAAGGCAGTGTGCGTGTAGGCGGCGACAAGTTCGACGAAGCCATCATTAGCTACATCCGCCGCAACTACGGCATGCTGATCGGCGAGCCCACCGCCGAAGCCATCAAGAAGAACATTGGTTCGGCCTTTCCTGGCTCCGAAGTGCGTGAAATGGAAGTGCGTGGCCGCAACCTCAGCGAAGGTGTGCCCCGCAGTTTCACCATTTCCAGCAACGAAGTGCTTGAGGCACTGACCGAGCCGCTCAACCAGATTGTTTCTGCCGTCAAGAACGCGCTGGAGCAGACCCCGCCTGAGCTGGGCGCCGACATCGCCGAGCGCGGCATGATGCTCACCGGCGGCGGCGCACTGCTGCGCGACCTGGATCGCCTGCTGGCCGAGGAAACCGGCCTGCCTGTGCTGGTAGCCGAAGACCCCCTGACCTGCGTGGTGCGAGGCTGCGGCATTGCGCTGGAGCGCATGGATCGCCTGGGCAGCATTTTTACCAGCGAGTAAGACGGAACACCTGTGTCTGCACAGGTCGCACACTGTTCTCCATTGCATGACTGACTGCGCTCGCACCCATGCCATATCGGCACGCATCCGCGGGTCGGCGGTCGTGCGGCCCCGTCTGACAACCACCATGTGCCATGCCGCTCGGAACACTTGAGCGCAGCGCGCCGCCAATGTTCAAACAAGGGCCATCCGCCCTTTCACGGCTGCTTCTCTACAGCGCGTTGGCGCTGTTTTTGATGGTGGCGGACGCGCGTTTTCAGATCACGGGCGCGCTGCGCCAGGTGGTGGCCGCTGTGCTTTACCCGGTGCAATGGGTGATGCTGCAGCCGGTCCAGTTCATTGCCCAGGGCAGCGGTTACTTTCAGTCCCTGCAGACGGCCCAGGATGACGCCGATGCGGCCCGCAAGCAGATGGCGTTGATGTCGCAGCGCTCCATGCAGACCGAGCAGTTGATGCAGGAAAATGCGCGCTTGCGTCAGCTGCTCGACCTGCGGGCCAGGCTGGAAACACCCGCCCAGGCAGCGCAGGTGCTGTATGACACCGCCGATCCCTATACGCGTCGTGTGGTGGTGGACCAGGGCCAGGTGGCAGGGGTCGAACTGGGCTCGCCAGTGCTCGACGAAAAGGGTGTGCTGGGCCAGGTCACACGCGTGCACCCGTTCGTGAGTGAGGTCACCTTGCTGATTGACCGCGATCAGGCCATCCCGGTGCTGAACCTTCGCACCGGTGTCCGCGGTGTCGCGTATGGCGATCCGGTGGCGGGCCATGGCGGCGGTATGGAACTGCGTTTCATGCCGTCGAGCGCCGACATTCAAGAGGGTGATCTGCTCACCACGAGCGGAGTGGACGGGTTATACCCCCCGGGTCTGCCCGTCGCCAAGGTGGTGCGTGTCGAGCGAAGGGCCGACTCGGCATTCGCACGTATCTATTGCGTGCCCATTGCCGAGGTGCAGGGGGCTCGCCATGTGATGCTGCTCAAACCAATGACAGAGCCTTTGTCGAAGCTGCCCGAGCCCGTGTCGCCGCCCCCTGGCAAGAAGGTAAATTCCAAGTGATGAATTGCAGGCCCGGCAGGTCCAAGGAACTCGCGCCATGATCATGCCGCGCGGGCAGCCTTTGCTGCTGCCAGTCAATCCCGTTTTTATTGTCGTCAGCCTGCTGGTGGGTTTGGCGATCAATTTTTTGCCGCTTGGGCGTGTGGTCTGGACACCCGACATCCTGATGCTGCTGCTGGCTTTCTGGGTCGTGCACCAGCCCCAGCGCATCGGCATGGGCATTGCATTCGTGCTGGGTCTTTGCATGGATGTGCACCAGTCGTCCTGGCTGGGCCAGCATGCCCTGGCCTACACGGTGCTGTCGTTTGGCGCGATGGCCATGCACCGCCGTCTGCTGTGGTTCAGCGTTCCGTCCCAGGCATTGCAGGTGTTTCCCCTGTTTTTGATGGCCCACGTGGTGGAGCTTTTGCTGCGCATGGTCGGTGGCGGGGTTTTCCCGGGATTCTGGGGGCTGATCGCGCCCGTGCTGGAGGCCTTGCTCTGGCCTCTGGCCAGCTGGGTGCTGTTGGCGCCGCAGCGCCGCCCGCCGGATCGTGACCAGAATCGACCCCTGTGAGGCCCTCCTTGAGCAAGACGACCTGCGTCCTGTCAAACGGTGAAGCATTGCGTGCCGCGGGGTGCGCGTTCGGTTCGTCGGCACGCAATGGGCGGATGGCATGACGGAATTGCGCAACGTCGATGCGGATGCCGCGCGGTTTCGTACGCGTGTGCTGGTGATTGGCGCGGTGGTTTTTCTGGCGTTCTGCCTGATCGTGGCACGTCTGCTTTTCTTGCAGGTGGTGAGGCACGAAGACCTTGCCGCGCAGGCCGAGAGCAACCGCACCGCGATCGTTCCCATCGTTCCCAACCGGGGCCTGATTCTGGACCGCAATGGTGTGGTGCTGGCCACCAACTATTCGGCGTACACCCTCGAAATCACACCTGCGCGGGCGGGTGTGCTGGACGACACCATCAATGCGCTGTCGAAGGTCGTGGAGATCCAGACCCGGGATCGCAGACGCTTCAAGCGATTGATGGAGGAGTCGCGCAATTTCGAGTCGCTGCCCATTCGCACCCGACTGACGGACGAAGAGGTGGCCCGCTTCGCGGCGCAGCGCTACCGGTTTCCTGGGGTGGACATCAAGGCGCGGCTCTTTCGCAACTATCCGCTGGGCGACGTGGCAAGCCATGCGATTGGCTACATCGGTCGCATCAACCAGGCGGAGAAAAGCCGGATACAGGACTCAGAAGACGAGGCCAACTACCGTGGCACCGAGCACATCGGCAAGCTGGGCATTGAGCAAAGCTACGAAGCGGCATTGCATGGCACTACGGGCGTGGAGCAGATGGAGACATCTGCGGGAGGCCGGGCCGTGCGCAAGCTGTCGAGCCGTGCGGCCACGCCGGGCGACAGCGTGATGCTGTCGATTGACATCAAGCTGCAGAAACTTGTCGAGGATCTGTATGGCACCCGCCGTGGCGCGCTGGTCGCCATCGACCCCCGCAACGGCGAGATCCTGGCACTGGTGAGCATGCCCAAGTTCGATCCCAACCTGTTTGTCGAGGGCATCGACGTAGAAAACTGGGCCGCGCTCAATGAATCCATCGACAAGCCCCTGCTGAACCGCGCCTTGCGGGGCACCTACCCGCCGGGTTCAACCTACAAACCCTTCATGGCTCTCGCCGCGCTGCAACTGGGCAAACGGTCGGCCAGTCTGGTGGTGAACGATCCGGGCTCATACACGTTTGGCGGCCACACCTTTCGCAGCCACGAAGGGGGTCTGGGTGGCGTGGACATGCACCGGGCCATCCAGTTTTCAAGCAATACCTATTTCTACTCGCTGGCGGTAGAGATGGGCGTCGATACCATTCACGATTTCATGAAGCCGCTGAGCTTTGGCCAGGCGACCGGTGTGGACCTCAATGGAGAGGTGCGCGGTACGCTGCCCAGCACCGAATGGAAGCGCAATGCCTACAAGCGCGCCGATATGAAGCGCTGGTTCCCGGGCGAGACCGTGTCGCTGGGCATCGGGCAGGGCTACAACAACTTCACCATGCTGCAGCTGGCTTCGGCGCAGGCCACCATGGTCAACGGTGGAACCCGCTATCGCCCGCACATGGCCAAGGCCGTGAAGAATTCGGTCACCGGGGCGATCACCGAGATACCCCAGCCACCGGGCGAAAACCTGGGCTATCTACCAAGAAACGTGGAAATCGTGCGCAATGCGATGGTGGCAGTGAACAAGGGGGGTACGGGCACCCGCGTGTTTGCCGGGGCGCCCTACACATCGGGGGGCAAGACCGGTACGGCACAGGCGGTGAGCCTGGGGCAAAACGTGCGCTACAACGCCAAGGCGCTGGAGGAGCACCAGCGCGACCATTCGCTCTTCACGGCGTTCGCTCCTGCCGAAGCCCCGACGATTGCGCTGGCACTGATCGTCGAGAACGCCGGCTTTGGCGCCGCGCACGCAGCTCCCATCGCGCGCAGGGTGTTTGACTACTGGTTGATGGGGGAGTATCCCAGCGAGGCCGACATTGCTGCCGTGCAGAAGGGGCAGGCTTCCGCCCCTATCGGCAAGCCGCGTGCTGCCGCTGATGTTCCGCTGTTGGCGCCATAGAATTGTCAATAATGATAGCTGGTTGCGCTTATTCCATAAGCCTTACAGCCGGATTTCTCTCAATATTCTGTTGCTGCGCAGGCTTGACTAGGCCGGGGTCCCCCTGGTCTGCGCAGGCGGCCGGAGCTGACTGAAAACCAGAGCCGCCACAATCATGGCCGCACCACTCAGTCCAGACCATCCTAGGCTTTCGCCCAGCAGCACCCAGGCGGTCAGGGCGGCGAAAACCGGTTCCAGCCCGAACACGATGGCACTGCGCATGGCATCCACGCGCTGCTGGCCCCAGGCCTGCAGCGTCACCACCACCACGCTGGCCACAAAGCCCAGGTAAACCAGCGCCAGCCAGCTCGGCGTCTGCAGGCTGCCCAGCGATTGCACCCAGTTCATGCTGCCATCGCGTGTCAGCAGCAGTACGGTGGCGGCCACGCACATCACGGTTGCCTGAGCCGCTGCCATGCGCGTGGCACGCAGGGGGTGTGCGGATGTGCGGCGTGAGCACTCTTCCAGTACCAGGATATAGATGGCATAGAACACCGTGCTGGCCAGCGTGAGCGAATCGCCCAGATTCCAGGGATCGTTCTCGTGGAACATCAAGGCCATGCCTGCGAACGCCATGGCGCAGGCCGCCCAAAGGCGCCAGCCATATCGGCGCCCGAGGACTGCCATGGCGATCAACGGCACCACGAGCACATTGAGCCCGGTGACAAACGCGTTGCGGTTGCTGCTGGTGCGCGCAAGGCCTTCAATCTGGAGCCAGAACGCCACAAACAGCAGCAGCCCCAGTGCGCAACCCCACAGGCGTTCCTTGGGCCGCATGCCCACCCACAGCGGGGCCAGCACCAGAAGTGCCAGGGCAAAGCGCAGCCAGATGATCTGCAGGGCATCGAGGTGCGCCGACAGCAACTTCATGGCAGGGAAGGTGGTTCCCCACACTGCGGTGACGACCAACAGGGCCCAAAGGCCAAAACGTTCAGAACGCATAAAAAATGGAATGGTGCCCGGCACGCGCACCGGTGAGTGTCCTGGGTTGGAAGTTCGTTGAAGAAGCAAAGATGTCGAAATCGTCGTCAGGCAAGGTGCAAACCGCAGCGATACCCGCAGCTACCGCGAGGATGTGCAACGCAGCATGGCGACGATTCCCGGCATCTTTATGAAGCGAACGTTCAATTCGGGACACCAGGCCAATGCGCTGAGGATCCAGGAGCGGCAAAGAAACGAGGCCCGCGCGGCGGGGCGTTTTGCGGGCAGTTCTGGCTGGGCGTGGGAGGCTCAAGCACCCATCCGGCCAATGAAGGCGCGGATACGGTCATTGCCCGGGTTGTTGAAGAACTCCGCGGGGGGCGCGTCGTGGGCAATGCGGCCCTTGTCGAAAAACAGCACCCGGTCTGCCACCTCGCGCGCAAAACCCATCTCATGGGTCACCACGATCATGGTCATGCCGCCACGCGCCAATTCGCGCATCACATCCAGCACCTCCTGCACCATCTCGGGGTCCAGGGCCGAGGTGGGCTCATCAAACAGCATCACCTTGGGCGCCATGGCCAGGGCGCGGGCAATGGCCACGCGCTGCTGCTGCCCACCGGACAGTTGCCAAGGGTACTTGTGTGCATGGTCCTGCATGCCAACACGGCGCAGCAGCGTCATTGCCTGCTCGTTGGCCTGGGCTCTCGAGAGATGGCGCAGGCGCCTTGGGGCCAGCGCCACATTGTCGAGTGCGCTCATGTGGCCAAACAGGTTGAACTGCTGGAACACCATGCCCACTTCGCAGCGCTGCTGCTGCAGGGTGCGGGGATCGTCCGTGACGGGCACGCCACCGATGCGGATGGTGCCGCTGTCATGCGGTTCCAGCCGGTTGATGGCACGCAGCAGGGTGCTTTTGCCCGAGCCAGATGCACCAATGATGACCGTGACCTCACCAGTGTTGAAATGCGTGGACACCTCTTTCAGCACCTGGTTCGTGCCAAAAGTCTTGCAGACATTCTCTGCCACGATGTACGGCGTCGTGGCGGTCATTGGATGCGTCCTTCCACATCAAACCGGTGTTCGATGGCGTTGGATAGCTGGGTCACCAGCGTGGTCAGCAGCAGGTAAGTCAGGGCTACCGTGGTCAAGGTGGCAATGGGTTGAAACGTTGCCGACTGGATGCGGTTGCCCACATTGGTGAGTTCCACCACGCCAATGGCATAGGCCAGTGAAGAATCCTTGAGCAGCGCCACGAAATTGCTGACCAGGGGCGGCAGCGATATCTTGAAAGCCTGCGGGAACACCACATCGAAAAACACATGGCCCCGGCCAAGGCCCAGCGCACGCGCGGCTTCGGTCTGGCCCCGGGGCACCGCCAGCAGGCCCGCGCGGATAGCCTCGGCGTTGTAGGCGCCCACGTTCAGGCCCAGCGCCACCACGGCGGCGGCAAAGTCAGGCAGATTCAGGCCCGGCACCAGCACCGGAAGCGCGAAGTAAACAAACAGGATCTGGACCAGCAGCGGTGTTCCGCGAATCGCCCAGATATAAAAACCCGACAGCCAGCGCAAGCCGATCCAGCGGGCGGTGCGCGCCAGCGCCGCAGCGGTGCCCAGGATCAGGCCCACCGTGCCGCTGATCAGCGTGAGCCACAGTGTGGTGCGTGCGCCATCGGAAAACGCCTGTGCGTTGGAGCCAATGGGTTCGGGGAACAGGGAGAGTATCTGGCCGAGAAGGGCCAGCATGACCACCATGAGGACCAGAGCCGCAACCAGCGTAGCGTTGCTGCGCTGCTGGCGGCTCCAGTGGCGCGGCCAAAGGGCAATGAGCATGGATCAGAGAGGGCCGGAGCCCCCGTTCTCAGTTACAGCGTACGTCTTCGTTGAAGTACTTCTTGGACACGGCGGCGTAGCTGCCATCGGCCATGGTTTCGGCCAGGGCCTTGGACCATGCGTCTGCCAGGGGCTGGTTGCCCTTGGTAACTGCTGAGGCGATGCGCTCGATGAACACCATTTCACCCAGCTTGAGGCCCGCAGTGGGGTTCTTGGCCACCACTTCCTTGGCCACGAAACGGTCGGTCACCCAGGCGTCCACCCGGCGCGAGGTGAGCGCGCTGCGTGCATCCACA
The DNA here is from genome assembly GCF_000526295.1 of Acidovorax sp. JHL-3. Taxonomy (NCBI): domain Bacteria; kingdom Pseudomonadati; phylum Pseudomonadota; class Betaproteobacteria; order Burkholderiales; family Comamonadaceae; genus Acidovorax; species Acidovorax sp. JHL-3. Next base: position 1,060,611 of record NZ_JAFU01000001.1, read on the forward strand.
TCGGTGGGGAAGTTCTTCATTTCCTTGATCGTTGTGACCTTTTGGACGTTTTCCAGATAGCTGGTGCCGGTCTGCACTGCAACGGTCTTGCCGGCCAGGTCCTTGGCACTGCGGATGGCAGGGTCCATGGCGATCACCATGCCGCCAGAGCAGTAGTGCGGAGCGGTGAACGTTACGGCCTTGGCGCGTTCTTCGGTCACGCCGTGCGATGCAATCACCAGATCCCAGCGGTCCTGCTTCAGGCCGGTCAGCAGGGCGTCAAAACCGATGGTTTTCCATTCAATTTTCAGGCCCATCTTTTTGGCGGCGAGTTCTGCCACTTCCACCTCGAAACCCGTCAGGGTGGTGCCCTTGAAGTAGTTGAAGGGCGCAAACTGTCCTTCGGTGGCCACAATGATCTTGCCACTCTTCTTGATGTCATCGAGGGAGCGGGCCTGTATGGAAAAAGCAGCACACAGTGCCAGGGTAGATGCGATGACCTTGAAGAATTTCATGGAGGAATCCTGTCGTGGGGTGGTGCAGATACAAAAAATCCGGCTTGCGGGTCACGCAACCGGAGCCAAGGAAATGATAGTACCCAAAGATGGTGGGCGTCACAAATCTGCCGCAATTATAAATGGCGCCCAGTCCACAACGCCTATAGCGGACAACCCTGCCCCCCGGCCGCGGCGCAGTGGACGCTGTGTGTGGCCGGTGGGGTTTCAGCGCAGGAAGGCGTCGTAGCCCGTCTTGAGAATCAAAGTGCTTACGACCACGATGAAAATGCCGCGCACAAAGCCGGTGCCGTGTTTGAGCGCCATGTGCGTGCCCAGCAGGCTTCCCACGATGTTCGCCACCGCCAGCGTCACGGCGAAGTGCCACCACACATGGCCTTTGGCGGCAAAGAGCGCAATGGCCGCGATGTTGGTGGCGCAATTGAGCAGCTTGGCCGACGCTGATGCGTTGAGAAAGTCATAGCCCAGCAGGCGCACGAACAGAAAAACAAAGAAGCTGCCGGTACCGGGGCCGAAGAAACCGTCATAAAAACCGATGAGCGTACCGATCAGGCTGGCGATCAGCACTTCGGCCCGCCCCTCATGGCGGGGCTTGTGGTGTCGTCCCAACTCTTTTTTTGCGAGTGTGTAGACCAGCACGCCCAGCAAGACGAGTGGCAGCAGCTTGCGCAGAAAATCTGCCGACACCACCGTGACAGCCCACGCGCCGGCGAATGCGCCCATGAATCCGGCCGCTGCAGCAGGCAGCATGGCAGACCAGCGTATCTGCACACGCCGACCGTATTGCCAGGTGGCCATGGCCGTTCCCCATACCGCTGCGGCCTTGTTGGTGCCCAGCAGCGTGGCCGGTGGCGCGCCCGGAAAAGCCGCAAACAGCGCTGGAACCATAACCAGCCCCCCACCGCCCACGATCGCGTCCACAAAACCTGCGAGCAGCGAGGCCAGGGTAATAAAAATCCATTCCATCCCAGGATTTTCGCACCGTGAGTGCTATCAATTTCGTGATTGCTTGCCCCGTGGTTCCGGTGCTGCGCACAGAAAATGGGCAAGAAAAAAGCGCTGGGATCGCCAGCGCTTATAAAAGGATGCACCTCGTTGGGTGCTTTAAATTTGGTTATTGGTAGAAAAGATGTCTCCTCGGGCCCCTCGCTTGGCACACCGGAGCGCGCTTTCGAGTGGGGCAACTGTAATGGCTGCACTTCGATGGTGCATTGGGAGTTTCCCGCACCCCTTTGCAGCGATTCAGAAGCGCTTTTGCCTTGAAAAGAGGCCGCCGGCTGGCATGGCTCGTGCAATGCGTTCGTAACAATTTGCGAAAGGGAATCTCTATGCGGGCATTCATGCAGCGGTTGATGGTGATATTGGCGCTGGGTCTGGGGTTGTGCATCAGTGCAATGGCGCAAACGGGGCCATTGACCGCGCCACCTAACGCGACACAGGCAGCACAGGTGGGCGTGGCTGATGTTGCGAAGCCACCAACGCGCCCCGCGCTGGTCGACCACAACACCGTGAGTGCGGCACACACTGGCTGGATGATGACTTCCACCGTCTTGGTGCTGCTCATGACGCTTCCGGGCATTGCACTTTTTTATGCCGGCATGGTGCGCCGCAAGAACGTGCTCAACACCATGGCCAGCGTGGTTGCCATTGCGGCACTGGTCAGCCTGTTGTGGTTTGCGGCGGGGTATTCGCTGGCATTTACGCCGGGCAGCGCCTGGCTCGGCGGTTTTGACCGCATGGGATTCACGGGACTCGATTTCCAGCTGGCACAAGGACGGCTGGCTGTGAGTCATGTAGCTCCGCATATCCCTGAGTCGGTGTACGCCATGTTTCAGCTCACGTTTGCCATCATTACCGCAGCGTTGCTGGTGGGCGCGTTGGTCGAGCGCATGCGGTTTTCTGCCATGTTGATCTTTGTCGGTCTTTGGAGCTTGCTGGTCTATGCCCCCGTGGCGCATTGGGTGTGGGAGCCCGGCGGCTGGCTGGCCCAGATGGGTGCGCTGGATTTTGCTGGCGGCTCGGTGGTGCATGTGAACGCGGGCATTGCAGGGCTGGTGTGCGCCTGGTTCCTCGGCCGCCGCACGGGCTATGGCCGAGAGCCTTTCGAGCCTTACAACCTGGGGCTCACCATGGCGGGCGCGGGCATGTTGTGGGTGGGCTGGTTTGGCTTCAACGCGGGCTCTGCCGTGGCGGCGGACGGGCGTGCCGGCTTGGCGATGGCCGTCACCCACCTGGCAGCGGCGGCGGGTGCCTTGTCGTGGATGCTGGGCGAATGGGTGGTGCGGGGGCGGCCATCCCTGCTGGGTCTTTGCTCGGGCCTGGTGGCGGGATTGGTGGCCATCACGCCCGCTGCAGGCTTTGTCACGCTGCGCTCTGCGGTGGTGATCGGCCTGGTCGCAGGCCTTGCGTGTTACTGGGGCGCAACCGGGCTCAAGCGCCTCCTCCGTGCCGATGATTCGCTGGATGTATTTGGTGTGCACGGAATTGGCGGCATCGTGGGCTCGTTACTGACGGGCGTGCTGGCCAGCGAAACCGTGGGGGGCGTGCAAGCCAGCCTGTTCACCCAGGCCATTGGTGTAGGCGCGGTGATGGCCTACAGCCTGGTGGTGACGGCCGCGCTGCTGTGGGTCATCAACTTTGCGATGGGCCTGCGTGTGGATGCTCAGAGCGAGCAGACCGGGCTGGACATCGCACAGCACCGCGAGCGCCTGGCGGGTTGAAGGGTTGTGCCATGTCTGAAGCCGACAAGCTTGCCATTGCTGCCCACCTGCATGTGCTGCTGCGCCGCAAGACGGGGCGCGTGACCGACACCGAGTGGATGGCGGTCAATGCCGCATATGCCCTGGAGATCGTGCGCTTTGCCCGCCAGCGTGCACAGGAAGACGGCGAGCCCGAATTGGCCGAGTGGGCTGCACGCCTGGACCACGCCATCCATGCCGCCCCACCCGGCGCGGAGCGCCGCCCGTTACTGGACGTGGCCACGCAGGCAGTGCGCCAGCGCATCGCGCCGTCGCCCGAGGTGCCGCGGTATGTGGGTGGAATCCGCTGAAACCGCGGGTGTTCAGGGTCTCACTGCCAGCGGCTGTGTATGCATGAGGCCGCAGGAACCGGGAGATTCTCAGTGTCCGCAGGCCGCCTTGCGTGCCTGCAGGATCCACTCGGAGGCCTTTTCGGCCAGCATCAGCGTGGGCGAATTGGTGTTGCCGCTGGTGATGGTGGGCATGGCGCCCGCATCCACCACGCGCAGGCTGTCAATGCCGCGCACACGCAGCTGTGAGTCCAGCACCGCCATCGGGTCGCCATCGCGCCCCATCTTGGTCGTGCCCACGGGATGGAAGATGGTGGTGGCAATGTCGCCCGCCAGCCGAGCCAAGTCTTCGTCGCTCTCAAACTGTACGCCGGGCTTCCATTCTTCAGGCTGGTATTTGGCCAGCGCGGGCTGGGTCACGATGCGGCGTGTGACGCGCAGGCTGTCGGCGGCCACCTGGCGGTCTTCAGGCGTGCTCAGGTAGTTGGGTGCGATGGCCGGTGCGGCCTTGAAATCTGCGTTCTTGACCTGCACAGTGCCCCGGCTCGTGGGGTTGAGGTTGCACACGCTCGCCGTGAAGGCCGGAAAGCTGTGCAGCGGCTCGCCAAAGGCATCGAGCGACAGCGGTTGCACGTGGTATTCGATGTTGGGCCAGGGCTGGTCGGGGCTGCTGCGCGTGAAGGCGCCCAGCTGCGAGGGCGCCATACTCATGGGTCCGCTGCGCTTGAGGGCGTATTCCAGTCCGATCTTGGCCTTGCCCCACAGCGAGTTGGCCATGGTGTTGAGTGTCTCCACGCCCTGCACCTTGAACACGGTGCGGATCTGCAGGTGGTCTTGCAGGTTTGCGCCCACGCCGGGCAGGTCGTGCACCACGTCAATGCCATGCTGGCGCAGTAGCGCTGCGGGGCCGATGCCCGACAGCTGCAGCAATTGGGGCGAATTGACCGCGCCGGCGCTCAGGACGACCTCGTGCGTGGCGCGGGCTGTGACCATCTCATGGCCGTCCCACACCTGCACGCCGGTGCAGCGGCGGCTACCGTCCGGCTGCGTCTCGATCAGGAGTTTGGCCGCCTGGGCGGCGGTCCACATCTCGAAGTTGGGGCGTCCGTAGCAGGTGGGGCGCAAAAAGGCCTTGGCGGTGTTCCAGCGCCAGCCATTTTTCTGGTTGACCTCGAAGTAGCCCACGCCCTCGTTGTTGCCACCGTTGAAATCCTCGGTGGCCGGAATCCCCGCCTGCTGCGCAGCCTGGGCAAAGGCATCGAGCACATCCCAGCGCAGGCGCTGCTTTTCCACACGCCATTCGCCCGTGCCGCCGGTGCTCTTGCTACCGTGCAGGCGCTTGAAATTCTCGTTCACACCGTCAGGCTGGTCCAGACGCCAGTGGTCCTCGTGCCGGCGGAAATAGGGTAGGGTGTTGTCCCAGCGCCAGCTGTCGTCGCCCGTCAGTTGGGCCCACTGGTCGTAGTCGCGGGCTTGACCGCGCATGTAGATCATGCCGTTGATGCTGCTGCAGCCGCCCAGTGTTTTGCCGCGGGGGTAGCGCAGTGTGCGGCCGTTCAGGCCGGCGTCGGGCTCGGTGTTGTAAAGCCAGTCGGTGCGTGGATTTCCAATGCAGTAGAGATAGCCAACGGGAATATGAATCCAGTGGTAGTCGTCCTTGCGGCCGGCCTCGATCAGCAGCACGCGGCTGCGGCCGTCGGCACTCAGGCGGTTGCAAAGCAGGGCGCCGGCCGTGCCGCCGCCGATGATGATGTAGTCAAACGTGGTGTCACTCATGGGATGAAAGCGGACTGCGGCGCTGCGCGAAACAAGAAAAGGGTCTGCGCACCATTGTGCGGCGGGCAATCCGTCTGTCGAGGGGGCAAACGCCAGTTGCTACGCAATTTGTAGCTAATAGTGCTTTATGGTATTGCGCCGGAGGCTATTTTGATAATAATTGCACGCACAGTGCTCGCGGCTGTGCTTGTGCTTGGCGCATGGTCCGGGCCCAGGCCGTTTGCGCTGCTTTTGCTTTTTTCCAACCATGGTGGCTTGCGCCGCCCCATCCATGAGCGATCTTTCGCCTCGCATCGTCTTTGCCGAATCACCCGAAGGGCCCCAGGCGCAATTGCTGGGCCGCTGGGGTGCGGCCGAGCTGGGCCACCGTGAGCACTGGCACGCGCTGGCGGCACAGTTGCGCAAGCAACCGGTGCCTCCGGGAGGATGGGACCTGCGCAGCCTGCAGTGGCTGGACCATGTGGGCGCGCAGTTGCTCTGGAAGCATTGGGGCCAGAAGTGGCCGCAGCATTTGCAGCTGACCGACCCCCAGCGCGCCATGCTGGAGCGTGTGGCAAGCCTCACCGTAGTGCCGCCGCCCGCAGAACCCTGGCGCCTGTCCGAGCAGATGGACCACCTGGGTGTGCTGGTGCTGCATGGTGCGGACCACGCCAGGCACATGGTGCAGCTGGTGGGGCAGCTGATGCTTGACCTCGTACGGCTGGCGCGTGCGCCGGGGCGCGGGCCCTGGCGTGATGTGTCGGGCCATGTGTACCGCATGGGTGCCACGGCGCTGCCCATCACGGCGCTGGTGGGGTTTCTCATTGGCGTGGTGCTGGCCTACCTGATGAGTCTGCAGCTGCGCCAGTTCGGGGCCGAGTCATTCATCGTCAATATTCTGGGCATTTCGTTGATTCGCGAGCTGGGCCCCATGCTGGCGGCCATTCTGGTGGCGGGGCGGTCGGGCTCGTCCATCACGGCCCAGATCGGTGTGATGCGGGTCACCGAAGAGCTCGATGCCATGCGCGTGATGGGCATTCCCCATGGCTTTCGCCTGGTGCTGCCGCGCACGCTGGCGCTGGCGCTGGCCATGCCCCTCATCAGCGTGTGGACCACGCTGGCGGCACTGGCTGGCGGCATGCTGGCGGCCGATGTGGCCATGGACATTTCGCCGGCGTACTTTGTCGAGGCGCTGCCCTCGGCGGTGAAGATTGGCAACCTCGGGCTGGCGATGTCCAAATCGGTGGTGTTTGGCGCCCTGATCGCCCTGATTGGCTGCCACTGGGGGCTGCGCGTCAAACCCAATACGCAGAGCCTGGGCGAGGGCACGACGGCCTCGGTCGTGACGTCCATCACCATGGTGATCATCGTGGATGCGCTGTTTGCCGTGGCATTCAAGAACATCGGAATATGAGGAAGCATCCCCCTGATGCGCTTCGCGCCTTCCCCCTTCTCTCGCAAAACGTTGTTTTGCGGGAAGGTGAACGCGGCCAGCTCGGCGGGGCGGCCCTTGAGCGGCGGCCGCTGGCTTCGCGCGCGCCAGTTTCAAATTCAAAGAGAGGGTGCCCATGACGGAGCGCACCGCCAAACCCGGGCACATCGCCGTCGCGCCTGGCGAGCCGCCCGTTGTGGACGTGCAAGGGCTGTGGACCACGTTCGGCAAGGGCAACGAGGCCTTTTCGGTGCACCAGGACCTGCAGCTGTCGGTGCAACGCGGCGAGATATTGGCGCTGGTGGGGGGCTCGGGCACCGGCAAGACCGTGCTGCTGCGCCAGATGTTGGGCCTGGCCTGGCCGACGCGCGGTAGCGTCACGGTGCTGGGCCAGCCGGCCTCGGAAATGGGGCGCGAAGGCGCTGCCAGCCGTGTGGGCATGCTGTTCCAGCACGGCGCCCTGTTTTCGGCCTTCAACGTGCTCGACAACGTGGCGTTTGCCCTGCGTGAGCAAGGCACGTTGCCGGCCGATGTGGTGCGTGATGCGGCGCTGGTCAAACTGCAGATGGTGGGCCTCAAGCCCGAGCACGCCACCCGCATGCCCGCCGACCTGTCGGGCGGCATGGTCAAGCGCGTGGCGCTGGCGCGGGCGCTCATCATGGACCCCCCGTTGCTGCTGCTCGATGAGCCCACGGCGGGGCTTGACCCCAGCAGTGCAGACGATTTTGTGGCCCTGCTGCGCGAGCTGCATGCAGCGCTGGGCCTGACCGTCGTGATGGTCACGCACGACCTCGATACCCTGTTTGCGCTGAGCACCCGGGTGGCTGTGCTGGCAGACAAGAAAGTGATCGTCACCGGCACGCCCCATGAAGTGACGCGCTACCCTCATCCGTTCATAGAACACTTTTTTCTGGGTGAACGCGGCCAGCGCGCCATGGCGCCAGTGCATAACGCGGTTACCGCCAAGGAATCCTGATGGAAAACAAATCCCACGCCCTTGCAGCCGGCATCTTCGTGCTGGCGGTGGCCGCCATGCTGGCGGGTCTGGCGATCTGGCTCACCCGCGACAACACCAGTTACCAGCACTACGAGCTGACCAGCAAGGACGGCGTTACCGGCCTGCAGCCACAGGCCGCCGTGCGCTACAAGGGTGTAGCCGTTGGCAAGGTCACGCGCATTGGTTTTGACCCCCAGATTCCGGGCAACGTGCTGATCCGCATCGCCGTCAACGACCAGGCCCCCATTACCCCTGGCACCTTCGCCGTGCTGGGCTACCAGGGAGTCACCGGGCTGGCCCATGTGCAGCTGGACGATGAGGGGGTGGCGCAGCCAGCCGTGCCCCCCGGCCCCAGTGGCCTGCCGCGGCTGCCGCTGCGCAGCTCGCCGCTGTCGCGCCTGGCGGACCAAGGCCCCGCCATCCTGGGCCAGGTGGAAGAAGCCACGCACCGCATCAACACGCTGCTGGGCGATGACAACCAGAAACGGTTCAGTGCGGCACTCGACAGCATGGGGCAGGCGGCCAGCAGCGTGGCGACCCTCACCCAGCGGCTGGACACCACCGTGAAAGAGCGCCTGGACCCCACCCTGGCGGCCCTGCCGCCCCTGGTAGGCGACGCGCGCCGGACCCTCAAGGCGCTCGAACAGGCGGGGTCGCAGGTGTCCACGCTGGCCATCGACATCGGTCAGACCAACAAACGCCTGGGCGCTGAAGGCGGTGCCCTCGACCAGATCACCCAGGGCACCCAGTCACTGGCGCGCGCCGCAGACCAGTTTGGCAGCGTTACCCTGCCGCGCCTGAACCGCGCCGCAGACGACACCTCGCGTGCTGCGCGCCAGTTTGGGCGCACGGCCGGGGGCATCAACGAAAACCCGCAGCTCTTCATCTATGGTGCAGGCCGTGCCGGCGCCGGCCCGGGAGAGCCCGGTTTTGAGGCCCCCAAGGTTCAACCCTGATCGAATACGCCATGAAAACTATCAAAACAATAGCTGCTTGCGCTTATCCATCAATGGTTGCGGTCGTATTTGTTGCATTTTTTGTGGCAGGATGCTCGATCTTGCCCTCCCCGCCATCGCGCCCCGTGCACTACGACTTCGGCCCGGGTGCCATGGCGCCAGTGCCCACCGACCGCCGTGCACCGCTGCCTGCGCTGGCCCTGGCCGACGTAGAGGCCCCCGGCCTCGCCGAAGGCAGCACCGCCGTGCTCTACCGCCTGGCTTACACCGATGCCCGGCAACTGCGCCCCTACACCCAGGCGCGCTGGAGTCAGCCGCCTGCGCAACTGGTGCAGCAGCGCCTGCTCGACCAGCTGGGCCAGCGCCGTGCCGTGCTCACGCTCGAAAGCGGTGCCGCCCAGGCCCGCGCCGGCGGCAAGCTGCCCACCGTGTTGCGCGTGGACCTGGAGGAGTTCAGCCATGTCTTCACCAGTGCCACCGAAAGCGTCGGCCTGGTGCGCTTGCGTGCCACGCTGTCAGAGCCCGCGCAGACCGGTGAAACATTGCTGGGCCAGCGCGTTTTCATCGTGCAGCGCCCCGCGAGCAGTGCCGATGCCGCTGGCGGCACGCGTGCACTGGCCGAAGCCACCCACCAGGTGGCGCAAGAATTGGCACGGTGGGTGGAGCAGCTCGGACGATGAGCGGCGCCTGAAGGCGCGCTCGCTGTCAGCACCAGGCGCAGCAAGGGGAGACCACTGCGTTCGAGCGCACCGCCTTTAGGCAGCTGCCTGCACCGTGCGCTTGGGTGTTTATCTCTGGCGTGCGCGGCGTGCGCTTGGCGGCTGTCTGTCTCGCGCGAGCAATGTCTGGCTTTTTTCTTTCAGCACCGTAGTCCTGCGCTGACGCGTGCTTCGCAGCATGGCCTACGCGGCGCAGCGGCCATCGTTTTTACAGTGGGCTCCATCGCATCTCGCATTGGTTCCACGCATTCCGGGTGGACGGCAGAGGCGAAATTTTCGAGGAAGCACACCATGAACGAAGACACCCTCCAAGGCAACTGGAAGCAGTTCAAAGGCAAGATGGTCGAACAGTGGGGCAAGCTCACCGATGACGATTTCGACGTGATCGCCGGTCGGCGCGATCAGTTCCTGGGCAAGCTGCAGGAGCGCCACGGCATCGCTCGCGATGCGGCCGAAAAGCAGCTCAAGGAATGGCAGGACCGCCACCCCGAGTTCCGTTTCAAAGACTGATGCGCCGCGCGTTTGCGCAATGAGCTCATTTGTCGGTGCGCAGGCGTTGTGGCGCCTGCGCCTTCCCGAACATCACCAAGGATTGACCCATGAAAATTGCACGCACACTGATTGCATCCATCACCGCGGGCCTGTTGGCCACCAGCGCTTTTGCACTGACGCAGCCTGAATACAAGGCGGCGAAAGACACCATTGAAGCCGACTACAAGGCCAGCAAGGAAAAGTGCAATGCCTTGACCGACAACGCCAAGGATATTTGCGTCAAGGAAGCCAAGGGCCATGAAGATGTCGCCAAGGCTGAGCTGGAAGCGCAATACAAACCCAGCACCAAAGCTGCTTACAAGGCCCGCGTGGCCCGTGCCGATGCCGACTACGCCATCGCCAAGGAAAAATGCGACGACCTCAGTGGCAACGCCAAGGACGTTTGCGTGAAGGACGCCAAGGCTGCCCATGTGGCCGCCAAGGAAAACGCCAAGGTAGCCCAGGCACAGGCCAAGCCCGCCGACACACCCGCCGCCAAGGGCGCTGCCGTGGCCGAGGCACGCAAGGACGCGTCTGCCGAGAAGAACGAGGCCAACTACAAGGCCGCCAAGGAGCGCTGCGACACCATGCAGGGCGACGTCAAGTCCAAGTGCGTGGACGATGCCAAGCGCATGTACGGTCAATAAACAATCTGTTGGGCGATCCGCAAGGATTGCCCGAACGGTTGCGACCCCGAGAGCCCCGCCCAGAGCGGGGCTTTTGCATGGTGTGTACGTCGCGGGGTTCACACTGCCCAGGATGCGGCGCCGTGCACCGCCAAGAACCAGGCGCTCAATGGCACGGTGACGATTTGATGAGATTTGGCGTTCGTTCAATGCTATCTAAAAAATAGCTGTTAGCGCTTGATCCTATTGCGCTGCAGGCTGTTTTCACTGGCGGATTCCAGAACGGAGTGCATCACGGCATCACGGCATCACGGTATCGGACGACGTGGCAGCCGCAGGCCCGCCATCCGCCACGACAGTTCCCTCAGTGCGCGCCGCAATGCCGGCGAACCGGGCGGCAGGCAGGTGGCTTGCAGCACATCCTGTTTGGCTTGCTCCAGCGCGGCGCGGTCTTGCACCTGCAGCGCGGCCAGCAGACGGTCGCGGTGGCGCTGCAAGCGCAGCGCTTCGCCCTCGGACAGCCCGGACACCGCAGCCGCCGCCGCCGAGGCCAGATAGCGCGCCCAAACCTCTGGTGCTTTGGCACCAAGGGGCGTTTGCATGGGCGTTGCGGGCGTGCGTTGCGTGGCGGTTGTCATGCGGCCTCCGGGTGGGTGGTGCCGTAGTTGGCGCCAGCGCGGGCGGGCGCCAGTCCATACCAGTTCACGTTGCGGGTGAGCACCATGACGGCGGTGAGCACCATGAACAGCGCGACGGCGCCTACCACCAGGGCGGTCTGCTCCAGTTGCAGCAGCACATAAAGCAGGCCATACAGCAACGCAATGCCCGCGCCCAGTGGCACGCCCCGCGCCAGGCTGCCCAGCATGTGGCTGGCGTAGTAAGCCAGCAGCAGCACGCAGGCCGTGGCGGCAATGGCATACGACACGCCGAACGGCAGGTGCTCCGACAGACTTACCAGCAGCAAGAAGAAGCTGCACAGGGCGCTGCCCACCAGCAGGTATTGCACCGGGTGCACGCGCAACTTTTTCATCAGCTCGAACAAGCCCACCGCCACAAAAGTCAGCGCAATAAAAAGCACCCCGTATTTGATGGCCCGGTCCGACAGGGTGTAGGGGTTGACTGGGTCGATGAAGGCCACGCTGAAGCTGTCGGCGCAGTCGCGCTCCGCCGTGGCGGCCAGGGCATGGTCGCTGCCCGCTGTGCTGGCTGCGTCACACACCTTTTTTCCGTTGGCAATATCGTGCTGGGCCGTAGTGGCCAGCGCCGACAGGCGCCAGCGGGCGTTGAAGCCGTCGGCCTTCACCTCGCGCTCGGAGGGCAAAAAACGCCCCGCAAACGAGGGATGGGGCCAGCTGCTGCCCAACTGGACCTCGGTGTTGCCGCCCAAGGGCACCATGGCCAGGCGCTCGGTGCCCACCAGTTCGAGTTCCAGCGTGGCCGAGAGGCCGTTGGTCTGGTCGCGCACGGCCTCGGGCAGCGCGGCGTGCAGCCCCCGGCTGTAGGTGGGGTGAAAGGTGCCTGGTCTGAGCGGCAGCGTCTGCTCGCCCAGGGTGAGCTGCGCGGTGCGGATGCCGCGGGCATCGCCCACCGCCATCATCAGGATGGGGGCGCCGCACTGCATGCGTGAGCCTTTTACCGTGGCCTGCGGCTGCAGGCTGGCCAGCGAGCCCCATTGCGCCGTGATGTGGGCCTTGAGGTTGTAGGTGTTCACCTTGTGCAGGCCGCGCGAGCGCTCCTGCATGGCGGCGCCCGATTGCAGCGTGAGTTGCTCAGGCATGGCGGTCAGCAGAAACTCGCGCCGCTGCTCGGTGGCGCGGCGCTCCTCTCCCTGACCGGTGGCCACAGCCCAGCTTTCCACGCAGGCGCTGTGGATCATCGGGCCCACCAGGGTTTGCGGGCCGGCGAGGCTGTTGGCCACGCCCTGTGCCGTCATGCTGCGGTAGCGCTGGCGGTCGTGCACCACGTCTTCGATCAGACCCAGGCCGAACAGCAACAGCAGGGTGATGGCCGCCAGCGCGGCCAGTTTGTTGAACAAGGGATTTTTCAAGGGCTCCTCCACGGTGAATGTGAAGGCAGTGTTGTTGCCCCGGGTGAGGCCACGATGAAGTTTGTGAGGTGAGCGTGAAGTCCGCGCGTGGCGCAAGGGATGACCTGCATAACTCCCTGCGGTCGGTGGCAGCGCGGTCTCGGGCGGTCCACTGCGTTGCTTTTCTTGCCAATAGCGGGGCTATTGGCCGCAAAAGACGCCTTGCGGCCCATCCCGATCCGCACTACCACCGACGCGCGAGGGTTATGCAGGTCATCCCAAACGGGGGTTATTTCTCTTTGGGCGTTGGCCGTTGCGACGGGGCTTGCTGCGCCAACCAATGCCGCACCTGCTCTATCACCCACTGGGGCGCATCCAGCGGCAGGTCGTGCCCGGCATCGGGGTGCAGGGCCAGGGCGCAGTGCCACGCGTCGGCAATGGCCAGTGAACAGCGGCTGTTCACCAAATGGTCGTTCTGGCTGGCCAGCAGCAGGACGGGGGGGCTGGGCGCCACCGTGGGCGCGCGGTAGCGTGCCGCCGCCACCAGCTGGCGCAGGGCGTTGATGGCCGACACCGGGCGTCGGGTGCGGGCGGCAACCCAGTCGTCAATGACGGCAGTGCGTGGGCCTGGCGCATTGCTTGTCAGCCGCCACACCGTGCGCTCGATGGCGTCGGCCGATGGGGGGTGCAGCACCAGTCCCAGCAATGCCGCGTAGTTGCGCGGCCGCAGCCGGTGAAAAAAGGGGCTGAACGGGCGAAAGCTGGTGTTCACCAGCACGCACCCCCTGATTTCTTCGGGCGCAGTGCGCGCCCATTCGGTGGCCACCATGGCGCCCAGCGACATGGCAAACAAATGAAACGGTGGCAACACCCCTTGCCTTGCCAGTTCGGCGCGGCAAGCCGCCACCATGCCCTGCACGGTGAGCGGGCTTGGCAGGGCATGGAGCTGGCCGTTGCCCGGCAGGTCGAGCGCCACCACCTGGGCCTGGGGCAAGGCAGTCTGAAAATCGCCCGCAAAGGCACCCCAGTGGGAAGCCTCCCGGGTCAATCCACGCAACAAAATCCAGGTGTCCATGGGGGCGCGCTCAATACCACTCGGCCAGTGCATTGGCTCGGCGTTGTTCGTAGTTTTCCTTGCCGGGCACCCAGCGCAGGTGGCTGCAGGCCGCACGCGACAGAAAATCGAGCAGCGCCAGATGCCGGCGCAGCACCCGCTGCTGGCGGTGGTCGATCAGCGGATTGAAGATGCCCAGGCGCGAGAACAGCTGGCGCGGGTTCTTCTTGATCCAGATCCACGAGCCCATCTCCAGCGTCAGCGGCAGGAAAATGCGTTCGGTGTTCTCACAGGCCTGCAGATACAGGTAGTCCCACAGGTCGCCGTGGGCGAGGTACTGCGCGCTCTGCGGTTCGATGATGTACTGGTGGTTGCTGTGCGCCTGCAGGAAGATGTTTTTGAGCGCATGCAGCTCGTTGAGGTGCGCAATGGGTTTGCGGGTGTGGGCAAACGGAAACCACAGGCGGTCCCGCACGCCAAAACCCGAATGGCAATCGAGCGCAATGCTGAACGGCCGGGGCAGCAACTCGGTGCGCGCCACCTCGCACAAGGCCTGGCTCTCGACTTCCATGGGTTCGCCAAAGTGGCCGCGGTACCAGGGCAGGCCTGCGCTCAGGCGCTGGCCCCCCATCAGGAAAGGCACGCGGTCCAGGGCCTCCACGGGGGCGTTGCGCATCAGGTCCACCCCGTTGGGATTGGCGCGTGTGGCCGCCCACATGCCACCGGGGTTGACGATGGGCATGAACACCAGGCGCACATGTTCGAGTTGCTGGTGCAGCGTGGTGTCCCAGCGCAGCCGCATGACGATGTTTTGCAGATAGGCAATCACCACCTCGGCGCCGATCCGCTCCAGGCCGTGCACCCCGCCAAAAAAGCCCACGGCAGGGATGTCCGGGCTGGGGTTGCCAATGCCAATCGAGTAGATGGGAAAGCTTGCGCCCGACGCCACGCTGACCTCGCGCACCACGCGAACCTGCAGGTCCGGGCCGCCCTGTTCCAGGATCTTTTCCAGGGCCCGCAGTTCGGGCAGAACGTTTTCGGGCACGGTGGTGGAGGGCGGGGTTGCAGAGGGGGGACGCCGCAGCATACCGCCCGCCTGGCCTTGCGTGTTGATCGAACCTGCGGGTGTGGCAAATGCGCCGACGGACGCCAAACTGTCACATACCGCAGTTACCTTGCAGTGGCCCACAACCTTCTCCAAAGGCCTCGCATGCTCTGGAAACTGCTCGGATTGCAGAGACTCTTCGACGAACTGTTCGACGAAACCTGGCGTTGGCTGGATTTGCCGGGCAACGACTGTTTCTCCCATGAAGAATTCACGTCCCCATCGCCAGCGCAGGATTGACGCCATGCGCTGGCTCATGCTGTGCGGCCTGGTGGGCTGCGGCATGGCGTGGGGTTTGGTGGAGTTTTTTGCCCTGCAGCGGGCGCGCTACCACGCCTGGCGCGACCGCCAGCAGACTGCGCTCCCGCACTAGGAACTAGGAACGGGCGATGGGCCGGTTTTTCCTTTCGGGCAACGCCGGGCGCCCGCAAAGCCGCGGTGAGGAAATCGCCAACGCGGCCAGCCACGGGGCTGCGTTGGCCGCAGCCGTGGTCGCCGGTTACTGGCTGGTGGCCTGGGGGCGAAGCCGGAGTGCAGAGGGCTTTGTCGGTGTCTGCGTGTTCGTGGCAACGATGGTGTGGCTGTACCTGGCGTCCACCGTTTACCACGCGTTGCCGCAGGGCCGCGCCAAACGGGTTTTTCTGAAGCTCGACCACGGCGCGGTGTATCTGTTCATTGCGGGCAGTTACACGGTCTTTGCGTCGGGGCACCTCGGCGGCCCAGGGGACAGCGCTACGCTGGTGGTGGTGTGGCTGGTGGCCGCTGCAGGCATGGTGCTCAAGGCCATGGGCCGTCTGTCGTCGCCGTGGTGGTCCACGGGCGGGTATCTCGCCATGGGGTGGCTGGTGTTGCTGGCAGTGGTGCCCATCCTGGAGCGTGCGTCTGCGGCGGGCGCGCAATGGCTGGTGGCCGGGGGCTGCCTGTATACCTTGGGGGTGGTCTTTTTTGTGCTGGACGCCCGCATTCGGTATGCCCACGCGGTATGGCATGGGTTTGTGGCGGCGGGAACGGCTTGCCACACCTGGGCGGTGCTGGGCTGACGGGTTGCAAGAACGCAGCAGCTTGGCGGCCGTGATCTGCCCATGGCGAAGGGGCGTGCCGCGTTGTGCGCACGCCCGTTTATCCGGCTGGAAACTCCAGCACCACCCGCAACCCTGGCTGCGTGTTGCGCACGGCCAGGTGCCCGCCATGCAGGGCCATCACGCGCCGCACTATGGCCAGCCCCAGGCCGGAGCCGCTGCGCTCGCCGCCCGGCCGTGCGGTGGTGAAAAAGCGTTCACCCAGGCGCGGCAAGGCGTAGTCGGGCACGCCGGGCCCGCTGTCCTGTACGGCCACGTTGGTGCCGTCGAGTTCGATGCGAATGATGCTGCCAGCCGGGGAAAAATCCATGGCGTTGTCGAGCAGGTTGGTCAGGGCCATGGTCACCAGCTCGGCCTCCCACGGCCCGCTGGCGCCCGCACCGCTGAGCGTGAGTTGCAGGCCCCGCTGCATGGCACGGGCCTGGCTGCTGGCCAGGGCGGCGCTGGCGCAGTCGTGCAGCGACACGGGGCTGCGCACTTCGGTGTGCTGGCGCTGCTCCAGCTTGCTCAGCTCCAGCAGCCGGTCGATGAGCCGCTGCAGCCGCTCGCTTTGCTGCACGACCTGGGTGGCAAATTGCGCCCGGTCGGCGGCGGGCAAGTCTTCCTGCAGCAGCTCGCCCGCGCCACGGATGGCGGCCACGGGGCTTTTGAGCTCATGGGTGAGTGCGCGCACATAGCCTTCGATGTAGTCGTGCCCTTGTAGCCGCGTGCGCATGCGGTCCATGGCGCGCGCCAGGTCGCCCAGCTCGCCGGGCACCTGGGGCACGGCCAGTGCGGTGGCCGGGAGGGTGTCGTGCTCGCCATCGGCGGGGCCCTGCACGCTCAGGGCATAGTCGCGCAGGCGGCGCACGTTCCACACCATCCACAGCGTCACGGCCACGCCCACGGCGGCCGACAGCAGCAACAACACCAGGCCGCCCATCAGCACCTTGCGTTCGGCCCGGTCGATGAAGCGCTGCACGGTGCGCACGGGCTTGGCTACCGTCAGCACGCCGAGGATGCGCCCTTGCACCAGCACCGGGGCGGCGACGTGCATCACACCGCTGGTGTCGTCGCTGGGCACTTCGCGGGTCATGCGCGCGCCGTATTCGCCGCGCAGGGTGCGGGCCACGTCGCGCCACTGCGAGAAGTCCTGGCCCACTGCCTGGCCCTGCGAGTCGAACAGTACGCGCCCGGTGGCATCGGTGACGTAAATGCGGTAATCCAGCGACTGCTTGGCAAAGCCCCAGATGCCTGCGTCGATGGGGCGGCTGGCGTAGTTGCGCACATGGCGGGCAAAGGCGCTGTCAGCGTCGCCCTGCGCCAGGCGCCCGGCCGCCAGGTCATCGCTGGCCAGCTCGGCCAGGAGGTTGGCGGTGTCCACCATCATGTCTTCCATCACCTCGCGCACGCTGGGCTTGATTTCGGCGGTGAACACGCGCAGCACGAAAAAGGCCGCAATGCCGTTGATGAGGAAGAACGCGAAAAGCAGGCGGATGCCAAGGCGCATGGGTCACCAATGCGGGGTCAGTGGGTTTCAAAAATCATAGCTACTAGCGCTTGCTGTGTAAGCGCTGGAGGCCGATTTGGCTCATATTTCACAGGTTCAGGCAGTAACCCATGCCCCGGTGCGTCTGTATGTATTCGCGCGACGGATCGGTCTCGCGCAACTTGGCGCGCAGGGTCTTGATGTGGGTGTCCACCGTGCGGTCGTGGCTGTCGCTCTCGTCGCCCCAGGCAGCGGCCAGCAGGGTTTCGCGCGCGTGGATGCGGCCTGCGCCCGCCAGCAGGCAGGCCAGCAGGCGGTATTCGCGCCGGGTCAGTGCCAGTGGCTCACCGCGCAGGCTGATGCGCTGCCCCGCGGCATCGTCGTGCAACAGTGCCGGGGCCGCTGCAAGCGCGGCTGCTGGCGCACCGGCGCGGCGCAGCAGCGCCTTGACGCGGGCTGCCAGTTCGCGCGGGCTGAACGGTTTGGTCAGGTAGTCGTCGGCGCCCAGTTCCAGTCCCAGCACGCGGTCCAGTTCTTCACCGCGCGCGCTGAGCATCAGCACCGGGGTGGCGCTGGGCGTGCCGGGTGTTCCAGGTGTTCCAGGTGTTCCAGCGGTGGGGGCCGGGGTGTTGCGCACCTGCTGCAGCAGGTCCAGCCCACTGCCATCGGGCAACCCCACATCGAGCACCAGCAGGTCGAACGCCCGGGCCTGCACTTGCTGGCGGGCGTCCCGCAGGAGCAGGCTGTGCGTCACGGCCAGGCCATCGCGTTCGAGTGTGTACACCACCGTGCGGGCGATGGCCGGGTCGTCTTCCAGCAACAGCAATCGCGCAGCCAAGGGTGCTTACCTCGCTCCGAGAATGGGGAACAGCTTGCCCAGGCCATCGGCCATCACCTCTACGGCAAGTGCCGCCAGGATCAGGCCCATCAGCCGCGTCATCACGTTGATGCCTGTCTTGCCCAGCACGCGGGCAATCGGATCGGCGAGCGAAAAACACAGGGCCGTGGCGAGCGCAATCACCACGCCGTAGCCCACCAGCGCCGCGTGCTGCCAGAAAGTTTGCGCCCGGTCGGCGTAAATCACCACGGTGGACATGCTGGCAGGCCCGGTGAGCAGGGGAATGGTGAGGGGCACCACGGCAATGCTGCTGCCTGCGGCGGCTTTTTCGGCGCCTTCTTCGAACTCGTGTGTGTGGGGCTTGGCCTCAGCCGGCTGTGCGTTGAGCATGTTCATGGCGCTGATCAGCAGCAACATGCCTCCGCCCACCTGAAAGCTTTGCAGTGAGATGTTGAAGAACTCCAGAATCTGCAGACCCAGCAGGGCACACGCTGCAATCACGCAAAACGACGCCAGGGCCGCGGTGCGGATGGTGCGCCGACGCTGATCGCTGGAAAACCCCTGGGTGTAGTGGATGAAAAACGGCACGATAGCCAGCGGGTTCACGATGGCCAGCAAGGTGATGAGGGGTTTCAGATCCATCGGTGGCCTTCGAAAATGCGCGTGGGGGTGGTACGGGTGGTGCGGGTGGCATCTGGCAGCCGCCACGCGAGAGCCGTGGCCGCCCCGATGCGGCGGCCTGCGCGGGTGACAACAACCACTTTGAGCACAACCGGTCTCCTGCAAGAATGGGGTGCATTACAGCATCCCGGCACCGGGCCGGAGTGCTTTCGTGGGTGGCGGTGGTGTCTTTGCACCACAGGTTTTCTTCTCAAGGAGCAATTGCATGGGCCAGTTTGTCAATCTGACGTCGCAGGACGGTTTTGTGGTGCCCGCCTGGGTGGCCCAGCCCGACGGAGCGCCGCGTGGCGCCGTGGTGGTGCTGCAGGAGATCTTCGGTGTCAATTCGCACATCCGTGCGGTGGCCGACCGTTTCGCGGCGCGTGGCTATCTGGCAGTGGCCCCCGCCACCTTTGCGCGCGTGCAGCCCGATGTGGACCTGGGCTACAGCGAGGCCGACATGGGCGTGGGCTTTGGCTTCAAGACGGCGGTGGAGGCACTGCCCGGCGCCGGTGCCATGCCCGACATCCAGGCTGCCATCGATTACGCCGCGCAGCAGGGTGGCGGCAAGGTGGGCATTGTGGGTTTTTGCTGGGGTGGCTTGCTGGCCTGGCGCGCGGCCTGCAGCCTGAAGGGCTTATCGGCGGCGGCGTGCTATTACGGCGGCGGCATGACCACGGTGGCCGAAGTGGCGCGCCAGCCCCAGGTGCCGGTGCTGGCACATTTTGGCCAGCACGACCACTGGATTTCGGTGGACAGCGTGCAGGCTTTTGCGCGCGCGCACCCCGACGTGCAGGTGCATGTTTACGACGCCGACCATGGCTTCAACTGCGACCAGCGCGGGTCTTATGACGAAGCCTCGGCACTGGTGGCGCGCGACCGCACCCTGGCCTTCTTTGCAAAGCACGTGGGGTAGGACGGCGATTGAGGAGTGGCCGGGGCAACGCGGGGTGCATGTGGCACCGGGGCTTGGGTCCCGGTGCGGCGGCCCACCAGCCCCCGGTCATTGCCCGCCGGTGCGCGCCAGGTAGCGTTTGCGCCAGAACAGCGCCACCAGCCCTGTGGCAATCGCCGTCATGGTGCCCAGCGCCCACCAGAATCCGTCTTGTTTGTGGATGAGCGGCAAGAACTCGAAATTCATGCCAAAAATGCCTGCAATCAGGTTCAGCGGCAAAAACACGGCGGTCAGCGCGGTGAGGGTGCGCATGATGTCGTTGGTGCGGTTGCTTTGCACAGAAAAGTGCATCTGCACGGCGGTTTCGGTGCTTTGCTCCAGCCGCCGCACATGGTGCACCACGCGCTCGATGTGCTCGAGCACGTCGCGGCTGCGCACCTTGAGCAGGTCCAGATCGCGCTGGCCGGCGCTGCTGTCGGGCAGGGCCCAGGTTTCCAGTTCGTCGATCCAGTTTTGCACGGCGGTGCGCTGGTCTTCGCAGATCTCGTCGAGCTGGTGCAGCGACAGGCGTGCTTCGAGCAGCGAGTTCCAGTTCACAAAGCGCGCCCGGGGCTTGAGCAGCTCGTTTTGCCAGTGATCGAGCTGGCGCGTGAGGTCGCGGCGCAGGTCCAGGTAGCCATCCACCATCAGGTTGACGACGCGCAGCATCAGGTCGGCGGTGCTGGACGGCTGCCGTACACCGGGTGCCGGGCTGGCGCGGCCCTCGTGCAGATCGGTGGAGGCGGTGGCCAGCAGGCGCGCGGCGTAGGCATCGCGCACGGTGCAGTCGGTGGGGTGCACCGACAGCAGCACATGGTCAAACATGGCAAACCCCACCGGGCTGGTGTCGATGCGGCGCAGCACCGGGGGGCCGCTGCGCCGCATCGGTGCCACAGCCGCACCTTCCGGGTGGCCTGGCTCGGCGGTGGGCGGCAGGGCGGCCAGGCGGCGAAAAACCAGCAGGTCGTATTGCGAGGTGTAGTCGTAGCGCGATGGCAGCTGCGCATTGAGCAGGTCCGAGACATGCAGGTCCACCACTTGCAGGCCGGTGATGGCCTGCAGCGAGGCCTGGATCTGGCCCAGCTGTGTGCTGAAGACGGTGCGTGCGCAAGACACCCAGAAAAACCCCTGGCCGGGTGGCTGGCTCGGCAGCGCGTTCAGCTCGATCGCGCCACCGGCGTGGATGTGGAAGATGCGCATGCCGCTCAATTTGGGGTGAAAATGGCCTCTGGCGCTTATTGGATAAGCGCCAATAGCTATTATTTTAGGAGCAAACGAGCCACGTCGCGGGCAAAGTAGGTCAGCACGCCATCGGCGCCTGCGCGCTTGAAGGCCAGCAGGCTTTCCATCATCACGGCGTCGTGGTCGAGCCAGCCGTTGGCGGCTGCCGCCTTGATCATGGCGTATTCGCCGCTCACCTGGTAGGCGAAGGTGGGCACGCGGAACTCGTCCTTCACGCGCCGCACGATGTCCAGGTAGGGCATGCCGGGCTTGACCATCACCATGTCGGCGCCTTCGGCGATGTCCAGCGCCACTTCGCGCAGGGCCTCGTCGCTGTTGCCCGGGTCCATCTGGTAGACAAACTTGTTGCTCTTGCCCAGTGCGCCGCGCGTGCCCACGGCGTCGCGGAAGGGGCCGTAAAACGCGCTCGCGTATTTGGCGCTGTAGGCCATGATGCGGGTGTGGATGTGGCCCTGCACCTCAAACGCCTCGCGGATCGCGCCGATGCGCCCGTCCATCATGTCGCTGGGCGCCACGATGTCCACGCCCGCTTCGGCGTGGGTGAGGGCCTGGCCGGTGAGGATCTCCACCGTTTCGTCATTGATGATGTAGCCGGTGTCGTCGAGCACGCCATCCTGGCCGTGGCTGGTGTAGGGGTCGAGCGCCACGTCGGTCATCACGCCCAGGTCAGGAAACTCTTTTTTCAGCGCCCGCACCACGCGCGGGATCAGGCCGTCGGGGTTGAGCGCCTCCTTGCCGTCGGGTGTTTTGAGGGCGGGGTCGATGGCCGGGAACAGCGCCAGCACCGGAATGCCGAGCTTCACGCAGTCTTCGGCCACCGGCAGCAGCAGATCCAGGCTCAGGCGGTCCACGCCGGGCATGGACGCCACGGCCTCGCGCTGGTTCTGGCCCTCGTGCACGAACACGGGATAGATCAGGTCGTGGGGCGTGACGGCGTGCTCGCGCACCAGGTTGCGGGTAAAGCTGTCACGGCGCAGGCGGCGTGGGCGGCTTTGCGGAAAGGGGGTGGGGCTGGAGAGGTGCATGGTGGAATTATGAAGCCCCCTGCGTCGCTTCGTCCCGCCCCACGGGACGGCGGCCGGGGCGGCGCTGTGGTGAGTTGCGCTGCAAAAAAAGGCGGCCGTGGCCCGGCGGACGTGCCGGGCTGGTGCGGGTTGGCCGTGGCCGTGCGCGCAGGCCCTTAAACTGCGGGCATGCTCTGGATCAAAGCCCTTCACATCGTTTTCGTGGCCAGCTGGTTTGCCGGCCTTTTCTATCTGCCGCGCATCTTCGTCAATCTGGCTATGGTGGCGCCCGGCTCGGTGGCCGAGCGCGACCGACTGGTGCTGATGGCGCGCAAGCTGCTGCGCTTCACTACGCTGCTGGCAATGCCGGCCGTGGCGCTCGGCCTGTGGCTGTGGCTGGGCTATGGCATCGGCTGGGGGCCGGGCAATGGCTGGATGCACGCCAAGCTGTTCGTGGTGGTGCTGGTGATTGGCTACCACCATGCCTGCGCCGTGCTGCTGCGCAAGCTCATCGCCGGCAGCAGCCGAAAGAGCCATGTGTGGTTTCGCTGGTTCAACGAAGCGCCCGTGCTGATGCTTTTGGTGGCTGTGGTGCTGGTGGTGGTCAAGCCGTTCTGACACCCTGGGGCCGCGCCGGTGCACAAAACCTCTGCCTGGCCGCTTGCGCTGATTCATGCGGCGCTGATTGTTTTTGCCAGCCTGTTCCCCTTTGACGGCTGGCGCGATCAGGGCATCGATCCCTGGATTTTTTTGTCGGCCCCATTGCCGCCGCCGTACTGGACGGGGTTTGATGTCGCCGTCAACGTGGCGGGTTACGTTCCCCTGGGTTTTTTGCTGGCGCTGGCGCTGCTGCGCTGGGGGCACGAGCGCTGGGCGGTGCTGCTGGCAGCGCTGGCGGGCGCTTTGCTGTCGCTGCTGATGGAATACCTGCAGATCTATCTGCCCCGGCGTGTGCCCTCCAATCTGGACCTTCTGCTCAACGCCATCGGCGCGCTCGCGGGGGCGTGCGCGGCAGCGCTGCTGGAGCGCTGGGGAGCCATCGACCGCTGGAGCGATTTCCGCGCCCGCTGGTTTGTGCAGGATGCGCGCGGAGCACTGGTGCTGCTGGCGCTGTGGCCCATGGCGCTGTTGTTTCCGGCGGCCGTGCCTTTTGGCCTGGGCCAGGTGCTGGAGCGGCTGGAGCTGGGCCTTGAAGACATGCTGGCCGACACCCCCTTTCTTGGCTGGTTGCCGGTGCGCGACGTGCCACTGGAGCCCTTGTCCCCGGGCGGCGAGCTGCTGTGCGTGACGCTGGGGCTGCTGATCCCCTGCCTGCTTGGGTATTGCGTCATTCGCCATGTGGGGCGCCGGGCCCTTTTTGCCCTTGCCGTGGTGGTGGTGGGCATCGGGGTGACGGCCCTGTCGGCGGCTTTGAGCTGGGGGCCTTTGCACGCCTGGAGCTGGCTGGGTTTGCCCACGCGTGTGGGGGTGTGGGCTGCGCTGGCGCTGGCGGCGATGCTGCTGGCTTTGCCGCGGCGCGCCAGTGCGGCGGTGCTGCTGCTGGCATTGGCGTGGCACCTGGGGCTGCTCAACCAGGCGCCCACCAGTGCCTATTTTGCCCAGACGCTACAAATCTGGGAGCAGGGGCGGTTCATCCGATTTTTTGGCCTGGGCCAGTGGGTCGGCTGGCTGTGGCCTTATGCCGCACTGGCGTATGTGTTCTTTCGGGTGTCGCGCCGGGAGCCGAAAAACTAGAATGTCCCCATGAGCGACACCCCCTCCACACCCGCCGCAGCGCCTGGCTATTTCGCCCGCCACATCTTTTTTTGCCTGAACGACCGTGCCAACGGCGAAAACAGTTGTGCCCACCACGGCGCCCAGGAGGCGTTTGATCGGTGCAAAGATCAGGTCAAGGCCGCTGGGCTGGCGGGCCCCGGCAAGGTGCGGGTGAACAAGGCGGGTTGCCTGGACCGCTGCGCAGCCGGCCCCGTGGCTGTGGTGTACCCCGAGGGAACCTGGTATTCCTATGTAGATGCCAACGATGTGGATGAAATCGTGGAATCGCACCTCAAGAACGGCAAGATCGTCCATCGCCTGGTCACGCCGGCAGAACTGGGGCGCTGAGCGCTGCTCTGTGTGTTTTGAGTGTTTTTGGCTCTCTTCCGTTTCGGGTGGAGCGCTACAGTTCAAAAAAATCTGTTGACACCCCCTGAACAGGAGCCGTTCCGATGCAAGAAGCATTGTTTTGCCAAGCGTTAGGCCTTGCAGCCCCCTGGGCGGTCGAGCGTGTTGAACTGGACGTGGAGCGCAGCCGCATCGACCTGTACGTTGTCTGGCAGGCCACCAGTGCAGCTTGCCCGGCGTGCTCGGCTGCTGATCAAAAGCTCCATGACCACCGCCAGCGCAGCTGGCGGCATCTGGACTTCTTTCAGTTTGAGGCCTACGTGCACTGCTCGCTGCCCCGCGTGGCCTGCAGCGTCTGCGGTGCCGCCACCCAACTGAGCGTGCCCTGGGCACGCGAGGGTAGCCGCTTCACGCTCATGTTCGAGGCGCTGGCACTGACGCTGGCCCGGGAGATGCCGGTGTCGGCGTGCGCACGCATCCTGCGCTGTGCGGACAACACCGTGTGGCGCCAGATCGACGCCCATGTCTGTTTGGCCCGGGCCCAGGAGAGCTACGCGAATGTCAAGGTCATCGGTATTGATGAGACCAGCTGCGCCAAAGGCCACAGCTACATCACGCTGGTGCACGATCTGGACAAAGCACGGCTGATCCATGCCACGCCTGGCAAGGATGCCAGCACCGTGCAGCGATTTACCGAAGACCTCAAGAGCCACCAAGGCCAGCCACAGGCCATCGAGGTGGTGTGCATGGACATGTCCAAAGCCTTCATCGCAGGGGCCGCCCAGCACCTGCCGACGGCGGCCATCGCCTTTGACGGATTCCATGTGGTGCAACTGGCCAACCGGGCGGTCGATGCCGTGCGCCGCGAGGAAGCCCGGGGCGAGCGCTGGCTCAAGAAGACCCGCTGGTGCTGGCTCAAAGACAAGGCCAGGTGGACGCTCAAGGAGCAGGACAAGATGGATTGGCTGCCCCACACCCGATTGAAGACCGCCAGAGCGTGGCGACTGAAGGAGGCGCTGCGTGACATCTACAGAAGTGCACGCTCTGATGCAGCAGAGCAAAGTGCGCAGGCCCTCACAAAGTGGCTGCACTGGGCACAGCGCAGCCGCTTGGCACCCTTCAAGGATCTGGCCAAGACCATCAAGCAGCACTGGGCCGGGATCCTCAAGGCGTTTGACGCAGCCCACTTGCACACCGGCTATGTGGAAGCAGTCAACTCGTTGCTTCAAGCGGCCAAGGCCAAGGCGCGGGGATACGGCACGACCGATCACTTCATCGCCATGGCGTTCCTGATCGCCGGCAAACTTACCCACCTGCCGGGCAATCCTCTGCTAAAAGCAAGGGCCTGACCATGGACTCAGTGGGGAATGTTGTACGCCACCCGAAATAGAAGAGAACCGTGTTTTTGGCGTCTGGCGCTTATTTGATAAGCGCTATGTGCTATTAAATAAGTAGTAAACCTTGAATGTACAAACCGAACGCCTGACGCTGAGCGGCGCCGCAGGAGCCATCGAGGCAGCCCGCGATGCAGCGTCCCTGCCCGACGGCGCGGCCCCCCGTGGCGTGGCCATCCTGGCCCATCCCCATCCACTGTTTGGCGGCACCATGGACAACAAGGTGGTGCAGACCTTGGCGCGCGCCTTCACCCAATGCGGCTGGACGACGGTGCGGTTCAATTTTCGGGGTGTGGGCGCCAGCGCCGGCGTACACGACGAGGGGCGCGGCGAGCTGCAGGATCTGCTGGCCGTGGTGCAGCAGGTGGCGCCCCAGGGCCCGATAGCGCTGGCAGGTTTCTCGTTTGGCGCTTTTGTCACCAGCCACGCACTGGCCGCCCTGTGGGGCGAGCGCGAGGTGGCGCAGGCGGTGCTGGTTGGCACCGCAGCAAGCCGCTTCACCGTGGCCCCCGTGCCGCCCGAAGCCCATCTGCGCACGCTGGTGCTGCATGGCGAGCTCGACGACACCGTGCCGCTGTCGGCTGTCCTCGACTGGGCACGGCCCCAGATACTGCCTGTCACAGTCGTCCCCGGTGGCGGCCATTTCTTTCACGGACAATTGACCCTGCTGAAGAATCTGGTGGTGCGCCACCTCCAGTCTGGGCGGTGAAGCCTGGGCCGTTGCGGGGCCTGCGCGCCCCAGGCGGCGTTTTCAGGCTTCACCTTTTGTGTTTTTTATCCCCGGGCCTTGCGCCCCATTTTTCTGCCCCATGAAACGAATCCTGCCCGCACTGCGATCCCTGGCCCTTTTTGCTGCGGTCGCGCCCGCCGCCTTCTGGGCCCACGCCCAGGCGCCCCAGCCCCCCGAGATCGCCGCACGCACCTACATGCTGGTCGATGTGACGGCCAACCAGGTGTTGGCCGCCAAAGACATTGATGCGCCGGTGGAGCAGGCCTCGCTCACCAAGCTCATGACGGGCTATCTGGTGTTTGATGCGCTGCGCGCCAAGAAGGTCACGCTGGACCAGAAGCTCCCCGTGAGCGTGCGCGCCTGGAAGATGCCCGGCTCGCGCATGTTCATCGACCCCAAGATGCAGGTGCCTGTGGACGATCTGCTCAAGGGCATGATCGTGCAGTCTGGCAACGACGCCACCATGGCGCTGGCCGAAGGCGTGGGCGGCACGGTTGAGAATTTCGTCAAGCTCATGAACGACCAGGCGCAGGCCCTGGGCATGAAGGGCACGGTCTACAAGAACCCCGAGGGGTTGACGGAACCCGGGCACACCACCACGGCGCGTGACCTGGCCACCTTGGCGACCCGGCTCATGCAGGACTTCCCGGAGTTCATGCATTACTACGCCACCAAGCAATACAGCTACCCCGGCACGCCCGCATCCAACGGCAACAACCGCAACATGCTGCTGTTCCGCGATCCTACGGTGGACGGCCTCAAGACCGGTCACACCGCTGCTGCCGGTTACTGTCTGGTGGCCACCTCCAAGCGCGATTTCCCCAACGTGGGGCAGCGCCGCCTGCTGTCCATCGTGCTGGGCGCCGCCAGCGAGAGCGCCCGCGCCAACGAAAGCCAAAAGCTCCTGAACTGGGGCTACACCGCCTTTGATGCCGTCAAGCTGTTCGATGCGGGCCAGCCCGTGGCCACACCCGCAGTGTGGAAGGGTACAGAAAGCACCATCCGGATCGGCCGCGCTGAGGCCATCGTGGTGGCTGTGCCTTCGGGCAGCGCCGGCAAGGTCACCACCCAGATCGTGCGCCAGGACCCATTGGTGGCGCCCTTCACCAAGGGCCAGGCGATTGGCTCGCTCAAGGTCGTGCTGGGCGACCAGCCGCTGACCGAAGTGCCGCTGGTGGCGCTGGATGGCGTCGAGCAGGCGGGTGTTCTGGGCCGGGCCTGGGATGCGATCCGGTTGTGGATCAAGTAACCGCATTGTGCTGTCGGTCATCAAAAAAGATAGCTGTCGGCGCTTAACCCATAAGCGCAAAGCATCAATTTGACGGTAGTTTCTATCAATCAGATAGATGCAGCAGTGGCAGGGCCGAGCTCTACGGGGCTTGCCCGTTGAGGTCTGCCCTGCTACATTAGAAGGCTTTTCGGAATTTCCGAAGGGATTCACGTTTTCGCTTTCACGAAGCATTTCACGTTTAGGGACGTATTCATGCCAACCATTAACCAGCTCGTGCGTCAGGGGCGTCAGGTCGAAACGACCAACTCCAAAAGCCCTGCGATGCAAAACTCTCCACAGCGCCGTGGCGTGTGCACCCGTGTGTACACCACGACGCCTAAGAAGCCTAACTCCGCTCTGCGGAAGGTCGCCAAGGTTCGCCTGACCAACGGTTTCGAAGTCATTTCCTACATCGGCGGCGAAGGCCACAACCTGCAAGAACACAGCGTCGTGCTAGTTCGCGGCGGTCGTGTCAAGGACTTGCCCGGTGTGCGTTACCACATCGTGCGCGGTTCGCTCGATTTGCAAGGCGTGAAAGACCGCAAGCAGTCGCGCTCCAAGTACGGTGCCAAGAAGCCAAAGGCCAAATAAGCCTGCGGTTGATCGATATAAAAGGTGCTGTTTCCCGCGTGGCGCGGTGATGCAGCGTAGTGACCCCAAGCGCAAATGTCTGCGTGGGTCGAGTAAGTGGGAGTCCTGAATGGCTCTCGCGGTGTCTGAAAAGATGCCAACTGAAGCAAGAATGAGGTGAAAAAATGCCACGTCGTCGCGAAGTCCCCAAACGTGAAATCCTGCCGGATCCAAAGTTCGGCAATGTAGAGCTGTCCAAATTCATGAACGTGATCATGGAAGGCGGCAAGAAGGCTGTTGCAGAGCGCATCATTTATGGTGCCCTGGAACTGATCGAGAAGAAGCACCCTGATAAAGACCCTCTGGAAGCTTTCACTGTTGCCATCAACAACGTCAAGCCCATGGTTGAAGTGAAGTCCCGCCGCGTCGGTGGTGCCAACTACCAGGTGCCTGTGGAAGTGCGTCCTGTCCGTCGCCTGGCTCTGTCGATGCGCTGGATCAAGGAAGCCGCCCGCAAGCGTGGCGAAAAGTCCATGGCCCAACGCCTGGCCAACGAACTGCTCGAGGCCACTGAAGGCCGTGGCGGCGCCATGAAGAAGCGTGACGAAGTGCACCGCATGGCCGAAGCCAACAAGGCATTCAGCCACTTCCGCTTCTAAGTCGACGAACCGCTCTCGTCGTCCTTCGCAAGGCTGCCGGCATTTTTGCCTGCAGCCTTGTGGCGATTGAGGCGGTCACAAAATTGACGGGTTGCAGCGTCAGAATGCTGGGCCCGCCCCCGAATAACACGAACCATCCAAGGATCCACCATGGCTCGCAAGACTCCCATCGAGCGCTACCGCAATATCGGTATCTCGGCCCACATTGACGCTGGCAAGACCACGACCACCGAACGTATTCTTTTCTACACCGGCGTGACCCACAAGCTGGGTGAGGTGCATGACGGCGCTGCCACCACGGACTGGATGGAGCAAGAGCAAGAGCGTGGCATCACGATCACTTCCGCTGCCGTGACCTGCTTCTGGAAGGGCATGGACCTGTCCTACCCCGAGCACCGCTTTAACATCATCGACACCCCCGGTCACGTGGACTTCACGATTGAAGTCGAGCGTTCCATGCGCGTGCTCGATGGCGCCTGCATGGTGTACTGCGCTGTGGGTGGCGTGCAGCCCCAGTCGGAAACCGTCTGGCGCCAAGCCAACAAGTACAAGGTGCCCCGTCTGGCCTTTGTGAACAAGATGGACCGCACCGGCGCCAATTTCTTCAAGGTCGTCGAGCAGATGAAGCTGCGCCTGAAGGCCAACCCTGTGCCCGTCGTGATCCCGATTGGTGCCGAAGACAAGTTCCAGGGCGTGGTTGATCTGCTCAAGATGAAGGCCATCATCTGGGATGAAGCCTCGCAGGGCATGAAGTTCGCCTACGAAGAAATTCCCGCCGACCTGCTCGAAACCGCCAAGGAATGGCGCGAGAAGATGGTGGAAGCCGCAGCCGAAGCCACTGAAGAGCTGATGAACAAGTACCTGGAAGAAGGTGACTTGAGCGAAGAGGAAATCAAGGCGGGTCTGCGCCAGCGCACCATTGCCACCGAAATCCACCCCATGCTGTGCGGTACCGCGTTCAAGAACAAGGGCGTGCAACGCATGCTGGACGCCGTCATCGACTACCTGCCAGCACCGACGGACATTCCGGACGTGACGGGTACCGACGAAGATGAAAACCCAGTCACCCGCAAGGCTGACGACGGCGAAAAGTTCTCGGCACTGGCGTTCAAGCTGATGACCGACCCGTTTGTTGGTCAGTTGACCTTCGTGCGCGTGTATTCGGGCGTTCTGACCAAGGGCGACACCGTTTTCAACTCGGTCAAGGGCAAGAAAGAGCGTATTGGCCGTATCGTGCAGATGATGGCGAACGACCGCGTCGAAGTCGATGAAATCCGCGCCGGCGACATCGCTGCCTGTGTGGGTCTGAAAGACGTGACTACCGGTGAAACGCTGAGCGACATCGACTCACCGATCATTCTGGAGCGCATGGTGTTCCCCGAGCCTGTGATCACGCAGGCTGTCGAACCCAAGACCAAGGCCGACCAGGAAAAGATGGGCATCGCGCTGCAACGCCTTGCTGCCGAAGATCCATCCTTCCGCGTGAAGACCGACGAAGAATCGGGCCAGACGCTGATCGCCGGTATGGGCGAGCTGCACCTGGAAATCATCGTGGACCGCATGAAGCGCGAGTTCGGCGTGGAAGCCAACGTCGGCAAGCCCCAGGTGGCCTACCGCGAAACCATCCGCAAGACGGTGGAAGAGGCCGAAGGCAAGTTCGTGCGCCAGTCGGGCGGCAAGGGCCAGTACGGCCACGTTGTGCTCAAGATCGAACCCAACGAAGCCGGCAAGGGCATCGAGTTCGTCGACGCCATCAAGGGCGGTGTGGTTCCTCGCGAATTCATCCCGGCCGTGGAAAAGGGTATCAACGAAGCCGTCACGCAAGGCGTACTGGCCGGCTACCCGGTGGTCGACGTCAAGGTCACGCTGCACTTCGGTTCGTACCACGATGTGGACTCGAACGAACTCGCGTTCAAGATGGCTGCCATCTTCGGTTTCAAGGAAGGTTGCCGCAAGGCCAACCCCGTGATTCTGGAG
Source organism: Acidovorax sp. JHL-3 (assembly GCF_000526295.1). Classification (NCBI taxonomy): domain Bacteria; kingdom Pseudomonadati; phylum Pseudomonadota; class Betaproteobacteria; order Burkholderiales; family Comamonadaceae; genus Acidovorax; species Acidovorax sp. JHL-3. The sequence goes on from NZ_JAFU01000001.1 coordinate 1,091,262, forward strand.
CCCATGATGGCCGTGGAAGTGGAAACGCCTGAAGACTACGCCGGTAACGTGATGGGCGATCTGTCCTCGCGTCGCGGCATGGTGCAAGGCATGGAAGACATTCCTGGCGGCGGCAAGGCCATCAAGGCCGAAGTGCCACTGTCGGAAATGTTCGGCTACTCGACCACGCTGCGTTCCGCAACGCAAGGTCGCGCCACCTACTCGATGGAATTCAAGCACTACAGCGAAGCACCGCGCAATGTGTCGGAAGCCATCATGGCTGCGCGCTCCAAATAAGTCCTGGGGGGCAATGCCAGCTTCGCTGTTGTGTCCCCATCGACTTTGCTGAAAAGGCCGCTGGCGCTTATCCAGTAAGCGTTAGTAGCTATAAACTTAGTAGCAAATTATTTTTGCAATCTGCGATCCGGTGCCGCCCCGTTGCCTGTGCAGGGCGAATCAGCAACCGGATGCAGACGTTAAACCAATACACAGGCATCGCTCTTTGGAGAATTAAAAATGGCAAAAGGTAAGTTTGAACGCACCAAGCCCCACGTCAACGTGGGCACCATCGGTCACGTGGACCATGGCAAGACCACACTGACGGCGGCCATCGCCACGGTGCTGTCCGCCAAGTTCGGCGGCGAAGCCAAGGCCTACGATCAGATCGACGCAGCGCCTGAAGAAAAGGCCCGCGGCATCACGATCAACACCGCCCACGTCGAATACGAAACGGCCAACCGCCACTACGCCCACGTCGACTGCCCCGGTCACGCTGACTATGTGAAGAACATGATCACCGGCGCTGCCCAGATGGACGGCGCCATCCTGGTGTGCTCGGCCGCTGACGGCCCGATGCCACAGACCCGTGAACACATCCTGCTGGCCCGCCAGGTGGGCGTGCCTTACATCATCGTGTTCCTGAACAAGTGCGACATGGTGGACGACGAAGAGCTGCTCGAACTCGTCGAAATGGAAGTGCGCGAGCTCCTCGACAAATACAACTTCCCTGGCGACGACACCCCGATCATTCGTGGTTCCGCCAAGCTCGCCCTGGAAGGCGACAAGGGTCCGCTGGGCGAAGAAGCCATCATGAAGCTGGCTGAAGCACTGGACACCTACATCCCCACGCCCGAGCGTGCTGTGGACGGCGCCTTCCTGATGCCCGTGGAAGACGTGTTCTCCATCTCCGGTCGCGGCACCGTGGTGACCGGCCGTATCGAGCGCGGCATCATCAAGGTCGGCGAAGAAATCGAAATCGTCGGTATCAAAGACACCGTCAAGACCACCTGCACCGGCGTGGAAATGTTCCGCAAGCTGCTGGACCAGGGCCAGGCTGGCGACAACGTCGGTCTGCTGCTGCGCGGCACCAAGCGTGAAGACGTGGAGCGCGGCCAAGTGCTGTGCAAGCCCGGCTCGATCAAGCCCCACACCCACTTCACCGCTGAGGTGTATGTGCTGAGCAAGGACGAAGGCGGCCGTCACACGCCTTTCTTCAACAACTACCGCCCTCAGTTCTACTTCCGCACGACCGACGTGACTGGCGCCATCGAGCTGCCAGCCGACAAGGAAATGGTCATGCCTGGCGACAACGTGTCGATCACTGTGAAGCTGATCAACCCCATCGCCATGGAAGAAGGCCTGCGTTTCGCCATCCGTGAAGGCGGCCGCACCGTGGGCGCTGGCGTCGTGGCCAAGATCATTGCTTAAGTTTTAAGCAGAACAAGGAACTTGCCATGTCCAAGCAAAAAATCCGCATCCGCCTGAAGGCGTTTGACTACAAGCTGATCGACCAGTCCGCTGCCGAGATCGTTGATACCGCCAAGCGCACCGGCGCCATTGTCAAGGGCCCCGTGCCCCTGCCAACGCGCATGAAGCGTTTTGACATCCTGCGCTCGCCGCACGTCAACAAGACCAGCCGTGACCAGCTCGAGATCCGCACGCACCAGCGTCTGATGGACATCGTGGATCCCACCGACAAGACGGTGGACGCCTTGATGAAGCTCGACCTGCCCGCTGGTGTGGACGTCGAAATCAAGCTGCAGTAAAAAGACCGCGGTGCTGCTGGCTTGCCAGTGGTGCCACGTCTTCCTAACGCGAACTTGCTTGAAAAAGCGGTTCGCGTTATACTTTAGGGCTTCGCCTAATTTGCGCCGTACAAACGGTGTCAAAAAGGTGAGGTTTTATCAACCGCCTTTCATGCACGCGAGTGCAAACGCCGCAGCCAATTGAAGTTGTGGCGGTGGAAGTTTTGGAGAAACAAATGAGTCTGAGCAACTCCCTGGGGTTGCTGGGTCGCAAGGTGGGCATGATGCGTCTGTTCACCGATGACGGGGACGCAGTGCCTGTCACGGTGGTGGATGTGTCCAACAACCGCGTAACCCAGATCAAAACCCAAGAGAACGATGGCTACGTGGCCCTGCAGGTCACGTTCGGCTCGCGCAAAGCATCGCGCGTGACCAAGCCAGAAGCCGGTCACCTTGCCAAGGCAGGTGTGGAAGCCGGTGAGATCATCCAGGAATTCCGCGTGACCGCAGATACCGCAGCCCAGTACCAAGCTGGCGCGTCGGTGGCCGTGACGTCCGTGTTTTCCGTGGGTCAAAAGGTCGACGTGCAAGGCACTTCGATCGGTAAGGGCTACGCCGGTACCATCAAGCGTCACAACATGAGCTCGCAGCGCGCGTCGCACGGTAACAGCCGTTCGCACAATGTGCCTGGCTCTATCGGTATGGCACAAGACCCCGGTCGCGTGTTCCCCGGCAAGCGCATGACGGGTCACCTCGGTGATGTCACCAAGACCACGCAAAACCTCGATGTCATCCGCATCGACGAAGCGCGTCAACTGCTCTTGATCAAGGGCGCTATTCCGGGCTCCAAGGGTGGGTTCGTGACGGTGCGTCCAGCGGTCAAGGCCAAATCCAAAGGAGCGAACTAATGCAGCTCGAACTCCTGAATGACCAAGGCCAAGCCGCTTCGAAATTCGAAGCGCCTGAAACCGTGTTCGGTCGTGAATACAACGAAGATCTGGTGCACCAGATCGTGGTGGCCTATCAGGCCAACGCACGCCAAGGCACTCGCGCTCAGAAGGATCGCGAGCAAGTCCGTCACTCGACCAAGAAGCCTTTCAAGCAAAAGGGTACGGGTAACGCACGTGCAGGTATGACTTCCTCGCCTCTGTGGCGCGGAGGCGGTCGGATTTTCCCGAACATGCCTGACGAAAACTTCACGCAAAAGATCAACAAGAAGATGTACCGCGCCGGCATGTCTGCGATCCTGTCGCAGCTCGCCCGTGAAGGCCGTCTGGCTGTGGTCGATTCCCTGAAGCTTGATTCGCCCAAGACCAAGGTCCTGGCCGACAAGTTCAAGGCAATGAATCTGCAATCGGTGATGGTGATTGCCGACGAAGTGGATGAAAACCTGTACCTGGCCTCGCGCAATTTGGTGAACGTGCTCGTCGTTGAGCCACGTTATGCCGACCCCGTGTCGCTGGTGCGTTTCAAGAAAGTGCTCGTCACCAAGGGTGCAATCGACAAACTCAAGGAGATGTTCGCATGAGCACACTCAAGTTTGACGAAGGTCGTCTGATGCAGGTGCTGGTCGCTCCCATCGTGTCTGAAAAGGCCACCATGGTTGCCGAGAAGTCCAATGCTGTGACGTTCAAGGTGCTGCAGAACGCAACCAAGCCAGAAATCAAGGCCGCTGTGGAATTGATGTTCAAGGTCGAGGTCAAGGGCGTCTCTGTGGTAAACACCAAAGGCAAGACCAAGCGTTTTGGCAAGACCGTGGGTCGCCGCGACAATGTTCGCAAGGCCTATGTCACGCTGCAACCAGGTCAAGAGCTGAACCTGTCCGGGGAGGCTGCGTAATCATGGCTGTCGTAAAAATGAAACCCACCTCGCCCGGCCAACGTGCTGTGGTGAAGGTTACACGTGACCACCTGTACAAGGGTGAGGCGTACGCCCCATTGCTGGAACCACAATTCCAGAAAGCCGGTCGTAACAACAACGGTCACATCACCACCCGCCACAAGGGCGGTGGTCACAAGCACCACTACCGCGTGGTGGACTTCAAGCGCAACAAGGACGGCATTGCTGCCAAGGTTGAGCGCATCGAGTACGACCCAAACCGTACGGCCCACATCGCTCTGGTGTGCTATGCCGACGGCGAGCGTCGCTACATCATCGCTCCGCGTGGTCTGGAAGCCGGCGCAACGCTGATGAGCGGTTCGGAAGCCCCGATCCGCGCAGGCAACACGCTGCCGATTCGCAACATCCCCGTGGGTTCGACCATTCACTGCATCGAGCTCAAGCCCGGTGCCGGTGCGCAAATCGCTCGCTCGGCAGGTGCTTCGGCAACCTTGCTGGCCCGTGAAGGCATTTACGCCCAGGTGCGTATGCGTTCCGGTGAAGTCCGCAAGATTCATATCGAATGCCGCGCCACCATTGGCGAAGTGGCCAACGAAGAGCACAGCCTGCGCCAACTCGGCAAAGCCGGTGTGAAGCGCTGGATGGGTATTCGTCCTACGGTTCGTGGCGTTGCCATGAACCCGGTGGATCACCCTCACGGTGGTGGCGAAGGCCGCACCGGCGAAGGCCGTCATGCAGTCGATCCTTGGGGCAATCTGACCAAGGGTTATCGCACCCGTAACAACAAGCGCACACAGGTAATGATTGTGTCGCGTCGCAAGAAGTAAGGGGTAACAGATGACTCGCTCTCTCAAAAAGGGTCCATTTGTTGACCATCACTTGTTGGCCAAGGTCGAAAAAGCCATTGCCACCAAGGATAAGAAACCAGTGAAGACCTGGTCGCGTCGCTCCATGGTCCTGCCCGAGTTCATCGGTCTGACCATTGCCGTGCACAACGGCAAGCAGCACGTACCTGTCTACGTCACCGACCAGATGGTGGGCCACAAGCTGGGCGAATTCGCCCTGACGCGCACCTTCAAGGGTCACCCCGCGGACAAAAAAGTCCAGAAGAAATAAGGAACGACCATGTCTGAAACACGTGCAGTCCTCCGGGGCGTCCGTCTGTCGGTCGACAAAGGCCGTCTGGTCGCTGATCTGATCCGCGGCAAGAAGGTGGACCAGGCCCTGAACATCCTGACTTTCACGCAGAAAAAAGCTGCGGGAATCGTCAAGAAGGTTCTGGAATCGGCTATCGCCAACGCAGAACACAACGATGGCGCTGACATCGACGAACTGAAGGTCAAGACCATCTACGTCGAACAAGGCACCACGCTCAAGCGCTTCACCGCGCGCGCCAAAGGCCGCGGCAACCGCATCAGCAAACCCACGTGCCATGTGTACGTGACGGTTGGTAACTGAGGCCAAGGAAGACTATGGGACAGAAAATCCATCCTACCGGCTTCCGCCTTGCGGTCAGCCGCAACTGGTCCAGCCGTTGGTACGCCAGCAACCGTGATTTCGCGGGCATGCTGGCCGAAGACATCAAGGTGCGTGAGTACCTGAAGGCCAAGTTGAAGAACGCCGCTGTGTCGCGCATCCTGATCGAGCGTCCTGCCAAGAACGCCCGCATCACCATTTACTCGGCACGTCCGGGCGTGGTGATCGGCAAGAAGGGTGAAGACATCGAGAACCTTAAGAAGGAACTCGCGGCTCGCTTGGGCGTGCCGGTTGCAGTGAACATCGAAGAAGTGCGCAAGCCCGAAATCGATGCCAAGCTGATCGCCGACAGCATCACGCAGCAGCTCGAAAAGCGCATCATGTTCCGTCGCGCCATGAAGCGTGCCATGCAGAACGCCATGCGTCTGGGTGCCCAGGGCATCAAGATCATGTCGTCCGGTCGTCTGAACGGTATCGAAATCGCTCGTTGCGAGTGGTACCGTGAAGGCCGCGTGCCACTTCACACACTGCGTGCCGATATTGACTACGGTACCTCTGAAGCCAAGACCACCTATGGTGTGATCGGCGTCAAGGTCTGGGTCTATAAGGGTGACACCCTGGGTCGCAATGATCTGCCAGCCGTGGAAACCCCACGTCCGGAAGAAGAGCGTCGCCCACGTGGCCCACGCCGTGATGGCCGCCCAGGTGGCGATCGTCCAGGTGCTGGCCGTGGTGGTCCACGTCGTCCCGTGGGCGCCAACAGCGCCCCTGCCGATGGCAGCGACAAGCCCGTTGGTGCCGGTGGCGCCGACGCAACCGCCGTTAAGCGCGTTCGTAAAGTTGACGCGCCCGCTACAGCAGCGGACGGCAAAGGAGAATAAAGATGCTGCAACCCGCTCGCCGCAAATACCGCAAGGAGCAAAAGGGCCGGAACACTGGTGTCGCAACTCGGGGAGCCTCCGTTGCGTTCGGTGATTTCGGTCTGAAGTGCACCGATCGTGGCCGTCTGACGGCCCGCCAGATCGAAGCTGCACGCCGTGCGATTTCCCGTCACGTCAAGCGTGGCGGCCGTATCTGGATCCGCGTGTTCCCGGACAAGCCAATCTCTACCAAGCCCGCAGAAGTGCGTATGGGTAACGGTAAGGGCAACCCCGAGTATTACGTGGCTGAAATCCAGCCCGGCAAGATCGTTTTTGAAATCGTGGGCGTGCCTGAAGAACTGGCCCGCGAAGCGTTCCGCCTGGCTGCCGCCAAGCTGCCGCTGCGCACCACGTTTGTCAGCCGCCTGATTGGCTCGTAATTCAGGAGAACATGCAATGAAAGCTACTGAACTGCGCCAAAAAGACGTCGCCGGCATCGAAACCGAAATCAAGGCCTTGCAAAAAGCCCATTTCGGTCTGCGCATGCAGAAGGCTACGCAACAGCTGGGTAACACCAACACGTTGCGTACCACCCGCCGCGACATCGCTCGCGCCAAGACCATTCTTGCTGAAAAGCAAGCCGCCAAGTAAGGAGCCCCTATGACGGAACCTAAAAAATCCCTCAAGCGCACCTTGGTTGGCAAGGTGGTCAGCGACAAGCGTCAAAAGACCGTAACGGTGCTCGTGGAGCGCCGTGTGAAGCACGAGCTCTACGGCAAGATCGTCGGTAAGTCGAGCAAGTACCACGCCCATGATGAAAATGGCGAGTACAAGCTGGGCGATACGATCGAAATCACCGAGAGCCGTCCGCTCTCCAAGACCAAGAACTGGGTTGCTACCCGTCTGGTGCAAAAGGCCGGCCTGCTCTAAGCCCTAATGGCGTAAGCCTGCAAGGACCTTCAAAACGACCCACAATGTGGGTCGTTTTGCTTTGTGGGATGCAATGTGCACCCCGGCGGACTCCCCCAGCCCCTTGGAGATGAACATGATCAAAGTCGGTGACACACTGCCCGCCACCACCCTGATGGAATACTCGGAAGTCGAGGGCGAAGGCTGCAGCATCGGGCCGAACCCCGTGCCGGTAGACAAGGCCACCGCAGGGAAAACCATTGCGCTGTTTGCATTGCCCGGTGCGTTCACTCCCACCTGCTCAGCCAAACATGTACCCGGCTACGTGGCCAAGGCTGCCGAGTTCCGCGCCGCGGGTGTCGATGAGATCTGGTGTGTGAGCGTGAATGATGCGTTTGTGATGGGCGCATGGGCGCGTGACCAGAAGTCCGGCGACAAGGTGCGCATGCTGGCCGACGGCGATGCCGCCTTTGCCAAAGCCACGGGCCTGACGCTGGATCTTCATGGCAAGGGCATGGGCCTGCGCAGCAACCGCTACTCGATGCTGGTGCGCGATGGCAAGGTCGTCACGCTCAATGTGGAAGCGCCAGGGCAATTCGCCGTCAGCGATGCCGACACATTGCTGGCGCAGGCCAAAGCTTGATTTGCTATTAAATAAGTAGCTGCTAGCGCTCGTTGTAAAAGGGCTGGCGCTCAATTTGGCTTAAATAATATCCGCCTTGAGATAGTGCGCCCCGGGAATGGGGTTGTGATAGTAGGGTGGGATTTCGACGAAGCCGAAGTCTGCGTACAGGGCCCGTGCGGATTCCATTTCGTCCAGCGTATCGAGCAGCACGCAGGCGTAGCCCTTTGCCCGTGCCGCGTCGAGCGCCGCTTCGGCCAGTTGGCGGCCCAGGCCAAAGCCGCGAAACGCCTTGCGCACATACAGGCGTTTCATTTCTGCGGCATTGGGGTAATCGGCTGTGTCAAGTGGGCGCAAAGCGCAGCAACCGGCGATGGCACCATCCACCTCGGCCAGCAGCAAGTGGCCGCGTGGCGCAGCGTACTCGCCAGGCAACTGCGCGAGTTCGTTCTCAAAATCCTGGAAACACAGGTCGATTCCGAGGCTTTCGGCGTATTCCCGGAAGATGGCGCGCACCATGTCCATTTCGTGCGGCAGGGACGGGTTCAGCAGAGTGACGGGTAACTTATCCACAACGCAAGCTGGCGAAGTCAAAAAGACAGTGTAGCGGCAGGGAGGGATGGTGGTCTGCACGCTGCACAACGTTCTCCGCAACGACAGCGCCCTCGCGGTCGAACACAGCGACCGCGAACACACCGTGGCATTGCAGAGCAATTTGAGTGCAGGCCATCACCACCGAAAAGGGCTGGTTCCGAGATGCAGGCCTTTGGTGCAACCGCGGGCAAGCTGTCCGATCAGCTTTCTGCCAGGAGTTTTTCAATCAGCTGGTGCAGTTCCGGAAAGTTGGGGGCGCCGACAAAGCTTTTGACGATTTCGCCACGCTTGTTCACGATGAAAGTTGACGGCGTGAGGCGCACGTCACCCCAGGCCTTGGCCACAGCACCGGTATTGTCGAGCGCCACCTTGAAAGGCAGCTTGCGCGATTCGGCAAAGTTCACCACGTAGCTCGGCGGGTCATAACTCATGGCCACGGCCAGAGTGTCAAAACCCTTGGCGTGGTATTTGTTGTGGGTGGCGATGATTTCGGGCATCTCGGCTACGCAGGTAGTACAGCTGGTGGCCCAGAAATTCACCAGCGTGACTTTGCCACGCAGATCGGCGGTGGTTTGGCTTGAGCCGTCCAGCAATACAAACGTGGATTCCGGTGCGACCGAACGCCCGGCGTCCAGATACACAAACGCCCCCACGCCCGCAAAAGCCACCAATGCGGCACCCACCGCCCAATGCTTGATACCCATGACATCCTCATCCAAAAGCTATGGGCCACGCCCAACGCTGCATTGTGCAGGACTTCTTGCCCACGCCTGCTGCCCTGTGTGACCATGTTGGATGGACCTCAGGCAGCCATGAAAGTTCGTTCGCCCAGTGTGCCGCACTGCACGAAAGCACGCCGCTGCTGATAATCGAGCCATGAAACGGACATTGCCCTGGGTTGCCGCCCTGATGCTGGCGGCATGCAGCCCCGCCCTGAACTGGCGCAGCGTGGCGCTTGACGGCGCCGCACTCACTGCCACCCTGCCGTGCAAGCCCGACCATGCCGTGCGCACCGTGGAAATGGCCGGTTTGCCGGTGGAGCTGGCCATGGCGGGCTGCGAAGCCGATAACGCCACCTTTGCCATCTCGCACGCCGCGTTGCCTGACCCGGCCCGCGCCGACACTGCGCTGGCGCACTGGCGGGCGGCGGCGCTGGCGCGTGTGGGCGCGGCCACCGTGCTGTCCGAGCAGGCATTTGCGCCACCGGGCACGCTGCCACTGCCGTCGGCGGCGCGCCTGGTGGCGCAGGGGCAGCGCGCGGACGGCGCCGCCGTCACGGTGCAGGGGGTGTGGTTTGCGCGCGCGATGGGCCCCCAGGTGCGGCTCTACCACGCCGTGGTGTACACCGCCAAGCCCCGGCCTGACGTGGCCGACGCCTTTTTTGCCGGCCTGACCCTTCATTGAACCTGTTGCCCCGGGGCGCCGCTATCGGTTTGTCTGCCGTGGCACCGTTGCAGGCCGCCATAATGCGAGGCAAACGATCACACCATGAGCACCAGCATTCTCATCATTGCCCACGCCCCGCTGGCTCATGCCTTGCGCGAATGTGCTTTGCACGTGTTTTCTGACTGCGGCGACAGCGTTGCGGCGCTGGATGTGCAACCCCACGCCGCACCAGAAGACAGCCTCGCGCAGGCGCGCAGCCTGCTGCAGCAAATGGGCACGCATTCCACGCTGGTGCTGACCGACCTTTTTGGCGCCACGCCCTGCAACATCGCACAACGACTGGTGGACGGCGTGGGCTCGCGCCTGGTGGCGGGTGTGAACCTGCCGATGCTGCTGCGTGCCGTGAGCTACAGGGCAGAGCCCCTTGACGCCGTGGTGTCCCGCGCTGTCGTCGGCGGCACCCAGGGTGTGATGCAGGTGGCCATTGCGGCGCCGCAGAACCAGACTCGACGAAACTCCCATGATCAAGACCCACACGACCATCAACAATAAGCTGGGCCTGCATGCCCGCGCGTCTGCCAAGCTGACCAAGCTGGCGGGCAGTTTTCCGTGCGATGTTTTCATGAGCCGGGGAGATCGCCGCATCAATGCCAAGAGCATCATGGGCGTGATGATGCTGGCCGCCGGCATGGGCACCGAGGTGGAAATCGAGACCATCGGTGAGCGCGAGCAAGAGGCCATGGATGCGCTGCTCGCGCTGATCGCCGACAAGTTCGGCGAGGGCGAATGACAGGCGTGCCCGTGAGCGCACCGGGCGCGTGTCTGGTGCCCGCCGGTGCGCGGGGGCCGACGCGGTGATTGAACTGTTGCCAGAGAAGGATCTTCGATGACGTTTTCCGTCCACGGACTTGCGGTTGCCCGGGGCATCGCCATCGGCCGGGCCGTGCTGGTGGCTTCCAGCCGCGTGGATGTGGCGCACTATTTCATCCAGCCCGAGCAGGTGGCGGCTGAAATCGAGCGGGTGCGCCAGGGGCGCAACGCGGTGGCCGATGAATTGCAGCGCCTGCAGGCCGAGATGCCGCCCGATGCGCCGCCCGAACTGACCGCGCTGCTGGATGTGCACCTGATGCTGCTACAGGACGAGATGCTCACCAGCGGGGTCAAGCACTGGATTTCCGAGCGCCTGTACAACGCCGAGTGGGCCCTGACCACGCAGTTCGAGCTGATCGCGCGCCAGTTCGACGAGATGGAAGACGAATACCTGCGCGAGCGCAAGGCCGACCTGGAACAGGTGGTCGAGCGCATCCTGCGCTACATGAAGGGCGTGGCCAGCCCCGTGGCGCCACCTGCCAGCAGCCCGCGCCGCAAGACCCAGCAAGATTTGCTGCTTGATGACACCGTGGATGTGCCCCTGGTGTTGGTGGCGCACGACCTGTCACCGGCCGACATGCTGCAGTTCAAGCAGAGCGTTTTCGCCGGGTTTGTGACCGACGTGGGCGGAAAAACCTCGCACACTGCCATCGTGGCGCGCAGCATGGACATTCCGGCCGTGGTGGGCGCGCGTGCGGCCAGCCAGCTGGTGCGCCAGGACGACTGGGTCATCATCGACGGCGATGCCGGGGTGATGATCGTGGACCCCTCGCCCATCGTTCTGGCCGAATACGGGTTTCGCCAGCGCCAGACCGAGCTGGAGCGCGAGCGCCTCTCGCGCCTGCGCCACACGCCCGCGGTCACGCTGGACGGCCACAAGGTCGAGCTGCTGGCCAACATCGAGCAGCCTGGCGATGCCGCTGCCGCCGTGCGCGCGGGCGCCGTGGGCGTAGGCCTGTTCCGCAGCGAATTCCTCTTCATGGGCAAAAATGGCAACCTGCCCGGTGAAGACGAGCAATACCGGGCGTATTGCGAAGCCATCGACGGCATGCAGGGCCTGCCGGTCACCATTCGCACCATTGACGTGGGCGCCGACAAACCACTGGACAAGGGCCACAAGGACACGCACCTCAATCCCGCCCTTGGTTTGCGGGCCATTCGCTGGAGCCTGGCCGATCCGTCCATGTTCCGAAACCAGCTGCGCGCGGTGCTGCGCGCAGCCGCCTACGGCAAGGTGAAGTTGCTGTTCCCGATGCTGGCGCATCTGCACGAAATCGAGCAGACGCTGGCCCAGGTGGCGTTGGCGCGTGCCGAACTCGACGCCCGGGGCGTGCCGTATGGCCCGGTCGAGCTGGGCGCCATGATCGAAGTGCCAGCAGCCGCCTTGATGGTGCGCAGCTTTCTCAAGCATTTCGATTTTTTGTCCATCGGTACCAACGACCTCATCCAGTACACCCTGGCCATCGACCGCGCCGACGAAGCCGTGGCCCATCTGTACGACCCCTTGCACCCTGCGGTGCTGCGCCTGGTGGCCGACGTGATCTCAGAGGGCCAGGCGCAAGGCAAGAGCGTGTGTGTGTGCGGCGAAACAGCGGGCGATGTGACCATGACGCGCCTGTTGCTGGGGCTGGGCCTGCGCAGTTTTTCGATGCACCCGGCGCAGATCCTGGCCGTGAAGCAAGAGATCTTGCGGGCCGACATCCGCAAGCTGGCCCCGTGGGCACAGCAAGTGCTGGCGGGGGAAGTGACCGCTGCATTGGCTGTGGCCTGACATGCTATATAAATAATAGCTGTTTGCGCTTTATCCATAAGCGCTATAGACCTTTTTGGCCAAATTTTCTACCGGGCCCGCATGCCCATCACGGCGGCGCTGATGATCATTGCCGTGGAGATGGCAATGCTCCAGCTGAACGGGCGGCCGCTCACCAGCAGCAGCAGAGCGGTAGAGGCCAGCGGCGTGATGTAGCTCAGGATGCCGATGTGCCGCGCATCCCCGAGCTTGAGCGCCTTATCCCAAAGAAAGAACGATGCGCCCAGCGGGCCCAGGCCCAGCACGGCCAGCAGCGCCCAATCGCGCGCCTGCAGCGAAGCGGGCGGTTCCAGCACCACATGGCACAGCAGCGAGAGCACGCCCGAGACCAGTCCGAACAGGCCAATGGCCGTGGTGGGGAAGGCCGCCACACGCTTGGTGAGCAGCGAGTAGGTGGCCCAGATGAACGCCGCCGCCAGTGCGGGCAGGTAGCCCCAGGCCAGCGTGCCGCTTAATTCGCGCCCTCCCACCATGGCAATGGCTGCGCCGCCAAAGCCCAGCAGGGCCGCCAGCACATGGGGCAGGCGCAGGGCTACGCCGGGCAACACCACGGGTGCCAGGACCACGATGAGCAGTGGCCACAGGTAGTTGACCAGGTTGGCCTCGACGGGCGGCGCGTGGCGCAGCGCGATAAACAGCAGGAAGTGGTAAGCAAACAGGCCATACACGCCCAGCGCCAGCGTGCGCGCGGGAATGCGCCATTGCGAGGGATCGCGCAGAACAAAAGGCCATGCGGGCACACTGCCGATGATGAGGGCGATGCCCGTGAGCAGGAACGGCGGAATGTGCGTGAGCGAAACGCCGAGCGAGGCGAGCGAGGCCCACAGGGCGATGGCGCCCAAGGCGTAGAGATTGGCTTGCATGGCGCCGACTATAGGCGGAGCAGATGTGGCATCTCGTCGCAGCGTTGGAAGCGCAAGCCTGTTCGGGGCTGCGCTCCGATCAAGGGCTTACACGCCGGCGGCGTGGGCCTGCTGGTCGGCGTGATAGCTGCTGCGCACCATGGCGCCCACAGCGGCATGGCTGAAGCCCAGCTTGTAGGCTTCGGCCTCGAACATCTTGAAGGTTTCGGGGTGCACGTAGCGGCGTACGGGCAAGTGGCTGTTGCTGGGGGCCAGATACTGGCCGATGGTCAGCATGTCGATGTTGTGCGCACGCATGTCGCGCATCACCTGCAAGATCTCTTCGTCCGTCTCGCCCAGACCCACCATGATGCCGCTCTTGGTGGGCACGTTGGGGTGCAGGGCCTTGAACTTTTTCAGCAGATTCAGGCTGAACTGGTAATCCGAGCCCGGGCGTGCTTCCTTGTACAGGCGCGGCGCGGTTTCCAGGTTGTGGTTCATCACATCGGGCGGCGCAGCGTTCAGGATTTCCAGCGCGCGGTCGTCGCGGCCCCGGAAGTCGGGCACCAGAATCTCGATTTGCGTCTGGGGCGAGAGTGCGCGGATGTTCTGGATGCACTCCACAAAATGTCCGCTACCGCCGTCGCGCAGATCGTCGCGGTCCACGCTGGTGATCACCACGTATTTGAGCTTGAGTGCGGCAATCGTCTTGGCCAGGTTCAGGGGCTCATCTTTGTCGAGCGGATCGGGACGGCCGTGGCCCACATCGCAGAACGGGCAGCGGCGCGTGCACTTGTCGCCCATGATCATGAAGGTGGCCGTGCCCTTGCCAAAGCATTCGCCGATGTTGGGGCACGAGGCTTCTTCACAAACTGTGTTGAGATTGCTCTCGCGCAGGATCTGTTTGATCTCGTAGAAGCGCGTGGTCGGCGAGCCGGCCTTCACGCGGATCCAGTCGGGCTTTTTGAGTACTTCGCCCTGTTCCACCTTGATCGGAATGCGCGACAGTTTGGCTGCGGCCTTCTGTTTGGCCAGCGGGTTGTAGGTTTCAGCGGACTGTGCTTCGCGGACGACTTCAGGGGTGCTCATGGCGTGTAGGCAGCGTGGTGGTGGTCAAGGCGCGAGACGGATGCTGAGCTGCTGGCCCAGCACCTGCGCGGCTTCTTCCCAGGTGGTTTGAACCCCGATTGTAGAAAGGTCCACCGTGCGCAATCCTGCGTAACCGCAAGGGTTGATGCGCTCAAAGGGTTCAAGGTCCATGGCGATATTGAGCGCCACACCATGGTAGGTGCAGTGCCGGCTGACCTTGATGCCCAAAGCGGCAATCTTCCCCAGCCCGTCAAATTCGGGCACTGGAGCAGCGGCGCCGACGCGCTTTTGTGGCCGCTGGGGCAGCAGCGCGTGGCTGTGCGGGTCATCCAGGCGCACATAGATGCCGGGGGCACCAGCCACGCGGTGGCCCGTGACACCAAAGTGCGCCAGTGTGCGGATCACCGCCTCTTCAATGCGATAGACGTATTCCTTGACGAAATAGCCGGCGCGCTGCAGGTCAATCAGCGGGTAAGCCACCACCTGACCGGGGCCATGAAAAGTGACCTGCCCGCCCCGGTTGGTGGCAACCACCGGAATGTTGCCGGGGCGAAGAATGTGATCTGATTTGCCCGCTATCCCTTGTGTGTAAAGCGCATCGTGCTCGCAAATCCAGAGCAAATCACGGCTCTCCGGCGTGCGGGTCGCCGTGTGGTCCTGCATGGCCTGCACGGTGGCGGCATAGTCCACCCGGCCCAGCACGCTGAGGTCGATGGCCATGTCTTAGAGCACCACTTTCACCAGGGGGTGTGCTGACAGCGCGCGGTACAGGTCATCAAGCTGCTCCCGGCTGGTGGCGGTGATGGTGATGGTGACGCCGAGATAATTGCCCGCACGGCTGTCGCGCAGTTCAATGGTGGCGGCATCGAAAGTGGGGTCGAAGCGGTGCGCCAACTCGGTCACTGCATGCACAAAACCATCCACTTTAGCGCCCATGACCTTGATGGGAAACCGGGATGGGTATTCGATCAGAGAATCCTTGCGGGGATCATCGGTGGATGGTGCAGCGCCGTTGGCTGGGGGCGGTGTAGGAGAAATCATGGATGAGTGCTTCTTTTTTGATAGCTTCAGATGCTTTACCATTGGGCGACAAAGCCAAGTAATGGCAATGCTTCACAGCGATGTCCTTGCTCGATAAGGGTGCAAGAAAGGTGTATTGTGGTGCCGCGCGCCGTTGGTCGATAGCCACAACAGGGCAGCGCGCGCACCACTTTCGCATCCGCGTTGCGGGTCTTTGCTATTTGCCACGGGTTTTTACTTATAATTAGAGGCTTTGTAAAAGTTCCAGCTTGTAACGCGGGCGTCATTCATCCATGAAAACAATCGCGCCTGTCACTGAAGCTGAGGCTGAAGAATCTGACTTCAAGCCCCTGACCGCCCAAGAGGCTGAGCAGTGGCGCAGTCGCAATCCTCCCGTATCGGTGTGGAAGATTGTGGTGGGTCAGGTACTGGTCGGAGTGGTGGTGGCTTTGGCGGCTTGGGTTCTGACGGGCCGGGCGTCGATGGGTTGGTCTGCAGCCTACGGTGCTTTGGCGGTGGTGGTTCCGGCTGCCTTGTTTGCGCGTGGCGTGCTGCGCCGCAAGGCGTCTGCTAATCCCCGGGCGGCCATGGTGGGGTTCTTTGGTTGGGAAATTGCCAAGATCGTGTTGACTGTGGCGCTGCTGGCTGCGGCGCCTCGGCTGGTGCCGGGGTTGAGTTGGTTGGCCCTGGTGGTGGGCATGGTGATCACGATGAAAACGTACTGGGTGGCGCTTTTGGTGCGGCCCGGTGTCCGAAAAACCGATTGATATAGAGAAGAGTTGTCCGATGGCCGCAGAAGCGCACGCTCCGACTGCAAGTGAATACATCGTTCACCACCTGCAGCATCTTCAGAACGTCAACCAGACCAAGATTGTTGACTTCACCGTCATCAACTACGACTCCATCATTGTGGGGCTCGTTCTGGGCGTCATCACGCTTTTGATTCTCTGGTCGGCTGCCCGCAAGGCAACTTCCGGCGTTCCGGGGCGCTTCCAGGCTGCCGTGGAAATCCTGGTGGAGATGGTTGACAATCAGGCGAAAGCCAACATTCACAACGCTGAGAGCCGCAAGTTCATCGCTCCGCTGGGCCTCACCGTGTTTGTCTGGATCTTCCTGATGAACTTCATGGACATGCTGCCGGTGGATGCGCTGCCAGCCCTCTGGGCACAGATCTACGGCGCCGCTGGCCATGATCCGAGTCATGCTTACCTGCGTGTCGTGCCGACGGCCGATCTGTCCACGACCCTTGGTTTGGCTTTCGCTGTTCTGATCCTGCGCTTCTGGTACAGCGTCAAGATCAAGGGTGCTGGCGGTTGGGCGCACGAACTCGTGTCGGCTCCTTTTGGTACCAGCAAGAATCCGATCTTCGCCCTGATTCTCGGTGTGATCAACGTGCTGATGCAGATCATTGAATATGTGGCCAATACCGTGTCCCACGGCATGCGGTTGTTCGGCAACATGTATGCCGGCGAACTGGTCTTCATGCTGATTGCATTGATGGGTGGCGCAGCCGCGCTGTCTCTGTCTGGGGTGTTGCTGCCTGTGGGTCATGTGATTGCGGGCACCATCTGGACGCTGTTCCATATTCTGGTGATCACGCTGCAAGCATTCATTTTCATGATGCTGTCGCTGATCTACCTGGGCCAGGCGCACAACGCCCACTAAGCTTTCCCTTTCGTTGTTTCTTTCCTTAACTTTTCTTTTTTAACTCAGGAGTCATCATGGAAAACATTCTCGGTCTCGTCGCTCTGGCTTGTGGTCTGATCGTTGGTCTTGGTGCCATTGGCGCTTCGATCGGTATCGCACTGATGGGTGGCAAGTTCCTCGAATCGTCGGCACGTCAGCCTGAACTGATCAACGAACTGCAAACCAAGATGTTCATCTTGGCTGGTCTGATCGATGCGGCTTTCCTGATCGGTGTGGCTATCGCTCTGCTGTTCGCATTCGCCAACCCCTTCGCTTCGACGTTCTTGGCCAACCTGCCCAAGTAATTCCCGTTCAACGCCACTCTAGAAAGGTGTTGCCGTGAGTATCAATGCGACCCTGTTCGTTCAGGCCATTGTCTTTCTGATCCTTGTGTGGTTCACGATGAAATTCGTGTGGCCTCCGATCGCAAAGGCGCTGGATGAACGAGCCCAGAAAATCGCCGATGGCCTCGCCGCTGCCGACCGTGCCAAGTCCGAATTGACCGCTGCCAATCAGCGCGTCGAAAAGGAGCTGTCACAGGCCCGCAACGAAACGGCCTCGCGTCTTGCGGACGCCGACCGACGTGCCCAGGCCATCGTGGAAGAGGCCAAGGCCCGCGCCACCGAGGAAGGCAACAAGATTGTTGCTGCTGCCCGCGCTGAAGCCGAGCAGCAGACGGTGCAAGCCCGCGAATCCCTGCGTGAGCAGGTGGCAGCACTGGCCGTCAAGGGTGCCGAGCAGATTCTCCGCAAGGAAGTCAATGCTGGCGTTCATGCCGACCTGCTCAACCGCCTGAAGACCGAGCTGTAAGGGGACAATATGGCAGAACTCGCCACCATTGCACGCCCTTACGCCGATGCCTTGTTCAAGGCAGTTACGGCGGGTGCGGGCGTCGATCTGGGCAGCACCGCTGCCTGGGTGGACGAACTGGCGGCGATTGCCGCCAACCCACAGTTGCGCCAGCTGGCGGACAACCCCAAGGTGACGGCAGACCAGGTGTTTGACGTCTTCACGGGTGTAGCGCAGTCTGCGCTGCCCGAAATGGCGAAAAACTTCCTGCGTACAGTCATCGACAACGGGCGTCTCAACGCGCTCCCCGAAGTGGCTGAGCAGTTTCGTGCTCTTGTCAATCGCCGCAATGGGTCTTCGGACGCCGTGGTCTACAGCGCCTTTCCCATGGATGGCGCTGCACTGGCAGACGTCGGCTCGGCGCTGGAAAACCGCTTTGGCCGCAAGCTCAATCTCACCGTGCAGCAGGACGAGTCCCTGATCGGTGGCATTCGCGTAGTGGTGGGTGACGAGGTGCTGGACACTTCGGTCAAGGCCCGTCTTGAACAAATGAAAGCGGTCCTCACCGCGTAATGCGGCGAGGTCTTCGCGAACCAAAGAAAGAAGGAAAGAGTCATGCAACTCAATCCCGCAGAAATTTCTGAACTCATCAAGAGCCGCATCGAAGGGCTGGCCGCCAACAGCGACATCCGCAACCAGGGCACCGTGGTGTCCGTGTCTGACGGTATCGTGCGCGTTCATGGCCTGTCGGACGTGATGCAAGGCGAAATGCTGGAGTTCCCCGCCACCAAGGACGGTCAGCCTTCCTACGGTCTGGCTCTGAACCTCGAGCGCGACTCTGTCGGCGCCGTGATTCTGGGCGAGTACGAGCACATCTCCGAAGGCGACACCGTCAAGTGCACTGGCCGCATTCTGGAAGTGCCGGTTGGCCCTGAGCTGATTGGCCGCGTGGTGAACGCCTTGGGTCAGCCGATTGACGGCAAGGGTCCTATCAACGCCAAGCTCACCGACGTGATCGAAAAGGTTGCTCCGGGCGTGATTGCCCGTAAATCGGTGGACCAGCCGTTGCAAACCGGCCTGAAGTCGATTGACTCCATGGTGCCTGTGGGCCGTGGTCAGCGCGAATTGATCATTGGTGACCGCCAGACCGGCAAGACTGCCGTCGCTATCGACGCCATCATCGCCCAGAAGGGCCAGGGCGTCACCTGCATCTACGTTGCCATCGGTCAGAAGGCGTCGTCGATCAAGAACGTGGTGCGCTCACTGGAACAAGCCGGCGCGATGGAATACACCATTGTCGTGGCTGCCTCGGCATCTGAATCCGCCGCCATGCAATACGTGTCGGCCTACTCGGGCTGCACGATGGGTGAGTATTTCCGCGACCGCGGCGAAGACGCCCTGATCGTGTATGACGACCTGTCCAAACAAGCCGTGGCCTATCGCCAGGTTTCGCTGCTGCTGCGTCGCCCACCAGGCCGCGAAGCCTACCCTGGCGACGTGTTCTATCTGCACAGCCGCCTGCTTGAGCGTGCAGCCCGCGTGAATGCCGACTATGTCGAAGCCTTCACCAAGGGTTCCGTGAAGGGGAAGACTGGCTCGCTGACTGCGCTGCCGATCATTGAAACGCAAGCTGGCGACGTGTCCGCTTTCGTGCCAACCAACGTGATTTCTATCACCGACGGCCAGATCTTCCTGGAAACCAGCCTGTTCAACGCCGGTATCCGTCCCGCTATCAATGCCGGTATTTCGGTGTCCCGCGTGGGTGGTGCAGCACAGACCAAGCTGATCAAGAACCTGTCCGGCGGTATCCGTACCGACTTGGCCCAGTACCGTGAGCTGGCTGCCTTTGCGCAGTTTGCCTCCGACCTGGACGAAGCTACCCGCAAGCAACTGGAGCGTGGCGCTCGTGTGACGGAATTGCTCAAGCAAGCCCAGTACAGCCCTCTGCCTATCTCGTTGATGGCTTCGACGCTGTTCGCTGTGAACAAGGGCTTCCTCGACGACATCGACGTCAAGAAGGTGCTCGACTTCGAGCACGGCCTGCACCAGTTCCTCAAGACCAGCCATGCCGCTCTGCTGGCCAAGCTGGAGAAGGACCGCGCCATGGACAAGGACGCTGAGGCCGAATTGACCGCTGCCGTGGGCGCGTTCAAGAAGTCGTTCGCTTAAACCGGACGAGGAGGCATCATGGCAGCAGGCAAGGAAATACGCGGCAAGATCAAATCGGTGGAAAACACCAAGAAGATCACCAAAGCCATGGAAATGGTGGCCGCATCCAAAATGCGCAAGGCGCAGGAACGGATGCGGGCAGCTCGCCCCTACAGCGAAAAGATCCGCAACATTGCAGCCAACCTCGGTCATGCGAATCCTGAGTACGTTCACCCGTTCATGAAGGTGAACGAGGCCAAGGCGGCTGGCGTGATCGTGGTCACTACCGACAAGGGCCTGTGTGGCGGCATGAACACCAACGTGTTGCGTGCCGTGACCACCAAGTTGCGTGAATTGCAGAGCGCTGGCGTGTCCACCGAAGCTGTGGCCATTGGCAATAAGGGTTTGGGATTCCTGAACCGTGTGGGCGCCAAGGTGGTGTCGCATGTGACGGGTCTTGGCGACACGCCCCATCTGGACAAGCTCATCGGCCCGGTGAAGGTGCTGCTCGATGCTTATGCCGAAGGCAAGATCAACGCGGTGTATCTGAGCTACACCAAGTTCATCAACACCATGAAGCAGGAGTCGGTGGTGGAGCAGTTGCTGCCCCTGTCCTCCGAGCAGATGCAGGCCGAAAAAACGGAGCATGGCTGGGACTACATCTACGAACCTGACGCGCAAAGCGTCATCGACGAGTTGCTGGTTCGCTATGTCGAGTCCCTGATCTACCAGGCGGTTGCGGAAAACATGGCGTCCGAGCAGTCGGCACGCATGGTGGCCATGAAGGCCGCCACCGACAACGCCGGCAGCGTCATTGGCGAGTTGAAGCTGGTCTACAACAAGACGCGCCAGGCAGCGATCACGAAAGAACTTTCGGAAATCGTGTCCGGCGCCGCTGCTGTTTAAGCAGCTCAACCAACATCTAAATTGGAGCGAAAAATGGCTCAAGTGCAAGGCAAGATTGTTCAATGTATCGGCGCTGTGGTGGACGTTGAGTTCCCGCGCGACCAGATGCCCAAGATTTATGACGCTCTGAAACTGGACGGCTCGGCTCTGACGCTGGAAGTTCAGCAGCAGCTGGGCGATGGCATCGTGCGTACCATTGCGCTCGGATCGTCCGACGGCCTGCGCCGCGGCATCATGGTGTCCAACACAGGCAACCCCATCACGGTGCCTGTCGGCAAGGCGACGCTGGGTCGAATCATGGACGTGCTCGGCGCGCCCATCGACGAGCGCGGTCCGGTCAGCCAGGAACTGACGGCATCCATCCACCGCAAGGCCCCTGCGTACGACGAACTGTCGCCTTCGCAAGAGCTGCTGGAAACCGGCATCAAAGTGATCGACTTGGTCTGCCCGTTCGCCAAGGGCGGTAAGGTGGGTCTGTTCGGTGGCGCCGGCGTGGGCAAGACCGTGAACATGATGGAACTCATCAACAACATCGCCAAGGCCCACAGCGGTCTTTCGGTGTTCGCTGGTGTGGGTGAGCGTACCCGAGAGGGCAACGACTTTTATCACGAAATGGCCGATTCCGGCGTGGTGAACCTGGAGAAGCTCGAAGAGTCCAAGGTGGCCATGGTGTACGGCCAGATGAACGAGCCCCCAGGCAACCGTCTGCGCGTTGCGCTGACCGGCCTGACCATCGCCGAGTCGTTCCGTGACGAAGGCCGTGACGTGCTGTTCTTCGTGGACAACATCTACCGCTACACGCTGGCCGGCACTGAAGTGTCCGCTCTGCTGGGCCGTATGCCTTCCGCCGTGGGCTATCAGCCTACGTTGGCTGAAGAAATGGGCCGTCTGCAAGAGCGCATTACCTCGACCAAGGTGGGCTCGATCACTTCCATCCAGGCCGTTTACGTGCCTGCCGATGACTTGACCGATCCATCACCTGCCACAACGTTCGCCCACTTGGATTCCACCGTGGTGCTTTCGCGTGACATTGCCTCGCTGGGTATCTACCCTGCTGTGGATCCTCTGGATTCCACCAGCCGCCAGCTCGACCCGAACGTCGTGGGCGAAGACCACTACACGACCGCACGTGCCGTGCAGGGCACGCTGCAGCGCTACAAGGAACTGCGCGACATCATCGCCATTCTGGGCATGGACGAACTGGCTCCTGAAGACAAGCTGGCTGTTGCCCGCGCGCGCAAGATCCAGCGTTTCCTGTCGCAGCCGTTCCATGTGGCCGAAGTGTTCACTGGCTCGCCTGGCAAGTACGTTCCGCTGTCGGAAACCATCCGTGGTTTCAAGATGATTGTGGGTGGCGAGTGCGATCACCTGCCAGAACAGGCGTTCTACATGGTGGGCACCATTGACGAAGCCTTCGAAAAGGCCAAGAAGATGGCCTGATTGCCCGGCGGCTGAGCAGCCCACGGCGGTTCGGCCTTCAGCAATCTAGCAAACCATCTTTTCCCAGGAGCAATGATGAACACCATCCACGTTGATGTGGTCAGTGCCGAAGAGTCCATCTTCTCCGGTGAAGCGCGCTTTATTGCGCTGCCCGGTGAAGCGGGCGAACTGGGTGTGTACCCACGCCACACTCCGCTGATTACGCGTATCAAGCCCGGCTCGGTGCGCATTGAAATGGCCGATGGCAGCGAAGAGTTTGTTTTCGTGGCCGGGGGCATTCTGGAAGTTCAGCCCGACTGCGTGACCGTGTTGTCCGACACCGCCATCCGTGGCAAGGATCTGGATGACGAAAAGGCCAATGCTGCCAAGGCTGCCGCAGAAGAGGCCCTGAAAAACGCCAAAAGCGAAATCGACCTGGCCAAGGCGCAATCAGAACTGGCTGTCATGGCAGCGCAGATTGCTGCATTGCGCAAATACCGCCAAAAGAGGTAAGTCAGTCCCCCGGCTGATCGCGTCCCAGAAACCCGGCTTTGCCGGGTTTTTTCATGGAGCCAGCACACAGACACAGCGGTTGATGAGACAGGCTGGTCGGTGGGCCTGGGCACATATGGTTCAAGGGATGTGGGGTTCGTCGGGCAATTCGTTGGATCGGGCTGCGTCCGATGACGCCGGGAAATGGCGGCACAACAAAGCTGTGACTTCGTCCACTGCCAAACCCATGCCCTCTTCAAATTGCCCCGCTCGGAAGGCCTGCGACATGCGGGCAACCATCTTTTGCCACTCAGCGGCGCCGACGTGTGCGTGGATTCCCCGGTCGGCGACGATATCGATGGAATGCTCTGCAAGCAGAACATAGATAAGCACACCGTTGTTGTGCTCTGTGTCCCACACGCGCAGCTTGCTGAACATCATGAGGGCGCGCTCGCGCGCGGGCGCATTGCGCAGCAGGTAGCTCCACGGGAGACCACCTTCCGCACACAGGCGTATCTGTCCGGTGTGCTGTTGTTCGCTGGCGGCAATGCGGGTGGTCAGCCGCTGCAAGGCGACGTCGGGGAGCACGCGGCGCACGAGTTGGTCGTTCCAGCGGTGCCGCAAGAGACGGTCAACTACCCCAAAGACGGGAAAAAGCCCTGACATGTTCACCAGTCTCCCGAGGCGCCACCGCCTCCAAAATCGCCGCCGCCACCAGAACTGAATCCACCGCCGCCTGAGGATCCGCTGCCCCAGCCCCCACCTCCGGTGCCGCCACCCCATCCGCCACCACGTCCGCGACTGGACAGGGTGCGTGACGATGCACTGAGCAGCATGTAGACCAATGCGGCCAAGCCTGCCAGCCCTGCCAGCAGGGCGCTGGTGGTTGCCACGTAGGCCAGCACCGCAGCGACGGACCCTGTCAGCACCGAACCCAGGCCTTTACCGAAAATGGAGCGCACCAACGGGCCGACCACCGTGACTCCCAGAAACAGGAAAATGGCCCACTCACCCCAATCTATAGCATCGTCTCTCCCCGACGGGCGAGCATTTGCTTGCGGCTCTGGCAAGGCTTCTTCGGCAATGCGGGCAGATATCTGGGTAATAGCCGCCTGCAGGCCCCCGGCGAAATCGCCTTCACGAAAGCGCGGCTTCATGGCCGTGTCAATGATGCGGGCCGCGGCAATGTCCGGAATAGCGCCTTCCAGTGCCTTGGCCACCTCCATGCGCATCTTGCGGTCATCTTTTACGACCAGCAGCAGCACACCATCACCCACGGTTCGGCGGCCGATCTTCCAGGTGTTCGCAACGCGGTTGGCGTAGCTGGCAATGTCTTCGGGTGCCGTGGTGGCCACCATCAGCACCACTACCTGGGAGCCACCGGATTGTTCAAGTGCTGCGAGCTGCTGCTCCAGAGACAGAAGCTGGCCGGAACTGAGCGTGCCGGTTTGATCCAGCACGCGTGCTGTCAGCGCAGGAACCGGTAGCGGTGTTTGCGCATAAACGCTACCCCATCCGGTTGCTATTAATAATATAGCTGCTAGCGCAATGTGGATAAGCGCTAAAGGCATATATGAGCAAGAATCAAGGCTTCGATGCCGAAAAATCGACAGCGGGTGGTGCGGTGATCTGGGCTTCGTTTTGCACGCTGAAACTTGGCTTCGGAGCGTAGCTGAACGCCATGGCGGTCAGATTGGTGGGAAAGCTGCGCGCCAGCACGTTGTATTCCTGCACCGTCTGGATGTAACGGTTGCGCGCCACGGTGATGCGGTTCTCGGTGCCTTCCAGCGTCACACGGAGGTCCCGGAAGCCTTGATTTGCCTGCAGGGTGGGGTAGCGCTCTGCCACCACCATGAGCCGCGACAGCGCTCCCGACAACTCCCCCTGCGCCGCCTGGAACCTGGCAAATGCGGTGGGGTCGCTGAGCGTTTCCGGCGTCACCTGGATAGAGGTGGCTTTGGCGCGGGCCTCGATCACCTTGGTCAGCGTGTCCTGCTCGAAACTGGCTTCGCCTTTGACGGTGGCAACAATGTTGGGCACCAGATCGGCGCGGCGCTGGTATTGATTGAGTACCTCACTCCAAGCGGCCTTGGATTGTTCGTCCAGGCGCTGAAAATCGTTGTAGCCGCAGCCTGTAAGCAACAGAGCAGCCGTGAAAAGGGCAAGAAGACGTTTCATGTTGGCGGTCCTGTGTATGGAAAAATGAAATGGGGAATACCGGAAGTGGCAAGGTACCGTTGAATTTTGCCGCAAGGCAGGTTTGGTCCCAAGGAAGTCCCAGCACCCGCACTGGACAGGGCCGAGCACAATACCAGTTCCGCGACATTCTCACCATCCCATGACCCGCGCACGCCCCAGAGCAGCAGTACTGGGCGGATCTGCCGAAGACATCGAGGCGGCGTTTTACGAAGCGCAGCAACACGGTGACATCGAACAGCTGATGTCCTGCTGGGCGCAGGATGAGGACATTGTGTGCGTGCACCCGGATGGTCCGCGCCTCTTGGGCACCGGTGCCATTCGTGCCGCGTTCGAGGCCATTTTCTGTGGTGCGAGCCACACCTTTGCAGGTGCACAGGGTGCTTGCACTGGCCAGTGCCGTGCACGGTGTGGTCGAACAACTGGAAATAACGCTACCGGATGGAGTGCACCATGCGCTCATCCTGGCGACCAATGTCTATCACAATGCACCCGAAGGGTGGCGCATGGCGTCCACCACGCCAGTCCGGGGGGCGCACAAGATGCCCAGAATCTGAGCGATGGGCGACCCGTGTTGCATTGACATGTGCGCTGACCGAGGATGGAAAAATGATGCCTGTCAGGCCCGCTGAGAGCTCGCAGTGCACACTGAACTACGTGGCACCGCGGTGGTTGCCCGGGGGGCAGTTGCAGACAATATGGCCGGCACTGTATTCGCGGCGGGTGAAGGGGCCACCGTTGCCATATCGGCGCGAGCGGTGGACCACGCCAGACGCAGATTTTGTGGATGTGGATTATCTGCAGGACGGCGCTCCGACGGAGTTTTTGCGTCCGTTGCTGGTGGTTTTTCATGGCCTTGAAGGATCATCGCGCAGCCACTACGGTGAGGCTTTTGCCGATGTGGCCCGGGAGCGAGGCTGGGCCTGTGCATTGCCGCATTTTCGTGGCTGCAGCGGCGAGATCAATCGGGCACCCCGTGCCTACCATTCTGGCGACCATGAAGAGATGGGCTGGATGCTTGAACGCTTGCGCCGCGCCCATCGCGGGCCATTGATGGCGGTGGGTGTCTCTCTAGGGGGTAACGCCCTGTTGCGGTGGGCGGCCGAGGCCGGGGCGCAGGCCGGCCGTAGCGTGGATGCCGTAGCTGCGGTGTGCTCACCGCTGGATCTGGCGGCTGGGGGGAGGGCGATCGGTCAGGGCTTCAATCGGCAGGTGTACACACGCATGTTCATGCGCACAAAGCACTGAAGAAACTGGAGCAGCATCCGGGCCTGTTTGATCGCGATACCTTGTTGAAGGCGCGTGATCTGTATGCGTTTGACAACGTATTCACAGCGCCCCTGCACGGGTTCAGAGACACAGAAGATTACTGGCGCCGCGCGTCAGCAAAACCGTTGCTGCGCAACCTTCACATACCTGCCCTGGTGGTCAATGCCCGCAATGATCCCTTTGTTCCCGCATCCAGCCTGCCTGCAGCCAACGAGGTGGGATCCTCTGTGCGGCTGTGGCAACCGATGCATGGCGGGCATGTGGGGTTTGTGCAGGGTCGGGTTCCTGGCCATGTGCGGGCCATGCCGGAAATCGTGGTGGGATGGCTGTCGCAGCAAGCCGCAGCCCACGCAGTTGCTCCGGGCGGGGCACAATGCGCGCATGGATGACATCGTCAAACAGGCCCTCGTCAAGTGGCCCAATGTGCCCGATTGCTACGGATGGCTAGGCTTGGACGCGCGTGGGCGGTGGTACCTGCGTGACGACGCTGCTCAGGCGGCAGGTCCGTTCCCCCACAGTAAGGGTTCCCTCCTGCAGCACGAAAAACTCATTGAATTCATCCAGCGCAATTACGAGGCAGACGTAGAGGGGCAGTGGTTCTTTCAGAACGGCCCACAGCGGGTGTACGTAGAGTTGGAGTACACGCCATGGGTATGGCGCATCGAATCAGATTTTTCGCTGGTGGCACACACAGGGGTCAAAGCTGCCGCACTGGGCTGCCTTGAGGATGAGTGCGGCCGTGTTTATCTCAGCTCCGCAATCGGTGTGGGACTGGTCCACACGCTGGATATGGAAGCTGTCGCGGATGCCGTTGAAAAAGGGATCTGGTCGCCGCAACCTGTGCGCAGCGCCGAGCTACCTCTGCAATTCGGCTACGTCTTGAGCCCCAAGGCGCATAGCATGTCGCGCTGAATCGTTCAGTACCGTTGGTCTTTCAACACACACCAGGCAGAAAAAAGCCGACCACTCGGGTCGGCTCGGAAACAAGTTACGCGATTGTGCGGTGCTGTGCCTATTTGGCCGCCTCGGCCATGTACTCCACTGCCGCACGCAAATCTTCATCCGAAGCTTGTGCGCCACCACGGGCAGGCATACCACCCTTGCCCTGAACAGCGCTGGCATACACCGCATCAATGCCTGCGGCCAAGCGCGGGGCCCAGGCAGTCTTGTCGCCAAACTTGGGCGCGCCAGCTATGCCGGCACCATGGCACACCTGACAAGCCTGCTTGTACAAAGCTTCGCCATTGGCCGAAACTGCCGATGCAGGAGCGGCCGCCGCTACAGGCGCAGCAGTACTGGCCGGCGAAGCGTCTGCAGAGGGCGCGCCAGCAGCAGCGGGTTCTGCGAACTTGGCGCCACCAGCATTCGCCATGTAAGCGACCGCACGTGCAATCTCAGTGTCATTGAACTCGCCGCCACCTTGCGGCGCCATGGCATTTTTGCCCTTGAGCGCAGACTGAACCAGCGTGTCGAATCCGGTCTTGATGCGCGGGCCCCATTCGGCGGCGTCTCCGAGCTTGGGTGCGCCTGCAGCCCCCGTGGCGTGGCAAGCCGCGCATTGCCCTTTGTAAACTTCTTCGCCACCGCGCAAGGGGCGGTTTGCATCGCGAATCTCCACCATGCCGATCTTCTGGATGCGCTCGGCGATCGCTTTTTCGGGATTCGCAGAGCCTGCGGCGGGTTTGTTGTCAGCGGTCACATACAACACCAAGCCGATGATTGCGAAGATCGGTACCACAAACGAAAGAATCACCGCAACCAGCAACTGCTTGGGGTTTTTGATTGGGCCGGTATGTGCTTCTTCGTGATGGTTGTTGTCGCTCATGACGTCCTCAGTTATGTCGGGGCTTGATGTGATCAATTTTTAATTATAGGTGTGATGACCCGGATGCGACACGGAAGCAGGCTGGCGCCAGCACTGACGAGGTGTTCGTCGCTGACGCATCGCAGACGTCTGTGCGATGCCGCGCGAAAGTGAGGTGCATACGTAAGTGGTCTGCGTGTGGGGTGAACAGCAGGCAATCCATCGTGGCGATCTCGTCGTTCGTAGGGCTTGCTCATGCAATAATCTACGGGGTGGTTCAAAGCACAAAGTGCGGCTGTAGCTCAGTGGATAGAGTATTGGCCTCCGAAGCCAAGGGTCGTGGGTTCGATCCCCGCCAGCCGCACCAATTGCCTATGCCGTAGACGTTTCTTCGTCAGTTGGCCTTGCGAGAGTCTTTGTAAGCTGCATATCTTGTGGGGCGGAACGCTGAAGTCGTAAAAAATAGTGCTATAATTCGAAATTCTTCGGAGGGGTGCCCGAGTGGCTAAAGGGGGCAGACTGTAAATCTGTTGGCTTACGCCTACACTGGTTCGAATCCAGTCCCCTCCACCAGTTATAGATGAGTCAAAAGTTGCTCGGCATTTGTCGGGTTGCGCTGATGTGGCAAACGCCACTGATGCGGGAGTAGTTCAATGGTAGAACCCTAGCCTTCCAAGCTAATGACGCGGGTTCGATTCCCGTCTCCCGCTCCATCGTCTGCAGGCTGGTTTTGAAGTTTAGAAAGTCTTTGGTATCGTTTTTGCGGTTCCAAAAGGCCCATGTGGCTCAGTGGTAGAGCACTCCCTTGGTAAGGGAGAGGTCGCGGGTCCGATTCCCGCCATGGGCACCAATTCTGGTGCGTCCGAATTCGGCTGCGCCGTGGTCCTGTTTTGTTGGCATAGATTTTTTTCGGAGTCGGAAAAATGGCAAAAGGCAAATTCGAGCGCACCAAGCCCCACGTCAACGTGGGCACCATCGGTCACGTGGACCATGGCAAGACCACACTGACGGCGGCCATCGCCACGGTGCTGTCCGCCAAGTTCGGCGGCGAAGCCAAGGCCTACGATCAGATCGACGCAGCGCCTGAAGAAAAGGCCCGCGGCATCACGATCAACACCGCCCACGTCGAATACGAAACGGCCAACCGCCACTACGCCCACGTCGACTGCCCCGGTCACGCTGACTATGTGAAGAACATGATCACCGGCGCTGCCCAGATGGACGGCGCCATCCTGGTGTGCTCGGCCGCTGACGGCCCGATGCCACAGACCCGTGAACACATCCTGCTGGCCCGCCAGGTGGGCGTGCCTTACATCATCGTGTTCCTGAACAAGTGCGACATGGTGGACGACGAAGAGCTGCTCGAACTCGTCGAAATGGAAGTGCGCGAGCTCCTCGACAAATACAACTTCCCTGGCGACGACACCCCGATCATTCGTGGTTCCGCCAAGCTCGCCCTGGAAGGCGACAAGGGTCCGCTGGGCGAAGAAGCCATCATGAAGCTGGCTGAAGCACTGGACACCTACATCCCCACGCCCGAGCGTGCTGTGGACGGCGCCTTCCTGATGCCCGTGGAAGACGTGTTCTCCATCTCCGGTCGCGGCACCGTGGTGACCGGCCGTATCGAGCGCGGCATCATCAAGGTCGGCGAAGAAATCGAAATCGTCGGTATCAAAGACACCGTCAAGACCACCTGCACCGGCGTGGAAATGTTCCGCAAGCTGCTGGACCAGGGCCAGGCTGGCGACAACGTCGGTCTGCTGCTGCGCGGCACCAAGCGTGAAGACGTGGAGCGCGGCCAAGTGCTGTGCAAGCCCGGCTCGATCAAGCCCCACACCCACTTCACCGCTGAGGTGTATGTGCTGAGCAAGGACGAAGGCGGCCGTCACACGCCTTTCTTCAACAACTACCGCCCTCAGTTCTACTTCCGCACGACCGACGTGACTGGCGCCATCGAGCTGCCAGCCGACAAGGAAATGGTCATGCCTGGCGACAACGTGTCGATCACTGTGAAGCTGATCAACCCCATCGCCATGGAAGAAGGCCTGCGTTTCGCCATCCGTGAAGGCGGCCGCACCGTGGGCGCTGGCGTCGTGGCCAAGATCATTGCTTAAAGCGTGTTCATAGGGGTATAGCTCAATTGGCAGAGCGTCGGTCTCCAAAACCGAAGGTTGTAGGTTCGATTCCTACTGCCCCTGCCACTTGAATGTGGTCAAAAAAGCCCGCCATGAATTGGCGGGCTTCGGCGTCTTAGGCGACGCCAGAAATCGAAGCAGGAATTTTACACATGGCCACTACACAAGTTGAAACCGTCAATACCGGGGCGGACAAGGCCAAGCTCGCTGCGGCCGTGGCTTTGGTCATTGCTTCCGTGGCGGGCTTTTATTTGCTGAGCAAGCAAGGTCCGATCGTGCAATGGGCTGCGTTGCTGGTGGGCCTCGTTGTTGCTGCGGCCGTATTTCTGGTTTCTGAATCAGGGCGGCAGTTTGTCGCCTTCGCTCGTGATGCTTGGCGTGAAGTCAAAAAGGTGGTGTGGCCTACGCGCAAAGAAACCGTTCAGATGACGGCTTATGTGTTTGCATTTGTCGTGATCATGGCGCTGTTCTTGTGGTTGACCGACAAGACCCTTGAGTGGGTGTTTTACGACCTGATTCTGGGCTGGAGAAAATCATGACAAGCGTTGTGGAGTTGGCTGGGGCAGATGCCCCTGGTGGGGCTGCATCCTCCAATCCTGATTTGCGCTGGTACATTGTCCACGCTTATTCTGGTATGGAAAAAGCAGTTGAACGCAACATCCTCGAGCGCATTGCTCGCTCCGGAATGCAGGATAAGTTTGGTCGCATTTTGGTGCCCACCGAAGAGGTGGTCGAGATGAAGAACGGCCAGCGCAAAACAACGGAGCGTCGGCTTTTCCCTGGTTATGTGTTCGTCGAGATGGTCATGGATGATGACACTTGGCACTTGGT
Source organism: Acidovorax sp. JHL-3 (assembly GCF_000526295.1). Taxonomy (NCBI): domain Bacteria; kingdom Pseudomonadati; phylum Pseudomonadota; class Betaproteobacteria; order Burkholderiales; family Comamonadaceae; genus Acidovorax; species Acidovorax sp. JHL-3. Next base: position 1,122,257 of record NZ_JAFU01000001.1, read on the forward strand.
CAAGCACACCAACAAGGTCACTGGATTTGTCGGTGGCGCGAAGAATCGCCCCGCTCCCATCTCTGAAGAAGAGGTGCAGAAAATCGTCAGCCAGATGCAGGAAGGCACTGACAAGCCCCGGCACAAGGTCGAGTTCATGGCGGGTGAGTTGGTTCGGGTCAAGGAGGGCCCTTTCACGGATTTCAATGGATCGGTGGAAGAGGTGAATTACGAGAAGAGCCGAGTGCGCGTTTCCGTGATGATTTTCGGTCGCTCCACGCCGGTGGAGTTAGAGTTTTCGCAGGTCGAAAAAACCTGATTTGTTGAATTTTTGGGCATCACACTTTCCGACTCGGTGTGAATGCAATTTGTGAGTCGTTAGCCCCGGGGAGCCTATTCTTGCATCAGCAAGTTCGGCGTTATTACCCGCAAGGAGAAAACCATGGCGAAAAAAATCGTCGGTTTTATCAAGCTGCAAGTACCAGCTGGTAAGGCCAATCCATCCCCACCCATTGGCCCTGCGCTCGGTCAGCGCGGCCTCAACATCATGGAGTTCTGCAAGGCATTCAATGCGCAGACCCAAGGTGTCGAGCCCGGCCTGCCGCTGCCGGTGGTCATTACGGCCTTTGCTGACAAGAGCTTCACCTTCATCATCAAGACGCCGCCTGCGACGGTTTTGATCAAGAAGGCCATCAAGCTGGAAAAAGGTTCACCAAACGCACTGAGCACCAAGGTCGGCAAGATCACTCGCGCCCAGCTCGAGGAAATCGCCAAGACCAAGTTCAAAGACATGAATGCCGCCAATGTGGACGCTGCTGTCCGTACATTGGCTGGCTCTGCACGCTCCATGGGCGTGACGGTGGAGGGTTTGTAAATGGCCAAGCTGACAAAAAAACAAAAAGCCCAGCAGGGTAAAGTGGACAGCACCAAGCTGTACGCATTCGCTGAAGCCATCGTGATCGTCAAGGATGCGGCGACCGCCAAGTTCGACGAGTCTATTGATGTGGCAGTGCAGTTGGGCATCGACGCCAAGAAGTCCGACCAGGTTGTGCGTGGCGCCGTGGTGCTGCCCAACGGCACTGGCAAGACCACCCGCGTGGCGGTGTTTGCGCAAGGTGCCAAGGCTGATGAAGCCAAGGCCGCTGGTGCTGACATCGTAGGCATGGACGACCTGGCCGCCATGGTGAAGGCTGGCGACATGCCTTTCGATGTGGTGATTGCTGCTCCGGACGCTATGCGCGTTGTGGGTACCTTGGGTCAGATTCTGGGTCCACGTGGCCTGATGCCAAACCCCAAGGTCGGAACTGTGACCCCTGACGTCGCCACGGCTGTGAAGAACGCCAAGGCTGGTCAGGTGCAATTCCGTGTTGACAAGGCTGGTATCGTGCACAGCACGATCGGTCGCCGTTCGTTCGACAACGACAAACTGCAAGGCAATCTGGCAGCTCTGATCGACGCGCTGTCCAAGGCCAAGCCCGCAACCAGCAAGGGCGTGTACCTGCGCAAGGTGGCAGTGTCCTCCACGATGGGACTTGGCGTCCGCGTGGATACACAGACCATCGCAGCGTAATCGCAAAAAATCTTCGGGCCGGCCCTCGGGTGGGCCTGATGTGGTGGGCTGGGGCTGCTTCGGGAGCCGCAGGCCATCCAAGACCGTTGGTGCGCGACGTTGTCGCGCTTAAAGCCAGACAAGGCGCCAACGCAGATGGCGATCCCGCTGCAGATGGAAATTTTCCTAAACAGTTGGTCGCTGCAACAAGAGCGCGCACGAGGCATTCTGCCGAGTGCGCATTTTAAGGAGTAGACCTTGAGTCTTAATCGCAGTGAGAAAGAAGCGGTCATCAGTGAAGTGACCAGCCTCGCCGCTAAAGCTCAAACGCTTGTGATCTCGGAATACCGTGGCATCACGGTCGCCGACATGACCAAACTGCGTGCCGATGCTCGCAGCAAAGGTGTCAGCTTGAGTGTTTTGAAGAACACTTTGGCTCGCCGTGCTGTAGCTGGAACCGGGTTTGACGTGGTGGCTGACCAGATGACTGGTCCGTTGATCTATGGCTTCTCTGAAGACGCAGTGGCCGCTGCCAAGGTGGTGGCCGACTTCGCAAAAACCAACGACAAGTTGGTGATTCGCGCAGGCGCTTTCGGGGGTAAGGCTTTGGACGTTAATGGCGTCAAACAACTGGCCAACATTCCTTCCAAGGAAGTGTTGCTGGCACAGGTGTGTGGCTTGCTCATGTCCCCCATGTCGCGTACGGCCGTTGTGCTGGGCGCGCTGGCGGCAAAGAAAAGCGAAGGCGCTGCCGAGCAGGCAGCCGAACCTGTCGTGGCTTAAGCGCCCGACAGTTAACCAACAAATTTGTTAGGAAATCAAAATGGCATTCGACAAAGACGCATTTTTGACCGCGCTGGACAGCATGACGGTTCTGGAACTCAATGAGCTGGTAAAAGCCATTGAAGAGAAGTTTGGTGTGAGCGCTGCCGCTATGGCCGCTCCTGCTGCTGGTGGCGGCGGCGCTGCTGCTGCTGCCGAAGAGCAGACCGAATTCAACGTTGTGCTGCTCGAAGCTGGCGCCAACAAGGTGTCCGTCATCAAGGCAGTTCGCGAAATCACCGGCCTGGGCCTCAAGGAAGCCAAGGACTTGGTGGATGGCGCTCCGAAGAACGTCAAGGAAGCTATTGCCAAGGCTGATGCCGAAGCAGCAGTCAAGAAGCTGGTGGAAGCTGGCGCCAAGGCTGAACTGAAGTAATTCAGTCTCCTTCAAGGGCTGGAGTGCTCCTATCGGGCCTCCAGCCTTTGGTGCTTTCAGAGTGCACCCGAAAACCAGATTGAACGGTTTCCCGAAGACACAAGGTCGACGGAAAACGAGCAGCAGATTTTCGAGTGTCTTCTGACAACCCCGACAGCAGAAGACGCCTTGGTTCGGGTGATGTGCAACGCATCACCGTCCGCCATGGTTGGTAGTGGCCAACCGCCAAGCCCGTAAGGACGTATCTCCTTGCGGGTCAGTCGTCGAAGACCCAGGACTCATGTCTTTGCCCGGAGATCTCATGGCCTATTCCTACACCGAACGCAAGCGAATTCGCAAAAGTTTCGGCACCCGCGATAGCGTGCTCGAAGTTCCTTATCTGCTGCAGATGCAGAAGGACGCATACACCGCTTTCCTGCAGGCTGATAAAGCACCCCAGAAAAGAACCATCGAAGGCCTTCAGGCTGCATTCGACGCTGCCTTTCCTATCGTCTCCCACAACGGTTTTGTGGAGATGAAGTTCATCGAGTACAACCTTGCCAAACCCGCATTCGATGTGCGTGAATGCCAGACACGCGGTCTGACTTTTGCGTCCGCTGTCCGGGCCAAGGTTCAGTTGATCATTTATGACCGCGAGTCCTCAACCTCGCAGTCCAAGGTGGTCAAGGAAGTGAAGGAGCAAGAGGTGTACATGGGCGAAGTGCCGCTCATGACCGAAAAAGGCTCGTTCATCATCAATGGCACCGAGCGCGTGATCGTCTCGCAGCTGCACCGTTCGCCCGGTGTGTTCTTCGAGCACGACAAGGGCAAGACCCACAGTTCGGGCAAGTTGCTGTTTTCGGCGCGCATCATTCCGTACCGCGGATCGTGGCTCGATTTCGAGTTCGATCCCAAGGACATCTTGTATTTCCGGGTTGACCGTCGTCGCAAGATGCCGGTCACCATCCTGCTGAAGGCCATCGGCCTGAACCCCGAATCGATCCTGGCGAACTTCTTCGTCAACGACAACTTCCGCCTGATGGACAGCGGCGCACAAATGGAGTTTGTGTCCGAGCGTCTGCGTGGCGAAGTGGCCCGTTTTGACATTACCGACAAATCCGGCAAAGTGGTCGTGGCCAAGGACAAGCGTGTCACCGCACGCCACACGCGCGAACTCGAGCAGTCGGGCACCACGCACATCAGCGTGCCGGAAGACTTCCTGATCGGCCGCGTCGTGGCCCGCAACATCGTGGATGCGGACACTGGCGAAATCATTGCCAAGGCGAATGAAGAGTTGACCGAAGCACTGCTCAAAAAGCTGCGCAGCTCGGGTGTACAGGATGTCCAATGCATCTACACCAATGAACTAGATCAGGGTGCGTACATGTCGCAGACCCTGCGCATCGACGAGACGGTGGACGAATTCGCTGCCCGCGTGGCCATCTACCGCATGATGCGTCCTGGCGAGCCGCCTACGGAAGACGCTGTACAGGCCCTGTTCCAGCGCCTGTTCTACAACCCCGACACTTACGACCTGTCGCGCGTGGGCCGCATGAAGTTCAACGCCAAGATCGGTCGCGGCGAGTCCACCGGTCCCATGGTGCTGTCCAACGAGGACATCCTGGCCGTGGTCAAGATCCTGGTGGATCTGCGCAATGGCAATGGCGAAGTCGATGACATTGATCACCTGGGCAACCGCCGCGTGCGTTGCGTGGGTGAACTGGCCGAAAACCAGTACCGCACCGGTTTGGCTCGTATTGAAAAGGCTGTGAAAGAACGTCTGGGCCAGGCAGAGCAAGAGCCGCTCATGCCTCACGATCTGATCAACAGCAAGCCCATCTCGGCCGCGCTGAAGGAGTTCTTCGGTGCCTCGCAGCTGTCGCAGTTCATGGACCAGACCAACCCGTTGGCTGAAATCACGCACAAGCGCCGCGTGTCTGCCCTGGGCCCAGGTGGTCTGACGCGGGAACGTGCAGGCTTTGAAGTGCGTGACGTGCACGTGACCCACTACGGACGCGTGTGCCCTATCGAAACGCCAGAAGGTCCAAACATTGGTCTGATCAACTCGCTGGCACTGTATGCGCGTCTGAACGAATACGGTTTCATTGAAACCCCGTATCGCCGCGTGGTGGATGGCAAGGTCACCAACGACATCGATTACCTCTCGGCCATCGAAGAAGGCAAGTACGTGATCGCGCAGGCCAATGCCGTGCTCGACAAGGACGGCCGTCTGACGGGTGAGTTGGTGTCTGCTCGCGAAAAGGGTGAATCCATTTTGTGTGGTGCCGACCGCGTGCAATACATGGACGTGTCGCCTGCGCAGATCGTGTCGGTTGCTGCCTCGCTGGTTCCGTTCCTGGAGCACGACGATGCAAACCGCGCACTGATGGGCGCCAACATGTCCCGCCAGGCTGTACCTGTGCTGCGCCCTGAAAAGCCGCTGGTTGGCACGGGCATCGAGCGCGTGGCTGCTGTGGACTCTGGCACTGTGGTCACCGCGACCCGTGGCGGCATCGTGGATTACGTCGATGCGACGCGTATCGTGGTTCGTGTCAATGACGCAGAAGCACTGGCGGGTGAAGTCGGTGTGGACATCTACAACCTCATCAAGTACCAGCGTTCCAACCAGAACACCAACATTCACCAGCGTCCCATCGTCAAGAAGGGCGACAAGCTGGTCAAGGGCGACGTGATTGCCGACGGCGCATCGACGGACTTTGGCGAAATCGCCATTGGCCAGAACATGCTGATCGCGTTCATGCCCTGGAACGGCTACAACTTCGAAGACTCGATCCTGATCTCCGAACGCGTGGTCTCCGAAGACCGGTACACCTCGATCCACATCGAGGAGCTGGTGGTTATGGCGCGCGACACCAAGCTGGGCGCCGAGGAAATCACGCGTGATATCCCTAACCTGTCTGAGCAGCAACTGAACCGTTTGGACGAGTCCGGCATCATCTACGTGGGTGCCGAAGTGCAGCCCGGCGATACGCTGGTGGGCAAGGTCACGCCCAAGGGCGAGACCACGCTCACGCCTGAAGAGAAGCTGCTGCGCGCCATCTTCGGCGAGAAGGCATCGGATGTGAAGGACACCTCGCTGCGCGTGGATCAGGGCTCGCAAGGCACCGTGATCGACGTGCAGGTGTTCACCCGTGAAGGCATTCAGCGCGACAAGCGCGCCCAGCAGATCATCGACGATGAGCTCAAGCGCTTCCGCCTTGACCTGAATGACCAGCTGCGTATCGTGGAGGCCGACGCCTTTGACCGTATCGAAAAATTGCTGAATGGCCGTGTTGCCAACGGCGGCCCGCAGAAGCTGGCCAAGGGTACGAAGATCGACAAGGCCTATCTGGCCTCGGTCGAGAAGTTCCACTGGTTCGACATTCGCCCTGCAGAAGACGAAGTTGCCACGCAGCTCGAATCCATCAAGAACTCCCTGGAGCAGACGCGTCACAGTTTCGACCTGGCTTTTGAGGAAAAGCGCAAGAAGCTCACGCAAGGCGACGAGTTGCCAGCGGGCGTGCTCAAGATGGTCAAGGTCTATCTGGCCGTCAAGCGCCGCCTGCAGCCTGGCGACAAGATGGCCGGCCGCCACGGTAACAAGGGCGTGGTGTCCAAGATCGTTCCGGTCGAAGACATGCCTTACATGGCCGACGGCACGCCTGCCGACATCGTTCTGAACCCGCTGGGCGTGCCTTCGCGGATGAACATCGGCCAGGTGCTTGAAGTTCACCTGGGTTGGGCCGGCAAGGGCATTGGCCAGCGCATCGGCGACATGCTGCAGCAGGAGGCCAAGGCGTCTGAACTGCGCAAGTTCCTCGAAGAGGTCTACAACTCCCGTGGTCGTACCGAAGACTTGTCGCAATTGAGCGATGACGAGCTGGTTGCCATGGCAGAGAACCTCACCAACGGTGTGCCGTATGCCACGCCCGTGTTCGACGGTGCGTCGGAAGACGAAATCAAGGCCATGCTGAAACTGGCGTATCCCGATGATCTTGCCGAGCGCAAGGGGTTGACCGCTGAACGCACCCAGGCCTATTTGTTTGACGGCCGCACGGGTGATCAATTCGAGCGCCCCACCACCATCGGCTACATGCACTACCTGAAGCTGCACCACCTGGTGGACGACAAGATGCACGCCCGTTCCACCGGTCCGTACTCGCTCGTCACGCAACAACCGCTGGGCGGCAAGGCCCAGTTCGGTGGCCAGCGTTTCGGTGAAATGGAAGTGTGGGCGCTGGAAGCTTACGGCGCTGCCTACGTACTGCAGGAAATGCTGACGGTGAAGTCCGACGACGTGGTGGGCCGTACCAAGGTGTACGAATCCATCGTCAAGGGCGAACATGCCATCGAAGCCGGTATGCCGGAATCGTTCAACGTGCTGGTCAAGGAAATCCGTTCGCTGGGCCTGGACATCGAGCTGGAACGCTCCTAAGCAGAAAAGGAAAGAGTCACTATGAAATCGCTACTCGACCTGTTCAAGCAATTCACGCCGGATGAGCACTTTGATGCCATTCGCATCGGCATGGCTTCGCCCGAGAAGATCCGTTCGTGGTCTTTCGGCGAAGTGAAAAAGCCCGAGACCATCAACTACCGCACGTTCAAGCCTGAGCGTGATGGCCTGTTTTGCGCCAAGATTTTTGGCCCCATCAAGGACTACGAATGCCTGTGCGGCAAGTACAAGCGCCTTAAGCACCGCGGCGTGATCTGCGAGAAGTGCGGCGTTGAAGTCACGCAGACCAAGGTGCGCCGCGAGCGCATGGGTCACATCGACCTGGCCGCGCCTTGCGCCCACATCTGGTTCCTGAAGTCGCTGCCATCGCGTCTGGGCCTAGTGCTCGACATGACGCTGCGCGACATCGAACGCGTGCTGTACTTTGAAGCCTACGTTGTGACGGACCCCGGCATGACCCCGCTGAAGAAGTTCAGCATCATGTCCGAGGACGACTACGACGCCAAGCGCAAGGAATACGGCGATGAGTTCGTCGCCAAGATGGGCGCTGAAGGCATCAAGGACCTGTTGGAATCCATCGACATCGACCTGTCGATCGAACGCCTGCGCGGCGACCTGACCGGTTCCGAAGTCAAGGTCAAGAAGAACGCCAAGCGCCTGAAGGTGCTGGAAGCGTTCAAGAAGTCGGGCATCAAGCCCGAGTGGATGGTGCTCGAAGTGTTGCCCGTGCTGCCACCGGACCTGCGTCCGCTGGTGCCGCTGGATGGCGGCCGCTTCGCGACCTCTGACCTGAACGACTTGTACCGCCGCGTCATCAACCGCAACTCGCGTCTGCGCCGACTGCTGGAGCTCAAGGCCCCTGAAATCATCGCCCGCAACGAAAAGCGGATGCTGCAAGAGGCTGTCGACTCGTTGTTGGATAACGGCCGCCGTGGCAAGGCCATGACGGGTGCCAACAAGCGTGCCCTGAAGTCCCTGGCCGACATGATCAAGGGCAAGTCGGGTCGTTTCCGCCAGAACTTGCTGGGCAAGCGCGTGGACTACTCCGGCCGTTCCGTGATTACCGTGGGCCCAACGCTCAAGCTGCACCAGTGCGGTCTGCCCAAGCTGATGGCGCTCGAACTTTTCAAGCCTTTCATCTTTTCGCGCCTCGAAGCCATGGGCATCGCGACGACGATCAAGGCCGCCAAGAAGGAAGTCGAATCCGGCACCCCCGTGGTGTGGGACATCCTGGAAGAGGTCATCAAGGAACACCCCGTGATGCTGAACCGTGCGCCTACGCTGCACCGTTTGGGCATCCAGGCCTTTGAGCCCATCCTGATCGAAGGCAAGGCCATCCAGCTGCACCCCCTCGTTTGCGCGGCCTTCAACGCCGACTTCGACGGTGACCAGATGGCTGTTCACGTACCGCTGTCGGTGGAAGCGCAGATGGAAGCCCGCACGCTGATGCTGGCCTCCAACAACGTGCTGTTCCCCGCGTCGGGCGAGCCTTCCATCGTTCCCTCGCAGGACGTGGTGCTGGGCCTGTATTACGCCACCCGCGACCGCATCAACGGCAAGGGTGAAGGCCTGGTGTTCGCCGATACGGGCGAGGTGCAACGTGCGCTGGACGCTGGCGAAGTGGAGCTGGCCGCCCGGATCACCGTGCGCATGACCGAGTGGACGAAAAACAAGGAAACCGGCGAATTCGTGCCATCGACCTCGCTGGTGGAAACCACCGCGGGCCGTGCACTGCTGTCCGAAATTCTTCCCAAGGGCCTGCCGTTCTCTAACATGAACAAGGCGCTCAAGAAGAAGGAGATTTCCAAGCTCATCAACGTGTCCTTCCGCAAGTGCGGTCTGAAGGAAACGGTGGTGTTCGCCGACAAGCTGCTGCAAAACGGTTTCCGTCTGGCCACCCGCGCCGGTATTTCGATTGCCATCGACGACATGCTGGTGCCGCCCCAGAAAGCCGGCATCATCGAGCGCTCCGAGAAGGAAGTGAAAGAGATCGAGCAGCAATACGTGTCCGGTCTGGTCACCGCTGGTGAGCGCTACAACAAGGTGGTGGACATCTGGGGCAAGGCCGGTGACGAAGTTTCCAAGGTGATGATGGCCCGGCTCTCCAAGGAGCAGGTCATTGACCGCCATGGAAACGAAGTCTCTCAGGAGTCCTTCAACTCCATCTACATGATGGCCGACTCCGGCGCTCGCGGTTCTGCTGCCCAGATCCGTCAAGTGGCCGGTATGCGGGGTCTGATGGCCAAGCCAGACGGCTCGATCATCGAAACGCCCATTACCGCGAACTTCCGCGAAGGTCTGAACGTGCTGGAGTACTTTATCTCCACCCACGGTGCCCGTAAGGGTCTGGCCGATACGGCGCTGAAGACGGCCAACTCGGGTTATCTGACCCGTCGTCTGGTGGACGTGACGCAGGATCTGGTCGTGACCGAAGAAGATTGCGGCACGGCCAACGGTTCGCTGATGCGCGCCATTGTCGAGGGCGGTGAAGTGATCGAATCGCTGCGCGACCGCATCCTGGGCCGCACGGCGGCGGAAGACGTGTTGCACCCCGAAAACCGTTCGGTGCTGGTCCAGGCGGGCGTCATGCTCGACGAAGACATCATCGAAGGGCTCGAAATCGCCGGTGTGGACGAGGTGAAGGTGCGCACGGCACTGACCTGCGAAACCCGCTACGGCCTGTGCGCCAAGTGCTATGGCCGCGACCTGGGCCGTGGCGGCCTGATCAACCTCGGCGAAGCCGTGGGTGTGATCGCTGCCCAGTCCATCGGCGAACCCGGCACCCAGCTGACCATGCGTACGTTCCACATTGGTGGTGCCGCTTCGCGTGCCGCCATCGCGTCGAGCGTGGAAGCCAAGTCCAACGGCGTGATCGGCTTCAACGCCACGATGCGCTATGTGAGCAACACCAAGGGCGAGCTGGTGGTGATTGCACGTTCGGGTGAAATCATCATCCAGGACGAGCATGGCCGCGAGCGTGAGCGCCACAAGGTGCCTTACGGCGCCACGCTGACGGTGAAGGCCGACCAGACCATCAAGGCTGGCACCATTCTGGCCAACTGGGATCCGCTGACTCGACCCATCATCACCGAGTTTGCCGGTCAGACCAAGTTCGAGAACGTCGAAGAAGGCCTGACGGTGGCCAAGCAGGTCGACGAAGTGACCGGTCTGTCCACGCTGGTGGTGATCGATCCGAAGCGCCGTGGCGCCGCCAAGGTGGTGCGCCCGCAGGTGAAGCTGATCGATGCCCAGGGCAACGAAGTGAAGATCCCTGGCACCGACCACTCGGTGACCATCGGCTTCCAGGTCGGCGCGCTGATCCAGGTGCGCGACGGTCAGGATGTGGGTCCCGGCGAAGTGCTGGCCCGTATCCCGGTCGAAGGTCAAAAGACCCGCGACATTACCGGCGGTCTGCCGCGTGTGGCCGAGCTGTTCGAAGCCCGTACGCCCAAGGACAAGGGCACGCTGGCCGAGATGACCGGTACTGTGTCGTTCGGCAAGGAAACCAAGGGCAAGGTCCGCCTGCAGATCACCGATCCCGAAGGCCATGTGTTCGAAGAACTCGTGCCCAAGGAAAAGAACATCCTGGTGCACGAAGGCCAGGTGGTGAACAAGGGCGAATCGATTGTGGACGGCCCGGCCGACCCGCAGGACATCCTGCGTTTGCTGGGTATCGAAGAGCTGTCTCGCTACATCGTCGATGAAGTGCAGGACGTGTACCGCTTGCAGGGCGTGAAGATCAACGACAAGCACATCGAGGTGATCGTTCGCCAGATGCTGCGCCGCGTCGTGGTCGAGAACGTTGGTGAGTCGAACTACATCGGTGGTGAACAGGTCGAGCGCTCCGAGATCCTCAACACCAACGATGCACTGCAGGCAGCGGGCAAGATCCCCGCTACCTACAGCAATCTGCTTTTGGGTATCACGAAGGCATCGCTGTCTACCGACTCGTTCATCTCGGCCGCTTCCTTCCAGGAAACGACCCGCGTGCTCACCGAGGCCGCCATCATGGGCAAGCGCGACGAGCTGCGTGGCCTGAAGGAAAACGTGATCGTGGGTCGCCTGATTCCGGCAGGCACGGGCATGGCCTATCACCAGGCCCGCAAGGCCAAGGACGCCATGGACGACGCCGAGCGCCGCGCCATTGCCGAAGCGGAAGCCGCTGAAATGGAGGCCTCTGCCGAAGCCTCCGTGACGGAAGGTGCTGCTCCTGACGCGGCTGCCGACTAAGCCCCCGGGCCGTCACTGATGCGCTCCCGCCCTGTCGCCCGACAGGCCGGGAGCGTTTTTTCTGGAATCCTCAAGGACCGGGCCGCATGGCGCATGCGGTGTCGGTGTTAGCGCATGTGGTCATCGCCGCTCATCTGGATCGTCATTGCCATCGCTCTTTTCTGGGCCGTAGGCGCCTACAACCGCCTGGTGCGGTTGCGCTCCGCCGTGGTTCAGGCATTCGGAAGTCTGGATGCCCACCTGGTTCGATGGCTGGCCATGCTGGGCGAATTTGACGCTGCGCAAGTTACCGCCGGTACCCTGGATCGCCATGCGCGCAGCCTTCTGCAAGGTGCGACCACGCAATTGACGGCTTGCCTGGCGGTGGCGCGGGCTCGCCCGTTAAAGGCGGATGCGGTGGCGGCACTGTCGGCCGCGTGTGCTGTCGTCGACACGGTGTGGCCGACACTCCTGCCGGACGCAGATGCGGATGACAACCACCGCAGGATGGCGCCCTGGCGCGCGCGGTGGGACGAGTTGCGCACCCATAACGAACAGGCCGCACGGATCTTCAATGATGCGGTGACCCACTACAACGCCGGGATCGCACAGTTTCCTGCGATGCTGCTGGCCTGGATTTTTGGTTTCACCCCAGCGCGTGTGCTGTCCATCGCACGAGAAGGCAATTCATGACACGAGCCGGTTCACATCAACAGCCTCGCCATGGGGCCCCTGCGGGAGCACCCGGTATCCGCGCTTCTTCACATGCAGAGTTGGGAGCAGACCCCCGCCCAGCGGTGGGGATTGCGCTTTGGCAGCAACTAGCGGGTGTCGCGTCGGCGCTGCAGGCCATCCGGGCCGGGCAATCGGGCACGGCGGCATTGGCCGCCGTGGATTCGGGCTTGCGGCCCGGAGTGCAGGCGCTGCTGTTTCAGGTGTTGCGCTCACTGGGGCGTGCAGAGGCGCTTCGGCGCAAGCTGGTGTCCCGTGCACCGCCACCCGCCGCCGATGCCCTGTTGTGCGCAGCGCTGGCGCTGTCGTGGCAACCCGAAGTGGCGCCATACGAGCCCTTCACCCTGGTCAACCAGGCGGTAGAGGCTGCCAAACGCGGCGTTGCCACGCGCGCCCAGGCGTCGTTCGTCAATGCGTGCCTGCGCCGTTTTCTGCGAGAGCGCGATGCCTTGGTTGCTGCAACGGATGCCGACCCCGTGGCGCGCTGGAATCACCCGCTGTGGTGGGTAAAAAAGTTGCAAAAGGACCACCCGACGCACTGGGAACAAATCCTGCAGGGCAACAATGCCCATGCACCCATGATTTTGCGTGTTAATGCATCAAAAGGCACTGTAGCCCAATACCAGCAAGCGCTAGCTGCTATGAATGTTGATTCATCTTCGGTGGGTGAGCACGGCTTGATCCTGCAGCAGCCCCTGCCGGTGACCGAGCTGCCGGGATTCGCCCAGGGGATGGTTTCGGTGCAGGATGCTGCGGCGCAACTGGCCGCGCCACTGTTGCTGCAGGGGCTGGATCTCACGCAGCCCTTGCGGGTGCTGGATGCCTGCGCCGCACCAGGAGGCAAGACGGCACACCTGCTGGAATACGCGGGCCCGTCCAGCGCCATGCAGGTGACCGCACTGGAGGTGGACTCGGTGCGCAGCGCCCGCCTTCATGAAACCCTGCATCGAATCGGTCTGCACGCGCAAGTGCTAGTGGCTGATGCAGCGCGGCCGCAAGACTGGTGGCAGCAGCACTGTGCAGGTGTGCCGTTTGATGCGATCTTGCTGGATGCACCCTGCACCGCCTCGGGCATCGTTCGCCGCCACCCCGATGTGCGCTGGTTGCGCCGCGAAACCGACATTGCGCAGCTGGCGGTCCAGCAGGCGCGCCTGCTTAGGGCATTGTGGCCGTTGGTGCGGCCGGGCGGGCGGCTGCTGTATTGCACCTGTTCGGTGTTCCGCGCAGAAGGCGATGCGCAGGTACAAACGTTTCTTGCGCACCACACCGATGCCCGGTTGTTGCCCTCGCCGGGGCATTTACTCCCAGGCAATGACACCAATCACCGAGCTGTCCCGGACAATGCAGCGGGTGAGCACGACGGATTTTTTTACGCACTGTTGCAAAAAGCCCCTGGGTGAGCGCCGCATGGCTCGCTGGGTCTTGTTGTGGGCGATGGCGTGGCTGTGGTTGCTGGCCTGGCCAGTGAATGTGCAGGCGCAGTCTCCGGCGAACGAGGTGGTGGACCTCGGCCTGGAGCAGGCCGATGATGGCCTGTACCTGAATGCGGCCTTGCAGCTTGCACTGCCCGCGCTGGCCGAAGATGCGCTGTACAAGGGCATTCCCGTGTTTTTTGTGGCGGAAGCCCAGGTGCTGCGTGAGCGCTGGTACTGGTCAGACCGCCAAGTGGCCGCAGCCACGCGCCATATGCGGTTGAGCTACCAGCCCCTGACACGGCGCTGGCGTCTGAGCACATCGCCCGTTCCGTTTTCCAACACCGGGCTGGGCGTGGTGCTGGGGCAGAACTTTGACGACTTGCGCGATGCATTGTCTTCCATGCAGCGCATTTCGCGCTGGAAGATTGCGGATGGAGAAGCAATCGATGCCGATGTTGTGCATACGGTGAATTTCCGGTTCCGGCTGGACCTGTCGCAGTTGCCCCGTCCTTTGCAGATAGGCGCAGTGGGCAGCGCGGGCTGGAGTCTCATGGTCACCCGCAACCAGCGGCTGGTGCCCGAGGTGGCGCGGTGATCAGGCAGCCACCCCGCGTACCTGTCGGCGAGCCAGGATCGGCCCAGGCCCTGGCCCGGCAATCGCGTGCGGTGCGCTGGACCGTGGGCGTGGGGGCCGCCATCATGTCGGCCATCGGAATGGTGCTGCTTTTCATGCTCACCCTGGCCACCAACAACCGGGCACTTTACGAGCGCAACTATGCGTGGCTGCTCGGGGTCAATGTGCTGGTGGCCGTGTTGCTGCTGGCGGTGCTGCTGTGGGTGGGCGTGCGCCTGGTTGTGCGGCTGCGGCGTGGGCGCTTTGGCAGCCGTCTCCTGGTCAAGCTGGCCGCCATTTTTGCGCTGGTTGGCCTGCTGCCCGGGCTGCTGATCTATGTGGTGTCGTACCAGTTTGTCACGCGGTCCATCGAGAGCTGGTTTGATGTCAAGGTGGAGGGTGCGCTGGTGGCCGGTGTGAATCTGGCGCGGGTGTCCCTTGATTCCATGGCCGAAGACATGGCCACCCAGGCGCGGACCGCCAGTGTGCAGCTGGCCCAGGTGCCCGACGCCGCCGCCGGACTGGTGCTGGAGCGCATCCGCGAGCAGCTTTCCGCCAGCGATGTGATCTTGTGGAATGCGGCAGGCAACGCTGTTGCCAGTGCCGGCCAGTCGCGCTTCAGCCTGAGCCCGGAGCGCCCGGGCACGGCCCAGTTGCGCATGGTGCGCCAGCAGCGCACCCTGACCCAGATCGAAGGCCTGGACGACCTCACCGACACGGTCGCTACGCAGAATGCCCGGGTGAAGGTTTTTGCGCTGGTCGCCAGCCCCCGGGTTGGGCTGCTGCTGGAGCCCCGGTTTTTGCAGGTCACGATGCCATTGCCCCCGGCCCTGGTGGCAAACGCGCTCGCGGTGCAAGAGGCCAACCGTGAATACCAGGAGCGCGCCCTGGCCCGCGAGGGCCTGCGCCGCATGTATGTGGGCACGTTGACGCTGGGCCTGTTTCTGGCGGTGTTTGGTGCGGTGTTGCTGGCGGTGTTGCTGGGCAATCAGCTGGTGCGGCCACTGCTGGTGCTCGCCGAGGGTGTGCGGGAGGTGGCCGCCGGCAACCTGAGCCCCAAGGCCGCATTGCAGGGCAAGGATGAGCTCGACGGATTGACCCGTTCCTTTGCCACCATGACGCAGCAGATTGCAGACGCGCGGGGTGCGGTGGAGCAGAGCATGGGCGCGGTGGACGCGGCGCGCGCCAAGCTTCAGACCATTCTGGACAACCTCACCGCAGGCGTGATGGTGCTGGATCCGCAGGGCCTGATCCTGTCCTTCAACCCGGGCGCCACGCGCATTTTGCGTGTGCCTATGGCGGCCTATGCGGGCCAGCCACTGGCGGCGGTGCCGGGTCTGGCCGATTTTGCGGCCGCGGTGCAGAAGCAGTTTGACGAGTTTCTGGGGGATCGTCACCACCACGGGCTGGACCATTGGCAACAGCCCTTTGAGCTGCATGGCTCACCCAGCGGGGCCGGGCACCATGCGACAAGCCTCGTGGTGCGGGGCGCAGAGCTCCCGGATGCGACGCGTCTGTTGGTTTTTGACGACATTTCTGAAATTGTTTCAGCCCAGCGGGCCCAGGCCTGGGGAGAGGTGGCGCGGCGCCTGGCCCATGAAATCAAGAACCCCCTCACGCCTGTGCAACTGTCCGCCGAGCGCCTTGAAATGAAGCTCACGGGCAAGCTGCCTGCCCCCGAGCAGGCCATCCTCACCAAGTCGGTCAAAACCATCGTCGAGCAGGTGGACGCGATGAAGCGGCTCGTCAACGAGTTTCGTGACTACGCACGCTTGCCCGCTGCCGAACTGCAGGCGCTGGACCTGAACACGCTGGTGACAGATGTGCTGTATCTGTATGGCGCGGAAAACGCCACCGTGCCCGTGGAATCCGAGCTGGACGCGCGGTGCCCGCCAATTGCAGGCGACGCCCAGCAACTGCGCCAGGTCGTGCACAACCTGCTGCAAAACGCCCAGGACGCCACCGAACAGGCGCGTGGGGAGGGGCCCGCATTGCCGCCCGTGCGCATCACGACACGCTGGAGCGACTCGACGCGCCGCGTCCGCCTCACCGTGAGTGACAGTGGGCCGGGCTTTCCCGCGCACATCCTCCAGCGCGCGTTTGAACCCTATGTCACTACCAAACCCCGCGGTACCGGATTGGGTCTGGCCGTAGTGAAAAAGATCGCCGATGAGCATGGTGCGCGCATCGAGTTGTCGAATCGGCTTGACGACGGCGTGGTGCGGGGGGCGCAAGTGTCGTTATCATTCGCCACTTACCCATCGGTGGCGTCATAACAACACCCACTGCAGCATCCAAGGCGTTTCATACACATGGCAAACATTCTGGTGGTTGATGACGAACTCGGCATTCGTGACCTCTTGTCGGAAATTCTGAACGACGAGGGCCACAGTGTCGACCTCGCGGAGAACGCGACGCAGGCGCGCGCAGCGCGTGCCGCCGGGATGTATGACCTGGTGTTGCTGGACATCTGGATGCCAGACACAGACGGCGTATCGCTGCTCAAGGAATGGGCCTCAGCCGGCGTGCTCACCATGCCCGTCATCATGATGAGCGGGCACGCCACGATAGACACCGCCGTCGAAGCCACCCGGATTGGCGCATTCTCGTTTCTTGAAAAACCCATCACCCTGCAAAAACTGCTCAAGGCTGTGGAACAGGGACTGGCACGTACTGCCGTGCAACAAGCCCCCGTGGTCGCCCACCAGCCC
Source organism: Acidovorax sp. JHL-3 (assembly GCF_000526295.1). Lineage (NCBI taxonomy): Bacteria > Pseudomonadati > Pseudomonadota > Betaproteobacteria > Burkholderiales > Comamonadaceae > Acidovorax > Acidovorax sp. JHL-3. The sequence continues at coordinate 1,139,095 of NZ_JAFU01000001.1, forward strand.
ACCGCTGCAGGGCCTGTGGATGGCGGCTTCGTGCCCGCACCGATCATCACCACCGCCATGGTGGGCGAGGTCGGCCCTCACGCGCACCAAGGGTTCGATCTGGATCGCCCCTTGCGTGAAGCCCGCGACGGCTTTGAAAAAGCCTACTTTGAATTCCATCTCGCGCGTGAAGGCGGCTCGATGACCCGCGTTGCAGAAAAAACCGGGCTGGAGCGCACCCACCTGTACCGCAAGCTGCGCCAACTGGGCGTGGACCTTGGCCGCGGAAAACGCAATTAATCTTGGGGTTGCTGTTTTTATCGCGTCAATTTCTGGTTTATAATTTGAGGCTTAGGCCCGGTAGCTCAGTCGGTAGAGCAGAGGATTGAAAATCCTTGTGTCGGTGGTTCGATTCCGCCCCAGGCCACCAAAATTCGGCGCCCAACTGTTCTCAGTTGGGCGTTTTCATTTGTGCTTCCCGCATGACACGCGGGGTTCCCGCACATTCTGCGTGTGCGACCCGGGTCCTGTGGTCTGGCAGGAACATCCCCGGTTGCCCTCCGTTCCGCCCTCTCTTCTCTCGAAATCGGCGCTAACTTCTTCGCCGTAGCACACGCAGACAGCGGTGTTCATCAACCACTTGTGCGCGCGCCGATGCGAATGGTTGGCTCGCGGGTTTGCATGGGCAAAGCAGAAGGGCAAACCCGCGAGGCGTGCCTCCATGTCAGCCCTTGGGCGGGAATGGATCGTGTTGACGCCGACCGAAAACTGAGCCACTTTTTGGTGTGATGCCGACCTAAAACTGAGCCAGGTGTTTTACCTACCCTGCTGTTTTGTGCAGCAAGGGAATGAAGAGGGTGATCACCATGGACATGATTGGCAAGATACGGCGGATGCACCGCCGGGACAAGAAGACGAAGCGGGAGATATCGAGGACCACGGGCCTGTCTCGCAACACGGTGGCCAAGTGGCTGGACGAGGCGCAGCCGGTCGAGCCCAAGTACCGCCGGGAGGCGGCGAAGGCGACCAAGCTGTCGGCGCACGAGGCGGAGCTCAAGCAAGCCTTGAAGGCCGATGCCAAGCGGCCCAAGAAGGAGCGGCGCACGGCCAAGGCCTTGTTCACGCAGATCAAGGCAGCGGGCTACGAAGGTGGCTACACGCGGGTGACGGACTTCATCCGCAAGTGGCGCCAAGGTGAAGGCCAACAGGCGGCCTGCAAGGCCTTCGTGCCATTGACCTTCGAGCTTGGCGAGGCCTTCCAGTTCGACTGGAGCGAAGACGGCTTGCTGGTGGGCGGGGTGTACTACCGCATGCAGGTCTCGCACATGAAGCTGTGTGCCAGTGGGGCCTTCTGGCTGGTGGCCTACCCCAGCCAAGGCCACGAGATGCTGTTCGATGCGCACACCCGCAGCTTTGCAGCGCTGGGTGGCGTGGCACGCCGTGGCATCTACGACAACATGAAGACGGCGGTCGACAAAGTCAAGAAGGGCAAAGGCCGCGTGGTCAATGCGCGCTTTGCAGCCATGTGCGCGCACTATCTGTTCGACCCTGATTTTTGCAACCGTGCCAGCGGCTGGGAGAAGGGGCGCGTGGAGAAGGATGTGCAAGACAGCCGCCGTCGCATCTGGGTGGAGGCGGGGCAACGGCGCTTTGGCAGCTTTACCGAGCTCAATGCGTGGCTGGGCGAGCGCTGCCGGGCTCTGTGGCGAGAGCTGCGCCACCCGCAGCACAAAGCGTTCAGCATCGCCGAGATGCTGGAGCTGGAGCAAAGCCACCTGATGCCGATGCCGGTGGCCTTTGATGGCTATGTTGAGAACCCGGCCAAGGTGAGCAGCACCTGCCTGGTGACGGTGGCGCGCAACCGCTACTCGGTGCCCTGCGAATGGGCGGGGCAAATGGTCAGCACACACCTGTACCCGGCGCAGATCGTGGTGGTGGCCGGCGATGCTATGGTGGCCACGCACGAGCGCCTGAGCGATCGCAACCAGACCCGCTACGACTGGCAGCATTACGTGCCGCTGATCGAGCGCAAGCCGGGCGCGCTGCGCAACGGCGCGCCCTTTGCAGACCTGCCCGAGCCATTGCAGCGCATGCGCAAAGGCTTGCTGCACCAGGAGGGGGGCGACAGGGTGATGGCGCAGGTACTGGCCGAGGTGCCCAAGCAAGGGCTGGACGCCGTGCTGGTGGCGGTGGAGTTGGCCCTGGAGAGTGCGCCGCCATCGGGGCGGGTGAGCACCGAGCACGTCATCAACGTGCTCGGCCGCCTGCAAGCGCAGCCCCTGCCCGAGACGGTTGCGACCAACCTGCAAGTGAGCCAGACACCCCTGGCCGACACGGCGCGCTATGACCGCCTGCGCGCTGGCAGCGACATGCAGGAGGCCGATCATGCGTGAGCTGGACAAGGAGTTCAAAGAGCTGCGCCTGTACGGCATGGCCGGGGCCTGGGAGGACCTGGTCAAGCAACGCGGCCACGCCACGCTGGAGAGCTCGCGCTGGCTGCTGGAGCACCTGCTGCAAGCGGAAGTCACGGACAGGGCCATGCGCTCAGTGAGCTACCAGATGCACACGGCGAAGTTCCCCGTGCACCGCGACCTGGCGGGCTTCGACTTCGAATGCTCGCCCGTGGACAAAAAGCTCATCGAGCAGTTGGCCAGCATGGCGTTCACCGAGCAGGCGCACAACGTGGTGCTAGTGGGTGGCCCCGGCACGGGCAAGACGCATCTGGCCACGGCCATCGGCGTGGCGGGCATCACGCGCCATGGCTCACGCGTGCGGTTTTACTCCACGGTGGATCTGGTCAACGCACTGGAGCAGGAGAAGGCCCAAGGCAAGGCAGGCCGCATCGCAGCGAGCTTGCAGCGCATGGACCTGGTCATCCTTGATGAGCTGGGCTACCTGCCCTTCAGCCAGGCAGGCGGCGCCTTGCTGTTCCACCTGCTGAGCAAGCTCTACGAGCAGACCAGCGTGATGATCACCACCAACCTGGACTTCAAGGAATGGTCCAGCGTGTTCGGCGACGCCAAGATGACCACGGCACTGCTGGATCGACTCACGCACCACTGCCACATCGTCGAGACGGGCAACGAGTCCCACAGGTTCATGCACAGCACAGCCGTGGCCAAGAAACGCATCAAGGCACGCGAACAGGCCAAGAAGGCTGAGCCGTTCTGAGCGGTTCAAGGGCAAGCCGCTACGGGCTTCGCCCTGCGCGGCTTGCCCTCAACGGACGACCACCGAGCTCGATCACCAAGGAGACCAAAACCGACCCAAGGCACTACACTTATCCACAGCCGACCTTCACAGGTTGGCCATTAGCCCTGGCTCAAAATTCAATCGGCACGGTGGCTCAATTTTGAATCGGCGCCAACAGACAAGGGCAAGACTCTCAAATTCCGTCACCTGTGCGCCTGGCAGACGGTAAAGACCACGCCCGACCCGTTCCAGCAGTCCTGCTGCAGTCATGCGCGTCAGGATGACCCGGGGCGAGCCGATGGCGTCCAGATCGCTGGCACGTAGCAGCCCTCTCTGGCTGGCCAGATCAAGGATGCGCTGGGTGTGGGTCTCGGGGAGCATGGCCGGAGTATGTTCCGTTTTTTCGTCTGGCGCTCGAATTTGACGATCAAAAGGAACAAGATGACCGGCTGCGCTGTGGCGGGCGCTACGGTCAGGCAGGCAGCGATGCCAAGGCGTGCAGCAACGATCTGCTCTGGCTTGAAGGATCGGCCTTGACATCAATGCCCTGGTCTTGGGCATCCTGGACCCAGCGTTTGGCCCATGCCATGACCTCGTCGCGGTCGAATCGGATGAGCTTCTGTACCCGACGATGCGGGATACCCAATGCCTCTCGCATCTGCTTTTGCGTGAAGAGGTACAAGGGGAGTCCGGTCACATGCGAAATTTCGCGCGGGTCCATCAACGTAGAGCCGCTCGGAAGAACGACGTCGGATGCTCGCTCCCAAGTTGAGGCTCGGAGGGCTTTGGATTCGAAGTCGAAGACTTCATCGATGGGGTACACGACGCGCTTGGACATTTTCATGAATCGAGGCCCGCGCCCCTCGCTACGCCAGCGTTGAAGGGTCTTGGGGCTGATGTTCCAGCGCGTGGCCAGCTCGTTTTCGTTCATCATCATCTTCTGCATGGTTGACTCCGTCTGTGGTTGAAGGCAACGCATTCAGGCGTAGCTTCGGCCACGAAGCCAAGTCATTCGCGGAGTTGCGATGAGGCTCGTCGCCTGGCCGGGGAACCAGCGTGTATCAGCGGTCCATGCCAATGTCCCTGCTCAGCACGACGATACGGACTTCTATGGGGACGTTTCGGCATCGTTGAAGATAAGCGGTTCGAGGTTCTGCTATACTCCACCACCAAACCTAAAAGCCCTTGATTTGTAAAAGTCAGGGGCTTTTTCCATTGGCTTTTCCTCACTGCAGGCCTTGGGGTGCGGCTCATTCCCGCGCCTTTCTGCATCGCCCTGGCCCCTGGGCGGCAATGTCACCTGTTGGCACAAGTCCGCATCTTTTGGAGCCGCGCCGCGCCTGGTTTCGGGCATTTATCTCCATATTTTTCACGATGGCATTTTTGACGGACACAACCCTGGGCATTGACTTTGGCACTTCCAACTCGGCGGTGGCGGTGCGCCAGGGGAATTCACCTGCGCGCATGTTGCGCTTGGAGGGCGAGAACAACACCTTGCCGACAGCGCTGTTCTTCAATGCCGAAGACCATCGCACGCACTACGGGCGCGATGCCGTTGCGCAGTACCTGTCGGGCACCGAAGGGCGCCTGATGCGCTCGCTCAAAAGCCTGCTGGGCAGTTCGCTGCTGCAAGACAAGACGGCGGTGCACAACGCGCTGGTGAGCTACCAGGACATCATCAGCCTGTTCTTGCGCATGTTGGCCCAAACGGCGCGCGAAACGCTGGGCGGTATGCCGGGCCGGGTGCTGCTGGGGCGCCCCGTGCATTTTGTGGATGGCGATACCGTGCGCGACCAGCAGGCCGAAGATGCCTTGCGGCAGGCGGCGCTGGATGCTGGGTTTGTAAACATTTCGTTCCAGCTGGAGCCCATTGCCGCAGCGCTGGATTACGAACAGCGCATCGAGCGCGAATCGCTGGTGCTGGTGGTGGACATTGGCGGCGGCACCTCTGATTTCACCGTGGTGCGCCTGGGGCCTGAGCGCAGGGCCCGCACCGACCGCGCCAGCGACATTCTGGCCACCACTGGCGTGCATGTCGGGGGCACCGATTTTGACAGGCGCCTTAGTCTGGCGCTGCTGATGCCATTGCTGGGCTTGGGGCACACCGGGCCTTCTGGCCGCGAGGTGCCCAGCCGCGTATTTTTTGACCTTGCGACCTGGCACCTGATTCAGTGGCTGTATGCGCCGCGCGCGCTGCGCGATGCACAGGCCCTGCGGCCCGATTATGCGCAGCCGGTGCTGCACGACCGCCTGATGGCGGTGCTCAATCAGCGCCTGGGGCACCGCCTTGCCAACACGGTGGAGCAGGCCAAGATCGCGGCTTCCGTGGATGCGGTGGATACCCCGATGGTGCTGGACTGGGTCGAGCCGGGGCTGGGGGCACTCATCACTTCTGAAGGCCTGGCCCGCCACCTTGTCGCGCCTTTGCAGCAGGTGGTGGCCTGCGCCACCGAATGCGTGCAACTGGCCGGGCTGGTGCCTCAGGATTTGCAGGCCATCTACCTCACTGGTGGATCATCGGCACTGCGCCCGCTGCGTGACGCGCTGCGTATGGCGTTCCCTGATACCCCGCAGGTGGAGGGCGATCTGTTTGGGGGAGTCGCGGCGGGGCTGGCGGTGGCAGCGCCCTGACCACAGGCGGTTTTGCAGACCCATCAGGGGGATGCAGGGTGGTTGAACGCTATTAATACAATAGCTGTGCGCGCTTATCTATAAAGGGCTAGGGGGCAATTTGATGTAAAAACAGGCGCAGGCTACGCATTCCCGGATTCCGGGACGCTGCGCTTCCATTCCAGTGCGGTGTCATACAGGCTGTTGCGCGATGCGCCCGTCACTTCGGCAGCCAAGCGCACGGCCGTCTTCAGGGGTAGCTCCTGCAACAACAGGCGCAGCACGCGCAGGCTGTCGCCGTCGTCTGCGGCAGGAGCCGTGGGGTGCAGCAGCACCACAAATTCACCGCGGGACCGCTGGGGTGAGCCTTGCAGCCAGGCCGTCAACTCGCGGGCTGGGTGGGTGGCGATTTCTTCGAATTGCTTGGTGAGTTCGCGTGCCAGCGTCACTGGGCGATCGCCCAGCACCGCCAGCGCCTGGGCCAGCTCGTCAATGCGGTGGGGGGCCTCCAGCAGCACAACGCAGCGGGGCTCGCTGGAGAGTTGCTGCACGGCAGTGGCCCGCTCGGCGTTCTTCACCGGCAAAAAACCCGCAAATAGAAAGCCACTGCTTTGCGTGCTGTGCACCACGGCGCCCGCCACGCTCAGGGCCGTGGTGATGCTGCTGGCACCGGGCAGCGGCAGGGCGCGCAGGCCAGCCGAGTGCACTGCAGCCACCAGGCGCGCGCCGGGGTCGCTGACCCCGGGCGTGCCCGCATCACTGACATAGGCCACGCGCAGGCCCTGCTGCAGCCGCTGCACCACTGCCAGCGCGGCTTCGGCCTCGTTGTGCTGGTGCACAGCCAGCAGTTGCGCGCTGGTTTTGTCGATGCCATAGGCGCGCAGCAGCGCCTGGGTGTGGCGCGTGTCCTCGCAGGCAATGGCGTCGGCCAGCTGCAGCACATGCAGCGCGCGCAGGGTGATATCGGCCAGGTTGCCGATGGGCGTGGCCACGACATACAGCGCGCCTTGCGGATAATGCTGTGCAGCCGCCGCATCGCGTGCGGCGTTCAAGGCAGATGCGAAAGATGCGCTCAATGAATTTCCTTGGAAAAAAGCCAGCCCATACCCGCCCGCCTGCGCCTGACGCCGCAGGTAGCAGCACCACGCGGCAGCGGGGCAATGCGGCCGAAGACCAGGCGTTGGCCTTTTTGCAGGCTGCGGGCCTGAAGTTGCTGGAGCGCAATTATCGGACGCCCGGGCGCGGTGGGGGCGAGATTGATCTGGTGATGCGCGATCGTGACGGCACGCTGGTGTTTGTCGAGGTGCGCAGCCGTGCCAGCAATGCCTTCGGAGGGGCGGGTGCCAGCATTGGCGCCATCAAGCAGCGGCGCATCGTGTTTGCGGCGCGCCATTACCTGCTGCGTATGTCGGTGCCGCCGCCGTGCCGCTTCGACGTGGTGCTGGTGCAGGATTCGGTGCAATGGCTCAAGGCTGCCTTCGACGCCCAATAAGCGCAGCGCCCAAAAGGCCTGCACACCACGCTGGTGACTACGGTTTGCTACAAAACCTATAACAACCCGCGGGTATCATCGGGCCTCCATGCTAGAGCAACGCATTCAACAGCACTTTATCGACAGCGCCGACCTGAAATACCAGGCCGCGCAAGCCCTCAGCGCGCCCATCGCTGCAGCCGTGCAGGCCATTCTGGCCTGCGTGACCAGTGGCGGCAAAGTGCTGGCCTGCGGCAACGGGCCTTCGGCCGCCGAGGCGCAGCAGTTTGCAGCCTTCTGTGTTGCGGGGTTTGAGCGCGACCGGCCTGAATTGGCTGCAGTGGCCCTGACTTCTGACAGCACCCTGCTCACTTTGGCCGGGGGCGGCAGCGACGGGGCCCAGCAGTTTGCCCGCCAGGTGCGTGCGCTTGGCCAGGCGGGCGATGTGTTGCTGGCGCTGTCCGTCACGGGCAATGATGCCAACGTGATCGCTGCCACCGAGGCCGCCCACGAGCGCGACATGACGGTGGTGATCCTCAGCGGTCGCACCGGCGGCAAGCTGGCCGCCCTGGTGCGCGAGACCGATGTGCTGATCAGCGTGCCGCACGACCGCGCCGCGCGGGTGCGCGAGGTCCATGCGCTGGTGTTGCACTGCCTGTGCGATGGCGTGGATGCCCAGTTACTTGGAGAACAGGAAATACCGCAATGAAGCTGACCATGAACCGTACCGCCTGCACCCTGCTGGCTGCCGCTGCGCTTGCCGCAGGCCTGTCTGCTTGCGCCCCTCTGGTTGTTGGAGGAGCGGTGATGGGCGGCATGATGGCCACGGACCGCCGCACCACCGGCACCCAGGTGGAAGACGAAGGGATCGAATTGCGCGCGGTCAACCGCATCCGGGAAACGCTGGGTGATCGTGCCCATGTCAACGTCACCAGCTTCAACCGCCAGGTCTTGCTGACCGGCGAGGTGCCCACGGCGCAGGACCGTGCCACCGTCGACCAGATCGTGGCGGGTGTGAACAATGTGCGCTCGGTGGTGAACGATCTGGCCGTGATGCCCAGCACCTCACTGGGCCAGCGTTCGAATGATGTCCTGATCACCGGCAAGGTGCGGGCGAGTTTCGTGGATGCCAAGGACGTTTTTGCCAGCGCCTACAAGGTGGTGACCGAACGCAACGTGGTCTACCTGATGGGACTGGTAACCCCCCGCGAGGCCACGCGGGCCACCGAAATCGCGCGCGGCGTGGGGGGCGTGAGCAAGGTGGTGCGGGTGTTCGAGATGATCACCGAAGACGACCTGCGCCGCGCCAGCACGCAGCCGCCCCCGACCGTGACCACTGACAGCCCATCGTCGCAGGGCAACTGATGCCTGTTTGACGGCCGGGTTCTGAATCGCAGTCCGGCGATTACGGCGCGGCTTTGCGCAGCTTTCTGGCCGATCGCAGACTTGCAGGGGGCTGCAAGGCGCCTGTGCCGCCCGCATCCGGCGTCAGGTCAGGCGCTTGATCAGGCTGGACGTGTCCCAGCGGTTGCCGCCCATCTTCTGCACATCGGCATAAAACTGGTCCACCAGTGCGGTCACCGGCACGCGCGAGCCGTTGCGCCGGGCTTCGTCCAGCACCAGGCTCAGGTCCTTGCGCATCCAGTCCACGGCAAAGCCGAAGTCGAACTTGCCGTCCACCATGGTCTTGCCGCGGTTGTCCAGCTGCCAGCTCTGCGCTGCGCCCTTGCCGATCACGTCCAGCACCTGCTTCATGTCCAGCCCGGCATTCTGGCCAAAGGCCACTGCTTCAGACAGGCCTTGCACAAGACCCGCGATGCAGATCTGATTGACCATCTTGGCCAGCTGGCCCGAGCCACTGGCACCCAGCAGCGTGAACGCCCGCGAGAATGCCATCGCCACCGGCTGGGCTGCGTCAAACGCGGCCTGGTCTCCGCCACACATCACCGTCAGTTGGCCGTTTTGCGCCCCCGCCTGGCCCCCGGAGACCGGGGCATCGACAAAGTGCAATCCCAAGGTGCGCGCGGCGGCATACAGCTCCCGCGCCACTTCGGCCGAGGCCGTGGTGTGGTCGACAAAGATCGCGCCCGGCTGCATGCCGGCAAATGCGCCGTCAGCGCCCAGCGTCACCGAACGCAGGTCGTCGTCGTTGCCAACGCAACAGAACACGATGTCCGCACCCACTGCGGCCTCGCGCGGCGTTGTGGCATGTTTTGGGGCTTTGGTGCTTGCGTACTCTGCGCACCACGCTATTGATTTTGTAGTGGTGCGGTTGTACGCCGTGACCTCATGGCCCGCCAGCGCGAGGTGGCCGGCCATGGGGTAGCCCATCACGCCCAAGCCCAAAAAGGCCACCTTGCGCGAAGGGGTTGCGTCGTAGTTGCGGGGGTTGGTGCTTGGCATCGCGATGAATGAAAAGTGGGTTGGAAAAAAAGAAAACCCGCCCAAGGGGGCGGGCTTCAAGCGGTGATGAAAAGCAGATAAATGCGGGTGGCAGACCGAGGCTAGACAATCGCGAAATGTTCGGTGCCCGAAGCCAGGTCGGGCGATTTGGCACGCTGGCTGTTGAGCTTGATCTGCAGGCGCAGGTCGTTGAGCGAGTCGGCGTTGCGCAGCGCATCTTCGTAGCTGATCACGTTGGCCTCGTAGGCATCAAACAGTGCCTGGTCGAAGGTCTGCATGCCCAGATTGCGGCTCTTTTTCATGACCTCCTTGATCTCGGCGACTTCGCCCTTGAAGATCAGGTCGGCAATCAGAGGGGTGTTGAGCATGATTTCCACCGCCGCAGCCCGGCCCTTGCCGTCCTGCTTGGGGATGAGCCGCTGTGACACCATGGCGCGCAGATTCAGCGAAAGGTCCATCAGCAACTGGGCGCGGCGCTCTTCGGGGAAGAAGTTGATGATCCGGTCCAGCGCCTGGTTGGCGCTGTTGGCGTGCAGTGTGGCCAGGCACAGATGGCCGGTTTCGGCAAACGCCACGGCGTGTTCCATGGTTTCGCGGTCGCGGATTTCGCCCATAAGGATCACGTCGGGTGCCTGGCGCAGCGTGTTCTTGAGCGCCGCTTCCCAGCTGTCAGTGTCCAGGCCTACCTCGCGCTGCGTCACCACGCAGTTCTTGTGCGGATGCACAAATTCCACCGGATCTTCCACGGTGATGATGTGGCCGAACGAGTTCTCGTTGCGCCAGTCGACCATGGCGGCGAGCGTGGTCGACTTGCCCGAACCCGTAGCACCCACCAGGATGCACAGGCCGCGCTTGGTCATGGTCACTTCCTTGAGGACCTGAGGCACACCCAGACCGTCAATGGTCGGCAGCGTGAGCGGAATGGTCCGCAGCACCATGCCGACCTTGCCCTGCTGAATGAAAGCGTTCACGCGAAAGCGGCCAATACCGGCGGGCGAGATGGCGAAGTTGCACTCCTTGGTGCGCTCGAAGTCGGCCACCTGCTTGTCGCTCATGACGGCGCGCGCCAGCGTGAGGGTGTGGGTGCCGGTCAGTGGCTGGGGCGACACCTTGGTGACCTTTCCATCGACCTTGATGGCCGGTGGAAATTCTGCCGTGATGAACAAGTCGCTGCCATTGCGGCTCACCATCAGTTTGAGCAAGTCGTTGATGAATTTACTGGCCTGATCGCGTTCCATCAGAGATCCTTCCGGGGGGGCTTTGTCTGCAGGACAGGGGTCATTTCTGGTTGTCGCTCAGCCGGGCGCTCACCACCCGCAGGCGCAGCGACAGCTTGCGCGCCAGCAATGCAATCAGGCTGGCGGCCAATTGCGGGTCCTTGGTCATCATGTCGTCCATGGCCTCGGCGCTCAGCACGGCGATTTCGCAGTCGGTAAGGGTGGTGCAGGCTGAAAAACGGATGCCGCTGTCCAGCAGCGACATCTCGCCCAGGATGTCACCTGGCCGTGTCTCGGCCAGGCGCAATTGCTCGCCCCAGGGCTGAACACGGTCCACCGCGATGGTGCCGGTGAGCAACACCACCATGAAGTTGCCGTATTCATCTTGCCGGATGACGTCGCGGTTGGCAGGGATGGCTGCAAATTCAAAGAAGCGCTCCATGCGCTCCACCGCGTCCTTGTCGAGGTGGACCATGTACTTGTCTTTGGCCCACAACGCCTGCAGCAGCTTGCCGCCTCGACTGATGGGCAGGCGCTTGGCACCCACTTCCACGGCGCGGGCCTCCCACGGTACGAGCATGGATGCGTCAACACCCTGGCCAGCAAACGCTGTGGAGAACAGCACGGAGTCGGTGTGGTCCTCCGTAGGCTTGCCTGCACGGGTGTTGCGGCGCAGAAGGCTGAGAATGCCTTTCATTGATTTCTCCAATGCGCGGCAAGCGCCGTCGCTGTGTCAGAAGGGTGGTGTTGGCCGCAGCGTGCGATCAACCCGGGAAGTTCTCGGGGATCTTGGCCTTGCTGCGGGCCTCGGCGGGGCTGATGATGTTGCGCCGCACCAGATCGGTCAGGTTCTGGTCGAGCGTCTGCATGCCCACGCTGTTACTGGTCTGGATGGTGGAGTACATCTGCGCCACCTTGGCCTCGCGGATCAGGTTGCGGATGGCGCTGGTGCCCAGCATGATCTCGTGCGCGGCTACGCGGCCCGAGCCGTCTTTCAGCTTGCACAGCGTCTGCGAGATGACGGCCTGCAGCGACTCCGACAGCATGGCACGCACCATTTCCTTTTCTTCGGCCGGGAACACGTCGATGATCCGGTCGATGGTCTTGGCGGCGCTGGATGTGTGCAGCGTGCCAAAGACCAAGTGACCCGTTTCTGCGGCCGTCATGGCCAGGCGAATGGTCTCCAGGTCGCGCATTTCACCCACCAGAATGGCGTCCGGGTCTTCGCGCAGCGCCGATTTGAGCGCGGCCGCGAACGACAGCGTCATCGGCCCCACTTCGCGCTGGTTGATCAGGCACTTTTTGGACTCGTGCACGAACTCGATCGGATCTTCCACCGTGAGGATGTGGCCGTACTCGGTTTCGTTGAGATAGTTGACCATGGCCGCCAGCGTGGTGGATTTGCCCGAGCCCGTGGGGCCGGTCACCAGCACCAAGCCGCGCGGCTTCAGTGCCAGGTCGCCAAAGATCTTGGGCGCGTTGAGCTGCTCCAGCGTGAGGATTTTGCTCGGAATGGTCCGGAACACCGCCGCCGCGCCGCGGTTCTGGTTGAACGCGTTGACGCGAAAGCGTGCAAGGCCTTCGATTTCAAACGAAAAGTCGACCTCCAGAAACTCTTCATACGTCTTGCGCTGTGAGTCGCTCATGATGTCGTACACCATGGCGTGCACGGTCTTGTGGTCGAGCGCGTCCACATTGATGCGCCGCACGTCCCCGTGGACCCGGATCATGGGCGGCAAACCCGAGGACAAATGCAGGTCGGAAGCTTTGTTCTTGACGCTGAATGCAAGCAGTTGGGTAATGTCCACGGGTTCCCTCTATCGTTTGATACGCTTATTGTTCATTATGACCACGATTGCCAACAACCTCCAACAGGTTCTGGGGCGCATTGCGCACGCCTGTGCAGCGGCGGGCCGGGATCCCGCCAGTGTTTCGCTGCTGGCCGTTTCCAAAACTTTTGGTGCCGAGGCGGTGCTGCAGGCAGCCGCTGCCGGCCAGCGTGCGTTTGGTGAAAATTACATCCAGGAGGGGGTAGAAAAGATCGCCGCGGTGGGGGGCGGATTCGTTCCCGCGCTGCAGTGGCACTGCATTGGCCCCATCCAGAGCAACAAGACGCGCCTGGTGGCCGAGCACTTTGACTGGGCGCACACCGTAGACCGGCTCAAGACCGCCGAGCGCCTGGCGGCCCAGCGGCCCGATCACCTGCCGCCCTTGCAGGTGTGTATTCAGGTGAATATGGATGGCGGCCCCACCAAGTCCGGTGTGGCACCGGCAGACACGCTGGAGTTGGTGCGCGCTGTTGCAAAACTGCCACGTTTGCGGGTGCGTGGATTGATGAGCATTCCAGACCACGCGCCTGATTTCGAAACGCAACTGGCACTGCACCAAGGCGCCAAAAGGCTTTTTGACCAGATAGCCGCCCTGGGAGAGCCCGGGCTCGAACACTTCGACACCCTGTCCATGGGCATGACCGCGGATCTGGAGGCCGCCATCCAGGCGGGCAGCACCCTGGTGCGTGTGGGTACGGGCATCTTTGGCGGGCGAACCTATCCGGCGGCCTGATCCACTCGTGCAAGCGTTGCGCAACAGCCTGCCGCTGTGGCGTGCTGCGGGCATTCCAGCGCCGCAACCAGGTGGGTCTGGCAAGCCGCCCGTGCTAAGCTGATTCGCTCAGTTTATGGCTTGCCGCCCGAGGGCGGATTGCAGCCATCACACCCCGTCACTGGAGATCTTTTCATGCCCGGATTGCTGCCCGATATCGACCCCGATGGCCTGCTCGAATTCTCGGTGGTCTACACCGACCGTGCGCTCAACCACATGTCCAAGCGCTTCACCGGCGTCATGCAGGACATCCTGGCCACGCTCAAGGAGGTGTACCACGCCCATACCGCCGTGCTGGTGCCCGGCAGCGGCACGTTCGGCATGGAGGCCGTGGCGCGCCAGTTTGCCAACCAGCAAAAAGTGCTGATCGTGCGCAACGGCTGGTTCAGCTACCGCTGGAGCCAGATTTTTGATGCCGACAAAGGCCTGGGCGGCGGGGCCGTGGTGTGCAAGGCGCGCCAGCAGGGCAGCGGCCCGCAGGCACCCTGGGCGCCGTGCCCCGCCGAGGAAGTGGCCGCTACCATCCGCGCCGAAAAACCCAAGGTGGTGTTTGCGCCCCACGTCGAGACGGCCAGCGGCATCATCCTTTCCGACGACTACCTGCGCACGCTGACGGCTGCCGCGCACGAAGTGGGCGCGCTCTTCGTGCTCGATTGCGTGGCCTCGGGCGCCATGTGGGTGGACATGCAGGCCACCGGCGTGGACGTGCTGATTTCCGCCCCGCAAAAAGGCTGGAGTGGCTCGCCCTGTTGCGCCATGGTGATGCTGTCCGAGCGCGCGCGCCAGGCGATTGATGGCACTACGAGCAGCAGCTTCTCGTGTGACCTGAAGAAGTGGATGCAGATCGCCGAGGGCTACGAAAAAGGCCAGCACGCCTACCACACCACCATGCCCACCGACGCGCTGGTGCGCCTGCGCGACGTGATGCAGGAAACCCGCGAATACGGCTTTGCCAAGGTGCGCGAGGAGCAGATCGAACTGGGCGCCAAGGTGCGTGCGCTGCTGGAATCGCGCGGTTTTGCCAGCGTGGCGGCCGAGGGCTTCAAGGCGCCTGGCGTGGTGGTGAGCTACACCACCGACCCCGGCATCCAGAACGCCAGCAAGTTTGCCGCCGTGGGCCTGCAGACGGCCTCGGGCGTGCCGCTGCAGTGCGACGAGGGGCCGGAGTTCAAGAGCTTTCGCATCGGCCTCTTCGGGCTGGAAAAATGGCACAACGTGGAGCGCACGGTGGGCCATCTTTCCAGGGCACTGGACCAGATTGCGGCCGAGTCCTGATGACCCCCAAGGCTGGCCGGGCGGCGCAGTCTGTGCTGCGGCGCGCGCCCCGCATGGTTGATCATGCAGAACGCTAACCAGAGCCCCGCGCACCAGTCCCTGCGCGCCGCCAAGCGGCAGGCCCTGGGCCTGCTGTTGCTGGTGACCGCGGTGTTCATCGGCACCAGCCTGGTCGAACGCGGCTTGCTGCTCGACTGTGTGAAAGCCATGGCCGAGGCCGCCATGGTGGGCGCCCTGGCAGACTGGTTTGCCGTGGTGGCGCTGTTTCGACGCCCGCTGGGGCTGCCAATACCGCACACGGCCGTCATTCCCCGCAACAAAGATCGCATTGGCGTGAACCTGGCCGCCTTTGTGCGCGACCGGTTTCTCGACCCGCCGTCGCTGGTGGCGCTGCTGCGGCGTCACGACCCTGCCTTGCGGCTGGCCCAGTGGCTGGGCGATGCAGGCAACGCTGGTCTGCTGGGCCAGCAGGCGGCGCGGTTGCTCAGTGCCGCCCTGGATACCGTGCAGGATGCGCAGATGGAGCGGTTCATCCGCAAGGCAGCGCGCGCCCTCATCGGGCGGGTGGATTTGTCGGGCACCCTGGCCACGGTGCTGGGGGCGCTCACCCACAACGGGCGCCACCAGGCGCTGCTCGATGATGCGCTGGGCCGGCTGATCGTGGTGCTGCAGGAGGAAGACACGCGCCACCTGATTGCCACCACCATCGTGCAATGGCTCAAGAAAGAGCACCCGCTCAAGGAAAAAATGCTGCCCACCGACTGGCTGGGCGACAAGGGTTCGGCCATGATCGCCAATGCCCTGGAAGCCCTGCTGGCCGACGTGGCGCAGAACCCGCAGCACCAGTTGCGCGAACAGTTCGACGCGGCCGTGCAGCGGATGGTGCTGCGGCTGCAGACCGACCCGGACTGGGCACGCAAGGGCGAGGAGATTCGGCGCTATCTGCAGACCAATGCCACCCTGGGCCGCTATGTGCAGGACTTGTGGCAAGGGATGCGCGCAGCATTGCAGAGCGACCTGGCCGACGAGCACTCGGCCGTGGCGCGCAACGTGCACGCCATGGGCGCATGGCTGGGCCGCTCGCTGGCGGGCGATGCAGCGCTGCGCCAGTCGCTCAACCAGCGGCTGGAAAGTTGGGTGCAAGGGCTAGCGCCCGACGTGGCCCAGTTTGCTGCGCAACACATACAGGACACGGTGCAGCGCTGGGATGCGCAGGAGCTGTCAGAGCTTATCGAGCTGAACATCGGCAAGGACCTGCAGTACATCCGGATCAATGGGACGGTGGTGGGCGGGTTGATTGGCTTGGTGTTGTTCGGGGTGTCGCACGCGGGGGAGATTTGGCGGGCGGTGATGTCCGGGTGAGTTTGCGGTAGGTTGTTGCTGTTGCTGTTGCTGTTGCTGTTGCTGTTGTGCTTGTGCTGAGGGCGGGGGGCCGGGTCTCGCCCCGGCGGGCGAGGTACTTGTTCTTTGTCTCGCGAGGCAAAAGAAAGTGAGTCGCCCGCCGGGGCGAGACCCGGCCTCCGCCCTCGCCATGCGCGCACCAAAAACTATCAAAACCATAGCTGCTAGCGCTTGCTGTATAAGCGCTATCGGCCAAAATCACCCAGAAATTCGCTCCAACAACATCGCATCCCCATAACTAAAAAACCGGTACTCCTGCGCAATCGCATGGCGGTACAACGCCATCACCCGCTCATACCCCGCAAACGCGCTCACCAGCATCATCAGCGTGCTCTTGGGCAGATGGAAGTTGGTCAGCAGCACATCCACCACCTGAAAGCGAAAGCCCGGCGTGATGAAGATATTGGTGTCGCCACTCGCCTGGCCCGAGCGCGCCCAGGATTCGAGCGTGCGCACCGTCGTTGTGCCCACGGCCACCACGCGCCCGCCGCGCTGGCGGCAGCGCTCCAGCGCGGCCAGGGTGGCCAGGGGCACCTCGTACCACTCGCTGTGCATCTGGTGCTCGGCCAGGTTTTCGGTCTTGACGGGCTGGAAGGTGCCCGCGCCGACATGCAACGTGACGCTGGCACGCTCGATGCCGCGCGCTGCCAGGACGGCCAGCACGGCGTCGTCAAAGTGCAGCGCCGCTGTGGGCGCGGCCACGGCGCCGGGGGCGCGGGCAAATACCGTCTGGTAGCGCTGGCTGTCCTCGGCGGCGTCGGGGTCGTGGTCGGTGTTCTGATTGCGCTCGATGTAGGGCGGCAGCGGCAGGTGGCCGTGGCGCTCCATCAGCTCCCAGGGGCTCTCGCCGGCCGGGCCGTGCAGTGCAAAGCGGAACAGCGGGCCGTTCTCGTCCGGCCAACGGCCCAGCAAGGTGGCGTCGAAGCCGCCGCCCTGGCGCCCGCCGGCCATGTGCACGGTGCTGCCGCTCTGGGGCTTCTTGCTGACTTTCATGTGCGCCACCACCTCGTGACCGGTGAGCACACGTTCGATCAGGAGTTCGAGCTTGCCGCCGCTGGCTTTCTCGCCAAAGATGCGCGCCTTGACGACGCGGGTGTCGTTGAACACCAGCAGGTCGCCCGCGCGGAGCAGGCCGGGCAGCTCGCGAAAGATGCGGTCCACGGGCTGCATGGCGCGGCCGTCAAGCAGGCGCGAGGCGCTGCGTTCCGGGGCGGGGTGCTGGGCAATCAGTGCGGGGGGCAGCGAAAAATCAAAATCGCTGAGGGTAAAAGTGCGGGCGCTGCCGCCGGGGTGATCGATCATGGAGCTTGAGGACCGGACGGGTCCGTGCCAAGAAAAGGGGGAGGTGAGGGAGGCGCCGATTTTCCCACGCCCACGCCTACGCCTACGCCCACGGTGACGGTGACGCGAGAAAGGCAAGTCGGAGGTAAAGCCACACAACCGGCCATGCATTGCGCGGTGTGGTGCCTGGGCTGACAATGCCGCCTTGCATTGACGCATCTGAACGCCCGGCCACTCGAACACAACACCTATCTGCCTCTATGGAAACTTTTGTCTGGGATCAGAACCTGCTCACCGGCCTGCCCCTGGTGGACCAGCAGCACCACGCGCTGGTGGACCTTTTCAATGAACTCAGCAGCTCGTTTTTTCTGGCGGAAGGTAACCGCGAGGTGGTGCTTGCCGATACCTTCCGGCGGCTGGAAGCCTATACCCGCGAGCATTTCAGCGACGAAGAGGCCCTCATGCATTCCGAGGGGGTGGACGCGCGCCACATCGTGGTGCACCACGCCCTGCATGAGCAGTTTGTGGCGCAGGTCAACACGATGTGGGGGCGGCGCGCCGACATGGGTGATCCGGCGGAGACCTTTGTCGGGTTTCTGACGGCGTGGCTGGGTTTGCATATTCTGGGCATCGACCAGTCGCTGGCACGCCAGATCAACCTGATACGCCAGGGGGTTGCCCCGGCCGATGCCTTCGAGCGCGAGGGGGCGGCGCAAGACCACGGCACGCAGGCCCTGATCAAGATGATTGGCAATCTTTACCATGTGCTGTCCCGGCAGAACGCCGATCTGGCGCGGGCCAACCTGCACCTGGAAGACCGCGTGGCCCAGCGCACCGCAGAGTTGGCCCAGACCAATGAAGAACTGAAGCTGGCCAATGTTCGGCTGGAAGCCTTCTCGCGCACCGACGGGCTGCTGCAGCTGGCAAACCGCGCGTATTTCGACACCCGGCTGGCAGAAGCCTGTGCGACCGCTTTTCGGCGCGAGCAACCGCTGGGGCTGCTGATGATCGATGTGGACTATTTCAAGCGCTACAACGACAGCTACGGCCACCAGGCTGGCGATGCGTGCCTGCAGGCGGTGGCTGCTGCAGTGCAGGGTGCCATGCTGCGCGCCAGCGATCTGGTGGCCCGGTATGGCGGTGAGGAACTGGCCGTGATCTTGCCCGATACCGACGCCGCCGGCACCGCCGCCGTGGCTGCACGGGTGGTGGCTGCGGTGGCAGCGCTGGGGCTGGCCCACAAGGCCTCGGGCGTCGCTACGCATGTCTCGGTCAGCGTGGGGGCGGTAAGCGGCATTCCGGCGCAGCGCGATGCCAGTGCACCCCTGGTGGCCCAGGCCGATGCGGCGCTTTACCGGGCCAAGGAGCAGGGGCGCAATCGCTGGGTTATGGCGGAATCGGCCTGACGCGACCGATCAGTGCGTGAGGGCACAAGGGCGCCCGCGCCCAGCTCGCCGTTCGCACCGTTCTCACGCCGGCCACGCCATTCAAACCGATGATGCGCGCACGATGACCTGCGATTGCAGTCGGTGCACGTCGGTCGCCCGGGCCAGTGCGGTGCCTGGAACCAGCAGCGCGGCAGCGCCCGCCGCCATGCCCCAGCGAAGGGCATCAGGCGGGGGGGCGCCGCGGTCCAGTGACCAGACCAGCGCGGCCAGAAAGCAGTCGCCCGCACCCGTGGTTCCCCTGGCCGCGGACACGTCAAGGGCTGGCGCCTGCCACACCCCATCGCGCGTGGCCAGCACGGCGCCTTGCGCCCCCAGCGATAGCGCAACCATCTCTGTCTGGCCAGAGTGCACCAGCGCTTGCGCGGCCGCGCACTGGTCCGCGGGGTGTTCCAGCGGCTGCCGCAGCACCTCGCGCAATTCGCGCAGGCTGGGCTTGATCAGGGTGGTGCCGGCTTGCAGCGCAGCGGCCAGTGGCAGGCCAAACGTATCCACCACCAGGCGCGTGCCGCGTGCGCGGGAGCAGGGGGCAAGCCGGGCATAAAAATCATCCGGCACGCCGGGCGGCAGGCTGCCGCTGGCAATCAGCCAGCGCGGGGCCACGGTGAGTGTGGTCAGGGCATCCAGGCACGCCTGCCATTCCGCAGTCTGCAGAGTGGGGCCGGGCAGCACGAAGCGAAATTCCTGGCCGGTGGCAGTTTCGACGACCGAAAAATTTTCCCGGGTATCGCCCGCAATGGGGCGGATGTCGGCGGCCACACCTTCGTCTGCCAACAACTGGCGCACTTGCGCGCCCGCGGCCCCCCCCGCCAGGGCCCAGGCCTGCACATCGCTGCCCAGCCGGTGCAGCACGCGGGCCACATTGATGCCGCCACCGCCTGCAAACCGTTGCGCAGGGCCGCAGCGCAGCTTGTGCGTAGGCTCCACGCGTTCGATGGTGGTGGCCAGGTCGAGTGCGGGGTTGAGGGAGAGGGTGATCAGTGCGGGCACGGGCAGCATTCGGGTGGGGCAAACAGTTGGGCGCGAACCTACCAGACCTGCTCGGAAAAACCCGACCACAGCTCGATCATGTCGGGAAAATTCCATTGGCCGGGGTCTTCCCGCGCCACGATTTTCTCGGTGGCGCCGGGCGCGGCCAGGTTCACCAGCTCGGCTGGAATGCGCAGGTCGGATTTGGTCGAAAAGAACACTTTGACGACCGGGGTGGTGAGCGCTGCAGGGGCCTGCTCTACCACCACGCCCAGGCGCCCAGAAGTCAGCCGCACCAGCGAGCCCACCGGGTAGATGCCGATGCTTTTGACGAACGCCTGGAACAGCCGGGGGTCGAAGTGGTCGTTGGTCCAGTCGGCCATGCGTCGCAGCGACTCGGCGGGGTCCCAGCCGCGCTTGTAAGGCCGGTCGGAGGTGATGGCGTCGTACACGTCGCAGATGGCCGTCATGCGGGCGATCACGCTGATGCCATCGCCCTTGAGCTTGTCGGGGTAGCCCGATCCATCCACCTTCTCGTGGTGGTGCAGGCAGGCGTCCAGCACGGCTTCGGGGATATTGCCACCCTCTTTGAGCATGTGAAAGCCTTCCACCGGGTGGCTGCGGACCACGGTGAATTCCTGGTCTGTGAGCTTGCCCGGCTTGTTGAGCACCTTCAGGGGAATGGCGGCCTTGCCCAGGTCATGCATCAGACCGGCCAAACCGGCCAGCCGCTGCTGGTCTTCCTTGAGCTTGAGCTGTTTGGCCAGGGCGATCATGAGCGCGCACACCGCCACCGAATGCATATAGGTGTAATCGTCCGCCGTTTTCAGGCGCGCCAGGCTGATCAACGCGCCTGGGTTGCGGGTGACGGAATCGGAGATTTCCTCTACCAGGCTTTGCAACCCCACCGAATCCACCGCACGGCCCATGCGTGCCTCATTGAACATGGAGACCACTGCCTGCTTTGACTTCACGCAAATGGAGGCCGCCATCTGGAGCTCACTTTGCATGTTCGCAGGCTGTCGGTTGCGCTTGGGCGGTGGCGGCGGGGTCGGCAGGGTGACATGGATGGGGGGCAGATCCTCCAGCAGGCTGAAGTCGGTCTCGATCTGCTCATCGACCTGTTCGCGGGACATCGAGGCGGTGCCGATAGCCACATCCACACCCTTGTCGGTATCGATCCAGCATTCGCGAATGGCGGTGGCCTGGATGCGGGCCAGGTCGTCAGGGTCCTGGAGCAGGAATTTGGCGCGCCAGAAGGGATGCTCCATCCACGAGCCGCAAAACTCGTGCAGGTACATACCCAGGGTGAGGTGCTTCACGTCGATGCGTTTGAGCATGGTGGCTGGCTGGAATGGGTGGCAAAAAGGCGTAACAATCAGCAACCATATTAGTCTTTTTCCTCACCGGGGCTGACAGATCGCTGAGCCAGCAGCAGCCTGCAGTCACCCTGGGCGAACCCGTGACTGGCGTTGGGGGCGGGCGGCCGGTGCGACCGCAGGCCGCTGGCGGCGTAAAGCTACCAGACCTGCTCGGAAAAACCCGACCACAGCTCGATCATGTCGGGAAAATTCCATTGGCCGGGGTCTTCCCGCGCCACGATTTTCTCGGTGGCGCCGGGCGCGGCCAGGTTCACCAGCTCGGCTGGAATGCGCAGGTCGGATTTGGTCGAAAAGAACACTTTGACGACCGGGGTGGTGAGCGCTGCAGGGGCCTGCTCTACCACCACGCCCAGGCGCCCAGAAGTCAGCCGCACCAGCGAGCCCACCGGGTAGATGCCGATGCTTTTGACGAACGCCTGGAAAAGCCGGGGGTCCAGATGGTGGCCCGACCATTCGGCCATGCGGCGCAGCGATTCGGAAGGATCCCAGCCGTTTTTGTACGGGCGATCGGAAGTGATGGCGTCATAGACATCGCAGATCGCGGTCATGCGGGCGATCAGGCTGATGGCGTCGCCCTTCAGTTTGTCGGGGTAGCCCGTGCCATCCATTTTTTCGTGGTGATGTAAGCAGGCGTCCAGCACGGCCTCGGGTAGGTTGCCGCTCTTCTTGAGAATCTGGTAGCCAGACGCGGAGTGGTTGCGCACCACATCGAATTCCTGATCGGTGAGCCGGCTGGGCTTTTTGAGCACGACCATAGGCGTTGCGATTTTGCCAAGATCGTGCAGCAGGCCTGCCATGCCGGCGACGCGGGTTTGCTCGTCGTCGAGTTTGAGCTGCCGTGCCAGTGCCACCATCAGGGCGCACACCGCCACCGAATGCATGTAGGTGTAGTCGTCCGCCGTTTTCAGGCGTGCCAGGCTGATCAGTGCATCGGGGTTGCGGGTGATGGAATCGGAAATGTCTTGCACCAGGTTCTTGACGCTGGGGGTGTCCACGGCGCGGCCCATGCGCGCTTCGCTGAACATCGACACGACGGCTTCCTTGGACTGTCTGCAGATGAACGCGGCCATCTGCAGCTCGGAGTCAATGTCTGTGGGGGCGTGGTTGCGCGGGGCAGGCGTCGGCGGGATGGCCTGCGGTGGTTGGGGTGTGTTCTCTGGTGCGCTGAAGTCGGTATCGCTCTGCGCATCAACTTCTTCCCAGGAGATAGAGGCGGTGCCGATGGCCACATCCATGCCTTTGTCGGTGTCGATCCAGCATTCGCGGATGGAGGTGGCACCGATGCGGGCCAGATCCTCGGGGTCCTTGAGCAGGAATTTGGCGCGCCAGAAGGGATGCTCCATCCACGAGCCGCAAAACTCGTGCAGGTACATGCCAAGGGTGAGGTGCTGGATGGGGATACGCTTGAGCATGACGAAAGCACTGCGTTCGAAAGAACATCGTAACAAGGTGTGAGCAAAGACAACCATGGTAGCCTTTTTGGCCTGTCATCGTCTCTTGCTCTTCTGTCTCTTTTCCCTTCATGCCCGCAGCCCCAAAAATCGTTCCCCGAGCGGCCGCTCCGGCACCTGCCCTGTCGGCTGCCAAGGGCGGGGCCTCCGTGGCGCAAAAGGCGCTGCAAAAGCTGGGGCTGCGCCGCGACATTGACCTGGCCCTGCACCTGCCCCTGCGCTACGAGGATGAAACCCGCATCACCCCGCTGGCCAACGCGCGCGACGGGCAGATGGTGCAGATCGAAGCCACGGTGACGGCCAGCGAGATTCAGCTACGCCCGCGTCGTCAGTTGCTGGTGCAGGTGGAGGACGACACCGGCAGTTGCGAGCTGCGCTTCTTCAGCTTCTACCCCTCGCACCAGAAAATCCTGGCGGTGGGCGCGCGCCTGCGCATCCGGGGCGAGGTCAAGGGCGGCTTCTGGGGGCGGCAGATGATGCACCCGGCGTTCCGCGTGGCGGGCGGCGAGCTGCCTGCGGCGTTGACGCCTGTCTACCCCACCACCGCCGGTCTGCCCCAGCCCTACCTGCGCCGGGCCGTGGTGGGCGCGCTGAGCCGGGTGGACCTGTCGGACACCCTGCCGTCCGGCTGCGAGCCGCCGGTGACGCGGGTTTATAGCCAAAATGGCCTGCAGCGCTTATTCAGCCTGCGCGAGGCGCTCACTTTTTTGCACCACCCCACGCCCGATGTGGCGCTGTCCACGCTGGAAGACCACAGCCACCCCGCGTGGCAGCGCCTGAAGGCCGAGGAGCTGCTGGCCCAGCAGCTGTCGCAGCAGCAGTCGCGGCGCGCGCGCGACATGCTGCGTGCGCCCGTATTGCGCGCCCAAAAAGCCGCCGATGGTGCTTTGCCGCTGCACGAGCAACTCATGGCCGTGCTGCCCTTCAGCCTCACCTCCGCCCAGCGCCGCGTGGGCGAAGAAATTGCCGCCGACCTGGCCCGCGCCGTGCCCATGCACCGCCTGCTGCAGGGTGATGTGGGCTCGGGCAAAACCGTGGTCTCGGCCCTGGCCGCGTGCCTGGCCATGGACGCCGGCTGGCAGTGCGCGCTGATGGCGCCCACCGAAATCCTGGCCGAGCAGCACTTTGCCAAGATGATCGGCTGGCTCGAACCCCTGCTGGCCGCACGCGGCCGCCGTGTGGCCTGGCTGGTGGGCGGGCAAAAAAAGAAAGAACGCACCGCCATGCTGGCGCTGGTGGCGAGCGGCGAAGCCGCCCTGGTGGTGGGCACCCACGCCGTCATCCAGGAGCAGGTGCAGTTCAAGAACCTGGCGCTGGCCATCATCGACGAGCAGCACCGCTTTGGTGTGGCGCAGCGGCTTGCCTTGCGGCAAAAGCTGGCTGCGGGCGTCGCCGCCGGGCCGCCCCAAGGCGTCGCAGCCCCCTCGGGGGGCAGCGACCCGCGCAGCGGCGGAGCGTGGGGGCCTGTGGTCGCTATGGAACCGCACATGCTCATGATGAGTGCTACGCCCATCCCTCGCACGCTGGCCATGAGCTACTACGCCGACCTGGATGTGTCGGTCATCGACGAGTTGCCCCCAGGGCGCACGCCCATCGTCACCAAGCTCATCGCCGACAGCCGCAAGGACGAGGTGATTGCGCGCATCGGCGCGCAGGTGGCGGCTGGGCGGCAGGTGTACTGGGTGTGCCCGCTGATCGAAGAGAGCGAGGCGCTCGACCTTTCCAACGCCACGGCCACCCATGCCGATTTGAGCGAGGCCTTGCCCGGCGTGATGGTCGGCCTGTTGCACTCGCGCATGCCCACGGCCGAGAAGAAGGCTGTGATGGCGCTGTTCACCAGCGGCCAGATGGGCGTGCTGGTCAGCACCACGGTGATCGAGGTGGGCGTGGACGTGCCCAATGCCTCGCTCATGGTGATTGAGCACGCAGAGCGCTTTGGCCTGTCGCAGCTGCACCAGTTGCGCGGCCGGGTCGGGCGGGGCGCGGCCGCTTCGGCCTGCGTGCTGCTGTATGCCACCAACGACAGCGGGCGTGTGGGCGAGACGGCGAAAGAGCGCCTGCGCGCCATGGCCGAGACCAACGACGGCTTCGAGATCGCCCGGCGTGACCTCGAAATCCGCGGGCCGGGCGAGTTTCTGGGGGCGCGCCAGTCGGGCGATGCACTGCTGCGCTTTGCCGACCTGGCCACCGACACCCACCTGCTCGAATGGGCGCGCGAACTGGCCCCGCAGATGCTGGACCGCCACCCCGAGTTGGCTGCCCGGCATGTGGCGCGCTGGTTGGGTGGAAAATCAGACTATCTCAAGGCATGAGACGCTGCGATCAACACTGACGCGGCCTGCTGGAACACACCATGACCCTCACCGAACTCAAGTACATCGTCGCCGTGGCACGGGAGAAGCACTTCGGCCATGCGGCCGATGCCTGCTATGTCTCGCAACCCACCCTGTCGGTGGCTATCAAGAAGCTGGAAGAAGAGCTGGATGTGAAGCTCTTCGAGCGCAGCGCGGGCGAGGTGACGGTGACGCCGCTGGGCGAAGAGATCGTGCGCCAGGCGCAAAGCGTGCTGGAGCAGGCGGCGGCCATCAAGGAGATTGCCAAGCGCGGCAAAGACCCGCTGGCCGGGCCGCTCACGCTGGGGGTGATCTACACCATCGGGCCCTATCTGCTGCCCGATCTGGTGCGCCAGGCCATCAAGCGATCGCCCCAGATGCCGCTGATGCTGCAAGAGAATTTCACCGTCAAGTTGCTGGAGATGCTGCGCACCGGCGAGATCGATTGCGCCATTCTGGCCGAGCCTTTTCCGGACACCGGGCTGGCCATGGCGCCGCTGTACGACGAGCCTTTCATGGCGGCGGTGCCCAGCACGCACCCGCTGGCCGCGCAAAAATCCATCACGGCAGCCGAGCTCAAGAGCGAGACCATGCTGCTGCTGGGCGCGGGCCACTGTTTTCGCGACCATGTGCTGGAGGTCTGCCCCGAATTTGCGCGCTTTGCCAGCAACGCCGAGGGCATTCGCAAGTCGTTCGAAGGCTCGTCACTGGAGACCATCAAGCACATGGTGGCCGCCGGCATGGGGGTGACGCTGGTGCCGCGCCTGTCGGTGCCGCGCGATGCACTGCTGACCGTGTCGCGCCGGCGCAAGAGTGACGAGACCTACATCCGCTACCTGCCCATCCGCGAGGAAGACGGCAGCCCGCCGCCCACGCGCCGCGTGGTGCTGGCCTGGCGGCGCAGTTTCACGCGCTACGAAGCCATTGCCGCGCTGCGCAACGCCATTTATGCCTGCGAGCTGCCGGGCGTCACGCGGCTGTCATGACCTGATGCGACCGTGCATCGGGCATCGGCGTCGCGACAGGTATTGAACGGCGGTTGTGCCGCGGGCGCGCGGTTTCCTGCGCTACAGTGGGCCATTGCGCTGCAGGCCGGTTTCCCGGCGCCCGCAGCCGTTGTTTAACCCGCCCTTTCCAGGAGAAATGACATGGCCAAAGCTTCCAGCAAAACCTCGGCACCCACCATCAACATCGGCATCAGCGAGAAAGACCGTGCAGCCATCGCCCAGGGCCTGTCGCGCCTGCTGGCCGACACCTACACGCTGTACCTCACCACCCACAACTTCCACTGGAATGTGACGGGCCCGATGTTCAACACGCTGCACACCATGTTCATGACGCAGTACACCGAGCTGTGGAATGCGGTGGACCCGATTGCCGAGCGCATTCGCTCGCTGGGTCATGTGGCGCCGGGCTCGTATGCCGATTTTGGCAAGCTAGCCAGCGTGCCCGACGCACCCAGCAAGCCCCCCAAGGCGCTGGACATGGTGCGCGTGCTGGTCGAGGGCCATGAAGCCGTGGCACGTACCGCCCGCAGCCTGTTCTCGGTGGTCGAAAAGGCCAGCGACGAGCCCACGGCCGACCTGCTCACCCAGCGCCTGACGGTGCATGAGCAGGCCGCGTGGATGTTGCGCTCTTTGCTGGAAGACTGATTCCCTTCGCTGGATCATGGGGCGTGTCTGCTGCCGGCGCTCATTTCTGGCAGTGGACCTTCTCCGTGGCGCCGTGACCTGGCCAGACACACACCATGCCCTCTACCAGCCAGCACGGCCCGGGTGCAGAGCTTGAAATCAAGCTGGCCCTGCCCACGGCCGACCCCGCTAGCCTGGCCCGTCAACTGGCGCGTTTGCCAGCGCTGGTGCGCCGCAAGCCCGTGCGCAAGCAGGTGGACAACATCTACTTCGACACACCCGCGCAGGCCTTGCGCGCCCAACGCATGGCCCTGCGCCTGCGCCGGGTGGGCGGGGATGACGCGCCGCAGTGGCTGCAAACCTTCAAGACCAGCGACGGCGGTGATTCCGCACTGAGCCTGCGTGGTGAGTGGGAGGTGCCGGTGCCGGGGCCCGCGCTGGTGCAGGCCGCTTTGCAGGCCGCGCCCCCCTGGCAACGCCTGGACCCCGAGGGCGCGGTGTTTGCCGCGCTGCAGCCGTGCTTTGCCACTGCATTTGAACGCACGGCCTGGACGGTGCGCCGGCGCGATGGCAGTGTGATCGAGGTGGCGCTCGACCTGGGGCAGATCACCAGCGGACAGCGCAGCGTGCCGATTTGCGAGCTGGAGCTGGAGCTGCTGGCGGGTGCGCCCACCGCGCTGTTCGATCTGGCGCGGCACATCGCGCTGCACATCGCCGTGCTGCCGCTGGCGGCCAGCAAGGCGCAGCGCGGCCACGCGCTGCGCGATGGCACGCTGGACACCCCCCTGCGCGCTCGCCCGCAGCCACTGGGCGGCGACGTCGCCTGGCACCACATGGTGCAGCCCGTGCTGGGCGAGATGTTTGCCCAGTTCACCGCCAACCTGAACGCTTTGCGCCATTGCGATGATCCGGAACTGGTGCACCAGGCCCGGGTGGGCTGGCGGCGCTTTCGCGGCGCCGTGCGCCTGTTCAAGCCTGCCGTGCCCGCGCAGGCGTTGCCCTCGTGGCAGGGGCTGCAACCCCTGCTGACCGCGCTGGGCGAGTTGCGCGACCTGGATGTGGCGTGTACCCAGACCCTGCCCGCGCTGCAAAACGCCTTTGTGGCCGAGTGCGCCGAGCGAATGCAGGCTTGGCAGGCCATGGAGCTGGCGTTTCGCCACGCCGCGGTGCAGCAGCGCCGGGCGGTGCGCCATGCGTTGCAGGCGCCGGCGGTGGGCTCCGACTTGCTGGCCATCACCCTGTGGCTGGACGACATGTCCCGGCCGCAGGCCTGGGGCGACAGCCCGGGTTTGCCCGGAAAAACCGTGCGCCGCTGGGTGCGCCAGCGTATCCAGCGGCTGCATGCGCAATGGAAAAAGGCGCTGCGCGACAGCACCCACGCCGAAAGCCAGCACCGCGCGCGCATTCTGGCCAAGCGCCTGCGCTACAACATCGAGGCCTTGTGCCCGCTCTTGCCCGCCCGCACGCAACGCTGGCTGCAGCAGGCCAGCGGTGTGCAGGCGGGGATTGGCGCATCACGCGATCTGTTGCAGGCCGGTGTGCTGGCCCAGCGGCTGGCAGTGGACCGGGGCATTGTGGCGTTTCTGCGCGGCTATGCCGCCGGCCGGGCTGGTGTGCCCTGGGCATCGCAGCTGCCGGGTAGCGTATAAAGCGCCTTTTCCTGGCAAGCCCGCCAGCGCGTTCGGGTGGCTGCGCTCGCCGCTTTCCTCTGCCGTCCTTTCGTCGCCCGCTCTCGTTTGTTTTCCGTTGGTTTCAGCATGACTCCTTCCCCGCGCAGCCGCTTTTCCCTGTACCTTGACCTGATCCGCTGGAATCGGCCTGCCGGCTGGTTGGTGTTGATCTGGCCCACGCTCAGCGCGCTGTGGGTGGCAGCGGGCGGGTTTCCCGGCTGGCATCTGCTGGCGGTGTTTGTGCTGGGCACCATCCTGATGCGCAGCGCCGGTTGCTGCATCAACGACGTGGCCGACCGCGACTTTGACCGCCACGTCAAGCGCACGGCGCAGCGGCCCATCACCTCGGGCCAGGTCTCGGTCAAGGAAGCGCTGGCGCTGGGCGCGGTGCTGGCCCTTGTTTCGCTCGGGCTGGTGCTCACCACCAACTGGGCAGCGGTGGCCTGGTCGGTTCCCGCGCTGCTGGTGACCATTCTTTATCCGTTCACCAAGCGCTTTTTTGCCATGCCGCAGGCGGTGCTGGGCATTGCCTTCAACTTCGGCATCGTGATTGCGTTTGCCGCCGTGCGGGGCGAAGTGCCGGACACGGCCTGGCTGCTGTGGCTGGGCAACCTGTTTTGGGTGCTGGCCTACGACACCGAATACGCCATGGTGGACCGCGATGATGACCTGAAGATCGGCATGAAAACCTCGGCCATCACGCTCGGGCGTTTTGATGTGGCGGCCATTGTGGTGTTCTACCTGTTATTTTTGGGTTTTTGGGTGCTAGCGCTTATCCCGCTTGCGCTAGGTGCTATTTTTTATATAGCAATTGCCCTGGCGCTGGCCCAGGTAGGGTGGCACTGGTGGCTGATCCGCACACGCACGCGAGAGGGGTGTTTTCGCGCGTTTCGCATGAACCACTGGGTGGGGTTCACGCTGTTTGCCGGCATTGTGGGCAGCAGCCTGGTGCGCTGATGGCCGCACTTGCCATGCTTGGCGGGCTTTTGGCGAGCTAATTGTGTTTTGTCCTACAACGGGCCATGGCACTTGTCCCGATGATCCAGGGCTCGGTGTGCTGCCTGGGGTCATCCCGCTGCGCCTAGGGCCTTTCGGCATGGTGCTGCACCCCATTGGCAGCCGATGATTTCATTTCTTGCAGGCTCCTGTCCAGGACAGGGGCAAGCTCATCTGGTGATTTATGCGAATCCTATACGTCGAGGACAACCGTGAGTTGCGCGAGACGATTGGCATGCTCATGGAGGCGGAAGGCCGGACAGTGACTTCATGCGCCACGGCCGAAGAAGCACTGAAACTGGATGCGCAGCAGGGTTTCGATCTGCTGGTGTCCGATGTCAGCCTGCCGGGCATGTCCGGAACCGAACTTGCCCGCCAGCTGCTGGCCGAAGATCCTGGGCGGCGGGTGGTGCTGTGCTCGGGCTACCCGCTGGGTGGCTATCCCGACGCCTGGGGCCCCAACGTGCGCACCTTGCTCAAGCCGTTTGAGCTAGAAGAACTTGAGCAATTGCTCGGCTCCATCCAGCAAGCCGTGGCACGGTCGGACGCCTGACCCCTTTGTGGGTTTTTCTGAGCCCAGAACCGGCTTTCACTGCGGCTCAGGTGTTCGACCACTTTTCTGCCGCTGGTGACACCCGGGGTAACTCCACCACAAAGCGTGTTGTGCCGTCTTGCGAGTGCACATCGATACGGCCCCCGTGCGCCCGAACGACCTGGTGGGCAATGAACAACCCCAACCCCAGCCCCTGGTGGCGGCCCGGTGCGCGGTCGCGGCCCCGAAAAGGGTCGAAGAGGTGCGGCAGCAGTTCTGGCGCGATGGTGCCGCCGTTGGAGACCGCCACCGTCACCACGCTCGCCTGGGTGCCATCCACGGCCACCCGCACGGGCTGGTCGGGGGCGCCGTGGTGGATCGCGTTGCCGACAATATTGGTGGCCACCTGGCACAGGCGCTCACTGTCCCATACACCCGCCATATCGCCCTGCAGCACGGATTCGATGTTGCGGTCGGGGAAGCTCGTCTGCACTTCGTCCAGCGTGCGCTGCACAATGGATTGCATGTCGGCACGCCCCAGTTGCAGCGCCAAACCACCGGCGTGGCGGATGCGGGTCACATCCAGCAGGTCTTCGATCATGCGGCCCATGCGCTGGCTGCTGCTCAGCACCCGGTCCGCCAGGACGGCGACCCGGTCGGTGTCGGGCTGCCGCTTGAGCACCGTGGCCGCAGCGCTGATGGACATGAGTGGGGTGC
The DNA here is from genome assembly GCF_000526295.1 of Acidovorax sp. JHL-3. NCBI lineage: Bacteria > Pseudomonadati > Pseudomonadota > Betaproteobacteria > Burkholderiales > Comamonadaceae > Acidovorax > Acidovorax sp. JHL-3. The sequence continues at coordinate 1,169,651 of NZ_JAFU01000001.1, forward strand.
GCAGGTCGTGGCTGAGCACGGCCGTGAACATTTCATTGACGCGCAGCGCCGCCGTGCGTTCCTCCAGTTCGCGCGCCTGTGCCTGCTTGCGGCGCTGCAACTCGAAGAAAACGTTGGCCTTGTTGATCAGCATGTGGGGATCAATGGGCTTGTAAAGAAAGTCCACCGCGCCACTTTCGTAGCCCCGAAACTGCCAGTTGTGTTCGCGCGATCCCGCCGTGATGAAGATCAGCGGAATATGCCGCGTGCGCTCGCTACCGCGAATGAGCTCAGCCAGCTCGAACCCGCTCATCTCAGGCATCTGCACATCCAGCAAGGCCAGCGCCACATCGGTGTGGGTCAGTAACAGTTCCAGGGCCTCGGGCCCCGACTGTGCCTTGAGGATTTCAAGCCCGTCACGCTGCAACAGCGCTTCCAGAGCGATCAGGTTTTCCGGAACGTCATCGACAAGCAGGCATTTGATGCAGTCGGTAGATGGCATGGGACGTTTCAACGATAGAGGGCGTGTGGAGGTGGAAACTGCCGGCATCACAGCAAGCAATTTTCATGCAGATGGGCCAGCAGGTCGGCAATACCTGCGGGTGGCAAGACATGGTGGACCGCAACGCGTGCCAGGGCGGCATGGGGCATGGCAGGCATGGAAGCGCTGGCGGGGTCCTGCACCACGACCAGCCCGCCTGCGGCGGCAATGGCCTGCAGGCCGCGTGCGCCATCTTCATTGGCACCCGACAGCAAAATGCCCAGCAGGCGCTCACCATACTGGTCGGCTGCGGACTCGAACAGAACGTCGATCGAGGGGCGCGAAAAATGCACGGGCGCATCCACCGACAACGCGAGCCTCGGCCCGGCGTCCACCAGCAGGTGGTAGTCCGGCGGCGCAAAGTACACCGTGCCCGGAGCAATTGCATCCTTGTCGTGCGCCTCCTTCAGGGGTAGGCCGCAGCGGTGGCGGAAGATCTCTGCCAGCAGGCTGGGCCGGTCGCGCGGCAGGTGCATCACCACCAACACCGCCGCGCGCAGGGTGGCAGGCAGGGCAGGCAACATGTACAACAGCGCGTCGATGCCACCGGACGAGCCGCCCACCACGATGGCGTCGTAGCCCGCTGAGGGGGGCCGAGCCTGGGGTGATTGCAAAGAAGTCGGCATCACAGGCCCGCCTTCTTCCGGTAGATGCGGTTTTCCGAAACAAAGTCATCAAACGCTTCCGTGTGCGTAGAAAACCTCAACGACTCTTTGGAGCCCAGGCCCAGGAACCCCCGGTGGCACAGCGCGTCGCGAAACAGCCCGAGCGCGCGGTTCTGGAGCTCGCGGTCAAAATAGATCAGTACATTGCGGCACGACACAAGGTGCATCTCGGCAAACACGCTGTCGGTGGCCAGGCTGTGGTCCGAGAACACCATGTGCTCACGCAGGGATTTGTCAAAAACCACCCGCCCGTAGCGCGCGGTGTAGTAGCTGGACAGCGAGCCGCGCCCACCGGAGCGGGCATGGTTCTCGGTGAAAGCGGCGATACGCGCCATGTCGAACACGCCGGATTCGGCCGCGCGCAGGGCATGCGGGTTGATGTCGGTGGCATAGATCAGCGTGCGGTCCAGCAGCCCTTCTTCCTGTAGCAGGATGGCCAGCGAATAAACCTCTTCGCCAGTGCTGCAGCCTGCCACCCACACCCTTAGCGAAGGGTAGGTGCGCAGCAGCGGCACCACCTCGTCACGCAGCGCGCGAAAGTAGCTGGGGTCGCGAAACATGTCACTGACCTGGACCGTGAGGTATTCCAGCAGCGCCGGGAATACGGTGGGGTCGTGCAGCACGCGGTCTTGCAGTTGCGACAGTGTCTTGCAGTCAAAATGCAACAGCGCCGAGCCCAGGCGCCGCTTGAGCGACGCCTGGGCATACCCCCGAAAGTCGTAGTGGTAGCGGTGAAAAATCGCGTCGATCAGCAGGCGCTGCTCGATGTCGGCGATGCGCGCTTTCTTCTGGTACGGCATAGGTGCTGGCGGGCTGGGGGGCGGTGCCTGGCTATTTGGGCATCCACACTCGCACCAGCGACAGGAGCTTTTCCACGTCCAGTGGCTTGGGGATGTAGTCGTTGGCACCGGCGGCCAGGCACTTTTCCTGATCGTCCTTCATGGCCTTGGCTGTGAGCGCAAGGATGGGCAGGCGGCGCCATTCGGGGCGGTTGCGGATCTCGCGCATGGCGGTGTAGCCGTCCATCTCGGGCATCATGATATCCATCAGCACCAGGTCGATCACCGGGCTGTCCGCATTGCCCGCGCGCGCCAGCTTGTCCAGCGCTTCACGCCCGTTGCGGGCAATTTCGACCCGAATGCCTGTGGGTTCCAGGATGCTGGAGAGCGCAAATACATTGCGCACATCGTCCTCCACCACCAATACGGTGCGGCCTTCCAGTGCCGACTCGCGGTTGCGCGCGGTCTGAAGCATCTGGCGGTGCTCAGCCGACAAATCAGACTCCACCTGGTGCAAAAACAACGTGACCTCGTCCAGCAGTCGCTCTGGTGAGCGAGCGTCCTTGATGATGATGGACTTGGAGAACCGAAGCAGCTTTTGCTCTTCATCGCGCGACAGGGCGCCGCCGGTGTAAACGATCACGGGCGGAAACGACACCCCGTCCTGCTCGGTGATCTGCTGCAGCAGCTCGTAGCCATTCAGGTCGGGCAGGTTCAGGTCCATCACCATGCAGTCGAACGTGGAGCCGCGCAGGTGATTGAGCGCGGCGGCGGCGGTGCCGGCGCCCACAATTTCCACATCCTCGCTGCTGAGCAGGTGCCGCACGCTCTCGCGCTGGCGCTCGTCGTCTTCCACCACCAGTACGCGGCGCAGGTGCTGGGTGAATTTGGCTTCCAGCCGCTGCAGGGCCTGCACCAGCTCTTCGCGTTTGACGGGCTTGAGCGCATAGCCAATCGCGCCTCGTCCCATGGCCTCCTGGGAATAGTCGGCCACCGACACCACATGCACCGGGATGTGGCGGGTAGCGGGGTTGCGCTTGAGCTGGTCGAGCACACCCAGGCCCGAAAAATCGGGCAGATTCACATCCAGCACAATGGCGCTGGGCAGGCTTTGCGCTGCAAAAGCCAGGCCGTCGGCCGCGTTGTAGGCCAGATGGCATTCAAAGTCCATCTCACGGGCGAGGTCGCACAGGATCTGGGCAAAACGCTTGTCGTCCTCGATCACCAGAATGCTGCGCGGCCCGGCGCGAACCGGGACAGGCTGGGCCACGGCAGCGATGGCGGAAGCTGAAGAGCCTGCGGGAACAGGCGCAGGCTGTCCCGCAGTGGGCCCTGTCTGGACGGTCGACGGTGTGCCGGAGGGCGCTTCGGGCGTTGCCGAGTCGAGAGGCGCCACAGCGCGGGGCTCCGCCGGTTGCTGCGGCACGAGTCGCATAGGCACCATGAGCGTGAAAACACTGCCTTCGCCGGGCACGCTGTGCACCGTAAGGGTGCCTCCCAGAAGGTGCGCCAGATCCCGTGATATCGACAGGCCCAGCCCCGTGCCGCCGTATTTGCGGTGGGTGCTGCCATCGGCCTGGCGGAAGGCTTCAAAAATCAGGGCTTGTTGGTGGGGGGGGATGCCGATGCCGGTGTCCTTCACTGCGAACGACAGCGTGTCGTCGGGGTTGCGCGACACATGCAGTGCCACGGCGCCCTTGTCGGTGAACTTGAGCGCGTTGGACAGCAGGTTCTTGAGCACCTGGCCCAGGCGCTGTGGGTCGGTTTCGAAGCCGGCAGGTGCGTCGGGCGCCACGGTGGTGGTGAGCTCCAGGCCTTTTTCCTGCGCCACTGGGCGCAACGGGTCGACCAGCGCCTGCAGCGTCCGGGCGATGTTAACGGGTTCTACCTCTACGGTGGCTTGTCCGGATTCGATCTTCGCCAGGTCCAGGATGTCGTTGATCAGCGCCAGCAGGTCGTTGCCCGCGGCGTAAATCGTCTGCGCAAACTTCACCTGCTCGGTGCTCAGGTTGCCGGGCTTGTTGTCGGCCAGCAGCTTGGCCAGGATGAGTGTGGAGTTCAGCGGCGTGCGCAGTTCGTGGCTCATATTGGCCAGAAACTCGCTTTTGTACTGGCTGGCCAAAGCCAGTTCGCGGGCCTTGTCCGTCATGGCGCTTTGGGCGCGCAGCAGTTGCTCGCGCTGGTGTTCCAGCTGTTGGGTTTGCGCTTCCAGGTTGGCATTGGTCTGTTCCAGCTCGGTCTGCTGGACTTCCATTTGCGCTTGCGACTCTTGAAGGATGCGGCTTTGCTGTTCCAGCTCTTCGTTGTTGACGCGCAGCTCTTCCTGTTGGGTCTGCAGTTCTTCGGACTGGCGTTGGGTTTCTTCCAGCAGCTCTTGCAGGCGGTTGCGGTCGATACCCGAGCGTATGGCCACGGCCAGCATCTCGGATGCACGCTCCAGCAGGCTGCGCTCGGCGTCGCTCACGGGGCGATAAAAGCCCAGCTCTATAACGGCAAACACTTCGCCGTTTTCCACGGCTGGCGCAATCAGCAGCTGGGTGGGGCTGGCCTGCCCGGTGCTGGATGAGACCGGCAGGTAGCCGGGCGGTACATCGCGCACGTCCAGCAGCTGGCGCGCGCGCGCGGCTTGCCCCACCAAACCTTCGTCGCTCAGAAGCTTTTGCGCCAGGCGCTCGCGTGGCAAGGCATAGCCGCCGAACAGCGTAAAGCCGCCGTTGCGGTCCGCCACATACCCGGCACCCACCTGGGCCCTGAGGTAGGTGGCCAGGTATCCGAGTGCCAGCTGGCCCACATCTTCCAGCCGGTGGTCGCCCTGGATGCGCTGGCCCAGGCCGGTAAGCCCTGCGGACACCCAGGACTGCTGGCTCTTGGCTCGGTATTCGCGCGCCGTGATGGCGGCTGACAGACAGATCAGCGCCAGCAGCACCATTGAGCCACCCGCCGAGTACAGGTTGGAGTTGCTCGCGGCGTTGACCCACTCCTGACGCCGCTCGGCCAGTTGCTGGTTTTGCTGGACGCGCAAGCTTTCTGCAACGTCGCGCATCCGGTCCATGATGCTTTTGCCGGCTCCGGAATGCACCAGTCCCATTGCACCCACCGCATCACCGTTTTTGCGCAGCGCCAGAGCTTCATTGAGTTCGCGCAGCTTCAGCTGGGTCAGCTCTTCCAGTTGCACCACCAGTTGCTGGTGGGCAGGGTCGCTTCTTGAGCTGAATTCGAGTTCGGCCAGGTGCTTGGAGAGTGTCGTCACTGCCTGTTGATAGGGCTGCAGGTAGGCCATGTCTCCGGTCAGGAGGTAGCCACGCTGGCTGCTCTCTGCATCCCTGACCGCCGCGTTGAAAAAATTGAGCTGTCGCATCGCCAGGGAGGTGAGGTCCATGGCGTGCACGGCATCGGATCGCGTCTCGGCGGACCGGAAATTGACGATGGCGATGACGAGGGTGGCGAGGGCCGCCACCACAAAACCTGCCACCAGCGCGCGAGGAATGGCGAAACGCGAGGCGGCCTGGGGGCTCGAAGAACGGGGCATGCGTTGCAGGTCCGTGAGGTTGCTGGAGCAAAGACTTTACCGGGTTTACGGCAGACTGGGCAGCAGGGCAGCGCACCCTTGGCGTGTGCAACGGCCCGGCCGCTGTGGGCGCCAAGCCGGCGGTCACCACGTTGGCGTCACCAACTCCGAGGCCATTGCTCGGCCATTGTCCGGCCGCTACTCGTGCGGCGGGTGGCCATCGCCCACCCGGTCTGAAGGCGCGTGACCGCCATACCGCAGTCGCTGCGAAAACTGGCATTGCAAACTCGAGCATTGCGCAGGGCCGAGTGGATGTGCCCATCCATCATGGCGTTCTGCTTGGTTGTATGCCATTTTATGGCTCTCGCGCTTTTTGGGTAAGTGCGATACGCTATTGTTTGTATAGCAATTTTTGCCAGAATTCGCGCGGCACTTTTGTAGGTACTGTGGCGTGTCACAGTGATCCTGATCCGCATAGGTACGCGTGGAGGCGCTTCACCGCAATTTTCAGGTGAGCACGCCGGTGTTGGCGTGCTTCGCAGGCCGTCACATGCTGCGGCTAATGCTCATTAAATAATAGCTGTTAGCGCTTTATGGATAAGGGCTAGACGGCAAAACACTCGTATTGTGCCAAATCAGGCTCCGAATTCATCGCCCAGCTCGTGGGCCCGATGTTGCGCGGCGCGCATGGCGGCCTCGAAGCTGGCCGCCACGCCCGCTGCCTCCATCGACTGTAGCGCCGCATAGGTGGTGCCGCCCTTGGACGTGACACGCTGGCGCAGCACGGAGGGCGGATCGTCGGAGCGTCGCGCCAGCTCGGACGCACCCACAAACGTGCCCACGGCCAGCTGGTGCGCCTGCTGCTCGGTCAACCCCATGCCAGTGCCCGCACGCGTCATGGCTTCGAGGAAATAAAAGACATACGCAGGTCCCGAACCCGACAGTGCCGTGACCGCGTCCAGCAGCGGCTCGTCGTCCACCCACAGAAACTCACCCGTCGTGGCCATGATGGCCTCGATGCTTTGCCGCTCTGGCCCGCTGACGGCGGGGCGGGCATACAGCGCGCTCATGCCCTTGCCCACCAGGGCGGGCGTGTTGGGCATGGTGCGCACGATGCGGTCGCTGGAGAGCCACTGGGCAATGCTGCCCGAGCGGATGCCGGCGGCCACGCTCAGGTGCAGTGCACCCTGCGTGTGGGCTTTGGCCTGGGCGGCCGCGTCCCTGAAGGTCTGGGGCTTGACGGCCCACACCACGATCTGTGCCCGCTGCAGCGCTGGGCCGGCTTCGGCCTGGGCTTCGATGCCATAGTTCTTGCGCAGTGCCTCACGCGCCTCGGCCCAGGGCTCGACCACCTCGATCTGGCTGGCCGGGTGGCCCTGGTGGATCAGCCCGCCAATGATGGCGCTGGCCATGTTGCCGCCGCCGATGAAGGCGATGGTGGTGAGGAGACGGGATGCGGCGGGTTGGCTCATGGGACGTGCAAGGTGGCAACAACGGGGGTCATGATGGTAGCGCCGTCGCGCCGGGGTGTTTCGGCGCGCTGCTTATTCACTCTGCTGTCGTTTGCCGCACGGCGTGTTCCCAGTTGGCCATCAGCTCCTGCGCGCGCGCATTGCTGAGCGTGGGCACAAAACGCCGGTCCGCGCGCCACAGTTGCGAGAGTTCGTCGGTGCTGCGGTACACGCCGCTCGATAAACCTGCCAAGTAGGCCGCGCCCAGCGCCGTGGTCTCAATGACGGCGGGGCGCACCACAGGAATGCCCAGCAGGTCGGCCTGGAACTGCATCAGCAGGTCATTGATGCAGGCGCCGCCGTCCACGCGCAGCTCGCTCACTGGCGCGCCACCGGCGGCCACGGCATCGCGGCTCATGGCCAGCAGCAGGGCAGCGCTCTGGTAGGCAATGCTTTCGAGCGCGGCGCGTGCAATGTGCCCCAGCGTGGTGCCGCGCGTGAGGCCTGTGATGGTGCCGCGTGCATCGGGTTTCCAGTAGGGTGCGCCCAGGCCGGTGAAGGCGGGCACCATCATCACGCCGCCCGAATCGGGCACGCTTTCGGCCAGCGCCTGCACCTCGCTGCTCGAATCGATGGCGCGCAGCCCGTCGCGCAGCCACTGCACCACGGCGCCGCCGACGAAGACGGAGCCTTCCATCGCAAATTCGGGCTGCGCGGTGGCTTGTGCCGCGCTGGTGGTCAGCAACCCGTTGTGGGATGTCTGGAACGTGCCGCCCGTGTGCATCAGCATGAAGCAGCCCGTGCCATAGGTGTTCTTGGCCATGCCCGCGGTAAAGCAGGCCTGGCCGAACAGCGCGCTCTGCTGGTCGCCCGCCACGCCGCCGATGCGGATGCTGTGGCCCAGCAGGTCGGGGGCGATGTCGCCAAAGTGGGCGGCCGAGGGCAGCACCTCTGGCAGCAATGCTTTGGGGATGCGCAGCAGCGCCAGCAGATCGTCGTCCCACTGGTTGGTGTGCACGTTGAACAGCATGGTGCGCGCGGCGTTGCTCACGTCCGTCACATGCACCTGGCCGTGGGTGAGTTTCCACATCAGCCAGCTGTCCACCGTGCCAAAGGCCAGCTCGCCGCGCTCGGCCGCGTTGCGCGCGCCGGAAACGTTGTCCAGCAGCCACTGCAGCTTGGTGCCAGAGAAGTAAGCGTCCACCAGCAACCCGGTTCTGGTCTGGATCAGGGCTGCGTGGCCTTGTGCGCGCAGCTGAGCGCAGGCGGGCTCGGCGCGCCGGTCTTGCCACACGATGGCGTGGTGCATGGGTTTGCCGGTCTTGCGGTTCCACAGCACCGTGGTTTCGCGCTGGTTGGTGATGCCCACGGCGCGGACGGCACTGGCGGAAATGCCCGCCTTGGTCAGCGCATCGCGTGCCGTGGTCAGCTGGGTGCGCCAGATTTCGAGCGGGTCGTGCTCCACCCAGCCGGGCTGCGGGTAGATCTGCGGCAGCTCCAGCTGGGCGTGCGCCACGATGTGGCCACGTTCATCAAAGACGATGCTGCGGGAGCTGGAGGTGCCTTGGTCGAGTGCGAGCAGGTAGGTCATGGCTGGCAAGGATAGCCGTGCGTGGCGTCGGGAGTGAATAACAGGGGCGCGCGCATCCTGCTGCCGCCCATGGACAATCGGATCCATGACTACCGTTGCCGCTCCCCTCCCTACCCGCCGCAAAGATTTGCTGGCCCGCTTGGCTGAACCCCATTGTTTCGATCTGGCCGTCATTGGCGGTGGTGCCACCGGCCTGGGGGTGGCGCTGGATGCGGCGGCGCGGGGCTTCAGGGTGGTGCTGGTCGAATCGCACGACTTTGCCAAGGGAACCTCGTCACGCGCCACCAAGTTGGTGCACGGTGGCGTCCGCTATCTGGCCCAAGGAAACATTGCGTTGGTAAGAGAAGCTCTGCACGAGCGCACCACTCTCTTGCACAACGCGCCTCACCTGGCGCAGCCGCTTCCTTTTGTGATGCCCTCTTACCACTGGTGGGAAACGCCGTTTTATGGCGCCGGCCTGCTGATGTACGACGTGCTGGCTGGCAAGGCCGGGTTGGGTGCCACCCAGTTCCTCGGGCGCGAGCGCACCCTGCAGTGCCTGCCCACCATCCGCACGGAGGGGCTTAAGGGGGGCGTCAAATACTGGGATGGGCAGTTTGACGATGCCCGGCTGGCATTGGCACTGGCGCGCACGGCGGCCAGCCACGGCGCCCTGCTGGTGAATTACTGCCCCGCGCGGGAGCTGATTCATGAGGGGGGGCGTGTGGCCGGGCTGGTGTGCGAAGACGTCGAAAGTGGCCGTAGGTTCAGGGTGCGCGCCCGCAGTGTGGTGAATGCCACCGGGGTCTGGGTGGATGACTTGAGACAGATGGATGGAGAAGCGATCGGGCGCCCCGTGAAGCCCATCGTGGCTCCCAGCCAGGGGGTGCACATTGTGGTGGACCGCGAATTTCTCCCCGCAGACCACGCCTTGATGGTGCCCAAGACCGCCGATGGCCGGGTCTTGTTTGCCGTGCCGTGGCTGGGCAAACTGATTTTGGGCACCACCGACAGCCCGCGCCAAGACGTTGTGCGAGAGCCCGAGCCTTTCCGTGAAGAGGTGGATTTCATCCTCCAGGAGTCCGCGCGGTTTCTGACCAGGGCGCCGAGAGCAGCAGATATCCGCAGTATCTGGGTGGGGCTGCGTCCGCTGGTCAAGCCGCAGGATGATGACGGCGACAACACCAAAAGTCTTAGTCGCGAGCACACGGTGCTGTCCAGCCGCAGTGGCCTGGTGACCGTGACGGGTGGCAAATGGACTACGTACCGCGCCATGGCGGAAGACGTGCTGCAAAAATGCTTCACCCTCGAACTGTTGCCGTCCCGGCCCGCGGGAATCACCAACAATCTGCCACTCGTGGGTGCCCCGGCGCAGCCGGTCACCCATCGCATCAGCGAGTTGCAGGGACTGCACTCCTACGGGAGCGAGGCCAGGTTTGTTGCCGATCTCCCCGGGAACAGCGAGTGCCTGAGCGAAGGGTTGACAGAGGCGATGGTGCGCTTTGCAGCTCGGTATGAGTACGCATCCACGGTGGAGGACATGCTGGCCCGCCGTTCGCGGCTGTTGTTTCTGGATGCCCGCAAAGCCATCGCATTGGCCCCTCGCATTGCGGCTTTGCTGCAGGATGAGCTGGGCGCTGACCCCCAGCTCGAAGTATTTCTGACGTTGGCGCAACAGTATTTGCGCATTCCTGGCGAATAGGCGCTTGACTTCCCTGAATAGCTTTGCAATAATCAAAGGCTTCGCGTTTCCTGCGTGAAGTTTCTGCCCAGCGGGAAGTGCTGCAAATGGTTTGCGGTGCGGACGACGGGCCCAAGACTGACTGGCTGATTTGCAGCCCTTGAGAAGTTCTCTGGGGCTGTTGTCTTCTGGTGCAAGTTGGGAATATTGAAATGATCCAGACAGAATCTCGGTTAGAGGTTGCCGACAATACCGGCGCTAAATCCGTCCTTTGCATCAAGGTGCTGGGTGGCTCGAAGCGTCGTTATGCAAGCGTTGGCGACATCATTAAAGTGAGCGTTAAAGAAGCTGCTCCGCGTGGTCGCGTCAAAAAAGGCGAGGTCTATAGCGCGGTGGTGGTGCGTACGGCGAAGGGTATTCGTCGTGGCGATGGCTCGCTCGTTAAATTCGATGGCAACGCTGCGGTGTTGCTGAATGCAAAGTTGGAGCCTATCGGCACCCGCATCTTTGGACCCGTGACGCGTGAACTGCGTACCGAAAAGTTCATGAAGATCGTGTCCCTGGCTCCTGAAGTTCTCTAAGGACGCGCCATGAACAAGATTCGCAAGGGCGACGAAGTCATCGTGCTGACAGGGCGCGATAAGGGCAAGCGCGGCACAGTGTCGCTGCGCAAGGATGACTCGTATTTGGTCATCGACGGCATCAATCTCGTCAAGAAGCACGCCAAGCCAAATCCCATGAAGGGTTTGACGGGTGGCATCGTTGAGAAGTCCATGCCCATCCATCAGTCTAACGTGGCCATTTTTAATGCCGCTACCGGTAAGGCTGATCGCGTAGGCATCAAGGTGCAGGCTGACGGTGCACGCGTTCGCGTGTTCAAGTCCAGCGGCGCTGAAATCAAGGCGGCCTAAGGGGTAAACATGGCACGACTGCAAGAAATTTACCGCGACAAAGTCGCTCCCGAACTGATGAAGCAGTTTGGCTACACATCGCCGATGCAGGTTCCCCGGCTGACCAAGATCACTCTCAATATGGGTGTGAGCGAGGCGGTCTCGGACAAGAAGGTGATGGACAACGCTGTGGCAGACTTGACCAAAATCGCTGGTCAAAAACCCGTGGTGACCAAGGCCAAGAAGGCTATCGCTGGTTTCAAGATCCGCGAAGGCCAGGCCATTGGTTGCATGGTTACGCTGCGCGGCGTGCAGATGTATGAGTTCCTGGACCGTTTCGTGACCGTGGCGCTGCCTCGCGTTCGTGACTTCCGTGGTATCTCTGGTCGCGCCTTCGATGGCCGCGGCAACTACAACATCGGCGTTAAAGAGCAGATCATTTTCCCTGAAATTGAATACGACAAGGTTGATGCCTTGCGCGGTCTCAATATCAGCATCACCACGACGGCCAAGTCCGACGAAGAAGCCAAGGCGCTTCTCGCTGGTTTCCGTTTCCCGTTCAAGAACTGAGGCGAAGCATGGCTAAAGTAGCTTTGATCCAGCGCGAACTGAAGCGCGAAAAATTGGCAGCCAAGTACGCAACCAAGTATGCGGAACTGAAGGCGATTGCTGGCGACGCCAAGCGCAGCGATGAAGAGCGTGATGCAGCCCGTCTGGGCCTGCAAAAGCTCCCACGCAATGCAAACCCTACGCGTCAGCGTAACCGTTGCGCAATCACCGGTCGCCCACGTGGAACATTCCGTCAATTCGGTCTGGCCCGCGCCAAGATTCGCGAACTGGCTTTTGCAGGCGACATCCCCGGTGTCACCAAGGCCAGCTGGTAAGCAGGCAGGAGAGATACAACATGAGCATGAGTGATCCTATCGCTGACTTGCTGACCCGCATTCGTAACGCACAAATGGTCGCCAAGGCCACGGTGCTGGTGCCTTCTTCCAAAGTGAAGATTGCCATCGCCCAGGTGTTGAAGGACGAGGGTTATATCGACGGCTTCCAGGTGAAAACGGAAGCTGGCAAGTCCGAACTTGAAATCGCCCTGAAGTACTACGCAGGCCGTCCCGTGATTGAGCGCATCGAGCGCGTCAGCCGCCCCGGACTGCGTGTCTACAAAGGCCGTGATTCCATTCCACAAGTCATGAACGGTCTGGGTGTGGCAATCGTCACGACTCCTAAGGGCGTGATGACTGATCGCAAAGCGCGTGCTACCGGTGTCGGTGGTGAAGTGCTCTGCTACGTGGCCTAACCCGCGGCATTGAGGAGAAACTGAAATGTCCCGAGTAGGAAAAATGCCCGTGACCATCCCCGCAGGCGTGGATGTGTCCGTGAAAGATGACCAGATCTCTGTCAAGGGTTCTGGTGGTGCGCTTTCGCTTGCACAAAATGTGCTGGTGAAGGTGTCTAGCAATGACGGCAAGCTCAGCTTTGAGCCGGCTAACGAGTCCCGCGAAGCAAACGCTATGAGCGGCACGATTCGCCAGTTGGTCAACAACATGGTGATCGGTGTTAGCAAGGGTTTCGAAAAGAAGCTGAGCCTGGTGGGCGTGGGCTACAAAGCTGCTGCTTCCGGTGCTCGCCTGAACCTGACGGTCGGTTATTCGCACCCTGTGAATTTTGACATGCCCGCCGGCATTACGGTTGCAACCCCCACGCCCACGGAAGTGGTCGTCAAGGGTGCAGACCGCCAGCGCGTAGGTCAGATTGCTGCCGAGATTCGTGCTGTTCGTCCACCTGAGCCCTATAAGGGCAAGGGTATCCGCTATGCGGACGAAAAGATCACGATCAAAGAGACCAAGAAGAAATAAGGAGCTGCAAAATGTTGACAAAGAAAGAGCAGCGTCTTCGTCGTTCGCGTCAAACACGCATCCGCATTGCACAGCAAGGCGTGGCACGTTTGACCGTGAATCGTACGAACCTCCATATCTACGCCAGTGTGATTTCCGGCGACGGCAGCAAGGTGCTCGCAAGTGCGTCCACGGCCGAAGCCGATGTGCGCAAGTCGCTGGGCGGTTCGGGCAAGGGTGGCAATGCCGCTGCAGCCCAGGCTATTGGCAAGCGTATTGCTGAAAAAGCAAAGGCTGCTGGTGTCGAGAAGGTTGCATTTGATCGCGCAGGTTTTGCGTACCACGGACGCGTCAAGGCTTTGGCCGATGCAGCCCGTGAAGCAGGTCTGCAGTTCTAAGCGGAACGGAATTAAAAATGGCTAAATTTCAACCCAAGGTGCAGAGCGAAGGCCAGGACGACGGTCTGCGCGAAAAAATGATCGCGGTGAACCGCGTGACCAAAGTCGTGAAGGGTGGCCGTATTCTCGGTTTCGCCGCACTGACGGTGGTTGGCGACGGCGATGGCCGCGTGGGCATGGGCAAGGGCAAATCCAAGGAAGTGCCCGCAGCTGTGCAGAAGGCGATGGAAGAATGCCGTCGCAATCTGGTGAAGGTTGCGCTCAAGAGTGGCACCATTCACCACTCGGTGAAGGGTCATCACGGTGCAGCATCGGTGGAACTCCACCCAGCACCCAAGGGTACCGGCATCATCGCTGGCGGCCCCATGCGCGCTGTTTTTGAAGTTGTTGGCATTACCGACATCGTGGCCAAGAGCCATGGTTCGTCTAACCCGTACAACATGGTCCGTGCAACGTTTGACGCGCTCGTCAATTCGACCACCCCGTCGAATGTGGCAGCCAAGCGCGGCAAGACAGTCGAAGACATCTTCGCCTGAACCGGAGCTTGAATATGACAACGCAACAAACCGTCAAGATTCAACTGGTGCGCAGCCCGATTGGCACCAAGGAATCGCACCGCGCCACTGTTCGTGGCCTGGGTCTGCGCAAGCTGAACAGTGTCAGCGAACTGCAGGACTCGCCTGAAGTGCGCGGCATGATTAACAAGATCAGCTATCTGGTCAAAGTCCTCTGAGAGATAGATCATGGAACTCAATAGCATCAAGCCCGCAGACGGCGCCAAGCATGCCAAGCGCCGCGTAGGCCGTGGTATCGGCTCCGGTCTGGGCAAGACCGCTGGCCGTGGTCACAAGGGTCAAAAGTCGCGTTCGGGTGGTTACCACAAGGTGGGTTTCGAAGGCGGTCAAATGCCTTTGCAACGCCGTCTGCCAAAGCGCGGTTTCAAATCGCATCTGCTCAAGTTCAACGCAGAAGTGACACTGACTGCTCTAGACCAACTCGGCCTGGCCGAAGTGGACGTATTGGCTCTCAAGCAAGCTGGCCTCGTGGGCGAGCTGGCCAAGGTCGTCAAGGTCATCAAGAGTGGTGCTCTCACCAAGGCTGTAAAGCTGAACGGTGTGGGCGCAACGGCCGGTGCCAAGGCAGCTATCGAAGCTGCTGGCGGCAGCGTCGCCTGAGTGTGGCTCTGAAGGAAGACATCTGTGGCTACTAGCGCGGCTCAAATTGCAAAGACCGGTAAGTTCGGCGATCTGCGCCGTCGCTTGGTTTTTCTGTTGCTTGCGCTGGTCGTGTATCGCATAGGGGCTCATATCCCTGTGCCAGGTATCGATCCAGCTCAACTCCAGCAGCTGTTCAGTGGCCAGCAAGGCGGAATCCTGAACCTGTTCAACATGTTCTCGGGTGGCGCGCTTTCTCGCTTCACGGTCTTCGCTCTGGGGATCATGCCGTATATCTCGGCATCGATCATCATGCAGCTGATGACTTACGTGGTTCCCACGTTTGAGCAGTTGAAGAAGGAAGGCGAAGCCGGTCGCAGAAAGATCACTCAGTACACACGCTACGGCACATTGGGGTTGGCCCTGTTTCAGTCCCTGGGCATTGCCGTCGCGCTCGAAAGCTCTGCAGGTCTGGTGCTGAATCCGGGTTTCGGCTTCCGCATGACTGCGGTGGTCAGCCTGACGGCCGGCACTATGTTTCTGATGTGGCTGGGTGAGCAGATAACCGAGCGAGGACTGGGTAACGGGATTTCGATCCTGATCTTTGCAGGTATCGCTGCAGGGTTGCCGAGTTCGATCGGAGGCCTGCTGGAACTGGTTCGCACGGGTGCAATGAGCATTTTGGCGGCGATCTTCATTGTCATTGTTGTGGGTCTGGTGACTTACTTCGTGGTGTTTGTGGAGCGTGGTCAAAGGAAGATCTTGGTGAATTACGCTCGTCGGCAGGTTGGTAACAAGGTTTACGGCGGTCAGTCGTCGCACTTGCCCTTGAAGCTGAACATGGCCGGCGTGATACCTCCGATCTTTGCGTCCTCGATCATCTTGCTGCCGGCAACGGTGGTGAACTGGTTCAGTGCGGGTGAATCCATGCGCTGGTTAAAAGACATCTCGGGTGCGTTGACTCCTGGTCAGCCCATTTATGTGATGTTCTATGCCACCGCGATCATCTTCTTCTGTTTCTTTTACACGGCACTCGTATTCAACAGCCGTGAAACTGCGGACAATTTGAAGAAGAGTGGTGCGTTCATTCCAGGCATTCGTCCGGGGGAGCAAACCGCCCGTTACATCGACAAGATTCTGGTTCGCCTGACTTTGGCGGGCGCTGTCTACATCACCTTCGTGTGTTTGCTGCCAGAGTTCCTGATCTTGAAGTACAACGTGCCGTTCTACTTCGGTGGAACATCACTGTTGATCATTGTGGTTGTAACCATGGACTTCATGTCCCAGGTTCAGAACTACATGATGTCGCAACAATATGAGTCGCTGCTCAAGAAGGCCAATTTCAAAGGCAACGCAGGCAGTTGATGATTAGGAAGGCAGCGCGCTTTCATGGCGACGCTGCCTGTAAAGAGCTGGATATCGGTAGAGTTGGCGCCCCACGATTTTTCGCGGGCACAAATTGTGTTCCGTGCAAAGCAGCCGGGACGGATGGAATAGTTTTAGGAGAATGCAATGAGAGTTTCGGCTTCGGTCAAAAAAATCTGCCGCAACTGCAAGATCATCCGCCGCAAGGGTGTGGTGCGCGTGATCTGCACGGATCTGCGTCACAAGCAGCGCCAAGGTTGATTGGAAAGTATTAGAGGACGCATATGGCACGTATCGCTGGCATTAACATTCCGCCGCACAAGCACACGGAAATCGGTCTGACCGCTATCTTTGGCATTGGACGCACCCGCGCTCGCAAAATTTGCGAAGCTACTGGCATCGCTTACAGCAAGAAGATCAAAGATCTTTCTGATAGCGATCTGGAAAAAATTCGCGAGCAAATTGAGCAGTTCACCATTGAAGGTGACCTGCGCCGTGAAACCACGATGAATATCAAGCGACTGATGGACATCGGTTGCTACCGTGGTTTTCGTCATCGCCGTGGCCTGCCAATGCGTGGCCAGCGTACCCGTACCAATGCTCGCACTCGCAAGGGTCCGCGCAAGGGCGCAGCGGCACTGAAGAAATAAAGATTGAAAGATCAATATGGCTAAATCACCTGCCAATAACGCAGCGCAGCGCGTACGCAAGAAAGTTCGCAAGAACGTGTCGGACGGCGTTGCACACGTGCACGCTTCGTTCAACAACACCATCATCACCATCACCGACCGCCAGGGCAATGCATTGTCGTGGGCATCGTCCGGTGGCCAGGGTTTCAAGGGCTCGCGCAAGTCCACCCCCTTCGCAGCCCAGGTGGCTTCGGAAGTGGCGGGTCGCGCAGCCATCGACCAGGGTATCAAGAACCTTGATGTTGAAATCAAGGGTCCTGGTCCAGGTCGTGAATCGTCGGTGCGCGCTCTGGGCGCACTGGGTATCCGTATCACGTCGATCTCTGATGTGACACCGGTGCCTCACAACGGTTGTCGCCCTCAAAAGCGTCGTCGTATCTAATCTCTCTAAGCCCACCGCCGCCTGAGAACGCGCAAGCGCCTCAGGCGGCTCCCGCAATTGTTTGCGGCAGATGACACAAAGGAAGCTCAAGTGGCACGTTACCTCGGCCCCAAGGCCAAACTCTCTCGCCGTGAAGGCACCGACCTGTTCCTCAAGAGCGCACGTCGCTCGATTGCGGACAAGTCCAAGTTCGACTCCAAGCCTGGTCAGCATGGCCGCACCTCTGGCGCTCGTACCTCTGACTACGGCCTGCAACTGCGTGAAAAGCAGAAGGTCAAGCGCATGTACGGCGTGCTGGAAAAACAATTCCGCCGCTACTTCGAAGCCGCTGAAGGCCGCAAGGGTAATACCGGCGCCAACTTGCTGTTCCTGCTCGAATCGCGTCTTGATAACGTGGTCTATCGCATGGGATTCGGTTCGACCCGCGCTGAAGCGCGTCAGCTGGTTTCCCACAAGGCGATCACGGTGAACGGCAAGTCTGTCAACATCGCGTCGTATCTGGTGAAGACAGGCGACGTAGTGGCAGTGCGTGAAAAGTCCAAGAAGCAAAACCGCATTGTTGAAGCCCTTCAGCTGGCGGCCCAGGTTGGTATGCCGGCATGGGTGGATGTCAATGCCGAAAAGGCTGAAGGTATCTTCAAGAAGGTGCCTGATCGTGATGAGTTTGGTGCCGACATCAACGAATCCCTGATCGTTGAGTTGTATTCGCGCTAATCGCCCGATACGTATTTTGAGAAACCGTCCCTGAACCGCGAGGCATCGCGGTTTAGGCGCTTCACCAGCCTTACCGGTGTAACGAGCTGGGGGTATTGAGAGGAAGTTGCATGCAAACCAATTTGCTGAAACCCAAGGCGATTAATGTCGAACAGCTTGGCCACAACCGTGCCAAGGTAGCGCTTGAGCCGTTCGAACGTGGCTACGGTCACACATTGGGCAACGCCATTCGGCGTGTCCTGCTCTCGTCCATGGTGGGTTACGCAGCGACGGAAGTCACTATCGCAGGCGTTCTGCATGAGTACTCGTCCATCGATGGTGTTCAAGAGGATGTGGTCAATATCCTGCTGAACCTCAAGGGTGTCGTGTTCAAACTGCACAACCGTGATGAAGTGACGCTGAGCCTGCGCAAAGACGGTGAAGGTGTTGTCACTGCACGTGATATCCAGACACCGCATGACGTGGAAATCGTCAACCCTGATCATGTGATCGCCACTCTGTCCGCAGGTGGCAAACTGGACATGCAGATCAAGGTCGAGAAGGGCCGCGGCTACGTGCCGGGCAATTTGCGTCGCTATGCCGACGAATCGACCAAGTCTATTGGCCGGATCGTTCTGGATGCGTCGTTCTCGCCCGTGAAGCGTGTCAGCTACACCGTAGAAAGCGCTCGTGTCGAGCAACGTACGGACCTGGACAAACTGGTTGTCGAGATCGAAACCAACGGTGCCATTACTGCCGAAGACGCAGTGCGCGCATCGGCCAAGATCTTGGTGGAGCAGCTGGCGGTATTCGCGCAGCTGGAAGGTGGTGAACTGGCTGCATTTGACGCACCTGCAGGCCCTCGCGGCAATGCAACGTTCGATCCCATCCTGTTGCGTCCGGTGGATGAGCTGGAGTTGACTGTTCGCTCTGCCAACTGCCTGAAGGCCGAGAACATTTACTACATCGGTGACCTGATCCAGCGTACCGAAAACGAGTTGCTCAAGACCCCCAATTTGGGTCGCAAGTCGCTCAACGAGATCAAGGAAGTGCTGGCGTCGCGCGGTCTTACGCTCGGTATGAAGCTTGAAAACTGGCCGCCTGCTGGTTTGGATAAACGTTAAGTTATAATTTTTGGTTCCCCTTGTGGGAACAGTGCCTCGGGCAGTACCTGATACGGCTGCCTGATTTAATCAAGTAAAAGGAAAGCACCATGCGCCACGGACACGGCCTTCGTAAACTCAACCGCACCAGCTCGCACCGCCTTGCGATGCTTCAGAACATGATGAATTCGCTCATCGAACATGAAGCCATCAAGACGACCGTCCCCAAGGCCAAGGAATTGCGCCGGGTGGTTGAGCCCATGATCACCCTGGCCAAGGTAGACACTGTTGCCAACCGCCGTCTTGCATTCAATCGCCTGCGTGACCGCGACAGCGTTACCAAGTTGTTCAACGATCTGGGGCCCCGCTTCAATGCCCGTCCTGGCGGCTACACCCGTATCCTGAAGATGGGTTTTCGCGTGGGCGACAACGCACCTATGGCGCTGGTCGAATTGGTCGATCGTGCTGCAGAAACCGAAAATAATTCGGCAGCTGCTGAATAATAGGGTATAATTTATTTCTTACCGCGCGATGGAGCAGTCTGGTAGCTCGTTGGGCTCATAACCCAAAGGTCGGAGGTTCAAATCCTTCTCGCGCAACCAAAATAGGCGGTTTCCGCTATCAAAAAAGCCCACTTAACAGTGGGTTTTTTTGTTTATGGGCCAACAGTTGATGTTGTCTCCTGGTCGCAGAGGGGCGGGGACAGGGTAGATGGTCGCATGACCCACACCTCTGGTGTGATTTCCTCTTTGGAGCCACTTAAGTGCGGTATTCAGCCATTGCCTCGTGTCAGCGTAGCAAGGCGGTTCTGCAAAAGATGTCGCTTTCTCAATTGGGGGACTCGTGACTCTTAACGCCTGTAACCTGATTGGGAGCTGGCACGGTCATTGGGTTACACGGGATGTATCTGCGTCATCGACTCAACAGTTCAAGTCTTGTTGTGCTTCTTCACCAATGGGCTGGGTCCGAGGGCGAACAGGTGTCACAGCAGGATGTGGCAGAGCAGTTGAGCCTGTGGGTGGATGCGGTGGATGCCATCCATGTGAGCAGGGCATTGCACGCCATTGAGTCTTTGCCGGCCAAGGTGGCGCCGCTTGCGCAAGCCGGGGATGCGGACACGATGGACGCCGTCTTGCAGGCGGCAAAAGCCGATGTCATAGCGCTCATCACGGGCCATGGTGCTCCTTTGAAGCCGATGCGTGCACGTGTCGACCGCACGCCCATTGACAGTCCTGATTCCTGGACGCGGGATGACTTCGCCGCACAAGTGCAGCGCTATCTCGGCATACAAAAATACATGGACGCAAAACTGGGCGCCGTGCGGGCGCAGATGCGGCAGTGGCTGTCGACTGGAGCACGCAGCGTGCGGCAGCTCGCAATGCTGGATTCCGTCATGGAGCAGATGTTTCACGCGCGGGAGCAGCGGGCGTGGGCCATGTTGTCGGGCTATGTGGAGCGTCGTCTGGTGTATCGGCACAAAGAGCACCAAAAGATGCTGCAAACCACCGGCCGGGCCGATGACCCACAGCGCTGGCGACAGTCCGGTGGGTGGCTGTGGGCCTTTGAGCAGGATCTACAGGCGTTGCTACTCGCCGAAATGCAGGCGCGCCTTCAGCCGATTTACGGGTTGTTGGAGGCCGCACGCAACGACAAAACAGGACAACAGGAATGAACAAGATCGTGATGGCCTCCCTATTTGCGGCGGGCCTTGCTGTAGTGGCCTGGGTGGGCTGGGGGTTCGTGGGGTCTAGCTCTCTGGCGCTGGTGATGACGGTGGTGATTGGCGGCGTTTACGTACTGGGTGCATATGAGCTGGTGCAATTCCGGGCCGCCACCGCGTCCCTTACCACTGCGCTGGCTGTTAACCCCGCAGAGCCGTTGGCGGACCTGGACGGCTGGCTGGTCCGCCTTGTTCCTTCACTGCGCAGCCCAGTGCGTCAGCGCATAGAGGGCGAGCGTGTAGCCTTGCCCGGCCCAGCCCTCACACCCTATCTGGTAGGCCTGCTGGTCATGCTCGGCATGCTGGGCACGTTCCTGGGAATGGTGATCACATTCAAGGGTGCCATGTTTGCGCTGGAGACCTCGTCCAGCCTCGAGTCGATTCGCTCTGCGCTGGCGGCTCCGATCCAGGGCCTTGGTCTTTCCTTTGGCACCTCCATCGCTGGGGTCGCTGCATCGGCCATCCTGGGCCTCTTGTCCGCCATGAGCCGTCGTGAGCGATTGGAGGCCGCGCGCCTGCTCGACGCGCGTGTTCCTGCACTGTTCCGGCCATTCTCGGCAGCCCATCGGCGTGATGAAATGCTTCTTGCATTCAAGACGCAGGCGCAGGCCATGCCGCTGATTGCTGAGCGCCTGCAAGACCTGATGCAAGGGCTGGAGCGTCGCAATGACCAGCTCAACCAGCATTTGCTGGCCCAACAGCAGGAGTTTCACCGCGAGGCCGCTTCGGCCTACACGCAGCTGGCTAGCTCTGTGGGGGCATCCTTGCAAGAGAGCCTTGAAACCAATGCCCTCCGCGCCGGGGGTGCGATCCGTCAGGTGGTCGAGCAGGCGATGGCCGCCATGACCCAGGAGGCCCAGCACTCGCACGAGCGCCTGCGCGAGACCACCGATGTGCAGTTGCAGGCGCTCACTGCGCAATGGGAGGGTACGGCCCACCGGGTGGCCGACACATGGACCACAGCCTTGCACAGTTACACACGAACCCAGGGCGGCTTGGTGGAGCAGCTGGGCGGCGCATTGCAGTCGGTAACGCAAGCGTTTGATGAGCGCTCCAACTTCCTGGTGGCGTCGCTGCGTGAACTGGGTGTGCAATCGCACGCGACTCAGCTGGCCTTTGATCAGCAGCGCCTGGACGGCTGGAGCCGTTCCATGGAAACGATGGCCAGCGTGCTCAGCGCCGAATGGCAGCGCGCAGGGGCCCAGACGGCGGCGCAGCAACAGGGCGTATGCCAGGCCCTGGAGGCCACGACAGCGCAGATCACCGAGCGAATGACCGAGCAGGTGACCCGCGCGATCGGCGGTGCGGCTGCGTTGATGGACCAATCGGATGCGCTCCTGCGCACCCGCATCGAGACCGAGGCCCAGTGGGTGCATACCCAGGGCCAGCGCATGGATGAGCTGACTGCCGTGTGGCGCACCGAGCTGAATTCACTGCGCGATGCAGAGGCCGTGCGCGGGCAGGCAGCGGTGGATCGGCTCGACACGCTGCAGGCTGCCGTGGCGCAGCATCTGGCAATGCTGGGCTCGGCCCTGGAGGCGCCCCTCACACGCCTGCTGAAGACGGCCGCAGATGTGCCGCAGGCCGCGGCGGTGGTCATCACGCAGCTGCGCGAGGAAATGACCCGCCTGAGCGAGCGTGACAACGTTGCCCTGGTAGAACGCACGGCCATGATGGAACAGCTGGGAACCCTGCTGAACTCGGTGAGCGAAGCCGCGATACAACAGCGTGCAGCCGTCGAGACACTGGCAGGGTCCGCAGTCCAGGCGCTCGAACAGGCGGGTCAGCAGTTTGGGCGGGTACTCCGGGAGCAGGCGGGCACAGTGGGCGACGTGGCCGTACATGTGGCGGCCAGTGCGGTGGAATTGGCCAGCCTGGGAGAGTCGTTCAGCCGTGGCGTTGACTTGTTCAGTGGCAGCAATGAAAAGCTCATGGAGAGCATGCAGAGCATTGAGCAGGCGATCGGGCAGTCCATGAGCCGCAGCGACGAGCAACTGGCCTACTACGTGGCCCAGGCCCGTGAGGTCATCGACCTGAGCATCAGCGCGCAGCAGGGCATTGTGGAAGACCTGCGCAGGCTCCACGGTAGTGAAGGCAGTGTGGGGCGGCCTGCCATGGCGTCTTTGGGAGGCGATGCGTGACCGGCCTGGATGAAGCATTCGACGATGACACGGCGCATACCGCACCGATATGGGCTGTTTTTGGCGACCTCATGGCGGGTCTGCTCGGCGCGTTTGTGTTGATCCTTGTCGGCGTACTCGTGGTGCAGATTGATCTGGTGGCAAGCCTTAAGCAGGAGGTGGAAAAGCGCCAGATCGAAGAGCAGCGCCGCATGGCGCTGGAGAAGGCTCTTGCCATTCCGCTGGCCAGCGGTCGGGTCACGGTAAACAACGGCCGCATAGGCATCAGCGGCAGCGTGCTGTTTGCGGCAGGCTCTGACGAGCTGCGTCCAGAAGGCCGCCAGCTCCTTAAAAGTCTGGTGCAGCCGCTGCAGGTGTATCTTCGCGAACGCGATGAAATGCTGATGGTGAGTGGCTTTACCGACAACACCACGTTGCTGCGTGTCCCCCACCAGCGCTTTGCCGACAACCTGGAGCTGTCGGCCCAGCGGGCGCTCACTGTGGCACGCGCCCTGATCGACGAGGGGATGCCATCTTCGCAGGTGTTTGCTGCCGCCTTCGGTGCCGAGCAACCCGTTGCCGACAACGCGGATGAAAAGGGCCGCGCGCAGAACCGCCGCGTGGAAATGGCCCCGGTGCCCAGGGCCACCAACGCAAAAACCATCGCCCATGAGTGAGCCAAGTGAGCCCACCCTGGAGTCCTTGCGGGCAGAGGGCGCACATCACTACGACCCCGCGCGGTTTCATTACCTGGAGGTGCTGGCCCGGCGCTTGCCGGGCCAGCACGCGGCGGTGCAGCAGGTGCTGGCGAGCCGGTTGCGCGAGGCCGTTGCAGCCTATGCCGGGCGAAGGTCGTTGATCGTTGGGGAAAGCCCGTGCCTTCCAAAGTCCGCAGCGCCCGCCCCAGGCGCTGCTCTGGCGCAACTGAACCGCGAGCTGAATGCCCGCGCACGAGCAGATGCAGGCACCGAACTCGCTAGCGAAGGCGCCAGCCTGGCGGACCTGAGGAGCGTGCGCCAGTTCACTGAGGTCTGGTCAAAAATTTCTGCAGAGCAACAGGTGGTACAGGCGCTGCACCGCGGGCCTGAGAATGCCGGGCCACTCAACTCGCACAGGCTCATGCTGCGCTCACTCAGCCTGATGCAGTCCCTGTCGCCCGACTACCTGCGCCGTTTTCTGTCGCAGATGGATTCCTTGCTGTGGCTGGAGCAGGCAAGCGCCAAGGCCAACAGCTCCACGGCCAAGCCGGTGCGCAAGAGTCGGTCGAAGCAATAGGTTTTCGGCGTTTTTTGGCAAGGCAAGGTCACGGACCTGCGTGTTTGGTCATGCTGCCGCGCGCTCCGTTTCTTCAGCCAAGGTTGGGCAGCGAACCCGCCTTGCGCACTGGTACCCGGGCGCCATCACCAAGTTGGCAGTTCGGTGGCCGCAGCTTTTTAACGCACCGAACGCCGCGCCCACAGGGCCGCTCTGTTCATGCCGTTTTTGGGCAGCGCGCCTACAGCGCAAACAGCTTTGCCCTGGCGGCCCGGGTGATGGCGGAAACACAGGGGTGGGTGATGCGGCGCTCGACGGAGATGGCGAAGAACTCCTCCACCAGCTCGGATGTCTTGCCCACGATCTCCACGCCGAACTGCGCCATGGTTTCGTCCTCCAGAACGCTGGGAGAGGTGAAAACGCCTCGACCCTCCCGACCAAAGGCATTCATGAGGGCGCTGTCGTCGAACTCTCCGACGATGAGCGGCTGGAGCTGGTATTTGTTGAACCAGTGATCGAGTTGCTGGCGCACGGAAGACGTGGGGCCCTGGATCAGCATGGGTGCACGATGAAGGCATTGCGGAAAGGGGCCCTGGAGTTGCCGCGCGAGTGAAGGGGCGCAGAAGAAGCTCATGGCGCTGGTCCCAAGGGCATGGTTGAAGGCCTTGACACCCACCTTCCGGGATACCGGCTCGTCTGCAATCACCAGATCCAGGCGGTGCAGGGTGAGCTGGGCCAACAGCTCCGGGAATTTTCCTTCGTGGCAAATCATGTGCACGCGATCCGCCAGGCCCAGCGCCGGTTCCAGCAAGTGATAGGCCACCGGCTTGGCCACCGAATCGGCAATGCCCACGCGAAACTCCAGCGTCTTTGCCTGGTCGCGCGACAGGCGGACGGATTTTTCCAGCTCGTCACCCAGCGCAAAAATCTGCTCGGCGTAGCCCAGTGCAACCCGCCCTTCGCTGGTCAGCTCCAGCCCTCTGCCGCGCTTTCGAAAAAGGTCGTGACCGAGCCACTGCTCCAGCTGCTTGATTTGCCCTGACAGCGTCTGGGGCGTGGTGTGCAGTTGCTCGCCGGCGCGCACCACGCCGCCAGCCTTGGCAACTGTCCAGAAGTATTTGAGATGCTTGAAGTTCATGATGAAACACCATAGTTCGAAAAAACCGCACTATTTTTCTCGATAAAACGAATATACGCGAAGTGTTTCAGCCGCTATATTGTTTTCATGGACCGAGCCGGAAAGGGTTTCCCGGGGCTCGGAGGTATCAATGTTCACAAGGAGTGAAGATGCGAATTACCACCAGAGGCCAACTTGCCGTGTCTGCGATGACCGACCTGGCAATGCGACAGAACACCGGGCCCGTTGCGCTCTCCACGATCAGTGCGCGCCAGGGGACATCGCTGTCTTATCTGGAGCAGCTTTTTAGCGCCCTCAAACGGGCCGGGCTGGTTGACAGCACACGCGGGCCTGGAGGCGGCTATGCCCTGGCCCGCAAGCCCGAGCAGGTGTCGGTTGCCGACATCGTGGTGGCGGTAGAGAACCACAAGCCAGGTGAGGAGGCTGCGCCAGCCTCTAACGGGTCGTCGCAAATGGTGACCATGACCGGCTCGCTCTTCACGGCGTTCAATGCACGGGTTCTGGAATACCTCCAGTCTGTCACGCTGCGCGATCTGGTGGCCGAGCAACAGGCGCGTGGCGTACGGGTCGAGTCACCGGTGGTGGCCCGTGCAAAACTGGCACGCCGTCCCGCACCGCTGATGGCCCGTGCCGGAGTGCCCAATTCGGTCTTCGCGCTGGGTGCTCTCCCGGTCCTTGCCCGCAAATAGGCCTGCGCGGCGATTCGGTCGCCGCATTCACGCGGGATGCTCTGGGCGTGCAGTCCCCAAGGACGCGGGATTTACAGCTGATGCGCCAGTTGCTTGATTCCGCGGATCAGCATCTCCACCGAGATGGCCACCAGGATCAGCCCCATCAGGCGTTCAAACGCCATCACCACGCGTTCGCCCACCAGGCGCTGTATGCGCTCGGCCAGTAGCAGCACCACCGCGCACACCGCCATGGTCACGCACAGGGCGGCCACCCATTCCATCTTTCGCTCGGGCGCCTGGGCCACCAGCAGCATCACGGTGGCCATGGCGGAGGGGCCTGCGAGCGCAGGGATGGCCAAGGGCACGATCAGCGGCTCGCCTGGCAGGTCGGTTGGAGGTCCGGCGTCGGGCGGGAAGATCATGCGCAGCGCGATCAGGAAAAGCACCACTGCCCCGGCGATCTGCAGCGACAAATCACTCAGGTTCATCACCCGCAGGAACTGCGCGCCAAAGAATAAAAACACCAGCAGCAGTGCAAACGCTATCAGCACCTCGCGCAGGATCACCCGCGCCCGGCGTTCGGGTGCCACGCCGCGCAGCGCGTTGGCAAAAATGGGAATGTTGCCCAGCGGATCGGTGATCAGCAGCAGCAAGATCGTGGCGGACGCGAAGGTGTAGCTCATGTCGCGTACACCCTGTCCAGTGTACGAAAGCCCTTGATTTCTATCGGGTTGCCGCTCGGGTCGTGAAAGAACATCGTCCACTGCTCGCCGGGCTGGCCCTCAAAGCGCACCTGGGGTTCCAGCACAAAGGCCGTGTTGGCAGCACGCAGGCGCGCAGCCAGTGCATGCCAGTCGGGCAACTCCAAAATAGCGCCAAAGTGGGGCATGGGCACCAGGTGGTCGCCGACATGGCCGGTGCGGGCGGTGGCGAATGGTGTGCCCAGATGCAGTGCGATCTGGTGACCGAAGAAGTCAAAGTCCACCCAGGTGTTGGTGCTTCGGCCTTCCTGGCAACCCAGCACGCCGCCATAGAAGCGTCGCGCCGCATCCAGGTCGGTGACATGAAAGGCGAAATGAAAAAGGCTGCGCATCCTGCAAAGGATAGCAGCCAAGGCACCGGCCTGGCGGGGCCGATCAGGCCCGCCAGGCTGGCCGGGTTCAGGCCATCGACGGGTCGGACGCCATGTTGTCAAACTTCTTGAAGTACTGGCGCGCCATGGCCACCAGCTGAGCGTCCGAGGGATGGTCTGCCGCGACCGAGTCCACCACCGCGCCGGCCACTGCAGCGTTGTGCTTGGCGCACCAGTCGCGGAACTGGTTGCGCGCGAGGCCGGGGCCTGCCAGCAGCACTTCATGCGTGTTCGACAGGGCCTGGGCGATGTCGGCAAAGAACAGGCTGAGGTCTTCTGTCTTGCCCTGGTGCTTGTGGTGGCTGCGGGATTTGATGCGCTGTGCCTCGGTGTGTTCGCGGTCGAACATCACCACATGGGCTTCGGAGTGGTCCATCCAGACAACGGCGTGAAAAGTGCTCATGAAAATGCTTTCTTGAAGTAAAGAAGTGGAGAAAAAAAGGATTGCTCAGGCTGCCCGGCGGTGCTGCTCGGCCTTTTCCTGGCAGTGCACGCAGCGCGCGGCCTCGGGTGTGGCGTGCAGGCGGGCTGCGGTGATATGGGTACCGCAATCGGTGCACTCGCCATAGGTGCCGGCCTCGATGCGTGTGAGGGCCGCAACCACGGCGGCCAGGTGGGCGGTTTCGCGCTCGTCCAGCGCAAATTCCAGCTCGCGTTCAGTGGCCAACTGGGCACGCGGATCTTCTGGCTGCCCAAAATGGTCCGCTGCTGCCTCGGCCCGGCCGATGACGCCCCCCCGTTGCTCTGCCAACTGGGCCAAAAGCGCGGATTGCTGCGCAAGCAGTTGCTGGCGGAAGGGGGCGGCGAGATGGGGGTCCATGCGAGGGTTCCTTGGGAATGGTCTAACACCTCCATGGTGCGCCCGAGGTACCCACCATGCGTTGACAAGGGTCAAGAAGAGGCTGCACAGCCCGTGCGGGGAGCCCGGCATGGCACGGAGGAAACCGATGCATCTGCAGCTTCTGGCGGCTGCTGCGGCCGGATTTCCCCCCCCTTCTTTCCAGCGCGTGCTCAGCGCTTGGGTTGGCGGGCCAGCATTTCGGCGGTGCTGGTTTTGCGGTCGGCGTTCAGGCGCTGCACATGGGGGCGTTCGGCCATGCGCGCGAGGTAGTCGCGCACCGGCAGGTCGGCCAGGTAGTCGCGGCCATAGATGATTTTGGTGGCTGCGCTGATAAGCGGCAGATGCACGATGGCGGCGCAGTCGGCCAGCGTGAAGCTGTCGCCCGCCACAAAGGGACTGAACTTTGCCAGCTGGCCGAAGGCGGCAATGTTTTTCTCCAGTTGCACGCCCACTTTCTCGCGGGCCGACTCGCTGACGGTACCGCCAAAGAAGGCTTGTGGGTAGAGGTTGCGCGCCACCAGTTCCAGGTGCAGCTCCATGAAGGTGATCAGCTCACGCACCTTGGCGGCGGCAAACGGGTCGGCAGGCAGCAGGGCGGGCTGGGGGTGGGCGGCCTCGATGTAGTCGGTCATTACCGCCGATTCGCACAGCGTGCCCTGGGGTGTGCGCAGGTAGGGCACCTTGCCCAGCGGCGTGGCGCTGGGGTCGGTCTCGCCCACCCAGGCCCGTTCTTCGGTGAAGGGCAGGCCCTTTTCAAGCAGGGCGAGCTTGACCTTGTTGTAGTAGTTGCTGGCTGAAAAGCCGCAGAGTGTCAGCATGGGGGTTGTCTCCGGTGTCGTGGGGTGGAAGCCCACATCGTAGGCGAGCGCACCGGCGAAGTCCGTCGCTCAGATGACCCCGGTCAAGGCCATGGCGGGTTGGCACCCTACAATCAGCGCCGTCATGCGGCACCTCCTGCAAACCCTTCGGCACCTTCGCTGGTTCGCGCGCCTTGCGCTGGCGTGGTTTGCCTTGTCGATCGGCGTGGCCGTGGCTTCGCCGCTGGTCAGTCCGCAGGCCGTAGAGCTGATTTGCGCGGGCTCGGGTGCCATCAAATTGGTGGCGAAAAGCGATGAAGGCGCCCGGGAGACTCCCAGCCACACGCTGGACTGCCCACTGTGCGCCCATGTCGGTGTACCCCCGCCACCCCCGTCGGCAGTGTTGCCGGTCGCCCGCCCCCCGTCGCATGCCCTGGGTTCTGCCCCGCCAGCGCACATTGCGGCCCGCACAGCCGCGCCGCTGCCGCCGCGCGGGCCCCCAGCTGTCTTCTGATTTTGCTATTATTATAATAGCTGTTTGCGCTTTATCGATAAGCGCTAGAGGCCAATTTGGCTTGTAATCAGGAGGCTGCGTGCACCCAAGCTGCGCGGCGCTGGATGTGTCCAGTGCCCTATGCGAATCGACCCCGCGCCCGCGCTACCTGAATGCGCGACGCGCCCATGCCATGGCTGGGCCAGCGCTGGCCAAGGTGTGCAGCGGTTTGCAGGCCGCAAGCCGGGCAGGCAGAAGATTTCCGCGCCTGCGCCGAAGGCCTTGTCTGTGGCAATGTCGACAGCACGCGGCCTCCCGCTGACGTTGTTCCCCTTTCACTGTTTCCCTTTTACTGTTTCCCATTCGTTTTTTACCCAGGAGAACCCCATGACACTGCACCGCATCACCCGTCCCGCACTCTTCGCCCTTGCCCTGCTTGCCGGCCAGGCCCACGCCCAAGCCACTGCCCCCGTGGCGGTGGACGGCGCCTGGGCGCGTGCCACCGTGCAGGGCCAAAAGGCCACGGGTGCCTTCATGCGCCTGACTGCCAAAGACGGCGCGCGCCTGGTGCGCGCCGAGTCGCCAGCAGCCGGCGTGGTCGAAGTGCACGAGATGAAGATGGAAGGCGACATCATGAAAATGCGCGCCATACCCGCGCTCGACCTGCCTGCCGGCAAAACCGTCGAGCTCAAGCCCGGCGGCTACCACGTCATGCTGATGGACCTGAAGGCTCCGTTGGCCAAGGGCTCCAACGTGCCTGTGACCCTGGTGTTCCAGGATGCCAAGGGCGCCGAAACCCAGCTGCCACTGCAGCTGCCGGTGGCCTCGCAAGCACCTGGAGCAGCGGCCTCCGGCATGGGCCAAGGCGCAGCGCACGGAAACAAGCACTGAGCACCGGGGGCTTTCCGGAACGCAAGGCATTGGAGTAAGCTGTGCCAACACGACGCCCTGCGGGGCGCGTGCCAAAGACCCACCTATTGCGGAGCGGCCATGAGCGACACATCCAACTTCGGTTTCGGCAAATTCGTCCCCGGCTTTGACTTTCTGCAAAGCCTGGCCAAAGGGGCCTCCAGCAGCATTCCCCAGCTGCCCAACCTGTCGAACTGGGTGGCGCCCACCATCAGCGTCGAAGAGCTGGAAAAACGCATCGACGAACTCAAGGCCGTGCAGTTCTGGCTGGAGCAGAACTCGCGCGCCCTGACCGCCACCGTCCAGGCGCTGGAGGTGCAAAAGATGACGCTGGCCACGCTCAAGGGCATGAACTTCAGCATGGGCGACGTGGCCAGCGCCTTCAAGCTCAAGCCTGCCGACGGCGTGATGGGCAGCATGCAAAAGGCTGCCGAAACCTTTGCCGGCCGGGCAGCTGCAACTGCTGCAGCAACCCCCGCGCCAGCCGCCGCTGCGCCTGCGCCCGCAGAACCCGTCAAGCCAGCCCAGGCCGCACCGGCCGACGATTCCAAGGGCTCCCAGGCCCCCGAGCCATCCGTGGTGGACCCCATGCATTGGTGGGGCGCGCTGACCAGCCAGTTCCAGCAGATCGCGGCCAACGCCCTGAAAGACGCCGCCAAGCAGACCAGCATCGATCCCACCCATAACGTGGCCACCGGCCTGGCCAAAGAAGCCATGAAGACCGCCACCGACATGGCCAGCCAGTTTGCCGCCAAGGGCATAGAGACCATGCAGGCCGGCCAACGCGCTGCTGCCGGTGCGGCCAAAGCGCCCGCTGCCAAAAAGTCTGCTGCAAAAAAGGCACCTGCCAAATCTGCCAGCAAACCCGCCGCGAAACCCGCCGCCAAAAAAGCCACGGCCCGCCGCGCACCGCGCAAGTCGGCGGGCTGAGATCACTGATCTGGCGGTGCTGCGGGCAGCGCCCGCCACTGCCCGAGAGGTCACACCATGAAACTATTTCCCACCGGCCATGCCACCCACCCCCAGTGGCGCATGGCCGCCGCACTCGTGCTGGCCCAGTTGCGGGCACAGATGTCCCTGCCCGAATACGCATCCGCACCCACGCTGGGCCTGCTCTACATCACCGACCACTACGCCAGCGAAGCGCAGGCGCTGTTCGACTATCTGAGCAGTGAACTGTCCGAGGTGACCGACTGGAGCGGCACCGTGGGCGTGGGCGTCTCGGCCAGCAACGCCGAGTATTTTGACGAGCCCGCGCTCTCCGTGATGCTGCTGGACGTGCCCGCCGACCAGTACCGCGTGTTTTCCGGTGTGGCCCCGTTGCCGCGCAATCCGGCCAGCGGGTTCGAGGCCTACACCGCGCTGGTGCATGCCGATGGCCATACCGCCGAACTGGCCGAGCTGCTGGACGAGATGGCTGCGCGCACCGCCACGGGTTACCTGTTTGGGGGGCTGAGCGCCAGCCGCAGCAACAACGTGCAGTTTGCGGTGGGGGGGGACGGCAACATGGCCGGGCAGGGCGGCGCCAGCGGGGTGTTTGACGGCGGGCTTTCGGGTGTGGCGTTTGGCGCCGGGGTGGCGCTGGTGTCGCGTGTCACGCAAGGTTGCCAGCCCGTGGGCGTGCAGCACACCATCACCGCCGCGCACGAAAACGTGGTGCTGCAGCTCGATGGCGAACCTGCGCTCGATGTGCTGCTCGACACGCTGGAGGTTTCTCTGGACGGTGGCGACCCGCAACCCGCCCTTCGCAAGGTGCGCGCCACGCTGGCCGGGCTGGTCAATGCGGGCGAGCAGCCCCAGGGCCAGCGCCGCACGGGCCATTTCGGCACCGACACGCGTGTGCGCCACATCGTGGGCCTGGATGCCACCCGCCGGGGCGTAGCGCTGGCCGACCATGTGGAACCAGGAATGCACCTGACGTTTTGCCAGCGCAATGTGGCGGCGGCGCGCGCCGACCTCATGCGCATCTGCGCCGAAATCCGCGAAGAGCTTTCGCCCGAAGAGCTGGAGACCGCACCGTTGGTATCGTCCGATGCGCAGGGCGGACAACAGGCCGCAGCCCCTGGCGCCTCCGCTGCTGGTGCGCTGCCACAGACGGGGCGGCGCATCTGTGGCGCGATCTACGTGAGCTGCTCGGGCCGGGGCGGCCCCCACTTTGGCGGCCCCAGTGCCGAACTGCAGATCGTGCGGCATGCGCTGGGCGATGTGCCATTGGTGGGTTTTTTCGCCGGCGGTGAAATTGCGCACCACCACCTGTATGGCTACACCGGCGTGTTGACGGTGTTTGTTGGCGCGTGATGCTGCGCGGGCAGTAGCGCCTGACCTGGCGTACCGTTGGCTTGGTGGTGCGCCGCTGGCCTCAGCCTTCAGGTCAGCAACCCGCGCGCCTGACAGTCATGGGCTTTCTGTCGAAGTTTGTCTGAAGCGCGGGCGATGCCCGTGGCCTCAGCCGCCTTCCGTGGGCAGTCCGCCAGCATCCCATTCGGGCAATCCGCCACGCAGCCAGTACACCGACTTGAAGCCTTTGGCGGCTGCCACCTTGGCCGCCTTGTAGGACTTCCAGCACTCGGCTCCATTGCAGGCAAAGATCACCGGCTTGGTCTTGTCGAGGGAAACCTTGTCGAACGCCTGAAAGTCGTCCTGGGCCGCGTTGAAGGCCACATCCTTGAGGCTTTTCTCCACGTAGGCGGCCAACACCGCGCCCCGGATGCGCTTGGCTTTGAATTCCTTCTCGGTGCGCGTGTCCACCACCACGGCGCCCTGGGCCTGCAACTGCTGCGCCTCCTTGGCGGAAATGCGGGTCACGCCGGGCAGGCCGTTGGGTGTGAACAGGCCCAGTTCGGCCACGCGGCGGTATTCCTGGGCGTCGGGGCGCTGGGTGACCGGCGTCAGCCCGCTGGACACCGTGGCCGTGCCGAACCACTGGCCCAGCTTGCTGCGTGTATCGGCGGGCAGATCCTTGCGCACCACGATCGTGAAGCCGCCCGGCACCGGGTGCGAGGTGGCCAGCACGCGTGCCACGCCGGGGTGGCCCGCCGACCACTCGGCCCATTCATCGGCGCGCACCACGGTGGCGTCCGCAACGCCCAGCGACAACGCGGACAGGCCTGCTTGCGGGTATTTTTCATGCTTTACCGATTTCAGGTCCTGGAACGACAGCCCGGCTTCATTGAGCATGCCGCGCGCCATGTAGGTGTAGACCGAGTCCTGCTGCGGCAGATAGAGCCGCTGGCCTTTCATGGCCGCCACCGCAGGCACATTGGCTGCGCCGATCAGCAGGTATTGCTCGGATTTTTGGGTGGCACCCACCAGTTCATAGCCCCGCTGCAAGGCCGAGGCAGCAACCTGTGCAGGGCCGATGAACACGTCATAGCCCGCGCTGCGGGTGGCCCGCATCACATCGGCCAGGTCTTCGCTGGTGCTGAGCTTCAGGGGCTGGCCTGCTGCCTGTGTCAGGCCTGTTTCCAGCGCACTGCGGACGATGGTGTGGGCCGCCTTCTTGGCGGTGGGTTCCACCGCCACGATGGCCGTCAGCTGGGCCTGGGCCCAGGGGCTGACGAGCAGACACGCCAGCGTGACAGCGGTCCATTGAAAGTTGCGGGGCATGGTTTTTCCTCTTGAATTGTTGAATGGCGGCGCTTCAATTTCACCGTGGCTTGCCGCAATGGACGGTGCGGCGTCGGATTCCACCACGGTGCGAGACCGCACCAGGGCGCGCCCTGCTTGGACCCCGCCGCAATCCGGCGCAGCCCGCGCTTTGGCCTGGCAACTTCCGGGCGTGCGCGTTTGCAACACGGTGAACCGTCTGGCAAATATGCCCCAAGGGTTTGACATTGCGAACACCTGCAGCGGATTTGTTGCACCTGTTTACATCTGTGCTCCAAAAGCGCTTCGCCAAAAACGGCTTCCCACACAAAATCCGCCAAGCCCCTTCTGTGGCGTCGGGCGATCCGGCGTTGCAAGACGGACTTCACCTGTTTCCTTTATTTCCGGAGGACCCTGCCCATGAAGAACCCGATGACACTGCCACGCCGCCACATGTTGGCCGGAAGCGCTGCCGCACTGAGCGCGCTGGGGCTGGCTGGCTGGACTGGCGTTGCACGTGCCCAGGCCGCAGCCACGCCCAAGCCGTTGCCGGGCTACGCCGGCTGGAAGAGCGCCAATGCGCTGATCGTGCACAGCGGCAGCACCCTGGAAACCCGCCGCGCAGCCTTCGGCACCAGCGTGATCACGCCGTCGAACCAGTTGTATGTTCGCAACAATTTGCCCGCACCCGACGCCGCCGTTCTGGAGAACCGCGATGCCTGGACCGTGTCCATCGAGGGCGTCAAAAACCCGCGCACGCTGAGCCTGGCCGAGCTCAAGACGCTGGGCATCGACACCGTCGCCACGGTGCTGCAGTGCTCGGGCAATGGTCGGGGGTTCTTCCCCAGCAAGCCCAGCGGTACGCCGTGGACGGTGGGTGCCGCCGGTTGTGTGGTGTGGAGCGGTGTGCCGCTGCGCAACGTGGTGGCCGCCCTGGGTGGGCTGGTGGACGGCATGGCGTATGTCACCGGAACCGGTGGTGAAAAGCTGCCCGAAGGTGTGGACCCTCTGACCGTTCTTGTCGAGCGCTCGGTGCCCCTGAAGGCGCTGGACGATGCCATCCTGGCCTGGGAAATGAACGGCGAGCCCTTGTCGCTGGCACATGGCGGGCCGCTGCGCCTGGTGGTGCCGGGTTACCAGGGCGTGAACAACATCAAGTACGTGAAGCGGCTGGCGTTCACGCCGACACAGTCGCAGGCGCGCATCATGCAGCACGGCTACCGCATGTCGCCACCCGGCACCAAGGCAAGCCCGGACCAGCCCTCGGTGTGGGAAATGACGGTCAAGTCCTGGATCAACGGCCCGCTGCCCGAGCAAGGCCCCCTCAAGGCCGGTGTGGCGCAGATCCATGGCGTGGCCTTTGGTGGCATGCACGCCGTCAAGGGCGTAGAGGTGTCGGTGGACGGCGGCCAAACCTGGCGGGCCGCGCAACTGGTGGGCCCCGACCTTGGCCGGTTTGCATGGCGCCAGTTTGTGCTGCCAGTGCGCCTGGGGGTCGGTACCTATGTGCTGGCCAGCCGCGCAACCGACATGGCAGGCAATGTGCAGGCCCAGCAGCGCGAAGAAAACGTGGGCGGCTACAACAACGCCAGCTGGAGCGATCACGCCGTGACCGTGACGGTGGCCTGACGTGGCGTTGGCGACGAGGCGCTGGCTGCCACGCGCTTTGGCGGCGGGTGGGCTGGCATTGCTGGCGGGCGCCAGCGTGGCGGCCGACCCTGCCGAAATAGCGCGCGGCAAGCTGCTGTTCACCACCCTGCAGCCGGCCTGCGCCGTTTGCCACACCTTGCAGGCGGCCGGGGCTGAGGGGCAGATCGGCCCGGTGCTGGACGAGCTCAAGCCCGATGCCGACCGCGTGCTGCGCGCGTTGCGCAACGGCATCGGCGTGATGCCCTCCTACGCTGAAAAAATCAGCCCGCAAGACATGCAGGCTTTGGCACGCTTTGTCGCGCATGCCACGGGTGCGGCATCGCCTTGAACGGGGCCGCTCGCCCGCCACAATTCTTGTGGCGGGCCTTTCCTGGCGCGGTGGTTTCGCTCCGGCGCCTTCCCTGTGAAGCGGCTGCAGCCGCTTCGTCCGTTTTGGGGGCTCATGCCACCTTGGCCGCGGGCACCAGCGCATGGGCGCCACGTCCTGCGGCCATTCCCTGGAACGCAAAATCCACCTCTGGCACGCGGCCGCTCACGATGTCGGCCAGCGCCTTGCCCGAGCCGCAGGCGTGCGTCCAGCCCAGCGTGCCGTGGCCGGTGTTGAGAAACAGGTTGCCCACTTTCGTCTGGCCGATCAGCGGCACGTTACTGGGCGTTGCGGGGCGCAGGCCGGTCCAGAACTGCGCCTGGCTCGCGTCGCCCGCACCGGGAAAGAGTTGCTCCACGCGGCGCACGATGGCGTCGCAGCGCACCTGGTTGAGGTCGCGGTTGTAGCCGTTGAGCTCGGCGGTGCCAGCAATGCGCAACCGGTCGCCGCCGCGTTCGCTGGTGTAGCGCGAGAACACCAGCTTGTACTCGTCGTCCGTCAGGCTCACTTGGTGCGCCCGGCTCGCGTCCTTCACCGGCATGGTCACCGAATAGCCCTTGGCCGGGTAAATGGGCAGGCTGATGCCCAGCGGCTGGGCCAGCAGCGGGCTGAACGAGCCCATGGCCAGCACAAACGCATCGCCACGCACGCGCTCGAAGCGGCCTTCGGCGTTGGTCACCTCCACATGGTCGATGCGGCCGCCCGCCTCGCGCAGCGCGGTGATGTGGTGCCCCAGGCGGAACTGCACGCCCGCCGCCTCGCACAGTTTGGCGAGTTCGCGCGTGAACTGGTTGGCGTCGCCCGACTCGTCCTCGGCCGTGAACGTGGCGCCCGCCAGCTGCGGGCGGATGTGGGCCAGGGCGGGCTCGATGCGCACGGCCTCGTCGGCGCTGATGACCTGGCGCTCGCAGCCCAAACCGCGCATCTGCTCGGCGGGGGCCAGAGCGCCGTCGAACTCCTTGGCGTTGGTATAAAAGTGCAGGATGCCCTGCGTGCGCTGGTCGTACTGGATGCCCGTGTCCGCGCGCAGTTGCTGCAGCACGCTGCGGCTGTAGGTGCCCAGGCGCACGATCTGCTCAATGTTGTGGCGCGTGCGCGCCGGGGTGCAGTTGCGCAAAAAGGACAGGCCCCACAGCCACTGGCGCATGTCGGCGCGGATGCGGAACAGCAGCGGCGCATCCTCCTGCCCCAGCCATTGCAGCACCTTCAGCGGCGCGCTGGGGTTGGCCCAGGGTTCGGCGTGGCTCACCGAAATTTGCCCGCCGTTGGCAAAGCTGGTTTCGGCGCCGGGGGCGCCCTGGCGGTCGATGACGGTCACCTCGTGGCCGAGTTGCTGCAGAAAATAAGCCGAAGTCACGCCGAGCAAGCCGGCACCCAAAACGATCACGCGCATGATTTTCAAAGCCTTTCTGGGCTCTGGCGCTTGAAAGACGTGCGCTGGCAGCTATAGGTTCAATAGCGTACAGCTGGCGCATGACTGCCCAAGCTGCCGCTCCCCCTGTCCTTGGTACCTGAGAGATTCACCGCGCGGCCCACATGGCGCTCGGTTTGCTCCTTCGGTGCGCCACACGGGTGTGTGGCGGCTCTCCAGACGGCTTTGATGAATGGTGCAGTACGGGACCTGAGCGTGTATGGGAGTTTGCGCCTTCGGTGCAGCGGCGGGCTTGCGGCCCGCCATGCTCTCCTGCGGGGGCCATTCTAGGAGTGCGCTGGCGGCGGCGGGGTGGTTTTGCTGGCTAATGGGCAGCAATCGTTGCTGATGCTGGCGGGGCAGGACGGGCCTGCGCCTCGCCATAATCCGCCCAGCTTTACCCCAAGGACGCACGCCATGCCTGTTACCGCTTTTGACCCCTTCGCCAGCGCCGCCGTTATCACCATGGCCCGCCAGGGTCGCATGCCCCGGCCACTGGATTTGCCCGTTGCGCTGCGCCCATGCGATGCGGACCAGGCGTATGCCGTGCAGGACGCCGTGGTGCGCGAGCGCGGCGAGATCGCGGGTTGGAAGGTGGGGGCTGCTTCGCCCCAGGCGCTGCCTGCGCGCGCTGCACTCACCCGCGATTCGGTGTTTGTTGCGCCAGCCGGGCAGGCACTGCATCTGCCTGCCGCAGGCTTTGCCGTGATGGGAGTCGAGGCGGAACTGGTGTACGAGCTGGGCATCGATCTACCCGATCGCCCAACGCCTTACAGTGCGGCCGAGGTGCTGGCGGCCATGGCATCCGTGCGTGCCGCCATCGAGGTGTGCGACACGCGCTTTGCCGCCTGGGCGCAGCAGGGCGCGTGGAGCCGCCTGGCCGACCAGGCCTGCCACGGGGCACTTATCGTGGGTTCGGGCACGGCCGATGTGGCTGCAGTGCAGCCCCTGGCACAAGGAGTGAGCCTGTCGGTGAATGGGGCGGTGGCCGTGCAGCACGCCACCTGGAGCAACCCGGCGGGCGACCCCCTGCGGTTGCTGACATGGCTGGCCAACGAAGGTGCGCGCAGCCTGGGCGGGCTGTGCGCCGGCCAGTGGGTGACCACTGGTTCATGCACCGGTACCGTGCTGGTGGCGCCGGGCACGGTGGTGGTGGCCGACTTCCCGGGCCTGGGCCGCGCCGAGCTTCAGCTGGGCTGAAAACCCGCCACGCCTGCACCCGGTTGTGCCGATCCGCGATACATAGCGCTTATTGGCGCTCAGTTGTGCCCGGTTGCAATCAGTTGCGGCGGGGGTTGTCGGGCTGGGGGTCGCGGCGGTTGGGTACGCCG
The DNA here is from genome assembly GCF_000526295.1 of Acidovorax sp. JHL-3. Taxonomy (NCBI): domain Bacteria; kingdom Pseudomonadati; phylum Pseudomonadota; class Betaproteobacteria; order Burkholderiales; family Comamonadaceae; genus Acidovorax; species Acidovorax sp. JHL-3. Next base: position 1,207,756 of record NZ_JAFU01000001.1, read on the forward strand.
TCACCGTCGCGGTCCCGGTCGTAGCGGTTGGCCACGCCGTCGCGGTCACGGTCCCAGCCGCCGCGCTGCATGGCCCAGCGGCCGTCGTGCTCCATCCAGCGCGGCTCGCGGTAGTGGTAGCCGGGGCGGGCCTTCACCCAGTGGCCTTGCATCCACACATGGCGGTGGCCGCGCCATTCCCAGTGGCCGGGCACCCATGCCATGCCGCGCCGATGGCGGGGCACAGCTTCGTAGCGCGGGGGCGGTGGGGCCTGGTATTGCACCAGCGCCGGGGCGGGGCGCTGGTAGTGGGGGCTGCCCGACTGGATGACGATAGTGGCGCCAACCTGTGCATGCGCCGCCGTCAAGGCGCTCAGCGACAGCAGGGCGATGGAAGCGGCGGCGAGGGCTATGCGTGCCATGGTGTTCTCCTCAGAAAGGATTCCGTGCGGAACCGGGAGCCTTGATCGTGGGGGCACTGCGTCAAGCGCATGTAGGTGCTGTGCGAAGTGTTGTGAAGTTGTGTTTCAGGGCGCCGACTTGCGCGCAGTATTCAGAGGGTTTTTGGCCTGTAACGCCCTACTGGTGAGCGCTGCGTGCTATGAAAAAAATGTGCTAGCGCCGCATGCCCGCAAACGCCTCGAACTCCCAGCTGCGCAGCGCCAGCAGCAGCGTGTAGCCCTCGCGTTCGCTTTGGGGCAGTTTCTGGTCGGCCAGGTGCTGCTGGGCAAAGTCGTGCGCCACGCGCTGCATGCGTTCCATGAAAGCCGGGGCCAGACTGCGGCTGATGGCGCCGTGCACCAGCAGTACCCCCTCGCCTGGGCCGTCAAAGCCACCCGCAAAGTAGTCGAGCAGTGCGTGCTCCCGAAAGTAGTTCATCACCGCGCCGTGCGGGCGCCAGCGGAAGGTCTTGGCGAGCTTGAGGCGGTAGCGGTTGAACGGCCGCAGCTCGATGATGCCGATGCGGTCGAGCTGGGCCAGGTACTGGATGCCCTCGGCCTCGGTCAGGCGGTAGGCGGTGGTCACCTGCTCCAGCGTCCACTGGCTCAGCACGCAAATGGCCATCAGCAGCAGTTTCTTGTCGGCCACCACGGCCCGCTCCTGCTCGGGGGTCAGTTCCCTGAGCAGCGGCTGGTTGTCGGCCACATGCCGGGCCAGGTCGGCAAAGTCCAGCGCCAGCGCGCGGCAGATGGCGTCGATGCGTGACAGCGGCATGTCGCCCTTGGCCAGCATGCGCTTGACGCTGGACTCGGCCATGCCGAGTTGCTGCGCCAGGTCGGCATAGGTCATCTGGGCGGTCTTGAGTTCCTTCTTCAGGGCGGCAACAAGGTCGGCGGTGGTGCTCATGGGTATCGATTATGGATACCCAAGGTGCTATCGGTAGCGCCCTGAGCGACTTTATGCCCCCAATTGCCCCGGCCTTGCCCACACTGCGCGGCATCACCCACTACCGGCCACGCAACACCATGACCTTTGACCATTCACTTCCCCGGGGCGGCCTTACCCGGCCCGAAACCGGCCTGCTGCTGGGCGCCGCGGTGCTGCTGGCACTGGCTGTGCTGGGCCCCGCCGTGCCTGCCAGCGAGCACCAGCATGGCTTTGCCGATCAGCGCATGCTGTGGGGTCTGCCCTGCGCGCTGGACGTGCTGACCAACCTGCCTTTTGCCCTGGCGGGCCTGTGGGGGCTTGGGTTGCTGCGGGGGGTGCAGCGCGGCGCGGTCGATGCGGTCACGCGCGCCGCGGCGGGCCTGTTTTTTGTGGGCCTGGTGCTGACATCGGTCGGCTCCACCGTTTACCACCTGCGCCCCGATGACGCAGGCTTGCTGTGGGACCGGCTGGGCATGGCCGTGGCCTTTGCCGGGCTGCTGGGCCTGGCGGGGGCCAGCCGAGTCAGTCTGCGCGCGGGCGGGGTGGCGGCGGCCGCCATGGTGGTGGCCGGGCCGGCGGCCGTGATGTGGTGGGCGCACACCGGCAACTTGCTGCCCTGGGCGGTGGTGCAACTGGGCGGCATGCTGGCGGTGACGGCCATGGCGTTGCTGCCCACGCGGTGCGGCGCACTGGCACTGCAGCTGGGCGCCGTCATGGCCTGGTATGGCGCGGCCAAGCTGTTCGAGGCCGCAGACCACGCGGTGTTTGACGCGCTGGGCCAGTGGGTGTCGGGCCACAGCCTCAAGCACCTGCTGGCGGCGGGTGCCGCCTTGCCGGTGCTGGCCGCGCTGGCCGCAGTGCGCACCGGCCCGCTGCCTGCGGGCGCAGCAGTCACGGTGTGCGGGCAGAATGACGCGCCACGTCACCCCGGTGTGCGGGCGCACTGCATGCGCCAGGGCACCGGCACCAGAACAGCGGTGGACCCGGCGCGCAGCCGCAGACCCCGCGCCCAATAACCCGTGACGGAACCGAGGACCAACGCATGACCCCCGAGACCCTCTCTGACAGCGCCACCAGTGCTACCAGCGCAATCAGCAGCCATCCTGCCCCTGGCGCACACGCCGACCCCAACCAGTTCGCCCTGTTGCGCCAGCGCCGCTTTGCGCCCTTTTTCTGGACGCAGTTCTCGGGGGCGGCCAATGACAACCTGTTCAAGTTCGCCTTCACCGTGATGGTGACGTACCAGCTCAGCGTGTCGTGGCTGCCACCTGCCATGGCGGGGCTGGTGATTGGTGCGCTGTTCATCCTGCCGTTTTTGTTGTTCTCGGCCACCTCGGGGCAATTGACCGACAAATACGACAAGACGCGCATGATCCGTTTCGTGAAGAACCTGGAGATTGCCATCATGCTGGTGGCCGCTGGCGGGTTCATTGCGGGCAACGTGCCGGTGCTGCTGCTGTGCACGTTTTTGATGGGCGTGCACTCCACGCTGTTTGGCCCGGTAAAGTTTGCCTACATGCCCCAGGTGCTCAGCGAGCGCGAACTCACCGGTGGCAACGGCATGGTCGAGATGGGCACCTTCGTGGCCATTTTGCTGGGCAACGTGGCGGGGGGCCTGCTGGTGGCCATTCCCGGCATTGGGCACACCACGGTGGCCCTGGCCTGTGTGCTGCTGGCGCTGATGGGGCGGGCCGTGGCGCAGTTCATCCCCCCGGTGCCCGCCACCGACCCGCACCTCACCATCAACTGGAACCCCTTCACCGAGACCTGGCGCAACCTGAAGCTGGCGCACGAAAACATCGTGGTGTTCCGCTCGCTGCTGGGTATCAGCTGGATGTGGTTTTTTGGCGCGGTGTTTTTGAGCCAGTTCCCCAGCTTTGCCAAAGAGGTGCTGCATGGCAACGAGCAGGTGGCCTCGCTGCTGCTAGTGGTGTTTTCCATCGGCATTGGCACCGGCTCGCTCTTGTGCGAGGTGCTCTCGCGCCGCCATGTCGAGATCGGCCTGGTGCCACTGGGCGCCATTGGCATGAGCGTTTTTGCCATCGACCTGTATTTCGCCGCGCGCGGCCTACCCGCTTCCGATGTGATGGGCCTGGCCGCCTTTGTGGCGCAGCCCGCGCACTGGCGCGTGATGGCCGACCTGGCGCTGCTGAGTCTGTTTGCCGGCCTGTACAGCGTGCCCATGTATGCACTGATCCAGATGCGCAGCCAGCCCACGCACCGCGCGCGCATCATCGCGGCCAACAACATCTTGAACGCTCTGTTCATGATTGCCAGCTCGCTCATTGCAGGCGCGTTGCTGGGCGCGGGTTTCACGGTGCCGCAGATCTTTTTGTTCACCGGCATTGCCAACGCGGTGGTGGCGTTTTACATCTTCCTGCTGGTGCCCGAATATTTGCTGCGTTTTGTGGCCTGGGTGCTCTCGCGCTTTGTTTACCGCTTCAAGGTGCAGGGCGACGAAAACCTGCCCGTGCAGGGCGCGGCCGTGCTGGCGTGCAACCACGTGAGCTTTGTCGATGCGGTGCTGCTGATGGCCGCCAGCCCCCGGCCCATCTATTTTGTGATGGACCACCGCATTTTTCGGGTGCCGGTGCTGGGCGCATTGTTCCGCCTGGCCAAAGCCATTCCCATTGCCCCCTACAAGGAAGACGCCGCCACCTACGAGGCGGCCTTCGAGCGCGCGGCGCAGGTGCTGCAGGGCGGCGACCTGCTGGCCATCTTCCCCGAAGGCGGCATCACGCGCGACGGGCAATTGCAGCCGTTCAAGGGCGGTATCGTCAAAATTCTGGACCGCGCCCGCGCCGACGGGCTGGACGTGCCCGTGGTTCCGATGGCACTGACCAACCTGTGGGGCTCGTACTTCAGCCGCATAGAGCAGGGCGGTGCCATGGTGCGGCCGTTCCGGCGTGGCCTGTTCAACCGCGTGGGGCTGAACGTGGGCACCCCCGTGGCGGCCGCCGAGGCGCAGCCCGAGTTATTGCGTGAGCGCGTGGCGCGCCTGCTGGCGGCCTGACGGCTTGGTGCCACCTGTCGTCAATGCACAGCCTTCATGAACGGCCTGTGGGCCCCCGCACCATGGCGTTTGCGCCATTCACGCTGAATTGGCCGAAGGTCTTTGACAAGCCCGCGCGGCCTTCGAAATATCCCGGCGCCAGATCAATAACGCCGCCAGTAGCCAGGCGGGGGCGGCGGTGCCATGGGGGCGGCGTAGCCCGGCCCGGGTGCCCCCGGGCTGGTGAGCATGCGGCCATACACCGGCACCTGGTGGCCGCGGGCATACATGCACTGCACATAGGCGCTGTCATAGCCGCGCTGGCTGCCGTAGCCCGCAGATTGCGAATTGCCAGCGCCCACGCTGGAGCCCATCAGCAGGCCCATGCCAGCGCCCACCGCCGCGCCCTCGTGGTTGCCGCCCAGCGCGGCACCGGCCAGGGCGCCGATGGCCGTGCCCACCACCGCGCTGCCCACGGCGCTCTGGTTGACGGCTTCGTTGGCGCCGCCCACCTGCATGTGTGCGTATTGCCGGCAGTTGACGTCGTCGTACCGGAACTGCTCAAAACTCTTGGTGCTGCCGGGCAGCACCGTCACGCTGGGGCCGGTGGGCATCACCGTGCAACCGGTCAAGGCCAGCACCAGCAGCGACACGCTTGCGAGGGAAAGGGGTTTCATCATGATTCCTCAAGGTGAAGATAAGGCGCCTGCCCGGCGCCAGGGTCATTGCAGCGAGGGGCAGGGCTGTCCATCAGTTGGCCGGCGGCTGCGCCGGCACCTGCAGCCAGCCGCCAGGGCAGTGGGTGATGTAGGGATAGTAGCCATCGGGTTCGTTACAGCGGTACCAGTAGCCCTGAGGCTGCTGCCCGTTGGTGCCGCCGCTGTAGGCCGGGGCGTCGTTGCCGCGCTCGATGTAGACGGGCGGTTCGGCGGGCACTGCCATCACCGGCGGCGACCAGCCATACGGATAGGGTTGGTAGTAAGGATAGGCCGGGCGGTACACGGGATAACCAATACCCGGGCCCAGGTAAACGCCAATGCCCACCCGCGCACCCCGGTGCCCATGGCTGTGCCCGCCGCGATCGGCCCACGCAACGCCGCTGGCGGCAAGCGCCGCAGCGGCCATCCCGGTCCATGCGAGAGGCCGCAGTTTTTGCCACATCATGATTTCACCTCGGTGGTACGTCGCAACGAGGTTGGGGGCGCGGCGCCCACGAAAAGTTCCGGCCCCGCTGTGCCGCACCATGCTGCAGGGTGGCCGACGCGGCCAGTGCAGCCGGGCCAGCGCCAGCAGCGGTTGAAGCACCTCGGATGCGTTGCACGGCGCACGTGTCCTCTTCCGCAGAAAATATGGTGAAAACAGGCTCTAGCGCTTTCTGGTAAAGCGCAAGCAGCTATTGAATTAATAGTGTTTTAAAAGGAAAAAAGACCATGAGCAAATCATTGCGACTGTCTGAAAAATGGTTTCGCCGCGGCCTGTGGCTGGTGGCCCTGGTGTTTGCCGGCTTCCTCATCGGCCTGGGCGGCACCATCGTGGGCGACCTGCCCAAGGTCGAGGCCCCACTGCGGGTGGACGACTTTCTCGACAAACCGGCGGCCCAGGCCCTGCGCAGCCAGGTGCAGGCCGCCCGGCAGGCCGAGCAAGAGGCGCAAACCGCGCTGGAGCAGGCCCAGCTGCAGCGCAGCAAGACCCGCAGCGAAAGCCAGTCCGCGCGCGAAACCTTCAACAACTGGCTGGCCACGCGCAGCGTCACCCAGCGCGCCGAGCACGACCCCGATGTGCTGGCCCGCACCCAGGCGCTCGATGCCCTCAAGCAGGCCGAGCGCACCACCCAGCAGGCCGTAGAGGCACAGCAGCAGGCCGCGCTGGATGCCCGCCAGGCCGCCGCCGCCGCCCAGGCGCGCCTGAGCACGCTCGAAGCCGCAGGCTACGAAAAGCTCAACGCCGAGCGCCGCAAGGTCGAGCTGCGCGTGTTCCTGTACCGCCTGGCGCTTACGCTGCCGCTGCTGGTGGTGGCGGGCTGGCTGTTTGTAAAAAAGCGCAAAAGCACTTACTGGCCGTTTGTGTGGGGCTTCATCTTTTTCGCCTTGTTTGCATTCTTTGTCGAACTCGTGCCCTACCTGCCCAGCTACGGCGGCTACGTGCGCTATGTGGTGGGCATCGCCATCACGGCGCTGGTGGGGCGCTATGCCATCCTGGCGCTCAACCGCTACCTGGAGCGGCAAAAGCAGGCCGAGTCCTTGCCCGACCAGCAGCGCCGCAAAGAGCTGGGCTACGACGTGGCCCTGGCGCGCCTGGCCAAAAGCGTGTGCCCCGGCTGCGAACGCCCGGTCGACCTGAAGAACGACAAGATCGATTTTTGCCCCCACTGCGGCATCGGCCTGTTTGACCACTGCGGCCACTGCAGCACGCGCAAGAGCTCATTTGCCCGGTTTTGCCATGCGTGCGGCACGGGGGCACAGGCCAGCCAGTCAACGGAGCCCGGGCATTCGCCCGTCACCCCAGCGTGATACAAAGGCAGGCGCAGTTCAGGGCCTCACCCTGGGTGCCGCGTGTCCTTTCCACCCCAACCACTTCGGGAGCAATCATGGGTTTCTTTTCCAACATCTTCTCCAAGATTTTTCCGTCGGCCAACGCGGCCGAAGTCGTGGTGGCCGCGCCACCGGCACCCGCCGCCGCGGGCGCACCTGCAGCCCCCCCAGCACCGGCATCCATCGCGCTGGGAGACGTGGCGCCCATCCTGGACGCCATGCCCGGCGCCAGCGCGCTGAACTGGCGCACCTCCATCGTTGATCTGCTCAAGCTGCTGGGCCTGGACAGCAGCCTGTCGGCGCGCAAGGAGCTGGCCGCCGAACTGCTTTACAGCGGCAACGACGAACCCGGCTCGGCCGCCTGGAACATCGGTCTGCACAAGCAGGTGATGCGCAGCATTGCCGCCAACGGCGGCACGCTGCCGGCCGATCTGCGCGACTGATCTGCGGCGCCGTCGCGCCGCCCCAGAAGGCCCCTGTCGTCTTGCATGGCAGGGGCCTTTGCTTTGGGCGGTTATAGTTTTTTGGGTCAAATATGGCTCTAGCGCTTATGGAGAAAGCGCTGGTAGCTATCAAAAATAAAGCATTGAGTGTGATCGTGCCACGCAGGGTGCAGCGCGCCCAAGCTGCCTTTTCGGTGCGCGGGGCGCTGCTAAGTGCCGGTGCCAAGCGCTGCGCCTATCGGTCGTCAGGCGTGCAGTCGAACCACGCATTCCTCACCCAGCATGTCGATCAACTTCACCGCCACCGTAGCGCCCGTGGGCGGTGCGGGCAGCTCGTAGCGCCCGGCCACCAGGTCTTGCTTGCGCGCGGGCACGTCGGCCAGCGCCACGTTGAACACCTCGCCGTCGTGCTGGGTGTCGATCAGCACGCAGTCCACCACCGCGCGCCAATCGGGGATGCTGGCGCGGAAGATGCCCTCTTGCAAGTCGAGCCGCGCAATGATGCTGGGCGACACCACGTCGTCAATCTGCACCACCAGCGTGTTGCCATCGCGCTCCAGATGCGCCTGCACGCTCATCGGCTCGTGCTTGATGAAGCCGCCCGCCTTGCGGTCGGTGCGCAGCTCGATCAGGTGAATCTTGTTGACAGGGCGGTTGTGGTTGTACTGCGCCACCCATTCGCGCGCCTTGTGCTCCTGGCCCAGGCTGACGACCAGCATGTCGCGCTCTTCTTCGGGCCGGTTTTTGAGTTCGGTGCGCAGCGCTTCGAGGTCCAGCGGTGTGAGCGGGTGGTTGAGCGGGATGATCTTGGCCAGCATCGCGCCGCGCGTGCCGTCAAAGAATGGGTCGGTGCGCGTGCGCGTGATGCCCAGGTGCTGGCAGGCCAGCTCGACCGCCTCGTTGTGCTGGATGTGCAGGTCGTAGTCGTTCACGCGCCAGGTGCTGAAAGACAGCTGGCAGGGCGCGGTCGGCGCATCGTCGCGCGCCACCAACTCGCCTTGGCTGTTGGCGGCGGCCAGTGCCTGCGCCTGCTCGCGCATCACGCCCTGCAGCCGCTTGGCCGTGGTCTGGATGGCGCCCTTGTTGATGTCGCAGCCAATCCAGCGGCGGCCGAGTTTCTGGGCGACGGCGGCGGTTGTGCCCGAGCCGATAAAGCAGTCGAGCACGAGGTCGCCGGGGTTGGAAAAAACCTCAACCACTCGTTCAAGGAGAGGTTCAGGTTTTTGAGTGGGGTAACCAGTTCTCTCTGTGGCAATTGGGTGGACTAGAGGAATAGTCCACACACTCCCCATGTATTTTTCTTCTCGGGTGACATAGATGATGTCGCCAGCCTCATCACGCTTAGCAACACGTTTTTTTGCAACTGGATCCCAGGCAACAACCGCCTGCTGCTGGACCTCCTTCACGGGGACTTGCTGATGGTTCGTGCAATGGTCGCCGAAATTTTTTGCGTATACAAAAATCAGATCGTGATCATGTGGAAGATGCTTCATGAACCCGAATTGCGGCTTGTTTTCGTAGTACCAGGTTATGTCGTTTACAAAGTTCTTTTCGCCGAATATTTCATCAAGCATTAAGCGCAGGTAGTGGCCCTTGCTGAAGTCACAGTGGACAGCAATTGCACCATTCTCATGCAGCAGCTCCTTCAACATCAGCAGCCGCTCGTACATGAACTGCAGGTAGTTGTCGTTGCTCCAGATGTCCGTGTACTGCACCTGCTCGCCTAAAGCGTAGTCCTCGCCGTCAATTTTCAGCGTGCCCTTGGGGCCGCGCAGCTGCACCTTGCGCACATAGTCGGCGCCGCTGTCAAAGGGCGGGTCGATGTAGATCAGCTTGACCTGGCCGCGAAAGCCGTTGGCCAGCAGGTGGGCCAGCACTTCCTTGTTGTCGCCGTGGTAGAGCAGGCCACCCTGGGGCAAACCTTGCGGCCACTTCGACCAGTCGGCGGTGCCCAAACCTTGCGCGGGCGCGGCGTCGGTGGCGCTGAAGCGTTCAATGGCTTGCGCCGGGAAGGCCGTCACGCGGCCCAAGGGTTTTTTGCCCACCCAGCTGAGCATGGGGCGGCCTTTGGCGCGGGTGATGCTCACCTCGGTGGGTTTCTTGGCGGGCGACGGTTTTTCGGTCATAAAAGAAGAGTCTCAATCCACCCAGTTTTCCACCTGCAGGCCAGGTACGCGTGCAAATTCACGGGTGTTGTTGGTCACCAGAATCCAGCCCTGAGAGCGCGCATGCGCCGCCAGCCACAAGTCGTTGTTGCCGATGGGAAGCCCCTGCTGTTGCAAGGCGGCGCGAATCTGGCCGTAATGCTCACCCGCCTCCAGGGGCAGGGCGCAGGCCGGTATCACCTGCATGAGTTGTTCGATGGTGTTCAGGGCGCGCTCGCGGGCTTGGCTTTTTTCCGCCCCAAACCGCAATTCACCCAGCGTGATGGTGGACATGGCCACGTCGTGCAGGGCGTGCTGCTCAAAGCGTGCGCGCACCGCCAGCGGCTGGCCTTTGGCGATGTAGATGCAGATGTTGGTGTCGAGCAGGTAGCGGACGGTGGAACGATCGGTCATCAGAACGCTTCCCGCTCTTGTGGTGGGGTGTCGTGCCGACCGTCACCCATGAAATCGGCGGGCATGCTGGCCAGAAGATCAAAAACCACGGCGGCGCTGAGCGGAACTTCGCGCAACACAATATCGCGGCCCTGGCGAAAAATTTCGACTTGGTCCACGTTGAGCCGAAATTCCTTGGGCAGGCGCACCGCCTGGCTGTTGCCAGACTGAAAAACGCGGGCGTAAGTCATGCGTTTGCTCCTTTTGAGGATGTATATATGTTAAGTATATACATTGTCAGCCCAAAATAAAATCACGCACGGTTATCTTGCCCTCGTCATGCAGGGCTGTGTCGGCAAACATGACGTGGTAGCGCAGGCGCTCGGGGTTGAGGTCTTCCCAGCGCTTCAGTGCTACAGCCTTTCGGCCTTCCTGGGTTTGCGGGGGCTCGCCTGCCGCGTGGCGGGCCATGTCGGCATGGATGTCGGGGCTGAGCCTGTCGCTCTTGACTTCCACCACCAGGTGTTTGCCGTCGGCGCGGCGCAGTACGAAGTCGGGCGTGTAGGTGTGCCAGCGGCCATCGTCGCCCAGGTACTCGGCGCGCAGGTCGGTTTTGCCCGCATCGGTCAGGCCGCCGGTGAACCACAGGCCTTCGATCTGGTGCGGGTGGCTTTGCAGCAGGCCCAGCGTCCAATCCAGAAATTCGGCCTCGGGCGTGGAGTCGAAGTTGTAGCCCTCGTAGTGGAAGCTGGTTTGCAGGGCCAGCGCGGCATGGGCCGTGTCCTTGGCCTGCTTGTAGAGTGGTTCGCGCTCTTTCGCAAAGCTGATGCGGGCGGTGTAGATGCTTTGGCCATCCACCTCGGCATGGTCGAAGCCCTCGGCCTTGACCAGGGCCACGGCCACTTCGATTTCGTCCCAGGTTTCCTCGTACTGGTTGCGCTGGGCTTCGATTTGCAGCGCCAGGGCATCGAGGTGATGCTCTGGTATTTCTAGCTGCTCGCGCTTATCCTGATTGGGTTGCGTGCCATTTTGACTGTAAGCACTGCGCAGGGCGCCCACCAGCTCGGGTGTGGGCAGGTGGTGGCTGGTGGCCAGCCGGGCGGCGGCGGTGTAGGCATCCAGCATCGGCGTGTAGGGCTGCAGCAGCACGTCGCCGGCATCCAGGCGCTGCAAGCGGGTGTCGCCGCTGGCGGTGAGCACAGGGCTCCAGGTTTGCACAACGGGGCCGCTTGGGGCCGGAGTGTCAGGCACGGCGAAAGTCAGTGGCGTGGCAGCACCGCTGTCGGCCTTGCGCTGAATGCGCAGCACGCGCTTTTTGATGAGAAGCGGCGGCAGGTGGGGCTTGTGCAGGTGGATGGTTTTTTCCACCCGGTCGGCGTGCTGGGCATCCAGCGCTTTGAGGCTGGTGCCGTAGGTTTCGGCGAGCTGGTCTTCCAGCGTTTTCTTGTTGCTGGCGGTCAGGTAAACGCGTGCTGGCGCCTTGTTGCCCGGTACCTGGCGCAGGCAGCGGGTGGCAGCCTGCAGCACGAAGTTGTTGCTGGTGGCGAGCTTGCGCACCAGCGCGCAGGCAAACAGGCTGGGGCAGTTCCAGCCCTCGGTGCCCATGTTGACCAGCAGCAGTACGCGGTGCGGGGCGGCGCTGTCGCGGGCCACGGCCTCGAAGGCGCGGCGCGTTGCGTCGCTGGATTTGTTGTCCACGGCCAGCAGGGTATCGGGGCCAATGCCGTGGGCCAGCAGCGCCGATTCGATGGCGGGGCGCAGTTCGTCGCGTGTGTCGATGTTGGGAAAGTACAGCGCCAGCCGGGCCGGGGCGCCGTTTTCCAGCGCCACCGGCCAATAGTCGCGCACAAAGTCGTCGATCACGCTTTGCACCATGGTGCCGGCCTCGCCATCGCCCAGCTCCAGCACCTTGATGCCGCCGGCCAGCTCTTTGAGCACGCCATCGCGTATGCCTTCGCCCAGGCCGTACCAGACGACCACGTCGCGCAGCGGCTGGCGCTCGAAATAGGGCGTGCCGGTGGCGTTGATGGTGACGATGAGGTTGGTTTCCTGCGCCAGGTAGTCGATGGTGCGGCGCACTTTTTTGATGCCATCGTCCTTGAATACCGGCTCGCCAGTTTCCTTGTCTTTCTCCCACTTGCCCAGCAGCTTCTGGCCGTAGGTGTGGTGGGCTTCATCCGAGAATACGGCCAGGTGCGGCAGCGAGGCAATGGCCTGCAGACGCAGGTTGGCCAGGGCCGTGGCTTCTTCGTCTTTGGTGCCGGCAAACAGGCGGCTTTGCGCGGTGTTGCGCACGGTGGGCTTCTGGATGCGGATTTTTTCGGTGTTGGTGACGATGACGTTGAAGCTGCTGCCCAGCGTGATGGGAATGGTTTTGTCGCCGTCGCGCGTGAAGGTGAGCTTGAAGCTGGCGGCAAAAGGCTTGTACAGCCGCGCGGGGAGCAGGCGGTCAAACGGAATATCGGCGAGCTCGCGCAGGGCGCTCAGGATGGTTTTGCCGGGTGCGAACACCAGCGCGTTTTCAACAAACGGGCCATCGGGATATTCCAGCGCCATGGCGAACTCGGTGGCGACAATGGAGCCCATCAGGATGGTCTTGCCGGCGCCCATGGCCAGCGCCAGGATGTAGCTGGGGTAGTCGAGCGCGAAGGTTTCGCGCAGGGATTCGAGTCCGTGCTTGCGTACGAAGGCGTTGTCGGTTTGGAGGCGCTCCAGGACGGTATCCAGCCCGTCGTCCGCAATCATGTCCACGATCTCGCGTGCGGTCAGACCCATGGCTTCGCGTCGCTCTTTGGGCTTTGGGAACAGCGTTGCGTAAAGGTCGGGAATACGTGGTGTATTCAGCACCAGCCGCAGGTACCAATAGGTTTCCAGCGCTCGGAACTGCGCGTGGCGCAGGTAGCGCAATTGCCCGGTGGCTGGGTCTTCGATTGCGAAGTCGAGGATTTCGCGGATGGCGGGGAAGTCGGGGCAGTCGTAGCGCGCGGTGCGCCAAGCGTCCACGCGTTCGGCCAGGGCCTGGAAAAGGTGGCTCATGGGGGGCTTGGTTCTCTAATAAAAGTGGCTTAAACGCCCAGGTGTTAAGCGTTGTCAGCTATCAATAGATGAGTTTAGAGTGTCCGCGCCGCACAGGGCTTTGATACTGTTCACACCCCGCGCGCCCGGTCTGCCTTGAATTGCGCGCGGAATTGCGCAAACTGCCCTGCCTCCAGTGCCTCACGCACTTCGCGCATGAGGTTCAGGTAGTAGTGCAGGTTGTGGATGGTGGTGAGCATGGGGCCCAGCATTTCGCCGCAGCGGTCCAGGTGGTGCAGGTAGGCGCGGCTGAAGCCGCCTCGGCCGCCTTGGCTCCACGGCACGCCCGCGCTGCCGGCGCAGGCGTGGCAGCTGCAGGTGGTGTCGAGCGGCTGGTGGTCGGTCTTGTGGCGGGCGTTGCGGATTTTGAGGTCGCCAAAGCGCGTGAACAGCGTGCCGTTGCGCGCGTTGCGCGTGGGCATCACGCAGTCGAACATGTCCACACCCTGCGCCACGCCTTCGACCAGGTCTTCGGGTGTGCCCACGCCCATCAGGTAGCGGGGCTTGTGGGCGGGCAGCAGGTGCGGCGTGTGCGCCATGATGCGCAGCATTTCGTCCTTGGGCTCGCCCACGCTCACGCCGCCCACGGCATAGCCGGGGAAGTCCATCTCGACCAGGCGCTCCAGGGATTCGGCGCGCAGGTTTTCAAACATGCCGCCCTGCACGATGCCAAACAGGGCGTTGGGGTTTTCGAGCCGCGCAAATTCGTCCTGGCTGCGGCGCGCCCAGCGCAGGCTCATCTCCATGCTCTTGCGGGCCTCGGCTTCGGTGGTCAGGTGGCCCTTGGTTTCATAGGGGGTGCACTCGTCGAGCTGCATCACGATGTCGCTGTTGAGCGTGGTCTGGATCTGCATGCTCACCTCGGGCGACATGAAGAGTTTGTCGCCGTTGACGGGAGAAGCAAAGTGCACGCCTTCTTCGGTGATCTTGCGCATGGCGCCCAGGCTCCACACTTGAAATCCGCCCGAGTCGGTGAGGATGGGTTTGTCCCATTTTTCAAAGCCGTGCAGGCCGCCAAAGCTCTGCATCACGTCCTGGCCAGGGCGCATCCACAGGTGAAAGGTGTTGCCCAGGATGATCTGCGCGCCCATGTCGTGCAGGCTTTGCGGCATCACGCCCTTGACGGTGCCATAGGTGCCCACGGGCATGAACATGGGGGTTTGCACCACGCCATGGTTGAGCGTGAGCGTGCCGCGCCGGGCGTGGCTGGTGGGGTCGGTGGTGAGAAGGTCAAACTGGAGCATGGGCGCGATTGTCCCAGATGGGGCCACACCGCCATGCCGCGCTGCGCGCTGCCCACGCGCCGCTACACTGGTCCGAACTGTTCAATACAAAGGAGTTGTTGCCATGATCAAGATACTTATCGCTGTGGATGGCTCGGCCCTCTCGCTCGACGCCGTGCACCATGTGCTGCGGCTGGTGCAGGACGGCCTGCGCGCCAGCGTGGTGCTGGCCAATGTGCAAGAGCCCGCGTCGCTGTATGAGCTGGTGGTGTCGCGCGACCCCGACCTGATCGCCGCCGCCAGCGTGGAGGCCGGCGAGCACCTGATGGCCTCCGCGCGCGCGCTGCTGCAGGCGGCCGGCCTTGGCTGCGACACCGCCGTGGGCGTGGGCGACCCGGCGCATGTGCTGGTGGACATCATCGAAAGCTCGGGTTGCGACATGGTCGTGATTGGCGCGCGCGGCCAGGGTGCCATCAGCAGTGCGTTGCTGGGATCGGTGTCGCAAGAGCTGGCCCATGCCAGCCCGGTGCCGGTGACCATCGTGAAACACCCCGAGGTGCTGGAGGTGCAAGACGACCTGGAAGGTGCCGCAGACGCAGCAGTTTGACCTGCAGATGCGCAAAGGGCCGCTGTTCGCGGCCCTTGTGCAGAATTAATTGAATGCCTGACCGGCTTCAGGCGGCCTTACGAAACGGCTCGGCCGTGCGCTGCAGCTTGCCGTGCGGCAGGCTGGCCAGGCGCTTGAACATGCGCCGCACGTAGCCGTTGACCCACAGGCACTTGTTGAGCTCGTCCACCGGCAGGGGGCCTGACACCACCACGATGTCGTTGGCCACATCTTGCGCACCTGCTGCGCGCAGGCGTCGGCGCGTATTGTTGGCCCACGACTGGATGCGTGTGGGGCTGCCGTGCTGGTGCACCTCGCCCGTGTGCACATCAAATGCAATGGCCACCGTGTCGGTTTTCAGCTTGAACCGGCGTTCACCCGTGACCGCGCTGGGCGTGTCACGCATGTCGTACAGGTAGTAGCTGCCTGCCTTGAGCTGGTATTGCATGTCCATGGGATTTCCTCTTTAGCGGCATTGTCGAGGGCGCACGGTGCAGGCAATGGCAGGTTAAAGGGTGGGAAAGGGGCTCTTTTTGGGAGCCCTTCGCCAAGGACCATGCCGGCGTCGGTGCGCGTGCCATTGTGGCGGCACGTCGGCGCGTCAGGGGCAAACTTGAGGACGATGTCGTAACGAGTTGTGAGCTGGCGAGGGCGGCGGTGATGGCATGGGCTCTCTCCGGTGCTGCGTGCCACCCGCGGCGCGTGGCGCTGGCGCGGCCCAAGCCAGGGCAGCCGTGCAAGGGCCGCCCCGCCGCACTGGCTGCGTCTCCCTTTCCGACTCGCGAAGCGAGGAGAGAGAAGGGGGAAGGCGCGCAAGCGCCTCAGGGGGATGTACGCTAGAAGTCCACCAGGCTCAGCCCCAGGCTGAGCACTGTGCGCTTGTGGTTGTAGTCGATCATGCTGTCGCCGTAGCCGCTGAACAGCTGGGTGTGCAGGCGCAGGTTGCTTTTGCCACCACCCAGCCCCGTGCCCAGGGTTTGCAGCCATTCCAGCCGGGCCGAGCCGCGCCCCGTGCCGGACAGCGAGTGGCGCACCGTGGCGCCCAGGGTGTTGTCCTTGTCCACGTTCCAGAACACCTGCACTTCGCCCCGGCCGATGTAGTCGCTGATGCCGGGGTTGTCGTCGCTGGTGCGGTCTTCGGACAGGCGCTTCCAGACGCGCGCGCGCACGTTCCAGCGGTTGTCCAGCTCCATGCCGGTCATGAGATAGGCGCGGTTCCAGCTGCGCGACAAGGGGTTGCTCTGCCCGTTGGACTGGTGCACCAGCCCGACGCCGCTGTAGCGCCAGCGCCAGCCAAAAGGCAGTTGGGCGTCGGTGGGATACACGTAAATCACCTCGGGCTCATGGTCCGTGGTGCGGAAGGGGCGCGAAATGTTGGGGCTGAACAGCTGCCAGTGCGACTGCTGCGTGTAGCCAAACCACAGCGAGTCCTTGAGCGTGGGGTGGCCCCGCGTCAGCATGCCCTGGGCCAGCTTGGTGCGCACCGACAGCTGAATGCGGTTTTCGGTGCGCCGGTAGGGAGTGATGTCGGCAGCGGTGCGGTCCTCGGCATCCGAGCTGGGCTGGCGGTTCACGCTGTCGGAGGCCACCACCGACACGGTGATGGGCCGGTAGCCGCGAAAGCTGAAGGTGCCGCAGTCGGTGCCCGATTCCAGCTCCCAAAAGCGCGAGATGTCACTGTATTGGGTGTCGCGGCAACCTGCGGAGCTTGCGACATCGATGATGCGGGTGGCCGGCAGCCGGGCGTCCACCGGCAGCGCAACCGCCGACGCATCGGCGCCCTGGCCGGTTTCGCCCGCGCCCGCTGCACCCGCCTTGGCCGACGCACCCGGCGCCTGCCAGGCCTGCTGGCCGGCCCACTGGTCGAAGCAGGCCAGTCGCGCCTGGTTGTCGTCGCCCAGGGCTGCGCACCGGCGCCATGCAGCGTCGCCGCTGGCGAGTGCACTGGCGCTGGCGGGCGTGGGTGCGTTTTGGGCCAGGCCGGCCCCGGCCGGTGCCAGCAATGCCAGCGCCAGTGCGGCGCCGTGGCGGGCGCTCATTGCCAGCCCGCCTGCTTGCGCAGCACGAAGGGTTGGGTGGTGGGGGGAGTGGCGTTGTTCCATGTTCCGTGTATTTCCTTGCCGCAACTGCCATCGACCACCTGGCCTGTCCAGGTGGCGCTGATGTTGGTGCCGTTGACCGATTCTTCCAAAGTCAGTTCGCCCGCGTCCACATCGCCGCTGAGCTGTGCACTGGCGCCGCCACGCTGCACGGTTCCGCGCACGCTGTGGGCCAGCTCGGGATGGGGGCCAAGCTGCAACAGGGCGGTGGCATCGGGCGGGTGCGCCGCATCCGGTGCGGCGGCCTGCAGCGTGGCGTGCCAGCGGCCCTGCAGGTGCTGGTGGTTCATGTTGGCAGCAGCCGGGCAAGCCGTCGCGGATTTTGGGTCGTTTTGGCCTGTAGCGCTTGTAGGACAAGCGCTGATAGCTATCAAAATGTAAGTAATCGCAGGCCGGAGCATAGGCCATGCCACCGGCTTCATCGGGCGTGGCGTCATGGGGTGGGCGCCGCGTTGGCGGCATTCGCAGCGCTTGCGGCCTGCGCCTTGGCAGCAAATTCGGCGCGCAGGGCCTTGAGTTTTTCGCGTGGGTCTTCGCGCGCCGTGGTTTTGTCCAGGCCCATCTCGGCAATGAAGCGGCTGGGCCGTGCGGCCACCATCTCGCGGCCCTTCTTGCGCTTTTTGGTCCAGCTCACGGCCAGCGTGCGCTGGGCGCGGGTGATGCCCACATACATGAGGCGGCGCTCTTCCTGCAGGCGTTGCAGGGTGTCGTCGGCCACCTTGAGCTGGCGGCCCTCGTCATCGTCGAGCTTGAAGGGCAGCATGCCCTCGGTCACGCCCACCAGAATGACGTGCGGCCACTCCAGCCCCTTGCTGGCGTGCAGCGTGGAGAGCGTGACCATGTCCTGCTCTTGCTCGCGCTCGCTGATGGTGGAGAGCAGTGCAATGGTCTGCGACACCTCCAGCAGGCTTTTCGTCTCCTTGGCCACCACGGCACCGGCGGTGTCGTCTATCTGGCCGCCGGCGCGCTGGGCCATCCAGTCGCAAAACTCCAGCACGTTGGTCCAGCGGGCCGCAGCCACCTTTTCGCTGTCTTCGCCGTCGTACAGGTGCTGCTCGTAGCCGATTTCCTTGAGCCATTCGGCCAGAAAAGCGCGCGAATCTTCGGCACCGTGCGTGTGGCGTGCGCGGTGCTCCAGGTCGTTGATGTAGCGGCCAAACTCGTGCAGGCCATCGAGCGCGCGTTTGGGCACGGCCGCGGGCAGCATGCCGTTGAACAGCGCGCCGAACATGCTTTGCTTGTGCTGCGTGGCAAACGCGCCCAAAGCGGCCAGCGTGGTGTGGCCGATGCCGCGTTTGGGGCTGCCGATGGCGCGCAAAAACGCCGGGTCATCGTCGTTGTTGATCCACAGGCGAAACCAGGCGCACAGGTCCTTGATTTCGGCGCGGTCAAAAAAGCTGGTGCCGCCCGACACCTTGTAAGGAATGTTCGCGCGGCGCAGCGCTTTTTCAAACGGCTTGGCCTGGTGGTTGGCGCGGTACAGGATGGCGAAGTCCTTCCACGCAGGCGGCGGGTTGCTGGCGGCGCGCAGGCTCTGGATGCGGGCCACGGCACGGTCGGCCTCGTGCTCTTCGGTGTCGGCATCGACCACGCGCACCGGCTCGCCCTCGCCCAGTTCGCTGAACAGGGTCTTGGGGAACAGCTTGGGGTTGGGCCCGATCACGTTGTTGGCCGCGCGCAGGATGGCGCTGGTGGAGCGGTAGTTCTGCTCGAGCTTGATCACCTTGAGCGCGGGGTAGTCCAGCGGCAGCTTCTTGAGGTTGTCGAGCGTGGCGCCGCGCCAGCCATAGATGGACTGGTCATCGTCGCCCACGGCCGTGAAGTGGCCGCGCTCACCCACCAGCAGCTTCAAAAGTTCGTACTGCGTGGCGTTGGTGTCCTGGTATTCATCCACCAGCACATGGGCCAGCAGCGCCTGCCACTTGGCGCGCACCTCGGGAAAATCGCGCAGCAGCTTGAGCGGCATGCCGATGAGGTCGTCAAAGTCCACGCTCTGGTAGGCCGCCAGACGCTCTTCGTAGCGCGCCATCACCACGGCAATGCTGCGCTCGTTGTCGTCTGCCGCCTGGGCCAGTGCCTGCTCGGAGGTCAGGCCCATGTTCTTCCACTTGCTGATGGTCCACTGCCACTGGCGCGCGGTGGCCAGGTCGGTGGTGCCGCCAGCGGCGTCTTTCAGGATACCGGCCACGTCATCGGCATCCATGATGCTGAACTGGGGCTTGAGGCCCAGCACCGCGCCATCTTCGCGCACCATGCGCACACCCAGGGCGTGGAAGGTGCACACCAGCACATCCTTGGCGCGGCGGCCAATCAGGCCCTTGGCGCGCTCGCGCATTTCGGCGGCGGCCTTGTTGGTAAAGGTGATGGCGGCAATGCGCTTGGGCTCCATCCCTTTTTCGATCATGTGCGCGATCTTGTGCGTGATCACCCGCGTCTTGCCCGAGCCGGCCCCCGCCAGCACCAGACAGGCACCGTCGGTGTAATGGACAGCCTGAAGCTGGGCGAGATTGAGACCGGCAGACATGGAGGGAGGGGGAGGGAAGGGGACAGGCAGGGGGCGGACGACGCGAAGCGCGCAATGATACCGGCCGGCCCAGTTTTCGCTTTGCCTGACGCCGCCCTGACACCCCACCTGTGGTCTCGGGAATTCCCGCTAGGGCGTTTGGCGTTGCAGTTTGATACTCTTGACCCATCTCATCACTTTTCTTGCCAGCGGTTGCGCTGCAACGTCTGTACCCATGTCCTCCATGCACCGTTTTCTTTCGATCCTGTGCGTTGCACGCCGCCCTTCGTGGGGCGCAATGGCCGTAGGCAGCTTGCTGCTGGGCGCGGCCTGCCTGCCTGCACAGGCCCAGATCGGCAGCTCCACGCCCGTGCGCATCGGTGTGGTGGGGCCTTTCACTGGCCCCTCTGCCGATTTTGGTGTGCCCATGCTCAATGGCATCAAGCTGGCGGTGGATGAAATCAACGCAGTGGGTGGCTACCTGGGGCGGCCGCTGGAACTGGTGGTCAAGGACGACGCGGCCGACCCGGACCAGGGGCGCAAGGTGAGCCAGGAGCTGCTCAAGGAAAAAGTGGTTGCCGCCATCGGCTTTTGCAACACCGGCGTGGCGATGAAGGCCATCGACCTGTTCCAGGACACCAAGACCCCGCTGATCGTGCCCTGCGCCACCGGCACGGCCGTCACCGCCAAATACCCCGCCCCCGAGAGCTACATCTTTCGCGTGACGGGGCGCGATGCGCTGCAGGCCCCGTTCATGGTCGAGGACATCGTCAAGCGCGGCTGGGACAAGGTCGCCATCTTTGCCGACACCACCGGCTATGGCGAAGGCGGCTACAACGACGTGGTGGCCGCCCTGGCCGCCAAGAACCTCAAGCCCGTGCATGTGTCGCGCTTCGCGCTGGGCGTGAAAGACCTCTCGGCCGAACTCGCCGCCGCGCGCACCGCAGGCGCCGAAGTGATCTACAGCTACACCGTGGGCCAGGAAAACGCCGTCATCGCCAATGGCAAGAAGGCCCTGGGCTGGAAGGTGCCGCAGGTGGGCCCCTGGACGCTGTCGTTCCCGTTCTTCCTGGATGGAGCCAAGGATGCCGCCGAAGGCGCGCTGATGGTGCAGACCTTCATTGCCGAGCCCAGCAACGAGCGCCGTGCGTCCTTTTTGTCGAGCTACACCCGCAAATACCAGCGCAAGGTGGCCGTGCCCATGGCAGCCGCCAACGCCTACGACGCCACCTACCTGCTGATGTATTCGTTTCTGGGCATCCGCGACGGCAACCTGGCCGGCAAGGCCATCAAGGAATCGCTCGAAGGCAAGATGAAAACCTACTACGGCGTCGTGTCCACCTACGAAAAACCGTTCAGCGTGGAAGACAAGGACGCCATCACGCGCAACATGCTGGTCATCGGCATGGTCAAAAACGGCGGCATCACCTTTGCCTACCCCGAAGACGCCAAGCGCAACCTCATCATCCAGCGCAAGCAGTGACCAAGGAATGCCTCCAGCCGGCTAACGTCGTTGAAGAGCCTTGCCGTGCAATAGCACTGTCTGCGGCTCTCCGCCTGGTTATCCGGTGGAAGGCAATCCTTAGAAGCACCCCCTGAAGAGACCCCCCAAGCCTGCGATCCGCCGCGCATTCGCCCTGTGCGATGACCCCCGCCTGACTTTGCGCTGACCGCGGCCCGGACCGCACCGTCCCGGCGCCGGGCGCAGCACCGACAATCTTTCCCGTGCTGTCTGTCCTCCTCATCACCTTTCCCTTCTTCGCGCTGGTGCTGTGCGGCTATCTGGCCGCCCGGCGCGGCGTGCTGCCGCAGCCGGCTATTCCCGGGCTCAACGCCTTCGTGCTGTATTTCGCGCTGCCGTGCATGCTGTACCGCTTTGGCGCCAGCACCCCCATCGCGCAGCTGCTCGACCCGGCCGTGGCCGGCGTCTACCTGCTGTGCGCGCTGGTCATGGTGGGCGCCGCGGTGGCCCTCACGCGCAATGCGCGCATCGGCTGGAACGACGCCGCCTTTGGCGCCCTGGTGGCCGCCTTTCCCAACACGGGCTTCATGGGCGTGCCGCTCTTGGTGGCGCTGCTGGGCGCGCAAAGCGCGGGCCCGGCCATCGTCACCATCGTGGTGGACATGGTCATCACCAGCTCGCTGTGCATTGCGTTGTCACGCCTTGACGGCGCGGGCACCCACGGCGTGGGCGTGGCGCTCAAGAGCGCCTTCAAGGGCATGGCCACCAATCCCATGCCCTGGTCCATTGCGCTGGGGGCGCTGGCCTCGGCGTTGCAGTTCACCCAGCCCGGCCCGGTGGAAAAAACCGTGGCCATGCTGGCCGACGCCGCCTCGCCCGTGGCGCTGTTCACCATCGGTGCCGTGCTGGCGCGCTCACAAATGAACCAGCACGAACAGGTGCTGGTGCGCGACTACGTGCCCATTGCCCTGGCCAAACTGCTGGTGCACCCGCTGCTGGTGTGGTCGGTGGGTACGGCGGCCATCGCCCTGGGTGTGCCGCTCACGCCCTTTGCGCTGACGGTGCTGGTGCTGCTGGCCGCCCTGCCCAGCGCCAGCAATGTCTCGCTGCTGGCCGAACGATTCGGCGCCCACAACGGCCGCATCGCACGCATCATTCTGGTGTCCACGGCCCTGGCGTTTCTGAGCTTTTCGGGGGCGGTGGCGTTGCTGACCTGAGCGCTTTCATTTTAATAGCTGTTGGCGCTTATTGCATAAGCGTTAGAGGCCAAAAACACTTCAATTAAATCCTGTGCCAACCTCGCATTGGGTTCTTGCCGAAGGCCATGCCCATCCGGTTCGATCGGGGGGGGGGGCGGGAGTTCGAGAGGTGTCGAATAATCCGGATGTGATGGAAGGGTTGGCCGAGCAGTTCAAGGCACCAAAGAATGCGCATGCCTGTGGTGTTGGCTGCTCTTGCCAACTCATGCGGCGCGATGGACCATGACAACGGTTGCCCGTCAGAAACTTTCAGGAGAGTGGCATGAAACCAATGCAGATTGTGTGGAGGCGCCTCGTGATGGGCGGTGAGACTTGCACCCGTTGCGGGGATACGGGTCGCGAACTCGAGGCGGCCACGGCCCAACTCGCTGCGGCACTGCGACCGCTGGGGATCGAGCCCGTGCTCGAAATGCAGCAAATCGACGAAGCTGCGTTCAAGTCCAATCCCTCCGAGTCCAACCGCGTGTGGATCGCGGGCAAACCCATCGAGGAGTGGCTGGGCGCCGAGGTGGGCATGAGCCGTTGCTGCTCTGTGTGCGGCGACTCGGATTGCCGCACGATTGAAGTGGGCGGCCGCACTTACGAGGCGATCCCGCAGGAGCAGTTCATCCAGGCAGGGTTGATGGCAGCCAGCCAGATGCTTGCGCCGGCATCGCCATTGAACCGTGGCGCAGCATCGTGCTGCAGCGGTGCCGCAGGAGCCCCACCGAGCGCGCCAACTCCCAACCGAGCCAGCGGCGACTGCTGCGGTTAGCCCGACAGAACGGGAACCGGCGCGGCCATTTGCGCAAGACTTGATTTGCTTTTGATGGCTTGTTTTTGCATGCCCAAAAAGGGCGGTTGCAAGTTCAAGTGCCATAAAACTCAATGCGCTGGTGCAGGCTGCTGGGTCAAGCGGCTGTAAATCCGCACTTTTTCCGCCGTGGTGTCCGACCAGCTGAACCTTTCTGCATAAGCCCGCGTTGAGGTGTGCAGAGGGTAGTTGCTGCGCAGATGCGCCACCGCCTGGGCAATGCCAGTCGGCGTATTGCTGGGCATTAAGACGCCAGCCTCGGGCGAGGTAATGACCTCTGGTGTTCCCCATATATTGCTGGCGACCACCGGGGTGCCGCATGCCATCGACTCCAGGAGCACGTTGGCCCAGCCTTCCCGGCTGGAGGCCAAAACCAGGGCGTCGCAGGCACCGTAGTAACGGCATAGCTCTTTTTGCGACAGCACACCCAGAAACTTGACGCGGTTCTGAACACCGAGATCCGTGGCCAGTTTTCTGAGCTTGTTCTCGTCGGGGCCGCCGCCTGCGATGGCGAGGGTCACGTCGGGCATCAACGCGAGCGCGGCAATGGCGCGGTGATGCCCTTTTCGTGCCACCAGGTAACCCACCGACAGCAAGGTAAAGCCGCTGATCCCCAGCGCAGACCGCGTGGTGGGCCGGTCGACGGGTTTGAACAATTCCAGATCGACGCCGTTGCGCAGCGGCATGATGTCTTCGCGTGCCAAGCCAATTTTTTTCAGTTCAGTCTTCAGGGCCTCACAGACCGTCACGACGGCCGCCGCATTTTTGCCTGCCCACACTATCATTTTCCGGGGCAGGTAAAACTTCGGGATCAGGTTGATGTCTGTGCCAAGGGCGCTGATGACGACGGGTTTGTTGAAGTAGCGCCCCAGCAGCGTTGCTGCCACCCCGTCAGGGTAGAAGTAATGCGCATCGATGACGTCAAATTGAAAGCCTTCGTCCATCAGTCTGGCTATCGCGGACCTGGAAGCCATGGCCATCAGAAACGGCGCGACATGCATGCCCATCTTGGGCGGCAGAAAGTACCGGGGGTGTAGCACGCGCACGCCACTGCGAATTTCCTCTGTGGGCACTTTCGCAAAGCCCGCATAGTCGCCGAACATCTTGTGCGTGAACGGAAACCATGGCACCGGCGCCACCACCACCGTTTCGATCTTGCCCGTCTCCATGACCTTCTTCAGCGCGGTTTCCGTGAAGATGCCGTGATGCTGTTTGACGGCATTGGGGTACAGGGTAGAGAACGTAAGTATTTTCATGGCGGTAAAAAGTGACGTCGTTCGGACGCAAAGAGGGATGAGACCGGTGGTGAATCCGCTTCTTTGCACGGGGATCAATGCATGGTGTCTTGCGGGGGCGCCGGCTGCTGTGCCGCTATTTCAAGGGGGCCATGGGTTGCCGCGCTCAGGAAGAGGTCGCCATAGCGCTGGATCACTGTCTCAAGGCTGTAGCGGCGCTGCACCGAGATGAGCGCTTCTTGCGCCTGGGCGTTCGGCCGGCCCGATTGGCTGAGCCGCAGCAGTTCGGTCGCCAGCGCGGTGGCGTCGCCCGAGGGCACCAGGCTGCCGCACCGGCCCTGGTCCAGCACGTCCGCGTTGCCGCCAACGTTGGAGGCCACGATGGTCAGGCCCGTGGCCATGGCCTCCTGGAGGGCGCACGACGTCGCTTCTGAAAGGGACGGGAGGACGAAGCAGTCGAACGATCGCAGGATGTCTGCAATGTCCGAACGCGCGCCCGGCAGCCAGGCGCGATCGCTCAACCCTTCGTTGTGCAGCCGCAGTGCCATCTCGCTGTGCAATGGCCCGTCACCCACCATGGCCAGCCGCAGGCGTTCTGTGCCGGGAGCGCCCGAACGCACCAGGTGGACAAAGGCGTCCACCAGCAGCAAGGGGTTCTTGATGTCCGCCTGGCGCCCCACCGTGCCAATGACCCAGTGCCGTTCGCGCTGGAACGGAAAACCCACCGGCAAGGCGTCGTCGCTGGTGCGCGGACGAAACACACGCGTGTCCACGCCGTTGGGGATCAGGTGCACGCGCTCGGCGGCCGCTCCAATCTGCGCACACTGGCGCGCCTGGTCCACTGACACCGCCACGTATTGGCTTACAAAGGGGCGATAAAGCCTTCTGAGCAGGCGGTAGCGGGTCGATTTGCCATTGATTTCATGCAAGTCCAGTCCGTGCTCGACATGCACACGCAGCGGAACCCGCGCGAGTGCCGCCACGGGCACGAACTCCAGCGCCCCCAGGTTGCAGCTGTGGAGCACGTCGGGCCGCAGGCGACGCAACAGTCGATAGACCTTGGGGTACAGGGCATAGGGCTGCCCCGGCGGCTTGTTGAGCGCGATGAGCTCCACATCTGTTCCATCAAGACGCCGGGCAAACTCGGGGTCGATGTCACTGAGTGCGATGACGGTGTGCCGAAACGATGTGCGCGGCAGGTGCCGAATGAGTTGCACCACCACGTTTTCCATGCCACCCGTGCCAAGCCGATAGACAAGGTGGGTGACGTGGCAGGGAGGGACGTGCATTGGGTCACTCTATGACGGTCTGCCAGAAAATGCCACCGCTAAATGGCCAGCGCACTCATCGTCTGGCTGCGCGGCCCGGCCCGGTTGGTACAGGCCACCCGTTGCGAGCGGACACCGGCGAATTGCCTCGAATGGCGGGCGCCGAGCCGTTGCGGCCGCTCGCTCACATGGCGCAAGCGATCGTTTCGCGGTGAACTCGGGCGCTTCAGCGCTGGCCCATACGTCGCACGCAACGCAGGGGTTTTTGCAATGCGTCGAACGCCTGCACCCGCGTACCGCTTTAAAATGAAACGTTAACCGAAAGAACCGTCACGGCCGTGGCCCTGAAAGGCTTTCATTCTTGAAACCAAAGGTGGTGAAGATGAACAAGCCTTTTATTGCTCTGTGCCCCGAGATCACCCGGGCCAACGCGCTGACCCT
This sequence comes from Acidovorax sp. JHL-3, assembly GCF_000526295.1. Classification (NCBI taxonomy): domain Bacteria; kingdom Pseudomonadati; phylum Pseudomonadota; class Betaproteobacteria; order Burkholderiales; family Comamonadaceae; genus Acidovorax; species Acidovorax sp. JHL-3. Next base: position 1,233,571 of record NZ_JAFU01000001.1, read on the forward strand.
GATGGACTGGCTGGAAGACGAGGACGTCACCCGCTACCTGAGCGATTCGCGCCATGTCTCCCGGTTCATCGAGCAGGTCATCGGGCGCGTCCAGTTGCCGATCCTCACCCATCTTTTCAACCAGGGCGGCCGGTTCTTCATGGCCTACGACGGGCAGGACGTGCCGGTGGGCTTTGTGCGCCTCGTCAAGGTGGGACGGGACTGCGAAATGGTACTGGTCATCGGCAATCGCGACAACTGGGGCCGCAAGCTCGGCGCCAGCGCCATCCGCGAAGGCATGAAGCTCGCCTTCTTCGACATGCGGGCCGAGAAGCTCATCGCCAAGATCCACCCGGACAATGCGCGCTCGCTGAAGGCCTTCCTGCACAGCGGCTTTTTGCTGGAAAGCGAAACGCCTGCGATGAAGTCGCTTTCCATGAGCTCGGAGCGCTATCTCCGGCTCTTGCGCGAAAGCCCTGCGGTGCACGCCGCCGACATCTACATCACCGAGATTGACAAGGCCCGGCTCAGGAGCCTGGTCGAGCTTGACCGCGGCTCGGAGGTTTTTGAGCTGGAGCACGAGATCGAGCGTGCCATCGTCGTTGATCCCTGGAACGTGGCCGAGGATGTTGTCACGATGAACTCCCGGGCCTTGCTGCAGGTGGACGACGAGGAACTGGAAGTGGCGCTGGTGTACCCGGAGGACGCGGACGACCGTGCCGGGAAACTGTCGGTTTGCTCCGGCATCGGCACCGCGATCCTGGGCTACAAGGCGGGCGATGCCTTCAGCTGGCGGATTCCGGACCGGACCTGCCACATCCGGATTGAAAAAGTGCTTTACCAGCCGGAAGCCGCGGGCGACTTCCACTTGTAGGTTGGCACGCTGCGCTGCAGCGGCAGATCGTGCGTGCGCATCCACGGCGTACCGAGGTGCCGCTTCGGCTCTCTGGGCTGCATCCATTTCGATAGCTTCGAGGGATGATCTGCATAACTCCCTGCGGTCTGTGGCAGCGCGGCCTCGGGCGGTCCACTGCGTTGCTTTTCTTGCCAATAGCCGAGCTATTGGCTGCAAAAAGACGCCTTGCGGCCCATCCCGATCCGCACTACCACCGACGCGCGAGGGTTATGCAGGTCATCCCTAGCGCTTGTCCAGCAAGCGCAAGGGCCAAAAAACACCTCAAATCGCCAGCGGGTCCACATCCACCAGCCAGCGGATCAGGCCCTTGTGCTCGGGCTGGCTGCGGGTGGTTTGCAGCACGGGCTGCCAGGCGGCCAGAAAGCGCTGCAGCGCAGCGCGGCTGGGACTTTCCATGAGCATCTGGGCGCGTTCTACATTGGCCACGCGCTGGATGGTGAGGGGCACGGGCGGGAACAGGGTCACCAGGTCGAGCCCCGGCAGGCCCGTCGCATGGGCTGCGGCGGTGGCGGCCGACAGGAATCCCTGGGCCACCTCCTGCGTGCGGGCGTCGGCCCGTACCAGCGCCTGGTATGAGAACGGGGGCATGGCGGCCTCTTCGCGTTCCTTCAATTGCTGGGTGGCAAAGGCGGGGTAGTCGTGCGTGCGCAGCGCCTCAAACACGGCGTGCTGGGGGTGAAAGCTCTGCACCCACATTTCGCACTGCGTGCCCTGCGCGGCCATGTAGGCGGCGTCGCGCCCGGCGCGGCCCGCAGCCTGCATGAGCAACGCAAACAGCCGCTCAGGCGCACGAAAGTCGCTGCTGAACAGGGCGCCGTCGGGCTGCACGGCGGCCACCAGCGTGATGCGCCGAAAGTCGTGACCCTTGGCAATCATCTGCGTGCCCACCAGCACATCCACCTCGCCCGAATGCACCTGCGCCAGCTGCGCCTCCAGCGCGCCCTTGGCCTTGGTGGTGTCGGCGTCGATGCGGGCGATGCGGGCAGGGTCGCCATCGGGCCGCTGCACGTTGCGCAGCAGGGCGCCCAGTTGCTCTTCGAGCTGCTCGGTGCCCCGGCCCATGGGGTGGATGTCGGGGCTGCCGCAGCTGGGGCAGTGGTGGGGCACGCGCACCGCGAACCCGCAGTGGTGGCAGCGCAGGGTGCGGTCGGTCTTGTGAAAGACCTGGTGCGCGCTGCAGTGGGGGCAGTCGCTTTTCCAGCCGCAGTCCACGCAGTGCAGCACGGGGGCATAGCCGCGGCGGTTCAGCAAGATCATGCTTTGCTCGCCACGCGCCACGCGCTCGGTGATGGCCTGCAGCAGCGGCGCGCTGAACACGGTGCGACGGGGCTGCTGGTTCATGTCCACCCGCCGCACGCGGGCCAGGGCGCCGGCACCGATTCGGCTGGGCATGTGCAGGCGCACGTAGCGCCCGCCCTCGGGGTCTTCGGGCGTGGGCGGGCGGCTGGCGTGCCAGCTTTCCAGCGACGGCGTGGCCGAGCCCAGCAGCACCTTGGCGCTCTGCTCGCGCCCGCGCCAGATGGCCAGGTCGCGCGCCGAGTAGCGGGCGCCTTCCTGCTGCTTGTAGCTGGGGTCGTGCTCTTCGTCTACCACGATGAGTTTCAGCCCCGGCAGGCTGGCAAACACCGCCATGCGCGTGCCCAGCACAATGCGCGCGCTGCCGCTGTGGGCGGCCAGCCAGCTTTTCAGGCGCTGCGGGTTGGTCATGCCGCTGTGCAGCGACACCACGGCGCCCGCACCAAAGCGGGGGGCAAAGCGGCCCACAAAGCGCTCTTCGAGCTGCGGCGTGAGGTTGATCTCGGGCACCATCACCAGCGCCTGGGCCGGAAATCCATCGCCCTTGTCGGCCTCCAGCATTTCCTGCACGCAGCGCAGGTACACCTCGGTCTTGCCGCTGCCGGTGCTGCCAAACAGCAGGAAGGGGCCTTTTTCGGCAGCAATTCGGGCTCTGGCGCTCTCCTGCTCTGCGGTAAGTGCTATGTTTTCAATAGTGTCTGACGTGTCGCCTGCCGGCGTGGCCGGGCGGCGCAGGCGCCGGGCCAGCTGCTCGGGGTTCAGGTCGCGCAGCTGCGGGGGCAGGGCGGCCAGGGCCACCTCGCCCAGCGCGCGCTGGTAGTAGCGCGCCGCAAACGCCACGAGGCGGCGCCAGGACAGGTCGAGCGGGGCCACGCCATCGAGCACGCCAGCAATGGCGCGCAGGGTGGCGCCGTCGGGCAACTCGCCGGTGGCCTGGTCGGCATCCCACACCACGCCCAGCACCTCGCGGCTGCCCAGCGGCACGCGCACCAGCGTGCCGGGCGCAAGCGGGCGCTCACTGGCGTAGCTCAGCAGGTCGCCCACGCCGCTGTGCGATGGGGTGTGCAGTGCCACGTGGACGATGGAGGGATGGACAGGCAAGAGTTACAACCGCTTGTTGATGTGGTGCGGGGATGTGGCGGCTAAGTGCTTGATCTGGCAGGCATTGGGGAGTAATCCCGGATTTCTGTGGATAACTTTGTTGACATCCTGCCGGGATGCGCTGCCAGGCCGCATGAATACTGGCTTGCAACAGATTGCCCGGAAAAATGGCACCGGCAAAAAATCCTTATGAATCAATCATCTGAAGAAATTTTTGCGAAATTTTTGTGGTAGCGCGTTCACCCGCCATTTTGCTGCGCCGCACCACCATTTGTGTGCATAAGTCGTACAGCCGGGGTACGTCAAGAGGGGAAAACGCCCCCGTTTTGTGCTAGCCGTTGGCGGGGATCTTCAAAAACTGGTTCACTTTGGGCTCCAAGTCCTTGATTTCACAAAGTATTTGCAGGAAATTCAGAATTTCTGTGGATAACTTTGTTGATATCCCCTGGATTTGGCTTGCAAGCCCTTGAAATTACGTGCTCTGGCTAGATTGCCCAGAAAATAGGCAATGCAATTAACTCGTTTGGAATCAATCACTTAGATCAAACTTTGCGAGCTGTCAAAGATCGTTTCGACGGGGCGCACGGGGCAGGGCGGGGAGGCGGCCGCTGCGCCCGGTTTGTGCATAACCAGGGCCGGGGCGCCCCCGGCTGGTGCACGGGGCGGTTGCCCCCGTGTTCACCGCTGGCGCTGCGCCCGTGAGTAGCCATGCACTGCCTCGACCAGCGCCGCCACATGCTCGGGCGGCGTGAACTGGCTGATGCCGTGGCCCAGGTTGAAGATATGCGTGGGGCCGGTGGTGGACTTGTCGGTGTGCGGCTTGCCGAAGCTGTCGAGCACGGCATGCACCTGGGTCACGATCTGCGCGGGCGGGGCAAACAGCACATTGGGGTCGATGTTGCCTTGCAGCGCCTTGCCGGGGCCGCCCACCTGGCCGCCGACAATGGCGCGCGCCTTGCCCAGGCTGGCCGTCCAGTCCAGGCCCAGCACCTCGCAGTCGATGTCCTTCATGTCTTCGAGCCAGATGCCGCCGCCCTTGGTGAAGACGATGCGCGGCACGTCCTGGCCGTCCACGCCGGTGCGCTTGAGCTGCGCGAGCACGCGGCGGGTGTAGGCCAGGCTGAATTCCTGGAATGCGCCGTCGGCCAGCACGCCGCCCCAGCTGTCAAAAATCATCACGGCCTGGGCGCCCGCGTCGATCTGGGCGTTCAGGTACTGCGCCACGGCGTCGGCGTTCACGGCCAGGATGCGGTGCATCAGGTCGGGGCGGCTGTACATCAGCGTCTTGACAAGGCGGTAGTCGTCCGAGCCCTTGCCCTCGACCATGTAGCAGGCCAGCGTCCAGGGGCTGCCCGAGAAACCGATGAGCGGCACGCGGCCATTCAAGGCCTTGCGGATGCTGGTGACGGCGTCAAACACGTAGCGCAGCTTGTCCATGTCGGGCACGGCCAGTTGGGCCACGTCGGCCTCGGTGCGGATCGATTGGGCAAAGCGTGGGCCCTCGCCCTCGGCAAACGTCAGGCCCAGGCCCATGGCGTCGGGCACGGTGAGGATGTCGCTGAACAGAATGGCCGCGTCGAGCGGGAAACGCTCCAGCGGCTGCAGGGTCACTTCGGTGGCGTAGTCCACATTGGTGGCCAGACCCATGAAGCTACCCGCCTGGGCACGCGTGGCCTTGTATTCAGGCAAATAGCGGCCCGCCTGGCGCATCAGCCACAGGGGGGTGTAGTCGGTGGCTTGGCGGCGGCAGGCGCGCAAAAAGGTGTCGTTGGTGAGGGGGGCGAAGGTGGTGCTCATGCCCGCAATTGTCGCAGGGCGCGCTGGCGCAGGCCACTGGCCCGGGTTTCGGTCTGGAAGAAGCGGTCCTCCTGTTGCGTCGGCCTGCTCGCGGGGATGGGCCGCAAACGCTGTACATCCAGCGGGTTGTGGTTCGAAGTTTGGGTGTTTTTGGCTTCTGGCCATTGATGGATAAGCGCTATAAGCTATTGATTTAATAGCGTTCCGATCTTGCCTGCCTCCAGCAGCCTTGTCAGCAGCGGGTGCATGACCTTGCGTGCGCTGTAGATCAGGTGAAACTGCTCCTGCACCTCGGGCGTGCTGCCCACCTGCACCAGTCCGTGGGTTTGCGCCAGGTGCTCGCCCAGCGATACCGGCGCGGGCATCACGCCCATGCCGGTGGCGGCAAAGGTGCTCAAGAGGGCGCTGTCTTCAAACTCGCCGGCAATCCGCGGGCGGATGCGCTCGCGCTCCAGCCAGTGGTCGATGCGCGCGCGCATGGCGGCGTGGTCGGTGGGCAGCAGCACCGGCACCACGGCCAGGCTGTGCGGAAAGCCGTTGGCCGCTGCCTCGGCCCATAGCGGCGGGGCATACCAGGCGATGGCGCTGCTTCCCAGCAGCTGGCTGGTGGTGCGCAGGGCGGGGTTGGGGGGCGCCGCGCGGTCGGCCAGCACGGCGTCGAGCTTGTGCAGTGCCAGCTCGCCCAAAAGCGGCTGAAATTCGCCCTCATGGCACAGCAGCCGCAGGTGGGGCTCGTCCAGCACGGGCGTCAGCAGCCGGTGCACGGCCAGCTTGGCAATGCCGTCAGAGATGCCCAGGTTCAGCCGCAGCGTCTGGCCGCTGGCGGCCTCGCGCACGCGCACGGGCAGCAGCTCACCCAGCGCAAAGATGTGGTCGGCCTCGTGCAGCGCCGCCACGCCGGCGTCGGTCAGCACCAGGTTGCGGCCTTCGGTGCGCAGCAGGCTTACGCCCAGCGATTTTTCCAGCTCGCGCACCTGGGCGCTGATGGTCTGCACGGCCATGTCCAGCCGCTCGGCGGCGCGGGCAATGCCGCCTTCCTTGGCCACCACCCAGAAGTAGAAAAGATGGCGGTAATTGAAGCTTTGGCTCATGGGGGGCTTTCGGTGGGTGAAGCGGTGGGGTTCGTAAAAACCGAACCAATGCTACCAATATGACAGGTTTTTAAGAATCGATGCCGCCCCTACAGTGCAGCCCTGTGCCCGAGGCGAGCGGTGGGCAAAACAAATTCCCTTTCGGAGAAAAAGCATGGAAACGATAGGAACCTGGTGGATGTGGGCGGGATTTGCCGTCTTTGTGGTGGTGGCCATTGCCATCGACCTGTTGGTGATGGAGCGCCAGGGCGCGCACAAGGTCACGATGAAAGAGGCCGTGCGCTGGAGTCTTTTGTGGTTCTCGCTGGCCTTTGTGTTTGTGGCCATCCTGTGGTGGTATCTGGACGGCAGCCAGGGCCGTGAGGTGGCCAACACGGTGTCAATGCAGTTCATCACCGGCTATCTGGTGGAAAAAAGCCTGTCGATCGACAACATCTTCGTGTTTCTGATGCTGTTCAGCTACTTTGCCGTGCCGCCGCAATACCAGAAGCGCGCGCTCATCATCGGCATCATCGGCGCCATCGTGCTGCGCACGCTGCTGATTCTGGTGGGCGCCTGGCTGTTGGCCACCTTCCACTGGCTTTTGTATGTATTTGGCGCATTTCTGGTGTTTACCGGCGCGAAAATGTGGTTTGCCGCAGGGCAGGAGCCCGACATTGCCACCAATCCGGTGCTCACCCTGCTGAAAAAGCGCATGCGCATCACCGACCGGTTTGACGGCGAAAAGCTCAGCACCATGATCGACGGCGTCAAGCACTACACCCCGCTGTTCGTGGTGCTGGTGCTGATCGGCACCACCGACATCATCTTTGCGGTGGACAGCATCCCCGCCATCTTTGCCATCACCAGCGACCCGTTCATCGTGCTCACGGCCAACATCTTCGCCATCCTGGGCCTGCGCGCGCTGTACTTCCTGCTGGCCGACCTGGCCAACCGCTTTCACCTGCTGGCCTATGGCCTGGCCCTGGTGCTGGTGTTCATCGGCGGCAAGATGCTGCTCATCGACCTGGTGAAGATCCCGATTGGCTATGCCCTGCTGGTCACGGCCTCGCTGATTGCCGGCTCCATCGTGCTGTCGCTGCGGGCGTCGAGCCAAGGCTCGCCGGCCCTGCCCCCCAAGGGTTGAGAAGGCGTGAACGAACCCACCATGCCCGCTCATCCCGCCAAAACGCACCCCCTCGTCGTCGCAAATGCTCGCCATAGCCCGAGCTATGGCTGCGCTTTGCGCCTCGACAGGCCGCGTTTTGGCGGCCTGCTCGGCCACGCCGGATTCATTCACACCTTCTAAGTGTTCGCCGCCATGCAGATGCTGTGCCGCTTGCGCCGCTGGTTGCGGGGGCTGGAGCCCCGCGTGCGGGGTCACATGGACCGGCCCTGGCTGCTGCGCCTGCAGCCCTGGCTGGAGCAGCGCGCGCTGTTCCGTTTTCAGCGCCAGCCGCTGGCCCGGGGTGTAGCGGCGGGCATGTTCTGCGGGCTCATTCCCGGCCCGCTGCAGTTGCCTGGCACCCTGCTGGCCTGCGCCTGGATGCGCGGCAATGTGGTGGCGGGCGGCATGACCACGTTCTATACCAACCCCCTGACGATCGTGCCGCTGTATGCGCTGGCCTTTTACCTGGGCGCGCTGGTGATGCCCGGAGAACAGGTCATGCCCGCCTGGGGCAGCGTGGCACCCGACGGCGCGTTTTCAGTGCAGGCGCTGGCCGCATGGATGCAGGCCCTGGGCACCCCGCTGCTGGTGGGGTTGCCCACGCTGGGGCTGCTGCTGGCAGCGCTGGGTTATGTGGCCGTGCACATCCTGTGGCTGGCGCCGGCCGTGCAGCGCGGGCGCCGCTGGCAGCGCTGCCGCGTGGCAGCCCAGCGCATGCCGCCGCAGGAGTATTGACAGCCCCCAGGTTCCTAGGCCGTGGCCCGCCCCAGTGCCTGGTCGATGTCCCACAGGATGTCGTCCACGTCTTCAATGCCCACGCTCAGGCGCACCATGTCGGCGCTCACGCCAGCGCGGGCCAGTTCTTCTTCGTTGAGCTGGCGGTGCGTGGTCGAAGCCGGGTGGATCACCAGTGTCTTGGCGTCACCGATGTTGGCCAGGTGGCTCAAAAACTCGCACGCGTCGATGAACTTCTCGCCCGCAGCCGCGCCGCCACCCTTTGCACTTTTGACCCCGAAGGTCAGGATGCCCGAGGCGCCCGGGTGGCCGTCCACCGCGCGGAACTGCTTGTGCGCCAGCGCGTGGTACGGCGAGCCGGGCAGGCCCGGGTAGTTGACCCACTGCACCTGCGGGTGGCCCTGCAGAAACTGCGCCACCTTCAGCGCGTTGCGGCAGTGCTCGCGCATGCGCAGGTGCAGCGTTTCGGCGCCCTGCAGCAACTGCCAGGCGTTCATGGGCGAGAGCACGCCGCCAAAGGTGCGGTTGACCTCCATGCGCGCCTTCATGGTGTAGCCAAAATCGCCAAAGGTCTCGTAGAACTTTACGCCGTGGTACGCGCGGCTTGGCTCCACCATTTCGGGGAACTTGCCGTTGTCCCACGGAAACTTGCCGCCTTCCACCACCACGCCGCCCATGGTGGTGCCGTGGCCGCCGATGTACTTGGTGGCGCTGTGCACCACGATGTCGGCGCCAAAATCGAGCGGGTTGCACAGGTAGGGGCTGGCCACCGTGTTGTCGATGACCAGCGGCACGCCGTGGGCCTGCGCTACCTCGGCAATTGCGGCGATGTCAAGCACGTTGACCAGCGGGTTGCCGATGGTTTCGCCATACACCGCGCGCGTGTTGGGGCGCATGGCACGGGCAAAGTTCTCTGGGTCGGCCGGGTCCACGAAGGTCGTCTCGATACCGAGGCGCGCAAAGCCCACGCCCAGCTGCCCCACCGTGCCGCCATACAGCGTGCTCGCCGCCACAATGTGGTCGCCGGTTTTCAAAATGGCCAGCAGCGCCGCCATTTGTGCGGCCATGCCGCTGGCGCAGGCCAGCGCGGCGCGGCCGTTTTCCAGGCTGGCGATGCGTTCCTCGAACACCGCCACCGTCGGGTTGCTGATGCGGCTGTAGACATTGCCGAAAGTCTGCAGGTTGAACAGGCTGCTGGCGTGCTCGGCGCTGTCAAACACAAAGCTCGTGGTCTGGTGGATGGGCGTGGCGCGCGCGCCGGTCACCGGGTCGGGCTGGGCGCCGGCGTGGATGGCGCGGGTGCCAAAACCATAGGCATGGTCGGCTTGGTGGGGAGAGTTGCTCATGGCGGTTTATGCATCAAATTGGCCGCAAGCGCTTATGTATAAAGCGTAAGCAGCTATTAAAACAGGAGTAACCAGTCAGTAGGGCAGCTGCCGCAGCCGCTTGGCGGTGATCACGCCGGTGTTCACGCCCATCCAGCCCAGGCCGCCAAACAGGCGCGCGTGTTCAATTTTTACGCAGCGGTTCTGTATGACCTGCAGGCCCGCGTCTTCGGCGCGCCGGGCAGCGTCTTCATTGACCACGCCGAGCTGCAGCCACAGGCAGCTGGCGCCAATGGCGGTGGCATCCTCGGCCAGCGGTGGGATGTCTTCGCTTTTGCGAAAGCAGTCCACCATGTCGATGCGCCCGCCTTGGCGGGCGATGGCCTGCCCCGCGTCGGACAGGCTGGCGAAGCAGATCTCGCCCAGGATGCTGCCGCCGCCCTGCGCCACCACCGGGTTCACCGGCACGATGCGGTAGCCATGCGCCTGCATGTACTTGGCGGCAAAGAAGCTGGGGCGGTGCCATTGCGGCGACAGGCCCACCACCGCAATGGTGCGGCAGCGGCCCAGCACGTCGCGCAAGGTGCTGATGGTGTCGGGGGTGCGGCTCATGCGTGGCAGTGTACGCAAGCATGACCGCGCATGTGCGCTGCCCGCCCCTTGCGCCGCTACAGGTCGGCCAGCACCGCCCGCACCTCGTCCACGCTCAGCACTTCCGTCAGCACCACCGGCGGCTTGCCGGGGCGGTAGAACACATACACGGGAACGCCGCTGCGGCCCAGCGCGGTGAGAGCCGCCGTGATGGCGGGGTCGCGCCGCGTCCAGTCGGCGCGCAGCAGGGCCACGTTCCTGGCTTGCAAGTCGGCCAGCACGTCGACGTTGGCCAGCGTGGTCTTTTTGTTGTATTGGCAGGTCACGCACCAGGCGGCCGTGAAGTCCACAAACACCGGGCGGCCGGTGGCCACGATCTGCTCGGCCGCGCCGGGTGCCCAGGGCTGCCAGCCGGTGCCTGCAGCGGCTTCGGCGCTGGATGCTGCCGTGGCGGGCGCGGCGGTGGACGCAACGGTGGTCACCTGCGGTGCAAAGGCCCAGACCAGCAGCGCCATCGCCGCGATGGACACAGAGCCCATCCACAAGCGGGCACGGCCCGCCAGCGACAGCGCCCACACCACCATGGCCAGCCCCACCAGCAGGATCAGCAGCGCGCCCGCGCCATCAATGCCGCTTTGCTGGCCCAGCACCCACACCAGCCACACCACGGTGGCCAGCATGGGAAAGGCCATGAGCTTGCGGAAAGTGTCCATCCAGGCACCGGGGCGCGGCAGTGCGCGGGCCACGGCGGGCACAAAGCTCGCGGCCAGGTACGGCAGCGCCAAGCCCAGGCCCAGCGCCGCAAACACGGCCAGCGCCTGCGGTGCGGGCAGTGTGGCCGTGAGGCCCAGTGAGGCGCCCATGAACGGCGCCGTGCAGGGCGAGGCCACGGCCACAGCCAGCACGCCGGTCAAAAAGCTGTCGGCCATTGGGTGGCGCGCCTGCAGGCTGGCCACCGACGACGGCAGGAAATGCCCGAACTCGAACACCCCAGCCAGATTCAGCGCAATCAGCGTGAACAGTGCCGCCAGCCCCGCCACCACGGCGGGCGACTGCAGCTGAAAGCCCCAGCCAATGGCCTCGCCCGCCGCGCGCAGGCCCAGCATGAGTGCGCCCAGCGCGATGAACGACAGCACCACGCCCGCCGTGTAGGCGATGCCACTGATGCGGTGGGCGCGGCGGTTTTGCGCATGCTGGGTGAATCCCACCACCTTGATGGCCAGCACCGGGAACACGCAGGGCATGAGGTTGAGGATGAGGCCCCCCAGCAAGGCACCCAGCAGCGCAGCCGTGAGGGTGAGGGACGAGGCCCCGCCGCCTGGCGTTGCCGTTGCCGCATTGGTGGCGGCGGTGCCGCCCGCCTGCGCCGCATTGGCCTTGAGCGCAGCCTCCAGCGCGGGCGATACGGTGGCCACGGCGGCGCCCTGGGGCCAGGTGCCCAGCACCTTCAGCTCGGCGCGGTAGCCGGTGCGCGTGTCGGGGCCGGTGGCGTGGCCTGCGGTTTCTTGCCCGGAGGTCTTCTCGGCCAGCACCACCGGCATCAGGCTGGGGCTGGCGCTGCGCTGGGGCGACAGCGGCACAGTGGCCGTCCACACGCTGCCGTTCCAGGCCTGGGGCCACGGCGCGGCGTTGTCGATGATCTCGGCGGTTTCGGGGAACAGGTCCAGCGTCTTGCCGCGCAGCGCCGCGGGAAGCCCCTGCACGCTGACGTTCAGGGTGTTGCCGTCGGAGGCAACCTGCGCCTGGCTCTCTGGCCCGCTGCCGCCGGTGCCCGCCAGCACGGGTTGCGGCTGCGCCCTGGCGGCGGCCGCGAATGCGCCGCCGTGCAGCGCCGTGGTGCTCTGGATGGGCAGCTGCAGCGTGAACACGCCCTCTTCGGGGATGCACTCCTTGCGGCACACCAGCCACGAGGCGCGCAGCTCGATGGTGGCGTCCTTGGTCAGCGGGCCGGGGGCAAAGGTGCTGGCCACGGTGACGGGAACGGGCAGCAGCACCGTGCCTTCGTAGCCATAGTTGGCCAGCGTGCCGATGGGGATTTTTCGGGGCAGGGGCCAGGCGATTTCGCCAGCGTCCAGGCCGGCGGGCAGCGTCCAGACCAGTTCGGTGGGCAGGCCAGAGTCGCCGGGGTTCTTCCAGTAGGTGTGCCACTCGGGCTGGTGGGTGATTTGCAGGCCCAGCCACAGCGGCTGGCCGGGCGCCACGCCCTGAGGCGCATGGGCCAGCAGCTCGGCGCGCACATAGGGTGTGGTGACCACGCTGCCGGCTGCGGCGCTGGATTTTTGGCCAAATTGGGCGTTGGCGCCCGTGGATAAAGCGCTAACAGCTATAAAAAGCAGAGCTAAAAAGAGACGGGGGAGCAGGCGTTGGGGCATGGTTAGAGGGTGTGAGCGCTCGGCGCAGCGGTTGGTTCCGGCGCCCCGGCCGGGCGCGCCGGAGCGCCCTGCCTGGAGCCCGCGGCCTGCCTTATTGTGTTGCCAGGTTCAGTTGGGCCTGGGGCGTCCATTTTTCGTCGGGCTTGGCGGCCTTGGGTGCGGCGATGAACAGGCGCTCCTCGGGCAGCTTTTGCTCGGCCAGATAAGCCTTGACGGCCTGGCCGCGCTGTGTGGCCAGCTCGGTGGCCTCGTCTTCGGTGGCGGCGGGCAGGTGGGCCAGCAGCAGGGCTTCCATCTCGGGCACTGGCAGGTCTTTGGCCATGCCCACCAGGTTGCGCGGCTTGGGCATGTCGGCGCGGCGGTACACCTCTTTGAGCAGCGCCGGGTATTCGGCGGCCTGCACGGGGGTGGTGTCGGCGGGGGCCGCGCGGCGTTTTGCGGCGTGCACCAGCGCTTGCAGGCGCTCGCGCTGGATGGCGTCGCGTTCGCGCTCCAGGCTGGCCGTGCCGGTGACGGTGATCTTGAGCGCGGGCCGTTCGGTCAGCGCCTTGGCCACCTTGTCCAGGCCCTGCCGGGCCTCGGGCGTGAGGGCGGCACTGCCTGGGGCAAAGGCCACGCTGCTCAGTTCGTCACCACCGCCAAAAGCGCGGGCCAGTAGGCTGAACGGGGCGGTAATGGCCTTGCCGATCAAATTGACGATGATCTTGAAGATGACCGGGCCGATGCGAAATTGCGGGTCGTTCAGCGAGCCGCTGATGGGCAGATCGAGGTCGATCACGCCACGGCTGTCAGACAGCAGGGCCACGGCCAGCTTCACCGGCAGGCTGTTGGGGGCGCCCTCCACCGGGTCGCCGAACGTGAGCTGGTTGAGCACCAGCTTGTTGCTCGCCGTGAGCTGGCCGTTGGGCAGCACCTTGTAAGAGACATCCATGCTGAGCTTGCCGCGCTCGATGCCGTGCCCCGCGTATTTGACGGAATAAGGCGTAAGGGGCGGCAGTTCGAGGTCGCGCACCTTGCCCTGGATATCGAGCGCCAGCGGCTTGGCCAGCGGATTGAGCTTGCCGGTGATCTCCAGCGATGCCGAGCCCTCGGCGCGCCCGCGCAGCTCCAGGTCGGCCAGCACGGGCTCGCTGCCCGCAGGTTGGGACGAGAACGCGCTGAGCTTGCCGGTCAGCTCGGTCAGGTCGGCCGAGTAGTTGGGCTTGATGAAAAAGTCCGAGAACAGCACCTTGCCGTTGACCAGGCTCACCGGGCCGAACACCACCACTGGGGCCAGGGGGTCGGGCGGGGTGGCTGGGGAGGGGGGCAGCGCGGTACTGGCCGATGCCGTGGCGTTGGCGGTGTTCGCGGGCGTGTCGGGGGGCGAGCTTGGCGCTTGCGCCACGGGGGCGGCTGGTGCGGTGTCGGCGGCCGGGGGCGTGTTGTTGACCTGGGCGGGGCTTTTGGCAATGTCGCTCAGGTTGATGCGGCCGTTTTCGTTGATGGTGATGCGCGCAAAGAAGTCGGCCAGGCTGGTCTCTTTGACCTCCACCCGGGGGGCGGTGTCGGGCGCCAGGGCCACGCTCAGGCCGCGCAGGCCCAGGCTCTTCCAGGCCAGCAGTTCTTCGCCCACCTGGTCTGCGGTCTTGGGCGTGGCGGCAGCCGTGCTGTTGGCGCGCAGCTCGTCGATGGCGGCATCGCCGCTCACGCGCAGCGTGGTGCCGCGCGCGCTTTGGGCCATGGCCACCTGGCCCCGAAAACCCGCCTCGGCGTGCAGCAACTCGATGGCGAACCGGTCGGCCAGGTAGCCGTCCAGGGCGTGCAGGGGCAGGCGGCTGGCTTCCAGGCGACCTTGCGTGGCAAAGGGCTGGGGCGTCAGCGTGCCCCGGTAGTCGAGCTTGCCGGCGTTGCCCCGGGATTCGACTAAGCCGGCGTTGCCGCGGCGTGCGGCCACCCGGGCAGAGAGCTGGAAGGCCTCGGGCTTGCCGCCGTCCAGCGCCAGGTTGCGCGCCTGCAGGCCCAGTGACGACAGGTTCAGTGCCACGGGGCGGGGCTGGGCGCGGTCGGCAAAGGCCACGCTGCCCTCGTCCACGGCCAACTCGCCCAGGCGCACGCGCCATGCGGGTGCAGCGGGCGCAGCGGGTGGCGGTGCGGAGGCTTGCGCTGTGGTGGCGCTGGAGGGACTGGCGGCGGGCGCGGACTTGAGCCAGCGCTCGGCCAGCCAGCGGCCATCGGCGGCGCGTTCCACCGTGGCCTTGGGCTGGGTGATGCCCAGGCGCTCGATGTCCACGGTGCGGGTGTCCAGGTTCAGCTTCAGGCCGTCCAGCGCCAGCTTGCCCACGCTGGCCAGCGCGGTCTTGCCCTGTTGCAGGGCCAGTTGCTCCAGCGCCAGGGGACCCGCGCCAAGCGTGATGCCCGTAGCGCCTGCCTTGGCGGCGTCGCCAGCAGGGGCTTGCCACTGCAGGGCCAGCTCGCCGCTGACCAGGCCGGTCAGCACGGGCTCCAGCGTCTGGGCCAGGTAGGGCGCGGCCAGTTGCAGGGCGAGGGCCTGGGCAGTCAGGCGCACCTCGGCGGCACGGTCGGTGGCCTGACCCTTGAAAGCCAGGGTGCTGCCCTGCACGCCCAGCGCGCCCGTGAAGGTGAGCGGGGCCTTGAAGGGATAGGCCACATCGGCCACATCCAGCGTGAGGTCGGTGGCCTCCAGCGCGGCGGCGGGGCGGGTGCTCTGGTCGCTCCAGCGCACCTGGCCCTTGCGCACGGCGGCCTGCGCCACCGCCACGGTCCAGCCGGGGGCGGGGGCTGTGGCTGCGGGTGGGTTTGCGCTGCTGGCGGGGGCCTGGGGGGCCGATGCCGCCGGTGATGTGCGTGCCGGCGCTGCCGGTTTGGCGGCGGCGGCCGGGGTAGCCAGTTGCGCGAGGTTGACCGCGCCCTGGGCATTGCGCGCGGCCGTCACGATGGGCGACGCCAGCTCCACGCGGGCCAGGCGCACCACCTGGTCGAGCGGCCGCACATCGGCCATGTCCACCGTGAGGCGCTCGTACGACAGCAGGGGCTGGTTGTTGCGGTCAGCAATCTTGACGTTGCGCGTCTGCGCCGTGCCGCTCAGTGTGACGGCCAGGCGGGGTGCCTGCTCAAACGCCACCTTCAGGTCCAGGTCGAGCAAGGCACCCTGCACCCGCACCGGCAGGCTGGCGGGCAGGTAGGGCAGGTAAGGCGCCAGATCAAGCCCTTCCCACTTCACCGTGGCGTCGCCCTTGCCGGTTTGCGCAAACGGCGTGCCCTGCACCGACGAGTCAAACCGGCTGTCGCCGACGACAAACGACAGGTGCGGCTCCACCTTGATCTCGCGTTGCGAGGGCAGGGTGCTGATGAAAGGCACTTTGAGGGCCAGCTGGCGCACGGTGTGGAGTGCGTCGACCCTGTGGTCGTTGAATTCGATGGTGCCGTCCGTTAGCGCCAGGTTGTAAAGCGCCAGCCGTGCGGGGCCGCTGGCCGGTTTGTCGCTGGGGGCGGTGAGCCGGGCGAGGATGTCGTCCACGTCGTAGTGGCCGTCCGAGAGGTGCGTGAGCCGCAGATGGGGGGCGTCGATCGCGAGGGCATCCACCACCGGCGCCAGGCGCACCAGCGACTGCAGCTCGGCATCGGCATAGATGCGTGCAATCTGAAGCTGCGGGGGGCCGCCCTGGGCGCCGCCAATGGCGATGTCGCGCAGGGTCAATTCCAGCGTCCAGGGCGTGAACTCGATCGCCCCCACGGTCACCGGTCGGCCCAGCTGTTCACTGGCGATGCGCTCCAGCGGGCCTTTCGCCAAATGCGCAATAGCCAGCCAGCTGACCAGCCAAATCACGATCAAGGCCGCCAGTGCGCCCACTGCGAGGCGAAGCCAGCGTTGCTGGCGCGAGGAGGCAATAGAAAAAGAGGGCAGGGACAAAGGCATGGCGACGTGCAAAAAGTGAGCGCCGCAGTCCCAAGGGCCTGATGCAAAACGACCGCGCGCGAGCCGCTATTGTCCCCGTTGTCTGACCGTCGGGGTAAGCCATTGCAACCCGTGCGCCGGGGTGCCTCCAACTGGTGGATAGTCGGGGTGGTCATGCCCCTGTCGGGCACATCCACTTCCATGCAGCCCTCTTCTTCTTCTTCTTCTTCTTCTTCTTCTGTGGTCGTTCCTGCAGCAACTATCTGGTCGCGCTCGCTCACCCGCCTGCTGCGTGGCAGCGGCTGGCTGCTGCTGGGCCTGTGTGCGTTGCTGGCAGCGCTGTCCTTTCACGGCTTCACGTTGTATTGCGAGAACTTTGGCTGCATTTACCGGGGTCTTGTCTGGGTGGTGTGGGCCGTGCTGGCGGGCGTGGGGCTGGTGGCGGCGCTGGCAGTGCGGGCATGGCAGCGCCGCCGTGGCTTCAGCACGCGCGCCAGCGGGCTGGCACTGGTGCTGTTGCTGGCGATGGGCGTGGGCCATCTGCTGTATTGGCTGCTCACCACGGTGCTCAAGTGACCTGCATTCCTTTCATGCCCAGGCCGAGGCGGCAGCCACTACCATGGCGGGCATGACTGCTGCCACCCATCCACCCCTGCCGTCGCGCTTCTGGGCCGACCTTTCCACCCGCGACTTCACCGGGCTGCGCGCCAGCGGCCAGGCCCGGCAGACGGTGGCCGTGCTGCCGGTGGCGGCCATCGAGCAGCATGGGCCGCACCTGCCGCTGTCGGTGGATGCCACGCTGCTGCAGGGCGTGATGGACGCCGCCCTGCAGCAGCTGCCCGCCGCGCTGCCCGTGCTGTTTTTGCCGCCGCAGGTGGTGGGCCTGAGCCCCGAGCACATCCGCTTTCCCGGCACGCTCACGCTGTCGCCCGCCACGGTGATTGCGCTGTGGACCGAGATTGGCGAATGCGTGGCGCGCGCCGGGGTGAAAAAGCTCTTGCTGTTCAACGGCCATGGCGGCCAGGTCAGCGTGATGGACATCGTGGCGCGCGAGTTGCGCACGCGCAGCCATCTGCTGGTCTACAGCGCCAGCTGGTTCAGCCTGCCTCTGCCCGACGCCGTGGCTGGCCAATTCAGTGCCGAAGAGCACCGCTTTGGCATCCATGCGGGCGAGATCGAGACCTCAATGATGCTGCACCTGGCGCCAAGCGCGGTGCACATGGAGCACGCGCGCGATTTCCGCTCCACCTCGCAGGACCGGGCCGAGCGCTACGCCATCCTGGGCAACGGCAAAAGCGCCAAGCTGGGCTGGCAGATGCAGGACTACCACGTGGCCGGTGCCGTGGGCAATGCCGCCGCCGCCACCGCCGACAAGGGCCGCGCGGTGGTGGATGCCGCCGCACAGCAACTGGTGCGCTTGCTGCAAGAGCTGCACGATCTGCCGCTGGCCACCTTGGTGGATGGCGCCGGGGGCCTGGTCGAATAACGCGTATTTTGGGTGTTTTTGGCCTCTAGCACTTATGGAATAAGCGCAAGCAGCTATTATTTTGATAGTTTTTTTAACTACATCACCCGCCCAAACCACCCCACCGACAGCCCGGCGGCCAGCACCGCCAGCGCCGCCCCCACCAGCGCCAGCAGGGCAGAGACTTCGGTTTCGCGCTTTTCCACCGTAAGGCGCGAACTCAGGGTTTCATAGACCTTCTTCAGGTCGGCGGCCGTGGCAGCGTGGAAATATTCGGCCTGGGTGCGCAAGGCCACGGCCTTGAGGGTTTCTTCGTCGAGCCGCACGCGCATCGACCAGCCCTCAAAACCGATGGTTTCACCCTGCACCGTGCCCACGCCCACGGTGTAAACACGCACGCCCCGGTCGGCGGCCCATTGGGCGGCTTCGAGCGGGTCCACCCCGGTGGTGCGCTGGCCGTCGGTCAGCATGATGATGGCGGCCGAGTTGTAGGAGCCCGGGGCGACGGGCGTGAAGGTCTTGGCCGGGTCCTGCCGGGTGACCTCGTCGAGCGAGCGCGGCCGCATGGCCTGGCGCTCGCCCAGAGCGGCAATGTCGATGCCTGCGTTGGGGAACAGCGTGGCCAGCGCCAGCATGATGCCGTTGCCCGTGGCCGTGCCGCGCTGCAGCTGAAAGCTGTCGATCGCCTTGACCAGGTCTTCATGGCTCTGGGTGGGCAGTTGCGCCAGTTGGGCGCTGCCCGCAAACGCCACGATGCCCACGCGCACATGGCGCGGCAGCTCGGCAATGAAGGCCTTGGCGGCGTTCTGCGCGGCGGTGAGGCGGTCGGGCTCCACGTCAGTGGCGCGCATGCTGCCCGACACATCCATGGCCAGCACGATGGTCTGTTGCTCTGAGGGCAGCGTGATCACCGCCATGGGGCGCGCCGCCGCCAGCAGCAGGGCCACCAGCGCCAGCAAAAACAGGGTGGGCGGGATGTGGCGGCGCAGGCGCTGGCCGGGGCCGAGCGCCGCGCGCACCAGGCCGAGGCTGGGGTAGTTCAGCGCCTGCTGCTTGCGCCGGTGCAGCAGCCAGGCGTACAGCGCCACCAGCAGCGGCACCGCCAGCAGCAGCCAGAGCAGGGTGGGCCAGAGAAAAACCATGGTCGGTTGTCCTTGGGTGAGTGGGTTTCAGGCAGTGGCCTGCGCGGTCTGCCCGGCCAGCACGGTGGTGGGGCGGGGGCTGGACTGGACAGCGCGCAGCCGCGGCCCGGCGCGGCGCTGGCGCAGGTCCATGAAGCGCAGCAGGGCGTCGATCAGGTCGTCATCGGTGCGCAGCTCCAGCGTGTCGGCGCCCGCGGCGGCCAGGGCGGTGCGCAGGGCGGCCTCGCGCTCGGCGGACAGGCGGGCAAAGCGCTGGCGAAAGGCCTTGTCGTGCGTGTCGACCTGCAGTTGCTCGCCGGTCTCGGCATCGCGCAACAGCACCAGGCCCAGGTCGGGCAGCTCCAGTTCGAGCGGATCGAACAGGCGCACGGCCACCACGTCGTGGCGCTGCGCCAGCTGGGCCAGCGGCTTTTCCCAGCCGGGTGCGCTGATGAAGTCCGACACCACGAACACTGTGGAGCACCTGCGAATGCCGCCCAGCCCGGCCTGCAGCAGCAAGCCCAGTTGCGTGCCGCCCGCCGCCCGGTCGGCGGCCGGTTGCAGCAGCCGGTGCACCAGTTGCAGCACCTGCGCGCGGCTGTTGCGCGGGGGCAGCACGGCATCCACCGCGCGTGCGCTGCGGCCCTCTGCATCCTTTGCGCCACCCGCACCCCCCGCGCCATACAGCATGGCACCCACGCGGTTGCCGTGGCGCGTGAGCAGGCGCGCCAGCACGGCCACAAAGCCGGTGAGGATGTCGCGCTTGGCGTGGCCCTGCGGGCCAAAGTGGATGGAGGGGCTCAGGTCCAGCAGAAACCAGGCCGACATTTCGCGGTCTTCGGTGAACACGCGCACATGGGGCGCGTTCAGGCGCGCCGTGACGTTCCAGTCGATGTGGCGCACATCGTCGTGGGGCTGGTACTCGCGCAGATCGGCCAGGTCGAGCTCGCTGCCGCGCACCAGCGTGCGGTAGTCGCCCTGCAGCAGGCCGTCGAGCCGCCGGATGACATGCCACTCCAGCTGCCGCAGCAGGCGGTCGGCCTCGCCGGGCAAGCGGGGCAGGGGCTGCCCGGTGGCGGGTTCAGGCGGCTTGTTGCTCATGGTGAGTGCCCAAGCTGTTTTGCAGGTGGTGCAAAGGCCGCGCAGGCGCCGGTATCTTGGCCATGATGCGGGCAATCAGCGCATCGGCATCCAGCCCGTCCGACAGCGCCTCGTACGACAGCGACAGCCGGTGGCGCAGCACATCGGCCGCCAGATCGGTCATGTCTTCGGGCAGCACGTAGGCGCGCCCGCGCAGCATGGCCAGGGCCTGCGCGCCTTCAGCCAGGCAGATGGTGGCGCGCGGGCTGGCGCCGCAGGCAATGAACTGCGCAATGTCCTGGACGCCATGCTGCGCGGGCGCCCGCGTGGCCGCCACGAGCTTCACCGCATATTGCAGCAGCGACGGGTCCACATACACGCTGCGGCACTCGGCCTGCAGGGCCGACAGCTGCGCCGTGGTGGCCACGGGCAGCACCTGCACGGGCGCAGCCAGCGCGCGCTGGGCAATCACGAACTCTTCCTCCTCGGTGGGGTAACCCAGCAGCACCTTCATCATGAAGCGGTCCACCTGCGCTTCGGGCAGGGCGTAGGTGCCTTCGGTCTCGATGGGGTTTTGCGTGGCCATCACCAAAAAAGGCGCGGGCACCTTGTGGGTTTCGCCGGCAATCGTCACCTGGCGCTCCTGCATCACCTCCAGCAGGGCGCTTTGCACTTTGGCGGGGGCGCGGTTGATTTCGTCGGCCAGCAGCAGGTGCGTGAACACCGGGCCCAGCGTGGTGATGAACTCGCCGGTTTTCTGGTTGTACATGCGCGTGCCCACCAGGTCGGCGGGCACCAGGTCGGGCGTGAATTGGATGCGCTTGAAGCTGCCCTGGATGGTGCGGGCCAGCGTCTTGACGGTGAGCGTCTTGGCCAGCCCGGGCACGCCTTCGACCAGCAGGTGGCCCTGGGCGAGCATGGCCACCATGACACGTTCCAGAAAACGGTCTTGCCCCACCACGACGCGCTTGACCTCATAAAGCACCTGCTCCATCAGCGTGGCGGTGGATGCGTTGTTCGTTGCGGCTTCCATGGGTTCCCTTCCTTGTCAGTGATCAACGATGCTGCGGGCCGTCACCAGCCCACACGACGGGCGCGGCCAAGGCGAGAGACACCGAGCAAGGGCCGCCCCGCAGCGAGGGTGTCGTCCCCCTGGAGGGGGAAGGCGCGGAGCGACTCAGGGGGTGTTCCATTTCAGAACGGCGGCATGCCCACCGCAGCCGCGGCGTTTTCAATGGGCACGGCAAAGCCGATGCCGATAAAGGTGCGGGCCTCGGTGGGGTTGAGGATGGCGGTGACGATGCCCACCACCTCGCCTTCCATGGTGACCAGCGGGCCGCCCGAGTTGCCGGGGTTGGCGGCCGCGTCGAACTGGATCAGGTTGGTGAGCGGACGGGTGCCTTCGGGCGGATCGAATTCACGGTCCAGGCCCGACACCACGCCCGCCGACGCCGATGGCCCGATGCCAAACGGAAAACCGATGGCCACCACCTGGTCGCCCGCCCGCAGGTCTTGGGTGGAGCGCAGCGGCGCGGCGGCCAGGTCGTCGGGCACCTTGTGGGCCTGCAGTACGGCCAGGTCGTTTTCGGGCTGGACACCGGTGATGCTGGCGGTGGTTTCCAGCCCATCGTGAAAAGTGACGGTGATGCGGCTGGCGCCCTGCACCACATGCAGGTTGGTGAGGATGATTCCCGAATCCACAATCACCACGCCCGTGCCAATGCCGCGCTCGAGCTCTTTCTTGCCGTTCTTGCTGCGCGTGTAGCTCGCCACACGCACCACCGAGGGCGCCACGGCCTCCACTGCCGCTGTGGCGGGCGATGGAAAGGTGGTGGTCTCCAGGGTGCGCAGCACGGCAGCGTCGATGTCGTCCTGCGTGATGCGGCGGGGCGTGGTGCCCGGGTGCAGCCACAGGCTGGCCAGCAGCAGCGCGGTGAGCAGCACCACGGTGGCCCACAGGGCGCGCAGGTGGTTGCGCGGGGCGACAGTGGTTGCGGATGCCTCGGCGGGCGGTGCCAGCGGTGGTGACGGCTGCGGCGCGCTGGCCACTGCGGCCACCGGTTCTGCCGGGCGCCGGGTGGGGCGGGAACTGCTGTAGAGGGCGGGCCGTGGCATGCTGTCACCTTCTGGTTCCATGGCCATTTCCCGGCCCGTGCGCACGCCTTGGGGGCTGTGGGCGCCGCGCCTTTGCAGGCACGCGGGGGTGAGGAAACGGAATGTCGCGCCGGAGCGTGGCGCACGGGTTTGACAGTAGCACGGATCGCCGGTTGATGCACACCGCTGTGTGGCCGGGCCGCTGCCAGGCCGCTGCCAGGTGCGCGCTGGTCGGGCATCATGTCGGCATGTCTTCCTGGATCGATACGCACTGCCACCTGGACGCCGCCGAGTTTGCCGCCGACCGCGACACCGTGCGCCAGCAGGCGGCTGCAGCAGGCGTGGCGCATTGCGTGATTCCGGCGGTAGAGCGTGCCAACTGGGATGCCGTGCGCCAGCTCGCGCACCGCCACGGCGACAGCTACGCCCTGGGCATTCACCCGCTCTACACCGCGCGGGCGGCCGATGCCGACCTGGCGCTGCTGGCCCAGGCGCTGGAGCAGCACCATCGTGACCCGCGCCTGGTGGCCATCGGCGAAATCGGGCTGGATTTTTTTGCCAATGGACTGGATCCCGCGCGGCAGGAGCAGTTTTACCGCGCGCAACTGCAGCTGGCGCGCCGGTTCGATCTGCCGGTGATCCTGCATGTACGCCGTTCGGCCGACAAGCTGCTCAAGGGGCTGCGCGACATTGCCGTGCCGGGCGGCATCGCCCATGCCTTCAATGGCAGCCTGCAGCAGGCGCAGGCGTTCATTGCGCTGGGGTTCAGGCTGGGGTTTGGCGGCGCGGTGACTTATGACCGGGCGCTGCAATTGCGCCGGCTGGCGGCCGAGTTGCCCGCATCGGCCCTGGTGCTGGAAACCGACGCGCCCGACATCCCGCCGCACTGGCTTTACACCCCGGCCGAGCAGCGCGCTGCCGGAAAGCCGCAGGGGCGCAACGCGCCGGCCGAGCTGCCCCGCATCGCCGAGGTGGTAGCGGGCCTGCGCGGCCTGCCGCTGGCTGCGCTGGCGCGCAGCACCAGCGCCAACGCCTGTGTGGCGCTGCCGCGCCTGGCCGGGTTGGTGCAGAAAATTTGAAGTGTTTTTGACCTCTAGCGCTTGCTGGATAAGCGCAAGTAGCTATTTATTTGATAGTGACAAGGCTGTACCCCGGGTTTCAGTCCAGAATCGAAGCATGAAGGACAGAACGGGGGCTGAGTACCCCACCAACCGCCCCACCACCCGTCCCGCGCCACCGGCGCCGCCCAATCTGGCCGCGCCAATCTCTGAGGGGGCTGGCCCGCTGCTGGCGCCCGGCGGCGAGCGCCTCACGGGCTTGGCGCCCGTGGTGTCCGACCGTACGGTGGTGCTGGTGCTGGGCAGCTTTCCGGGCGCGGCCTCCTTGCGGGCGGGGCAATACTATGCGCACCCGCAAAACCATTTCTGGCGCATTGTGCAGGCGCTCTGGCCGCAGCACCCGCTGCCGGACAGGCAAGACTACGGCCTGCGCTGCGACTGGTTGTTGGCGCGGGGCCTGGGCCTGTGGGATGTGTACGCCAGTTGTGAGCGGGTGGGTAGTCTGGACACCCGCATCCGCAATGCGCAGGTCAACGACTTTGCGAGCCTGCGTGCGCGCTGCCCCCGGCTGGCGGCCATCGCCCACAATGGCGGGGAGAGCTTCAAGCATGCGCGCAGCACGGCGTTGCTGGGGGTGCCGGTGCACCGGCTGCCGTCGACCAGCCCGGCCAACGCCTCCTGGAGTTTTGATCGTAAATTGACCGCCTGGGCCGACCTGCTGGCCCGGCATGGATTGGTGTGAATGGCCCGCAATAAAAAAACCGCGATAGAACTGCCCGAAGTGAGTGTCTCCGACGATGGCGAGGTGCGCCACCTGCACCTGGGCACGCCCTGGATCCAGGGCTCCATGCGCGTGGCCGAGCCGTTCGAGATCGAGCTGCAGTATGTGCAGCGCATGATGGCCTGGCTGCTGTTTGTCGAGCCCGCCAGCGTCACCAAGCGCCATGCCATGCAGCTGGGGCTGGGGGCCGGGGCCATCACCAAGTTCTGCCACAAGAAACTGCGCCTGTGCACCACGGCCATCGAGCTCAACCCCCAGGTGCTGGCGGTGTGCCGCCAGTGGTTCAAGCTGCCGCCCGATGGCCCCAAGCTGCGCGTGGTGCTGGCCGATGCAGCCGAGGAAATCAAGAACCCGATGTGGCTGGGCACCGTGGATGCCCTGGCCGTGGATTTGTACGACCACGAAGCCGCCGCGCCGGTGCTCGACAGCCCTGATTTTTATGCCGACTGCCGCGCCCTGCTGACCGAGGACGGCTGCATGACCGTCAACCTGTTTGGCCGCGCGTCGAGCTTTGAGCGCAGCCTCAAGAGCATGGCCAGCGCCTTTGGCGAAGACGCGCTGTGGGCCTTCAAGCCCACCCGCGAGGGCAACACCGTGGTGCTGGCGCAGCGCACGCCCAGCCGGCCCAAACGCACCGAGCTGGCGGCGCGGGCCGAGGCCATCCAGGCGCGCTGGGATCTGCCCTCTGCCAAGTGGCTGCGCGTGTTCAAACCCGTTGTGGACTGATCGTCCGCAGCCGCGCGCCGAGCCATTGCACCGTCTTCCAAGGCCCCTGATGAAAACCCTCCCCGAAACCTCCGCGCCTGCTGCGCCTGCGATCCATGTCGGCCCGCTGGACTGGCGCCGCATGGTGGACTGGTTGCGCTCCGATGGCGTGATATCGCTGGAAGAAGCCCAGCGCACCATTGCGCGCTGCTCGCAGGCCGAAAGCTCGCAGCATCCGCTGGTGCGGCTGGCCAGCGTGTCCATGGCGCGCGCCAGCGACGGCAAGCCGCTCGATATCGAAGCACTTACCGAATACCTGGCCAAGCGCGCGGGCCTGCAATACCTGCGCATCGACCCGCTCAAGGTGGACGTGGGCCGCGTGGCCGACAGCATGAGCGCCCAGTATGCCGAGCGCCACAAGGTGCTGCCGGTGCAGGTGACGGCCAAGGAGGTGGTGGTGGCCACGGCCGAGCCCTTCATTGACGACTGGGTGGCCGAGGTGGAGCGCCAGTCGCGCCGCGCGGTGCGCCGCGTGGTGGCCAGCCCGCAGGATATTCACCGCTACACGGCCGAGTTCTTTGCGCTGGCCAAGTCGGTGCGCGCGGCGCAGAAGGCGGGCGGCAACTCGGGTGGCAGCAGTTTTGAGCAGCTGGTGGAGCTGGGCAAAAGCAACAAGCAGCTCGATGCCAACGACCAGGGTGTGGTGAAGGTGGTGGACTGGCTGTGGCAATACGCGTTTGACCAGCGCGCCAGCGACATCCACCTGGAGCCGCGCCGCGAGCAGGGCGTGATCCGCTTTCGCATCGACGGCGTGCTGCACCCCGTCTACCAGATGCCCATGGGCGTGCACAACGCCATGGTGTCGCGCATCAAGCTGCTGGGCCGCATCGACGTGGTGGAAAAGCGCCGCCCGCAGGACGGCCGCATCAAGACCCGCAACCAGCGCGGGGACGAGGTGGAGATGCGCCTGTCCACGCTGCCCACGGCGTTTGGCGAAAAGATGGTGATGCGGATTTTTGACCCCGACAACACCGTCAAGAATCTGGATGCCCTGGGCTTTGCGCCGCACGACGCGCAGCGCTGGGAGGCGCTGGTCAAGCGCCCGCACGGCATCATCCTGGTGACCGGGCCCACCGGCTCGGGCAAGACCACCACGCTGTATGCCACCTTGAAGCGCGTGGCCACCGAAGAGGTCAACGTGAGCACGGTGGAAGACCCGATCGAAATGATCGAGCCCAGCTTCAACCAGACGCAGGTGCAGCCGCAGCTCGACTTCAACTTTGCCGAAGGCCTGCGCGCCCTGATGCGCCAGGACCCGGACATCATCATGGTGGGCGAAATTCGCGACCTGGAAACCGCCGAGATGGCCATCCAGGCGGCGCTCACGGGGCATCTGGTGTTCTCCACCCTGCACACCAACGATGCGCCCAGTGCCATCACCCGCTTGATGGAGCTGGGTGTGCCGTCTTACCTGATCAATGCCACGCTGCTCGGTGTGCTGGCCCAGCGCCTGGTGCGCACGCTGTGCAAGCAGTGCAAGCAGCCCGACACCTCGGCCGCGCCCGAGGCGCTGGCCGAGGTGGTCAAGCCCTGGAAGCTCTCGGGCACTTACCAGCCGTTCAAGGCCGTGGGCTGCGTGGATTGCCGCATGGGGGGCTTTCTGGGGCGCATGGGGCTGTACGAGCTGCTCACGGTGAGCGAGGCGCTCAAGGACAAGATCACCCAGGCGCCATCGATCGACGTGCTGCGCCGCCAGGCCGTGGCCGACGGCATGCGTCCCCTGCGCCTGGCTGGCGCCCTGCGCGTGGCCGAAGGGCTGACCACGCTCGATGAGGTGGTGGCGGGGACCCCGCCGCTCGAATGACCCGGGGGGTGGCCGCTGCGCCCCTTTTTGGCACGGCAAAGCACGACAAGGCTAGGCGCGGCGGCGGTGCCCGGGTGTAGGTGGAATCCACATCGCTGGGGGCCTGTATTCCCAGCACAATCGCGATGTCGAGATTCCGCCTAGGAGACATTCGTGAAAATCAAGAGTCAAAAAGACTTTTTTGCCGGCCTCATGTTCATGTGCGTCGGCGTGGCCTTCGCCTGGGGCGCCACAACCTACAACGTCGGCACCGGCGCCCGCATGGGCCCGGGCTATTTCCCGCTGATGCTGGGCATCCTGCTGGCACTGATTGGCAGCCTGATCGCCTTCAAGGCCACCGTGGTGGAAACCGTGGACGGAGACAAGATCGGCAAGTGGGCCTGGAAGCCGCTGTTCTTCATTCTGGCCGCCAACTTCACCTTTGGCATCCTTTTGGCCGGCTTGCCCAGCTTTGGTATTCCTGCCATGGGCCTGATTGTTGGCATCTATGCGCTGACCTTCGTTGCCAGCCTAGCGGGCAATGAATTCAATGCAAAGGCCGTGTTCATTCTGGCCACGGTGCTTGCCGTGGGCAGCTATGTGGCATTCGTCTGGGCGCTCAAGCTGCAGTTTCCTGTGTGGCCGAGTTTCATTACGGGTTAAGCAGGAGCACTGACCATGGATTTATTTGACAACCTCTCGCTCGGTTTTGGCGTTGCTTTCACGTTCCAGAACCTGATCTACTGTTTTGTAGGCTGCCTGCTGGGCACGCTGATCGGTGTGCTCCCAGGCATCGGCCCCGTGGCCACCATCGCCATGCTGCTGCCCGCCACCTATGCACTGCCACCCGTGGCCGCGCTGATCATGCTGGCCGGTATTTACTACGGTGCGCAATACGGTGGCTCGACCACCGCCATTCTGGTGAATCTGCCGGGCGAGTCATCGTCGGTGGTGACCGTGATCGACGGCTACCAGATGGCGCGCAAGGGCCGTGCGGGACCCGCGCTGGCGGCTGCCGGCCTGGGCTCGTTCTTTGCCGGTTGCGTGGGCACGCTGATTCTGGCGGCCTTCGCGCCTCCGTTGACCGAAGTGGCCTTCAAGTTCGGCCCCGCCGAATACTTCTCGCTGATGACCCTGGGCCTGATCGGCGCGGTGGTGCTGGCCTCGGGCTCGCTGCTCAAGGCGGTGGGCATGATCGTGCTGGGCCTGCTGATGGGCCTGGTGGGTACCGACGTGAATTCGGGCGTGGCCCGTTTCAGCTTCGATATTCCTGAGCTGACCGACGGCATCGGCTTCGTGACCATTGCCATGGGCGTGTTCGGCTACGGCGAAATCATTGCCAACCTCTCGCGTCCTGAAGAAGACCGCGAAGTGTTCACTGCCAAGGTGGAAGGCCTGTTCCCCACCAAGGAAGACTTCAAGCGCATGCTGCCCGCCGTGATCCGCGGTACGGCGCTGGGTTCTGCCCTGGGTATCCTGCCCGGCGGCGGTGCCCTGCTGTCGGCTTTTGCTGCCTACACCATTGAAAAGAAAACCAAGCTGCACCCCGGCGAAGTGCCCTTTGGCCAAGGCAACATCCGTGGCGTGGCGGCTCCCGAGGCCGCCAACAACGCGGGTTCGCAAACCTCGTTCATCCCGCTGCTCACGCTGGGCATTCCACCCAACGCCGTGATGGCGCTGATGGTGGGTGCCATGACGATCCACAACATCCAGCCTGGCCCCCAGGTGATGACCAGCAACCCCGAGCTGTTCTGGGGCCTGATCGCCTCGATGTGGATCGGCAACGCCATGCTGATCGTTTTGAACCTGCCGCTGATCGGCATCTGGATCAAACTGCTCACGGTGCCTTACCGTTGGCTGTTCCCATCCATCGTGCTGTTCTGTGCGGTGGGCGTGTATTCCACCAACAACAACACCTGGGATGTCTGGATGGTGGGTCTCTTTGGCCTGGTGGGTTACATCTTTCACAAGCTGGGCACCGAACCCGCGCCCCTGCTGCTCGGTTTCATCCTGGGCCCGATGATGGAAGAAAACCTGCGCCGCGCCCTGCTGCTCTCGCGTGGCGACTGGAGCGTGTTTGTCACGCGTCCGCTGTCGGCCGGTCTGCTGGCGGCCGCTGCCCTGCTGCTCATCATCGTGCTGCTGCCTGCCGTGAAGAACAAGCGCGAAGAGGCCTTCGTCGAAGACTGACCCAACGCCCCGGTCCCGCAGCGCGGGACCCGGCTGCAAGCACAACGGCACCCTCGGGTGCCGTTGTTTTTTGGCAAGATGGTTCGGCAAAACGGTGCAACGCCCGGTACACAATGGCGCACCGAGGACCGCATGCCACCACCCAACCGCCCCACGCAGCACCCGCACCGGGTCATGCTGCACAACGAGATTCACGCCCGCCCGCCCGAGGCCCTGACGGCGCCGCTGGCCATTGCCCACATCGTCATGCTGGCCGATGCCGCCGGCCGCGAAGCCAGCCGCGCCCATGTGGCGGCGCTGCTGCGCGACCACCACCTGGCGCTGCCCGATGCGCAGACCACGCACCTGCGCATGGACCTGGGTGTGTTTCGCATCCGCTGGGAGTTGCACACCGAGTTCGTGTCGTGGACCTTTATGGTGCCCACACCCGTCGAGGCTTTTGGCGAGCGCGATCCCACCAGCGCCATCGACGTGGTGCCGCGCGAATGGCTGGCGGCGCTGCCGGGCCAGTGTCTGTGCAGCCTGAACCTGTGGGTGCTGCCCACCCAGCAGTTTGGCTCGGGGTCGCTGGTCAGGCATGTGCTGCACGAGGACACGCTGGTGGCCTCCACCGTGGCCGACGGGCATGGCGAGCTGTACACCGACTTTGCCATCCATGCCGATGGTTTTTCGCGCATGGTGCTGCTGGCCGGCGGCATGACACCGCGCCGCCTGGGGCGCCTGGTGCAGCGCCTGCTGGAGATCGAAACCTACCGCATGGCCGCCCTGCTGGGCCTGCCCGCAGCCCGCGATGCCGCCAATGTGCTGGCCTTTGCCGAGCGCGAGCTGGCCGAGCTGGCCGATGCCATCCGCACCGCCAACCGCGATGCCGAGCCCGCGCTGCTCGACCGCCTGACACGGCTGGCCGGGCAGGTGGAAAGCCAGTATGCCGCCACGCATTCCCGGTTTTCGGCCAGCAGTGCCTACTTTGAACTGGTGGACCGCCGCATCCAGGACATCGCCGAATCGCGCCTGGCGGGCATGCAGACCATTCGCGAGTTCATGGACCGCCGGCTCACGCCCGCGCGCAGCACCTGCGAGTGGGCCACGCGGCGCCAGGACGCGCTGTCGCAGCGCGTCTCGCGCATGAGCAACCTGCTGCGCACCCGCGTCGAAATCGAGCAGCAGCAAAGCAGCCAGGCGCTGCTGACCACCATGAACCACCGGCAGGATTTGCAATTGCAGATGCAGTCCACGGTGGAAGGCCTGTCGGTAGCCGCCATCACCTATTACATCGTGGGGCTGGTGAGCTACCTGGCCAAGGGCGCGCAAAAGCTGGGCTGGCCCCTGTCGCCCGAGACCACGGCGGCTGTGGCGATTCCGGTGGTGGCGGTGGGCGTGTGGTGGTCGCTGCGGCGGCTGCACCACCGGGTGTTTCGCAAGCACTGAAAGCGTTCTGAAAACGCCCCTGGGGTTTTGCATGGCGCTTGCCGCACTGGCTCGCACCGGGCCGTTCGGGGCTGCGCCGCCTGCGCCCCCGCGCCGCTGCCCCCTCCGGAGAGCGCTGAGCCGGGTTTTTGGCCGCTGAAGGGTCTCGGCGCGCTGCGGGCAAGCGGCCGATAATCGCTGCATGCCATTCAGCTACACCCCCTCTTATGCCAGCACCCGCTTGCCGGTGTTTGCGCGCAACCTTTGTTCCACCTCGCACCCGCTGGCCGCGCAGGCCGGTTTGCGCATGCTGCAGCAGGGCGGCAATGCGGTGGATGCCGCCGTGGCCGCCGCCGCCGCCATGACGCTGTGTGAGCCAGTCAGCAACGGCCTGGGCAGCGATGCGTTCTGCATCTTGTGGGACGGGAAGGCGCTGCATGGCTTGAATGCGTCGGGCCGCGCACCGCAGGCGTGGACGCCGGAGTATTTTCATCGCCGCTACGGCACCGGTGCGGCCACGCCGCCCAAGCGCGGCATCGACTCTGTCACCGTGCCCGGCGCCGTGAGCGCTTGGGTGGCGCTGTCAGAGCGCTTTGGCAAGCTGCCGTTTGCCGACCTCATGGCACCCGCCATCGAGATCGCCGAGCGTGGCTACCTGGTGCCCGTGGTGGTGCAGCAAAAGTGGGCCGCCGCTGTGCCCGAACTGCAATCGCAGCCCGGTTTTGCGCAAAGCTTCATGCCCTGGGGGCGCGCGCCGCAGGTGGGCGAGCTGTTCCAGTTTCCGGCCGCCGCGCGCGCCTTGCGCGCCATTGGTGCCACGCGCGGCGAGGCCTTTTACACCGGCGAAATCGCCCAGGCCATGGCTGCCTTTGCGCAGGCCCACGGCGGCAGCCTCAGTCTGGCGGACCTGGGCGCGCACCGGCCCGAATGGGTGACGCCCATTGCCCGCAACTACCGGGGCTACACGTTGCACGAGATTCCGCCCAGCGGCCAGGGCATTGCCGCCCTGATTGCGCTGGGCATCCTGGAGCAGTTTGACCTGGCCAGCCTGCCGGTGGACGGGCCCGAGGCCCAGCACCTGCAGATCGAGGCCATGAAGCTGGCGTTTGCCGATGTGTACCGCTATGTGGCCGAGCCTTCTTGGATGGAGGTGACCCCCGCGCAAATGCTCGATGACGGCTACCTCGCTTCCCGTGCCAGACTCATCCGCATGAACCAGGCGCAGGATTTTGGGGCGGGCAACCCGGTCAAGGGCGGCACCATCTACCTCACAGCGGCCGACGAGAACGGCATGATGGTGAGCTTCATCCAGAGCAACTTCACCGGCTTTGGCTCGGGCTGCGTGGAGCCCACGTTCGGCATCAGCCTGCAAAACCGGGGTTTCGGGTTCAGCACTGACCCGGCAGGTGCCAACCGGGCCAATCTGGTGGCGCCGGGCAAGCGGCCGTTTCACACCATCATTCCAGCCTTTGTCACGAAGGACGGGCAGCCCGTCATGAGCTATGGCGTGATGGGCGCCAACATGCAGCCCCAGGGCCACATGCAGACACTGGTGCGCATGCTCGACCACGGCCAGAACCCGCAGATGGCCTGCGACGCGCCGCGCTGGCGCTTCAATGCGGGGCTGTCGATCAACGTCGAGGCGTCGATGCAGCCCGCCACCGTGCAGGGCTTGCAGGCGCTGGGCCACCGCATCGACGTGCTGCAGGACTCTTACCAGGACTTTGGCGCGGGCCAGTTCATCTGGCGCATGGGCGACCCCAAGGTGCATGGCTACCTGGCTGCCAGCGATGCGCGCCGCGACGGCCTGGCGGCCGGGTTTTGAATGCGTTGGTGTGAGTTTTAATCAAAAGTGCCTACAGCCCAATCACAGCAAGCGCAAGCAGCTAGAAAAAATGTAGCAACTGGTTTATTGCTGGCGCTGTTCGGCGCCATCGCCTTCAGCGGCAAGGCCATCATCGTCAAGCTGGCCTACCGCCATGGCGTGGATGCGGTCACGCTCATCATGTACCGCATGCTGTTTGCGCTGCCCATTTTTGCCGTGATGGCGTGGTGGGCCAGCCGGGGCAAGCCGCCTTTGTCGCGCCGCGACTGGCTGGGCGTGGCAGGCCTGGGTGTCACGGGCTACTACCTGGCCAGCTTTCTGGATTTTGCCGGGCTGGCCTACATCAGCGCCAGCCTGGAGCGGCTCATCCTGTACCTCAACCCCACGCTGGTGATGATGCTGGGCTGGGTGCTGTATGGCCGCAGCATCCGCTGGGGCCAAGCGCTGGGCATGGCCATCAGTTACTGCGGCGTGGTGCTGGTGTTTGGCCTGGAGGCCCGGCTGCAGGGCGCCGATGCGGCCTGGGGCGCGCTGCTGGTGTTTCTGAGCGCCGTCAGCTATGCCATCTACCTTGTTTACAGCGGCGAGATGGTCAAGCGCATCGGCTCGCTGCGGCTGGTGGGCCTGGCCACCACGGTGGCCTGCCTGTGCTGCCTGCTGCAGTTTGTGCTGCTGCGGCCCCTGAGCGCGGCGGTGGTGGCGCCCGAGGTGATCTGGCTGTCGGTGCTCAATGCCACGCTGTGCACCGCGGCGCCGGTGCTCATGGTGATGATGGCCATCGAGCGCATTGGCGCCGGAATGGCGGCCCAGACCGGCATGGTGGGCCCGCTGTCCACCATCCTCATGGGGGTGTGGATTCTGGGTGAGCCCTTCACGCTGTGGGTGGCGGCGGGCACTGCGCTGGTGATTGCGGGCATTTTTGTGTTCACGCGCATGTCGCGCCAGCCGGTGCGCTGACGCTCCACGGGCGCCCCACCCGCCGGGGCAACCAACCGCGCCGTGGGGGCACCGCCGGGCCACGGCGGTCGCCCGCGCAGGCCCCATTTATGATTTGAAACGGCTGCGAGTTGCGGCCAGCAATCGGGAGTTTTTATGGATCTGGGAATCGCGGGCAAATGGGCGCTGGTGTGTGGTGCCAGCAAGGGGTTGGGGTTTGGTTGCGCGCAGGCGCTGGTGCGCGAGGGCGTGAACGTGGTCATCAACGCGCGCAACGCCGATGCACTGCAGGTGGCTGCTTCTCAATTAATAGCTGCTGGCGCAGACGCAGCAAGCGCCAGAGGCCAAAATGGCACCAAACCCGTGGTGCTGACGGTGGCCGCCGATATCACCACCCCCGAGGGGCGGGCCGCTGTTTTTGCCGTGCCCGGCGGGCCGGGGCGCGATTTCGACATCGTGGTCACCAACGCGGGTGGCCCACCCACGGGCGATTTTCGCGACTGGGACCGCGACGCCTGGATCAAGGCGGTGGACGCCAACATGCTCACCCCCATCGAGCTCATCAAGGCCACGGTGGATGGCATGGCTGCGCGGGGTTTTGGCCGCGTCGTCAACATCACCTCCAGTGCGGTGAAGGCGCCGATTGACATCCTGGGCCTGTCCAACGGCGCACGCAGCGGGCTCACCGGTTTTGTGGCAGGCGCCGCGCGCAGCAAGCTGGCAGCGCAGGGCGTCACCCTGAACAACCTGCTGCCGGGCAAGTTCGACACCGACCGCCTTGCCACCACGCTGGGCGCTGCGGCCACCAAGTCCGGCAAAAGCCTGGACGACGTGCGCCGCGCCCAGCAGGCGCAGATCCCGGCCGGCCGCTTTGGCAACCCCGATGAGTTTGGTGCCATCTGCGCGTTCCTGTGCAGCGTGCATGCGGGCTACATGACGGGCCAGAATGTGCTGGCCGACGGCGGCGCCTACCCCGGCACGTTCTGACGGCGTTGCATGGCGCTGTGTGATGGCGCTTAGTTTTTGATAGCTGCTTGCGCTTGTCCACAAAGCGCGGGCGGCTGTTTTGATTAAAAAACCTTCAGCGCCGCGACGACACCACAATTCCGCCCACGATCAGTGCAAACGCCACAGCGTGGTAGCCGCTGGGCGCTTCGCCCAGAAACGCCGCCGACAGCAAGGCGGCAAACAGCGGGGTCAGGTTGGAGAAGAACCCGGCCACTGCCGGCCCGGCCCGCTGCACCCCAATGCCCCAGCAGCGGTAGGCCACCAGCGCCGGACCGATGGCGATGAACAGCAGCGCCGCCACCAGCGGCCAGCCCCATGCAATGTGCGTGTGCCCCGTGGCCCACTCGGCGCTGGCAAAGACGCCCGACCAGGCCAGGCCAAACACCATCTGCCCTGTCAGAAAGGCGGCCCAGTCGCCGCGCACGCTGGCGGGCTCGCTGGTGCGCACCAGCAGCCAGCTGTAGAACGACCATGAAATCGTGGCCAGCAGCATGAACAGATCGCCCGCCACCAGGCGCAGCGCCAGCAGCTGGCTCCACTCGCCCCGACTGAGCACGGTGAGCACGCCGATCATTGACAGGGCCGCGCCCGCCAGCTGCCGACGCGTGACGGCTACGCCAAAAAACAGCGCGCCCACCGCCAGCATCCACACCGGCATGCTGGAGCCCACCAGCGTCACGTTGATGGGTGTGGAGGTCTGCAGCGCCAAGTATTGCAGTGCGTTGTACAGGCCCACCCCCAGCAGCCCCAGCAGCGCATAGCGCCGCCAGTGCGGCCACAGCGGGCTGTCCGGGCGCAGCACGCGGTGCGTGAGCGGCAACAGCAGTGCCAGGGCCAGCGCCCAGCGCAAAAAATTGAGGGTGATGGGCGGCACCAGGTCATGAACCAGGCGGCCCACCACGGCATTGCCGGCCCACAGCAGCGGCGCCGTCACCAGCAGCGCCACCGTGCCGGGCGTCAGTCGTTGAGTCATGCCGTCACTGTAACGGTGGGGCCCCAGCGAGGCTTGCAGATTCATGGCAGGATGACAGCCCCCTTGTCGCATCCATTACAGGAGACCGTTTTCATGAGCCTTGCCGTCCAGATCCGCCAGCCCGGTGGCGCCGAAGAACTTCACCTGGTTGACGTGGCCGTGGGTGAGCCCGGGCCGGGTGAAATCCGCATCCGGCACCACGCCATCGGCCTGAACTTCATCGATGTTTACCACCGCACGGGTCTGTACCCGCTCAACCTGCCCGCCACCATCGGCATGGAGGCCGCCGGCGTGGTCGAAGCCGTGGGTGAGGGCGTCACGCACCTGAAGGTGGGCGACCGCGCCGCCTATGCCAGCCAGCCGCCCGGTGCCTATTGCGAGGCGCGCGTGATGCCCGCCAAATGCGTGTGCAAGCTGCCCGACGCCATCAGCTTCGAGACCGGCGCGGCCATGATGCTCAAGGGCCTCACGGCGCAATACCTGCTGAAAAAGACGCTGCCGGTGGAGGGGCTGCACCCCGGCGACCATGTGCTGTTCCATGCCGCCGCCGGAGGTGTGGGCCTGATCGCCTGCCAGTGGGCCAAGGTGCTGGGGCTGCAGCTCATCGCCACCGCTGGCACCGATGCCAAGTGCCAGCTGGCGCTGGCCAATGGCGCGGCCCACGCCATCAACTACGCCACCGAAGACTTTGCGGCGCGCGTGAAAGAAATCACCGCAGGCCAGGGCGTGAAGGTGGTGTACGACTCGGTGGGCAAGGACACCTGGGACAAGTCGCTGGAATGCCTGCGCCCGTTTGGCCTGATGGCCAGCTTCGGCAACTCCTCGGGCCCGGTGGCGCCTTTTGCACCCGGCGCGCTGGGTGCCAAGGGCTCGCTGTATGTCACGCGCCAGACGCTGTTCAGCCACATCGCCACGCGCGAAAGCACCCAGGCCATGGCCGACGACCTGTTTGCCGTGGTGGCCAGCGGGCGGGTGAAGATCCACATCGACCAGCGCTACCCACTCGCCGAGGTGCAGCAGGCGCACCGCGACCTGGAAGCGCGCAAGACCACCGGCTCGACCATCCTCACGCTGTGACGCTGGCCGCCAAAGCGTCTGCCGCCGAATGGCTGGCCACGGCCCGCGCGGCTGTCCGTCAGCCGCCCGCGCAAGCGCGTGAGCCCCTGTGGGTGGCGGGGCAGGCCGTGGGGTCGGTGGCGACCGGGATTTTGAGCCAAATCGACCTTTGGCGCTTATCAGATAAGCGCTACCAGCTACTGAATCAGGAGCATTCTGGTGAATGGACGTGGCACCTCGATGTGGCGCCCGACGCCGTCACCCCTGCGCTGAACCTGCTGGCGCAGGCCCTGCGCGCCCAGGGCCAGTGCGGCCCGTGGCGCGACGAGCAACTGGCGGTGTGCAACGCCCATGGCGAGCGGCTGGGCACCATCGAGCGCGGCGCCGTGCGTGTGCTGGGCATTGCCACGCGGGCCGTGCACCTGGTGGGCAGGGCGCCGGATGGACGCATCTGGGTGCAGCAACGCTCCAAAACCAAGCCCAACAACCCGGGCATGTGGGACACGTTGATGGGCGGCATGGTCTCGGCCGCCGACACCTTGCAACAGGCGCTGGAGCGCGAAACCTGGGAGGAGGCGGGCTTGCGCCTGCCTGAATTGCTTGGCTCTGAACACGGCGGTCAGGTGGATTTCAGCCGCCCCAGCCGCGAGGGCGGTGGCGTGGGCTACATGGTCGAGCGCATCGACTGGTTTCGCTGCACCGTGCCCGAAGGGCTGGAACCCCGCAACCAGGACGGCGAGGTGGAGCGGTTTGAGCTGTGGAGCCCCGCCCAGGTGCGCGAGTGCATTGCCGCGGGCGGGTTCACGCTGGAGGCCGCGCTGGTGCTGGGCGCCTGCTGCGGGCTTTGACAGCCTGCATGAAGCGGGCCGATGCCTCTGTGATCATTCCGTTTCCAAATCATTCGTGTCTAGGCGCGAAGCCGCAGGCAGTGCTGTAGCACGACAAGGCGAAGCAACGACGACACGGGTGATTTAGAAACGGAATCAGGCGTGCGTCACCCAGTCGGCATGCTCGCGCCCGTTCAGGTGCGGCAGGGTGTTGAAGGTCTGCAGCATCAGCCGCTTGGGCGACACGCTGAACTCGGTCACGGCGCTGTTGCGGATGCGCATGTTCAGCGCAATGGTCACCTCGGGCGCGGTGCCCAGCACCTCGCCCACTGCCGCCGAAATGGGGCCACCGCTGCTGACCAGCAGCACGTTGTGCCCCGCGTGCTGGTGGCGCACATGGTCGAGCGCGGCGCGCACGCCGCCGGCAAATTCGTCCCAGCTGGGCATGCCCTGCGGGCTGATGACGCCCGCCATCCATTGCGCCAGCGCGTCGCACAGCAGGCGGAAATGGTGGCGGTATAGCTCGGGCGTGTCGGGCTTGGCCAGGGGTTGCGGGTGGATGGCGCGAATGAGCGCCAGGCTGTCGTATTCGTTCAGGCCCGGCATCTGCAGCGGCTCGGGGGTGATCTGCAGGCCTTCGGCAATGCCTTCAAGCGTCTGCGTGTGGCGCCGCAGCGTTCCGGTAAGGATGGCGTCAAATGCCTGGCCCTGTGCGCGCCAGTGTTCGCCCAGCCGCACCGCCTGCTCACGCCCCCGCGTGCTGAGCTGGTCGTAATCGTCGGCACCAAACGAGGCCTGGCCGTGGCGCACAAGGTAGAGGGTTCCCATGGCGGGAATTTAGGGGAATAGCCAGTCTGCCTATGTCTCGCGGGCGACGCATGCTATTGAAAGAGAAGCGAACCACGCGGTGCTGGCCGCCCTGTACGCAAGGCCGGGGCCTGTGGCTGCCGCCGGTTCAGGGTGCGGGGTGCAGCACCTGGCTGAAGATGTCCGCATCCACATTGCCGCCCGTGAGCGCCACGCCCACCGTCTGGCCCGCAAGCCGGTCTTTCTCTTGCAGCGCCGCCGCGAAGGCTGCGGCGCCTGCACCTTCGGCCACGTTGTGCGTGTCGGTGAACAAGGCGCGCATGGCGGCGGCCACCTCGTTGTCGCTGACCTGCACGATG
Organism: Acidovorax sp. JHL-3; assembly: GCF_000526295.1. Classification (NCBI taxonomy): domain Bacteria; kingdom Pseudomonadati; phylum Pseudomonadota; class Betaproteobacteria; order Burkholderiales; family Comamonadaceae; genus Acidovorax; species Acidovorax sp. JHL-3. The sequence goes on from NZ_JAFU01000001.1 coordinate 1,271,351, forward strand.
TGGTCGATGTGCGGTGCAATGATGGCCAGTGCCGCGGCGTCGGCCACGCGGCAGGCCATGCCGTCGGCCAGCTGGGTGGTCACCGGGGCCTCCACCACGCGGCCTGCGGCCACCGAGTCGGCATAGGTGGTGGCATGGCTGCTGACCACGCCCACCACGCGCACGCCATGGCCGAGTGCCAGCTTGGCCGCAATCGCCGAACAAGCGCCCGAGCCCTGGCCGATGGGCACATACACCACATCGAGCTGCGGCACGGCGCGCAAAAACTCCCACCAGTAGGTGCTTACGCCACGCAGCAGGTCGGCGTGAAAGCTTGGCACCATGTGCGCGCCACGCTCGGCCGCGATCTGCATGGCGTGTTCGCGCGCCTCCTGGAAGTCGCTGCCGTGCTCGATGAGCCTGACGCCCAGGGCACGCATGGCGGTGTTCTTTTCGACCGAGTTGCCGCGTGGCACGACGATGGTGCAGGCCACACCGTGGCGGCGCGCGGCCCAGCCCATGCTCTGGCCGTGGTTGCCGCGCGTGGCGCTGACCACCTCGCGCGGCAGTGCGCCGCGCCGCGCGAGCTGGTCGAAGTAGGTCAGGCCACCCCGGATCTTGAAAGCGCCCACGGGGGTGTGGTTTTCGTGCTTGAGCCAGCAGTCGGTGCCCAGGCGCTCGCTCAGCAGCGCCCAGCGGTATTGCGGCGTGGCGGCAAAGTCGCGGTAAACCACCTGTGCGGCGGCTTCGATGTCGGCCAGGGTGGGAAGGGGCATGGAGAAAACTTCTGTTTTGATAGCTGCTGGCGCTTGCTGAATGGCCGCTTGGAGCTGTTTTGGCTTGTTTTTTACAGCCGCACCGTGCCGCTGATGCAGGTGACGGTGTGGCCGCCCACCCAGATATCCGCGCCATCTTGTTCAACATGCACCCGCCCGGCGCGGCCCAGCGCCGTGCCCTGGCTGGCCACGTAGCGCGCGGGCGCGAGGCCTGCGCCAATAAGCCATTGCGCCAGCGCGGCATTGAGGCTGCCCGTGACGGGGTCTTCCGCCAGGCCGTTGTTGCCGGGGAAGAAGGCGCGCACGTCGAAGGCGATGCCGTCCGCATCACTGCTGCCCACCACGCCGACCTTGCCACGGGGGCCGACCACGCCCACATCCAGCCCGGCAAGGATGGCGCCGTCGGGCTTCAAGGCCAGCACCTGCGCGGCCGAGCGCAGCATCACGCCGCGCCAGTTCGGGCCGTTGTCGCACCAGGCGTGGTGCAGGATGTCGCTGCGCGCCACACCAAGGCCCTGGGCGATGCGGGCCACATCGGCTTCGTCGAGCGGGCCGCTTTTGATCAACGGTGGGGCCGCAAAGGCCAGGCGGTCATCGTCCTGGCGCAGCGCGACCAGGCCCACGCCGCACTCCTGCACCACGCGGCCCGCCACGAGGGGCTGGCCGCCCGATTGCAGCCAGGCATGGCAGCTGCCCAGCGTGGGGTGGCCGGCAAACGGCAGCTCGCGGCCCGGGCTGAAGATGCGCACGCGGTAATCGGCCCCCGCTGCGCGGCCCTCGGGCGTGGGCGGCAGCACAAACGTGGCTTCGGACAGGTTGGTCCAGTTGGTGAACTGCTGCATGGCTTCTGCCGTGAGGCCTTCACCGTCCAGCACCACGGCCAGCGGGTTGCCACGGTAGGGCTCGGGGGTGAATACGTCGACCTGCAGAAAAGGGCGTTGGCGCATGGCGGGACTTGGAAGGAAAGAACTCAGGACAGCGGCTGGTCCAGCACGCCGCGTGCGCCGGGGCGCTCGCGCAGGGCCTGGAACCAGCGTTCCAGGTGGGGCCGGGCGGTGCGTTCCTGGGGCAGGCCCCACCAGCGATGGATCTCGCAGCCCACCGGAATGTCGGCCATGGTGAAGTGCTCGCCTGCCATGAAGGGCTGGTGCGCCAAGTGCGCGTCCAGCAGCGCCAACAGCGCTTCGGTGGCCGCCACCGAGCGGTGGATGAGCGCCTCGTTGCGCTGCGTGGCCGGTGTGCGAATCCACTGCATGAAGGCGTCGCGCCCGGCAGGGTTGAGCGTTGTTTGCTGCCAATCCATCCATTGCTCGGCCACAAACCGGGCAGGCAGGGCTTCGGGATAGAGCTGGCCGGGTGCATAGCGGGCGCACAGGTAGCGCACGATGGTGTTCGACTCCCACAGCACCACGCCGCCTTCGTCTTCGATCAGGGGCACCAGGCCGTTGGGGTTGAGGCCCAGGTAATGTGGGTCACGCACGATGCCAAATTGCCCCCCGGCATCGGTGCGCTGCAAGGGCAGCGCCAATTCCTGCGCGGTCCATACCACCTTGCGCACATTGATGGACGAGAGCCGCCCCCATAGCCGCAACATGCTCAGCCCTTTGCCAGTTGCGCGCGGATGGCCGCTGCCAGCGCGGCGATGGCGGTGCGGATCTCGTCGCTGGTCGCGGTGACATACGACAGGCGCAGGGTGCGGGTGTCGGGGTGTTCGGCATAAAACGGCGCACCGGGCACAAAGGCCACGTTGCGCTCCACGGCCGCCGGCAGCAGGGCCTGCGCATCCATGCCTTCGGGCAGCATCACCCACAGGAACATGCCACCCGCCGGGCGCGTCCAGGTCACATCCAGGCCGGCCATTTCGCGCTCCAGCGCGTCCAGCATGGTGTCGCGCTGCTGCTTGTAGAGTGCGCGGATCGTGGGCACATGGCGGTCGAGAAAACCGTCCCGGATCACTTCGGCGACCACACGCTGGTTGAAACCGGGCGTGTGCAGGTCGGCCGCCTGCTTGGCTTGCAGCAGCTTGGGGTAGATGGCCTTGGGCGCGACCAGAAATCCGATGCGCAGGCCCGGGGCCAGCACCTTGGAAAACGAGCCCATATAGATGCAGCCGTCGGGGTTGCGGGCGGTCAGGGGCGCGGGTGGGGCCTCGCCAAACCACAGGTCGCCATAGGGGTTGTCTTCGATCAGCGGAATGTTCAGCTCGGCCGCCTTGGCCACCAGCGCGGCGCGGCGTGCCTCGGTCATGGTGCGGCCCGTGGGGTTCTGGAAGTTGGGCAGCACATAGGCCAGGCGGGCCTTGTCGGCGCCGGTGCCCACCTTGGCGGCAAAGTCGTCCACCAGAATGCCGTCGTCGTCGCTGGCCACGCTCACGGCCAGCGGTTCTTGCGGCGCAAAGGCCTGCAGCGCGCCCAGGTAGGTGGGCGTTTCCACCAGCATGCGGCTGTCCTTGTCGAGAAACACCTTGCCGATCAGATCGAGCGCTTGTTGCGAGCCGGTGGTGATGAGCACCTGGTCCGGGTCCACCGCCCAGGGCAGCATGTCGGCCACGGCCTGGCGCAGGGGGGCAAAGCCTTCGCTGGTGGCGTATTGCAGGGCGGCCGCGCCGTCGCGTGCCATCACGGTGTTGCAGGCCGCGGTGAACTCCTGAAGAGGGAACGCCTTGGGCGAGGGCAGGCCGCCGGCCAGGCTGATGATGCCGGGCTTGTCGGTCAGTTTGAGGATCTCGCGGATTGCCGAGGGGTTCATCTTGGCGGCGCGTGCAGCCAGGGTCCAGTTCGTCATGCAGTCATCTCCAGTGGGCGCCCGGCAGGGGCGCGCTTGTCATCCGATTAAAAGGGCCGCTTTGCGGCGGGGCCAGGGGGTGCGGGTGGACCGATGGGGTCGCACTTTAACCCGCCCGATGGGCGTAACGCGCCTGTCTCGGCGTGGGCCCGTGGGGGTTGTGGGGGTTCGTGGCGGGTTGTCATCGTCATCCCTGCGTGGCCCGCGCCCGCACCGGCATGCGACGGCCCAGCAACACGGTGGCCATCACAGCCAGGCCAAAGCCTGCGCTCACCGCGTCCAGGCCCTCGCCCAGCAGGGGCACGGCAAACAACATGCCCAGAAAGGGTTGCACCAGTTGCACCTGGCTCACGCGCACCGTGCCGCCCAGCGCCAGGCCCCGGTACCAGGCAAAAAAGCCCAGCCACATCGAGAAAACCGATACATAGGCAAACCCGCTCCAGGCGACGGCGGGTACGGACACGTCAGGCCACGACAGCGCGGCCAGCGGCGCCGTGACTGGCAGCGAGATCACCAGTGCCCAGCAGATCACGAACTCGGCGCGCATGTGCTGCGACAGCCGCGCGCCAAAACCATAGCCCACGGCCGCGCACAGCATGGCACCCAGCAGCAGATCGGCCGGGTGCAGCGCCAGCCCGGCGGCGCCCGAGCGCAACACGGCAAACCCCACCACCAGCCCGGTGCCCAGCGCCGCACAGGCCCAGAAGGCTGGCGACGGGCGCTGGCGGTGCAGCAGCGCGCCCACAGCCGCAGTGGCCAGCGGCAGCACGCCCACGATCACGCTGGCGTGCACGGCGCTGACATGGCGCATGGCTATCGAGGTGAGCAGCGGAAAGCCAAACACCACACCGAGCGCTGTCAGCACCAGCGGCCAGGCGTCGGCGCGCTGCGGCAGCGGTGCCCGCAGCGCCAGCAGCAGCGCCCCCGAAAGCAGCCCCGCCAGGGCCGCGCGCCCCATAGCGATGAACAGGCCCGACATCAGTGGCGCATCGGGTGTGCCCACGGCCAGCCGGGTCATGGGCAGGGTCAGGGCAAAGATCGTCACGCCGAGCAGGCCCAGGGCCAGCCCGCGGGCCTCAGCGCCGTGGGCTGGATGGGCGCGGGGCGGCGTCATGCGCGCACCATCCAGGCCGCCGTCACCACCAAGACAAGCGCCATGGCGCGGTTGAACCACAGCAGGCGGCGCCCGTGCGCCAGCCAGTGGCGCAGCAACGCGCCCACGGAGGCATACGCAAAATTGCTGGTCAGCGCAAACAGGGCCATCACGGGCAGCACCACGGCCAGGCGCTGCAGGCTGTCTTCGCGCCCCACGATCCAGCCCGCCACGATGGTCAGCGACAGCAGCCAGGCCTTGATGTTCACGAATTGCAGTGCCGCGCCTTGCCAAAAGCCCACGTCCATGCGGGCAGCGTCGGCCTCGCCCAACTGGCCGCTCTGGCTGAGTTTCCAGGCCAGCCACACCAGGTACGCAATGCCCACGGCCTTGATGGCCCAGCGCAGCGCGGGCACCGCCACCACCGCGGCGCCCAAGCCGCCCGCGCACAAAAGCAGCAGGGCGCTCCAGCCCACGGGCACGGCGCAGACAAAGCGCATTGCGTGGCGCAGGCCCCGGTTGGCCGCCAGCGCGGTGGACAGCGTGGTGTTGGGGCCGGGGCTGAAGCTCATGGCGGTGGCCAGTGCCAGCAGGGCAGTGAATTCAACAGGTGGCATGGCCTTGAAAAGAGAATGTTGGGCTGTTACTGTAGAGGCAATGGCAATACAGTACCGGTACAGTTAATCTGACAATCAAACCATCTGTAGTGGTGGTTGTGTCAGCACAGTCGGCATTTCTGCACAAGGCCCCGCATGTTGACCCGTTACAGCAACCACACCCTGACCGAACAGCTGGCCGAGCGTTTTGCCGAGCGCATCCGTTCGCGCCTGCTGCCTGCGGGCGCGCGCTTGCCGTCGGTGCGCGAATGCGCGCGCCAGCAGGGCGTGAGCCCCTACACCGTGGTGGCAGCCTACGACCAGTTGCAGGCCCAGGGCCTGGTAGAGGCGCGCAGCCAGCGCGGCTTTTTTGTGCGGGATTTTGTGCAGAATGGGGCGCTAGCCCAAGAGGGGCAAGCGCAAGCAGCTATACAAAATGTAGCAGGTGTGGCGCTCAGGGCGGCCACGGGCACGGGGTCGTTGCCCTCAGGTTCGCGCATCAACGCCACGGCGCTGATCCGGGGCATGTTCCACCAGGCGTCCACCCATCCGCAACCCGGCGCGGGCGTGTTCCCGGCCGATTGGCTGGAGACGGGCTTCATGGCGGCGGCGGTGCGCAAAGTCACCGGCAGCCGGGCGTTGCAAGAGGGCTCACTGCAGTATGGCGAACCCATGGGCGACCCCGGCCTGCGCCAGGTGCTGGCGCGCAAGCTGGCTGGCCTGGGCATTCCCGCGCGGGCCGGGCAGATCATGACCACGGTGGGCGCCACCCATGCGCTCGACATCGTCAGCCGCACGCTGCTGCGGCCCGGCGACCCGGTGATGGTCGAGGAGCCCGGCTGGTCGGTGGAGTTTGCGCGCCTGGATGCCCTGGGCATGCACATCCTGCCCGTGCCGCGTCGCGCCGACGGGCCCGATCTGGCCGTGATGGCGCGCTATTGCGAGGCCCACGCCCCCAAGCTGTTCGTGAGCGTGAGCGTGTTCCACAACCCCACGGGCTATTGCCTGTCGCCCGGCAGTGCGCACCAGGTGCTGCAGCTGGCACAGCAGCACAACTTTCATGTGGTGGAAGACGACACCTACAGCCACATCGCGCCCGAACACGCCACGCGGCTGTCGGTGCTCGACGGCCTGCGGCGCACCATCTATGTGAGTGGTTTCGCCAAAATCCTCGCGCCCAACTGGCGCGTGGGCTACCTGGCGGCGCCACCCGATCTGGTGGAGCGCCTGCTCGACACCAAACTGTTGTCCACCCTGACCACCCCGTCCATCCTGGAGAAGGCGCTGGCCCTGTGCATCGACCAGGGCCAGTTGCGCCGCCATGCCGAGCGCATGCGCCTGCGCCTGGCCCAGGCGCGCTCGCGCAGCGTGCAGCTGGCGCTGGAGGCAGGTTGCAGCTTTGCCGCCGAACCTGCGGGGCTGTTCGGCTGGGTGGAAACGGGCGTGGACACCGACGTGCTGGCCCAGCGCATGCTGGACGAGGGCTACCTGCTGGCGCCCGGGGCGTTGTTCCATGCCAGCCGGCAACCGTGCACGCTGATGCGCATCAACTTCACCACCACGCAGGACGCGGCCTTCTGGCGCGTGCTCCAGCGGGTGGTGGCGCAGAGCCGATAGCCGCGTTTGGATCAGGCGTTGGATCTCAAATTCCGCTCGCCTTGAGGTCGAAGCCCTTCGACAAGCGCAGGGCGAACGGTTGAATTTTTGCCAGACCGCCAGACCGCCAGACCGGAGCAGCGTTGCGGCAGCAAAGGGTCACGCGGCGGGGCGTTCCACTTCCAGATCGGCCAGCACCCGCAGCAGTGCGCGGTTGACTTCTTCCAGATCCATCTCGTGGGTTTCGCACAGCTTGCGGATGGCGCTGGCGTCTTCGGATTCCAGTGCCCGGGCCATCTGAAGGCCCGAGACATAGGGGCCCGTGCCGAGCACATTGGCGTCGTAGATGCGTTCCGACAGCGGAATGCGGCGCAGGATGGTGCCCAGCGATTCGCCCATCACATCGTCCAGTTGCGACAGCAGCCCGCACAGATAGATCTCGCGGCGCAGGTCGTTTTCTACGCCAGCGTCGAGCAGGTGCGTCATGAGTTGCGCCCGGATCAGCATGGACTCGCGCACGGGCCGCAGGTTCAGGTCGGTGCTGGCGTGGGGCAACTGGTCGGACAGCCAGCGCTTGATGGAGCCATAGCCCATCATCACCAGCCCCCGGCGCAACGAGTCGATGCCCGTGCGCAAGCCCAGTGCCGCCGAGTTGGTATAGACCATGAAACGGTAGGCCAGCAGCGGGTCTTCGCCCATGATTTCTTCGAAGGTCTCCAGCGACTGCTCGGCGTCTATGGCCTTCATCAGCTTGAAGATGACGGCGTGCGAGGGTTGGGGCGCCTGGTGCCGCTGGTGATACAGCACGTCTTCGGCCGGCCACCCGGCAAGTGCCAGGGCGTTTTGCTGATCCAGACAATGCTCCATGAGTGCGCGGCTGGTGATGTTTTCATACATCTGGCCTGCCAGCACCGGGCTTTTGGCGTGGGCCACCGGCGCCGGGCCACCAGGCCGGGTGGGGGCGGTTTGAAGTGCCGCCACGGCGTCTTCGGGGCGCAGCGAAAGCAGGCTGTTGTCAAAGCAGCGCGCCACCTCGGGCCCAGGCAAGCGGGCCATGTCGCCGCGCCACACCAGCTTGAGGCCGCGCTGGTGCGCCGACTTGACGCGGGCCAAGATGGCACTGTCGGACAGCCAGTCGCCCCGCACCTCGATCCAGGGTGCGCCGCGCGGGGCTTCATCCAGCAGCGAGCACAAAAGCTGGCGCGTTTGCGCAGACAACAGAAGCGGTGGTGAGGTGGAAGACCACATCTCTTGCACCGTCCGCAGCAGGTGGGCGGCATCCACCACCGTGGCGGCTTCGTTCTGGGCATAGAGCTGAATGCCCGCGAGCTTGCGGGCCCGGTTCCACAAAGGGCGGTAGCCAAGAATCAGGCTGCCAAGGACGGATTGGACCATGGGCGTTGAAGCAATAAGACAGCGGGGCCGGATCCTGGCAACGGAGCCGGGCCTCCGCCGCGCGAGCAGGTTTTAACTAATGAAGTTGAACAGGGAAAGCTTCTGAACCGAGGCATAGGACTTGAGGGCGGCCTCGTATCCCACCTGCTGGTTCTGGAAGTCCGAAATGCCCTTGATCATATCGAGATCCTCGGCGCGCGAGCGGTCGTCTTCGAGCTGGATGGAGCGCGTGTCCAGTTCCCCTTCGATGCGGTCTGCGCGGTTGAGCAAATCGCCTGCCAGGCCGCGCGATGCCTGCAGCCGGTTCATGGCCGCATCGATCTCGTTCAGCCCTCGGCCGATGCCGTGGGTAAGGCTACCAGCGTCGGTGCTGCCGTCGGGGTTGCGTGCATCGCGGATGGCGCCGATGGCGCTTTCCAGCACGGAGAACACATTGGATGGCTGGCTGGGTTTCACGTCAAAGCTGTCGCCGGCGACGGGGGCGCCGGTGATCTTGAAACTCAGGCCGTCAAAAGCGATGTCCGTGGGGGATTTGTAGGCGTATCGCGCTGCATCCAGTGGGTGGGGCGCCATGTTCGGGCCGGGGGTGGTGGGGGCAGGCGTGATGCTGAAACTGGCAGTTCCATCGCTCTCGGTGAAAAAGGCGATGCGATGGCTTGTACCGGTCACTGCGCTGGGGTCCGTGATCTGCCCCACGTCGGCCCATGCCTTGCCGGCATAAACACCGGGGGTGCTATTGGGATTGCGGGTGACTTCGAAAACCCCGTTGCCGGTGGGCACGCTCATCCAGGCGGCGTCGCCATCCAGCACCTTTGCAATCTGCGTGTTGCCGCTGGCATGCTGCCCCGGCAGGCCAGCAAAGCTGACAGTGGTTGCCGTGCCGGTAAAGGGAGCCTCGGCGCTGCCCAGCGCCTGGAACAGCGGCTGGCCGTTGGAATCCTTGCGGTTGGCGTAGCCCAGGATCTGGTCGCGCAGCCCCACGAGTTGCTGCACGATGGCGTCGCGTTCGGTCTGGGTGTACGCGCCATTGCCGGCGCTCACCACCAGCTGGCGGAATTCCTGCATGGCATCCCCAGCCTGGCCCAGGGCAGATTCCGCCAGTGCCATGGTGTTGCGCTGCATGTCGAGAGCGCGCTGGTCGGTCTCGTTACGCGTCAGCCGCGTGAGGGCGCGCTCGGCCTGCGCGGCTGCCACCGGGTCGTCGCTGGCCCGCACCACGCGCTTGCCCGAGGTCAGGTTTTCCTGCAGGTTGGACAGGGATGTCTGGCGCTGACCGATGTTGCGCACAGCTACGTCGTACTGGTTGGCTGTGCTCAGCCGGTAAAGAGCGTTGCTCATGATGGACTCCGTTCAGGCATGGGCCCTGTTCTTAGCGGCCGAGACCCTGGATCAGTGTGTCGAAGATATTTTGTGCGATCTGGATCATCTTGGCCGAGGCCTGGTAAGCCTGCTGGTACTGGATCAGACGCGCAGCCTCTTCGTCGAGGTTGACGCCGGAGACGGCCGTGCGGTCGCGCTCCAGATTGGCCGCGATCGACGAAGACAACTCGGCCGCGAATTGTGCGCTTTGGGTGCGTGTGCCCACCTGCGCCATGGCGCTGGCAAAACCGTCGGCCAGCGTGGCGTTGTCGAACATCGGCACATCGCGCAGGGCCATCAGCGCGCTGGCGTTGCCGGTGTCACGCTTGTACCAGTCGCCATATTGGGAGTCGGTCGCGTTACCCACCGTAACGGTGTCGCCGCTCTTGGGTGCGCCCTGCAGTGCGATTTCCCAGCCATTGATGGCAATTTTTTCGCCAGAAACGTAGTTGCCGGTAGCAATGGTTGCTACGGGCGGGCCGGGAACCGTTGCCGAATAGGTTGCAGGCGACCCTGCTGTAAAGGCAATCGTGACAGGACTTCCCGTTGCAGGTTGCGTGATCGGGCCGGTTGCCTTCAGTGATGCCAACTGGAGCGAACCCCCATTCGTCGCCCCCATGGCGGCATTGACCGGATTGGCAGCCGCCAGGTCGGTCGGCGAGTACTGCAGCGCCTGCAACTCCGCCGCGGCGCCCTGCAGCGAATTGATCACGAACTTGTCGCCTGCGTTGACCGCACCTGAGAGCGTGACACCCAGACCCTGTGCCGAAAAGACGCTCGCCACTGTGACCGGTGGCAGCGCAGAGCCATCGAAGTTGAAGACTTTGCCGTCCGAATGGCGGGTGACCGAGCCCGCGTCGCCCGCCGTGAAGCTGACGGTGTAGCTCGACGCCTGCAGCGCCGTGGGGTCGGTTACCGTCAGCGCCATTGTGGCGGTCGAGGTATTGAAGTTGCTGGGTGTTGCATTGCCCAGACTGATGGGCGCGAAAAGGTTTTCACCCGGCTGGCCATTGAGCGTCAGACCCAGCCGGTTCTGCGTGTTCATCGATTCGCTGATGGCGATGGCCATGCGGCCGAGCAGGTTGCGGCCTTCGGCCAGGTCGTTGTTTTGAAAGCGCAGCAGACCCGCCACCTGGCCGCCGCCAAGCATGCTTTCGTTCAATTCCACCTTGGTGGAGGAGCCGGGTGCCAGAAAGCTCAGCACTTTTTTGCCGCTGCCTGCGCCAAAATCGATCGGATCGTCAATCGACAGCGTGGCAGCCTGGTTGCCCAGCACCAGGGGCTGGCTGCCGGCCACGAACACGCTGACCGTGCCGTCGTCGGCGGCCACTTGCGATGTCTGGATGTGCTGGTTGAGCTCGCGGATGAGCTGGTCGCGCTGGTCGAGCAGGTCGTTGGCGGGCTGGCCGTTGCCCTTGGCACGGGCAATCTGCTCGTTGATGCCGGCGATGTTCTTGGCCAGGCTGTTGACGGCGACCATGCTGCCCTTGAGCTGCTCGGCCACGGTGTAGCCGATTTCGTCCAGGCGTTGCGAGGCGTCGCGCATGCGCGCGGCGGTTTCGTCCATGCGCGTGAGGGCCACGCTGCGCGCAGTGAGGTCGGTGGGGGCGCTCACGACATCCGAGAGCGCGTTCATCATGTCGTTGATGGATGCGCCAATGCCGCTGGCGCCGCCGCTGAAAACCTCTTGCAACTGGCGCAGGCGGTCCATGCGCACGGTGTCGCCCGCATCCACCGCCGATGCGGCCGTGGACTGGCGCGTGAGCAGCTCGCTGTGGTTGCGCTGGATGGTCTGCACATCCACGCCCTTGCCAATGTAGCCACCGCCGGTGAACTGGCCCTGCACGGTCTGCAGCACCACGGTCTGGCGCGAATAGCCGGGCGTGCTGACGTTGGCAATGTTGTGGCCTGCGGTCTGCAGGGCCGCCTGGTTGGCCAGAAGGGCGCGGGATCCGACGTTGAGCAGGCTCATGGCTTACCTTGTGTGCTCAGGCCTGTGCGCGCTGCACGCGCAGGGCACTGTTGATGGCGCCGCTGAGCTTTTTGGCGTACTCGGGGTCGGTGGCGTAGCCGGCTTTCTGCAGCTCGGCGGCATAAGCCACGGCCGAGCCGGTCCTGGCGGTGGCCTGGGCTTTTTCGTAGCGCGGGCTGTCGTTGATCAGCCGGGCGTAGTCGCGGAACGAATCCTCGTACGAGTCGTAGGCGCGGAACTTGGCCGTTACCTTCTGGGCCTTGCCGTTGATGTATTCGGTGGTGGTGATCTCGGCCACCTTGCCGGTCCAGCCCTTGCCTGCCTTGATGCCAAACAGGTTGAACGAAGTGGAGCCGTCGGCGTTTTTGATCTCGCTCTTGCCCCAGCCGGTTTCATGGCCTGCCTGGCCCAGCATGAAGCTGGCCGGAATGCCGCTGTCTTGTGCCACGCGCTCGGCGGTGGCGCTGAGCGACTGCACAAAACCGTCCCGCCCCTTGGGCACGGGGCCGGTGGCAACAGGGGTGGTGCTGGCCGCGCTGCGTGAGGTCACGCCGGGCAGGCTGAGCGTGGACGGTGCCGAGATGGTGGTGTCGGCCCCACCCATCTGGCGCGAAAGCTGGCGCGCAATGGCTTCTGACAAACCGCCGGGCGCGCCCGACATGCTGACCGACAGTTGCTGGTCCAGCAGGTCGGTTCCCAGGTCACCCTGGGCACCGTCCATCAGGCCGGATTTCATGGTGGCTTCGCGCATGCTCTTGATCAGCTCGCGCATGAAAAGCGATTCAAACTGCTTGGCGGCCTCTTTGGCGGCCTGGGCGCTGTTTTGCCCGGCTTCGTATTTCAGGGCGTTGAGCGAGCGTGCATCGGCCGCCAGCGCATTGGTGGTGCTGGAGGTCGCGGAAGAGGGCAGGGTCAAAGCCATGGTGACTCCTGGTGCGTGGCCGACAGGGCGCTGGTGGGGCAGGGCATGGTCAGATCACTTCGAGCTCGGCGTTCAGGGCGCCGGCCGCCTTGATGGCCTGCAAAATGGCCAGCAGATCCTGGGGCGTGGCGCCCAGGGAGTTGAGTGCGCGTACCACGTCGGCCAGCTGCGGCGACGGCGGCATCTGGATGACGTTGCCCGCTTCCTGCTGGATGGCGATGTCGCTTTTTTGCGCCACTACGGTCACTCCCTGCGACAGGGGATTGGGCTGGCTGATGACGGGCGTGCTGCTGATGGTGATGGACAGATTGCCGTGCGCGATGGCGCAGGGCCCCAGCGTCACCGCCTGGTTCAGCACAATGGAGCCGGTGCGGGCGTTGATCACCACCTTGGCTGCGGGTGTGGAGTTGGGCAATTGCAGCTCTTCCAGCTCTGCGATGAAATTCACCCGTTTGCCTGGGTCTTGCGGCGCCGTCACCTGCACGCTGCGCCCGTCCAGCGCGGTGGCGGTGCCCTCGCCCTGGCGGGCATTGATGGCCTGCGCCACCTTGCGCGCGGTCTGAAAGTCCACCGCATCAAGGCCCAGGGTGATGGTGCTGCCCACGTGCAGCGGCGTGGGAACCGAGCGTTCCACCTGCGCGCCACCGGGAATGCGGCCTGCGCTCAGGTGGTTGATCTGCACCTTGCTGCCGCCGGCCGAGGCGCCGGCGCCGCCCACCACCACGTTGCCTTGCGCCAGGGCATAAATCTCGCCGTCTGCACCGCGCAGCGGTGCGGCGATGAGTGTGCCGCCCCTCAGGGACTTGGCATTGCCAATGGAGGACACGGCCACGTCAATGTTCTGCCCCGGCTGCGCAAAGGCGGGCAGCTGGGCCGTGATCACCACGGTGGCCACGTTCTTGAGCTGCGGAGCGCTGGTGCCCGGGGGCAGGCTGATGCCCATTTGCTGCAGGTAGTTGGCCATCGCCTGCGCTGTAAAGGGCATCTGCGTGGACTGGTCACCCGTGCCGTCCAGCCCCACCACCAGGCCGTAGCCCGACAGCTGATTGCTGCGCACGCCCTGCACGGACGCCACTTCCTTGATGCGCAAGGCATGGGCGGGCGCCACGAGTCCCGTGACGGACAGGGCCAGCACCAGCCACAGCGTGCGTGTCTGCAGCCATGCAAAGCGAGGGAGGGGCAAGGTCTTCATGACACCCATTGTGGCGTGCCACCCGGCCGGCAAAGAGGGGAAAAGAGCGTGCTTCTGCCGCCTTATTGCCGGTGTTCGCCCCCGGTTTGTGCGGGGAGGCGGGGGTAATAAAAATATGGGTCAAATATGGCTCTAGCCCTTTGCAGTAAAGCGCTAGAAGCTATTATTTTTGACGAACTACCGGCGTGCTCGCCTTACCTGCGCACCCTGGCCGCCCTGGTGTCCACCGGGTTGCGTATGCAGTAGTAGTGGCCATTGGGCACGCTGGCAATGTGGTTGGCGCGCACCTTGTCTGCCAGCGCCTGTGCCGTGTCGTACAGACCCGACTGGATGTGGTAGACGCCGGTGGGCCGCAGCGCCACGCCGCCGCCATAAAAACCCGATGCCTCGGCCGTCTCCAGCTCCCCTGCCGTGGGCAGGGCCGCGTTCTGCGACTGGCAGTAGCGCTGCGCCGCCTCGCGCGAGACCAGCTGATCGGCGTGTCCCGGCGCGGCCATCAGCCATTCCCGTGCGGCCAGCGGGTTCTGGTGCTGAGAAAAGCGCGTGCCCTGAAAGTAATCAAAGATGTCGCGCGCCAGCGCATCCGCCAGCGTGGGCGCGGGCACCGTCACGGTGAAGCTTTGCGATTCGCCACTGCCCAGCTTGACCAGCGTGGCGGTGGCCTGCACCAGCGAACCCTCCAGCCGTGTGTAGGTGATGTAGGCCACCATCGCCATCCGGCCCGCCTTGGCCTTGAGGGCATCCAGCGCCCGGGCATCGGCCGCAGAGGCGCGCTGCAACTCTTCGGGTGTGATGCCGGCAAACTCGAAGCGCAGCTTGGGCGAACGGGTGTTGATGCGCCGTGCCTGCCGGTCCAGCTCGCCAATCAATTGGGTGTTGAGCGTGCGCCCCAGCTGGGCCAGCGCCGTGCGCTCGTGGTGGGCCTGCAGGCTGTCCACGGCCTGCAGCGCGGCAAGCACCGTGGCCGGATCACCCTTGCCGGTGTGCAGGTCTGCAAACAGCTTGCGATCGTGCTCGTATTCGCCCAGATCGGTGGCGCGCACGACCGGAATATTGGGCCAGACCAGAAAGGGTTGCCCCACCGGGTCGCGAAAATCGGCTGCGCCAGCAAGGCCGCAGCACATCGCCAGGACCACGGCCGCCGAGCGTTGAAGCAGTGTGCGCAGGGTGTGCATGGGCGCGGTGCAAACCTGTGTCAGAACGGCGTGACCGTGTTGAACGCCCGTGCCAGCCAGCCCATGGCCTGCGCCTCGGCCTGCTCGCCCATGCCGCGCGAGATCACGCGCACGTTGGCCACGTACCGGGAATCGATGACGCTGCCAGGCGCCAGACGGCGTGGATCCACGATGCCCGAAAAGCGCAGCACGTCCACACTGCGGTTCACGCCCACCTGCTTTTCGCCCGCAACGACCAGATGCCCGTTGGGCAACACGTCGGTGACGATGGCGGTGATGTTGCTCTTGAAATCGTTCTTGGCCAGGGTGTCCCCCTTGCCCTCGAAGGTGTTTTCATAGCCCGCACCGATGGCCGTCTTGCCAGCAAGCTTGGCAGCCAGGCTGCTTGAAACAAGCGGCAGCGCCGTGATGCGGCCCTCGGTGTTGGACGACCGGCCGACGTTCGACGTGCTGTTTTGCTTGGCGTCGATTTCTTCCTTGATCGTGATCGTTACCAGATCACCGATCAGGCGGGCGCGCTGGTCTTCGAACGCGGGCCGAAAGCTGGCGGCATGAAACAGGCTGCCCGTGGCAGGACCGGCGGGCCGGGGCATGGTGGCCACGGGTGGCAGTGTGGTGGGCAGCACGTCCACGGGCGGTGGCGGGTTGATGCTGGCGCAGCCCGTGGCGAGCACGGCGAGGGCGGCGCAGCCCATCAGGCGCAGGAGGGTGTTCATGGTGGTGCTCCTCACATTTGCGACAGTTTGGCCAGCATCTGGTCCGAAGTCTGGATGGCCTTGGAGTTCATCTCGTAGGCGCGCTGGGTCTGGATCATGTTGACCAGTTCTTCCACCACGTTGACGTTGGAAGTCTCCAGAAAGCCCTGGCGCACGATGCCCAGGCCGTTGGTGCCGGGCGTGCCCTGCTGGGGAGCGCCGGACGCAGCCGACTCCTTGAACATGTTCTGGCCCATCGGCTGCAGGCCGGCAGAGTTGACGAAGCTGGACATCGACAGCGAGCCCAGTGGCTGCGGTGCGACGGAGCCCGCCACGATGGCACTCACTTCACCGTTTTCGCTGATGCTGATGCTTTTCGTGCCCGCGGGCACGGTGATGCCGGGGGCCACCGGCAGGCCGCCGGAGGTGACTATGCGGCCCTGAGCGTCGAGCTGGAACGAGCCGTCACGTGTGTAGCCGGTGGTGCCATCGGGCAACGTGATCTCGAAGAATCCGTCGCCATTGATGGCCACATCAAGGTTGTTGCCCGACTGTTGCAGGCCGCCCTGCGTGAAATTGCGGCTGGTTGCCACCACGTTCACGCCCAGGCCCAGATGCAGGCCCGTTGGAAGCTGGTTTTCCTCGGTGGTCTGGGCGCCAACCTGGCGCAGGTTCTGATAGATCAGATCCTGAAACTCCGCACGGTTGCGCTTGAAGCCGGTGGTGGAGACGTTGGCGAGGTTGTGCGAGATCACGTCCAGCTGGGTTTGCTGGGCGGTCATGCCGGTCTTGGCGATCCACAGTGAATTCATCATGGCGGTTGTCCTTTTCTTCAGCCGTTGAGGCTCAGTAGCTGGCCTGCGGCCTTGTCATCACTCTCGGCGGTTTGCAGCAGCTTCATCTGCTGCTCGAACTGGCGGGACGCGGCAATCATGCCCACCATGCATTCGACCGCGTTCACGTTGGAGCCCTCCAGCGCACCGGCCAGCATTTGCGCGTTGGGGTCGGCCGGCAGGGCGTCACCGTTGGTTGCACGGAACAGGCCGTCGTCGCCCCGTCGCACCGGGTTGTCGGCGGTGGCCGTGGCAAGTTTGAGGCGGGCCACGGGAACCGGTGGCTCGTTGCCCGTCTTGGCCGTGACCGTGCCATCCGCACCCAGGGAAATGGTGGCGTTGGGCGGAATATCGATGGGCGCACCGCCATCCGACAGCACCGGCAGTCCGGTGGGGGTGACCAGTTGCCCGCCCTGGGAGACCTGGAAATGGCCTGCGCGGGTGTAGGTCTCGGTGCCATCGAGCCCTTGCACGGCGAACCAGGCATTGCCCTTGGCCATGGCATCCAGGTTGCGCCCCGTGGTTTGTGCGGGGCCGGACGCCGTGACGTGGCCAGACGTGGCCTCCAGCGCGAAGACGCGCGTGGTAGACCCCTCGCCCTGCAGTGGCACCGAGCGGAAGGTGGACATTTCGGCACGGAACCCGGTGGTGGATGCGTTCGCCAGGTTGTTGGCCAGCACCGCCTGCCGGTGCGCGGCGGCGTTGGCGCCCGTCATGGAGGTGTAGATGATGCGGTCCATGGTCCTGCTTTCCTTTCAGTGTTTCACCGAGTCGCACTGTGCCCGCGGCGCCAGAAACTGGCGCGCCCAGGGCCAGGGCAGCCGCGCAAGGGCCGCCCCGCCGCGCTGGCTGCGTCCCCTCGCCCGCAGCGCGCAGCGTTGCGAGAGCGGGGGGAAGGCGCGCAGCGCCACAGGGGGGTGTTGCTTCATCTCAGGTTCACCAGGGTCGACATCACCTGGTCTTGCGTCTTGATGGTCTGGGCGTTGGCCTGGTAGGCGCGCTGGGCGGTCATCATGTTGACCAGCTCGGCGGTCAGATCGACGTTCGAGTCTTCCAGCGCCCCCGAGCGCAGGGCGCCAAAGTTGCCGTCGCCGGGCTTGCCCATGACGGCCGGGCCGGAGTCGAACGACTCCACCCAGTTGTTGCCGCCCACGGCCAGCAGGCCCTGCGGGTTGCGGAAGTTGGCCAGCGCCACCTGCGCCTCGGCACGGGTCACGCCATTGGAGTAGCTGGCCATCACCATGCCGTCGTTGGAGATGTTGATGCTCGTGAGGTCGCCGGAGGCGTAGCCGTTTTGCGTGAGGTCGGCGACGGCGAATTTGCTGCCGAACTGAGTGGCGCCGGACAGGTCCAGCGTCACACCAGTCGCGCCGTTGATGAACTCTGGGGAGGGAGTGTTGGGGTTTTGGGCAAGGATTTCCAAGCCCGGGATTGGGCTGCCGCTTATCAGTTTCCCGCTTGCGTCAAATACGAGTTGACCTTTGGAATCAGTCGGGGCCAAGGGTGTTCCTGCACCTGCAGCGGCAGCAGTGGCCAGATCGGCTTCAGCCACAGCGAGGTCTGTGTAAACCTCCCAAGTATTGGGGCCATTCTTCAAAAAATACAAACTTACCGGGGTTGCTACCCCTTGGCTGTCGTACACATTGATTGATGTGCCGTAAGTTGATGCTGGGGTGGGAGGTACTGCTGCCTGCGCTGCGATGGGCGGCGTTGCTGTCGGGTTCGCAGCGACTGCGGCCTTGCCTACGGCATTCTGAGCCCGTGCATCCAGGTTGAAGTTGGCGGTGATGGTGGATGTCTGCTTGGCCTGAATGGGGGCGCCCGTCGGGAAGCTCAGTGGCTGTGCCTCGGAAGTGCTGAGGCCTGTGGCGGGGTCCACCTTGAATCCCATCACCTGGGCACCGCCGTTGGTCACCAGGTCGCCCGTCTTGTCGAGCTTGAAGTTGCCGGCGCGGGTGTATGCGGCCGAGCCATCGGCCTGCTGCACCTTGAAAAAGCCGTTGCCGTTGATGGCCACATCCAGGTTGTTGCCCGTCACGGTGACGTTGCCCTGCGAGAACTGCTGGGCCACCGCCGCCACTTCGACGCCGATGCCATAGTTGGCGCCACCGCCCGCTCCCATGGACGATGCCACCAGGTCCGCGAACTCGGCGCGCGACGACTTGAAACCCGTGGTGTTGGCATTGGCGATGTTGTGACCAATGACGTCCAGGTTCTTGCTGGAGGCGTTCAGTCCCGAGAGGCCGTGTTGGAAAGCCATGGTGTGTACTCCTGGTGATTCTTGAAATTACAGAATGGCCTTGATGCCTGCCTGGGTGGTCATGCCGCCGCGCGAAAGCTGCAGCTGCAGGCTGCCGTTGTCCATGCTGACGGCGGTGACCTTGTCGATCATCAGTGCGGTGGATCCCACGCTGGTGTCGCCATTGGCGGCCAGCACTTTGAAGCGCAGTGCGCTGTCGCCCTGGTAGCCAGCGGTATCCCATGCAAAGTTGTAGCGGCCTGCCGGGAGGCTGCCCATGTCGACGGTCCCCACCTCTTTGCCAGCGGCGTCGAGCACCTGGACCTTCACACTGGCGGCCGATCCGGCGAGGTCGAAGGCGCCGGTAGCCTGGCCACTCTCGGTGTCCACGGACAGGGTGTTGCCCTCTGCCAGCACCTGATGCCCCACCATGGCGCTGCCCTGCAGCATTTGCTGTGCAGCAAACTGGCTGACCAGCCCCTTGACGGTGTCATTGAGCTGCTGGATTCCGGTCACCGTGTTGATCTGCGCGATCTGCGAGGTCATCTGCGCGTTGTCCAGCGGATTCATCGGATCCTGGTTGTTGAGCTGTGCCACCAGAAGCTTCAGGAACCGGTCCTGTCCCGCCGAGGCATCGGTCGTGGTGTCGGCCCTGGTTGCCGTGGTGCTCACGGCCGTAGAGCCCGAAGTGGCGGAGGTTGCGCTGTTGATCATGGTGGCTTGTCCTGAAATTACTGGCCCATTTGCAGGGTCTTGAGCAGCAACGTTTTGGCCGTGTTCATGACCTCGACGTTGTTCTGATAGGAGCGCGATGCGGAAATCATGTTGACCATCTCGTCCACGGCGTTGACGTTGGAATGGGTCACGTAGCCCTCTGCATCGGCGGAAGGGTGCCCCGGGTCGTGGATGCGCCGCCCTGGCGTGTTGTTTTCGTTGATGGCGCTCACGCGCACACCGGCGGAGCTGTCGGCGCCCATGGGGGCCGTCTGAAAAACCACCTGGCGGGCCTTGTACGCCTGGCCGTCCGGCCCGGCCACGGCATCCACGTTGGCCAGGTTGCTGGCCACGACGTTGAGGCGCTGGGACTGGGCGCTGATGGCGCTGCCTGACACACTGAAGATGGAGAACATGGACATGGTGATTTCCCGTTGTCTGCGCGGCCTGGCTTATTGGCCCTGAATGGCGCTGAGCATGGTTTTGGATTGCCCGTTGAGGAAGCGCAGCGTGGCCTCGTAACGCACGGCGTTGTCCACGAAGTTGGCGCGTTCCCGGTCGAGGTCCACGGTGTTGTTGTCCAGGCTGGGCTGGGTTTGCATGGCGTACCCCAGCGTGCTTTGTGATCCGGCACCAGCGCCTGAGGCGGGCAGCGGAATGTGGCGCGCGTCGGTGGTGCCGGAAGCCCCTGCGCCACCGCTGGCCAGGCGGGCTGCGCTGTTGCCTGCGGAAGAGCCAGTGGCGTCACGCATGGCCTGGGCAAAGTTGAAGTCGCGGGCCACGTACCCGGGCGTGTCGGCATTGGCAATGTTGCTGGCGATGGCGCGCTGGCGCTCGGCACGCAGCAAAAGTGCGTTGCCGTGAAAGTCCAGCCGGTTGGTCATCTTGTCAAGCATGTGTGCCTCACACTCTGGGTTGCAGTGGCGCCGGGCCCTGGAGAGGGTTTCCGGCGTGGCTTGATTATGGAAATCGCCGGATTTTTCTAAAGCGCGAAGAAAGCGGACATTGCTGCGCAGTTTTCGGGTTCATCCCGCCAAGGTCTGCCTATAGTTGCAGCGGTGAAATGGTCTGCCCGGTGGCTGGCAGCCCATCCGCCCAGGAGATTGCCGTGCTGCCCCTTAATCCCTCTCCCCACTTGCTGCGGGTGTTCCTGCCGCTGTTGCGGCGTACCGCTTTGCGTGCGACGCTGGTGCTGGCGGGTTTGGGGTCTGCAATGTACGGCGGTCCGTTGCTGGCACAGGCTGTGACGGACCCCGCCGCTGATCTGGGGCCGCTGACGCAGCGCTGGCTGGACAATGCGCTGGCGAGCAGCCCGTCTGGTGGTTTGCCCTTGCGCATGGAAGTCAGCGTGGGCACGCTCGATAGCCGGTTGCGCCTGGCGCCTTGCGCACGCGTAGAGCCCTACTTGCCAGCCGGCTCCCGCCTGTGGGGACGCACGCGCCTGGGGCTTCGCTGCGTGGAGGGTGCCACGGCCTGGAACGTTTTTCTGCCGGTGACCATCAAGGCTTTTGGCCCGGCCTGGGTGTTGAACAACAATGTCACCACCGGAACCGTGTTGACGGCGGCGGATGCCAGCGAATCCGAGGTGGATTGGGCAGCCGAAGTGGCGCCTGTCATCGCCAACCCCGAGCAATGGGTGGGGCAGGTGGCATCCCGCCAGTTGATGGCGGGGCAGGCGGTGCGGCAGTCCATGGTGCGGGCACCCAGTGTTTTCCGCGCGGGTGCACAGGTTCGTGTGGTGGCTCAGGGCCCCGGCTATTCAGTAACATCGTCGGGCCAGGCAATGTCGAACGGAACCGTGGGGCAGACTGTTCGCATCCGCATGAGTAATGGTCGATTGATATCGGGCATTGTCAATGAAGATGGGACAATAGCTGCATCTCTTTGATGCACCACTGGCCAGAAATGGCTAAAGTCTGGCCCGGATAGGTCGAAAACATTGCTACTGTGCCCCACATCGAACGGGGTGGTGGAGAGAGCGATGAAGATTGGTCAAAAACCGGAACTCCCGGGAGCACTCGCGCAAACAGGGCTGTCCAAACAGACAAAAACCCCTGCAGCAGCGGAAGAAGCAACAAAAGGCGCAAGCTCGGCGTCGGCCGCTGGTGTGCCCGTTACGGTGTCCATGAGTGCCCGAACCCTTGCCCAGACGGCGCGAACGGCCGGAGATTTCGACGCCGGTCGGGTCAAGGCAGTGCGAGCAGCCATCGATCAAGGCACGTTCACCGTGGATGCCGGGGCCATTGCCGACAAGATGTTGTCGAACGCCCAGGAAATACTCACCCGCTCACGCGGGTAACCCGTTTCCCCATAACGTCTTCACCCGCACACAGGCACCATGCAACTGGAAGACGCGCTCACCACCGTAGAACACCAACTGCAGGGCATTTCTGCTGCGCTTTTGGCTGCAGATCCACAGGCGCTCGAAACGGGTAGCACCCAGCTGCGCAACGCAGCAGCACAGCTGTCACAAGTCATGGAACAGATTTCCCGGGAAGGTGTTGCGCCTGCTGGCCTGCAAAAGCGCCTGCAGGCCGTCGGCGCTTTGCTCGCGGTTCAGCGTGAGAGCCTGGCCCGCCTGGCGGCCATTACCGACCGGCAAGCCGCAGGTTTGCTACCCCCCGCAGATGCTGCCGCCACATATGGAAGCGCCATGGGCGGGCGCAATGCCGGCAGTGTGGCCCGCATCTACCGGTCTGCGAGCTGAAAATTTACGCAGGTGCGCAGTGGTGTGCGCACCCGGTGCTCGGTGAAGCACCACCCACCCAAACAAACCACCCGGCTCAGTGGCTGCGCATTTTTGCGCGAAGCCGGGCAATCGACTGGCTGTGCAACTGGCACACCCGTGATTCCGTGACGCCCAGCACAGCTGCAATTTCCTTCAGATTCATGTCAT
This sequence comes from Acidovorax sp. JHL-3, assembly GCF_000526295.1. NCBI lineage: Bacteria > Pseudomonadati > Pseudomonadota > Betaproteobacteria > Burkholderiales > Comamonadaceae > Acidovorax > Acidovorax sp. JHL-3. The sequence continues at coordinate 1,293,567 of NZ_JAFU01000001.1, forward strand.
GTTCGTAATACATGCCCATGATGTGCTGCTCCCGTTCGGGCAGGCTCTGAATGGCCTGAACCAAAGAGGTGCGGAGCCGGTGGTCGCGCAGTAGTTCGACGGGGTCGGCATCGCTGTCGGCAACGTGGCGGTCCAGAAAACCATCGTCGTCTTCGTTGCCGTGGGTCATGTCTTCCAGGTACACCAGCTGGGTGCCCCGTACCTTGCCGAGCAGGCTTTGGTATTCGGGAAGGGTCATGCCCATGTCTGCGGCAATTTCTGACTCCAGGGGGCTGCGCCCCAGCTTTTGTTCCAGCCGACGCACGGCGTGTTCGATGTCTTTCTGGCTCTTGCGGGAGCTTCGGGACATCCAGTCGCCCTCGCGCAACTCATCCAGCATGGCTCCGCGGATGCGCTGGGTGGCAAAGGTTTCGAACTGAACACCTTGCGTGGCTTCGTAGCGGGACAGTGCTTCTGCCAGACCCATCATTCCCACCTGGATCAGGTCGTCCACCTCCACATTGGGGGGCAGCTTGGCAATCATGTGGTGGGCAATCCGTCGAACCAGCGGTACGTGCTGGCGGATCAGCGCATCACGGTCGAGCTGGCCTTTGGCGGTATACATCAGATCAGTGGCTCCGAACACCATGCGAAGGCAGTCCGGTCAGGTTGTGGGTGGGCATTGCAGACAGCGATCCGCCGATGGTGCCCGCGTTTTCCAGCAGTTGCAAGGCCAGGCGCTGAATATCCTGGCCATTGTCAACAGACAGCGTTGTGGCGTGCATGCGCCCACCCAGGTGACGGTCTGCGCATTGCTGCAAGGTGCGCAGTGCACCCTGTGCTTTGCTGCGTTCCGGCGCTCCGTTGCCCTGCAGTACCGCAGCCACGGTGCATGGCAAACCCGAGTGCTGTGCGATCTGCTTGAGGTGTTTGTAGCTGGTGAGCACGCCTGCGGCACCCTTTGGCATCACGACCAGGGGCGTTGTGGCCGTGTGCGTGAGCAACGGGCCCAGCACACTGGCCGGTGCGTGAAGTACCAGCAGCCCGTAGGCTCGAAAATAAGGCAGAAGCCCCTGCAGGGGAGGTGCATAGGTTGCGTGTGCGATGCGCACCAGTTCCGATAACCCCTTGGCAGCCGGCAGGACGGCCAGGGACGATACGTTTCCATCCGCCTCCAGGCTGGCGCCTTCGTTCCAGGGGGCTTGTCTGAGCAGGTGGTGGAGGCCGGGGGATGCCTCGGTCTCATAGGCAGTGCCATCCAGTACCACCACCGGGTAACCCAGTCGCTGCAGGCTGGCGCACAGCTGCCAGAGGGTTTCCATCTCCAGGCCGCTTTCTGCCTGTTCCTGGCTGGCTACGGCCAGCACGCGCAATTCGGACTGTGGCGTGAAGCTGTGCAGGCCGGCGCCCTGGTGAAAACTGGTGTCAAGCATCCACAAACTCCCGTTCGGTCATGGGGTCGGTCGAGTGGGAGAAGAAGAAGTCCAGATCGGTTGCCTTGGGGTCAAACGCCGACTTGGTGGGCGCGCGCATCGACGTGCTGATGAGTTTGTGCGCATCGGCGGTTTCCCAGTCTTCAGGGACGCGCTGGCCATTGGTGATGCCGCGCAGCACCATCTGGTGGCGGATCAGTGCATCCATGGCGGGGCCCAGCTTGACGGCCTCGTCCACCTTCGAAAGGATGGCTTGCTGCGAGCCGCTGGTCTTGAAGGCGGTGAGCACATCGTCGAGCGTGTCGCCGTGGCATCCGGCGTTCAGAACCAGCAGGCGGTTGACGTTGGGCAGGTCCAGCACGTCCAGCATGTCGCGCTTGCGCGGATCGCGCGGCGCTACGCCCGTGGTGTCGATCAGCACCATCTTCTTGCCGCTGAGCAGCCCGAGCAAATCTTGCAGCGCTGCGCGGTCGTGGGCCAGGTGGGCCACGATGCCCAGCATGCGCCCATAGGTGCGCAGTTGCTCATGGGCGCCCACGCGATAGGTGTCCAGCGTGATCAGGCCTACGCTGCCAGGGCCGTGGATGCGTGCGCAATGGGCCGCAAGCTTGGCGGTGGTGGTCGTCTTGCCCACGCCGGTGGAGCCCACCAGCGCAAAAATGCCGCCTTCTTCATACAACGGGGGCGCGTGCATGTCGGTCTTGAGGTTGCGCTCCAGCACCTCCATGAGCCAGCGCACCGATTCAGCTGCCGACATCTCTTCGGGCATGCGCTCCAGAATGGCTCGCGCCAGTGCCGGAGAGTAGCCGGCGCGGATCATCTTGAGCATCAGATTGGACTGGATCGGGTTTTGCCGCGCCTGGCCCAGCCATGACAGGGTGTTGAACCGGTCTTCGATCAGCTCCTTCATGGAGTGCAGTTCGTTCATCAGGCTTTGCTGGCCCGCCGACGATGCGGGGGCGGCAGCCTGAGGCTCGGGGCGGCGACGGGGGGCAGGCTCTGTGGGCCGGGCCACGGGTGCGGGGCGCAACGGGTTGTGGCGGGCCACCTGCGGGGCAGGCATGCGCTCGCGGTCGGAGGTGGGGTCGCGGCTGCGATCAGTAAGCGTGGGGGTGTCGGCAGGGCCGTTCAGTGCCTCGTGCCGGCGGCGCAACATGCGTTCACGCACATAGTCCTGAAAGGACAGCGTGCTCATGGCCAGCTGTTCCGTGTCTTCCTCCACCGGGTTTCGCCCAGCCGGAGCCGGATTGCTTTGCGCCGTGCGTGCCGCCCGTTGCGGTGCGGGCGTCAAAAGGGCCTGTGTACCCACAGACGCGCTGCCGCTGTCCAGGGCCGACAGTGTGTCTTCGGCCGTGGCCACCACCTCAACGCCAGTGGCCGTTGGGCGATTGGACAGGATGAGCGTGCCGTCGCCAAACGCCATGCGCGCTTTGGCCAGGGCCTCCCGTGACGTGGGAGCGTGAAAGCGTTTGATGTTCATGCGGATGCACCTTTGAGGATGGGCCCAATACGGATGGTGTGGGTCTCGGGAATTTCACTGTGCGCAAGCACCTGCAGGCGAGGCGCTACGCGACGCACCAGCCGGGATATGGCGGTGCGAATCTGATCGGGTACCAGCAGGCAGGCGGGCAAGCCCAGCTCTTCCTGCTTGAGTGCCACCTCGGCTGCTTTTTGCGTCAGGATGTCTGCGACGCCGGGGTCGAGTGCGGGGCCGGCGGCATTGCCCAGGGCCTGCACCAGCAGGCGCTCCAGCCCGGGCTCAATGGCGATGACGTTGAGTTCACGCGTCGGGCCGTAGATTTGCTGCACGATGGCGGGCGACAACGCAATGCGCACCCGCCGTGCCAGCTCTGCAGGGTCCGAGATGCCGACGGCATGCTCGGCCAGCGTCTCGATGATGGTGCGGATGTCGCGAATGTGCACAGACTCCTCCAGCAGCAGCTGGAGAACCTTCTGGAACGTTGCGATAGAAACCATTTTCGGGACCACTTCTTCGATGAGTTTGGGGGCCAGCTTGGCCACATGCTCCACCAGCTGCTGGGTTTCCGTGCGGCTGAGGAGCTTGGCTGCTTGAACTTGCATCAAGTGTGACAAATGGGTGGCCATCACGGTTTCGGAATCAACCACGGTAAAACCCGCCATTTGTGCCGCTTCCTTCTGGCGTTCGTCGATCCAGTGCGCTGGCAGCCCGAAAGCGGGATCGGTGGTGGGGGTGCCGATCAGCGGCGTGGTGATGCCGCCGGGGTTGATGGCCAAAAACATGCCGGGGAACGCCTCGCCTTCACCCACCACCACGCCGCGCAGCGTGATGCGGTAGCCGCTGGGTTTGAGCTCCAGGTTGTCGCGCACATGCACGGCGGGCGGCAAAAAGCCCACCTCCTGGGCAAACTTGCGGCGCACGCCCTTGATGCGGGTAAGCAGGTCGCCCTGGCGGCTTTTGTCCACCAGCGTGATCAGCCGGTAGCCCAGCTCCAGCCCCAGCAGGTCCACGGGCTGCAGGTCGTCCCAGGTGGCTTCGCCATCGCTGACCGGCGCGGGCGGGGCCTCGACGGCTGGGGGCACCTTCTGGCGCTCGTGCAGGATCCAGGCGCCGTAGCCCAGCAGCCCGCCCATGGTCAGGAACACGATGTGCGGCATGCCGGGAATCAGCCCCAGCAGCAACAGAATGCCAGCGGTCACCCCCAGCACGCGGGGCGACATGAACAGCTGCTCCACGATCTGGCGGCCCATGTCGTGGTCCTTGCCCACCCGCGAGATCACCATGGCGGCCGCCACCGAGATCAGCAGGCCAGGAATCTGTGCGACCAGCGCATCACCAATGGCCAGCAAAATGTAGCTGTCGGCAGCCTGCTTGGCCGAAAGATCGTGCTGCAACACGCCAATGGCAAAGCCACCCACGATGTTGATCAGCAAAATCAGAATGCCGGCCACGGCATCGCCGCGAACAAACTTGGAGGCGCCGTCCATCGAGCCGAAAAAGTTGGCTTCTTCTGCCACTTCGGCGCGGCGGCGTTTGGCTTCTTTTTCGTCAATCAGGCCGGCATTCAGGTCCGCATCCACCGCCATCTGTTTGCCGGGCATGGCATCCAGCGTGAAGCGTGCAGACACCTCGGCAATGCGCTCGGCGCCCTTGGTCACCACCACGAAGTTGATCACCACCAGAATGGCGAACACGATCAGGCCCACGGCAAAATTGCCGCCAATCAGGAAGTGACCAAACGCCTCGATCACGGCACCGGCCGCACCGGGGCCGGTGTGGCCTTCGAGCAGCACCACGCGGGTGGAGGCCACGTTCAGCGACAGGCGCATGAGGGTGGTCAACAGCAACACCGAGGGGAAGGCTGCAAAATCCAGCGGCCGCAGCATGTAGGCCGCCACCATCATCACCATCAGCGCCACGGCAATATTGAGCGTAAAAAACGCATCCAGCATCCACGGCGGGATGGGCAGCACCATGAGCGCCAGGATGGCAACCACCAGCAAGGGGGCAGACAGCCCCTGAAGAGCGCCTGCGTTGCTGCCCGCCCATTGCTGAAGAGACTTTACAGAGGTGTTCATACGGCAGTGCCTTGCGGAGCAACCCGGTTCAGCGGGTCAAGCTCAGGGGGGACATGGGGTTGCACCAGCGCGTCGGGCATCTTGCCCTCGCCACGCAGCGCAGCCTTGAGGCGATACACATAGGCCAGCACCTGGGCCACCGCCGTGTACAGCGTGGCGGGGATGGCCTGGTCAAGCTCGGCGTGGGCATACAGGGCACGCGCCAGCATGGGCGACTGCAGCACGGGCACGCCGTGGGTGCCCGCCAGATCGCGGATCTTCAGGGCGATCAAGTCGGTACCACGGGCAATCACCTGCGGGGCGCTCATGGTTTGTTCGTCGTATTTGAGGGCGACGGCATAGTGCGTGGGGTTCATCACCACAAAATCTGCCTTGGGTACGGCGCCCACGCTGGCGCGGTCTGCCATCTCGCGCTGGCGTTGCCGAATGCGGCCCTTGGTATGAGGGTTGCCGTCCGACTCCTTGTGCTCCTGCTTGACTTCTTCGTGCGACATCTTCAGCCGCGACTTGAAGAAATATGCCTGCAGCGGCACATCAATCACCGCCGCCAGAAACACCACCAGCAGCAGCAGGCTGGTGCCAGATATCAGCCACTGCGCCACATCGCGAAGGGCCAGGGGCGAGGGCTGCAACACCAGCCTGGCTATGCGGTCGATGCTGTTGCCCATGAAGTTCCACGCCACAAACGAAAGAATGGCGGTCATCAGCACCATCTTGGCCACATTGGCCATCTGCTGCTTGGAGAACAGGTTGGCTGCGCCAGAGATCGGATTGAGCCGGCTGAACTGCGGTGTGATGGGCTTGGCGCTGAAGATCCAGCCACCCGCACCAATGGCGCTGAGCAGCGCGGCGCCACCAGTCAACACGGCAAAAACAAGGCTAGCCACCATGCCCACCAGCACCATGTCCTGAAGGCGGGTGAGCATGCTGCCGGTGGCCATCACGGTGGCGGCATCAAAACTCAACTGTTGCCCCATGGCGCGCTGCATGTGCTCCATCAACTCGGGGGTCCACACCATCAGGCAACCCGCCCCTGCGCCCAAAATGGCCAGGTGCGAGAGATCGCGTGAGCGGGCGCCCTGGCCGTCTTCGCGCGTCTTCTGGAGCTTTCGCTCGGTCGCGGGGAGGCTTTTTTCTTGGCTGGATTCCATGGTGGCATGACGGCTGGTGTCATGCCATTGTCGTGAGCGACCTGGAAATCTAAAGCCCGATAAGAGGCCCGCTGGGCCTGCTTATCGGGTGGCGTGGATCAGAAACCCAGGCTTGCCAGCAGGTCGTCCACCTGCGACTGGTTGGTCACCACGTCGGGCGTGCGCTCGGGGTCTACCACCGGCCCCGCCAAGTGCTCGCGCGGAACCTCAATGGGCGCAGACTGCACGCTGGGTGGCGCGGTTTGAATGAGCAGCTGCACCAGTTGCTCCTCAATCGTGGCAGCCAGGTTCACCACGCGGGCAATCACCTGGCCCGTGAGATCGTGAAAGTCCTGCGCCATCATGATCTCGGTCAGGTGCGAGTCGGCTTCCTTGGTGACGCGCTCCACATCAGTGAGAAAGTTCATGATCTCACCCTTGGCTACGGCCGCCACAGGGTCTTTCACCAGCGAGGTGACGACTCGGCGGGTCTCCTGCGCAATGAAATCGTGCTGCGCCTTGGCCTGCTCCACACGGTTGAGCACTTTCTCGGCGGCTTCTCCTGTGAGGCGGGCAATGTAGGACAGTCGGCTTTGCGCATCGGGCAATTCGCCCATGGAGCCGCGCAGCTTGTCGGCATAACCCAACTCATTCAGCGAATCGTGCAACTGGCGTGTCAGTTGCCCGATCTTGTGGTGAACGTCGGCGGAATCCGCCAACGAAATCTCGGTTGGCACCATGGCGTCATAACCCCATCTTCTTGAGAATCAGGGTGACCTTCTCCTCGAGGGTTGCCTTGGTGAAAGGTTTGACGATGTAGCCCGCTGCGCCACCTTGGGCTGCGGCCACGATGTCTTCCTTGCGTGCTTCTGCCGTCACCATCAAAACGGGCAGGTGCCTGAGCTTGTCGTCCTTCTTGATTTCCGCCAGCAACTGAAAGCCGTTCATGTTCGGCATGTTGATGTCGGTTACTACGAAGTCGAACTTGCTGTTGCGCAACTTGTTGAGTGCGGCCACGCCGTCCTCGGCCTCATCGGCATCGGCAAATCCGCTTTCTTTGAGCAGATTGCGAACAATGCGCCGCATGGTGGAAAAATCATCAACGATCAAAAAACGAAGGGCTGTGCTCACTTGGGACCCTTTCGGTCGGAATTAGCTGGGGGTATTGTCATAGAGCGCAGGTTTTGTGACAAGTCGTAACTTTTACCTGCCGGTATTGGGATTTTCCGTCTTTTCTTCCATCAACTCGGTGGAAGTCACGGTAGGAATGCCCTTGCCCATGAGTCTTTCTTCGGCTTCACGCGTCAACACAGTGATCGTGATGCGCCGGTTTGCAGGGGCACGCGGGTTGTCGGGTTCCAGCAAGTCGCTGGCGGCCAAGCCTACAACCCGGCCAAGTTTAGCGTCTGGCATGCCTGCAGAAACCAGCTCGCGTCGCGAGGCATTGGCGCGGTCTGCCGACAATTCCCAGTTGCTGTAACCCCGGTCGCTGTTGCCATAGGGCGCGGAGTCGGTGTGGCCAGCCAGGCTGATGCGGTTTTCTACACCCCCCAGCGCTGCGCCAATTTCGCGAAGAATGTCGCGCATGTAGGGCTTGACGAGGGCGCTGCCGCTGTCAAACATGGGGCGATTCTGGTTGTCCACAATCTGGATTTGCAGGCCGTCTGGCGTCACATCGATGCGGATTTGCGACTTGTATTCGTTCAGTCGCGGGTTTTCCGTGATCATGGCGTCTATCTTGGACTGCAAGGCCTTGATGCGCGCTGCGTCCTGCCTGGCCCGCTCTGCCCGGGCCGTGTCAATGCTCATGCGGCGTTCTTTTTCCGTCTCGCTGTCGGAGCGCCGCACCTGCCCATGCACCTTGGTCAAATCATTGCCACCGCCAGGAATCACGCTCGAACTGTTGCCCGCACCATCGCCGCCCGTCATGGCCACCTTGAGGGGCGAGCTGAAATAAGCCGCAATGCCCTGCAGTTCACCTTTGGCGGTGGAGCCCAGCAGCCACATCAACAAAAAGAAGGCCATCATGGCCGTCACGAAGTCGGCATAGGCAATCTTCCACGCCCCACCATGCACGGCGTGACCGCTCTTCTTGATGCGCTTGATGATGATGGGCTGGAGTTTTTTTTCTGCCATGGCGTTGTGCTCTGGCGCGGCGTGCGCTTACTTCTTGCCCTTTACATGCCCTTCCAGCTCGGTGAAGCTGGGGCGGTCGCCTGAAAACAGCACCTTGCGGCCAAACTCAATGGCCGTGGCCGGGTTGTAGCCCTGCATGCTGGCCAGCAGGGTGGATTTGATGCACAGCAACTCTTTGGCAGCGTCTTCGGTCTTTTGCTCTACCAGGCCGCCCAAGGGCTCCACTACCCCGTAGGCCAGCAAAATGCCCAAAAATGTGCCCACCAAGGCCGAGCCGATCATGCCGCCCAGCACCGAAGGCGGCTGACCCACCGATCCCATGGTGTTCACCACCCCCAGCACGGCGGCAATGATGCCGAAGGCTGGCAGCGCGCCCGCCAGCCGTGCCAGCGCGGCCACGGGGGCGTGTGCCTCTTGGTGGTGGGTGTCGATTTCGCTGTCCATCAGCGCCTCGATCTCGTGCGAATTGAGGTTGCCCGACACCATCATGCGCAGGTAATCGGTCATGAACTCAATCACATGGTGATCGCTGCCCACCGTGGGGTACTTTTTGAAAATCTCGGATTCGTGGGGCGCCTCGACATCCTTTTCAATGGCCATCAATCCCTCTTTGCGGGCCTTTTGCAAGATGTCATAGAGCATCGCCATCAGCTCCATGTAGCGCGCCTTGGTGTACTTGGAGCCCTTGAGCGCCATGGGAATGGCCGCTGCCGTGGCCTTGAGCACCTTGGGCTGGTTGTTGACCACAAAGGCCCCGAGCGCACCGCCCAGAATGGTGACGATCTCGAAGGGCAGGGCCTTCAGGATCACGGCAATATTTCCACCGTGCAGCACATACACGCCGAAGATACAGCCGAAGCAGACGATGTAACCGATGATGACAAACATGCGTCGATTTTGGCAGAGTCTTGCCACTTCATTGGTGCAAACAAGACCCGCTTGGGCTGCCAGATTGCGCTGCTGGTGTATTTTGGCCACTGGCCGCACTGCGCACCGCTGTGCTGAGCGTCCGCCATGGCTGCTCACTGGCCCTTGTTCAAGCAGCGCATTTCACCGGCGCAGCCTACCGCCGCTGCTCGCAGTGAACCCTCACCTCTGTCACTTGCCTCGGATCACCACCCGCTTCGCGCAATGAGCCCGCCTGTCGCTCGTGTCAAGCGGCGCTCTGCGCTCGTGCTGCGTGTGAAAGCCTGCGCCGTCCATGCATTGAAACCAACCCAACACCAACGCCGTAGAGAAGTACAAGCGAAATATACCTAAAGCCCATTATTGACAAGCGCTGACAGCTATAAAAAAAATAGCAAAAATATCCTGACTGACGACCAAACGAAAAGACGTGTGCCGCTATCGATACACAAAAAGTTACGCCAGCCCTAAAGTTTGTTGCACATGGGTCCGATAACCAAAGCAACAGGGAACAAAAGCCCTGTCCCCGAAGGCAAACCCCAGCACACAGGTGGAGCGCCAACGGGTTGGGCAGCCAGCGTGTGCTGGCATTTGAGACACCGAAAGCAATACCGCTCGTTCGGGCTTTAGTTACACAAGGAGCTATCACCATGGCAGCCAATATCAACACCAACGTTCAGTCGCTCACCGCACAGCGCAACCTGAGCACTTCGCAAAGCCAGCTGTCCACGTCCATGCAGCGTCTGTCGTCGGGCCTGCGCATCAACAGCGCCAAGGACGACGCTGCTGGCTTGGCCATCTCTGAGCGCATGAGCACGCAGATTCGCGGACTGAACCAAGCAGCTCGCAACGCAAACGACGGCGTGTCGTTGGCGCAAACAGCAGAAGGCGCGCTGGGCACCATCGGCAACAACCTGCAGCGCATTCGCGAGTTGGCCGTACAGTCGCGCAACGCCACCAACTCCAGCGAAGACCGTGCTGCACTGCAAAAGGAAGTGGCTCAACTCACGAGCGAAGTGAACCGCGTGGCCAAGGAAACCTCCTTTAACGGCACCAACCTGCTCGATGGCTCGTTCACCTCGAAGGCTTTTCAGGTGGGGGCTAACCAAGGCCAGCTGATCAGTATTGACAATATCCAGAATTCCCAGATCGACAAGTTGGGCGAGTGGACCAGCGTAGACAAGCCTGCTTCGGTCTATGGCGCATCGATGGGTGGAACGGCTACGCCAGGGGCAGGTAATTTCGCGGTGACAGCGCCTGCTAACGACGCAGCAGCACAAGCCGAATTTGCGGCTTTCAAAATCAGCGTGGGCGGTGTGGAGTTGGACGTCGCGGGCCTCGCTGCTGATGGTGGGGCCACGCGTACGGTGGCACAGGCTCAGGCAGCTCTTGCAACGAACATTAAAACGGCTATTGACGGCGCGGGCATTGCGGGCCTGACGGCAACGGCCACGGCAACCGGCGTCACGTTGGCTAACGCCTCGACCAATACCTACGCCTTGTCGGTGGCAGGTGCAGCTGTTACAGATACGGACGTTACTGCTGGTACTAAGCATGCAGCATTGACGGGCAGCACTTTGCAGATCAACGGCAAGGATATCCAGGTGGGTGCTGCCTACACGGACGCAGACCGTGCCAACCAACTGGTTTCAGCCATCAACACAGCGTTCGCGGATAACTCCGTGAAGGCCTCAAATGTGAATGGCACGCTGGTGCTGAAGTCTTCAGCGGACATTGTGGTGAATGCAGCCCCAGCTACGGGTACGGGCTTGGCCGCAGGTACGACCACCACAGTCAAGGGTACGGCTCAGGTGGGCTTTGAGGGAATTTCGGTTGCGACAGCAGAAGGCGCAGACGACACCATCTTGGCCATGGACGCCGCGCTGAAGGCTGTGAACTCGGCCCGTGCTGACCTGGGTGCCATCCAGAACCGTTTTGAATCGGTGGTGTCGAATCTGGGTGTGAACAGCGAAAACCTGGCCGCATCGCGCAGCCGTATCCTGGACGCCGACTTTGCTTCGGAAACGGCCAACCTCAGCCGCTCGCAGATTCTGCAGCAGGCAGGCACGGCCATGGTGGCCCAAGCCAATCAGTTGCCACAAGGCGTGCTGGCCCTGCTGCGTTGAGCTAAGCGCAGTTTCGGCCCCGGGTTTCGGGGCCTTCTTCAAAAACCGGGTTTGCACCCGGTTTTTTTTCGCCTGCTTGTGTTGCGCCATCGGTGCGTGGCGCCAAAAAGCTCCGGATTTCTGCCCTTTATCGGGGTAATGCCACTAGGCCTGCGCCTCAACAATTGCTCATCCGGAAAACGTGGGCCAGCCCATGGCGCCGGAACCGAAGCCAGCGCAGTTGCTGGCATTGCAAACGGCCACCGCAGTGCCGGTTTACGGGCTGAAACCCAAGGAGCTATCGCCATGGCATCTGTCATCAACACCAATATCCAGTCACTTACCGCACAGCGCAATCTGAGCGTGTCGCAAAACTCGCTGTCCACGTCCATGCAGCGCCTGTCGTCGGGCCTGCGCATCAACAGCGCTAAGGACGACGCCGCTGGCTTGGCGATCTCCGAGCGCATGACCACGCAGATTCGCGGTCTTAACCAGGCAGGGCGCAACGCCAACGACGGCATTTCGCTGGCGCAGACGGCCGAAGGCGCGTTGGGCACCATTGGCAACAACCTGCAGCGCATTCGCGAATTGGCCGTGCAGTCGCGCAATGCCACCAACTCCAGCGAAGACCGTGCAGCCCTGCAAAAGGAAGTGGCGCAGCTCAAGAGCGAGGTGGACCGTGTCGCCCGAGATACCTCCTTCAACGGCACCAACCTGCTCGATGGTTCGTTCACCTCGAAGGCTTTTCAGGTGGGGGCAAATCAAGGTCAGCTGATCAACATTGACAGCATCCAGAACTCTCGAGTTAGTCAGTTAGGCGAGTGGAGCAGTGTGGACAAGCCCGCTTCAGTTTATAGCGGCGCGATGGGCGGCACGCCCATCGCGGGTTCCGGCACATTCACTGCTGCCGTGCCTGCCGGGACGGGCGCAGCTGCGGTTCCCGATTTTCAAATCAACATTGGCGGCGTAGAGCTGCAGGTTACGGGTATTCCTGCGCTCGTTGGACGTACCGATGCTGATGCGAATGATGCCATCGCCGCCAAAATCAAGTTGGCAGTTGATGGGTCTGGTATTGCTGGATTGTCTGCATCAGTTTTGGCTGATGTCGTTACGCTGAACAATGCGTCCGTCAATACCTATGCTTTGTCAGTCGCTGGCGGCCCTGTGACCGACGTGGATGTCACTGCAGGAACCAATTATCCCGCCATTGCTGCCGGTGCGTTGACCGTGAACGGCCAAAACATCGTGGTTAACGCCGCCTACACCGATGCGGACAGGGCAGCACAATTGGTGACGGCCATCAACAATGCGTTTCCTGACGGTGCCGTCAAGGCCTCGAATGTGAACGGCACGCTGGTGATGAAGTCTGATGGCCCTATCTTGGTCGGGGGAACGGCACCGACCGTGGGCACAGGTCTGACCGCTGGAACAACTCCCATCGTCGCCGGGACTGCGCAGATTGGGTTTTCCACGGTTTCGGTGGCGACAGCCGAAGGCGCGGACGACACCATCTTGGCTATGGACGCCGCGCTGAAGGCCGTGAACTCGGCCCGTGCTGACCTGGGAGCCATACAGAACCGGTTTGAGGCGGTGGTGTCGAACCTGGCCGTGAACAGCGAAAACCTCTCTGCCTCGCGCAGCCGCATCATGGATGCGGACTTCGCCCAAGAGACCGCCAACCTGAGCCGCTCGCAAATCCTGCAGCAAGCTGGAACTGCCATGGTGGCGCAGGCCAACCAATTGCCGCAAAACGTGCTGAAGCTGTTGCAGTAAACCGGCTGGCGCGCGTGGCGCGCTTTGCCGGGCGATCTCGGTGGGCCTCAAGTTGGGCGCCCAACTGGCCGATAACCCTTATAGACAGGGTCCAAATTGTTTGGGCCGGGCCGGTTGCGCATCGCGCCGCAGGTGTGGCTTGGGGTGAATGGGTTCACAATCCATGCCACCGAAACTGGAGGTTTATATGGCAATTTCTTCTGCAGGCATTGGCAGTGGCCTGGATGTCAAAAGCATTGTTTCGCAGCTGGTGGCGCTGGAGCAAAAGCCGCTGTCGCAGCTGCAGGTCAAGGCATCTTCCATTACCGCCAAGCTGTCGGCCTATGGGCAGTTGCAGTCGCAAATGGCCAATTTGCAAGACATGGCTTCCAAGCTGGCCACGGCCAGCAACTGGGATGCTATGTCGGTCAGCTCCAGCAACGCCGCCATTTCAGGCACCGCCACCACGGCGGCAGCGGTAACGGCGTTCAGCGTGGAAGTGAGTCAAATGGCGCGCGCGCAAATGGCGGGGTCTGCCCCTTTGGCGCCTGCGGGCAGCCCTGTGGGTGCGGGCACGCTGCGCATTGAACTGGGCGCGTGGAGCACCAGCGGCCCGGCCACGTTTACCAAGGGCAGTGGCGCCGCCGTGAATGTGGCGGTGAGCGCTACCGACACCCTCAGCCAGATAGCCGACAAAATTAACGCCGCTGGCGCCGGGGTGACTGCAACGGTGCTGAAGGATGACGCGGGCGAGCGCTTGCTGATGCGCTCCAGCGCTACGGGCGAGGCTTCGGCGTTTCGGGTGCAGGCGCTGGCCGAGCCGGTGGCTCCCGCCACCGAGGGTGTGGCCATTACCAATGGCACGGGCCTGGGGCGGCTGGCCTTCGACCCGGCCACTGCAACGGGCGGGCTGGCGCTCACCCAGTCGGCCTTGAACACCAAGGCCACCATCAATGGCGTGGCGGTGTCGTCGCAAAACAACACGATTGAAGCCATTGCGGGGGTGAAGCTGACGGTGTCCAAGGTGACCACCGACACCGGGCCGGTGGAGGTGAGCATCAAGCGCGACACCGCGGCGGCCAAGACCAGCATCAACAATTTTGTAGCCTCGTACAACGCCATGAGCAATGCGCTGGCCGAGATGACCAAGTACGACGCCGCCACCAAAACGGGTGGAACGCTGCAGGGCGATTCCACCGCCTTGGGTTTGCAGGCCGCATTGCGGCGCATGGTGGGCGGCAGCGGGCCGGCGGGCACGGCTGTGGGGCGCCTGTCTGACCTGGGTGTGGAGTTTCAGAAAGACGGCTCGCTCAAGGTGGATACCACCAAGCTGGATGCAGCGCTGGCGAAGCCGGACGATGTGCGCACCTTTTTCATGGCCGATGGCGGCACCAATGGCTCTGATGGCTTGGCTTTGCGGCTCAAGGATTTTGCGGCGGGTTTGCTGAACTCGAGCGGCACGCTGAGCACGCGCAGCAGTGCGCTGAAGTCAGAGTCTGACCGCAACACCAAGGAGCAGGAGCGTGTGTCTGACCGCATCAGCAGAACCAAGGCGCGGATCGAGGCGCAATACAGCCGGCTCGACGCCAGCATGGGCAAGCTGACCGCATTGAGCAGCTATGTGAATCAGCAAGTCACCCAGTGGAACAATACCAAGAGTTGATTGGGATGTTTTAGGGCTCTGGCCCTTGCTGAGCAAGCGCCAGCAGCTATCAATTTTAGTTTTCGAAGGGCGGAATAGGCCGCTTCTCATGTTTCTGATGTGCTATGAAATTTGCTTGAGTTTTCCCAGCAATTGCCGATATCAATAACAACAAGTAGCACATGAAGGAGCCGTTGATGTACACCCCCGTCAGTTCTCGCGCAGCCTCGGCCTATCGGCAAGTGGGCGTTCAGTCCGGCGTGGATGGCGCTTCGCCGCACACGCTGATCAAGATGCTGTTTGATGGCCTCATCCAGTCGCTTAACGCCGCGCGCGGCGCTTTGCAGCGCGGCGATATTGCCGAAAAAGGCCGCCAGATCGGCAAGGCCGTGCGCATTCTGGAAGAGGGCCTCAAGGGCGGCCTCAACCCCGCGCAGGGCGGCGAAATTGCCAGCAACCTGGCCGCGTTGTACGACTACTGTGTTAGCCGCCTTACCCTGGCCAACATGCGCAACGACCTTGCGCTGGTGGAAGAGGTGGTGAGCCTGATTGCCCCCGTGGCGCAAAGCTGGAGCGAAATCGGTACCAACAACGGCGCAGCCGCCCAGGGCGCGGGAGCCTGAACCATGTCACACATGCTGATTGACTACTACAAAGCCATCGAAGACAGCAGCGCCAAGATGCTGCAAGCCGCCCAAAGTAAGGACTGGGACGGTGTGGTGCGCTACGAAGGCACTTGCGCTGTGCTGATCGAGCAATTGCGCTTCAAGGCGCAAGAGCATGAGCTGCTGCCCGAGCACAAGCGCGAAAAGACACGCATCATGCAGCGCATCTTGCGCAACGATGCCCAGATTCGCTGCCTGGCCGAGCCTTGGCTGGCGCAGGTAGAACACATGTTCGAAGGCCAGCCGCAGATGGTGCATTGAGGTGCGACCGGGTGCTGGGGTTGGTTTTTAAGCGAAATATGCCTCTAGCCCTTGTGTGGTAAGCGCAAGAAGCTATCAAAATAATAGTTCTCTCGTGCGAAGGCCGCAATGTATTCCCGGGGCACGAAAAAAGCCACTCTGGATCAGGGTGGCTTTTTTTTGATCAAAATTCGACTGTAGCGCTTATCAGGCAAGCGCTGATAGCTATGAAAAACGGAGTGGTTGCATGGCAACCATGGCAGGTGACGGAACTTGCCGGGTGAACTGCTGGGTGAAGCGGCTCGGCTTGCAGCCCCTCAGACCTGCATGTTCATGATGTCGGTGTAGGCCTGCACCATGCGGTTGCGCACATGCAGCGTGGCCTGAAAGCCGATTTGCGCTTTCTGGATGGCCACCATGGTCTGCTCCAGGCTGACGGATGGGTTCTCCATCTGCACTTCTTGCTGCAGGCCGGTGGCGTGGTTCTGGGCGGCACTGACCGATTTGAGTGCGCCTTTGAGCGCCCCCGAAAACCCCACTTCATTGCCTGCGTCTTGCGGCGCAGCGGCACGGCGCGCCAGGCCGGCACCCGAGAGGGGGGTGGTAGAGCTTGATATGCGGAGGTCCATGGCGGGTGTGGTGGGGGATGGGGGGATGGCGCAATACTAGGCCCTGGGGCGCCGGCCATCCGGGGGAATTGATGGTCAAATGCGCGGCTTATCCAGCGAACGTCCGGGTGATGCGCCCGAATAATCGACCCAACGCAAGGACCGCCCACCGGCCCTGCCATACTGGAAAGCGAAATGTCTGCAGTTGCTGAAATCCCCGTCACTTCCCCCGCAAGCTCTGGCTGGCTGCAGCGGCTGTCGGCGCTCGACCGGGCGCAGCGCATGCGGCTGGGCGTGGGGGCTGCGCTGCTGGTGGCGGTGGCCATTGCGGCCATTGTGCTGGGTCGCCAGCCCGACTACCGGGTGCTGTTTGCCAACCTCAATGACAAGGACGGTGGTGCCATCGTGGCCCAGTTGTCGCAAATGAATGTGCCTTACAAGCACGCTGATGGCGGTGGCGCCATTTTGATTCCGGCCGACCGCGTGCACGACGTGCGCCTGCGCCTGGCCACCCAGGGGCTGCCCAAGGGCTCGGTGGCGGGGTTTGAACTGATGGAGTCGAGCAAGTTCGGCATGACGCAGTTCCAGGAGCGGCTGAATTTTCAGCGCGGGCTGGAGGGTGAGCTCACCCGCTCGATCCAGGCACTGTCGTCGGTGCAGGGGGCCCGCGTGCACCTGGCGCTGCCCAACCAGAATGGTTTTTTTCGCGAGCAGCAAAAGCCTTCGGCCTCGGTGCTGGTGAGCCTGCACCCCGGCCGCATTCTGGACCGGGCGCAACTGGCGGGCATCGTGCATCTGGTGGCGTCGAGCGTGCCCGAGCTGGCGCCCTCGGCCGTGAGCGTGCTGGACGATACGGGCAAGCTGCTGTCGCAGTCACCCGACACCGCCTCGGGCAGCGCCGTGGATGCGCAGCAGCTGTTGTATGTGCAGCAGCTGGAGCAGCAATACACGCGCCGCATCATGGACATCCTGGAGCCCGTGGTGGGGCGCAACAATGTGAAGGCGCAGGTGTCTGCCGAGGTGGATTTCAGCCAGACCGAATCCACCTCTGAGCAGCACCGCCCCAATCTGGCCCCGGATGCCAGCGCGATCCGCAGCCAGCAGGTGGTGGAAAGCAATGGTCCCCAGGGTGGCGCGCAGCCCACCGGCGTGCCCGGCGCCGCCTCTAACCAGCCGCCCGCACCGTCTGCCGCACCCATCAACGGTGCCAATCCGCCGCTGGCCGCTGCCAACGGCCAGCCACAGGGCGCACTGGGTGCGGGGGGCAAGCGCGAGTCAACGATCAATTACGAAGTGGACAAAACCGTGCGCGTGACGCGGGGCGGCAGCGGTGCCGTCAAGCGCCTGAGTGCGGCGGTGGTGGTGAACTACCAGTCTTCCGAAGACAAGGGCAAGACCGTGGCCAAGGCGCTGACGCCCGAACAGCTGGAGCAGATGACGGCGCTGGTGCGCGAAACCATCGGGTTCAACAAAGAGCGTGGCGATTCCGTCAATCTGATGAACACACCGTTCCAGGTGGATGTGACGCCGGTTACCGAGGTGCCGCTGTGGAAGCAGCCTGAAGTGCTGGACCTGGCCAAGAGCTTTGCCTGGCCGGTGGGAGCCGTGTTGTTTGCCGCGCTGGTTTTGCTGGGGCTGGTGCGCCCAGCCCTCAAGGGCGGGGCGGAGCGCCCCCGGGCCATCCCGATGGCGGGCGGCACGGTGGATGCCATGGAGGCCGAGCAGCCCGAGCGGCCCGCCTTGCCGGCGCCAACCAAAAAGGACGAGCTGCTACCGGCGACGCCCGAGCAGCTGCGCCTCGAAGATGCGCGCCTGCTGGCCAAGGAGAACCCCATGGCCGTGGCCAATATTTTGAAAACCTGGGTGAACGGCGAACCCGTCTGATCCCGGATCTGAACGGACAAAATTTCTTATGGATGAGCAGGGCCTCAACGACGCCGCCATCATGCTGATGTCCCTCGGCGAGGAGGAGGCGGCCGAAGTGTTCAAGCACTTCTCGCCCAAAGAGGTGCAAAAGCTGGGCGAAACCATTGCGCGCATGCGCTCGGTGTCGCGCGACAAGGTGGACAAGGTCATCAACCGGTTTTCGGATGCCGCAGCGGCGCAGAGCCTGCTGGTGTCCGACACTGGAAACTATGTGCGCGCGGTGCTCAAGCGGGCGCTCGGCGATGACAAGGCCGGGCTGTTGATTGACCGCATTTTGCAAGGCGGCGATGTGTCAGGCATTGAAAGCCTGAAGTGGATGGACCCGCTGTCGGTGGCAGAACTGCTGCGCAACGAGCATCCCCAGATCGTGGCGGCCATTCTGGTGCACCTTGATTCCGACCAGGCCGCTGCCGTGTTGATGAATTTCACGGACCGCCAGCGCAGCGAGGTGCTGCTGCGCGTGGCCACCCTCGAAGGCATACAGCCGACCGCGCTGAAGGACCTGAACGAAGTGCTGTTCAAGGTGCTGGCCGGGGGCGACAAGATTCGCAAGAGTTCTCTGGGCGGGGTCAAGGCAGCGGCTGAAATCATCAACATGCTGGGCGGCAACATGGACAGCGTGGTGCTCGAATCCATTCGTGGATACGACCCCGATTTGGCCCAGAAGATCATGGACAAGATGTTCGTCTTCGACGATGTGCTCAAGCTCGATGACAAGGCCATCCAGACGGTGCTGCGCGAAGTGGCGTCCGAGACGCTGATCGTGGCCCTCAAGGGTGCGGTGCCCGAATTGCGCGAGAAATTTCTCGCCAATATGTCCACCCGTGCGGCAGATGCCTTGCGCGAAGACCTGGAGTCGCGCGGGCCGATGCGCCTGTCGGAAGTGGAAGCCCAGCAAAAGGAAATCCTCAAGACGGTGCGCCGCTTGTCTGACGAGGGCCAGATTGTGATTGGCGGTGGCGGTGATGATGCCTTCGTCTAACCAGCGGGTGTATTCGCGCTTCATCCCCAGCGAGGAAGTGGGGGACGTCACCCACTGGAAGTTCGGTGCGATGGATGGCTCTGATTTGGAGGAGCCCGTACCTGAATCCAAGGCCGCAGCAGAGCTGCCGCCCGCCCTCGACGAGGCACAGCAGCAGGCCCTGGTGCAGCAGGCCTGCGACGAGGCCTACGCAAAGGGCGTGGCCCAGGGTGAAGCGCAGGCCACGCTGGAGTGGCAACGCCGCATGGACGACTACGTGGCGAACCAGGGGCAAGAAGCGGCCGAGCGGATCAATGCCGTGGTGCAGTCGCTCCAGGCATCGCTGGCCGACATGCAGCAGCACATGGCGCAAGACATGCTGCACCTGGCCTGTGACATTGCCCGCCAGGTGCTGCGCCACGAGCTGTCGGTCAATCCCAACGCGGTACAGCCCGTGGTGCGCGAAGCCGTGGGCATGCTGGTGTCCGAGGGGCGGCCGGCGCTGGTGCGCCTGAACCCTGTGGACATGGAAACCATGGCGGGGTCTTTGCGCGAAGAGTTTGATGGCGCCGCCGTGCAGTGGATGGCGGACGCCGCAGTGCCAGCCGGGGGCTGCCTGGTGGAGTCGGCCGGTACAGTGGTGGACGGCAGCCTGGACAAGCGCTGGCAGCGCGCTGTGGCGGCGCTGGGGCTCGATTCGGCGTGGCAGGACGGTGGTGATGGCGATGTCCACTGATACCCGTTCTGCCTGGGCCGAATTCATGGAAGACGCCCGGGAACGCGTGCAGGCCCAAGTGCCGCTGGAAACGCGGGGCACGCTCACCCGTCTGACGGGTTTGGTGCTGGAGGCCGCGGGCATCCGGGTGCCGGTGGGTTCGCAGTGCATGGTGCAGATGCCGGGCCACACACCCATCCTGGCCGAGGTGGTGGGGTTTTCTGCCGACCGGGCTTTTTTGATGCCCGCTGGGGACATCCACGGCCTGTCCAGCGGGGCCAGCGTGGTGCCTGCGGCGCCTTACATTCCCATGCCCCGTCTGGGCGAGCCCCCGCGCCCGGTGCACCGCGCTGGCGTGCTGCGGCTGCCGATGGGCGACGGATTGCTCGGACGCGTGGTGGATTCGCAGGGTTTGCCGCTGGACCACGGCGGCCCGGTGCAGAACGTGGTCTCCGAACCCATGGATCGCCGACAGATCAATGCCATGGACCGTGACCCGGTGCGCGAGCCCCTGGACACCGGCGTGCGCGCCATCAATGCCCTGCTCACCGTGGGGCGGGGGCAGCGGCTGGGTTTGTTTGCGGGTTCGGGCGTGGGCAAAAGTGTGTTGCTGGGCATGATGGCCCGTTACACCCAGGCCGATGTGATTGTGGTGGGGCTGATTGGCGAGCGCGGACGCGAGGTCAAGGAGTTTGTCGAAGACATCCTGGGCGAGGATGGCCGCGCGCGGTCGGTGGTGGTGGCGGCTCCGGCCGATGCGCCGCCGCTGCTGCGCATGCAGGGGGCCGCCTATGCCACGGCCGTGGCTGAGCATTTTCGTGACAAGGGCAAGCATGTGCTGCTGCTCATGGATTCGCTCACGCGCTATGCCATGGCCCAGCGTGAAATCGCGCTGGCCATTGGCGAGCCACCGGCCACCAAGGGCTACCCACCATCGTGTTTTGCCAAGCTGCCTGCGCTGGTGGAGCGCAGCGGCAATGGGCTGCATGGCGTGGGTTCTATTACCGCTTTTTACACCGTGCTGTCGGAGGGTGATGACCAGCAAGACCCGATTGCCGATGCGGCGCGGGCCATTCTGGACGGGCACATCGTGCTGTCGCGGGCGCTGGCCGAAACCGGGCATTTCCCGGCCATCGATATTGAGCAGTCTGCCTCGCGGGTGATGCACAACGTGGTCTCGCGCGGGCATTTTGACCTGGCGCGGCGGTTTCGCGCGGTGTATTCGCGCTACCAGAAGAGCCGCGATCTGGTGCAGGTGGGGGCGTATATGAGCGGCTCCGATCCGGCCCTGGACGAAGCGATTCGTCTGCAACCCCAGATGGCCGCTTTCCTGCAGCAGGACATGTTTGATGCGGCGTCCATGGAGCAAAGCCTCCACACCATGGCCGTGGTGCTGGATCACTGACGCACTGAACGATGGAGATTGAACGACCATGTCAACCCTGAACGCCCTGACGGTGGCCGTGGAAGTGGCTTCGCGCAAGCGCGATGAGGCCCGGCGGCTGTTGCAGGATGCGCAGGGGGCGCAGCAGGCCGCGCAAGACCAGCTCAACCAGTTGCAGGGCTACGCCCGGGAAACAGAAGGGCGCTGGGGAATGCGTGCGGACGCCGCAGTGCAGCCCGAGGTGATGTTCCACCACTACCAGTTCATGGACCGGCTGGGCCACGCCGTGGGCCTGCAAACAGGTGTGGTGAGTGACCACGCCAGCCGGGTGCAAGACGCCACCCGCACGTTGCTGGAGGCCGAACTGCGCCTGGCCAGCCTGCGCAAGGTGGTGGAAAAGCGCCAGCAGGACCACGAGCGCCAGCAGATGCGCCGCGAACAAAAGCAAACCGATGAGCGCGCCTCGATACAGGTGCGCAATGCGATCAATGGCCCGCCGGGGCAGGAGTATTGAAAATGGAACCAGCACGCATCTCTGGCCCACAGGGTAGTCAGGGCGCACAGGGAACCCAGTCCGCGCGTGGAAAATCCCAGGCACAGCAAGCGGGTGGCCCCGTGGATCCGTCGGCCCAGGGGGGGTTTCTGGCTTTGTTGGCGTCTTTGGATGGCACGCTGCCAGGTGAAGGGCCATCCGCTGACAGTTCAGCGGCCCTTTCGCCTGTCAACGCGGACTCTGCATCGCTGGCTGCCTGGCAAGGCCTTCTGGCTCCTGGCGCGCAGCCGGGAACTGCGGTGGCGGCTGGCGGTGGTGCCATGTCCGGTTTGGCCGGGGCCGATTGGCATGCGGCAGCCGATGGGCTGGTGGCGCAGACGGCGATGCTGGATGGAGCTGCAGAGGCCGCTGGCGCAAAGCCGCCCAATGGATCTGCGGTGGGCTATGGCCGCATGTTCTCGCGCCACCACAATGCGCTGTCTCAAGGAAGGGGCGAGGTGTCCGGCTTGGCCGCTGCCGCCACGGCTGCCGCCAACGGGACAGATAAGAAGCAGGCCCTGGTGACGGCTTTCTCCGCAACGCAGGGCGCGCAGGCGTTGGTGGATGCGCGGATGGTGGGCGGGCCACTGGCCGAGGTCGGACCGCGCGGCGGGAGTGATTTGCTGGGAGGGCTAAGCGGTGCGGAAGAAGCCCCAGCCCTGAATCTATTTGCTGAAAACCGGGTGCCCCAGCGCGGAGGCAGCGCCACCAGTGGTGACGCTGGTGGCCGCCCGTCCGCAGACGCGGCTTGGGGTAGCTCGGGCACTGTGCCGGCGGGCCCGGAGACGGCAGGCTTGGAGGGTGCCGCAGTGTTTGCGGACCCCACGCTGGCGGGGGCCGAAGAGCAGATTGCGGACCAGGTAGCCTACTGGGTGAACCAGAAAACGCAGAATGCAGAAATGACGCTGGACCGCGATGGACAGCCGGTGCAGGTGACTGTGTCGCTCTCGGGCAGTGAGGCCCATGTGACGTTTCGCAGCGACCAGGCGCAGACCCGTGAGTTGCTGGATTCGAGCATGGCCCAGTTGCGGGATTTGCTGCACAACGAGGGCCTCGTGTTGGCCGGCACGACGGTGGGCACAACGGCGCGGGATGGCGCTTCGCCGAACGATTCCGGACAGCGCCAGGGCCGGGGCGGTGAGCGGCGTGCGCAAGTGGTGACGTCCGTGCCGTCCGCAGCGGTAACGGCGCGACATAACGGCGGCGCATCTGACCGTGCGGTGGACATCTTTGTGTGATGTCCTGGCTCCGAGGCGCTGAGATTGCGGAAGGGCGCAAGGATTTTTAACGCCCGCTCCCGCAGCGTTTGCGGGCTGAGGTGGTGGAATGCCGTGGTTTTGGGCTTTTATTCTGGCTATTATTGGTCGGCCCTTCGCCCAATAATGGGTTTCCAGTTGATCCTGCGTTCCTTCGGGCGCGGACGCTGTCTGCTTTCTACCCCAAGGAATTTTCAACGTGTCTGCCACTCCTCCCGCCGCCGCACCGGTCAAGGCCAAAAGCAAGAAGCTGATCGTGATCGGCGCAGTGCTTGTCTTGCTGGTCATTGTGGGCGCTGGCGCCGCATGGTTCCTTGCCAGCCGGTCGCAGGCTGCCGAGGATGAAGAAGGTGCCGAACCAGTGCGCAAGGAGGCGGTCAAGGTGGTGCCCACTTTCCTGCCCATGGAAAACATGGTGGTCAATCTCGCCGACCCGGGTGGCGACCGTTTTGCGCAAATCGGTATCACGCTCGAAGTGTCGGACGCCAAGACGGCAGAGCAGATCAAGCAGTACCTGCCCAGTATCCGCAGCGGAATTCTCATGCTCACCTCGCAGCGCACCTCGGAAGAGCTCTTGCAGCGCGAGGGCAAGGAAAAACTGGCCGCCGATATCCTGCGAGAGGTCTCTCGCCCGCTGGGTTATTCGGTGTCGTCGGCCAAGCCCCGTCGCGAGGTGCCGGACGATGATTCTGAAGAGCCCGCTGCGCGTCGCAAGGTTGAGAAGAACCCTGTACAGCGGGTGTTGTTTTCCAGTTTCATCATCCAGTGAGCTGGCAAGGATTTCCCCATGAGTGATTCGTTTCTATCCCAGGAAGAGGTAGATGCCCTTCTGGAAGGGGTCACCGGAGAGAGTCAGAAATCGGTAGAGGAGGTCGCCGAGGCGGGGGCTGTCCGCAACTACGACATCTCCAGCCAGGAGCGTATTGTTCGTGGCCGCATGCCGACGATGGAAATCGTCAACGAGCGGTTTGCGCGCAACTTTCGCATCGGCTTGTTCAACTTCATCCGCCGCAGCCCCGAGATATCCGTGGGCACCGTCTCGGTGCAGCGCTATAGCGCTTTTCTGCGCGAGCTGGCGGTTCCCACCAACTTCAACATTGTGGCTATTCGGCCGTTGCGGGGCAGTGGGCTGATCGTGTGTGAACCCTCGCTGGTGTTCGGCATCATCGACACGCTGTATGGTGGTGTGGGCAAGTTTCAAACCCGGATCGAGGGGCGTGATTTTTCCCCCACCGAGCAGCGCGTGATCAACCGGCTGGTGGATGTCATCTGCACCGAATACAAGAAGGCGTGGCACGGTATCTATCCGCTGGAACTGGAATACCAGCGATCGGAAATGCAACCCCAGTTCGCGAACATCGCGACGCCCAGCGAAATTGTGGTGTCCACGGCCTTTCAGCTGGAAATTGGCGACCTGTCAGGCGCCATCCACATCTGCATGCCCTATGCCACCCTCGAGCCGATCCGGGATGTGCTGTATTCCTCCACGCAGGGTGACTCGATCGAGGTGGATCGCCGCTGGGTGCGGGTTCTGACGCGCGAAATCCAGGCGGCCGAAGTCACCTTGGTGGCGGAGCTGGCGCGAGCGGATGCCACCGTGGAACAACTGCTGGCCATGAAGCCCGGCGATTTCATCGAGCTGGACAGGGAACCCCGTATTCGGGCCTCCATTGGGGGAGTGCCTATTTTTGAGTGCCAGTATGGCACCCACAATTCCAAATATGCGATTCGCATTGAAGAATGCCTGCGCAATGCGGATATGAGCTGGCTTGGAGAAAAAGATGTCCACTGAAGACAACAACGACGGTAAAGACAACAGTGCGGACGATCCGTTTGCTGGCTGGGCCGAGGCGCTGGAAGAGCAAAAGCGCACCGATGACAAGCCCGGTGATGCGGAGCAGGGTGGTCCGTTGTCGGGCGAACCGGTTCGCCCGTTCTCTGGCGCAGGGGACGGAACGGTCAATGACATCAACATGGTGCTCGACATTCCCGTGCAGCTGTCTGTGGAGCTGGGGCGCACCAAGGTGCCCATCAAGTACATCCTGCAGCTGGCCCAGGGATCGGTGGTCGAGCTCGATGCGCTGGCGGGTGAGCCCATGGACGTGCTGGTCAACGGCTATCTGATTGCACAGGGTGAGGTGGTGGTGGTCAACGACAAGTTCGGTATTCGTCTCACCGATGTGGTGACGCCATCGGAGCGCCTGCGGCGGGTCAGCCGTGGATAGTGCTGGCATGACCCAGACGCTTGTCATTGTGGTGCTGTTTGTGGCTGCCATGGCGGCGTTGCCGTGGCTGGTGCGGCGCGTGCAGTTGCGCCAGGCGGCAGGTGGTGCCCCTGGGGGCGCTTCGTCTCGCGTGCTCTCGGCCGTGGCGGTTGGGCCACAGCAGCGCGTGGTGACCGTGGAGGTGGGGGCGGAAGGGGCCCGTGCGTGTCTGGTGTTGGGGGTGACGACCCAGAGCATCACCT
Source organism: Acidovorax sp. JHL-3 (assembly GCF_000526295.1). Lineage (NCBI taxonomy): Bacteria > Pseudomonadati > Pseudomonadota > Betaproteobacteria > Burkholderiales > Comamonadaceae > Acidovorax > Acidovorax sp. JHL-3. Next base: position 1,318,962 of record NZ_JAFU01000001.1, read on the forward strand.
GTCTGCATGTCATCGGATCCCCTGCCCACCAGCAGGGAGCTCCTGCGGCCTCGTTTGCCGGTGCAATGGCGCTGGCCGCACAACCCCCCGAAAAGGCCTCCCATGTCTGAATTGGCCGGTGGATGCCGCAACAGGGCTTGGGGTGCATCGCGCCCGGTGGTATGGCTGGTGGGGTTTTGCGCGCTGACCATGGTTCATGTGCCGGCCATCGCTCAAAGTGGCGGTTCGTTGCCCCTGCTCGTCGGATCGGGCAACGCGGGAACCAGCTTTTCCGTACCTATACAGACATTGCTGTTCTTCACGGCGCTGTCATTCTTGCCGGCGGTGCTTTTGATGATGACGGGATTCACCCGCATCGTCATTGTGTTGTCGCTGTTGCGCCAGGCCCTGGGCACGCAGTCTGCTCCGCCCAATCAGGTCATCATCGGCTTGTCGTTGTTTCTCACGTTCTTTGTCATGGGGCCCACGCTGGACCGCGTCTACAAGGACGCCTATGTGCCGTACACCACCAACGCCATCAGTTTTGAGGCGGCGCTGGAAAAGGCAGGGGCCCCGATGCGGGAGTTCATGCTCAAGCAGACCCGCCAGTCCGACTTTGCGCTGTTTTCTCGCCTTGCGCGGCTGGACGCATCGGTCACGGCCGAAACGGCGCCCCTGCGCGTGCTGGTGCCGGCGTTTGTGACGAGCGAGCTCAAGTCGGCATTCCAGATCGGGTTCATGATTTTCATTCCCTTCCTGGTTATTGACATGGTGGTGTCCAGCATCCTGATGTCCTTGGGCATGATGATGCTGTCGCCGGTGCTGGTGGCGTTGCCATTCAAGCTCATGCTGTTTGTCCTGGCAGATGGCTGGAATTTGCTGATTGGCTCACTGGCCGCCAGTTTTGTGACCTGAGGAAGCCGTGTTATGACCTCTCAGCTGGTTTTGACCATGGGGCGCGAGGCGCTTACCCTGCTATTGATGATCGCCATGCCCGTGCTGGGCGTTGTGATGGCGGTTGGCTTGCTGGTCAGTATCTTTCAGGCGGTGACGCAGATCCACGAGGCAACCCTGGCCTTTGTTCCCAAGCTCATTGCTGCCATGGTGGTCTTTGCGGTGGCTGGTCCGTGGATGATCAGTACGCTGGTGGATTACATCCGCCGGACCATTGAATCGATTCCGTCGGTGATCGGGTGATTTGGCCTGTGGTGCGCGGGAAGTGAGCATGTTGCGTCAACTGGCGGGTGATGTGGTCATGTATCCGGGCTGCGCGGCTGGCGAGTGCTCTCCAGAACGTGCGAAACGCACCTTTCACGGGGTTTCAGTGCGTCAGTCCTCCCAGGTGGGGTTTTCGTGATCACTTTCACCGAGGCACAGCTGGTTGCCTGGATTTCACCCATTCTTTGGCCGTTTTTGCGTGTGCTGGCCGTTTTTACGGTGGCCCCCGTGTTTTCCATGCGTGTCATTCCCATGCGGGTCAAGGTGGGGCTGGCTTTTCTGGTCGCACTGTGCGCGCAGGCGGTTTTGACGGACCAGCCGGTGATCAGTGTGAACGGGCGCGAGGCCTTGGGGGCCGTTGCTCAGCAAGTGGTGGTGGGCCTGGCCATTGGATTCGCAGTGCGGCTGGTTTTTTCGGCCGTGGAGCTGGCGGGCGAAATCATCGGTCTGCAAATGGGCCTGAATTTCGCTTCGTTCTTCGACCCGGCGAGCAACGCGCAGGTCAGCGCTGTGGCACGTTTCTTTGGGCACATGGCGACCTTGCTCTTTGTGGTCATCAATGGGCACTTGATGGTGCTGATGGCCGTGGTCAAGAGTTTTGACAGCTTTCCAGCCGACGGAAACTTTCTGCAGGCACTGGGGCAGATGCGCTTGCACGAACTGGGAGCATCGCTGTTCTCCAGCGCCTTGTGGATTGCGCTGCCAATGATCGCGCTGCTGACCTTTGTCAACCTGACCTTGGGCATCATTTCCCGCGTGGCCCCGCAGATGAATATCTACGCGGTGGGTTTTCCTGTGACGCTGACAGTCGGCTTGCTCGGCATTGCAGCCACATTGCCCATGCTGGAGCAGCCAGTGCTGACCCTGATGCAACAGGTCATGGATCTTTTTGCGGCTCAGCGCTAGCCAAAGGCGTCAAACCAGTTCGTTGCGGATGGCGTAGACCGTCAGTTCAGCATTGTTGGTGAGCTTGAGCTTTTCAAGAACGCGGGAGCGGTATACGCTGACGGTCTTGGGACTGAGCATCAATTCTTCAGCGATATCCGAAAGCTTGCGTCCCGAGGCAATCTTGACCAGCGTCTGCAGTTCCCGCTCGGAGAGCGCTGCATGGGGCACTTCGGGCGCTGGTTGTGCGAGGCTTTCCGCCAGCATTTGGGCGACTTCGGGGGTGAGGTATTTGCGCCCCTGCATCACGGTGCGCACGGCCGCAATGAGCTCGACGGGGTCACTTGCCTTGTTGGCATAACCCTGTGCGCCGGCACGCAGACAGCGCAGCGCATACTGGTCTTCCGGATACATCGAAACCACCAGCACCTTGATGGCGGAGTGGGTTTCGCGCACGCTGGCCAGCACTTCGAGGCCGCTGCGCCCCGGCATGTTCAAGTCCAGCAGCAGTACATCGCATGGGGCGGCACGCAGCACTTCGCGCAATTCCGAGTAACCACCCGCCTCGCCGGTGACAAGGATGTCTGGCGCCTCTGCCAGCGTATCGCGTATTCCGCGGCGCAAGACAGCATGGTCATCGCACAACACAACATGAATCACTGTGAGGCTCCTTCATCTGGTGCATTGTGGCGCGATGCAAGGGGAACGGAAAGAATCACGCTGGTGCCTTTTCCGGGGTGGCTGCTGATGTCCAGCCAGCCGTTCACGGTGCGTGCGCGCTCCTGCAGCCCCTTCAGCCCAAAAGCCTTGGGTTTTTCGCGCATGGCGGGTTCAATTCCGCACCCGTCGTCTGCGACCTCCAGTGTCAATACGCCTTCGCTGTCTGCAAGTTCGATGTGAACGGACTGGGGCGCAGCATATTTTGCAACGTTGGTCAGTGCTTCCTGAGCGGTGCGATAGGCTACCAACTGAACTTCGGCAGGAATGTCCACGGCCCCGCTGCTTGTGCGGACCACGGTTGTGACGCCGGTGCGGCGCTCGAAACTGCTGGCCAACCACTGAACGGCGGCGACCAAGCCCTGATCAAGGATGGGTGGGCGCAAGTTCATCATGATGCGCTGGCTGGCGCCAATGGCATGCTGGAGCATGTCAGCTGCGGCCGTGGCGTGTTCCTGCATCGTGCGATCCTGGGCGTGGCGCCCGATCCAGGCAAGATCAAACCGGACAGCCGTGAGGGCTCCCCCGATATCGTCGTGGATCTCCCGGGCGATTGCTGCACGCTCTTGCTCAATGGAGGTTTGAAGGTGCTCGGTCAGGTCTGCCAGGCGTCTTTGGGAGGCGGCCAGTTCGGCCACCGCCTGTTCGCGCGTTATTCTTGCCTCGTGCACCTCCAACGCCCGAGATATGACATGGGGCAGGCGAGCCATGTCATCCTTGGAAAGATAATCCGCAATTCCCAGCCGCATGGCGTCAACTGCTGCGGCCTCCCCGATGGCCCCGGAGAGCAGGACAAAAGGCGGATGTTGATGCAATTGCGCAACATGCTGCCACGCATCAAGCGCCGTAAAACCTGCCAAACGGTAGTCCGCCAGAATGATGTCGAACGAATGGTGTGCCGTCAGGGTCTGAAAGGCCTCTAGCGTGTCGACGTGCTGAACCGTGCATGCCATCCCCGAGCGTCGCAAGGCAGCTTTGGCAAGCCCGTGGTCGGCGAGAGAATCCTCAAGATGAAGGATTTTTAGGTGATGGTCTTGTATTGCTTTGACCATAGGAGCGCTATCATAGGATACATATTGGAACAAATAGTGTTATCTCGTGGGGCATGTGCGGCGCGAGGTGTCAGATGGGCAGCACCTTGTAAGGTGTAAGTCTGGTGCTTGGCAATCGATTCCGCAGGGCCCATTTTTTCGCGTGCTTTGCAATATTTGCCGGGATGGAAAACGATGCAATCTACGCTCACACCCTCCGGAGGCCCCGGAGTACAGGTCCCCGTCATGGTGGCAGCGGAACTGCAGGATTCGTTGCTGGTGGTCATGCATGATTTGCATCGGCTTGAGGGGCTGTTGAACCACGCCACCGACAACTTGCTGGAGCGTTTTGACGAAGCCAATGCAGCGTTGTCCGATGCGGTGGTGAAGGATGCGCCAGAGTTGGTGGCTGCACGAGCAGCATTGCGCAAAGCCGTGACCGAGTTGCAGTTTCAGGACATGGCTTCTCAGTTGATCTGGCATACCACCAAGGTGCTCCAGGGCTGCGCCTTTCGGCTTGCATCTGAAGTCATGGGGCACGAAGAGGGTGAAGAGGCGGCTCCATTTGCTGAAATGGCCCCTGATCGCCCCAATCCCGTGACCCAGAGCGAGATGGATGCGGGTTCTGTGGATCTGTTTTGATGCTCGCATCACTGGTTAACCTATATACACAAGTCAGTTGGAGCCTTACATGCAATCGATCCTTGCCGTAGATGATTCACCTTCCATGCGAAAGATGGTGTCTTTTACCCTCACGGGTGCGGGCTACCATGTGGTGGAAGCCGTGGATGGGCAGGATGCCCTGGAAAAAGCAGAAGCTCACGACATCCACCTCGTACTGGCGGACCAGAACATGCCCCGGCTCGACGGCATTGGTCTCACGCGCAAGCTGCGCGAGCACCCCAAATTCAAGACTATTCCCATCCTGATTCTGACCACTGAATCCAGTGACCAGATGAAACAGGCAGGCCGTGCCGCAGGTGCCACGGGATGGCTGGTAAAACCTTTCGATCCGAACCGATTGATTGAAGTAATTCAGAAAGTTATCCGCTGATCCGCACGGACCGGGATAAGCAAGACAACAGGAGCCTCCATGGCGGAAACCTATCAAGAAGGATCGGGATCTGGCGCAGATTTTGATCTGAGCCAGTTCTATCAAATCTTTTTCGAAGAAGCAGGTGAAAACCTCGACCAGATGGAGCATATGCTGCTGAATCTGGACCTGGTCAATGCCAACGACGAAGAGCTCAACGGCATTTTTCGGTGCGCGCACTCAATCAAGGGCGGCGCCGCCACGTTCGGGTTTGCCGATGTGGCGGAATTGACGCACCAGATGGAGTCTCTGCTGGACCGCTTGCGGCGGCACGAACTTCAGCCCATTCCGCAAATGGTGGACGTATTGCTCGAATCGGCAGACGCCTCGCGCAGTCTGTTGGCGCGCCACCAAGCGGGAGAGCAGGGCGAGGCGGTCTCTACCACCGAGCTTGTGCACCGCATTAGCGAGTTGGCCGCAGGCCGGGTTCCAGCGGGGGATGCGCCTGCACCCGTGGTGCCGGCAGTGGTTCCTGCGGTCGCCGTTGTAGCGCCGCCGCCCGTTCTGGCGCCAGCACCGGCTGTGCTGTCCGGTCAGCCGCGCCAGCTCCATATCCAGATAGGCCCGCTGGAACGACCAGCGCAGGCAGATGCCATCAAGGAGCTCTTCCGAGACATCCCGGGTCTGGGTTCTATCAGCGATTTGCCCGTTATCGAGCCCGCCACCCGCCGATTTGCCGTTGAAACCACATCAACCAACGATGATCTGCTGGATCTCTTTGCGTTTCATGTTGCCAAGGAGCAGGTGGCCATCAGCGACGCAGCGACGTCAGGTGCCATAACAGTCGAGCAGGCGGCGCCAGCCGGCACCGCAGCAGAAGTGCCCTATGGTTTCTTTCATGATGCGCCTGGCGCGCCCGCCGAGACCGCCCCCGCGCTGGTGGCTGCGCCGCCCGTAACCGCAGGCGTCAAGCCAGCGGTTGCCAAGACGGCGGCAGAGCCCAAGGCGCAGAGTCAGGCCCAGATGGAATCGACGACGATCCGGGTGGCTGTGAACAAGGTGGATCAGCTGATCAACCTGGTGGGTGAGCTGGTAATCACCCAGGCCATGCTTGCGCAAAACAGCCGAGGCCTTGATGCGGGCGCCTACCAGCAGTTGCTGGCGGGGCTGGCGGATCTTGATCGCAACACCCGTGATCTTCAGGAATCGGTCATGTCGATTCGCATGATTCCCATGTCGATCGTGTTCAGCCGTTTTCCACGCATGCTGCGTGATCTGGCGAACAAACTCGGGAAGAAGGTGGATTTTGTGACGCTGGGTGAGGCCACCGAACTCGACAAGGGTCTGGTTGAAAAAATCACCGACCCGTTGACTCACCTGGTGCGAAACAGTTGCGATCACGGCATCGAAATGCCCGCCGATCGTCTGGCAAAAGGCAAACCGGAGCACGGCACCATTACGCTATCAGCCTCTCACCAGGGCGGCTCGATCGTGATCGAGGTGCGAGATGACGGCAAAGGGCTGTCGCGCGAAAAGATACTGAGCAAAGCGCAGGAGCGCGGCCTCGATGTGTCCGAGCACATGAGTGACGCCGATGTCTGGCAGCTTATCTTTGCACCGGGATTTTCCACCGCCGATGAGGTTACGGACGTGTCCGGCCGTGGTGTGGGAATGGACGTTGTCAAGCGAAACATTGCGGCGCTCAACGGCTCGGTCGAGATCGATTCGGCAGAAGGCTACGGGATGAGGGTGTCCGTGCGCCTGCCCCTGACGTTGGCCATCATGGATGGCATGTCCGTGGGCGTCAGCGACGAGGTCTACATTCTTCCGTTGTCGTCGGTGGTCGAGTCGTTCCAGGTCAACCCCGAAGATGTCAGCACAGTGGCGCAAGGGTCGCAGTTGGTCAAGGTGCGGGACGAATACATGCCCGTGATTGCCCTGGAAAAGATTTTCCAGGTGCCTCGCTTCGACGCCAGCAAGTCCAGCAACATCATGGTGGTAGTGGAAGCAGACGGTAGCCGTGTCGCCCTGCTGGTGGATGAGTTGCTGGGTCAGCACCAAGTGGTAGTCAAGAACCTCGAATCCAACTATCGCAAAGTTCCCAATGTGTCGGGGGCCACGATTTTGGGCGACGGCACCGTGGCCCTTATTCTGGATACGGGTGGGCTGGTGCGACGGGCACGCCACTAGATTCTTGCGCCTGCGCCGGTTGTTGCAGGCGCTGTCTTGAAAGGAAGAATCACCATGAGTGTGATGGAAAAATCAGAAGAAACCACTGCGTCCAGTGCCCGGGAGTATCTGACGTTCAGGCTCGACCAGGAAGAGTACGGCATCGACATCCTGAAGGTTCAGGAAATTCGGGGTTACGAGCCTCCCACCCGCATTGCCAATGCACCAGAGTTCATCAAAGGCGTGGTCAATTTGCGGGGAACGATCGTGCCCATCGTGGACATGCGCATCAAGTTCAACTGCACCCAGGCCGACTACAACACCTTTACGGTGGTGATCATTCTGAATTTGCGTCAGCGTGTGGTCGGGATTGTGGTGGACTCGGTCAGCGATGTCATGGAACTGGCCTCGGGCAGTGTTCGCGCCGCCCCCGATATTGAAAGCGCCATCGACAACAGTTGTATCTTGGGTCTGGGCTCGGTAGGCGAGCGCATGCTCATCCTGCTGGACATTGAAAAATTGATGTCCAGTGTGGACATGGGTTTGGTGACTACGGACGAGTAGCACGATTGGGCCATTCAAATGTTGGCCCAGGGAAACACAGGCCGGTGAGTTTTTTCACTGGCCCTATGGAGCGAACAGGAAACACATGTCCTCGACTGCCACCGCTTCAACTGCGGCGCGAACGCGCACTCTTTCCGGCAGGGCGGATACTGCCGTTGCTGCAACGGCGTCCTCCGGCCCCCTTTCGCAAGGGCGTGAATTTGTCTGGACAACGGCCGATTTCGCGCGGGTCCAGGGGCTCATTTACCAGCGCGCTGGCATCAGTTTGCACGATGGCAAGCACGCAATGGTTTACAGCCGACTCTCGCGTCGCCTCAGGGAGACGGGGCATACGAGCTTTAACGAGTATCTGAGCTGGCTGGAAAAGCATGACGGTCCCGAGTGGCAAGAGTTCGTGAATGCCTTGACCACCAATTTGACGGCATTTTTCCGTGAACAGCACCATTTTGAAATTTTTGCTGCGCATCTGAAGAGCAAGCCTTCTGGCACGCCGTGGCGGGTTTGGTGCAATGCGGCATCCACCGGGGAAGAGCCCTATTCCATTGTCATGACTGCGCTGGAAGCGCTGGGCCCGAATGCGCCTTTCAAGCTGACGGCCAGTGATATCGACTCGCGCGTACTGGCGACTGCGTCACAAGGTGTTTATCGGGTGGACAACGTCAAAGGGCTCAGCCCCGAGCGCCTTCGGCATTTTTTCCTGCGTGGAAAGGCCGGCAATGAAGGCATGGTTCGCGCCAAACCCGAGATGCGTAAGGCAATCGAGTTCATCAGCGTGAACCTGATCCGCGACGATTGGCCTTTCCGGGAGCCTTTTGATGTGGTTTTTTGTCGCAATGTCATGATTTATTTTGACGCCCCGACCCAGCGGAAGGTGCTGGAGCGAATCCATCGGGTGCTCAAGCCGGGCGGAATGTTGTTCGTTGGCCATGCCGAAAATTTCAGCGAATCACGGGATCTCTTTACCCTGCGTGGAAAAACGGTGTACGAACGGCGTTGACAGCCTCACTGATGCCACGCAGTTTCCACGACCAACCTATGATCCGGCGCCATTTGGCCACTGGTCTTTCAGGGAGCCATTCCCATGGCATTTGACACCACAGAGCGGCGGCGTGCGCCGCGCATTGCCCCCTTGAGCGCAGACGTTTACTCCACTGGCACTGCGGTTGCGAAAGAGTCGTCGCTGCAGGGGTTGAAAGCCCAGGCGCGCAAACCTGGTGAGGCATCGTTTTTTTACGCCGACCATCATTTCCAGCACAACGCTGTGAAGGTGTTGCCGGGTGAATACTTTGTGTCGGACGAGAACATGATCATCATGACGGTGCTGGGGTCATGCATTGCGGCTTGCCTGTGGGACAGCAGAGCCCGCATTGGTGGAATGAACCATTTCATGCTTCCAGACGGGGATATGGCAGATGCCTCGGGCCGCTATGGGTCTTACGCCATGGAGTTGCTGATCAACGAGATGCTCAAGCTCGGCGCCCGGCGTGAGACGATGCAAGCCAAGATTTTTGGCGGAGCCCAGGTCATGCACAACTTCACCACGATGAATGTGGGAGAGCGCAACACCAATTTCGTGCTGAACTATCTTCAGACGGAACGTATCCCCATCATGTCTGAGGACGTGCTGGATATCTATCCACGCAAAGTGGTTTTTTTCCCCGTAACCGGCAAAGCCATGGTCAAGCGGCTGGCCCATACCCACCCCGAAACACTTGTGGCTCAGGAGGTTCGCGGCAATGCAGCGATCGTTGCCAAGACCACATCTGGTGGTTCGGTGGATCTGTTTTGAGGAAGGTGTGAGGGAATGAGCAAGAAAATTCGAGTGGTGGTGGTGGATGATTCGGCGCTGGTGCGCAGCTTGCTCGCGGAAATCATCAACCGACAGAGGGACATGGAGTGCGTTGGCACGGCGAACGATCCACTGGTCGCACGCGAAATGATTCGCGAACTGAACCCCGATGTGATCACCTTGGACGTTGAGATGCCGCGCATGGACGGCATTGATTTTCTTGGCCGATTGATGCGCTTGCGACCTATGCCGGTGGTGATGATTTCCACCCTGACAGAGCGCGGTGCAGAGGTCACCATGAAAGCGCTGGAGTTGGGTGCCGTGGATTTTGTGGCCAAGCCGCGCGTGGGGCTGGCGAGCGGAATCAATGAGCTCGCCTCCCTGATCGTAGACAAGATCCGGGTGGCCGCGGTGGCCCAGGTGCGCCGTTCTGCGCCGCGTGAGGTGGCTGCGTCCGCTTCGTCCGGTGGGGTTGCTCATCCTGCACCAGCAACGGCGTTGCTGGGCCGGTTGTCGACAGAAAAGCTGATTTGCATCGGTGCATCGACCGGCGGCACGGAGGCAATTCGCGAAGTGCTGGTGCAGATGCCGGCAGACTCGCCGGCGATTGTGATCACCCAGCACATGCCGCCCGGCTTTACCACCAGTTTTGCGGCGCGGCTCAATGGCTTGTGTCAGATCACGGTCAAGGAAGCGGTCAATGGTGAGCGCATCCTTCCGGGGCATGCCTATATTGCCCCCGGTGGCACCCAGTTTCATGTGGCGCGCAGTGGCGCCAATTATGTCGCGGTGGTGGACGATGGCGCACCAGTCAATCGTCACAAGCCATCGGTGGAGGTGCTCTTCAAATCTGCGGCTGCCGTGGTGGGCCGCAATGCATTCGGCATCATGCTCACGGGCATGGGCAACGATGGAGCGGCTGCGATGAAGGAGATGAAGGACGCAGGCAGCTACAACTATGTGCAGGATGAAGCGAGTTGCATCGTGTTTGGCATGCCGCGCGAGGCCATTGGCCACGGTGCGGCAGATGAGGTGCTTCCGTTGAACCAGATTGCCTCCGCCTTGATCACGCGGTTGCGCGGAGCCACCGACCGCCTGCACCACCGCATCTGAGATGCTGCCCGCAAAGCGCCGGGAGCGCCTTGTGGCCTGTAAAAATCAGCGTGTCAGGTGGAAAGCGCTGACCAGCGTTCGAGCGCTGCCATCAGTTGCTCCTCAATTTCTCCTTCGCGCGCGTGGAGGGTAGCTGCCCTGGCGGCGTCCTGGCTGTACACCTTGCCGTCGGCCAGCTCATCCTGCAAGGTTTTTTGCTCGGCCTCCAGATCGGCGATGCGTTGGGGCAATTGATCCAGTTCTCGTTGCTCTTTGTAGCTAAGTTTCTTTTTTGATAGCTGCTCAGGCTTATCTGATAGGCGCTCAGCCGTTGTTTCGCTCAAATTTTGTGCCGCGCGCTCCTTCGGCGTGGGCGCAGCCGCCGTCAGGGCCCGGCTTCGCTTGGATTGGATCAGCCAATCCTGCACACCGCCCTCGTATTCACGCCAGTTGCCATCGCCTTCGAAAGCGATGGTGCTGGTTACCACGTTGTCCAGGAAGGTGCGGTCGTGGCTTACAAGAAATACGGTGCCTTCATACGATTCCAGCAGATCTTCCAGCAAGTCCAGCGTGTCGATGTCCAGGTCATTGGTCGGCTCGTCGAGCACCAGCACATTGGCGGGGCGCGCAAACAGCCGCGCCAGCAATAGTCGGTTGCGCTCACCGCCGGACAGGGACCTCACAGGTGAATGTGCACGTGCCGGGGAAAACAGGAAATCGCTCAGGTAACTTTTGACATGCTTGCGCTGTCCGCCAATCTCGATCCACTCGCTGCCGGGGCTGATGAAGTCCTCTAGGGTGGCATCCAGGTTGATCGCGTGTCGCATCTGGTCAAAATACGCCACCTGCAAGTTGGCACCCTGGCGGATCTGGCCTTCGTCAGGCTGAAGTTCACCCAGGATGAGCTTCAGCAAGGTGGTTTTTCCCGCACCGTTCGGACCAATCAGCCCGACCTTGTCACCGCGCAGGATCGTGGCACTGAATTTTCGAACAATGGTCTTGTCGCCAAATGCCTTGCTAACCCCGGTCAGCTCGGCAACGATTTTTCCCTGGTAGCCGTTTTGCGAACCCGTAGCGACATCCATCTTGACGCTGCCCACAACATCTCGCCGCGCCTCGCGACGAGCGCGTAGATGCTCAAGCCGGCTGATTCGGCTTTGGCTGCGGGTACGCCGCGCTTCCACGCCCCTGCGAATCCACACCTCTTCCTGCGCCAGCAGTTTGTCTGCCTTGGCTGAAATTACGGCTTCTTGCGCAAGCTGGTCTTCCTTCTGCACAAGGTACTGAGCGAAGTTACCGGGATACGAGCGCAGCTGTCCTCGGTCCAGCTCCACAATCCGGGTTGCGACCCGGTCCAGGAACGCCCGGTCATGGGTAATCGTGACAACGCTGCCCGGAAAGTCGAGCAGCAAGTCCTCCAGCCATTCAATAGAGTCAAGATCCAGATGATTGGTGGGCTCGTCCAGCAGCAGCACATCCGGCCGTGTGACCAACGCCTGGGCGAGCGCAACGCGCTTCTTTGTGCCGCCGGAGAGCGTCCCTACGATCGCATCCGGATCCAGGTGCAGGCGTTGCAGCGTCTCTTCGACGCGCTGCTCCCAGTTCCATGCGTCGTACGCTTCAATCACGGACTGCAGCGCGTCGAGATCAAGCCCATCTGCTCCTGACAGGTATTGGTCCCTCACGGCAATCACATGTTGCAAGCCTTCAGAAACCGCCTTGAAAATGGTGACTTGCTGATCAAGGGTCGGCTCCTGAGCTACGTAGGCGATACGAACCCCCTGCTGGACGTGCAGGTTGCCATCGTCTGGCTTGGCCAATCCCCCCAGAATTTTGAGCAAAGAAGATTTGCCTGCTCCGTTGCGCCCGATCAGGCCAACGCGCTCCGCGGTTTCAAGGGAAAAGCCGGCGTGATCCAGCAGTGCGACATGCCCAAATGCGAGTTGGGCGTCCAGTAAGGTGATAAGTGACATGGTGGCGCTGATTATCAGGGGAGCGACCATTGACGGTTGGTGTTGGGCGGGGGCGGGTCATGCCGTACAGTGCATTTCGCTTGCGAAGCGTCGTGACGGGAATCAGTATTCCGCTGACTTGCAAAGAATCGACGACCTGCTTCAGGCGTCAACTTTTCCATGCTATAGTTGCAGGCTTCGCTGCTCAGAGGCGTCCCTGTTGGGAAGATCTGGGTGGTGGGGGTGAGGTTTTGCAAAAAGGTGTGATTTTGGGTTTGATTGGGTAAAAACCCGGTATATAATTCAAGGCTGCGCTGAGAGTAGCGAGTTGCCGAAGATGGTGGCTTGTGAAGAAAGTGCAAAGACCTTCGAGTTGACAGGTTATTAAAAAGCCTGTTATAATTTAAGGCTCAGCTGATCGCAGCTAAGTCAGGAAATCAAGAAAGCTTTTGCTGTTTTGGTATCTGGTTCATTAAAAATATACAGCCGATAAGCGTGGGCGTTTGATGGCGAGTGCCAAGTTCTTTGGAACTAGTGCTTAGCACTACAAACGCTCATGAGAGAGAAGTGAAGTTCACTTCAATTCTTAATTATGAGTTGCTCGAAAGAGCGAAAAAAATCAAGATCGAACTGTAGAGTTTGATCCTGGCTCAGATTGAACGCTGGCGGCATGCCTTACACATGCAAGTCGAACGGTAACAGGTCTTCGGATGCTGACGAGTGGCGAACGGGTGAGTAATACATCGGAACGTGCCCGATCGTGGGGGATAACGGAGCGAAAGCTTTGCTAATACCGCATACGATCTACGGATGAAAGCAGGGGACCGCAAGGCCTTGCGCGGACGGAGCGGCCGATGGCAGATTAGGTAGTTGGTGGGATAAAAGCTTACCAAGCCGACGATCTGTAGCTGGTCTGAGAGGACGACCAGCCACACTGGGACTGAGACACGGCCCAGACTCCTACGGGAGGCAGCAGTGGGGAATTTTGGACAATGGGCGAAAGCCTGATCCAGCCATGCCGCGTGCAGGATGAAGGCCTTCGGGTTGTAAACTGCTTTTGTACGGAACGAAAAGACTCCTTCTAATAAAGGGGGTCCATGACGGTACCGTAAGAATAAGCACCGGCTAACTACGTGCCAGCAGCCGCGGTAATACGTAGGGTGCAAGCGTTAATCGGAATTACTGGGCGTAAAGCGTGCGCAGGCGGTTATATAAGACAGATGTGAAATCCCCGGGCTCAACCTGGGAACTGCATTTGTGACTGTATAGCTAGAGTACGGCAGAGGGGGATGGAATTCCGCGTGTAGCAGTGAAATGCGTAGATATGCGGAGGAACACCGATGGCGAAGGCAATCCCCTGGGCCTGTACTGACGCTCATGCACGAAAGCGTGGGGAGCAAACAGGATTAGATACCCTGGTAGTCCACGCCCTAAACGATGTCAACTGGTTGTTGGGAATTCACTTTCTCAGTAACGAAGCTAACGCGTGAAGTTGACCGCCTGGGGAGTACGGCCGCAAGGTTGAAACTCAAAGGAATTGACGGGGACCCGCACAAGCGGTGGATGATGTGGTTTAATTCGATGCAACGCGAAAAACCTTACCCACCTTTGACATGTACGGAATCCTTTAGAGATAGAGGAGTGCTCGAAAGAGAGCCGTAACACAGGTGCTGCATGGCTGTCGTCAGCTCGTGTCGTGAGATGTTGGGTTAAGTCCCGCAACGAGCGCAACCCTTGTCATTAGTTGCTACATTTAGTTGGGCACTCTAATGAGACTGCCGGTGACAAACCGGAGGAAGGTGGGGATGACGTCAAGTCCTCATGGCCCTTATAGGTGGGGCTACACACGTCATACAATGGATGGTACAAAGGGTCGCCAACCCGCGAGGGGGAGCCAATCCCATAAAGCCATTCGTAGTCCGGATCGTAGTCTGCAACTCGACTACGTGAAGTCGGAATCGCTAGTAATCGTGGATCAGAATGTCACGGTGAATACGTTCCCGGGTCTTGTACACACCGCCCGTCACACCATGGGAGCGGGTTCTGCCAGAAGTAGTTAGCCTAACCGCAAGGAGGGCGATTACCACGGCAGGGTTCGTGACTGGGGTGAAGTCGTAACAAGGTAGCCGTATCGGAAGGTGCGGCTGGATCACCTCCTTTCTGGAAAACCGCATTCAAAATTGAACGCCCACACTTATCGGTTGTTGGAACAAGCCGCAGACTTGCGAAGCTATTTGCAAGGCTGAGGAATGGGTCTGTAGCTCAGCTGGTTAGAGCACTGTGTTGATAACGCAGGGGTCGTTGGTTCGAGCCCAACTAGACCCACCAAATTCCAATTGCTAGATACGGTAAGAGGACACTGGGGGATTAGCTCAGCTGGGAGAGCACCTGCTTTGCAAGCAGGGGGTCGTCGGTTCGATCCCGTCATCCTCCACCACCAACGACGACAAGAAGTAATTCGGTCATTCAACACCAAAGCGGCTTTGAGCAGAAATGTGAAAGGCCTCTTTGTTGTTGATCAATATCATTTGATCAATCGGCTGTTCTTTAAAAATTCATAGAGTCGAATCAGAGTTGTCGGCGGAAACTGCACATTCGTAAAGGTTTAGTGCAGACCGTGCCGCTGGCAACAAGAATTTTTGATTGCGTCAAAACGAATATTCAAACCTAGTTTGAAATTCTTAAGTAATACGATGACAACCTGAAAGGGTTGAAATTGTTTACGGCATAACGCGTCAGGTGAAAGACCTGGCAATTCCTTGAAAGATTAGGCTGAGATATCTTGAAAGAGATGTCAAAGTTATAGGGTCAAGTGAATAAGAGCATGTGGTGGATGCCTTGGCGATTACAGGCGACGAAAGACGTGATAGCCTGCGATAAGCTTCGGGGAGCTGGCAAATAAGCTTTGATCCGGAGATTTCTGAATGGGGAAACCCACCTCGCAAGAGGTATCGCATGATGAATACATAGTCATGCGAGGCGAACCGGGTGAACTGAAACATCTCAGTAGCTCGAGGAAAAGACATCAACCGAGATTCCGAAAGTAGTGGCGAGCGAAATCGGAAGAGCCTTCTATTGATAGCACGACTGTTAGCAAAACGGAATGGAAAGTCCGGCCATAGCAGGTGATAGCCCTGTATGCGAAAACAGACGTGTGGTACTAAGGTAGAGACAAGTAGGGCGGGACACGAGAAATCCTGTCTGAATATGGGGGGACCATCCTCCAAGGCTAAATACTCGTAATCGACCGATAGTGAACCAGTACCGTGAGGGAAAGGCGAAAAGAACCCCGGGAGGGGAGTGAAATAGATCCTGAAACCGCATGCTTACAAAAAGTAGGAGCCCTTAGGGGTGACTGCGTACCTTTTGTATAATGGGTCAGCGACTTACATTCAGTGGCAAGGTTAACCGAATAGGGAAGCCGTAGAGAAATCGAGTCCGAATAGGGCGAATCAGTCGCTGGGTGTAGACCCGAAACCAAGTGATCTATCCATGGCCAGGATGAAGGTGCCGTAACAGGTACTGGAGGTCCGAACCCACTAGTGTTGCAAAACTAGGGGATGAGCTGTGGATAGGGGTGAAAGGCTAAACAAACTTGGAAATAGCTGGTTCTCTCCGAAAACTATTTAGGTAGTGCCTCAAGTATTACCGTCGGGGGTAGAGCACTGTTTAGGCTAGGGGGTCATGGCGACTTACCAAACCTATGCAAACTCCGAATACCGACGAGTACAGCTTGGGAGACAGAGCACCGGGTGCTAACGTCCGGACTCAAGAGGGAAACAACCCAGACCGCCAGCTAAGGTCCCTAAAATTGGCTAAGTGGGAAACGAAGTGGGAAGGCTAAAACAGTCAGGATGTTGGCTTAGAAGCAGCCATCATTTAAAGAAAGCGTAATAGCTCACTGATCGAGTCGTCCTGCGCGGAAGATGTAACGGGGCTAAGCCAGTTACCGAAGCTGCGGATGTGCAATTTATTGCACGTGGTAGGAGAGCGTTCTGTAGGCCTGTGAAGGTGTCTGGTAACGGATGCTGGAGGTATCAGAAGTGCGAATGCTGACATGAGTAGCGTTAAAGGGGGTGAAAAGCCCCCTCGCCGTAAGCGCAAGGTTTTCTACGCAACGTTCATCGGCGTAGAGTGAGTCGGCCCCTAAGGCGAGGCAGAGATGCGTAGCTGATGGGAAACAGGTCAATATTCCTGTACCGATGTGTAGTGCGATGTGGGGACGGAGAAGGTTAGCTCAGCCAACTGTTGGATATGTTGGTTCAAGCCTGTAGTCGTGCCCGGTAGGCAAATCCGCCGGGCTTAGATGAGGGGTGATAACGAGGCTGCTTGCAGCCGAAGTGAGTGATACCCTGCTTCCAGGAAAAGCCACTAAGCTTCAGCTACACACGACCGTACCGCAAACCGACACTGGTGCGCGAGATGAGTATTCTAAGGCGCTTGAGAGAACTCAGGAGAAGGAACTCGGCAAATTGATACCGTAACTTCGGGAGAAGGTATGCCCCAAGTAGGTGAACCTGTACAAGGCGAGCCCAAAGGGGTTGCAAAAAATCGGTGGCTGCGACTGTTTAATAAAAACACAGCACTCTGCAAACACGAAAGTGGACGTATAGGGTGTGACGCCTGCCCGGTGCTGGAAGATTAAATGATGGGGTGCAAGCTCTTGACTGAAGTCCCAGTAAACGGCGGCCGTAACTATAACGGTCCTAAGGTAGCGAAATTCCTTGTCGGGTAAGTTCCGACCTGCACGAATGGCGTAACGATGGCCACACTGTCTCCTCCTGAGACTCAGCGAAGTTGAAATGTTTGTGATGATGCAATCTCCCCGCGGAAAGACGGAAAGACCCCATGAACCTTTACTGTAGCTTTGTATTGGACTTTGAACAGATCTGTGTAGGATAGGTGGGAGGCTTTGAAGTGAGGTCGCTAGATCTCATGGAGCCAACGTTGAAATACCACCCTGGTGTGTTTGAGGTTCTAACCTAGGTCCATTATCTGGATCGGGGACAGTGCATGGTAGGCAGTTTGACTGGGGCGGTCTCCTCCCAAAGCGTAACGGAGGAGTTCGAAGGTACGCTAGTTACGGTCGGACATCGTGACGATAGTGCAATGGCATAAGCGTGCTTAACTGCGAGACTGACAAGTCGAGCAGATGCGAAAGCAGGACATAGTGATCCGGTGGTTCTGTATGGAAGGGCCATCGCTCAACGGATAAAAGGTACTCTGGGGATAACAGGCTGATACCGCCCAAGAGTTCATATCGACGGCGGTGTTTGGCACCTCGATGTCGGCTCATCTCATCCTGGGGCTGTAGCCGGTCCCAAGGGTATGGCTGTTCGCCATTTAAAGAGGTACGTGAGCTGGGTTTAAAACGTCGTGAGACAGTTTGGTCCCTATCTTCCGTGGGCGCTGCAGATTTGAGGAAGCCTGCTCCTAGTACGAGAGGACCGGAGTGGACACACCTCTGGTGTATCGGTTGTCACGCCAGTGGCATTGCCGAGTAGCTAAGTGTGGAAGAGATAACCGCTGAAAGCATCTAAGCGGGAAACTCGTTTCAAGATGAGATCTGCCGGGGCCTTGAGCCCCCTAAAGAGTCGTTCAAGACCAGGACGTTGATAGGTCAGGTGTGGAAGCGCAGTAATGCGTTAAGCTAACTGATACTAATTGCTCGTGCGGCTTGACCCTATAACTTTGACAGCCTGTCTTCACATCCCCCAAAGATGTGTCAGACATTCTCTTCAAAGATTGTTATGCCAAGTTGACGCATTCAAAAAAACACACAATCTGATTCCAAACTCTATGAATTCGCCGAGCTGTTCCAGTAACAGCTCAGCACTCAGTTATGCCTGATGACCATAGCAAGTTGGTACCACTCCTTCCCATCCCGAACAGGACAGTGAAACGACTTTGCGCCGATGATAGTGCGGGTTCCCGTGTGAAAGTAGGTCATCGTCAGGCTCTTACAGCCCAGCAACGCCCCCCTCTGTGATCAGAAGGGGGCGTTTCTGCTTTGGAATTGCCAAAACACTGCACACCAAACTCAATGCCTGCCAAGCCAGCCGGCAAACGTTGCATCCGGTGAGTCTGCTTTGCACCTTATCGCCGTGGGAGCTCGGGTCGCTGGCCGCTAGATCGCCCAAGCGGTGGTGTTCATGCTGGCAAGCCGTTTACGCCAGCGTGTATTTGAAAGAGGCGGCAGTGGTAGTCAAATCGCCTATGGTGCAAGTTGCGGTACTATTGACGTTAACGTAAACGTCAGACAGCGTTGCACAGTGGCCATCGTTTGCAGCAGGAAGTTTCCTGTCCAAAGCGGCACTGCAATGCTGCGCCACCATGGCTCACACCTACACCATCAGTGATCTTGCCAAAGAGTTTGATCTCACCACGCGCGCCATTCGTTTCTATGAAGATATGGGTCTATTGCAGCCCGAGCGCAATGGACCTGCGGGTCGCAGCCGGGTTTACAGCGCGCGGGACCGCACGCGCCTGCGCCTGACGTTGCGTGCCAAGCGTCTTGGCCTGTCATTGAGCGAGGCCAAGGAGATCATTGACCTCTACGACAGCCCGCGAGATACCGGTGTGCAATTGCAGAAATTTCTGGATGTTCTCGTCGTTCACCGGCGGCAACTCGAAGACCAGCTGGCTGACCTTCAGGCGAATCTGGAAGAAGTTCAAGAGCACGAAAAGGAAGCGCGGGTATTGCTGCGAGCCATGGAAAACCAAAAATAGTTGATAATTGACGTTTACGTAAACGTAAATCAGGAGTGAGTGTGAGCACAACCCCTTTCGAGGTCAAGGCGCCAGGCTACGTCGCTCGGGTTCACGACAGTTTTGCGCTGCAAGGGGCCATGCAGACCCTTGGTGCACGCCTCGGTCTTGTTGCTCCCGGTGCTGTGAATATTGAACTGGATTGGGCCGCAGGTCTGACCCAGCAGCACGGCTTTTTGCACGCGGGCATGGTGGCCACCGCCCTCGATTCAGCCTGTGGCTACGCCGGATTGACCTTGATGCCAGAAGAAGCGGCTGTCCTCACCATCGAGTTCAAGATCAACCTTCTGGCGCCTGCCCGTGGCGAGCGCTTTCGCATGGAGGGCCGGGTGCTCAAGCCTGGCCGCACCATCACTGTTTGCGAAGGGCGCGCCTACGCGCTCGATGGCACCCACGAAAAGCTGGTGGCCACCATGGGCTGCACGCTGATGGCAGTCACTGGCCGCGAAAACATCCGTCATTGAAAAACCATACCGTTCCATCCATCCGAGGAGACATTCATGAGCGTTCCCGCCAACATTCCAGGCCTCAACTTCCAGCTGGGAGACGATATTGACGCATTGCGCGACGCGGTGCGCGATTTCGCCCAGGCAGAAATCGCTCCGCGTGCGGCAGAAATTGACCAGTCCGATCAGTTCCCCATGGATCTGTGGCGCAAGATGGGCGATCTCGGCGTCCTGGGCATCACGGTGCCCGAGCAATATGGTGGTGCTGCCATGGGCTACCTGGCGCACATGGTGGCCATGGAGGAAATCTCGCGTGCCAGCGCATCGGTGGGTCTGTCGTATGGTGCACACAGCAATCTATGCGTGAACCAGATCAACCGCAACGGCAGCGAGGAGCAAAAAGAAAAATACTTGCCTAAGTTGATCAGCGGTGAACATGTGGGTGCCCTGGCCATGAGCGAGCCCGGTGCAGGCTCGGACGTGATCAGCATGAAGCTCAAGGCCGAGGACAAGGGCGGCTACTACCTGCTCAACGGCAACAAGATGTGGATCACCAACGGCCCGGATGCCGACACCCTGGTGGTGTATGCCAAGACCGAGCCTGAACTGGGAGCACGTGGCGTCACGGCGTTTCTGATCGAAAAGGCCATGCCAGGTTTCAGCATTGCGCAAAAACTCGACAAGCTCGGAATGCGCGGCAGCCATACAGGCGAACTGGTGTTCAACAACGTCGAAGTGCCTGCGGCCAACGTGCTGGGCGGCTTGAACATGGGCGCCAAGGTGCTGATGAGCGGCCTGGACTATGAGCGCGCGGTGCTCACCGGTGGTCCGCTGGGCATCATGCAGGCCGTGATGGACAACGTGGTCCCCTACATCCACGACCGCAAGCAGTTTGGCCAGAGCATTGGCGAATTCCAGCTCATTCAGGGCAAGGTGGCAGACATGTACACCCTGCTGCAGGCCGGCCGCTCATTTGCCTACACTGTGGCCAAAAACCTCGACATGCTGGGCAGCGAGCATGTTCGCCAGGTGCGCAAGGACTGCGCCAGCGTCATCCTGTGGTGCGCTGAACAAGCCACCAAAATGGCGGGTGACGGCATCCAGATTTTTGGCGGCAACGGCTACATCAACGAATACCCGCTGGGCCGCCTGTGGCGCGATGCCAAGCTGTATGAGATTGGCGCGGGCACCAGCGAAATCCGCCGCATGCTGATTGGCCGCGAGCTGTTTGCCGAGACTTGCTGAGTATCCGCTCTCCCCTGACGAATCAAGGACAACATGCCTTCAACGATCGACGACCTGTTTGTTCACAACCGTGCCTGGGCAGCCCAGATGGAGCGCGAGCGCCCCGGCTTTTTCACAGGTCTGCTGGCCCAGCAAAAGCCCAAGTACATGTGGATCGGGTGCTCGGACAGCCGTGTGCCAGCCAACCAGATCACGGGCCTGGAACCTGGTGAGATATTTGTGCACCGCAACGTGGCCAACGTGGTCGTGCCCACTGATCTGAACTGCCTGTCCACCATCCAGTACGCAGTGGATCAGCTGCACATCGAACACCTCATGGTGGTCGGTCACTATGGTTGCGGCGGTGTGCTCGCAGCGCTGGAAGGCACGCGCGTAGGCCTGGCCGACAACTGGATTCGTCATGTGCAGGACGTGCGCGACCGCCACCGTGACCTGATTGTCGCGACGGACCCCGAGCTGCGCCATGACGTGCTTTGCGAGCTCAACGCCATCGAACAGGTGGTCAACATTGCGCAGACCACTGTGATGCTGGACGCCTGGGGCCGTGGTCAAAAGGTCACCCTGCATGGCTGGTGCTATGGCCTCAAAGACGGGCTCATCAACAACCTGCACATGAGCGTGGACAGCACCGAGGGCCTGGAGTCGCTCTACAAGGCCGCCATCGCAGGGGTCGCGGCGGCCCGTCGGCAGTAATTGCGCAGGTCGGTGCATGTTTCCGCAGCGGCTCGACTCCCCCCAGGCCTACGGCATTGCCAAGGCCATGATGGACGGTTTCAACCGCCATTACCGGCTGTTTCGCACCGAGTCGTCGCGGGCCAAGCACCGTTTTGAAACCGCCGACTGGCACGGCCAGCAGCGGGCGCAGCGCGAGCGCATCGAGTTTTATGACCTGCGCGTCAAGGAGTGCGTCCGACGGCTCGAAAAGGAATTCAGCGCGGGCGCGCAACCCATGGATGTGTGGCACCAGGTCAAGCTGCACTACATCGGGTTGCTGGTCAACCACCACCAGCCCGAGCTGGCCGAAACCTTCTTCAACTCGGTCACCACCAAGATCCTGCACCGCACGCATTTTCACAACGACTTCATCTTTGTACGGCCCGCCGTCAGCACCGAATACATCGAAAACGACGAGCCAGCCGCGCGGCCCACTTACCGGGCCTTTTATCCCACGCGCGAAAACCTGCACGAAACGCTGTGCCACATCGTCGAAACCTTTCAGCTCCAGCGGGAGTTTGTGGACCTGCCGCGCGATGCCGGTTGCGTGGTGAGCGCCATGCGCGGCCGGCTCGACAAGGTCAGGCTGCGCGCCAACTTCCAGATCCAGGTGCTCAGCAGCCTTTTTTTCCGCAACAAGGGCGCGTATGTGGTGGGCAAGATCATCAACGGCTTCAACGAAGTGCCGTTTGCCCTGCCCATCCTGCATGACGACGATGGCAGGCTCTTCATTGATGCCGCACTGTTTGGTGAAGACGACCTGCAAATGCTCTTCAGCTTTGCGCGCGCGTATTTCATGGTCGACATGGAGGTGCCCAGCGCCTACGTGCAGTTTCTGCGCAGCCTCATGCCCAGGAAGCCCCGCGCCGAGATCTACAACGCCCTGGGCCTGGCCAAGCAGGGCAAGACGCTTTTTTACCGCGACTTCCTCTACCACCTCAAGCACTCCACCGACAAGTTCCGCATTGCGCCCGGCATCAAGGGCATGGTGATGCTGGTGTTCGATTTGCCAAGCTTTCCGTTCGTGTTCAAGCTCATCAAGGACTACTTCCCGCCTCCCAAGGAAACCACGCGCGAGCAGATCAAGGGCAAGTACCTGCTGGTCAAGCAGCACGACCGTGTGGGGCGCATGGCCGACACGCTTGAATACAGCGAAGTCGCGTTTCCGCGCGAGCGTTTTGACGATGCGCTGATCGCCGAGATCGAGAAATTCGCGCCCAGCCAGCTCGAAATCAGCGACCGCGACGGTGACGGGCACCAGGAAGTCATCATCAAGCACCTGTACATCGAGCGGCGCATGATTCCGCTCAACATCTACCTGCAGGAAGCGTTTGATACCGGCCTTTCCGACCCGCGCGCGCACCAGCAGATGGAGCGCAGCGTCATCGAATATGGCAATGCCATCAAAGACCTGGTAGCCGCCAACATCTTCCCCGGTGACATGCTCTGGAAGAACTTCGGCGTCACGCGCAACGGCAAGGTGGTGTTCTACGACTACGACGAGATCGAATACCTCACCGACTGCAACTTCCGCCGCGTGCCCACGCCGCGCAACGAAGAAGAAGAAATGAGCGGCGAGGTCTGGTACACCGTGGGCCCGCACGACGTGTTTCCCGAAACCTTTGGCCCCTTTTTGCTGGGCAACGACGCCGTGCGCGCCGTGTTCATGCAGCACCACGGCGATCTGCTGGACGTGGCTTTCTGGCAGCAGCACAAAGAGCGCATCCAGGCGGGCCATGTGTACGACGTTTTCCCCTACGACCCCGAGCGGCGTTTCCACCACGCTGCCCACTGATCACCGAGCATTCCCTCAATCTCAAGGAGCCTTCTCATGTCCGCATTGCAACAAGACCCCATCGTCATCGTCGGCGCGGCGCGCACCCCCATGGGCGCCTTCCAGGGTGACTTCTCTGCCCTGGCGGCGCACGACCTGGGCGGCGCCGCCATCCGCGCCGCCGTAGAGCGCGCGGGTGTCCAACCCGATGCTGTGGGCGAAGTGCTGTTTGGCAACTGCCTGATGGCCGGCCAGGGCCAGGCGCCCGCGCGCCAGGCGGCGTTCAAGGGCGGTTTGCCCAAGGAGGCGGGCGCGGTCACGCTCAGCAAGATGTGCGGCTCGGGCATGAAAGCCGCCATGTTTGCGCACGACATGCTGCTGGCCGGCACGCACGATGTGATGGTTGCGGGCGGTATGGAAAGCATGACCAACGCCCCCTACCTGCTGCAAAAAGGTCGCGGCGGCTACCGCCTGGGCCACGACCGCATCTTCGACCACATGATGCTCGACGGGCTGGAAGACGCCTACGAACCCGGCCGCTCCATGGGCACCTTTGGTGAAGACTGCGCCGCCAAGTACGGCTTCACCCGTGCCGAGCAAGACGCCTTCGCCACGGCCAGCGTCGAGCGCGCCAAGGCCGCCACTGCCTCGGGCGCCTTTGCCGCCGAGATCACCCCCGTCACGGTCAAAAGCCGCGCTGGTGAAACCGTGGTCTCCGTGGACGAAGGCCCGGGCAAGGTCAAGCTCGACAAGATCGCCAGCCTCAAGCCCGCCTTCAAGAAGGACGGCACCATCACGGCGGCCTCCAGCTCCAGCATCAACGACGGCGCCGCTGCGCTGGTGATGATGCGCGCATCCACAGCCACCAAGCTCGGCTGCAAGCCGCTGGCGCGCATCGTGGGCCACGCCACGCACGCGCAAGAGCCCGAGTGGTTTGCCACCGCCCCCCTGGGCGCCACGCAGAAGGCGCTGGCCAAGGCGGGTTGGGCTGTGGGGGATGTGGATCTGTGGGAAATCAACGAAGCCTTCGCCGTGGTGCCCATGGCGCTGATGAAAGAGCTGAACCTGCCGCACGACAAGGTCAACGTGAACGGCGGCGCCTGCGCGCTGGGCCACCCCATCGGTGCCTCGGGCGCGCGCATCATGGTCACGCTGATCTACGCGCTGCAGGCACGCGGCCTCAAAAAGGGCCTGGCCACGCTGTGCATCGGCGGCGGCGAGGCCACGGCCGTGGCGGTCGAGCTGGTCTGAGGGCGACCGGGGCAGGGCGCCAGCGGTTCTGGCCGCGCCCCGGAAACGCTTCACGCACTTTCCCGCACCGGGGCACCTGTTGGGTCGTGCCCGGTTTACTATTTATTTGATAGCTGTTCGCGCTTATCACATAAGGGTTAGAGGCCTATTTGATGTCAAATGTCCTGATTTTGGGTGCTTCGCGCGGTCTGGGTCTGGAGTTTGCGCGCCAGTATGTGGCGGACGGTGACCGCGTGCTGGCCACCGCGCGCGATGCCGCCGGGCGCGAGCGCCTGCAGGCGCTGGGTGTGGAAAACGTGCTGACTGTGGACGTGGCCAACCCCGCCAGCATCAGCGGCCTGGCCTGGATGCTGGACGGCGAAAAAATCGACACCGCCCTCTACGTGGCGGGCGTCATGGGCCACGGCACGGCGCTTTCGCCGCCCACGCACGAGCAATTTGACCGCGTCATGCACACCAACGTGCTGGGCGCCATGCAGGCCATTCCGCAGGTCGCCCCGCTGGTCGAGGCCGCGCAAGGGCGCTTTGCCTTCATCAGCAGTGAGTTGGGCCGCATCGGCGGCGTGGCAAGCAGCCACACCTGGCTTTACCGCGTCAGCAAGGCGGCCCTCAACATGGCGGTGGCCAGCGCCCAGCACGACTACCCACGGGCCACGCTGGTGGCGCTTCACCCCGGCTGGGTGCAGACCGAGATGGGGGGTGAACAGGCCCCGCTCACCGCGCCCGAGAGCGTGGCCGCCATGCGCGCCACGCTGGCGCGGCTCACGCCAGCGCACAAGGGCCAGTTCCTGCAACGCGACGGCACCCCTTTCGCCTCGTGGTGAGGCTGCGGGCTTGACACGCAAAAAACACCCATACACCCGAAGACAAACATGCTGCTGACCCAAGACCAGGAAATGATCCGCGACGCCGTGCGCGACTTTGCGCAAACCGAGCTGTGGCCCCACGCCGCCCGCTGGGATAAAGAACACCACTTCCCCAAGGAGGCCCATCAGGGTCTGGCCGCTCTCGGCGCCTATGGCATCTGTGTGCCCGAAGAATTGGGCGGTGCCCACCTCGACTACGTCACGCTCGCCCTGGTGCTCGAAGAAATCGCTGCGGGCGACGGTGGCACCAGCACGGCCATCAGCGTGACCAACTGCCCCGTCAACGCCATCCTCATGCGCTACGGCAACACGCAGCAAAAACGCGACTGGCTCACGCCCCTGGCGCGTGGCGAAATGCTGGGCGCGTTCTGCCTGACCGAGCCGCATGTGGGCTCGGACGCCTCTGCGCTGCGCACCACGGCCGTGAAAGAGGGCGACGAATACGTCATCAACGGCGTCAAGCAGTTCATCACCAGCGGCCAAAACGGCCATGTGGCCATCGTCATCGCCGTCACCGACAAGGGCGCGGGCAAAAAAGGCATGAGCGCCTTCCTCGTGCCCACCAGCAACCCCGGCTACGTGGTGGCGCGGCTCGAAGACAAGCTGGGCCAGCACAGCAGCGACACCGCGCAGATCAACTTTGACCACTGCCGCATCCCGGCCGAGAACCTCATCGGTGCCGAGGGCGAGGGCTACAAGATCGCGCTGGGCGCTTTGGAGGGCGGGCGCATCGGCATCGCCGCACAAAGCGTGGGCATGGCGCGCAGCGCGTTCGACGCGGCCCTGGCGTATTCCAAGGAGCGCGAAAGCTTCAGCACCCCCATCTTCAACCACCAGGCCGTGGGCTTTCGCCTAGCCGACTGCGCCACGCAGATCGAGGCCGCGCGCCAGCTCATCTGGCACGCCGCTGCGCTGCGCGACGCAGGCCGCCCCTGTCTCAAGGAAGCCGCCATGGCCAAGCTGTTTGCCAGCGAAATGGCCGAAAAAGTCTGCAGCGCCGCCATCCAGACGCTGGGCGGCTACGGCGTGGTGAGCGACTTCCCGGTCGAACGCATCTACCGCGACGTGCGCGTGTGCCAGATCTACGAAGGCACCAGCGACGTGCAGAAGATCATCATCCAGCGCGCGCTGGCTTGAATGCTATAAATACAATAGCTAATAGCGCTTGATGCATAAGCGCTAGAGGCCAAAAATACCTGATAAGTTGATGAACTACGAAGCCCTTCTGTTTGACTGCGACGGCGTGCTGGTGGACAGCGAGGCCATCACCAATGGCGTGCTGTGCGCCATGCTGAACGAGGCCGGCTGGGCGCTGGCGCCTGACGAGTGCATGCGGATCTTCATTGGCAAGACGGTGCGCAGCGAGGCCGCGCGCATCGAGGCGCACACCGGCCAGCCGCTGACCGACGCCTGGATGGCCGCGTTTTACGCGCGCCGCAACGCGCTGCTGGAGGCCGAGCTGCAGCCGATCGAAGGCGCCATTGAGGCCGTGCGCGCCGTGCATGCGCGCCTGGGCGGGCGCATTGCCTGCGCCTCGGGAGCCGACCGCTACAAGGTCGAAATGCAGCTGCAGAAAGTGGGCTTGGCGCCGTACTTTGGTGCCAACGTGTTCAGCGGCCACGAAATGCCGCGCACCAAGCCCGCGCCCGATGTGTACCTGGCCGCTGCCGCCGCACTGGGCGTGCCGCCGCAGCGCTGTCTGGTGGTGGAAGACACGGTGACGGGCGTTGCCGCCGGGGTGGCCGCCGGCGCCACGGTGGTGGGCTTCAGCCCCTCGCTGGTGGGGCACGGCGCACCCGAGGCCCTGCTTGCCGCCGGGGCGGTGCGCGTCATTGCCCACATGAGCGAGCTGCCCGCCCTGCTGGGCTGAGAGGCGGAGGCTCTATGGCCCCTGCCCGCCTTGCACGCCACAGCGCGCCGGACCCGTGCCGTCAATGCCCCGCCATCGCCTGTTGGGCCATGGCCTTGCTTTGCGCCTTGATCAGGGGTGTTGACGCGCCGTGCGGGCACGGCCGAAAAAACCTCGGCCTTTGACGCGTCTGCGGCGGGCGCTGCTGGCGCGGCAGGTTCCCGGCTTTCAGTGCGGCAATGCAATGCAGCCCGCCCGCGCAGGGCCGGGCTGCAACCGGTGCCTTAAAACGATTCCCAGTCGTCCTCTGCGCCTGCACTGGCGGTCTTGACGGGTTTTGGCGGATTGGGGGCGTGCAGTGCGGCCGGTTTGGCGGGCGCTGCCTTGAAGGCCGTGGGCTTGCGTGCCGGTGCGGGCATCCGCACCGGGGCAGCCTTGGGTGCGGGGCGGGCTGTGGGCGTGCTGTAAGCGCTGGCGCCGCTCTGGCCGGCATCGAGCTTGAACACCGCCACGGCCTGCACCAGTTCTTGCGCCTGGCTGCTCAGGCTGCCTGCGGCGGCGGCCATCTCTTCAACCAGCGCGGCATTTTGCTGCGTGGCCTGGTCCATCTGCGTCACGGCTTCGCCCACCTGGGCCACGCCGCTGGCCTGCTCGGAACTGGCGGCGTTGATCTCGCCCATCAGGTCGGTCACGCGGCGAATGCTCTGCACCACCTCGGTCATGGTCTCGCCCGCCTGGTCGGCCATGGCGCTGCCTTGCTCCACGCGCTCCACACTGGCGCTGATGAGCTGCTTGATCTCCTTGGCGGCCTCGGCGCTGCGACCGGCCAGGGACCGCACCTCGCTGGCCACCACGGCAAAACCCCGGCCCTGCTCGCCGGCACGCGCGGCTTCCACAGCGGCGTTCAGCGCCAGGATGTTGGTCTGAAAAGCAATGCCATCAATCACGCCAATGATGTCGGCAATGCGCTGTGAGCTCTCGTTGATGCCCTTCATGGTCTGCACCACCTGGCCCACCACCTCGCCGCCGCGCACGGCCACGTCCGAGGCGCTGCGTGCCAGCGCATTGGCCTGGCCCGCGCTGTCGGCGTTCTGGCGCACGGTGGCGCCCAGCTGCTCCATGGAGGCGGCGGTTTCTTCGAGTGCACTGGCCTGGCTCTCGGTGCGGGCCGACAAGTCCTGGTTGCCCTGTGCGATCTCCGAGCTGGCCATGGCCACGCTTTCCGAGCCGCGCCGCACCTGCGACACCACCTGGGCGAGGCCATCTTTCATGGCGGCAAGCTGGGCCATCAGGCTGGTGGTGTCGCCGTCTTTGACGGCAATGGGCTGGGTGAAGTCGCCCCCGGCCACGGCACGGGCCACATCGGCCGCAGTGCGGGGCTCGCCGCCCAGCTCACGCACCAGGCTGCGCGTGATGAGCCAGCCCAGGGCCACCGCCAGCAGCAAGGCGGTAACGCCCAGGCCAATGAGGGTGTTGCGTGCGCTCAGGGCGGTATCCCGTGCATCCGTGCCGGCCGTCACGATGGAGTTTTTCTCGGATTCCACCAGCGCGCCGATGGATGCCTTGTAGCTTGCCAGCACCGGCCGCAGCTTGCTGGCCAGGTATTCGCGGCTTTGATCGGTCTGGTCGCTCCTGATGAAGCCCAGCAATTCTTCCTGGCCAGCCAGGTAAAGCGCGCGCTGCTCCTTCACTTGTTGCAGCAGGGCGCGGTCTTTGGGCTCGGTGAGCGTTTTGTCGAGGGTGTCAAACAGCCGAACGACCTCTTGGCGCGACTGGGCAATGACCTGGGTCTGGCGCTCGCGGTCGGCAGCGTCGGCGTTGAGCATCATGTTGCGCAGCGCAATGGCGATGACGTCGATCTGTGTCGAGAGGTTGGCGGCCGCCACGATGCGGGGGAAATGGTCGGCGACCACGGCTTTGAGGCCCGCACCCATGCGGCCCATGGCCATCAGGCCCATGACCACCGAGGCCACCAGCAAGACACAGACCACGCCAAAACCAACGGTCAGGCGCGTGCGCACGCGCCAGGAAGAAAAATCAAACACGGCAACTCCAGATGAGGGGGTAGGTACCTGCAAGGCAATCCGACGACGCTCGCCGCAGGCGGGTCAGCCACTTCACCTTGGAGGATTGAAAACACCGCACCTGCGCAGGTTGCAGTAGTGCAGTTTTTTACTCAACTTTACATCTTAGGGGTTTTCCCTTGGTTTGGCTACCGGCGTGGCATGGTCTGGATCAAGGCGAACACTTGCGCGCGGTTGTATGTGCTCATCTCGGTGCGTCCGTGGGGCCCCGGGCTGCACAGGCGGCATTCAATAATCAGAGGGTTGTCCCGCCGATTGCTTCCACCGCCCGTCTGCCATGCCCCAAACCCCGCACCCACCCCAGTTTTTGCCCGCCTCTCCCTGTCCCTGCGGCGCTTTGTCGCCCCGGCAAAAAGCCCTGGTCTACGCCGACTGCTGCGGCCGTTATGTGGAGGATTTCGATGCCACGCCCGCGCCCGACGCCGAGCGGTTGATGCGCTCGCGCTATAGCGCTTTTGTGTTGCAACGGCGCGACTATTTGCTGGCCACCTGGCACGCCAGCCAGCGCCCGGCCACGCTGGAGTTCGAGCCCGGCGCGCACTGGCTGGGCCTTGCGGTGCGCAGCCACCGCGTGCTGGATGCCGACCACGCCGAGGTCGAGTTTGTGGCCCGCTACCGTGTGGCCGGGCGCGCCGTGCGTCTGCACGAATGCAGCCGCTTCGTGCGCGAGGCCGGGCGCTGGTACTACGTGGATGGTGACAGCCGCTGAGTTGAGGCCAAAAATGGCTCTAGCCCTTATGGAGTAAGCGCAAAAAGCTATCAAAAACAAAGTGCTTGTGGTGCAGGCCGTTGGAAAAAAAAGAAATTTCAATGAAAACTCCCCCAAGCGCTTATGTAGCAAGCGCTATTAGCTATTTATTACAGAGCATTTTTGTCGCGCCGTGGGGCAGGAAGAGGGGACATCGGTGGCGCGGCCACACTGCGGGTGGCGCCCGGTCAGCGGCCCGTTACAACCCCACGGTCGCACGCGGCACACTCGGGGGAGTTTCCCGTTTTTTCTTCAAGGAGCACTCCATGCAACGACGCCAATTCCAGGCCTGTAGTTTTGCCGCACTGATCGCCCTGGCCACCACGCGGGCGCAGGCCCTGTCGCTGGGTGAGCTCAGCAATGCCGACGCCAGCAGCGGCGTGAAGGCCGCGCTGGAGCAGGGCGCGCTGGCGGCTGTGGGCTTGCTGGGCCAATCTGGCGGGTTTTTGAACAACCCCAAGGTGCGCATCCCGCTGCCGGGTTACCTCAACGACGCGGCCAAGCTGATGAAGCGATTTGGCCAGGGCCAGCGCATCGAAGAGCTGGAAACCTCGATCAACCGCGCCGCCGAAGCCGCCGTGCCCATGGGCAAGGACTTGCTGGTGGGCGCCGTGCGCAGCATGACGGTGACCGACGCCAAGAACATCCTGGCGGGCGGCGACACCTCGGTGACGCAGTTCTTTTCTGAAAAAACCCGTGCCCCGTTGGGCCAGAAATTTTTGCCCGTCGTCTCCCAGGCAACGCAGAAGGTGGGCCTGGCCCAGCAGTACAACGCCTTTGCGGGCAAGGCGGCGGGTTTTGGCCTGGTGAAGAAGGAAGATGCGACCATCGAGCAGTACGTCACTGGCAAGACGCTGGACGGCCTGTATCTGGTGATCGGCGAGCAAGAGCAGCAACTGCGCCAGAACCCGGCGGCGGCGGGCAGCGCCATTTTGAAGAAGGTGTTTGGGGCGCTGAAGTAAGGGTTCTGCAGCAGGCCAGTCAAGGGCGGATATCGGGCGAAGGCTGTGGCGAAACCCCCTGGGCCAGCGCTGCCTGGTGCTGGGCAGCCAGTGCGCGCTGGTAGGCCGGGCGATCTTGAAGGCGCTGCCAGTAGGCCTGCGTGGCAGGGCCAAACTGCTCCACCAGTCCCAGGTGCTGCGCCAACAGCAACGCATACCCCACCGCCACATCCGCCGCCGTGAAGCGGCCTGCGCACAGATACTCGTTGTGTGCCACCGCCGCCTCTACCGCCCGCAGCCGCGCCAGAAACCAGCGCGTGTAGTCCTGCACCACCTGCGGCTGCTGCCGCTGCGCCGGCTCAAAGCGGCCATAGCGCAGCACCAGCGTCTGTGGAAAGGTCAGCGTGGCATCGCTCATGTGCAGCCAGTTCAGGTACGCGCCATACGCCGGGTGCGTGGGCGCCACATCCAGCCCCGCTTCGGGGTGCGTGGCGGCCAGGTATTGGCACATCGCGGCTGATTCGGTCATGCGCACCTCGTTGGGTGCCTTGCCTTGCACCAACAGCGGCACGGTGCCCAGCGGGTTCAGCTCCAGAAAACTGCGCGCCAGCGCCCGGGGCGGGAAGGGCAGCATGTGCAGGGTGTAGGGCAGTTGCAGCTCTTCGAGCATCCACAGGGGGCGGAAGGAGCGGGCGCTGACGCAGTGGTGGAGGTGGAGCATGGGGCGGTCTAGCTTCGCGGGCTGGCTGTTACTTCCCGCAGCTTAGGGTGCGTCGGGCTTCGGTCAAGAGCGGAGGTTCGAGCGAAGGCCCTGCAAGCCGCCCGTCGAGCAAGCTATGCATTGACGGCACTCCAATCACCATGGTCCGCAGCTCACGCTGCGCCCCCGCGATGAGCGCGGCTCTTTCTCTCGTCTGGATGTTTTGGCATCTGTGCCTGTTGTGAACGGCAAGGTGTTCTCGCCTTTGCTTGCGTCATGCGACGAAGGCAATAGGTCGATAAGCCCTTGCAGGGCCGGGCTGGCCTCACCTGACCACACCAAGTGCGTGTAGTTGACCCGTAGCCGCAAGGGCAGAGGATGGCGTTGCACCGCGCTTCCCAGCACAGCGTGATCGAGCATTTCCGCAGGCACGATGGCCACACCCGTGCCGCCAGCGACGCAGGCCACAATGGCGTGGTAGGAGCCCAAATCCAGCACCCGCCCCGGTGAAATGCCTCCCTCGGCCAGCCATTCATGGAGACGGCGACGGTAGGAGCAGCCGTGCGGAAAGACCACCAGTGTGCGGCCGCCCAAGTCAGCCGGGCGTTGCAACGCCGGAGAACCCTTGGCGGTGATGAGGACCAGTTCCTCCTCGAAAGCCGGCCGCGAAGAGAGGCTCCCCTTCTCGAAGGGCTCCGACACGAAAGCGGCCTCGACCTCGAAGTGCTCCAACCGGCGCAGCAAAGTGCCGGTCGTACCGGTCTGCAGTTCGACAGAAACCTCCGGGTGCTTCGCGTGGAACGCAGAAAGTACAGGCGGGAGCCGGGCGCCTGCCGCGCTTTCCAACGACCCCAACCTCAGCACTCCACGCACGGTGCCGCTGCACAGTTCCTGCTCGGCCAGATCGGCCATCTGCAGCAGCCGCTCGGCGTGGCCCAGCAGAGTGCGGCCGGCATCGGTCAGCACCAGGCCCCGACCCTGGCGCTTGAACAGCGTGACACCCAGGCGCGCTTCGAACTGCTTGATCCGGGTGGTGACGTTGGAAGGAACGCGGTGGAGCTGGCTGGCCGCCCGAGTCACCCCGCCTTCCCTGACCACGCAGCGAAAAATGTCCAGGTCTTCGAGATTCATCATTCTCATTTTGAGAAGTTTACTTCTCAATAATTCAGTATTCAACGCACTATTGGGGGTGTCCAATACGGCCCACGATGGACACTCCACCTTCCGATACCGTTCAGCCCGACCGCATGCACTGGCTCATCGTCAGCAGCGGCATCGTTGCGCTGGCGGTTGCCATGGGTATCGGCCGTTTCGCCTTCACGCCGCTGATGCCGCTGATGCTGCGCGACGGCACCCTCACGGTGGCCGCAGGCGCGGAATGGGCGGCTGCAAACTACATCGGCTACCTGCTCGGGGCGCTGACCGCAGCCTGGTTCTCACGCAATCCACGACGCGGTCTGCAGCTGGCACTGGTCGGTGTCGCGCTGACAACCTTGGCCATCGCAGGGACCGGCCACGGTTCGCCCCCTTGGATGGGCGCGCTGCTGCGCGGCGCCGCGGGTGTGTTCAGTGCCTGGGCGCTGGTTTGCACGAGCGGTTGGGGCCTGGCGGAGCTGGCCCGGCGACAGGCACCGCAACTCGGCGCCTGGATCTACGTCGGCGTGGGCCTTGGCATTGCGCTGGCAGGCACGCTCGCATGGCTCGGTGGGCCGCAGCCGGCCCAATGGCTGTGGCTGGAGATGGGGCTGCTCGCCGCAGGCGGCGCGCTATTTGTGGGATGGAAGTTGCAGCAGCACGCAGCCACGGCTGGGACTGCAGCTGCGGCGCCCCCGCCAGCACCGTCCCCAAGAACCGCTACCCAAGGGACTCTGCCTCTCGTGCTGTGCTACGGCACCTTTGGTTTCGGCTACATCGTGCCGGCGACCTTCCTGCCCGCGATGGCGCGGCAGCAGGTTGCCGACCCGCTGGTGTTCGGCCTCACCTGGCCTCTGTTCGGGCTCGCGGCGGCCCTGTCTGTCATGGCGGCTGCGCGCTACCTCTCGGCTTGGCCGCGCAGGCGCGTCTGGGCGCTGGCGCAAGGAACGATGGCGCTGGGCACGGCCCTGCCGCTGGCGACGCCGTCGCTGTGGGCGTTGGCCGCCAGCGCCGTGCTCGTGGGCGGCACGTTCATGGTCGCGACGATGGCCGGCCTGCAGCTGGCGCGCGAGCGGCTACCGAACAACCCGACGCCGCTGCTGTCCCGCATGACGGTCGCCTTTGCAGCCGGCCAGATCCTGGGGCCGCTTCTGGTGCGTGCAATCGGCCCTGGCCTCGTCGCTGGCTGGGACGCGCTGGCGTGGGCCAACGCCGCAGCCACGGTGCTGCTGATAGTTTCAGCCGCCTGGCTGTGGCGAGACAGCAATCCTCCTCCCTCAACCCTGACCAAGCACTTGCCATGAAAGTTGTTCCCTCGATGACATCCCCCCGGGCCTTTCCCGAAGCAGGCCAGCCTGAGCGCCTGGGGCCGCCGGCGACCCTGGACGCGGCGCAGCAGGATGCAGCCGACGAGCTGATCAACGGACCCCGCCGTGGCGTGTATGGCCCTTTCCGCCCGCTGCTACATCGCCCGCCGCTGCTGCGTGCAGTGGCCAAGGTGGGTGAAACTTTGCGCTACGAAGGCACGCTCGACGCCGCGCTGCGCGAATGGACGATCTGCGTCGTTGCGCGTGAACTCTCCAACGCCTTCGAGTGGGACATGCACCTGCCGCTCGCTGCAGCCGCCGGGGTCCCGGCAGCGGCGCTGGCTGCACTGGACGCCGGCGAGCCTTCGCCGTCCGCCCTGCGTCCCGACCTCGTGCTGGCGCGCACGGTTGCCAGTGAGCTCCTCAGCCGGCACCGCCTGAGCGAAGAAACCTGGAATGAGGGGCTAAGGGTATGGGGCGAATCGACGCTGGTCGAAGTGCTCACGCTGGTCGGCTACTTCGCCATGGTGTGCTGGCTGATGAATGTGGCCCGCACTCCGGGGCCGACGGCCTGAGCTGAGGATTGGAGGGCTCGGGTCCGTGGCTCGACCCTGTCCCAAAGACTTCTTTTGTACGAGGCCGAGGACTCCTCAGGGTCGCAAGGAGAAACTGATCCGGCTGACTGGCGTTCATCAAAACGCTCGCCCTCACGTTCCCTACACCCTCACCACCCTCCGAAACTCCGCCGGCGACTGCCCTGTCCACCCCCGAAACGCCCGGATAAAACTCTTCTCGTTCACAAACCCCGCCGCCTCGGCCACCTGCTTGATGGGGCGCTGGGTGCGGTGCAGCAGCTCCACCGCGCGGGTGCGGCGCACGTCGTCCTTCAGGCCCTGCAGCGTGGCGCCTTCTTCCTTCAGTTGCCGGTGCAGCGTGCGGGGTGAAACATGCAGCAGCGCGGCCAGCGATTCGGCGCTGTGCTGGGGCAGGGCGTGGGCAGGTTGCCCAGGCAGGGGCGCGGCCAGCAGCTGGCGCACGCGCTGCACCAGCAGGCGGTCGCGTCGGTACTGCAGCACCGTCAGCGGCAGGGCGTGCTGCAGCATTTGGCGCAGGGCCTGTTCGTCGCGGCGCAGGGGCAGGTTCAGGTAGCGGGCGTCAAAGTGCAGAGCCGTGCGCTGCGCGTGGAAGGTGACGGGGCCACGGAACAGCACGGCGTAGGCATCGGCATGCGGCGGCGCATCAAAGGCAAACTCGGCCGCGATGAGGGGAATGCGCGAGTCCACCAGCCAGCACGCCAGCCCGTGGGCATTGCGCAGCACGGATACCAGGCAGAACTCGCGCAGCGCGCCCAGGTCGCGGGCCTCGGTGATCGCCAGGGTGGCGGTCTCGCCCTGGGTAGTGAGGTGCAGGGCAATGTCGTCCGCCAGCAGGCCGTGGTGGCGGCACCAGCGGGCCAGGGCGACCTGCAGTGTGGGCGAGCTGATCGATGCGCGTGCCAGCATGCCGTAGCTGCCCCAGGGCAGGCGGCGGTTGAACCAGCCCAGGGCTTCGTCGTCCAGCTCTTGCATGGCGGCATCAGAGATCTGCTCCATCTGCCAGGCGGTGATGCGGGCGCTGTCGTCTTGCAGCAGCTGCGGCGCAATTTGTGCCTGGGCCAGTGCGCGGTGGGGGCTCAGGCCCCTTCTTTCGTAAGCCAATGCAATGGCGCGCACAAACGCGATGGGCGTAGCGGCCGGCGCGCCTGCGGCGACAAGCGGCTGCACCAGGGAATCGGGAGACGGGGCAAGGGATTTCACGGTGCACAGT
The DNA here is from genome assembly GCF_000526295.1 of Acidovorax sp. JHL-3. Lineage (NCBI taxonomy): Bacteria > Pseudomonadati > Pseudomonadota > Betaproteobacteria > Burkholderiales > Comamonadaceae > Acidovorax > Acidovorax sp. JHL-3. The sequence goes on from NZ_JAFU01000001.1 coordinate 1,355,024, forward strand.
GTGCCCCAGCCGTGGCACGATTTGCAACCTTTGTGGCAACCCGGCGCGGGACGAGGCTTCTATGCTTGAGGGGCGCCACCTTATGTGTGCCCCGGTGCGCGACCCAGGAGACAAGACCATGACGATTGCAGCCGCACAGAACAATGCACCGCCCGCAGACAGCTACGCCTGCGGTGCCACCGAGGTTCCCCTGATCGAGCAGACCATTGGCGCCTTTTTTGCCGACATGGTGGCCCGCCAGCCCGAGCGTGAGGCGCTGGTGAGCCGGCACCAGGGGCTGCGCTACACCTACCGCAGCCTGCAGACCGAGGCGCACCGCCTGGCCAGCGCACTGCTGGGCCTGGGCCTGGTGCCCGGCGACCGCGTGGGTATCTGGTCGCACAACAACGCCGAATGGGTGCTGATGCAGCTGGCCACCGCGCAGGTGGGCCTGGTGCTGGTCAACATCAACCCCGCCTACCGCACCTCGGAGGTGGAATATGCACTCAACAAGGTGGGCTGCAAGCTGCTGGTGACCATGGCGCGCTTCAAGACCAGCGACTACCTGGGCATGCTGCGCGAGCTGGCGCCCGAGTGGGTGCATGGCACGCCGGGCCAGCTGGAGGCGCTGCAATTGCCGCACCTGAACACCGTGGTGTGGATCGACGAGCCCGGCGTGGGTGGCGAAGAGCCGGGCTTGCTGCGCTTTTCCGACCTGATGGCGCGCGGCAATGCGGCCGACCCCCGCATCGCCCAGGTGGCTGCCACCTTGCGCGCCACCGACCCCATCAACATCCAGTTCACCAGCGGCACCACGGGCTTTCCCAAGGGCGCCACGCTCACGCACCGCAACATCCTGAACAACGGCTTCTTCATTGGCGAGTGCATGAAGCTCACGCCCGACGACCGCCTGTGCATCCCCGTGCCGCTGTACCACTGCTTTGGCATGGTGCTGGGCAACCTGGCGTGCCTCACGCACGGCTCGGCCATCGTCTACCCCAACGACGGGTTCGACCCGCTCACCGTGCTGCAAACGGTGCAGGACGAAAAATGCACCGGACTGCACGGCGTGCCCACCATGTTCATCGCCGAGCTGGACCACCCGCGCTTTGCCGAATTTGACCTGGGTAGCCTGCGCACCGGCATCATGGCGGGCTCGCCGTGCCCCACCGAGGTGATGAAGCGCGTGGTGGAGCAGATGAACCTGCGCGAGATCACCATCGCCTACGGCATGACCGAGACCAGCCCCGTGAGCTGCCAGAGCAGCACCGATACGCCGCTTGAAAAGCGCGTCTCCACCGTGGGCCAGGTGCAGCCGCACCTGGAGATCAAGATTGTGGACCCCGAAACCGGCGCCGTGGTGCCCCGGGGTCAGCGCGGCGAGTTCTGCACCAAGGGCTATTCGGTGATGCACGGCTATTGGGGCGACGAGACCAAGACGCGCGAAGCCATCGACGCCGATGGCTGGATGCACACCGGTGACCTCGCCACCATGGACGCCGAGGGCTACGTGAACATCGTCGGCCGCATCAAGGACATGGTGATCCGGGGCGGCGAAAACATCTACCCGCGCGAGATTGAAGAGTTTCTGTACCGCCACCCGCAGGTGCAGGACGTGCAGGTGGTGGGCGTGCCCGACCCCAAATACGGAGAAGAACTCTGCGCCTGGATCATTGCCAAGCCCGGCACCAAGCCCACCGAAGACGACATCCGCGCCTTCTGCAAGGGCCAGATCGCGCACTACAAGGTGCCGCGCTATATCCGCTTTGTGGCTGCTTTCCCGATGACGGTGACCGGCAAGATTCAGAAGTTCAAGATCCGCGACGAGATGACGGACCAGCTGGGCCTGGTCGAAGCCAAAACGGCGTGAAACAAAGAAGTACTACAGCATGACCATTCTCGACACCCAACTCAACGCCCGCTCGGCCGACTTTCTGGCCAACGCTGCGGCCATGCGCACGCTGGTGAATGACCTGCGCGCCCAGCTCGACCAGATCGCCCTGGGCGGCGGCGAGGCCGCACGCGCCAAGCATGTGGCGCGCGGCAAGCTGCTGCCGCGCGAGCGCGTGCAAATGCTGCTCGACCCCGGCACGCCGTTTTTGGAGCTGGCACCGCTGGCCGCACTGAACATGTACAACAACGACGCCCCCGGCGCGGGCCTGATTGCAGGCATCGGGCGCGTGAGCGGAGTGGACTGCATGATCGTGTGCAACGACGCCACCGTGAAGGGCGGCACCTACTACCCCCTCACCGTAAAAAAACACCTGCGCGCCCAGGAAGTGGCGCAGCAAAACCACCTGCCGTGCATTTACCTGGTGGACTCGGGCGGCGCGAACCTGCCCAACCAGGACGAGGTGTTTCCTGATCGCGACCATTTCGGCCGCATCTTCTTCAACCAGGCCAACATGAGCGCACTGGGCATCTCGCAGATCGCCGTGGTCATGGGCAGCTGCACGGCGGGCGGCGCCTATGTGCCCGCGATGAGCGACGAATCCATCATCGTGAAGAACCAGGGCACCATCTTTTTGGGTGGCCCGCCGCTGGTCAAGGCCGCCACGGGCGAGGTCGTCACGGCTGAAGACCTGGGCGGCGGCGACGTGCACACGCGCCTGTCGGGCGTGGCCGACCACCTGGCGCAAAACGACATGCACGCCCTGCAACTGGCGCGCAATGCAGTGCGAAATTTGAATAAAAACAAGGCTCCAGCGCCCGCCGATCAAGCGCCGGTAGCTCCTAAATTTGCAGCAGAAGAACTGTACGGCGTGATCCCTGTGGACACGCGCAAGCCCTTTGACGTGCGCGAGATCATTGCCCGCATCGTCGATGGCAGCGAGTTCGACGAGTTCAAGGCGCGCTACGGCACCACGCTGGTCACGGGCTTTGCGCGCATTGAGGGCATGATGGTCGGCATCATCGCCAACAACGGCATTTTGTTCAGCGAGTCGGCCCTCAAGGGCGCGCATTTCATCGAGCTGTGCTGCCAGCGCAAGATCCCGCTGGTGTTCTTGCAGAACATCACCGGCTTCATGGTGGGCCGCAAGTACGAAAACGAAGGCATTGCCCGCAACGGCGCCAAGATGGTCACGGCCGTGGCCACGGCCAGCGTCCCCAAGTTCACCATCATCATCGGCGGCAGCTTTGGGGCGGGCAACTACGGCATGTGCGGCCGGGCCTTCAGCCCGCGCTTTTTGTGGATGTGGCCCAACGCGCGCATCAGCGTGATGGGCGGTGACCAGGCTGCGGGCGTGCTGGCCACCGTCAAGCGCGACGGCATCGAGGCCAAGAGCGGCAAGAAAGGTGAGGAAGCCTGGAGCATGGAGGACGAAGAAGCCTTCAAGGCCCCCATCCGCCGCCAGTACGAAGACCAGGGCCACCCCTACTACGCCACCGCGCGCCTGTGGGATGACGGTGTGATCGACCCCGCCGACACCCGCCGCGTGCTGGCGCTGGGCCTGGCGGCCACGCGCAACGCGCCGATTGAAGACACCAAGTTCGGCCTGTTCCGCATGTGAGGAAGACCATGGCAGCCCTTTCCATCCGCTACGAAGGCCCCCGCGCCACCATCACCCTGACCCAGCCCGAGGTGCGCAATGCCTTCAGCGACGAGGTCATTGCCGAAATCACGGCGGCCTTCGCCGAGGTGGGTGCCCGTGCCGATGTGCGCGCCGTGGTGCTGGCGGCTGAGGGGCCCGCGTTCTGCGCAGGAGCCAACCTCAACTGGATGCGCCGCATGGCCGACTACACGCGCGCTGAAAACGTCGCCGATGCCGCCAAGCTGGCCGAGATGCTGCGCGTGATCTACGAATGCCCCAAGCCCACCATTGCGCGCGTGCAGGGCGATGTGTATGCCGGTGGCATGGGCCTGGTGGCCGCGTGCGATATGGCGGTGGCGGTGGACACGGCGGGCTTTTGCCTCAGCGAGGTGAAGCTGGGGCTCATTCCCGCCACCATCAGCCCCTATGTGATCCGTGCCATGGGCGCGCGGGCCGCGCACCGTTATTTCCTCACGGCCGAGCGTTTTGGTGCGTTTGATGCGCTGCGCATCGGTTTTGTGCACGAGGTGGTGGCGACCGACCAACTCGACGCCAAGGTGGACGAACTGCTCAAGGCCCTCACCAGCGCCAGCCCCAACGCCGTGCGCGCCTGCAAGAAGCTCGTCATGGATGTGGCCGAGCGCGAGATCAATGCAGGCCTGATTGCCGCCACGGTGCAGGGCATTGCCGACATCCGCGCGAGCGATGAGGGCAAGGAAGGCGTGCAGTCTTTCCTGCAAAAGCGCAAACCCGCGTGGTTGCTGGTCTGAGCCCTCAGCGATACGCCTGAACAACCATGGACCAACTCTGGCTCGCCATCGTCCAGTGGCTTCACACCGTGGGGCTGCATGTGGACGCGGGCGCGGCGCGCAGTGTGGCTGAGGGTGCGGCGCGTGCCACCGCGCAGCTCGACATGCCCAGCCTGCTGGCGCTGGCCGCCGCGCTGGGCTGGGCCAGCGGCTTTCGGTTGTATGCCGTGGTGTTTCTGGTCGGCATGATGGGTGTGCTGGGCTGGATGCCGTTGCCGCCTGGCCTGACCATGCTGCAGCACCCTGTGGTGCTGATGGTCAGCGGCTTCATGCTGATGGTGGAGTTTTTTGCCGACAAGGTGCCCTGGCTGGACAGTGCCTGGGATGCAGTGCACGCCTTCATCCGCGTGCCCGCAGGTGCCGCGCTGGCCTTCGGCGTCTTTGGCGCCGACAACGCCACGATGGCAGTTGCGGCAGGGCTGTTGGGTGGCTCGCTCTCGGCCACGGCGCTGGCCACCAAGATGACCACGCGCGCCGCCGTGAACACCTCGCCCGAGCCTTTCTCCAACTGGGGCCTGTCGTTCTTTGAGGACGGCCTGGTCGTGGCAGTGGTGTGGCTGGCCACGCAGTACCCCGTGGCCTTTGGCATCGCCCTGGTGGTGATGGTGATCGTGTCGGTACTGCTGCTGGTGGTGCTGTTCAAGTTTCTGCGCGCAGTGGTGCGGCGCTTGTCTTCTTTCTTTTCTGGTTCTGCCAAGGTGGCCTAAATGTTCAAAAAAATTCTGATTGCCAATCGCGGGGAGATCGCCTGCCGTGTAGCAGCCACGGCCAAGTGCTTGGGCGTGAAGACCGTCGCCGTGTATTCCGATGCTGACGCCAGTGCCAAGCATGTGGCCGTGTGCGACGAGGCTGTGCACATCGGCGGCAGTGCACCCAAGGACAGCTATCTGCGCTGGGAACGCATCATCGACGCCGCCAAAGCCACGGGCGCGCAGGCCATCCACCCGGGCTACGGCTTTCTGAGCGAGAACGAAGACTTCGCCCAGGCCTGTGCCGACGCGGGCCTGGTCTTCATCGGCCCACCCGCCAGCGCCATCAACGCCATGGGGCTCAAAGCCGAGTCCAAGCGCCTGATGGAGCAGGCCCAGGTGCCCCTGGTGCCCGGCTACCATGGTGCCGACCAGGACCCCGCGCTGCTGCAGCGCGAGGCCGACCGCATTGGCTACCCGGTGCTCATCAAGGCCAGCGCGGGTGGTGGTGGCAAGGGCATGCGCGCGGTGGACAAGAGCGAGGACTTTGCCGCAGCACTCGAATCGTGCAAGCGCGAGGCCATCAACAGCTTTGGCGACGATGCGGTGCTGGTCGAGAAATATGTGCAGCGCCCCCGCCATATCGAGATCCAGGTGTTTGGAGACACGCACGGCAACTGCGTGTACCTGTTCGAGCGCGACTGCTCGGTGCAGCGCCGCCACCAAAAGGTGCTGGAAGAAGCCCCCGCCCCCGGCATGACGCCCGAGCTGCGCGCCCGCATGGGCGAGGCCGCCGTGGCCGCAGCCCGCGCCGTGAACTACGTGGGCGCAGGCACGGTGGAGTTCATCGTGGAGCAGCCCGGCGGCTACGACGCTCCCGAGCAGATGAAGTTCTACTTCATGGAGATGAACACCCGCCTGCAGGTGGAACATCCCGTGACCGAAGCCATCACGGGCCTCGACCTGGTGGAGTGGCAGCTGCGTGTGGCCTCGGGCGAGCCACTGCCACTGAAGCAGGAAGACCTGCGCATCCACGGCCACGCCATCGAGGCACGCATTTGCGCCGAGAACCCCGACAACAACTTCCTGCCCGCCACCGGCGCGCTCAATGTGTACGTGCTGCCTGAGTGCGTGACCTTCGAGCGGGGTGCGGTCCGCGTCGATTCCGGCGTGCGCCAGGGCGATGCGATCAGCCCGTTCTACGACTCCATGGTGGCCAAACTCATCGTGCACGGCGACACGCGCGAGCAGGCGCTGGCGCGGCTCGATGAAGCGCTGGCGCAGACCCACATCGTGGGCCTGGCAACCAACGTGCAGTTCTTGCGCCGCGTGGCGCGCACCGATTCGTTTGCCCAGGCCAAGCTCGACACCGCGCTCATCCCGCGCGAGCAGGCCGTGCTGTTCCACCAGGAACCCGTGGGCCTGCCGCTGGCCGCTGCGGCGGCCGTAGCGCAAACGCTGCTGAACGAACGCGCCAGCGAGGGCGTGGACCCCTTCAGCCGCCGCGACGGTTTTCACACGCATGGCGTGGTGCAGCGCCGCTTCGAGTTTGAATTTGGCGATGAACATGCCAAGGCGCTGCTGACCTACGAGCGCGGCGGCAGCCTGCATCTGGCGGTAGGCGAGGGCGATGCCGCCGTGGCCGGCCCGTTGGTGTTCAACGCTGTGGCGCAGGGCATCGAATTGCAGTTTGCCGGCCAGCGCACCCGCGCCGCCGTGTATGCCCAGGGCGAGGTGGACCATGTGTTCACCCCGCTGGGTGCCACGCAGATCACCGCCATCGACCTGCTGGCCCACTCGGGAGAGACCGCGGCCGAGGGTGGGCGCCTCACCGCGCCCATGCCGGGCAAAGTGGTGTCGTTTGCCGTGAAGGCGGGCGACGCCGTGACCAAGGGCCAGCCCCTGGCGGTGATGGAAGCCATGAAGATGGAGCACACCATTGCGGCCCCGGCCGACGGCGTGGTGCAGGAGCTGCTGTACGCGCCCGGCGATCAGGTCACCGAAGGGGCCGAGCTGCTCAAGCTGGTCGTTGCCGACAAGGCCTGAACATGACCGGGTGCGGCAAAGGGTGCACGCCTTGCCTTGCTGCGCGCGCGTCGCAATGGCGTTAACCTCGGGCGCCATGAAAATCACCTTTTGTTGTACCGATACCAAGGCCGAGCCCTGGCTCCAGGGGCTGTCCGCTGCGCTGCCCGGCGCTGAGCTTTCTGTGTGGGAGCCCGGCGCCCCGGTCGCCGATTACGCCGTCGTCTGGGCACCGCCCCAGCAGTTCATGGATGAGCAGCAGGGCATCAAGGCCTTGTTCAACATTGGCGCGGGCGTGGATGCGCTGTTGCAGCGCCGCCTGCCGCAGGGTGCCCGCGTGGTGCGCCTGGACGATGCGGGCATGGCCGTGCAGATGGCCGAATACGTGTGCCACGCCGTCATCCGCCATTTTCGGGAGTTCGACCAATACGAGGCCAGCATGCGTGCGGGCCAATGGGCCTACCGCAAGCCGCGCCTGCGCCAGGACTTTGCCGTGGGCGTGATGGGGCTGGGCGTGCTGGGCGAGCGCGTGGCCAAGGCCCTGGCGCAGTTTGATTTTCCCGTCAACGGCTGGAGTCGCAGCCCCAAGGCCATTGATGGCGTGCGCGCCTTCACGGGTGCGGAGCAGTTCAACGACTTTCTGGGCGCCAGCCGTGTGCTGGTCAACCTGCTGCCCCTCACGCCTGACACGACCGACGTGATCAACAAGGACGCGCTGAGCCGCCTGCAGCCCGGCGCGTACGTGATCAACGTAGCGCGCGGCGCTCATCTGGTGGACGAAGACCTGCTCGCAGCTATCGACAGCGGCCATGTGGCCGGTGCCACGCTCGATGTGTTTCGTACCGAGCCGCTGCCCGCGGGCCACGCGTTCTGGAACCACCCGCGCATCACCATCACGCCCCATACCTCGGCGCGTACGCTGCGCGAAGAGAGTATTGCCCAGATCGCGCGCAAGATGGCCGCGCTACAGCGGGGCGAGGCCGTGGCGGGTGTAGTGAACCCCGCGCGCGGCTACTGAGCCGCGCCAGCTCGCCGCGTGGCGGTCAATCCACCGTCACGCCAGCATCACGCACGAGCTTGCCCAGGCGCTGTGCATCGGCCTTGATCAGCGCGCCAAAGTCGGCTGCGCTGCCCGCCACCACGGGGGTGCCGATGGCCTCCCACTTGGCGCGGAATGCGGGCTCCTTGAAGATGGCGTTGACCGTGGCGTTGAGCTTGTCGATGGTGGCCTGGGGTGTGCCAGCGCGCACCGCAATGCCGTGCCAGCCCGTGATCTGGTAACCCGCAATGCCGGCCTCGGCCATGGTGGGCACGTTGGGCAGCACCTTGGCGCGTTCGCCCGATGTGACGGCCAGCGGTATGAGTTTGCCCGCCTGGATGTGGGGCAAGGAGCTGCCGACGATGTCGAACATCACGTTCACCTGCCCGCCGATCAGGTCGTTGAGCGCGGGGCCTGCTCCCCGGTAGGGGATGTGCCCCATCTTCACGCCTGCCGTGGTGTTGAACAGTTCGCCCGCCAGGTGCTGTGGCGTGCCGTTGCCGGCTGACGCGTAGCTCAGCACCGGCTTGCCGGCCTTGGCCATGGCCAGGAACTCGGCCAGTGTCTTGACGCCCAGCGAGGGGTGAACTTCAAGTACCAGCGGGAATGCCGACAGCTGGATCACCGGCGCCAGATCGGTCAGCGGGTTGAACGGCATGCTGGCGTACAGCGATGGGTTGACTGCCATCGGGCCGCTGGCGGCCAGCAGCAGCGTGTGGCCGTCGGCCGGTGCCTGCTTGGCCACTTCGGCGCTCCCGGTATTGCCACCGGCCCCGCCCTTGTTGTCCACCACCACGGTCACGCCCAGGCGGCTTTGCAGCTCGGGCTGCAACATGCGGGCCATCAGGTCGGTGGGGCCACCGGGTGGGTAGGGCACCACAAAGCGGATGGTTTTGCTGGGGAAGGCGGTGGCCGCTGTTTGTGCAGCGGCCTGACCTGCGATGCCCAGGGCCAGGGGTACGGCAAGGGCCGCGTGCAGCACGGCGCGCCGGGTGGTGCGAGGCATCGATGAGGGAAGGTGGCGGTGGTGCATGTCTGTCTCCTGTGGGGATGGATAAGGCCCGTCTGCTGCGGGTTGATGTCAATAGATGTGGTCTGTTGCGCGTCGGTGCCGCTCAGCCTGCGCCAAAGCGCTGCCGGATGTCAGCGGCTGTCGCCAGCGGGCGGCCCAGCGCGGCGGCTGCTTCGACGGCCTGGCGTACCAGCGCGGTGTTGTCGGGGGCCACGCTGCCGTCCTTGCACAGCAGGTTGTTTTCAAAGCCGACGCGCGCGTGGCCGCCGAACAGCGTGGCAGCAGTGATGCAGGTGTTTTCTGCAGCACCAAAGGCGCACACGGCCCAGGGCTCTGGGCCTTCGTGGGCGGCCAGGAACGGCAGCAGGTCGCGCGGGCTGGAGGTCTGCCCCGCGCTGTAGCGGCCCAGCACAAACAGCAGGAACCAGGCGGCGTCGGGCACTACGCCACTGGCGCGCAGCGCCTGCCAGCGGCGCAGGTCGGGCACGTCGTACAGGATGACCTGCACCATGGTGTGGCGCTGCGCCAGGTCGGCAAAAAAGCGCCGCAGACCTGCCTCGCCAATCTCGGGCTTGTCGATTTCGCGCAGGCCGATGGACACGGCCTCGGGTTGCAGGGCTTCGACCATGGCGATCTGCGCCGGTGCCTGGTAGACGCCTGCGGCCTCGCTGGTGATCTGGATCACCATGGCATCGCCTACGGCCTGGCGTACCACGCGCTGGGCCTCGCGGTAGCCCTCCACATCGAGGCTATGGCGGCCCTGCGCATCGCGGATGTGCATGTGCAGCATCGCGGCTCCTGCGTCCAGGCAGGACTTGGCCGTGGTGGCCAGCGTTGCTGGCGTGATGGGTACGGCCGGGTGGTCGGCGGGCTGTTTGTAGGCACCGTTGGGCGCCACGGTCACGATCAGCGGATCGGTCCATTGGTTGTGGGTGGTGGGCGATGCACTCATGAGCGGGCTCCGGTGGTCGATGGGGTGTCTGTCGATGAGGTATCGGTGGGGGGCTCAATGGTGGGCAACTCGCTGGCCAGCAGGGCCAGGCCCTGGCGCAGCAGCGCGTCGTAACGCGCGCGTTCGGCCTGCTTGCGGTCATCGGGCCAGTCAAAAAAGCCCTTGCCCGTCTTCATGCCCAGGGTGCCCTGGGCCACCTTGTCGCGCAGGGCCTGGGCGGGTACGTCGGTGTTCGACAGCGTGGGGTACATGGTGGCTGCGGCAGCGGTATGCACCTCGATACCCGCGTGGTCGCGCTGCAGCACCGGCCCGGCCGCCAGAAAGCGGAAGCCAAAACCAAAGCGCACGGCGGCGTCCACGTCCTCGGGGGAGGCAATGCCTTCGTCGATAAGCGCAAACGCCTCGCGCGACAAGGCGTGTTGCATGCGGTTGGCCAGAAAGCCCGGCTTGTCCTTCTTGACCAGCACCGGCACGCTGCCGCAGCCGCGCATGAAGGCGTGTAGCCAGGTGCCCAGCGCCGGGTCGCTGCGCTCGCCCAGCACCACCTCCACCAGCGGCACCAGGTGCGCGGGCATGAAGAAGTGCAAGCCCAGCATGCGCTGTGCCGTGGCCAGGCCGTGGGCGATGGCGCTGATGGGAAAGCCTGAGCTGTTGCTGGCCAGTACGGCGTTGAGGGGCGCCACAGCTTCCAGCTCGGCAAACAACTTTTGCTTGGCGGCCAGTTGCTCGGTGATGCATTCGACCACCAGCACCACGCCGCTCCAGTCCACGTCCTGCAGGCTGGCGCACACCTGCACCGGGCCGGCATGGGTGGCCTGGCCCGCGGCGGCCAGCTCTTGCGCAATGTGGGGCAACACGTGGTCGCGGCGTGCGGCGTGGGGGTCCACCACCGTGACCTGCGCGCCGCCCCGGGCCAGGACCACGGCTACATCGGCCCCCATGGTGCCTCCGCCCACCACCACGGTGCGCGCGTTACGCGGCGAACTGTTGTCCATCGTGTCTCCTTGTCGTTGTCAAGCTGCTCAAGCGATGTGCTTGCATTTCAATTCAGTCTAGGTGGCCTGCATTGCGCGGTCTAGCCGTCTTTTTCGATAGACTGATCGGCCATGAAGATTAATTGGTCCGCCCGCGAGGTGGATGTGTTCTTGTCGCTGGCCGAGACGCTGAGCTTTCGGCGCACGGCCCTGCAGGTGCACCTGTCGCAGTCGGCGGTGTCGGGCACGGTGGCGCGGCTGGAGGAAATGCTGGACGTGCGGCTGTTTGAGCGCACCACGCGCACCGTGCAGCTCACGCTGGCGGGCGAGGTGTTTGCCGAGCAAACCCGATTTTTGCGCCACCAGATGGAGGAGACCGTGCGCCGCGTGCAGGAGGTAGCGCAACTGCAGGTGGGCCGCATTGCGCTGGCGGCGCTGCCGTCGTTGGCAGCCGGGGCCGTGCCGCGCGCGTTTGCCCGGTTTGCTGCGCAGCATCCGGGCGTGCAGCTGGAGCTGTTTGACAGCCTGGCCGGCCCGGCGTTTGACATGGTGCGCGCCGGGCGGGTCGACTTTGCCCTCACGGCCGCCAACCCCGCCTATGCAGACCTGGACTACACCCCGCTGGTGTCCGACCGCTTTGTGCTGTTGATGGGACGCACGCACCTGCTGGCACGGGCGCGCAGTGCCATCGCCTGGGCGGATGTGGCCGAGCTGCCGCACATTTCCATGCCCGCAGGTACCAGCGTGCGGCAATATGCAGAAGAGGCCTTGCTGACCCACCGCATTCGCTTTGCGCCGCGCTACGAGGTGGAACACCTGGCCACCATCGCGGCCATGGTGGCGGCGGGGTTGGGCGTGAGTGCGTTGCCCGAGCTGGCTGCCCAGGTCGTGCGCAGGCCCGAGGTGGTCACGCGTCCACTCAAGGCGCCTGTGCTGCACCGGCCCATCGGGCTGATCACTCTGCGCGGGCGACCCCTGTCGCTGGCGGCGCAGGAGATGGTGGCCCTGCTGCGGCAGGAAGTACAAAGCTCGGGCACTGTGGGCCGCTGATGGCGCGTCCGGAGAATGGTCTGGCACGATATGAGGTGGCCTTGGCCCAGTACTCGCTGGACAATGAGAAATTTTCCTGACCTCTTCATCTGGTAGCCCCCATGAGCATTCCCTCCCGCGTTCACCTCATCGACGTTGGCCCCCGCGATGGCCTGCAAAACGAAAAGACCCCCGTGCCTGCCGCCGTCAAGATCGAGCTGGTGCACCGCTTGCAGCAGGCGGGCCTGAAAGAGATCGAGGTCACCAGCTACGTGTCTCCAAAGTGGGTGCCACAGATGGCCGATAACCACGAGGTCATGGAAGGCGTCGCGCGCCAGGCGGGCGTGGCGTATTCGGTGTTGACGCCCAATCTCAAAGGTTATGAGGCGGCGGTGCTCGATAAGCCCGACGAGATCGTGGTGTTCGGATCGGCCAGCGAGGCCTTCAGCCAGAAAAACATCAACTGCTCCATTGCGGAAAGCATCGAACGCTTTGCGCCCGTGGTCGAAGCAGCCTTGGCCGCTGGCATTGCCGTGCGCGGCGCCATGAGCTGCACCGTGGGCTGCCCCTACGAGGGCGACATTGCACCGCAGCAGGTGGCTTACCTGGCAGGGCTGATGAAAGGCATTGGCGTGCAGCGCGTGGACGTGGCCGACACCATTGGCGTCGGCACGCCGCGCAAGGTGCAGCGCGCCATCGAGGCCACGCTGCAGCATTTCGGCATCGACGCGATCTCGGGCCATTTTCACGACACCTACGGCCAGGCGTTGTCCAACACGCTGGCCGCGCTGGAACTGGGGGTGTGGAACTACCAGGCTTCCGTGGCAGGTCTGGGCGGCTGCCCTTACGCCAAGGGCGCCACCGGCAACGTGGCCACCGAAGACGTGGTCTTCATGCTGCATGGCATGGGCATTGAAACCGGCATTGATCTCGACAAGCTCGTGGATGCAGGCGCCTACATCAGCGACTACCTGGGCCGCAAACCCAACTCGCGTGTGGCCGTGGCCGTGCTCAACAAGCGCGCGGGGTGACGGATATGAGTCGAGCCGAACTTGAAGGCCTGCCCGAGGGTGTGCAGCGCGTGGTGGCAGCGCTGCAGGCGCAGGGACATGGGCACATGCCGCGCATGCTCGACGACGCCGCGCGCACCGCGCAGCAGGCAGCCGATGCGCTGGGTGTGGCGCTGGGGCAAATTGCCAAGAGCATCATCTTTCGCCGCAAGGCAGACGACGTGGCCGTGCTCGTCATCACCTCGGGCGACCGGCGCGTGGACGAAAAGAAGGTCGAGGCCCATGTGGGCAAGATCGGCCGTGCCGACGCCGGGTTTGTGAAGGAGCGCACGGGCTTCTCGATTGGCGGTGTTGCGCCCATTGCGCATGCCACGAAACCGGTCACGCTGATCGACCGCGACCTGCTGCGCTTTGACGTGGTGTGGGCGGCGGCCGGGCACCCGCATGGCGTGTTTCCGTTGCACCCGGGCGACCTGCAGCGCTTGACCGGGGCCCCCGTGGTGGATGTAGTGCAAGAGGCGGTGGCGGTATGAGTGCTACAGAAGCAATAGCTGCTCGCGCACAGCTGTTAAGCTCTGCGGGCTATTTTGATGCAGATTCTGACGAGGTGATCCCCTCGCCCTGCATCTCGGTGTGCCGCATGACCGAAGACCGCAGCCGCTGCGAAGGGTGCTTTCGCACCATCCCCGAGATTCGCGCCTGGGCGCTGGCCGACAGCGCCGAGCGCCTGGCCATCTGGGCGCGGCTGGCGCAGCGTGCTGGAATGCCATTTCCCCCTGAAGCCGTTGCCAAGGATCCGACATGAAGCGCATCACGTTCTACCTCGACGTCGTTTCGCCCTACGCCTGGCTGGCCTTCGAGCGCCTGCCCGAGGTGCTGGAGGGCTTGAGCTACAGCGTGGAATACCGTCCGGTGCTGCTGGGCGCGCTGCTCAAGCAGCATGGCAACCCGGGGCCGGCGGGCATTGCTCCGAAGCGTGACTGGACCTATCGCCATGTCACCTGGCTGGCCCATTCGCTGGGCGTGGGCCTGCAGATGCCGGCGCGCCACCCGTTCAACCCGCTGCCGCTGTTGCGCCAGGCCCTGGCCTGCAGCCGTGACGGCAGCGTCAACCGCTTTGTCGCGGGCACGCTGCTGCGCCATGTGTGGCAGGGCGGTCACGATGCCCTGGATGCACAGCGCCTCACCGACCTGGCCGCCGCGCTGGAGGCGCAGCTGCAACCCGACGACGCCGATGGCGCACGCGCCAAGGCGCTGCTGCGCAGCAACACCGATGCGGCCGCCGCGCGCGGCGTGTTTGGTGTGCCCGCCTTCGAGGTCGATGGCAAGGTTTTCTGGGGCTTCGACAGCCTGCCCATGCTGCGCGCCTATCTGGAAGGCGACACCTGGTTCGGGCACGACTGGGACGCTGCTGCAAGCGTGGCGCAAGGCCTGCCCGGTTGAATGGCGGGGTCTGAGTCCCGCTAGCGGCTCCTCCATCGCCCCACCATGCCCAATGCCTTCAACTTCGCCGCCTCGCCGTTTGACTGCCTGACCCCGGACGAGCAGCGTCTGGTGCGCGCCAGCGTGGACATTGCCTATTTCCCGGAAGGTGCCGTGGTGCTGGACGTGGGGGTGGTGCCCACCCACCTGTTTGTCATCATCAAGGGCTATGTCACGCAGACCGAGGGCGACGAGGTGCTGGCCACGTACGGGCCGGACGATTGCTTTGACGGCTGCGGCCTGATGACCGGGCGCGTGGGCAGCCGCTTTGTGGCCGCCGAGGAGGTGGTGGCCTACCAGCTCGCCCGCGAGGCGGTCAATGAACTCATCGCGCGCAACACCACCTTTGGCGCGCTGCTTTTTTCTGACCTGGGCCAGAAACTCAGTGCGCTCGCGCAGCGCGCCGACCAGCACGAGCTGCAGTCGCTCACCCTGGCGCGCGTAGACCAGGCGTACCTGCGCCCTGCGCACACGGTCGATGCAGGTACCGACATTGTTTCGGTGGTGCGCCTGTTCCAGGCGCAGCGCACCACCAATGTGCTGGTCACGGGGCTGAACAACGTGCCTGGCGGCGGGCTGGGCATCTTCACCAACACCAGCCTGCAGCGCGCCATCCTCGATGGCCGCCCGCTGGACCAGCTGGCCGTGGGCGAGCTGGCCAGCGGCCCGGTGGTCACCGTGCGCCCATCCGACCAGCTGGGCGATGCCATGGCGCTGCTGCTGCGCCAGCGCGTGCACCGGCTGGTGGTGGTAGAGGACAATGGCCAGGTGCGGGGCATCCTCGAAGCGCTCGACCTGTTCAGCTTTCTGGCCAACCACTCGCACCTCATCACAGTGCAGATCGAACATGCCCAGGACCTGCCCGCACTGGCGCAGGCGGCGGCGCAGATCACGCGGCTGATCTCAGCGCTGCACCGCGGGGGCACGCGCATCGGCCTCATGGCCAAGCTGGTGCAGCAGCTCAACGCCCGGCTGTTCGAGCGCGCCTGGCACATGGTGGCGCCCGCCGATCTGGTGGACAACAGCTGCCTGTTCGTCATGGGCAGCGAAGGGCGCGGCGAGCAGTTGCTCAAGACCGACCAGGACAACGGCCTGGTGCTGCGCGATGGTTATGTGCCGCCGCCCGACCTTGAAGCCATTTGCCAGCGCTTTTCGGAGGTGCTGGCGAGCTTTGGCTACCCCGAATGCCCCGGCCGCATCATGGTCAGCAACCCCGACTGGCGCGGCACGGTCAGCACCTTGAGCCAGCGCGTGCGCCAGTGGCTGATGCAGCCCGTGGGCGACAGCCTCATGCAGCTGGCCATTTTTCTGGATGCGCACGCGGTGGCGGGCGATGCCGCGCTGCTGGCCGTCGTGCGCGAGAGTGTCGCGGCGCAAGCCATCGACAACGACGTTGTGCTGGCGCGATTCGCCTCTGCGGTGGACAACTTTGGCGGCCCTGCCGGTTGGTGGAGCCGCCTGTTTGGCCTGGGCGACGAAGGCCGTGCCATCAGCCTGAAAAAGGCAGGCATCTTTCCCATCGTTCACGGCGTGCGCAGCCTGGCCCTGGCCCGGCGCGTGGCCGCCACGGGCACCGCCGAGCGCATTGCTGCACTGGTGGAGGGCGGCGTGCTGGATGCGGCGCTGGGCGATGAACTCGTGCAGAGCCTGCACTTCCTGATGGGCCTGCGCCTGCAGGCGGGCCTGGCCGAGCTCGACACCGGCCGGCAGGTCACCGGCAACGTCGATCCCGAGCGCCTGAGCAGCCTAGAGCGCGACCTGCTCAAGGATGCACTCGCGGTGGTCAAGCGTTTCAAGGCGCTGCTGCACCAGCGCCTGCGGCTGGATCTGTTGTGAAAACCGTCACCGGCCCGCGCGGCTGGCTGGCGCAGTTGCGGCGCCAATGGCTGCTGCACCGCCTGACCGACCCGGCTTACGCCTTTGTGCTGGAACCCCCACCGCCCGATGAATGGGTGGCGCTGGACTGCGAGACCACGGGCCTGAACGTGCGCAGCGACGAAATCATCGCCATTGGTGCGGTGCGCATCGTGGGCAACCGCATTCTCACCAGCGAGCGGCTGGAGCTGTTGGTGCGCCCCGACAAGAGCGTGCCGGCAGACAGCGTGCGCATCCACCGCCTGCGCAGCACAGACGTGGCCCAGGGGTTGCCGATTGAAGAGGCACTGGGCCAGCTGCTGCGCTTCATTGGCAGCCGCCCGCTGGTGGGCTACTACCTCGAATTCGACGTGGCCATGCTCAATCGGGCACTGTGGCCCATGCTGGGCATGGGCCTGCCGCAGCCCGCCATTGAAGTCTCGGCGATGTATTACGAGCACAAGTTCCGGCAGCTCCCGCCCTACCAGCAGCACGCCAACGCCGACATCGATCTGCGCTTTGCCACCCTGATGGACGACCTGGGCCTTCCCCGGCGCGAAGCGCATGACGCACTCAATGACGCTGTGATGGCGGCGCTGGCCTTCGTCAAACTGCGCCAGTTGCACGGCGCAGGCTGATGGCGGGACTGCCATTGCAATGTCAGCAAGGTTTAAGAAAAAATGGCCTCTAGCCCTTATCTGTAAAGCGCAACAAGCTATTGTATTAATAGCAATTGTTACAGCGCTTATCTGAACACGGACATGAAAAAAGCCGGACCCTGGGGCCCAGCTTGAGGGGTGCAGCACCGCGGTGGTGCCGCTGTGCTGCAGGTGGGCGCTGTACCGCGCCGGGTCAGTGGCCCGAAGCGCCGGCGGCGCCGAAGCCGGTTTCCGAACGCACCTGCTGCGCCGGGAAGGCGGCGCGCTCGCGTGCGGCGTTGGCGCTCTTGTCGGTGATCGAGAAGAGCCAGATGCCCACAAAACCGATGGTCATGGAGAACAGCGCCGGCGAGGTGTAGGGGAACAGCGCCGAGCCGACCGGGTTGCCCAGCGTGGCTTCCCACACCGAGGGCGACACGATGGTCAGGCCCACCGAGGAGATCAGACCCATGAAGCCGCCAATGACAGCGCCGCGCGTGGTGCAGTCTTTCCACAGCACCGACATGAACAGCACCGGGAAGTTGGCCGAGGCGGCGATGGCGAAGGCCAGCGACACCATGAACGCGATGTTCTGCTTTTCAAAGGCAATGCCCAGAACCACGGCAATCAGGCCCAGGGCCAGCGTGGTCATGCGCGAAACCTTCAGCTCCGAGGCGCTGTCGGCCTTGCCCTTCTTGAACACCGTGGCATACAGGTCGTGCGACACGGCCGAGGCGCCCGAGAGCGTCAGGCCCGCCACCACGGCCAGGATGGTGGCAAACGCCACCGCCGAGATGAAGCCATAGAAGATGTTGCCGCCCACCGACTTGGCCACCAGCACGGCCGCCATGTTGGCCGTGCCCGCGCCGCCGTGGATGACGCCCTTGACCACGTCTGCGAACTCGGGGTTGGTGAGCACCAGGGTGATGGCGCCAAAGCCAATGATGAAGATCAGCACATAGAAGTAACCGATCCAGGTGGTGGCCCACAACACCGATTTGCGTGCCTGCTTGGCATCGGGCACCGTGAAAAAGCGCATCAGGATGTGCGGCAGTCCGGCGGTGCCGAACATCAATGCCATGCCAAACGAAATGGCCGAGATGGGGTCCTTGATGAAGCCACCAGGGCCCATGATGCCCAGGCCCGCGCGGGCGGCCTCTTCGGGTGTTTTGCCGGTGTTGGCGGCAATGGCAGTGCGCACTTCAACGCCCTTGGCAAAAAGCGCCTCGGGGCTGAAGCCGAACTGCGCCAGCACCATGAAGGCCATGAAGGTCACGCCCGCCAAAAGCATCACGGCCTTGATGATCTGCACCCAGGTCGTGGCAGTCATGCCGCCAAACAGCACGTAAACCATCATCAACGCGCCCACGATGACCACGGCCATCCAGTATTCCAGGCCAAACAGCAGCTTGATGAGCTGGCCTGCACCAACCATCTGTGCGATCAGGTAGAAAGCCACCACCACCAGCGTGCCCGAAGCGGCAAACGCACGGATGGGGCCTTGCTGAAAGCGGTAGCCGGCCACGTCGGCAAAGGTGAACTTGCCCAGGTTGCGCAGGCGCTCGGCCATCAGGAAGGTGATGATGGGCCAGCCCACCAGGAAGCCGATGGAGTAGATCAGGCCGTCGTAGCCCGATGCCATCACGGCCGCTGAAATGCCCAGAAACGAAGCCGCCGACATGTAGTCGCCTGCAATCGCCAGACCGTTCTGAAATCCGGTGATGCCGCCGCCAGCGGTGTAGAAATCGGAGGCGGACTTGGTTTTGGCCGCAGCCCACTTGGTAATCCACAGCGTGCCGGCGACAAAGACGCCAAACATGATGATGGCCGTCCAGTTGGTGGCCTGTTTGGCCGATTGGCCCAGGTCGGCCCCGGCCGCGTGGGCGGCACCCGCTGCGAGCAGGGCCATCAGCGTCAGCAGGCTGACCCCGCGTTTTTCCATGGCGTTCATTGCGCTGCGTCCTTCAGGATTTCTTTGGTCAGGGTGTCAAATTCGCCGTTGGCGCGGCGCACATAAATGGCGGTGATCACGATTGTGAAAATGATCACGCCCATGCCGATGGGGATGCCCAATGTGGTCACACCCGTGCCAATGGGCTGGGCCAGGAACTTCTTGTCGAAGGCAATCAGCGCGATGTAGCCGTAGTAAACGATCAGCATCAGTGCCGTCAGGAAGATGCCCAGGCGATTGCGCTTGGTGCGCAACTCCAGGTACTTCGGATGGCTTTGTATTTTCTGGACCATCGGGTCGCTCATGGGTGTCTCTCCTCAAGGTGGTGTATTCAATCGTCGTGTGGGGCGGCATGCCGCACCGCATGTCTCGATTGTGCGAACGCGCACTGACCAAGTGCTTACGCCGCGGGGCTTTGCCGCGATATTGCTGCAGAGATAGGAGCACCGCAGCGGCCGTGAGAGGGCGGTGGGGCTGATTTGTTACCGCGTGTTGGTTGAGTCGAAACACGCGGGGCACAGACAGCCGTTGACGCTGCGCAAACTCGCGCAGGCTCTGCAGCAATTGCTGCAAAAAAATGCGTCAGAGCGGTGTCAGTGGCGCAAAGGATAGTCGCCCCAAAAATATTCTTGCGGTGCCTGCAAGTTCACATAAAAAAAGAACAGGAGACAACCATGGCAACCCAGCATTCCGCACCGCGGCCCATGTCTGCCCAAGAGAAGAATGTGATCTTCGCTTCGTCGCTCGGCACCGTGTTCGAGTGGTACGACTTTTATCTTTATGGCTCGCTTGCCGCCATCATTGCCAAGCAGTTCTTCAGCGGACTGGATGCGGGGTCGGCGTTCATCTTTGCGCTGCTGGCCTTTGCCGCCGGCTTCATCGTGCGGCCTTTTGGCGCACTGGTGTTTGGCCGGCTGGGCGACATGATCGGGCGCAAATACACTTTTCTGGTCACTATCCTGATCATGGGTCTGTCCACTTTCATCGTGGGCATCCTGCCCACCTACGCCAGCATCGGCGTGGCTGCGCCGGTGATCCTGATTGCGCTGCGCATGCTGCAGGGCCTGGCGCTGGGCGGTGAATATGGCGGCGCTGCCACCTACGTGGCCGAACATGCGCCGCACGGTGCACGCGGTGCCTACACCTCATGGATTCAGACCACGGCAACGCTGGGCCTGTTTCTGTCGTTGGTGGTGATTCTGGGCACCCGCACGCTCATGGGCGAAGCCGAATTTGGCGATTGGGGCTGGCGCATTCCGTTTCTGGTGTCCATCCTGCTGCTGGGCGTCTCGGTGTGGATCCGGCTGTCGTTGTCGGAATCGCCCGCCTTTCAGAAAATGAAGGCCGAAGGCAAGACATCCAGGGCGCCCCTGTCCGAATCTTTTGGCCAGTGGAAGAACCTGAAGATCGTGATCCTGGCCCTGATCGGCCTGACCGCCGGCCAAGCCGTGGTCTGGTACACCGGGCAGTTCTATGCGTTGTTTTTTCTGACGCAGCAGCTCAAGGTGGATGCCGTCACGGCCAACCTGCTGATCGCCGCGGCACTGCTGATCGGCACGCCGTTTTTCGTGGTCTTCGGCACGTTGTCAGACAGGATCGGGCGCAAGCCGATCATCATGCTGGGCTGTGTGCTGGCTGTTTTGACGTATTTCCCCGCGTTCAAGGCGCTGACCGAGGCGGCCAATCCGGATCTGGCCGCCGCACAGGCCAGGAACAAGGTGGTGGTGCTGGCCGACCCCGCCGAGTGTTCCTTCCAGTTCAACCCCACGGGCACGGCGAAGTTCACCAGCTCTTGCGATGTCGCCAAGCAGGTGCTGGCCGCCAGGTCGGTGAGCTATGACAACGAAGCAGCCCCCGCGGGCGCACCTGCCGTGATCAAGGTGGGTGAAACCACCATCGCCAGCTATGCATCCAGGGGTATCCCGGCGGATGAGTCCCGGGCCAAGGACGCAGCGTTCAAGAAGGCCGTGGCCGAAACGTTGAAGGCCGAAGGTTATCCCGCCCATGCCGACCCCGCCAAGATGAACAAGGTGATGCTGGTTGTCATCCTGACCTACCTGGTAATTCTGGTGACCATGGTGTATGGCCCCATTGCTGCCATGCTGGTGGAAATGTTCCCCACGCGCATACGCTACACATCCATGAGCTTGCCGTATCACATTGGCAATGGCTGGTTTGGTGGCTTGCTCCCCACCATGGCGTTTGCCATCGTGGCGCAGACCGGCAACATGTACAACGGCCTCTGGTATCCCATCATCATCGCGGGCGTCACGGCGGTGATCGGCACTTTGTTCATTCGTGAAACCAAGGATGTCGACATCTACGGCAACGATTGATCAACAACTGCCATCGTTCGGTGCATCCGCCCACCTGTGAGAGCGCGGTGTGCTCGCAAAACAGGCTTCTTGCACCATTCTGGAGCACTGCTGTCGGTTTGCCGTTCATGCGCCCAGGAGCCGTCGTGGGGCAGTGGCCACCCCGCCGCAAGTACGAGTGTTGCAGGAGTGCATCACTCGTGTCATCAAACTTTCAGCAAATAGTGCGTTTAAACGTGACGCGCAATAAGATCGAGGCCCCATAGCATTTTGGGTGGCCCAGTCAAAATCTGAAGCCACCTGTGCGCCTCTTCTATTGATGGCAACTAGTTTCAAAGGAATTCTCATGCAAAAAATGACCCGCGTTGTCCTGGCTGTCCTGGCTGTTGCCGGCACCACCGCCGCCATGGCCCAAAGCAGCGTAACGCTGTATGGCCGCGTCAACACCACCGTGGAACGCCAAAAACTGGGCGACGTCAGCAGCACCGGTATGTTCAACAACTCTTCCCGCTTTGGCTTCAAGGGCACGGAAGACCTGGGCGGTGGCCTGAAGGCTGGCTTCCAGCTGGAAAGCGGTTTTGCTTCGGACACGGGTGCATCGTCTTCCACGTTCTTTGGCCGTCAAAGCGAAGTGAACCTGTCGGGTGGCTTCGGTATGGTGCGCTTGGGCAACTTCACGCCCGAGTCCTATTACGCCACGGCTGACTACGTCAGCATGCACAACCACGACACGGGGTCTTCATCTGATGCCCTGTACCACGATCCTGTCTGGTTCGGTAATTTAGGGCAAGCTAACAAAATCTCCTACCGTACTCCCGAGTTCGGCGGTTTTTGGGCAGAAGCAGCGGTACAGCTTCACGAGAATAAAATCACGGTGGGCAGCCAGAACGAGCATGGTTATGACTTGGCCGGTAACTATGCTTCGGGCCCCCTGGCTTTGGGCGCTGGCTATAGCCAAGTCGGTGGCGCCAAGCAGTTGGGGTTGCGCGCACTGTATACCCTTGGACAGTTCACTTTGGGTGGCTACTACCAGCGAAACGACCAGTTCTCCGCCGGAACCCGCAACAACTTCCGTCTGGCTGGCGCCTACAATTTGGGGGCATCGGAATTTCACCTGAATGTCGGCCGGACTAACAGCTGGAGCAATCTGGCTGACTCGGCCGCCACCCAATTTACCCTGGGCTACAACTACAACCTGAGCAAGCGGACCAAGGTTTACACCTACTACACCCGCGTGAACAACGATGCCAATGCTACTTACGGCTACGGCTTCAATGGCACGTTGGCTGCAGGCCAGGCGCCTGGCAAGGATTTCTCCTCGTTCGCTGTGGGCGTTCGCCACAACTTCTAATTCCCGATCGTCAGCTGGCTTTGCCAGCTGACGAAACGGAATCTGTGAAGGCCTTGCATCTTTGGATGCAAGGCCTTTTTCATTGGTGTGCGCTTGCTCGCAGAGCTGTGTTGTCGATGGTATCTGCAGCGAGCGGAGCGCTGGTTGGTGGAATACGGCGGTGATGGGTCACGGCAGCTTCCTGTGTGGCTCAAGAGGCCATTTTTCACCGGAGCGCAGAGGGGCAGTCTCCAGTCGAAAGCGAAAGGAACGCAGCTATTTCTGCAGTTGCGTCTGACTTCTGAAGACATCGTGGTCAGAAAGCTAACCTGGCCGGAGTCAAACCAACCATCGGCGCGTCATGAGCGCATTCCCGGGGCCAGATCACCTCGTATACCTCCAGCCCAGTGATCGCCGCTTGGGTTAGCTGCTTTTCAGCGCTTGAAGCGCCCGTCCGATCCCACGATGGACAGGTCGGTGAACGCGAGTCCACTGTGGTCGGTGGCGCTGTAAGACAACTCCAGGCCGCCCAGGTCGAACTTTCGCATTCCCTCCAGTGCCGCCAGCATGCGGGCGCGGTCTGGCTTGGGGCTTGCCCGGCGCAGGCCTTCGACCAGCACCTTGGCGTTGATGAAGCCTTCGACCATGGCCGGTGTCAGTTCGGCAATGCCCTTTGCCTTGGCCAGACCCATGGCCTCCTTGATGACGGGGTAGTTGATGGATCGCTCGGATGGGAAAACCTGGGTGACCACAACGCCCCGCGCTTGTTCTCCCAGAGCCTTGGTGAAGCCGCCAGAGGCATTGTTTGACAATGTCACGATCTGGCCAGACACACCGGCCGTGCGCAGGGCCTTGATGCCGTCCACCACGGCAGCGCCCGTGCCGACGAAGATCACAGCTTGTGGCGCCTGTTTGGCGGCACGTGGGGCAATGGCGCTGAAGTCAGGCTTGCTGCGATCAAATTTCTCAATAAAAAGAGCCTGGGTACCCTGGGCCTTGAACCCGTTCAGGGCGCCGCTCAGGGCGTCTGCCCCGAAGCTGTCATCGACGTGGATGACACCAATGCGCTCAACCCCCAGCGTGTTCAGGTGGGTGATGGCCTTTTCCACCTCAAGCTGGTAGGGCGCACGAACATTGAAGACGTGGCGGCTCACCGGCTTGTGCAATGCCATTGCGCCGGTGGATGGGCCCACCAGCACCACGCCGGCTTCGTCGAGCAGCGGCACGATGCCCTGGGTGTGTGGGGTTCCCCGTGTCATGAAGAGCGCAATGGCGCCGTGTTTCTCGATGAGGGTGCGGGCGTTTTCCAGCGTCAGCTTGGTGTCGAACTTGTCGTCCAGCACCACCAGTTCAATTTTTTGGCCACCCACGCCTCCTTGGGCGTTCACAAAATCCAGGTACAGCGACGCACCCTGCATGGATTCCTTGACGGTGATGGCCGCAGAGCCCGTGACGCCCACCGTTTGTCCAACGACGATCTGCGCCATGCTGTGGCCAGCCAATCCTGCCGCCAGTGCACAAGCTGCCAACAAGGGTTTCCATTTTTTCATGCGTGTACCTATCTATCCAGTGGTCCGAGTTTAGGCCGGAGAGCAGAACCAGGTAATGAGGAAACGCAAAGGTCGCATGCGTGCGGCCTTTGTGCTTCCTCAGCAACTCATACGTGAAGGGCAGATGAGCCCCCCCGTGCGGTTAGCGGCGGAACCTGCCGTCTGTGCCAATGATGGCGAGATCGGCAAAATCCAGCCCGGAATGGTCGTCGGGCCCGTAGCTGATTTCAAGGCCACCGAGGTCAAACTTGCGCAGGCTCTCCAGCGCGGCGTGGACTTTTTCCCGGGTGGGCTTGGGGCCCGCGCGCTTGAGGCCTTCAACCAGCACTTTGGCGGCAGCAAACCCTTCCAGCATGGCTGGGCTGACCTCACTGAGACCCTTGGCTTTGGCCAGGTCGAGTGCTTCCTTCACCATGGCGTAGGTCATGGCACGTTCGTTGGGGTAGACCTGGGTCACGATCATCCCTCGCGCATTGGCGCCCAGGCTCTTGATGAACCCTGTGGAGGCATTGTTGGAGAGCGTGACGATCTGTGCGGCCGACCCGGCTGCCCGAAACGCATTGCCGGCATCCACCACCGCCGCGCCCGATGCCACCATCAGCACCGCCTGGGCGTTGGCGCTGGCCAGTTTGACTGCAATGGGAGCAAAGTCGGGTTTGGTACGGTTGAACTTCTCCAGCACAACCGGGGTGAGCTTGCTGGCGGTCAGGCCTTTTTGGGCGCCGATGATGCCGTCTGCACCAAAACTGTCGTCGGAATACACCACCGCTATGCGTGTCATACCCATGGATGCCAGGTGGGTCATGGCCTTTTCCGCCTCGCGCTGATAGGTGGCGCGCACGTTGAAGATGTATTTGCGCACGGGCTGGTGCAGCACCATGGCGCCGGTGG
Source organism: Acidovorax sp. JHL-3 (assembly GCF_000526295.1). Classification (NCBI taxonomy): domain Bacteria; kingdom Pseudomonadati; phylum Pseudomonadota; class Betaproteobacteria; order Burkholderiales; family Comamonadaceae; genus Acidovorax; species Acidovorax sp. JHL-3. The sequence goes on from NZ_JAFU01000001.1 coordinate 1,380,086, forward strand.
ATGGGCCGATGAGCGCCACGCCGTTCTTCTCCAGCAGCTGGATCATGGCTTCTGTGTGAGGGGTGCCGCGGGTCAGAAACATTGCGAGCACGTTTTGCTCTTCAATCAGCTTGCGGGCGTTTTCACCGGCGAGTTTGGGGTCGAACTTGTCGTCCAGCGAGACGAGTTCAATTTTCTGTCCGTTCACGCCACCCTTCGCGTTGACCGCGTCGAGGTACAGCATTGCACCGTCCGCAGTTTCCTTGACGCCCGCCGCGACCTGGCCGGAATATCCGGCGGTCTGTCCGATCAGGATCTGTGCGTGGCTGGTGCAGATCAGTGTGGCCAGTGCAGCACTGGCGCAGAGCTTGGTCCATTGATTCATCGGAGTCCCCTCTCTAAGTTGATTTTCAGTCTATACGGTGAACCGGCCTTAAGGCCATCTTTTGACCGTCACCGTGCCCTGTGGAATGCCGCAATGCAGCATAAGCACCACAGCGGTGCCGGGGATACTGCGCCGTGTTGCGCGCCCGCCGCGGTTGGTCCCTAGAATGTTCCGCCTCACACCCGAAAGACTGCTTCCATGACCCAGGGACTGATCCGAATCCGCGGCGCACGCCAGCACAACCTCAAGAACCTGGATCTGGACATCCGCACCGGCGAACTCACGGTGGTCACGGGCCCCAGTGGCTCGGGCAAGTCGAGCCTGGTTTTTGACACGCTGTATGCCGAAGGCCAGCGCCGCTACGTGGAAACCTTCAGCGCCTATGCGCGCCAGTTTCTGGACCGCATGGACAAACCTGCCGTGGACAAGGTCGAGGGCGTGCCCCCGGCCATTGCCATCGACCAGACCAACCCCGTGCGCTCCAGCCGCTCCACCGTGGGCACGATGACGGAGCTGAACGACCATCTGAAGCTGCTGTTCGCCCGAGCGGGCCAGTTGTTTGACAGGCAGACGGCACAGCCCGTGCGGCACGACACGCCGGAGACCATTTATGCGGAGCTGCAGCAGCGCTGCGGCATCGAGCCGGCGCCGGGCCGCCCCAAGGCGGCGAGCGCCCCCCTGGGGGGCGGCGAACCACACGCAGTGGGGAGCGTGGGGGCCGAGGTCAACCCGCGCATCGTGCTGACCTTCCCGGTCGAGCTGCCTGCCAACACCAGCGCAGAGCAGGTCGAGCAATGGCTGTCAGCCAGCGGCTTTACCAAGGTGCAGGCCGAGCGCGAAGTGGGCACGCCCACCGGGCCGCGCAAGGTGCTCGATGTGGTGGCCGACCGCTTCCGTTTGGGCAATGCCGAGAAGGCGCGCGCGATCGAGGCCATTGAGGTGGCGCTCAAGCGCGGCTCGGGGCGTTTGAATGTCTACCGGTTGATGGAGGAGGGCGAGCCCGAGCTGTGGCGCTTCTCCACCGGCCTGCACTGCCCCGACAGCGACCTGCGCTACAGCGACCCCATTCCGTCGGCCTTCTCGTTCAACTCCGCCGTGGGCGCGTGCGACAGCTGCCGGGGCTTTGGCCGCGTGATCGGGGTGGACTACGGCCTCGTCATCCCCAACGACAAGCTCACGCTGCGCGCAGGCGCCGTCAAGACCATTCAGACCCCCGCGTGGAAAGAGGCGCAGGACGACCTCATGCGCCACGCCGAGGCCGCGGGCATCCCGCGCGACACGCCCTGGAACAAGCTGACCGACGAGCACAAAAAGTGGGTCATCAACGGCTCGCCCAACTGGAACGGCAAGTGGAACCAGCAGTGGTACGGCATCAAGCGTTTTTTTGAGTACCTGGAAAGCAAGGCCTACAAGATGCACATCCGCGTGCTCTTGTCCAAGTACCGCAGCTACACGCCATGCCCCACCTGCGCGGGCGCGCGGCTCAAGACCGAAAGCCTGCTGTGGCGCATTGGCCGCAAGGAAGATGCCGATGCCGCGCTGGAGCCCGGCAAGCGCTTCATGCCCGAGGGCGTGCAATGGTCGCGCGAGCAGCTCGAAGCGCTGCCCGGCCTGTGCTTGCACGACCTGATGCTGCTGCCCATCGACCGCCTGCGCCAGTTCTTTGCGCGCATGCAGCTGCCGGTGGGCGACAACGCCAAGGGTGACGCGCAAGCGAAACCTGGTGAAGCACAAGCGAAAACTGGTGAAGCACAAGCGCTTCGACTGCTGCACGAAGAAATCACCACCCGCCTCAAGTACCTGTGTGACGTGGGCATTGGCTACCTCACGCTCGACCGCCAAAGCCGCACGCTGAGCGGCGGCGAGGTGCAGCGCATCAACCTCACCACCGCGTTGGGCACCAGCCTGGTCAACGCGCTGTTCGTGCTGGACGAGCCCAGCATCGGCCTGCACCCGCGCGACATGCACCGCATCACCGAGGCCATGCTGCGCCTGCGCGACGCGGGCAACACGCTGGTGGTGGTGGAGCACGACCCGGCCGTGATGCTGGCGGCCGACCGCATGATCGACATGGGCCCCGGCCCCGGCCGCCTCGGCGGGCAGATCGTCTTTGATGGCACAACGGCCGATCTGCGCAAGGCCGACACGCTCACCGGGGCCTATCTCAGCGGGCGCAAGCATGTGGGCTTTGGCTTCAAGCGCATGGTGACGGAAGCGACGCCACGCCTCATCCTCGAAGGCGCGCGCGAGCACAACCTGCAGAACGTGTCGGTGGAGTTCCCGCTGCAGCGCCTGGTCACCGTCACTGGCGTCAGCGGCTCGGGCAAGTCCAGCCTGATCCAGGATGTGCTGGCCCCCGCACTGCTGCGCCACTTTGGCAAGGCCACCGATGCGCCGGGCGTGCACGACCGCATGCTGGGTGCCGACCATTTGTCGGACGTGGTGTTTGTGGACCAGTCGCCCATTGGCAAGACGGCCCGCTCCAACCCCGTGAGCTATGTCGGCGCGTGGGACAGCATTCGCGAGCTGTATGCCGTGGCGCCGCTGTCGCGCCAGCGCAGCTACACCGCCAGCAAGTTCAGCTTCAACAGCGGCGACGGGCGCTGCCCCACCTGCGGCGGCTCGGGCTTCGAGCATGTGGAGATGCAGTTTTTGTCGGACGTGTACCTGCGTTGCCCCGATTGCGATGGCAAGCGCTACCGCCCCGAGATTCTGGAAGTCACCATCGAGCGCGGCGGCCGGGTGTTGAACGTGGCCGATGTGCTGGCCCTCACGGTGGCCGAGGCGGCCGACCTGTTTGCCAATGACCGCGATGTGATCCGTGCGCTGCAGCCCATCGTGGATGTGGGGCTCGAATATGTGGCGCTGGGCCAGCCCGTGCCCACGCTGTCAGGTGGCGAGGCGCAGCGCCTCAAGCTTGCAGGCTTTCTGGCTGAGGCCGCGCGCAGCGCATCCAAATCGCGCCAGTCCGTCGCCCGCAAAGGCACGCTGTTCTTGTTTGACGAGCCCACCACCGGCCTGCACTTTGACGACATTGCCAAGTTGATGCGCGCGCTGCGCAAGCTCATCGACGCAGGGCACTCGCTCATCGTCATCGAGCACAACCTTGATGTGATCCGCGCGAGCGACTGGCTCATCGACCTGGGGCCCGAGGGAGGTTATGCGGGCGGCCTCATCGTGGCCGAAGGGACGCCGGAGGATGTGCGCCAGCACGCCACCTCGCACACCGGACAGGCGCTGCGCGACTATGAACTCACGCTGGGCATCGGTGGCCATTCGGCACACGAAAAAGCCGCCGTGCTACGAAAAAAAGAGCTAGTGGCGCTTGATGGTAAAGCGCTAGAGGCCAAAAACGCTATACAAATCGTCAACGCGAAGGAACACAACCTCCAAAACCTGAGCGTGGACATTCCGCGTGGCAAGTTCAATGTGGTGACGGGCGTCAGCGGCTCGGGCAAGTCCACGCTGGCGTTCGACATCCTGTTCAACGAAGGCCAGCGCCGTTACCTTGAATCGCTCAACGCCTACGCGCGATCCATCGTGCAGCCCGCAGGCCGGCCCGAGGTGGATGCGGTGTACGGCATCCCACCCACCGTGGCCATCGAGCAGCGCCTCTCGCGCGGCGGGCGCAAGTCCACCGTGGGTACGACCACCGAGGTGTGGCACTTTTTGCGTCTGCTGTACGTCAAGCTGGGCACGCAGCATTGCGTGAAAGACGGTGCGGCGGTGCAGCCGCAAACGCCCGAGAGCATCGCCGCCCAGCTGCTCACGCAGTTTCGGGGCCAACACATCGGCCTCCTCGCGCCGCTGGTGATGAACCGCAAAGGCGTGTACACCGAGCTGGCCGACTGGGCCCGCCCGCGTGGTCACACCCACCTGCGCGTGGACGGCAACTTTTTGCCCACCACCAACTTCCCTCGCATCGACCGCTTCAAGGAGCACACCATCGAGCTGCCCGTGGCCAGCCTGGATGTGTCGCCAGAGAACGAGGCCGCGCTGCGCACTGCGCTGGCCGACGCCCTCACCCACGGCAAAGGCGTGGTGCATGTGCTCAGCAGCATTGGCACGCTGGCTGCGGCCATGGAAGGCGGCTTGCCCACGGCAGGCATTGGGCATCTGCAGGCTTTCTCCACCAAGCGTGCCTGCCCGGTGTGCGCCACCAGCTATGCCGAGCTGGACCCGCGTCTGTTCAGCTACAACAGCAAACACGGCTGGTGCCCCGACTGCGTGGGCACCGGCGTCAAGCTCACCCGCGACCAGCGCAAGGTGTTTGACGACTCGGTGCAGGACAGCAATGAAAAAGGAAGGGAAAAAGGCCGCGAGCAGACCTTTGCCGAGCCCGAGGTGGAAGACCTGGCCGACACTGCTTGCCCCACGTGCCAGGGCACGCGCCTGAACGACACGGCCCGCGCCGTGAAGTTTGCCGGCGTCGGCATCACCGATATCGCCGCGCTGTCGGTGACGGACGTGCGCCGCTGGATCGAGACCCTGCGCGGAGCGGACGGCATGCCCCAGCGCATGACTCAACGTGAAAGCGACATCGCCCGCGACCTCGTGCCCGAGATCCAGAGCCGCCTCGAATTTTTGGAAGAAGTGGGCCTGGGCTACCTCACGCTGGACCGGGGCGCGCCCACGCTCAGTGGTGGCGAGGCCCAGCGCATTCGCCTGGCCGCGCAGCTGGGCAGCAACCTGCAGGGCGTGTGCTACGTGCTCGACGAGCCCACCATCGGCCTGCATGCGCGCGACAACCAGATTTTGCTCAACGCCCTGCACAAGCTGGGCGACAAGGGCAACACGCTGGTGGTGGTGGAGCACGACGAAGACACCATCCGCCGCGCCGACCACATCATCGACATTGGCCCCAGCGCGGGCAAACGCGGCGGACGCCTGGTGGCGCAGGGCAGCGTGGCAGACATTACGGGTGCCGAAGATTCGCAAACCGGCCGCTACCTGCTGCACGCCATGAAGCACCCGCTGCAATTGCGCCGCAGCATGGCGCCCAGCGCGGTGAGTGCCCAGGCCACGGCGGCCTTTGCCCAAGCCGAGTCGGCAGCGCCCACCGGTCGGCAAAGCGCCGCCGCGAAGAAGCGCGCGGCCCAAGCTGCATCGCTGGCGGCCGGTGCGCTGACCGAGGCCAAGGAACGCGCCGCCATGCGCTGGCTCACCGTGCACGGCGCGCAGCTGCACAACCTGCAGAACGTGACCGCCACGGTGCCGCTGCACCGCCTGGTGGCGGTGACGGGCGTGAGTGGCTCTGGCAAATCCACGCTCGCGCGAGACGTGCTGCTGGCCAATGTGCAGGCCTGGGTGCAGCAGCGCAGTACCAAGGCCGGGCGCGATGCGATGGACGCGGGCAAGGCGCAGCCGCTGGTGGGTTGCACAGGGCTGTCGGGCTTTGAGAGCATCGACCGCGTGCTCGAAGTGGACCAGACACCGATTGGAAAAACCCCGCGTTCCTGCCCCGCCACCTACATCGGTTTCTGGGACACCATCCGCAAGCTGTTTGCCGAGACGCTGGAGGCCAAGGCACGCGGTTACGCCGCCGGGCGATTCAGCTTCAACACCGGCGAAGGCCGCTGCCCCGGTTGCGAAGGTGCGGGCGTGCGCACCATCGAGATGAGTTTTCTGCCCGACGTGAAGGTGCCCTGCGAAACCTGCCACGGCGCGCGCTTCAACCCCGAAACACTGGCCGTCACCTGGCGCGGCAAGAGCATTGGCGATGTGCTGCAGATGGAAGTGGACGAGGCCGTGGGCTTCTTTGCCACCATGCCCAGCATTGCGCACCCGCTGCAGCTCTTGCAGGACGTGGGCCTGGGCTACCTCACGTTGGGCCAGCCCTCGCCGACCCTGAGCGGCGGCGAGGCGCAGCGCATCAAGCTCGTGACCGAGCTGACCAAGGTGCGAGACGAAGTCGGCCGCCGGGGCCAGAAGGCGCCGCACACGCTGTATGTGCTGGACGAGCCCACCGTGGGGCTGCACATGGCCGACGTGGACAAGCTCATCCGCGTGCTGCACCGCTTGGTCGATGGTGGTCACAGCGTGATCGTGATCGAGCACGACCTGGATGTGATCGCCGAGGCCGACTGGATTCTGGACCTGGGCCCCGAGGGCGGCAACGCAGGCGGGCGCATCGTGGCCGCAGCCACACCTGAAGACGTGGTGGCGGCAGGCACCCATACAGGCAAGGCGCTGGCGGCGGTGCTGGCGCGCTGAGGTGCCCTTGCAGTGTGATGGCCCGCGCGCCTGAAGGGAGGGGCGGAGTGCCAGCCCGGTGGTGTGCGTACGCAGCTGTCGGCCCCTGTCCTACGCACAGCGCGGAACATGGCGCACGCGCCGCGCGGGGTGGGCTTCCTACGATGGGTTGCAGGGGATCGGCTCCCCACTTTCCATCCACAGCTACGGACGCCCATCACCATGAACGCTTTCCATCTTCTCAAGACCTGTACCGCCATTGCGGCCGCCTCTGTTCTGCTGGTCGCCTGTGGCGGCGGCAATGACGACGACCCAACCCCCAGCAACGAGCCAGGTGTGCTGACGGTCACCAACGCCACCGTCAGTGGCCTCAATGGCGTGTACGGCAACGGTGCGCTCAACCTCACCGATGTGAGCAAACAAAACCCCATTGGCTCGGTGCCAGAGCTGTGCGCTTTCCGCTTTGACGGTGCCAACAAGGTGGGCTCTTCGGCAACCGCGTTTGGCGACATTCGCTACCGTCCCGATGTCACCAAGCTCTACCAGGCGTTCCTGACTTTTGACGGCAAGGAATACGCCAGCAGCGACGACACCGACACTGCGGTGGTGCGCGAGAGTGACCAGGTGCGTCTGACAGGCAAGACGCTCACCGCCACCGATGGCTCTGCTGCCACGCTGCGTGTGACGGGCATCGTGCCCATGCGCCCCAACCGTCCCATGGGCTGCTGAACGCGGCTCTGCTGCCCGCCGCCCCCTCACAATACGCGGGGGCGGTGCAGGCTACAGAGCGCGCACCGCCGAACATCACGTTTGCACCACGGCCTTGCGGCCGTTGCCGTTTGGGGCCCGCATTGGAGTGACGGCGTGATGGCGTGGTGCGTGCATGAACTGCCGTTCGCCTGAAGCGTGGAAGCTATTGCTATTAAATAAATAGCATTAGACGCTTTCTATACGGGCACTAGCGCCTCATTTGTGCAAAAATTAAATCCGCCTCGGCTCCAGTATGGCAGCAGGCGTGCGCCTGCTGGCTGCGCTGCTGCAGTGGGACGGCACAGCGCAAACATTCCCCAACGCGCCGCACCTTCGACCGACACGGCATACGCGCAATTGGGAAAAAAATCAAAGCACCGCGAACAGCTTTTCGCGCAACTCGGGCAGGCGCTTCTTGCCGGTGGCGTTGGTTTCGAGCGCCTGGGCCCAGGCCACATAAACGTGGCGCAACTCGCTGCTGCTTTTGCAGCCGTGGATGGCTTCCAACAGCGAAATGCGGTTGTGGTGGCCAAAGATGTTGTTGACCGTGTTGGTCATGAAATTGCGCGCCATGTCCAGCTCTTTGGCGCTGCGCGATTCGGCGGGGGGCAGGCCCGAAAGGTCAATCTCGTCGGGGGCGTGCGGTTTGGCGGGGGCAGCCGCAGGGCTGGCGGCTGGCTGCGCCACGCCCACCGCCTCGATGCAGTCACGGCTGAGCAATTCGGTGAGCTGGGCGCTGATCTCGCCGCCGGGAGCAAAGGTACTCAGGTCCTGGCCGCTGCGCTTGCCGTCCACCAGCACCAGAATGCGCCGTGCAAGAGGTGTCAGCCCCAGCGAGCGGGACTGTATTTCTTGTTGGCCCTGGGCGGTCTTGGCGTAAATGGCGGCGGTCAGGTTGGAGGGAACATCTGCCATGGGGTGTGGGGCGCAATCTTTCAGCGAAAAGTGAATTGGTGACAGAGTGTTTCCGCATCCCCTTTTTATGCCATTGGGACTTTCACTAGGCCGTTTCAGATGCGCGCAACATCTCTGATCGGTGTTTTCCCTTGAGTCGTCCTTCGCACGGCAATTTGGGCGTTTTCATCAGTTAGCTGTAAGCAAGCGTGGACACAGTCGCTTACGCAATCCGATGGCCCAGCCTGCGGAATGCGCGGGGGCAGTGCCTAGGTGCTGTGTTCTGTACTCATACACGAGGGGAATTCATGAAGGAAGACAAAAGCAGTCACGCCTACTGGAAAGCCACGCTCGGCCTGCTAACCAAGATTCTGATCGTCTGGTTTGTGGTGTCGTTCGGCGCGGGGATCCTGTTTGTCGACGTGCTCAATAACATCAAGTTGGGCGGTTATCCGCTCGGGTTCTGGTTTGCTCACCAGGGCTCTATCTACATCTTCATTGCGCTGATTTTTTATTACGCGAAGAAGATGGGCGACATCGATCGTCAGTTCGACGTGCATGAAGACTGAGGGCTGAAATCATGGATCTTCAAACAACCATCTATATCTTTGTCGGTCTGAGCTTCGCGCTCTACATCGGCATCGCAGTGTGGGCCCGCGCGGGTTCCACCAGCGAGTTCTACGCGGCCGGCGGCAGCGTGCACCCCATCACCAACGGCATGGCCACGGCCGCCGACTGGATGAGCGCGGCGTCCTTCATCTCCATGGCTGGTCTGATCGCCAACATGGGCTATGGCGGTGGCCTGTTCCTGATGGGCTGGACCGGCGGCTACGTGCTGCTGGCCATGCTGCTGGCTCCGTACCTGCGCAAGTTCGGCAAGTTCACGGTGCCGCAGTTCATCGGTGATCGCTTCTACTCCAAGAGCGCCAGCACCATTGCCGTGATGTGCCTGCTGGTGGCGTCGCTCACCTACATCATTGGTCAGATGACCGGTGTGGGCATTGCCTTCTCGCGCTTCCTGGGCGTGTCCAGCGACACCGGCATTTACGTCGGTATGGCCATCGTGTTCGCCTACGCCGTGTTCGGCGGCATGAAGGGCATCACCTACACCCAGGTGGCGCAGTACATCGTGCTGATCCTGGCCTACACCGTGCCTGCCGTGTTCATCTCGCTGCAGCTCACGGGCAACGTGATCCCTCAGCTGGGTCTGGGTGGCAGCTATGTTGGCACCGACATGACTTTGCTGGCCAAGCTCGATTCCGTGGTCACTGACCTGGGCTTTGGCAAGTACACCACGCAATGGCCCGGCAGCATGCTCAACATGTTCATGTACACGATGTCGCTGATGATCGGTACCGCTGGTTTGCCGCACGTCATCATGCGATTCTTTACCGTGCCTTCGGTAAAGGATGCTCGCAGCTCGGCTGGCTGGGCCCTGATCTTCATCGCCATCCTGTACACCACGGCACCTGCTGTGGCTGCCATGGCCAAGCTGAACCTGCATGCCACCGTCAACACCGCCGTCAAGGCCGGTGGCGACCTGTATGCGCCTGAAGCTTCGCTCAAGAACGAAGACCGTCCTGACTGGATGAAGCGTTGGGAAAAGACCGGCCTGCTGAAGTTCACCGACAAGAACGGTGACGGCCGCATCCAGTACTACAACGACAAGACCAAGAACGAAGTTGCCAAGGGCAAGGCAGAGGCTGCCGGCTGGAAGGGCAATGAGCTCGACGTGAATGCCGACATCATCGTGATGGCCAACCCCGAAATCGCGCTGCTGCCCAACTGGGTGATCGCGCTGGTGGCGGCTGGTGGTCTGGCAGCTGCTCTGTCGACGGCTGCGGGTCTGCTGATGGCTATTTCGTCTGCCGTGTCGCATGACCTGGTCAAGGGCGTCTTCAACCCCAACATCAGCGAGAAGAACGAGCTGCTGGCGGGCAAGGTGTCGATGGCCGTGGCCATTGTGGTGGCTGGTTATCTGGGCTTGAACCCGCCAGGCTTTGCGGCCGGTACCGTGGCCCTGGCCTTCGGTATTGCCGCCAGCTCGCTGTTCCCCGCCATCATGATGGGTATTTTCAGCAAGAAGATGAACAAGGAAGGCGCCATGGCCGGTATGCTGGCTGGCCTGTTCTTCACGCTGTTCTATGTGTTCGCACACAAGGGCATCTTCTTCATCAAGGGCACGGAATATCTGGGTCTCATTGGCGGCGCCAACAGCTTCTTCGGCATCACGCCTGAAGCGATTGGTGCGGCCGGTGCCCTGGTGAACTTCGGGGTCGCCTTCCTGGTGGACAAGTTCACCAAAGAGCCACCGGAGCATATCCAGGCCATGGTGGAGTCGGTGCGCGTCCCGCGCGGCTCCAAGCTGGTGACGGGTGCCCACTAAGGCGTCTGTCCGGGGGTAAATCCCCTGTGCCGTGGCGCTCTGGCGCTGCGGCAGTGACAATGGAGGCCCTGCCGGCTGCGCTGGCAGGGCCTTTTTAATTGAATTCTCCGGGGAGCCTGCGCGCTGTGCGTTGCCCCCGAAGCTGGGAGCTCTGCATGGTTTTTGATGTCAGCGTCGCATTGACCTGGATTTTGTATCTCGCGTTGTTCCCGATGGCGTTCTTCTGGTTCCGCCGGGCGTGGCGTATCGTGGTCAAGCGCGATTTTTCCGAGGTCGCCATCAGGCGCGGTGAGTCACCGCCCAACCCCGAAAAATACGCCCCCTATGCGATGGTCATCAACCTCATCGCTGGTGTGGTGGCGTCGGTGGTGATCGTCAGCGTGGCACTGGGCCAGCTCGACTACAACACCTGGACCGCCATGGCGGGTAGCACCATCTGGTGCAAGTTTTTTCTGGATTTCGCGCTCTCGCGCCAGGCGCATGGGGCGGCCGCCAGGGCCAAGCCCAAGGTCAAAGCCTGACTGCGTTGCCCGGTACGTAAGACCGAGGTAAGTGCCGGGCGCACAATGGACAACAGGGGGGCATCCAGACTCCCCGCCAGGAGACTGCTGTGCTCAAAGGACTCGGCTCCCAACGCCTGGTTGCCCTGTTTGCCGGCGGCTGGGTACTGTTCAATTTTCCGCTGCTCGGCCTGTGGGACCGTGATGCCACCGTGTGGGGCATTCCGTTGTTCCCGGCGGCCCTGTTCTTGCTGTGGGGCGGGCTGATTGCCGCACTAGCCTGGCTGATGGAGCGGCCCGATAACCGCCTGGGCGACCGCAGCGAAGAACGCCCCGATGACCGCCCTGACGACCGCGTGGCAGCGGCGCCCCCACCGTCTGCACCGCTGCAGGATTAGGCATGCTCTCGCCCGCACTGGTCATTGCCTCGTCGTTCGCCTATCTGCTGCTGCTGTTTGCCGTGGCCTACTGGGCCGATCGCCGTGCGCAAGCGGGGCGCTCGGTCATCGCCAACCCCTGGACCTACGCGCTTTCGCTGGCCGTGTATTGCACCGCCTGGACGTATTTCGGCAGCGTGGGGCGGGCTGCCTCGGGCGGGGTGTGGTTTTTGCCCATTTACCTGGGGCCCACGCTGGTCATGGTGCTGGGCTGGATCGTGCTGCGCAAGATGATCCGCATTGCCAAGGCCTACCGCATCACGTCGATTGCCGACTTTGTTGCCAGCCGCTACGGCAAGAGCCCGCTGCTGGCCGGGCTGGTGACCCTGATCGCGGTGGTGGGCATCGTGCCCTACATTGCGCTGCAGCTCAAGGCGGTGTCGGCGGGCTATGCCCTGCTGACGGTGCCCGGCGGCGTGGCCGACCCCGCACACTGGAGCCGCGACAGTGCCTTTTATGTGGCGCTGGTGCTGGCCGGCTTTGCCATGGTGTTTGGTGCGCGGCACCTGGACACCACCGAGCGGCACGAGGGCATGGTGGCCGCCATCGCGTTTGAATCGGTGGTCAAGCTGGTGGCCTTCCTGATGGTCGGCTTCTTTGTGGTGTATGGCCTGTTCGATGGCTTGGGCGACCTGTTCGCCCGCGCGCAGGCGGTGCCGCAGTTGCAGCAGTTGCTGCGCCTGGAGCAGGGCGGGCAGTTTGCCTGGGCGCAGTGGTTCGGGTTGATGCTGCTGTCGATGTTCTCGGTGGTGTTTTTGCCTCGCCAGTTCCAGGTGATGGTGGTGGAGAACGTGCGCGAAGACCACCTGCGCCGCGCGGTCTGGGTGTTTCCGCTCTACATGCTGCTCATCAACCTGTTCGTGCTGCCCATTGCACTGGGCGGCCTGCTGTATTTCGGGCCGGGGCAAGGCAATGCCGAGAATTTTGTGCTGTCGCTGCCGCTGGCGGCCGGGCAGCACGCGCTGGCGCTGTTTGCGTTTGTCGGGGGGCTGTCTGCGGCCACGGGCATGGTCATCGTGGAGACCGTGGCGGTCTCCACCATGGTCAGCAACGAGCTGGTGCTGCCCCTGCTGCTGCGCTGGCGCCACCTGCGCAGCGGCGGCGGGCAGGACTTCACGCGCCTTCTGCTGGGCATCCGGCGCGCCGCCATTTTGGGCGTGCTGGTGCTGGGTTATGTTTACTTTCACCTCGCGGGTGAGGCGTACGCGCTGGTCAGCATCGGGCTCATCAGCTTTGCCGCCGTGGCGCAGTTTGCACCCGTGGTGCTGGGCGGCATGTACTGGAAGGGCGGAACCCGCCTGGGCGCACTCGCGGGTCTGCTGGCGGGCTTTGTGATGTGGGCCTACACGCTCATGCTGCCCTCCATTGCCAAGTCGGGCTGGCTCGACATGGGCTTCATCGCACACGGGCCCTGGGGCATGGCCTGGCTGCGGCCCGAGCAGTTGCTTGGCCTGCAGGGGTTCGACGGCCTCACGCATTCGCTCTTCTGGAGCATGCTGGCCAATGTGGTGGCCTATGTCGGGGTGTCGCTGTGGCGCGCGCCTTCGGGCCGCGAGGCCAGCCAGGCCCTGTTGTTTGTCGATGTGCTGGAGCGTACGGCCACTTCCAGCCCCGTGTTCTGGCGCGGGCGGGCCAACACGCAAGACCTGCTGCGCCTGTGCGAGCGTTTTCTGGGCGCCGCCAAGGCGCAGGCGCTTTTTGACGGCTATGCGCAGCGCGTGGGCGTGCACCATGCCCACGCGCTGCGGCCCGACGCCCGGCTGGTGCAGTTTGTCGAAACCCAACTGGCCGGTGCCGTGGGCAGTGCATCGGCCCGTGCGCTGGTGGCCTCGGTGGCCGAAGAAGAAACGCTCTCGCCCGAAGACGTGCTGCGCATTCTGGACGAGGCCTCGCAGATTCGCGCCTATTCGCGGGCGCTGGAGGGCAAGTCGCGCTCGCTGGAGCAGGCCACCGCCGAGCTGCGCGCCGCCAACGAGCAGTTGCAGAGCCTGGACCGGCTCAAGGACGACTTCATGTCGTCTGTGACGCACGAGCTGCGCACGCCGCTCACGTCTATCCGCGCGCTGGCCGAACTCATGCAGGACGACGCCAGCATGCCCGCCGCCCAGCGCCAGCAGTTCGTGGGCATCATCGTGTCCGAAACCGAGCGCCTGACACGCCTGGTGAACCAGGTGCTGGACATGGCCAAGATCGAGTCGGGTCATGCCGAATGGCATGTGGCGCCGGTGGACATGCGCGCCCTGGTGGAGCGTGCGGTGGCCACCACGGCTGAAGTGTTCCGCGAGCGCGCGGCCCAGGTGCACGTGCACCTGCCCGACGAGGCGCCCGTGCTCCAGGCCGACCCCGACCGCATTCTGCAGGTGCTGCTGAATCTGTTGTCCAACGCAGCCAAGTTTGTGCCCTCGCCCGGCGGGCAGGTGCAGGTGCGGCTGGCGTGCGATGCGCAGGGCATCACCGTGTGCGTGCAGGACAATGGCCCGGGCGTGCAACCGGGCCACGAGGCCATGATTTTTGATCGTTTTCACCAGACCGACCTGGGTGCCCAGGTGGCGCACGGAACAGGCCTGGGCCTGCCGATCAGCCGCCATATTGCAGAACATTTTGGTGGGCGGCTGTGGCTGGAACCCACCGCACAGCCGGGCGCCTGCTTTTGCTTCTGGCTGCCGCTGCCCAAAGCACCTATTGGAGACAAGACCCCATGACGCACAAGATCCTGATTGCCGACGACGAGCCCAACATCGTGATCTCGCTCGAATACCTGCTGCAGCGCGAAGGCTACGCCGTGCTGGTGGCCCGCGACGGGCAGGAGGCGCTGGACACCATCGCCCGTGAGCGGCCCGCGCTGGTGCTGCTCGATGTGATGATGCCGCACAAGACGGGCTTCGAGGTCTGCCAGGCCGTGCGCGCCGACGAGGCCCTGCAGGGCACCAAAATTCTCATGCTCACCGCCAAGGGCCGCGAGACCGACCTGGCCAAAGGCCTGGCCCTGGGCGCCAACGCTTACATGACCAAGCCGTTCTCCACGCGCGAACTGGTGCAGAAGGTGGCCGAGCTGCTCGGGGAGGCCCCCGCATGAAAAAGATCGACCCCCGGCTGGTGCTGGCCGTGGCCGCTGCAGGCCTGGTGATGGCGCTGTGGCTGGTGCTGATGTCCGTGATTGTCTGGTCCACACTCGATGCGCAGGAGCGCCTGGCGGTGGGCGAGGTGCTGGCGTCCCGCACCGTGCTGGTGGCCATGGGCTGGCTGCTGGGCCTGTTTCTGGTGGCGGGCACGCTGCATGTGCTGCACCGCCGCTATGTGGGCGACCCGCACCGCCTGCTGGAAAAAATCCGGGTGGTGGTGACGGCCACCACGCCCCAGCAGCTCACCCCCAGGGGCACCGCCGAAATGCAGGCCATGGCCCGCGCCGTGAACGAACTGGCGGCCCAGCGCGACCAGTTGCGCGGCGACATGGCCGCCCAGGTATCCCAGGCCAGCCACAGCGTGCAGCAAGAGAAGAACCGGCTCGCCGCCCTGATGGCTGAGCTGAACCAGAGCGTGGTGGTGTGCAACCGCGACGGGCGCATCCTGCTCTACAACCAGCGCGCGCGCCAGCAGTTCCGGCAGATATCGCAGGGGCCGGCGCTGGCGGCCGGGGCCGAGCTGATCGGCATTGGCCGGTCGATTTATGCCGTGTTCGACCAGCAGTTGCTGGCCCATGCGCTCGAACGCATTCACCAGGGCATGGCGCGGGGTGTAGCCAGCCCGTCGGCGCAGTTTGTCACCACCACGCAGGGTGGGCAGTTGCTGCGCGTGCAGGTGGCGCCGGTGCGTGCGGCGGTGGCCGAGGGGGCCGACGAAGAAACGCTGGAGTCCGTGGTGAGCGGCTTTGTGCTGATGCTCGACAACGTGACGGCCAGCGTGGAGGAAGAATCTGCCCGCGACCAGCTCCTGCACGGCCTGACCGAAGGCAGCCGAGCGTCGCTGGCCAACATCCAGGCGGCGGTGGACATGCTGGGCTTTTCCGACCTGGAACCCGCCATGCGCGAGCGCTTTCTGGGCGTGGTGCGCGACGAGGTGGGCGCCATGGGGCGGCGCATCACCGACCTGGCGCAGCGCGCCACGCAGCGCCTCAAGACGCGCTGGCCCATGGAGGACATGCTGGGCGCCGACCTGGCCACCGCCGCCCAGCGCCGCATTGCCGCGCAGTGCGACCGGCCGGTAACGCTCGACGCGATCGACGGCAGCCTGTGGCTCAAGGTGGACAGCTACACCCTGCTGCAGGCACTGACCTATCTGGCGCACCGGCTGGTGGATGAGTTTGAGGTGCGCTTTTTGCAACTGCGGTTGCAGAGCACGGGCACGCATGCGCAGCTCGACCTGGTCTGGAGCGGCCAGGCCATGAGCAACGAAACGGTAATGAACTGGGAGATGGACGCCATGCGATTTGGCGCGGAACGCAGTCCCCTGACCGTGCGCGAAGTGGTCGAGCGCCACGGCGGCGAAATGTGGTTTGAGCGCGAGCGGGTGCGCCACCAGGCGTTCTTCCGCTTCATGCTGCCCCTGGCCAGCGTGCAGGGCGTGGTGGATGCCGCTTTGGGCGAGAGCGAATACAGCCGCCCCGAGTATTACGACTTCGATCTGTTCAAGCAGGCCGACCAGAGCAGCGCGCTGGACGACCGCCCGCTGTCCGAGCTGGCCTACACCGTGTTCGACACCGAAACCACGGGCCTGAATCCGGCCGGCGGCGACGCCATCATCCAGCTCGGTGCAGCCCGCATCGTCAATGGCAAGCTGCTGCGGCAGGAATGCTTTGAACAGCTGGTGGACCCGGGGCGCGGCATCCCAGCGGCGTCCATCCCCATCCACGGCATCACCGACGACATGGTGGCGGGCAAGCCGCGCATCGGCGAGGTGCTGCCGGTGTTCCATGCGTTCACGCAAGACACGGTGCTGGTGGCGCACAACGCGGCGTTCGACATGCGCTTTCTGCAGCTGCAGGAGAAGGCCACGGGGGTGGTCTTTCACCAGCCTGTGCTCGATACGCTGCTGCTCTCGGCCGTGGTGCACCCGAACCAGGAGTCGCACCGGCTCGAAGCGATTGCGGAACGCTTCAACGTTACCGTGCTGGGGCGCCACACGGCCCTGGGCGATGCGCTGGTGACGGCCGAGATCTGGCTGCGGCTGATTCCGCTGCTGCAGGAGCAGGGCATCCATACGCTGCGCCAGGCGCGCGAGGCGGCGCAGAAGACGTATTACGCGCGGTTGAAATATTGAGTGTTTTTGGGGTTTTGCGCTTATGGGGTAAGCGCTGGCAGCTATTGTTTTTGTAGTTGATGGTGTGCTTTTGCGGAGGGCGGGAGCCGGGGTGTGCGCCCGGCGGCGCAGTAACTTTCTTTTGCTTCGCCAAAAGAAAGTCACCAAAGAAAAGGCGACCCTACTGTCTGCGACGGGTTATTGGGGTCAGAGCCCCAATTCACCGAGCCTTCGGCTCGCCCGGAGGGTGCGGTGCTGCGCACCGCAGTGAAATGGGTGTCTGACCCCAATAACCCGCAACCTGCGGTGCTCGGTGCTGGCGGGGTCTCGCTCGAACTCGCGCCTGCGGCGCTCAGACAATCGCGAGCCCTGATCCGCCATCCCCTGCGCGCCGCAGGCGCAACCAGAAGGGGGGGTTGGCGCCCAACAACCACACGGGCCATCGCTGCGCTCGGCCTGGCGTGCCAGCGCGAGGCGCTTGCGCCCGCGAAGAAGGGCCGAGCGCAGCGATGGCCCGTGTGGTCTGCGGGTGTTCAACCCCTTGCTGGCTGCGCCTGCGGCGGGGTGCTTGCGGGGTGGCATGCGCGCCCCCGCGCGCATGCTTCGTGAACTGACTCGCCGCGTTTGTCCGAACGGAGCGCCGCAGGCGCGCAGTGAGTTATGCGGCGAACCCCGCAAGCGCCCCGCCCCAGGTTTGCCCCGTAGCGAAGCGCAGGGGTCGCAGACTGAGGGTCGCCTTTCTTTTGCTTACTTTTCTTTGGCGAAGTGTATGGACCGGGCACATTGTTAACAGGTGTGCGAGGACATGGTTAACACTTTCGGTGAACTTCGCCGGAGGTCTATATGCCATGGAAGGCTTGCAACACCATGAACCTGAGACAGGAATTCGTTGAGCTGGCAAGGCAAGAAGGGGCCAACGTGCGTGAGCTGTGCCGACGCTTTGGCATCAGTGCCCCAACCGCGTACAAGTGGCTCAATCGCTTTGAAGAGCAAGGCAGTGAGGGGCTGGTAGATCGATCGCGCAGGCCCCGCAACAGTCCAAGCAGCTCCTCACCGCAGGTAGAGGCGGCCGTCATCGCGGTACGCACCGAGCACCCCTCGTGGGGCGGGCGCAAGATCAGCTGGCGTTTGCAGCATCTGGGTGGGCCCTGTGTGGCTCCCAGCACCGCCACCTCCATCCTGCGCCGCCACGGCCTGATCACGTCCGAGGCCAGCGAAGCGGCCAAGCCCTGGCAGCGGTTCGAACGTGAAGAGCCCAACGCACTGTGGCAAGCCGACTTCAAGGGTCACTTTCAGACTCTTCAGGGGCGCTGTTCGCCGCTGACCATGCTGGATGATCACTCGCGCTTTAACCTGGCTTTGCAGGCCTGCGGCAAGACTGCCACCGAGGTCGTTCAAGCGCACATGACAGAAGTATTCAGGCGCTATGGCCTGCCCGCGCAGATCAACTTCGACAACGGCGCTCCCTGGGGCTCACCAAGTGCGCCGGGCCAGCTCACAGTACTGGGCGTGTGGCTGGTACAACTGGGCATTCACGTCAGTCACAGCCGACCCTACCACCCGCAAACCAATGGCAAGGACGAGCGCTTCCATCGAACACTGGAGATCGAGGTGCTCAAGGGACGGTGCTTTGAGAGCTTGGAGAGGGTACAGGCGGCGCTGGATCGCTGGCGTGCGGTCTACAACCATCAGCGCCCGCACCAAGCACTGCATGGAGCTACACCGGTCACGTGCTATCGGCCCAGCAAGATAGCGTTCCCGGAGCAATTGAGCCTGCCCGAGTACAGCAGTGAAGACGAAGTGAGCACGGTCGACTGGAACGGGATCCTGAAGTTCAGGGGCAAGCGATACAAGCTGAGCAATGCCCTGCATCGCCACAAGGTGGGTATCCGGCCCAAGCAGGACAAGGACGGCTGCTTTGAGGTGTTCTTCGCACACCATCGCTGCTTGGTAATTGACCTGGCTGACACCGAGGCCGTTTAATCAGATCTGTAAACCATGTGTCCGCACATCTGTTAACAATGTCCCCGGTCCATACAGCGAAGCAAAGAAAAGTGAGTCGGCCGCCGGGGCGAGACCCGGCACTTGCCCCTCGCAAAAGCACAAAGTTAGCTATATAAAAATAGCTGCCAGCGCTTACCCCATAAGCGCCAGACCCCAAAAACACTCAATACCGCCCCGTCTGATACCGCTGCCCCAACACCCCCTGCAGCGTCTGCACCACCGAAAACGCCTCCTTGAGGTGGCTGCGCTCAAAGTTGGATAGCTCCTCCAGCGCCAGAAAATTGTCGGGCGCCTGCCCCTGCGCGATCTGACGCGCCTGGTGGTCGATGCGCAGCCGGGACAAGAACTCCAGCGCATCGCGCAGATCGCGTGCGCTTTGTGCACTCACCTCACCCGCCAGTGACGCCACCTCCAGCCGGTCGTGCGTGTTGACCGCCGCAATGCCGCCCGCCAGCGCATACACCCGCGCCAGGTCCACGATGGGCACGATGCCGCTGTGCTTGAGGTCGATGGTGCCCGCGTTTTCGCCGCCACGGATGCGTGCGATGGTGCCAAACATGCCCAGCGGCGGGCGGTGCTTGAGCGCGTTGCCGACCATGTGCGCCAGAAAAAGGCTGTTGCCCCGCGTGCGCTGCAGCACCTCATTGCGCAGCGACTCCAGCAGCTCGGTCTTGCCGTGGATGGCGCGCAGGTCGAAGAACACGCAGGTCAGCATCAGTGCCATGGGCTCGGGCTTGTCCACCCACTGGTGAAAGTACTGTGCCCAGCGCGCGCGCGGCTGGCGCCACTTGTCGGTCATGGCCATCATCTCGCCCGGGCAGTGGATATAGCCGCAGGCCGCCAGGCCATCGCACACGAATCGCGAGAACGCACGAAAGTACTCGCCATGCTGTGCTTCGTCATACCGGTCGTCCAGCACCATGCAGTTGTCCTGGTCGGACCTGGCGGTCTGTTCGCTGCGGGCCTGGGAGCCGGCGGCCACCCACACATAGTCCACCGGCGGCGGGCCCAGCTTCACCTCGGCTAGGTGGATGAGGCGGGTGGTCAGCGCGTCGGTGATGGTGGTGATGATGTGGCCCGTGCTGTAGGCGCTGGCGTCGGCGGCGGCCAGGTGTTGCTGCAGCGCCTTGATCTTGGTGCTGGCATGCGCCAGGCCCTCTACCGTGGTCTGTTTGTAAACATCGCCCGCCAGGTAAACAGCCGATGTGCTGTGTTGTTCCGCCAGGTCGGTGGCGGTGATCATGCCGACGATGCGCGCGCCGTCCATCACCGGCACATGGTGGATGTTGTGCCGCGCCATGAGCAGCAGGGCTTCAAAGGCGGGGCTTTGTGCCTGCAGTGTCATGGGCGCCAGGGTGGCGATGTCGGACACGGGCCGGTCAATATCCAGCCCCAGTGCGACCACGCGGTTGCGCAGATCGCGGTCTGTGACCAGGCCAAACAGATGGTGCTGCTCGACCAGCAGCACCGACGATACGCGCAGATCGCGCATTTGCAGCGCAGCGGCGCGGATGCTGGTGTCGGGCGGCAGCGTGATCGGCTCGCGCTTGATGAGCGCGCGCACGGGCGTGCCCAGCAGGTTCAGGTGCACGCCCGCGCCGGGTGCCTGCGCCGCAGCTGGAGGCTGCCCTACGCCGGGCAGTGACGGAAAGAAATACGCGAGGGCGCCATGGTCGCGGCACAGTGCGGTCACGGTGTCGGGGGCCAGCCAGGCGATGTGGCTGTCGGCCGCAGCAGTGGCCTGCCAGGTGGTGAGGTGTTGCGCCGGGGTGGCGCCAAAGCCGAACATGTCTCCGGGCTGCAGGTGCACGGCCATGTCCAGGTCGGGGTCGTGCAGGTCTACCGCGCCGCTCACGATGAGCCCGGTGCGACTGTGCAGGCGGCCCTGGGGCAGCAGCGTGGTGCCCACATCCGATGCCTCCAGCCGCCACTGCGGCGCCAGTGTGTCCAGCGTGGCCGCGTCCAGTTGACTCCATACACGGTGGCTGGCCAGCGCCGCCTGAAGGGTGGCGAGGGTGTGAGGGGCAGGGTTCATGGCGGGCGGGACCAGGCAACAGGGAGTGCCATTGTTGCAGCGGTGGTGCGGCGTGGGGGCAGGGTTGTTACTGGCTTTGACGTTGGTCAACCGGTCGGGCGACCCTGGCCAGTACGGTGGTGGGGGTGTTTGCCTTAGCATGCGCTCAGCAGCGGGGCATCAAGCAAGTGCCACGGGTCCCACCGGCTCGCGATGTCGCGCTGTGCCATCTGGACGCTGGCGCGTTGCCAAAGCGTGCCTGCGTTCGCGCATCCGCGCGGCCCTTGAGCAACGACAGAACCCTATTTTCTCGACTTTTGCAGACCATGCCAACGCCTCCACCCTCTGCACCCACGGTTGTATGGTTGCACCCCGAGGCGCCCGCCAAGCCCGTTGAGGGGGCGCCGTGCAACGGCTGTGGCCTGTGTTGCCTGGCGGAGCCTTGCCCGTTGGGTGTGCTGGTTTCGCGGCGGCGCGCGGGGGCCTGCCTGGCCTTGCGCTGGAGCGACGCCGACGGGCGCTACCAGTGCGGAATGGTGGTCGATCCGGGCGGTGTTACCGGCTGGACGCATCCCTGGGCTGTGCGCTGGCTGGGGCGGCTGGCCCGGCGCTGGATCGCTGCGGGGGCAGGGTGTGATGCCGATGTGCTGGCACACCAGCCTCCAAAATGAGGCTGTGTGCCGGGTGAGTTGCGGCGCTCAGCGCGCCAGGGTCGCCCACGCCTGTGTCAGGCGCTGCACCAGATCCTGCGGGCGTCGCACCAGCGCATAGCCCTGGCTGCCAAACAGCATCGGCAGGTAATCGTGGGCTTCGTGATCAATCGTGACGCAAAACGGTGTCAGGCCCGCATCGCGTGCCTCCTGAATGGCATGGCGGGTGTCTTCCAGGCCGTAGCGACCTTCGTAAATGTCCAGATCGTTTGGCTTGCCGTCGGTCAGCACCAAAAGCAGCCGCTGGCGCTCGGGTCGCGCACCCAGGCGGCGGGTGGCATCGCGCAGCGCAGCACCCATGCGGGTATAGAAGCCCGGTTTGAGTGCACCGACGCGAGAGCGTACGGTGTCGTTCCAGCGTTCACCAAACCCCTTGATGTGCTGGATGCGCACATGCTGGCGCCGTACCGAGCTGAAGCCGAGCACTTCAAACGCGTCGCCGGTGGCCGAGAGGGCCTCGCCAAACACGTAGAGCGCGTCGCGGATCACATCGATGACGCGGGCATTGGACGTGGCGTAGGCGTCCGTCGAGAGCGACAAATCGGCCAGCAAGAGCGTGGCCAGGCTGCGCTCGCCGCGCTGGCGCCGGATGTAGACCGGCGGTGAGTCGGTATGTTGCACACCCCCCTGGGATTCGGTCTGAAAACGGACCCAGGCGTCGATGTCGAATTCGTCGCCCGTGGTCTGGCCGTTTTGCCAGCGTGGCGCAGCGCGCAGCACCTCCAGACGGCGGCGCACACGCCGTGCGGTGGCGCGCAGCGCCTGGGGCGCAATGTAGGGCGTGCCTGGCCGGGCGACCGAGCACTGCACCGAGCAGTGATCGGGTTGCAGCACGTTGCGGCGCCAGTCCCATTCGGGGGTTTTGCGGCCAGGGCCCAGCGGCAGATCGTCGGCCGAGGCGCTGGGCAGATCAAGGTCGAACTTGATGCGTGAGGCCGTGGTCTGGTCGCCGCGCGCCAGCGACAAGGTGTCCATATCGTTGGCAGCCGCCGTGGCGTTGGGATCGACCTCGTCGTCGGTGCCGCGGTCCAGGCGGATCAGCTCGCTCCAGCTCATCAAGGCCTCGGTCTTTGACGCCACCAGCAAGGGGTTGCGAACCTCCTTGTGCTCGACGCGGCGTGAACGGCGGCGTTGCTTGCTTTCCTCACCAGGCGGGCCATCTGGGCGCTCGCCAGCGCCATCGCCGCTCTGCCCGGCAGCGCCTGAAGGGCCTTGGCCTACACCCGCTGTCAGCCACAGCCACACGGGTGCCACCTGGGCGGGCGCCACGAAGAGAGGGCCGTGGTCATCGCCACGCAGTGCGGCTTGCACCGCAGCCTCCCAGGGGATGGACTCGGCGCGCAGGCTGGTCAGGCTGGGGCGCTGTGCAAGGTGGGCCTGCGTGAGGCGCTGGTGGCGCCCGCGCATCCCTGCAAAACGCTGCAACGCCCGCGCCGTGGCGGCGCGGTTGTCGGCGATCCAGTCGCCCGTGGGTTCAAACACTGCAGCCAGTGCTGCCAGCCACAGGTACAACTCGTGGTTGAGCTCGCGCTCGTCAAAAACTGCCACTTGGGCGGGCAGGGCCAGCGTTTCCCAGTCGAGCACCGGCAGGGGCACGCGGATGCCACTGCCGGCCAGGCGCTGAAGCCAGCCACGGGGCCCGCCATGGCGGCTGTCGGCCACCGGCGCCACGCGCACAGCGGCGTCGCCTCCGCCAGCGCGGTACAGCAAGGCGATGCTGCGGCGCATCTCCTCCAGGGTGACCTGCACATGGGCGCGGTCGGGTTCTGCGACGCGCGTGACGGCGCGGTGCCACCACTGGCCAATCCACTCTTCCATCAGCGCTGCTCCTCGCGGCGCTGACGCATGGTTTCGCGCACAGCGTCCAGACCCACCTTCCACTCCAGCGTGGGTGTGCGGCCCTGGTCGGTTTGGGTGGTGTCACAGGCGGTCAGGCACTGGCCGCACTGTACGCAGGCAAACATCATGCGTTTGATGTTGCGCGGGTTCAGGCGCATGGGGCAGGCGTTGTCGCAGGCGCTGCCTCGGGGGCGTCGCAGGTTTTGCATTCGCGCGCCCGCTCGCGGGTGAACGAGACCACCATGCCCTTGGGGTTGGCCATCCAGGCAAGGCTCTGGAACAGGCCAACGGCACAGCCGTAGCGGCAAAACAGGTGCCGCGCGAGTGTGAACTCCAGCGTGAAGACCAGCGTGCCCACCACCAGAAAGCGCGTCTGGTTGGGGGTGAGGGTGCCGTTTACCAGATTGCCCCAGATCATGGCGGGGGGGAGCAGGTAGGTCAGCAGCGTGATGGCCCAGGCAAAGCCAAAAACCAGGCAGGCCACCAGGAACACGGGCCACCAGCGCTTGTCGGCCGAGCGGCCAGGACGTGGCGTGGGCGATTTGTCCCACACGCTGAGCTTGCCAGTGGCGCGGTGAAGCAGGTCGTTGAGGGTTTCGACCAGCGAAAAATGGGGGCACAACCAGCCGCAATAGAGCCGGCCAAAGTGGTAGGCCACGGCGAGAAAACCGACGACGAGGGTCAACACCGGCAAAATGCCGCGCCACACAATGGACCACGCGGTTTGCATTGCCGAGGCTTCGCCGCGCATGAAGGCCTCTATGCCCAGAGACCAACGAAAGCCAAGCACCCACAGCTGTGCCTCGGTGAGGTCAAAGCGCAGCAGGTTGAGTGCGGGGGCGAGCAGAAATACAGCAAAAAAGACCGCTTGAAACCAGCGACGGCGGCGCTGCAGTTGTGCGGTGGCGGGCAGCGCCACCGGGGCGCTGTCGCCTAATGTGCTGGCCGCGGTGGCTGCGCTGGAGCAGCCGGGAGCCGAGGCACAGCCAGAACAATCAGTCTTCATCACCCACAATCGCGCGCACAACTTCATCGAGCGCCTGGATGGTCTCGGTGTCGTCGGTCAACGCGTCCACTATGGCAGCGCGGCAGGCGTCGCGCAAGGGCAGACCCGATGCCACCAGGCGTGCAGCCATTACGAGAAGGCGGGTGCTGGCGGTTTCTTCCAGGTCGTGGTCGGTCAGGCGGCGCAGCGCCTGTGCCAGTTGCACCAGACGGGCTGCCAGAGCCGGGGAGGCATGGCCTTCGCGCTCCAGAATGGCGCGTTCAACGGCCGGGGCGGGGTAACCCAGCGTCAGTGCGGTAAAGCGCTGGCGCGTGCTCGGCTTGAGGCCCTTGAGCAGATTCTGGTAGCCGGGGTTATAGGAGATGACGAGCATGAACTCGGGCGGCGCTTTGAGCAGCTCGCCTGTGCGTTCAATCGGCAGGAGACGCCGGTCGTCGGCAAGCGGGTGCAGAACCACCGTGGTGTCCTTGCGCGCTTCGACCACCTCGTCGAGATACAAAATGGCGCCTTCCCGTACGGCCCGCGTGAGCGGCCCGTCGGTCCAGACGGTGTTGCCTTGACCAATCAGGTGGCGACCGACCAGGTCGGCAGCGCTGAGATCGTCGTGGCAGGAAACGGTAATCAGGGGGCGCGACAGG
This sequence comes from Acidovorax sp. JHL-3, assembly GCF_000526295.1. Taxonomy (NCBI): domain Bacteria; kingdom Pseudomonadati; phylum Pseudomonadota; class Betaproteobacteria; order Burkholderiales; family Comamonadaceae; genus Acidovorax; species Acidovorax sp. JHL-3. The sequence continues at coordinate 1,405,055 of NZ_JAFU01000001.1, forward strand.
CGCGCCGCCATGTGTTCGACAAAACGGGTCTTGCCGCAGCCAGTGGGGCCTTTGATCAGCAGCGGAAGCTGCTGGGCAAAGCAATGCTCAAAGAGCGCTCGTTCGCCCCCCTGTTCTGCATAGAACGGCGCCCCACCTGCGGGCCGCACGCCCGGGCCGGTGCTGGCACCCGAGGCCGACGAAACCGCAGTATGGGCGTGTTCCATGGTCAGGCTCGCTGCATGCGGCTACCGGGAATGGCAGCCACTTCCTGCTCGTCTTTTGCAGGACCGATGAAGAAGCTCGACAGATAGGTCAGCAGGCCGATCAGGAACATCACACCACCAGCCACACGTGTCCAGTAGAAGAACACCAGCTGGTCTTGCGTGGCCATGAAGGACATCGCGGTGCCGTCGGTCGGCATGCGCTGCAGCCAAACTTGAAGGATACCAGCGCCGCTGAGGGCCAGAACCATCACGGCCATACCGATGCTCATGATCCAGAAGCTCCACATTTCGACGCGTTGAGCGCGCATGGGGTTGGCTTCACGGCCGCGCATCAGGGGCATGGAGTAGCTGATGATGGCCAGCACTACCAGCACATAGGCGCCGTAGAAAGCCAGGTGGCCGTGGGCTGCCGTAACTTGCGAGCCGTGCGTGTAGAAGTTGACCCAGCTCAGCGTGTGGATGAAGCCCCAGACGCCAGCACCCAGGAAGGCGATGACGGCGGTGCCCACAGCCCAGAGCACAGCGGCCTGGTTGGGGTGTTCACGGCGGCGGCGCTGCACCATGTTGAAAGCAAACAGCGTCATCATGAAGAATGGAATGGGCTCCAGTGCGGAGAACACGCCACCCACCCAGTGCCAGTAGCCTGGCAGGCCGATGAAGTAGAAGTGGTGGCCAGTGCCCAGAATGCCCGAGATCAGCGCGAAGGCGACGATCATGTACATCCACTTGTCGATCACTTCACGGTCCACACCGGTCGTCTTGATCAGCACAAAGGCCAGCAGGGACGCCATGATCAGCTCCCACGTGCCTTCCACCCACAGGTGCACCACGAACCACCAGTACATCTTGTCGCGCACCAGGTTGCTGGGGTTGACGAAGCTGAACAGGAACAGCAGCGCGAGGCCCCACAGACCGAGCAGCAGCACCAGGGTGATGGCGGTCTTGCGACCCTTCAGCACGGTCATGCTGATGTTGAAGAGGAAGCCCAGTGCCACCACCACAATGCCGACTTTGGTAGGCAAGGGTTGCTCCAGGAACTCGCGCCCCATGGTGGCCAACAGGTCGTTACCTGTCATCTCGGCCAGCGTGGCATAGGGCACCAGCAGGTAACCGAGGATGGTCAGGGCTCCGGCGGCCAGGAAGATCCAGAACAGCACCTTGGCGAGCAGCGGGCTGTAAAGCTCGGTTTCGCTCTCTTCGGGCACCATGAAATAGGCGGCGCCCATGAATCCGAACAACAGCCACACGATCAGCAGGTTGGTGTGAACCATGCGGGCGATGTTGAAGGGAATGGCCGGGAACATCAGGTCGCCGATCACGTATTGCAGGCCGAGCGTCAGACCGAAAATGATCTGGCCGGTGAACAGTCCTAGCGCCGCGATGAAGTACAGCTTGGCGACAGACTGCGATTGGTATTTAAGGGTTGCGGGTTGCATTTTTGTATCCTTGGATGTGAGGTCTCAGTGCACTGAGATGCTTACCCTTCGATATTGGGTGGCCACTTTTCGGCATCGATGCCATTGGTCCAGCGCAGGAACTCGACCAGATCATCAAGCTGTGCTTCGGTGAAGTTGAACTGCGGCATCTGGCGGCGGCCCGGCGTGTGCGTGGGCATGGCCTTGATCCAGCCCTTGATGAAATCAGGGCCACGACGCGCATAGACGTTGCCCAACTCAGGTGCGAAATAGGCACCCTCGCCCAGCAGTGTATGGCAGCCGATGCAGTTGCGCGTCTCCCATAAATGCTTTCCACGGACTACGGACTCCGTGATTTCGCCCGCTTTGGATCGCTCGGGAATTTTGGTTTCGGTGTGAAAAATTAGGCTCGCAAACACAAGCACGAAAAAAAACCGTGCCTCCGTAGAAAATGTTGCGCGCCATCTGGCTCGTGAAGCCTTGACTCATGGTGTACCTCATGCAGTGATGAGCCCGCATCGTAATGACTTAGCGGGTCAAATGGTTGATTAGAATCAATAAGATTCATTCGGTATGAATCTTACATTGAACTTGTGCCTTCTGGGCACTTTGCGGCGACAGAATATGAGCCTGGAGTTGCTTGCCTGCAACCCCTGGTTGCAAAAGGCTGCGAATTATCAGTCAGGATGTTCCCTATGCACGGTCCCGTACCCAGTTATTTGTCGTCTTCAAGCAACGAATCGCAGTCAGTAGAGGGTTTGGTGGACGACACACGCTTTCCCCCGCATGTTCAGGATGCCACCCCCAGGCTCCCAGGTGACCTGGGGGTCTGGCTGATCATTTTGTTGGAGTTGCTGACCTTTGCCATCCTCTTTGTGTCATTTGCGTTTGCCCGCACGCGGGAGGTGGAACTGTTCAACGCCTCGCAGGCCACGCTCAACCTGACTGCCGGCGCGCTCAACACCGTGCTGTTGATCTCCGGCAGTTGGTGCGTGGCCTGCGCGGTGTCTGCAGTGCGGCGCAATGCATCCACGGTGGGGGCGCGCTGGTTACTGGGGGCTTTGGCCTGCGGAGGGGGGTTTGTGGGGGTCAAGCTGGGCGAATACGCCCAGAAAATGGCGTCCGGGGTGGACCTTTCGACAAACACTTTCTACATGTTTTACCTTTTCCTCACCGGTTTTCACTTCCTGCATGTGGTGGTGGGCATGCTGGCGCTTGGATATCTGTGGGTAAAAACGCGGCGCGGGTGCTATGGCAGCCATGATTGCCACGCGTTGGAGACGGGCGCGGCGTTCTGGCATATGGTCGATCTGCTGTGGATCGTGCTGTTCCCGCTGGTTTACGTGATGCGTTGAGGAGCGAAGAGATGCCTGCTATTTCACACACCCGTGTCTGGCTGATATTGCTGGCCATCACGGCTGCAACGTACTGGATTGGCGAGGCGGGCCTGTCCGGCCATGGCTCCATGGGGCCGGTGCTGGCCATGTTTGCGCTGGCGTTCGTGAAAGGGGTGCTGGTGTGTCTGGACTTTCTGGAGTTGCGGCATGCGCCAGCCCTGTGGCGCTGGCTGGTGGTGGGCTGGCTGGCGCTGGTGCTGGCGTTGATCTTGCTGGCTTACTGGGTTAGCCTGCGGTAGGTGATTTCTCGGACACCGTGGACCGGCATCCTGTGTGCTGCCCAGGATGCCTTATGGATGTCATGCACATGACATGGGGCATGGGCAGTATGGCCTGTTCTTTTCAGGAGTCCTTATTCCATGACGCTGCCCAGTGCACTGACCAACCATGACGACCTGATGCGGCGCATTGCGAGCGATCTGGTGGACAGCTACGACGAAGAAATCGAACTGGAGCTGGAAGACCGCAGCCTCGACGAGCTGGAGGGCCGCCACGTCACCGACCGCGCGGAGCGGCAGGCCTATTTCAAAGAGCTTTTTCGCTTGCAGGGTGAGCTGGTCAAGCTCCAGGACTGGGTGCAGCACACGCGCAAGAAGGTGGTGATCTTGTTTGAGGGGCGCGATGCCGCCGGCAAAGGCGGCGTCATCAAGCGCATCACCCAGCGCCTGAACCCGCGCGTGGTGCGTGTGGCCGCGCTGCCTGCACCCAATGACCGCGAGCGCACGCAGTGGTACTTTCAGCGCTACGCCGCGCACCTGCCCGCTGCGGGCGAGATGGTGCTGTTTGATCGCAGCTGGTACAACCGCGCGGGGGTTGAGCGCGTGATGGGCTTTTGCACCGACGACGAGTACGAAGAGTTCTTTCGCACCGTGCCCGAGTTCGAGAAGATGCTGGTGCGCTCGGGCATCACGCTCGTCAAATACTGGTTTTCCATCACCGATGACGAGCAGCACCTGCGCTTTCTGGGCCGCATTCACGACCCGTTGAAACAGTGGAAATTGAGCCCCATGGACCTGGAAAGCCGCGTGCGCTGGGAGGCCTACACCAAGGCCAAGGAGACCATGCTCGAGCGCACCCACATCCCCGAGGCGCCCTGGTGGGTGGTGCAGGCGGTGGACAAGAAAAAGGCGCGCCTGAACTGCATTGCGCACCTGCTCGATCAATTCCCGTACCACGAGGTGCCGCATCCCCCGGTGGAGCTGCCGGAGCGGGTGCGCAACCCCGAATACCTGCGCCAGCCGGTGCCCCCTGAAATGTACGTTCCCCAGCGGTACTAAGCGCCGCCCGCGGCGGCTGCCGCCTTGGCGACAGCCGCTAGGTGCTTTCCTGAGTGTTGCAGTGCGTCATTTGCGGTTCAATGGAACCTTTAGTCCCTTCAGGATCGCCACATGCAACGTCGACACATCATTCAGTGGGGCGCAGCCGCACTCACCGCCGTCTCTCTGGGTACCGCCAGCGCCCAGAGCTTTCCCGCCAAGCCGGTCAAGCTCGTGATTGCCTTCCCCGCAGGCGGTCCCACCGATATCTCCATGCGCGTGCTGGCCGACAACGCCAGCAAGATCCTCGGCCAGCCCGTGATCGTCGAGAACAAGCCCGGCGCCGGTGGCACGCTGCCCGCGCAGGCGCTGCAGACAGCCCAGCCCGACGGCTACACGCTGGCGCAGATTCCGCTGGGCGTGTTCCGCCTGCCCTACACCACCAAGATCAACTGGGATCCGGTCAAGGACATCAGCTACGTGCTCAACGTCACGGGCTATGCCTTCGGCATCGTGGTGCCAGCCGATTCGCCGCTCAAGACCTGGACGCACTTTGTTGCCTGGGCCAAGGCCAATCCGGGCAAGCTGAGCTATGGCTCTACCGGAACCATGACCAGTCCGCACCTGACGACCGAGCTGATCGCGCAAAAGCTTGGCATCGAGCTGCTGCACGTGCCCTACAAGGGCAGTGCCGACCTCATGCAGGCCACCCTGGGCGGCCAGCTCATGGCCGCTGCCGACTCCACGGGCTTTGCGCCGCAGGTTGAGGCCGGCAAGCTGCGCGTGCTCAACACCTGGGGCGCCGAGCGGCTGGCCAAGTTCCCCGATGCGCCCACGCTCAAGGAACTGGGCCTGGACATCGTGCAGAACTCGCCGTTTGGCATTGGCGCGCCCAAGGGCACGCCAGCGCCCGTGGTCAAGCGCCTGCACGACGCCTTCAAGCAGGCCATGGAGCAAGAGAGCTACAGAACGGCCCTGGCGCGCTACGACATGGTGCCCATGTACATGAGCACAGCGGCCTACCAGAAGTTTGCCCAAGAGACTTTCGCACGCGAGAAAGCGCTGGTAGAGAAGCTGGGGCTGGCGAAGGCGCCGTGATGCTTTATTTTGAGTAGCCTGTATTGCTTATCTGTGAAGCGATACGGCTCTCAAAGGCTTCAAGGCTGAAGTCGCCCCATCAGTCCAGGCCCAGTTCGCGGGCATCCGCCAAGTGGGCGTCCCACGCCCCGCTGAGGCGCGGGTCGGGGTCGCGGGTCAGGTAGCGGCTGCCTCGTGCGGCCCGTACAAGCAGTGCCCCGCCCGCGGCGGCCTGTAGCGCGGCCGTGCCGCGACGCTCTGAGCGCAGGGATACGGCGATCAGGGCCAGCCCAAGGCCCGCCACCATGAGGTTCTCACTGGGCAGGCGCGCTCTTGTCCGGTCGATGGCCTGCCAGTGTCGGAGTGTGTTGATCAAGTCCATACCTAACTCTAGCGCAGCTTGGGTGTGCCGGGGTACCGCCGGCCATGCCGGATGGCATCAACGTGTCGACAGCACCGCGCGCGCGACCTCCGCAAACCCCGCACCACGCTCGCCCTGCGTTACAAAACGCGGCCGGTGCGTGAGTTGCGGCACAAAGCGCGCAATGTTGGCCACGCCCACGCTGTGCGGGAAATGTTCGAACATGACCTGGTCGTTGGTGGAGTCGCCCACATACACCCAGCGGTCGATCTCGGCGTCCAGGTCGCGCCCGAACAATTCGCGCACGATCCAGCGGGCACCTTCGAGCTTGTTGTGCGCCCCAAACCAGCCGTTGATGTGGATGCTGCTCACCGTGGCGTTCATGCCCGCGTCGCGCATGATGCGCACGGCGTGGTCAATGGCGTCCTGTGGCAGATGGGTGAATTCGCTGTGGTCGATGGCGATGTCGGTTTCGCGGCCCGGCGAATCCGTGGCGCGGCGCGCACCGGGCACCTCACGCTCAATCTGCGCCAGAACCTGCTGCATGTTCGCGTAGTTGGCTGCGCGTGTGGCGGCGTCCTGTTGGTATATTTTTGATAGCTGCTCACGCTTGCTGTGATTAGGCAAGGGGCTGTTTTGATCAAAAACGTCTGCGCTGCGCTGCAGCGCCACCGCCCCGTTTTCCGCCACGATGGCATCCACGGGCCAGGTGGCGGCAAACGGCTCGCTCCAGCCCACAGGCCGGCCGGTGATGGGAATCACATGCAGGCCACTCGCCTTGAGCGCACCCAAAGCCTGCAGCGCATCGGGGGTGATGGCGCCGTCGGTGGTCAGGGTGTCGTCGATGTCGGTGAGGATGCCCAGCAACTGGCCAGGCACGGGTGCCGGCCACTCGGTCAGGGGGCGCAAAAATGCAGTCATGGCCGCCGCCGTCAGTGGTTGCTGTCCAGCGCCAACCCCGCATGCTCACGCAGCGGATGAAAGTGGATTTTCGGAAATCGTTCCTGCGCCAGCCGCACGTCATAGGGGCTGGTGCACAGGTAGGCCAGCGCATTCGCCGCGTCGTGCGACAGGCGCATGGGGTAGGCGTCGGTGAAGGCGCGCAGGTCGGCCGGGGTGTCGGCGGTGATCCAGCGGGCGCCGGTGTACTGGCAGCCTTCCAGGCGCACGTCGGCGTCGTATTCGGCCTTCAGGCGGTGCTGCACCACTTCAAACTGCAGCTGGCCCACGGCGCCCAGCAGCATGGGGCCGCCCACGTCGGGCCGGAAAACCTGAATCGCGCCTTCCTCGCCCAGCTGCGCCAGGCCCTGCTGCAGCTGCTTGGTGCGCAGCGGGTTCTTCAAAATGACGGTCATGAACAGCTCGGGCGCGAAGAAGGGCAGGCCGGTGAACTGCAGGTTGGCGCCGTCGGTGATGGTGTCGCCCAGCTGCACGCCGCCGTGCGTGGTGAAACCGATGATGTCGCCCGCGTAGGCTTCTTCTACCGCCTCGCGGCGCTGGCTCATGAAGGTGACCACGCTGGTGGGGCGCAGCTCTTTGCCAGTGCGCTGCACCTTGAGCTTCATGCCCGGTGTGTATCTGCCCGAGGCCACGCGCACAAAGGCGATGCGGTCGCGGTGGTTGGCGTCCATATTGGCCTGCACCTTGAACACCACGCCGGCAAAGCCCTCGTCTTCGGGCTGAATGGTTTTGACCACGGCCTGCTTGTTGACCTGCAAGGTGCTGGTGCGCGGGCCGGGCGGGGGCGACATGTCGACCACGGCATCGAGCACTTCCATGACCCCGAAGTTGTTCACGCCCGAGCCGAAGAACACGGGTGTGAGCTTGCCGGCCAGGAAGTCTGCGTGGTTCCATGCCGCCGAGGCACCCACCGCCAGTTCCATGCTCTCCAGCGCATCGTCAAACGACTGGCCAAAGCGCGCGCGCAGCCGGTCGGCCTCGGCCAGCGGCACCACTTCAAAGTCTTTGGGGCCGCGGTCACTGCCGGGGGTGAACACCGTCATGGTCTGCGTGCGCAGATTGATGATGCCGCCAAAGCTCTTGCCCTGGCCCACGGGCCAGGTGATGGGGCAGCAGGGCATGCCCAGTTCGCGCTCCACTTCGTCCAGGATGTCCAGCGGGTCGCGCACCTCGCGGTCCATCTTGTTGACGAAGGTGATGATGGGCGTGTCGCGCTGGCGGCACACTTCGATCAGGCGGCGCGTCTGCGCTTCCACGCCGTTGGCCGCGTCGATCACCATCAGGGCCGAATCCACGGCGGTGAGCACGCGGTAGGTGTCCTCGCTGAAGTCCTTGTGGCCGGGGGTGTCCAGCAGGTTGATGACATGGTCGCGGTACAGCATCTGCATCACGCTGGATGCCACAGAGATGCCGCGCTGCTTTTCGATTTCCATCCAGTCGCTGGTGGCATGGCGGCTGGCCTTGCGGCCCTTGACGGCGCCGGCGATCTGGATCGCGCCCGAGAACAGCAGCAGCTTTTCGGTCAGCGTGGTCTTGCCCGCGTCGGGGTGGGAAATGATGGCAAAGGTACGGCGGCGCCGGGTTTCAGAGGCGTAGGACACGGGGGTTCCAGAAGGTGGGCAGGGCGGCAAATCCCTGCTGGGGCAAACGGTGGGCCAGCACCTGAACAGCGGGGGCAGGGCGGCCGAACCCGCGATTTTACCGGGCATGTGTGTGGCCAAGCGCGGGCCCCACGCAACTGCTTTTATAATCGCCGGTATCCGAGGAGCGTTGCAGCGCCCCCAGCTACTGGCGGGGCGTGAGGCTCGGAGTCATCCAGCAACGACGCTCATCCACTTATCGTGTGGTGAGCTTTTTTTGTCTCCCCGCGTCAAGTGGCTTTTCAAACATGCTTTGGAGCACACCATGAACGCACGCGTCAACGCCCCCGTCAACACCGACTGCATCATTGCCGACATCGGCCTGGCCGAATGGGGCCGCAAAGAAATTCGCATCGCCGAAACCGAAATGCCCGGCCTGATGGCCATCCGCGAGGAGTTCGCTGCCAAGCAGGCGCTGAAAGGCGCCCGCATTACCGGCTCGCTGCACATGACCATCCAGACGGCCGTGCTGATCGAGACGCTGCAGGCCCTGGGAGCCGAAGTGCGCTGGGCATCGTGCAACATCTTCTCCACGCAGGACCACGCCGCCGCCGCCATTGCCGCCGCGGGCACGCCGGTGTTCGCGATCAAGGGCGAAACCCTGGCCGAATACTGGGATTACACGCACCGCATTTTCGACTTTGGCCCCGCCGGCAGCGAAGGCGAAGGCCCCAACCTGATTCTGGACGACGGCGGCGATGCCACGCTGCTGATGCACCTGGGCAAGCGCGCCGAAAAGGACGCCTCGCTCATCGCCAATCCCACCAGCGAAGAAGAAACCTGCCTGTTCGCCTCCATCAAGGCCAAGCTGGCCGTGGACCCGACCTGGTACAGCCGCAAGAGCGCCCAGATCATCGGTGTGACCGAAGAAACCACCACCGGCGTGCACCGCTTGAAGGAAATGTCCGCCAAGGGCAGCCTGATGTTCCGCGCGATCAACGTGAACGACTCGGTGACCAAGAGCAAGTTCGACAACCTGTATGGCTGCCGCGAGTCGCTGGTGGACGGCATCAAGCGCGCCACCGACGTGATGATCGCCGGCAAGGTGGCCGTGGTGGCGGGCTATGGTGACGTGGGCAAGGGCAGTGCCCAGGCCCTGCGCGCCCTGAGCGCCCAGGTGTGGGTGACCGAGATCGACCCCATCAACGCACTGCAGGCAGCGATGGAGGGCTACAAGGTTGTGACCATGGAATACGCCGCTGACAAGGCCGACATCTTTGTGACCACCACCGGTAACCGCGACGTGATCACGTTCGAGCACATGCAGGCCATGAAGGACCAGGCCATCGTCTGCAACATTGGTCACTTCGACAACGAAATCCAGGTCGCCAAGCTCGAAGAGCACTGCCAGTGGGAAGAGATCAAGCCCCAGGTGGACCATGTGATCTTTGCCGATGGCAAGCGCATCATCCTGCTGGCCAAGGGCCGCCTGGTGAACCTGGGCTGCGGCACGGGCCACCCGAGCTTTGTGATGTCGTCGAGCTTCGCCAACCAGACCATTGCCCAGATCGAGCTGTTCACCCACAGCGACTACTACGAAAACGGCAAGGTCTATGTGCTGCCCAAGCACCTGGACGAGAAGGTGGCGCGCCTGCACCTGAAGAAGGTGGGCGCCATGCTGACCGAGCTGAGCGACGAGCAGGCGGCCTACATTGGCGTGCCCAAGCAAGGCCCTTACAAGCCCGATACCTACCGGTATTGATTCTCCCTGAGGTGCTGCGCGCCTCGGTGGCACGCGCCACGGGCGCGGCCTCTTCGGTTTTGACCAGGCCTGCGCAGGCAGGCCTGGAGCCTCAGGCCTCAGCCCCGGGGGCGGCGCCACAAGCTGCCCGGCAAAACCGGCTTCGCGGTGGCGCTGGCTTTTGGGGCATGGCCGTTTCATGCGCAATGCAGGAGCGATTGATTTGCTCCTGAAATAATAGCTAACTGCGCTTTATATACGGGCGCCAGAGGCTCTTTTGATTCAAAAAGGATGGGCGCATGCGTGCAGATGTTTTTCTGGTGGATTTTGGCCATGCGACCACGCGCTCGCAGGCGCAGCGGCTGATTGCTGCGGGCGTGGAGTGGCGCCTGTCCCCGCTGGCCCCGTGGCAGAAGGTTGCCAAGAATGGTGACGACATACCGTCCGTGGCCGAGGTGCGGCTGCTCGACGATGCCGAGGCCAAATACATCTCGCGCGGAGGGCTCAAGCTCGAAGGGGCGCTGCGGGCCACCGGCCTGGCGGTGACGGGGCTGCGCTGCCTTGATGTGGGGCAGAGCACGGGCGGGTTCACCGACTGCCTGCTGCAGCACGGCGCGGCGCAGGTGATCGGCGTGGATGTGGGTCACGGCCAGCTGCACGACCGGCTGCGCAGCGATCTGCGCGTGGTTTGTGTGGAGGGTGTGAATGCGCGCTCGCTGACGGCGCCGGCCTTGCAGCAAGCCTGCGATCTGGCGCTGTCCGAAGTCATCGAGGCCGAAGAGGACAACGAGACCCAGCCCGAGGCGCCCTACAGCTGGATGCGCAATGGCGGGCAGGTGGACGAGGAATACGACGACAGCAACGATGCCAAGGACAAGGACATCGAGACTTTCAAGTCCGAGCGTGCGGCCCGTGCCAAGGCCCGCGAGCAGGGCACGCTGCCCATTGAGCGCCGCCGCCGCGCCGAGTGTGCCAATGTGGACATCACGCCGGTGTTTGATGTGGTGACGGGCGATCTTTCGTTCATCTCGCTCACGCTGGTGTTGCCCGCGCTGGTGCCGCTGCTGGCGCCGGGCGGCAGCCTGCTTATGCTGGTCAAACCGCAGTTCGAGCTGCAGCCCGGCCAGGTGGGCAAGGGCGGCATCGTGCGCGATGCGTCGTTGTACGCGGTGGTAGAGCAACGCATCCGCGACTGCTGTGCCGAACAGGGCCTGGTGGTGCAGGCCTGGCTGGACAGCCCCATCAGCGGCGGCGACGGCAACCACGAGTTTTTTGTTTTTGCGAGGAGGGGCGCATGACCGCAGCCAACGCACCATCCACCGGCCTGCCGGTCAGTTTTGAATTTTTTCCGCCCAAGACGCCCGAGGGCGCCGAGAAGCTGCGCGCCGTGCGCCAGCAGCTGTATGCGCAGCGGCCCGAGTTTTGCTCGGTCACCTATGGCGCGGGGGGCTCGACGCAGGAGGGCACCTTCGGCACGGTGCGTGAGATTCTGGCCGAAGGCGTCAGTGCGGCCTCGCACTTCTCGTGCATCGGTGCCACACGGCAATCGGTGCGCGAGGAGCTCGCCACGCTCAAGGCCATGGGCGTGCGCCGCCTGGTGGCGCTGCGCGGTGATCTGCCCAGCGGCTATGGCATGGGGGGCGAGTTCCACTATGCCAGCGACCTGGTCGCCTTCATCCGGGCCGAGACCGGGCGCGATTTCCACATCGAGGTGGCTGCCTACCCCGAGGTGCATCCCCAGGCCAAGTCGGCCGACGCCGACCTGCAGGCCTTTGCCGCCAAGGTGCGCGCGGGGGCTGATTCGGCCATCACGCAGTATTTTTTCAATGCGGACGCGTACGAGCGCTTTGTAGACGACGTGCGCCGCATGGGGCTGGATGTACCCGTGGTGCCCGGCATCATGCCCATCATGGGGTCATCTCAGCTGATGCGGTTTTCCGACGCCTGCGGCGCCGAGATTCCGCGCTGGATCCGGCTGCGCCTGCAGGGGTTTGGCGACGATACAGCGTCGATCCGGGCTTTCGGGCTGGATGTGGTGACCTCGCTGTGCGAGCAACTGCGCCAGCGCGGTGTGCCCAGCCTGCACTTCTACACCATGAATCAAAGTGCAACCACACTGGAAATCTGCCGGCGCCTCGGTTTGTAATGGGGCGCGGGGCCCGGCGCGTCTTGGGGCTTGGGCCGGGGCCGGTTTGCATTGTCGCTGGAGAGGGTGGATGGAACTGTCACCTCCCGGTGGGTACGTTCGTTTTTTCGCAAAGAGGTGATCGATGCAGATGTCTGACCGGATGCGGCGCTGGCGCACCCTGACGGGTTTGGGGGCGCTTGCCTGCGCTCTGGTGGCCTGCGCACCCATGCCGGTGGCGGAAACGGCGGCGCCTGAAGCGGCTGCCGCGATGCCCATCGAGCCCCGCAACGCCTGCGAGCTGGCGCAACAGCGTGGTGTGCCAAGCTCCCGGTTTTGCGCGCCGTCGGCTGGCCAGCCACTCGAGCCACCGTCCACGGCCAGACAGCCGCCTGAACCGGTTCGCAACAGTGCAGGCGGGCGCGGGGCCGACAGCGCAGAGTTGCCAGAGTCCCTGGCCGAGCCCGTGCCCGAGAGCGACCAGCAGGGCCTGGCCTCTTGGTATGGCCCGCGCTTTCATGGCCGACGCACGGCCAGTGGCGAAATCTTCAACCGCCGGGCCCTCACGGCTGCACACCGCACGCTGCCGTTTGGCACCCGGGTGTGTGTGCGCAGCCAACTTACAGGCCGCGCTGTGGTGGTGCGCATCAATGACCGTGGCCCGTTTACCGGGAACCGCGTGATTGATTTGAGCCAGGCCGCGGCCCAGGAACTGGGCATGCAGGGGCTGGGTATCAAGCCCGTGGAACTGTGGCTGCTGGAGGAAGGCGAGGGCGATTGCCCGCGGTCGCTGTCGGTGTCGGCGCCGTAGGGCGCTGACCTGGCAGGAGCCGCTTTCAGGCCCTGTCGGTTCGCCGCCCCGTCGCACCGCGGGCAGCGGCGGTCGTGGCGCTTAGCTGCCCGATTCGAGCGTGTGGGTCGCGTGCTTGTCTTGCGCCAGCAATTCCACCATCTGGGGCAGGGCGGTCTTCAAGGCGGCCTTCAGGGTGAAGGGCGGATTGATCAAAAACATGCCGCTGGCAGGCAGGCCTGGGCGCTTGACTTCACCCTCGGCGTTCTCGGTGAGTTTGCTGGATTTGACCGTGAGCGTGGCGTGCAGCCAGCTTTTGCCTGCCTTGGTGGCCATGGTTTTCAGGCGGCGCGGCAGGTCGTGTGCTTCCGGGCGCGGAATGATCGGGTACCAGACGGCATAGGTGCCGGTGGCAAAGCGCTTGAGCGAGTCGGCCGCCATGTCCAGTACCTTGGCATAGTCGCTCTTCATTTCATAGCTGGGATCGCACAGCACCAAAGCGCGGCGGGCCGGTGGGGGCAAAAATTTCTTGATGCCTTCAAATCCGTCTTCGTGCAGCACGGCCACTTGCCGGCCGGCCTCCAGCTGCGCCACGTTTCCGGCCAGCGCGCGCAGATCGGTCGGGTGCAGTTCAAACAGCTTGAGCTTGTCGTGGTCGCGCAGCAGCCGCTGGATGATGAAGGGCGAGCCCGGGTACACCTTGGTGGTGGCACCCTGGTTGAAGGCTTTCACCATGTCCACATAGGCCTGCAGCGCAGGCGTGAGGGCTGCAACGCCCGCTGCAGTGATGCGCAAGATGCCGCCACCCGCCTCACCGCTGGTGCTGGCATAGTCGCCATCGAGCCGGTACAGGCCCGCGCCCGCATGGGTGTCGAGCACCGTGAGGGCCGCGTCTTTGTCGGTGAGGTGTTGCAAAGTGGCAATCAGCACCGTGTGCTTGAGCACATCGGCGTGGTTGCCCGCATGGAAGGCGTGGCGATAACTGAACATGGCGCAATGGTAACGACTCGGCCCCTGGTTGCCGTAGTGCGCTGCGGCGTGGCGCAAAGTGGCCGGGCAGCGCGGGCCAGCGATGCTTGATTGCAATGCTATATAAAACATAGCTGTTAGCGTTTTGCTGTAAAGGGCTAGAGCCTGTTTTTATGTAAAATATCATGGGTGGCGCAGCGGTTGCCGTAGCCAGCGGGGCGGGGGCGCCGCGGCTGAGTCGCGGCACAATGGGCCGCTGTTCGGGCTGCGGGTGATGTTTTTCGCAGACAGGATGCCTTTTGTTTCAGGTCGCGCTGGTGCATGCTTCATGATGGCAGCCGTGACGGCACAGGTGCAGTCTCCTCCCCCATCCCGTTGCTGCCCCGGACGCGAGCCTGCTCTTTACCCTGCCCATGATGATCGAAAGCCCCAGTCAAACTTCTGCCAGCCGCGTCAACCATGTGGACGCGCTGCCACCGGGCACCCGCCTGGCCGAGTTTGAAATCCTGCAATTGCTGGGCGTGGGTGGTTTTGGCATGGTCTACAAGGCATTCGACCACTCGCTGCACCGTGCCGTGGCCATCAAGGAATACATGCCCTCGGCGCTTGCAGGCCGCGCGCAGGGGCAATCGCTTTGGGTGCGGTCGTCGTCCGACCAGCAGACGTTCCAGGCCGGGTTGACGTCGTTCATGGGCGAGGCGCGCCTGCTGGCGCAGTTTGACCACCCGTCCCTGGTGAAGGTGTTCCGCTTCTGGGAGGCTAACAACACCGCTTACATGGTGATGCCGCTGTACACCGGCATGACGTTCAAGCAGGCGCGCGCGCAGATGCGCACGCCCCCGCCCGAGGCATGGCTGCGCAAGATGCTGTGGTCGGTGCTGGGTGCGCTGCGCGTGCTGCACGATGGCAACACGCTGCACCGCGACATCTCTCCGGACAACATCTTCCTGCAGGACAACGGGCCACCGGTGCTGCTGGACCTGGGTGCCGCGCGCCATGCCATCAACGACCAGGGGCACAAGCACACGGCCGTGCTCAAGGTGAACTACGCCCCCATCGAGCAATACGCTGAAAGCGACGATGAATTGCGCCAGGGGCCCTGGAGCGATCTGTATTCGCTGGCCGCCGTGGTGCACGGCTGTCTGTGCAACGACACGCCGCTGCCTGCCACCTTGCGCTCCATCCGGGACCGCATGGTGTCGTTTTCGCGCGTGGCCAAGACGGTCAAGCGCCAGTTCGGGGTGGAGTATTCGGCGCCGTTTGTGGCCGCCATCGCCCAGGCCCTGGCCCTGCGCCCCGAAGACCGCCCCCAGAGCATTGATGCGTTCCTGCAGACCATGGAAATGACTTCGCCACCCGAGGGGGTGGGGCATTTTGACTTTCGGGCTGATCTGGGAGATATCTGGGTTGAGCCTGCGGACCATCCGGGCCTCGGCGTGCCTGCCCCTACGGTGGACGTGAAGTCCGCTACCAGGCAGAAGGCTGATCTGGAGGACCTGACCTACCGCTCTGCCAGGCCCGAACTGCCTGCGACTGGCGCGATCGCGCCGGATACGCAGCACAACGGTGCTGCCGAGGGGCCGGACACGGTGGCGGCTGACATGGCCGACACGGTGTTCATCGATGTTGGCGACTCGGTTTTCGAGGATGCCCACGCAGCGGACCATGCCCCGGCGGCACAAGCCTCGCGAGCCGGGCAATCTGGGCCCAAGCGCACGCGCCCGGCCTCGGGCAACGGAGCGAACAGAGAACATGGGCCAGAGCGCGCTGCCGCCGGTGCAACGGCACGGCGGCGGCCATCGCCGGTGTGGCTGACGGGTGTTGCATTGGCCTTGATCGTCGGGGCAGCGGCCCTGTGGTGGGCACAGGGCCGGTCTACGCAGCGGCCCACAGACGACATCATCACGGAACTCAAGGTGCCAGAGGTCGTGCCGGTCGCTGCCGCAGCCGGGACTGCCGCGTCGGAGCAGGTTGTGTCGGCAAATCCCTTGGGTGATGTTCCCGTGGCGGGCGGCGCCGAAAGGGAGGCGGTTGCAGGGGCTGGTGCCTTGGGCGGCGCGGCCACCGCCGAAGCGCCTGTGGCCCGCCCCACCGCGCGTGCCTTGGCCCAGCGTCGCAACACGCCCGAGCCCTCGGCTCCCGTGCCAGTGGTGGTGCAGGATGTGCCCGTGCCGCCACCCCCGCCGGCCTTGGCACCCAAGCCCGTGGTGGCACTCGTGCGTGTGGGGCCCGAGGAGGCGTGCGCTGACGCCAGCTTTCTGGCCCGCCCGCTGTGTATCTTCAATGAATGCAAAAAACCCGGCCTCACGGGGCACCCGGTCTGCGTGGACGTCCGCCGGCGGCAGGAGGCCGACGAGCAGCGTCGGCAGATGCAAAACTGACACTGCGCAGCGTTCTGGCGAGCGCCCTTGCCTAAAAAGCGCGCAGCTTCGTATAATGGCAGGCTTCGCAGCGCTTATGTGGTCCCGCGGCGAAGACTCTATCCCACCTAAGAGGCTTCCGAAAGAGAAGCACCGACCGTGGAAAAGGACCCGCCAAACCCTCTTCATAAGAGAAACTCATGACTACTACTTTCAGCGCCAAGCCCGCTGAGGTCGTGCACGAGTGGTTTGTGATTGACGCGACCGACAAGGTCCTCGGACGAGTAGCCAGCGAAGTTGCTCTCCGTTTGCGCGGCAAACACAAGGCCATTTACACGCCTCACGTCGATACCGGTGACTTCATCGTCATCATTAACGCCGCCCAGATCAAGGTCACCGGCACCAAGTCCCTCGACAAGGTGTATTACCGCCACTCGGGTTATCCCGGCGGTATCACGGCCACCAACTTCCGCGACATGCAAGCCAAGCACCCCGGCCGCGCGCTGGAAAAGGCCGTCAAGGGCATGCTGCCCAAGGGCCCCCTTGGCTACGCGATGATCAAGAAACTCAAGGTGTACGGTGGTGCTGAGCATCCCCACACCGCCCAGCAGCCCAAAGTGCTGGAAATCTAAGGAGCCTTGAGATGATTGGTGAATGGAACAATGGCACCGGCCGTCGCAAGTCCAGCGTCGCCCGCGTGTTTCTGAAAAAAGGCTCCGGCAAGATCACGGTGAACGGCAAGGACATCCAGTCCTACTTCGGCCGCGAAACCTCGATCATGATTGCCAAGCAACCGCTCATGCTGACCAACCACGCCGAAACCTTCGACGTGATGATCAACGTGCACGGTGGTGGTGAATCCGGCCAGGCTGGTGCAGCCCGCCACGGCATCACCCGCGCCCTGATCGACTACGACGCGACGCTCAAGCCCGTCCTGAGCCAAGCCGGCTTCGTGACGCGTGACGCCCGCGAAGTGGAACGTAAAAAGGTCGGTCTGCACTCTGCACGCCGCGCCAAGCAGTTCTCGAAACGTTAAGTTTCGCCTCTGCGCAAGCGCTGTCTTTGGCCGCGCTTCATGCCCATCATCCTTGCGGTGGTGGGCAGCCAAAACAACCGCCTACGGGCGGTTTTTTGTTGGTGCGTCCGTCTGGCGCGTGTGCGTGTGCAAGCCGCACAGCGAGCTGTTGGGCGCAATGCCCCCACTGAAACTGGCGTCAAAAGCCGGTCGCCTGAATTCCCGACTGGATTGCAGTAGCATTCACGGGAAATCCTGAATTGGAGTACCCCATGAGTGCAGTTGCAGAAAACATCCAGACCGAAATGCCCACCCCCATTCTGTTCACCGACAGTGCTGCGGCCAAGGTGGCAGACCTGATCGCCGAAGAAGGCAACCCCGATCTGAAGCTGCGCGTGTTTGTCCAGGGTGGCGGATGCTCGGGTTTCCAGTATGGCTTCACCTTCGACGAAATCACGAACGAAGACGACACCACCATGACCAAGAACGGTGTCTCCCTGTTGATCGACGCCATGAGCTACCAGTACTTGCTGGGCGCCGAAATTGACTACAAGGAAGACCTGCAGGGCGCCCAATTTGTGATCAAGAACCCCAACGCTGCCAGCACTTGCGGCTGCGGTTCCAGCTTCTCGGCCTGACCACTCGGGCGGGCAGATACCTCAGGCCGGGTAGACGGCCCCTAGAACACGGGCGCCTTTTGCGCCCGTGACGCTTTGGAGGTTGCCGGTTTGGCCCAGCAGCGTCTGGCGAGCCAACCAGGCAAAGGCAGCAGCCTCCACTTGCATTGCCGGCAGGCCCAGGTCATCGGTCGGCACCACCGAGACACCTGGCAACAGCGCCTGAAGGCGCTGCATCAGGTGCGTGTTCAAGGCGCCACCACCGCACACCGCCAGTATTTTGCTATTTTTTCCATAGCTGCTAGCGCTTGCTGCACAAGCGCTAGCGGTCAATTCGGTTAATGTTGCCTGCACGTCAACGGGCCGTGCCATGGGAAACCCGGCCAGCGCCGCTGCCAGCCACGCCGGGTTGAAAAGGTCGCGTCCGGTGCTTTTGGGTGGCGGCTGGTGCAAAAAAGGCTCTTGCATCAGTGTGGCAAGCAGGTTGGGAAGGACCTGGCCCTGGGCGGCCCAGGCACCGCCGCGGTCATACGCCTGGCCGGTATGCAACTGGCACCAGTAGTCCATGAGCGCATTGCCGGGGCCACAGTCAAAGCCCTGCACCGTGCCGTCGGCGCCCAGCACGCTGAGGTTGGAGATGCCGCCAATATTGAGTACCAGCACCGTCTCACCCGCACGGCCAAACACCCCTTGGTGGAAAGCGGGCACCAGCGGTGCGCCCTGGCCGCCGGCGGCCACATCGCGGCTGCGAAAGTCGGCCACCACGGCAATGGCGGTGTGCTCGGCCAGCAAGGACGGGTTGTTCAGTTGCAGGGTGTAACCCGTGCCGTCGAACTCCTGGGGCCGATGGCGCACGGTTTGACCATGGGCGCCAATGGCCTGCACGGCGCTGGCAGAAACACCGCTGCATTGGAGCAAGGTACGCACGACTTCGGCATAAGACCGGGCCAGCGCATTGCCCGCGAGGGCTGCGCGGTGCAGTTCATTGGGTCCGGGGGTGTTGAGTGCGAGCATTTCTGCTCGTAAATCAGGAGCTAAAGGCGCTGATGCATGGCCAATGATGGCCATTGTTTCGTGTGAAAAATCGGCCAGAACACCATCCACCCCGTCGAGCGATGTGCCCGACATGAGGCCAATGTACAAGCCGCGCATGTCCGATGGCCTATCGCACCAGCGCTGCGTGCCAGGTGCGGCAGCGGCTTATTCTGCGCTGGCCTGCAGCACCAGCGCGGCAGCCGACAGTTGCACGCGCATGTTGGCGGCCAGGCGATCGAAGGCGGGCCGTGCGGCAGCCGACACCGGGGCGGCGGCTTCGCTTTGCTGGGCGATGGTCTGGGGGTCCTGATGCTCCCCGTTCACGCGGAACTCGAAATGCAGGTGTGGGCCCGTGGCCCAGCCCGTGGCGCCCACGGCACCGATGGTCTGGCCCTGCTCGACGGTTTGGCCTTTTTTCACATCCATGCGGCTCAGGTGTGCGTACACGGTCTGGTGCTGGTTGCGGTGCTTCACGAAGATCACATTGCCAAAGCCGTTCTGCACCCCGGCAAATTCGACGACGCCGTCACCCACCGTGCGCACGGTGGTTCCGGTGGGGGCAGCATAGTCGGTGCCCAGATGGGCGCGCCATTTTTGCAGGATGGGGTGAAAGCGCATCTTGAAGCTGCTGCTCACGCGCGAGAACTCCACCGGCGATGTGAGGTAGGCGCGACGCATGCTTTCGCCGTCGAGGGTGTAGTAGGTTCCCTTGCTGGTGCCGGGGTCCTGGAACCACATTGCCTGATGGGTCTTGCCGTTGTTGTGGAATTCTGCGCTCAGCACGCGGCCGCTGCGCAGGGGTTCTCCGTCGGCTTCCAAGGTTTCATAGACCACCGAAAAACGGTCGGACTTGCGCAGGGAGCGGTGGAAGTCGATGCTGCCCGAGAACAGCTCTGCAATCTGAACGGCCACGGAATCGGGAATGCTGGACGCGTCGGTGGCGGCAAACAGCGAACTGCGGATCACCCCGCCCGCCAAGCGGCTGCCGGTGGTGAGGGGGGCGGTTTCGATGCGCGAGGAGAACTTTTCGCCAGTGCGCTCCACCACCAGGCGGCGGAAAGTGCCGCTGTCGTCCGGGGCCCAGCGGGCCGTCAGGCGCAGCAGACGGTGGTCGTCAGTGGTTTCGGCTGAGACCGAGCGGCCCGCACGGCCCAGCAGGTTCTGGCGAACCGATGCATCGCTGCGCAGAAAGGCAGCGGCGGCAGGGTCGGCCACGCCCATGCGCTGCAGCAACGATTCCGCGGTGTCGCTGCTGCGGGTCTGCTCGGAGCGGTACAGCGAGAAACCGGGCGCTTCCAGGGCGGCCAGCGCAGGGCTTTCCGCCAGTGATTCCACGGCGTAGCTGATCTGGCGTACCGGCAGGTCCGAAGCATCGGGTGCCAACGATGCCACGGCAAAGGCGCCGCCGCCGCCAGTCAGCAGCAGGGCCGCCACGGCGGTAGTGATACGTTTGGGGTGTTTCTGGACACTGTGAGTCAGCTGGTCTAGCAAAGCCAGGCTGGCGGTGGTGAAGCCGTTGATCAAAGGTCTGTTCCCAAGGGTGAAGGTACGCCTAGTGATGTGTCCCGCTGCAACGCGGGGTAAAACCGGGGGTACAAGCTGTCAGGCTGCAGGCGTTCGACAGGGTTACCAAGGTGTCGAAACGGCGAGACCACTAGAATCCGCCTCTGCAAGTGTGGGCTGAAGTATAGCGGCGCATGCTGTCTGGACATCCCATAAAACCCTTATGAATCAATCTTCTGTTACAAAAAACCCGGTATCCGATGGTGTAGGCCGGGCCCTCGAAATCTCGTTGCGCGGCGTGGAAGAGTTGCTGCCGCAGGACGAGTGGATCAAGAAACTGGCACGCTCCGAAGCCACCGGCCAACCCCTGCGCATCAAGCTGGGGCTGGACCCCACGGCTCCAGACATTCACATCGGCCACACGGTGGTGCTGAACAAGATGCGCCAGCTGCAAGATCTGGGCCATCAGGTGATCTTCCTGATCGGGGACTTCACCAGCCTGATCGGCGACCCGTCGGGGCGTAACAGCACGCGCCCGCCGCTCACGCCTGAGCAGATCAAGTTCAACGCCGAGACCTACTACCGCCAGGCCAGCATGGTGCTGGACCCGGCGCGCACCGAGATTCGTTACAACAGCGAGTGGAGCGAGCCGCTGGGCGCCACGGGCATGATCCAGCTGGCCGCCAGGTTCACGGTGGCGCGCATGATGGAACGCAACGATTTTCACGACCGTTTCAAGGCGGGCAATCCGATTGCGGTGCACGAGTTTCTCTACCCGCTGATGCAGGGGTACGACTCGGTGGCCCTGAAAAGCGATCTGGAACTCGGTGGCACCGACCAGAAGTTCAATTTGCTCATGGGCCGCCATTTGCAGCAGGAATATGGCCAGGAGCCGCAGTGCGTGCTCACCATGCCGCTGCTGGTCGGCCTGGACGGCATCGACAAGATGTCCAAGTCCAAGAACAACTACATCGGCATCACCGAAGACGCCAACACCATGTTTGCCAAGGTGCTCTCCATCAGTGACACGCTGATGTGGGACTGGTACACGCTGCTGTCGTTCAAGAGCCTGGCCGAGATCGCCGCGCTCAGGGCCGAGATCGCGGGTGGCCGCAACCCCAAGGATGCCAAGGTGGCGCTGGCCAAGGAAATCACCGCGCGTTTTCACAGCGCGGCTGCGGCCGAGGCGGCCGAGCAGGATTTCATCAACCGCAGCAAGGGCGGCGTGCCCGACGAGATTCCCGAGGTGGCCCTGACGGGTGCGCCGCTGGGCATTGGTGCCTTGCTCAAGCAGGCCAACCTGGCGCCGTCTACCAGCGAGGCCAACCGCCTGATCGACGGCGGCGGCGTGCGTGTGGATGGTGGCGTGGTCAGCGACAGGGGCCTCAAACTCGACGCGGGCACCTATGTGGTGCAGGTGGGCAAGCGCAAGTTTGCACGCGTGAACCTGGTCTCCTGAGCGGCTACGCCGCTTCCCTCTGAGGGGGCGCACCCGGAGGCCTGTCGGAGCCAGTTTCACCGGTGCACTGGCCAGAGCCGCGCCCTTCTCGAAGGCGCTGGCTGGCGCGCAGTTCAATGGCATCACAATTCTGCTAAAAATGGCTGACGGCCCTTTATGGATAAGCGCAAGCAGCTATTAAATGTGTAGCATTTTGGCGTCGCATTGCTCAATCCAGGTTGTCATTCAGATCCGGATCGGGCACATCGCCAATGGCCTGGCGGGTGGCCTCGGCCTGTACCTGCAGCCAGGCACAGAACGCCTTGATTTCCGGCCGTTGTGCGCTGCGCGGCCCCACCATCAGCCAATAGGCCAGCGGGGAGTCGATGCGGTGGCCGGGCAGCACCTCCACCAGGTCTCCAGCGGCCAGTGCGTCGGCAATCAGCGGCATGCGTGCCAGCGCCAGGCCCTGGCCGGCCAGGGCGGCCTGCACGATCTGGTGGGCGTAGTTGAAATACAGCCAGCGCTCGGGCTGCAGCCGGGTCAGGTGGCACGCTTCAAACCAGCGGCGCCAGCTGAGCCACTCCAGGTGCTGGCTGCGGTGCGCGTCGCCCGCCTCGATCAGGGTGAACTGGGCTACATCGGCCGGGGTGCGCAGGGGCTTGCCACTTTTGAGCAGCCAGGGGCTCGCCACCACCGCCAGTTGCTCGCCAAACAGGCGCAGCCCGCCCTGGGTGCCCGGGCCTGGCAGGGTGTAGCGCAGGGCCAGGTCCACATCCGAGGTTTCCAGGTCCACCGGCACGTCGCTGGCATCAATGCGGATGTCGATGCCCGGGTTGTCGCGCTGGAACTCTTCCATGCGCGGAATCAGCCACATGGATGCAAAGCTGGCCCAGGTGGTGATGGCCACGCTGCGGCGCCCCGCCGTCTGGCGCACCTGGCGCACGGCGGCGTCCATGCGCTCAAGTGCCGGTGCCACGGCCCGCTGCAGCTGCGCACCGGCGCTGGTCAGCTCCACGGCCCGCGTATGGCGCAGGAACAGTGCCACACCCACTTCTTCTTCCAGCGCCTGGATCTGGCGGCTCACGGCCGACTGCGTGAGCGCCAGCTCATCGGCTGCGGCGCGGAAGTTCAGGTGCCGTGCCACGGCCAGAAAGGCGCGCCAGTGGCCGGTGGCCACGGGGCGGGTGCGCAGCACGGCGGGGGCGTATTGGGCAGTGGCCATGGGAACGATGATTCATGCGTTGATGGAATGAATAGCGTACCGCGTTTTCATTGGACTGTGGGCAGTGGTCGGCGCACCATGCGTTGTCTTTAAAGCCTATTTTCGTGCCAAGGAGGCCGCCATGTCATCCCTTCCATGTCTGGAATTGCAACAATCCGCTCGGGCTAACCGGGTGGGCAGCAGCGCGGCCGGTTGCTGGCAACTGGCGCCAGGCCGTGCGCTGTCGCTGCGCCCGCAAACCACCGGTGTGCTGCGGGTGGCCCGGGGGCGCGCCTGGCTCACCCTGCGTGGGTGTTGGGGCGACCTGCCGGGGGCCGGGGCTGACCATGTGCTGCAGGCGGGCGAGTGCCTGGCCATCGCTGCCGGCCAGCATGTCGTGATGGAAGCCTGGAGCCCGCCCGGCTGTGCCGAAGCGGTGGAAGTGCGTTGGGAGGGCGTGACCGCCCCCGCCACACTGCGTGCCGCCAGCGCCGAAGCCCGTGACTGGGAGCATGGCGTGGCGCAACCGCTGCGCGACCTGGGGCAAGCCTTGGGGCAGCTTGGGCGGGCCCTGGGCACGGACGTTGCAAAGGTCGTGCACGCTGGTGGGCGGTGTGCCGCGGGCCTGGCCCGGTTTGCGCTTTACCAGGCAATGCCCTGGCGCCAGCGGGTTAGTTGTTCGGCACGGTCTGAATCCGCATTGCCTTAGCGCAGGGCATCTCCGCGCACGGTCTCAAACGCGGCCAGTGCGGCTTCTCCGTCCAGTTGCTCCATGCGGGCCAGGGCGTCCACGTCCTCCACGGTGCTGAACGCCAGGGTGAACTGCTGAAACCGCCGCCCCGCCAGTGGGCCATGGTGCAGCACCTCCACGTTGATGTGGCGCGGGTCGTTGCGGATGCGCTCGATGAGTTTGAGCACGGACTTTTGCGGGCCTTCGAGCTGTTGGCAAAAACGCTGGCCGTCAAAAATCAGCAGACCCGTGACATCGAGTTCGGCGTTGACATGGCGCGCCCTTGCGGCAATCTCGGCCACCACTCTCGGGGGGTGAAGGGGGGCGAGGGTGCTCACGTAGAGCACTTCGTAGAGGGCGGCGCAATGGGTCATAAGTGCGACTGAATGTAGGAGTGGGGCGATAGCCGCGCAATGTCAAAAGACACAGTCGGGGCGGGCGTTGCGTGCCCGCTGCGCTGCGGGGCGCGTAGTCTCGGGTGGATTGCCTTCCCCCACCTAGAATCGCCGCACCATGATTGCCACCTTGCCGCCCCACGCGTGCCCTCCCACATGCCGCGAATGCCGCTTGCGCAAGACCGGCGCATTTACGGCGGTAAAGCCCGAGGTGCTTAATTTCATTGAGGGCTTTCGTACCGACAGCCTGGCGGTGGCCGCGGGCGGCGCGCTGGTGCGTGAGAACCAGACCAACGCCAAGCTGTTCACGCTGTATTCGGGCTGGGCATTTCGCTACAAGACCATGAGCGACGGGCGCCGCCAGATCCTCAATTTCTTGCTGCCCGGCGACCTGGTGGGTCTGCAGCAAGAGTTTGGCGATGTGTCCGCACATGGCATCGAGGCACTCACCGATTGCTCTTTGTGCGTGTTCCAGAGCGACAGCCTGTGGGCCCTGTTTCGCGAACATCCGCGCCTGGGTTACGACATCACCTGGCTGTCGGCGCACGAAGAAGGCCATGTGGACGACAACCTGCTGACCGCCGGCCGCCGCAACGCCACCGAGCGCGTGGCGATGCTGATCATGCACCTGTACCGGCGGCTCGACCGCATCGGGCTGGTGGAGGACGGCACGGTGGCGTTTCCGCTCAACCAGCAGCACATCGCCGATGCACTGGGGTTGTCGCTGGTGCACACCAACCGCACGCTGCGCGGCTTGTCGAGGCTGGGCCTGCACGAGATCAAGAACGGGCGGCTGCGCCTGCTGAACACGCGGGCCCTGGCGCGCATCGCCGAGTATTACGACACCCCGCCGCGGCTGATGCCGTTGCTGTAGGCACCGCCTGCGTTGCTAAAAATATGGTCAAAATGGCCTCTAGCGCTTAATGGATAAGCGCTAGTAGCTATTGTATTTATAGCGTTTGGTGCATTGCAGTGTGCCGCACGATAATTCGTGCCATGCCCGCGCGGCGGGTGCCTGCTGTGCACACAACACTTCTTTTTCATGACCTCACTCGACATTCTCATCATGGCGGCCGGCAAGGGCACGCGCATGAAAAGCCGCATCCCCAAAGTGCTGCAGCGCCTGGCCGGGCGCCCGCTGCTGCACCATGTTCTGGACCAGGCCGCGCACCTGCAGGCGCGCAGCGCCATCGTCATCACCGGCCACGGCGCTACAGAAGTAGAAGCGGCTACCGTAGGTGCAGCAAGCGCTACAGGCACATTTGACTTGAAGTTCGTGCGCCAGGAGCCCCAGCTGGGCACCGGCCACGCCGTGCAGCAGGCCGTGCCCCACCTGCGCGATGACGGCACAGTGGTGGTGCTGTCGGGCGATGTGCCGCTGACCCAGGCCGGTACGCTGCGCGCGCTGGTGGCTGCCAGCGCCGGCGGGCAGCTGGCGCTGCTCACAGTGACCCTGCCCGACCCCACGGGCTATGGCCGCATCGTGCGCAATGCCGAAGGCGCGGTGCAAGGTATCGTGGAGCACAAAGACGCCACCGACGCCCAGCGTGCCATCACCGAGGTCTACAGCGGCATCATGGCCGTGCCCGCGCGCCTGCTGCGTGGCTGGCTGGCACGGCTGACCAACCACAACGCCCAGGGCGAGTACTACCTTACCGACATTGTCGCCATGGCCGTCGCCGACGGCGTGCCCGTGGCGGCCCACCGCATCACCGATGCGCTGCAGGTGGCGGGCGTGAACAGCCCGCTGCAACTGGCCGAACTGGAACGCGCGCACCAGCTGCGCACCGCGCGGGCCTTGATGGAGCAAGGCGTGCGCCTGGCCGACCCCGCACGGTTTGACCTGCGCGACGATGCCCGCACCGGGGTGCGCGGCGCATTGGTCTGCGGGCAGGACGTGGAGCTGGATGTGAACTGCGTCTTTACCGGCCGTGTGGAGCTGGGCGAGGGCGTGAGCATCGGCGCGAACTGCTGCATTGCCAACGCGCGCATCGCTGCGGGCGCCGTTATCCACCCCTACACCCACATCGACGGCGAGAAGCTCGGTGCCACGGTGGGCGAGGGCGCATTGATTGGCCCCTTTGCCCGCCTGCGCCCCGGCGCGCAACTGGGCCGCGAGGTGCACATCGGCAACTTTGTGGAAGTGAAGAACAGCACCCTGGCCGACGGCGCCAAGGCCAACCACCTCGCCTACCTGGGTGACGCCACCGTGGGCGAGCGCGTGAATTACGGTGCTGGCAGCATCACTGCCAACTACGACGGCGCCAACAAGCACCGCACCGTGATTGAGGCCGACGTGCACATCGGCAGCAACTGCGTGCTGGTGGCGCCTGTGACCATTGGCGCGGGGGCCACCGTGGGCGGCGGCTCCACCATCACCAAGGATGTGCCTGCGGGTGCGCTGGGCGTGGCGCGGGGCAAGCAGATCACCAAAGAAAACTGGCAGCGCCCCGCCAAGATGCCCAAGCCATGACGCAACCCGACGCCATCGTCGATCACCAGCTGCAGGAGTTGCGCGCCGAGCTGGCCCGCAGCCAGCAGCAGGTGGCCGACATGGCCGCTGCGCAAGAAGAGTTCTTGCGCGCCGTTTCGCACGACCTGCGCGCGCCGCTGCGGCATGTCACCTCGTACGGCACGCTGGTGCGCGAGGTGCTGGGCGACTTGCCGCCCGAGGTGGCGCAGGGTCCCGAGGTGCAGGAGGCGCTGGGTTTTCTGGCCACCATGGACCAGTCCGCCAAACGCATGGGCCTCATGATCGACGGCCTGCTGGCTCTGGTGCGCGCGGGCCGGGCGCCGCTGCGCTTGCAGCCCGTCTTGCTGGCAGATGCCATCGTTCAGGCGCGTGCCTCACTTGCCGCTGTCGAGCCCGGGCGGGCGGTAGAGTGGCGCATTGCGTTGGATCTGCCCACGCTGCAGGCCGACCCCGCCTTGCTGCAGGAGCTGCTGGTGCAGCTGTTGGGCAACGCCCTCAAGTTCACGCGCCAGGCAGCGCAGCCCTGCATTGCCGTGCAGGCTGTTGTCGCACCGGCTGGCCATGTGGCCTTTACCGTGCAGGACAACGGCGTGGGGTTTGACCCCGCACGCGCCGGCACATTGTTTGGTGTGTTCCAGCGCCTGCACCGCGAAAGCGAGTTTGAAGGCGTGGGCACAGGGCTGGCGCTGTGCCGCGCCATTGCGCAACGCCATGGCGGCGCCATCACGGCCACCGCCGTGCCGGGCGCTGGCTGCACGGTGCGGGTGGAGTGGCCAAGCGACGCCGCCTGATGGCTGCAGCTTTTTCGCCGCTTTTGCCCGCCGCCCTGCGCAGGCAGGCACCTGGTGGGCATTGACCCGCATTGGCGGCCCCACCCTGCGCCGGGCGCTGGCGCCGAATCAGCAAGACGAAGCGGCTACACCACCGGCGCCATGTCTGGCATGGAACTGGCCGATACACGGTTGCGCCCCGCAGCCTTGGCCTGGTAAAGCTCGGCATCGGCGGCGTTGGTCCATGCGCGCAGGCTGCTGTGGCGGTGGTCGGCCGTTGCCACGCCCATGCTGGTGGTGAACTGCAGGTCGGGCATGTCGTGCAACTGCAGGGCTTGCACCTGTTCGCGGATGCGATGGGCCACCGCCGTGGCGCCGTCCAGGTGCATGCCGCGCAGCACGATGGCGAACTCATCGCCGCCGTAGCGGCCAGCGCAGTCGGTGGCGCGCACATTGCTGAGCACGATGCGCGCCAGCGCGCGCAGCACCTCGTCGCCCACGGTGTGGCCATGCTGGTCGTTGATCTGCTTGAAATGGTCGATGTCCAGCATCACCAGGCAGGCCGGTTCATCGGTGGCGTGGTGGCGGCGCAGCGTGGCTTCGGCCTGCTCCTGCCAGTGGCCGCGGTCATACAGGCCCGTGAGGGCGTCGATGCGCCGCAATTCGTCGAGCAGCTGGTTTTGGCGTGACACCCTGCGGATCAGGCGGTAGCTCACCAAGCTGACCGACAGGGTGTGCAGCACCATCACGGGCAGGCACGCCAGAATCACCGGCATGGATGTTTCTGGCGCCCACTGAAAGCCGTTGAACGCCGCACCGGCCACTGCAGCCCCCGCCATGCCCGGCAGCGAGCGGGCCCACAGGCCCCGGATGCCGGTGGTGATCTTGTCCACCATGGTCAGCGTGACCAGCAATACGCTGGGCAGCAAGTTGAAGTGCATCAGGGTCACCAGGACCACTGCCAGCGCCGAATCCACCAGCAGGTTGCGTATTTCGGCGCGGTAGGGGTCAGCGCTGCGGCGGCTCAGCAGGTGGGCCACATGGGGCCACACGAAAGAGATCGCAGCCATGCACAGCCATGCCGCCAGGCCAGCATTGCGCTCCCACAGCACCACGCCCACCACCAGGCCCGCAAGCCCCATGCCCAGCGCGCGCAAGGGATAGACGCGGCGGGGGAGTTGGCGCTTGGGATTGGGCATCGTCAATGGGTGAGTCGGGCGCCACTGGGGCATGGTGTGCCGGGAGCCCGGCAGACAGGGAGTTGTTACGAAATCCTACAGGTTGCCTCCCGCCAGCGCCAGCGAAAAATGGCACGGTGATGTCACGACACGGGTCACCACGCAGGTCACCTGGGTTGTGGTCCAGGGCCCGTGGCGGCCTCCAGGTGCTGCAGGCGTTGGCGCAGATGTGCCACTTCCTCCATCAGGTCGGCCGTGAGGGCTGCAAGATGGGGATCGGCGTCGAAGGTGGTTTCCAGCTGGGCCAGCCGGCGTGCGCGCACCACGGTGGCGCTGACAAAGCGCCAGTGGCCGTCCGGGCTGTCGGCCTGCAGCAGGCCGGCCTCCAGCCGTTCGCTCACCCAGCCCGGCGCCATGTGGCAGGTGCGGGCCAGGTCTTCCAGGGAGAGCAGGGCCGAGTCGTCCAGCAGCTCGCCCGGCTGCACGGTGGGGGTGTTGTGGGCAGATGTCATGGTCAGGCTCCCGGGGTGGCGCGGGGGTTGAAGCGGGGGAAGGCATGGGCCAGCGCGGTGTAGGCAGCGCGTTCGGCATCGGTGTGGGCCGGGGGCAGGGCAACCGTCAGTTCCAGATACAGATCCCCGGGCGTGGCGGCCGGAATGCCCCGGCCCTTCAGGCGCAGCTTGCGTGCGGTTTTCCAGTGCGCAGGCACGGTCACCTCCAAGGCGCCTGCCGGGGTCTGCACCTCGACGACGGCGCCCAGCTCGGCTTCCCAGGGTGCCACGGCCACAGGCTGGTACACATCGCGGTCGACGGCGCGCCAGCGCGGGTCGGGCTTGAATTGCACCTCCAGAAACAAGTCGCCCGCGGGGGCGCCGCCCGTGCCCGGGCTGCCCTGGCCCGACAGGCGGATGAGCTGGCCTTCGCGCACGCCCTTGGGGATCTTGACCTGCAGGCTGCGTTGTTCATGAACCATATGCCCCGCCTCGTCCAGCCGGGCGCCGCGCAGCGCCAGGGTGCGCTCGGCGCCCTGGTAGGCGTCCAGCAGATCAAGCTCGATCTTGGCGTGCTGGTCGTTGCCGCGCGTGGGCGGTGGTGCACCACCCCATTGGGCATCCGGTGGCGCCTGGCGGTGCTGGCCCGTAGCACGGTGCGCACGCTGCGCGCGCGCCTGGCGGCCAAACAGCTGCTCAAAAAAGTCGCTGAATTCGCCGTCGGTTCCACCGGCTGCGCCGGCCCCGTCGGAGAACTCGAAGCCCGCGTCCCAGTTGGGCGGGGGGCGAAAGTCCTGCCCCGGGCGGTGTGGTGCCTGGCGGCCCAGGGCGTCGTAAGCCTCGCGCTTTTCGGGGTCGGAGAGCACGGCGTTGGCCTCGTTGATCTCGGCCATGCGCGCCATGGCATCGGCTTCCTTGCTCACGTCGGGGTGGTATTTGCGCGCCAGCTTGCGGTAGGCCTTCTTGATGTCATCGGCGGTGGCCGTTTTGCTGACACCCAGCACCTGGTAGTAGTCCTTGAATTCCATGCGGCGTTTCCTTCGCGGTGGGGCTGCGCGGGGCAGCTGTTGGGGCTGACTGTATGCCGCAGCCTGCCACCACGGCAACCCGCCCCGTACGGAGTGCAGATGGATGGATTAAAACGCTATGAAAAACATAGCTATTGCCGCTTGCTACGAAAGGGCTAGTGGCACTTTTGTTTCAAATTTTGCGCGACGGGTGGCAAAAAAGGCTTTCACGTTGCGCACATTGGCGTCGTCGGTGAACAGGCGCTGCGACAGTGCCAGATAGCCTGGCATGTCGCGGGTGTGCACCACCAGCATGAAATCCGGCCCCGGCGACACGCGCCAGCACTGCTGCACGCAGTCTTCGGCCACGGCACGGGCCTCAAAGCCGTCCAGCCATTCGGTGCCCTGGCGGTCCAGCGTCACTTCCACAATGGCCGACAGCCCGTGGCCTTGCAGCGCGGCCAGCCGGTCGGGCTGCAGCAGGGCCACCTGGCGCTCGATCAGGCCTTCGGTGTGCAGGCGCTTGATGCGCCGCAGGCAGGTGGGCGCAGACACATGCACCTGCTGCGCCAGCGCCTGGTTGCTTTGCGCGGCATCGCGCTGCAGCAGGTCGAGCAGCTGCAGGTCGATGGCATCGATTGTTGATAATTCCATATATCGGGAGTTTATGAAATTTTCAGTCGTTTCAAAAGATTGGTGAAATATTCAATCAAGTGGCTTCAAATCTTGATTGAAAATTAAATATCGCACGCCCTACCATCGCAGCATATTCACAGGAGCTTTCCTATGTGCGGCATCGTCGGCGCAGTTTCATCGCGCAACATCGTTCCCATTCTTGTCCAGGGCCTGCAGCGGCTGGAGTACCGCGGCTATGACTCTTGTGGCGTGGCGGTGCATGCGGCCAGCCTGAATGCATCGTCGTCTGCGGGGCTGCGGCGCGCGCGCAGCACGGCCCGCGTGGCCGAGCTGCTGGAGCAGGTGCAGACCGACCACCTTGAAGGCGCCACCGGCATCGCGCACACCCGCTGGGCCACGCACGGCGCGCCGACCGTGTCCAACGCGCACCCCCATTTCAGCCATGGCACCGGCGCAGATGCATCTGCCAGCACGCCCGGGCGCGTGGCGGTGGTGCACAACGGCATCATCGAAAACCACGAAGAGCTGCGCGCCGCGCTGCAGGCGCGCGGCTATGTGTTTGCCAGCCAGACCGACACCGAAGTCATTGCGCACCTGGTGGACAGTCACTACAACGGCGATCTTTTCGACGCGGTGCGTGCCACTGTGGCCGAACTGCGTGGCGCCTACGCCATCGCCGTGATGCACAAGGACGAACCCCAACGCGTGGTGGGTGCGCGGGCGGGTTCGCCACTGATACTGGGCGTGGGAAAGGATGGCTCCGAGCACTTTCTGGCCAGCGACGCCATGGCCTTGGCGGGCGTCACTGACCAGGTTGTTTACCTCGAAGAAGGCGACCTGGTAGACCTGCAAAGAGGCCGTTACTGGATTGTTGGCAAGGGGCGCGAAAGCCTCACCCCTGCGCAACGTCCCGTGCGCACCGTGCAGGCCCACAGCGGTGCGGCAGAGCTGGGCCCCTATCGCCACTACATGCAAAAAGAAATCTTCGAGCAGCCACGCGCCATTGCCGACACGCTCGCAGGCGTCGAAGGCATCGTGCCCGAACTGTTTGACGGTGCCGGCCTGCACGGCGAGCCCGGCGCAGCGGCATGGCGCGTTTTCAAAGAGATCGACAGCGTGCTCATCCTGGCCTGCGGCACCAGCTATTACAGCGGCTGCGCGGCCAAATACTGGCTCGAGGAAATCGCCGGCATCCCCACCCAGGTGGAAGTGGCCAGCGAATACCGCTACCGCACCAGCGTGCCCAACCCGCGCAGCTTGGTGGTCACCATCAGCCAATCGGGCGAGACCGCCGACACCCTGGCTGCGTTGCGCCATGCCCAGTCTTTGGGCATGCAGCACACCTTGACCATCTGCAATGTGGCCACCAGTGCCATGGTGCGCGAATGCAAGCTGGCCTATGTCACGCGCGCGGGCGTCGAGATCGGCGTGGCCAGCACCAAGGCCTTCACCACCCAGCTCGCCGGCCTGTTTTTGCTGACGCTGGCGCTGGCACAGTCGCGGGGGCGTCTCACGGCAGAGCAGGAAGCCGCTCACATCAAAGCCATGCGCCACCTGCCTGTGGCGCTGCAAGCCGTGCTGGCGCTGGAGCCGCAGGTCATCAGCTGGGCACAAGACTTTGCCCGCATGGAAAACGCACTGTTTCTGGGCCGGGGCTTGCACTACCCCATTGCGCTCGAAGGCGCGCTCAAGCTCAAGGAAATCAGCTACATCCACGCTGAAGCCTACCCCGCTGGTGAGCTCAAACACGGCCCCCTGGCCCTGGTGACCAGCAGCATGCCCGTGGTGACCGTAGCGCCCAACGACGCCTTGCTTGAAAAACTCAAGAGCAACATGCAGGAAGTGCGCGCGCGCGGCGGCGTGCTGTATGTGCTGGCCGACGCCGACACCCGCATCGAAAGCAGCGAAGGCATTCACGTCATCCGCATGCCTGAAAACTATGGTCAGCTCAGCCCACTGCTGCACGTGGTGCCGCTGCAGCTGCTGGCTTATCACACAGCCTGCGCTCGTGGCACCGATGTGGACAAGCCGCGCAACCTGGCCAAGAGCGTGACAGTCGAATGACCGGCGCGCGCCTGGGGCGTTGTTTGTTTGGTGAGAATAAACTCGTACAACTCACAAAAAAGTCGTAAAAATTTGGCTGAGCGTTGGAATAAAGTCGTACAGCGCAATGCGTGTGCTGTGTAGAAGCTCTCCAGCCCTGTGCGAGTGCCGTTCGGGAAATTCAGAAGCACCATGCGCCGAAGTACACGGTTGACTATGTAGATCGGACGGCTCAGCGTTTTTGCGGCTCCCGCTGCTCATATATGAGCACACTGCGTATTCCGGTTGAACTGACTACCTGTGCCGGCTAAGGCTGGCCGCTCCGCTAGCTCTGACCGGCAGAGGTCGGCCATGAGCTGCCGGTCATAGAACGCCCATCGGTACCCGGTTCAGGCTGACTGCCGTCACCTTCGGTGTACGACTCAATGATCGCTGATACACACACAGCTGACGCTGAACCGATTGCGGATCGAACGCCGGGTCCTCCTGCAGGACAAGCACTGAGTAGGGGACGCACGGGACACCGCTAACTTCGAGAAGCAGTGCAACACTAGCGTTGGCTGCCGGAAATGTGTCCGAATCCCCAAATTGTCTGCTGCGCCAGGCAGC
Source organism: Acidovorax sp. JHL-3 (assembly GCF_000526295.1). Taxonomy (NCBI): domain Bacteria; kingdom Pseudomonadati; phylum Pseudomonadota; class Betaproteobacteria; order Burkholderiales; family Comamonadaceae; genus Acidovorax; species Acidovorax sp. JHL-3. The sequence continues at coordinate 1,438,436 of NZ_JAFU01000001.1, forward strand.
AGCGATCAGCTCCAAGGAGAGTCAGCGCCCTTGCCGTCGACTCAGACACTCGCATCATTCTTCAAATGACGGGCTCAGTCGCACCGTTTCGCCAATGATCAGCAAGCCCGGTCGAGGACCGTAGGGGGGAGCGATCTCGACCAAGCGGCGCAATGGGTGGGCCAGAACGGACTGTGTGGGTCGGGCACCGTCCTGGACGATGGCCGCGGGTGTGTCGGGCGGCAGCCCGTGGGCGATCAAGGCCTGGGCAATCTGCGCCAGACGCTGAACGCCCATGTAGAACACCCGGGTCTGCCCCGCACCCGCCAGGGCTTGCCAGTCGTGACTGGCCTGGTCGTCCGCCAGATGGCCGGGCAGAAACACGCAGCTGGCTGCAAGGTGGCGGTGAGTCAGCGGAATGCCAGCCGCGGCGGAGCAGCCGCTGGCGGCTGTCACACCGGGCACCACCTCGAATGCAATGCCGGCCGCCTGCAGCGCCAGCACTTCCTCGCCACCACGTCCGAACACATAGGGGTCACCACCTTTGAGGCGAACGACGCGCAGGCCCTGGCGCGCATGCCCCACCAGCAGGTCATGAATCTCTTCCTGCGGGACCGCGTGGTGTCCCAGCGCCTTGCCCACGTACACACGCCGGGCGGCGGCCGGGATCAGCGCCAGCACATCCTCGGCGATCAGCCGATCGTGCACCACCACTTGGGCCTGTTTCAGCCGGTTCAGCGCGCGCAGCGTCATCAGGTCGGCCGGTCCCGGCCCGGCGCCAACGATGCAGACCGAGCCCGCAGCCGGCGTCTCACTCACCATCGATGACCCCCGGTCCCTGGTGGAACACCAGATCGGCGACTACCTGTCCGCCCACCAGGTGCTGCCCGATGATGCGGTCCATGTTGTCGGGGGTCACGCCGTGGTACCAGGTGCCGTCGGGCTGCACGCACAGGATGGGGCCGCCCTTGCAGGCAGCAAAACAGCTCACGCGGCTGCGCTTGACGCGAAGCGCGCCTTCGTTCAGCCCGGCGGCCTTGAACTTCTCGCCCAGGCTGTCGAACAGCACCTGCGCCGCGCCGTCCTGCGTGCAGCGCGTGCCGGTGCAGACCAGCAGGTGCCGGCAGTAGTCGCCGATGCGGGGTTTTTCTGTGCTGCTCATGCCTCGGTCTCCTCTGTGCCGGCCTCGGCCGGTGCGTGTGCATCGGGCGCCGCCAGCACCTGTGCGATGTAGTCGGCGGGCAGGCGGTGTCGGCTGGCGAGTTCGACCAGTCCCGCGCCGGCTGCGTGCTCGGCCCGCAGCCCCTCGATCCAGCCCAGCAGGCCACTGGAGAGCGAGCGGCCGGCCTTCTCGCCTTCGCGGGTCTCGAAGCCCTGGTCCACGTCGTATTTGTTGGCGTAACCGCGCGGGGTGACCATCAGCCCCTCGCGCAGGAAGGTGCTGCTGTTGCCGATCAGCACGGTGCTGAGCATGCCGATCTCCTGTTCGGCCATCTGGTCCAGGGTGGTGTGCACGATGTGCTGGCGGCGCCGGTAAGCGCTCTTGACGATCGCCACCGGCGTGTCCGCCCGGCGGTGGCGCAGGAACAGGCGCTGCGCCTCGACGATCTGGCGCGTGCGGCGCCCGCTCTTTGGGTTGTAAAGCGCCACCACGAAGTCGGCCGCGGCGGCGGCGTCCAGGCGCCGGGCGATCACCGGCCAGGGCGTCAGCAGGTCGGACAGCGAGATGGAGCAGAAGTCGTGCGTCAGCGGCGCGCCGACCAGGGCCGCGCAGGCGTTGATGGCCGACGCGCCGGGCACGATCTCCACCGCCACATGGTCCTCCGGCGTCCAGCCGGCCTGGAACAGCACCTCGTAGGTCGGGCCGGCCATGCCGTAGACGCCGGCGTCGCCCGACGAGATCAGCGCCACCTTCTTGCCGGCGCGGGCCGCGGCCAGCGCGTGCACGGCGCGGTCCAGCTCTTCGGTCATGCCCTTGCGCACGACTTCCTTGCCGTCCAGCAGGTCGGCCACCAGCTTGATGTAGGTGACGTAGCCAACCACCACGTCGGCCTCGGCGATGGCGGCGCGCGCGCGGGCGGTCATGTGGTCGGTATGGCCGGGGCCGATGCCCACCAGGCTGATGCGGCCGGTGGTGCCCGCGTTGCGCGGGGCAGTGACGGGGGTGTCTGTGGTCATGTCGTTCCTTGGGACGGGCGGGGGTTCAATGGCAAGGCCGCGGTCAGCTGTGCAGCGGTTGTTCGGTGGTGGCGCTGGTGTCGGTGTTCCAGGACGGGGCCCAGTTGTTCTCGGTGAACAGGGCCGGCACCGGACGCGCCTGGCGCCACTGTTGCTGGATGAGCAGGGGTGTTTCGTAGAAGCGATCCACCGGACCGATGCACAACAGGCCCAGCGGCACGGCGCCCGCGGGCAGCGCCAGCAGCGTGTGCAGGTCGCCGGGTTCGAACAGCGACACCCATCCGAGACCCAGGTGTTCGGCGCGCGCGGCCAGCCAGAGGTTTTGCACGGCGGCGCCCGCCGAGCACCACGCCATTTCGCTCGCCAGCGTGCGGCGACCGAACAGCGTGCCGTCGTCTGGCGCCAGCACCAGCGCCCACAGTTCGGCGCACTCGCGCACCCCTTCCACCCTCAGTGCCAGGAACTCAGCCGCACGGGGGCCCAGGGCCTGCGCGGTGCGCATGCGCTCCTGGTCCACGGCAGCGGCCAGCCGGTCGCGCAATACAGGGTCGGTGATGCGCAACACCCGCAGCGGCTGCATCAGGCCCACGGACGGCGCGGCGAGCAGCGCCGATTGCAGGCGGGCCCGCACGTCTTCGGCGACCTGCGCACCGGCAGTGAAGTGGCGCATGTCGCGCCGCACCTGCATCAGCGCCTGCACGGCTTCGCGTTCGCTGGCTGTGAAACGGCGCGCCGGATCGGGGTTGGCGACACAGGGCGGGATGGCTGTGCGCGGCATCACCCGCGCCACCGACACCGTGGCGTTGCGCCCGTCGCCGCCGCGCAGCCGGTGCTTCTCGACGCACAGGGCGGAGGCCTCGGTGGTGCCCGCGGCCAGCAGCGCCGCGGCTTCGGAGACCGAAGGGGTGCCGGTGTGGCGGCGCACGGTTTCGGACGGGTGGGGCACCACCACCTCGGCCAGCTGGGTGGCGGGGTAGAAGTGCAGCGGCCAGCCGGCCTGCGCGGCCAGCGCCAGCAGCGCGGGTTCGTCGGCCTTGAGCGTGATGCTGCCCACGCCGGTCACCTGTCCGCGCTGAAGGCCGGCCACGGCCAGGGCTTCGTCGACCGCTCGCGCCAGCGTAGCCAGGGGCGTGCCGCGGTCGCAGCCGATGCCCAGGGCCACCTTCATGCCGCGGCCTCGGTGGTGGCGTCGTTGCCGGCCGGCAGCGGCGGGCGGTACACCACCAGCCGCTCGTGCAGCGTCTGCCAGAGCGTGTCGTCCACCGGGCGGTGGGTGATCCACAGCACCGCGCGGTAGCGGGCCAGATCCACATCCTCCAGGCGCGTGTGGCGGTGGATGTTCGGCGGCAGCGGGGTGGGGCGGGTCCACCAGTGCGGGCTGCCGGCCTCCTGCACCACGGCCACCGGTTCCTCGTTGACCACCGCGGCCGAGACGCGGGTGATGTTGAGTTTGGGCGCCTCAACCTGCCAGCCCAGCTCACGGCCCAGGATGTCGACCGGGATGGTCTTGCCCACGTCCGACGCGGTGGTGAGCACCGCCGTGGCGCCCAGCAGCGCGGCCACGGTCTCGGCCATGGCGTTGGCGCCGCCCACGTGGCCCGAGAGCACGGGAATGACGAACTGGCCGGCGTCATCCACCACCAGCACGCCGGGGTCCTCGTCCTTGCTCTTCAGGTGGGGTGCGATCAGCCGCACCACCGCACCCAGTGAGACGAAGAACACGATCTGGTCGAAGGCCTGGAAGAGCGACCCGATCTGGTCCTTGAACGCGCCTTCGTACGCCTGCACCGGGTTGGACAGGCCCCTTGTGGCTTCTGCAAACTTGGCCGCGACACAGAGCGACGCCTGAGGCAGCTGCCGCGCCAGCGTGGCCGCCTGGGCAGAGCCGTGTTTCGTGATGGCGACCAGGCAGACGCGGGGAGGGGCGGTGATGTCCGGGTTCATGGGGTGGTCTCCAGTGGCGGTGGGCCGCTCTTTTTCAGGCAGCCCTTGATGCGCTCGCCGCGCACGCGATGAGGGTTCTTCACGATCAGCAGCGAGAGGTAGCTGACCTTGCTGCCGCGCAGCGTGAGCAGTTCGGGGCCGGACAGCCGGCGCTCGTCCAGCGCGCCCACACGCTCCACGAAATGCGCGCCGGCCAGCAGGTCGCGCGCCTCCAGCCAGTCCAGCAGGTCCTCGATCAGCGGCTTGATCTTCATCAGCACCAGGGTGTCGAAGTCGGGCAGCAGCCGGTCGACCGCGCCCACGCCGTAGGCCGCCGGCACGATGGCCACTGTGTCGTCCTGCTCGGCGAACGGTTCGCCCACATCCGCACAGGCCGCGGTGAACGAATTGACTCCTGCGATGGTGCGCACCGGCACCCGCTCGTCCAGCCCGCGCAGGGTGCGCGCGAGGTGGCCGAAGGTGGCGTAGGTGGAGGCATCGCCCTCGACCAGGAACAGCACCTCGCGCCCGGCCTGCAGCCAGGGCAGCACGGTCTGCGCGGCCTTCAGCCAGGCGCGCGCCAGCTTCTCGCCGTCGTGGGTCATGGGAAACAGCAGCGGCGTGTGCGTTTCGGGCAACGGCAGCCCGGCGCGCATCACGATGTCCAGCGCATAGCTGGGCGTCTTGCCACTGCGCACCGGGTAGACCCAGATGGCGTCGCGGCACTCCAGCGCGGCCCAGGCCGCGCGGGTGATCAGGCCGGGGTCGCCCGGGCCCAGCGAGATGCCGTGCAGGGTGCCCATGCGCGGGGTGGTTGAAGGCGTGACGTCAGCCATGCGCCGTCTCCTCGGCCGCCACCACCGGCCCGTGTTCGCCGTGGCCCATGGGGCCCACGCCGGCGCACACCAGCCACACCGGGTTCTCGGCCGCCATGCGGTGCATGTGCAGGATGGGGCGGCTGCGCGCCGCCTGCAGCTGCAGCACGTCCCAGTCGGCGTTCAGCTGCTGCAGGGCCTGGGTGGCGGTGGCCAGGTTCTCCAGTGTCACGAAGTTCATCACCAGCCGGCCGCCGGGCCGCAGGCGCCGCAACACCTGCTCGATCAGTCCGGCCAGCTCGCCGCCCGAGCCACCGATGAACACTGCGTCGGGGTCGGGCCAGTCCTCCAGGCCCTCGGGCGCCTTGCCGTGCTGCAGCGTGTAGTTGCTGACGCCGAAAGCTGCATGGTTGCGCCGGGCGATGGCGTGGTCGGCCTCGTTCTTCTCGATGGCGAACACATGGCCCTGCGGGCACAGGCGGGCGGCCTCCAGGCCCACCGAACCGCTGCCGGCGCCGATGTCCCAGACCACGCTGTCGGCGTGCAGCTGCAGCCGCGCCAGGCTGACGGCGCGCACCTCCTGCTTGGTGATCAGGCCTTTCTCGGGCTGGCGCTGCTCGAAGGCGCTGTCGGCCAGGCCGAAGCGCACCGGTTGCGGTCGCGGCCGGGTGCGCCACAGCAGCACCACGTTCAGCTCGGCAAAGCGCATGCTGGCCGCCTCGGTGGGACTGAGCTGCGCATGCACCTGTTCGTCGGGCTGCAGCAGGTCTTCAGCCACGGCCATGTGGAAGTCGCTGCCCAGACCTTCGGCCAGCAGCAGGCGGGCGATGCGGTCGGGGCAGTTGGCCGGGCTGGTCAGCAGCAGCAGGCGCTGCTCGGCGCGCAGGGCCTGGGCCAGCGCGTACAGGCCGTGCGAGGGTGGGGCACCGCGCTGCCACTCGCCTGCGTCGGCGGCGTGCACGGAGACGATGCGTGCGTCCTGCCAGGCCAGGCCCACGCGGGCACAGGCCAGTTGCAGGGTCGAGAGGTTGGGCAGGATCTCCAGCGCGTCCAGGCACAGGTGCTGGGCAAGGTAGGGTGCGATGCCGTGGCACAGCGGGTCGCCGGTGGCCAGCACCACGCAGGACTGGTGGGCCTCGCGTGCGGCGCGCACCCAGCCGGGCACGGCCTTCAATTGTCCTGTCAGGTCGTGGGTGAGGGTGCCGGGCTTGAGTGCGTGGCGGAACAGCGCCAGCGTGCGCGCGCCGCCAATCACCACGTCGGCCGTGCGCAGGTGGGCCAGCGCGGTGGCGCCGAGGCTGGCCACGCCGTCGTCGAGCACGCCGATGACGCGGCAGCGGTTGGGATCGTGGGAGGGCAGGTCGTTCATTCGGTGTCGAAGTCGAAGTGGTGGGTGTGGCCGATGCCGGTGCGGCCGGCGGTGGCGGGGCGGGGGCGCGCCTCGACGGGGGCCGAGCGCACGTCGGCCACCAGCTTGCCGCTGAAGTCGCACACCAGCACGCGCAGCGCAAACGCGTGGCCGTAGCGCTCGGGCGCGGTGAGTGTGTCGATGGCGCGCTGTGCGAGCGCCTGGTGAAAGGCCGGGCCCAGGCCGCGTTCGACCATCAGCTCGGCGCCGAAGCGCGCGGTCTCGGCGGCGGCGATGGCGGCGCAGTCTTCGTCCGTGGCGCCGATCTGCCGGGCGATCTCGGCGACCAGGTCGGTGTCCACCACGTTGCGGTTGGCGTGGGTGATGGTCTCGCCCTGGGCGATCTTGGTCAGCTTGCCCACCATCACGCCCAGCACCACCTCGGGCAGGCCCTGGGCCACCACCTCATCCAACGCGTAGCGCAGGAAGTCGCCCATCTGCACGAAGCAGGCGGCGGGCAGGCCAGGGCGTTCCGCACGCAGCGTCTGCATGGCAAATGTCTCGGTGCGGCCGCCGGTGGTCAGCGCCACCACACCGTGGTCCAGCGTGGCCGCCACCTGGATGCCCTGCACCACGCTGGCCCGCCAGGCGGCGGTGGAATAGGGTTTGACGATGCCGGTGGTGCCCAGGATGCTGATGCCGCCCAGGATGCCCAGCCGCGCGTTGGTGGTCTTCTTCGCCATCTCCTGGCCGCCGGGCACGCTCACGGTGACCTCCAGCCCGTGCTGTGTGAGTAGCCTCGGCGCGGCCTCGCGCAGGTTGTCGGCGATGTTCTGGCGCGGCACCGGATTGATGGCCGGACCGCCCACCGCCAGCCCGAGGCCAGGCAGCGTCACCGTGCCCACGCCGTCGCCGGCCACGAACGCGATCTCACCTGCCTTGCCGGGCAGCAGGCGCAGGTCCACCGTGAGGTGCGCGCCGTCGGTGCAGTCCGGGTCGTCGCCCGCGAACTTCACCACCATGGCGTGGGCGCTGTGCGCATCGCAGCGCCTGTCGTGCACGTCAAAACGCACCCGCTGGCCGTTGGGCAGCAGGCTCTCCATGGCGTCGGGCACCTGCCCGGTTTCCAGCCCCTGCGCCGCGGCCCGGGCGGCCGCGGCCGCGCAGGCGCCGGTGGTGAAGCCGGTTCGTGTACCGCGCGGGGTGGTGCTTTCCATTCAGGCGCCCTCGGCGCGTTGCTGTGCCTCGGCCAGCGCCAGCAGCGCGTGCAGGGCGGCGACCACCAGGGTGGAGCCGCCCTTGCGGCCGCGGATGACGATCCAGGGCACGTCGGCGATCTGCGCCATCAGGTCTTTCGACTCTGCGGCCGACACGAAACCCACCGGCATGCCCACCACCAGGGCCGGGCGCACGCCGTCCTCCATGATCAGCCGCACGAGTTCGATCAGCGCGGTGGGCGCGTTGCCGATGCCGACGACGGCGCCCTGCAGCAGGCCCAGGCGGTGTGCCTTGCGCATGGCCTGCACGGCGCGGGTGGTGTTCTGCGCCTGCGCCTGCGCAATCACGTCGGCGTCGCTGATGAACTGGTGCGTGGACATGCCGAAGTGCGCCAGGCGCGGCCGCGACAGGCCCGAACAGATCATCTCCACATCGGCCACCACGGGGGTGCCTCCGCGCAGCATCGCGGCCACGCCCGCACGCACCGCGCCGGGGTGGAAGTCGGTCAGGCCGTTGAACTCGAAGTCGGCGTTGGCGTGGATCATGCGGCGCACGATCGGCCACTGCTCGGCCGAGTAGGCGTGCCGCCCGGCCTCGGCGTCGATGATGGCGAAGCTGTCGTGCTCGATGGCCTGGCCGGCGGCGGTGAGCTGCTCGGTGACGGTGTTGACCGTGCTCATGCGGCAGCACCCTCGTGCGCATGGCTGTGCACGTGCACCGGGGCGTGCGTGTGCTCGTGGGAGTGCCCATGGCCCATGTCGTGTGCGAGCTCGCGGTAGCTGCAGCCGTCGCAGGGCAGCTTGCTGTCGGGCACACCGGCCAGCAGGTCGTGCACGCGCTGCTCCACCAGTTCGAAGATTTCTTTCTCGAACCCGAAGTGCGTGCCGCAGGCAAAGCGGATCTGCGGGTACTGCGCCCGCAGGTGGTCCACCTGGCGGTGGATGCGCTGCATCAGCGTGCCGGTGTAGAGGTAGTAGGGCAGCACCACCACTTGGCGCAGGCCGATCAGCACCTGCCGCTGCACCACGCGCTCCAGCCGCGGAAAGGTGATGCCGGTGAAGGCCAGGTCCACCAGCTCGTGGTCGCTTTCTTCCTGCAGCCAGCGCGCCATCTTGGCCATGTCGCCGTTGGCGCCACGGTCGGACGAGCCCCGGCCCAGCAGCACCACGCCGGTGGTGGTGGGGTCGGGCATGTCCAGCGTGGCCATGGCCTGGCGCAGGCGGCGCTTGAGGATGGCGAGGATGGGGTCGCAGGCGCTCAGGTGCGGGCCGTAGAGGAACTCGACGCCGGGTGCGTGCTCGCGGGCGTGCTCGATGGCCTCGGGAATCTCCATCTTGGCGTGACCGGCGGCATTCAGGATCAGTGGCAGCACCAGCACGCGGCGCGACGACCGCGCCGCGGCCAGCAGGCCATCGTGCAGCGAGGGCGCGGCAAATTCGATGAAGCAGACCTCGATGCGCCAGGCCGGCTGGCGCGCGCGCCACTGGTCGACGAAGACGCGGATTTCCTGGTTGCCGGTGTCCTCGCGCGAGCCGTGGCCCACCAGCAGGATCGTGGTGTGATTCATGTCGTGGCTTTCCTGAAGCGGTGTGTGAAGCCCGGGTCGTAGAGCCGGGACCGGGTCAGCTCGGGCCAGTGGCGCGCGCCCAGCGTGGGGCTGGCGATCACCATGGCCTGGCTGACGATGCCAGCGTCGCGGCACTGTTGTTTGATGGTGGCCAGCGTGCCGCGCACGATGCGCTCTTCGCCGGGCCAGCTGGCCTTGTGCACCACGAGCACCGGCGCGTCGTCGGACCAGCCGGCGGCGCGCAGGCCGGCTTCCACCTTGTGCAGCAGCGTGATGGACAGAAAGATGCACAAGGTCGTGCGGTGCGCCGCCAGCGCGGCGAGGTCCTCGCCGTCGGGCATGGGCGTGCGGCCTTCCACCCGCGTGAAGATGGTGGTCTGCGTGACCTCGGGCAAGGTGAAACTCTCGACCGCCGCCGCCGCCGAGGCCATGGCCGAAGACACGCCCGGCACCACCGCCACCGGCACGCCCGCGGCGTCCAGCGGCTGCACCAGTTCGATGAGCGTGCCGTAGAGGGCCGGGTCGCCGGTTTGCAGGCGCACCACGGTGTCGCAGCGCGCCGCGTTTGCGATCAGCCAGGCCGACATCTGCTCCAGCGTCATGTCCTTGCTGTCCGCGATCAGGCAACCCGGCGGTGCCCAGCGGGTGGCCGCCTCGTTCACCAGCGAACCGGCGAACAGGATGGCCCCGGCGCGCGCGATCAGGTCGCGCCCCTTGACCGTGACCAGGTCCGGGTCGCCCGGACCCGCCCCCACAAACCAGACCGTTCCGAGGCCCATGGTGTGCCCCCGGTCAGGCGGCCTGGTGCAGACGGCGATCCACCACCGCGCTGCCCTGCAGGCCACGCAGCGTCTTGGCCAGTGCGAGCACGGCCAGATCGATCAGCGGCTCGGCCAGCACCACGCTCATGTAGGCGGCGCCGAAGCTGCCGATGCTCACCAGGTTCTCGGCGCCCAGGCCACGCCCGTAGAGCGCCCAGAAACCCACCCACAGCACGATGCCGCCCTGGTAGGCCAGCGACAGCTTCAGGGCCTGGCCGTAGCGCAGATCCACATAGGCCATCTGGTCGGGAATCACGCGGCGAGCCAGCGCCGCGGTGGCGAACAGCGGCACCAGCAGCGTGGTCACGTTCATACCGTACTGCGGCAGGTCGAAGGGTGCAAAGAACAGGCCCTGGATCAGCAACCCACCCGCCAGCCCGATGGCCGCGGGTGCCGCGCCGAACAGCAGCATCAGCGTGGTGCCCAGGATCAGGTGCACCTCGGACACGCCCACCGGGTGGTGCGGCAGCACCTCGAAAAAGCAGAACACCAGCGCCGTGGCCAGCGCGGCCCGTAACAGCAGGGCCGCTGCGCCGTCCTTTCTGATCGCGTCCGCGGACAGCTTGGCCGTGTAGCCGATGCAGGCGGCCGCCGTGGTGTAGCTCAGGGCGAGCTTGGCCCCGTCCACCAGACCTGGTTCGATGTGCATGAAGTGACTCCTTGGGTTGGATGCGTTGGACACAACGCGGTTAAAAAGTCGGCAAAGACCCAAGGGAGAGGTGAGGACAGGTTCCGTCGGCGAACGGACAGCCCCCGGCGAGCGCACGCGCAGGCGCTGGCACAGACTCGCAAAGCAATGCGAAGGGACGACATGAGAACACCGGCGAAGACCCCTCACCGCCTTCCCCGACGGTGTTTGGGTAATGCGGCTGCGCTTGGGGCGCAGCCTCCTTGTTGGCCGGTATCCGGGCTGACAGAACGTTTCTCAAAGCCTTCCCGGTGTGACCCAGTGGCGAAATTTTGAGAAATGGGGGCCTTGGCAATGCCTTGGACCACCCGTCTGCTTACCGTTGCGGGGGCAGCGCAGGTTAGGTTCGTCCGTGTGGGACTCGCCCTCCTGCTTCCCGTTGAACTGCGATGCCTGAACAGCATCGCGAGCACCAACAGCTTTTATTCTATACCCCCAAAAATTGCTCGGAGCGTTTGAGCGGCAACGTTGCAATCCTAGAGCTCGTGCATCGGAGCATGGAGCACAGGCGAGAGGCTCGTATTGGCTGACACTCCGCACTCCAATGCTGCACTCCTGAAGCTGAAGTGCTTGCTTAGTGGGTGGGGAGTCCCCTTCTGCAGGTCTGTCTCGATCTCGCTCGCACCCACCCGGTCACATAGTTTCAGATGACGACTTGACCCAGAACAAGACGAAGGAAGGTATCAGGCGCAAGCTGTCGGCCCCTCAACTCGATGGGAGACCATCATGGAAACTCCGAGCAGTTCTGTTCACCACGAGCCTTGGAACAAGGGAAAGATAGTGGGGCAAAAGGCACCCTTCAAGCTGAAGGAGATATGGGCGTTACGGGTGCGCCTACAGATGCAAGGGCGCGTCCGAGAGCTTGCGCTCTTCAATCTCGGCATCGACAGCAAACTACGTGGTTGCGACCTCGTGGCCCTCAAGGTTCGTGATGTGTGTCACGGGGACCAACTGGCCGCGCGAGCCATCGTCATGCAACACAAAACGCAGCGACCGGTGCAGTTCGAAATCACCGCAGCAACCCGAGACGCGCTGCAGGCATGGATCCAGCTGGCAGCGTTGAAATCGGATGATTTCCTGTTTCCAAGCAGGTTGCACGAGTCTCCGCACCTGGGGACTCGGCAGTACGCGCGGATTCTTGGGCACTGGGTGGACGAACTCGGGCTGGATCGCGCCGACTACGGGACACATTCGATGCGGAGAACAAAGGCGACACTGATCTATCGTCGTACCAAAAACCTGCGAGCCGTGCAGTTGCTGCTGGGACACTCGAAGCTCGAATCGACCGTGAGATACCTCGGCATCGAACTCGATGATGCTCTCGAAATCGCGGAGCAGACGGAAATTTGAGCAGGGTATGAGTGGCCGATTTCTACTGGGCGCCCAGCGGCCACCCCTTTCGCGTGGAACTAAGGTTCACGACATCTGCCTCCCCTTCACAAGAAGGGAGTGCTTTGTTTGCCACTGATTTCCCGCGATATACACGCAGTCGTTGGACAAAAAAAGATCGAGACCGTTTGGGTGACCGCTTCGTCGACGAGAGCAGTCGTTGTGTGGTTCCCGGCGAACTACTGCAACCGCTGCGGAGCTGACTGTGACCTTGGGAGGTCTGCTTCATGCTGGCTGAGATCGTCAGACTCCTACTTCAACAGCACTTGGACACGCAATCGGCTTCTACTGGACGCACATTGTGCTGAGGGTCTGTAGGCCACTTCTACGTGGCAATCAACGCTGGTGCGTGCGATGGGATGAGCACGCGGGCCACGTCAGCACTGAAAAAAACGTAGGCAAGCACTGTGCGATCTCTCTCAGTTGCGGCAGCCCTAACTCCTTGCGGACGCAGCTGCCATCTCGGCCAGGAATGGGCCCTCTTGAGACCTTGGGCGCTCTATCAGGAAATCTTCACGGTTCTTCCCAGCGATCCAGGCTGGTGCCCTACCTCGTCCTGTCCAGGTCGCGCCGCTCTTTTCATCTCGATATTTTTGGGCTACTTTTTTGACGATGGGTTTCCAAGGGAAGACTTGCTGGGCAGTGAATCCAAACTCAGTCACCAGCTCGTGTACTTTCCTCAGCGCATCCTCGGATGCTTCTTTCCGGGCCCCTGAAATCGCGGCATCCAGCTGCGCGCGTTGTGCCAAAAGGTCCTTCAGTGTTGTTGTCATCGCTTTAAGTTTTTCCTCGGAATCTCGCATGTGACTGGATTATCCAGACAGCACCACTACGAGGTGATGTTCGACGGGCAAGCTCAATGCCAACCCTCCCGGCTGCGGCATACGCCAAAATAGTGCAACAACACGTCAACAACGGGAGGAACCATGGCCAGACGCAAGAAAACCAGCCCCTTGGAGGATGTGCTGGACCTCCTTGCAATGCTCCCCTGGTGGGCCTGCGTGGTGCTCGCTGCGGTGAGCTACCTTTCCCTGCATCCTTTGGCTGCCCCAATCCAAGCATCCGACATTCGGGGCCAAGGGGGCGCCATGGTGGGGGCCATGATGCAAAAGGCTGTGATCCATGGCCTGGCAACGGCCGGTCAGTACATCGTGCCGATTCTCTGCCTCGCAGCGGCGGCTCTCTCTGCCTGGCGACGCAAACAGCGCCACACCTTGGTTTCGGATGTGGCCCAGGCGCGCAATGCCGATGTCCTGGACGGAATGAGCTGGCGTGAGTTTGAGCTCTTGGTCGGTGAAGCCTACCGACAGCGTGGATACCGCGTTATCGAAATCGGCGGCGCTGGGCCAGATGGCGGTGTCGATCTCGTGCTGCTCAAAGGCAGCGAGAAATTCTTCGTGCAGTGCAAACAGTGGAAGGCCTACAAGGTGGGTGTGACCACGGTGCGCGAGCTCTATGGCGTCATGGCGGCCAAAGGAGCCACAGGCGGTTTTGTGGTTACCTCGGGGCGCTTTACCTCCGATGCGAAAGAGTTTGCGCAGGGTCGCAACATCGAGCTCATTGACGGCCCCGGACTGTTCGCAATGATCCAGCGGGCGAGGCTGGCTCAAGGTCAATCGGCGACATCTCGAAATGAATCGGCGAACTTAGCCGGAATATCGGAAGCTCTTGCCCAGGTCGCGGCCCTCGAACCAGCAGCCGCCAAAGAGACCTCCCAGCCTGAATGCCCGCGTTGCGGTGCAGCCATGGCGCTGCGTACCGCTCGACAAGGCGCGAACGCGGGCAACGGGTTCTGGGGATGCTCGACCTATCCAAGATGCCGAGGAACACGTGCGGCTGAGTAGTATTTTGTCTTCAGGGTGCAACCCAATGCGTTTCTTTCCATCTCAACGCCTGCATCTAAAACGACGCTTTCATGGGTCGTTTGCACTGCTGGGCCTTCTTTGCTTTGGTTTCGAGGCGAACGCGCAAAAACCCGTCTACCGCTGTGAGACGGCGGGCAAGGTGAGTTACTCGGACGCGCCTTGTATTGGCGCCAAGGAAATCGACGCAACGCCCACACAGGGCATGGACAAGATGACCGGCACAAGCCGCAAGGGTGCCGATGTACGGCGCCATGAACACGATGGTGCCATGGCCGATGCACTCAAGCCATTGACCGGCATGACGCCCGAGCAATACCGCGTGTACAAGCACCGCTTCAAGCTCAGCCCCGGGGACAAAGCGGAATGTGCACGACTGGACGCCAGCCTGCCAGGACTTAAGCAGCGGGCCGTTGCAGCGCCGTCCAGTGAAAAAGTCCTGGCCGACGTGGAGCTGTACAAAGCCCGCAAAAATTTCAATGACCTGAACTGCTAGCTTGGATCGCCCAACGGGCTGACTTTCATTCAGAGAATCTTGCTCAAAACTCAAGTCCCTGTGTGTCCAACTTATCGTGTAGCCCGCATGAGCCGACCACCTGTGCCGGTTACCCATGCATCCATGAACACCGTTCCGAACGCATTCGCTCTGAAGTTGCGCACCTGGATTGGGGCCTAACCCACATCCGTCAGCGCTTCACGTACTCGCCCCATCACCCATGTCAGCTCGACAGGCGAGATGTCCCAGCCTTTGCCTCGCGCGCTGTTTTCTACTTTCTGCAAGAGCGAATCGAGCGGTTCGTCGGGGCGCTCAGATTGTTTGCGTCTGCAGTAGCCGACGAGCTGTTGGGCCAAGTCCTCGCATATCTCATATCGCTCAATCCGCTCGGCATCAGTCAGGCCGGTGACGTACTTGCCGTCAATCAATCGGACCGCGAGTTTCGGTTGCGCGCCAGAAAGAGCGGCCGGCCACGGGTCCAATGGGAACGAGTCTGGAATCTTAGGCACGATACAGCTCCTTTAGTTTTGCTCTCAATTCTTCTTGCACCGCAGGGTCACTAATGCCCTCATGCGGATGCGTTTTGATGAGCTTGGCGAGATACCCATCGGGCCACCCCAACCCGTCGTCATCGAGCGCCAACCAGCTCTTGGGCTTCCGCCTCAAAGCGTCATCCAAAACCTGCATGCCACGGGGTTTTGCCAGGAAATCTTGGACGCCCATCCTGGCGCGAAAGGTGGCGCCGACCACTCTTGCTCTTTGGGACGGCCGCAGCTGTTTTGCTGCGCTTGCACACCCATAACGACGAACCCAGCTCGTCGAGAGCACTATCTCCACTTTGGGGTACGGTTGCAGCATTTTCTCAAGCAACTCAGCGTGCTGGAACAAGACATAGCCGTCGGGAGCACCCGAGATGTAGGGCCCGATGTTGGGATGCCAAAACACGTTCTCGTGGTGGAGCACTCCATCGAAATCGAGATACAGCACCGGGGCACCAGTCCCTCTCATACAGCTCTCTCCTATGCCGCGAAGCGCGGTTTGCTCGCCCCATGGTACCGAATCGTTGACGAACCCATTCTGAAACTTGGCCCAATCCTCTCGCGATCAAAGCGTCTTCACGGAACTGCGCTGCCCCACAGAATTTGAACAGTTGCGATGTTGTCTATTCGTCAATGTTCTTCACTCGGGATTCCACTGTGTTGCCGGCAGCGCGCCAATGCCGATCCATCATTGACCATTGGTTGCTTGCCCCATATGTAACGCTGGTGAGAGTTCTCAGCCGTCATTGAGGGTCACACCCCAATTGGCACATTGGGACGGATCTGGTCAATCCGGCACCGGCGTCAAGACTCTTTCAGCTCCTGCAGCTTCTTCAGCGCTTTGCCCGGCCCCATGCGCAGCACGTCTTCGATCTTGGCCAACTGCGCTGCCCGTGGGCGTACACCGCTGGTAGTCCATTTGTACACTGACAATGCAGAAGCTCCAAGCAACTGCGCAAAGTCGGTTCGCGTGATGTCGAGAGCTGTGCGCATCTTCTCCAAAAGCTCGGGGTTGAATTCGAACTGTGACGGCTTGGAAGATATCTCTGAGGTGGTTACCTTGGGGGTGTCCGCTACCTTGATCTGGCGCTGCGCCGTGTTCAATCGCGATGTGACGGTTTTGAGCTCACGCTTCAAAGCGGCGATCTCGGATCTATGGGTCGTTATGGCCTTGCGCATGCTTTGCAGCTCTGGCTTGAGCTCTTTGCGGGCCATGCGGACCACTTCGGCACGGAAGGCATTGGAAAACGTATTCATATCCCCAATGGTAACTTTCTCCGCTTATCGAGCGCTGGATACTGAACTGTGCCCTCTCGTACCGCAAAAAAACCGCCAGAGGCCCAGACCCGTGGCGGTTTTAGTCTGGCTTTGTCCTACTGCGCTGTACTTACTTCGCAGCCTTATCCGCCTTGCGCTTTGCAGCCTTGGGATCGACCACCGCCTTGAACTTGGCACCCGCCACAAACTTCGGCACCGTGCTCGCAGGGATCTTCAGCGCAGCGCCGGTTGATGGGTTCTTGCCCGTGCGGGCGGCACGCTTGGCAGACTTGAAAGTCCCGAAAC
Organism: Acidovorax sp. JHL-3; assembly: GCF_000526295.1. Taxonomy (NCBI): domain Bacteria; kingdom Pseudomonadati; phylum Pseudomonadota; class Betaproteobacteria; order Burkholderiales; family Comamonadaceae; genus Acidovorax; species Acidovorax sp. JHL-3. The sequence continues at coordinate 1,454,822 of NZ_JAFU01000001.1, forward strand.
CCACCAGTTGAACGGCATCGCCTTTCTTCACGGCGGTCTGGATGGTGTCGATCAAAGTGTCCAGTACAGCATTGGCTGCGACCTTGGACAGATCATTCTTGGCGGCGAGGATGGCAACGAGGTCGGCACGGTTCATGGATGCTCACAATGCAAAGAAGTTGAAAGGGCCGATTTATAACGCCCCCACTGACACCTGGCTTGCGAAGGCTCAATGCTGCAGTGCACTTTTTGGAGAAAACTCAACCCCCGTGCGCTTCACCAACTCCTGGTAGCTGATCGGCCGACCCACCGTCTCACCCTCCCGGTTCTCCTGCCAATGCGCCCAGGCGCGCTTGTCCGTCGCGTCATAGACCAGCTTGTACAAATAGGTGGGTGTTGATTTCCACGCAGAAGTGACCCACTAACCCCCAGGATTTCCATCTAAACCTGACCCACGTACTAACCCTAACCTGCTGCTTTGTTGAGCAGCAGGAGACCAGGAGTGATAGACGTGGCAACACTGAGTGTCATCAGGCGCTGGGCCCTGCGAGAGCAGTTGTCCATCCGAGAGATCGCCCGCCGCACGGGCCTCTCGCGCAACACCATCCGCAAGTACCTGCGCGCAGGCGAGGCCGAGCCGCACTATGCCAAGCGGGTCAGTCCATCCAAGCTCGATCCCTTCGCATCGAAGCTCTCGGGCTGGCTCAAGACGGAAGCTGGCCGATCCCGCAAGCAGCGGCGTACCGTCAAGCAGATGTACGCTGATCTGCAGGCCCTGGGCTATACCGGCTCCTACAACCGGGTTGCCGCCTTTGCCCGGCTGTGGCAAGAGCAGCGCGTGGTGGCCCAGCAGACCACCGGCCGCGGCACCTTCGTTCCCCTGGCCTTCGGCCCAGGTGAGGCCTTCCAGTTCGACTGGAGCGAGGACTGGGCAGTGCTGGCCGGAGTGCGCACCAAGCTGCAAGTGGCCCACTTCAAGCTCAGCCACAGCCGAGCGTTCTACCTGCGCGCCTATCCGCTGCAGACGCACGAGATGCTGTTTGACGCTCACAACCATGCGTTCGTAGTTCTGGGCGGTGTGCCCCGCCGTGGCATCTACGACAACATGCGCACCGCTGTAGACCGGGTGCGCCGTGGCAAGGAGCGCGACGTCAATGCGCGCTTTGCGGCCATGGTCAGCCACTTCCTGTTCGAGGCCGAGTTCTGCAATCCCGCGTCGGGCTGGGAGAAGGGCCAGGTGGAGAAGAACGTGCGCGACGCCCGCCATCGTCTGTGGCAGGTGGTGCCGCCATTCCCAGGCCTGACTGAGCTCAACGCCTGGCTTGAGGAGCGCTGCGTGGCCTTATGGAATGAGATCGAGCATGGCAAGTTGCCGGGCACCGTCGCGGATGTCTGGGCTCAAGAGAAGGCAACCTTGATGCCGATGCCTCGGCCCTTCGATGGCTTTGTGGAGCACACCAAGCGCGTCTCGCCCACCTGCTTGGTCCACTTCGAGCGCAACCGCTACAGCGTGCCGGCCCCGTATGCCAACCGGCCTGTAAGCCTGCGGGTCTACGCAGACCGCTTGGTGATTGCCGCCGAAGGCCAGATCGTGTGCGAGCACCAGCGCCTGATCGAGCGTAACCACCATGGTGCTGGGCTGACCGTCTACGACTGGCGCCACTACCTGGCGGTGCTGCAGCGCAAGCCCGGAGCCTTGCGCAATGGTGCTCCGTTCCTGGAGCTACCAGCGGCCTTCAAGCGACTGCAGGCCACCTTGCTCAAGCAACCCGGCGGCGACCGGGAGATGGTGGAGGTTCTGGCACTGGTGCTGCACCACGACGAGCAGGCGGTACTCACCGCAGTGGAGCTGGCACTGGAGTCAGGTGCTGCCAGCAAGACCCACATCCTGAACGTGCTCCATCGCCTGCTGGACGGCAAGCCCGCTCCAGCACCGGTCACTTCGCCCCAGGCCCTCAAGCTGGCGGTGGAACCCCAGGCCAATGTGCTTCGCTACGACCAATTGAGGGAGGTGCGCTATGCGTCATGACCCTGCCATCGCTTCCATCGTGATCATGTTGCGCGAGCTCAAGATGCACGGTATGGCCCAGGCGGTTGCGGAACTGGCTGAGCAAGGTGCACCGGCCTTCGATGCGGCACAGCCCATCCTGTCTCAACTGCTCAAGGCCGAGACCGCCGAGCGGGAGGTGCGCTCGGTAGCCTACCAATTGAAGGTGGCCAGATTCCCGGCGTACCGGGACCTGGCTGGGTTTGACTTCGGCCACAGCGAGGTGAACGAGGCACTGGTACGCCAGCTGCACCGGTGCGACTTCTTGGAGAACGCCAACAACGTGGTGCTGGTGGGTGGACCGGGTACGGGCAAGACCCACATCGCCACAGCCCTCGGGGTGCAAGCCATCGAGCACCATCACCGCAGGGTGCGGTTCTTCTCCACGGTGGAGCTGGTCAATGCGTTGGAGGAGGAGAAGGCCAACGGCAAGCCCGGACAGTTGGCCCACCGCCTGGCCTATGCCGATTTGGTGATCCTGGATGAGCTGGGCTACCTGCCGTTCAGTACGTCAGGAGGCGCCTTGCTGTTCCACCTGCTGTCCAAGCTGTACGAGCGCACCAGCGTCGTGATCACCACCAACCTGAGCTTCAGCGAATGGGCCAGTGTGTTCGGGGATGCGAAGATGACTACGGCATTGCTGGACCGGCTTACGCATCACTGCCATATTCTGGAAACCGGTAACGACAGCTATCGATTCAAGAACAGCTCTGCACAGCAACCACCACAGACCACCAAGAAGGAGAAGACAGCCAAGAACTTATCCACAACGTGAGCGTGAAGTTCACAAACCAGGGTGGGTCAGATCGAGATGGAAATGGTGGGTTAGGTTTGCGTGGAAATCAACAAACTCATCAACGACCACAACCCTCTGCCGCTGCGCGGGCAGTTCGACAGCGGCCTCTATGGCGCGTTCAACTGGGCCGCGCTGGAAAACGGCCCCGAGCAATGGCGTGTCGAGATCACCAAACCCGCCAGCAGCAAGCCCGTGCACGGAGTGGACTCCTGCTGCGGATCCTGCGGCGGCTGACCGGGAGCCATTGCCATGACCTTCGTGGTCACTGACGCCTGCATCAGCTGCAAATACACGGACTGCGTCGACGTCTGCCCGGTCGACGCGTTTCGCGAAGGACCGAACTTTCTGGTGATTGACCCCAACGAATGCATCGACTGCGCGGTCTGTGTCCCGGAATGTCCGGTCGCGGCGATCTACGCCGAAGAAGACGTGCCCAGCGACCAGCGCGACTTCACGCTGCTCAACGCCGAACTGGCCCGGCAGTGGAAGCCGATCACCCGGACCAAGCCCGCGCTGCCAGATGCCGACGCGTGGAGCAAGGTTCATGACAAGCTCGGAGAGCTCAAACGGTAGCGCTAGAAACCTTCACCCCGGCGCACGCGGCCCATGCGGCCGGTGCCAAGGGTAAAGGCGAAAAATGAGGAACGGACGGAAATAGCGATGCCGCGAGCGTTCCTCACCGCTTCACCGTCTCACAGGCCCAGCGACAGCATCGCGGCCTCGGACATCCTAGAGCGGTCCCAGGGAGGATCGAACACGAAATCCAGATCCACCTGCGCCACACTGGGCAAGGCCAGCAGTTTCTCGTGGATCTCTTCCACCAGCAGGTCCCCCATGCCGCAGCCGGGCGCCGTCAGGGTCATCTCGATCGACACCCTGAAATCGTCGCTGTCGTCCATCGGCAGCACGTCACAGGCATAGATCAGGCCGAGCTCAACGATGTCCACCGGAATCTCCGGGTCGTAGCAGGTCTTGAGCGTCTGCCAGACCTGCGCCCGCACACCTTCGGGCCCCTCCGCTTGCACCACCACCGGAGCCACCGGCACCGGCTTGCCGATGGCGTCGGCATCCGCACCGGCCAGGCGCATCAGCTGGCCATCGACCAGCAAGGTGAACGACGCGCCGAGCGCCTGGGTGATCTGCACCAGCGTGCCTGCCGGCAGTTCGGCTGGAGTTCCATCGGGCACGCAGGCTACCTCGACATTGCGCCTGACGATCACCCGTTCGCGTCGTGCACTCATGGCGTCGCCTCCGACGCGTTGCTGGCGCTCTCGGCCTCAGCGGCCAAGGCGTGCATCAGCGCGTGCCAGCCCAGCAGCGCGCACTTGATGCGGCCTGGGTAACGGCTCACACCGGCCAGGCTGATCAGCTTGCCCAGGTGCGCTTCTTCGGCCTCCATCTGGCCAGTGAGCACGGCGCGGAACCGGCCCTGCAGCGCCTGCGCCAGCGCCACCTCTTGCCCGAGCACCGCCTCGCTCATCATGGACGCGGACGCGATGCAAATCGCGCAGCCCTGGCCGTGAAAGCGGATGTCGCTCACCCGCCCATCGTCGACCACCAGGGCCACCCGCAGGTCGTCACCACATTGCGGGTTCTGGCCGCGCGCTTGATGTGTTGGTGCGGCCAGCGTTCCGAAGTGGCGCGGCGCGCGCTTGTGATCCATCACCACGTCTTGGTAGAGGTCGATTTCGGCGGCTGTTTCTGAAATCATTGCAGCACCTTTATGGCATGCGCAACGCCGGCGAGCAGGCGCTCCACCTCGGCGTGCGTGTTGTAGAGCGCAAACGAAGCGCGCGTGGTAGGCCCCAGGCCCAGGTGTTCGAGTAGCGGCTGGGCACAGTGGTGACCGGTGCGCACCGCGATGCCGAGTTGGTCCAGCACGGTGCCGATGTCGTGCGGGTGCACGCCATCGGCGACAAACGAGACGATGGCCGATGCGCGGCTGTGGGCCGACAGCACCGTGATGCCGGGCAGCGCGGCCAGCCCCGCGGCAGCGTGTTCGCGCAGCGCGCTCAGGTGGACGTCGATGCGATCGCGCCCGATCTGTTCGATGAAGCCCGCCGCAGCCGCCATGCCGATCGCACCCGCGACGTTGGGCGTACCGCCTTCCAGCCGCGCCGGCAGTTCGGCAAAGCTGGCCTCGGTGGCGCTCACCCAGGCCACCATGTCGCCGCCGTAGCGCAAGGGCTCCAGCCGTTCCAGCGCGGCACGCCGGCCCACCAGCACGCCACTGCCCATGGGCCCGTACATCTTGTGGCCCGAAAAGGCAATGAAATCGCAGGCCAGCGCCGACAGGTCGGGCACCCCGTGGGCCACGGCCTGGGCTGCGTCGAGCACGGTCAGCGCGCCCGCGTCGGAGGCGAGCTGGAACAGGGCCTCGTAGGGCGGGCGCTCGCCGGTGGCGTTGGCGCAGGCGGTGAGCGCCAGCACGCGGGTGCGGGGGGTGAGCAGGCGGCGCAGGTCGGCCACATGCAGCCGCCCCTGGGCATCGGGCAACAACACGCGCAACACCGCACCGGTGCGCCGCGCCGCCTGTTGCCAGGGCACGAGGTTGGCGTGGTGTTCCAGGCCGCTGACCACGATCTCGTCGCCGGCCTGCAGCCAGGCGGACCGATGGCCGGCGGTGGAGAGGCCATGGGCCACCATGTTCAGCGCGTCGGTGGTGCCCAAGGTGAACACCAGCTCGTGATCGGGTCCGGCGCCGACAAAGCGCTTGAGATCGCTGCGGGCGCGCTCGAAGGCGTCGGTGGCGCGCTGGCTCAGCGTGTGCACACCGCGATGGATGTTGGCCCGGTCGTGCTGCTCGAAGGCGCGCATCGCGTCCTGCACCGCCAGGGCCATCTGGGTGGTGGCCGCGTTGTCGAGGTAAGCCAGCTCGGCACCGTGAATGCGCTGCGCGAGCACCGGAAACTGCGAGCGTACGGTATCGAGCGCCAGGCGGTCGGTCCAAAGGGCGTCACCCATGGGCGGCCTCCTGCTGAGTGGTAGGGGCGGTGGGGTCATCGCTCAGGTGATGGGTCACCGCTTGGTGCAGCAGGCCCGCGAGGTCGAGCGACTCGATGAACTGGGGATTACCAAAGGCCCGCGCGAGCAAGGCGCTGGCCATGCCTTCGATGATCAGGCCGCGCGCGCTGCGTTCGTCCAGGCCGCGCTGGCGGGCGTAGAACAGCGCGTCTTCGGGCAAGGCGCCCCAGGTGGCGCCGTGGGCCGCCTGCACCTGGTCGTGTTGGATCTCCAGGTGCGGCCGCAACACCAGCCGGGGCTGGCCGCCGGTGGGAACGCCCGTGAGCCGCTGCCGCACCTCCGCGTCGGCCGCGCCCGGTGCGATGCGGGTGTAGGCGTTGACCACCGCGCGCGCCGCGCCGCTGGCCAGCGCCAGCGCCTCGACGTGGCTGCGGGTGCGCTCGCCGGTGTGCAGCATACGCACCTGTTGTTCAAGGTCGGCACCGGCCGCCAGCAGCAAGCCCACGCTGCGGGCCTCTGCGCGGACACCCGCCAACTCGACTACCTGGCGTTGCAGGTGGTAACGGCTGCCGGTGGCGATCAGGCCTTGTTCGTAGCGCGCGTCCGGCCCGAGCTGCAGGTGCAGGTGGTGGGCGACCCGGTCGGCCGCGCCGGGCTGTACGCTGCGCAGGTGCTGCAGGGTGGCGCTCGCGCCGAGCCGGATGTGGGTGTGCAAGTTCTGCACCACCGGCTGCTCACAGGCCACCCCTTCACGGTGATGGCGGTGGTGGGTTTCCACCAGCACGCAGTGCACGCCGTCCTGCACATCGATCACCAGCGTCGGTGCTTCGACCGCGCTGCGTGGCTGGTGCCGCAGCTGTATCCACACCGTCTCTGCGACCCTGTGACCGCTGTCGTGTTCACCGCCAACGCGCAGCCGCAGGCCGTGACGGCACAGCGCGTGGTGCACCCAGGCAAACGGCGCGGCATCTTGCTGGGTGGTATCACCAGTTTCGGCCACACCTTCGGCATGAAAGGGCAACGGCAGGCCGGCAAACAGCTCCTTGCGCTGCGCCGGGTCGGTGGCATCGAGCCAGCGGGCGTCCACACGGCCTTGCGGCGTCTGACCGAGCGGGTGCAGCGTCCAGCCTGCGCCGCTCAGCGGGCGGGCGTCACAGCCGGTCGACGCGGCTTCGGGCGCTTCGCCCAGCCAGACAGCGGCCGGCGGTGGCGGCAGATGGCGAAACGCCTCGGCGTCTCGCGGGATCCAGCCCGCATCTTGCAGCCGGTGGCGGGCGGCCAGGATGTCGGCGCGTGCGTGGTCCATGCTCAGGCCTCCAGCGCGTCGGCCGCGCGCACAAAGCCGGTCCGTGAAATCTGCCGGGCGAGCGCCAGGTCACCGGTCTCGGCTATGCAGCCCTGGTCGAGCCGCATCACCGCGTCGGGCTCCAGCGACTCGATCAGCTGCAGGTAGTGCGAGACCATCACAAAAGCGGTGCCCTGGGCGCGCAGCGATTGCACCAGATCTACCACCGCGCGGGTTCCGTCCACGTCCATGCCCGAATCGATTTCATCGAGCATGGCCAGGCGTGGTCGCAGCAGGGCCAGCTGCAACAGCTCGTTGCGCTTGCGCTCCCCGCCAGAAAAACCGTCGTTGACGGGACGCGCCAGCATCGCCTCGGGCAGCCCAAGCCGGGTGGCTGCGGCCCGCGCGTCGCCGAGGAAATCAAAGGCATCGAGCGGTGCTTCGCCGCGCGCTTCGCGCACGGCGTTGAGGGCCGTCCGGATGAACAGGTTGTTCTTCACACCGGGGATCTCGGGCGGCGCCTGGAACGAGACAAACAGCCCGGCGCGCGCGCGCGCCTCAGGGCTCATGGCCAGCAGGTCCTGACCGCCAAAGCGGACCTGGCCACTGACAACGCTGTAGCGCGGATGGCCGGCGAGCGTCAGGCCCAGGGTGCTCTTGCCGCTGCCGTTGGCGCCCATGAGCACCACCAGCGCACCGGCCGGGACATCAAGCGAGATTGACTTCAACACGTGGCGACCGCCAACGTCAACGCGCAGATCGCGCACCTGCAACAGGGGTTCGGCATGGGTCATGGAGGCTCTTTTCTGTGGAATCGGGTGGGTGGGCTCAGCCGACAGCGCCTTCGAGCGAGACAGCTAGCAGCGCCTTCGCTTCGAGCGCGAACTCCATCGGCAGCTCGTCGAGCACCGACTGGCAAAAACCGCCAACGATGAGGGCGGTGGCGTCCTGCGGGTGGATGCCGCGCTGCTGGCAATAGAACAGGCGTTCTTCGGAAATACGGGTGGTGGTGGCTTCGTGTTCCACCAGGGCGTCGTCGCGCGCGGCATCGATGTACGGGAAGGTGTGGGCACCGCAGTCGGGGCCGATGAGCAGCGAGTCGCACTGCGTGTGATTGTGGGCACCGGCCGCGGTCGGGGCCACGCGCACCAGGCCGCGGTAGCTGTTCTGGGCGTGTCCGGCGCTGATGCCTTTGGAAACGATGCGGCTCTTGGTGTTGCGGCCCAGATGGATCATCTTGGTGCCGGTGTCGGCCTGCTGGAAGTGGTTGCTGACCGCGATTGAATGGAACTCGCCGCGCGAATCGTCGCCGCGCAAAACTACGCTCGGGTACTTCCAGGTGATGGCCGATCCGGTCTCAATTTGCGTCCAGGCGATGTGCGAGCGCTGGCCCGCACACAGGCCTCGCTTGGTGACGAAGTTGTAGATGCCACCCCGGCCGCGTTCGTCGCCGGGGTACCAGTTCTGCACCGTCGAGTACTTGATGTGGGCGTCGTCGTGGGCGATCAGCTCGACCACCGCCGCGTGCAACTGGTGTTCGTCGCGCTGCGGCGCCGTGCAGCCTTCCAGGTAGCTCACGTGGCTGCCTTCCTCGGCAATGATCAGCGTGCGCTCGAACTGGCCGGTGTTGGCTGCGTTGATGCGGAAGTAGGACGATAGCTCCATCGGACAACGAACACCTTTTGGGATGTAGACAAAGGAGCCGTCGGAGAACACCGCCGAATTCAACGCCGCGTAGAAGTTGTCGCCCGGCGTCACCACCGTGCCGAGGTAACGCTCGATCAGGGCCGGGTGGTGCTGCACGGCATGCGAGAACGAGCAGAAGATTACGCCGACTTCGGCCAGCTGCTCACGGAAGGTAGTGCCGACGGATACCGAATCGAATACAGCATCGACTGCCACCCCGGCCAGGCGCGCCCGCTCGTGCAGCGGCACGCCAAGCTTCTCGTAAGTCTCCAGCAGCTTGGGGTCCACCTCAGCCAGGCTCTTGGGTCCGTCTTTCTGCGACCTGGGTGCCGAGTAGTAGCTCAGGGCCTGGAAGTCCACCGGCTCGATGCGAAGTTGGCCCCAGTGCGGATGCGCCATGGACTGCCAGCGCTCAAAGGCGGCCAAGCGCCACTGCAACAGGAAATCAGGCTCGCGCTTGCGGCGCGAGATGGCGCGCACGGTGTCGGCGTCCAGCCCCGGTGGCAGCGAGTCGCTCTCCACGTCGGTGACGAACCCGTGCCGGTAGGACTGCTGCAACGCCTGGGTCAGCGGCGGTGCTTGTTCAACGGTGGTCATGGCGGGGCTCCTGCGGGGATAGGGTGCAGATTCGATGCGCTGCTGAAGAAGCTTCGGCTCGCTCAAACTGAACCCTCTTTTAAAGAAGTAAAGTATATGAATCTTTAAGAATTCTCACAATCTTGAAAAGCGTTGCCCGCCTGCCTGCAAGGGGCATTGGGAAACAGCCAGCCCTCGGAGGGAGAGCGAGTGGGCCAGCTTCCTGCCAAGAATCCAGATAGGCAGAAGCACAAATGGAGCCCTACAGGTCAGCCTCTCAAACAGTACAAATTTCTGATCCAACACAGCAGGTGTGGATCAAGGAAAGGTGGATTTGAAAGCCCCACTAGGAAAGGAAACCGGTCTTTCCAGACCCGTCATGAACGCCGTCAGTGCGTATCCCGCATGCGCATAGAGCGCTCACACGGGGAGCATATGTGGTTGGTGGAGGTGGCTTGCATCGAGGGGCCTTAGGCTGTGTCGGGAGCCGATGGTGGAGCAACCCGCACTTCCTGACGCGTCAAGGCACGCGCCACCTGCATCAGCCACAGCACGGCCAGCACGATAGCTGCGCGCACCAGCCATTGGCCGAGCAAAGCTTGGTCGTCCAGCAAATAGGCGTTGCAGACCCGCACGGGTGAATCAATGTAGAGCTGACCAACCACGGCTGTCATGGGTAACACATTGCCCAGAAAAAATGCCTGCACCACCATCCCCGCCGGGCGCCAGGACAGCCGCAGCGCCCCACCCGCCAGTACGAGGGCCGTGCATTTTGCGATTTCGATGACGGGGTCGATGAGCGCGAGGTCAAGCACCCGCGGCACCATGAGTGTGGCCAGAGCCAGGGACACTCCCACGAGGCCGCTAATGCCGTGGGCATTCCAGCGGTCAACGAATGCACGCGTACGGGACGACAGGTTGGCGACCAGCAGGGCACCGCCGCACAGGAGCAGCGGAAACTGCACCAACATATGCCGCGCCATGCTGGCCTCCAGGGCATGGCGCACAGGCGGCAATAGCAGGATCGCCAGCAGGGACAGCCCCAGCGCTCGCTGGCGCCGCGGCGGGCATAGCGTGGCCGCACCTGCACGGGCCCTAGTGGATATCAACGCCCAATGGCTCTTGAAGGCGGCAATACGGGGGGTTGTCATGGCAATTGCCGTTGGGCCAGATCGCGCGCGTAATCTAGCGCCAGCTGCTGTTCGGCCTGGTCGAAGATGCGCACCAGCCGCCCCTGGTCGTCCACCACGAGCAGCGCCGCGTTGTGCTCGTAGTCACCCCGCCCATCGGGCACCACCACCACCCCGAGGCGGTGCAGTAACAGCGCGTTCTGCGCGATGTCGGGCACCCGTGCCAGTTGCCACACGACCGGGTCGGCTTCCAATTTCTGGGCATACGCCTGCAATCGGGCCGGGGTGTCGTATCCCCCATCGAAACTGAGCGACAGCAGGCGCACACGTCCGCCCGCGCTTTCTGTGGTTGTGATGAGGGCGCCTATTGCCTGCGTGGCGCGATCGCGCTGAAGACTGCTCTGCAGTTGCTGAAAGGTACTACCCAGTGAAAGGCAGACCGTCTGACAGCGCGTGTAGATGAAATCGACTACGGTAACGTAACCGGGCACGGCCAGCCAACGGGTGAGCAGCTGCGGAGCTATGCCCGGGCCATCGACCACCACGGGCGGCATGGCAACAGGCTGCAGCGCCACTTCGAGCCGCCGTGCGCCCTCGGCCGTCCACACCTGGAAATCATGGGTGAGCCATGACACAGAGGCATATCCCGCCACTGCCAGCCCCACGCTGAGCAGCGCTGTCCGCAACACCGTCACGTGTGGCTCCTACGCCCGGCATGGCATTTCGCCGCGCGGTGGAGCTTGGCTTTGCCTCCCTGCGCCCGAGGCATGCAGGCTGTGCGCACAGCGATGACCGGCGGTGCGCGCCGGTCCAGAAACATGGACACCGTCAGCCAGTACACGGCAGCGTCAGGCCGGCTTGGAAGCCAGGGCCTTGAGCGCGGCCCCGCCTTCAAACGGAGCGGAGCGGTTGCTGGCCTTGCGTTCGTGCTCGAATAGATTGGGCTGAACTGCGCCCGCTTTGTTCGACCAGTTGCCGCGGATGTAGCTGGCCAGTGCCGCCAGTTCGGCATCGCCCAGTTGCTGGAAGGCAGGCATCGCGCCTTTGTACGTGATGCCAGCTACCTCCATTTCGCCGCTGACGCCGTACAGCAGAATGTTGGCCAGCGTGCGTTCGTCTCCCTGCACCCACTCGGAGCCATCGAGGGGAGGAAAAACGCCTGGCAAGCCCTTGCCGGTGGCCTGGTGGCAAGCAACGCAGTTGGCAGCAAATAGCTGTTTGCCATCAACCGCGCCCGAAGCACCGGGCGCAGGGCCTGACAGGTCTGCCAGTGTGCGACGGTCACCCAGCTCCGAGTTGCCAAAGGGGTCCGACAGCAGGATGTAGATAACGCCAAACGCCACCATGGCCAGCGTGACCGCCGCAACGATCAGCGGCATGGGCCTTGTGCGTTCTTCAGGGTCGGCGTTCTCGCGCTGCTGTGCCCGGTATTGGGTACTTGGTTCATTCAACATGGATGCCTCTCGCAGTGGGTCAGGATGCAGCACTGGAGGCTGCGCCCGCAGGCGGCTGTGCCTCGGTGCCCTGTGCTGCTTTTGGGGCCGGCGGCAATACTGGATAGGTGTGGTCCAGTCCCTGCATGTACTTGACCAGGTCCAGCGCCTCGGGGCGCGCAACTACCACCCGGCCAAATGGTCCCTGCCCAGGCGGCAGATTCAGCACCTCGTCACCGGGCTCGGCGGCATCCTTGACCTCGAAGAGATAGGGGTAGGACGGCATGATGGAGCCCGGAACATATGCGCGGGGCTGGTAGAGGTGGCCCAGGTGCCAGTCCTTGCTCGGCTGGCGCCCGCCGATGTTGAACAAGTCCGGTCCGGTGCGCATGCTGCCGAGCAAATGAGGTTTGTCGTAGAAGTAATCGCCAGGCACCGAGGCGCGGCCCCAGCCTCTCGCAAGATCGGGCCCCAGGCCACGGTCACGCGGCTGCTGGCTGTGGCAGTAGACACAGCCATTGGCAATATAGACATCACGGCCCCGCAATTGGGCGCTGGTGTAGGGCTTGAGTGCCTCGGGCGGTGTCACATCCCTCACTTGCATGTAAGGCAGCACCACCAGCGCCGCTGTCGCAATCGCCAACGACACCACGGCGCCTGCGGCCAGCTTGACTTCATTTTCCATGTACGAGCTCCGTGGTCAGTCGGGGCGAGAACAGCGCCGCGCCGGTGCGCGCAGGTCCAAAGCGCAGCACCATGGCCAGGAAATGGCCGACAAAGATCAGGTGGCTCAGAACCATCAACGAACCACCCACGCTGCGCCACTGCAGGTAGGGGATCGTCACGGCCACTGATTCCATGAACGGGCGCGATGCGTCGAGCATGGCCAGTCCTTGCAGCCAGCCGCCAATCGTCAGACCCACAAAATAGGTGCCGATACCAATGGCTGCCAGCCAGAACTGCAGCGAGATCAGCCGCGGAGAAGGCCACTCCCAGTTCAGAACGCGGGGCATCATGAAATAGATGGCGCCGAACAACACCATGGTGACGAAGGCGTAGGCCCCGAGGTGCGCATGGGCCACTGTGAAGTGCGTGAAATGCGTCACTTGGTTAACACTGCGCAATGCCTCCAGTGAGCCCTGAAGCGACGACAGCATGTACATCAGCCCACCAAACATCATGAATCGCAGTGTGGGCGAGTGCAGCGCTAGGTGCATCCGCCCCCACATGGTGCCAGCCATATTGATGGTGAAGGCCACCACGGGAATGATCATCATCATGCTTTGCACGATGGACAGCGTGGTCAGCCAGCCCGGAATCGGCCCTCCGATCAGGTGGTGGCCACCCACCTGACCATAGAAGAAGGCCAGCGTCCAAAAGCCCAGGATAGACAGGTTGTACGAGCGCACCGGCCTGCCAATGATCTTGGGCAGGAAGTAGTAGATCGAGCCCACGCTAATGGGCGTGAACCAAAGGCCTAGCACGTTGTGGCCGTACCACCAATTGGTGGTGGCCTGTTGCACACCGGTGTGCACGCCCGGCAGCTTCGCCACCACGAACAGCAAGGTGATCCAGAGCAGGGCCGCCACCATGTACCAGACGCTCACATAGAGTGATTCAACCTTGCGGTTGACCAGTGTGAACAGCACGGGGCCGACAATGCAGATGAAGCCTGCAGCGATGAAAATCCCGATCTGCCATGGGATTTCGAGGTATTCCATACCGTCAGTCCACCCAGCGCCAATGGCGCCAATGCCACTGGCAATGCCGGTATTGAGCAGCGCTCCGCCCACCATCACCCACATCGCTCCCACCAGCGGCGTGCGCAGCAGACGTGGCAGCACCCAGACAATCACGCCCAGGGCGGCATTGGTGATCCAGCCATACAGCACCGCATTCAGGTGGATCGTGCGGATGCGGCCGAATGTGAGCCATGCCTCGCCCACCAGCCAGTCGGGCATGTGCAGCTTGAGCGATGAAGTCAATCCCGCCAGTGAGCCCACTACCAGCCACAGGCAGGCAAAAGCAATGAACATGAATACCGGGAACGCACTGGAACGGTCGGCCGCCACACGGTGCTGCAGTTCATCAGGGTCGGCCACGTGCAGGTCGCTACCACGCTCCGCCGCTGCCGCCTGCAATCGCACCTGCCCTGCCTCTTGCAGCGCCGGGTCGTCTACCTTGCCAATTTCGCCACGGACAAAGATAACCGAAGCCGCCCGCGGGTTCTCGACCAACAGGCCTTTGCGCATGGACCAGATGAAAACAAACAGCCCCGTGATCGAGAGCAAAAATGCACCCAGCAAACTCAGTATCGCGCTGTCCATGAGCGTCAGTCCTTTAGGGTATCCACTACAAAAATGAATGAACGCCTCAAGCCTCTACGGGAAAGTTGAGGTAGAGCAATAACGGCGTTTCTTGTGCGTGCTAAGCATTCACGCAGGAATTCTATGATTCATAAGAAATGAATGTTTAAAGTGTGACAATGTCCTGCTGACTAGCAGTGTTAAGGATGTCAGGCCAAACCTCCCTCACTTGCGGGGGAGAACGTCAGCGAGCAATGGCGTTCGCCCCGGAGGTCGAACTACAGCTATCGGGCTTGGTACTGCTGCCGTGACGGGCTGCTCTTATGCAAACTCCCCCGCTTGCATATTGAACCTGTCAGGCTATGCCGATCTGCCTTATTCCATGGCCTCCGGCAAAGCCTGGGCGATTCGGTACTGAGCATCCGCATGGCTTGAGTGCGACCTGAAAGCCAAATAGACCGTTGTGTTTCCAAAGACACCTCAATGGTCTTCACTGTGACTTCCACGGCCTTGCTGACAACCGACCTTTACGCGCATGTCCGCGCATGGTGAGTATTCAACTTGGCGTGGCCTTTTCCCGCCAGGTGACTGTCTCCCCGTTCACCCAAAAGGGCGGATTCTTGTCCCATGACCATGGAAACCAGGCGGACAACGCCGACAACAATTTTGATGATCCGTTAAAGATGCATATATTATGATTCTTTAAGAGGATCATTCTTAGCGCACCGAAGCACTTCCGTTGCGAATCGAATCTGCACTCCATCGCCGCAGGACTCCCGCTGATCCTCCAACCGGGGGCCATGGGTTACACCCGCCAGTCTCTTCATCCACGGAGCATTCCATGAATATCGACAAGTTCAAACACCAGCACGCAGACATCATGAGCAACATCTCGGCCCTGCGGCGTCTCGCGCAGGCTGGGGTGGCGCAAAACGCCGCCGACATCGCAAGGCTCATCGTCAGCATGAGCTCCACCATCAAGCTGCACCTGGCAGTGGAAGACCAGGCGCTGTACCCGGCTTTGCAACGTGGCGACAACCCCGAATTGGCGCGCATGGGCCAGCAGTACCAAACGGACATGGGACCCATCGCCCAGGCCTACGAGGCCTTCGCGCGGCGTTGGAACCGGGCCGACAGTGTGCTTCACGACGAGCAGGCATTCCGCGACGACGCCAACCGCGTACTGCGCATGGTGCACGAACGCATGCAGCGCGAGAACCGCGACTTCTACCCGCGCATAGAGGCAGCGTGACCGGCTGCAAAATCCGAAACACCCATCACATGCCTGCCTGGTGACTCATCGAGCGCGAGTGCCTCAAGGAAAAGACTCAAGCAGCCCCGGCAGTTTTTCCCTGAGCTGTGGCGCACCACGTAGTGCGCAACGTGACCTATTTGCCTGGTGTGCTGCAGCACATTGCCGCTGATGTGCCGCGGATGGGGCGCCTGCTTGAAGCGTTGCTTAGAGCGTCGCGTCTTTGAGCTTCTTCAGCGCGCGCGTCTTGATCTTCACCGATGCTGGCTTGGCGGGGAACCAGCGCTCCTCACCCGTGAAGGGATCCTTGCCAAAACGCTTCTTCTTCGCAGGCACCTGCTGCAGGCCGATCTTCATCAGGCCGGGCAAGGTGAACTCCCCCGATCCCTTCTTGTGCACCGAACCCAGGATGGCGGTTTCCAATGCGGCGAAAACTGCCTTGGCTGCCTTGGGCTCCACACCAGATTGCGCGACCAGATGGGCGATCAACGTGGTCTTGTTGAAAACCGTCTTGATGGGCTTGATGGCAACCGCTGCCGGTTTGGTGGCAACAGGCGCGACCTTCTTGGCGGCGGGCGCCGCTTTCGTAGTCTTCTTGACGGGAGTGGATGTCTTCTTTGCAGTTGCCATGGTGGATCTTTTTGGGTTGGTGAATTGATATGCGCTGCCTGATGAATTCAGGCAAGCGATTCGGATTCTAGGAGCAGTGTTCTGACAGGCTCGTGCAGCGGGCTTATCGGCTCTCCAATAGACTCGAATCTTCACGGCAATGGCATCGAGCAGCATGCCAAGCCGCAATGTCTCATTTCAGGAGCTCCCATGTCCATTTCTCCCTCGACCCTGTTGGCCCTGCAAAAGGCGGGGGAGGGCTTGCACACCGCCCGAGAGGCATTCGCGCAGGAAGTCCAGTCCAACGCCGGCCGTGTGGTCGGTATTGTTGCCAGTGAGCCCTTCAGTTCCGAGGCCGACCGCGCCTATGCCCAATTGCGCGCCGTGGCGCGCATGGCGCATGAGTTGCAAAGCATCGAAGAGCAACTCAAGACTATGTACGGAGGAGCTGCGGAAATGATGCAGCCCGAGACGCCAGTCATTGTTGCGTTGCAGGACCATGGAAGGCGCTCTCGTGCTCATCAAGGCGCGGGAGACCTGGACGAAGCAGAAGACGTGATCGTCAAGCCCGCGCTGCACCGGCAGTCACCCAGGGCCAAACCGCTGCGAAAGCGGGCGAAGGAAACAGCAAGCCAGCCTCAACGCTTGAGTTCAAACGACGAAAAGGTCTTGGCGCACCTGCAAAAGGTATTGGACCGCCGCAGTTGGGTGACGTTGACCCACGGGACCATTGCCCAAGGGGCGGGAATCCCTCTGGGTTCTGTCGGCCTGGCGATGAGGAGATTGGTGGTCGCTGAGGCTGTGCGCGAGCGGGGCAAAGGGAGCTATCGGCTGGCATGACACGGCATGCCATTGACTGGATAGTGTGTTTACGACTTTAGATCGACACTCTTGCAAGTCGGAAGCCTGCAAACCCACATGGATGCTCGGCCTGGGTTTACGACTTTAATTACCCAGAATAGTTGTTTGCGCACCATGGCCGTGTGCGCCCGGTGGCCGCCAATCCGGCTTACCCCGACATTCGTCCCAAGGAGGGACAGACCATCGAGGTGTGGGGTGTGGTCACCGCTGCACTGACCCTGTTTCGGAACTGAGCATGCAATTGCACCGCCGTCGCCACTCCGAGTTTGACGAGGCCCGACTCTACGAATACCCAAGTCACCTGCGTGAGGCCATCGAGGGCATGCCTTGCGCACCGGGTGTGTATATCTTTCATGGGGCCGAGGGTGATCTGCCGCTGTACATCGGCAAGAGCGTCAATCTGCGCAGCCGCTTGCTGGCCCACTTGCGCAATCCCGATGAAGCGCGCCTGCTGCGCCAGACCCTGCGCATCAGCCATGTCCGCACTGCCGGGGAGATCGGCGCACTGCTGCTCGAAGCGCGCCTGATCAAGCAGCAGCACCCGCTGCTCAACCAGAAGCTGCGCCGCAATCGCCAGCTGTGTTCCCTGCGGGTGCAAGAGGGTGGCTTGCCCGAGGTGGTCTATTCCAAAGACCTGAACTTTGCCACCGCGCCCGACCTGTATGGCCTGTACGCCAGTCGCCATGCGGCCCTGGAGTCGCTGCGCCAGGTGGCCGACGACCAGCGCCTGTGCTACGCAGCCCTGGGTCTGGAGAAGCTCCCCAAGGGCCGGGCATGCTTTCGGGCCATGCTGCACCAGTGCGCGGGCGTGTGCCGCGGCGATGAAGACCCCGATGTGCATCGGCAGCGCCTGTTCATCGGCCTTGAAGGGCTGCGGGTGGCCTGCTGGCCCTATCCGGGTGCCATTGGACTGGTCGAGCGCGACGGTGACGGGCAGCAAATCCACGTCATCCACCATTGGCATTACCTGGGCAGCGTCCGTGATGCAGACGAAGCCCGGCTGCTGGACAAGGTGGCGCCGGGCTTTGATGCGGACGGCTACAAGATCCTGTGCAAGCCCATCCTGAGTGGCCGCGCAGAGGTCATCCTGCTTTAGGCAGGGGCAGTGGGGCCCTGGGCGAAGGTAAAAGTTTCCGTGGCGGTGCAAGCTGTGCAGCGCGGCTGACTGGGTTCACGGCGGAGTCGTGAGGACCAGAAAGTGGTCCAGCATGTGGAAGTGGTCCTCAAAAAACTCTTCTTCCATCGCGGCCAGTTTTTCCACGGGCACCCACTCCACCTGCATGGCATCGTCATCTGCCCGTACGGCCGGAAACGGCGCATCGCCCAGATCGAAATAGTGCGCATGCGTGATGGTGCGTCCGCGCTGGCTGCGGTCGGGGTGGTCGAACACCGCCACCGACTGCAGGGCATCGCGCATGTGCGACTCGGGCAACTCGCAATGGGTTTCTTCCGCCAGCTCGCGCAGGCACGACTGCCACACCGTTTCGCGTTGCTCGATGAACCCGCCCGGCACTGCGCGCTGACCCTTGCCCGGCGCGTGGGCGCGGCGAATCAGCAGCACATGGTTCTGGCAGCGCAGGACGGCATCCACGGTGACAAACACCGGCGGGTAGGGCGCTGCGGCCCAGGCCTCGCGGTAGCCGCGCAGCATGCGCCACTCTTCCTGCAGTGCCGGGTAGCAGGGGGTTTGCGCAAAGCGCTCCAGAAAACCCAGGGTGCTCTCGGGCATCTGGCTGGCCAGGTCGCTCAGTCTGGCCCGCACGGTGCCAGGCGTGGCGCCAAAGTAGGCATCGCGGATGGCTGTGGCATCAATGCGGCCCTGGCGCTCGACATGGATTAACTCCCAGCCGGGAAAGGCGCTCAGATAGCTGCTGGTCGCATCCTTGAAGTGGCCCACCAGCCCGACGTGGGCATCTGCTGCCGCGATCTGGCCCACGCCCTTGCGCACCGCCTGCACCCACAACGCCTCGTTGTAGTAGTCGCGCATGGGCAGCACCTGCACGCGGGCCCGGTCGGTCTCGGTCAGGGCCTCCAGCATCATGTCGGCACGTTCGTGGCAGGTGAACGGGTTCTTGGGTGAGCGCGCCTGCCAGGCCGACCCCATCACCACGATCACGTTGCGGGCGCTGTCAAGCGCACGCTGCAGCAAGGCCATGTGGCCGTTGTGGACGGGTTCAAAACGCCCGATGTAGATGGCGGTGTCGTACATGTGTCTCCGGTCTGCCTTGGTGCAAGCAGGGATTGGCCTGCATCAAAAACAATAGCGCCTTGCGCTTGGTCTGTATCAGTTTTCGACTGCTTATTGTTCTAAGTGCTCAATATACAGGCGCAGGCCGCTATTGGTTTGATAGCGGTTGCGCTGGCGGTGGAGCGCTTGCCGCCGCATGGCGGGCGTGCAGCCCTGCCGGAGCTTTATGGTTTGCGTGGGGCAAACGGCGGGCCTAGAGCCCTGCCGCTGCCTGCAGCGTCGTCGCCTTGTCGGTGCGTTGGCTTCGGCCGACCTTGCAGGCCTTCACATCGCTGCGCGATATGAGCCTGCGCCGAAAAACAGCCAAGCGCGCTCCGCTCGGGGCCTTTACAGGCCCGCAGCTGCGCGCAGCGCAGCTGCCTTGTCCGTACGTTCCCAGCTGAACTCGGGCTCTTCGCGGCCAAAGTGGCCGTAAGCGGCGGTCTTTTCGTAGATGGGGCGCAGCAGGTCGAGCATCTGGATGATGCCCTTGGGGCGCAGGTCAATGCCGATCTCGGGCAACTGAATCAGCTTGGCGATCTCGGAGTCGGGAATCACGCCCGTGCCTTCGGTGTAGACCGTGATGTTCATCGGGTGCGCCACACCGATGGCATAGGCCACCTGGATCTGGCATTGCTTGGCCAGGCCGGCCGCCACGATGTTCTTGGCCACGTAGCGCGCGGCGTAGGCGGCCGAGCGGTCCACCTTCGTTGGATCTTTGCCGCTGAAGGCGCCACCGCCGTGAGGGCAGGCGCCGCCGTAGGTGTCCACGATGATCTTGCGGCCGGTGAGGCCGCAGTCGCCCTGTGGGCCGCCAATGACGAAGCGGCCCGTGGGGTTGATCAGGTACTTGGTGTCCTGCAGCCATTCCTTGGGCAGCACGGGCTTGATGATCTCTTCGATGACCGCCTCGATGAAGCTGGCCTTCATCTTGTGCTGCGTCTCGCTCTGGTCGGGGTGGTGCTGGGTGGAGAGCACCACGGTGTCGATGCTGTGGGGCTTGCCGTCTACATAGCGCATCGTCACTTGCGATTTCGCGTCGGGGCGCAGGAAGGGCAGGCGGCCGTCCTTGCGCAGCTGGGCCTGGCGCTCGACCAGGCGGTGCGCGTAGTAAATGGGCGCGGGCATCAGCTCGGGCGTTTCGTCGCAGGCGTAGCCGAACATCAGGCCCTGGTCACCGGCGCCGGTGTTCAGGTGGTCGTCACTGGCGTGGTCCACGCCCTGGGCAATGTCGTTGCTCTGCTTGTCGTAGGCCACGAGCACGGCGCAGCCTTTGTAGTCGATGCCGTAGTCGGTGTTGTCGTAGCCGATGCGCTTGATGGTGTCGCGGGCCACCTGGATGTAATCCACATGCGCGTTGGTGGTGATTTCACCGGCCAGCACCACGAGGCCGGTGTTGGTCAGCGTTTCGGCGGCGACGCGGCTGCGGGGGTCTTGCTTGAAGATCGCATCAAGGATCGCATCCGAGATCTGGTCGGCCACCTTGTCGGGGTGGCCTTCGGAGACGGATTCCGATGTAAAGAGAAAGTCGTTCGCCATTTGAATAAACTCCAGTGTTCCGGCATTTAGGGCGTTGCCCTCACCCCGAAGGAGCTTTGGCGAACGCTTTAGCAGATTTATTTAACGTCGCCCTGCAAGTTGCTCATTTAACTCAGCGACCCGGTCATTTTAATGCCATTGGTTTTTCGAATCTTCTCCATATTCCCACTGTGGTTGCTGCATGTCATGGGCGTAGCCATGGGCTGGGTGGCGTTCTGTGCGTCGCCCACCTACCGGCGCCGCTTTCTCGAGAATTCGGCGCGGGCCGGGTATTCGTTTGGTGCGGTGCGCGCGGCAGTGGCCCATGCGGGCCGCATGGTGGCCGAGTTGCCGCGGCTGTGGCTGGGTGCGCCTCTGCCCTGCGGTATGGTGGGCGAGGCTTGTGTAGAGCAGGCGTACGCCGCGGGGCGCGGCATTGTGTTTCTCACGCCCCACCAGGGCTGTTTTGAGCTGTCTGCCCAGGCGGCGGCGCGCCACTGGAGCGCTGAGCGCGGCCCCATCACCGTGCTCTACCGGCCAGCGCGCCAGCCGTGGCTGGCGCGGGTGATGGAGACCGCGCGCAACCGCCCCGGCATGCTGGCCGTGCCCACCACGCTGTCGGGCGTGCGCCAGATGATCAAGGCACTGCGCCGCGGCGAGGCGGTGGGGCTGCTGCCCGACCAGGTGCCGCCCGATGGCCAGGGCGTCTGGTCGCCCTTTTTTGGCCGCGATGCCTACACCATGACGCTGGCCGTGCGCCTGGCCCAGCAGACCGGCGCTGCCGTGGTGCTGGCGCGCTGCGAGCGTCTGCCTTGGGGCCGTGGTTTCGTCACCCACTTCGAGCCTTTGCCCGCGCCGCTGGACGAGCGGCTGGAAAGTGCTGTTTTGCAGATCAATCAGGCCATGGAACACCTCATCCGCCAATGTCCCGAGCAATACCTGTGGGGCTATGCCCGCTACAAGCAGCCGCGTGCTGAAGCCACCCCCGGGGGCGCGGCATGACCGGGCGCCTGGGGGTGTGGTTCATGCGGGTGCTGGCGCATGTGCCGTTGCCCGCGCTGCGCGCGCTGGGCTGGTGCCTTGGGCAGTTGCTTTACGTTCTGGCCGTGCCGCGCCGCAAGGTGGCCCTGCGCAACCTGGCGTTGTGTTTTCCAAAGGCCACCGTTGCGCAGCGCAGTCGCTGGGCGCGCGAAACGTTTGTGGTGTTCTGCCAGACCTGGCTGGACCGCAGCTGGCTGTGGTTTGCCCCGCGCGAAGTGGTGCAGCGGCGCGTGCGGCTGCAGGGCGCGCTGAACGAGCTGGAGGGCGACACCCCCACCATCATTTTTGCCCCGCATTTTTACGGCATGGACGCCGGGGGCACCGCGCTCACGCTGCACACCCCGCGCGCCTTTACATCCATTTTTTCAACCCACCCCGATCCGGCGGTAGACGCCTGGTTCATGGCCGGGCGCCAGCGCTTTGGCGATGTGCGCATGCTCAACCGGGCCGATGGCGTGAAACCCATCATTTCCAACCTGCGCAAGGGTGGGCTGCTGTACCTGCTGTCCGACATGGACTTTGGCCCCGGCGAGTCGATCTTCGTGCCTTTTTATGGTGTGCCAACCGCAACCGTGCCCTCACTGCCACGGTTTGCACGGCTGGGGCGGGCCAAGGTGATCGGCATGTACACCCGCCTGACACCCACCGGCTACGTGGCCGAGATCACGCCAGCCTGGGAGGGCTATCCCTCTGACGACGTAGAGGCCGACACGGCGCAGATGAACCTGCGCCTGCAATCCTATATCGACACCATGCCCGGCCAGTATTACTGGGTGCACAAGCGGTTCAAGACGCGGCCCGCAGGCGAGCCATCGGTGTATTGATTTCCCCGGGGCTTTCATGGCGTGCGGCGCGCCTTCTATCGCAGGGGGCGACGGCAACCCGGCCAAGACAGCTCCATGGTGGCAGCAGCATGGCGCAGCCTGTGCTGCAAAATATGAGTCAAAATGGCCTCTGGCGCTTATGGGTAAAGCGCAAGCAGCTATCAGTTTGATTGCAAAAAGCGCTGCAATTCCACGGCCACGCGCTCCGGGTGTTCATGCACGATCCAGTGCGATGCGCCCGGCACGCGCTGCAATTGCAGCTGCGGCACCCAGCCCGGCAGGCCGTCCAGCAGGCCGGGCAGCAGGGCAGGGTCGTCCATACCCCACAGCACCAGTGTGGGCACATCCACGGTCAGCATCGTGTCGGGCAGGGTGACTGCCTGCGCGGCCGGGTCGCCTTCGCGGGGCGGGCGCAGCGGGCTGGCGCGGTAGTAGTTGCAGGCGCCGGTCAGGCCCTGCTGCCACAGGGCGCGGTATTGGGCGCGCACGGTGTCGGTCAACCACGCGGGTGCGCTGCCGTCCGGGTTGTTGAAAAAAGCAAACAGGCGACGAAAGTCGTTTTCGGCCAGCAGTGCCTCGGCATCGGGCCTGCACAAAAAGTGCATGTACTGGCTGCTGGCCTGCTGCGCCGGGCTGTGCTGCAGCTCGCGCAAAAAAGCCCCCGGGTGGGGTGAATTGAAGATGGCCAGCCGCTTCATCAGACCGGGCTGCTGGTTGGCCAGATTCCAGGCCACCGCACCGCCCCAGTCGTGCGCCACCAGGCATTCGAGTACGCCGCCGGGGGATTCAGCGGCAATCAGCGCAACGAGATCCTGCACGAGGTGTTTGGCGCGATAAGCCGCCACTTCCGCCGGACTGCTCGATGCCCCGAAGCCGCGCAAAAATGGCGCCACGCAACGGTAGCCGCCATTTTCGGGGCGCGAAAAATGCAGCAGCAAAGCGTCCCAGATGAAGGCGCCTTCCGGAAAGCCGTGCAAAAAAAACAGGGTAGGCCGCCCCGCCACGCCGCTCACGCGGCACTGCAGGGTGATGCCGTGCGGCAGGTCGATGGCTTGTGAAGAAATCATGGTGCTATGCAATCAATAGCTGCTGCCGCCTGATGCATAAGCGCCAGAGCCTAGTTTGGTTCAGATTCCCCAGAATTTTCCGGTGCTTCGGGGGCCGACTCGGGGGGCGCTTGCGCCGCCTCGGTTGCAGGCAACACCGGGTGTGCCCATTGCCACAGCAATTGCGCCACCTCGTCCACCCCTTGCTTCTTGAGGGCCGAGAACATCATCACATCTCCGCCGGCCGCGTTCAGTCGCGTAATCGACAGGATCTTGGCCTGCTCAGAGCGTGTGAGCTTGTCGGCCTTGGTCAGCAGGATGAGGAATTTCAGGCCTTCTTCGACCCGTGGGCGCAGCACTTCGAGCAGGGCCTCGTCCAGCTCGGTCAACCCGAGCCGTGGGTCGCACAACAAGACGATGCCGGTGAGCCCGGGGCGGCTGACCAGGTAATTGACCATCACTTGCTGCCAGCGCACCTTGTCGGATCGCGACACCTTCGCGTAGCCGTAGCCGGGCAGATCAGCGAGCACGGCATCGGTCACGCCGTGTTTGCCCAGAGAGAAAAGGTTGATGTGCTGCGTGCGCCCGGGCCTTTTAGAGGCGAACGCCAGCTGCTTTTGCTGGGTAAGCGTGTTGATGCAAGTGGATTTGCCCGCGTTGGAACGGCCCACAAAGGCTATCTCAGGCACGTGGATGGGCGGCAGATGGTGCAGTTGCGCAGCCGTGGTGAGGAACTTGGCGGTGTGCATCCAGCCCATGGCGATCTTGGCGTCTGGTGCGGGCGAAAGGGAGCCAGCAACTGGCGCGAAAGAGGGTGTCGTCATGGAAAGTTAGGATACGTTGAAGCCTCATTGTAGAATCGCGTGGTTTTGCGGACCTAATTACAGACCCTCGATATGAAGTTGCTTGCCTCTATGCTGATGGCTGCCGCACTGGCAGCACCCGCTCTCCCGGCCTTTTCTGCGGGTGAAACACCTGCGGCGCCGACCAAGGCGGCCAAGCCCGACCTGGTCAAAGGCGAGGCCAGCTACGCTGCGGTGTGCGTTGCATGCCACGGTGCAGATGGCAATTCCGCCATTCCTGTCAATCCGAAGCTGTCACAGCAGCATCCGGAATACCTGGTCAAGCAGTTGCAGGAGTTCAAGTCCGGCAAACGCAGCAACGCCATCATGACCGGCTTTGCATCGATGCTGACCGACGAGGACATGAAGAACATCTCGTACTGGGCGGCTTCCAAGCCCGCCACGCCCGGCACGTCGACCGACAAGGCCCTGGTGGCACTGGGTGAGCGCATCTACCGCGGCGGCATCGCAGACCGCCAGATTGCTGCTTGCGCGGGTTGCCACAGCCCCAATGGCGCGGGCATTCCGTCGCAATATCCCCGCCTTTCGGGTCAGCATGCCGACTACACCGTGTCGCAGTTGAACATGTTCCGCGACGGCTCGCGTGCCAACAGTCTGCAGATGACCCAAGTAGCCGCAAAGCTCAATGACCGGGAAATCAAGGCAGTTGCCGACTACATTGCCGGCCTGCGCTGATTTTTTTGTGATTTCGGCGGCCCCGCCAGGCGGGAAGCCTGGAACCAACCGCCAATAACAAACCCCAAGACGGGCGGGCCCATCGTTCAAGATGGCCCCGCCCTTTTTCTTTAGTGCTTGCGTTCACCTCTTTCATGTCTGACACAACCCAAGGCGTTCAAGTCCGGTCTGGCTCCCAGGCCCTGCGTGCAGGCATCGAGCTGCTGTCTTCCATGCGCTTTGCCATTTCGCTGCTGACGGTGATCTGCATCGCATCGGTCATTGGCACGGTGCTCAAGCAGCATGAACCGGCGGTGAATTATGTGAACCAGTTCGGCCCGTTCTGGGCAGAACTCTTTGCAGCCATCCAGCTCAATGCGGTTTACAGCGCATGGTGGTTCCTGCTGATCCTGGCCTTTCTGGTGGTCAGCACGTCGTTGTGCATCGCGCGCAACACGCCCAAAATTCTGGTGGATCTGAAGGTCTACAAAGAGAATATCCGCGAGCAAAGCCTTCGGTCCTTTCACCACAAGGCCGAAGGTTCGCTGGCGGAACCGGCCGAGGCCGCAGCGCGACGCATTGGCAGCACGCTGGCCAGTGGCGGCTGGAAGGTGAAACTGCAGCAGCGGGATTCGGCCAAGGGCGCGGGTCCGGGCTGGATGGTGGCGGCCAAGGCCGGGGCCGCCAACAAGATCGGCTACATCGCTGCACACAGCGCCATCGTGCTGATCTGCCTGGGCGGGCTGTTCGATGGTGACCTGATCGTGCGAGCGCAGATGCTGCTGGGCGGCAAAACACCCTACGCCGGTAGTGGCCTGATCTCCGAGGTGAAGCCAGAACACCGTCTGTCCGAGCGCAACCCCACGTTCCGGGGCAATCTGGTGGTTGCAGAGGGAACGCAATCGGGCACCGCCATCCTCAGCCAGTCCGACGGGGTGCTGTTGCAAGACCTGCCCTTTGCCATCGAACTCAAGAAATTCATTGTGGAGCATTACTCCACCGGCATGCCCAAGCTGTTTGCCAGCGAGGTCATCATTCACGACAAGGCCACTGGCGAGAAAACGCCTGCCCGCATCGAGGTGAATCACCCCGCCAGTTACAAGGGCATCGAGATTTACCAGTCGAGCTTTGACGACGGTGGCTCGCACCTCAAGCTGCGCGCCGTGCCCATGACTGCGGGCGCCAAGGCATTTGACATTGAAGGCACGGTGGGCGGATCCACCGAACTGGTCGGCAGGGGCGGTGTTACGGACGGCGAGAAGCTCACGCTGGAATTCACGGCGCTGCGCACCATCAATGTCGAGAATTTTGGTGACGTGGTGGGCGCACCGGGCTCAGGTGTCGATGTGCGCAAGGTCGATCTGCGTGAGTCGGTGGAGTCGCGCCTGGGTGCTGCCAACAAGACGGTGACCAAGAAAGAACTGCGCAATGTAGGGCCCAGCGTGAGCTACAAGCTGCGCGATGCGGCAGGACAGGCGCGCGAGTTTCACAACTACATGCTGCCCGTGGACACGGGCGACGGGGTGCCGGTGTTTTTGCTGGGGGTGCGCGAGAACCCGTCCGATCCCTTCCGTTACCTGCGCGTTCCAGCCGACGAGCAGAGCTCCATGGAAGAGTTCATGCGCCTGTACGCCGCACTCGGCGATCCGGCGGCGCGTGAGGAGGCCGTGCGCCGTTACGTAGCGCTGGCGGTAGAGCCATCGCGCCCCGAATTGGCTGCACAGCTGTCCCAATCTGCGTTGCGGGCGCTGGCGTTGTTTGCCGGAAGCAATGGGCCTGATGGCAAGACGCTCGGTGGCTTGCAGGCCATCTCTGACTTCATGGAGGCCAACGTGCCCGAAGCCGAGCGCTCGCGTGCCGGCGAAGTGCTGGTGCGCATTCTCAACGGTGCCCTGTTCGAGCTGGCCCAGCTCACGCGTGAGCGTGCAGGGCTGAAACCCATGGAGCAGAGTGACCAGACGCAGGCGTTCATGACGCAGGCGGTGCTCTCGCTGAGCGATGCGCAGATCTATCCTGCACCGCTGGCTTTTGAGCTCAAAGACTTCACCCAGGTGCAGGCCAGCGTGTTTCAGGTGGCGCGAGCCCCTGGCAAGAACATTGTCTATCTGGGTTGCGCCTTGCTGATTTTGGGCGTTTTTGCCATGCTCTATGTGCGCGAGCGCCGCGTGTGGGTGTGGGTCGCTCCGCAGGGGGACCAGTCTCACGCGCTGATGGCACTGTCCACCAATCGCAAGACCATGGACGGCGACCGGGAGTTCGTCCAGCTCGCTGAAAAACTGATCGGGGCTCGTCCCCACTGAGGCAACGCATGAACACTGCTACCACCACTATCTTGCTCAACGAGGGGTTCTTCGCCCGCCGCAACTGGTTCGACTGGCTGTTCGCTGCCATCGTGACCGTAGGTGGGCTGTATGCGCTGCAGCGCTATGGCAGCTACATGGATGTGTACGAAAAAGGCATTCTGCTGGGCGCGATTCCCTGCACCGTATGGCTGGGCTGGTTCTGGCGTCCGCTGCAGGTGTTGATGCTGGTCGTGGTGGTGCTGGCACTGGCAGCCATCGGCTTGTACCAGCAAGATGGTGCGGGCAACCTTGCGCGTGCCGAGACGGTGTTCGGGCTTAAATACTTTCTGTCCAGCCAGTCGGCCATTTTGTGGATGAGCATGCTCTTTTTCATGAGCACGGCGTTTTACTGGTTGGGCATGTTTGCGAGGGGCGAAGGCCACACCATGAGTCTGATCGGCTCGCGCCTTGCGTGGGTTGCAGTGGGCATGGCTCTCATCGGCACCCTGGTGCGCTGGTACGAAAGCTACCTGATTGGCCCCGATATCGGCCACATCCCGGTCAGCAACCTCTACGAAGTGTTCGTGATGTTCTGCTGGATGACGGCGGCGTTCTATCTGTATTACGAGCAGCAGTACGGCACGCGTGCTCTGGGTGGCTTCGTGATGCTGGTGGTGAGCGCTGCGGTGGGTTTTCTGCTGTGGTACACGGTGGTGCGCGAAGCCCACGAGATCCAGCCCCTGGTGCCCGCACTCAAAAGCTGGTGGATGAAGCTGCATGTGCCTGCCAACTTCATTGGCTATGGCACTTTTGCGCTGGCTGCCATGGTGGCCTTTGCCTACCTCATCAAGCAGCAGGCCAGTGAAACCCGCTGGTACAAACTGGCGCCCCTGTGGCTGCTGGGCGTGGTGCTGTGCTTCGAGCCCATCGTGTTCCGCCAAGGTGCCGCCGAAACCGGCGGTGGCTACTGGATGGTCTATTTCGGCATCTCCGCGCTCATCGTGGCGGGCATTTTGATGGGTCGCAAACGCATTGCTGAGCGCCTGCCGTCGTTCGAGATTCTGGATGACGTGATGTACAAGTCGATTGCCGTCGGCTTTGCGTTCTTCACCATTGCCACCGTGCTGGGGGCGCTGTGGGCGGCCGAGGCCTGGGGCGGGTACTGGAGCTGGGACCCCAAGGAAACCTGGGCGCTGATCGTGTGGCTCAACTATGCAGCGTGGCTGCACATGCGCCTCATGAAGGGGCTGCGCGGTACCGTGTCTGCCTGGTGGGCGCTGGTGGGGCTGGTGGTCACCACGTTCGCCTTTCTGGGCGTGAACATGTTTCTGAGCGGGCTGCACAGCTACGGCACGCTTTGATACCACGATGATGGCAAAGGCCATGCAGGGCATGGTCTGCAACTCTCGCGTCCTCGGTGTAACCTGATCGGTTCAGGGAACGAACTAACAGTTGTTCTGCTCTACCGCACAGCTGTTTCAACCAGAGAATGACCGGAGCCTCCATGCTGATTCCATCGCGCGATTCGGGTTTTATCCACCCGCACTCCTCCGAAATCACCCCACGTTCGGTTTACGAAGACCGCCGCCAGATGCTCAAGCTCATGGCGGGCGGTGCGGCGGGTGCCGCTCTGGCTTCCTGGGCGGGGCGTGAGGCCATGGCCCAGGTGGCGCGCCCAGGCAAACTGGCAGCGCTGGCGGGTGCCAGGTCGGCGGTGGCGGGGGCGGTCTCTATGGAGAAGCTTACCGACTACAAGGACGCGAGCACCTACAACAACTTCTACGAATTTGGCACCGACAAGGCCGATCCTGCGCGCAACGCACACACCCTCAAGACCGCCCCCTGGACCGTGGAGGTGGAAGGCCTGGTCAAGAAGCCCGGCAAATACGGCATCGAAGACCTGCTCAAGCTCAGCGCCCAGGAAGAGCGCATTTACCGCCTTCGGTGCGTGGAGGGCTGGTCCATGGTCATTCCCTGGGTGGGCTACTCGCTGGCCGAGCTCATCAAGCGCGTGGAGCCGCAGGGCAACGCCAAGTATGTGGAGTTCGTAACGCTGGCCGACAAGGCGACGATGCCCTATGTGGGCTCGCGCGTGCTCGACTGGCCGTATGTGGAGGGCCTGCGCATGGACGAGGCCATGCACCCGCTAACGCTGCTGGCCTTTGGCATGTATGGCGAAGTGCTGCCCAACCAGAACGGCGCGCCAGTGCGCCTGGTGGTGCCCTGGAAATATGGCTTCAAAAGTGCCAAGAGCATCGTCAAGATCCGTTTTGTCGAGAAAGAGCCAGGAACAGCCTGGAACAAGGCAGCCAAACAGGAATATGGGTTCTATTCCAATGTGAATCCCGAGGTGGATCACCCGCGCTGGAGCCAGGCCACCGAGCGCCGCATTGGCGAAGACGGCCTGTTTGCCAAGAAGCGCAAAACCCTGATGTTCAACGGCTACGAGGCCCAGGTGGGCCAGCTCTACGCCGGCATGGATCTCAAGAAGTTTTATTGAACACCGCCGCGGGTGACATCGGGCCAATCGTCCGGTGCGTTGTGCCATGAGAAAACTTCTGCTCCATCCGGTGGCCAAACCGGTGTTGTTTGTGTTGTGTCTGCTGCCCTTGGTGTGGCTGGTTTACGCGGCCGCCACCAACCAGCTTGGCGCCAACCCGGCAGAGGCGCTGATCCGCGCCACAGGCGACTGGACCCTGCGGGCCCTGTGCTTGGTGCTTGCGGTGACACCGCTGCGCGTCATCACCGCGAGCCCGCAACTTGCCCGTTTTCGGCGCATGTTGGGCCTGTTTGTGTTTTTTTATGCGCTGCTGCACCTGTTGAGCTACAGCGGGTTCGACATGGGCTTTGACCTTGCCGAGATAGCCCGCGACATTGCCAAGCGCCCCTTTATCCTGGTGGGGTTCCTGGCGTTTTTCCTGCTCGCCGTGTTGGCAGCCACCTCATTCCAACGTGCCATTCGGGCATTGGGAGGGCGCCGGTGGCAGGCGCTGCACCGGGCAGTGTATGGAGTGGCCGGATTGGCGATCCTGCATTTTTTCTGGATGCGCGCGGGCAAAAACGACTTTGCGGAAGTTGCGGTGTATGCTGCCATTCTGTCGGTGCTGCTGGGCTGGCGCCTGTGGCGGCGCATGGTCTCCAGGGCGGCACGGTCTTCGGGAAACGGCAAAGCCGCAAAGTCATTTTGAATGCTACTAAAATAGTAGCTGTTAGCGCTTTATGCGAAAGGGCTGGAGCCGATTTTGTCAATAACCATCAAGCGTTCACCGCGTGCAGTGCTGGCCGCATTTGTCGGCTTACCGGGTCGATGTGGGCGGTCGGGATCTGGTAGGCGCGGTCATCAAACAAGTCGATGCCGCACATGAGGTTTTCGATCCAGTCCAGAAAATCGCTGATGGCCTTTTTTCCCATGATGGGTGCGCCATGCTGGGGCACCAGCATGGCGATGTCCAGCTGGCGCGCCATGTGCACCCACAGCCGCAAGATCTTGTTGGACACCATGTAGCGGCGGTGAAAACCCTCCATGCGCGGGATATGCGCAGCCAGATCGGTGACAGGAATGCGCGCCTCTGCCCCCGACGTCATTGACACGCCCAGGTCGCCGGTGAAAAGAATGCGGCTGACCGGGTCGTAGAAATGGAAGTTGCCCTCGGAGTGCATGAAGTGCGCTGGCAGCAACACCAGTTCGTGGCGCCCCAAAGGCAGGTGGCCGCCACTGTCGGGCACGCCGATCACGCGGTTTTCTGTCTTGCCCACCTTGGTGAAATGGGGGGCAAACCGCTCCCACACCCGAGAAATCACCAGCGAAGCCTTGGTGGTGCTCATCCAGCGATCGAGTGAGGCAATGATGTCTGGATCGGCATGCGATGCGATGACATACGCCAGCTTGCTGGGCGGGAAGTGCTTGGACATCCCCATGAACAATTCATTGAAGGCGAGGTTGCCTCCGGGATCGATGATTGCGCCCGTGTCGTCATCGACGATCAGGAACTGGTTGGCCTGAACCGCCTGCCCATCCTCCTCGATGAGGTCGGTAAACATGAGGCAGGCGTGATGCTTGTCGCGATAGAGTTCCAGGGCCATGTCGATGCTGCAATGCAATAAAACATCGACTGTACGATTACCCACGTTCTTAGTGCTTGATAAGAATCAAGTTTGCGTTTGCCCTGTGCGTTTCACATACCTGAAGGCCGCCGCCTGCACAGTCACCGTGGCACGGAAGCGGGTGGTGCGGCCGTGGCGGGTGCTGCCGGTTCCGTTTTTACAGGGGACAGCGTTTCAGGCAACGTGGCGCGTTGACTGGCTTCAGGCGCCCCAGGTAGATACAAGGGGCCGCGCTGGCCGCAGCCCCACAGCACTGCCGCACTGGCAGCAAGGGCAATAGACCTGACTAGAATTTGGGAAGCTCTCAACATGCGTAAATTGTAATGACCGACCTTGAATTTCTGGACCAGGCTGAAAAACTGCTGCTTGCCGTTGAACGCAGTTGCGATCGCATCAACGATGAGGGGGCCGCCGATGTGGACAGCCAGCGCACAGGCGGCATGGTGACACTGACATTTCCCAACCGCAGTCAAATCATCATCAACTTGCAAAAACCGCTGCATGAGGTGTGGATGGCCGCAAAGTCGGGCGGATACCACTACCGGTTTGATGGCTTGGCTTGGCAAGACACCAAAGGTGCCGGCGAATTCTTTGACCGGCTGAGCCGGGATGCCGAACAGCAGTCGGGCACGCCGTTGCGATTCGTGGCCTGATTAGCGCTGGCAGGATCGGGAGCCGAGCCAGCCTTGCAGTGGCAAGACCCGGACATGTATTGCACATGCGGCGCCACTGTGAAAACACAGCAGGACCGCATCTTGCAAAGAATCAGTTGCGAAACAGGTCGAGTATGCGACCGCGTTCTTCGGGTGGCGGTGGCGCCTGCGGTGCCACGGTCGATGAAGGGGTGGGCCGATTTTCCAGGCCTACGTTTGCAACGCCCGCGTTGCGCGAATATTCCTCATAGAACCACTCACCACCAACATTCACCACCCCTGGCGGCACAGTGGCCTCCATGACTGGCACGCCCTTGAGGGCCCGTTCCATGAAGTTGATCCATACCGGTAAGCTCAGTCCGCCCCCGGTTTCACGGCTGCCCAGGTTGCGCGGCTTGTCATAGCCGATCCACGTCACGGCCGCCAAGGTGGGCTGATAGCCTGCAAACCAGGCGTCCACGGAGTCGTTCGTGGTGCCCGTCTTGCCATGCAGATCCGTCCGCTTGAGAGTGGCTTGCGCCCGTGCAGCAGTCCCCGAGCGCGTGACCTCCTGCAACAGGTTGTTCATGACAAATGCATTTCTTGCATCAATGGCGCGAGGCAGATTACTGATGTCAGGGGGCGGGTTCTCCGAGATCACCCGACCCTTGTGGTCGGTCACGCGTGTAATCAACCAAGGGTTGACGCGGTAGCCACCATTGGCAAACACCGAGAAGGCCGATGCCATTTGCAAGGGCGTAACAGAACCCGCACCCAATGCCATGGTCAGATAGGCGGGGTGCTTTTCAGCCTCGAACCCGAAACGGGTGACCCACTCCTGGGCCGTTTTGGGCCCTACCGCCTGCAGGATGCGAATGGAGACCATGTTCTTGGACTTTGCAAGCCCCGTTCGCATGGTCATGGGGCCGTCGTATCTTCCGTCGTAATTTTTGGGCTCCCAGGGTTGACTGCCAGTGACGCCTGCGTCAAAAAACAGCGGAGCGTCGTTGACAACGGTGGCCGGGGTAAAGCCCTTTTCCAGCGCGGCGGAATAGATGAAGGGCTTGAAACTGGAACCCGGCTGGCGCCATGCTTGGGCTGCATGGTTGAACTTGTTCTTGTCAAAATCAAAACCGCCCACCAGCGCCTTGATGGCTCCGTTGCGTGGATCGACAGCCACCAAAGCACCCTCGACCTCGGGGAGTTGGGTGATTTCCCAGGCGTTTTTGGGCGTCTTGGCCACGCGAATCACGGCGCCGCGGCGAATCTTGATGTTGGGGGCTGCCTTGTCGCTCAGACCCGACTGCGCAGGCTTGAGTCCGTCGCCCGTGATTTCGAGGGTATCGCCATTGGCGCGCGCCGCCACGATCTTGCGTGACGTGGCCTCCAGCACCACCGCAGCCAGGATATCGCCATTGTCCGGATGGTTAGCCAGTGCTTCGTCAATCGCGTCTTCCACCTCTTCTGCTGCAGTCGGCAGACTCACGAACTGTTCGGGGCCGCGGTAATGTTGGCGCCGTTCGTAATCCATGATGCCGCGCCTCAAAGCGGCATAAGCAGCCTCCTGGTTGCCTGCGTTCAGGGTGGTGTATACGTTCAAGCCGCGGGTGTATGCCTCATTGCCGTACTGGCTGAAGATCAGTTGGCGCACCATCTCGGCAACGTATTCAGCATGAACGCGGGTGTTGTCATATCCTGATCGTATGGTGATTTTTTCCTGTTTGGCTTCAGCGGCTTCGTCGGCGGTGATGTAGCCGATTTCTTGCATCCGCTCAATGATGTAAAGTTGACGCGACCGGGCGCGCTTGGGGTTGCTGATGGGGTTGTAAGCCGAGGGCGCCTTAGGCAGACCAGCCAGCATCGCTGCTTCCGCGATGGAAACCGACTTGAGTGGCTTGCCAAAATAGGCCTCGGAGGCGGCTGCAAAACCATACGCCCGGTTGCCCAAGTAAATCTGATTCATATAAATCTCGAGAATTTGGTCTTTTGTGAGCAAATGTTCGAGTTTGAATGTCAGTAAGATTTCGTAAATTTTTCGGGTAAATGTTTTCTCGGAAGATAAATAAACATTGCGCGCCACCTGCATTGTGATAGTCGAGGCGCCCTGGCTTTTGACGCGGCCCAGATTGGCAAGGACTGCGCGCATCATTCCTTTGTAATCGACGCCACCGTGCTGGAAGAACCGTGCATCTTCAATGGCCAGCACTGCGTCTTTCACCACGGTGGGGATCTCGCCTATGGGCGTCAGGTTGCGCCTTTCCTCGCCGAACTCTCCCAGCAAAGCACCTTCCGACGAGTAGATCCGCAGAGGAAGCTTGGGTCGGTAGTCTGCAAGGTCTGATACGTCGGGAAGATTGGGGTAGGCCATGGAGAGCGCCACGCCAACGGTCAGCAGCAATGCGATTCCTCCTGCCAACCCGAGCCCACCGATCCATAAAAAAGCACGAAAAATCCAGCGGAACCAGCCGGGGCTTCGACCAGTTGCCGAAGCGTCTGGCTTTTGAGGTTGTTTGGGGGAGTTGGGGGGCGCCATATCGCTCCGAATGGAAAAGAGCCCCCATTATAAAAACGGCGGCGACTGATGCAGTTGTAGGGGGTGCGCCCTCAATCTTATCGGCCAGCCAGGACGGCCGACGAATGCATCAATGGCAGTGTCGCGAAGCAACGAACCGTCTGCTTTTGGCAACGTTTGAAAGATTGTGCGTGCCTGAAAACCTTTGCTGGTGAAGTACCTTACTGATAGCATTCATGTGAAATGTTAAGTTTTGTTGCGTCATTTTGGCAAGTTACAGGAGACCAATCTTGATCTCTACGGGGTCCTTTTTTAGTCGCCAGTCTGCACCGCTGCTGGGTATCGACATCAGTTCCTCCAGCGTCAAGCTGGTGGAGTTGGGGCATGACAAGTCCGGCGGGCTGGTGCTTGAGCGTTGCGCGATCGAACCGCTGGAGCGCGGATGGATCACAGACGGAAACATCGAAAAATTCGATGAGGTCGCCGAAGCGTTGCGCAGGTTGGTCAAGAAGAGCGGCACGCGCACCAAGAACGTTGCCTTGGCCTTACCGCCGTCCGCCGTGATCACCAAAAAGATCACGTTGCCGGGGGGGATGACGGAGCAGGAACTCGAGGTGCAAGTCGAGTCGGAAGCCAATCAATACATTCCATTTTCGCTGGATGAGGTCAGTCTGGACTTCTGTGTGATTGGGCCTAGCAAAAATGCGCCAGGGGACGTGGATGTGCTGATTGCTGCTTCACGGCGTGAAAAGGTGCAAGACCGTCAAGGTCTCGCCGAGGCAGCCGGTCTCAAGCCCGTCGTTGTCGACATTGAGTCACACGCATCACGGCTGGCTGCAGGGCGCTTGATCGAAGCATTACCCAATAAAGGAGTGGATGCCTTGGTCGCTCTGTTTGAGGTCGGCGCGCTCACCACGAGCATGCAGGTCATTCGAAATGAAGAAGTCTTGTACGACCGAGACCAAGCTTTCGGCGGTGCGCAGCTGACGCAACTCATCGTGCGGCAATACGGCTTTTCCATCGAAGAGGCGGAGAGCAAAAAACGCAATGGTGACCTTCCTGAAGACTACCAAGCGTCCGTACTGCGCCCGTTTGTCGAAAACATGGCGCAAGAAATTGGCCGTGCGTTGCAATTTTTCTTCACCAGCACCCCCCACAACCGGGTTGACCACATCATGCTCGCCGGCGGGTCGGCGCCGCTCCCCGGGTTGACGGAAGCCGTCACACAGCAAACCGGATTTGCTTGCAGTGCGGTCAATCCTTTTGATGGCATGGAAATTGGAAGTTCCGTGCGGCTGAAAAAAATGGTGCGTGAAGCCCCTTCGTATTTGACTTCATGCGGTTTGGCAATGCGGAGGTTTTTGCAGTGATATTGATTAATCTGCTCCCGCACCGGGAGGCTGCGCGTAAACGCAGGCGTGAGGCGTTTCAGGCAACGATGTTCGCGTCGTTACTGTTGGGCCTTGCTATCGCGGGATCCATCTATTGGTGGTTTCAGGTGATGATCACGGACCAACAAGGGAAAAACAGTTTTCTTCAGAGTGAAATCAAGGTTCTCGAAAATCAGATCAAGGAAATTGCGTCCATTGAAGAAGAAATTGCTTCCTTGCGCGCTCGCCAGAAGGCTGTTGAGGACCTGCAATCTGACCGCAATTTGCCGGTGCACTTGCTGAACGAACTCGTCAAGCAATTGCCCGATGGCGTTTACATCACCAGCATGAAGCAAGCCGGGCAGACCATCACCATGCAAGGTATGGCCCAGTCCAACGAGCGTGTTTCTGAGATGTTGCGCAATCTCACCAACAACACCCCTTGGTTCTCCAAGCCGGAGTTGGTGGAAATCGTCGCCAGCAATGTAGCCTTGACTCCGCGCGACCAGCGTCGTGTGGGTGCTTTCAATTTGAGATTTCAGCTTGTACGGGCAAGCGAGGCTCAAAAGACCATGGACGCCGCCAGCTCGAATGTTGCTGCTCCGGCTGGAAAGTAACTATGGCAAAAACACAATCTCCGAAAATTGATTTCGCTGCGTTACAAAGCAATCTGCAACGACAGTTTAAGAATCTCGACACCAAGGATCCATCGCTTTGGCCTGTCTTGCCGAAAGTTCTGCTCTGTGCATTTATCGCAATTGGCGTAGCCGTAGCTCTCTGGTTTGTCAAGCTGACGGATTATAAGGCAGAGCTCGAACTTGAGCGTGGTAAAGAAGTTGTTCTCCGCGAGGATTATACGAAGAAGCTCGTGAAGGCGGTGAGTCTTGAGGCGCTAAAGAAGCAGCGCGAGCAGATTCAGCAATATGTTATTCAATTGGAAAAACAATTGCCCAGCAAAGCCGAAATGGCTGCTTTGTTGTCTGATATCAACCAAGCCGGCTTGGGTCGGAGTTTGCAATTCGATTTGTTTCGTCCTGGCCAAATCGTTGTAAGAGATTATTATGCTGAGCTTCCGATCGCTGTTCGGGTAACTGGCAAATACCATGACATTGGTTCATTTGCGTCGGATGTTGCACATTTGTCTCGCATCGTGACGCTGAACAATATCTCGATTGCTCCTGGTGGAAAGGAGTCCGGAACGTTGTCTATGGACGCTACCGCGAGAACTTTCCGTTACCTGGATCCTGAAGAAATTCAGGCGCAAAAGAATGCCGGAGGCAAGAAATGATGTGGGTCGGTCGTCTGGTTTTGATTGGTTGTATTGGGTTTTTGTTCGGTTGCGGCCCCACGGGAGAAGATGAGCTGCGCCAATGGATGGCCGATCAACGTGCCACAACCAAACCACGCATCACTCCTCTTACTGAGCCTAAGCAGTTTCAGCCGCAAGCGTATACCGTCGAAAATGGAATCGAACCGTTCAATCAAATCAAGCTGACACAAGCTCTGAGACGCGATTCTGTCCAGATTGCATCCAATGCCTCGTTGATTGCTCCGGAAATGGCGCGCAGAAAAGAACCTTTAGAGGCCTTTCCGCTGGATGCCATGACAATGGTTGGCAGTCTCAACAAGACAGGAACACCCACCGCCCTTCTCAAGGTTGACAATCTGTTGTATCAGGTTCGGTTGGGCAATTACCTGGGTCAGAATTATGGAAAAATTACCAAAATCTCTGAAACGGCGGTTGAGTTGCGCGAAATAGTGCAAGACGCCACTGGAGATTGGATAGAGCGCACCGCATCGCTTGACCTGCAGGAGGGAAAGAAATGATAACGAAAAATATCTGGATTATGAACCACTACAGAAATGCCGTATGTGCAATAGTGGCAACGTTGGCTGCAACTGCTGCCATGGCACAAAGCGCCATTGAGGCGGTCACTGGCACGATGCAAGGTGGTGCAGAAGTTGTTCGTGTTGAGCTATCGCAGCCACTCGCTGCCGTTCCCACCGGCTTCGCAATTCAATCGCCAGCGCGCATCGCGCTGGATTTTCCTGGCACCACCAACTCAATGGGGCGGTCTGTTGTCGATGTGAATCAGGGGAATCTGAAGTCCATCAACATCGTGCAAGCCGGTGGCCGGTCTCGGTTGGTTTTGAACCTTAAGCAGGCAACGTCTTACCAGGCAGAGGTGCAAGGCAAGACACTTATCATTTCTTTGGTGCCTGTGACGACCTCCATGGCGGCTTCACAGCAGTCTTCTGCTGTGGTATTTGCAGAGGGTGCGAACAGCGATTCGCTTCCTTTGAAGGACGTTGATTTTCGCAGGGGCGCTGACGGCTCGGGGCGCATTATTGTCGGGCTTGCGAACAACCAGGTTGGTGTTGATTTACGCCGTCAAGGCAAAGGTTTGACCATTGATTTTCTTCGTTCATCTTTGCCGGAAGGACTGCGCCGTCGTCTTGACGTGACGGACTTTGGCACGCCTGTCCAAATAGTGACCACGTCCCAACAGGGTGAACGCGTGCGCATGGTGATAGAGCCCGTTGGAGACTGGGATCACAGCGCTTATCAAAGCGATAATCAATTTGTCGTAGAAGTCCGCCAGAAGAAGGTGGATTTGAGCAAGTTGACCCAAGGGCCGGGATACAGCGGAGAAAAGCTGTCGCTCAATTTTCAAAACATTGAAGTGAGATCGCTGCTGCAAGTGATTGCAGATTTCACCAATTTCAATATCGTGACTTCTGACACGGTGACGGGTGCGCTGACACTCCGGTTGAAGGACGTTCCTTGGGATCAAGCGCTTCAGATCATCATGGACGCCAAGGGTTTGGGCATGCGCAAATCCGGAAGCGTGTTGTGGATTGCCCCCAAGGACGAAATTGATGCGCGTACCAAGAAAGACTTCGAGGCTGCGCTGGCCATTCAGAAGCTGGAGCCCCTGAAAACGCAAGCTTTTCAATTGAATTACGCCAAAGCGGCAGACATGATTACCCAGCTGACAAACAGTTCAGGTAGCGGTGGCGGCAGCGGTGGCTCTACCCGATTCTTGACGGAGCGTGGGAGCGCAATCTCTGAGCCGCGTACCAATCAGCTGTTCGTGACGGACACACCCAGCAAGTTGGAAGAGGTGCGCCAATTGCTCTTGACCTTGGACGTGGCCGTGCGCCAGGTTCTGATTGAAGCGCGCATTGTCGAGGCGCGGGACACCTTTGGTCGATCGCTTGGGGTTCGACTGGGTGGCGGGGACTTGCGTGTAAGTCCTCAAAGTGGATACGGCATTGGTGGGGGAAATCGCGCTGCATTTGGCACGAGTTACAACAATGCGGTTGCAACGTCACTTCCAGGCGGGGCCATAAATACAAGTGAAAACTTTGTCAATTTGCCAGCCAGCCTGTCCAATGTCAGCAGCGTGGGTAGTTTTGCCCTGTCCATCTTTAATTCCACCGCCAACCGGTTCCTTGCCTTGGAGCTTTCAGCCATGGAGGCGGATGGCAAAGGCAAGATCGTCTCGAGTCCAAGGATCATCACTGCCGACCAGACCAAGGCGTTGATCGAGCAGGGTACGGAGTATCCCTATTCGGTAACGGCTCCGAACGGAGCTACAACATTGG
This sequence comes from Acidovorax sp. JHL-3, assembly GCF_000526295.1. Classification (NCBI taxonomy): domain Bacteria; kingdom Pseudomonadati; phylum Pseudomonadota; class Betaproteobacteria; order Burkholderiales; family Comamonadaceae; genus Acidovorax; species Acidovorax sp. JHL-3. The sequence continues at coordinate 1,494,428 of NZ_JAFU01000001.1, forward strand.
CGTTCAAGAAGGCAGTGCTGAAGCTCGAAGTTACCCCCCAGATCACTCCGGAGGGCAACATCATTCTAGACTTGGACATTAATAAGGACAGTCGTGGTGAGACAACAACGCAGGGTGTAGCTATCGACACCAAGCATATCAAGACGCAAATCTTGATTGAAAACGGTGGCACCGTAGTGATTGGTGGAATTTTTGAGATGGAAGATACAAACCAAGAGAATAAAATTCCCTTGCTTGGTGATGTTCCAGTGGTCGGTAATTTGTTCAAGAGTAGAACGAAGGAGTCCTCCAAGCGTGAAATGCTGGTATTCATTACTCCGAAAGTTATTTCGGATCGTGGCCCAGTAAGGTAAATGAATATAGATTAAGTATAAATTGCGAATGCAATTTTAAATATGACGCTGATCCGTATCTCTCCACTTTCTCTTTGTGGGGGTGTGGATCAGCCGATCTAATTGGCTGGTCAATGAAGCGGTTCTGTGGGGGATTCGGGTGTGAGGCGGGGCACGTATTTAGATGTTCAATCAAACGAATACTTTTAAGGGAATTTGCTGCCGGCTTCATGCCGGCTCTTTTTTAATGCGATGCTGTGTAGTGGTTTTCCGTGTCGCACGATGCCGCTATTCAACATAGCTGATAAGTTGCTGCGGACCCGAGTGACTCGGAGGCGCATTGGGTAACGATGTGCCGCGAAGTGGATAAACTTTCCAAAAGTTGTCTCGACGTCACATGGCATTGGTGAGTAGGGAAGGGGCGTTCCGCTTGGCGCGCGCGGCAGCCATGCGGTAGCCATAAGGCAATGGCTGTAGGTAAGTCGGCTGGCGCTTTGTGTACCAAGAACTTTGATGCGGTAGCGCTTAAAACCGGCCCCACTTACGTTATGCCTGCCCTAAACTAATAACACCATGTTCTCAGCCAATACATCCCACAATTCAGCAGCCCCGTCTGATGCCGCAGTGTGTTTACCTGTTTTTTCACAGGCGCGGCCATTCGCCTCATCGTTATTTCCGGTTGCTCACACTTTCAGCATTGATCTTGCCGAGCGCAGCTACCCAATCACGATTGCCGCAGGTCTGCTGTCCAACCCCGCCACCTATGCCACGCTGCCCAAAGCGGCTGTTGCCCTCATCGTCACCAATACCACAGTGGCGCCGCTGTACGCCGATGCCTTGCGCGCAGCCCTTGCACTGAATTACGCACAGGTGCACCTCGTGGCACTGCCCGACGGCGAAGAACACAAAAACTGGCAGACCCTGAACCTGATTTTTGATGCCCTGCTGCGGCACGGTTGCGACCGCAAAACCGTGCTGTTCGCGCTGGGTGGTGGAGTCATTGGCGACATGACCGGCTTCGCCGCCGCCAGCTACATGCGCGGGGTGCCGTTTGTGCAGGTGCCGACCACACTATTGGCGCAGGTGGATTCGTCGGTGGGAGGCAAGACGGCCATCAACCACCCGCTGGGCAAGAACATGATTGGTGCGTTCTACCAGCCGCAACTGGTGGTGTGTGACCTTGCCACGCTGGATACGCTGCCAAAGCGCGAACTCAGCGCTGGCCTGGCCGAGATCATCAAATACGGGCCGATTGCCGACATGGATTTCATGGTCTGGCTCGAGGATCACATGGATGACCTGCTGGCGCGCGACCGCACGGCGCTCGCGCATGCAGTGCGGCGCAGCTGCGAGATCAAGGCCTGGGTGGTGGGGCAGGACGAGCGCGAGGCCGGACTGCGCGCCATTTTGAATTTTGGCCACACCTTCGGCCACGCCATAGAGGCCGGCATGGGCTATGGCGCCTGGCTGCATGGCGAGGGGGTAGGTGCTGGCATGGTGATGGCGGCCGAGCTGTCGTGCCGGATGGGTCTGGTGGATGATGCGTTTGTGGCACGCTTGAAGGTGTTGGTGCAGCGTGCCGGACTGCCCCTGCGCGGCGCGGTGCTGGATGCTGCCGACAATGCCGGTCGCTATCTGGAACTGATGCGCGTGGACAAGAAGGCGGAGGCGGGCGAGATCCGCTTTGTGCTGATCGACGGGCCGGGCCGGGCCTGCGTGCGTGCCGCACCCGATGCGCTGGTACGCGAGGTGATTGACGCCTGCTGCGCCGGGTGACAGGCCGTCACCTGGTATTTATTGAATCAATTGCTATTAATGTGATAGCTTTAAGCGCCTGCTGATAAAGCGCTAGAGGCCAATTTGACCCAAAGCTCTTCTCTGGCGTGCTATGCCTGCGATCCTGCGCTGTCGCGCGGGCGCCGCTACCTTGAGCCCGCAGCGCCCACGCGCACCGAATACCAGCGTGACCGCGACCGCATCGTGCATTCGTCGGCATTCCGGCGGCTGGTTTACAAGACCCAGGTTTTTTTGAACCACGAGGGAGATTTGTTTCGCACGCGGCTCACGCATTCGCTGGAGGTGGCGCAACTGGGGCGTTCGATTGCACGGTCGTTGCGTATCAACGAAGACCTGGTGGAGGCGATCTCTCTGGCCCATGACCTCGGCCACACCCCTTTCGGGCACGCCGGGCAGGATGCGCTGAACGGGTGCATGCAGGCCCATGGCGGGTTCGAACACAACCTGCAGAGTCTGCGGGTGGTGGACCACCTCGAAGAGCGCTACCCCGATTACGACGGCATCAACCTGACCTTCGAAACGCGGGAGGGCGTGCTCAAACATTGCTCGCAGGCAAACGCGCAGCGGCTGGAGCTGAATGAACCTGGAGGCGTGGGGGGGCGATTTTTGCGCAAGGAGCAGCCCAGCCTGGAGGCGCAACTGTGCAATCTGGCCGACGAAATTGCCTACAACGCGCATGACATTGATGACGGCGTGCGCTCGGGCCTGATCACGCTGGCGCAACTGGCCGATGTTCCTCTGTTTGACCACTACCGCTGTGTGGCGCAGGCCGAGCATCCGCATCTGGTGGGCGCGGCGATGGAGCGGCGCCTGCTGTATGAAGCCATCCGGCGCATGCTCAGTGCACAGGTCTATGACGTGATCGAGGCCACCAACGCCGCGTTGGCCAGTGCCGCGCCCCGCAGTGTGGCCGACGTGCGTTTGGCCGCAACGCTGGTGTGCTTCAGCGCCCCCATGCGGGCCCAGTCATCGGAGCTCAAGCGGTTTCTTTTCAAGAACCTTTACCGCCACCCGCAGGTGGTAGAGACTACCGGGCGCGCCCAGCGCGTGGTAACCGAGCTGTTTGCTGCGTATGTGGCCGAGCCGCGCGAAATGAAGCCCCGTTTCACCCGCCAGGCACTGGAAGGCGAGCCCTCGGCACGCGCCCGGGCGGTGGCAGATTTCATCGCCGGAATGACGGACCGCTTCGCGGGGCGTGAACACGAGCGATTGACCGGCCTGCGCCTGCTGGGCTGATGTCATCACCAAATCACCGGTGCTGCTGTTGATGCGCCTTGTGGTGCTTCAGTGCTGCCTGCGGCTTTGCCAAAGGCGTCACCGATTTGCAAATGCACTCAGCCGCTGCGAGCGGCCCACCGTGGTGGCTGCGGTTCGGTAAACTTCACCCCTTTTTTGTTGTCTTCTGAATCGATCTGCCATGAACGCTGCCGCTCCTTCGCCGCCCCTCGCGCCTTCTGAACGGGCGGACCTCATCACGAAGGACATGGTGCGCTGGCTGGAGCGGGCCGTGATCGGGCTGAACCTGTGTCCATTTGCCAAGGGCGTGCACGCCAAGGGGCAGATTCACTATGTGGTGAGCGCTGCCACCGATGCTGAGGCACTGGCGCAAGACCTGCGGCGCGAGCTGGCCGATCTGGCCGCAGCGCCTGCAGAGGTGCGCGACACCACCTTGCTGATGGCACCCGACTGCCTGCAGGATTTTCTGGAGTTCAACGATTTCCTTGGCGTGGCCGAAGACGTTCTGGAGGAGCTGGACCTGGACGGCACCCTGCAGATTGCCAGCTTTCATCCGCAGTTCCAGTTTGCGGGCACCGATGCGGGTGATGTCACCAACTGCACCAATCGCGCGCCATATCCCACCTTGCACCTCCTGCGCGAAGACAGTATTGACCGGGCAGTGCAGGCCTACCCCGAGGCCGAAGCCATCTACCAGCGCAACATGGAGGTGCTGGAGAAGCTGGGTATGCTAGGCTGGCAGGCGATGGACGTGGGCGTGAGCACGGCGGCAAGCACGCCTGAACTGCCGAAGGACCCGGCATGAAAGCCGCGGACCACAAGGCGGTAACCAAAGCGGCTACCAAGGTACCTTCCAAAAACCCGCCGGCAGCCAGCGCAGAGTTGTCCGAGCTGCGCCCGGGGCAGTCCGTTGAGTTATTGAAAGAGCTGCATATCCTCACGCGCGAAGGGCGGCTGAACCAGGATTCACGCCGCAAGCTCAAGCAGGTGTACCACCTGTTCAATTTCATCGAGCCTTTGCTGCAGGAAATGTCGGCCGACGGGCACAGCCCCACGCTGGCCGACCATGGCGCGGGCAAGTCGTATCTGGGCTTTATCCTGTACGACCTGTATTTCAAGGCGCTGGGACGCGGTCATATCTATGGCATTGAAACGCGCGCCGAGCTGGTCGAAAAATCGCGTGCACTGGCCCAGCAACTCGGCTTTGGGCGTATGTCGTTCCTGAATCTGTCGGTGGCTGAATCCACGGATGCGTCCGAACTGCCCGAGCGCATTGATGTGGTGACCGCGCTGCATGCCTGCGACACCGCCACCGACGATGCCATTGCCTTCGGCCTGCAAAAGCAGGCACGCGCCATGGTCATCGTGCCCTGCTGCCAGGCCGAAGTGGCCGCTTGCCTGCGCCAGGGCAAGGCGCTGCAACTGGCGCGCACACCCTTGGCCGAGCTGTGGAGACACCCGCTGCACACCCGCGAAGTGGGCAGCCAGGTAACAAACGTGTTGCGGTGTCTGCACCTGGAGGCCAGCGGTTACCAGGTCACAGTAACCGAACTGGTGGGTTGGGAGCACAGCATGAAAAACGAGCTGATCATCGCCCGCTACACCGGTCAGAGAAAGCGCAGCGCCCAGGAGCGGCTGCGCGCCATCCTGCGCGAGTTCGGGCTCGAGCAGGCTTTGGGAGCGCGTTTCGGGCTGTCGGCAGACGCCGCCGTGTCGCCGCAGGAATAGGGTCCGGGCAAACACTCCTCAGGGGCAATACGTGGCCAACTCAATAATTGGGGTCAGAGCCCAATTAAAATTGCCCGTGTTTCCTTGTTCAGGACATCGCCATGGCCCGCCTGCCCCGTCTCACGCTTCCCGGCTACCCGCACCACATCATTCAGCGCGGCAACAACCGCCAGATGATCTTTGCGGACACCCAGGATTTCGCCACCATGATGGCGCTTTTGGCCGAAAACGCCCATAAGTTTGCGGTCGCGGTCCATGCATATGTCCTGATGGACAACCACTTTCACCTGCTCGCCACACCGGCCACGGCCGAGGCGTTGCCTTTGATGATGCAGGCGGTGGGGCGCAGTTATGTGCGCTATTTCAACCAGCGCCACGCCCGCAGTGGCACGCTGTGGGAGGGGCGCTACCGCTCCACGCTGATCGAGACGGAGCGCTATTTGCTCGCCTGCATGGTGTATATCGATCTGAACCCGGTGCGGGCCGGCATGGTGGCGCAACCGGGGGCCTGGCAGTGGTCCAGCCACGCCCATTACCTGGGCCAGCGCATCGACAAACTCGTGACCCCGCATGCGTTGTATTGGGCACTGGGCAACACGCCGTTTGCGCGCGAAGCAGCCTATGCAGGGTTGGTGCAGGCGGGCATTGGCAGTGGCGATCAGGCTGCTTTGACCGAAGCGGCATTGAGCGGATGGGCGCTGGGCGATGCGGAGTTTGTGGCGGAGTTGCAAAAAAAATCGCCCCGCCGCGTTGCTAAGGCCAAGGCAGGGCGGCCCGCAATCACACCGAAAAATTAAGTTAAATTGACTTATGGCGCTTGATGGATAAGGAATGACAGCTATCAATATTGATGTGTCCCTAATTCCATGTTTTTTGCAATGTATCAGAAATAATTGGAATCTGACCCCAATTTTTGTGCTTGCGCAAATATGTTGCATTGCACTAATCTTGCATTCCCTGCGAAAAATATGAGGAGTGCGCCATGACCACGGCTGCCGAGATCCAGCATCTGCAACAACACGGTTTGTATTCATCGGGCAACGAACACGACGCCTGTGGCCTCGGGTTTGTGGCCCACATCAAGGGTGTGAAGCGCCACGACATCGTGACGCAGGCCCTGAAGATTCTGGAAAACATCGACCACCGTGGCGCCGTGGGTGCCGATCCGCTGATGGGTGATGGCGCCGGTATCCTGATCCAGATCCCCGATGCGCTGTACCGTGAAGAAATGGCCAAGCAGGGTGTGACCTTGCCAGCGGCCGGCGAATACGGCGTGGGCATGATCTTCTTGCCCAAGGAGCACGCCTCGCGCCTGGCCTGCGAGCAGGAGATGGAGCGCGCCATCAAGGCCGAAGGCCAGGTGCTGCTGGGCTGGCGCGATGTGCCGGTGAATGTGGACATGCCCATGTCCCCCACCGTGCGCAAGAAGGAGCCCATCCTGCGCCAGGTGTTCATCGGCCGTGGCAACGACGTGATCGTGCAGGACGCGCTGGAGCGCAAGCTGTACGTGATCCGCAAGACCGCCAGCGCCAATATTCAGGCGCTCAAGCTCAAGCACAGCAAGGAATACTACGTTCCGTCCATGTCCAGCCGCACCGTGGTCTACAAGGGCCTGCTGCTGGCCGACCAGGTGGGCGTGTACTACAAAGACCTGTCCGACGAGCGCTGCATTTCGGCCATTGGCCTGGTGCACCAGCGTTTCTCAACCAATACCTTCCCCGAGTGGCCGCTGGCCCACCCGTACCGTTACGTGGCGCACAACGGTGAAATCAACACCGTCAAGGGCAACTACAACTGGATGAAGGCCCGCGAAGGCGTGATGGCCTCGCCCGTGCTCGCGGCCGACCTGCAAAAGCTCTACCCCATCAGCTTTGCAGACCAGTCTGACACCGCCACGTTCGACAACTGCCTCGAACTGCTGACCATGGCCGGCTACCCCATCAGCCAGGCCGTGATGATGATGATCCCCGAGCCCTGGGAGCAGCACACCACCATGGACGAGCGGCGCCGCGCCTTCTATGAATACCACGCCGCCATGCTCGAGCCTTGGGACGGCCCGGCCTCCATCGTGTTCACCGACGGTCGCCAGATCGGCGCCACGCTGGACCGCAACGGCCTGCGCCCTTCGCGCTATTGCATCACCGACGACGACCTGGTCATCATGGGATCCGAATCGGGCGTGCTGCCGATTCCCGAGAACAAGATCGTGCGCAAGTGGCGCCTGCAGCCCGGCAAGATGTTCCTGATCGATCTGGAACAAGGCCGCATGATCGACGACGATGAGCTCAAGGCCAACATCGTCAACACCAAGCCCTACAAGCAGTGGATCGAGAACCTGCGCATCAAGCTCGACAGCATCGACGCTGGCGCGCAAGTGGCGGCGGCCCAGCCTGCCGATCTGCCGCTGCTCGATCGCCAGCAGGCCTTTGGCTACACCCAGGAAGACATCAAGTTCCTGATGGCGCCCATGGCCCGAAACGGCGAGGAAGGCATTGGCTCCATGGGCAACGACAGCCCGCTGGCCGTGCTGTCGGGCAAGAACAAGCCCTTGTACAACTACTTCAAGCAGCTGTTTGCCCAGGTGACCAACCCGCCGATCGACCCGATCCGCGAGGCCATCGTGATGTCGCTCAACAGCTTCATCGGCCCCAAGCCCAACCTGCTGGACATCAACCAGGTCAACCCACCGATGCGGCTGGAAGTGAGCCAGCCTGTGCTTGACTTTGCCGACATGGCCAAGCTGCGCGACATCGAGAGCCACACCAACGGCAAGTTCAAGAGCGCAACCATCGACATCACCTACCCGCTGGACTGGGGCCGCGAAGGCGTCGAGGCCAAGCTGGCTTCGCTGTGCGCGCAGGCCGTGGATGCCATCAAGGGCGGCGCCAACATCCTGATCATCAGCGACCGCGCCGTGAGCGCCACGCAAGTGGCCATTCCTGCGCTGCTGGCGCTGTCGGCCATTCACCAGCACCTGGTGGGTGCGGGTCTGCGCACCACGGCCGGACTGGTGGTCGAGACCGGCACCGCCCGCGAAGTGCACCACTTCGCCGTGCTGGCAGGCTACGGCGCCGAGGCCGTGCACCCCTACCTGGCCATGGAAACCCTGGCCGACATGCACAAGGAACTGGGTGGCGAGCTGTCGGCAGACAAGGCCATTTACAACTACGTCAAGGCCATCGGCAAGGGCCTGTCCAAGATCATGTCCAAGATGGGCGTGAGCACCTACATGAGCTACTGCGGCGCCCAGCTGTTCGAGGCCATTGGCCTGAACACGGAAACCGTGGGCAAGTATTTCACCGGCACCGCCAGCCGCGTGGAAGGCATCGGCGTGTTCGAAATCGCCGAAGAAGCCATCCGCATGCACAAGGCAGCCTTTGGTGACGACCCGGTGCTCGAAACCATGCTGGACGCTGGCGGCGAATACGCCTGGCGCGCCCGTGGCGAAGACCACATGTGGACGCCTGACGCCATTGCCAAGCTGCAGCACAGCACGCGCGCCAACAACTGGAACACGTACAAGGAATACGCCCAGCTCATCAACGACCAGAGCAAGCGCCACATGACGCTGCGTGGCCTGTTCGAGTTCAAGATCGATCCCTCCAAGGCGATCCCGATCGACGAGGTCGAGCCCGCCAAGGAAATCGTCAAGCGTTTTGCCACCGGCGCCATGTCGCTGGGTTCCATCAGCACCGAGGCGCACGCCACGTTGGCCGTGGCCATGAACCGCATCGGCGGCAAGAGCAACACGGGTGAAGGCGGCGAAGATGCCGCACGCTACCGCAGCGAACTCAAGGGCATCCCGATCAAGAAGGGCGATACCTTGAAGAGCGTGATCGGCGCCGAGAACGTCGAGGTCGACTTGCCTTTGCTGGACGGCGACTCGCTGCGCAGCCGCATCAAGCAGGTGGCGTCGGGCCGCTTTGGCGTCACGGCCGAATACCTGTCCAGCGCTGATCAGATCCAGATCAAGATGGCCCAGGGCGCCAAGCCCGGCGAAGGCGGCCAGCTGCCTGGCGGCAAGGTGTCCAACTACATTGGCAAGCTGCGCCACAGCGTGCCCGGCGTGGGCCTGATTTCGCCCCCACCGCACCACGACATCTATTCCATCGAGGACTTGGCGCAGCTGATCCATGATCTGAAGAACGTCGCACCGCACGCCAGCATCAGCACCAAGCTGGTGTCGGAAGTGGGTGTGGGCACCATCGCTGCGGGCGTGGCCAAGTGCAAGAGCGACCACGTCGTGATTGCCGGCCATGACGGCGGCACGGGCGCATCGCCCTGGTCGTCCATCAAGCATTGCGGCGGCCCCTGGGAAATCGGCCTGGCCGAAACCCAGCAGACCCTGGTGCTCAACCGCCTGCGCGGTCGCATCCGTGTGCAGGCCGACGGCCAGATGAAGACCGGCCGCGACGTCGCCATTGGCGCACTGCTGGGCGCCGACGAGTTTGGCTTTGCCACGGCCCCACTGGTGGTCGAGGGCTGCATCATGATGCGCAAGTGCCACCTCAACACCTGCCCCGTGGGCGTGGCCACGCAAGACCCGGTGCTGCGCGCCAAGTTCTCGGGCAAGCCCGAGCATGTGGTGAACTACTTCTTCTTCATCGCCGAAGAAGTGCGCCAGATCATGGCGCAGCTGGGCATCAAGAAGTTTGACGACCTGATTGGCCGCACCGACCTGCTCGACATGCGCCAAGGCCTGGAACACTGGAAGGCCCGTGGCCTGGACTTCAGCCGCTTGTTCGCCCAGCCCAACGTGCCTGCCGACGTGCCGCGCTTCCATGTGGATGTGCAGGACCACAACATCGAGCACACGCTGGACCGCAAGCTCATCGAGCGCTCGCGCCCCGCCATCGAAAACGGCGAGCGCGTGCAGTTCATCGAAGTGGCGCGCAACGTCAACCGCTCCGTGGGCGCCATGCTCTCGGGCGCGGTCACCCGCGTACACCCAGAGGGGCTGCCGGACGACACCATCCGTATCCAGCTCGAAGGCACGGGCGGCCAGTCGTTCGGTGCGTTCCTCACCCGCGGTATCACGCTGTATTTGATTGGCGATGCCAACGACTACACCGGCAAGGGCCTCTCGGGCGGGCGTGTGATCGTGCGCCCCAGCATCGACTTCCGCGGTGACGCAGTACGCAACACCATCGTGGGCAACACCGTGATGTACGGCGCCACCACGGGCGAGGCCTTTTTTGGCGGCGTGGCGGGCGAACGCTTTGCCGTGCGCCTGTCGGGCGCCACGGCAGTGGTCGAAGGCACGGGCGACCATGGTTGCGAATACATGACCGGCGGCACCGTGGTCGTGCTGGGCAAGACCGGGCGCAATTTTGCTGCGGGCATGAGCGGCGGTGTGGCCTATGTGTACGACGAGGATGGCCAGTTCGACACCCGCTGCAACATGGCCATGGTGACACTGGAGCGCATCCTCCCCTCGGCCGAACAGGAGGTGACCGTGCCGCGTGCCATCTGGCATGGTGGCCAGACCGACGAAGCCCAGCTCAAGAAGCTGCTCGAAGACCACAACCGCTGGACGGGCAGCAAGCGCGCCCGCGAGTTGCTGGACAACTGGGCCACTTCGCGCAGCAAGTTTGTCAAGGTGTTCCCGACCGAGTACAAGCGTGCATTGTCTGAAATTAATGAACGAAAAGTGCTTGAAGAGCCCGCTACGCCTGCGGTAGCAGCTATCAAAAAGGAAGCGACGACCGCCAAGTAAGGCGACGCCGCAGACATCCGCACAGCATTCACAGACAAGGACATCGTCATGGGAAAAACCACCGGCTTCATGGAATACGAGCGCATCGAAGAGGGCTACAAGCCCGTGCCAGAGCGCCTGAAGCACTACAAGGAATTCGTCATTGGCCTCGATGAGGCGCAAGCCAAGGTGCAGGGCGCGCGCTGCATGGACTGCGGCACGCCGTTTTGCAACAACGGCTGCCCGGTCAACAACATCATTCCGGACTTCAACGATCTGGTCTACCACGCCGACTGGAAGAGCGCGATCGAGGTGCTGCACAGCACCAACAACTTCCCCGAGTTCACCGGCCGCATCTGCCCCGCGCCTTGCGAGGCGGCCTGCGTGCTCAACGTGAACGACGACCCGGTGGGCATCAAGTCCATCGAACACGCCATCATCGACCGCGCCTGGGCCGAGGGCTGGGTGCAGCCGCGCGTGGCCAAGCACCAGACCGGCAAGAAAGTCGCCGTGGTGGGATCAGGCCCCGCCGGCATGGCGGCTGCCCAGCAGCTGGCGCGGGCTGGTCACAGCGTCACGCTGTTTGAAAAGAACGACCGCGTGGGCGGGCTGCTGCGCTACGGCATTCCCGACTTCAAGATGGAAAAGTCGCACATCGACCGCCGCGTGCAGCAGATGCAGGCCGAGGGTGTCACCTTCCGCACCGGCGTGTTTGTGGGTGCCGCCAAAGACGGTCTGGGCAAGGATTCCAAGGTCACCAACTGGGCCAAGGAAACCATCACGCCCGAGCAGTTGAACAAAGATTTTGATGCCGTGCTGCTGACCGGCGGTGCCGAGCAGTCGCGCGACCTGCCGGTGCCCGGCCGCGACCTCGATGGCATCCACTTCGCCATGGAGTTCCTGCCCCAGCAGAACAAGGTCAACGCGGGCGACAAGCTCAAGGGCCAGCTCCTTGCCACGGGCAAGCATGTCATCGTGATTGGCGGCGGCGATACCGGCAGTGATTGCGTGGGCACCAGCAACCGCCACGGCGCGGCCAGCGTGACGCAGTTCGAGGTCATGCCCCAGCCCCCTGAAGTGGAGAACCGGCCCCTCACCTGGCCCTACTGGCCGCTCAAGCTGCGCACCAGTTCCAGCCACGAAGAGGGCTGCGTGCGCGAGTTCGCCATCTCCACCAAGGAGTTCACGGGCGAAAAGGGCAAGGTCAAGGGCCTGACCACCGTGCAGGTCGAGTTCAAGGACGGCAAGCTGGTGGAAGTGCCCGGCACCGAAAAGCACTACCAGGCCGACCTGGTGCTGCTGGCCATGGGCTTTGTCAGCCCCGTGGCACCGGTGCTCGATGCTTTTGGCGTGGACAAGGACGCGCGCGGCAATGCCCGCGCCACCACGGACTTTGACGGCGGCTATGCCACCAACGTGCCCAAGGTGTTCGCAGCAGGCGACATTCGCCGGGGCCAGAGCCTGGTGGTCTGGGCCATCCGCGAAGGCCGCCAGGCGGCGCGCGCCGTGGACGAGTTCCTGATGGGCTACTCGGACCTGCCCCGCTGACCGGGGCCTTGGCCCCACCTGAACAACGGCGCTCTGGAGCGCCGTTGTTGTTTATAACGCTATAAATAGTATAGCTATTGGCGCATGCCACATAAGCGCTAGCGCCCTATTTGTCTTGAATTTCTCTGGGCGGTGCATGGCGGGTGGGTGCATGCAGGCACCAACGGTGGGACAATTCAGGGTTTTCCCGGGGTGGGGTGTTGCCTGTCGCGCCACCGTGCGAATGTTGGACGCCCCTTGATTCCCCTTGTCCGTAGACCTCTCAAAAAAATCGCTACACCATGAAAAAAATTGCCGCTGTTGCCTTGCTGACCCTGGGCGCCGTGCTGGCTGGTTGCTCCAAGCAGGAGCCCGCCGCACCCGCCGCCACACCCGCGCCAGCGGCTGTCACCAAAATCGTCGTCGGCCTGGACGACAACTTCCCGCCCATGGGTTTTCGCAACGAGAAGAACGAGCTGATCGGCTTTGACATCGACATGGCCAAGGAAGCCGCCAAGCGCCTGGGCCTGGAAGTGGAATTCAAGCCCATCGACTGGAGCGCCAAGGAAGCCGAGCTCTCGGGCAAGCGCGTGGACGCACTGTGGAACGGCCTGACCATCACCGAAGAGCGCAAGCAGAACATCCTGTTCACCGCGCCCTACATGGAAAACCACCAGATCATCGTGGTGGCCGCCAACTCCGCCATCAAGACCAAGGCTGATCTGGCCGGCAAGGTGGTCGGCGCCCAGGAAGGCAGCAGTGCCGTGGACGCCATCAAGAAGGACGAGGCCGTCTTCAAGTCGTTCAAGGACATCAAGACCTTTGGCGACAACGTGACCGCCCTGATGGACCTGACCACCGGCCGCCTGGATGCCGTGGTGGTCGATGAGGTGGTGGGCCGGTACTACGTGGCCAAGAAGCCCGACGTCTATGCCGTGCTCGACGACCACTTCGGCACCGAAGACTATGGCGTGGGCCTGCGCAAGGACGACACCGATCTGCACGGCAAGCTGGACAAGGCACTGGCCGACATGAAGGCCGATGGCGTCGCCGCGAAGATTGCCGAGCAATGGTTCGGCAAGAATATTCTCAAATAATTCGGACCACCCCCCTGAGGCGCTGCGCGCCTTCCCCCCGCTCTCGCAGCGCTGTGCGCTGGGGGCAGGGGGACACCGCCAGCGCGGCGGGGCGGCCCTTGCGCGGCGGTCGCTGGCTTGGGCTGCGCCAGTGGTGACGGCCAAGGATAAAAACACACACGGAACTGTCGCGACAGCATGGACTACGTTCTCTCCCTTCTGGGACCGCTGGCGCAGGGCGCTGCCGTCACCCTCAAGCTGTTTGCCATCACGCTGGCATTGGCGGTGCCGCTCGGGCTGGTGCTGGCGCTGGCGCGCGTGTCGCGCTTTGCGCCGTTGTCGGCGGCCGTCAACGGCTACATCTGGCTCATGCGCGGCACCCCGCTCATGCTGCAGATGCTGTTTATCTACTTTGCACTTCCGTTCGTGCCGGTGATTGGCGTGCGACTGCCCGACTTTCCGGCGGCGGTGGCGGCCTTTGCGCTGAACTACGCGGCCTACTTTGCCGAGATCTTTCGCTCCGGCATCCAGTCGGTGGACCGGGGGCAGTACGAGGCCGCCAAGGTACTGGGCATGGGCTACGGCCAGACCATGCGCCGCATCGTGCTGCCGCAGACGGTGCGCAGCATATTGCCGCCCATGAGCAACGAGACCATCACCCTGGTCAAGGACACCTCGCTGATTTACGTGCTGGCCCTGAACGACCTGCTGCGCGCCGCGCGCGGCATCGTGCAGCGCGACTTCACCACCACGCCCTTCATCGTGGCCGCGGCCTTCTATCTCATCATGACCCTGATCCTCACCTGGGGGTTTCAGCGCATGGAGAAACGCTATGCCAAATATGACCAGTGATGCGCCCATGATCGAGGCCCGTGACATCCGCAAGGCCTTCGGCGCCAACCAGGTGCTGCGCGGCGTCTCGCTGCAGTTGCGCCAGGGCGAAGTGGTGGCGGTGATTGGGCCGTCGGGCTCGGGCAAAAGCACCTTTCTGCGCTGCCTGAACCATCTGGAAACCATCGACAGCGGCCATATCGCCATCGAGGGCGAAACGCTGGTCACCACCGACGCTCAAGGCCGCTGCGTCTACGCGCCGGACGCCGAGTTGCGCCGCATCTGCCGCAAGACCGGCATGGTGTTCCAGCACTTCAACCTGTTTGGGCACCTCACGGTGCTGGAGAACCTGATCGAGGCGCCCATGGTGGTCCAGGGCCTGTCGCGCGAAGCGGCCATCGCCCGCGCCGAACGGCTGCTGGCCAAGGTGGGCCTGTCCGACAAGCAGGGCAACTACCCCGCGCGCCTGTCGGGTGGGCAAAAGCAGCGCGTGGCCATCGCGCGCGCGCTGTGCATGGAGCCCGACATCATGCTGTTCGACGAGCCCACCTCGGCGCTCGACCCCGAGCTCACCGGCGAGGTGCTGCGCACCATGCGCGAGCTGGCCGATGAGCGCATGACCATGCTGGTGGTCACGCACGAAATGGGCTTTGCGCGCGAGGTGGCGAACACCGTGGCCTTCATGGACCAGGGCGAACTGATTGCTGCGCGGCCCGCGGGGGAGTTTTTTGCCGATCCGGGTCATGAGCGGGCCAGGGCGTTTTTGCAGCACATGCTTTGAATTTTTGGTGAAATCGGGCTCTAGCGCTTGCCAGTAAAGCGCTAGTAGCTATTGTTTTGATAGTTTTGGGGCCTTTGGGGAGGTAAGAGTCCCGGGGCGCCACATTCAAACCACTCCCAGCCCCAACGAAGCCCCTGCGAAACCCACCCCTGCAACCCATTCCGCAATGGCGACCAAGGTGCATCGCTTGCTACCGAAGTTTTATAACCGTCAAGCATGGACAAGCGTCACTTGCACACCACAGGTTTTAACGATGGGCTGAGCAACACCAAGGGGTTTCCCCTATGATGCTTGGCCTGCTGTCAGGGTCTCGGCCACTGACGGCGTTTTTTGTTCTGCACCATGCCATTCAACGACTCATCGTCTGCCAGCGCGCTGGCGGAACTGCGCAACGTCACCTTCGGGTACGGTGAGCGCGTGATCCTGCGCGACGTGTCGTTGAAGATCCCGCGCGGTAAGGTCACGGCGCTCATGGGGGCGTCGGGCGGGGGCAAGACCACGGTGTTGCGCCTGATTGGCGGTCAGCACCGGGCGCAGCAAGGCGAAGTGCTGTTCGACCGGCAGGATGTGGGTCGCATGGATGCGGCGGGCTTGTATGCGGCCCGCAGGCGCATGGGCATGCTGTTCCAGTTTGGTGCCTTGTTCACCGATCTGACGGTGTTTGAAAACGTGGCGTTTCCGCTGCGCGAACACACCGACCTGTCGGATGCGCTGGTGCGCGACATCGTGCTCATGAAGCTCCATGCCGTGGGCCTGCGCGGGGCGCGCGATCTCATGCCCAGCCAGATTTCCGGGGGCATGGCGCGGCGCGTGGCGCTGGCGCGGGCGATTGCACTCGACCCCGAACTCGTCATGTACGACGAGCCCTTTGCCGGGCTCGACCCCATTTCGCTGGGCACGGCCGCGCAACTTATCCGGCAACTCAACGACGCGATGGGGCTGACCACCCTCTTGGTGTCGCACGACCTCGATGCCACCTTTGCGCTGGCAGACCACGTCATCATTTTGGGGGCTGGCGTGGTGGCGGCGCAGGGAACCCCCGCCGAAGTGCGCGCCAGCACCGATCCGCTGGTGCACCAGTTTGTCAACGCGCTGCCCACGGGCCCGGTGCCGTTCCATTACCCGGGGCCCACGGCGGCCAGTGATTTTGGTCCGCTGGACGGGAGGTCTGCATGAGCTGGTGGCGCCCTTCGGATGTGGGCTTGGCTGTGCGCAGCCAGCTGGCCGATGCCGGGCTGGCCGCGCGCCTGTTCTGGCGGTTGGTCCGCCTGTTCCCGGCGGCCTTGCAGCGCCCAGGGCTGGTGCGCGACCAGGTGCATTTCCTGGGCAACTATTCGCTGGCCATCATTGCCGTGTCGGGCCTGTTCGTGGGCTTTGTGATGGCGCTGCAGGGTTTTTACACGCTGCAGGATTTTGGCTCTACCGAGGCACTGGGCCAGCTGGTGGCGCTGAGTTTGCTGCGCGAGCTGGGGCCGGTCATCACGGCCCTGCTGTTTGCGGGGCGCGCAGGCACTTCGCTCACGGCCGAGATCGGGCTGATGCGCGCTGGCGAGCAGCTGAGCGCCATGGAGATGATGGCCGTGGACCCCGTGCGCCGCATTCTGGTGCCCCGTTTCTGGGCGGGCGTCATCGCCATGCCCGTGCTGGCGCTGGTGTTCAACGCGGTGGGCGTGATTGGCGGCTGGATGGTGGCGGTGCCGATGATCGGGCTGGACGGCGGCGCCTTCTGGAGCCAGATGCAGGGCGGTGTGGATATTTTCAGTGACCTGGGCAACAGCGTCATCAAGAGTGTGGTGTTTGGTTTCACCGTGACCTTTGTGGCGCTGCTGCAGGGCTACACGGCCAATCCGACGCCCGAAGGGGTTTCGCGTGCCACCACGCGCACCGTGGTGATGGCCTCGCTGGCGGTGCTGGCGCTGGACTTCGTCCTCACGGCCATGATGTTCAGTATCTGACGCTGGCGCAGTCGGCGTGACAAGGAAAGCACGATGCAACAATCCAAAAACGATTTCTGGGTGGGCCTGTTTGTCATGCTCGGAGCCGCCGCGCTGGTGTTTCTGGCGCTGCAGTCGGCCAACCTCCTGCAGCTGAATTTTCAGACGGGCTACCGCGTGACTGCGCGTTTCGACAACATTGGCGGACTCAAGCCCAAGGCTGCGGTGCGCAGTGCCGGGGTGGTGGTCGGGCGCGTGGAGTCGATCACGTTTGACGACAAGACGTTTCAGGCGCGCGTGACGCTGGAGCTGGACAAGCAGTACGCCTTCCCCAAGGACAGCTCCCTGAAGATTCTCACCAGCGGTCTGCTGGGCGAGCAATACATTGGCATCGAAGCGGGGGCTGACGAAAACAATCTGGCGGCGGGTGACAACCTTACGGCCACACAGTCTGCCGTGGTTCTGGAAAACCTGATCGGGCAGTTTCTTTACAGCAAGGCGGAGGAGGGCGGCACGCCTTCGGACGCAGGCAGGAAAAAATGATGACCTGGAAGACTGCGGGCTTTGCCCGCCATGATGGAGCGCCCCGGTTTGCCCGCGCAGGCCTGCGCTGGTGCTCCCTGGTGCTGGGAGCGGCGCTGCTGTCGGGTTGCACCAGCGGCCCCGGAGCCCATCCCGATGACCCCCTGGAGCCCTACAACCGCAGCATGGCCCGGTTCAATGATGGCGTGGACGAGGCGGTCCTCAAGCCCGTG
The DNA here is from genome assembly GCF_000526295.1 of Acidovorax sp. JHL-3. Taxonomy (NCBI): domain Bacteria; kingdom Pseudomonadati; phylum Pseudomonadota; class Betaproteobacteria; order Burkholderiales; family Comamonadaceae; genus Acidovorax; species Acidovorax sp. JHL-3. Next base: position 1,512,120 of record NZ_JAFU01000001.1, read on the forward strand.
GCCACGGCCTACAAGGACGCTGTGCCCTCGCCGGTGCGCACGGGGGTGAACAACTTTTTTGGCAACCTGGGAGACGTCTGGTCGTTTGTGAACAACGTTTTGCAACTGCGCCCCGAAGAAGCGCTCTCCAGCCTGGTGCGTTTCAACGTCAACACAGTGTTTGGTCTGGGCGGGGTGCTCGATATTGCATCGGAGATGGGGGTTGAGCGCAACCGGCAGGATTTTGGTCTCACGCTGGGGCGCTGGGGCGTGCCCACGGGACCCTATCTGGTGCTGCCCCTGCTGGGCCCATCCACCGTACGCGACACGCTGGCAATGCCCGTGGACAGGCAGGGAAACCTGGTAGGCCAGTTTGACTCAGTGTCTGCACGCAATTCGCTGTATGCCCTGCGGCTGGTGGACACCCGCGCCGGCCTGCTGGGGGCCGGGGCTGTGCTGGAAAGCGCGGCACTGGACAAGTACAGCTTCACACGGGATGTGTTCCTGCAGTTGCGCGCCCAGAGCGCAGAACGTCCTGGTGCCCGTGATGGCGACGGTGGCGATGACAACGACGGCATGCTGCCGCCCGAACCGGAAGCCGATCGTTGAGCGCTGCCAGCGATGCGCGCGGTTGCAATTGCTTGCATCCGCACAACGCAGCGACGCATGGCCTACACGGTGGCCCAACACAATCAAATGACAGGCGACACAGTCGCCCGATGGAAAGACCTCACATGATGAATCGACGCAATCTGGGCCGCATGGCCGCGACGCTGGCCGTGGCCTGCTCCATGGTGCCGTGGAGTGCCATGGCTGCCGACGAAGCGCCCGACGCGCTGATCAAGCGCCTGTCCACCGAGGTGATCAGCATGGTGCGCGACGACAAGGCCATTCAGGCGGGCGACATCAACAAGGTGATCACGCTGGTCGACAAGGTGATCATGCCCAACGTGAATTTCCGGCGCATGACGGCGGCTGCCGTGGGCCCGGGCTGGCGCAAGGCCAGCCCCGAGCAGCAAAAGCGCCTGCAGGATGAGTTCAAGATCCTGCTGGTGCGCACCTACGCAGGGGCTCTGGCCCAGGTGAGTGACCAGACCATCACCATGAAGCCCATGCGGGCTGCCGCCGACGACAAGGATGTGCTGGTGCGCACCGAGATCACGGGCCGTGGCGACCCGATCCAGCTGGACTACCGGCTCGAAAAAACCCCGGGTGAGGGCGCTGGCTGGAAAATCTACAACCTCAACGTGCTGGGCGTGTGGCTGGTCGAAACCTACCGCGGCCAGTTTGCCTCGGAGATCAATGCGCGCGGCGTGGATGGCCTCATCCAGGCGCTCGAGTCCCGCAACAAGAGCAATGCCGCCAAGGGCTGACAGCGAGACGTCGCGCATGCTGGTACTACCCTCCGAACTCACCCACGAACAGGCCAGTGCCTGCCTGCGCATGCTGGTGCAGGGGCTGAAGGTTCTCAAGGGCCCGCAGGTGGTGGTGGATGCCAGCGCACTGGCCGTGTTTGACACGTCTGCGCTGGCCGTGCTGCTGGAATGTCGGCGCGAGGTGCTGGCGGACGGCAAGGCGTTTGTGGTCAAGGGCCTGCCCCCGGCCCTGGTGGGCATGGCCGGCCTGTATGGCGTGGATGCCTTGCTGCAGGCGGCCAGCTGACTTTGCGGTGCGCCCACAATGCCCTCGGACGCCCGCGTGCTGTTGGGCGCCGGGCGGCGGGGCACGGGCCAAGGCCTTAAAATCAAAGGCTTCATGCCCGCAGTCTCATTCCAAGCCGTCTCCAAGACCTTTGTCACACCCAAAGGCCCCTTCCAAGCACTGAACCAGGTCAACCTGGACATCGAGGAGGGCGAATTCTTCGGGCTTCTCGGCCCCAACGGTGCCGGTAAAACCACACTCATCAGCATCTTGGCCGGCCTGGCGCGCGCCACCAGCGGGCGTGTGCTGGTGCAGGGCAGTGATGTGCAGACGCACTTTGCCGAGGCCCGGCGCAAGCTGGGCGTGGTGCCGCAAGAGCTGGTGTTCGATCCGTTTTTCAACGTGCGCGAGGCGCTGCGCTTTCAGTCGGGCTATTTTGGCGTGAAGAACAACGACGCCTGGATTGACGAACTGCTGGCCAACCTGGGCCTGTCGGACAAGGCCAACGCCAACATGCGCCAGCTGTCGGGTGGCATGAAACGGCGCGTGCTGGTGGCCCAGGCCCTGGTGCACAAGCCGCCCATCATCGTGCTCGATGAACCCACGGCGGGCGTGGATGTGGAGTTGCGCCAGACGCTCTGGCACTTTATCGCCCGCCTGAACAAAGAGGGGCACACGGTGCTGCTCACCACCCATTACCTGGAAGAGGCCGAGGCCCTGTGCGGGCGCATCGCGATGCTCAAGGCCGGGCGCGTGGTGGCGCTCGATCGCACGTCCGAGCTGCTCAAGACGGCTTCGGGCAGCGTGCTGCAATTCAAGACCGATGCGTTGCTGCCGCCCGCACTGGACCACCTGGCGCGCGTCACCGGCCGCATCGTGCAGTTGCCCGCACGCGATGCGGCAGAGATCGAAAACCATCTCGCCACCCTGCGCGTGGCGGGTGTCGAGGTGCAGGACATGGAGATCCGCCGTCCCGATCTGGAAGATGTGTTCCTGAAGGTGATGTCGGGCACGTCTGCCTCCCGGATTCCGCTGTCGGAGGTGGCGCTGTGACCGGCTGGAAAACCCTGTTCTACAAAGAAGTGCTGCGCTTTTGGAAGGTGAGCTTCCAGACCGTGGCCGCGCCCGTGCTCACCGCCGTGCTGTACCTGCTGATCTTTGGCCATGTGCTCGAAGACCATGTAAAGGTGTATGACCGCATCAGCTACACCGCTTTTCTGGTGCCGGGGCTGGTGATGATGAGCGTGCTGCAAAACGCCTTCGCCAACAGCTCATCGAGCCTGGTTCAGAGCAAGATCATGGGCAGCCTGGTGTTTTTGCTGCTCACGCCACTGTCGCACTGGGCCTGGTTTGTGGCCTATGTGGGTTCTTCCATGCTGCGCGGACTGGTGGTGGGGTTGGGGGTGTTTGTGGTCACCCTGGCGTTTGCGCGCCCTGAGTTTGCCGCGCCGCTATGGATTGTGGTCTTTGCATTGCTGGGGGCAGCCCTGTTGGCAACGCTGGGGCTGATTGCCGGGCTGTGGGCCGACAAGTTTGACCAGATGGCGGCGTTCCAGAACTTCGTCATCGTGCCCATGACGTTCCTCTCGGGCGTGTTCTATTCGATCCAGTCGCTGCCCCCTTTCTGGCAGACCGTGAGCCATCTGAATCCGTTTTTCTACATGATCGACGGTTTCCGTTATGGTTTTTTTGGCCAGAGCGACACCTCGCCCTGGCTCAGCCTGGGCATCGTGGGCATTGCTTGGCTGGCCGTGAGCCTTTTTGCCGTGCACCTGCTGCGCATCGGCTACAAAATTCGGAACTGACATGACTGCAGACCAACTTAAAGACATCATCGCCGCAGGCCTGGCTTGCGAACACATCACGCTGGAGGGCGACGGCCGCCACTGGTATGCCACCATCGTCTCGGCCGAGTTCGAGGGCAAGCGGGCCATTCAGCGCCACCAGCGCGTATATGCCACGTTGGGCGCCAAACTGGCCAATGACGAAGTGCATGCCCTGTCGATGAAAACCTTCACGCCCGCTGAGTGGGCGACGCAGGCGCAGTGAATAGTGGATTGACGCTCTTAAATTAATAGCTGCTAGCGCTTTATTCATAAGCGCTAGAAGCACTTTTCATACATATTTCTGACTTTTGCGATGGACAAACTCCTGATCCGCGGCGGACGCACCCTCCATGGCGAGGTGCTGGTCTCTGGCGCCAAGAACGCCGCCTTGCCGGAGTTGTGCGCCGCACTCCTCACAGCCGAGCCGGTGACGCTGCTGAATGTTCCCCAGTTGCAGGATGTGAGCACCATGCTCAAGCTCATCCGCAACATGGGCGTGACGGCCGAGCGATCGGACGATGGCACCGTGCGCATTGACGCCGGTGCGCTCAATACGCCCGAGGCCCCCTACGAATTGGTCAAGACCATGCGCGCCTCGGTCCTGGCGCTGGGCCCGCTGCTGGCCCGCTTTGGCGAGGCCACGGTGTCGCTGCCTGGCGGTTGCGCCATCGGTTCGCGCCCGGTGGACCAGCACATCAAGGGCATGGCCGCCATGGGCGCCGAGATCGTGGTCGAGCACGGCTACATGATCGCCAGGTTGCCGGCAGGATGGACGCGCCTGAAGGGCGCACGCATCACCACCGACATGGTCACCGTGACGGGCACCGAGAACTTCCTCATGGCTGCCGCGCTGGCCGAGGGCGAGACAGTGCTGGAAAACGCCGCCCAGGAGCCTGAAATTTCGGACCTGGCCGATATGCTGATCGCCATGGGCGCAAAGATTGAAGGCCATGGCACCAGCCGCATTCGCATCCAGGGCGTCGAGCGGCTGCACGGTTGCACCCACCGCGTGGTGGCCGACCGCATCGAGGCCGGCACCTTTTTGTGTGCCGTGGCGGCCACGGGTGGTGATGTGGTGCTGCGCCACGGTCGTGCCGACCACCTCGACGCCGTCATCGAAAAACTGCGCGAGGCCGGTGCCACCGTGCAGGCGGTCGAAGGCGGTATCCGCGTGCAAAGCGCAGGCGCCGCTACGCTCAAGGCCCAGGGCTTTCGCACCACCGAATACCCGGGTTTCCCCACCGACATGCAGGCGCAGTTCATGGCGCTCAACTGCGTTGCGCAGGGCACGGCCACGGTGACCGAAACGATTTTTGAAAACCGCTTCATGCACGTCAACGAACTGGTGCGCCTGGGCGCCAAGATCCAGACCGATGGCAAGGTGGCCGTGATCGAAGGCCTCAGCGGCACATCCGGCCAACTGTCAGGTGCCACGGTGATGGCCACCGACCTGCGCGCCTCGGCCAGCCTGGTCATTGCGGGCCTGGTGGCCGACGGCGAAACGGTGGTGGACCGCATCTACCACCTGGACCGTGGCTACGACTGCATGGAAGCCAAGCTGCGCGGTATCGGCGCGGACATTGAAAGAGTGAAAGCATGAGCATGATCACACTCGCCCTTTCCAAGGGCCGCATCTTTGATGAAACCCTGCCGCTGCTGGCCGCTGCCGGCATCGAGGTGCTGGAAGACCCGGAAAAGTCGCGCAAGCTCATCTTGCCCACCAATCTGCCCAATGTGCGCGTGGTGCTGGTGCGTGCCACCGATGTGCCTACCTATGTCGAATACGGCGGCGCCGACCTGGGTGTGACGGGCAAGGACACCCTCATCGAGCATGGCGGCCAGGGCCTGTATCAGCCGCTCGATCTGCGCATTGCCAAGTGCCGCGTCAGCGTGGCCGTGCGCAACGATTTCGATTACGCCCAGGCCGTCAAGAAGGGCTCGCGCCTGAAGGTGGCCACCAAATACACCAGCATCGCCCGCGACTTCTTTGCGGCCAAGGGCGTGCATGTGGACATGGTCAAGCTCTATGGCAGCATGGAACTGGCGCCCCTCATCGGGCTGTCCGATGCCATCGTCGATCTGGTGTCCACCGGCAACACCCTCAAGGCCAACCACCTCGTCGAGGTGGAACGCATCATGGACATCAGCTCGCACCTGGTGGTCAACCAGGCGGCGCTCAAGCTCAAGCAGGCACCGCTGCGCCGCATCATCGATGCGTTTGCGTCGGCCATTCCTGCCGAAAAAAACTGACCCCACCCACCGGCTGATACTATGACTTTGATAGCTGCTCCCGCCCGTCTGCCAACCACTGCGACCACTTTTGAGGCTGATTTTGCAGCCCGCCTGCATTGGTCTGCCGACACCGACGCGGCCATCGAGCAGCGCGTGGCCGACATCCTGGCCGACGTGCAGCAGCGCGGCGATGCAGCGGTACTGGAATACACCGAGCGCTTTGATGGCCTGCAGGCCGACTCCATGGCGGCGCTGGAGCTGACGCAGGCAGAGCTCAAGACCGCTTTCGACGCCATTCCCGCCGTGCAGCGCGACGCGCTGCAGGCCGCCGCTGCCCGCGTGCGCCGCTACCACGAGGCACAAAAAAAGGCCTCGGGCGAGAGCTGGAGCTACCGCGACGAAGACGGCACGTTGCTGGGTCAGAAGGTCACGCCGCTGGACCGCGTGGGCATCTATGTGCCCGGTGGGAAGGCCGCTTATCCGAGCAGCGTGCTCATGAACGCCATCCCTGCCCATGTGGCGGGAGTGGGCGAGATCATCATGGTAGTGCCCACCCCCAAGGGCGAGAAAAACGCCCTGGTGCTGGCCGCCGCCTACGTGGCGGGCGTCACCCGCGCCTTTACCATCGGCGGCGCCCAAGCTGTGGCCGCGCTGGCTTACGGCACGGCCACCGTGCCCAAGGTGGACAAGATCACCGGCCCCGGCAACGCCTATGTGGCCAGCGCCAAAAAGCGCGTGTTCGGCACCGTGGGCATCGACATGATTGCGGGCCCGAGCGAAATTTTGGTGCTGGCCGACGGCACCACCCCGCCCGACTGGGTGGCCATGGACCTGTTCAGTCAGGCCGAACACGACGAGCTGGCGCAAAGCATTCTGCTGTGCCCCGATGCCGCCTATATCGATGCCGTGCAAGAGGCCATCGACCGCCTGCTGCCCACCATGCCGCGCGCCGAGATCATTGCCAAAAGCCTCACGGGCCGTGGCGCACTGATCCTCACGAAAGACATGGAAGAGGCCTGCGCCATCAGCAACCGCATCGCGCCCGAGCACCTGGAAGTGAGCAGCAACGACCCGCACCGCTGGGAACCACTGCTGCGCCACGCAGGCGCCATTTTTCTGGGTGCCTACACGTCCGAGAGCCTGGGCGACTACTGCGCAGGCCCCAACCATGTGCTGCCCACCAGCGGCACGGCGCGGTTCAGTTCGCCACTGGGCGTGTATGACTTTCAAAAGCGCAGCAGCCTGATCGAGGTGAGCGAAGCCGGTGCGCAGACGCTGGGCCAGATCGCCAGCGTGCTGGCCCATGGCGAAGGCCTGCAAGCCCACGCGCGGGCGGCGGAGATGCGGCTCAAGCCGTCGCCAAAGCAAGCGCAAGGCTGACGAGGCCTTTATGCACGATGTCCGGATGGATGCCGTGCCCATGACCAGCCCCTTTCTTGTGGCCCCCAACGCACTGGACACTGCCGAATGAACTCCCCCGCCGCTCCATCGACACCCCTCAACGCGCTGGCCCGCATCCGCCCCGACGTGCGCGCCATGCACGCGTATGGTGTGCAGCCCTCCACCGGCATGCTCAAGATGGACGCGATGGAAAACCCGTTTCGCCTGCCCGCGCATCTGCAGGCGGCGCTCGGCCAGCGGCTGGGCGCGCTGGCGCTCAACCGCTATCCGGGCGACCGCGTGCTGGACCTGAAGGCTGCGCTGGCAAAGTACGCCGACATGCCCGAGGGCTATGGCATCGTTCTGGGCAACGGCTCGGACGAACTCATCACCTTGCTGGCCCTGGCCTGCGCGCAACCTGGCACGGGCCAGCGCGCCACCATGCTCGCGCCCATGCCCGGCTTTGTGATGTATCCGCTGTCTGCACAACTGCAGGGCCTGGACTTCGTGGGCGTGCCGCTCACGCCCGACTTCGAGCTGGATGAGCCCGCCATGCTGGCCGCCATCGCCAGGCATCAGCCTGCCATTACCTACATTGCTTACCCTAACAACCCCACGGCCACGCTGTGGGACGAGGGTGCGGTGCAGCGCATCATCGATGCCGCTGGTGCGCAGGGCGGCATCGTGGTGATGGACGAGGCCTACCAGCCCTTTGCCAGCCGCACATTCATCGACCGCATGCGTGCCGAGCCTGCACGCAATGCCCATGTGCTGCTCATGCGCACACTCAGCAAGTTTGGCCTGGCCGGTGTGCGCCTGGGTTACCTCATCGGCCCCGCCGCGCTGGTGGCCGAGATCGACAAGGTGCGCCCGCCCTACAACGTGAGCGTGCTCAATGGCGAGGCGGCGCTGTTTGCGCTCGAGCATGCCGACGTGTTTGCCGCGCAGGCCGCCGAACTGGTGGCCCAGCGCACGGTGCTGGTGAACGCGCTGCGCCAGATGCCCGGCATTGAAAAATGCTGGGACAGCGAGGCCAACATGGTGCTGGTGCGCGTGGCCGATTCCGCACGGGCGTATGAGGGCATGAAGGCACGCAAGGTGCTGGTCAAGAACGTTTCTACAATGCACCCATTGCTGGCCAACTGCCTGCGCCTCACGGTGGGCACGGCCGAAGACAACGCACAGATGCTGGCTGCACTCCAGGCTTCCTTATGACTTCCTCCGCACTCGTCACCTCTACCGCCCCTGATTCCCTGGCCGACCGCGTCGCCGAGGTCAGCCGCAACACCGCTGAAACCCGCATCAGCGTGCGCGTCAACCTCGACGGCACCGGCCAGGCCAAGCTGCACACGGGCATCGGTTTTTTTGACCACATGCTCGACCAGATCGCCCGCCATGGGCTGATCGACCTCGACATCGACTGCGCTGGCGACCTGCACATCGACGGCCACCACACGGTGGAAGACGTGGGCATCACCCTGGGCCAGGCGTTTGCGCGGGCGGTGGGCGACAAGAAGGGCATCCGCCGCTATGGCCACGCCTATGTGCCGCTGGACGAAGCGCTTTCGCGCGTGGTGGTGGATTTTTCGGGTCGCCCGGGGCTGCACATCGATGTGAAGTTCACGGCGGGCAGCATCGGCCAGCTTGATACGCAGCTGGTGTACGAGTTCTTCCAGGGCTTTGTGAACCACGCGGGCGTCACGCTGCACATCGACAACCTCAAGGGCATCAACGCACACCACCAGTGCGAAACGATCTTCAAGGCGTTCGGGCGCACGCTGCGCGCGGCGCTGGAGCGCGATCCCCGCTCGGCGGGTGTCATCCCCTCCACCAAGGGTTCTTTGTGAGTTTTTTAGGTCAAATCGGGCTCTAGCCCTTAATGGATAAGCGCTAGCAGCTATGAATATAGAAGCAAAAACCGTTGCGGTGGTCGATTACGGCATGGGCAACCTGCGCTCGGTGTCGCAGGCCGTGCAGGCCGCCGCCCACGACACGGGCTGGACCGTGGTGGTCACTTCTCGTCCGGAAGACGTGCGCGCTGCGCAGCGCATTGTGCTGCCGGGCCAGGGCGCCATGCCCGACTGCATGCGCGAATTGCGCGAGTCGGGCCTGCAGGAGTCGGTGCTCGAAGCTGCCGCCACCAAACCGTTGTTTGGCGTATGCGTAGGCATGCAGATGCTGCTGGACCACAGCGCCGAGGGCCCTGCCGAGGGTGTGCCGGGCTTGGGCCTCATCCCGGGCGATGTGCTCAAGTTCGACCTGGCGGGCAAAACCCAGCCCGACGGCAGCCGTTTCAAGGTGCCCCAGATGGGCTGGAACCAGGTGCGCCAGGTGCCGCACGCCCACCATGCAGGTGGTGCCGTGCACCCGGTTTGGGCGGGCGTGCCCGACAACAGCTACTTTTATTTCGTGCACAGTTTTTATGCCGTGCCGCGAGATGCGGCCCACTGTGCAGGGCAAGCTGACTACGGCGGCTGGTTCGCCGCCGCCATTGCGCGCGATAATATTTTTGCCACGCAGTTTCACCCCGAAAAAAGCGCGGAGCACGGATTGGCCCTGTACCGCAATTTTCTGCACTGGAATCCCTGATATTTTTCACCCCGTTCGGGCCGAGTTGTGACTCGCCCTTTTTCTCCCGAACCTCACCACCATGCTGCTCATCCCCGCCATCGATCTCAAGGACGGCCACTGCGTTCGCCTCAAGCAAGGCGACATGGACCAATCCACCACCTTTGGCGAAGACCCCGCCGCCATGGCCCGCAAATGGGTGGGGCAGGGCGCGCGTCGCCTGCATCTGGTGGACCTGAACGGCGCCTTTGCAGGCGTGCCCAAGAACTACGCTGCCATCAAATCCATCCTCAAAGAGGTGGGCGACGAGATCCCGGTGCAGCTGGGCGGCGGCATCCGTGACCTGGACACCATCGAGAAATACATCGACGGCGGCCTGCGCTACGTGATCATTGGCACGGCAGCGGTCAAGAACCCCGGCTTCCTCAAAGATGCCTGCAGCGCCTTTGGCGGCCACATCATCGTGGGCCTGGACGCCAAGGACGGCAAGGTGGCCACCGACGGCTGGAGCAAGCTCACCGGCCACGAGGTGGTGGACCTGGCCAAGAAGTTCGAGGACTGGGGCGTCGAATCCATCATCTACACCGACATCGGCCGCGACGGCATGCTCTCGGGCATCAACATCGACGCCACGGTGAAACTGGCGCAGGGGCTTTCCATTCCGGTCATCGCCTCGGGTGGCCTGTCGAACATGGCTGACATCGAGCAGCTGTGCGCCGTGGAGCACGAAGGCGTCGAAGGCGTGATCTGCGGCCGGGCCATCTACAGCGGCGACCTCGACTTCGCCGCTGCCCAGGCGCGTGCCGACGTGCTGGGCCATGCGGCCTGACCCTGCGGTTGCCAAAAACTCCCTGGAGACATTGCAGGGCCAGCCCTGCATCCGCCTGAGCACCGCCCAGGGTGACAGCGCGCTGGTGGCCTTGCATGGCGCCCAGGTGCTGTCCTGGGTGGCAGGCGGACGTGAGCGCCTGTACCTGAGTCCAAAGGCCGTGTTCGATGGCCGATCGGCCATCCGTGGCGGCATTCCGCTGTGTTTTCCCCAGTTCAACCAGCGCGGGCCGCTGCCCAAACATGGCTTTGCGCGCAATCTGGGCTGGCGGCCCGCCCCTGCAAGCAAGGAGGGCGACGGACAGTCAGCCGTGTGCCTGGAGCTGACCGACAGCGAGACCACACGCGCGTGGTGGCCTGCGCGCTTTGCCGCGCAGCTGACGGTGGTGCTGGGCGCGGGCAGCCTGCGCGTGCAGCTGGTGGTGCACAACACCGGCAATACGGACGACGGGGCCTGGGATTTCACCACCGCGTTGCATACCTACCTGAGCGTGGAGGATGTCGGGCGCGCCCGGCTCGGCGGGCTCGATGGCTGCGCGCGCTGGGATGCGCTGGCCGATGCGCGCGGCGTTCAGCAAGGCCCTGTCATGTTTTTGGGCGAATACGACCGCGTGTTCAGTGCGCCTGCAGGGGCCATCCACCTGCACGATGGTGCCCTCGGCCTGCAGATAACCCAGAGCGCCAGTCTCTCGAACACGGTGGTGTGGAACCCCGGGGGCGCCTTGTGCGCCCGACTGGCAGACCTCCCGCCCGACGGCTACCGCTCCATGTTGTGCGTGGAAGCGGCCCTGATCGATCGCCCCATCACCCTGACACCGGGGCAGCAGTGGCAGGGCTGGCAGGAACTCCGGGTGCTGCCGGCGCCGTGATGCCACCGCCGCATGGCGGCGGGGTGGTGTTGGGCGATGCGTGCGACCGGGCCATCGCTGCGGCTGCAGGTGCGCCTACGCCTCATAGCGGCCAGGACCAGACCCAGTCGAAGCGCACATCCAGCGGCAGCTGGTGGATCCGGTAGGCCGGTGGCAAGGGTTCGACGGGACGCAGGCGGGCCACGATGGAGGGCATGCGCGGCGTCAGCGGCGAGGTGCGCTCGGCAGGTGTGCGCTCGGCTTCTGCGACCACATCCACGACCTCGGCGCGGATGCGCCCGCCGTCCATGAAGCGCAGCGTGGCCAGGCGCCCCACCTGTGCATAGCGTGCCTGGTCGGGCGGCAGATAGGTGTGGACCATTGCGCGCGCTGGCCCCTGCAGCACCGCCACATCGGCACCCCTTTCCACCCATTCACCCAGGTGCGCGAACTGGCGCACCACCTGGGCATCGAAGGGGGCCTTGACGTCCGCATCGTCGGTTGCCGCTGCCATGCCCGGCAGTTGCCCGTCTGTGCCTGGCGGCACCGCAGGTGGTCTTGACTGCGCACGTGCGAGCAAGTGTCTGTTTTCGCTGGCGTCGGCTTGTGCGCGATTGGCGTCGGTCCGGGCCTGCAGTTCCTGAAAACGTGCGTTGTCCAGCTCCTGGCGCGTTGCCGCGCCCTCCGCCCGCAGCGCTTGCATGGTGCGCAGGCGTTCTTGCTGCAATGCCAGCTGGCTGTGCGCCAGGCGCAGGGCCTCGTCGAGGGTGGTCTGGCGGCTCGCAAACGCCTCGAGGGTGGTTTGCGAAGGGTCGCTTGCGGGCCTTGGTATGGCTGCGGACGACGGTGTCCGCGTGGCGCCCGTTGTGGTGTCCAGGGCAATCACTGGCTGCCCGGCGCGCACCAGTGCACCGATGTCGGCGATCTGCGTCACTCGCCCCGCCTCGCGCGCACGCACGACCACCTGCTCCGTGATGACCACGGCAGGGGCGGTTTCCCACCAGTACGCCACCATGAAACGGGTCAGCAGGTAGCCTGGCGGCGTCAGCACCATGGCCAGCAGCAAATACCAGCGCCAGCGTGGCACCTTGCGCTTGGAGGCGGCGTAGCGAACGGAGAGACCGTTGGTTTCCTGGGCGGAGCCCGGCGGTTTATCAAACTGGATTTTCACGGGCGTGCCTTTTTGAATTCGTCCCACGACTGCACCACGATGCCGCTGAATCCGGGCAGCGTCTTCAGCGCTTGCGACAACTGGTGCCAGCGGCGCAGGGCCTGGGTCTGGCCCAGAAGATAGTTGCTTTCATCCGGCGGCAAGCTGCGCTCGATGCTCTGCGCCACCGCCAGCCGCAGGCCTGGCGGGCCTTGCAGCAGGGGTCGGGCAATCTCGGCTGCGCGAACCGGGTTGCTGACATACACCATGGCAACCAGTTCCGTGACACCTGTGTCCTGGATGCGGCGGGCGAAGTCGGGGGCCTGCAATTCACGGTAATGGGTGGTCAGGGCCAGAGGCCAGTCGATGGCTGCACGTACGGCACGCAGCGTGTCCACCACGGCCTCGTCCCAGGACGGCTGTTGTGCGGGCGGTAACTGGCTGCGCTCCAGATCAAGGTGCAGTCCGTCAAAGGCCAGGTTGCGCAGCGGTGCGAGCAGATCGAGCAAGGCTTGGCGGCGCCCCGGGAGAACCCAGGTGGCCTCGCCGAGCAGCAGTTCCACGCGCAAGCCCTGCGCATGAGCTTGCGCAATCAGTTGCACCAGCCGCTTTTGCCCGGCGGGTCGCGTCAGTGCCTGGAGCTGGGGCGCAGTGAATGAAATCAGGATGCGTTCGCTGCCCTTGGGCAAGGTTGTCATGCGGGCGGGGTGGTCCAGCAGGGCCTGGCCATTCCATACATACCAGCCAAGAGTTCTGGAGGCCGGGGTGGCCTGTGCGGCAGTGTCAATCGCGCGGGGCAGGGCGGTCAGCGCGAGCGAGGCGTCATCCTGGACGGCAGGGCTGGCGGGGCCGCAGTCAGTTGCCACCAGTCCCACAAGCTCCAGTTGTGCCAGGTCGCGACGTTCTGCTCCATCGACGACCTGCACGGCTGCCAGGTACAGCTCGTGTCGCGCGTTCAGCAGCGTGGCATAGCCATCGCCGTCAAATGCCTCCAAGCGCAGTGAGGCAATGCGCGAGGCCTCCTGGGCCGCCTGCAGCCTGTTTTGCAGAGCGGCCATTTCGTTTTGGCGCTGGCGCCATTGGATCTGCGCCTGTTCGACCAGGGCGTGGTATTCGCTGCGGCGCACATGCAGCAGACTTTCCAGCCGGGTGCGCTCGCTCTGGATCTGGCCCAAAGTGGCATCGCGTTGGGCGCGCCATTGCAGGGGCATGGAGAAGTCCACCCCTACCGAGGTGTTGCGACCGTTCGGTCCGCCGATGTCGCGGGTAACGCCTTGTGCCACCGACACGCTCGCCTCCAGCCCCGTGCGCTGCAGGGTTGCGGCGATCTGGTCCCATGTGTTGAGTTCCAGCTGGGTCAGTGCAAGGGGCGGGTGCTGGTCGGCCCCTGCCCGCAGCGTGTCCGTGTTGAGACAAGATTCAGGCCAGATCATGGGCCGGGTCTGGATGGTGGGCTGGGGCAGATTGGTCAGGCGTGCCAGTTCACCGAGGTTCAGCGTTTGCTGCGCGCGCTGGTTGTCACTGCTCGCCTGCACCATGTCGAACAGACCCAGCAATTTGAGTTTTTCTGCCTCCAGCAACACGCCGGACGCCCGGCGGGATTCCAGTTGGGCCCCTGCCTGGGTGCGCATACCCAGAAAGGCCTGCGCAATACCAACGCGCTGTGCGTTGCGCAAGTGCCGCGCATAGGCCCGTCGCACGGCCTGCACGGCTTCCTGTCGCGCCAGGCGAAGTCGCACCTGTCCTTGCGCCACGGCGAGTTCGGCCTCGCGCAGGCTGCGCAACTGCGCATCGCGGCTCCCCAGCAGAGGCCAGCGCACACCAAGCTGGGCGTTGAAGCGCTGGTAGTCGCGGCTGAGGGTGTCGGTCACGGCTTCGCGCGCGGTGCTGAAACCGGTGCCACCAAAAACCCGTGCTCCTTGGCTGGCGCGGGCCGTGCTGTTGCGGTGCGCTGCCACGTCTTGTTCAGCTTGGGCCAGCTGGACCGACGGGGCTGCCACAAGCGCCAGGTTTTCCAGTTCGGCCAGGGAGGTGCCGACATTGGGCAGGTCAGGGGTAGCGGACGCCATGGCGCCCGCGCACACGAGTGCAAGGCAGAGCGGCAGGGCCAAATCCCTGAACGCGTTTCTCACGGATTGTTTCGCCATCTCAGAACTTGGTTTTGCGCAGCACCCACCAGGGAGCCATGGAGGAATCAAGGTGCGATCGCGTGAAGATTTCCTGGAGGACGGAGAAGGAGCAATGCACACGATTGACAAATGCGAACAGAGGAAAGAGCGGCAAAAAGGCCAGATAAACCGCGTCATCCCCGGGGCGTTCCGATACCGCCACGAGATACAGCAGGAAATAGAAAACCAGCGATGCCAGATAGGCCAGATAGATGAACGCAAGCACGCCGAGCACCGCGCCGACGGGCAGTGTGAACAGCATCATGCCCGTGTATCCCACGATCATGAACGGCATGACAAGCTGCATCAGCAGCCCGTTGACGACCACGAAAAGAAAGTTGCGCCACCCCAGCAACCGCGGCCGCAGGTTGAAGCGGAACTTGCGGATGAAAATATAAAACATATCGCCGTCCCAGCGCAGTCGCTGGCGGAAGAAAACGCGCCAGGTGTCGGGTGCATCGGTGTGCCCCACCGCGTGCGGATCGAACACGATGCGCAAGCCGGGGTGCCGACCAAAGTACTGCTTGATGCGCGTGGTCATGTCCAGGTCTTCGGCCGTGCCGGCATCCCAGCCGCCCAGGTTGCGTATGAACGCCGTGCGAAACACGCCGAAGGCACCGGAGATGTTGTTGACCAGATTGAACTCGGACAGGCCCGTTTTCCCGGCCGCTATGGAGACCAGGTATTCCAGCGCCTGCAGGCGTGTCACCAGGGATCGCTTGGCATTGCGCACGCGCAGATTGCCCGCGACACCGACGACTCCTGGGTCATCGAAGTGGCGCGTGGCGTTGCGCACCATGTCGTTGTCGAAAGAGGTGTCACCGTCCAGGGCCATTACGATTTCGCCGGTGGCGATGGAAAGCCCCGCGTTCAGCGACGACACGCGGCCCCCCCGCTGCCATTTGGGCAGGACCAGCAGTTGGCGCCGGGGCGTGTTGTGCAGCAGCGCGCGCGCATCGCGCGCGGCCTCCAGCGTGGGACGATTCTGTATGGCGCCGTCGATGACGGCGATGATTTCGATGTGTCCCGGATACAGCTGCTGTGCCAGCGACTCGATGGTCTTGCGCACATCTTCGCCTTCCGAGTAGCAGGTAACCAAGCAGGAGACCCTGGGGTAGCGTTCTCGTTGCCGGTCAGGCCGAACTTCCCGCAGACCGTAGCGCGCCATGCCCGCAGTAACCAGAATGAAAAATGGCGCCTCCAGAAGAACCACAAACGGGAAAAACTTCAGTGCCAGTTCCACGAAGGTCTGCGAGCCTGAGCTGGCAAACAGCGTCTGGAATGAGAAAACCACCTGCTCCCACATGCGCTCAGACTCCGTCTTGCAGGCGACTCATCCACTGTGCAGCGCCCTCTCCGGCACGCAGATCATCGGGCACCTGCAGGTGCCGGATGCGTGCCTGCAGGGGTGAAGCCTCGCCCCCTGAAGATTGCGCAGCCAGCGCTTTTTCGAGCCGCGCCGCCAATCCCTCCGGCGAAGAGAAAGGAAGCAGCAACCACAGCCGCTCTTCCTGGGTGCGCGTGGTGATGTCCGACGTTCTCAGCAACTCATGCAGGCGGCGCGCAAACTCGTCCAGCATGAGGAAAACGCGTGCTGCGCCTTGTTGCTCGATCACTTCGGTCGCGTTCTGGAATTCCACCAGGATCAGTGCAAAGCGCATTTCTGGATGGCGCGCATGCGTGGCCAGTGTCCAGTCGAGCAGGCGGCGAAAGAAAGGGGGATCCACATAGTTGGCAGTGTCCAGCGCCGCAAAAGACTCCTGAATTTGCCCTGCACGCAGGGCTGCGCGCCCTTGGGGGGCGAGCCGTAGCGTGGCAATTTCACGCACATCCAGCTTGTCGGGCTCTGCTTTGGTGTTGCAGTCAAGGCAGCGCGCGATGACACTGGTTTCCATGAAAACGTGGTGGCAACTGCCGCACGCGTATTGTGTGAGGGGGCGGTCATAGTCCACGCCGATATGCCGCAGTGACGCGCTGCATTTCGGGCACACCAGGGCACCGTTGTCGTGGAAATCCGTTTCAGGGCCCACCTGCCCACAGGAAAAACAATGCAGCGAAGCGGCTTTGCTGATGTGGATGCTGGAGCAATGCGGGCACACATCCAGATAGTGCAGGTGTGCACCGCCGCAGGAGCGGCAGTGCCGGGTGCGGTCAACCAGCAGTGCAGGTTCGAGTAGCCGGCGGCGCGTGAGCGTGGCCAGGCAATCCGCAGCGTCTTCCCCCTCTCTGGCCAACGCCTCCACCATCGGGTAGCGGTAGAGTTGGTGGCTGCTTCGGTCGCACACCGGCTGCAATTCGGCGTTGTCACGCAGGTACAGGAAGAACAGTACGCGCTCATCGAAATACAGGCTGGCGGTATCCCGTCTGAGGCTGCGGCGGACCGCCAGGGAGCGTTCGCTGAAACTGAGCGCCTGGCTGTATGTGGCAGCGTCGTCAGCCAGCGGGGGCAGCGTGTCGTTGCCCGTTGCTACCAGGACTGGGCGATCCCACCAGGCACTGGCGCGCACCTTCTCGGCCAGATCGGCCTGTTCGTGTGGTGTCCACCCATCCAGGAAGAATCCCAGGGGAGTCACCCTGGCCGCCATGAAAGCATCCCAGGACGGCATTGCCACGGCGCCGGTCTCGTCCGCGGCAGGGAGTCCCGATGGACGCAGGACCACCATATATTCGTGTTCCTGGGGGGGGGCGGATGTCAGGGGCGTGGCTGCCATGGCGTCGAAGTGCTGGTGTCTGCAATCATGTGGGCTCGTCTGTTACGGTGCCCGTGGGCGGCGGCGCTGTGTTACACACTCACACACTGCCCCTGAGGGTTTCGATGAAGCGGTGGGCGATTGCCCCGAGTTTATCGAACTGGGGTGCTGGCTTTTTATCGTTCTAGTGGGAGTGGCGGTTCGTATGATTCTTGTAACTGGCGGAGCTGGCTTCATCGGCTCGCACACCTGCATCGCGCTGGCGCAGGCCGGCGTTCCTTACCTGATTCTCGACAACTTTTGTAACAGCCGTCGCTCGGTGCTGGAGCGGCTGGGGCGCATCACGGGCGCGCAGCCCCAGTGCATCGAGGGCGATGTGCGTGATGAAGTTTTGCTTGCGCGCGTGTTCGCGCAACACCCCATTGACGGCGTGATCCACTTTGCCGCGCTCAAGGCGGTGGGGGAGTCGGTGCGCGAGCCCTTGCGGTATTACGACAACAATGTCTCCGGCACGGTGACACTGCTGCGTGCCATGCAGGCGGCGGGCGTGCGAACGCTGGTATTTTCTTCGTCGGCCACGGTGTATGGCGAGCCCGCGTCGGTGCCGATCCGCGAGGATTTCCCGTTGTCCGCCACCAATCCCTACGGCTGGAGCAAGCTCATGATGGAGCAGGTGCTGGCGGATGTGGATACGGCTGAGCCGGGGCAGTGGCGCATTGCGCGGTTGCGCTATTTCAACCCCGTGGGCGCACATGAGAGCGGGCTCATTGGCGAGGACCCGCAGGGCGAGCCGGGCAATCTGATGCCGTATGTGGCGCAGGTGGCCGCGGGGCAGCGTGCCGCCTTGAGCGTTTATGGCAACGACTACCCCACTCCCGACGGCACCGGCGTGCGCGACTACATCCATGTGTGCGACCTCGCCGATGGCCATGTGGCCGCCCTGCGCTACCTGCGAGAGCACACCGGGCTGCTCACCGTGAACCTGGGCACCGGGCAGCCGGTGTCGGTGCTGGAGATGGTGCGCGGCTTCGAGCAGGCCAGCGGACAGGCCGTGCCCTACCGGGTGGTGGCGCGGCGGCCGGGCGACGTCGCGCAGTGCTGGGCAGACCCGGCGCTGGCCGAGCGGCTGCTGGGCTGGCGCGCCCGCCACGGCGTGGACCGCATGTGCGCGGATGTCTGGCGTTGGCAAAACGGCGTGGCGCGCACGCTGGCGTGACGCGGCGCGGCAGTGGCGGTGCGCTGCGTGGTATCTTGTCGCCCCCAACCCGCCTTGCTGACAGAGTTTTCTTTCCATGCTTGCCAAACGCATCATTCCCTGCCTTGACGTGACCGGTGGTCGTGTCGTCAAGGGCGTCAATTTTGTCGAACTGCGCGATGCAGGCGACCCGGTCGAGATCGCCGCGCGCTACAACGCCCAGGGCGCTGACGAGCTCACATTTCTGGACATCACCGCCACCAGCGACGGGCGCGACCTGATCCTGCACATCATCGAGGCGGTGGCCAGCCAGGTGTTCATTCCGCTCACCGTGGGCGGTGGTGTGCGCACGGTCGAAGACGTGCGCCGGCTGCTCAACGCGGGGGCCGACAAGACCAGCTTCAATTCGGCGGCCATTGCCAACCCTGACGTGATCAGCGCGGCGTCCGCCAAATACGGCGCGCAGTGCATCGTGGTGGCCATCGATGCCAAACGCCGCTCTGAAGAGGATGCGCGGCGCGAGGGGGCCGATGGCCGGGCTGTGGGCCCGGGCTGGGATGTGTACAGCCATGGTGGGCGTAAGAACACCGGTCTCGATGCCGTGGCCTGGGCGACCGAGATGGCGCGGCGCGGCGCGGGCGAAATCCTGCTGACCAGCATGGACCGCGACGGCACCAAGGCGGGATTTGACCTGGCCCTCACGCGCGCCGTGAGCGATGCCGTGGCCGTGCCCGTCATCGCCTCGGGCGGCGTGGGCAATCTCGACCATCTGGCCGACGGCATCCAGATCGGCGGCGCCGACGCCGTGCTGGCCGCCAGCATCTTCCATTACGGCGAATTTACCGTGGGGCAGGCCAAGCAGCACATGGCCGAGCGCGGGATTCCGGTGCGGTTGTAGCCGTCATTTGCTCATTATTTCATAGCTGTTGGCGCTTTATGCGTAAGCGCTAGAGCGGTAAAAGGCTTCAAATGTCCAGGGCGGGGCCCTGCGCCGCCACCCAAATCACCGAGAATCCCCCCATGAACTGGCTTAACGAAGTGAAATGGGATGCGCAGGGCCTCGTGCCCGTGATTGCGCAAGAGCAGGGCACGGGCGACGTGCTGATGTTTGCGTGGATGAACCGCGAGGCGCTGCAAAAAACGGCAGACCTGGGGCGCGCCGTGTATTTCAGCCGGTCACGCAAAAAGCTGTGGTTCAAGGGCGAGGAGTCGGGCCATGTGCAGACGGTGCACGAAATTCGCCTCGATTGCGACAACGACGTGGTGCTCCTCAAGGTCACGCAGTTGGGCCACGAGCCTGGCATTGCCTGCCACACGGGCCGGCACAGCTGCTTTTTCAGCGTGCTCAAGGACGGCGCCTGGCAGGCGATCGACCCGGTCTTGAAAGACCCCGAATCCATCTACAAATAAGACCATGAGTTCCAACGATTCCCAGGCGCCATCCTCGCAGGACGCATTGGCGCGCCTTGCCGCCATCATTGAAAGCCGCAAGCCCGCGCACGGAGGCGACCCCGACAAGAGCTATGTGGCGCGCCTGCTGCACAAGGGGCCCGACGCGTTCTTGAAGAAGATCGGCGAAGAGGCCACCGAGGTGGTCATGGCCGCCAAGGATGTGGACCACGGCGCCGACAAGGCCAAAATTGTGTACGAGGTGGCCGACCTGTGGTTTCACATAATGATCGCGCTGGCCCACTATGGCCTCACGCCCGCCCAGGTGCTGGCCGAACTCGAGCGCCGTGAAGGCACCAGCGGCATTGAGGAAAAAGCCTTGCGCAAGGCCGTTGCGCGTGCTGCCCAGGAAGAATCCCCATGAACGACATCATCGATGTGCAGACCAACGACGAAAAGGCCGAGGGCCTCAAAGCCTGGGGCTGGGTCAGCTATGTGCTGCACCTCATTGTGGCGGTGGGCGCGGTCATTCCGGGCGCTCAGCCAGGCGCTGCGCTGCTCATCATCGCGCTGATCATCGACCTGGTGAAGCAAGGCGAAGGCGCGGGCACCTGGCAGGCTAGCCACTTTTCGTGGCGCATCCGCACCGTGATCTGGGCAGGCGTGCTGTACATCATTACGGCGCCGCTGTGGCTGCTGTTCTTCTTCCCCGGCTGGGTGGCCTGGGGGCTGATCTCGATCTGGTTCCTTTACCGCATCGTGCGCGGCATGGTCACCATGAACAAGAGCCAGGCCATCGATGCCTGAGGGTGACACGCTGGCCCCCATCAACCTGGCGCTGCAGGGCGGCGGATCGCATGGCGCGCTGACCTGGGGCGTGCTGGATGCGCTGCTGGAAGACGGGCGCTTGCTGATTGACGGCATCAGCGGCACCAGTGCCGGGGCCATGAACGCTGTGGTGGTGGCGCATGGTTTTGCGCAGGCAGCGCAGCAGCACAAAGATCCGAAAGAAGCCCACGCGGCAGGCTGCGAGCTGGCCCGCGCCGGGCTGACGCGGCTGTGGGAAGGCGTGGGTACGCTGGGCAGCCTGATGTGGGGCACGCCGCTGGCGGCGGCCAACCCGCTGCTGGGCATGATGAACCGTTGGTTCTCGCCCTACCAGACCAACCCCCTCGACATCAATCCGCTGCGTCGGCTGCTGGAGCGCGAGGTGGATTTCGACCTGCTGTGCGCCGCCAAAGGCGCCTCGGGCCCCAAGGTCTTTGTGTGCGCCACCAATGTGCGCACAGGGCGCGGCGAAATATTCTCGGGCGCACGGCTCAGTGCCGATGCGGTAATGGCGTCGGCCTGCCTGCCGCTGCTGTTCAAGGCCGTGGAGATCGATGGGGAGCGGTATTGGGATGGCGGCTATTCCGGCAATCCTGCGCTGCATCCGCTGCTCTACCAGACCGAAACCTCCGACATCCTGCTGGTGCAGATCAACCCCACCGAGCACCATGCGCTACCCGACACGGCGCCCGAAATCATCGAGCGCATGAATGAGGTCACCTTCAATGCCAGCCTGCTGGCCGAATTGCGCGCCATCGAGTTTGTTCGGCGCCTGCTGGCCGAGGGCAAGCTGGACGCGCGCCGCTACAAGAACGTGCGCATGCACCGCATTGACGGCGGCGCGGCGCTGGCCCCCTTTGGTGCGGACAGCAAGTCGCGCGCGGACATGTCCTTTGTGCGCAAGCTGTTCGAGCTGGGGCGCACAGAGGGCCAGAACTGGCTGAAAGCACACCACCAGGACGTGGGCGTGCGCCCCTCGCTCAACATCGCCGACAATGTGTAACTGCTGGTGTGCTGCCGCGCACTGAGCCAGCTTTCTTTTTCAACCATGCACGATCCGAACTGCCTTTTCTGCAAAATCATCGCAGGCCAGATTCCCTCGAAAAAAGTCTATGAAGACGGGGAAATTTTCGCCTTCCATGACATCCACCCTTGGGCGCCCGTACACTTTTTGATGGTGCCCAAGCTGCATATTCCCTCCATGGCGCAAGTCGCACCTGAGCACGCAGGCCTGCTGGGCCGCATGATGGCGCTGGCGCCGCGCTTGGCGCTGGAGCAGGGCTGCAAGCCCTATCCCGAGGGCGGTTTCCGCATTGTGGTGAACACGGGGCTTGAAGGTGGGCAGGAAATCCACCATCTGCACCTGCATGTGATGGGTGGTCCCCGTCCGTGGCTCAAAGGCTGAACGCTTTTGAGTCAGGGGGTTGTGCAGGGGCTTTGAACTCCTGTCACAGCCCACGTCTAAAATGATTCCAATTCGTTAGGAGATATTCCATGGGCTCTTTTTCTATCTGGCACTGGCTGATCGTGCTGTTGATCGTCGTGATGGTGTTTGGCACCAAGAAACTCAAGAACATGGGCTCAGACCTTGGAGGGGCCGTAAAGGGCTTCAAGGACGGCATGAAGGATGGCTCCTCGCCCGACACCAACGCCACGACGCCTCCCACCGGCCAGGTTGCCAACCAGGCCGCCGCTGACAAGACCACCATTGATGTTGAAGCCAAGCAAAAGAGCTGAGCTCGGGCGCTGGCGTTTCCATGATTGATATTGGCCTGTCCAAGATGGCGCTGATCGGCGTGGTGGCACTCATTGTCATCGGGCCCGAGAAGCTGCCCCGCGTCGCCCGCACGGTGGGCGCCTTGCTGGGCAAGGCGCAGCGTTATGTGGCGGACGTGAAGTCCGAAGTCAACCGGTCCATGGAGCTCGACGAGCTCAAGAAGATGAAGGACACGGTTGAAAACGCGGCCCGGGACGTGGAGCAATCCATCCAGACCAGCGCCAGCGAATTCGAAAAGGACCTGGCGCAGGCCACCGGCACTGCCTCTGGCGAGTTGCAGGATTCGTATGCCGTGGTGCCGGCCTACAGGCATCCGGGCAAGAACTGGCGCCTGAAAAAGGGCGCCATGCCCCAGTGGTACAAGGCGCGCAGCGGCGTGCGTACCAAGGCCCTGTCGGGCGCGGCGCGCGTTGCGCGCTACCGGCCACAGAAATTCCATTGATGCTGCGCCTTGCGGCGCAGCGGGGGCGTTGCTGACGCCCGCGAAACTCCAACATGTCCGAAACCACCCCCAAAGACGACGAACTGGCCGGCACAGAGCAGCCGTTTGTGCAGCACCTCATGGAGCTGCGCGACCGCCTGGTCAAGGCCATGATCGCCATCGGTGTGGCGGCTGCGCTGCTATTTTTCTTTCCCGGCCCGGGCGAGCTCTACGACTTTCTGGCGGCACCGCTGGTGGCGCATCTGCCCAAAGGGGCCACCCTGATCGCGACGTCGGTTATATCGCCGTTCATGGTGCCGCTGAAAATATTGCTCATGTCGGCGTTTTTGCTGGCCCTGCCGTTTGTGCTGTGGCAACTGTGGGCTTTTATTGCACCCGGTCTTTATTCGCACGAGAAAAAGCTGGTGTTGCCTCTGGTGGTGTCGAGCACCGTGCTCTTCTTCTTCGGGGTGGCTTTTTGCTACTTTTTCGTGTTTGGGCAGGTGTTCAGCTTCATTCAGGGCTTTGCGCCCAAAAGCATCACGGCGGCACCAGACATCGAGGCTTACCTCAGCTTCGTGCTGACCATGTTCATGGCATTTGGTCTGTCGTTTGAGGTGCCGATTGCGGTGGTCGTGCTGGCCCGCATGAACATTGTGAGTGTGGAAAAGCTCAAGAATTTTCGGGGTTATTTCATCGTGATCGCCTTTGTCATCGCGGCGGTGGTCACACCCCCGGATGTGGTGTCCCAGCTGGCTTTGGCCATTCCGATGTGCCTGCTGTACGAAGTGGGTATCTGGGCAGCACAGATTTTCATCAAGCACACCAAGGCACCCGAGGACACGGAAGAAGCGGCGTCTTCGTCGTCCTGATGGCCATCACCGGCGTATTTCTGGCACGGGTCTGAAACACAAACACCTGGTTGGCAACAAATCTCTGATGCCATGCATCACCGCCCGTTCGGGCGGATGCCGTTGAAACCAATGCCTACTCTGCGAGCGGCCCCTTGGGTTCAGGGCAGCTGGGGCTGTCAGAGGCGGGTATTTCACAAAAAATGCTTCCAGCGCTTGCCCATCAAGCGCTAACAGCTATTGGTTTAGGAGCGTTTGCGTGCGCGCAGCCGCAGCAGCGCACGCATGATTTTCCGAAAACCCGTGCCGACCGGGCGCTCCCTTGTCAACGCCTCACGGCACGCTGCGGCTTGGGACGAACGCCTGGGGTGAGCTGGATGTCCACCATGGCGTCGCCGCGTTGCAGGGCAAAGGGTGTGGCGGTGCCCGGTTTGAGGGCCGCCACGGCCGTAAGCAGTTCGGAGACGTTGGTAATGGCTTTGCCATCGACGCGCACGATCACGTCACCGGGCCGCATCCCCGCCTGGGCGGCCGGGCCATCCTGCAGCACGCCGGTGATGATCACGCCCGCAGTGGCTTTCACGCCAAAGGTTTCGGCCAACTCGGGCGAGAGTTCGCTGGGCTCCACGCCAATCCAGCCGCGCGTCACCTGGCCGTCTTTCACGATACCGTCGAGCACCAGCCGGGCGGTGGAGACAGGGATGGCAAAGCCAATGCCCATGTTGCCGCCCGAGCGCGAGTAGATGGCTGTGTTGATGCCCAGCAGGTTGCCATGGACATCCACCAGTGCGCCTCCCGAGTTGCCGGGGTTGATGGCTGCGTCGGTCTGGATGAAATTCTCGAAGGTGTTGATACCCAGCTGGCTGCGCCCCAGTGCGCTGACGATGCCGCTGGTTACGGTCTGGCCCACGCCAAACGGGTTGCCAATGGCCAGCACCTGATCGCCCACCGCAAGCTGGTCAGAGTTGCCCAGCACGATCACGGGCAGTTTGTCGAGTTCGACCTTGAGGATCGCAAGGTCGGTGTCCGGGTCGGTGCCGATCACGGTGGCGCGGGCACGTCGGCTGTCGGTGAGCGTGACCTCAATTTCGTCGGCGCCTTCGACCACATGGTTGTTGGTGAGGATGTAGCCATCGGGGCTGATGATCACGCCGCTGCCCAGCCCGGCCTGGGCCTGGCTGCCCTGGTCGCCAAAGAAGAACTGGAACCACGGATCGTTGCTGCGCGGGTGCCGCACTTCCTTGCTGGTGTTGATGCTGACCACGGCAGGCGCCGCCTTGCGGGCAGCGCTGCTGAGGCTGCCCGGTGCCGGTTGGGTCAGCGTGGTGGCGGGGGCCTCGATCAGCGCAATGCCCGCGCCCGAGCGCATGGCGCCGCGCTGGAGCCAGTCGGGCTGCAGTGTGGCAACAACGAAATAGGCCGCAACGAACACGGTGACGGTCTGGGAAAATAGCAGCCAGAAGCGTTTCATGGAATTGGAAGGTTGGCTAAGAAAGGGCAGTACGCCGCGCTTTGCATGGCGGGGCGGCACGCTGGTGCGATTGTCCTCCAAGCCTGTCAGAGATGGGGGCGTGGCCGCGCGCGACAATAGGCGCATGAGTGTTTCCCGCCAACAACTGCAGCAGGCTTTTGATGCACTGCTACAACCCGAACGTTTCAAGGACTACGGCCCCAACGGTCTGCAGGTCGAGGGCAAGCCCGATATTGCCTGCCTGGTGAGTGGCGTGACGGCCAGCAGGGCGCTGATCGAAGCGGCTATCGCTCGCCGGGCCGACGCCATTTTTGTGCACCACGGCCTTTTCTGGCGTGGCCAGGACGGCCGCATCACTGGCTGGATGCGCGAGCGTCTGCGGCTGTTGCTGGCGTATGACATCAACCTGTTTGCCTACCATTTGCCGCTGGATGCGCACCTCGAAGTGGGTAACAACGCGCAGCTGGGCCGGGTGCTGGGCTGGGCCGCCGACCAGCGCTTTGGCGAGCAGGACCTGGGCTTTGCCGGGCCGGCCGCGTTTGATGGTGCGCAGGCCCTGGCCGACCATGTTGCACAGGCGCTTGGCCGCGCGGTGACGCTGGTGCAGCCAGCGGCGCGGCGCATCCAGCGCGTGGCCTGGTGCACGGGCGGGGCGCAGGGCTATTTTGAATCTGCCATTGCAGCCGGGGCCGACGCCTTCATTACCGGCGAAATCTCCGAGCCCCAGGCGCACCTGGCGCGGGAAATGGGCGTGGCTTTTATCGCTGCCGGCCACCATGCCACCGAGCGCTATGGCGCGCCTGCAGCCGCGGGGCTGGTGGCGCAGCAACTGGGGATAGAGCACCATTTCGTCGAGATCGACAATCCGGCCTGAACGGCGCCCGCCGGTGTGTGGTGCACCGTATAAAGTGCTATTTAATTAGTAGCTATTTGCGCTTTATATATAAGCATTTCAGGCTGATTTAACCAAATATTCATTATGCAAACCATTGCCATCACACAAGGTGACCCGGCGGGTATCGGCCCCGAAATCGTGGCCAAGGCCTTTCGCGATGCTCCCGATGATCTGCGCGGCTGCTTTGCGGTGGGGGATCTGGCGACCTTGCGTCGTGCCGCGCAGTGCATCGTGCGACCCGGCGTGCCGGAGTTGCCGGTGGCGCAGATCGTGTCGCCCGATGATGCATGGCATGTGCCGCCACGCTGCATGCCGGTGCTGCAACTGCCGGGCTTGCCCGGCCCTGTTCCGTGGGGCCGCGTCAGCGCTGCAGCAGGCCGTGCGGCGGCCGATTGCGTGGTGTGGTCGGCGCGTGCCGCCCTGCAGGGCCACATCGCCGCTCTCGTAACAGCACCACTGCACAAGGAGGCGCTGTCTGCCGCCGGTGTGGCCTTCCCGGGGCACACCGAATTGCTGCAGGCCGAGGCGGCAACCCACCAAGGCGTGCCGCTGGCAGCCATGCCGGTGCGCATGATGCTGGCCAGTGACGAGTTGCGCACGGTGCTGGTCAGCATTCATATGTCGCTGCGTGACGCCATAGCCGCAGTGACCCGGGAGAACATCGTGCAGACCCTGCAGATCACCCATGCAGCGCTGCTGCGAACCCTCGGCCGCGTGCCTCGCATCGCAGTGGCAGGCCTCAATCCGCATGCTGGCGAGGGAGGCTTGTTCGGGCGCGAAGAGATCGAAAGCATTGCGCCCGCTGTGGCCGACGCCCGCGCGCTGGGAATGGATGTGCACGGCCCCTATGCGCCCGACACGGTGTTCATGCGCGCTCGCCATACGTCGCAGCGTGCCGGGGAGTTTGATGTGGTGCTGGCCATGTACCACGACCAGGGGTTGATTCCGGTGAAATACCTGGGCGTTGACAAAGGGGTCAACGTGACGCTGGGCCTGCCGCTGGTGCGCACCAGCCCCGATCACGGCACCGCATTTGACATTGCCGGCCAAGGTGTGGCCGATGCCGCGAGCCTGGTGGAGGCTGTGCGCATTGCACGCCAGATGGCTCAGTAAAAACGCCCTCTGTAGCAGAGGGCGCGGACGCTGGTGCTGGTGACGCGACAGTGCTGCGCGCCGGATCGCGCTGGTTAGCGTTTGAGGCTGTCTCGGATTTCGCGCAGCAGCACGATGTCTTCAGCTGGGGCTGCAGGGGCAGCCGGTGCTGCAGGCGCTTCGCGCTTGAGGCGGTTGATCTGCTTGACCATCATGAAAATGATGAACGCAAGGATCAGGAAGTTCACCGCCACGGTGATGAAGTTTCCATAGGCAAATACGGGAACGCCAGCCTTTTTCAGCGCATCCAGTGTGAGCGCCGTACCCGCCGGCACCTCGCCCAGCGCGACAAACATGTTGGAAAAATCCAGTTTGCCAAACACCAGGCCCACCACGGGCAAAATAAGGTCGGAAACTACCGAGTCGACAATTTTTCCAAAGGCGCCACCAATGATGACACCGACGGCTAAGTCGATCACGTTGCCCTTGATCGCAAATTCGCGGAATTCTTGCATCATGCTCATAGGTTATTTCTCGATTGGTTGCGAATGCGCAAGTTTACCGATACCGGGAACCTGTCAACAGGTGCGTGCACATTGAATTATCCATTTTCACTCCGCTACAATTCGGGGTTGACCCCAATCTAGCGATGTTCATCGAGGATCCCCATGAGTGACACTCCAATCGACTCCAGCAAGCGCACGTGGATCATCACGTCTGCCTGTGCTGGTGCGGTGGGCGGCGTGGCAGCTGCCGTACCTTTCGTGAGTTCTTTTCAGCCCTCCGAGCGAGCCAAGGCCGCAGGTGCCGCCGTCGAAGTAGATATCTCCGCCCTAAAGCCCGGAGAAAAAATCACTGTGGAGTGGCGCGGCAAGCCTGTATGGATCTTCAAGCGCACCCCCGAGCAGCTGGAATCCCTTGCACAGACCGAGTCCCAGCTGGCTGATCCCAAGTCGGATCGAAAAGCTTATCCCACCCCTGATTACGCCAAGAATCAGCACCGCTCGATCAAGCCTGAAGTGTTTGTCGGCGTGGGTATCTGTACCCACCTGGGCTGCTCGCCCGGAGACAGGTTGCAGGCCGGCCCGCAGCCATCCCTGCCCGACGACTGGCATGGTGGTTTCCTCTGCGCCTGCCACGGTTCCACGTTTGACGTGGCCGGTCGGGTCTTCAAGAACAAGCCCGCGCCTGACAACCTCGAAGTGCCTCCGCACATGTATCTCTCCGATACACGTCTGATCATCGGCGAAGACAAGAAGGCCTGAAGGAGCACTAAATGGCCCACGAATTCAAAGAAATCTCTCCCAACGCCTCGGCGGGAGCCAAGGTCACCAACTGGTTCGAAAACCGTTTTCCAACGGCGTTCGATGCCTACCGCGTGCACATGTCGGAGTACTACGCTCCGAAAAACTTCAACTTCTGGTATGTCTTCGGCTCGCTGGCCCTGGTGGTGCTGGTGATCCAGATCGTTACCGGGATCTTCCTGGTGATGCACTACAAGCCGGATGCAGCGCTGGCCTTCGCCTCGGTCGAGTACATCATGCGGGATGTGCCTTGGGGCTGGCTGATTCGCTACATGCACTCCACAGGGGCTTCGGCGTTTTTCATCGTCGTCTACCTGCACATGTTCCGTGGCCTGATCTATGGCAGCTATCGCAAGCCGCGTGAGCTGGTCTGGATTTTTGGTTGTGCGATTTTCCTGGCGCTCATGGCTGAAGCCTTCATGGGCTATCTGCTGCCCTGGGGCCAGATGTCGTACTGGGGCGCCCAGGTGATCGTGAACCTGTTTGCCGCCATTCCGTTCGTCGGTCCTGACCTGGCGTTGCTGATTCGTGGTGACTTTGTGGTGGGCGATGCCACGCTGAACCGCTTCTTCAGCTTCCACGTGATCGCCGTGCCGCTGGTGCTGCTGGGGTTGGTGGTAGCCCACTTGCTGGCTTTGCACGACGTGGGGTCCAACAACCCGGACGGTGTGGAAATCAAGGCTCCCAATGCGCCCAAGGATGCCAAGGGCAAGCCGCTTGATGGCGTGCCCTTCCACCCTTACTACACGGTGCATGACATCTTTGCGTTGAGCATGTTCCTCATGGCTTTCACTGCGGTCGTGTTTTTTGCGCCCGAGTTCGGTGGCTATTTCCTGGAGTACAACAACTTCATTCCGGCAGATCCGATGGTGACGCCGTTGCACATTGCACCTGTCTGGTACTTCACGCCGTTTTATTCCATGCTGCGTGCCATTACCAGCGAAATGATGTACGCATTGATTGCGTGTGTGGTGGCAGGTGCCCTGATCGGTGTGGTCAAGGGCAAATTGCCCGGCTTTCTCAAGGCTGGCGTTGTTGTCGCTGCATTGGTGGCAGTTGTGCTGATGCTCTCGATCGACGCCAAGTTCTGGGGCGTGGTGGTGATGGGTGGTGCGGTGATCATCTTGTTCTTCCTGCCATGGCTTGATACCTGCGCTGTGAAGTCCATCCGCTATCGCCCAACCTGGCACAAGTACCTGTACGCAGTCTTTGTGATCAACTTCCTGATCCTTGGATATCTGGGTGTGCAACCGCCATCTCCAGTGGGTGAGCGTGTTTCGCAGGTTGGCACGTTGTTCTACTTCGGTTTCTTCCTTCTGATGCCATGGTGGAGCAGTTTGGGTGCAACCAAGCCAGTGCCTGACCGTGTCAACTTCACTGCGCATTGAGCCCTGGAGATAACAACAATGAAGAAACTCATCCTCACGCTGGTTGCTGCGCTGGGCCTCGCGGCAGGTGCTGCGCACGCAGCCGGTGGCGAAACCATTGCCTGGGACAAGGCTCCCAACAAGACCAACGATCTGGCCTCGCTGCAAAACGGTGCCAAGGTTTTCGTAAACTACTGCCTGAGCTGCCATTCGGCTGCATTCATGCGTTTCAACCGCCTTCGCGACATCGGTCTGACCGAGCAGCAGATCAAGGACAATCTTCTGTTCACCACTGAGAAAGTCGGTGAAACCATGAAGGCGGCCATTGATCCCAAGCACGCCAAGGACTGGTTTGGTGCCAACCCGCCCGATCTGACGGTGATCGCTCGCTCGCGTTCAGGTCACGGTGGTACGGGCGCCGACTACCTCTACACGTTCCTGCGCACTTTCTACCGCGACGAAACCAAGGCCACCGGCTGGAACAATCTGGTTTTCCCGAACGTAGGCATGCCCCACGTGCTGTGGGAATTGCAGGGTGATCGTCGCCCAATTTTCGAAGCGCAGGAAAGCCACGGCCAGACGACCCAGGTGTTCAAGGGCTGGGAGCAGGTTACTCCTGGTGTCATGACTCCACTGGAGTTCGATCAGACCATTGGCGACCTGGTGAACTACATGCAGTGGATGGGCGAGCCAGCACAGAACACCCGTGTTCGGGTGGGTGTGTGGGTGCTGATTTTCCTGGGCATCTTCACCGTCATTGCCTGGAGGTTGAATGCGGCCTTCTGGAAAGATGTGAAGTAAAACCTTGATCCGCTGACCGCGTGCTTTTTGGCACGGCGGAACTTTACAGAGTGGGCGCTTTTTAGCGTCCCACTCTTTTGATTTTTAGGAGCCTCCCACCATGATGGTGCTTTACTCGGGTACGACCTGTCCCTTCTCCCACCGCTGCCGCTTTGTCCTGTTTGAAAAGGGCATGGACTTTGAAATCCGCGATGTGGACCTGTACAACAAGCCCGAAGACATCAGCGTGATGAACCCATACGGCCAGGTGCCGATCCTGGTGGAGCGTGATCTGATCCTGTACGAGTCGAACATCATCAACGAGTACATCGACGAGCGCTTCCCCCATCCCCAGCTGATGCCGGGCGACCCGGTAGACCGCGCACGCGTACGCCTGTTCCTTCTCAATTTCGAGAAGGAACTGTTCGTGCATGTGAACATCCTGGAGTCTCGCGCGACCAAGGGCAATGAAAAGGCCCTGGAAAAGGCCCGCGCCCACATTCGCGACCGCCTGACGCAGCTGGCACCCGTGTTCCTCAAGAACAAATACATGCTGGGCGACAACTTCTCCATGCTGGACGTGGCCATTGCCCCCCTGCTGTGGCGTCTGGATTACTACGGCATTGATCTGAGCAAGAACGCCGCTCCATTGCTCAAATATGCAGAGCGGATTTTTTCGCGCCCCGCGTACATTGAAGCACTCACGCCGTCAGAGAAAGTGATGCGCAAGTAAGCCAGCCCAGCTGAATGTGCCGACCCTCGCACTCCCGCCACACACCATGAACGCCCAGGATTTTCCTTCCACGCGCCCTTATCTGATCAGGGCGCTTCACGAGTGGTGCACCGACAACGGGTTCACTCCCTATGTGGCGGTGCGGGTGGACGGTTCCGTCCAGGTGCCGCGCGAGTATGTGAAGGATGGTGAAATTGTTCTCAACATCAGTTGCGATGCCACCAGTTCACTGCAATTGGGCAATGACTTTATTGAGTTCAAGGCACGCTTCGGCGGTAAGCCGCGCGAAATCATGGTGCCCGTGGCGCGGGTGATTGCCATCTATGCCCGTGAGAACGGGCAGGGCATGGCCTTTCCTCCTCCCGAAGACATAGTGACTGCGATGGGTGACATGGGGGAAGGTGGACTGGCTGCAGTCGCATCGACCACGGAAGAGCCGCCAGGAGCCCCCGAGGAACGTGTCGTGCAATTGGTGTCCAGTGACTCCATGCTTGATGAGGGCGGCGGTGACGCTCCCCGTCCACCGCCAGCCTCGGGCAGTGCCCGTCCCTCCCTCAAACGCATCAAATAGCATCCTGCGCGTTTCGAATACGCTGAATTTGCAGGATAAAATTCAGCCTTCGCCGATTTAGCTCAGTTGGTAGAGCAACCGCCTTGTAAGCGGTAGGTCGTCAGTTCGATTCCGACAATCGGCACCATTTTTCCCTCCATGCCACCGTGATCTCTCTCTTTTTGGGGGCTGAGTCAGGACTGGATTTTGAGGCGAATGGAGTGAACCTCCCACCCCCGGCTTCGCAAATGCGCCTGTAACGCAGGCAGCAGTTGCCGTATCTTTGCCGCAGCAGCATTGCTTTTCACCAGAAGACACCAGCTTGTCCCGTCGATCGGGCCTGCTTGCACCGTGCCGCGCAGGGCCGCTGGTATCAACAATTCAATGGCTTGAAGCCGTTCACTGGACTCCCGCGTAAGAGCCGCCAGCTTGGCCAGCGTTGGAGAGTCCTCGCTGGCCTGCTGCAGGGAAATCGCGTAATGGCGGCGGTTCATGGATGTTGCGCCCAAGGCGGATGGACAGGTCGGTGAGCGGTGGATTATCGCGGACGCCTGACGGTCGTGCGCTGCCTGCCAATGCCATTGCCGCTTGGCGGGCAAGCATTCGGCTCTTGGCCGGTTGATGGCGGCGTGCACATCAGTGGGCAGTGGGGAGCACCGTCTTGGGTGCAGCAAGGAATGGCGGGCTTTCCGCGGTTCGGCAGGTCTCTTGGCGTGGTGAAGCACGGCCGGGTGCCAGCACAGCAACAAGGTGGGCGGACCTATCACCGGCTTTGCTGGGGGCTTGGGCCGCAGGCAGGTAAAATCGCCGGTCCGGATTCTGTTGCTTGGTGTTGCAGTGCTTGCAATCACGGGCGGTGGACCCACCTGAAATCAATTCTTCTTAGGGGTTTCGGTCGCCTGACATGCTCTTCGGCGCATGTGAGGCGGTCCTGTTCGCATGGCAACCAACTTCCTTACCAAACTATTCGGCAGCCGCAACGATCGGCTCCTCAAGCAATATCGCAAGACGGTTGCACGCATCAATGCGATGGAGCCCGACTATGAAAAGCTGACCGATGACGAGCTGCGTGGCAAGACGCTGGAGTTCAAGGAGCGCGCGACCAAGGGCGAGTCGCTGGACGACCTGTTGCCCGAGGCGTTTGCCGTGGTGCGTGAAGGCTCCAAACGCATCATGAAGATGCGCCATTTCGATGTGCAGTTGCTCGGTGGCATGGCTTTGCATTACGGGAAAATTGCAGAAATGCGGACCGGCGAGGGCAAGACCCTGACGGCAACGCTGCCCGTTTACCTGAATGCACTTTCTGGCAAGGGTGTTCACGTGGTCACGGTCAACGACTACCTGGCCAACCGGGACGCCATGTGGATGGGGCGCCTATACAACTTCCTGGGGCTGACGGTGGGCATCAACCTGCCCAACATGCCACGCGAGGAAAAGCAGGCAGCCTATGCCGCAGACATTACCTACGGCACCAACAACGAATACGGCTTCGACTACCTGCGCGACAACATGGTCTATGAAGCGCGGGACCGCGTTCAGCACGGCCTCAATTTCGCCATCGTTGACGAAGTCGACTCCATCCTGATTGACGAGGCGCGCACGCCACTCATCATCAGTGGCCAGGCTGAAGACCACACGGCGATGTACATCGCCATGAACAAGGTGGTGCCGCTGCTGGTGCGTCAGGAGGGCGAAGCCGATCCGCGCACAGGTGAAGGCGTGACCAAGCCCGGTGATTTCACGCTGGACGAAAAAACCCACCAGGTATTCCTGACCGAACAAGGCCATGAGAGTGCAGAGCGCATTCTGGCCAGCCAGGGCCTGATTGCCGAAGGTGCGTCGGTGTACGACCCCTCCAACATCACGCTCATGCACCACCTGTATGCAGCGCTGCGGGCCAACCACCTGTATCACCGCGACCAGCACTATGTGGTGCAAGACGGCGAGATCGTGATCGTGGACGAGTTCACCGGTCGCCTGATGTCGGGCCGCCGCTGGAGCGAAGGCCTGCACCAGGCCGTGGAAGCCAAGGAAGGCGTGAACATCCAGGCGGAGAACCAGACGCTGGCCTCCATCACGTTCCAGAACTATTTCCGCCTGTACAACAAACTCGCCGGAATGACCGGCACGGCCGATACCGAGGCTTATGAGTTCCAGGAAATCTATGGCCTGGAAACCACCGTCATTCCTCCCAATCGCCCGAGCCGGCGCGACGACCAGCTCGATCGCGTGTACAAGACCACGCGCGAAAAGTACGAAGCGGCGATCAAGGACATCCGTGAGTGCTACGAGCGCGGGCAACCCGTGCTGGTGGGAACCACGTCGATTGAAAATTCGGAAATCATCGACCAGCTCCTGAACAAGGAAGGCTTGCCGCACCAGGTGCTCAATGCCAAGCAGCACGCCCGCGAGGCGGACATCGTGGCGCAGGCCGGGCGCGCTGGCATGATCACCATTGCCACCAATATGGCCGGTCGTGGCACCGACATTGTGCTGGGTGGCAATATTGAAAAGCTGGTGGCAGCCGTGGAGACAGACGAGTCTCTGGACGAGACCACCAAGCAGGCCCGCATCGCCGAAGTGCGCGCCGAATGGGCGCGTGACCATGAAAAGATCAAGGAGCTGGGTGGGCTGCGCATCATTGCCACCGAGCGCCATGAGTCGCGTCGCATCGACAACCAGTTGCGTGGGCGTTCGGGTCGCCAGGGCGACCCGGGCTCCTCGCGCTTTTACCTGAGCCTCGATGATTCACTGATGCGCATTTTTGCGGGTGATCGCGTCAAGGCCATCATGGACCGCCTGAAGATGCCCGACGGCGAGGCCATCGAAGCGGGCATCGTCACTCGCAGCATCGAGTCGGCCCAGCGCAAGGTGGAGGCCCGCAATTTCGACATCCGCAAGCAATTGCTGGAATACGACGATGTGGCCAATGACCAGCGCAAGGTCATCTACCAGCAGCGCAACGACATTCTGGATGCCGCCGAGCTGTCTGATGTGATTGCCGCCATGCGCGAGGACTGCATCACCGATCTGGTGCGCCTGTACGTTCCCGCAGAATCGGTCGAGGAGCAATGGAATCTGCCTGCCCTCGAGAAAGTGCTGGCCGACGAATGGCAGGTGCCGATTGCGCTGCAGCAGGAAGTGGAGGGCGCGCACAGCATCACCGACGACGAAATTCTGGACAGAGTATTGAAGGCGGCCCATGCTGCGTTTGATTCCAAGATCGAGCAGGTGGGACGTGACAACTTCACGCAGTTCGAACGTGTGGTGCTTTTGCAGAGCTTTGACTCCAACTGGCGCGACCACCTGAGCTCGCTGGACTATCTGCGCCAGGGCATCCACCTGCGCGGCTATGCCCAAAAGCAGCCCAAGCAAGAGTACAAGCGCGAAGCGTTCGAGTTGTTCCGCCAGCTCCTCGACCAGGTCAAGAACGAAGTCACGAAGATTCTCATGACCGTGCAGGTGCAGTCGCCGGCGCAGCTGGACCAGGCCGCGCAGGACATGGAGCAGCGCGCCGAGAGCATCGCCAACGTGACTTACACGGCGCCCACAGAAACGGGTGAAGTGGAGACCACGGTGGACGCGCAGACAGTGGGCCATGCCATTCCTGAGGGCGTGCGCGTGGGGCGCAACGACCCATGCCCCTGCGGAAGCGGCAAAAAGTACAAGCAGTGCCACGGCAAACTGGCCTGATGCAATAGCACCCAACGACACGGGCCCCGGCCCGTGTTTTCATTTGCGCGCCTCGGTTTTCCGGATAATCGGCCGCAGTTTTTAGAAAGACCCCCATGCCCGTCAATCTTCTCGCCCCCGTTGCCGCCGATCTGCATGCGATCGCCGGCGTTCGTATCGGTGTTGCCGAGGCCGGTGTCCGCAAGGCCAACCGCAAGGACCTCACCGTGTTTCTGCTCGACGAAGGTGCCAGCGTGGCAGGTGTGTTCACGCAAAACCGCTTTTGCGCTGCGCCGGTGCAGATCAGCCGCGAACATCTGGCCAGTGGCCAGGCCATCCGCGCCATGGTCATCAACACGGGCAACGCCAACGCAGGCACGGGTGCCGACGGTTTGGTCCGTGCGCGCGCCACCTGCATTGCGCTGGCGCGCCAGCTCAACGTGGCGCCCGAGCAGATCCTGCCCTTTTCGACCGGTGTGATCATGGAGCCGCTGCCCCATGAACGCATTGAAGCCGGGTTGCCCGCTGCCATTGCCGACGCTCAGCCGGGCCACTGGGCGCGTGCGGCAGAAGGCATCATGACCACCGATACGCTGCCCAAGGCCTTCTCGGCCCAGGTGCAGATTGGCGGGGCCACGGTGTCCATCACCGGCATCAGCAAGGGTGCCGGCATGATCCGTCCCAACATGGCCACCATGCTGGGGTTCATGGCCACGGACGCCTGCGTGCATCCCTCGGTGATGCAGCAACTGGCGCGCGAGCTGGCCGATGGCTCGTTCAACCGCATCACCATCGACGGCGATACCTCCACCAACGACTCTTTCGTGGTGGTCGCCACCAACAGGGCTGCGCACGCCCCCATCACGGCGCTTGCCAGCGCCGAAGGCCAGGCTCTCAAGGCCGCCATGCTGGGCGTGGCGCAAAAGCTGGCCCAGGCCATCGTGCGCGACGGCGAAGGCGCCACCAAGTTCATCACGGTGCGGGTGGAGGGCGGCAAGACCGGCGACGAGTGCCGCCAGGTCGCCTATGCCATCGCCCACTCGCCACTGGTCAAGACGGCGTTTTATGCCAGCGACCCCAACCTGGGCCGCATCCTGGCGGCGGTGGGCTATGCGGGTATCGCTGACCTCGACCAGACAGGGATCGACCTCTACCTGGACGACGTGCATGTGGCCGTGAAAGGCGGGCGCAACCCTGCCTACCGCGAGGAAGACGGCCAGCGTGTGATGAAGCAAAGCGAAATCTCCGTGCGTGTGCTGCTGGGCCGGGGCGACGCTGTGGACACGGTGTGGACCTGTGATTTCAGCCACGAATACGTCACCATCAATGCGGACTACCGTTCGTAAATTCGATCAAAAAAATGATAGCTGCTAGCGCTTTACCAATAAGCGCTACAGGCCAAAATGAACGAAAAATTTGAACACCTGATCGAGCGCGCCGAGCAACTCATTGCGCGCATCGAATCCGTGCTGCCCCAGCCCTTGGGCGCACCCGATTGGTCGGCTTCCATAGCCTGGCGTTACCGCAAGCGCAGCAGCGGGCATGGCACGCTGGAGCCCGTGCGCCATGTGGCCGCCATGCAACTGGCTGACCTCAAGGAGATCGATGGGCAAAAGGAGAAGATCGAGCGCAATACCCAGCAGTTTGTGCAAGGCAAGCCCGCCAACAACGTGCTGCTGACCGGTGCGCGCGGCACGGGCAAGTCTTCGCTCATCAAGGCTTGCCTGAATGCCCATGCGGCGCAGGGACTGCGCCTGATCGAGGTGGACAAGGCCGACCTGACGGATCTGCCCGACATTGTCGACGTGGTGTCCACCCGGCCCGAGAAATTCATCGTTTTCTGCGATGACCTGAGCTTTGAAGACGGCGAGCCCGGCTACAAGGCCCTCAAGTCCATTCTTGACGGCTCGGTGGCCGCGGCCACGCCCAATGTGCTGATCTACGCCACCAGCAACCGGCGCCATCTGGTGCCCGAGTACATGGCGGAAAACCAGACGTATACGCACACCGATGATGGCGAAGTGCATCCCGGAGAAGCGGTCGAGGAAAAAATTTCCTTGTCAGAACGTTTTGGGCTGTGGGTCAGCTTTTATCCGTTCAGCCAGGACGAGTACCTGACCATTGTGGCCCAGTGGCTCTCATCGCTCGGTGTCTCGGCAGCTGCCATTTCTGCAGCCCGCCCAGAAGCCCTGGTGTGGGCACTGGAGCGTGGCTCGCGCAGCGGTCGTGTGGCCTACCAGTTTGCGCGCGACTACGCAGGGCGGCACAGTGACTGAGGCGGTGACTCCAACCCCAGCTGGCGCCGTTGATCGCAAGCACACCGAGGTGGCGGTGGGCATTTTGCTGCGCGCCGATGGAGCCATGCTCTTGTCCACCCGCCCGCCTGGCAAACCCTATGCCGGTTATTGGGAGTTTCCGGGCGGCAAGCTGGAAGCGGGCGAAACGGTAGAGCAGGCCCTGCGCCGCGAGTTGATCGAAGAACTGGGCGTGACCATTGGCCCCGCCAGCGTCTGGAAAGTGACCGAGCACGACTACCCGCACGCCCTGGTGCGCCTGCACTGGTGCAAGGTGTGGGAGTGGTCGGGAGAGTTCGAGATGCGCGAAGGCCAGACCATGGCCTGGCAGCAGATGCCGCTGACGGTGGACCCTGTATTGCCTGGTGCCTATCCAGTGTTGCAGTGGCTGGCCGAGGAGCGCGGCCAGCAGGGTTTGCTGGAATAACTCAAATGCTATTAAAATAATAGCTATTAGCGCTTATTGCATAAACGTTAGAGCTGTATTTCATCTTTATTCACGCGGATGGCCGTTGCCGGAGGCCATCAATGCTGATGGCGCGGATCACCGTGCTGCGCATCATCGGGCGGTGCTTCCGCGGGCATGCGGAATTCTTCGCTGGCCCATGCGCCAAGGTCCATCTGCTTGCAGCGCTCGCTGCAAAAAGGCCGATAAGGATTCTGGACGCTGTAGATGCTGTCGCCGCCGCACTGCGGGCAGGTGACACGGCGCACGGCTTCGCCCGGTGGGATTGTGGTTGCCATCTGCGGGCCTCCTTCAGGCGCAGAGCGTGAGCTCGAATGCGGCATCGTCGGTGGACGAATTCAGGCGTCCATCGGGTTCCTGCCGCATCAGGCGCACCGACACAATCAGGCGATTGCCGCTGATCTCGGGAATCAGATCGAGTGCCGGGTCAATGCGCAGGCGCAGCAACTGGAATGTGCGGCCCTGGGGCAGGTTTTGCTGAAACTGGCCGCGCTCGGCTGCCACCTTCTGGGGCACTCCCGTGTCGCGCAACAGCTTGAGCAGCACGTAAATCGACTCTGCCAGGGGCGCGAGGGTAGATGCCCATTGCTCCAGAGCGTGTTGGCGCACTGAAACGTCCTTGTGTTGCCAGGCGTAGTAGGCTGGCAGATCAAAGCCGCAGGTGCCTCCGGGAATGCCCATCCGGCTGCGAATGCTCATCAGCCAGTCGTTCTCGGTAAGGGCATGGCCCGACTTTCCCGTCTGCTGGTTGAGTGCGGTGAAGCAGTGGTCCAGCTGTGCCACCACGGCATCCAGTGCTGCCTCTGAAATGGAGGGATTGCCCCGGTAGCTGTCGAGCTGGTGCTTGTGTTTTTCGATGTCCTTGAGAACATCGGATTTGAGGTCGGCACGCGCGGCCACGTCCATGATCTCAAAAATGGTGACCAGGGCAAAGTGGTGGTCCAGCGGATGCTGGCGCGGAATCAGCTCGCCCAGCCGGCGAAACAACTGCTCTAGCCGCAGATAGGTTCTGAGGCGTTCGTTAAAGGGGTATTCGTAAAGGATCACGCTGGCGGGTTCCTGGGGGCTCAGTGGATGTTCTGACGCCGGTGGCGCACGGCAGGGAAAGGTGGTGCAAAAAACTCGGGTGCATCATAGCCCGAACAGGCGGGCAAGCTGCACTGCATGGCCATGCAGGGTGTTCAACGCGATGCCATCGTTCACAACCACGGCGTCGGCGGCGGCGCGCCGGGCTGGGCGGGATGCCTGTGTGTCCAGGATGGCTTGTACGGCGGCACGCTGAAGGCCGTTGCGCGCCATGACGCGGTGGATTTGTGTTTCGGTGCTGCAATCCACCACCACCACGGCATCGAGCTTGCGCACCCAGCGCCCCGACTCCACCAGCAGGGGAATATCGAAGACGATGGCGCGATGCCCTGCGGTTGCGGCATCTCGTGCTTGCTGATCGCCCAAGCGTGTCACCCAGGGGTGAACGATGGCTTCAAGTTGCGCGCGCGCCAGGGGGTTGGTAAAAGCCAGGGTGCGCATGCGGGCGCGGTCCATGGCGCCCGTGGCATCAATGGCGTCCTGCCCGAAGGCAGCCCGAATGTCGGCTATGGCAGCGCCCCCAGCCAAGGTGACACTGCGGGCAATCGCGTCTGCATCGATCAGCGCTGCGCCACAGGACTGCAGCATCTGCCCCAGCGTGCTCTTGCCGCTGCCAATGCCCCCGGTCAGGCCCACATGCATTGGCCGTTGCATCATTACAGACCGAACAGATTCAGCACCGTTTGCAAAATGGCATTGGGCCCGAACACCATGGCCGTGAGGCCAGCGCCCACGAGGAACGGCCCGAACGGAACATAGCCGCCTTCGCGCAGGTTGTTGAAGACCTTCAGACCAATTCCTACCAGTGCGCCAATGACAGAAGACATCAAGATGATCGGAACCAGCGCCTGCCATCCGAACCAGGCGCCCAGGGCGGCAAACAGCTTGAAATCACCGTACCCCATGCCCTCCTTGCCGGTCGCCAGCTTGAAGGCCCAGTAAACCAGCCACAGGGACAGGTACCCCGCTGCGGCCCCCGTCACAGAGGCCAACAGGGGAACGTCAATCCAGTGCCCCGCCGACGCCAGCAGCCCCGCCCAGAGCAGTGGTAACGTAATGTCGTCGGGCAGCAAGGTGGTGTCCCAGTCGATAAACGCCAGGGCCACCATCGCTGCCGAAAAGCCGCACCAGGCCAAGCCCGTAGGCGTCAAACCCCACCGATAGGCGCAGAACGCAAAAAGCGCCGCAGTGAGAATCTCCACCAGTGGATAGCGTGCACTGATGCGAACATGGCACGCCGAGCAGCGGCCGCGCAAAAACAGATAGCTCAGCACCGGTATGTTTTCATACCACTGCACCACATGTCCGCACGACGGGCAGCGTGAGCGGGGTGTCCACAAATTGAAGGCTGCTTCAGCGCCTGGCGCTGGCGCCGGTGGTGTATCGGTGCCAGCAGCGAACGCCGCATGCTCCTGTGCCCACTGGCGCTCCATCATTTTGGGCAATCGGTGGATGACGACATTCAGAAAGCTGCCGAGCAGCAGGCCCAGAACACCCGCAATGGCGGGCTCTGCCCAGAGATCCACGCCCATCAAACGACCTGACCGAGCTTGAAGATGGGCAGATACATCGACACCACGATGCCGCCGATGAGGGTGCCCAAAAATACGATGATGATGGGTTCCATCAGGCTAGACAGCCCGGCCACCATGTCATCCACCTCTGCTTCATAAAAATCCGCAGCCTTGCCCAGCATGTGATCAATGGAACCGGACTCCTCCCCAATGGCGCACATCTGCAGCACCATGGAAGGAAAAATGTTTGCATTGCCCATGGCGGCAGTCAGGCTGGTGCCGGTAGAAACCTCTTGCTGAATCTTGTCGGTGGCCATGGAATACACCGAATTTCCTGCGGCGCCGCCCACCGAGTCCAAGGCCTCCACCAGCGGAACGCCGGCCGCAAACATGGTCGAGAGCGTGCGGGTCCAGCGGGCAACGCAGGATTTTTCAACCAGCGCCCCGAAAATGGGCATGCGCAGCATCAGACGGTCCATGAACATCTGGACCTTTTCATTGCGCTGCCAGGCCTGCATGAAAAAATAGAAGCCACCGCCCAGCACACCAAAAATCAACCACCACCACTTCACGAATATTTCGCTGATGGCCATGACGAACAGCGTTGGTGCGGGCAAATCTGCACCGAACGATGTGAATACTTCCTTGAAAGCCGGAATCACAAAAATCATGATCACGGTAACCACCACAAAAGCCACGATCACCACCGAAATCGGGTACATGAGCGCCGATTTGATTTTGGACTTGATGGCCTCGGTCTTTTCCATGTAAAGGGCAAGACGGTCGAGAAGCGCTTCCAGGATACCCGCTGCCTCGCCCGCCTCGACCAGGTTGCAATACAGGCTGTCAAAATACAAGGGGTACTTGCGAAAAGCACCATTCAAAGAGGTGCCGGTCTCGACATCCGACCGCACATCGTTGAGCAATTTGGTCACGCTGGCATTTGTGTTGCCGCGTCCCACAATATCGAATGCTTGCAGCAGTGGCACCCCGGCCTTCATCATGGTGGCCAGCTGGCGGGTGAACAAAGCAATATCTTTGGGCTTGATCTTTTTGCCCGAGCGCATGCGGCGTTTTTTGATTTTGGTGGGGAAAACCCCTTGGCGCCGCAGCATGGCCTGCACCTGATTTTCGCCAACGGCACGAGTCTCACCCCGGACTATCTTTCCGTTGCGGTCTTTGCCTTCCCACTCAAAGACGAAGTCCTTGATATCGCGTTTGGATGCTGCTGTCGCCATGGTGCTCCCTCGTTTTTGACTTATTCGTTGGTCACTGCCAGCACTTCTTCGAGAGAAGTAAGACCTAATTTCGCTTTATGAAGCCCTGCATCGCGCAGAGAGCGTACGCCCTCCAGCTTTGCCTGCTCCGCAATTTCGAGCGCGCTACCGTCGCGCAGGATGATGCGCTGAATCTCTTCTGTGATCGGCATGACCTGATAAATCCCCAGTCGACCTTTGTACCCGTTGTTGCAGGCAGAGCAGCCCACCGGGCGGTAGGTCACCCACGAACCATCGATCTCATCCTCAGGGAAGCCGGCGTCCACCAAAGCTTCATGAGGAATATCAGCGGGTGTCTTGCAAATGGGGCAAAGTCGGCGGGCCAGGCGCTGCGCCGTGATCAAGATCACGCTCGATGCAATGTTGAAGGGGGCGATGCCCATGTTGCGCATGCGAGTCAACGTGGTGGGAGCATCATTGGTATGCAAAGTGGACAGAACCAAGTGCCCCGTCTGTGCTGCCTTGATGGAAATATCGGCAGTCTCCAGATCCCGAATTTCACCCACCATGATGATGTCCGGGTCCTGGCGCAGAAACGACTTGAGGGCCACGGCAAAGGTAAGCCCCGCCTTTTCGTTGACGTTGACCTGGTTGACCCCCGGCAGGTTAATTTCAGAGGGGTCTTCCGCCGTGGCGATATTGACGCCAGGCTTGTTGAGTAGATTCAAGCAGGTGTAAAGCGAAACCGTTTTACCCGACCCGGTGGGGCCGGTAACCAGGACCATTCCATACGGGCGCCCGATCGCTGCCAAGAGGCGCTCCTTCTCCACGGCCTCATAACCTAGGGCGTCAATGCCGAGTTTTGCGCTACTGGGATCCAGGATACGGATCACGATCTTTTCGCCGAACAGGGTAGGTAATGTGCTGACGCGAAAATCAATAACCCGGTCTGGCCCCACCTTCAGTTTCATTCGCCCGTCTTGAGGTACCCGTTTCTCGGAAATGTCGAGTCGCGAGATCACCTTGATGCGGGATGCCAGCTTGTCTTTGATGGCGATGGGCGGCGATGCAATTTCACGCAGTTCACCATCGATACGAAACCGCACCCGATATTGGTGCTCATAAGGTTCGAAATGCAAATCAGATGCCCGCATATTGAAGGCATCCAGCAGCATTTTGTGCAGGAACTTGACGATGGGAGCGTCTTCTACCTCGGTTCCGGTGTCTGCGCTCTCTGTGGCTTCTTCAATAGCGATGTCATCGAACTCAAAATCACCTCCCCCGCTGATCAGCGTATCCATGGATTCGCTGGTGGACTTGGTGCTACTTTCTATCAGGCGGCTCAGTTTGTCGTATTCCGCAATAATCCAGTCCACTCCCATTTGGGTAGTGAATTTGATCTTCTCGGCAGCCTCTTGATCCGTTGGGTCTGCCGTGGCCACGATGAGCCGGTTGTTTCGTTTGCTGAGAACCACCACCCGGTAGGCACTGCAAATCTTCGCGTCCAGCAGATCTTTGGGAAGTCGCAGGGGGTCGATTGCA
This sequence comes from Acidovorax sp. JHL-3, assembly GCF_000526295.1. Lineage (NCBI taxonomy): Bacteria > Pseudomonadati > Pseudomonadota > Betaproteobacteria > Burkholderiales > Comamonadaceae > Acidovorax > Acidovorax sp. JHL-3. Next base: position 1,555,874 of record NZ_JAFU01000001.1, read on the forward strand.
TCCAGATCCAGCAAGGGTGCGCCAAAAACGGCCGACACCGTGTGTGCCAAATCGGAAGCGGACACAGCGCCGGAGCCGGTCAACTCGGCGATAAAACTGGTACGCCCCGCTTGTGACTTTTTGTAAATATCTTCGGCGGATTTTTGTGTCAACTTTCCCGCCGACATCAGCGCGCGACCCAATCCTGGCAGGGCTACCGAGGAGGTTTCTTTCTGGGCAGTATCGACAGCGGCCATGTAACCCGGGCAAGTAGTGGTTAAAAAAACCATCCTATCACCCCCGAACACTCACGCGCTACACAGCTCTGCCATATTGGCAGTATCGCCACACTGCCCTGGTGGGTGCTTGATTTATTCGAAAAGTGGTCGGGGTGAGAGGATTCGAACCTCCGGCCTCTACGTCCCGAACGTAGCGCTCTACCAGGCTAAGCTACACCCCGTGTACTGGGGCCGCTGATCACAGATCCGGCTGCATTTGGCGGATTTCAGGCGCGGCGTTCCAGCAATTGTGCTGCCAATTGTAGCAAGCTCGTTGAGTGGGCGCCCGGTGGCAATTGCTCTGCGGCGGCCATTGCTCGGCGGGCTTCCGAGAAGGCTGCAATGCGCGCTGCTTCGAGCGCTCCGGTCATTCTCACGATGGTCACCACATCGTCCAGGCGGTCTGTGGATCCCTCCTCGATGGCGTGTCTCACAATGGCGGCCTGCTCGGCGCTGCCTCTTTGCATGGCCACAATGAGGGGGAGGGTTGATTTGCCTTCGCGCAGGTCATCGCCCAGGTTTTTCCCCATTTCCGAGGCATTTCCGTCATAGTCCAGCACGTCGTCAATAATCTGAAACGCTGTGCCGAGCGCTTGACCATAGGTGGCGCAGGCCTCTTCGATTTCTGGAGGGCTGTTGGCAAGAATGGCGCCCAGCCGCGCGCTGGCTTCAAAGAGCTTGGCCGTCTTCGAGCGAATAACTTGCAGGTACCCCTCCTCATCGAGAGATGCGTCGTGCATGTTCATCAACTGCAATACTTCGCCTTCAGCAATGACATTGGTGGCCTCGGACAGCACCTCCATGATGCGCATGCTTCCTGCTTCCACCATCATTTGAAATGAGCGCGTGTGCAGAAAGTCCCCCACCAGAACGCTCGCGGGATTGCCGAAAGTCTGGTTGGCCGTGGCGCGTCCCCTGCGAAGGGTGGACGCATCTACAACGTCGTCGTGCAGCAAGGTGGCGGTGTGAATCAGCTCAACGACTGCCGCCAGGCTGAATCGATGGTGCTCGCGATAGCCCAAGGCGCCGCATACCAGCAGCAGCAAGGCCGGGCGCAGACGCTTGCCGCCGGCCGCGATGATGTACTGGGAGATTTGTGCCACCAAGGGCACGCTGGACGTCAGGCGTTGGGCAATGACCTGGTCCACTTCGCGCATGTCGTCGGTGATGATCGTCAGCGGCGATGTGGCGGCGGAGATGAGGGGGGATGTCAAGATAGAGTGGCACGCAGAAAGTGCTGCGGATTATAGGAAGGCCCGCGTGCACGCCGGCGGTGGCTGATGTGCCGGAGGCACAAGTGCACGCCGGGGGTTGGCTGAAATTTCCAAGGGTGGTATAATTTTTGGCTCTGTGGAAATTCGTCTGCAGAACTCATATCAAGAGGTCAACATGTACGCGGTCATAAAAACCGGCGGCAAGCAGTATCGCGTTGCTTCCGGCGAAAAAATTAAAGTAGAACAGATTGCTGCGGACGTAGGCCAGGAAATTGTGATCGACCAGGTTCTGGCTGTCGGCAACGGCGCTGAACTGAAGGTGGGTACTCCCCTGGTGTCCGGCGCAACCGTGAAAGCCACCGTTGTGGCGCACGGCAAGCACGACAAAGTGCACATCTTCAAGATGCGCCGTCGCAAGCACTATCAGAAACGTCAAGGTCACCGTCAGCAGTTCACCGAACTGCAAATCGGCGTGATCGCTGCTTAAGAAGGAGCTGATGTCATGGCACAGAAAAAAGGCGGCGGCTCTACGCGAAACGGGCGCGACTCCAAGCCGAAGATGCTGGGTGTCAAGGCGTTCGGTGGTGAACTGATCAGTGCTGGTTCGATCATCGTGCGCCAGCGCGGCACTCGCTTCCACCCCGGCAGCAATGTCGGAATCGGCAAGGATCACACCTTGTTCGCCTTGGTGGACGGCCACGTGTCGTTTGGCACCAAGGGTGCGTTGTCCAAGTCCACGGTCAACGTGACTCCCGCCTGAGGTTGATTCCTCTGGCAGCAATCGAAGCCCCGCCCTGTCGGGGCTTTGTTGTTTAAGGCGTGCGCTGGTGCTAAGGTGCTGGCCCGCGTGCCCCGCATGGACGGGGCTTTGTGCTTTCAGGAGGGGTTGCCCGCCTGCGTTGCGCTCTTTTGTAAACTGGATATCCCATGAAGTTCGTCGATGAAGCCTTTATTGACATTGCCGCAGGTGATGGTGGCAATGGCTGCGTGTCGTTCCGGCACGAAAAATACAAGGAATTCGGCGGCCCCAATGGCGGAGACGGCGGGCGTGGGGGGCATGTATTTGCCGTGGCCGACCCCAATCTCAATACTCTGGTGGATTTCCGCTATTCGCGTCGCCATGAAGCCAAACGGGGTGAACACGGCATGGGCTCCGACATGTTTGGCGCCGCTGGCACCGACATCACCCTGAAGATGCCGGTGGGCACCATCATTACCGACGCCGAAACGGGCGAGGTGCTGTATGAGTTGCTGACGCCCGGGGAGGTGGTCACCATCGCCAAGGGCGGGGATGGTGGTTTTGGCAACATGCGCTTCAAAAGCGCAATCAACCGCGCTCCGCGTCAAAAGACCCCGGGCTGGCCGGGTGAGAAGAAAAATCTCAAGCTGGAATTGAAGGTGCTTGCCGATGTCGGGCTGCTGGGTATGCCCAACGCGGGCAAATCCACCTTCATCACCGCGGTATCGAACGCGCGCCCCAAGATTGCCGACTATCCCTTCACCACGCTGCACCCGAATCTCGGGGTGGTGCGCGTGGGGCCTGAGCAGAGCTTTGTGGTGGCCGATATTCCTGGTCTGATTGAGGGTGCCTCGGAGGGGGCCGGACTTGGCCACCAATTCTTGCGCCACCTGCAACGCACCCGGCTGCTGCTGCACATTGTGGATCTGGCGCCTTTCGATGATGCGGTGGACCCGGTGGCCCAGGCCAAGGCCATCGTGAACGAGCTGAAAAAATACGACCAGAAGCTCTACAGCAAGCCACGCTGGCTGGTGCTGAACAAGCTGGACATGGTGCCAAAGGAGGAGCGGGAGGCGCGCGTGAAGGATTTTGTCAAGCGCTTCAAATGGAAAGGGCCGGTGTTCGAAATCTCTGCACTGACGCGCGAGGGTTGTGAGCCGCTGATCCATGCGATCTTCCGCCATGTGCAGTCCGAACAACGGATCGAAAACGAGCCGGTGGAAGTGGATCCACGGTTTGCTGGAGATGCCGCCGTTTGATACCGTTGGCTGTTCAGGCTGCTTATTTTGCTATATAAATAATAGCTGCTTGCGCTTTATCCATAGGCGCCAGCGGTCAAAATGACTCAAAAAATGGTTTCCAGCGTATTGCGCGATGCCCGTCGCATTGTGGTGAAAGTGGGCTCCAGTCTAGTGACCAACGAGGGGCGCGGCCTTGATGAAACCGCCATCGGCGAATGGAGTCGCCAGCTGGCTGCGCTCGTGCGCGGCGAGGGCGGTGTTCCACGCGAAGTGGTGATGGTGTCCAGCGGTGCGATTGCGGAAGGCATGAAGCGCCTGGGCTGGACTGCGCGCCCCCAGGAAATCCACGAACTGCAGGCTGCTGCGGCGGTGGGGCAGATGGGACTGGCGCAGATGTACGAGACCAAGCTGCGCGAGCAGGGCATGGGCAGCGCACAGGTGCTGCTCACCCACGCCGATCTGGCTGATCGTGAGCGCTACCTCAATGCGCGCTCGACCTTGCTGACGCTGCTGCGCCTTGGCGTGGTTCCCGTGATCAATGAAAACGATACCGTGGTCACGGACGAAATCAAATTCGGTGACAACGATACCCTCGGTGCGCTGGTGGCCAACCTGGTCGAGGCGGATGCGCTGGTCATCCTCACGGACCAAAAGGGGCTCTACACGGCAGATCCGCGCAAAGATCCATCGGCCCAGTTTGTGCATGAAGCCCAGGCGGGCGATCTGGCTCTGGAAGCCATGGCCGGCGGGGCGGGCTCCAGCATTGGCAAGGGTGGAATGATCACCAAGATTCTGGCTGCCAAGCGGGCGGCGGGGTCGGGGGCTTCCACCGTCATTGCCTGGGGTCGTGAAGAGAATGTCTTGGTGCGGCTGGTGCAGGGCGAAGCGCTCGGTACGCTGCTGGTGGCCCAGACGGCCAAAACACAGGCCCGCAAGCAGTGGATGGCTGACCATCTGCAAATGCGGGGCGCTGTGGTGGTGGACGCCGGTGCTGCCGCAAAGCTGCGCGATGAGGGCAAAAGCCTGCTGCCCATCGGAATGACGGCAGTGGAGGGCGATTTTTCGCGTGGCGAAGTGATTGCGGTGCGCGATCCGTCGGGCCGGGAAATCGCTCGCGGACTGGCCAACTACGCCAGCGCGGAGGCGCGGCTTTTGTGCCGCAAACCGTCTTCTGAGTTTGAAAAGCTGCTCGGTTATGTCGCCGAGTCGGAGATGGTGCACCGCGACAACCTGGTTCTTTCAGCGGCTTGACGCGCCTTGTCAATGCCTAGGTAACCTGGATAGGCCGTTCAGAGGGAAGGCCGCATTCGCAAGCCAGGTGTCGCACGGGCCCCGCAGGCGGGCTTGCCCTGCGCACAAAAGATTTAAATCGAGCGTGGCGCGATGCCGGGGTAGGGCAAGGCTTCCAGCTCTGCCGGCACACTGTTTTGCGGATCCGGATCAAAACTTGCGCCGGGCGGCAGTTCCATTCCGGGGTTCAACAACAAAGATCCCGCGCGGTGCATGGGGCCGCCTTGTGGATCCATGTCGCGCGCCCGCATGCCACTGCGAAGGTAGCGATTGCGCTGCTCATGACGTGGAAGGTACCGGGCGAGTTCCGTCAAGGCCATCTCATAGACGCCGCGTTTGAACTCGACCACCACATCCAGCGGCACCCAATAGTCGTGCCATCTCCAGGCATCGAACTCGGGATGGTCGGTGGCCCGAAGGTTCAGATCCCAATCGTGGCCCACCAGTTGAAGCAGATACCAGATTTGTTTCTGGCCTTTGTAATGACCGCGCGCATCGCGGCGGATGTACCGGTCAGGCACCTCATAGCGCAACCAGTCCCGCGTACGGGCGACCAAGCGCACATGGTTGGGATGCAGTCCCACCTCCTCATGCAGCTCACGAAACATGGCTTGCTCGGGGGTTTCGCCCCGGTCAATGCCACCTTGCGGAAACTGCCAGCTGTGGGTGCGAATGCGTTTGCCCCAGAACACCTGGTTCTTCTGGTTGAGCAGGATGATGCCGACGTTCGGCCGAAAGCCGTCCCGGTCAAGCATAATCAAACCCCAAATTTTTAAACTGTGTCCATTATGCACGGCGCCTAGTGCGCGGCAAGTGGGCTGGTCTGTTCTGCCTGAAATCGATTCCGATGAAAGCCTCCCAATTCTTTATCTCCACCCTCAAGGAAGCTCCGGCCGATGCCGAAGTGGTCAGCCACAAACTCATGATGCGGGCGGGGCTGATCAAGAAGCTGGGCGCTGGCATCTACAGCTACATGCCCATGGGCGTTCGGGTGATCCGCAAGGTCGAGGCCATCGTGCGCGAGGAAATGAACCGTGCCGGTGCGGTGGAGCTGGTCATGCCCGTGGTTCAGCCGGCAGAGCTGTGGCAAGAAACGGGGCGGTTTGAGAAGATGGGCCCTGAGTTGCTGCGCATCCAGGATCGCCATGGCCGTGATTTCGTGGTGCAGCCGACCAGCGAAGAAGTGATCACTGACATCGCACGCCAGGAGCTACGCAGCTACAAGCAGTTGCCCAAGAACTTCTACCAGATCCAGACCAAGTTCCGTGATGAGCGCCGGCCCCGCTTTGGCCTGATGCGTGGGCGCGAGTTCACCATGAAGGACGCCTATAGCTTCGACCGCGACCAGGTCTCGGCCAAGGCCAGCTACAAGGTCATGGCCCAAGCCTACCGGCGCATCTTTGACCGTTTCGGCCTCACCTACCGTGCTGTGGCGGCCGACAGCGGCGCCATTGGTGGAGACCTGAGCGAGGAATTCCAGGTGATTGCCGCCACGGGTGAAGACGCCATCGTTTACTGCCCCCAGAGCGACTATGCCGCCAACATGGAAAAGGCCGAGGCGCTGGCCCCTTCGGGAGCGCGTGGCGCGGCGACACAGGGGATGGCCAAGGTCGCAACGCCCGGCAAGAGCACCTGCGCCGACGTGGCGGAGTTGCTGGGCGTGCCGCTCGAGACCACCGTCAAATCGCTGGTGCTGGCCACCGACGAGACCAACGCGGCGGGCGAGATTGTCAAAACCCAGGTCTGGTTGCTGCTGCTGCGTGGTGACCACGACATGAACGAGATCAAGGTGGCCAAGGTGCCGGGGCTGGAGGGCTTCCGCTTTGCAACCCTGGGCGAGATTGACGAGCACTTTGGCTGCAAGCCCGGTTATCTGGGGCCCATCGGCTTGAAGAAGCCGCTCAAAATCGTGGCAGATCGTGAAGTCACGCTGATGGCCGACTGGATCTGCGGCGCCAATGAAGCGGATTTCCACACCACCGGCGTGAACTGGGGCCGTGACCTGCCCGAGCCAGACGCCGTGGCCGATCTGCGCAATGTGGTGGCGGGCGACCCCTCGCCGGATGGCCAGGGGGAACTTGCCATTGAGCGCGGCATCGAAGTGGGCCATGTCTTCTATCTCGGCACCAAGTACAGCCGCGCCATGAACGCCACCTTTCTGGACGAAAACGGCAAACCCCAGCCGCTGGAGATGGGTTGCTACGGCATCGGCATTACCCGCCTGCCTGCTGCAGCGATCGAGCAGAACCATGACGAGCGCGGCATTATCTGGCCCGATGCGATTGCACCCTTCACCGTGGTCATCTGCCCCGTGGGCATGGACCGCAGCGAAGCGGTCAAAACCACGGCCGAGTCGCTGTATGCCGATTTGCTGGCCGCTGGCGTCGACGTGATCCTGGACGACCGCGGCGAGCGACCCGGCGCGATGTTTGCCGACTGGGAGCTGATTGGCGTGCCACACCGCGTCACCGTTGGCGACAAGAGCCTCAAGGAAGGCGTGGTCGAGTACCAGCACCGCCGCGACGCCACAGCCTCCAAAGTGGCCGTGGCCGATATCCTGACCCATGTGAAGGGGCGCATGGTCGTATGACAAGGGAGCGCGATCTGTCTGCAGGCGCCTCGGCCCCTACCGGGCTGACCGGTGTTTCCCGGCGTGCGTGCCTGGTGTCGCTTGCGGCACCTGCCGCATGGCTGGGGGCGCCTGCGCAGGCCCACGCAGGCAGTCAGCTGGAAGAGCCGTTGATGGATTCGGTGCGCACGGCGCTGACATCGGCGGTGGGCAACTTTGGCCCGCCCGAGCCGCAGTTCTTCAGCACCGAAGCGCGTCTGCACTATTTGCGCTGGCTGGGCACCATGAGCGACCGTTTGCGCCGTCGCAAGCCTGAATGGGAAGTGCGCCGCGACTTCCTGCAGACGGTGTGGTACGAGTCCAAGCGCGCGGGGCTCGATGTGTCGCTGGTCATGGGGCTCATTCAGGTCGAGAGCGCCTTTCGCAAGTTCGCCGTGTCCAGCGTGGGGGCTCGTGGCTACATGCAGGTCATGCCCTTCTGGACGCGCGTGATTGGTGATGGCGACCCGGGCAAACTGTTTCACATGCAGACCAACCTGCGTTTTGGCTGTGTGATCCTGCGCCACTACATCGACCGCGAGCGCGGCGACCTTTTCCTGGCGCTGGGCCGCTACAACGGCAGCCGGGGCCGCTCGCCCTATCCCGATGCCGTGTTTGGTGCCCAGCGCAACTGGCATTTCAACGAGAAACCCGCAGCGGCCTGATTCATCAGGGTGACGGGTGCGGGCGCGGGCACAAGGTGGATCAGGGTGCGGCCGTTGCGGCAGGGTCTACAGGGCCGCTGTTTTCCAGGGGTACTGGTTTCAGGCGCGACACCATCACCTGATCAACGCGAAAGCTGTCCACGTCCACCACCTCGAACTTGTAGCCGCCCCAGCTCACACTGTCGGTGCGTCGGGGAACGCGGCGCAGCATCACCATCAGGAAGCCGGCCAGGGTTTCGTAGTCGTCGCTGTGCGGCAGTTCGTCCAGGCCCAGCGCATGCAACACGTCTTCCACCGGGGTGACGCCATCGATGAGCCACGAGTTCTCGTCGCGCCGCACGATCTGCTCTTCGTCGGCCGATCCCACCAGATCGCCCATGACGGTGCTCATCACGTCGTTCAGCGTGACCACGCCCACCACCAGGCTGTATTCGTTCACGATGACGGCGAAATCCTCGTGCACCTGGCGGAACTGTTCCAGCACCTCGGACAAGGTGAGGCGGTCGGGCACGATCAGCACCTTGCGCACCAGGCTGTCGTCGGCCAGCGAAATGGGCTGGTTGTTCAGCACACGCTGAAACAGGTCTTTGGCGTCCACATAGCCCACCACATGGTCGATATCGCCTTCACACACAGGGTAGGTCGAGAAGGGCTCGGCCGCGATGCGCAGGCGAATCACGGCGTCCGGCTCGTCGCGCAGAAAAAAGGCAATGCGATCGCGTGGTGACATGGCACTAGACACCATGCGCGTATCGAGCTCAAACACATTGGTGATGACCTGCTGCTCGCGCGCGGCCAGCACGCCCGCCCGCGCACCGGCTTCCATCATGGCCAGGATGTCGTCAGAGGTGATGCGGTCGTCCCGCAGGGACGACATGCCCAGCAGGCGGAACAGGGCGTCCGCCCCCTTGCTGTAAAACCACACAAGCGGACGCATCACGGTCATCAGGAACACCATGGGCTGGGCCAGCCGCACCACCATGTTCTCTGGCTCGGCCATGCCCAGGCGCTTGGGGAACAGGTCGGAAAACAGGATGAACAGCGACGTGATGACTACGAAAGACGCCAGAAAGCCGACGGTCTGGGCGCTGGCGTCCGGTAGCCACAGCCCTGACAGCGCCGTGAAATGCGGGCTCAGCGCGCCTTCGCCAACGATGCCCCCCAAAATGGCCACTGCGTTTTGTCCGACCTGCACCACGGTGAAGTAGTCCCCTGGCTGCTCCTGCAGGCGCAGCACCCGGTCGGCGCGTGCATCACCCTCGTCCGCCATCTGGCGCAGGCGCAGGCGGCGTGCGGCAGCCAGCGAAATTTCGGCCACCGAAAAGAATGCACTGGCTGCGATGAGCAGGCCAATGATGAGCAGGCTTTGGGTCAGGGTCATGGTGATGGAGAAGCCGGGCGGGGCCTGGCGGCAGACTCGCCGGGCCTTGTGAGTGTAGCGGCGCACGCGTGCACTGCAGTACGGCTTGCAGCACCCAGAGCTGCGCAATTGCGCCCGCCAGGGTGAGCGCCAATGCACGGAAAGGATGATCCCGAGCGCTGACAAATCGACGTCAAAACGGGCAAAGCCGCCCGCAGGCGGCCTTGCAGCACTAGAGGTGCGGACGTGTGCCCTGCGGCGTGGCTCAGCCCTCGCTGCCGAGCAGCTGCTTGAGCTCGCCCGATTCGTACATCTCCATCATGATGTCCGAACCGCCAATGAACTCACCTTTCACATACAGCTGCGGAATGGTGGGCCAGTTGCTGTATTCCTTGATGCCCTGGCGGATTTCCTCGTCTTCCAGCACGTTGACTGTGGTCAGGGCCTTGGTGTCCACGCCGCAGGCCTTGAGGATCTGGATGGCACGGCCCGAAAAGCCGCACATCGGAAAGCTGGCATTGCCTTTCATGAACAGCAGGATGTCGCTGGATTTCACGAGGGCGTCGATGCGTTGTTGGGTGTCGCTCATGGGGTTCTCCTTGTAGGGGGCTGACGGGCAAAAGGCCCGCAATGGGTGGATTATTTCACTGTCGGCCACTGCCCGCCGGTGCAACGCGCGATGCCGGCGAGGTCTTTGCGGCTTTGCACCTGCGCAAAGCCCTGTTCTCGCAGCAGCGTGCTGACGGCGGCGGCCTGGTCCCACCCGTGTTCCAGCAGCAACCAGCCGCCCGGCACCAGATGCGCGGGGGCTTGGGTCACGATGGTGCGGATGTCGTCGAGTCCGTCGGCACCGCTGGCCAGGGCCTGCAGGGGTTCGTGGGTCAGCGCGGCCAGGTGCGGGTCGGCCGTCGGAATGTAGGGCGGGTTGGAGACGATGGCGTCAAATCGGCCTTCGACACCGTCCAGCCAGTGGCCCCGTGCAAACTGCACGGGCAACGCCAGGCGCTGTGCATTGGCTTGCGCCACGGCCAGGGCATCGGAGCTGGCATCCACGGCCAGCACCTGGGCTTTGGGGCGCTGGTGCTGCAAGGCCAGCGCAATGGCGCCGCTGCCGGTGCCCAGGTCCACGATGCGTGGCGGGTGCAGCGGGTCGGTCAGGGGTGCGATCACTTCCAGGGCCCAGTCCACCAGCGTCTCGGTGTCGGGGCGCGGGTCGAGCACGCGGGCGTCAATGACCAGCGGCAGGCCATAAAACTCTTTGCGCCCGGTCAGGTAGGCCACGGGCTCTCCGGCTGCGCGGCGTTGGCACAGGGCCATGAATGCTTCTTGCACTGCGGGCTCCAGCGCATCGGTGTCATGCGCCAGCAGCCAGGCGCGGCCTGCGTCGGGGCGGCCCATGGCGTGCAGTAGCAGCATCTGTGCATCGATGCGTTCCAGGCCCAGGGTGCGGGCCTGCGTCAGAACCTGCGCCAGGGTGGGGGTTGATGTGTTCACTCTATTTTTGATAGCTGCTTGCGCTTATGCAAAAAGGGCTACAGCCCGATTTCATTAAAAATCATTGTCCGCCTTGGATGGAGGCGCCCATCTCCAGCTCTTCGAGCTGCTCGGCTTCGCGTGCATGCGCCAGTGCTTGCAGCACCTCGGTCAGGTCGCCATCCATCACATATTGCAGCTTGTAGAGCGTGAGGTTGATGCGGTGGTCGGTCAGCCGCCCCTGCGGGAAGTTGTAGGTGCGGATGCGGTCGCTGCGGTCGCCGCTGCCGATCAGGCCCTTGCGCAGCGCGGCCTCTTTGGCGGCGCGCTCGCTGCGCTCTTTCTCCTGGATGCGCGCCTGCAGCACCTGCAGGGCCTTGGCCTTGTTGCTGTGCTGGCTGCGGCCGTCCTGGCACTCGGCCACGATGCCGGTGGGCAAGTGCACCACGCGCACGGCCGAGTCGGTCTTGTTGATGTGCTGGCCGCCCGCGCCGCTGGCGCGAAAGGTGTCGATGCGCAGATCGGCCGGGTTGAGCTTGATGGCCTCGGTCTCGTCGGGTTCGGGCATCACGGCCACGGTGCAGGCGCTGGTGTGGATGCGGCCCTGGGTTTCGGTGGCGGGCACGCGCTGCACGCGGTGGCCGCCCGATTCGAACTTCAGTGCGCCGTAAACGTGGTCACCTTCGATGCGCAGCACGATTTCCTTGTAACCCCCCAGCTCGGCCGCGTTTTCGCTGATGACCTCGACCTTCCAGCCCACGCGGTCGGCGTAGCGCATGTACATGCGCGTGAGGTCGCCCGCAAACAGCGCCGATTCATCACCACCCGTGCCCGCCCGGATTTCGACAAACGCGTTGCGTGCGTCGTCGGGGTCTTTGGGCAGCAGCAGGCGCTGCAATTCGTCTTCGAGCTGCCGCAGCTCGGCGGAGGCAGCGGTGATTTCTTCCTGCGCCATTTCCGCCATCTCAGGGTCGGCAAGCATCTCGCGCGCTCCGGCCAGGTCGGCTTCGCACTGCACAAAACGGGCATAGCGGCCGGCGACCTGGGTGACCTCCGCATGTTCGCGCGACAGCACGCGGTATTGCGCCATGTCGGCCATGATGTCTTCGCGCGAGAGCAAAAAATCCAGTTCGCCCAGACGCTGCGCATAGCGTTCCAGCTGGCTTCGGAGAAAGGGTTTCATTTTTAATCGTTATTGTTGCTACTAAAAACGTAGCTGCTCGCGTTTATCTGGTATGGGCAAATGATCGATTTTTCCTAAATATTCAAGGGTCACAGATACTTCGCACCATCTGTTCTGGATCGTCGAAGCCTGGGCGCTCAGCGGGTACAGCCCTTCAGTCCTTCGGCATGCCCAAGGCCGGCCAGACCCCGTGCGAACGGCTGCCCATCGAAGACAGGTTGCCAATCAGGCAACGGGCCGTGACAGCCGGGGGCGAAGGCTCAGTGGGCTCCGTCCAGGATCCAGCGCGCCAGGCCCCGGGCGCTTTCTTCGCTCAGGTGTTCGTGGGCGCCAATGCGGCCCACCAGGCGCGGCTTGCGCAACTCGGTGATCAGGTGGTATTCGGCGCCGGCTTCGCCGCGGTGCTTGGCGGTGTGGCTGGCCAGCTGCGCAAAGCTGGGCGCGTTGGGGTGGTAGGCGTTGCTGTGGCAGCTGTAGCAGCCCATCTCCACCGCCAATGTGGAGCCGGCCTGTGCCAGTGGGCAGGCCGCCAGGGCGAAACCCAGGAGGAAGGGAAGGACGATTTTGTGTGCGTGGGCCATGGGCCGGACTTTCAAGCAAAGGGAAACAACGGGCAGCAGGCGCTGCCGAGCCAGTGTTGCCCCGAACCCCCCATGGACGGGCAGGCCAAGGCAGTATGAGCGGCGCTACAGGCCGGTCTTGCTTTGCGAGCGCAGGAACAGGCGCGAGACGGTCTGCGCAGTCTGGGCGCGCAGGTCGGCGTCGCCTGCCCGCAACTCGGCCATGGTGCCGTGCAGCATCTTCTGGGCAAGACCACGCGAAAGGGCCTCCAGCACGGCATCGACATCTTCGCCTTTGGCCAGCAGCTTTTTGGCGCGCGCGATCTCCAGGGCGCGCCACTCGTCGGCCTGGGCGTTGATCTGCTGGATCAGGGGCACCACGCCGCCTGCGGCACCTGCGGGGCTGCGCAGCTCCATCCAGTGCATGAAGCTCTGCACCCCGGCATCGATGATGGCTTCGGCCTGCGCCACGGCCGCCTGGCGGTTGGCCTGGGCGGTCTGCACCACGCTGGCCAGGTCGTCCACGGTGTACAGGTACACGTCGCCCAGGGCCTTGACCTCGGGCTCGATGTCGCGCGGAACGGCCAGGTCCACCATGAACATGGGGCGGTGGCGGCGTTTTTTGAGGGCACGCTCCACGGCACCCAGGCCGATGATGGGCAGGGTGCTGGCGGTGCAGCTGATGATGGCGTCGAACTCGTGCAGGCGCTCGGGCAGGTCCGACAGGCGCATCACCTCGCCACCAAAACGGGTGGCCAGCTTCTCGCCGCGCTCCAGCGTGCGGTTGGCGATGGCAATGGACTGGGGGTTCCTGGCGGCGAAATGCGTGGCCGCCAGTTCGATCATTTCGCCCGCGCCGACAAACAGCACGCGGATCTCGGAGAGGTCTTCAAACAACTGGCCCGCCAGGCGCACAGCGGCGGCGGCCATGCTGATGCTGTGCGCGCCGATTTCGGTGCTGGTGCGCACCTCTTTGGCCACAGCAAAGCTGCGCTGGAACAGCTGGTTGAGCGTGGTGCCCAGGGCGCCCGCCGTTTCGGCGGCACGCACGGCGTTTTTCATCTGCCCAAGAATCTGGGCCTCGCCCAGCACCATCGAGTCAAGCCCGCTGGCCACGCGAAAAGCGTGGCGTGCCACCAGGCTGTCTTCCAGGGTGTAGGAGTGCGAGCGCAGCAGCGCGGGGCTTACGCCGCCGCTTTGCGCCAGCCACCCGAGCGTGTGGTCCATGGCCGCCTGCTCGCCGGCGCAATAGATTTCGGTGCGATTGCAGGTGGAAATGATGGCGGTTTCGACGCCGTTGTGGCGGCTGCTTTGGCCCAGCGACTGGCGCAACCCTTGCAGCGTGGGCGTGATCTGGTCAAGCGCAAACGCGAATTTACCGCGCAGATCGAGCGGCGCGGTGGTGTGGTTGATGCCGAGGGCCCAGACTGCCATAGACGCCGATTATAAAATTGTTCTCGGCATCAGGCACCGTGTTTGCCTAAGCCTTGATCTGGGTCACGTTTATGGGTCCGCTGGACGCTCTTTATCACGCCGTGAATTTCATGGCGCCCGCTGCGGCGCTGGCCGTTTTGCTGGCGCTGGGTGGGCGCTTGATTCGATCAAAAGGGGCGTTGGCGCTTTCCTGGCGTGCGCAAGTAGCTATCAATTTTGTGGTTGGCTGCGCCGTGCTGGTGGCTGGGTTGGTCGTGCTGGGCCGCGACGGCAAGATGCTGACCTATGCGGCGCTGGTGTTGGGCTGCGCCACCTGCCAGTGGGTGCTGGTGCGTGGCTGGCGGGGCTGAGCGCCGATTCGGTGCGGGTGCCGGGCCGCTTTGGCGCGGCACCTGACGGCTCACTGATCGGCCGGGCTGAACAGATCGACGCGGTCGGTGATGATGCCGTCGGTTCCCAGGTCGATCAGGCGTTGGGCGGCCCATTCGTCGTTGACCGTGTAGCTCAGGGCGCGCATACCCAATGCGTGGACCTGTTGCACCAGGGCGACATTCCACAGCGCGTGGTTGCACACCAGCGCCTGGCAGCCTAATTGCTGCGCCAGGGCCAGGCAGCCGTCTTGCAGGGTATCGACCAGCAGGCCGCGTGGCAGCTGCGGAGCAGCGGCCTGGGCCGCTGCCAGTGCGTCTGGCTTGAACGAGGTCAGCAAGGGCGGCACAGCCGTGGCGGGCCAGATGCGTGCCAGCAACTCGCCCACGGCGCGGCCTGTGGCGGCTTCGGCGCCAGGGGTGGGTTTGATTTCCACATTCAGGCAGTAATGGTTGGCCAGGCACCAGCGCGCCAGCGCCTCCAGTGTGGGCAGGCTCTCGCCAGCGAAGGCGCGGGAATGCCAGCTTCCGGCATCGAGTTGAGACAGCGCAGACCAAGGCCGCTCGCCGCCCGTGCCCTGGCCATTGGTGGTGCGCTGCAGCGTGGCGTCGTGCAGCAGAAACAGCACGCCATCGGCGCTGAGCTTGGCGTCGCATTCGAACATGCGGTAACCGTGCTGGGCCCCCAGCCGGAAGGCCGACATGGTGTTCTCGGGTGCCAGCTTGCCGGCACCGCGGTGGGCGATCCAGCGGGGATAAGGCCAGGAGGAAGTCATGCGGTGAATCCGACGGGCCGGGTCAGAGGCGTTTGCCGGTCTCGGCATGAAACCAGTGCAGGCGGTTTTCACGGGGCGTGACATGGATGGTGTCGCCCGCCTTGGGCGCGGCGCTGCCTTCTTCAATGCGCACGATCAGGCTGTCACCCCCCATGGTGGCGTACACCAGGCGCTCGGCGCCCAGCAGCTCGACCGTGTCCACGCGCACCTCCCAGCCTGCCGAGGTGATGTCCAGGTGTTCGGGGCGAATGCCCAAAATGGTGCCGGGCTTGCTGTTGGGCGCATGGCGCAGCAGGTTCATGGGCGGCGAGCCTATGAAGCTGGCGACAAAAATCGATGCCGGCGTGTGATAGACCTCTTCGGGCGTGCCGAACTGCTCCATCACGCCAGCGTTCATGACGATCATGCGCTGCGCCAGCGTCATGGCTTCGACCTGGTCGTGCGTGACGAACAGGCTGGTGATGCCCAGCTCTCGGTGCAGTTTCTGGATTTCGATGCGGGTTTGCGCACGCAGCTTGGCGTCGAGGTTGGACAGCGGCTCGTCGAACAAAAACACCTGCGGCTGGCGCACGATGGCGCGGCCCATGGCCACGCGCTGGCGCTGGCCGCCCGAGAGCTCGCGCGGCTTGCGCTCGAGCAGGTGGCCCAGTTCCAGGATCTTGGCGGCCTTGTCCACGCGCACCTTGATCTCGGCGATAGGCACCTTCTTGATCTTGAGACCGTAGGCCATGTTGTCGAACACGGTCATGTGCGGGTACAGCGCGTAGTTCTGGAACACCATGGCGATGTCGCGCTCGGCGGGTTCCAGGTTGTTGACCACGCGCCCGCCAATGGCAATGTCACCGCCCGAGATTTCTTCCAGGCCGGCCACCATGCGCAGCAGCGTGGACTTGCCGCAGCCCGAAGGGCCCACGATCACGATGAATTCGCGGTCGCTGATTTCTGCATTGATGCCATGGAGCACGGGCACGGCAGTTTTGCCGTGGCCATAACGTTTGACGACGTTTTTGAGAGAGATGGATGCCATAAACGGATGGGGTTCAGTATTTCAAAAAGCGGTGTGGGGCGGGGCTTACTTTTCGGTGTCCACCAGGCCCTTCACGAACCACTTTTGCATCAGGATCACCACGGCAGCTGGTGGCAGCATGGCCAGGATGGCCGTGGCCATGGCGATGTTCCAGTCGATGGAGGCTTCGCCGCCACCGCCGACCATGCGCTTGATGCCGATCACCACGGGGTACATGTCTTCGGTGGTGGTCATCAGCAGAGGCCACAAATACTGGTTCCAGCCATAGATGAACTGGATCACGAACAACGCGGCGATCGAGGTCTTGGACAGTGGCACCAGCACATCCTTGAAAAAGCGCATGGGGCCGGCACCGTCCATGCGGGCGGCTTCCACCAACTCGTCCGGCACCGTCAGAAAGAACTGCCGAAACAGGAACGTGGCGGTGGCCGATGCGATGAGCGGCAGGGTCAGCCCGCCGTAGGTGTTGAGCAGGCCCAAGTCGGCCACGACCTTGTAGGTGGGCAGGATGCGCACTTCCACGGGTAGCATCAACGTCAGGAAGATGGCCCAGAAGCACAGCATCTTGAACGGAAAGCGGAAATACACGATGGCAAAGGCCGACAGCAGCGAGATAGCGATCTTGCCCACAGTGATGATGATGGCGGTCACGAAGCTCACCCACATCATGTGGACCACATTGGTGTTGGAGCCAAGCTTGCCCGAGCCAAACAGCGCGGCTTTGTAGTTGGCCCACATTTCACCGCCGGGCAGCAGTGGCATGGGGGCCTGCACGATATCTGCGGCCGTGTGCGTAGAGGCCACCAGGGCCAGGTAAAGGGGGAAGGCCACCACCATCACACCGAGAATCATCACGGCGTGCGACAGCACGGTAAGCCAGGGACTGCGGTCAACCATGGAAGGCCTCCAGAGCGTCAAAAGGGCAGGGTGAAGTGATCAGAGCGGCAGGCATCAGTACTGCACCTTCTTTTCGACATAGCGGAACTGCACCACGGTCAAGGCCACCACGATGATCATCAGAACAACGGACTGCGCCGCCGATCCGCCCAGATCGAGCGCCTTGAAGCCGTCCAGGAACACCTTGTAGACCAGGATGGTGGTGGACTGGCCGGGGCCGCCGCTGGTCATCGCATCGATGATCCCGAAGGTGTCGAAGAACGCATAAACAATGTTGATCACCAGCAGGAAGAACGTGGTGGGCGACAGCAAAGGCAGCTGGATATTCCAGAACCTGCGCCAGGGGCCGGCGCCGTCAATGGATGCGGCTTCAATCAGCGATTTGGGGATGGATTGCAGGCCCGCCAGAAAGAACAGAAAGTTGTAGGAAATCTGCTTCCACACCGAGGCCGCAACGATCAGGCCCATGGCCTGGTTTTCGCTCATCAGGTGGTTCCAGCTGTAGCCCAGCTTGCCCAGAAAATACGACACCACGCCGATCGACGGCGAAAACATGAAGATCCACAACACCCCGGCGATCACCGGCGCAACCGCGTAGGGAACGATCAGCAGGGTTTTGTAAACCATGGCGCCGCGCACGATGCGGTCGGCAAAAATTGCCAGAACCAGCGACACCACAATGCCCACTGCAGCCACCAGCACGGAAAAGAAGGCGGTGCGCTGGAACGAGTTCAGGTAGGTCGGGTCGTCCAGCAGGTTGCGGAAGTTTTCCAGCCCCACCCATTCGGTTGACATGCCAAAGGCGTCCTGCACCTGCAGCGACTGCAGCACCGCCTGGCTGGCGGGCCAGAAGAAAAAGACGCCAATGATGACGAGTTGGGGCATGAGCAGCACCCAGGGGAGCCATCGGGAGCGGAAAAGTACGCGTTTTTCCATGGGATTTCACAATAAAACATCCGCCGGGGCCCTTGCGGGGCGCGGCGGATGGGGCTGGGCTTGCGCACAAGCGCGGCCTCAGAAACAAATAAAAATGGGGCCGGGGCCGCATCGGGTGGCGCTATTTTGCCCTGTACCTTGCGTCCCCGGCACTGCGGGACCAGGCTGCGGGACCAGGCTGCGGGACCAGGCTGCGGGACCAGGCCGCCACCGCGCCCCGCGCCATGCGGGGCTGCCAGTGGCTTACTTGCCTTTGTTGGCGCGCTCAAAGCGGGCCAGCAATTCGTCGCCGCGCTTCACGATCGAGTCCAGTGCGGTCTGGGCCGATTGCTTGCCCGACCACACCTGTTCGAGTTCTTCGTCCTCGATGGTGCGGATCTGCACATAGTTGCCCAGGCGGATGCCGCGCGAGTTGTTGGTCACCTTGCGCACCATCTGCTGCACGGCCACATCGGTGCCGGGGTTCTTCTGGTAGAAGCCCGACTTGTCGGTCAGGTCATAGGCCGCCAGGGTGATGGGTAGGTAGCCCGTGCGCTGGTGGCTGGCTGCTTGCACCTTGGTCTGCGACAGGAAGTCGAAGAACGTGGCCACGCCCTTGTATTCGGCGGACTTCTTGCCCGCCATGACCCACAGCGAGGCGCCACCGATCACGGTGTTTTGTGGCGCGCCCTTCACGTCGGCGTAGTAGGGCAGGGGGGCCAGACCGTAGGCGAACTTGGCGTTCTTGGCCACGTCGCCATAGAAACCCGAGGACGTCTGGATCATGGCGCACTCACCGGCGGTGAAAGAGGCCTGGGCGGTGGAGCCGCGGCCCTTGTAGACAAACTCGCCCGCAGCCGCGGCCTTGGCGAGGTTGTCGATGTGGCGCACATGCAGCGGTGAATTCATCTTCAGGCGCGCATCCATTCCAGCCAGGCCGTTTTGCTTGGTGGCGAACTCGACGTTGTGCCAGGTGGAGAAGCTTTCGAGCTGCGTCCAGCCCATCCAGGCCAGCGTCATGGGGCAGCTGTGGCCGCTTGCTTTCAGCTTCTTGGCGGCGGCAAACACTTCAGGCCAGGTGGCGGGAGCCTTGTCGGCGTTCAGGCCCGCCTTCTTGAAGGCGTCCTTGTTGTAATAGAAGATAGTGGTCGAGCTGTTGAACGGGAAGCTCAGCATCTGTCCGTTGGGGGCCGTGTAGTAGCCGGCCACGGCGGGGATGTAGGCCTTGGGGTCGAAGGCCAGACCGGCATCGCCCATCACCTTGCCAACGGGCACGGTAGCACCCTTGCTGGCCATCATGGTGGCGGTGCCCACTTCAAACACCTGCAAGATGTGCGGCGCATTGCCCGAGCGGAAGGCCGCAATGGCGGCTGTCATGTTTTCGTCATACGAGCCCTTGTAGGTGGGCACCACCTTGTATTCCTTCTGGCTCTCGTTGAACTGTTTGGCCAAGTCATTGACCCACTCGTTGTTCACGGCCGTCATCGAATGCCACCACTGGATTTCGGTTTGGGCTTGTGCAGATACGCACACGGTGGTGGCCAGGGCGGCGGTCAGGGCCAGCTGCTTGAATTGCATGAATACTCCTCCAGAATGACGAAGACACAAAGGCGCGATGCTAGGTGGCGTTTGTGTCGATGATGTGACGTTGTCCCACAGGGCTGATACGCCAGCAATCGGGGAAACCCGCTTTGCGATGGTTGTTGCAAAGGCCATTGCGACGGCGGCCGAATTGTGACATTCATGAAACAAATGGTGTCAATTCATGGACAGCGTCAAGGCCATTGCGGGGCGGGTGGCGATTTTTGTTGCAATGCATCATGCTTGCCCCCTTGAGGGCTCGCCATGCCGTGTGCATTTGCAAGCCCGGTCTTTTTCCAACCTTTCGTTTGCCATGGCCACCACCTCTCTGGATAAAAGCAAGATCAAGTTCCTGTTGCTGGAGGGTATTCACCCCTCAGCGCTGGATGTCATCCGCGCAGCCGGGTATTCGCAGATCGAGACCGTTGCAGGGGCGCTGCCCGATGACGAGCTCAAGCGCAAGATTGCAGACGCCCATTTCGTGGGCATCCGCTCGCGCACGCAGCTGACCGAAGAGGTGTTTGCCCACGCCCACAAGCTGGTGGCGGTGGGTTGCTTTTGCATCGGTACCAACCAGGTGGACCTGAATGCGGCACGCGAGCGCGGCATTGCCGTGTTCAACGCGCCGTACTCCAACACCCGGTCGGTAGCCGAGCTGGTGCTGGCCGAGGCCATCTTGCTGCTGCGCGGCATCCCCGAGAAGAACGCCGTGGCGCACCGCGGTGGCTGGCTCAAGTCGGCCGACAACGCCTACGAGATCCGGGGCAAGACCCTGGGCATCGTGGGCTACGGCTCCATCGGCACGCAGCTGTCGGTGCTGGCCGAGGCGCTGGGCATGCATGTGGCGTTTTATGACGTGGTCAGCAAACTGCCCCTGGGCAATGCCCGGCAGGTGCCCGATCTGCACACGTTGCTGGGGCAGAGCGATATCGTGAGCCTGCATGTGCCCGAGTTGCCATCCACCGCGGGGATGATCGGTGCGGCTGAAATTGCGGCCATGAAGCCCGGCGGCATTCTGATCAATGCAGCGCGGGGCACCGTGGTGGAGATTGAGTCGCTGGCCGACGCCCTCAAGGCCAAGAAGCTGCTGGGCGCCGCCGTCGACGTGTTTCCGGTGGAGCCTCGCACCAACAAGGACGAGTTTCAGTCGCCCCTGCGGGGACTGGACAACGTGATTCTGACCCCGCACATTGGCGGCTCCACCATGGAGGCGCAGGCCAATATCGGGCTGGAAGTGGCGGAAAAGCTGGTGAAGTACAGCGACAACGGCACCAGCACGTCGTCGGTCAACTTCCCCGAGGTGGCGTTGCCCGCGCACCCCGGCAAGCATCGCCTGCTGCACATTCACCGCAATGTGCCGGGTGTGCTGTCCGAGATCAACCGCATCTTGTCGGACAACCAGATCAACATCTCGGCCCAGTATCTGCAGACCAACGAGAAGATTGGCTATGTGGTGATCGACATCGACGCCGCGTCGTCGGACCTGGCGCTCGACAAACTGGCCCATGTGCCCGCAACGCTGCGCAGCCGCGTGCTGTTCTGAGCTTGCTCCTGTAAATATAGCTGGTGGCGCTTGCTGGTAAAGCGCTGCGGGCTGATTTTGTTTTAGAACCCACATTCATCGCCTTGGGGGCCGCCCCGGCGCTCAGGGCCGGGCGGCGCAGCCGGAGGCGGTGGCATAAAATTCCGACCCCAAGGCACAAGGGCGCGCCGCGTCCACCCAGGTTGATCCCATGAATGTTCCGATTGCGTTGGCCGCCCTGCAGACGCAGGCTGCCGAGCCTGTTCGTCTGCGCGAAATTCCCTATAACTACACCTCGTTCTCCGACCGGGAGATCGTGATTCGCCTGCTGGGCGCGTCCGCCTGGGAGGTGCTCGACCAGCTGCGCAATGAGCGCCGCACCGGCCGCTCTGCCCGCATGCTGTACGAGGTGCTGGGTGACATCTGGGTGGTGCAGCGCAACCCCTACCTGCAAGACGACCTGCTGGACAACCCGGCGCGTCGCAAGTTGCTGGTCGATGCCCTGCAGCACCGCCTGGGCGAAATCGACAAGCGCCGCACCCCGGCCGACGATGCCGAGCGCGACCGCCTGGTGGGCGAACTGGCACAGGCCGCGCGCCGCGCCGTGGCCGAATTCGATGCCACGTTCGAGCAAGCCGCCACGCTGCGCCGCCAGATCCAGCGCACGCTGGGGCGCCTTACGGCCAAGGACAACATCAAGTTTGACGGCCTTTCGCGCGTGAGCCATGTGACCGATGCGACCGACTGGCGCGTCGAATACCCGTTTGTGGTGCTCACGCCCGACACCGAGTCCGAGATGGCTGGCCTGGTCAAGGGCTGCATCGAGCTGGGCCTGACCATCATCCCGCGTGGGGGCGGCACGGGTTACACCGGCGGCGCCATTCCGCTGACCTGGAAGAGCGTGGTCATCAACACCGAAAAGCTCGAAGCCATGACCGAGGTGGAGATGCGCCGCCTGCCGGGCATGGACAGCGAAGTCGGCACCGTGTGGACCGAAGCCGGTGTGGTCACCCAGCGCGTGGCGGATGCCGCCGAACGCGCAGGCTATGTGTTTGCCGTGGACCCGACCAGTGCCGAGGCCTCGTGCATTGGCGGCAACATCGCCATGAACGCGGGCGGCAAGAAAGCCGTGCTGTGGGGCACGGCGCTGGACAACCTGGCCAGCTGGCGCATGGTGACGCCCGAGGCGCAGTGGCTGGAAGTGACGCGCCTGGACCACAACATGGGCAAGATCCATGACGTGGACGTGGCCACCTTCGAGCTGCAGTACTTTGAGGCCGATGGCAAGACGCCCGTGCGCACCGAGCGCCTGAGCATTCCGGGCAAGACCTTCCGCAAGGAGGGCCTGGGCAAGGACGTGACGGACAAGTTCCTGTCGGGCCTGCCGGGTATCCAGAAAGAGGGCTGCGATGGCCTCATCACCAGCGCGCGCTGGGTGGTGCACCGCATGCCCGAGCACACGCGCACCGTGTGCCTGGAGTTCTTTGGCAATGCCAAGAATGCGGTGCCTTCCATCGTGGAAATCAAGGACTTCATGTTCGCCGAGCAAAAGCGCAGCGGCGTTCTGCTGGCCGGTCTGGAACATCTGGATGACCGCTATCTCAAGGCCGTCGGTTACGCCACCAAGAGCAAAAAGCACGGTGGTGGTTTGCCGAAGATGGTGCTGTTTGGTGACATCGCGGGCGACAACGCCGACGACGTGGCGCGCGTGACCAGCGAGGTGGTGCGCATTGCCAACTCGCGCAGCGGCGAAGGCTTTATCGCCATCAGCCCCGAGGCGCGCAAGAAGTTCTGGCTGGATCGCAAGCGCACGGCGGCCATCAGCCGCCACACCAACGCCTTCAAGATCAACGAAGACGTGGTGATTCCGCTGCCGCGCATGGCCGAGTACACCGACGGCATCGAGCGCATCAACATCGAATTGAGTCTGCGCAACAAGATCAAGCTGTGCGACGCGCTCACCGATTTTCTTGAGCGTGGCAACCTGCCCCTGGGCAAGCACGACGACGCCAACGAGATTCCATCGGCCGAACTGCTGGAAGACCGCGTGGCCCAGGCTGGTGCGCTGGTGGCCGAGGTGCGTGCGTTGTGGTCGGGCTGGCTGCAGGACGTGGCCACCCTGTTCCCGCAACTGCAGGACCACACCCTGCGCGCCAGCTGGAAGACCCAGCTGCGGGCCCCATTGCAAGGCATTTTTGCGGGCGCTGCGTTCAAGCCCATCCTGGACGAGGCCACGGCCATCCACCAGCGCGTGCTCAAAGGCCGCGTGTGGGTGGCGCTGCACATGCACGCGGGCGACGGCAACGTGCACACCAACCTGCCGGTCAATAGCGACGACTACGAAATGCTGCAGACCGCGCACCAGGCGGTTGAACGCATCATGGTGCTGGCGCGCAGCCTCGATGGCGTGATCTCGGGCGAGCATGGGATCGGCATCACCAAGCTGGAGTTTCTGACCGACGAAGAACTGCGCCCGTTTGCGCAATACAAGCAGAAGGTAGACCCGGAAGGCCGCTTCAACAAGGGTAAATTGCTACGAAATCAGGAGCTTGTTGCGCTTGATGGGAAAGGGCTAGAGGCCAATTTGGCTTCAAAAATGCCGTTGTACGCCGATCTGACCAACGCCTACACCCCCAGCTTTGGCCTGATGGGACACGAGTCGCTCATCATGCAGCAGAGCGATATCGGTGCCATTGCCGATTCGGTGAAGGACTGCCTGCGCTGCGGCAAGTGCAAACCCGTGTGCTCCACGCATGTGCCGCGCGCCAATTTGCTGTACAGCCCGCGCAACAAGATCCTGGCGACCTCGCTGCTGGTCGAGGCTTTCCTCTACGAGGAGCAGACGCGCCGGGGCGTGAGCATCAAGCATTGGCAAGAGTTTGAAGACGTGGCCGACCACTGCACCGTGTGCCACCGCTGCGAGAGCCCCTGCCCGGTGAAGATCGACTTTGGCGACGTCACCATGAACATGCGCAACCTGCTGCGCAAGATGGGCAAGAAGAGCTTCCGCCCCGGCAACGCACTGGCCATGGCCATGCTCAACGCCACCAACCCCGACACCATCAAGCTGCTGCGTTCGGCCATGGTGGGCGTGGGCTTCAAGGCCCAGCGCATGGCGGTTCAGATCTTGCGCAAGGTCAGCCGCAAGCAGACCACCCGGCCACCCGCCACGGTGGGCACCGCGCCCATCAAGGAGCAGGTGATCCACTTCATCAACAAGAAGCTGCCCGGTGGCCTGCCCAAACGCACGGCGCGCGCGCTGCTGGACATCGAGGACAAGGATTACGTCCCGATCATCCGCAACCCCCAGGCCACCACGTTTGATACCGAGGCGGTGTTCTACTTCCCGGGCTGCGGCTCGGAGCGGCTGTTCAGCCAGGTGGGCCTGGCCACGCAGGCCATGCTGTGGCATGCGGGCGTGCAAACCGTGCTGCCGCCGGGCTACCTGTGCTGTGGCTACCCGCAGCGCGGCAGCGGCCAGTTCGACAAGGCCGAGAAGATGATCACCGACAACCGGGTGCTCTTTCACCGTGTTGCCAACACGCTCAACTACCTCGACATCAAGACCGTGGTGGTGAGCTGCGGCACCTGCTACGACCAGCTGCAGGGCTACGAGTTTGACAAGATCTTCCCGGGCAGCCGCATCATCGATATTCACGAATACCTGCTCGAAAAAGGCATCACGCTGCCCGCAGGCCAGGGCGGCTACCTGTACCACGAGCCCTGCCACAACCCCATGAAGCAGGGCGACTCGATGAAGACCGTGCGCGCCCTGGTGGGCGACAAGGTGCTCAAGAGCGAGCGCTGCTGCGGCGAATCGGGCACGCTGGGCGTCACCCGGCCCGACATCTCCACCCAGGTGCGCTTTCGCAAGGAAGAGGAAATTCGCAAGGGCGAGGCCCAGCTGCGCGCCAGCGGTGCCGTAGGCGCGCAGGACAACATCAAGATCCTCACGAGCTGCCCGAGCTGCCTGCAGGGCATCACCCGCTACGGCGACGACCTGCAGACCGGCCTGCTCGAAGCCGACTACATCGTGATCGAGATGGCCAAGCAGATCCTGGGCGAGAACTGGCTGCCCGAGTATGTGCAGCGTGCCAACAATGGTGGCATCGAGCGTGTGCTCGTATGACACACGATTGCCCGCTGTGCCGTGAAGATGGCGGGGCGCTCATCTGGCGCGGTGCGCGGTTGCGCGTCATCCGTGCCGACGAGGCGGGTTTTCCCGCCTTTTACCGCGTGGTCTGGAACGCCCATGTGGCCGAGTTTTCCGACCTGAACGCCCCGGAGCGAGCGCATTGCATGGATGTGGTGGCACAGGTTGAACAGGCCCTGCGCCAGTATCTGCAGCCCACCAAGGTCAACATTGCAGCGCTGGGCAACATGGTGCCGCACCTGCACTGGCATGTGATTGCGCGCTTTGACTGGGACAGCCATTTCCCGGCGCCCGTGTGGGCGTCTGCCCTGCGACACAGCCCTGCAGCGCAGCAAGCGGGCGTGTCGGCCCGGTTGCCCGTGCTGGAGGCAGCGCTGCAGTCCAAGCTGGGCCAGCTGGCCTGAGGGTCCGCTAATCCATCCGGTATCCCTGATCAGCAAGTGCCCGCCTGCGGGTGGGACAATGGCCGAGGTCTTAACCAACAGTTTTCTCACAGGTGAATCCATGGCAGGTTTGAAAGCGGGCGCGCCCACGCCGCAGGCACTGACGGTGCATGAGGCATCGCGGGTGCTTGAAGTGGGGTTCTCTGACGGCGCCACGTTCCGAATTCCGTTTGAGTTGATGCGTGTGTATTCGCCGTCAGCCGAAGTACAGGGCCATGGCCCGGGCCAGGAGGTGTTGCAGACGGGCAAGCGCGATGTGGTGCTGGTCGGCCTGGAGCCCGTGGGCAACTACGCCGTCAAGCCGCTGTTCTCGGACGGCCACGAAAGTGGCATCTTCACCTGGGATTACCTTTACGAACTGGGCCAGCAGCAGGATGCGCTGTGGGCGCAGTACACCGCGCGCCTGGCCGCTGCCGGCACTGACCGCGATACGCCCATGGCGCCCAAGGGCGCCGCAGGCGGCAATGGCTGCGGCAGCCACTGAGGCTGCAGGCGGGGAATGTCTCAGGCGGTGCGCGCCATCCGTTTGATACCCCTGTGATTCATTGTGCTATTAAGATAATAGCTGTCTGCGCAATAACTACGGGCGCTGATGGCCAATTTGTTTTACTGGCGTTGTTTTAATCGCGACAGATGCCCCAATTGAGTGCGGGGTTGTCGCTGTACCTCAGGCGCTGACACGCCTAGCATGATTTTTATGAGCACCACGCATTTCGGTTTTCAGTCGGTTGACGAGCAGGAAAAAGCGCGCCGCGTGCGCGGCGTGTTCGACTCCGTCGCCTCCAAGTACGACGTGATGAACGACCTCATGTCGGCAGGCCTGCACCGCGCCTGGAAGGCCTATACCGTGATGGTGGCCAACCTCAGCGAGGGTAGCCAGGTGCTCGACATTGCGGGCGGCACGGGCGATCTGGCGCTGGCGTTCTCCAAAAAGGTGGGGGCATCGGGCCGCGTGGTGCACACCGACATCAACGAAGCCATGCTGCGCGTGGGCCGCGACCGGCTTATCGATGCAGGCGTGGTGTTGCCCACACTGGTCTGCGATGCAGAGAAACTGCCGTTCCCCGATGCGCACTTTGATGTGGTCAGCGTGGCCTTCGGCCTGCGCAACATGACCCACAAGGACCAGGCGATTGCCGAAATGTGCCGTGTGCTCAAGCCCGGTGGCAAGTTGCTGGTGCTGGAATTTTCGAAGGTGGCCAAGCCACTGGAAAAGGTGTACGACTGGTATTCGTTCAAGGTGCTGCCCCAGCTGGGCAAGCTGGTGGCGGGTGACGACGCCAGCTACCGGTATCTGGCCGAGTCCATCCGGATGCACCCGGGGCAGGAAGAGCTCAAAAGCCTCATGCAGAAAAATGGCTTTGGGCATGTGGACTATCACAACATGACGGGTGGCATTGTGGCCTTGCATGTTGGAATCAAGTGCTAAGCAGTTTGCTTTGAGTGGATTAACGGAGACGGAGAAATCATGATGAAACTGTGGTCTGTGGTGTTGGTGGCGATGCTTGCGTTTGCGCATCCCGATGCGGATGCCCGGCGCATGGGTGGTGGCAAGTCGGTGGGCAAGCAGTCCAGCAACGTCACCCAGCGCGACGCGGCAACGCCGCCTGCAACGCCGGGCGCCCCGGCGCAGACGGCAACCAACGCCGCCGCTGCCAAGCCTGCAGCAGCTGCGCCTGCCGCAGCGGCCAAAAAGCCCTGGGGCGCCATGCTGGGTGGCCTGGCCGCCGGTCTGGGTCTTGCCTGGCTTGCCAGTTCGCTGGGCTTGGGTGCAGGCTTCGCCAACATCCTCATGATCGCACTTCTGGCGGTGGCCGCGTTTGCCATCTTCAAGATGGTGATGCGCGCACGCAATGGTGGTGCTGCTGCCCAAAATTCACCCTTCGCCTTCCAGGGCGCCGGGGGGGCTTCGCCAGCTTCCGCCCAGGTGCCGCGCCAGTACAGCCCCGACAAGGTGGGCAACGATGCGTCGGCCCGCCCCTGGGAGCGCAATGGCATGGCGTTTGATGCGTCGCGGCAGCAGCAGGGCACGGGCTCGCTGATTGGCTCGGGCCTCTCGGGTTCGCAAAACTGGGGCATTCCCGAAGGGTTTGACGCCGAGGGCTTTCTCACGGCAGCCAAGCGCAATTTCATTACGCTGCAGTCCGCATGGGACCGTTCCGACATCGCCACGCTGCGCTCGATGATGACCGACAGCATGCTCGATGAAATTCGCACGCAACTGACCGAGCGCGAAACGCACCGGGGCGATCAGCCCAACCAGACCGATGTGGTCATGATCGAGGCGCAGCTGCTGGGCATCGAAGAACTGGACGATGGTTACATGGCCAGCGTGGAGTTCTCGGGCATGATCCGCGAAGAATTGTCTGCAGGCCCCAGTCCCTTCCGTGAGGTCTGGAACATGACCAAGGCCAAGGCGGGCAACAGCGGCTGGCTGGTTGCGGGTGTGCAAGCACTGCAGTAATACGGCAAGGCTTCCCGGTTCAGGGAATAATCGGGGACTATGGCAACACAGTCCCCTTTTTCATTTCTGGATGGTCTCATTGACCGCTTGGCCGCCGGCCCGCAGCCGCCGCAGTGGCTGGTGCACGAGGTGCAGCAGCGCATGGTCCTTTTTCTCAACCATGTGTTGATGCAGGAAAAGGAAGCCATGGACCGCCTGGTGCGCCAGCGAGGCCGCGTGGCGCGCGTGCAGTGGCGTTCCTATTCCATGGCCTTGCTGGTGACGCCGGCGGGCCTGTTCAACCTGGCGCCTGAGGGCGCGGCGCCCGATCTGCAGCTGCACGTCACGGAAGCCTCTCCTCTGGCGCTGGCCAGCGTTGCGCTGCGGGGCGACAAGCCGGCCATCCGCATCGAGGGCGATGTGCAACTGGCGGCCGAAATCAACTGGCTGGTGGACCATGTCCGCTGGGATCTCGAAGAAGACGTTGCCCGCCTGATTGGTGACGCGCCCGCACACACGCTGGGCAAAGTGGCTCGCAAGGCGGCGCAGGCGTTGCGCCAGTTCGTGGGCACGCGCATGGCGTCTGCCGCAGTCGCCCCGGCCCCAGGTGCGGCACCCGCTGCGCCCGCGGCACCGCCCGGCAACGCTGACCGGACTGCTCCATGAAGCGTTTTTTGCGGGGCGCCACCATCGTCTGGGTGGTGTTCCGGTATGGGCTCGATGGCCTGGTGCTCGACAGTTTCCAGAAGCCCTGGCTGCGGCTGCTGGCGCGCGTCCTTTCGATAGGGCGCAATCTGGAGGCACCGCGCGGCCAGCGCCTGCGCGAGGCGCTGGAGCGGCTCGGCCCCATCTTCGTCAAGTTTGGCCAGGTGCTCTCGACCCGGCGCGACCTGTTGCCGGCCGACATGGCCGACGAGCTCGCGCGCCTGCAAGACCGTGTGCCGCCCTTCGATTCGGCCATCGCCATTGCCACCATCGAGCGGGCGTATCGCCGCCCGGTGGACGAGGTGTTTGTTGCCTTTGACCGCGTGCCGGTGGCCAGTGCGTCGATTGCGCAAGTGCACTTCGCCACCTTGCGCGACCGGGGGGGCGTGGAGCGCGAGGTCGCCGTCAAGGTGCTGCGCCCGGGCATGCTGCCAGTCATTGAAAAAGACCTGAGCCTCATGCGCCTGATGGCGGGCTGGGTGGAAAGCCTCTCGGCTGATGGCAAGCGCCTCAAGCCCCGCGAGGTGGTGGCCGAATTCGACAACTACCTGCATGACGAGTTGGATCTGGTGCGCGAAGCTGCCAACGCCGCGCAACTGCGACGCAACATGCAGGGGCTGGACCTGGTGCTGATTCCGGAAATCTACTGGGATTTCTGCCACCCCGAGGTCATGGTGATGCAGCGCATGAACGGTGTGCCCATCAGCCAGGTCGAGCGCTTGCGCGAAGCCGGGGTGGACATCCCCAAATTGGCGCGCGATGGCGTCACCATCTTCTTCACCCAGGTGTTCCGCGACGGCTTCTTTCATGCCGACATGCACCCGGGCAACATCCAGGTGAGTCTGGAGCCGGCCACGTTCGGGCGCTACATTTCGCTGGACTTCGGCATTGTTGGCACGCTCACTGAAGTGGACAAAGAGTATCTGGCGCAGAACTTCGTGGCCTTTTTCCGCCGCGACTACAAGCGTGTCGCCGAGCTGCACATCGAAAGTGGCTGGGTGCCGCCGGAGACCCGCGTCAACGACCTCGAATCGGCGATCCGCGCCGTGTGCGAGCCTTATTTCGACCGTCCGCTCAAAGAAATCTCGCTGGGCATGGTGCTGATGCGCCTGTTCCAGACATCACGCCGTTTCCAGGTCGAGATTCAGCCGCAATTGGTGCTGCTGCAAAAAACCCTGCTCAACATCGAAGGGCTGGGTCGCCAGCTCGACCCGGAGCTCGACCTCTGGAGCACTGCCAAGCCTTTTCTTGAGAAATGGATGCTTGAGCAGATGGGCCCGCAACGCCTGTGGCGCGAGCTGCGGGCCGAGGCGCCGCACTATGCCAAGCTCGTGCCCGAGCTGCCGCGCCTGCTGTATGACTTTCTGAGCCGGCGGCCGGCCGAGTCGCAAAGCGCCATGCGCGACCTGCTGGAGGCGCAAAAGCGCACCAATCGGTTGCTGCAAAGCATCATTTACGGCGGCCTGGGCTTTGTGCTGGGTCTGCTGGTGATGCAGCTGATGGTCAGGGTCAGGCTCTTCTGACGCTGGCTCGTTCAAGGTTCTTTTTTTCCCACTGTTCGCGACATCGAGGAGCATGCCGTGCTGTTGACCCTGGTTATCGTCTATCTGTTGATCACCATCGCCATTGGCCTGGTTGCCGCCAAGCGAGTAAAGAATTCCGCCGATTTTGCGATTGCCGGGCGCCATTTGCCGCTGTACATGATCGTCACCACCACGTTTGCCACCTGGTTTGGTTCGGAGACGGTGCTGGGGATTCCCGCCAAATTTATCGAGGGCGGGCTGGGCAATGTGGTGGAAGACCCTTTCGGTGCGGGTTTCTGCCTGATTCTGGTGGGCCTGTTCTTTGCGGGCAAGCTCTACCGCATGACGCTGCTGACCATCAGCGACTACTACCGCGAGCGCTATGGCCGCGTGGTCGAGGTCGTGTGCTCGCTGATCATCATGCTGAGCTACCTGGGCTGGGTTTCGGCACAGGTCACTGCCTTGGGGCTGGTGTTCAACCTGCTGTCTGGCGGGGCCATCAGCATCCCCATCGGCATGACGATCGGGGTGGTGTCGATCCTGGCATACACGCTGTTTGGCGGCATGTGGTCGGTGGCTGTCACGGACTTTATCCAGATGATCATTCTCGTGGTGGGGCTCACGCTGATCGCCGTGTTCGCGGGCAACATGGCCGGCGGTGCGGACAAGGTCATCGAGCTGGCCTCCAGCCGTGAGTTGTTCCGCTTTTTGCCAGAGCCCAGTTTCCACGATATCGCGTTCTTCATTGCCGCCGCCATCACGATGATGTTTGGCTCGATTCCCCAGCAGGACGTTTTTCAGCGGGTGATGTCGGCCAACAACATCCAGGCCGCCACGCGGGGCCCCGTGATTGGCGGCATCTTCTACATCCTGTTTGCCTTTGTGCCGATGTTTCTGGTGGCCAGCGCGCTCATCATCATGCCGGCCGAAACGGCAGAGCTGCTCAAGGACGATCCGCAAAAGGTACTGCCCACGCTGGTGCTGGAAAAAATGCCTTTTGTCATGCAGGTGCTCTTTTTTGGCGCACTGCTGTCGGCGCTCAAGTCCACAGCGTCGGCCACGCTGCTGGCCCCCAGTGTGACATTCACAGAGAACATCTGGCGCCAGTTCCGCCCGCACGCCTCGGACCAGCAGCAACTGCGCACCATGCGCATCACCACGCTGGTGTTCAGCGGCCTGGTGCTGGCCTACGCGATCCGCATGGAAGGCACCTCCATCTATGAGCTGGTGTCTGGCGCGTACCAGGTGCCATTGGTCGGTGCCTTCGTGCCACTGGTGTTTGGCCTGTACTGGAAGCGAGCCACCACCCAGGGCGCGATTTTTGCCATCGTGCTGGGTTTGCTGACCTGGCTGTTGTTTCTGGCAACGCCAGCGGGCGAGGTGTTTCCTGCGCAACTGGCCGGTTTGCTGGCGGCGCTGGTGGGCATGCTGGCGGGCTCGCTCGGCCCCCAGGCGATTGGCAATAGCCATGCAGGGCACCATCGTATGGTGGGAGTGGAATGAGCCCAGGGTGTTGAAGACGGGGCGGCCGCCTATAATTTAAGGTTTTGCACTTTCCCCCAACACTCTCGTCATGCCTATTTATGCCTACAAATGCGGCTCCTGCGGCCATGCCAAGGATGTGCTGCAAAAAATCTCCGATCCTCAGCTCTCGGTGTGCCCCGCGTGCGGCGCCGAAGCCTTCACCAAGCAGGTGACTGCCGCAGGGTTTCAGCTCAAGGGCTCTGGCTGGTATGTGACGGATTTTCGTGGCGGCAACGCTGCCAGTTCCGCCCCCGCCACTGAAGCCAAGAGCGACGGCCAGGGTGCAGCCGGCACCCAGGCTTCTGCGCCCGCTGCAGATGCTGCCAGTGTTGCCCCCAAGGCGGCGCCCAGTGCCGCACCGGCCGCTGCTGGTGCCAGTGCATCGTCTTCAGACTGAGCACCCCCCATGTCTGCTTTGCGCAAATGGTTGTTCACCGGCCTGCTGGTGATTGTTCCGGGGGTGATCACCATTGCGGTGCTCAACTGGATCGTGGGTACGCTCGACCAGACCCTGCAGATCCTGCCGCTGGCCTGGCACCCCGACAAGGTGCTCGGATTCCATATCCCCGGCTTTGGCGTGCTGCTGACCCTGCTGATCCTGCTGGTGGTGGGCGCAACGGCCAGCAATTTTGCCGGGCGCAAGCTGGTGCAGTGGGGCGACCGGCTGGTCAGCCGCATCCCGGTGGTGCGCTCCATCTATTCAAGCGTCAAGCAGGTCTCGGATACGCTGTTTTCCGAAAGCGGCAATGCCTTTCGCACCGCCGTGCTGGTGCAATGGCCCCGTGAAGGGGTCTGGACCGTCGCCTTCATCACGGGCACGCCCAACGGTGAGGTGGCAGCGTATCTGCGCGATGAATTTGTCAGCGTGTATGTGCCCACCACCCCCAATCCCACGGGTGGGTATTTTGTGATGGTGCGCAAGAGCGACTGTGTCGAGCTCGACATGAGCGTGGATGCAGCGCTCAAATACATTATTTCGATGGGTGTGGTCGCTCCTTCCGACCCCGCCCTTGCCCCTGTCTCCCCCAAGTGAATCCCCTTTAATGCGCCACAGCGGCGCCGGAAGTTTTGCCATGGCCATGCGTTCCCACTATTGCGGTCTTGTGACCGAAGCCCTTCTGGGCCAAACCGTCACCCTGTCGGGCTGGGTGAATCGCCGCCGCGACCATGGCGGCGTGATCTTCATCGACCTGCGCGACCGCGAAGGCTCGGTGCAGGTGGTCTGCGACCCGGACCGGGCCGAGATGTTCAAGACGGCCGAAGACGTGCGCAACGAGTTCTGCGTGCAGGTCAAGGGCCTGGTGCGCGCACGCCCCGCGGGCACCACCAACGATAGCCTGAGCAGCGGCAAGATCGAAGTGCTGTGCCATGAGCTGAACGTGCTCAACCCGTCGGTCACGCCTCCGTTCCAGATCGACGAGGAAAACCTCTCCGAGACCACGCGCCTCACGCACCGCGTGCTGGATTTGCGCCGCCCCTACATGCAAAACAACCTGATGCTGCGTTACCGCGTGTCCATGGAAGTGCGCAAGTTCCTCGATGCCAACGGTTTCATCGACATCGAAACCCCCATGCTCACCAAGAGCACGCCCGAAGGCGCGCGCGACTACCTCGTGCCCAGCCGCGTGCACGACGGCCACTTTTTTGCGCTGCCGCAATCGCCCCAGCTGTTCAAGCAGCTCTTGATGGTGGCGGGCTTTGACCGCTACTACCAGATCACCAAGTGCTTCCGCGACGAAGACCTGCGCGCCGACCGCCAGCCCGAGTTCACGCAGATCGATATCGAAACCTCGTTCATGGACGAGCAGGAAATCCGCGACATGTTCCAGGGCATGATCAAGACGGTGTTCCAGAACACGCTGAACGTGGACCTGGGTGAATTCCCGGTCATGACATACCAGGACGCTGCCCACCGCTTCGGCTCTGACAAGCCCGACCTGCGCGTCAAGCTCGAATTCACCGAACTTACCGACGTCATGAAGGACGTGGATTTCAAGGTGTTCTCGGGCGCCGCCAACATGAAGGGCGGCCGCGTGGTGGCCCTGCGCGTGCCTGGTGGCTCTGTGGAAGGCGGCGGCATCAGCCGCGGCGAGATCGATGCCTACACCGAGTTCGTCAAGATCTACGGCGCCAAGGGCCTGGCCTACATCCGCGTCAACGAGCTGGCCAAGGGCCGCGATGGCCTGCAATCGCCCATCGTGAAAAACATCCACGACGTGGCCCTGGCAGAAGTATTGAAGCGCACTGGCGCACAAGACGGCGACCTGATCTTCTTCGGAGCCGACAAGGAAAAGATCGTCAACGACGCCATCGGTGCACTGCGCCTGAAGATCGGCCACAGCGAATTCGGCAAGAAGAACGGCCTGTTTGAAGACCGCTGGGCCCCGCTGTGGGTGGTCGACTTCCCGATGTTCGAGCACGACGAAGAGAACGACCGCTGGGTCGCCGTGCACCACCCCTTCACCGCACCCAAGGACGGCCACGAGGACTACATGGTCACCGCGCCCGAGAAGTGCATCTCCAAGGGCTACGACATGGTGTTGAACGGCTGGGAGATGGGCGGTGGCTCGGTGCGTATTCACCGCGCCGACGTGCAGCAAAAAGTGTTCGATGCCCTCAAGATCACGCCCGAAGAAGCGCAGCAGAAGTTCGGCTTCCTGCTCGACGCCCTGCAATACGGTGCGCCCCCTCACGGTGGCCTGGCCTTCGGCCTGGACCGCATCGTCACGCTGATGACGGGCGCCGAGTCCATCCGCGACGTGATCGCCTTCCCCAAGACCCAGCGCGCCCAGTGCCTGCTGACCCAGGCGCCTTCCGTTGTGGATGAAAAACAGCTGCGCGAATTGCACATCCGTCTGCGCAATCTGGATGCCGTGAAAGCGGGCTGACCGCACAGCCCTTCGGGCAGAATCAGGGGCGCCTTCGGGCGCCCTTTTTCTTGGGAGTTGTTGATGGCCGTACCGGATTTCCAGTCGCTGATGTTGCCCCTGCTGCGCCTTGCAGGGGATGGAATGGACCATACCTTCAAGGACGCGGTAGAGGCCATTGCCATCGAGTTCAGCCTGACTCCTGAAGAACGCAACGAACTCCTGCCCAGTAGCAGTCGAACGACGTTGTTTTACAACCGGCTTGCTTGGGCTAAGACACACATGACGATGGCGGGGCTGTTGCAAGCACCACGCAGGGGTGTGTTCTGCATCACCCAAAGGGGGCGCGAGTTGCTCGTAAGCCAGCTGGCGCGCATCGATATGAAAACCTTGCAGCAGTTTCCTGAATACGAGCGTGCCCGGCGTGGGGATGTGTCGGCGTCTGTAGAACCGGCTATGCCAGTAGTTGCGTTCAACGAACTGACTCCTGAAGAATCCATTGAGCGGGCCCATCTGTCTTTGCGCAAGGATTTGGCTCGGGAGTTGCTGGAGTCCATCATGCAATGCAGCCCTGCATTTTTTGAGCTTTTGATCATCAAGCTGATGATCAAAATGGGCTATGGCGGCAGCCGCGAGGAAGCGGGGAAAGCAGTGGGACGCAGTGGTGACGGCGGAATTGACGGGATCATCAACGAAGACCGGTTGGGGCTGGATGCGATTTATCTTCAGGCCAAACGCTGGGAGGGTGTGGTCGGCCGCCCTGAAATCATGAAGTTTGTGGGGGCGCTTGCCGGGCAGCGCGCCACCAAGGGCGTTTTCATCACGACGTCGTGGTTTACGCAAGACGCCAAGGATTACGCGCTCAGCAGCCAGTACAAGGTGGTTTTGATTGATGGTGAGCGGCTGGCCGATCTCATGATCGAGCACGACCTGGGGGTGTCGGTCGCGGCCACCTACCAGCTCAAGCGCATTGACTCTGATTTTTTCAGCGAAGAGTGACCCATGGCCTGCCTGCATCGCAGTTGGTTTGCGCGCGTGTCGCCCCATCGGTCTCTAGCGCCCAAAAACCATGCCGGCTGAACAGGGCGGGGCGCCGGGCAGCGCTTACAAAATCCCCCAATCCGTGCTGGTGGTGATCCACACGCCCGCACTCGATGTGCTGTTGATCCGCCGCGCCATCGATGCCCCCGATGGCCAGGCGTTCTGGCAATCGGTGACCGGCAGCAAGGACAGCCTGCAGGAAGACTGGCGCGAAACCGCCGCGCGTGAGGCGCTGGAGGAAACCGGCCTGTGCGCAGATGCGCCGGGCTGCACGCTGCGTGACTGGGGCCTGGAAAATGTGTACGACATTTACCCAGAGTGGCTGCACCGCTACGCACCCGGGGTGCGGCGCAATACCGAGCGTGTGTTCAGCCTGCAGGTGCCCGCCGCCGTGCCGGTGGTGCTGAGCCCGCGCGAGCACACCGCCTGGGCCTGGTGGCCGTGGCGCGAGGCGGCCGATCGCTGCTTCTCACCATCGAACGCCGAGGCCATCCTGTTGCTGCCACAATTTGCCTACTCATGACCCCATCCCACACCGCATCCGACATTCTGCGCATTGCCACCTACAACATCCACAAGGGTGTTCAGGGCCTTGGCCCGGCGCGCCGGCTGGAGATCCACAACCTGGGGCTGGCCGTAGAGCAGCTCGATGCCGACATCGTCTGCCTGCAGGAGGTACGCAAGCTGCACCGCCGCGAGGCCGCGTATTTTCAGCGCTGGCCCGATGTGCCGCAGGCCGAGTACCTGGCGCCCGAGGGCTACGAGGCGGTGTACCGCACCAACGCCTTCACCAAACATGGCGAGCATGGCAATGCGCTGCTGTCGCGCTGGCCGGTGATCGGGCACCAGCATGAGGATATTTCTGACCACCGGTTCGAGCAGCGCGGCCTGCTGCATGTGGAAGTGGATGCGCATGGCCGCCGTGTGCATGTGATCGTGGTGCACCTGGGGCTGATTCCCGGCAGCCGGGTGCGGCAGGTCGATCGCCTGCAGCAGTTCATCGAGCGCGAGGTGCCCCCGGGCTCGCCGGTGGTGGTGGCCGGTGATTTCAACGACTGGGGGGCACAGATCAAACGCATGCTGTCGGGCTTTGGTCTGTATGAGTTTGATGCGCCGCGCGCCTTCACCTACCCCGCGCGACTGCCGCTGGTGCAGCTGGACCATGTCTACGTGCGCGGGCTCGAGCCGCTGGGGCTGCATGTGCCGCGGGGGCGGATCTGGTGGCGCATGTCCGACCACCTGCCGCTGATTGCCGAGTTCAAACTTTGACCCGCCGATGACTCGGGTGGCCGATTTCGCCAAAGACCACCGGGTGCACCTGTTGCAGGGCGCGCAGGAGCTGTTTCCCGCCTTGATCGAGGCGATGGATGCGGCGCTGTCCGACATCCAGTTCGAGACCTACATCTTTGACTTCACCGGCGCGGGGGCGCAGGTGGCCGAGGCGCTGATTCGCGCGGCGCAGCGCGGTGTGCGCACGCATTTGGTGGTGGATGGCGTGGGCACCGGGCCGTTGCCAAAGGCGTGGCAGCAGCGCATGAAGTCGGC
Organism: Acidovorax sp. JHL-3; assembly: GCF_000526295.1. Classification (NCBI taxonomy): domain Bacteria; kingdom Pseudomonadati; phylum Pseudomonadota; class Betaproteobacteria; order Burkholderiales; family Comamonadaceae; genus Acidovorax; species Acidovorax sp. JHL-3. Next base: position 1,593,228 of record NZ_JAFU01000001.1, read on the forward strand.
TGGGGTGCAGGTACGGGTGTATTCACCGCTGGGGCCGCTGGGGCTGCTGCTGCCCCACCGCTGGCGCCGCCTGCACCGCAAGCTGTGCGTGGTCGATGGGCTGGTGGTGTTTTGTGGCGGCATCAATGTGCTGGACGATCTTTACGACCCCAACTACGGCGATCTGGATGCACCGCGCTTCGATTTTGCCGTGCAGGCGACCGGCTCTCTGGCGGCGCAGGCGAGCCGGACCATGGAACTCCTGTGGTGGCGCATGCAGGCGGTGCGCGATGTGCGCCTGAACCGCTTGCCGCAAGCCGTGCGCGACCTGCGCGCCGCCAGCGCCACCCGCCACGCCAGCCAGCAGGACCCGGAGGCGCGCGGCATGCGGGCTGCGCTGGTGCTGCGCGACAACGTGCGCAACCGCAGCCGCATCGAAAAGGCCTACCGGCGCGCCATTGGCGCAGCGCGCCACGACATCATCATTGCCAACGCGTATTTCATGCCCGGCGGCAAGCTGCGCCGCGCGCTGATTCTGGCGGCCAAGCGCGGCGTGCGCGTGCAGTTGTTGCTGCAGGGGCGCTATGAATACTTCATGCAGTACCACGCGGCGCGGCCGGTATATGGCGCACTGCTGGCCGCCGGTGTGGAGATCCACGAATACGAACCCAGTTTTTTGCACGCCAAGGTGGCGGTGATCGATGCCCATGGCGACAAGCCCTGGGCCACCGTGGGTTCGTCCAACCTCGACCCTTTAAGCCTGCTGCTGGCGCGCGAGGCCAATGTGGTGGTCCAGGATGCCGCCTTTGCCATCGACCTGCGCCAGCGCCTGGTGCACGCCATGCAGCACGCCGGGCGGCGCATGGACCCTGCCCGTTACGCTGGCCGCCCGCTGCGCCAGCGCGTGCTCGATCGCGTGGCCTTTGGCCTGATGCGCCTGGCCTTGTGGGTCACCGGCAACCGATACTGAGCACGGATGGGGTCGTTTGCTATTGAATATATAGCTGCTGACGCTTGCTGCATAAGCGCTAGCGCCCTAAAACCCTTGAAATGATGGGGCGGGCATTCACTGGTAGGATGCAGCCATGTCCAGTCAACCAGACGCCGATATGACGCACTTTCCGCCGGATGAAGGCACGCCTGTTTCCGTGAAAATCCGCGAGCGCATCACTGCGGCGCGCAAACGTTTCAACGCCAACGACAACATTGCCGAGTTCATCCAGCCGGGCGAGCTGGAAAAGCTGCTTGACGAGGTCGAGGTGAAGATGCAGGGCGTGCTCGACAGCCTCGTCATCCACACCGAGGGCGACCACAACACCCAGGCCACCGCGCGCCGCGTGGCCAAGATGTACCTCAACGAGGTGTTCAAGGGCCGTTATGTCGAGCAGCCACCGATCACCGAGTTTCCCAATGCCGAGCACCTCAATGAGCTCATGATCGTGGGGCCGCTCACGGTGCGCAGCGCCTGCAGCCACCATTTTTGCCCCGTCATCGGCAAGATCTGGATCGGCATCATGCCCAACGAGCACACCAACGTGATCGGGCTGTCCAAATACGCGCGCCTGGTGGACTGGATCATGGGCCGCCCCCAGATCCAGGAAGAAGCCGTGGTGCAACTGGCCGACCTCATCATGGAAAAGACCCAGCCCGACGGCCTGGCCGTGGTCATGGAGGCCAGCCACTTTTGCATGTCCTGGCGCGGCGTGCGCGAGATGGACAGCAAGATGATCAACTCCGTGATGCGCGGCGTGTTCCTGAAAGACAGTGCGCTGCGCCGCGAATTCCTCTCGCTCATTCCAGGAAGGAACTGACCATGTTGGTACGCCTGCTTTACGCCAGCCGCGCGGTGGACACATCGCCCGCCGCCATCGAAGCCATCCTCACCCAGTCGCGCCAGCACAACCCGGGCAGTGGCATCACGGGCATTCTTTGCTATGGCGGCGGGGTTTTCCTGCAGGCCATCGAGGGCGGCCGCTCCGCGGTCAACGAGCTGTATGGCCACATCCAGCGCGACCCGCGCCACAAGAGCGTCGAGCTGCTGCACTACGAAGAGATTGCCGAGCGGCGCTTTGGCGGCTGGACCATGGGGCAGGTCAACCTCTCCAAGATCAACCACTCCATCCTGCTTAAATACTCCGAAAAGCCCGAGCTGGATCCGTATGCGGTGTCGGGCAAGGTGTCGTTTGCGCTGCTCGAAGAACTTATGGCGACTGCCTCCATCATCGGCCGCGCCTGAAAGGCGGAGTGCTTTGCTACTGCGCGGCCTGATCTTGCGCCTGTGGTACTCGCCGCACGGGAGTGCGGCTGCGTTCCTCGACGCAAGCTGAGGCCGCTCGCTACGCAAATCGCCCCACCTTTCTGTTTGGGTGAGTTTTTTCTGGGTCGCAGGCCGACGTTGTCGGCGCTGCGGCTTTTTGCTTTCCAGCTTCGCTGATTTGTGACAACAGCCCATGACGACCGATTCGGCCATACCCTCATTGCTGCTGGGCTGCGACTTCTCCAGCAGCCCCAGCCGGCGCAAACCCATTGTGCTGGCGCAGGGCCAGCGCGTGGCGGCGCGGGTGCAGTTGCTGGGCCTGGAAACCTTTGACACGCTGGATGGTCTGGCGCGCTGGCTGGCTGCGCCGCGTGCCTGGGTGGGTGGGTTCGATCTGCCCTTTGGCCTGCCGCGCGAGCTGGTGCAGGCGCTGGGCTGGCCGCTGCAGTGGCATGCGTGCATGCAGCACTACCGCGCGCTCTCGCGGGAGCAGATTCGCGATGCTTTTGCCGCCTTTTGCGTCGCGCGGCCCGTGGGCGGTAAGTTTGCCCACCGGGCCACCGATGGCCCAGCGGGCTCCAGCCCCTCCATGAAATGGGTCAACCCGCCCGTGGCCTACATGCTGCACGCTGGCGTGCCGCTGCTGCTGGACGCCGGGGTGCACCTGCCCGGCCTGCACCCCGGCGACCTGCAGCGCGTGGCGCTGGAGGCCTACCCCGGCCTGCTCGCGCGCGAGGTGCTGCAGCGGCGCAGCTACAAAAGCGACGACCGCGCCAAGCAAACGCCCGACCGCCTGATTGCCCGCAAAGACCTGGTGCACGCGCTGGAGATGGGCCAGAGCCGCCTGGGCTTGCGCCTCAAGCTCAGCCACGCCCAGCGCGATGCCCTGGTGGACGACGCCAGCGGCGACCGGCTGGACGCCGTGCTGTGCCTGCTGCAGGCCGCCTGGGCGCAGCGGCGCCACGAGGAGGGCGATGCGCTGTATGGGCTGCCGCCCGGATTGGATGGTCTGGAAGGCTGGATTGTCACGGCCTGAGACACGATCCGGATCGATGCCCCGGGACATGCGCCCCGGTGATGTGTCCCCAGTTGTGCCCCCCGGACATGCGCCCCGGACATGCGCCCCATCGTGCTGTCCTACCATGGCATCATTCACCCACGCCCCACGTCTTGTTCACGCCTTGATGCCCACCATTCACCGAATCTCGCGTCCCCCTGTGTGGATCGCCGTGGCGGCAGGGCTGCTCTGCGCCGCAGCTCTGGCAGCGCCCGCGCCCTGGTATTACTGGCGCAGCCAGGTGGATGGCCAACGCATCTGTGCGCAGACCTCGCCCGGCGTGGGCTGGACGCGTGACAGCGATGCATTTGAAGGCCCCGGCTGCCAGCCGCGCCGCCGCGTGATCGTGGTGCCCATGCGCTGAAGCGGTCGCGTCGGCGGTCTGGGGTCACTTGCCCGCCCGCCTGTGCGGACGGCGCTGTCGTTGACGTTGGCACAATGGACGGTCCCGTCCTCGCAAATTTTCCAAGCCATGCCTGCTTTCGAAACCCTGCTCACGTTCTTTGGCGTATCGGTCCTGCTGGGGCTCACGCCCGGCCCCGACAACCTGTTTGTGCTGCTGCAATCTGCCCAGCGCGGCTGGCGTGCCGGCATGGCGGTGGTGCTGGGCCTGTGCGCGGGCCTGGTGGTGCACACGGCGGCGGTGGCCCTGGGGCTGGCGGCCGTGTTTGCCGCATCGGCCATGGCGTTCACCGTGCTGAAATATTGCGGCGCGGCCTATCTGGCTTACCTGGCATGGCAGGCCCTGCGCGCGCCCGCCGCCACGGCCCAGGAGCCCGCCTCTGCCCCAGGAAACCCGGGTGGCCCTGGTCTGGGGCGCATGGTGGGGCGCGGCATGGTCATGAACCTCACCAACCCCAAGGTGCTGGTGTTTTTTCTGGCCTTTTTGCCGCAGTTCGCCGACCCTGCGCGCGGAAGCGTGGCGCTGCAACTCATGGTGCTGGGGGTGGTGTTCATGCTGGCCACGCTGCTGGTGTTTGGTGCCATCGCCTGCTTTTCGGGGGGCTTTGGGGCGCTGCTGCAACGCTCGGCACGCGCGCAGACCGTGCTCAACCGGGTGGCGGGCCTGGTGTTTTTGGGGCTGGCGGTGCGGCTGGCCACGGCCGAGCGCTGAACTTGGGGGGGCCCCGCTGCCCACCCACCCAAAGGGCCGGCAAGGCAAACAAACCACTATTAAAACAATAGCTGATTGCGCTTGCTGTATAAGCGCTAGAGCACGAAAACACTTGTATTTTTGTGCCGGCATTTGATAATGGGCGCATGACCGAACTCATCCTCATCCGCCATGGCGAAACCGACTGGAACCGCGAGCTGCGCTTCCAGGGCCAGGTGGATGTGCCCCTCAACGCCACCGGGCACGAGCAGGCCCGCCGCCTGGCGCAGCGGCTGGTGGCGGAGCGCCTGGCGGTCGATCACCTGGTGTGCAGCGATCTCATCCGCACGCGGCAGACGGCGCAGCCCGCGCTGGCCGCGTTGCTGCCGCAACTGTCGCTCGATGCCCTGACCGACCCGCGCCTGCGCGAGCAGCATTTTGGTGTGGTCGATGGCATGCGCGTGGACGACATCAAGGCCCGGCACGCGCAAGCATGGGCGCAGTGGCTGCGCTTTGATGCCGATGGTGGCATGCCCGGCGGCGAGACGGCACGGCAGTTTCACGCGCGGGTCATGGAGGCACTGCGCGGCCTGGCCCAGCAGCACGCGGGGCAAACCATCGTCGTGGTCACGCACGGCGGGGTGCTCGACATGGTGTGGCGCACGGCGCGCGGCCTGGGGCTGGGCGGCCCGCGCCAGAGCGACATCCCCAACGCGGGCTTCAACCGCGTGCGCCTGCAGGGCGACGCCATCGACATCGTGCACTGGGCCGACACGCAGCATCTGGCCGATCTGCCAGCGCAGCCGGTGTATGACCAGACGCGGCTGCTGCGCGCCGAGGGAGTCGCGGGCGTGGCGGGCGTTACGCGCCCTTGATGTCCTTGCCGCCCTTGACCAGGGCCAGATACGCGCTGCGGGTTTGCGGCGACACCGAATCGACCAGTTGCTCGTAAGGCGTCTTGTGCCGCGCCAGCATGCGCGCCGTGGCGATGGTCTTGGATTTGCAGAACCAGTGGCAGGTGTGCTGCATCAGGAACAGCTCGGCCGACATCGTGAAGGCCTTGTCGCGCGGGGCCAGCTGGGCCGCGTTGCGGGCCATGTTTTCGATGCCCCGGGCGTGGATGGCCAGGGCCTTGCGCATGTCGAAGGTGGTGGCGGGAAACAGCTGGCTGGCAAAGGGAATCGCCATGGCAAAGCGGCTGACGCGGGCATCGGCTTCGTTCACCTGGGCGAACTCGGCGGCGAAACGGTTGAACTGCTCGCTCAGCTGGGATTCGGTGGTGGTCAGCAGGCTCCAGATCTGGTCGCGCCGCTCGGGCGTGCTTTCGCCCAGCGCCCGCAGATAGCCCTCGGTGAGGGCCTCCATGAGTTTTTCGATCTGGTAGTGGCCCAGGTGGCTGGCCAGCAGGGCAATGCGTTTGCGCTGCTGCTGGTGGTTGGCGATGTAGCTGCCGATGGCGATCAGGAGGGCGAGGGTGAGAATGTCCATGGCCTGTTTATATCCCCGGCGGCTGAGGCCAGGCTTTCTGTGGGGGACGAATCTGCTCGAATGCGCGGGCCACCTGCAGCACGCCCAGGTCGTCAAAGCGCGGCCCGGCGATCTGCAGGCCAATGGGCAAGGGATGCAGGCCGCTGGTGTAGCCGCAGTTCACCGAAGCGGCGGGTTGCTCTGACATGTTGTAGGGCACGGTGAAGCCGATGTGTTCCAGCGGCCGCAGCGGGTCGTTGGTGGGCGAGGGCAGCTCGGCCGCAAACGCCGCCATGGGTGCCACGGGCGAGATCACGTAGTCGAACGCGCTGCAGGCGCGCACGGTGGCCACGCGGGTCAGGTGGAACTGCTGGCTGGCATGGAACACCTCGGTGCCGCTCAGGCCCGCAGCGCTGTCGGCCCAGGCACGGATGTAGGGCAGCACCTTGTCGCGCTGCCCGGCTGGCAGGGCCTGCAGGTCGATGTGCGAGCGCATGCGCCAGAAATGGTCCATGCCGTCGAGCATGGCCTGCGTCATGAAAGGCTGCATGGGCACGACGTGGGCGCCGGCCTGTTCCAGCCAGCGGGCGGCCTGCTCGACGGCGGCGCGCACCTCGGGCTCTACCGGCAGGCCGCAGCCGGCATCCAGCAGCAGGCCTATGCGCAGGCCGCGCAGGTGCCCCACCCCCTGGTCAAACTGGCCCCAGGCAATGTCCTGCGCGGGCAAGGCCATGCTGTCGCGTGCGTCGCCCTGGCTCAGCACCTGCATCATCAGTGCGGCGTCTGCCACCGTGCGTGTCATGGGGCCAGCGGCACGGCCGGTGTAGGGCGGGTCGATGGGAATGCGGCCCAGGCTGGGTTTGAGGCTGAAGATGCCGCACCAGCTGGCCGGCAGGCGCAGCGAGCCGCCGATGTCGGTGCCGATGTGCAGCGGGCCGTAGCCGGCGGCGGCCGCAGCGCCAGCACCGGCGCTGGAGCCACCGGGGCCTTTGGACAGGTCCCAGGGGTTGCGCGCCAGCGCGTGAAAGCTCGACAGGCCCGATGACAGCATGCCGTAGTCGGGCATGGTGGACTTGGCCACGATGACCGCGCCCGCTTCGCGCAGGCGTGCCGCAGGCGGGGCGTCGGCGGCGGTGGGCACCAGCGCGGTGGCCGCAGTGCCCAGCGGCATGGGGTCGCCGCGCGTGGCGATGTTCTCCTTGATGGTGGCGGGCACGCCGTCGAGCGCACCCAGCGGCTCGCCGCGCAGCCAGCGGGCCTCAGAGGTGCGCGCCTGCGCCAGCGCGGTTTCGGGGCGCAGCAGATAGGTGGCCCGGATGTGGGGCTCCCAGCGCTCGATATGGGCAAGCACGTCGCTGACCACCTCGACCGGGGACAAGGTGCGCTGGCGGTAGGCCGAGAGCAGGGCGTGGGCGGGCAGGTCGTGCAGGGCGCTCATGGTGCGGTTTTTTCAGGGGTGGACGGGCCAGGCCGCGCGCCGGGCTGTCAGGGCCCGGGGCGCCGCTGCTGCGGTTTTCAGGACCAGGAAAGGGCCGACAGATCGTTCACAAAGATAGGCATGTCTTTCCACAGCCCCTTGAGGTTTTTGTTGGCCACGGTCACCCATTGCGGCTGGTAGAGAAAACCATGCACGGCCTCTTCGGCCAGCAGGCGCTGCGCATCGCCCAGCAGGCGGGCGCGGTCGGCGGGGCGCGGGGCGTTCTTGATTTTTTCAAACAGCGTGCTGAACTGGGGCGAGTTGTAGCCCCAGTAATAGTCGGGCTTGGCAAAGTTGCCCAGGTCAAAGGGCTCGACGTGGGAGATCAGGGTGAGGTCGTAGTTCTTGTTGCCATAGGTGCCGCTGAGCCACTGGGCCCATTCCACATTCTGGATCTTGGCCACGATGCCGATCTTGGCCAGCTGCGCCGCAATCACCTCGCCCCCCTGGCGGGCATAGGGCGGCGGGGGCAACGTGAGCGTGAGCGTGAGCGGGGTCTTGACGCCCGCTTCGGTCAGCAGTTTTTTGGCCTTGTCGATATCGAACGGGTTGATGCCCGTGGTGTCCACATACCCGAAAGCGCCCGGCACATAGTGGCTGCCAATGGGCACGCCAAAGCCGTCACCCGCGCCTTCGATGACGGCCTTGCGGTCGATGGCGGCGGCAATGGCACGGCGCACGCGCACGTCGTTCAGGGGCTTGCGGTCGTTGTTGATGGCCAGGATGGTCTTGGCGCGCGAGCCGCTCACCACCACCTGAAAGCGCGGGTTGGCCTTGAACTGGGCCACGCTGCGTGGCGTGACGCGGGCAAACGCGTCCACATCACCGGCCAGCAGCGCCGCCACCTGCGCGGCAGGGTCGGAGATGAAGCGGAACGTGGCCCGGCGCATCTTGATGCTGGCGGGCGCGCGAAAGCCCGGCCAGGCGGTCAGCGTGATGGACGCACCCTTGTTCCATGCGCCCAGCACGTAGGGGCCGGTGCCCACGGGCCGCGTGGCATTGGTGGCGGCACTTTTGGGCTCGACGATGATGGCCGTGGCCTGGCCCAGCACAAACAGGAAATCGGGGTCGATGTCCTTGTGGATCAGCACTACGGTGTGGTCATCCACCACCTGGGTGGTGAGGCTGGCAAAGGTGCGCTTGTCCTTGTTGGTGCTCTTGTCGCTGCCCGCGCGGTCGAACGAGAATTTGACCGCATCGGCCGTGAAGGGCACGCCGTTGCTGAACTTCACCCCCCGGCGCAGGCGCAGGGTGTAGGTCTTGAGGTCGGGCGACACCTCCCAGCTCTCGGCCAGCAGCGGCGACACACTGCCGTCGGCATTGATCTTGGTGAGCGTCTCGAAGATGTTGTAGTGAACGATCTCGGCAATGGCCGAGGCGGCACCGGCGGTCGGGTCCAGCCCCGGCGGTTCCAGCGTCATGGCCAGCACCACGGTGTCCTTGCTGGTTTTGGCCAGCGCGCCCCAGGGCGCGGCAAGGGGCACCGCGGCGATGGCGCCAGTGGCAAGGATTGAGCGGCGGTTCAGCATGTTTGAGTTCTCCAGACGGAAACCTGTGGAAGGGGCGCGGGCCGGCAGATGCGTGGCCGACGGGGCTGAGGGCTTTTTACACCATCGTGCGCGCGGCGCCGCCGGCCAGCGGCGCACGGCGGGCACGGGCACGCCCGGGCTCGATGCGCGGCACGGCGTTGAGCAGGGCGCGCGTGTAGGGGTGCTGCGCGTTGTGAAACAGCTCCTGCGGCGTGCCGCGCTCCACAATGCGCCCCTGGTACAGCACCACCACCTCGTCGCACAGGTGGTTCACCACGGCCAGGTCGTGGCTGATGAGCAGGTAGGTGATGCCGAATTCCTGCTGCAAATCCAGCATCAGGTTGAGCACCTGCGCCTGCACAGACACATCGAGCGCGCTCACGGGCTCGTCGGCCACGATGAGGCGGGGGCGGGTGATGAGTGCGCGCGCAATCGCAATGCGCTGGCGCTGGCCGCCCGAAAACTCGTGCGGGTATTTGTCCAGGTCGGTGCTGCGCAGGCCCACCTGCGCCAGCACCTGCGCGGCCTGCTCGCGCTGCTCGGCGCGGCTGGTAGCACGCTGGGCCTGCAGGGGTTCGGTGACGATGCGCTGCACGGTGTGGTGTGGGTCCAGGGAGCCATAGGGGTCCTGGAACACCATCTGAAAGTCGCGCCGCGCGTGGCGCAGCTCGGCGGCGGGCAAGCGGTGCAGGTCGCGGCCCAGCAGGTGCACCGCGCCGCTGGTGGGCGTGTCGAGCGCCATCACCAGCCGGGCCAGCGTGGATTTGCCCGAGCCCGATTCACCCACGATGCCCAGGCTGCGGCCCGCCGCCACGGTGAAATCCACGCCCTGCAGCGCCTGCACCTGCTGCGGCGGCTGAAAAAGGTGCGTGCGCGGCAGCGTGTAGTGGCGCACCAGTTGCGTCACTTGCAGCAGGGGGGGGTGCGCATCGGCAGGTATTTTTGAGTCAAATTGGCCTGTAGCGCTTATGGGGTAAGCGTTGCCAGCTATCGAATCAGGAGTGTTTGCGGTATTCATGCGCCAACCTCCGGTGCGGCGGGCATGGCATCGAGCCGGATGCAGCGCGCCATGTGTCCCGCAGCCACAGCGCCCAAAGCACCCAATGGCACCGGTGGCGGCGGGGTGGTGTGGCAGGCGTCCATGGTGAAGCCGCAGCGCCCCGCAAAGGGGCAACCGGCGGGCAGATGGGCCAGCTCGGGCACGGTGCCCGCAATGGTTGCCAGGCGCGGGCGCTCGCCGCGGCGGTGCGGCACCAGTTGCGGGCGCGCCGCAAAAAGGCCGCGCGTGTAGGGGTGGGCCATGGTCGCGAAGACAGCCTCTGTGGGGCCGCTTTCCACCACCGAGCCGCCATACATCACCAGCATGCGGTCGGCGTTTTGCGAGATCACGCCCAGGTCGTGCGAGATCAGGATGAGCGCCATGCCGCGCTCGGCCACCAGGTCGCTGATGAGGTCCAGAATCTGCTGCTGCACGGTCACATCCAGCGCCGTGGTGGGCTCGTCGGCAATCAGCAGGTCGGGCCCGCAGGCCAGCGCCATGGCGATGGTGATGCGCTGGCGCTGCCCGCCCGAGAACTGGTGCGGATAGGCATCCAGGCGCCGCGCGGCATCGGCAATGCCCACGCGCTCCAGCAGGGCCAGGGCCTCGCGGCGAGCCGCTGCACGGCCCATGCCGCGGTGCAGCCGCAGGGGCTCGGCCACCTGGTCCCCAATGCGGTGCACGGGGTTCAGCGCCGTCATGGGCTCCTGGAACACCATGCCGATGCGGTTGCCGCGCAGGCGGCACAGCGCGCGGTCGTCCAGCCCCACCAGCTCCTGCCCATCCAGAAGAATGCTGCCACTGGCCTGCGCGGCGTCGGGCAGCAGGCCCATGAGCGCCAGGGCGGTGAGTGATTTGCCACAGCCCGATTCGCCCACCAGGCCCAGCGTTTCGCCGCGGTGAAGCGTGAAATCGATGCCACGCACCGCGTTGACAGCACCCTGGTGCGTGTGCAGGTGCACGCGCAGGTCGGCGACTTGCAGCAGGGGGGTGGGTGGGGATTGGGTGTTCATCGGAGCGGCGAGGCAGGTCAGCGCTTGCGGGCCAAGCGCGGGTCGAGCAGATCGCGCAGGCCGTCGCCCAGCAGGTTCAGGCCCAGCACGGCCAGCGCAATCGCCAAGCCGGGCCACACGGCCAGCAGCGGGGCCTGGAACATGAGGGTCTGGGCGTCGCTGAGCATGCGGCCCCACGAGGGCTGCGGCGGTTGTGTGCCCAGGCCCAAATACGACAGCGCCGCCTCGGCCAGGATGGCAATGGCAAACTGCACCGTGGCCTGCACGATCAGCACCGAGGCGATGTTGGGCAGCACATGCTCGAGCGTGATGCGCACGCTGCCCTTGCCGCACGCACGCGCCGCCAGAATGAAATCGCGCGACCACACGGCATTGGCCGAGGCGCGCGTCACCCGCGCAAAGGTGGGAATATTGAAGATGCCAATGGCGATGATCGAATTGACGATGCCCGCGCCAAACACCGCCGTCATCATGATGGCCGACAAAATGGCTGGAAAGGCAAACGTGAAGTCGGCCAGCCGCATGATGGTTTCTTCCACCCATCCGCGCCGCGCGGCGGCCAGCAGCCCCAGCGCCACGCCCAGGCCCATGCCAATGCCCACCGCAATCACGCCCACCAGCAGCGAGTTGCGTGCGCCCACCAGCAGCAGTGACGCCACGTCGCGGCCAAAGGCGTCGGTGCCCAGCCAGTGCTGGGCGCTGGGGGGCTGCAGCTTGGCGGGCAGGTCCATTTCGTAGGGCGACCAGGGCGTCCACACCAGCGACAGGGCCGCTGTGGCCAGCAGCAACGCCACCAGCAGGGCGCCCGCAACAAAGCTGCGGTGCCCCAGGGCACGGCGCAGCCAGTGGGGGCGTGACAACCGAACGGATGAGGAAGTCGTTGCGCTCATGGGTTTGTTGACCGCTTTTTGTGAAGCCCCCGGCGCTTGAAACCGGCGCGCCCCAAAGCCAGCGCCACCGTGGAACTGGCTCTGCCAGGCCACGGGTGGCGTCCCCCTGGGGGGATGGCGCGAAGCGACTCAGGGGGGTGCCACCTCATACGTCGCTGGCCTTCACGCGGGGGTCGATCACCGCGTACAGCAGGTCCACGAAAAAGTTGACGACGACCACCATGGCCGCCAGCAGCATCACGCAGTTGCGCACCACGACCAGATCGCGGTTGGCAATCGACTGGAAGATCAGCCGGCCCAGGCCCGGCAGATAAAACACGTTTTCCACCACGATGGTGCCCGCCAGCAGGTTGGCAAACTGCAGGCCCATCACCGTGACAACCGGGATCATGGCGTTGCGCAGCACATGGCCCCACAGCGCGGCCCGCCGCGACAGGCCCTTGGCGCGCGCGGTGCGCACGAAATCTTCGCGCAGCACATCCAGCACGGCCGAGCGCGTGATGCGCGCCAGAATGGCCGCCTGCACCACGGCCAGCGCCAGCGCGGGCAGCAGCAGTGCTTTCAGCGCTTGCAGCGGGCCGCCGCCGCTGTCTTCGGTCCAGCCCGGGAAGCCCCCGGCCGAAAACCACTGCAGCTTGACCGAAAACAGCAAGATCAGCAGGATGGCGAACCAGAAGTTGGGAATGGCAATGCCCAGCTGGGCCAGGCCCATCACGCCCAGGTCGCCCCATCGGTTGTGGCGCGCAGCGGCAAAAAGGCCCGCCGCGAGGGCCAGCACCGTGCTGAGCACCATGGCCATCAGCGCCAGCGGCACCGTGAGCGCAAGGCGTTCCAGCACCAGCTCCAGCACCGGGCTGCCGTAGGTGTAGCTGTCACCCAGGTCGCCCACCACCAGGCCACGCATCCATTGCCCATAGCGTTGCACTGCGGGCCGGTCCAGCCCCAGCTGGGTGGCAAGCTCGGCCACGGCGTCGGGTGAGGCGTCTGGCCCCATCAGCACCTGGGCGGCGTTGCCCGGCAGAATGTCCAGCACCACAAACACGACCACCGACGCACCGAGCAGCGTGGCAACAAGGGTGAAAAATCGTTTGAGAAGAAAGAAACCCATGGATCGGATGCTGGCGGAGCGTGGGTGCTTCAGTCGATTGAAAAAGGTCAGGTGCCTGCGCAGCATACCGACAAAGCACCCATGGCGGCGGTGGTGTGTTGTGCCTGGCGTCAAAGCAGTGCAGGGCAGGGGCGCGGGATAATACGCCGCATGAAGACCGTCTCCCTGAATTCGCTGCAATCGCGCCTGGCGCTCCCGCCATCTACGGGGAGGACCGCATGGCACTGAGAATCACTGACGAGTGCATCAACTGCGATGTGTGTGAGCCCGAGTGCCCGAACCAGGCCATCACCCTGGGACAGGAAATCTACGAGATCGACCCCGACAAATGCACCGAATGCGTGGGCCATTTCGACGAGCCCCAGTGCGTACAGCTGTGCCCAGTGGCCTGCATCCCGGTAGACCCCCAGCATGTGGAGAGCCGGGAAACGCTGTGGCAGAAGTTTCACCGGCTGCAGGCTGTCACCAAAATATAAGTTTTTTTGGCCTCTAGCGCTTACCCGTCAAGCGCTAATAGCTATAAAAACAATAGCTTTTAGTTGTCTTCAGGTCTTGGTGGCTTGGGACGCGGTGGCTTGGTGGTGTGGATCAGCAAAGTGGCTTTCTCCATGTCCCCCGCCAGCAAGGCCGGATGCGCCTTGAGTGAATGTGCGATGCTGTCCTCGATCAAGGTGCGCTGGTCGGGCGAGGGTTTTTTCAGCACCCAGTTGGCCACTTCGGCCTTGACGCCCGGATGCCCAATGCCAATGCGCAGGCGCCAGTAATCGGGCGAACCGAGCTGGGCATGAATATCCCGCAGGCCGTTGTGCCCGGCATGGCTGCCCCCGCGCTTGAGTTTCACCTGGCCGGGGGCGATGTCCAGTTCATCGTGCGCCACCAGGATTTCCTCGGGCTGGATCTTGAAGAACCGCGCCAGTGACGCCACCGATTTTCCCGACAGGTTCATGAAGGTCTGGGGCTGCAGCAGCCACACACTCTGGCCATGTACGCTGGTGCGGGCCACCAGCCCGTGGTAGCTGCGCTCGGGCACCAGCGTGGCCTTGAGTTCGCGCGCCAGCGCGTCTATCCACCAGAAGCCCGCGTTGTGGCGGGTGGCCTCGTAGTCGGGCCCTGGGTTGCCCAGGCCCACAAACAGTTTGATCATGTGCGCAATTATCGGTAGCTACCAATGAAAACGGCCCACACAGGTGGGCCGTTGGATGCAGCTCTGCCGGAGCAGGCCGCGAAGACCGGTGCGCCGGTCTTATTTCTTGCCCTTGCCCTTGCCCTTGGCATCGGCGGCAGGTGCTGCGTCGGCGACAGGCGCCACCACTTCCACCACGGGGTTGGTCACGGAAACCAGCACGGGGTTGTTGTTCTGACCGCCACGGATCACAGCGCTTACACCCTTGGGCAGTTTGATGTCCTTGAGGTGCAGGGAAACACCCTTCTTCAGCGTGCTCAGGTCCACGGCAATGAACTCAGGCAGGTCGGAAGGCATGCAGGTCACGTCGAGTTCGTTCACGACGGGGTTCACCAGGCACTTGTCCACCTTGACAGCGTCGGACTCATCCGCGCCGCTGAAGTGCAGTGGCACCTTCATGTGCAGCTTGGTCTTTTCGTCCACGCGCTGGAAGTCAATGTGCAGCACCAGTTGCTTATAGGGGTGGTATTGCACGTCGCGCAGCAGAACCTTGGCGGTTGTGCCGGCCACTTCCATGTCCAGCACGCTGGAGTGGAAAGCTTCCTTCTTCAGGGCGTGCCACAGTGCGTTGTGGTCGACCTCGATAAGCTGGGGTTCAGCAGAACCGCCATACACGATGCCAGGCGTCTTGCCCGAATTGCGCAGACGGCGGCTCGCACCCGTACCCTGCTTGGCGCGCTCAAAAGCGACGATGTTCATAATTAGCTCCTGAAAAGGGACGACCGCGACCAGTCATTCCCTGTTAAAAAAAGGCTTGTTGCGCCCAGATGGCGGCAAGCCCACAACAATGCTCCCGAACAGGCAAGCCTCCCGAAGGAGGCCTGCAAGCATCTGACTCAGCAAAGCCACGCCACACAGGCGCGACCGGCGCTCAGAAAAGATTCTCTTGGTCCGAGAACAAACTCATCACCGACTCTCCCTTGGCAATGCGCTGGATCGTTTCGGCGATCAGCGGAGCCACGGAGAGCTGGCGGATTTTTGCGCAACCTTTGGCGTTGTCGCTCAAAGGGATGGTGTTGGTCACCACCACTTCGTCGAGGGCCGAGCCCTGGGCGATGCGTTCAATGGCGGGGCCAGAAAAAATGGGGTGGGTGCAGTAGGCGTACACCTTCTTGGCACCGCGCTCCTTGAGCACTTCGGCAGCCTTCACCAGCGTGCCGGCGGTGTCGATCATGTCGTCCATGATCACGCAGTTGCGGCCATCGATTTCACCGATCACGTGCATCACCTCGGACACATTGGCCTTGGGACGGCGCTTGTCGATGATGGCCAGATCACAGCCGAGCTGCTTGGCCAGGGCCCGGGCGCGAACCACGCCGCCGACGTCAGGCGACACGACGATCAGGTCTTCGTAATTCTTCTGGCGCAGATCGCCCAGCAGAACAGGCGACGCATAGATGTTGTCTACCGGGATGTCAAAGAACCCCTGGATCTGGTCGGCGTGCAGATCCATGGTCAGCACGCGGGCCACGCCCACCGCCTGCAACATGTTGGCCACCACCTTGGCGGAGATCGGAACCCGGCTGGAGCGGGGGCGGCGATCCTGGCGGGCGTAGCCAAAATAGGGAATCACGGCGCTGATGCGTTCGGCTGAAGCACGCTTGAGCGCGTCCACCATGATCAGCAGTTCCATGAGGTTTTCGTTGGTGGGTGCGCAGGTAGACTGCACCACGAAAACGTCACGGGCTCGCACGTTTTGTTTGATTTCGACGGTGACTTCCCCGTCGGAGAAGCGGCCCACATCGGCAGCACCCAAGGTGGTGCCAAGGTGTTGGGCAATTTCAGCTGCCATGCCAGGGTTGGCATTGCCGGTGAAAACCATGAAGTCGGGTTGGTTGGCTTGCATGAGCGTCCCAGCAGTCTGAAAAAAAAGCCCGTACGCGAAAAGAAATTTGGCAGGGGAGAAAGGATTCGAACCTTTGCATGCCGGAATCAAAATCCGGTGCCTTAACCAGCTTGGCGACTCCCCTACACGGGTTGATTGCAAAAACAATCAACCGAAATTCTTGTCTGCTGCCCATCCTGCCAGAGGATGAATCATCAGATTCTCACATGTTTTGACCTGCCAATCGCCGGGGGCGTTTTGAAGATCAACGGCATGCGAAATTTGCGCAAACACTGCACTACCCGAACCGGTCATTCGACCTTGCAAACCGTGCGATTCAAGCCACTGAAGGGCCTGCGTCACTTCGGGGCATAAGGCCTGGGCAACTGGTTGCAAGTCATTACAACCGAAATTGTAGTGTGCTGCAGCAAAGCCTAAGATTGTAGCACGATCTGAATCACGTTTCAGATCTGGAGCAGAAAAAATTGATTTCGTATCCAGACCCGCCTCGGGTTTCACTACTGCAAAGCTCGCTCGCGGTAGCTGATGTGCATTCTCAAGCGGCGTGATTATCTCACCAATTCCCTCCACCCAGGCGTTGTGGCCGCGCAAAAAAAACGGCACGTCGGCGCCCAGTGTCAGCCCGATGGCTTCCAGCGCGGGGCGGGGCAGGTTCAGCTTCCACAGGCGATTGAGCGCCAGCAGCGTTGTGGCCGCGTCGGACGAGCCGCCACCCATGCCTGCCTGGGCAGGAATCTTTTTCAGCACGCCAATGTGAGCTCCCAGTCCGCAGCCGGTGGCCTTTTGCAGGGCCTGCGCCGCGCGCAGCGTGAGGTCGAGAGCGGGCAGTGTGGGTCCCAGGTCTTCGCGGGTGATGCGGCCATCGTGGCGCAGTTCGAAATGCAGCGAATCGCACCAGTCGATCAGCATGAAGACAGACTGCATCAGGTGGTAGCCATCGGGTCGGCGGCCAGTGATGTGCAAGAAAAGATTGAGCTTGGCCGGTGCCGGCACGTCGTACAGGTTTTGCATGAAACGGTGTCAGCGGGTCAGAACAATTCGCAGGGTGGCTTGCGGCGCAGGTGTATGGCGCTGTGCGACCAGTCGCCCAGATGCAATGGCCGATAAATCGACATGCCAGCCAACGGCTTCAACCTGGGTGCCTTCTAGCCAGCTGAACAGTGCTGCGACGGGAATACCGGTTCCCAGGACATCCTGCAGCAAGGCCTCCAGTGACTCAGACTTCCGGGTGTCCTGGCCCGTAGTAATCTCTGCGTGGCCGGCATTCCACTGGATTCGTGCGATGGTGTTGCCCAGAGGATTGAGCAAGACGAATTGGCCTTGTTGTGCCGACCCTGAGAGTTCGAACGACGCTGAAAAGGACTGTGACGCCTGATCTTCCACCTGCAACGCAAGGCGACCTGCCCATAGCGTGTCGTGTGAATGTGCAGGCCGCAGTTGAGGCTGCGCACAGCCGGCCAGCAACAGAACAAAAAACGCCAGCAGGCAAGCTACCCCGTAGGGCAGCGTCCGGGAGGGGCCTTGGGGTTGCTGGCCCGGAAAAATGGCGCGCAACATCAGGGCCTGGCCCCCAGCCTTTTCAGTGTGCCTTTGAGCGTTTCGTTGTCTGGATTCAGGCGCAGCCCCTCGCGCCAGATGCTCAAGGCGCGTGTGCGGTCTCCGGTGCTCCAGAGGACTTCACCGAGGTGTGCGGCAATTTCCGCGTCGGGCCGCTTCTCGAAGGCGGCTGATAGGAGTTGCAATGCCTGCGCGTTGTTGCCGAGGCGGAATTCGACCCAACCAAGGCTGTCCGTAATGAAGGGGTCGCCAGGAGCATATTCCAGCGCCTTGGCGATCAACCCTTTGGCCTCCTCCAGGCGCAGGCCACGTTCAGCCAGCGAGTATCCCAAGGCGTTGTAGGCGTGGTGGTAGTCGGGCTGCCGTGCTATCAGCTGCCGCAGCAGCTGCTCCATCATGCCCAGATCACCCGACTTTTCGGCCAGCATGGCCTGGTCGTAAATCAGTTCGTTGTCTTGCGGGTCCAGGTCCACCAGTTCGGTCTGAACGGCCAGGGCGTCTTTGTATAAACGCATCTCCTGCAACAACTGCACCTCAGCCTGCAGTTTCAAGCGGATCTGCTCTGAGGTATTGCCGGGCAGACCGCGAAGCAGGGCACGTGCTTGCGATATCTTTCCCTGTTGGGCGAGTATGGACGCACGACGCCGCTGTGCGCTGAGCAATTCTTCCGACTTGTCTATGCGTCCGAGCCAGGATTCGGCTGCTGCATAGTCTTTTTTCTTTTCAGCAAGCTGCGCATAAAGAAGATAGGCCTGAGTCAGACCGCGCTGCTGTATGTCGGGATCTGCCGTGATCGCATTTGTCAGTTCGATGTAGCGCTGCAGTGATTTTTCAGCATCGGGCAGGCGGTTATCCTGGAATTGCAGTGTCGCAAGAGCAAGCCACGCTTCCCTCAGATCCGGCTTGTCGCGTGTCACGATCTCCAGCTGCTGGCGCGCAGCGGGGTAACGCTGCTGGCTCAGCAGGACGCGGGCATATGCCGTGCGCAATTCGGGATCGGGCTGATTGGCAAGGCGGGTTGTCACCAGCGATTCCGCTTCCGTAACGTCCTCCTGCATCAGTTCAAGGGCCAATGGCAAGGCCACTTCGCTCGAGCCGTCCAGTGCCAAGGCCCGACGAGCCGCCTCAAGCGCTCCAGCCTTATCCCCAGCCGCCAGGCGCATGCGCCCCAATGCGGTCCACGCAGCGGGGCCTGTGGCGGGATGGCGCAGTTCATCGATTAGCGCTTGCTCTACCACATTGGCGGCCAATTGCTTGTTGCTGGCACGGCCATACACCTGAGGAAGGGCCGACAGGGCCGCAGCTTTGGCTGCAGTCGGCATCTGAGTCAACTCCTGGCGCAGCAGGTCCGCGGTCTCGCCTATTCGATTGAGTGCAATCAGTATCTGCAATGTGTAGCGGTTGGCTTCCCGCGATTGGGGTTGCGCCTCTTTCCACGCACGTGCTGCTGCCAGGGCGTAGTGACCTGATCGGGCCTGCAAGGCAATGTCTGCGGCACGTCGGTACAACGCGCTTTCTCCACTGCGCCGCGCCGCTTCCAACATCAGTGCATAGCCTGCGCCTGGGTCTCCTGACTGTGTGGTCAGCTCGCCCAAAAATATCTCATAGAAAAGTTCTGCATCCAACTGCGCGCTGGGCGTTGGTAGCGTTGTGGCTTCTGAGGTGTCGGGGCGTTTCTCATCGCCGGACTGTGTCCATCCCGTAGTTGCTGTTGCCGCCAGAGCGGCAGTGAGAAGGGCTGTTCGAAAGCGATGAGATTGCACCATCGGGCCATAATAATCCATGCTCCCAAACCTGTTTCAAAGGCTATTGCATGCCTGAGTTGCCCGAAGTGGAAGTCACCCGTCGCAGCTTTGCGCAGGCTATTGCTGGGGCCAGGATCGAGTCGGTATGTGTGGGTAAACCATTGCGGTGGCCTTTGGGGTGTGACCCACAATCGCTGGTTGGCAAAAAGGTGGTCGCGCTGCGCCGCCGGGGCAAGTATTTGCTGCTCGATCTGGACTCGGGCCTTCTGTTGCTGCATCTTGGAATGTCGGGCAGCCTGCGTTTCAGTCGTGATCTGCCCCCACCGGGTGGGCATGATCATTTCGACATCCTCACGTCAGAAGGAACATTGCGTCTGCATGATCCCAGGCGTTTCGGCGCCGTGGTCTATGCGGCCAGCGAGCAGGATGCCGTGGCGCAAAAGCTGCTGGGCGGGCTGGGAGTAGAGCCGCTGTCCGAGGACTTTACCTATCCTGCCTTCGAAGCGGGGCTCAAGGCGAGTCGCGCGCCCATCAAGCAGGTGCTGCTGGCGGGGCGTCTGGTCGTGGGGGTAGGCAATATCTACGCTTGTGAGGTGCTGTTTCTTGCAGGCATTCGACCCACCGTTGCAGCGCATCGCATCGGTCCCTTGAGAGTGCGCAGACTTTATTCAGCGATCACGACGGTGCTTGAGCGTGCAGTGGAATTGGGCGGCAGCACATTGAAGGACTTTTCCAGCGCCGACGGAAAGGATGGGCATTTCCAGCATGAGGCCAATGTCTACGGGCGTGTCGGTGCCCCGTGCCATCACTGCGGCACGGCCATCAAATTGGTTCGTCAGGGTCAACGCAGCAGCTATTTTTGTCCCCGATGCCAACGCGCATGACGTGGCGCGGATGGCCATCGGCATGGATATCGCTCCCAAGGGGCGGTCAATGCTATATTTTGAGCATGTCTACATGTAGACCGTTCATCGCATTCCGGGAGCAAAGTGGGACCATCATTCAACGAGCAGTTCGACCAGCACGGCGTGTGGCGGCGTGAGTTCGCCCACCAGATTCACCGTCTGTCCGAGTGGATGTCTGACCACGAACTCATGGACGCTGCAGTTCAGGAGCGGCTGAATCGCCTCGAAGCCCAGGTCCGCAGTGACAAGGTGATGGTGGCTTTCGTCGCGGAGTTTTCGCGGGGGAAGTCAGAACTGATCAATGCCATTTTCTTTGCTGACTATGGCCGTCGCATCATGCCTGCCAGTGCTGGCCGCACAACGATGTGCCCAACGGAGTTGGGCTACGACGCCTCGCTGGCGCCCAGTCTTCGGCTGCTTCCAATCGAAACCCGGTTGCAACTGCAAGGTCTTGCTGAATGGCGCGTGAAGCCCGAGCGCTGGATCGAAATCCCCCTGGATGTCAACAACGCCGATCAAATCGCCAAAGCACTTGAGAAGGTTGCGGAGGTTCGGAAGGTCACGCTGGACAACGCCCGGGCGCTGGGGTTCTGGCACGATGAGTTGGCGGACGAAAATCCGGTTCCTGATTCCGAGGGCTTGGTCGAAGTACCCATGTGGCGCCACGCCATCATTAATATTCCCCATCCCTTGCTCAAGCAGGGCCTGGTGATTTTGGACACCCCTGGATTGAATGCGGTGGGCGCCGAGCCCGAGTTGACGGTCAATCTCATTCCGCAGGCGCATGCAGTGGTTTTCATTCTGAGTGCGGACACGGGAGTTACCCGTTCGGATTTGTCCATTTGGCGAGAACACCTGGCAACCTCTGTGGACAGCCTCGATGCACGCCTGGTTGTGCTGAACAAGATTGACACCCTGTGGGACACCCTCAATTCGCCGGATGAAATCCTCGCGCAGATGAACCGGCAATGCATGACCTCCGCGGACATGCTGGGCGTGCCGTTGCAGCAGGTGGTGCCTGTATCTGCGCAAAAGGGCCTGGTTGCAAAAATTACATGCGACGACCTGTTGCTCGAATCCAGTGGCCTGCCCGTGTTGGAAGAGGCGCTGGCCAAGGGAATCATGGGCCGTCGCCAGGCTATCTTGCGGGCTGCCGTGGCAACGGGGGTGGGGAGTCTGCGTGCAGAAACTTCGCGTGTCATCAATATTCGACGAAGAGATCTTGACGACCAGATGGCGGAGTTGCGGAGTCTTCGCGGCAAAAACGCTTCGGTGATCGAGTCAATGCGGCACCGCGTGGAACAGGAGCAGCGTGAGTTCGATTTGAGCACTGCCAAGATTCAGGCGGTTCGCGCGGTGCATCTCAAGTTGCTGCGAGACGTTTTTCATCAGCTGGGTGCGAAGTCGCTCAAGATGGAGTTGACCGAGTTGGCACAGATGCTCCAGCAAAGGGGCTTAAAGCTGGGCGTGCGCAAAACCTATGCTAAGACCTTCGACAAGCTAAGGGGCACACTGGACAAGGCGCAGGCCTCTGGTATTGAAATCCAGGCGATGCTGGGTGGCACCTTTCGTCAGCTGAATTCGGAGTTTGGTTTCTCCCTTCAGGTGCCGCCCCCGCCGCAACTTGAACACTTCGCCCAAGAGCTGTCACAAATTGAACAAAGCCATCTGCAGTACCTGGGTGTCGGCAATGCCCTGAAGCTGGTGCAACCGGAGTTCGCCGAGCGGCTGGTTCGTGCGCTGGCCATGCGCTTGCGCACTGTGTACGAGTCGGCGGCGAATGACCTGGAGCTGTGGAGCAAGTCTGCAACGGCGCAACTGGATGCTCAGTTGCGGGAACGCCGCCGCAGTTTTGCCCGGCGGATTGAAGCCGTCGACCGCATTCAACATGCTGCCACTGGCTTGGTGGAGCGAATCTCCGAGATCGAGGCGGGTGAAGAAGAGCTTGTTCAACTGGAACGACGATTGGCGGAACTGACTGCCCAGTTGATAGCATTGCCTGTTCTGGCGGAAGCTGCAGAAAAAACCGGGCTTACGCCTGCATGATTCTTTCGGAAGCGGATGTCGCCACGCGCGTGGTTCGCTGGCAAGAAATCCATGGGCGCCATCACCTGCCTTGGCAGCAGACGCGGGATCCGTATCGGGTCTGGTTGTCTGAAATCATGCTGCAACAGACACAGGTCAGCACGGTTCTGGGTTATTACGCGCGATTTTTAGAGCGGTTTCCCGATGTGATTGCTTTGGCCCATGCGCCTTCAGATGACGTGATGGCGTTATGGAGCGGGCTTGGCTACTACAGCCGTGCACGCAACCTTCATCGCTGTGCCCAGGCCGTCGTGAGCGACCATGGCGGAAGTTTTCCCTGCACAGCGCAGGCATTGGCTACCCTGCCCGGTATCGGGCGCTCGACAGCTGGAGCGATTGCAGCGTTCTGTTTTGCAGAACGCACGCCCATTCTGGACGCCAACGTGCGCAGGGTGCTGACACGGGTTCTGGGGTTTGATGCGGACTTGGCAGTGGCCCGCAACGAGCGGATGTTGTGGACGCACGCGCAAGCTTTGTTGCCCTCGGTAGACATCGACTTTGCCATGCCGCGCTACACCCAGGGGCTGATGGATCTGGGGGCAAGCTTGTGCACGCCGCGCAATCCAGCCTGCTCCCAATGCCCTTTGCAGACCTTGTGCGTTGCGCACCGCGAGGGAGCCCCTGAGCACTATCCCGTCAGAACTCGCAAACTCAAACGCCGTGCGGAATCGTGGTGGCTCTTGGTGCTGAAAGATTCCGTGGGGCGGTTTTGGTTGTCTCGACGTCCTGCGGCTGGGATCTGGGCCGGGCTGTATTGCGTACCGGTTTTTTCGTCGCGCCCGGATTTGTTGGCGTTACTGCATGAGCTAGGACCTGCTTGTGTGCAGTCCATGGAGGAGTGCACCCCTTTCCTGCATGTGCTGACCCACCGGGATCTTCATTTGCACCCCGTGGTCGTTGGGCAAGCTGTTGAGTTAAAGCCGGATGATGGGGGAGGCTGGTTTACTGCTGAACAGATCGCGGCGCTGGGTCTTCCTGCGCCCGTTCGCAAGTTGTTGGCAGGGCTATAGCTATTGCAAAGCCATCTTGATGCGGGCATCTAGCGGCCATCCATCTCTCGGTGGCGTCGTAGCACGGTCCAGCGGGCGCTGAATACTTGGGCCATTTGCTCTACAAGATAAACCGATCGGTGCTGCCCGCCTGTGCACCCGATGGCAACCGTCACATAACTTCGGTGGTTTCGGTCCAGCATATCCAGCCAATGGGAGAGAAACTGCTCAATGTGCTGGCCCATCAGTGCCACTTCTGGCTGCTGGCGTAGAAAGTCGGCAACGGGAGCGTCCAGGCCCGTCAGGTCGCGCAGAGCCGGCTCGTAATGCGGGTTGGGCAGCATTCGGACGTCAAACACATAGTCGGCGTCCACTGGAATTCCGCGCTTGAAGGCGAACGACTGGAAAACCAGCGTGAGCTGCCCCGGCGCTGCTGGCATCAGGTCCTTGACATAGCTTTGAAGCTGGGACGCCCTTATCGTGCTGGTGTCTATGACATGCGCTTGCTCACGCAGGTCGGCCAGTAACTCGCGCTCCAGCTCAATCACCTGCGTGAGTGCCCACCGTCCGTCTGTAATGTCGTCATGCGACAAGGGGTGGCGTCGACGTGTTTCGGAAAAACGTCGGACCAATGTTTCCGTAGTGGCATCCAGAAAAATGGACTGAATGATCACGCCCTGGTTGCGCAGGCGTTCCAGTTCCTGCGGCACTTGCGGCAGTGACGTGGCGCTGCGCACATCCATGGCGATTGCCACGCGGTTTCCGTGGTGTTTGTGTTCGAGTGCAACAAAGGCCGGGAGCAGTTCGGGGGGGAGGTTGTCTACGCAGTAATAGCCTGCATCTTCCATGGCGTGCAGTGCCACGGATTTTCCGGAACCAGACATCCCGGTGATCAGCACAATTTCCAGGGGCATGGATGTCAGCCTTTCTGCGGGGTGTTGGCCAAGCTCAGCATTTCGCTGGCATGGGCAAGGCTGGTGCCAGTTGGGCGTTCGCCGCCCAGCATGCGGGCCACCTCTGTAACCCGGAGGTCGCCCAGAACGGGCGTCACTGTGCTGGTGGTTCCCTTTGTATTTCGGCGCTTGGACACCATGAGGTGGTGATCGGCGTAAGCAGCCACCTGCGGCAAATGGGTGACTGCCAGCACTTGGCGGTCGCGCCCTAGTTGCCGCATCAATCGACCCACTGTTTCTGCCACGGCCCCGCCGACGCCCGAATCTACTTCGTCAAAAACCAAGGTCGGCGCCGTGCCGAGTTGGCTGGTAGTCACGGAAATGGCCAGGGAAATTCGTGACAATTCTCCACCAGAGGCGACCTTGCCGATGGGGCGGGGGGTCATGCCGGGGTGACCTGCCACGAGAAACGCAATCTCGTCCAATCCATGAAGAGCAGGCTCAGCGGTTTTTGTTACTGACACCTCAAACACCCCCCCCGTCATGCCCAGTCCCTGCATGGCCTGTGTGATGGCCGCTGACAGTTTGGGCGCTGCCCTTGTCCGCCTGAGAGAAATGGCTCGTGCAACCGTTTGGTAGGCTTTGGCACTGCTCGCTTGCGCGGTTTCCAGGCCGACGAGGTCGGCTGCGGCGTCCAGTTGCTGCAGCTCTCTTTTCCACGCTTGCAGCAAGGCGGGCAGTTCAGTTGGTTGCCGTTTGTAACGCCTCGCCAGAGTCATCCACTGTGAAAGTCGCAAATCGAGATCTGCGAGGCGGTCGGGGTCCAGGTCGGTGTGTCGTAGATAGGCTTGCAACGAGCGAATGACGTCGTTGGTCTGCGCCAGGCTGGACGAGAGGATATCGGCCATTTCGCTGAATGCGGGTTCAAGCAGTTCCTGGCTCTGCAAAAGCGACGTCGCTCGCGCCAGACTGGACTGAGCGCCGGATGCCTCTTCCTCGAGGGTTGCAAGCGCGCCTTGGGCGACCTCCAGCAACGTTTGGGCGTGCGAAAGGCGCTTGTGCTGTGCCTCCAGGTGTGCCCATTCATCCTCTGCGGGTGCTAGCTTGCGGACTTCCGCAATTTGCCATTGAAGCCTCTCGCGCTCCTGCTGGAGTGATGACTGTGCCGCACGTGCTTCCTCCAGAATCTTCTGGTCGGCACGCCATTTAATCCAGCACGCGGCCAGTTCTTGCACCGAGATACCTGCATACGCGTCGAGCAAACCCCGCACGGAGTCGGGGCGGGTCAGACTTTGCCAGGCATGCTGACCATGAATATCCAATAGCTGATCTCCGAGGAAACGCAGTTGTGTCGCGGTGGCAGGGGTTCCATTGATCCACCCACGGCTTTTCCCTTGGGTGTCGATGGTTCGGCGAAGAAGCAGGGTTTCGTCGGCTTCGATTCCTGCATCGTCAAACCATGGTTGCAGTTGGCAGGGGTAGTCGAATTCTGCGCATACATCTGCGTGGGAAGCTCCTTCGCGCACGTATCCAGCATCCGCGCGGGAGCCCAGAGCCAGCTGCAGTGCATCGACCAGAATCGATTTGCCGGCTCCCGTCTCCCCTGTCAGCACGGTGAAGCCAGTTTGCAGATCGAGCGTCAGCTCTTGAACGATCACGAAGTCTCGCAGTGTGATCCGCTTGAGCGCCATGGTCAGGAGCCCCCCTCGTTCCAGCGCAGCTTTTTGCGCAGGGTGGCAAAGTAGTTCCAGCCGAGCGGGTGCAAAAACCGAACGCTATGCTCGGAGCGCTGAACGAGTATTCGATCGCCATGCAGCAGTGATGCCAGCGACTGCATATCGAAATTCGCGCTCACATCCCTGCCGCTCACGATCTCGACGGCCACCTCGGTGGCATCGGACAAAACGATCGGACGGTTTGACAGGGTATGGGGTGCAATAGGAACCAGCACCCACCCCGGGATAGAAGGATGGAGCATGGGACCGCCGGCAGAAAGGGCGTAGGCCGTAGACCCGGTGGGTGAGGCGATGATGAGCCCGTCAGCCCTCTGGTTGGCCACGAATCGCCCCCCCACTTCCACGCGCAGCTCCACCATGCCGGATGTGGCTCCGCGATTCACCACGACATCGTTCATGGCCAGGGCCTCGAAAACCGTGGTCTGCTCACGAACCACGCGGGCTCGCATCAAGGGGCGCAAGTCCTCTTCATACTCTCCGCAAAGCATGGGAGTGAGCGCCGCCTGGTAGCTGTCGAAGGGGATGTCAGTAATGAAACCCAGGCGCCCCTGGTTGATCCCGATCAGTGGGGTGCCATAGCGCGCCAACCGACGTCCGATGCCCAGCATGGTGCCGTCTCCTCCAACTACCAAGCCCAGGTCGCAATGAGTGCCAATGGTGTCTACGTCCATTGAGGGATAGGCGGTCAGGTTGGTGTTGATCGCTGTTTCTTGTTCAAGCACCACCTGGCACCCCTGGCGGACAAGAAACTGCGCTATTTCTTCGAGGGCGCGGCGAGAACTGTCGGTCATGGCGCCTGCAGCAGTTGCCTGATACTTGCCGATAAGCGCAACATGGCGGAAATTGGACGTCATCGCGAAATTACATCACTAAAATCCCCCCATGCTTGATGACCGTGCCAAGTTGTTGCTTAAAGCGCTGGTCGAGCGCTACATCGCCGATGGGCAACCTGTGGGTTCGCGCACCCTTTCGCGTGCGTCCGGTCTGGAACTATCTCCTGCGACGATACGAAACGTCATGGCGGACCTCGAGGAGTTGGGGCTGATTGCCAGCCCACATACCTCCGCTGGAAGGATCCCCACGGCGCGTGGCTACCGCCTGTTTGTAGACACCATGCTGACGGTGCAGCGGGATCCCCTGACAACACCGCAACTGGTGCCAGAGCAGCCGCAAAAAGTGATTGCCAATGCGGCACATCTTTTGTCTAACCTCTCTCAGTTTGTGGGTGTCGTGATGGCGCCTCGGCGCACCTCCGTGTTTCGCCACATCGAATTCCTTCGGCTTTCAGAGCGCCGATTCCTGGTGATCATCGTTTCGCCCGAAGGAGACGTGCAAAACCGCGTCATCTTCACTGACGTGGACTACTCCCAGTCGCAGTTGATCGAGGCCGCCAACTTTCTGAATGCCCACTATGCCGGCTTGGCCATAGAGCAGGTGCGCGAAAAGCTCAAGTCGGAGGTCGACATGCTGCGCGGGGAAGTCGCTTCACTGATGCAGGCCGCAGTCAATGTCAGCTCGGAGGCGCTTTCTGAATCCCAGGATGAGGTTGTCATTTCTGGCGAGAGAAACCTGTTGGCCGTGAGCGACTTCTCCAGCGATATGGGCAACCTTCGCAGAGCCTTTGATCTGTTTGAACAGAAGACCCAGATACTGCGTCTTCTGGACATATCCAGCCAGGCCGAGGGAGTTCGTATTTACATCGGCGGCGAAAGCCAAGTGGTGCCGTTCGAAGAACTTTCGATCGTCAGCGCACCGTACGAGGTAGATGGCCGAGTGGTTGGGACATTGGGGGTGATCGGCCCCACCCGCATGCCCTACGACAAGATGATCCAGATCGTGGACATCACCTCCAAGTTGGTGTCCAACGCGCTGAGTTACCGCAAGTAAACGCCCTACAATACTTGCGGTGCCCCGTTTGATTCATCGTAGGCGCAAGGGGCGTTAGCTCAGTTGGTTAGAGCAGAGGACTCATAATCCTTTGGTCGTTGGTTCAAGTCCAACACGCCCTACCAGTGATCGTTGGCACGATCATCATTTGCTTTGAATTTTCTTTCGTTAGAAATTGATGAATTTGGATCAGGGGCCGCTACGGGTGCATTACAATTGCATCCGTGATTTGAATGGATGGGTGCTAACGCAGACGATGCAAGCATCAATCAAAAAATAGTGAGAATTTTGGATCGCTCTGATTTTCGTGCTATAATTCAAAGCTTAGCGGCTGTAGCTCAGCTGGATAGAGTACTTGGCTACGAACCAAGGGGTCGTGGGTTCGATTCCTGCCAGCCGCACCAATGTTTAAAGCCTGCAACTGAAAAGTTGCAGGCTTTTTCATTTGTGGATTGCTTTTCGTTTTGCGGGTAACACTTCGCCATGAACAAAGCTTTTACCAAGGAAACCGACGCCGATACCGACGACGATCTTGTGTCGCAGCCGCTCCCAGTTGGTGGGAAGAACTACATCACCCCCCAAGGTTATGCTCGGTTGCGCTCGGAGCTGTTGGAGTTGATTGACACGGAGCGTCCGAAGATCGTGGAGATCGTCCATTGGGCGGCCAGCAATGGGGATCGCTCCGAGAATGGGGACTACCTCTACGGCAAAAAAAGGTTGCGCGAAATTGACCGGCGCATCAGATTTCTGACCAAGCGACTAGAGATTGCAGAGATCGTCGAGCCAGCCATCCACCATGGAAGCGATCAGGTATTTTTTGGTGCAACCGTTACTTACCTGGAAGACGACAGCGTGGAGCGGACAATCACCATACTGGGGATAGATGAGGCTGAAAGCGGCCACGGCCAAGTGAGCTGGATGTCACCGGTAGCGCGTGCACTCCTGAAGTCCAGGGTGGGTGACGAAATTTCACTGGCTGCCCCTGGAGGTATGCATCGGCTGGAGGTGATGGATGTTCAGTATCCTGATAAGCCTTGGCAAAGCGGGGTCTGAACCGGTCACCTTCACCTTGCCGGGCCCACAGTTCAGGCTTGGGGAATGATTCGAGACGCTCTGATCACAGCCTGTGTGCGTCGCAATCCGCGCAATGCTGATTCGAGATGGGCCTGATCCCGCACTGCCACCACGAAGCGCAGGTCCGTGGTGTCAAGTGCTACCTCGTCGTCCATGTCCACATGGGTTATATCGGCTTCCGAGTTGGCCAGTTCTGACGCCACGCGTGCCAGTACCCCTTTGCCGTTGGTCACGGTAACAACCACCCCGGTCTCGAACATGCGAGAGGGTTCATCCGACCAGTCCACCGCGATGAAGCGCTCGCTGTCCTTGTGTTGCAGCCGCTTGGCGACGCTGCAATGCGCATTGTGGACCACCAAACCTTCTCCACGGCCCAGGTAACCCACGATGCTGTCGCCGGGGACGGGGCGGCAGCAGTGTGCGTACTGGACCGAAGCGTTTTCGCTTCCATCCAGAGTCACAGCGCCTTGGGACAGTTTTTCGTGGGATGTGTATCGCTCTCGGGTCATCAGCAGCGCATCGGGCCGGTGGCCGTGCTCGGACATCAGAACCATGAGTCGCTTAGCGACTATGCTAGCTATGCGCTTGCCCAGCCCCAGGTCTGTCATCAATTCGCTGCGCGAACGGTTCCCCGTGAAGCGAAGCAGTTTGTCCCACATGGGCTGGGTTTCCGTATCCATGGGCGGGAGGCTGACCAGCCCTTCTGCACGCAGGGCTTGCGTCAGCAACTTTTCGCCCAGACCTTCCGATTCGGTTTGTGCCAGAGTCTTGAGGTAGTGCCGAATCTTGGACCGTGCACGGCCCGTGCGCACAAACCCCAGCCATGCCGGATTGGGCGTGGAGATAGGGGCGGTGATGATCTCCACCACGTCGCCATTTTTCAGTTCGGTGCGCAGTGGTACCAGTTCATTGTTGATCTTGCCTGCCGTGGTGCGGTCACCCACATTGCTATGGATGGCATAAGCAAAATCCACCACGGTGGCGCCGCGCGGCAAGGCCATGATCTGGCTCTTGGGCGTGAAGACATACACCGCATCAGGGAACAGGTCGACCTTGACGTGGTCCCAGAATTCAGCGGCATCACGGGTTTCGTTCTGGATGTCCAGCAGCGACTGAAGCCATTTGGTCCCCAGCCTCTCGGCCGCATTACCTTCGCTGTCCTGAGCCTTGTAGAGCCAATGGGCCGCAACGCCTGCCTCGGCGATAACGTGCATTTCATCGGTGCGCATCTGGAACTCGATGTTCACGCCCGAGGGACCTACCAGCGTGGTGTGCAGCGACTGATACCCATTAAGCTTGGGAATGGCAATGTGGTCTTTGAACTTTCCGGGCACGGGCTTGAACATCTGGTGCAGGATGCCCAAAGCGGTGTAGCAGTCGGTGATGCTGGGAACAATCACCCGAAAGCCATACATATCAGTGACCTGGGCAAAGCTCAGGTGCTTGAGGTCCATCTTCTGGTAGATGGCGTATAGGGTTTTTTCACGTCCGGCAAGACGAACCGGCATGCCAATGCGGGAGAACGCAGCATCCACTTCCGCTTGCACCTTTTGCACCAGATCCCGCCGCCGGTTGCGCGACTTGTTGATGGCCTTCGACAGGGTTTGATAACGCCACGGATGCAAATACCGGAACGAAAGATCCTGCAATTCGCGATACGTCTGATTCAAGCCCAGCCGGTGGGCAATCGGTGCATAAATCTCCAGCGTCTCAGAAGAAATTCGACCCCATTTGCTGCGCGGCATGTCTGCCAGCGTGCGCATATTGTGTGTGCGATCTGCCAGCTTGATCAAAATCACGCGAACATCGCGCGCCATCGCCAGCAGCATCTTGCGGAAGGACTCGGCCTGGTTTTCCTCGCGTGTATTGAACTGAAGCTTGTCGAGCTTGGTGAGTCCATCCACGAGTTCGGCGACCGGGGCACCGAAACGATCGATCAGGTCGGCCTTAGTTACGCCGCAATCTTCCATGGCATCGTGCAGCAGCGCCGCCATCAATGCCTGGGCGTCGAGCTTCCAGGTGGCGCAAAGTGCCGCCACCGCAATGGGGTGGGTGATATAGGGCTCACCGCTGTTGCGCAGCTGACCCAGGTGCGCCTCGTCGGCAAAGCGATAGGCTTGCCGCACCAGCTCGATGCTGGTTGGGTCGAGGTAGTCAAGATTGTCTGTCAGTGAGGCAAAGCTGGCCGCCGCTGCATTGGCAGCGGCCGCTGACGCACTGACCGTGCCCGAAGCGGGGGCTTCGCCGGGCCGAATCTGCGTTGCAGAATATGAATTGAGCACCGCGTTCATCCCTTAAATGTAGCGCGGTGGCGCATGAGATACCCGAGGCGCAAAAAAAAGCACCGCTGTGCGGTGCCTTTTGTTCAAGTTGCCAGTCGAAAAGATCAACCGGGAACCTTCTTCAGCATTTCCAGGCCAACTTTGCCTTCGGCGATTTCGCGCAGCGCCGTTACGGCGGGCTTGTTGCGGCTTTCGATGCGCGGGGCGTGACCCTGGCTCAGCATGCGGGCGCGGTATGTGGCGGCCAGCACGAGCTGGAAACGATTGGGAATCTTTTCCAGACAGTCTTCTACGGTGATGCGTGCCATCGGTATTCTCCGGGAATCAGGTGATATTGAGCGACTGGAAGGTGTCAGCACGGGCGCGGCGCTGGGCGGCGTACTTGAGTCGCTGGGCGTGAACTACGGCTTTCAGGTCGAAAAGCGCGCGCTCAAACAACTCATTGATTATAACGAAGTCGAATTTGCTCACCTGGGCCATCTCAATGGCTGCGTTCTTGAGGCGCACTTCGATGACATCTGCCGAGTCTTCGCCCCGGCGCTCCAGGCGCGAGCGCAGCTCTTCCCAGCTGGGCGGCAGGATGAACACGAGGATGGCGTTGGCAAACGCCTTCTTGATCTGGAGTGCGCCCTGGAAGTCGATTTCCAGGATCACGTCCGACCCCTGTGCGATGCGTTCTTCGATGGCTTTTTTGGAGGTGCCGTAGCGGTTGCCATGCACCATGGCCCATTCCACGAAAGCGTTGCCTTGCACCATGGCGTCGAACTCAGGCTCGGATGCGAAAAAATACTCGCGGCCATGTTTTTCCTGCCCGCGCGGAGGGCGTGTGGTGTGCGAGATGGACGGGTGAACGTGGGAGTCGAGTTCGAGAAGGGCCTTGACCAGACTGGATTTGCCGGCGCCGCTGGGGGCTGCCACTACAAAGAGATTTCCTGGGTAATCCATGGGTGATATCCGCTGGGTGCTATCAAAAAAAGAGCGTTATTCGATATTTTGCACTTGCTCGCGCATCTGCTCGATCAACACTTTCATGTCGACGCTGATGCGCGTGAGGTCCAGGGCCGCCGATTTGGAGCCCAGGGTGTTGGCCTCGCGGTGCAATTCCTGGATGAGGAAATCCAGGCGTTTGCCCACTTCGCCGCCTTTTTGGAGCAAGCGCTCGATCTCGTCCAGATGCGAGTTCAGGCGGGTGATTTCTTCGGCCACGTCGATGCGGATGGCAAAGGCTGTTGCCTCGGTGAGTGCGCGGTCGCGTGCGGCTTCTGGAAGGGTGGAGCCGTCGGTCAGGGCCATGGCCTCTTTCCAGCGCTCCATGAAGCGCTGGCGTTGCTGTTCGACCAGCAGGGGCACCATGGGGCCAGCCTGTTGCGCCAGGGTGCGCAACTGACCGAGCCGGTCGTGCAGCATGGCCGCCAGGCGCTCGCCTTCTCGGGCGCGTGCCGCCAGCAATTGTGCGAGTGCCTGCTCCGCCAGGGGCGGCACGGCTTCGCTCCAGTCCTCGGGGCCGCTGCTGGCGTTGGCGCACAGGCGCAGCGCGTCTGCAACGGTGAGGGGGGCGGCTTGGGGGAGCCAGGCCTTCACGGCGTCCTGCAATGAGTTGATGCGTTGCAGCAGGCGGGGTGCCGGGTCCTGGAGGCTGTTGCCATCGTCGTTTTCGAGCGCGGCACGCACTTCCACCTTGCCGCGCTTGAGCTGCGCGGTCAGCATGCCGCGCAACACGGGTTCCAGGGCGCGCAGTTCGTCGGGAAGACGGAACGACAGGTCCAGAAAACGGCTGTTCACCGAGCGGATTTCGAGCCCCAGCCGGCGGGCCTGGGGGGCGCGGGCGTCGGTTTCAGCGCCAGTGGCAGAGGCGCCATGCTGTGCGCTGGCGTATCCGGTCATGCTGTAAACTGGCATTGGACTTTTTTGATGGTTGCTTGCGATCCGGTGATTATCCGGGTTCCGCTCTATACCCGGGTCATCTTCGCAAAATATGTCAAAAATCAAGCCGGCGCCATTGCCGCCCGATACCGTCATTGGGGGCTACCGTGTGGTACGCCGATTGTCTTCCGGCGGCTTTGGTGTGGTCTATCTGGCGCTCGACGCCGAAGGCCAGCAGATCGCTATCAAGGAATACCTGCCTTCTTCCTTGGCCACGCGGGCGCCTGGGGAGCTGCTGCCCAAGGTGCCCCCCGAAAAGCTCTCGCTGTACCGCCTGGGCCTTAAAAGCTTTTTTGAAGAAGGCCGTTCGCTGGCGCAGATCTCGCACGCCTCGGTGGTGAGCGTGCTCAATTTCTTCCGCGAGAACGAAACCGTCTACATGGTGATGAACTACCTGGAGGGCGCCACCCTGCAGGATTTCATCATCACCGCGCGCGATCTGAAGACGCAAAAGGTGTTTCGCGAATCCACCATCCGTTCACTGTTTGACGAGGTGTTGCGCGGCCTGCGTATCGTGCACCAGCACAAGATGCTGCACCTTGATATCAAGCCTGCCAACATTTTCATCACCGACGACAACAAGGCCGTGATGATCGACTTTGGCGCTGCGCGCGAAGTGCTGTCCAAAGAGGGCAACTTCATTCGTCCCATGTACACCCCCGGCTTTGCTGCACCCGAGATGTACCGGCGCGACTCGTCCATGGGCCCGTGGACCGATATTTATGCCGTTGGCGCCTGCATTTACGCCTGCATGCAGGGCTTTCCGCCCAACGAGGCGCCCCAGCGCATCGAGAAAGATCGCCTGTCGCTGGCGCTGACCAAGTTGCGCGGCGTGTATTCGGACAACCTCATCGAGGTGGTGGAGTGGTGCATGGCGCTCGATCCGCTCTCGCGACCGCAGTCTGTTTTTGCGCTGCAAAAAGAGCTCAGCCGCGAGGGCGAGCGCCGCTACACCAAGCTTTCGGTGGCCGAAAAGATGCGGCTGCAGCTCGACACCCTGGTGTCCGACACCAAGAAGAATGTGCAAAAGGTGGGTGATGCCACCGGCATCGGGGCCAAGCCCAAATGAGCACGACCCACGCAAAGCGGGTTCGGGCAAGCTGCATGGTCATTAACGATGCCTTTGCGCATCCTTGTTTGCGCGAGTCACTATGAAGTTTTCGGTATTCCAGATCAGCCGCCGCGGCGGGCGCGAGAAGAACGAAGACCGCATGGGCTACTGCTACACGCGCGAGTCGGGCCTGTTTGTGCTGGCGGACGGCATGGGCGGGCACCCTGAGGGCGAAGTGGCCGCGCAGATTGCGCTGCAAACCATCTCGGCGCTGTTCCAGCGCCAGGCCAAGCCGCAGCTGGAGAACGTGCAGGAGTTCCTGTCGTCTGCACTGCTGGCGGCGCATCACCAGATCCTGCGCTATGCCACCGAAAAAGGCATGCTCGACACACCGCGCACCACGCTGGTGGCAGCCGTGGTGCAAGCGGGCGCGGCTTCGTGGATTCACTGCGGTGACTCGCGCCTGTACATGGTGCGCGGTGGCGAGCTGCTGACCCGCACGCGCGACCATTCCTATCTGGAGCTGCGCAATGCGCCGCCGCCGGGCCTGGACCGCATCAACCGCAATGTGCTGTTCACCTGCCTGGGTTCGCCCACCAAGCCCATTTACGACAGTACCGGGCCCGTGCACCTGGAGCAGGGCGACCGCATTTTGCTGTGCTCGGACGGCCTGTGGGGCACGCTCAGTGACGAAGACATTGCCACCCAGCTGAGCCAGCAGACCGTGTCGAACGCGGTGCCCGACTTGGTCGAGGCCGCCCTGCGCAAGGCAGGCGAGAGCAGCGACAACGTGACCGTGGTGGCGCTCGAGTGGGAAACCCCCGATACCTTCGATTCCACGCAAGGTGTTTCGACCGACAGCATCAGTGACGATGTCTTCGCCTCGACCATTCAGGCCGGGCCCCTGGATGGACTGGTCGATGACCTGGATGACGCCGCCATCGAGCGCTCGATTGCCGAGATCAACGAAGCCATCCGGCGTTCGGCTGCACGCAAGGCTTGAGAGGCTGACCGCATGGCATTGCGCGGCGTTACCGCCCCTGGCCTTGCTTGCGGCTGCCGAGTTGGGCGGCGCGATGAAAATTGCAGCTGCGATTACTCAGCGAGATCGCCGTGCCGCCCCCTTCCAGGCTTTTGGAACCAGCCGCAGCCCCAGGGTCCACTGCCTTCTAACTTCTGATTCACATGACCACCTTTACTCGCACCGGCGGCCGCGCCGCTGATCAACTGCGCCCCGTGCGCATCACCCGCCACTACACCATGCATGCCGAGGGCTCGGTGCTGATCGAGTTTGGCAACACCAAGGTGCTGTGTACGGCTTCAGTGGAAGAAAAAGTGCCGCCGCACCAGCGCGGCACCGGCGAAGGCTGGGTCACGGCCGAATACGGGATGCTGCCCCGCGCCACGCACAAGCGCAGCGACCGCGAGGCGGCCAAGGGCAAGCAAAGCGGCCGCACCCAGGAGATCCAGCGCCTGATCGGCCGCTCGCTGCGGGCGGTGTTTGATCTGAAGCTGCTGGGTGAGCGCACCATCCAGCTCGACTGCGATGTGATCCAGGCCGATGGGGGCACGCGCACTGCTGCCATCACCGGCGCGTGGGTGGCGGCGCAGGACGCGGTCAACCAGCTGCTGGCCGGCGGCAAAATCACGGCGACACCCATCCTGGGGCCCGTGGCCGCCATTTCGGTGGGCATCGTGCAGGGCACGCCGCTGCTGGATCTGGAATATGTGGAAGACGTGGGCTGCGACACCGACATGAATGTGGTGATGACGGGCGCTGGCCATTTTGTGGAAGTGCAGGGCACGGCCGAGGGCGTGGCCTTCACCCGCGCCGAGATGGACCAGCTGCTGGCGCTGGCCGACAAGGGCATCGCCGAGCTGGTGGGTCTGCAACAACAATCGCTATTAAAATAATAGCTGCTTGCGCTTTATCCATAAGCGCTACAAGCCATTTTGACTATGAAACTGGTTCTCGCATCCAACAACCGCGGCAAACTTGCCGAGCTGCAGGCCATGCTGGTGCCCCTGGGCATCGAGCTGGTGCGCCAGGCCGACCTGGGCGTGGGCGAGGCCGAAGAGCCGCACCGCACCTTTGTTGAAAACGCCCTGGCCAAGGCGCGCTTTGCCAGCGCGCACACCGGCCTGCCTGCGCTGGCCGACGACGCAGGCCTGTGCGTGGATGCCTTTGGTGGTCTGCCCGGGGTGGACACCGCCTACTACGCCACGCAGTTTGGCTACGAAAAAGGCGACGACACCAACGTGCGTGCCCTGCTGGAGCAGATGCAGGGCCAGGACAACCGCCGTGCCGCCATGGTCAGCACCCTGGTCGCCGTGCGCAGCCCGCAAGACCCCGAGCCCCTGATCGCCGTGGGCCGCGTGGTGGGCGAGATCACGCGTGCGCCGCGCGGCAGCAACGGCTTCGGGTTCGACCCCGTGATGTTCATCCCCGAATTCGGCCAGACCTTTGCCGAGCTGCCCACCGAGGTCAAAAATGCCCACAGCCACCGGGGCCGTGCGGCGCAGCAGATGCTGGCGCTGATGCGCGAGCGCTGGTTCTGAATTCACCATGGCAGTTTCCATCCCCATCGTTCCCGCTGCTGAGGCCGCGCCCGCGCAGGTGCGCGACATCCAGCACTACATGCGCCCGGGGGTGCTGCAGCTCACCAGCCTGCCGCCGCTGGCCCTGTATGTGCACCTGCCCTGGTGCCTGAAGAAATGCCCGTATTGCGATTTCAACTCGCACGAGTGGCGCGAAGTGGACGGGGCGGGCAATGCGTTGCCCGAAGCCCGCTACCTTGATGCCCTGATGGCTGATCTGGAGGCGGCGCTGCCCCTGGTGTGGGGCCGCAGCGTGCACAGCATCTTCATCGGCGGCGGCACGCCCAGCCTGTTTTCGCCGCAGTCCATCGACCGCCTGATCGGCGACATTCGCGCGCGCCTGCCGCTGGCGGCCGATTGCGAAATTACCCTGGAGGCTAACCCCGGCACCTTCGAAAAAGACCGGTTTCACGCCTTCCGCGCGGCCGGCGTCACGCGCCTGTCGGTGGGCGTGCAAAGTTTTAACGACCGGCACCTGAAGGCCCTGGGCCGCGTGCACGACCGCGCGCAGGCGCTGGCCGCTGTGCAGGAGGCGGCGCAGGCCTTCGATACCTTCAACCTGGACATCATGTATGCGCTGCCTGGCCAGACGCTGCAAGAGCTGGAGCAGGACATGGCCACCGCGCTGGCGCTGGCGCCGCCGCACATCTCCATCTACCACCTCACCATCGAGCCCAACACCTACTTCGCCAAGTTTCCGCCCGCCATTCCACCGGACGATGATGCCTACGCCATGCTCGACCGCATCACCGAGATGACGGGCCAGGCGGGGCTGGCGCGCTATGAGATATCGGCCTACGCCCGGCCAGGCCATGCGTGTTTTCACAACACCAACTACTGGCAATTTGGCGACTACCTGGGGCTGGGCGCGGGCGCGCACAGCAAGCTCAGCTTTGCCCACCGCGTGGTGCGCCAGACGCGTTTTCGCGATCCGCGTCTCTACATGGACAACGCGCTGGCAGGCCGTGCCCTGGCGCAGGACGAGGACGTGCGCCGGGCCGACTTGCCGTTTGAATACATGCTCAATGCGCTGCGCCTGCGCGAGGGTTTTGCCTTGCAGGATTTTGTAGAGCGCACCGGGCTGCCCGTCACCGCCATTGCCAAGGCGCTGGACGAGGCCGAGCGCAAGGGCCTGATCACCCGCGACATGGCCCGTGTGCGCCCCACTGAGCGCGGGTTTGATTTCTTGAACGATCTGCAGGCGCTCTTTTTGGCCGACTGACCGGCGGAAGACCAGGGCGAAATGCCGTCACTGCTGGTCAAAGAATATGCATCAAATATGGCTCTAGCGCTTATTGGTAAAGCGCAAACAGCTATTAAAATATGAGCAAAAAGGTGAAGACAGCCGCCATCGTGCAGGTGGCCGCGGCGCCTGTTCAGCCGCAGCGCACCGCCGTAATCCGCCCTTTGCCGTCCACCACCAGGTTCAGGCGCTCGGCGTTGAACTCCAGCGTCACCACCTGGCGGGGATGCAGTAGGCGGGCCATGGCCGCACCCGAGGCCACCCGGGCCTTTTCAATCACCGACGGGGTGCCCTGCTTGCCAATCACCCCCTGCGCGGGCGCCGCATTGCACACGCCGCCGCGCGGCCCGGGGCCCACCGATGCAGGCGCCGCGCCCGTGGCTCCCGCAGTCCCGCCCATCCCACCTGCTCCCGCTGTACCCGCGCCACTTTGCATGCCCGCGCAGCCCGCCAGCAAAGCGGCGCACAGGCCAGCGGTCAGGCTGGTGGACAGGGTGAGGGCTCGGGTCATCTGCATTGTTGTCTCCTGGAGGAATCGGTGGCGTGGCACGCCGTTGGAGGGGCTACCTTAGCGTGCGCAGGGTGCCGTGGCTGTCACCACAGGTAACGGGTGCTGGCTGGATTGCTCGTTCCACTGGTGGAACACAGCGGGAGCGGAGGTGCCGCAAAGCGGCTTTGCAACAGGGGCGGGTTCCTTCGCTTGCGTCCTACAGACCCGTCGGCGGATTCAGTGAAACTGTGGCCATGACACCGGCACTCCGATCCACCATAACGCGGGCCTTGACGGCGGGGACCGCGGCGAGCCTTTTTTCGGCCGCTGCACTCATGGTGTGCGGCCGGCGGGAAACCGGAAGTTCGGCGGCGCCCATCAATGCCGTGAGCCACTGGTATTGGCGCGAAGAAGCCCTGTATTTCCGGCAGACCGATATCAAACACACGCTGCTGGGTTACCTCACCCACCATGGGGCGTCCGTATTTTGGGGGGCGCTGTTTGCAGGGGCGCTGCATGGGCGACCGGCAGCACGCAACCCGGGCGCCGTGCTGGCTGGCAGCATGGCCACCAGTGCGGCAGCCTGTTTCGTAGATTTTCAACTAACCCCGGAGCGGCTCACGCCCGGCTTCGAACACCGTCTGTCGCATCGGTCTCTTGCGGCGGTCTATGGGGCGTTTGCCGTGGGGCTTGCGGTGGGTGCGCTGCTGGTGGGTGGCAACGATCCGGCGAAATAAAGCGGGGTAGGCCGCGGCGCAGAACGTGGAGGATGTTCAGGGTTGGTGCCGCCGCATCAGCCCAGCAGCTTTTCGAGCGCGCTGATGCCAATGGGGGGCTCCGCCGTCCATGGCACCACCAGCACGTCGTGGCGCGTGTGTTCGGCCACCCGCTCCATCTGCTGGAGCTCACTGTGCAGGCGCGCTTGCAGCAAGGGGTCGCCCGTGCCGGTAGCCAGCAGTGATTTGTTGACGACCCAGGCATAGGGCTCAATCTGGGCCCGGCGCAAGTCGTCCTGTAGCGCAACAGCCTGCGACACCGGGGTGGCTTCGGGCAGCGTGACCAGGATGATCTTGGTGTAGTCGGCGTCTTGCAGCCGCATCAGCGGCGTCACGATGCGCCCGGCGGCTTTGCCTTCAAATTCGCGCACCATCTGGCGGTGGTAGGCGCCGGTGGCATCCATCAGCAGCAAAGAGTGGCCCGTGGGCGCGGTGTCCATCACCACAAACGCGCTTCGGGCCTGCGACACCACATGCGAGAAGGCGTGGAACACCGCCACTTCTTCGGTGCAGGGCGAGCGCAGGTCTTCGATGAGCAGCGCTTTCTCGTCCTCGGTCAGGGTGGCCGAGCGGGCGGCCACAATCTTGTCCACGTATTTCTGCGTTTCGGCCTGCGGGTCGATGCGGCCTACGCTAAGCCCTGGCACCTCTCCGTTCAGTGTGACGGCCAGGTGCGCAGCAGGGTCGGTCGTCGTCAGGTGCACGGACTTTCCCTGGTGAACCAGCCCCAGTGCAATGGCGGCGGCAATGGTGGTTTTGCCCACCCCGCCTTTGCCCATGACCATGATCAGGCCGCGCTCACCCTGCGCCAGCTCGGCCACCAGCTCGGACAGCTTGTGGTGGTCCATGGCGGGCACTGCGGGGGTGGCTGCGCCCGTTGCCGCTGTGGGTTTTGAGGCCAGCAGTCCGCGCAGTGCAGGCAAACCCACCGAGTCCACTGCCCGCAGTGGAATGTGGTCGGCCACCAGGCAGCGCAACGCAGCGGGCATCTCGTCGAGCGCTTTGCGCCCCAGTGCCTCGATGGCCGTGGCAATCGGGTCGTCTGCATGGGTGCGATGGAACACGGCATTCACCACCAGCCGCTGGTTCGTCAGGCCCAGCGCGCGCAGCTCATCCGAGGTGCGGGCCGCCTCATCCAGCGCGCCTTTATCGGGCCGGGCTACCAGCACCACGGTGGTTTGTGTGGCGTCGTTGAGTGCGGCCAGGGCTGCGTTGAAAAGCTGCTCTTGCATTTTCAGGCCCGAGTGCGGCCCCAGGCAGGATGCGCCGCGGTCGTTGCCTTCCAGAAAACCGCTCCAGGCCTTGGGCAGGCTCAGCAGCCTGAGCGTGTGCCCCGTGGGGGCCGTGTCGAACACGACGTGGTCATAGGCGGCACCGCCTTGCGACAGGAGGCTGGAAAATTCGTCAAACGTGGCGATTTCGGTTGTGCACGCGCCAGACAACTGCTCGCGCACCGTGGCAATGTCCTGGTCGCTGGCCTGCGGGCCCATCTGCTCCACCACGCGCGCACGGTAATCCACGGCCGCGGCATCGGGGTCGATGTTGAGCACCTGCAGGCCGGGCACGCCGGGCACCGCCACCGGCTGGTTGCTCAACTCGATGCCCAGCATTTCATCGAGGTTGGAGGCGGCATCCGTGCTGACCAGCAGTACCTTTTTGCCCGCGTCTGCCAGCCCGATCGACACGGCAGTGGAAACCGAGGTTTTACCCACGCCGCCCTTGCCCGTAAAGAAAAGGTACTTGGTGGGCTGATCCAGAAGGGCGATGGGTGTGGGCATGGGATTCCTGAAAAGTGCGCGCAGGCGGTGAAGGTGCAAGGCGCCAATGGCGATACTTTACAATAATTCAACAATCATTGTATAGTTGCTGCATGACTGAAATTGACGCTGTCCGTTCGCTCGCCGCCCTGGCCCAGGAGGTGCGCCTGAGGGTGTTTCGTGCGCTGGTCGTGGCCGGTACCGAGGGGCTTACGCC
Organism: Acidovorax sp. JHL-3; assembly: GCF_000526295.1. NCBI lineage: Bacteria > Pseudomonadati > Pseudomonadota > Betaproteobacteria > Burkholderiales > Comamonadaceae > Acidovorax > Acidovorax sp. JHL-3. The sequence goes on from NZ_JAFU01000001.1 coordinate 1,634,374, forward strand.
CGGTGCGCTGGCAGAGCTGCTGGATGTGGCCCCCAACACCCTGTCGTTTCATCTCAAAGAACTCACCCATTCAAATCTGGTGAGCCAGGAGCGCCAGGGCCGCAACCTGATTTACCGCGCATCCATCACCACCATGAACGAGTTGCTGGGCTTTCTGACCGAAAACTGTTGCCAGGGCGCTGACTGCCTGGCGCCCCAGGCAACGTCTTGCGATTGCTGAATACAAGGAGACCACCATGAAGCGATTCCACGTCCACATCCATGTCGATGATCTTGCCCAGAGCATTGCGTTTTATTCGCGGCTGTTTGCCGCCGAGCCGGCGCGCGTTGAAGCGGACTACGCCAAGTGGATGCTGGACGACCCGCGCGTGAACTTTGCGATCTCTACCCGGGGCGACACGCCGGGGCTGGATCACCTGGGTTTTCAGGTGGACGATGCCGCCGAGCTGGCGCAGTTGAAAGCCCGCGCCGAATCGGCCGATATGGCGCTGCTTGACGAAGGTGCCACCAGCTGCTGCTATGCCCGCAGCGAAAAGCACTGGATCACCGATCCCCAAGGCATTGCCTGGGAGCATTTCCACACGCTGGGCAATATTCCGGTGTTCAACGAGCCGGGCAAAACCCCCGAAGTCGGTGCATGCTGTGCGCCCGCCGCCGCACGCGCGGCCGTGCCGGGCCGCGACAAGGCCGCAGCGGCGTGCTGCGCTCCGGGCCAATGCTGAAGCGTCTCTGAACGAGGTTGCCGTTGGGGGGGGTGGCTTGCGCAGTTGCGCAGTCACTCCAACGATCTGTCATCCATCTGTCATTGAATAATGCAATATTTCAATGAATATAGAACTAATAAAAGAAAGCGTGTCATGAAAGTCGGTATCAACGGAATGGGCCGCATTGGCCGTCTGGCGCTGCGCGCGGCCATGGGCGCCGCCGAGCGCCCGCTGGACGACCCACGCGGCGGCAATCGCCTGGAAGTGGTGCACCTGAATGAAATCAAAGGCGGCGCTGCCGCCACCGCCCACCTGCTGGCGTTTGACACGGTGCAGGGCAAGTGGCGCGAGCGCATTGCCGCCGAGGGCGACAACGCCATCACCATCGGCGCCCAGCGGCTCTCGTTCAGCGCGCACCCCACAGCGGCAGACATCCCCTGGGGCGATCTGGGCGTAGACGTGGTGCTGGAGTGCACAGGCAAATTCTTGATGCCCGAAACCATTCAGGGCCACCTGGACCGCGGCGCCAAGCGCGTCATTGTGGCCGCGCCGGTGAAGGTGGGCGACGTGCTCAACATCGTGGTCGGCGTGAACCACCAGCTGTACGATCCTGCCAAAAACCGCATCGTCACGGCGGCGTCGTGCACCACCAACTGCCTGGCACCGGTGGTGAAAGTGGTGCACGAGCAGCTGGGCATCCGTCACGGACAAATCACCACCATCCACAACCCGACCAACACCAACGTGGTGGTGGACGCGCCACACAAAGACCTGCGCCGTGCCCGCAGTGCCATGGAAAGCCTGGCACCCACGTCCACCGGCAGCGCCACCGCCATTGCGCTGATTTACCCAGAGCTCAAGGGCAAGCTCAACGGCCACGCGGTGCGCGCCCCGGTGCTCAATGCGTCACTCACCGATTGCGTGTTTGAACTGCAGCGTGAGACAACGGCCGAGGAGGTGAATGCGCTGTTCCAGCACGCTGCATCGTCTTACCTGTCGGGCATTCTGGGTTACGAAACGCTGCCCCTGGTGAGCGCCGACTACGCCCGCGATACGCGCAGCTCCATCGTCGATGCGTTGTCCACCATGGTCACCGACGGCACGCTCTTGAAGGTGTACGCCTGGTACGACAATGAAATGGGCTATGCCTGCCGCATGGTCGATCTGGCCTGCCACATGCGCGATGTGGGTGTCTGAAATGCAAAGCCACGCCACCCGCAACTACGCCATCGTCACTGCAGCCTATTGGGGCTTCACCCTCACCGATGGCGCACTGCGCATGCTGGTGCTGCTGCATTTTTACCGCCTGGGGTATTCGCCGTTCGCACTGGCTTTTCTGTTTTTGCTCTATGAAGCGGCTGGCGTGCTGGCCAACCTGATTGGCGGCTGGCTGGCCACGCGATATGGCATCACGCGCATGCTGACTGTGGGGCTGGTGACGCAAATCATCGGTTTTAGCTTGCTGGCGCAACTCAACCCCGAGTGGTCGGTAGCCATGTCGGTGGCCTGGGTGGTGCTGGCGCAGGGCATTTGCGGCGTAGCCAAAGATTTGACCAAAACCGCCAGCAAATCGGCCATCAAGGTCACCTCGGCGCAGGCCCAAGAGCAGGGTGCTGGCCAGCTGTTCAAGTGGGTCGCCTGGTTTACGGGCAGCAAGAACGCCATGAAGGGCGTGGGTTTCTTTTTGGGCGGTTTGCTGCTGGAGGCGCTGGGCTTTCAGCAGGCACTGTGGGCCATGGCGGCGCTGCTGGCGATGGTGCTGGCGGGCGTGGTCACCTCGCTGCCCCGGATGATGGGCAAGAGCAAGGCCTCCAAATCGGCCAAGGAGCTGTTCGCCAAAAACGCAGGCATCAATGCGCTGGCCGCCGCCCGCGTGGTGCTGTTTGGCGCGCGCGATGTGTGGTTTGTGGTGGGTGTGCCGGTGTTTCTGTATTCGCAGGGCTGGACGTTCACCATGGTGGGCGGCTTTCTGGCAGCCTGGACCATTGGCTATGGTCTGGTGCAGGCCATGGCGCCGCAACTGGTCAAACGCAGCCAGGACGGCCTGAGCACCGAAGTGCCCGCCGCACGGCTGTGGTCGGCTATTTTGGCGGTGGTTCCTGTGGCCATTGCCTTAGCGGTGGCCATGCAGGCGCCCTATCTGGAGTGGGTGGTAGTGGGCGGCCTGGGTGTGTTTGGCTTTGCATTCGCCGTCAACTCGTCGGTTCACTCGTACCTCATCCTGGCCTACGCGGGCTCTGAAAAGGCCGCCGAGGACGTGGGCTTTTACTACGCTGCCAACGCCCTCGGGCGTTTCATGGGCACGCTGATGTCTGGCCTGCTGTACCAGTGGGGCGGGCTTCTTTACGCCCTCATCGGGTCTGCCGTGATGCTGGCCATTTGCTGGCTGGTCACGCTGGCTTTGCCGGTGACCACCGCGCATAAAACACCGGCTACGGCTTGAAAGCTGCCCACCTCATTCCCTCTACCCCTCCACTGTTGCTGCTGAAAGTGGCTATTCACATGTCAAACCGCGTCTACAACGTACTCTTCATCTGCACGCATAACTCCGCGCGCAGCATCCTCGCCGAGGCCATCCTGAACCAGAAGGGTGAGGGGAAATTCCGTGCATTCAGCGCTGGCAGCCACCCGGCTGGCCAGGTCAACCCGCATGCGCTGGATCTATTGCAAAGAAACCGGTTTTCGACGGAGGGCTTGCGCAGCAAAAACTGGGACGAGTTTGCGGCCCCCAATGCGCCGGTCATGGATTACGTGCTGACGGTTTGCGACAAGGCCGCCGGTGAGGTGTGCCCAATCTGGCCAGGCCAGCCGATGTCGGCGCACTGGGGCGTCGAAGACCCGGCGGCGGTGCAAGGCGATGAAGACGCAGTGAACAAAGCGTTCAAAGACGCGTTTATCCTCATGAGTCGCCGCATCTCGCTCTTCCTGAGCCTGCCCATCGACAAGCTCGACAAACTGTCGCTGCAAAAAGAGCTTGTCCACATTGGACAAACCACAGACTGAGGCATCCACATTTTGACGGGCCTGGACTTTCAACGGTCCAGGCCTTTTCCTTTGAAAGAGGTAGTCCACCATGGGACTGTTTGAACGGTATTTGACGATCTGGGTTGCGCTGGGCATTGCTGCAGGCGTGGGACTGGGGCTGCTTCTTCCAGGATTCTTCCAGGCCGTCGCAGGCCTGGAGATCGCGCAGGTCAACCTGGTGGTTGCAGTGTTCATCTGGGTGATGATTTATCCGATGATGATCCAGGTCGACTGGGCCGCCATCAAGGACGTGGGCAAGAAGCCGCAAGGGCTGCTGCTGACCCTGGTGGTCAATTGGCTCATCAAACCGTTCACCATGGCCGCGCTGGGTGTCCTGTTTTTCCAATACATCTTCGCGCCCTGGGTAGACCCCCAATCGGCCAGCGAATACATCGCCGGCATGATTTTGCTGGGCGTTGCGCCTTGCACCGCCATGGTGTTTGTGTGGAGCCAGCTCGTCAAAGGCGACGCGAACTACACGCTGGTGCAGGTCTCGGTGAACGATCTGGTGATGGTGGTGGCTTTTGCTCCCATCGCCGCATTTTTGCTTGGCGTAACCAACGTCACCGTGCCCTGGGAGACGCTGGTTCTGTCCACCGTGTTGTATGTGGTGCTGCCCCTGGCGGCTGGAATGGCCACACGCCATTTGCTGGCCAGGCGGTCACCTTTGGCGGTGGGCGCGTTGGTGGCGCGGCTCAAGCCCTGGTCCATCGTGGGCCTCATTGCAACCGTGGTGCTGTTGTTTGGTTTTCAGGCGGGCACCATTGTCGAGAAACCGGCTGTGATCGGCCTGATTGCCATCCCGCTAATTTTGCAAACCTACGGCATTTTCTTCATCGCCTGGTGGGGCGCAAAGCTGCTCAAGCTGCCCCACGATGTGGCTGGCCCTGCCTGCCTTATTGGCACATCCAACTTCTTTGAGCTGGCAGTGGCTGTGGCCATTTCGCTTTTTGGTCTCAACTCTGGCGCCGCCCTCGCCACGGTGGTCGGCGTGCTGGTGGAGGTGCCTGTGATGCTGTCGCTGGTGGCAATTGTCAATGCCTGGCGGCCGAGTGTTTCCACTCCTCGCGCATGATGGACGGGGGTGTTCTGCTTTGCTATCGAAACGCGCGCTTATCCTTAGCCCGTCCAGACTAGCAACGCAGTCGGAACTGTCTGTCACGCGCATCCTTGCGCTGGCTTCTTATCCAGTCAAGGTCGTAGTAAAGACTACCTGCACGCCCCATGCTGTCTAGGTGCCTGACTCGCTCGTCAAGTGCTTCGCACTGGGACTTTCGACCGGGGTGTTCTGGATGTTGTTGGAGGTACTGTGTGGGCGCTGCCGGACGCGTCGCCGCGTGCTGTGCCTGGCGCATCTGTCGATTTGCCACGATCACTTGATTGTCCCAAGTCATGTTTTTAGGAACGCGCTCTGTCCGCTCCAAGGCCCACCCCCGGGTGCGGCACGCTTCGGCGGTCCAGTACCGCGCCCCTTGCTGGGTTGCGCAGAAATAAATGAGTGTTGTTTTCGGCCCTTGGGGGTCAGACACAGCAGGGGACGCGTCAACCTCTTTGCCGCCTTTGCACGGCTCACTGGAGTAGGTGTTCCCACACCGATAGACCTGAGCCGAGGCATCTGAACTGAGCCCCAAAAGTGCAATTCCAAGAAGCATGAGCATCGCCAGAATGTATCAAAGGGTGCTGCTGGCGTGTCCGGATTGCCAGAGGCAGTTCGTGTGACAGCACGAAGCCAGAAACAACAAAGCCCCATCGCTGGGGCTCTGCTTTGTGACGTTGGTCTCGAACTGTGTGGGCTTTGGCGGTTTCCATGCGCAGGCTGGTGGAGTGCCTTGGACCGCATGAAAACCCGAGATCTGGCGGAGACTGTGAGATTCGAACTCACGGACGGTTGCCCGTCGGCAGTTTTCAAGACTGCTGGTTTAAACCACTCACCCAAGTCTCCGGGTTGGAAGCCGCATATTCTAGCCGCCCGCCAGCGTCGCCGCGTGCTGCACGCGGTTGGCTTTCCATATGGCCGCTGTGCGCGTGCCAAAGCTACGCGGCTTCACATGCCCAGTGACCTGAGCAGTTCGTCGGTGTCGCTGGAGGGCACGGGGGGCAGGGGCACTTCGGCGTCTGCGTCGGCGCGGGTTTGCGCCATCAGCGCGTCGGGATCGGGGGTTTCCTGCGGCTCGAAGTCATACAGCTTGATGAATTCGGTGCGGTCGATGGCCAGCTCCAGATAGAAGATGTTGTTGTTGCCGGTGTAGAAGGTGACGCGCCGGGCCTCAGGCTTGTCCAGGTTGGCGTCCACGCTCAGCATCACCTGCTTGTTCAGCACCAGCATCTTGGGCTGGTTTTGCGTGATGTGGGTCTGCAGCTCGCGCCGCACCTTGCCGGTGAAGTCGCCCACGACCTGGTTCATGAGTTCGCCCATCACGTTGCTCACTTCGTCCGAGGTGTACGACGTGACCAGGTCTTCTTTTGACATGCCCATGTTCAGCAGATAGCTCTGGTAAAGCTCCATGGCGGCAGGGGCCGAAAAGTTGATGATTACCAGCCCCGAGAAGCCGCCATCAAACAGCACAAAGCAGCCAATGTCGGGTTTGAGGCAGGTTTTGCTGATGCGCTGCACCATGCCTGAATAGTGAATATGGCCGTGTGTGGCCACGTTCAGAACGCGGGTGACTGAATTGCACAGGCTGATCAGCAGGTCTTCGGTGCCGTAGACGACGGATTTTTCTGGGGTGCTCATGGTGCGAAATGGATGGGGCTGAGGAAGGTGGCTTGTGTGCACAGCATAGGCGACGAATGGGTTGGGGCGCCAGAGATTTGCCGGGTTGCATGCGCAGTATCACCCGGGGCCGGGTGGGCGGGTGCCTTGGCGGGAGGTGGCGGCCCGCACCGGGCGGGCTGGTGGGCGTCACATGCCTGTCAAACGCCCTCCACACACTCAGCCCCTTCTTCAACCTTTGGGCCTGTTCATGCTGGAACCCTCTTTTTGCCAACCGACCCGTATTTCACGCAGCGTGGCCCGCTTTGGCGCGCTGGCCCTGGCGGCCATCCTTGCCGCCTGCGGCGGCAGTGACGACGATGGCTCCGCCAATGCGGGCGCCACAGCCACGCTGGCCGTGCTGGAGACGACCGACCTGCATTTCAACGTGCGCAGCTACGATTACTTCAAGCTCGCCGAAGACAAATCCTACGGTTTCGAGCGCACCGCCACGCTGGTGCGCGCCGCGCGCAAAGAATTCGCCAACACGTTGCTGGTGGACAACGGCGACACCATCCAGGGCACCGCGCTGGCCGACTACGAGGCCACCATCAGCCCCATCCCCTGCACGCAGCAGCTGTCGATGTACAAGGCCATGGGCGCGCTGGGCTTTGACGCCGGCACGCTGGGCAACCACGAGTTCAACTACGGCCTGCCCTTTTTGAACCAGGTACTGGGCGGCGGCCTGGATGTGGAAGGCGTCGATGCCACCAAGAAATGCGCGGGCGCTGGCTATCCCATGGCGCTGGCCAACGTGTACAGCAGCAAGACCAAAAAGCCGCTGGTGCAGCCCTACACCATTCTGGAGCGCACCTTGACCGCCAAGGGCGCCGACGGCAAGGAAGTGAAGCTGCCCATCAAGGTGGGCGTGATCGGTTTCACCACCCCCGGCATCATGAACTGGGACAAGCGCTACCTCGAAGGCAAGGTTTACACCGAAGGCGCCGTAGAGGCCGCCACCAAATATGTGCCCGAGCTGCGCGCCAAGGGCGCCGACGTCGTGGTGGCACTGCTGCACGGCGGGCTCGACAGTGCCGCCTACTCGCCCACCATGGAGAACCCGGGCCTGCACCTGTCCAAAGTGGCGGGCATTGACGCCATGGTGATGGGGCACCAGCACAGCGTGTTCCCCGACACGGCGGCCACGCCCTCATACCGGCAGGCCGGCGTGGACAACAAGGCTGGCACCATCAATGGCGTTCCCGCCGTCATGGCCAGTTCGTGGGGCAAGTCGCTGGGCGTGATCCAGCTCGCCTTGCAATGGGATGGCAGCAAATGGGTGGTCAACAAAACCGCCAGCAAGAGCGAGCTGCGCAACACCCAAAGCAAAAACGCTGCCGGCGCCACCGTTTACGTGGAGCCCGATGCCGCCGTGGCGCAGCTGATCGAAACGCAGCACCAGGCCGCTATCCAATATGTGAAGACACCCATTGGCAGCACCGACTTCCGCATGAGCACGCTGTTTGCTGACGTGGGCGACCCCGGCGCCATCCAGATCGTCAACCAGGCGCAGCAGGCCTATGTGGCCGCCTACATCAAGGCCAGCCTGCCGCAATATGCGGCGCTGCCGGTGCTGTCGGTCAGTGCGCCGTTCAAGAGCGGTTTTCAGGGCGGGGCTGACTACACCGACGTGGCCGTGGGCCCGCTGGCCATCAACAACGCGGCGGATCTGTACCTCTACCCCAACACGGTGTATGCCGTAAAGGTGAATGGCGGCGACATCAAGAACTGGCTGGAGGCCGCTGCCAAGCGCTTCAACCAGATCGACCCGGCCAAGACCACCGAGCAGTCGCTCATCAGCACCTTCCCGGGCTACAACTTCGACATGTTCACCACGCCCGACCTGCAGTACGAGATCGACGTGACCCAGCCCGTGGGCAGCCGCATCAAGAGCCTGACCTACCTGGGCAAGCCGATTGACGTGGCGCAGGAGTTCGTGATCGCCACCAACAACTACCGCGCCACCAGCGGCAAGAGCTTTATCGACAAGCTCGACGGCTCGGGCACCATCTGGGCTTCGCCGGATGCCAACCGCGACGTGGTGATCGACTACATCCGCAAGAACCCCACGGTGACCCGCGCCACCAATGGCGCAGCCAAAAGCTGGCGCTTTGCCAAGGCGACAACGGCCGGCCCGGTGGTGTTCAGCTCGGGCGCCAATGCGCTCAGCGTGGCGCAGGCGGCAGGCCTGACCAACGTGTCGCTGCTGGCGGCCGATGATGGCTTGGGCAAGGGCACCTCCAAGTACGGCATTGACCTGTCCAAATAGCCTGTCCCCGGCATAGCGGCCGCAAGCGAAGGCAGGCAGCCCGTTTCCGGTGGCATGGCGGGTGTTTGCTATTAAATAAATAGCTGCTAGTGCATATACAGCATGCGCTAACGGCTATTTTGCTATGTATTTCTTTGATTCACGGGCTTGAGCAGCACCACCAGTGCCCCCGCGCCGCCATCCATGGGCCGTGCCTGCACAAAGGCCAGCACCTCGTTTTTTTGTACCAGCCAGCGCTGCACCCGGCTTTTGAGCACGGGGCTTTTGCCCGGTGATCCCAGACCCTTGCCGTGCACCACGCGCACGCAGCGCAGCCCCGTCTTGTGCGCGTGGCGGATGAATTGGCCCAGGGCCTCGCGCGCCTCGTCCACGCGCAGGCCGTGCAGGTCGAGCTGGCGCTGGATGCTCCAGTGGCCAGAGCGCAGGCGGCGCGTCACTTCCACGCCAATGCCGGGGCGCCGAAAGCTGAGCTGGTCGTCGGTGTCGAGCAGGGTGCTCACATCGAAATCGTCGCTGATGGATTCGAGCAGCACGCGCTCTTCGTCCAGCCAGTGTTGCACGGGCAGCGGTGGGGGCAGGCGATGCCGCAGGCGCGCCAGGTTGGGATTGCGCAGCGAGGTCACCGGCCCCACGCTGCGGCTGAACAGATGGCGCTCGGCCTCCAACCGGGCAGCGGCCTCGCGGTGGGCCTTGGCCTGTGCTTGGGCGCGTTCGTGCTCCTCGCGCAAGAGGCGGGCCACGCTGGCCAGGTCGTGCAGATCGTGAATGCGCAGGCTGGCGCGGCGCGGCGCCGGGGCGGTTCGGCGGGTTTTGGCTGGCGCGTTGTGTGGGGGGCGTCGGCAGCGGGCGCCGGGGTGGATGGGCGGGCCTTTTGGGCCATTTGTCTGGCGGCCTGGCGTGCCGCTGCGGCAGCAGCGGCGGCACGGCGCACGGCCCTTGCCGCAGGTGTGGCGCCCGCTTCGCCCGAGCGCGGTGCGGTTGCTGTTGGCTGCGCGGGGGCAGGTTCAACTGCCAATGGGTCTGCGGGAACAGAGGGCTTGGCTTTTGCCGCAGCGCGCGCCAGCGCCATGGCCAGTGCGCCCGGGCTGTCTGGCGGCGCGGGGCCCTTTGCCGCAGACCGGGCCGGCATCACACCAGCCCTTTCTCGGCCATCGACAGGGCCTGGCCCGGCGCAACGATGAAATGGTCAAGCACGCGCACGTCCACCAGCGCCAGGGTGGCTTTCAGGGTTTGTGTCAGGGCCTCATCGGCCCGGCTGGGCTGCACGCTGCCGCTGGGGTGGTTGTGCGCCAGCACCACGGCCGCGGCCTGGTGGTGCAGGGCGCGCAGCACCACCTCGCGCGGGTACACGCTGGTCTGCGTGAGGGTGCCCCGAAAGAGTTCTTCCATGGCCAGCAGGCGGTTCTGGCTGTCGAGAAACAGCACGGCAAAAACCTCGTGCCCCTTGGCAGCCAGGTGCAACTGCAGGTAGTGCCTGACGGTTTCGGGCGAGTCGAACACCTCGCGCTCGCGCAGTTGCTGGGCCAGGGCACGGCGGGCGAGTTCGAGCACAGCCACCAGCTCGGCACGCTTGGCCGGGCCCAGGCCCTTGATGCGTTCGAGGTCGGCAGCGCTGGTGTGCAGCAGACCGGCTATGCCGCCAAAGCCACCACCGAGCTGACCTGTGGCGTCCACCGCGGGCGGGTCGAGCAGCTCTTGCGCCATCTGCAGCACGCCCTTGCCCACGATGCCGGTGCGCAGCAGGATGGCCAGTAGCTCGGCATCGGCCAGTGCCGCAGGGCCGCGTGCCAGCAGTTTTTCGCGGGGCTGGGCATCGGTGGGCAGGTCTTTGAGGGGCATGGCGCTGGTTGTTTGACGCCAGTCAGGGGCCGACGGGCGTAGGGCTTTGCCCGGTTTTCTACAATATGACCCAGTTTATCGGGACTTTCATGACCTCTACCGCTGCTTCCCTTCCCTCCGTCCAGTCGGGTTCTTTCCTCACGCTGCACTACCGCCTGGCCGGTCCGGCGGGGGATGTGATCAACACTTTTGAGGACAAACCGGCCACCTTGTCGCTGGGCACGGGCGAGCTTTCGCCTGCCATGGAGCAGCACCTGCTGGGCCTGCCCGAGGGCACGCACGCCACGTTCGAGCTGGCCGCCGGCGAAGCCTTTGGCGAGCGCAATGCCGACATGCAGCAGTGGGTGGCGCGCAAGCTGCTCAACGAGCTGGGCGATCCGGACGAAAAATACAACGTGGGCGACGTGGTGCAGTTCCCCACGCCCGACGGGCAGGGCAGCTACGCCGGCGCCGTGATGCAGGTGCGCGATGACGGCGCCGTGCTGTTTGACTTCAACCACCCGCTGGCGGGCCAGCCGGTGACGTTTGAAGTGCAGATCATCGGCGTGCTCTGAGCCATGCAGAAACCCCAGGAAATCCTGCTGGCCGAGCCGCGCGGCTTTTGCGCAGGTGTGGACCGCGCCATCGAGATCGTCGAGCGCGCGCTGCAAAAGTTTGGCCGCCCGATCTACGTGCGCCATGAAATCGTGCACAACACCTATGTGGTCAACGACCTCAAGGCCAAGGGCGCAATCTTCATTGAAGAGCTTTCGGATGTGCCGCCCGGCGCCACGCTGGTGTTCAGTGCCCACGGTGTCAGCCGCGCCGTGCAGCAAGAGGCGCAGGCGCGTGGGTTCAACATCTTCGACGCCACCTGCCCGCTGGTGACCAAGGTGCATGTCGAAGTGGCCAAGCTTGCCAAAGAGGGCTACGAATTCATCATGATCGGCCACAAGGGCCACCCCGAGGTGGAAGGCACCATGGGCCAGCTCGACCACGGCATCCACCTCGTGGAAGACGTGGCCGACGTGGCCCGCGTGCAGCCCGCGCAGACCGAAAAGCTGGCGGTGGTGACGCAGACCACCCTGAGCGTGGACGACGCCGCCCAGATCTCTGCCGCCGTGCGGGCGCGCTTCCCTTTGGTGCGCGAGCCCAAGCAGCAGGACATTTGCTACGCCACGCAAAACCGGCAGGACGCCGTCAAACTGCTCAGCCCGCAAGTGGACCTGGTCATTGTGGTGGGCAGCCCCACCAGCTCCAACAGCAACCGCCTGCGCGAGCTGGCGGCCCGCCTGGGCACCACCGCCTACATGGTGGACAGCGTGGACGAGCTGCGCCACGAATGGTTTGACGGCATCTCCCGCGTGGGCCTCACGGCGGGTGCATCGGCGCCCGAAATTCTGGTGCAGCAGGTGATCGACCGCATCAAGGCGCTGGGCGCGGTGTCGGTGCGCAAGATGCAGGGCATCGAGGAAACCATCAAGTTCCCCCTGCCCAAGGGCCTCAAGATTGACCCCAGCACGGGCCTTGAAATCACCGAGCGCCTGCCCGAGACGGGGCCAGCGGGGCATTGAGCGGCAGGTTGTGAATGCTATTGAAATAATAGCTATCAGCGCTTGATGGGCGTGCGCTAGAGGCTTATTTCACTTAAATTTTTGCGCGGCACACACTACAGTGACACCGCGGGGCCGCTCCACAAATCCAGCGGCGGATCGGCCGCCACGGCCCGCAAAATGTCGGTGCGCGCGATGAAGCCAGCCAGCACGCCGGCTTCGTCGGTCACCGGCAGGCCTGGCAGCCCCGTGTCGAGCAGCACGGCGGCCACGCGGCGCAGTTCGGTATCCGCGGCCACGGTGGGCACGGGGCTCACCATCACTTCGGACACCGGGCGGCGCGCCAGCTCAATGGCCTTTTTCACGGCGCCGGGCTCGGGCAGCAGGTCCAGCGGTGCCATGTCGGCCCGCAGCAGCAATCCGATCACGCGGCCCAGCGCATCGACCACCGGAGCCTGCCCCACCTGGCGCTCGGCAAGGATCTGCCACGCATCGTTTACGCGCATATCGGGGGCCACGCTGAGGGCGGTTGTGGTCATCACATCGCGCACCTCGGTCAAGGGCTGGCGTGCCAGCTGGGGGCCTTGCTCGGCCTGCGAATAGGCGCTGACCGCGTCCTGCATGCGCAGGTTGACAGGGGCGGCTGCTGGCTCTGGCGTGGGTGCGGGGCCGGGGGCGAGTGTGCCGTCAACATCCGGGCCACGCGTGCGCAGCGCCTGCGGGCGCGCCACACGCCGCACTGCTGCGATGTGCGCCAGGTTTTCGGGCCCGCCCCGGTACATCTGGCCCGACGGGCCGAACACAAAGAACATGGTTGCCTCCTGCGGGCAGCATGCCGCCCGTATGACCCATGTTATCGGCACGGCCAGCCATCAAGTACAGCGCCACCTGTATCCGGGTGTGGGCTTGCACTGCACGGCGCTACCCAACGCTAGCCAATGCAAGCCAATGCAAGCCAACGCTACCCAGGGCCACCCGGCACGGCCCTCTAAACTGTTTCGCTTTACTCGCCCGGAGCCCTTGCATGATCAACCGCGCCGCCATCGCCGCCGCCCGCCGCCAGCTGGCCACCCAGCCCGATTTTTTGCGCACCACGCCGCTGATGCGGGTGTCTGGCCGATCCCTGGGTGTGGACTGCGGCGAAGTCTGGCTCAAGCTGGAGCACCTGCAGGTGGCCGGCAGCTTCAAGGCGCGCGGCATGCTCTATCGCCTGCTGGCCAACCCGGTGCCCGAGAGCGGCGTGATCATCGCCTCGGGGGGCAACGCTGGTATTGCGGTGGCAGCTGCAGCCCGGGCGCTGGGCGTGCGCTGCGAGGTGTTTGTGCCCGAAGTCTCGCCCGAAGCCAAACGCGCCCGCCTGCGGGCCCTGGGCGCCGAGGTGGTGGTGACCGGTGCAGCCTATTCCGAAGCGTTTGAAGCCTGCGTGGCCCGCCAGCAGGCCACCGGCGCCCTGCAGGCCCACGCCTATGACCAGCCCGAGGTGGTGGCCGGTGCGGGCACCCTGGCGCTGGAGCTGGAAGAACAGGGAGGTCGCCTGCCCGACACGTTGCTGGTCAGCGTGGGCGGCGGGGGCCTTATCGGCGGTGTGGCCGCCTGGGTGGAGAGCCGCGCCCATGTGGTCGCGCTGGAGCCCGAACGCGCGCCCACCCTGCACGCGGCGCGCGCCGCAGGCCAGCCGGTGGACGTGGAGGTGGGCGGCCTGGCCGCCGATTCGCTGGGCGCCCGCCGCATTGGCGCCATTGGCTGGGAGGTGAGCCAGCGCCATGTGCACGATGCGCTGCTGCTGTCCGACGACGCCATCCGCGCCGCCCAGTTGTGGCTATGGCAAGAGCTGAAACTGGCCGTAGAGCCCGCCGCCGCCCTGGGCCTGGCGGCGCTGCAAACCGGCGCCTACCGGCCCCAACCGCAGGAAACGGTGGCCCTCATCCTCTGTGGCGCCAATTTTGATCCAGCCAGCCTCACCTGAGCCAGAAAGCAGCCCATGCAACGGGCGCGGTCCATGCCAGTGCACCCGTGGAACCGGCTTTGCCGGGCCACCGGGTGCGTCCCCCTCGGGGGAAGGCGCGAAGCGACTCAGGGGGGCTTAGATTTCGACTCAGGGGGGAACTAAAATCCAGCAATGCTTGACATTCTTCTTCTCCGCAAAGACCTCGACACCGCCATCGCGCGCCTGGAAACCCGCAAAAAACCCCAGGCCTTCCTGAACGTGGAAGCGTTTCAGGGGCTGGAATCCGAGCGCAAGACGCTGCAGACCCGCACCGAAGAGCTGCAAGCCCAGCGCAACCAGCTGTCCAAGCAGATCGGCATGCTCATGGGCAAGGGTGACAAAGACGGCGCCGAAGCCGCCAAGGCCCAGGTGGCAGCGTCCAAGGTCGAGCTGGAACAATCCGCCGCGCGGCTGGAGCAGATCCAGGCTGAGTTGCAGGCCATGCTGGCTGCCGTGCCCAACCTGCCGCACGAATCCGTACCCGTGGGCAGTGACGAGGCGGGCAACGTGGAAGTCCGCCGCTGGGGCGCCCCCGCCACCTTTGCGTTCGAGGTGAAAGACCATGTGGACGTGGGCACGCCGCTGGGCCTGGACTTCGACATGGGCGTCAAGCTTTCGGGCTCGCGTTTTACCGTGATGAAGGGCCAGATCGCCCGCCTGCACCGTGCCCTGAGCCAGTTCATGCTGGACGTGCAGACCCAGGAGCACGGCTACACCGAGTGCTATGTACCCTACGCCGTGAATGCCGATTCGCTCAAGGGCACCGGCCAGCTACCCAAGTTTGAAGGCGACCTGTTCGCGGCCAAGAAGGGCGGGCAGGACGCCGAACCCGTGCCCGACAATGCCGCGCTGTATCTCATCCCCACCAGCGAAGTGCCACTGACCAACTTTGTACGCGACGTGGTGGTGGCCGAGTCCGAGCTGCCCATCAAGCTCACGGCCCACACGCCGTGCTTTCGCTCCGAGGCGGGCAGCTATGGCCGCGACACGCGCGGCATGATCCGCCAGCATCAGTTCGACAAGGTCGAGATGGTGCAGATCGTGCACCCAGACAAGAGCTACGAAGCGCTGGAGCAAATGACCGGCCACGCCGAAGCCGTGCTCCAAAAGCTGTGCCTGCCCTACCGCGTGATGAGCCTGTGCACCGGCGACATGGGCTTTGGCGCCGCCAAGACCTATGACCTGGAAGTGTGGCTGCCCGCGCAAAATACCTACCGCGAGATCAGCTCGGTGAGCAACTGCGAGGCCTTCCAGGCCCGCCGCCTGCAGGCCCGCTTCAAGAACGCCCAGGGCAAGAACGAACTGGTGCATACCCTCAACGGCTCGGGCCTGGCCGTGGGCCGCACGCTGGTGGCCGTGCTGGAAAACTACCAGCAGGCCGATGGCAGCGTGACGATTCCGGAAGCGCTGCGGCCCTACATGGGCGGGGTTGCCGTATTGGCCCCCTGAAAAATCCTGCTAGAATCGCAGGCTTCGACACACAGGAGAGGTGGCAGAGTGGTCGAATGTACCTGACTCGAAATCAGGCGTAGTGGCAACACTACCGTGGGTTCGAATCCCACCCTCTCCGCCAGTATGCACAAGGGTTTGTTGCTATTAATTTAGCAGCAAACCTTTTTTGCTTTTGGCGTCGGTACGGGCAGGTTGCACCGCGTCCGACACTCGCGTGGTTACCATGTGAAACCGCCATGTTCGGGGCCTGGCCAGTGGACTCGCGGGCACTGAGGCTACAGTCCCAAGTTGGTACCCAAACCATTGCAAAGCATGACCACATCTGAGCTGAGTTTGTTCAAGGCTGCCTTCATGCAGTCCTGGAATGCCATCGTCATCACCGACGCCGATCGTGCGGCTGGTTACCGTGTGCAGTTCGCCAATCCAGCCTTTTGTGCGATGACAGGCTATGCGCTGGACGAGTTGCGCGGGTGCACGCTCCAGATTCTCCAAGGCCCTGACACCGACCCTGCCGTGATTGACGACCTGCGCGCCTGCCTCAAGGAGGCTCGGTACTTCGAGGGCACGACGATCAACTACCGCAAGGATGGCGCGAGCTACGTGGTGCACTGGAATATCTCCCCGGTGCGCGACGACGAAGGTGTGCTCACGCATTTTGTGTCCGTGCAGCAAGATATTTCCGATATCGTGCGCGCTGCACAAGAGAACCTGCTGCTTGCGCGTGCGCTCGACGCCACCAGCGACCCTGTGGTGCTGACCGATGCGCGTGCACGGATCACCTTCGTCAACACGGCCTTTGCGAAAGTCACTGGGTACACCGTCGATGAAGTGCGGGGGAGAACGCCGGCCATGTTTCAGTCCGGAGCGCACGATGAGGCTTTCTACCGTGCCCTGAGAGCATTCCTTGATGCCGGAAAAGACTTCCGGGCCACCTTCATCAATCGGCGGCGCGACGGCTCGCTTTACCACTCTGAGCAGAGCATTTCCCCAGTGTGCGACGACAAGGGGCGCGTAACCCACTATGTGAGCGTCAGCAAGGACATCTCCGAACGCGTGGAGAAAGAGCAGACCCTTCTTCACGAGGCAAGTCACGACAAGCTCACCGGCCTTCACAACCGTCGCTATGGTGAGCAGACCCTTGGCAAGGCCATCCTCGCGGCACACAAGCACGGCCGGTCACTCACGCTGCTTGTCTGTGACATTGACCACTTCAAGCAGGTCAACGACCGCTTCGGCCACCTGGCGGGTGATCGCGTGCTTCGCGATGTAGCGCACATCCTGCGTTCGGCGGTTCGCAGCCGAGATTGCGTCATTCGCTGGGGTGGTGAAGAGTTTCTGGTGCTGCTCGAACATTGCGAGCAGGCGCCAGGCGTGTTGTTGGCCGAACGCATTCGGCACCGCGTTGAAGCCCATCACGACGCAGACGTTGGCAAGGTCACGCTGTCGCTGGGCTTGGCCACGCTCAAGCCCGACGAAACGATGGAGCAACTCATCGCCCGCGCCGACGAAGCCCTGTACGAAGCCAAGCATGGAGGGCGCAACCGGCTTTCGATTTCGCAACGGCAAGGCGATAGCCCGGAGAGCATTTCCAGCCCTACGGGCTGAAATCAGTTGCCAATGGCTTTTTGGTGTCGCGCGCGTGCACATGACCGGGCCATGCCGCAGCGAAGCAGGCAATCACGACACTGGCTGAGGCCAGTGCCTGTTTCAAACACCCAAGGGATGCCCTGCATAGCTCCCTGCGGTCTGTGCTAGCGCGGCCTCGGGCGGTCCCCTGCATTGCTTTTCTTGCCAATAGCCGAGCTATTGGCCGCAAAAAGACGCCTTGTGGCCCATCCCGATCCGCACCACCACCGACTCGCGAGGGTTATGCAGGCCATCCCAAGGGCCTGATCGGTGCGGTCAGTGTTTGTGGTGGCGCGCACCCTTGCCATGGTGCTGGCTGCGCAGCTCTTCCAGCCGGGCGCGCAGGGCGGTGTCGGGCACGAGCGCGCTGGTGGCTTGCCCCGCATAGATGGCACCGTCGTTCCCGTCGAGCGTGATCACCTCGTTTTCGGCCAGGGTCTTGCTGCCGATCTGTACGGTGCGGGCGGCCTCGTCGATGTGCAGCGCGGTGCAGCCGACCAGGCAGGTTTTGCCCATCTGCCGTGCCACCACGGCGGCGTGCGAGGTGCGGGCCCCGCGCAGGGTGAGCAGGCCCTGCGCGCCCTGCATGGCGGCGATGTCGCTGGTTTCGGCGTCCTGGCGCACCAGGATGGCGGGCAGGCCCTGCTGCACCAGGCGTTCCACCGCCTGCGCATCGAGCGCAATCGCGCCCGACACCACGCCTGAGCACGCCGGGTTGGCCTGGGCCAGCGGGGCGGGCGCGTTGTCGGGGTCGTCGCTGGCAACCATGCGCACGGTGCCCAGCGCGGCGGCGTCGATGGCCTGGGTGCGGTGCAAGGCCTCGGCGCTGTCGATCAGCCCTTCGTCCAGCAGGTCGAGGGCGATGCGCGCGGCGGCCAGCGGGGTGCGCTTGCCCGAGCGTGTTTGCAGCATGTGCAACACGCCATCCTGCACGGTGAACTCGAAGTCTTCCATGTCCTGAAAATGCTGCTCCAGCGCCTGGGCCGAGGCCTGCAGCTGCTTCCAGGCTTCGGGGGCCACGGCGGCCAGCGTGGCGTGGCCATGGGCGTTGCGCCGGCCCGAGACCACGTCTTCGCCCTGCGCATTGGCCAGAAAGTCCACCCACAGGCGGGGCTCGCCCGTGCTCGGGTCGCGCGTGAAGCCCACGCCAGCACCCGAATGCCCGCCGGTGTTGCCAAACACCATGCGCTGCAGAATGACGGCGGTGCCCATGTCGGCGTCGATCTGGTTGATGCGCCGGTACTCTGCGGCTTTGTCGGCGTTCCACGAGGCAAACACCGCCTCGATGGCGCCCGAGAGCTGTTCCTGCGCATCCTGCGGGAAGGGGCGGCCCGCATGGGTTTCGTACAGGGCCAGAAAGCTGCGTGTGAGCTGGCGCAACTGGCTGAAATCGAGCAGCCGCTCATCCTGGCCCTGGGTGACTCGGGTGATCTCGGCCTCGAACAGGCTGGCGGGCAGCCCGGCCACCACTTCGCCGTAGCTGGACACCAGGCGCCGGTAGGCGTCCCAGGCCATGCGCGGGTTGCCGGTCTGGCGCACCAGGCCGGGCAGGGTGTGGTCGCTCAGCCCGATGTTGAGCAGGGTTTCGAGCATGCCCGGCATCGACACCGGGGCGCCCGAGCGCACCGACAGGATGAGCGGGTTGCGGTCGTCGCCAAACAGCAGGTCGGTGCTTTCCTCCAGCGCGTGCAGACCCACGGAAAACACTGGCAAAAAACAATCCTGCGGGGCGTGGGTGTAGTGCGTTCCGATGACCAGTGCCACCGGGACGTTGAGCCCGGCCTGGGTCATGCGGTGCAGGTTGTAGCCTTTGGCACCCATGGTCTCCGGCGAGGGCTTGTGCAGGTGCTGGCTTGCGGGTGTGCGCACAAGGTACAGATGCTTGGGCAGACTGGAGCTGGATTTCATGCCGACATTCCCGTTCTGTTGAGCACCATCTGGCGCAGTGCATAGCCGGCCCGCAGCAGGTTGTCGGTGGCGTTTTCCAGCGTGGCGGCCAGGTCGTTGGCCAACATCAGGTCCACCGGGGCGTTGCGCAGGTTTTTGACCATGGCGGTGCGTGCCTGGCGAAACAGCTCGTCGCACTGGCGCTCGGCGCGCAGCATGCGCCACAGGGTTTGCAGAAACAGCTCGCTGTCGGGGCCGTCGGCGCGCTGGCTGGCCTGGCGGGCAATTTCAATGGCCTTGACCTGGTCCTGGATGGCGGCCAGCGTGGTGGCCGCCAGCTGGCACAGCGCTGCGCGCACTTCGGCGGGCAGCCCGGGGGCGGGATGGATGAGTGTGAGCGAGTGCATGAAGGTCGCTTCTTCGAGCGCGTCGGCCACGTCATCGGCCTTTGTCAGAAAGTCCACCACCGGCAGCCAGTGCGCGCGCCGCTCGGCGCGCTGGCGCGCGTCCATGAGCAGGTGGTCGGCCTGGCGCTCCCAGTTTTTGGCGCGCAGCACCTGGGCCTGGGTCTGGGCGGCATCGCCGGGGTTCTCCAGTGCGTCGCACAGGCCCTCGGCCAGCGCGTGCGTGTAGGCGGCGTGCTCGGCCAGCAGGTCGAATTCAAAGGTGCGCTGGCGCAGCATGCGGGCCAGCAGCAGGTGGGCCTCGTCGGCCACCAGCGACACGGGCTGCTGCTGGCGCAGCACCATGCTGGAGATGCGCAACAGCTCCAGCAGGTAGGCGCTGGCGGCGGTTTCGCCCAGCACGTCGTCGAGCCGGTCGCCCACGCGGAAGGCTTCGCTGTCCACGGCCTGCATGGCGTTGTAAACCAGGCGCTCGGCACCGGCCAGCAGCCAGGCCATGTGGCCCCAGTCGTTTTGCGCGGCCTGCGCCAGCAGCTGGTGCGCCCGGGGCTTGCTCACAAAATGCTGCAGGCGCTTGCGGGCCCGGTTCCAGTCGATCACGAAGACGATGCGTGATGCCACGTTCTCCAGGCCGGTCTGCAGCTCGGCATTGCTTTGCGCCTGCAGCCGCGCCTGGCCCACAAGGTAGGGCTTGCCGGCGTTGAGCCCTTCGGAAACCCGGGGGTCGAACACCTCCCAGCCAAAACCCATGTCTTCGAGCATTTGCCGGAAAAACCCGAAACGGCCTGGGTGCAGGTCGGAGTAGGTGAGCGAGATCGTGCTGTCCTGCACCTCGATGACCAGCACGTGGACGTCGTTGGTTCCGATGTCGTTCTGGATCAGCAGCCGCGGGCCGTCGCGCGTGACGGCGGTGTCAAGCCCGGGGTGCGAAAACTTCAGATCGGCGGTGCGGTGCAGGCCGCGCATGAAGGCGCGGATCAGCGGGCGGTCATCGTCCTGCACCTGCCAGGTGTGGGCGCCGTCCACGTCTTCGGTGGCCATTTCACCCGACAGTGCATTGATCTGCTTGTGCAGGTCCATGACCAGCAGGTGCAGGCTGTCGCCGCGCTGGCGGTCGCCGTGGGTCAGTTCGGCCAGTGCGGCGCGGCGCAGACCCTCGTCGTCGGCCAGGGCATGGAGCTGGCGCAGCCAGTGGTCTCGCCGCACGGTCAGCGCGTCTGCGCTGGCCTGGCCGACGTCGCACAGGGGGCGGGCCATGGTGGCGAGGTCGTTTGACAGCGCCTCCAGCAGGTTTTCCATGTGGGGCAGGATCAGCAGGTCGTCGTCGTAGTAAGCGCCGCTCAGCATTTCCGGGGCCCAGGGGGCGTCTTGCAGACCGGCGTGCGCGATGTCCGTCTCCCAGCGTCCTACCGGCCCATCGGGCGTGGACGCATGCTGCGCCGCCGATTGCAGAAGGGTGAGGTACAGCTTGAGCCGGTCGTTGGCCGCCAGGGCAGCTTTGATCCACGCGGGCATCAGCAGCGAGGGCTGCCCCAGGGACGCAACCGCTTTTTCCTTGAGCATCAGGAGTTTCTCCGCAAACACAGGTGGTGTATTAGCGCCTGCACGAATGGCAGGCTGATGACAGCCCCGCAGCGCCTGCGGGGGAATGCGGGGCTCAGCCGCTCAGACGTCCTGCTGCGCCGTCAGGGCGGGCAGGTAGATGCGGCAGAACGCTTCGGGCATGCGCCGCGGCTTGCCGCTGCCCAGCTCGATGCACACCAGATCCCAGCGGCCGCGCAAAAGGGTGGCCTGGTCGCTGTTGCGGATCAGCTGGAAGCGCCGCTCCATGGTCAGCTTGCCGTCGCTGGCCACCAGCCAGGTGCCCAAGGTGAGCGCGTCTCCCAGAACCGAAGGAAGCAGATAGTCGTATTCGCTGCGGCGGATGGCCATGGCGCGGTTCAGGCGGTGGTAGTCGTGCAGGTCCAGGCCCAGGGCCTGCGAATGTGCCCAGGCGACCCTTTCGCACCACTGCACGTACACGGCGTTGTTGGTGTGGTTCAGGCCGTCAATGTCGTGTGCCTGCGGTGTGGCGGGCAGGGTGAAAGGCTGTGGATGGTCCCAAGGCATGCGGGCGATTGTCGCCTGCGCCATGGGACGGCAGGTGTCATGTGAATGACGCTGCAGACCGCGCAGTGGCCGCGCGCTGCGGGTATCAACGTTCAGCGCCCGGGGATCTCCCGCACCAGCCGCATGCCCACCAGGGTGTAGCGCGTCTCAGGGCTGTTCCAGTTGCGATAGCTGCATCGGGCATAAAACGACCAGGTGTGCCACGAGCCGCCCCGGCGCACCCGCACGCTGCCCTCGGCAGGGCCTTGCGGGTCGGTGCGGGGGGACTGGGCGTAGTAATGGTCGCCATGCCAGTCCGCCACCCATTCCCAGGCGTTGCCCAGCATGTCGTGCAGCCCGAAGGCGTTGGCCTGCAGGCTGCCCACGGGCGCGGTGAAGGCATGGCCGTCGCTGCCGGGCAGGGCGTGCTGCTGCCAGCGGGGCCAGTAGGGAGCGGCGGCCTGGTCGAACAGGTTGGCATGGTGCACCAGAGTCTCGGGCGCATCGCCATGCGGGTAGCGCGTGCGGCTGCCTGCGCGGCAGGCGTGTTCCCACTCGGCCTCGGTGGGCAGGCGGTAGCGCTGGCCCTCGGTGCGGCTGAGCCAGGCGGCCAGGGCCTGGGCGTCGTTCCAGGTGACGTTGACCACGGGGTGGCTGTCATCCTGCGCAAACCCGGGGTTGCGCCAGGAGTAGCGCGGGTTGCGGCCTTCAAAGGCATCGCCGCGCGCCGTGGTGGCGGGGTCGTAATCGGGGTTGTAGCCATAGCCACCGGTGCCGTCGGCCTCGGACTCCGGGCGATAGCCCGAGGCTTCGACGAAGCGGCGAAACTGCCCCACGGTCACCTCGTGCTGCCCCAGGTAGAAGGCCCGGCGGATGCGCACCCGGTGCACCGGGGCCTCATCGGTGAGCTCGGTGAAGCGCTTGCGCTCC
The DNA here is from genome assembly GCF_000526295.1 of Acidovorax sp. JHL-3. NCBI lineage: Bacteria > Pseudomonadati > Pseudomonadota > Betaproteobacteria > Burkholderiales > Comamonadaceae > Acidovorax > Acidovorax sp. JHL-3. Next base: position 1,656,868 of record NZ_JAFU01000001.1, read on the forward strand.
AGTTGGGGGAAAACCTGGGCCAGCGCACCGGGGGATTCGGCGCTGCCCATCCAGAAGCGGCCTGCCGGCACCTTCACAAAGGCCATGCCGAGCGAGTTGGTCCAGACGTGCGGGCTCTGATCCGCAGGCGGTGCCGCCAGGGCGCAGGCCAGCGGCGTCAGCGCAAAGAGCAGTGCGAAGGTGCGAGATGCCATGGCGTGCCCCGGTAGGGTGCAAAACAATGAAGCCGTGTGAACCCGTGTGACACCGTATGAAGTGGGTAGGGCCGCAGCACTTGCAGGCCATTGTGGCAGCGGTGGCGACGTGGCGAAAGCAAAAATGGCCCCCGGGAAGCGGGAGCCATTTTGTGGTCATTATTGCCTCTAGTGCTTATGGATAAAGCGCTAATAGCTATTAAAATAATAGCGTTTGTGCAGCCCGTCAGGCGTTGGCGGCCTCGGCCAGTTGCTGCAGGGCGGCGGCCACGTCCTGCGGTGGCACGCCTTCGATGGGCGCCAGCTGGCCAGCCAAGGCTGCCAGAGCGCTTTCGCCTTGTTGCTGCAGGCGGGCGATGGCCTGGCCCGCATCCTTGGGCGCGGCAAAGCCCGTGCTTTGCAGCAACAGGCGGCCGTCGGCGGCTACGAACTTGAAATAGAACTGGCCGTCGGCTTCGCGGTATTGCTTGAAGCTGGGCAGGGCGGCCTTGGCTGCTTTGGCGGCCTTGGGGGCTGCACTGGCCTGTGCCAGGCTGCGCAGGCCCACGGCAGAGCGCAGCGAGCGCACAAACGGCGTGGCAATCTGGCGCGCGCGCTCGGCGCCCGCCAGCAGGGTCTGCTCGATCTTCTCGGGGTGGGCCATCAGGTCGTCATAGCGCTCGCGCATGGGCGCCACATCGTGGTCGATGCGCTCAAACAGCAACTGCTTGGCATCGCCCCAGGCAATGCCTTCGGCATACAGCTTGCGCAGCGCCTCGGTTTCTTCGGGCGTGGCAAAGGCCTGGTAGATCTGGAAGAGGGCCGAGCCCTCCACGTCCTTGGGCTCGCCGGGCGCGCGCGAATCGGTCAGGATGCCGCCGATCAGCTTCTTGAGCTGCTCGCGCGAGCTGAACAACGGAATCGTGTTGTCGTAGCTCTTGCTCATCTTGCGGCCATCGAGCCCTGGCAGCGTGGCCACATGCTCGTCGATGGCCGCCTCGGGCAGCGTGAAGTGCTCGCCATACAGGTGGTTGAAGCTGGCCGCCATGTCGCGCGCCATCTCGATGTGCTGGATCTGGTCGCGGCCCACGGGCACCTTGTGGGCATTGAAGATCAGGATGTCGGCACCCATGAGCACGGGGTACATGAAGAGGCCCGCGGTCACACCGTCGTCGGGCTCGCGGCCAGCGGCGGCGTTTTTGTCCTGCGCGGCCTTGTAGGCGTGGGCACGGTTGAGCAAGCCCTTGCCGGTCACGCAGGTCAGCAGCCAGGTCAGCTCGGTGGTCTCGGGGATGTCGGACTGGCGGTAGAAGGTGACCTTTTCCGGGTCCAGCCCGGCGGCCAGCCAACTGGCGGCGATCTCCAGCGTGGAGCGCTGGATGCGTGCCGGGTCTTCGCACTTGATGAGCGCGTGGTAGTCGGCCAGAAAGTAAAAGCTCTGCACACCCGGGCGCAGGCTGGCCGCCACCGAGGGGCGGATGGAGCCCACAAAGTTGCCCAGGTGGGGCGTGCCCGTGGTGGTGATGCCGGTGAGAAAACGCGTGGTGCTCATGGAACGGTGTCAGCAATAAAAGGGAAGGGTCAGCGGAGCAGGGCGGTCAGCGGGGTCAGCAGCAGGTTGATGGCGCCATAGCCCAGCGCCATCAGCGGGCGCAGCCAGAGCGATCCCAGCACCCCAGCCACCACCAGCCCCAGCACGATGAAGAAACCATAGGGCTCCACGCGCGAGACCATGTGCGCCTGCTTCCACGGCAGCAGGCCCACCAGAATGCGCCCGCCATCAAGCGGCGGCAGCGGAAACAGGTTGAACGCCCACATCACCAGGTTGACCAGCACCCCGGCGCGCGCCATTTCAACGAAGAAGCGCTCGTCCACGCCAGTGCCCACCAAGGCCACCAGCAAGATCGCCCACAGCACTGCCTGGATGAAGTTGGATGCCGGCCCCGCCAGCGCCACCCACACCATGTGGCGCTTGGGATTGCGCAGGTTGCCAAAATTCACCGGCACCGGCTTGGCATAGCCGAACAGGAACGCGCCCGAGGTGGCAAAGTACAGCAGCAGCGGCATCAGGATGGTGCCTACCGGGTCAATGTGCTTGATGGGATTGAGCGTGATGCGCCCCAACATGTACGCGGTGTTGTCGCCAAAGTGGCGCGCCGCATAGCCATGGGCCGCCTCGTGCACGGTGATGGCAAACAGCACCGGCAGGGCGTAGATCAGAACAGTTTGGATGATGTTTTCCACCGGGCGATTGTCTCAGGCTGTAGATTGCTGCAAAAAAGAGAGCTGCCAGCGCTTTCTGGATAAGCGCTGGAGGGTGATTTGGCTTGAAGTTTTGTATGGACTCAAAGCCCAAGCGCCTGTACGCTGCCGCGGCCTTCGCGCAGCACTTCGGGGTCGCCGCCGTTGCCCATGGGCGTGAGATCGATCACGGTGGTGGGCTCCAGGGGGCAGGCGCCCGCATCCACGATGGCATCGAGCAGCTTTTCGTAGCGGTCGCGGATTTCCTGTGGGTCGTTGAGCGGGTCGGACTCGCCCGCTGGAATCAGCGTGGTGGCCAGCAGCGGCGCGCCATGCAGCTCCAGCAGCAATTGCAGGCCCTTGCGGTCGGGCACGCGCAGGCCGATGGTCTTGCGCGATGGGTGGCTCACGCGGCGCGGCACCTCTTTGGTGGCTTCCAGGATGAAGGTGTAGGGCCCCGGCGTGCCGAGCTTGAGCAGCCGGTATTGCCGGTTGTCCACCCGTGCGTAGTTGGCCAGTTCCGACAGGTCGCGGCACAGCAGGGTCAGGTGGTGCTTGTCGTCCACCTGGCGGATGCGGCGCAGGCGATCGACGGCGTCCTTGTCGTCAAGGTGGCACACCAGGGCGTAGCTCGAATCGGTGGGCACGGCCAAGATGCCGCCTTTTTGCAGCAGGGTGGCCGCCTGCTTGAGCAGCCTCGGTTGCGGATTTTCGGGGTGAACTTCGAAATACTGTGCCATGGCAGCCAATGCCTCCGGATCAATGTTAGGCCGGGTGCACCCGCTCGGCCAGCAGTTCCCACACGGGGGTCAGGGTGCCGGGCAGCAGGGGCAGGGCGCCCAGGTCGGTGTGGGATTCGTCGGGGCTGTGAAAGTCGCTGCCGCGCGAGGCGGCCAGGCCAAATTCTTGTGCCATGGCCCCGTAGGTGACATATTCGGCCGCGCTGTGGCTGCCGGTGACCACTTCCACGCCCTGGCCGCCATGGGCCTTGAACTCGGAAAACAGCGCGTATTCCTCGTTGGCCGTGAGCTTGTAGCGGGCCGGGTGGGCGATCACCGCCACGCCCCCGGCATCGGTGATCCAGCGCACCGCGTCGCCCAGCGCCGCCCAGCGGTGCGGCACATAGCCGGGCTTGCCTTCGACCAGAAATTTGCGAAACACTTCCGAGGTGTCTCGGCACACGCGGGTTTCAACCAGAAAGCGTGCAAAGTGGGTGCGCGAAACCAGCTCGGGGTTGCCCACAAACTTCAGCGCGCCCTCGTAGGCGCCATGAATGCCCGCCTGCGCCAGTTGCGCCGCCATTTCGCGTGCGCGCCCGCCACGGCCGCCTCGGGTGGTGGCCAGGCCCTGCGCGAGCTGCGGGTTGTCGGCATCGAACCCCAGTCCCACGATATGCACGGTGGTGTTGGCAAAGCTGACAGAGATTTCCGTGCCCGTGAGGTAAGCCATGCCCTGGCTGCGGGCGGCGGCGGCGGCGCGGGGCTGGCCGCCGATCTCGTCGTGGTCGGTCAGGGCCCACAGCTCGACCCCGTTGGCCCTGGCGCGCGCGGCCAAGTCTTCGGGCGCCAAGGTTCCGTCGGATACGACGGAGTGGCAATGCAGGTCGGCGTTGAGGTAGGTGGTCACCGATCCATTCTACGGGTTTGTCCTTGTGCGGGCGCTGCGGTCGGCCGTGCAGGCCGTGTTGCATTCAGCACAAAGCACCTGTTGCAAAATGTAGCATTTTGAACGGCGCCGGTGATAATTGCTGGTTTCATTCGCCCTTTCAGGGTTTCGGGGTTTCAGAAGGAAGAGCCATGCAGCTGGACAACATCCGGGTATCGCGCAAGTTGTGGGGAGCATTCATCGGGCTGATGGTTGCCATGCTGATCATGTCCGGGTGGGCGCAAAACCGCTCCAACAACTCCATGGTCAGCGCTATGGATGCGGTGGTCGAGATTGAGGGGCGCATTGCGTCCGCCCTGCGCTGGCGTGGCGCCACCGAAACCGCCGTGACGATGATCATGGGCAGTGCCGTGACCACCGACGAAGCGCTGGCGCAGCAATATGACGCCCGCGTCAAGGAAATCATTGGCCAGATCAACAAGGTGCAGGAAACCATCGTGGCCTCGGCTACCGCACCGGCGGAAAAAGCGGCCCTGGACAAGGTGCAGGAAGCGCGCAAGCTGGTGCTGGCAACCACCGCCCGGTCTCGCGAGGTCAAGAGCGCGGGCGACCCGGCGGCCACCCAGAAGTTTGTGGACAGCGAGTTCACCCCCCTCGTCGCCGCCTACCTGAAGGCGCAGGACGATTTTGTGCGCACGCTGGAGCAGCGCCGCGAGCAGATCCGCACCGATGCATTCAACCGCCGGGTGCAATACGCCATCACCGGGCTGGTGCTTTCGGTGCTGCTGCTGGCGGTGGGGCTGGCCATGGCGTGGCAGCTGGTGCGCTCCATCACCCGGCCGCTCGACCAGGCCGTCAACGCCATTGACGCCATTGCCGCGGGCGACCTCACGCAAGAGCTGCAATCCACCCGCCAGGACGAGTTTGGCCACATGCTGCGTTCGCTGTCGGCCATGTCCACGCAGCTGCGGGGTGTGGTGACCGATGTGCGCTCGGGCGTGGACTCGGTCTCGTCGGCGTCGGTGGAAATTGCCAACGGCAACCACGACCTCTCGGCGCGCACCGAGCAGACGGCCTCCAACCTCGAAGAAACCGCCGCCAGCATGGAGCAGCTGACGGCCACCGTCACCCAGTCGGCCGACACTGCCCGCCAGGCCAACCAGCTGGCGGGCACCGCCGCCCAGGCGGCCGCGCGCGGCGGCGAGGTGGTGGGTCAGGTGGTGGCCAGCATGCAGCAGATCACCGACAGCAGCAAAAAGATCAGCGACATCATTGGCGTGATTGACGGCATCGCCTTCCAGACCAACATCCTGGCGCTCAACGCCGCCGTGGAAGCCGCCCGTGCCGGCGAGCAGGGCCGCGGCTTTGCCGTGGTGGCCAGCGAAGTGCGCAGCCTTGCAGGGCGCAGCGCCGAGGCGGCAAAAGAGATCAAGCAGCTCATCAGCGCGTCGGTCGAGAACGTCGAAGCGGGCTCGGCCCAGGTGGCGCAGGCCGGCCAGAGCATGGAAGAAATCGTCTCCAGCGTGCGCCGCGTGAGCGACCTCATTGGCGAGATCACGGCCTCGTCCACCGAGCAGCGCGACGGCATTGCCCAGGTGAACCAGGCCGTCACGCACCTGGACCAGATGACGCAGCAGAACGCCGCGCTGGTGGAAGAAAGCACCGCAGCCGCCGCATCCATGCGCGACCAGGCCCAGCACCTGGCCAACGTGGTGTCGGTGTTCAACGTGGGCGCCGCGCTGACCCGCGCGCCCGTGGCCCCACGCCCTGCTCCGGCAGTGGCCGCCCCACGTTCCGCACCGGCCCCGGTGCGGGTTGCATCCGCCCCGGCTGCAAAACCGGCCGCGCGGCTGGCGTCTGCAGCTCCCGCCGCGCCCAAGCCTTCGGCCACCAAGCCCCAGCGCCCGCGCCCCGCGCTGCGACCACGGGCAACGATGACGACTGGGAGAGCTTCTGATTCCCTCTACAGGCTTCAGATGGCTTCAGATTGCTCATGTTTTGATAGCTGCTAGCGCTTGATGGGTAAGCGCTAGAGCCCGATTTGGCTTTTTTTATTGCGCAAGTCTGCTTCTGGCGCTTACTCGGCAAGCATTCCGACTCACCCATCAGTATTTTGATTTTTGCGTCAAAAATTGTTAGCATTGCAAAAATTTTGACGCAAATATCAATTGCAAACCCTCCAAGAACTCGGTGAGGCCGTCGCCACACGTCGCAAACTGCTGGGCCTCAAGCAGGGCGATGTTGCGGCCAAGGCGGGCGTCACGCCCGAATCCCTGTCGCGCTTTGAACGCGGCAGGTCCGCGGAGTTTGGCGCGCGCAAACTGCTGGCGGTGCTGGCTGTGCTGGAGGCCGAACTGGACATCGTGGCGCAAGGCCAGGCGGGCAATCTGGACGAGTTGCGCCGCGAGCGCGCACAGTCCACCCCGGGGCGCACGGTCGATGCGCCGGGAACTTCCAGTGAGGGCCGTCGGTGATGCAGTTGTCTGTGTACGTGCTGGGCCGCGAGGTTGCCACGCTGGAGCAATCTGGCGACTTCAAAAGCGTGCTCACCTACCACCCGCAGGTGGCGGCCGACGACTTTGTGTCGCTCACCATGCCCGTGCGCCTGGAGAGCTATGTGTGGGACGACCAGCTTCCGCCCGTGCTGCAGATGAACCTGCCCGAGGGCTATCTGCTTCAGGTGCTGCAAGAACAGTTTGGCCCGCACATCGGCGCCAGCCCCATTGCTCTGCTGTCCGTCATTGGCCGCAACATGGTGGGCCGCCTGCAGGTGGCAGCGCCGGGCGCGCAGCTCAGTGAACCGGCCCAGCCCATCGAAGTGGCCGCGCTGCTCAAGGGCGACAACTCCGAAGCCGCCTTTGCCGCCCTGGTGCGCCAGCATGCCACCAGCGGCGTCTCGGGCGTGGTGCCCAAGTTTCTGGATGCGCAGGCCGAAACGGGCGCGGCAACGGCCGGCCCCATGGAAGCCCTGGCCCTGCACAAAAAAGCCAGCGTCATCACCCGCCGCCACATCATCAAAGGCTCCAGCGCCCAGTTGCCCTTTGTGGCCCTGAACGAACACCTGTGCATGCAGGTGGCCCGCCGTGTGATGCCCGCCGCCAAGACAGAGGTGTCTGACGATGGCCAGGCCTTGGTGGTGCACCGCTTTGACGTGGACGAACACGGCCAGCCGCTGTGGGGCATGGAAGACTTTTGCAGCCTGTTGGGCCTGCGCCCCGCCGCCAAATACGACACCACCTGGGAGCGCATCGCCAAAGCTGTGCGCGACCATGTGCCCGGCGCGCAGCGGCTGGATACCTTCCGCCAGTTGGCCACCACCCTGCTGCTGACCTACGCCCTGCGCAACGCCGACTGCCATGCCAAAAACCTGGCCCTGCGCTACACCCGCCGGGCCGACGTGCACCTAGCGCCCGCCTACGACGTGCTGACCACCAGCGTGTATGCGGGCTTTGCGCACAACCCGCCCGGCATCGAGTTCATGGGCAAACGCACCTGGATGCCCGGCAAAAACCTGCAAAAGTTCATCGCCGCCACCTTTGGCATCCAGCCCAAGGAGCAACAGCACATGGTGCAAGCCATCAGCGACGCCGTGGCTGACGTAGCGCCCCAGGTGCGCCAGGCCATGGCGCAACACCCCGGCTTTGAAGACATCGGCAAACGCATGCTGCTGGCCTGGGCCGAGGGCGTGCAGGGCCTGCGCGATGCGCGGGTGTATGCGGTGGGGGATTGGAACGCGGGGGAGGCGTTTGAAGGGTTTTCGCCCCCAACCAAAACAAAAAATCGAAACTACCAAGATGGGGCACTCCATATTGCTGGGTAAGCGATGAGCGCTGGCTTTACGAAGGACGCAGCCACCGCAGCGCGCATCCAGGAAAAGCGGCACATCACCCTGATCGGGCTGGACACGTTGTTTGACCTGTGGATGGAGCACTACGGCAAGCTCACCGACCAGGCGTTGCGGCGGTTGCCGTTGCGGCCTATTCAGTCGTATTTGCCGGGGGGAGCGTAGCTGCATTGGGCTTTACAGCTGCGCGCCTTCCACCAGAAACTGCACCTTGCGCTCGCCCTTCCACTCGTTGACGTCGAGTCGAAACGCCAGCAGCACGCGCGCGGGCAGGGGTTCGGTGTGGCTGAACCAGATGGCGTCGATGGGATTGCCCTGGTGGATGAGCTTGATGGACAGGTGGTTCTTGCCTTCGCCCACCAGCCGCTGGCTGAGCACCTGCACTTCTTCGCTGAACGTGGGTGGGGCAAAGCCCTGGCCCCACACCTCGCGGTGCAGGGTGTCCACCATGTCGGCGCGGCAGTATTCGGGGGCCAGCGGGCCGTCGGTTTCGATGCGGCGCGTGAGCGCGGCCACGTCGAGCCATTCGCGCGCCACCTGGGCCAGGGCCTGCTCGAACACGTCAAACGCTTCTTCGGCCACCGTGCAGCCGGCCGCCATGGCGTGGCCGCCAAATTTCAGCAGCACGCCCGGATGGCGCTTGGCCACCAGGTCGAGCGCATCGCGCAGGTGAAAGCCGGGGATGGAGCGGCCCGATCCCTTGAGCTCGTGCGCCTTGCCCGGCGCGCTGCTGGCAGCAAACACAAAGGTGGGGCGGTGCAGCTTGTCCTTGATGCGGCTGGCAACGATGCCGACCACGCCTTCGTGAAAATCGGGGTCGAACACGCTGATGGCCGGCGGCGGTTCTTCGTCCTCCTGGAACAGGCTTTCGGCCATCAGCAGCGCCTGGTCGCGCATGCCGCCCTCGATTTCGCGGCGCTCGCGGTTGATGCCGTCAAGCGTGGCGGCCAGCTCAGCCGCGCGGCCCGCGTCGTCGGTCAGCAGGCATTCGATGCCCAGTGTCATGTCGGCCAGGCGGCCTGCGGCGTTGATGCGCGGGCCTAAAGCGAAGCCGAAGTCGAACGTGGTGGCCACGGGCGCCTTGCGGCCGGCGGCGGTGAACAGCGAGGCCACCCCGGCAGGCATCTGGCCTGCGCGGATGCGCTTGAGGCCCTGCGCCACCAGGCGGCGGTTGTTGGCATCAAGCTTGACCACGTCGGCCACGGTGCCCAAAGCCACCAGCGTGAGCAGGGGGTCGAGCTTGGGTTGGGGTCTAGGTGCCCCCACGCTCCCCGCTTCGCGTGGTTCGCTGCCCCCAGCCGGGGAAGGGGCCCCGGCCGAGCCGGTTCCTGGGCCGCTCGCGCCTTGGGGCGGCCCGGCGGCGCTCGATGCATCAAACACACCGCGCGCGCGCAGCTCGGCGCGCAGCGCCAGCAGCACATAGAACATCACACCGACCCCTGCCATGGACTTGCTCTCAAAGGTGCAGCCGGGCTGGTTGGGGTTGACGATGGCGTCTGCGGCGGGCAGCTCGGGGCCGGGCAGGTGGTGGTCGGTGACGAGGACTTGCAGGCCCAGCGCCTTGGCCTCGGCCACGCCCTCCACGCTGGCGATGCCGTTGTCCACGGTGATGAGCACATCGGCGCCGCGTTCGGCCACCCGGCGGGCGATGGACGCGGTGAGGCCGTAGCCATCGGTCACGCGGTCGGGCACGAGATAGTCCACGTGGGTAGCCCCCAGCAGGCGCAGGCCGCGCACGCCCACGGCGCAGGCGGTGGCGCCGTCGCAGTCGTAATCGGCCACGATGCAAAGGCGCTTGTTTTGCGCCATGGCATCGGCCAGCAGGCGCGCGGCGGCGTCGATGCCTTTGAGTCCCGATGGGGGCAGCAGCCGACCCAGGCCATCGTCCAGTTCATCCTTGGCGCGCACGCCGCGCGCGGCATACAGGCGCGCCAGCAGCGGGTGCACGCCGGCCTGTTCCAGCGCCCAGGCGGCGCGGGGGGGAATGTCTCTTGCTATTATTTTCATAGCTGATTGCGCAGGTCCATAAAGCGCTGGGGCCTGAAAAAGCCTTGAATGCGCTGTGCCAGGCCGCGCGGTGCGCTGTGAAAGCCCTGTGCATTGCGCTCGCCACACAGCGTGAGTTGCACGGGTGCGCCGCTTTCGCTCTGTCGCAGCAGATCGGCCACGGGGCCGGAATCGAGCGCCGCCCAGGCAGTGGCCCAGGTGCGCCAGTCTTCGCGCAGGGCCGCATCACGCAGCGTGGTGGGCACCGTGGGTACGGTGGTGGGGGGTGGGGCGGGCGTGGGCAGGGGGCCAGTGCCGTGCACCCAAAACGAGTTGACCACCGGCAGGCCGCGCGCCGCGCGTTCGTCGTTGAATGCGTGGGTGTAAAGCAGCATCTGCATCTCGCTGTGCAGGCGGTGCAGGGTGCGGGCCGCCTGCGCTGCACGGGGTTCAGGCATCCACGGCCGTACGTCGCGCAGCAGCACACGCTCCAGCGAGGCGGTGGCCAATCCATCAAACAGCGCGCCGCTGGCCAGCCAGCGCGTGGGCTGGTCGTAGTGCAGCGCGATGCCGTCCTCGGCAAACCAGGGCGCCACGATGGCCAGCAGTGCGCGCGAGGCGGCTTCGTCGAGCCCCAGGCTGTCCGGGTCGCGCAGGGTGATGTGGTCGGTGCTCACATGCCATTGGCACGGCGTGATGAAGGCCCAGGCCTGGCCGTGTGCGGGCTGGCCCTGCTGGTGGCGGTGCCACGCGGCCCAGGGAGTGCGGCCGTCGTCAAAGGGCAGGCCCAGGGCGCGTGCCAGTGCGCGTTCGTGCGGGGGGGTGAAGCTGGTTTCCTCGCCAGTATCGGTTTGCGCGGTGTGGGGGCTGAGCCGGGCCAGCAGCCGGTCCAGATGGGGCAGGGCCAGGCCCTGGAGGGCTTGCTGGCAACCCTCGGCCGTGCTCGCGGCATAGGGAATGAGCAAAGAGGTGGTGTCCGACATCCCGCTATTGTCCGGGATGCCACAATTGGTTCCGTCTGGCGCTTGCCATCCGCGCAGGGCGCAGACCTTCTTTTCAAACCATGCAAATTCCCTACGAACTGGCCCTGGGCTGGCGCTACACGCGCGCGGGCCGCGCCACGCGGCGCAACGGCTTCATCTCGTTCATCTCGGGCGTGTCCATGCTGGGCATTGCGCTCGGGGTGGCGGCGCTCATCATCGTGCTGAGTGTGATGAACGGCTTTCAGAAAGAGGTGCGCGACCGCATGCTCAGCGTGGTCTCGCACATCGAGATTTTTTCGCCCCAGAGCACGGCCCTGCCCGATGTGGCACGCACGCTGGCCGAGGCCCGGCAAAACCCCAACGTGATCGGCGCTGCACCCTTTGTGGGTGCGCAGGCCCTGCTGGCCCGCGGCGAGGACATGAAGGGCACGCTGGTGCGCGGCATCGACCCGGCGCTCGAAGGCGCGGTGACCGACCTGGCCGCCACCAACGAAGAGACGCTCAAGCTGCTGGTGCCGGGCGAGTTTCGCGTGGTGCTGGGCGGCGAGCTGGCCCGCGCCCTGGGCGTGCGTGCAGGCGACGCCGTGACGCTGATCGCACCGGCCGGGCAGGTGACGCCCGCTGGCGTGGTGCCACGCCTCAAGCAGATGACGGTGGCGGGCACGTTTGACTCGGGCCACTATGAATACGACTCTGCGCTGGTGCTGCTGCACCACGAGGATGCGCAGCGCATCTTCCGCCTCGAAGGCCCCACGGGCATTCGCCTCAAGCTCAAGGACCTGCACCAGGCGCGCGAGGTAACCATGCAACTGGCGGGCAGCCTGAGCGATCAGCTGCTGATCCGCGACTGGACGCAGCAAAACCGCACCTGGTTTGCCGCCGTGCAGCTGGAAAAACGCATGATGTTCATCATCCTCACGCTGATCGTGGCCGTGGCCGCGTTCAACCTGGTGAGCACGCTGGTGATGACGGTGACCGACAAGCGCGCCGACATCGCCATCCTGCGCACGCTGGGCGCCAGCCCCAAAAGCATCATGGGCATCTTTGTGGTGCAGGGCGCCATGGTGGGCGTGATCGGCACGATGTCCGGCCTGCTGCTGGGCCTGGCCATTGCCAGCAACATCGATGTGATCGTGCCCGCCATCGAGCGCGCGCTCAACGCCAGCTTTTTGCCGCAGGATATTTACCTCATCAGCAAGATGCCCAGCGAGCCGCAGAGCAGCGACATCGTGCCCATCACGGTCATCTCCCTCGTGCTGGCTTTTGTGGCCACGCTCTACCCCAGCTGGCGCGCCAGCCGCGTCAACCCCGCCGAGGCTCTTCGCTATGAATAATGTAGCTGCTAGCGCAATACCATCAAGTGCTGGAGGCCAAAATGGCTTGAAAAACCAGGTGGTGCTTGAAGCCCGTGGCATCACCAAGCGCTTTACCGAAGGCCGCCTGGATGTAACGGTGCTGCATGGTGTCGATCTGCAGATCCATGCCGGCGAAACGCTGGCCATCGTGGGCGCGTCGGGCTCGGGCAAGAGCACCCTGCTGCACCTGCTGGGCGGACTGGATGCGCCCACCTCGGGCACGGTGCGCCTCAAGGGCGAGGAGATGTCGGCGCTGTCGGCCGAACGCCAGGGCCAGTTGCGCAACCAGCACCTGGGCTTCATCTACCAGTTCCACCACCTGCTGCCCGAGTTCAGCGCACTCGATAACGTGGCCATGCCGCTGCGCATCCGCCGCCTGCCTCTGGCGCAATGCCGCGCAGAGGCTGAGCGTGTGCTTACATCTGTGGGTTTGAAAGACCGCCTGCACCACCGCCCGGCCGAGCTTTCGGGTGGCGAGCGCCAGCGGGTGGCGATTGCCCGCGCGCTGGTGACGCGGCCGGCCTGCGTGCTGGCCGACGAGCCCACTGGCAACCTCGACCGCAGCACCGCCGACGGCGTGTTCGACCTCATGCTGCAACTGGCGCGCGACCAGGGCACCGCGTTTGTGATGGTGACGCACGATGAATCACTGGCAGCCCGCTGCGACCGCGTGGTGCGGTTGGTGGCGGGGCGGCTGGGCGACTGAGGCCTGGGGCGCGCCCGGCTGCGGCTACAGCACCGAGGCGCGCAGCCGGCTGGGCGCCAGGGCGCCGGCCGATTCCAGAATGGGGTAGGCCACCGAGCACAGCAGCGAGTTGATGCGCTTGAGTTCGCTGATCAGGTCGATGTGCAGCGAGCTGGTCTCGATGCTCTGCACGGTGTTGTCGGACAGGCGCGCCAGGTGGGTGGCCGAGTAGGCGTGCTCCAGGTCGCGAAAGCGCACTTTTTCTTCCAGCAGCTTCTGGGCATCGCGCACATTGCCGTTCAGGAAGACGCTCATGGCCAGGCGCAGGTTGTCCACCAGGCGCGCGTGCAGCTCGTTGATCTCTTCCATGCCGGCATCGGAGAACTGGCGCCCCTTCTTGATCTTCTTGTCCTCGATGTCGATGAGCACGCGCTCGATGATGTCGCCGATCTGCTCCATGTTGATGGTGAAGCTGATGATGTCGGCCCAGCGCCGGCCCTCGCGCTCGTCCAGGGCCTCGCGCGAGATCTTGGTCATGTAGTACTTGATGGCCGAATACAGGTCGTCCACCTGGTCATCGAGTTTGCGCAGGTCCTGGGCCAGCTTGAGGTCATCGGTGCGGATAACCTGGTGCATGCCCATCAGCATCGACTCGACCACATCGGCCTGGTGCAGTGCCTCGCGGGCGGCGCACGAAATGGCCAGCGAGGGCGTGGCCAGGGCCGAGGGGTCCAGGTGCTGCGGACGGGCGCCTGCCGTGGGCGCCTCTTCGTGCGGCAGCAGGCGCTGCACCAGGCGCGCCACCGTGCCGGTCAGGCCGATGCACGCCAGGCCCACCACGGTGTTGAACGCCAGATGGAACAGCACCACCAGCGTGGCTGCATCCGGAACAAACGGGCGCACATGGCGCAGCCACAGGCCGACCAGCGGCATCATGATGAGCACGCCCACGATCTTGAACACCAGGTTGCCCAGCGGCACCTGGCGTGTCTGCACATTGGACTTGAGCGTGGTCAGCACCGCCAGCAGCCCGCTGCCCAGATTGGCGCCCAGCACCAGGCCCAGCGCCACTTCCACCGGAATGCCGCCAGAACCCGCCAGCGTGGCGGTCAGCAGCACCGTGGCGAGGCTCGAATAAGACACCACGGCCAGCACGGCACCGGTGAAGAGCTCCAGCAGCAGATCGCTGGTCAGTGCTTCCAGCAGGGTGCGCACAGCGGGCGACTGCATGAGGACCATGGTCGAATCGGTGATGAGCCGCAAGGCCAGCAGCATCAGCCCCAGACCGATCAGCACCCTGCCCACGCGCCCCACGGTGGTGTCCTGGCGCGAGATGAACAGCACCACACCCACAAAAATGAACAGGGGCGAGAGCCAGGACAAGTCCATCGCAAACACCACTGCCATCACGCTGGTGCCCACGTCGGCGCCCAGCATCACGGCCAGCGCGGCCGGCAGGCCCACCAGGCCCTGGCCGACGAACGAAGAAACAATGAGGGCGGTGGCGGTGCTGGACTGCACCAGTGCCGTGACGCCAATGCCCGAAAGTACGGCCGTGAGGCGGGTGCTGACGCTGCGCGAGATCAGCTGGCGCAGGTTGGCGCCAAAGACGCGCAAGATGCCGGTGCGCACCAGATGGGTGCCCCAGATCAGCAGGGCCACGGCAGCAAGAAGATTGAGGAGATGCTTCATGGAAAGAAGCGTGCAACTATAGCCCCGCACACAGCCCCAAACGCGATGGCCTTGGTGGCAGTGGTCACGCCCGCATGGGGCGGGCGTGGGTGCTGCTGGCTCAACGCGCGTTTCTCACGCGCAGCAACTCGTCCAGGATCAGGCAGGCCGCGCCCACGCTAATGCCGGCGTCGGCAATGTTGAACGCCGGGAAGTGGTAACCCGCCCAGTGGAAGTCGAGAAAATCCACCACATAGCCGTGCATCAGCCGGTCCACCACATTGCCCACGGCACCCCCGAGGATGCTCGACAGCGCAAAGCAAAACAGCTTTTGCCCCGGGTGCGCACGCAGTTGCCAGACGATGAACACCGTGGCGACCACGCCAATGCCCGTGAACAGCCAGCGCTGCCAGCCGCCCGCGTCGGCCAGAAACGAGAAGGCCGCACCCGTGTTGTGCGCCCGCACGATGTTGAAGAAGCTGGTGATGGTGGTGGCATCGCCCAGGCGGTAGTAGCCCAGGATCAGCGTCTTGGTGAACTGGTCGGCCATCAGGATGATGACCGCCCAAGCCAGCCAGGGCCACAAACTGGTGCCCGGGCCACGCACGAGCGAGGTGTTGCCCCGCGCCATCAGGCCACCTTGCGGTCTTCACCGCTGCCAAAGAGGTTGCTGGTGCAGCGGCCGCACAGGGTGGGGTGGGCTGCATCGTGGCCCACGTCGGCGCTGTAATGCCAGCAGCGCTCGCATTTGGCATCAGAACTGGCTTTCGCGCTTACCTGTAAAGCGCTTCCAGCTATCAATTCAATAGTGGATGTGATGAAGACGAACTTCAGATCGTCCCCCAGGCTAGCAAGCAAGGCATGGTCTTCCGGTGCCACCGTCAACGTGACGCAGGCCTGCAGCGAGGCGCCCACCTGGCCGGCGGCGCGCAAGGCCTCGATGTCCTTGTTGACGGCGTCGCGGATCTCGCGAATGCGGCGCCACTTGGCCAGCAGGCCGTCGTCGATTTGGCCCAGCGCCGAGAAGGTCTCCATGAAGATCGAATCGGAGTCGCCAAAGATCTTCCAGGCCTCTTCGGCGGTGAAGCTCAGGAACGGTGCCATCCAGCGCAGCATGGCGTGCGTGATCTGGTGCAGCGCGGTCTGGGCGCTGCGCCGTGCCAGGCTCTTGGGCGCGGTGGTATAGAGGCGGTCCTTGAGTACGTCGAGGTAAAAACCGCCCAGGTCTTCCGAGCAATACAGCTGCAGCTTGGCGACCACGGGGTGAAACTCGTACACCTTGTAGTGGGCCAGGATGTCTTCCTGGAACTGCGCGGCGCGCACCAGCGCGTAGCGGTCGATTTCGAGCATCTGCTCAAAAGGCACGGCGTCCGCGGCGGGGTCGAAGTCGCTCACGTTGGCCAGCAAAAAGCGCAGCGTGTTGCGGATGCGGCGGTACGAATCCACCACGCGCGCCAGGATCTTGTCGTCGATGGCCAGGTCGCCCGAGTAGTCGGTGGCGGCGCACCACAGGCGGATGATTTCGGCGCCCAACTTGCCGCTCACCTCTTGGGGCGAGACGGTGTTGCCCACCGACTTGCTCATCTTCTTGCCCTGTCCGTCCACCGTGAAGCCATGTGTGAGCAACCCGCGGTAGGGCGCGCGGCCATAGATGGCGCTGGCCAGCAGCAGCGAGCTGTGGAACCAGCCGCGGTGCTGGTCGTGGCCTTCGAGGTACAGGTCGGCCTCGGGGCCCTCGTCGTGGTGCATGCTGCCATGCGTGCCGCGCATCACATGCCAGAAGGTCGAGCCCGAGTCGAACCACACTTCCAGGATGTCGGTGCTCTTGGTGTAGTGCACGGCGTCCTCTGCGCCCAAAACCTCTTCGGCCGTCATGCGGCTCCAGGCCTCGATGCCGCCCTGCTCGACTATTGAAGCCGCCTGGTCGATGATTTCCATGGTGCGAGGGTGCAGCTCGCCCGAATCCTTGTGCAGGAAAAACGGCAGGGGCACGCCCCAGCTGCGCTGGCGCGAGATGCACCAGTCGGGCCGGCCGGCGATCATGTCGCGCAGGCGCGACTTGCCGTTCTCGGGGTAGAAGTGCGTCTGCTCGATGGCGGCCAGGGCCGTCTGGCGCAGCGTGCCGGGGGCCTTGTCGGTGGTGAAAACGCCTTCGCCCTCGTCCATGCGCACGAACCACTGGGCGGCGGCACGATAGATCACGGGCGTCTTGTGGCGCCAGCAGTGCGGGTAGCTGTGCGTGATGGTGGTGGTGCCCAGCAGGCGGCCTGCGGCCTGCAGCGCCTCGATGATGATGGGGCAGGCTTTCCAGATATTGAGCCCGCCGAACAGCGCCAGCGATTCGTCGTAGCGGCCGTTGCCCAGCACGGGGTTCAGGATGTCGTCGTACTTCATGCCGTGCGCCACACACGAGTTGAAGTCTTCCACCCCATAGGCGGGCGACGAGTGCACGAGACCGGTGCCGTCGGTGGCGGTGGCGTATTCGGCCAGGTACACGGGCGAAAGGCGTTTGTAGCCGGCATCCACATCGTGCAGCGGGTGCTCAAACTCGATGCCCGCAAGCTTTTCTCCCTGGGCCACGGCCAGCACCTGGCCTTGCAGGTTCCAGCGCTGCAGGCAGGATTCGACCAGCGTCTCGGCAACGATCAGCAGGCCGCGCTCGGTGTCTACCAGGGCGTAGGGCAGCTCGGGGTTGAGGTTGAGCGCCTGGTTGGCGGGGATGGTCCAGGCGGTGGTGGTCCAGATGACGGCGAAGGCGTCTTTGGTCAGCGCGGGCAGGCCGAAGGCGGCGGCCAGCTGGGCCGGGTTGTGCGCCTTGAAGGCGACGTCGAGTGTCTGGCTCTTCTTGTCCTGGTATTCGATCTCGAACTCGGCCAGTGACGAGCCGCAGTCAAAGCACCAGTACACGGGCTTGAGGCCGCGGTACACGTAACCGCGCTCCATCACGCGCTTCAAGGCGCGCAACTCGCCCGCCTCGTTGGCGTAGTTCATGGTCTTGTAGGGGTTGTCCCACTCGCCCAGCACACCCAGGCGCTTGAAGTCCTGCATCTGCTGCGCGATCTGCTCGGTGGCAAACGCCCGGCTCTTGGCCTGCATCTCGTCGCGCGGCAGGTTGCGGCCGTGTAGTTTTTCGATGGCGTTCTCGATGGGCAGGCCATGGCAATCCCAGCCGGGCACATACAGCGCATCAAAGCCTTCGAGCTGGCGCGCCTTGGTGATCATGTCCTTCAAGATCTTGTTCACCGCGTGGCCGATGTGCAGTTGCCCGTTGGCGTAGGGCGGGCCGTCGTGCAGGATGAACTTGGGCTTGCCGCAGCGCGCATCGCGCAGCTTCTTGTAGGTGCCCTGGTCTTCCCACTCCTTGACCCAGCCCGGCTCGCGCTTGGGCAGATCGCCACGCATCGGGAAGGGCGTGTCGGGCAGGTTCAGCGTGCTGCGGTAGTCGGTGGGTGCGGGACTGGCGTTGTCGGACATGGATGGGCCTTAAAACGGGGCATTCCGGGGCTGGCCCGGGTCAAAAACGGGAAGAGGGCACGACAAGCGAGGGGTTTGGCATGCAGGCGCTGCGCAGGCAGCCACCTCAAATTCGGTCGCGCGTGGTCTGGCGCCGGGTCTCGGTGTGCAAACTGGTGAGCGTGAGGGCGTGGGCCGACGCAAAGTAAGCACGTGCATCAGCGCAGTCTTTGGCAATGCCCGCCGTCAGGGCATCAAGACCGTCGTATTTCAGCTCATCGTGCAGTTTGTGCAGCAGTTCCACGCGCACGATTTTACCGTACGCCCCTTCAGGCCCCAGATCGGCGGGCCAGGTCAGGCAATGGGTTTCGAGCAGCACGCGGCCACCGTTCACGTCATGGGGGTCCAGCGAGGGGCGCACGCCCAGGTTCGCCACGCCCGGCAGCGGGGCATTGCTCAGGCCATGCACCAGCACGGCGAAGATGCCGCTGGCGGCGGGCTTCCAGTGGGCAAAGCGCAGATTGAGGGTGCGAAAGCCATCCCCAGCCGCGGCGCTGCTGGCGCCCAGCGCGCGCCCCAGCTTGCGCCCGTGCACGACATGGCCGCTGATGGCGTAGGGCCGGCCCAGCAGGCGCGCCGCCGCTTGCATGTCACCCGCAGCCAGGGCTTGGCGCACGGCCGAGCTGGATACGCGCAGGCCAGGCCCGCTGCTGCCGGGCCGCGCCTGGGGGGCAGAGATTTCGTAGCTGTTCATGCGCGCCACATCAAACCCGTGGGCCGGGCCAGCGGCGTCAAGCATGGCGTAGTCGCCCGCCCGCTGGGCGCCAAAACGGAAATCGTCGCCCACCAGCACATAGCGGGCGCCCAGGCCGCGCACAAGCACCTCGTCGATGAAGGCCTGGGGCGACTGGGCTGCCAGCCGCGCATCAAATGGCAGCACTATGGTTTGCTGCACGCCGCAGCGCTTGAGTTCGGTGAGCTTGTCGCGCAACGTGCCGATGCGCGCCGGGGCCAGGTCGGGCTTGCGGTGCACGCCCGCGAAATAGTCGCGCGGATGGGGCTCGAACGTGAGCACACAACTTTCCACGCCCCGTTGCGCGGCCTCGCTGTTCAGCAGGGCCAGCATGGCCTGGTGGCCCCGGTGCACGCCGTCGAAATTGCCAATGGTCAGCGCACAGGCGCGGGCGATGTCCGGGTGGTGGAAGCCGCGAAAGATTTTCATCGGTTTGATATTGTTTTGATAGCAGTCTGCGCCGATGTATCAAGCGCAAGACGCCAATTTGTCATGAAAACGGAGTATATTGTGACCCACGGATGGCCCGGCGCAGGGCTGCCCGCGAGACATCACCGTTGCGATCCTTGTGTACTTTTGGTCCAGGAGGCGTGTTTTGAAGGTCTTGAAACTGTCAGCCCAAGGGCTGCCCCAATCGTGGATCACGTTGGAGCAGGCGGTGATTCACTACGCTGCCGCAGAGGTGCGCTGGGAATCGGGGGGGCAGATCGCCCGCTTTCGGGGTGGCTACAACGCCATCACGGGCGAGCAATCGGTGATTGCCGTCAACAGCATCATCGGTACCCGGGGCGTGCCGGGCATCAACCCCTTCGATCTCAAGCCCAGTCTCACCAACAGCAAGCTGTTTGCGCGCGACCGCAATGTGTGCGCCTACTGCGGCGGGCATTTTCATGAAGAAGACCTCACGCGCGAACATATCGTGCCGTTTGCGCGCAACGGGCAGAACCACTGGATGAACGTGGTCACCGCATGCCGCCCCTGCAACCACCGCAAGGGCCCGCGCACGCCCGAGCAGGCGCACATGCCGCTGCTGTACGCACCCTACGTGCCCAGCCTGTGGGAAGACTTCATTCTGCGCAACCGGCGCATCCTGGCCGATCAGATGGAGTTTTTGATGGCGCATGTGCCCAAATCATCGCGCTTGCTGGCCTGACAGGGAGGCCCGATGCCTGGTTATGCAGGGCGCGCCGTCTTCGTTGCCGGTAGACTGGTTGTGGTCAAATAAGCGTTTACCCTTGGTTTTTCGGCATGATTGTTCGTGAGCGTCCCTCCGGGCTGCGGTTGTTTCTGGTGCTGCGCGGTTCGGTGCTGCAACGTATCCGCCTGACCCTGCTGCTCAATATCTTGCTGGCAACGCTGGTCACCGTGATGCACGGCAACCTGTTCTCACTCAAGATCACGCTCACCGCCATCCCGTTCACCCTGATCGGCCTGCCGCTGGCGATTTTTCTGGGGTTTCGCAACACCACCGCCTACGACCGCTACTGGGAAGCGCGCAAGCTGTGGGGCGAGATCGTGCACCGCACCCGCACGCTGTCGCGCCAATGCCAGGGCCTGATCGACCTGCCCGACAGCCTGGACGCTGCGCGGCGTGACGACGACGTGCGCATACGCATGGTGCACCGTGCGATTGCATTTGTGCATGCGCTGCGGCTGCAATTGCGCGACCAGCGCGATGACACGGTGCTGCAGCGCTGGCTGACCGCAGCCGAGTTTGAACAGACCCGCAGCAGCCTCAACCCCGCCAGCACGCTCATGCTGCACATGGGGCGCGACCTGGGGGAGTGCGTGCGCCAGGGGCAGATCGAGCCCTGCCTGGCGGTGCCGTTGGATGCCACGCTGTCGTCCCTGACCGCATCTGCCGCATCGTGCGAGCGCATCAAGAACACGCCCGTGCCGTTTTCGTACACCCTGCTGCTGCACCGTACGGCTTACATGTACTGCTTTTTGCTACCCTTTGGACTGGTGGACACCACGGGCTTCATGACGCCGTTTGTGGTGGGCATCGTGGCCTACACCTTCTTTGGCCTGGATGCGCTGGGCGACGAAATCGAGGAACCCTTCGGCCTCGAAAGCAACGACCTGCCGCTCGATACCCTGTGCCGGGCCATCGAGATCAATTTGCGGGAATCGCTGGGCGAGAAGGACCTGCCGCCGCCCTTGTATCCGGTGAATTTTCAGCTGACCTGAACCGTGGACTTGCCGTGAGCGCGGCAAAAAAAACCGCCCGAAGGCGGTTTGTCTTGGTGCACTACCCAAGCTTCAGGCAAACACCCCCGCCGTGTCCTGCATGCGCGCCGACACTTCCCCCAGGTGGTGCAGCGTGTCGCCAAAAGCCACTTCCAGCTGCGTGAGCTTCTTGAAATAGTGGCTCACGATGTACTCGTCCGTCACGCCGATGCCGCCATGCAACTGCACGGCCTGTTGGCCCACAAAGCGCATCGACTGGCCCAGTTGCACCTTGGCGCGGGCCATGGCGGCGCGGCGCTCGGGGGCGGGGGCGCCGAGCTTGAGGCTGGCGTAGTAGCTCATCGAGCGCGCCAGTTCCAGCTGCATCTTCATGTCGGCCACGCGGTGGCGCAGGGCCTGGAAGCTGGCGATGAACACGCCAAACTGCTTGCGCTGGTTCATGTATTCGACCGTGATGGCCACGGTCTTGTCCATCACGCCCACGGCTTCGGCGCAGGTGGCGGCAATGCCGGTGTCCACGGCCAACTCCAGCGCGGCCAGGCCGTCGGTGGTGATGAGCGTGGCGGGGGCGTTGACGAGCTGCACTTCAGCGGCGCGGCTGCCGTCCTGGGTGACGTAGCCCCGCGTGGTCACGCCAGCTGCCGCACGTTCCACCAGGAAGAGGGCGATCTGGCCGTCCAGCTGCGCAGGAACGATGAACGCGTCGGCCTGGTCACCAGCGGAAACTATGCTTTTAATAGCTGTTACCGCATACCCTGATTGTGCTGGGGCCGCTTTTGCCTCGCAAACATCAAGGCGGTAGCGCGCCTTGCGCTCCTGCTGGGCCAGCACCACCAGGGCTTCGCCACTG
This sequence comes from Acidovorax sp. JHL-3, assembly GCF_000526295.1. Taxonomy (NCBI): domain Bacteria; kingdom Pseudomonadati; phylum Pseudomonadota; class Betaproteobacteria; order Burkholderiales; family Comamonadaceae; genus Acidovorax; species Acidovorax sp. JHL-3. The sequence continues at coordinate 1,678,697 of NZ_JAFU01000001.1, forward strand.
GCCACGCGGGGCAGCCAGGCCGATTGCACGGCGGCGGGCGCATAGTGCGACAGCACGGCGCTGGCCATGAAGGCCTGAGCGATGGGCTCCAGCACGATGCCGCGGCCCAGTTCTTCGGCCACCACCATGGCGTCTATGGGGCCCTGGCCCATGCCGTCGTGGGCTTCGGGCACGGTGAGCGCGGTCAGGCCCAGCTCGGCCAGCTCGTTCCAGGCGGCGCGGTCAAAGCCACCGGCGGCCACAGCGGCACGGCGGCGCTCAAAGGTGTAGCCCTTGTCCACCCACTTGCGCACGGCGTCGCGCAGTTGTTCCTGGTCGTCAGAAAAATCGAAATCCATGTGTCTCTCCTTGTGCCGGTTGTGGCGTCGTGGCGCCTTCTTCATACAACCAGCGAAGCTCTAGGTGAAACCCCCTCCTGGAGGGGGCACGGCGGAGCAGTCCTGTCGTGCAAAGCGTGGACTGTTGTCGGCTTCAACCGAGCACAGTCTGCGCGACGATGTTTCTTTGCACTTCGTTGCTGCCACCGTAGATGGTGGTCTTGCGCAGGTTGAAGTAGGTGGACGCCAGCGGCGCGTTGGCGGTGACACCGCCGGGGAAGCCTCCCAGCGCCCCTGCGGTAGCGTCACCCTGCCAGCCAGCCTCCATGGCCTCTTCGATGAAGGGCATGGCAAAGGGGCCTGCGGCCAGCATCATCAGCTCGGCATAACGCTGCTGGATTTCGCTGCCCTTGATCTTGAGCAGGCCTGCAATGTCGAGCGAGTTCTTGCCCGATTTTTCGGCCGAGAGCACGCGCAGCACCATCATCTCCAGCGCCACGATGTCTACTTCGAGCAATGCGATCTGGTCACGGAAACGCTGGTCATCCCACACACCTTCGGTTTTGGCGATACGTTTTAAGCGCTCGAGCTCGCGCTTGCTGCGGTTCACGTCGGCGATGTTGGTGCGCTCGTGGCTGAGCAGGTGCTTGGCGTAGGTCCAGCCCTTGTTCTCTTCGCCAATAAGGTTTTCGGCCGGCACTTCGACGTTGTCGAAGAACACTTCGTTGACCTCGCATTCGCCATCGAGCAACTTGATGGGGCGCACGGTGACGCCGGGCGATTTCATGTCCAGCAGCAGGAAGGAAATGCCGGTCTGGGGCTTGCCCTCAGTGCTGGTGCGCACCAGGTTGAACATCCAGTCGCCGTGCTGGCCCAGCGTGGTCCAGGTCTTCTGGCCGTTGACGATGTACTTGTCGCCCACGCGCTCGGCGCGCGTCTTGACCGAGGCCAGGTCCGAGCCCGAGCCCGGCTCGCTGTAGCCCTGGCTCCACCACACTTCGCCGCTGGCGATGCCGGGTAGAAAGCGTTTTTGCTGCTCTGGATTGCCAAAGGCCATGATCACCGGGGCCACCATGACGGGGCCAAACGGAATGATGCGCGGTGCGCCAGCCAGGGCGCACTCTTCTTCAAACAGGTGCTTTTGCACGGCCGTCCAGCCGGGGCCGCCAAACTCTTTGGGCCAGCCAAAGCCGAGCCAGCCCTTTTTGCCCAGAATCTTGGCCCAGCCTTGCAGGTCGTCGCGCGTCAGGCGCAAGGCGTTGTGGACCTTGTGGGAAATTTCCTTGGGCAGGTTGTTTTGAACCCATGCGCGAACTTCTTCGCGAAAGGCCTGTTCTTCGGGGGTGAATGCGAGATCCATGCGGTGCGTCTCCTAGTGATTGCGTGGTTGTAGCACGGGCGTTCGTTTTATTCCTGTCCGGGTGGCGACATCGGGGTGGAGTCAGGGGAAATTCCGAGCTCGGAGCACAGCCGCTGCACCGTGGTGCGCAAGCTGGCCACCTCAAACTCCAGCACCTCCACCCGCGCCTGCAAGGCGGCCGCGCCCATGGCGCTGCCCCCGGTGGCATGCACGCTGGCGCTGCTGGCATCCACCGGCCCGCACAGCAGGTGCGCCCAGCGCTGCTCCCGTGCACCCGGCGCGCGGGGCAATTGCACCACCAGCGGGCCACCTTTTTCGGCGCTGCGCTCCTGCAGCTCGTCCAGAAAGGCTTCGACCGAGGAAATGTCGGCAAACCGGTACCAGCGCTCGGCGTTGATGCGCAACTCGCCCGCCGTTTGCGGGCCGCGCAGCATCAACAGGCCCAGCAGCACGGCCGATTGCTCGGGCACACCCACGCCGCGCTGAAAATTGTGCTCCCACCGCGTGGTGCGGTTGCCGCTGCTTTCGAATGCCAGGCTCAGGAGTTTGAGGGCGTCGAGCGCCTCTTGCGCTCGGGCATCGCTGAGCTGCATTACAGGCTCGCGGCTGGTTTTCTGGTTGCAGCCGGTCAGCAGGCCGTTGAGCGACATGGGGTAGCTGTCGGGCACCGTGCGGGCTTTCTCCATCAGCGTGGCCAGCACGCGGGCCTCGTTGGGCGTGAGGGGGCGGGAGGCGGGGCTGAACGGTGTGGGTGCTGACATGGCAGGGATAATCCGGTGCAAATGAAGAATATCGTGATTTTGATCTCTGGCGGTGGCTCCAACATGGCGACCATCGTCAAGACCGCACAGCAGGAGCAGTGGGAGCAGCGCCATGGCGCGCGCGTGGCGGCCGTGGTCAGCAACAAGGCCGATGCCAAGGGGCTGGTTTTTGCCCGCGCGCAGGGCATTGCCACCGCAGTGCTGGACCACAAGGCGTTTGCCAGCCGTGAAGCGTTTGACGCCGAGCTGGCCGCCACCATCGACCGCCACCAGCCCGCGCTGGTGGTGCTGGCGGGGTTCATGCGCATCCTCACGCCGGGCTTTGTGGCGCATTACGCCGGGCGGCTGATCAACATCCATCCCTCGCTGCTGCCGGCCTTCACCGGGCTGAACACGCACCAGCGCGCCATTGATGCGGGCTGCAAATTTGCCGGTGTGACGGTGCACCAGGTGACGGCCGAGCTGGATGTGGGGCCCATCCTCGATCAGGCCGTGGTGCCGGTGCTGCCCGGCGACACGGCGCAGACACTGGCGGCCCGGGTGCTGACGCAGGAGCATGTGATCTACCCCCGTGCCGTGCGCGCGCTGGTCCGGGCGCTCTAAGCCTGCCCGCTGCAGGTGCAATGATTTCACTATTAAAATAATAGCTGTTAGCGCTTTATGGGTAAGGGCTAGAGCCTATTTTGACTCAAATTCATTGCCGGAACTCGCGCAATCGCCGTACCGCTCAAACCGTGGCCGCACCACGCCGTCGATGAGCACCTGCTCTTCAAACATGGCCGCCGGGCGCACCCACAGGCCGCGCTGGCCATAGAGCGCGCGGTACAGCGTCATGGGCTCCAGGGTCTCGCTGTGGCGCACGGTGTCTATCACCTCGTAGAGCATTCCCTTGTAGTGGCGGTACAGGCCTGGTGGTGTGCGGATAAGTGTGGGCAGGTCGTCGTCGTTCATGGCGGTAATGGCGGGCGATAAGAGAAACGCAGGGTGAGGGATTGCAATCCCTGTAGATTGTCAACGCCCGCTGCGCAGGACTGAGCATGATGGCGCCGGAGGACACGCTGAGGATGCAGCCCTGTCGCTGAACCTTGGGAACCTTGGAGAGTGGGGGCCCGCGCTGATCGGGGTGTCGGTGGGACAATCGGGGCATGCACCCCAAAGTACTTATCGATGCCTGCGCCGAACTCATCCGGCTCACCCTCACCTTCGAACACCCCGCCGACGCTGTGGTCTCGCGGTTTTTCCGCGACAACCGGGGCCTTGGCCCCCGCGAGCGCGCCACGCTGGCCGAGACGGTTTACAACGTGCTGCGCAAAAAGCTGTTGTTTGACCACATGGCCCCTTCGGGTTCCGGCCCCAAAGAGCGCCGCCTGGCCATCCTGGGGTTCCATGGCCCGCGCGACTTTTTGCTGGGCGGCCTGACCGATCAGGAAAAGAACTGGCTCGAACAATGCGACTCCGTCAAGCCCGATGACCTGATGGAGCGGCACCGCCACAACCTGCCCGAATGGCTGGTGCAGCCCCTCAAGGACCAGCTGGGCGCAGGCTTTTGGCCGCTGGTAGAGAGCCTGTCGCAAAGTGCGCCGCTCGATCTGCGCGTCAATGCCTTGAAGGAAAAACGGGCAGATGTGCAGAAGGAGCTTGCGAAAGCAGCTATTAAATCACTAGCGACTCCTTATTCTCCGTGGGGCCTGCGCATTGAGGGCAAGCCCGCGCTGACCAAGCTCGATGCCTTCACGCGCGGTGCCATCGAGGTGCAGGACGAAGGCTCGCAGCTGCTGGCCTTGCTGCTGGACGCCAAGCGTGGCGAGATGGTGGTGGATTTTTGCGCGGGCGCGGGCGGCAAGACGCTGGCCATTGGCGCCACCATGCGCAGCACCGGCCGCCTGTATGCGTTTGATGTGTCGGCCCACCGGCTCGATGCGCTCAAACCAAGGCTGGCGCGCAGCGGCCTGTCGAACGTGCACCCGGCGGCCATTGCCCACGAGCGCGACGAGCGCATCAAGCGCCTAGCGGGCAAGATTGATCGCGTGCTGGTGGATGCACCTTGCTCGGGCCTGGGCACGCTGCGCCGCAACCCCGACCTCAAATGGCGCCAGTCGGCCAAAAGCGTGCAGGAACTGGTGGCCAAACAAACCGCCATCCTGGACAGCGCAGCGCGCCTGCTCAAGCCGGGTGGGCGACTGGTGTATGCCACCTGCAGCATCCTGCCCCAGGAAAACGAGGCCATTGCCGAGGTGTTCAGTGCCGCGCACCCGGATTTCGAGATGCTTGATGCCGGTGAATTGCTCGAGCAGCTGAAGGTGGCGGACGCCCGAAGCCTGTGCAGCGGCGGTGCCTCGGGTACGGGATACCTGCGCCTGTGGCCGCACCTGCACCACACCGACGGGTTTTTCGCAGCAGTCTGGGCCAAAAAGGCCTGAGAAGGGTGAAAGAACCCGTCACGCCCGCTGGGGCACGCCGGATTTTTTCACACTTTCTTACCCGATCAGCGGGGGCGGGTAACGGCCCTGTCGGCTGAAAATGGGCCTGAGCACGGTGCGATGCCCCGAACTCCTGCGGGGCGTAGCACTCCAACATCTGCGCTCCGTTCAGTTGGGTGCGGGTTGGCTGAAGCAAGGGGTCTGATGATGCTGTTACCCGATGGGGCTGTATTGAACGCCGCCGTGGATTGGCTGGGCCATGGCTTGTGGCGCCTGACTTGGTGGCAGATCGTGCTGTACACCCTGGCAACCACCCACCTCACCATTGCAGCGGTCACGATTTTTCTGCACCGCGCCCAGGCGCACCGTGCGCTCGATCTGCACGCTATTCCCGCGCATTTCTTTCGTTTCTGGCTGTGGATTGGCACGGGTATGGTCACCAGGGAATGGGTGGCGATTCACCGCAAGCACCACGCCAGATGTGAAACCGTGGACGACCCCCACAGCCCGCAGACGCGCGGCCTGGGCACCGTGATGTGGCGCGGCGCCGAGCTGTACCGTGCCGAGTCGAAGAACCTGGAAACAATCAAAAAGTTTGGCCACGGCACACCGAACGACTGGATCGAGCGCAACCTGTACAGCCGCTTCAGCTGGCAGGGGGTGGCGCTGATGCTGATTCTGGATCTGGCCCTGTTTGGTGCGCTGGGCGCTGCTGTGTGGGCCGTGCAGATGGTCTGGATACCTTTTTGGGCGGCTGGCGTGGTCAATGGTGTGGGCCACTACTGGGGCTATCGCAACTTCGAGGCGCACGACGCCAGCACCAACCTCTTGCCCTGGGGCATCGTCATTGGCGGCGAAGAGCTGCACAACAACCACCACACTTACCCCACGTCGGCCAAGTTCTCGGTGAAGCGCTATGAGTTCGATATCGGATGGGCCTACATCCGCCTGATGCAGGCGATGGGCTGGGCCACGGTCAAAAAAGTGCCGCCCAGATTGCAACTGGGCGAGGTCAAGCCCGTGGCCGATGAAAAGACGCTGGAGGCCCTGATTGCCAACCGCTATGAAGTGATGGCCGCTTATGCGCGCGGTGTGCGCCAGGCCTGTCGTGCCGAGCTGGCCGCGTTGCAGGCGCGCCAGGCTGATGCAACAGTGCTCAAGGTGGCCAGGCGCTGGCTGCACCGTGATGTGGAAAAGGTGCCCGCCATGGCATTGCCGCAATTGGCGCAGGTGCGCGCCGCTTCGCCCGTGCTCGACACCATGATCACCATGCGCGAGGAGTTGCGCCAGTTGTGGCTGAACACCTCGCGCTCGCGTGAGCAGCTCACGCTGGATCTGCAGGCCTGGTGCCGCCGGGCCGAGGAGAGTGGCATTGCGGCGCTGCATGATTTTTCGATGCGCTTGCGCGCGGCGCAGGCCTGACGGTTGCCCTGATGATGATTGAGCCCCGCCCGCCGGGGCGACAACGCAGCGGGTGTTTTGGCAAATTCGCCCTCGCATGGTGGGCGCGGGCATGAAAAAACCGCCCAACCTTGCGGCAGGGCGGTTTTTCCGAAAGACCTGAGGCTGAATTACTTCAGCTTCATTTCCTTGTATTCGACGTGCTTGCGAGCCTTGGGATCAAACTTCATGATCGCCATCTTCTCGGGCATGGTCTTCTTGTTCTTGGTCGTGGTGTAGAAATGACCGGTACCCGCAGTGGATTCCAGCTTGATCTTGTCGCGTCCGCCTTTGCTTGCCATGGTGCTTCTCCTTAAGCCTGACCACGTGCGCGCAGGTCTGCGAGCACCGAGTCGATACCGTTCTTGTCGATCAAACGCAGGGCAGCGCTCGAAACACGCAGGCGAACCCAGCGGTTTTCGGTCTCAACCCAGAAACGGCGGTATTGCAGGTTCGGCAGGAACCGGCGCTTGGTTTTATTGTTGGCGTGGGAAACGTTGTTCCCGACCATGGGCTTCTTGCCCGTTACGTCGCAGACGCGTGCCATGAGGACACTCCGATACTTTTTAACGGCCGTTCGCTGGGCCCTGGCTTGTTTGCCCAGGTTGGCTAGCGGCCTCACCTCGCCAGAAGGGGTGGCGGTAACCCGATTTGCCTGTTTCGGAGGACCGCAAAAACGGGCCGAATTCAGCAAAGCCGCAGATTATAGCCTGCGGCTCGCTTTTTGTCGCCGGGCCGCCCCAAGACAGATAAGCCCCCACTAGGAGGCAGCGACCCGCACAGCGACGGAGCCTGGGGACGCCCTGGCTTTCTCAAGACTCCTGTTCGAGGAAGCGCTGGGCGTCCAGGGCCGCCATGCAGCCGGTGCCTGCACTGGTGATGGCCTGGCGGTACACATGGTCCTGCACGTCGCCCGCGGCAAAGATGCCAGGCACGCTGGTCTGCGTGGCAAAGCCCTTGAGGCCGCCTTGCGTGACGATGTAGCCGTTTTCCATGGTCAGCTGGCCCTGGAAGATGTCGGTATTGGGCGCATGGCCAATGGCGATGAAGCAGCCTTGCAGCGCGATGTCCTGCGTGCTGCCGTCCACCGTGCTCTTGACGCGGATGCCCGTCACGCCCGTGTTGTCGCCCAGCACCTCGTCGAGGGTGTGAAACACCTTGAGCTCGATCTTCCCGGCAGCCACCTTCTCGTTGAGCTTGTCCACCAGAATGGGCTCGGCCTTGAATTTGTCGCGCCGGTGCACCAGCGTCACCTTGCGTGCAATGTTCGACAGGTACAGGGCCTCTTCCACAGCCGTGTTGCCGCCGCCTACCACGCACACGTCCTGGTCGCGGTAGAAGAAGCCATCGCAGGTGGCACAGCCCGAAACGCCCTTGCCCATGAAGGCCTCTTCGGAGGGCAGGCCCAGGTATTTGGCCGATGCGCCGGTGGCGATGATGAGCGAGTCGCAGGTGTAGGTGCCGCTGTCGCCCGTCAGCGTGAAGGGGCGCTGGCTGAAATCGACCTTGTTGATGTGGTCAAAAATGATCTGTGTCTTGAAGCGCTCGGCATGCTCCAGAAAGCGCTGCATCAGGTCCGGGCCCTGCACACCGTGCACGTCGGCTGGCCAGTTGTCCACCTCGGTGGTGGTCATGAGCTGGCCGCCCTGCGCGATGCCGGTGATGAGCACCGGGTTCAGGTTGGCGCGCGCCGCATAGACAGCCGCCGTATAGCCTGCAGGGCCAGATCCGAGGATCAGAACTTTCGCGTGTTGGGTGGTGGACATGGACTAAACCTGTGTTTTGCATTGGCCTCAGGCCAGATGCTGTTGAAAAAATGCGGAATCAGCCGTCAAGTATCCACCGCACGCGGCCTTTTCAGGTGACCCCTTATCAATCAGCGCGATTGTAAGAACCCATGAAAAACCTGTTGCGGCACAGGTTGCGCGATGCCATATCAACGGGGGCCGCGCTGATGGCGGTGGTGCGGGGGCGTGATGCGCGCGCCAGAACAGCAAGATAACGTCACGGGCGTTACCGGATGTTCAGGATGACCTGCATAACCCTCGCGGTCGGTGGTAGTGTGGATCGGGATGGGCCACAAGGCGTCTTTTTGCGGCCAATAGCTCGGCTATTGGCAAGAAAAGCAACGCAGTGGACCGCCCGAGGCCGCGCTATCACAGACCACAGGGAGTTATGCAGGTCATCCTTAATGTGTGTGGCTGGGTTGCCACTGCGGGACGGTGTGACCCCTGTGGTGCATGGGGTAAGCTTGCCCGGCACGCTTATGACCTATTCACTCAATACCCTGAATGCTTCTTCTTCGGCCCGGTCTGCACCCCGCACCGGTGCAGCCCGCTTCGGCCACGAAATAGGCCTTGTTGTGGGCCTGCTGGCGCTGGTTTTCTGGCTGCTGGCGCTGTCCAGCTACTCCGCACAGGACGCTGCCTGGTCCACCTCGGGCACGCGCGGCGACCGGTTGGTGGCCAATTGGGCAGGGCGGTTTGGTGCCTGGCTGGCTGACGGCAGCTATTTCATGCTGGGATTTTCGGTGTGGTGGTGTGTGGCGGCAGGGGTGCGTGCCTGGATTGCTTCGCTGGCGCGCTGGATGCGTGGCGGCGAACCTGTGGTGGGTGCCGCAAGCCCCGCCGCGCGCCGTGCGTTGTTCTGGGGTGGGCTGGCGCTGCTCATGAGCGCCAGTACGGCGCTGGAATGGTCGCGCCTTTACCGCCTCGAAGCGCTGCTGCCGGGGCATGCGGGGGGCGTGCTGGGCTACATCGTGGGGCCTGCCAGTGTGAAATGGCTGGGTTTTACGGGCTCGGGCTTGCTGGGCATCGTGGTCCTGGTGCTGGGGGCTGCCCTGGTGTTCCGTTTTTCCTGGGGGCATGTGGCCGAGGTGCTGGGTGCCCGAATTGATGCCCTGGTGCGGTCGCGCCTGGCCCGCCGCGAAGTGGCCAAGGATGTGGCCGTGGGTCGCAAGGCCGCACGCGAGCGCGCCGTGGTGGTGCTGGAAGAGCGCACCGAAAGCGAAGAGCACCATCCTGCGCCGGTGCAGATCATTGAGCCGGTGCTGGCGGATGTGCCCCAAAGCGCCCGCGTGGTCAAAGAGCGGCAAAAGCCCCTGTTCACCGAGATGCCCGACAGCAAGCTCCCGCTGGTGGACCTGCTCGACGGCCCATTGCAGCGCCAGGAAACCGTGGCACCCGAGACACTGGAGATGACCAGCCGCCTCATCGAGAAAAAGCTCAAGGACTTCGGCGTGGAGGTGCGCGTGGTGGCGGCCATGCCCGGCCCGGTGATCACCCGCTACGAAATCGAGCCGGCCACGGGCGTGAAAGGCTCGCAGATCGTGGGCCTGGCCAAGGACCTGGCGCGCTCGCTCAGTCTGGTGTCCATCCGCGTGGTGGAGACCATTCCCGGTAAAAACTATATGGCGCTGGAGCTGCCCAACGCCAAGCGCCAGTCCATCCGCCTGTCTGAAATTCTGGGCTCGCAGGTCTACCACGAAGCCAAGAGCATGCTCACCATGGGCCTGGGCAAGGACATCGTGGGCAACCCGGTGGTGGCCGACCTGGCCAAGATGCCGCATGTGCTGGTGGCCGGCACCACCGGATCGGGCAAATCGGTCGGTATCAACGCCATGATCCTCTCGCTCTTGTACAAGGCCGAGGCACGCGATGTGCGCCTGTTGATGATCGACCCCAAAATGCTGGAAATGTCGGTCTACGAAGGCATTCCGCACCTGCTGGCGCCCGTGGTCACCGACATGAAGCAGGCCGCCAACGGCCTGAACTGGTGCGTGGCCGAGATGGAGCGGCGCTACAAGCTCATGTCCAAGCTGGGCGTGCGCAACCTGGCGGGCTACAACGTCAAGATCGACGAAGCCAAGGCGCGCGAAGAATTCATCTACAACCCCTTCAGCCTCACGCCCGAAAGTCCTGAGCCGCTGCAGCGCCTGCCGCACATCGTGGTCATCATCGACGAGCTGGCCGACCTGATGATGGTGGTGGGCAAGAAGATCGAAGAGCTGATCGCGCGCCTGGCGCAGAAGGCGCGCGCGGCGGGCATTCACCTGATTTTGGCCACCCAGCGCCCCAGTGTGGATGTGATCACGGGCCTCATCAAGGCCAACATTCCCACCCGCATTGCGTTTTCGGTAGGCTCCAAGATCGACAGCCGCACCATCCTCGACCAGATGGGTGCCGAGGCCCTGCTGGGCATGGGCGACATGCTCTACATGGCCAGCGGCACCGGCCTGCCGATCCGTGTGCACGGCGCCTTTGTCAGTGACGAAGAGGTGCACCGCGTGGTGAGCTACCTCAAGAGCCAGGGCGACCCTGATTACATTGAGGGCGTGCTCGAAGGGGGAACTGTGGACGGCGACAGTGATCTGACCGCAGACGGTGGTGACGGCGGCGAGAAAGACCCCATGTACGACCAGGCCGTGGAAGTGGTGCTCAAAGACCGCAAGGCCAGCATCTCCTACGTGCAGCGCAAGCTGCGCATTGGCTACAACCGCTCGGCACGCCTGCTCGAAGACATGGAAAAGGCGGGTCTGGTCAGTGGCCTCACCACCAGCGGCCAGCGTGAAGTGCTGGTACCCGCACGCAGTGAATGACGGGGGCAGGGCAATGAGCCCGGCCCTGCGGTCACCCCAAAGGAGTTTCTGTTGAAAAAAATCGCTATTGCAATTTTGATAGCAGCTGGCGCACAGCTGGCAAGCGCTGACGGGCTAAAAAGCCTTGAATCCTTCATGAAGGGCAGCCAGACCGGCCGCGCCGACTTTACCCAGGTGGTCACCTCGCCCCCGAAAGACGGCCAGGTCGCGCGCACCAAAACCAGCAGTGGCACATTCGAGTTCCAGCGGCCGGGGCGGTTCAAGTTCGTTTACAAAAAGCCTTTCGAACAGACCATCGTGGCCGACGGGCAAACGCTGTGGCTTTACGACACCGATCTGAACCAGGTCACCCAGCGTGCCCAGTCCCAGGCTTTGGGCAGCACGCCCGCCGCGCTGCTGGCCTCTGCGCCCGACCTGTCGGCGCTGAAGGCCGATTTCACGCTGGAAGCCGCCCCCGACCAGGATGGCCTGCAATGGGTGCTGGCGCGTCCCAAGACCAAAGATGGCCAACTGCAGAGCGTGCGCGTAGGCTTTGTGGGTGAACAACTGGCCGCGCTCGACATTCTGGACAGCTTTGGCCAGCGCTCGGCCATCCGCTTCACCGGGATGCAGGCCAATGCAGCGCTGCCACCCGCCACCTTCCAGTTCAAGCCGCCGCAAGGGGCGGATGTAGTGAAACAGTAATTGCTTCGTAAATAATAGCTTTCAGCGCTTACTGGTAAAGCGCTGGCAGTGCTTCTGGCTGAGAATTTATCTGCGTCACCCCAGCGTATCCGCGCAGACATGGGGCGGTGGCAGCCATTTCCGCAGACTGCCTGTTCTTGACCCGGGTTGGATGCGCTTGTCATGCAGAATCTAACTGCGATGATTTCATGGCGCATTCTTCAAAGTGCTGCAAGCAACACGGGGCAACCATGAATAAGCCAAATTCAAGGGGGGAACAGTGAAACCAAAAAACCGAAGCCTGAATACTCGCATGGTCGCGTCGTGGTTGGCCATGCTCGCGCTGGGTAGCACGGCGACGTGCGCGCATGCCCAGCAGTGGAAAGATGCTCCTGCCTACGACAAGGCCCAGGCAAAAAATGTTCTGGATCGCAGCACTTTGTACATGCCGCTGTTCGGTGCGGTTTACCGCGAGAAATTCGAGGTCATGCTTCAGAAGTTGCCGGGCGTGCGCGGCGTCATCATCCACAACCATGGATGCGGTGGCATGTGGGGCTGGGAAACCACGATTGCGCAGTTCTACTACCGTGAAGGCTTTGCCGTCGTCTCGCCGGAGTTCGTGACGCGCGATGGGAACAAGACGGGATGCCCTGGCGGATCGCCAGAAGAACAGCTTCGACGCGCTGGCGAGCGGGCCGCAGAGGGCATTTACACCGCCAAGAACCCCGCACGCCTCGCGGCGCGGGGCGACGACATTCAAGAAGTGATCCGGTGGATCAAAGCGCTCACGGACTTGCCGATTTTCTTGAGCGGTCACAGTGAGGGCTGCCGAACCACCTATAACTGGAATCGCAACGAACCCCAAGTTAAGGGCGGCATCTGCCACAAGCAGAGCGTGAACCGGCACTATGAGCATCTGTGGAAATGGGACACCCGATTGCCGATGTGGTCGTCCAACGAGGACTTAGACCCATGGGCTGGAGGCAGCAAACAGTTTCCCGCGGTCGGCTTTGAAGAGAAGTTCAAAGACAACCCGCAGAACCTCACTTCGTTCCGTTATCCGGGTAACAGCCATGATCCGCTGGTACGACCCGGCGAAGGTCAGAGTTTGAGAGAGTGGTTGAACAAGCAAGTCAGTTTGCCGCCGCTGAAGTCACAAAATGGCTTCAACTACGAAGACGCGTTGCCTGCCATCCAGAGCGAGCTGCAAAAGAAAAACCGATGAACACCGATGCGCTGGCGACTTGAAAAGCGGTCGCCGGCTTTTCGAACGTGAAACCTGCCGCAGTCTCCCACCAACCCCTGGCCGAGCGCCTGCGCCCGCGCCAGCTCTCCGAGGTCATCGGCCAGCAGCATGTGCTGGGGCCGGGCATGCCGCTGCGCCTGGCGTTCGAGTCGGGTCGGCCGCACAGCTGCATCCTGTGGGGGCCGCCGGGTGTGGGCAAGACCACCATCGCGCGGCTGATGGCCGATGCGTTTGATGCGCAGTTCATCAGCATCAGCGCCGTGCTGGGCGGCGTCAAAGACATCCGCGAGGCGGTGCTGCAGGCCGAAAGCGCTCGCGACGGCCTGATGCAGCAGCGCACGCTGGTGTTCGTCGATGAAGTGCACCGCTTCAACAAGAGCCAGCAGGACGCCTTTTTGCCACATGTCGAAAGCGGCCTGTTCACCTTCATTGGCGCCACCACCGAAAACCCGTCGTTTGAGGTCAACTCGGCGCTGCTGTCGCGCGCGGCGGTGTATGTGCTGCAACCGCTCTCTGTCGATGATTTGAAGCAAATTGTGGCTCTGGCCCAATCACATCAAGCGCTACGTGCTATAGATAGTGAAGCGGTTGAGCGCCTCGTGGCCTATGCCGACGGCGACGCCCGGCGCCTGCTCAACACCCTGGAGACGCTGGAGATGGCGGCGCAGCAGGAGCAGCTGGCCGAAATCACCGACGCCTGGCTGCTCAAGGTGCTGGGCGAACGCATGCGCCGCTATGACAAAGGCGGCGAGCAGTTCTACGACACCATCAGCGCGCTGCACAAATCGGTGCGCGGCTCTGACCCCGACGCGGCGCTGTACTGGCTGGTGCGCATGCTCGACGGCGGCGCCGACCCGCGCTACATGGCGCGCCGCCTGGTGCGCATGGCCAGCGAAGACATTGGCCTGGCCGACCCGCGCGCGCTGCGCCTGGCACTCGACTGCGCCGAGGTGTACGAGCGCCTGGGCAGCCCCGAGGGCGAGCTGGCGCTGGCCGAATGCGTGGTCTACCTGGCCGTGGCGCCCAAGTCCAACGCCGTCTACAAGGCCTACAACGCCGCCCGCGCCCTGGTAAAGCAGGACAGCACGCGCCCCGTGCCCTTGCACCTGCGCAACGCGCCCACCCAGCTCATGAAAGCGCTGGACTATGGCAAGGGCTACCGCTACGCGCACGACGAGGAGGGTGGTTTTGCCGCCGGCGAGCGCTACCTGCCCGACGGCATGGACGAGCCGGGCTTCTACCAGCCGGTCGAGCGGGGCCTGGAAATCAAGATTGCGCAAAAGCTGCGGGACATGCGCGCGCGCAATGCGGCCGTCGCTGTCACAGCCGCTGCCATCGACCCGGATCCGCAGACGCCTTGAACGCAACCTGCGGGGTGCGCTGAAGGCCAAGGCAGGATCGGCGGTGATTGGGGGGACGGTGCGACACCCGCATGGGCACGCTTGTGGCAGATAAATCTGCACAACCTGTGCGATAGGTCCATCAATCTTGCTTATGGGCGGCGTCCCCGGCTGATGGGCCTGAAACCCAAGGGAAAACCCCGCCGACCGGGGCCCGGGCGGCCACAGACTACTCGCTACAATCCCGTCCTCAAACCCGCACAGCTGCACTCCTGGCGGGTTTTTTGCTACATGGCAGTCGGGCCCACAAGGCTGTACCGATTTCGGTGCCAAAGCGGTGGGTACGTCACAAACGAAGGACTTCTCTTATGGACATTTTGCTGCAGCAGATCATCAACGGTCTGGTTCTCGGCAGCATGTACGCCTTGATAGCCTTGGGCTACACGATGGTGTACGGCATTATTCAGCTGATCAATTTTGCCCATGGCGAAGTGCTCATGGTCGGCGCTCTCACCAGTTGGAGTTGCATAGGGCTCATGCAGGACGCCATGCCAGGCGCCCCCGGCTGGCTCATCCTGCTGCTGGCCACCATCATTGCCTGCGTTGTGGCTGCCACGCTCAATTTCGTGATCGAGAAGGTGGCTTACAAACCGCTGCGCACCAGCCCGCGCCTGGCGCCGCTGATCACGGCCATCGGCATGTCGATCCTGCTGCAGACGCTGGCCATGATCATCTGGAAGCCCAACTACAAGTCGTACCCCACCTTGCTGCCGGCCGCGCCGTTCGAGGTGGGCGGGGCGGTCATCACATCCACCCAGATTTTGATTCTGGGCGTGACCGTGGTGGCCCTGGCTGCGCTTATGTACCTGGTGAATTACACCAAGCTCGGCCGCGCCATGCGTGCCACGGCAGAAAACCCCCGCGTGGCCTCGCTCATGGGTGTCAAACCCGACATGGTGATTTCGGCCACCTTCATCATCGGCGCCATTCTGGCCGCCATCGCCGGCATCATGTATGCATCCAACTATGGCACGGCGCAGCACACCATGGGCTTCCTGCCGGGGCTCAAGGCCTTCACGGCAGCGGTTTTTGGCGGCATCGGCAATCTGGCCGGCGCCGTGGTGGGGGGCATCCTGCTGGGCCTGATCGAGGCCATCGGTTCGGGCTACATCGGTGCGCTCACGGGCGGTGTGCTGGGCAGCCACTACACCGACATCTTTGCGTTCATCGTGCTCATCATCATCCTGACGCTGCGCCCCTCGGGCCTGCTGGGTGAGCGTGTGGCGGATCGCGCCTGAGGAGCACCAGACCATGAAAAACACCAAACTCAACTGGATCCTGGGCGGCATTGCCTTGCTGGTCTTGCCACTGATCCTGCAATATTTCGGCAACGCCTGGGTGCGCATTGCCGACCTGGCGCTGCTCTATGTGATGCTGGCCCTGGGCCTGAACATCGTGGTCGGCTATGCCGGCCTGCTCGACCTGGGCTATGTGGCGTTTTATGCCGTGGGTGCCTACCTGTTTGCCCTGATGGCATCGCCGCACCTGGCGGACAACTTTGCGGCATTTGCCGCCATGTTTCCCAACGGGCTGCACACCTCGCTGTGGCTCGTGATACCACTGGCGGCGCTGGTGGCGGCGATCTTCGGGGCGGTGCTGGGGGCTCCGACGCTCAAGCTGCGCGGCGATTACCTGGCCATCGTGACCCTGGGCTTTGGCGAAATCATCCGCATCTTCCTGAACAACCTCGATCACCCCGTCAACCTGACCAACGGCCCCAAGGGCATGGGCCAGATCGACTCGGTCAAGATCTTCGGGCTCGATCTGGGCAAGCGGCTGGAGCTGTTTGGCTTTGACATCAACTCCGTCACGCTCTACTACTACCTGTTCCTGGTGCTGGTGGTCGTCAGCGTCATCATTTGCTACCGCCTGCAGGACTCGCGCATCGGCCGCGCCTGGATGGCCATCCGCGAAGACGAAATCGCCGCCAAGGCCATGGGCATCAACACGCGCAACATGAAGCTGCTGGCCTTTGGCATGGGCGCCTCGTTCGGCGGCGTGTCGGGCGCCATGTTCGGTGCCTTTCAGGGCTTTGTCTCGCCCGAGTCGTTCAGCCTGATGGAGTCGGTCATGATCGTCGCCATGGTGGTGCTGGGCGGCATTGGCCACATTCCCGGCGTGATTCTGGGCGCCGTGCTGCTGTCGGCCCTGCCCGAGGTGCTGCGCTATGTGGCCGGCCCGCTGCAGGCCATGACCGACGGGCGCATTGACTCTGCCATCCTGCGCCAGCTGCTCATCGCGCTGGCCATGATCGTCATCATGCTGTTGCGTCCCCGTGGTCTGTGGCCAGCGCCCGAGCGCGGCAAGAGCCTCACACAGAAGACCTGAACACCACAGAGAGCGAAAACATGGCAGAACAAAACAAAGATGTGGTGCTGCGGGTTGCCGGCATCTCCAAGCGCTTTGGCGGCTTGCAGGCGCTGTCCGACGTGGGCATCACCATTGAACGCGGCCAGGTTTATGGCCTGATCGGCCCCAACGGCGCAGGCAAGACCACGTTTTTCAACGTGATCACCGGCCTGTACACGCCCGACAGCGGCACGTTCGAGCTCGCGGGCAAGCCCTACGAGCCCACGGCCGTGCACGAAGTGGCCAAGGCGGGCATCGCCCGCACCTTCCAGAACATTCGCCTGTTCGCCGAAATGACGGCCCTGGAGAACGTGATGGTGGGCCGCCATATCCGCACCAAATCGGGCCTGCTGGGCGCCGTGCTGCGCACCAAGAGCTTCAAGGAAGAAGAGGCTGCCATTGCCAAGCGGGCGCAAGAGCTGCTTGAATACGTGGGCATTGGCAAGTTTGCCGACTACAAGGCGCGCACCCTGAGCTACGGCGACCAACGCCGCCTGGAGATTGCCCGGGCCCTGGCCACCGACCCCCAGCTGATCGCGCTGGACGAGCCCGCCGCCGGCATGAACGCCACCGAAAAGGTGCAGCTGCGCGAACTGATCGACCGCATTCGCAACGACAACCGCACCATCTTGCTGATCGAGCACGACGTGAAGCTGGTGATGGGCCTGTGCGACCGCGTGACGGTGCTCGACTACGGCAAGCAGATTGCAGAAGGCACGCCTGCCACCGTGCAGAAGAACGAAAAAGTGATTGAGGCCTATCTGGGCACCGGAGGACACTGAGAATGGCCGAAAAATCCAACAAGGTTCTGCTGCAGGTGAAGAACCTGAAAGTGGCCTACGGCGGTATCCAGGCCGTCAAGGGTGTGGACTTCGAGGTGCGCGAAGGTGAGCTCGTGTCGCTGATCGGCTCCAACGGCGCCGGCAAGACCACCACCATGAAGGCCATCACCGGCACGCTGCCCATCAACGATGGCGACATCCTGTACCTGGGCGAAAGCATCAAGGGCAAGGGCGCGTGGGACCTGGTGAAAAAGGGCCTGGTGATGGTGCCTGAGGGCCGCGGCGTGTTTGCGCGCATGACCATCACCGAGAACCTGCAGATGGGCGCCTACATTCGCAACGACAAGGCGGGCATTGCGGCAGACATCGAGAAGATGTTCACCATCTTCCCGCGCCTGCGCGAGCGCAAGGACCAGCTGGCCGGCACCATGTCGGGTGGCGAGCAGCAAATGCTGGCCATGGGCCGCGCGCTGATGAGCCAGCCCAAGGTGCTGCTGCTCGACGAGCCCTCCATGGGCCTGTCGCCCATCATGGTGGACAAGATCTTTGAGGTGGTGCGCGACGTGTACCAGCTCGGCGTCACCATCTTGCTGGTCGAGCAAAATGCCAGCCGCGCACTGGCCATTGCCGACCGCGGCTACGTGATGGAGTCGGGTCTGATCACCATGACCGGCCCTGGCCAGGAATTACTGAGCGACCCGCGCGTGCGCGCCGCCTACCTAGGCGAGTGAGCGAGGCGCCTGCGGGCGCTGGCGTTCTTTCAAAGGCACTGCCGTGGCGGCAGTGCCTTTTTTTGTGACCGCCTGGTGGATGTAAAATGCTATATTATTTATAGCTATTTGCGCTTATTAAATAAGGGCTAGAGCCGTATTTGGCTTGTATTTTGTTTTTATCGCTCTATGGCATGGTGTCCATGAACTATCTGCAATCGCTTCCCGTTGGTCTGCAAACCGTGATGTTGCTGGTGGCCGGCAATGTCTTCATGACGTTTGCCTGGTATGGCCACCTGAAGAACATGGCCACATCGCCCTGGTACATGGCGGCAGTGGTCAGCTGGGGCATTGCGCTGTTCGAGTATCTGCTGCAGGTGCCCGCCAACCGCATCGGCTACACGCAGTTCAATGTGGGGCAGCTCAAGATCTTGCAAGAAGTCATCACGCTGTCGGTTTTTGTGCCTTTTGCGGTGTTTTATCTCGACCAGCCCCTGAAATGGGACTACCTGTGGGCGGGCCTGTGCATGCTGGGTGCGGTGTATTTCATCTTCCGCAGCGGGTGATTTTGGTGTGGCGCGCAGCGTCTGCGCCGGGCGTGAATTGGCGGGCGGTTAAACTTCGCGCATTCTTAAATGTCACAAATTGGTCACTCTTCCGTCATGAACGGATGGTAAGTGGCCATTTTTATTCCGATCCGTCCTAGGAGCTCCCATGCTGTTTGGCAAGCTATTGCCGCGCGAAGGCAATTTTTTCGAAATGTTCAACCAGCATGCGGACCGCATCGTCGAGGCCGCCCGGGCCTTTTCGCAGCTGGTGGCCAACTACAGTGATCCCCACCTGCGCGACAAGTACAACCAGGACGTGGACAACGCAGAGCGCGCTGCCGACCGCGTCACCCAGGATGTCAATCGGCTGATCCACAAGACGTTCATCACGCCGATCGACCGTGAGCAGATCCACTCGCTCATCAACACCATGGACGATGTGGCCGACCTGATCCAGGATTCGGCCGAGACCATGGCGCTGTACGACGTGCACCACATGACCGAGGAGATCACGCGCCTGACCGATCTGAGCCTGAAATGCTGCGAGCGTCTGCGCGACGCCGTGAGGCTGCTGGGCAAGATTGCGGACCCGGCCGTGGCGGAAGCCGCGCTCAAGACCTGTGAAGAAATCGACCGCCTCGAAAGCGACGCCGACCGCGTGATGCGCAGCGCCATGAGCAAGCTGTTTCGCGAAGAGCCCGATGTGCGCGAGGTAATCAAGCTCAAGGCCATTTACGAGCTGCTGGAGACCATCACCGACAAGTGCGAGGACGTGGCCAACTGCATCGAGGGCATCGTCCTCGAAAACTCCTGACCAACCGGGCGGATCAACATGGAAACCGTACAAGCAGCCCTGTGGGTTGTGGTTCTGCTCGTTGTCTTGGCGCTCCTGTTCGATTTCATGAACGGGTTTCACGACGCCGCCAATTCGATCGCCACGGTGGTGTCCACCGGCGTGCTCAAACCTGCCCAGGCCGTCCTGTTTGCCGCGTTCTTCAACGTGGTGGCCATTTTTGTCTTTCACCTGAGCGTGGCGGCCACGGTGGGCAAAGGCATTGTCCAGCCGGGCGTGGTGGACACCCATGTGGTGTTTGGCGCGCTGGTGGGGGCGATCACCTGGAACGTGATCACCTGGTACTACGGAATTCCCAGCAGCTCCTCGCATGCGCTGATTGGCGGCATCGTGGGTGCCGTGATCGCCAAGGCGGGTGCCGGCTCGCTGGTGTCCACCGGCATCCTCAAGACGGTGGCCTTCATTTTTGTGTCGCCATTGCTGGGCTTTTTGCTGGGCTCGCTGATGATGGTTGCGGTGTCATGGATGTTCAGGCGCGCACGCCCCAGCAGGGTGGACAAGTGGTTTCGCCGCCTGCAACTGGTATCGGCCGGAGCCTATAGCCTCGGGCACGGTGGTAACGATGCCCAAAAGACCATCGGCATCATCTGGCTGCTGCTGATCGCCACGGGTTATGCGTCGACCGCGGATGCCTCTCCGCCCACGTGGACCATCGTGAGCTGTTACCTGGCCATCGGTTTGGGCACGATGTTCGGTGGCTGGCGCATCGTGAAAACGATGGGGCAGAAAATTACCAAGCTCAAGCCCGTGGGCGGGTTCTGCGCCGAGACGGGCGGGGCGATGACGCTGTTCCTGGCCACCGCGATGGGGATTCCCGTGTCCACTACGCACACCATCACCGGCGCCATTGTCGGCGTGGGCTCCACGCAGCGCGCCAGCGCGGTGCGCTGGGGCGTGGCGGGCAACATCATCTGGGCCTGGGTTCTGACCATTCCGGCCAGCGCCTTTGTTGCGGCCATTGCCTACTGGGTCAGTCTGCAGCTGTATTGATTCTGCAATTTGCTATCAAAAAAAGAGCTGCAGGCGCTTGTCAATAAAGCGCTTTCAGCTCTTTTTGGGCTCTTCTAGCGAATGCTAGTGATGAGTCTTTAACCGCCCCGCTGCGCCCCCATCTCCAAAGCATGACGCTCGTGCGTCAGCCTCAGGAGAAGGCCATGCGACAGCAACAGATGACGCGTTTGATCCACAGCCTGCCCCAGCTGACGCACCACCAGCGCCAACAACTGGCAAGCTCCCTGCAGGCGCTGCTCGATCACAGTCAGTCCATCGCCGTTGTAGAAACACACAACTGCGCCCCCCGAGCCTGTCCGCACTGCAGCAACTCCTTGCTCGTCAAGAACGGCTCAGCCAACGGGCTGCAACGCTTCAAGTGCCGCCAGTGCGCACGCACGTTCAATGCATTGACAGGTACACCGCTTGCGCGGCTGCATCTGCGAGACAAGTGGATGGGCCAGGCACAGGCCCTGGGCGAAGGGCTCTCGCTCAACCAGGTCGCCCAGCGTCTGGGCGTGGCGCAAAGCACGGCCTTTCGGTGGCGCCACCGCTTTCTTGCCTGCCCCAAGAGCGTGCAGGCACGCCAGCTTGTGGGCATCGCCGAGGCCGATGAGTCCTACTTCCTGGCCTCCTGCAAGGGACACAGAGGGTTGCTGCGCCGTCCTCGCCGGCGCGGCGGTAAGGCGCTGGCTGGCTGCAAGGGTTCGGAGTACACCCCGGTGCTGATGGCGCGAGACCGAGCCGGAGCAACGGCCAACCTCATCCTGCAGACGAACATGGCGGTGAGTGTGCAAGCGGCGCTCAAGCCTTTGCTGGCGCCGGACACCATCCTGTGCACCGATGGCAGCATCACGCTGGCCAGCGCCGCGCGGGCACTGGGCGTGCAGCACCAGGCGGTGAACGTAAGCCGGGGCAACCGCGTGAGAGGCCCCTGGCATGTGCAAAACGTCAATGCCTATGTCAGCAGGCTGCGCGGGTGGATGCAGCGCTTCAAGGGCGTTGCGACGAAATACCTCGACTCGTACCTGGGCTGGTTCAGGATGTTGGACCGATCAGGCCCCATGGGGCCGCAGCCCGCGCAGGTGCTGGAGGCGGCCATGGGAAATCAAGGCGTCACTAGTATTCGCTAGAAGAGCCTCTTTTTGCTTGAAATCAGCCGTTATTGAGAGATCTTGCGTGCTTCCTCGATCTGGTATTCAAAGTAGCGCTGAAAGCTGAACGCCAGACTGGCCATCAACACGGTCGTGCCGATCATCAGCGCGAGGCCGATGGCGAAAATGGTGGCCCACCGGGTGCGGCCAGCAGGCGCGTCCGGTGCGGCCGCCGGGTTGAAGCGGTCATTCCATTTCTCGGGGGCCATGAGGCCATACAGAATGGCTTGCAGCGCACAGCCTGCGATGGTGAAACCGAGCAGCGGGATCAGCACCCAGCTGTAGTGATCATCCTGCCCCAGCGCCTGCACCCGCTGGATGCCGTACAGGCCCAGTGCCGTGGGAATGGGCAGCAGCCAGCCGATCATGTCGGAAAGGCCATGCAGATAAAAGCGGTGCAGGCCCAAAGGCCCGCCCACAAAGGCGAGCCAGGCCGCCACGGTTTTGTTTTTCATCGCCGGGCCGCCCCAAGATGAAAAGCGGCCCCCTCGGGGGGCAGCGACCACACGAAGTGGGGAGCGTGGGGGTAATGTTTCATGCCTCGATTATTCCGGCGAAGTGGTATCGCCGGCGCCCAGGGTCTTTTCCATCAGCACGATGTCGCGCCAGGCGCCGAACTTCCAGCCCATCGACCGCAGGGTGCCCACGTCGGTGAAGCCCAGCGCACGGTGCAATCCGATCGAACCGGCGTTGGCCGAATCGCCAATCACGGCCAGCAGCTTGCGCACGCCGGCGGCTTCGGCCTGCAACGCCAGTTCTGCCAGCAGCTTGCGCCCTACGCCCATGCCGCGTGTGCTGTCGGCCACATAAATCGAGTCCTCGGCCGAGAAGCGGTAGGCCGGGCGTGGCTTGAACCAGTTGGCATAGGCAAAGCCCAGAATCTGCCCTTCTTTTTCGGCCACGAGCCAAGGCAGACCGCGCGCCAGCACGTCCGCGCGGCGTGTCGCCATGTCGGCTTCGGTGGGTGGATCGATCTCGAATGTGCCCGTGCCGTGCAGCACATGGTGTTGGTAAATGGCAGTGATGGCGGGAATATCGCTGTCGGTGCTGGGACGAATATTGGGCATGAAAGGGGGAAATGGATATAATCGCGGGCTTTGCAGCGTGTCGCTGGCCGGGTGGCCATGTCGCGTGTCTCAAGCGTTGCGAATATGGTTGCAAATACTGTGGCTCAAGGCAAATGTTGCCGGAGTTCACCACCCGAAGGATAAATCATGGTCGTCATTCGACTTTCCCGCGGCGGCTCCAAAGGTCGTCCTTTCTTCAACATCGTCGTTGCCGACAAGCGCGTGCGCCGTGATGGCCGCTTTATCGAGCGCATCGGTTTCTACAACCCCACCGCCAAGGAAAACGAAGAAGGCCTGCGCATCGTGCAAGACCGTCTGACGTACTGGAAGAGCGTGGGCGCCCAGTCTTCGCCTACGGTGGACCGCCTGATCAAGCAAGCCGCCAAGAAGGCTGCTTAAAGTCCCCCGAAAAGGGCGGGTTCCGTTGGCTTGCCCGGCGGAACCCGCCCTTTTCTTTTTTTCACGAGGTACACCATGGCCGCAACCCTGACGCTCGAACCCGCCGAACTCCCTGCCGATGCTGTTGAGGTCGGGCGCATTGCCGACGCCTGGGGCGTCAAGGGCTGGTTCAAGGTGTTGTCCCACAGTGCCAATGCAGAGGCGTTGTTTGCGGCGAAGCGCTGGTATTTGCAGCCCTCCGAGCGCGGGGCCAAGACATTCTCTGGCACGGTGCTGTTGCTGATTCGCCAGTCCAAGGTCCACTCCGACACGGTGGTGGCCTGGGCGCAGGGCATTGATGACCGTGATGCCGCAGAGGCGCTGCGTGGCGCGCGCATCTTTGTGCCCCGTTCGAGCTTTCCTGCTACCACGCAAGACGAGTATTACTGGGTCGATTTGATCGGTCTTCAGGTTGTCAACCGCGAAGGCGTGGCGCTGGGCCAGGTGCAGGAGCTGATGTCCACCGGCCCGCAGACGGTGCTGGTGCTAGCCTATGAGCAGGACGGCAAGTCCCTGGAGCGCATGATTCCGTTCGTCTCGGCATTTGTCGACAAGGTGGATCTGCCCGAGAAACGCATCACGGTTGACTGGCAGCCTGACTACTGACCGGCCTGGCTCCGGCGAGCCGCGCACCATGCGTTTTGACATCATCACCCTGTTCCCGGAGTTGTTTGCGCCGTTTCTGGCCGGCGGCGTAACCCGCCGCGCCTATGCCAGCGGGCAGGTCGATGTGCATCTGTGGAATCCGCGCGACCATGCCGAAGGCAACTACCGTCGCGTGGACGACCGCCCCTTTGGCGGTGGCCCCGGCATGGTGATGCTGGCCGAACCGCTGGCGCGGTGCCTTGCCGCCATCCGGGCCGAACGCGGCGAACCCGAAGACGCCCAGGCGCCGCTGGTCCTTTTTTCGCCCATCGGCGAAACCCTTAACCACGCGGCGGTAGAGCGCTGGTCGGCCAGTGCGGGCGCTGTTTTGTTGTGTGGGCGCTACGAAGGCATCGATCAGCGCTTCATCGACGCCCATGTCGATGTGCAGATGAGCCTGGGTGATTTCGTGCTGTCGGGTGGTGAAATTGCGGCCATGGCCTTGCTGGATGCCGTGGCGCGGTTGCAACCCGGCGTGCTCAACGATGAGGGTAGCCACCAGCTCGACAGCTTCAATCCGGCGCTCGATGGCCTGCTCGATTGCCCCCACTACACCCGCCCCGAGGAATGGGCGGGGCGTTCGGTGCCCGCGCCGCTGATGTCCGGGCACCACGCGCAGATTGAGCGCTGGCGGCGCGATCAGCGCCTGGTCATCACCGCAAAGCACCGGCCCGACCT
Source organism: Acidovorax sp. JHL-3 (assembly GCF_000526295.1). NCBI lineage: Bacteria > Pseudomonadati > Pseudomonadota > Betaproteobacteria > Burkholderiales > Comamonadaceae > Acidovorax > Acidovorax sp. JHL-3. The sequence goes on from NZ_JAFU01000001.1 coordinate 1,703,115, forward strand.
GATCGATGCTGCGCGCGAGGCGGGGCGCCTGGTACCCGCCGATGAAGCGGTATTGGCCAAGCTCGGCTGAATTGCTATAATCAAAAGCTTTTCGATCCTCTGCCCGGCCGTTTTGACAGGGAGTTCTCCCGCAAAACACTGAGACGTCAATCCCGACGCAGCCATTTTTGGCGCGGACAAGATCGTTGGACACCAAAATGAACCTGATCCAGACCCTGGAAGCGGAAGAAATTGCCCGCTTGAACAAGACCATTCCCGTGTTTGCCCCTGGCGACACGGTCATCGTGAGCGTGAACGTGGTTGAAGGCACGCGCAAGCGCGTGCAGGCCTACGAAGGCGTGGTGATTGCCAAGCGCAATCGCGGCCTGAACAGCGGTTTCACGGTGCGCAAGATTTCCAGCGGCGAAGGCGTGGAGCGCACGTTCCAGACCTACAGTCCCCTGATCGCCAAGATCGAAGTCAAGCGCCGTGGTGACGTGCGCCGCGCCAAGCTGTACTACCTGCGTGAGCGCAGCGGCAAGTCGGCACGTATCAAGGAAAAGCTGCCTTCGCGTGTCAAGGTGGCTGCACCCGTCGCCGCATAAGGCACAGGCAACTTCCCCTGACCGGAGCCGCTACAGCATCTGCCTGTAGCGGCTTTTTGTTTTTTGCGGCCCTTGTGCCGTGTGTTCCTGGCTTGTCGTGAATCCGTCGCCCATTCCTGCTCCATCGGTCACGCCTGCGTCGCTTTCGACGCTGCCCGATTTTGATCCCCGTGCCGTTCCGGTGGTGGGGGTGGATGCGCATCTGCCCGCTGTTCCGGTACACGCACAGACACCGCAGGCCCTGCGGGCGCGCTTTGCCCACCCACCGCTTTGGACGCCTGAGGTGGTGCTGGAAAAGAAATTCATGAATCGCCAGCCTGCCCACGCCTCCGTGCTGGTGCCTATCGTGCTGCGCGAGCAGCCCATGGTGCTGCTGACGCAGCGGACGGCGCACCTGTCCACCCATTCGGGCCAGGTGGCTTTTCCCGGTGGACGGGCGGACGCGGAAGATGTCTCCACCGCTGATACGGCCTTGCGCGAGGCCGAGGAAGAAGTGGGCCTGGAGCGGCGCTTTGTCGAAGTGCTGGGCGTGCTGCCCACCTATGTCACCGGTTCATCGTTCATCATCACCCCGGTGGTGGCGCTGGTGCAGCCCGACTGCGTGCTGCACCCCAACCCCTACGAAGTGGCCGATGTGTTCGAGGTGCCCCTGGCGTTTTTGCTGAATCCTGCCCACCATCAGCGCCACATGTTCGAGTGGGAGGGTGTGCGCCGCGAGTGGTTCTCCATGCCCTACCAGGATGGCGAAAAGAATCGTTATATCTGGGGTGCCACGGCCGGTATGTTGCGCAATTTTTATCGATTCATGCTGGCGTGATGGCGGGGCGAGCGCTCGTGCGGCCCAAATGCACGCTACGCCAGTATCATTGCCCTCCATGAGTTTCTTTGCCATCCTGTTCGCTCTGCTGATCGAGCAGGCCCGTCCTCTGGCTCGCACCAACCCCATCCACGCGGGGCTCCGCGCGTGGGCCCTTTCAGTCAGCCGCAACTTTGACGCGGGCAAGCCGCACCACGGCTGGGTGGCTTGGGGCCTGGCTGTGCTGGTACCGGCGCTGGTCACCCTCGGAATTCACTGGTTGCTGATGTTGCTGCTGGGATGGCCGTTTGCGGTGGTCTGGAGTGTGGCGGTGCTGTATGTCACCCTGGGGTTTCGCCAGTTCAGCCACCATTTCACCGGCATCCGTGATGCGCTGGAAGAGGGCGATGAAGATCGTGCGCGTGAGCGCCTGGCCCATTGGCAGCAGGTGGATGTCGGCGCGCTGCCGCGCAGCGAGATCGTGCGCCATGTGATCGAATACTCGGTGTTGGCGGCGCACCGGTATGTGTTTGGTGTGCTGGCATGGTTTTCTGTGCTGGCTGCACTGGGCCTGGGGCCTAGTGGTGCGGTGCTGTACCGGCTGGCCGAATTTGTCTCGCGCCACTGGCATCACAGGGAGCGCTCGGGCGCACAACCTGCCAGCCAGTCGTTGCAGCAAGCCTCGGTGCGGGCCTGGACCATCATCGACTGGCTGCCTGCGCGCATGACCGCTTTGAGTTTTGCCGTGGTGGGCAGTTTTGAAGAAGCCATCGAGGGCTGGCGCTTTCATGCGCAGCGCTTTCCCAATGACAACGATGGCGTGGTGCTGGCCGCCACGGCGGGGGCCATCAATGTGCGGCTTGGCGGCGAGGCCCTGCGTGCCCGTGCCGACCTTCAGACACCGCAGGGGCTCGAAATAGAGGCCGACATGGGCGACAGCGACAGCACTCCTGGCCGCGAGCCCGAGGTGGGGCATCTGCGCAGCGTGGTGGGCCTGGTCTGGCGCTCCGTGGTGGTGTGGATGCTGCTGCTGGCGCTGTTGACCTTGGCGCGCCTGCTGGGTTGACCGGATACCCCGGGCCGGGCGGCCAATGTGGGGTGTGGCTCAGTAGCGGGTGTGGCTCAATTCGGCAAACAGGTCGCTGTAAATTTTGTAGCGATTGGCGCTTATTCCATCTGCTCCAGTGCCGTTTTTGAGTGCGGTGAGTACGCCGCAGCCTGGTTCGTGCAGGTGTGAGCAGTTGTAGAACTTGCAGTCGGTGGCGTGGGCCGCAATGTCGGGCATGCACGACGCCAGTTGCATGGGCGCGATGTGCTGCAGGCCAAACTCCTGAAAGCCTGGCGAATCGATCAAGGCAGTGGTGCGGGCGCTGTCCACCCAATACCAGTTGGTGCTGGTGGTGGTGTGCTTGCCCGAGTTCAAAGCCTGTGAGATCTCGCCCGTCAGCACGGTGGCGCCCGGCACCAGCAGGTTGATCAGCGTGCTTTTGCCCGAGCCCGAGGGCCCCAGCACCAAGGTGGTTTTGCCCTGCAGGTGTTGCATTAGCAGGGCGCGGTCCACGTCCCCCGACAGCGACAACGACAGCGGCAGCACGCCATAGTGGTGCCCGCCGCCCATGTGGCGGTAAGGCAGCAGGCGCTCCCAAGCGCGGGCAAAGGGCTCTACCAGATCGCTCTTGTTGAGTGCAATCAGGGGCTTGATGCCAGCGGCCTCAGCGGCGATCAGGGCGCGGGCCAGCTGGCTTTCGGAAAACACCGGCTCGGCGGCGATCAGGATCAGGATCTGATCGAGGTTGGCAGCAAAGGACTTGGTGCGGATCTCGTCCTGACGGTAAAACAGGTTGCGTCGCTCCAGCACTTTTTCGATGGTGCCTTCCTCGCCCTGGCCTTTCGGAGGGGCCTGCCACAGCACCCGGTCGCCCACGACGGCCTGGCTCTTCTTGCCGCGCGGATGACAGATGCGGCGCTGACCGTCGGCGGTCTCCACCATGCAGTGGCGCCCGTGTCCGGCCACCACAAATCCTTCCATGAGGGCGCTGCGTTCAGTCATGGGAGCACGCGGTGGGGTTCATGCCAGCAGGGCGTCGAACCGGGACGCGCAATCGAAATCGGTGGCAGAGATGCCCTGCACGTCGTGCGTGTTCAGGCGCACCACGCAGCGGTTGAACTGCACTGACAGGTCCGGGTGGTGGTCTTGTGCGTTGGCCACAAAGGCTACGGCATTCACGAAGGAAATGGTTTCGTAGTAGTTGGCGAAATGGTAGGTTTTTTCGATGGCCACCTGGGCGCCATCACCGCTGAGGGACCAGCCTTCGATCTTGGCCAGGTTTGCTACTATTTCCGTAGCTGTCAGCGCACGTCGGGTATGCGCCGACCAGTCTTTTTTCTTCAGCATTGTGGTCATGGTTGGGCGGACGATGGCATGCGTGCCAGCCGTTCAGTAGCGGGCGGGTGCGAGTAGTAGAACTTCACATACACCGGGTCGGGGGTGAGTGTGGAGGCGTTGTCTTCGTAGAGCTTGAGCAGCGCAGTGGAAAGATCGGCCCCGTTGGTCTGGGCCACTGCATAGGCGTCGGCTTCAAATTCGTGGCGACGCGAAAGCCCTGCAAAAACGGGCGCAATGAACAGCGTGAAAACGGGCACTGCCAGCAGGAACAGCAGCAGGGCCAGCGCATCATTGGGCACTGGAGGCACCGCCAGATCAAGGGAGATGTAGGGGCGCACGCCCAGCCCCGTGTAGAACCATACTTGGGTGGACAGCCAGCCGAGCAGGGCAAAGCCGGCCAGGCTCAGGGCAAACAGGCTGGCCACACGCTTGAGGATGTGGCGGTGTTTGAAGTGCCCCAGCTCATGGGCCAGTACGGCTTCTACTTCGCCCGGCGAGAGCTGGCGCAGCAGGGTGTCATAAAAAACTACACGCTTGGCGGCGCCAAAGCCTGTGAAATAAGCGTTGGCATGGGCGCTGCGGCGGCTGCCATCCATCACGAACAGCCCCTTGGCCGCAAAGCCACAACGCTGCATCAGCGCCGTAACGCGGGTTTTGATTGATTCGTCTTCGAGCGGCTGGAACTTGTTGAACAGGGGGGCAATGAAGGTGGGGTAGACCACCATCAAAAGTAGGTTGAACGCCATCCACAGGCCCCAGGCCCACAGCCACCACGATGGCCCTGCAGCGCCCATCAGCCAAAGGATCAGCGCGGCAACCGGCACGCCAATGAGGGCGCCCACGAGGGTGGATTTGGCCAGATCCGCCAGCCACAGTGCCAGCGTCATCTTGTTGAAGCCAAAGCGCTGCTCGATCACGAACGTCTGGTACAGCGTGACCGGCAGGTCGATGGCCGCACTGATGACGACAAACGCCCCCAGCAGGACCAGTTGCTGCACCATGCCACCGCCCAATGCACCCAAAAGGACCTGATTCAAGGCATCGAGACCGCCCAGCAGCGTCCAGCCCATCAACACGGCGGCGCCCAGCGCCATCTCCAGCAAACTCAAGCGTGCCTTGGTGATGGTGTAGTCGGCTGCCTTTTGGTGGGCGGCCAGTGAAATGCGTGCGGCAAAGGCGTCGGGCACGCTGGATCGGTTTTGGGCCACATGGCGAATCTGGCGTGAAGTCAGCCAGAACTTGAGCAGCAGACCGGCACAAATCGCAGCGGCAAAGGCGATGGTGAGGGCGCTGGAGGGCGAAAAAGCGTCGGAGATAGGCATGTGGGCGCGAGTTTAGGCCATCAGCGACAATGCCCGCCATGTCTGAAGCCAACAACCCCGTACCCCTCGTGCTTTCCAAATCGGACCAGAACCTGGTCTGGCTGGACTGCGAAATGACCGGCCTGGAGCCCGATACCGACCGTCTGCTGGAAATTGCCGTGATCGTGACGGGTCCCCAGCTGGAGCCACGCATCGAAGGCCCCGTGTTTGCCATTCATCAGTCAGATGAACTGCTGAACAAGATGGATGCCTGGAACAAGGGCACGCACGGCCGCAGCGGACTGATCGACAAGGTGAAAGCCTCTGCTGTGACTGAGGCCGAAGCCGAGCAGCAGATACTGGAGTTTCTGGCCCGTTACGTGCCCAAGGGTACCGCGCCCATGTGTGGCAACAGCATTGGACAGGATCGGCGCTTTTTGGTGCGCTACATGCCCAAACTGGAGCGCTTCTTTCACTACCGCAACGTGGATGTGAGCACCCTCAAGGAGCTTGCCAAGCGCTGGAAGCCTGAAGCTTACAGCAGCTTCAAGAAGGCGCAAAAGCACACCGCGCTGGCCGATGTGCATGAAAGCATTGACGAGCTGGCGCACTATCGTAAGCACCTGCTGTCAGTTTGACGCTGGCTGGACGCCGCGTTGTCGTGGCGGACCTCAATCCACCTAAAAGGCGGTTGTTACGAACAGAGGGCTTGCGGGGAAACCCCTAATCATGCAATAATTGTGGGCTGCGCAGGAAACTGCACGCAGATTGTGCATCTCCCCTCACACACCGGGCTTGCCAGCCGGCTGTCTCAGACAGCGCAGGACTGGCGAACAACGCCCACCAGCATCCGCCCAGAGCGCATGCAGGTTTCGTTTGATGGTTGATGTTTTTTAACCATTGACGAAGCCATCGCGGGCTACGCTTGCGACCGTCTTCGTGAGAGAAAAATTCATGACCGACACCACTTTGGTGCAGGGCGATTTCGCGCCTGCAGATACTTCTATTGCTGCCGTTATTGCCGAGCAGTCCACCCTTGACACTTCCATTGAATCCACCAGCGAAGCAGTCACTGCTGAGCCCAATGGTTTCATCGAGCTGGGCCTGGCCCCTGAACTGGTGCAGGCTGTGGCCGATCTGGGCTACACCCAGCCCACCAGCGTGCAGCTCAAGGCCATTCCCTTGGCAATGGGCAGCGATGCCTCCAAGTTCATCGACCTGATGGTTTCCAGCCAGACGGGTAGCGGCAAGACTGCCGCCTTCCTGCTGCCCGTGCTGCATACGCTGATCAACCAGCAAGCCGAAGCCGAAGCCGAAGAGCGCGCCGCCTTCGACCACGCTGTGGCCGAAGCCGCTGCCCGTGGCGAACCCGCTCCCAAGCGCGCCAAGCGCAAGGACCCCACGAGCTCCCGCAACTTCAAGGCCGCCACCCCCGGCGCCCTGATCCTGTGCCCTACCCGTGAACTGGCACAGCAAGTCGCACACGACGCCATCGATCTGGTCAAGCATTGCCGTGGCCTGCGCGTGGCCAACGTGGTGGGCGGCATGCCTTACCAGTTGCAAATCGCCAAGCTGCAAAATGCCGACCTCGTGGTGGCCACTCCTGGCCGTCTGCTGGATCTGCAGCGCTCGATGCAGATCAAGCTCGACAAGGTACAGTTTTTGGTTGTCGACGAAGCCGACCGCATGCTTGACCTGGGCTTCTCGGACGATCTGGCCGAGCTGAACCAACTCACCAGCCAGCGCAAGCAGACCATGATGTTCAGCGCCACGTTTGCGCCCCGCATTCAACAGCTGGCCATGCGCGTGATGCATGACGGTGGTTCGTCGGTGCAGAAGGTCACCATCGATTCTCCGCAAGAGAAGCACGCCAACATCAAGCAGATGCTGTACTGGGCCGACAACGCCCAGCACAAGCGCAAGATGCTCGACCACTGGCTGCGTGACACCACAATCAACCAGGCCATCGTTTTTGCCAGCACCCAGGTGGAGTGCGACGGCCTGGCCAACGACCTGCAGCAGGAAGGCTTCTCGGCCGTTGCCCTGCACGGCGCCCTGAGCCAGGGTTTGCGCAACCGCCGTTTGATGGCGCTGCGCGCTGGCCAGGTGCAGATCCTGGTGGCCACCGATGTGGCGGCACGCGGTATTGACGTACCCACCATTACCCACGTGTTCAATTTCGGCCTGCCCATGAAGGCCGAGGACTACACCCACCGCATTGGCCGTACCGGCCGTGCGGGCCGCGATGGCCTGGCCATCACGTTTGCCGAGTTCCGCGATCGCCGCAAAATCTACGACATTGAGTCGTACAGCCGCCAGCAGTTCAAGGCCGAAGTGATTCCTGGCATGGAGCCCTCGCAGCGCGCGCCGCAGGCACCTCGCGGTGGCGATTTCGGTGGTGGTGGCCGTGGCGCCCCTGGCCGTTCGTATGACAACCGTGACAACCAGTCGCGCGGCCGCTTCGGTGGTCCCGCACGTGGCGGCAATGACCGTGGTGGCTTCGGCGGTGGTTTTGGCGGCGGCTTTGCTGGTCGTGACAACCGTGGCGCTCCTGCCGCCCGTGGTGAAGGCGGCGGTGGCGGCGGCTTTGCTGGCCGTGACGACCGTGGTGGTGACCGTGGTTTTGCGCCCCGCCGTGATGGCGAGTCGTTTGGCCGCAAGCCTGGGTTTGGCGACGCTGGCCGTGCTGGCTTTGCCCCCCGTGGCGATGCTGGCGCACCTCGCGGTGACTTCGCTCCCCGCAAGCCCGCTTTCTCCAAGCCGGCAGGTGCTGGTGGTGGCAAGCCTTTTGTGCCCCATGATGCCCGCAAACGCCCAGCGCGCCCTGCACGCTGAGTTGTCTGCAGAATTGCTGACGAGTTGAAGAGGGCTGGTTCCGAAAGGGGCCAGCCCTTTTTTTCGTCAGGGGTGGCGGCTGTGGGGCCGCCGTGCACGCTCAGGTCAGCGCGCCCGCCTGTGCATAGCCATAAAGGCGCTCGGGGGGCACCCGCGAAAGCAGGTGTTTGTCGTCTGCTGCGAGGCCGGTGATGGCATGGGCAGGGTCTGCGGTGTTGCGATGCAGGGTGGTGGTGACGCTGCGGCCCTGTGCGTCGGTGACGGCGGCCACCAAAGGTGTGCGAGCTTCTGTGCCACGGCGCATTACCACGCCCAGCTCACCAGAGGCGAGTTTCACCAGGTTGCCCGGCGGGTAGATGCCCAGTACCTTGATGATGGCGGACGACATCGCTCCCCCCTTGTCGTCCCGAAACATCTGGCGGGCGGAATCCTGGACATTCATGGGTGAGCGGATTGCCCGGGGGCTGATGCGCGCCATGAAAATATCGGCCATGCGCAGCATCTGGGCGAGTTCATCGATTTGCGTCAAGCCCCTGGGGTAGCCGCTGCCATTACCCTGTTCATGGTGTTGGCGAATGGCCTCCAGCCATGCGGCGTCGGTGATGCCTGCCTTGGCGAGCAATGCGGCACTATCGATGGGATGTGTGCGCAGTTGGGTGCGTTGCCGGTCCAGCACGGGATAGTCCTGGCTCGCCATCTGGCCCTGCAGGTCGGCAATGCTCGCATTCATGGTGAGGGCGGCCAAGGTGATGACGCGAATGCGTGCGGCGGTCCAGTCCATGCGCTGCGCCATGAGGATGCACAGCAGAGCGGTGTAGACGCTGTGGCTGTAACCATACCGCAGGTGCCTGGCCTGGTCCTGGCGGACCGCCATGAAGATGGCGATATCGGCATCCAGGTCGGCCAACGTGATCAGATCCTGCGCCAGTTTTTCTATGTTGGCGGGGAATTCCGGCGCATGCGGCAACTCGTGCACCAGTGTTTCCAGGGTGTCGATGGTATCGGCCCAGCGCGTGTAAATACTTTTTACCGGCCCTGACTTGGGGGCATCAAGGGCTTCCACTGCCCGCTTTTCCTCCAGATCCACGTAGATGCCACGCTCAAGCAAGGCCTGCATCTGGGCCTCGCTGCTGACGATGTGCCCCCGTGCGAGAAGCAGGGTGCAATCGTGGTTGCGAACGTTCCACGGCAGCGCAACATCCATCTGGATCTCGGACTCCACCAGTTTCAATAGTTGCATGGCCAAACCTTGGTTGATCGCATTGTTTGGGTCGTGAATCCTTTGCGGGGGTGGGGCGCCTCTGGACGATTGTTGCAGAGTGACCGACGATTGAACATACCGGTGAGTCAGCCTGGCTCAGAGGTGCGTCCGATTTCGGGCCAGCGATGGTGCAGGTAGAACCAGGCCAGCATGCCGATGCCCATCATCAACAGCGATGCCACCGCCAGCCACAACGTGGAGTGCATCACGAGCGGCGCCACCACACCGGCCACCACCCCGTTGGCGGTGGACCCCACAAACGCCTGCAAAGATGATGCCATGCCGCGCCGTTGCGGGTAAAGGTCCAGTACCAGCAAGGTCACCACCGGCACCATCAACGCCCAGCCAAACGCAAACACGGCGATGGGAAAGAGCGCCCAGCTTGCGTGTGCAGTGAAAACAGCATTCGCGATCACGTTGACAACCGCAACAACGCACATGATGACAAAGCCATGCTGAATCTGCCGCTTGGGCGCAACCCGCCCCGCCAACCGGCCGCTCAGCCATGCTCCACCCATGATGCCGCAGATGGTCAGGCCAAAGAACCAGAAAAACTGCGTGGGTGCGAGCCCCAGGTGGTCGCTCAGAAAGGCAGGGGCTGACAGCACATACAGGAACATGCCATTGAACGGCACCCCGCTGGCGAGGGCCAGCAGCAGGAAGCGCGGGCTGGAGCCGAGTTGCCAATAGCCCCGCATCAGGTGCGGAACATTGAAGGGCTGGCGGTGGTCCGCATGCAGGGTTTCGGGCAGGAACCGCAGGTTGGCGATCCAGAGCGCAACCCCCACCAGGGTCAGGAACCAGAAAATGCTGTGCCAGCCAAGATGCACAAACAGCCAGCCACCCACGACGGGGGCAATGGCCGGCGCGACACCAAAGTAGATGGTGACCTGGCTCATGACCCTCTGTGCCTGGGCGGGTGGGAACATGTCGCGGATCACCGCACGAGACACCACAATGCCAGCGCCGGTTGACAGGCCTTGCAAGGCGCGAAAGAGCACCAGTTGTTCAATGCTCTGCGAGAGCGCACACCCGGCCGATGCAACGGTGAACATGGCAATTCCGGCCAACACCACGGGTCTGCGGCCAAAGCTGTCTGCCAGCGCGCCATGAAAGAGATTCATGAAGGCAAAGCCGAACAGATACGCAGAGAGCGTCTGCTGCATCTGCACCGGCGTGGCGCCCAAGGCCGAGGCAATGCCCGAGAACGCCGGAAGGTATGTGTCGATCGAAAAAGGCCCCAGCATGCCCAGCAAGGCCAGCAGCACCGCCAGTGCCCAACGGGGTGCACGCCATAGCAGGTGGGCTTGTGGATTCATGAAGGACTTTGGATGTGCAGGATGAATGGAAGTTACCCGCATCAGCGGGAGTGACGATTGCGTTGTCCGGCGCACGGGTCGGATCCATTATCGGCGAGCGCTTTGATCCGGGCTTTGGGCGCAGCTCTGAGCGTTGAGTGCTGCGCCTGCGCGCCTCGTATGTGGGAGCGGCCGGGCAGGCAGGCGCTGCAAATGAAAAAACCCCGCCATCTTGAAGACAGCGGGGTTTTGCAGTTTGGTGGGTCCTGAGTGACTCGAACACTCGACCTACGGATTAAGAGTCCGCTGCTCTACCAACTGAGCTAAGAACCCAAACTTTTTAATCTGTCAGCATTGCTGCTGAGCCTCGAATTATGCACCAAAAATTCTGGCGTTGGCAAGCTGGTACAAAAATTATTGCATGGCGTTGCGGCTGGCCAGCTCGACAAACAAGCCGCTGTGGTCCAGCTGGCCCAGTCCGTGTTCGACGCCATCTTTGTACAGCGCTTCAAAAAGCGCCGTGATGGGGGCATCAAAGCCGATTTCCTGGGCGGTGATCAGGGCGTTGTCGAGATCCTTGAGTTGAACCGTCATGCGGCCACGTGGAGCGAAGTCGCGGTCCACCATGCGCTGACCATGCAGTTGAAGAATCCGGCTGTCAGCAAAGCCGCCGCTGATGGCCTCTCGCACCTTGGCCATGTCGGCGCCGCCTTTGGCGGCAAAGAGCAGTGCCTCTGCCACCGCGCCAATGGTGATGCCCACGATCATTTGATTGGCCAGCTTGGCCAGCTGGCCCGCGCCGTGGGGGCCGACATGGGTGGCCCGTCCAAAGATGGCAAAGATGGGCTGTGCGCGCGCAAAATCCTGCGGCCGGCCGCCTGCCATGATGGCCAGAGTGCCGTTTTCGGCGCCCACCGTGCCGCCGGAGACCGGCGCATCCAGGTGGGTCAGCCCCATTTCCTCCAGGCGAGTCGCGTGGTCGCGGGCTTCCCGGGGTTGTATCGAGGCCATGTCGATAAACAGGGCGCCTGCACGCATGGCTTGCGCCGTGCCCAGCCCGAAAAGCACCTGGTCCACCACCGAGCCGTTCTCCAGAAGGCTGATGACGAAGTCGGCATCGCGCACGGCGTCTGTGGGTGTGTTGTGCACCATGGCGCCGGCGGACGCCAGTGGATCCGCCTTGGCGCGGGTGCGGTTCCAGGCGTGTACCTGGTGGCCTGCCTCGCACAGGCGTCGGGCCATGGGCAATCCCATCATGCCGATACCGAGGACGGCAACGCGAAGCGGCGGGGTGGTGGTCATGGGCGCATCCTTGGAAGCTGTGTTGTCTGCCGCCATCATGGGCTTTTTCACTGCCACTCCCTGTCAGCGAGCTTGCAGTGTGCTTAATATGCCGGGATGATGGCACGCACAAGGAGACGCGCCATGAACTTCCCCCACCACGATCCGGCCTGGCTGGAGCGGATGTACAACAACCGGGCCTTGGTGCCGGACCACCTGGATTATCTGCAGCGCTGGGCCGACGCGTCTGCCCTGGCACGCACCAGTGGGGCGTGCGCGCTGGACATTGCCTACGGCAGCGGCACTGGTGAGGCGCTCGACATCTTTGCGCCCCACGTGCCGGGCCGCTCGCCGGCCCCGGTGCTGGTTTTCATCCACGGGGGGTACTGGCGCGCACTCGACAAGTCTGAGCATTCCTTTCTGGCGCCTGCGTTCACACGCGAGGGAGTCTGCGTGGTGATGGTGAACTATGCGCTGTGCCCCGGCACGCCCCAGGCTCCCGTCACGGTGCCCCAGATCGTGCGCCAGGTCGAGAGGGCGCTGGGCTGGGTGTGGGGCAACATTGAGCGCCATGGAGGTGACCCTGGCCGCATCACGGTGGCAGGCCATTCCGCAGGTGGGCAACTGGCGGCCATGCTGCTGACCAGCGTGTGGCCGCTGCTGGGCGACGGATGGCCGGACGGGCTGGTGCGCAACGCGCTTTCGATCTCGGGGATTCACGACCTGGAGCCCATCATGCACACCCCATTTTTGCAGTCGGTGCTGCACCTGACCGCGCAGCATGTGCTGCAAGCCAGCCCGGCGAGGCTGCAGGCGCCCAGCCAGGGCATTGTGTACAGCGCGGTCGGTGGCGACGAAAGCGCCGAGTTCCTGCGGCAGGCCCGGCTGCTGCAGGACGCCTGGGGATCACGCGCCGTGCCGCGCCACCAGGTGCTGGCCGGGCTGAACCATTTCAGTATTCTCGATGCGCTGGCACAGCCCGGGCATGACCTACACCACATGGCCCTGAACCTGCTGCGGGCCTGAACACGCGCCCGCAGCCCGATGGGTGGCCTACATCAGCAGGTGTTCGCCCGCGTTGTCGCCGCCCAGAATCACGTAGTTGACCTTGCGCACGTCCATCAGCCGGGTGCCGCCCGCGTAGCTGATGGAGCTTTGCACGTCCTGTTCCATCTCGATGAGTGTGTCGGCAAGTTTGCCCTTGATGGGCTCGAGAATGCGCTTGCCTTCCACATGTTTGTACTCGCCCTTGTTGAAGTCGCTGGCCGAGCCGTAGTATTCCTTGAACAGTTCTCCATCCACTTCCACGGTCTTGCCGGGAGACTCTTCGTGGCCCGCAAACAGCGAGCCGATCATCACCATGCTGGCGCCAAAGCGGATGCTCTTGGCGATGTCGCCATGGCTGCGGATGCCGCCGTCGGCAATGATGGGCTTGGTGGCCACGCGCGCGCACCACTTGAGCGCACTGAGCTGCCAGCCGCCCGTGCCAAAGCCGGTTTTGAGTTTGGTGATGCACACCTTGCCCGGCCCCACGCCCACTTTGGTGGCGTCGGCGCCCCAGTTTTCCAGGTCGATGATGGCCTCGGGCGTGGCCACGTTGCCAGCAATCACAAAGGCCTTGGGCAGGTGCTGCTTGAGGTAAGCGATCATGGCTTTCACGCTGTCGGCATGGCCGTGGGCGATGTCGATGGTGATGTACTCGGGGCACAGGCCCTCGGCCACCAGCTGGTCCACGGTGGCGTAGTCGGGCGGTTTGACGCCCAGCGAGACCGAGGCATAGCAACCCTTGGCGTGCATGTCGCGCACGAACTGCAGGTTGTCTAGGTCAAAGCGGTGCATGACATAAAAGTAGCCGTTTTGCGCCATCCAGGTGCATATGCTTTCGTCCACCACCGTCTTCATGTTGGCGGGCACCACGGGGATGCGAAAGCTGCGCCCGCCCAGTTCTACGCTGGCGTCGCATTCCGAGCGGCTTTCCACGCGGCACTTGCGGGGCAGCAGCAAAACATTGTCGTAGTCGAAGATTTCCATGAGATTCCAAGCTCCATCAAGGGACGCAGCCAAACAATTTTGACTGCGGTGGGCGCTTGGCCTGGCGACCGGTTGTGTGGGCGGGGCCGTGGTGGCCGCTCCGAACCCTGCTGAGCGCAGGCACAAAAAAACCGGACGTCAAGAAACTTGGGCCCGGTGATTGATTCTACCCGCGCGCGGCTTTGCCGGAATGCCCCTGCCTGCTGCCGGGCTGTGCCGGTCGTCGCAATGCGCCGCAGCCAGGGCGGGGCGCTGCGCCTCGGGCCCCATCCCACCGCCGCACACACGCCAGTGGGCCGGACGGGCGCCCTGGGCAATGCGCACAGGGTTTGTTCGCAAGTGGTAGAAGTGCTCTGTTTTGTATAGCTTCTAGCGCTTATTGCATAAGCGCTAGAGTCTGTTTTTGCTAATACTTTTATCGCAAGGTGACCGTGATCATTCGATCTGTCCAGCACGCATGATCACACCCCGTTGGGGGCCGATGCCAGCGCCCAGGCCATTCGCAGGGGCCCTACTGGCCCTGCGGCTATACCCAGCGGCGGGGTGCTTTCTACAATGGCTGCATGTTTCCACAAGACCCGTTTTCGGGTGCATCAGAAGCCCTGGTGCCCCCACACGCCGGTGCTGCCTCGGCAGCATCGCCCCTTCTGGCCAATCTGAACGACGAGCAACTGGCCGCCGTCACCCTGCCTGCGGGCCACGCGCTCATCCTGGCTGGCGCCGGCTCGGGCAAGACGCGCGTGCTCACCACGCGTATCGCCTGGCTGCTGCAAAACGGCTATGCCACGCCCGGCGGCATTCTGGCCGTCACCTTCACCAACAAAGCTGCCAAGGAAATGGTGGCGCGCCTGTCGGCCATGCTGCCCGTGAGCGTGCGCGGCATGTGGATTGGCACTTTTCACGGCCTGTGCAACCGCCTCTTGCGCGCGCACCACAAGGCGGCGGGCCTGGCGCAGTCGTTTCAAATTTTGGACACGCAAGACCAGCTCTCGGCCATCAAGCGCCTGTGCAAGCAGCACAACGTGGACGACGAGCGTTTTCCGCCCAAGCAGCTGGCCTACTTCATTGCCCACTGCAAGGAAGAAGGCATGCGCCCCGGCGACGTGCCCACGCATGACAGCGATGCGCGCAAGAAGGTCGAGATCTACCAGCTCTACGAAGAGCAATGCCAGCGCGAAGGCGTGGTGGACTTTGGCGAGCTGATGCTGCGCTCTTACGAATTGCTGCGCGACAACGACCCCATCCGCGAGCACTACCAGCGCCGGTTTCAGCACATGCTGGTCGATGAGTTTCAGGACACCAACAAGCTGCAGTACGCCTGGCTCAAGCAGCTGGCGGGCAACGAGGTGGGCGGGCGTTTTGAGGCGCGCGGCAGCGTGATTGCCGTGGGCGATGACGACCAAAGCATCTATGCGTTTCGCGGCGCGCGCGTGGGCAACATGGCCGACTTTGTGCGCGAATTTGATGTGCAGCGCCAGATCAAGCTCGAGCAAAACTACCGCAGCTACAGCAACATTCTCGACTCGGCCAACGCCCTCATCAGTCACAACAGCCGCCGCCTGGGAAAAAACCTGCGCACCACGCAGGGCGCGGGCGAGCCGGTGCGCGTGTACGAGGCCAGCTCCGACCTGGCCGAGGCGCAGTGGATGGTGGATGAGATCAAGCAGCTGGTAAAGAGCGATGGTTTCGAGCGCAAGGAAATCGCCGTGCTTTACCGCAGCAATGCCCAAAGCCGCGTAATCGAATCGGCCCTGTTCAATGCCAGCGTGCCTTACCGTGTGTATGGCGGTCTGCGCTTTTTTGAACGCGCGGAAATCAAGCACGCACTGGCGTATCTGCGCCTCCTGGAGAACCCGCACGACGACACCAGCTTCAGTCGCGTGGTCAACTTTCCGCCGCGCGGCATTGGTGCGCGCAGCATCGAGGTGCTGCAAGACGCCGCCCGCGCCGCCGGTTGCTCGCTGCACGACGCGGTGAGCGCCGTGCCAGGCAAGGCGGGCGCCAACCTGGGCGCGTTTGTGGCCATGGTCGACGTGCTGCGTGAGCAAACCCAGGGGCTGAACCTGCGCGGCATCATCGAGCAAATGCTCGAATCCACCGGGCTGGTGGAGCACTTTCGTACCGAAAAAGAAGGCGCCGACCGCATCGAGAATCTGGAAGAACTCGTCAACGCTGCCGAGAGCTTTGTCACCCACGAGGGCTTTGGCCGCGACGCGGTGGCCCTGCCGCTGGATGAGCATGGCACGCCGCTGGGGCAGGGCACGCAAAGTCCGGTGAGCCAGGGGCTGGACCCCAACGCGCCGGTGCTGGATGAGCAGCTCTCGCCCGCAGTGCCCGGCATCGTGGACATCGACACTGGCGAAACCCTCTCGCCCCTGGCCGCCTTCCTGACGCATGCCGCGCTCGAAGCCGGCGACAACCAGGCCCAGGCCGGGCAGGACGCCGTGCAACTGATGACCGTGCACGCCAGCAAGGGCCTGGAGTTTGATGGCGTGTTCATCGGCGGCCTCGAAGAGGGCCTGTTCCCCCACGAAAACTCGGCCAGCGACCGCGACGGCCTGGAGGAAGAACGCCGCCTGATGTACGTGGCCATCACCCGCGCGCGCAAGCGCCTGTACCTGAGCCACTCGCAAACACGCATGCTGCACGGCCAGACGCGCTACAACATCAAGAGCCGCTTTTTTGACGAGCTGCCAGAGGGTGCGCTCAAGTGGATCACGCCCAAGCAGCAGGGGTTTGGCTCGTACGCTCCTAATTCAGGAGCTGGTAGCGCTTATGGATCAAGCGCTAGAGGTCAATTTGGCTTTAAATCCGAAACCTTTGCCAGCCCACCCGTGCCGGTGCAGAAGGCCACGCCGTCGCACGGTTTGCGCGCAGGGCTCAACGTGTTTCACGCCAAATTCGGCGAAGGCAAGGTACTGGCCATTGAAGGCACCGGCGACGACGCGCGCGCGCAGGTCAACTTTCCGCGCCATGGCACCAAGTGGCTGGCGCTGTCGGTGGCCAAGCTGACGGTGGTGGAGTGAACGCACCCGTCGCCCCGACGGATGCCCTCCCTGTCTGACGCCAACGATTCACCCAGGGAATCCCGGCGCCAGCGCGGCACATCACTCGGTGCATCATGGCTGCAACCACGCGCTCGGCCAGATCACCGTGACGACGATGGCGCTGCGCATGACCTATATGGCATCACCGGCGGCTGCCCTGAGCATGCCGGTCGAGCGCGTGCTCGACACCAAGCTGGGCACGGTGCTAGGCATCGCGTTTGCCCTGGTCTTCTCCAGCGTGGACGACCGCATGCATCTGCATGCGCATCGCAGCAAGGGCGCGGCCGGTCGCTGAGTGGAAGGGGCGCCGATTTTCGGGCACTGCATTCATCGGAGTGGGCGGAGCGCCATCAAAGTGCCATGAAAACGTCACGGTGGTGTCGCAAAGGGTTCTTACGCTCCAGTGGTTTTGCAACCCACAACCCAAGGAACCCCGATGAACCACCGCGTGGATGCGCCCGAGCAGGCGATTGACTTCAATAACGAAAATTCCAACACCTCTGCCAACCCCACATTCGATGCCGTGCTGGGTGCACGTCTGTCGCGCCGTGGCCTGCTGCGTGGCAGCGTTGGCACGGTGGGCACCGCCGTGCTGGGCGGCTTGGGCGTCACCGCCTGCGGCGGCAGCGATGATCCCGTTGCAGAAGCCAAGGTGTTGGGCTTCGGCGCAGTGGCCAAGAGCCTTGCCGACACAGTGGTCGTGCCTGCTGGCTACACCGCCAGCGTTTTGTTTGCGCTGGGCGACCCTATGGCCGCTGGTGTGGCTGCCTACAAGAATGACGGTACCGACGGCGATTTCGACAAGCGTGCTGGTGACCACCACGACGGTATGGAATGGTTTGGTCTGGGTGCCGACGGCAAGCGCAACGACAGCGCCACCGAGCGCGGTCTGCTGGCCATCAACCACGAAGCCACCACCGACGAGAAGTTGTCCTCGTTCTTCCTGCACGCCAACGGCGGCACCTCCACGCTGCCCCGCCCCGCGTCGGAAGTGGACAAGGAAACCGCCATCCACGGCGTTGCCGTGATCGAAGTGGCCAAGAGCGCCGGCAAATGGGCTTATGTGCCTGGCTCTTCGCAGAACTTCCGCCTCACAGCCCTGAGCCCTATCGAGATTGCAGGCCCCGCCCGTGGCCACGCGCAACTCATCACCAAGTATTCGCCCACCGGCACCATGACCCGCGGCACGCTGAACAACTGCGGCACGGGCAAGACGCCCTGGGGCACGTTCCTGACCGGCGAAGAAAACTGGTTTGGCTATTTCACGCGCGGCGCTGCCGACGACGCCGCACGCGGCAACGACAAGAGCGTGACCTCGCTCAAGCGCTACGGCCGCAGCCAGGGCGCCGCATCGCGCCACGGCTGGGAAACCGGTGGTGCCGACGACAAGTACCAGCGCTGGAACAACAGCAAGACCGGTGCGTCGGCCAACGGCAGCGACGACTACCGCAACGAGATGAACGGCATGGGCTACATCGTCGAGATCGACGCCTATGACAAGACCCGCATGGCCAAAAAGCGCACCGCGCTGGGCCGCTTTGCACACGAAAGCGCTGCCTTTGGCAAGGCCGTGGTCGGCCAGCCGCTGAGCATTTACATGGGTGATGATTCGCGCGGCGAATACATCTACAAGTTTGTGACCACCGCCGTGTGGAGCGCAGCCGATGCCAACCCCACCGACCGCATGGCCGTGGGCGACAAGTACCTGGACAGCGGCAAGCTCTACGCAGCCAAGTTCAACGCCGACGGCACCGGCACCTGGGTGGAGCTGGCAATGACCAATACCGCCGTTGCAGGCTACGCCACCTACAAGTTTGCCGATGCCGCTGACATCGCCATCAACACCCGCCTGGCTGCAGATGCCGTGGGTGCCACCAAGATGGACCGCCCCGAGTGGAACGCCGTGAACCCCGCCAACGGCGAGATCTACTTCACGCTGACCAACAACAGCAACCGCAGCATCGACCCCACCGGCAGCCAATACCTGCCCGATGCATCCAACCCCCGTGCCTACACCGACATGAAGGGCACCAGCAAGCAAAACGGCAACCCCAACGGCCACCTGGTGCGCCTGAAGGAAGGTGCTTCGGTCTCCAGCTTCAGCTGGGACGTGTACCTGTTTGGCGCCGAAGCCGGTGCCGACAAGTCGCTGGTCAACATCTCCGCACTGACCGCTGACCAGGACTTCTCCAGCCCTGACGGTCTGGTGTTCAGCAAGGCCACCGGCATCTGCTGGATTCAGACCGATGATGGCGCCTACACCGATGTTTCCAACTGCATGATGCTGGCCGCCGTGCCCGGCCAGGTGGGCGACGGCGGTAAGAAGACGCTGAGCTACACCAAGGCCGATGGCAGCAAGCTGGACATCGTGACGCCCGTGGGCAAGGCCGCCACGGAGAGCACGCTCAAGCGCTTCCTGGTGGGCCCCAAGGGCAGCGAAATCACCGGACTGGCAGAAACGCCAGATGGCAAGGCCATCTTCGTGAACATCCAGCACCCGGGCGAAGGCACCGCCATGGCCAACGTGGGCGATGCCACCAAGTACCAGAGCCAGTGGCCGTCGAATGCCGGTTACGGCGCTGGCAAGCGGCCGCGCTCGGCCACCATCGTCATCACCAAGAACGACGGCGGCAAGATCGGTACCTGACCGACAGGCTCCTAGGCCCACCGGCCTGGGGTTGCCAGCTACCTGGCAGCCCTGGGCCGGTGGGCTTTTTGTTGGGTGCTTTCTTTCGCCGGGCCGATTGCAGCTGTCGCCCGTGTGCGGCGATGCGGGTGACGGTGTGGTTGGTGGTGCAGGTTGGGTGAAAGTGCGGCGTCGTCAGGCCAGCCGCAAAAGAGGGGCGACGACGGGGCAGGGCACTGGGGCGCCCACGCAGTTTTGGGGTGGCCGTGTTTCAGCAGCGCGTGTGTGGTTTGCCCTGTGGCAGCGCCAGCGTACCCTGCGGGCCGAATCAGGCAATACATGCTCGCGCTGGCGAGCTGCGCCGCCGGGGCGGCGTTACGTCGTGCCGTCCGTCCCTGGTGCGGCGTCGGAAGTGCTTCCTTGCGATGCCTCTGGCTGGGGCTTTTCTGGGGGCTCGAAACAATCACGGAAGGTGAACACGAGCGAGGTGAAGAACATGGCCGCCATCATCATGGCTGCGCCCACCATGATGCCGCCCACGGCACCGGTGAGCCCGGTCACCGCCAGCAGGCCCGCTACCAGGCTGACCACCAGGCCGCCCACCAGGAAAACGCCCATCCAGGCAAGCCCATACACCGTGAAAGCGCCAAAGTTGCGCAGGCAGGCCACGATGCTGAAAAACAGGCTTTTCACCGGCGGCACACCATGCCAGTGCACCAGGCCGGGTGCATGCCAGAACAGCAGCGACAGGGGCAGGTACAACGCAATCGAAAGCCACATGGCCCCCTGGAATGCGGGCGTTTCTGCCATCTCGCGGGTGAGGGGGGCGCCGCCCAGGTACACCTGCGCGAACTGGCCCCCGTCGATCAGTGCCGACAGGCCCATCACGCCGAGAAACCCCACCGCATACAGCGCACCCAGCACCAGCATGTCGCGCAGGTGCTGCCGCCCGGTGCGAAAGGCCACCAGCAACACGGCGGGCGTGGGAAAGCGCCCTTGCACGGCCTCGGCGGCAGCCACCATCATGGCCAGTGTGGCCGAGGGCAGCAGGGCCAGCGCCACGGCCGGGCCCACCAGCGGGATCATGGTGGCCAGCGACATGGCCGCCATGGTCATGAAAAACAGGGCCGCCAGTGCCATGGGTTGCCGCCAGAACGCCCGAATGCCAAGCTTGACCCAGGCCAGGCCGGTGCGTGCGGGGACGATGTGGAGTTTCATGGACAGGTTTTGACAATCAGAAAAGAGCCCCGGGCCGTGGGTGGCGGGACGGTAGCGGCGAATTTAACCCAGCACCCTAAAAGACGCCGGGGTGAAGGGGATCAGGCGTGCACCGGCCGGGCAATGCGGCCTCGCAGAACGCGCTCGAAATGTGTGGGGTCGTGCGGGGTGAGCATGGACGCCTCGCGGGGCAGGTAAAAATCCCACAGCCGCGAAATCCAGAACCGCAGGGCGCCGGCCCGCAGCATGGCGGGCAGCAGCTCGCGCTCCGCTGCGGTCAGGGGGCGTTCGGCCTGGTAGGCGTTCAGCATGCTGGCGGCGCGTGTGGCGTCGTGGGTGCCCTGGGCCGAGTCGATGCACCAGTCGTTCAGGCACACGGCCAGGTCGAACAGCCAGGTGTCCACGCCCGCAAAATAAAAGTCGAAGCAGCCGGTGAGCTCTTCGCCGTCAAACATCACGTTGTCGCGGAAGAGGTCGGCATGCACCGGGCCGCGCGGCAATGCTGCATAGGCCGACGATGCGGCCACATGGTTCTGGTAGGCCAGCTCGGCGCGCAGCAACGCCGCCTGTTCGGGGCCAATGTGGGGCAGAACCACGGGCACGGTTTCGTTCCACCAGGGCAGACCGCGCAGGTTGGGCTGGAGGCGGTCGTAATCACGCCCCGCCAGGTGCATGCGCGCCAGCATGGTGCCCACGGCGGCGCAGTGCACGGGCTGCGGTGCCAGCTGGCTTTTGCCGCGCAGCTTGTTCACCACGGCTGCGGGCTTGCCGCATACGCTGTGCAGGATGTCACCGTTCTGGTCGGGCCTGGGGTCGGGCACCGGCATGCCGTGGTGGGCAAGGTGCTTCATCAGGTACAGATAGAACGGCAGCTGGGCTGCAGTGAGACGCTCGAACAGCGTGAGCACAAACTCACCCTGGTCGCTGGTCAGAAAGTAATTGGTGTTCTCGATGCCCCCCTCGATGCCGCGCAGCGCCACCAGGTCACCCAGTTGCAAATGGCGCAGCAGTTCGCGCGCCTCATTCGTCGAGACTTCGGTAAAAACGGCCATCGCTCAAAAGAAAAACGGGTAAGACAAAAACAAGGGAATGGGCAGCCAGGGGCAGCGTCAGAACTTGATCACGTTCCAGACGCGCGGGGCGGTGTTGGTTTCGGCGCCGCTGCGGCTGCCGGCGCGGCTGCGGGCTCCGTCGGGCGACTGCACTTCATATTCGGGCATGTCGCCCGTCTTGGGCTGCACGGTGATGCTCTGGGTCTGGCCGCCCACACGCAACTCGTCCACGCGGCTGCCCTCGTCTTCCACGCGAATGCGCTCGGTGCGCTGGTTGTTGCGGCCTTGCATCTGCTCTGGATTTGGGAGCTGCTCACGCTTGTCCGCATTGCCTTGCGGGGCAATTGGAGGGGTGGTCTGGGCCAGCAGGGGGCTGGCAGCCAGGCCCAGCAGCAAAAAGAGGTGAACGGCGCGCATGGCGCCATTGTAGGCGGCGCGTGCGGGCGGTATGGCGCATGGTTTTGTGCCCCAAACCGGGGGGCAGCACTTGCCATGCTGCGGTTGGCGCCAAGCCCTTCTATTTGGGGGCAGACGGCAGGCGGTCCGCCGCAATGCCTTGAAAATCTATCAGGGGTGCTTGGGGCAGGTGCCCGCTTCGCACTGCACCGTGCGCTGGCCGATGAAGGTGCCGAAGTTCTTGCCCAGCTGCCCCATCTGCTCACACACGTTGCCCCGGGCGTCAAAGGCAAAGCCCTGTGCGCCAGTGGCGTTGAGCAGCTCCACCCGCGTCAGGGCCAACTTGGCAAATTGCTCGGGGTTGTGCCATTGTTCGGCGCAGATGTTGTGAAAGACAAAGGTGGAATACACCAGTTCGGTGATCACCGGCTTGTCCATTTGCAGCCGCATCACGCCGTTGTCCAGATGCACCGTCTTGAGCGCGTTGCCGCGCAGTGCTTTTTGCATTGGCACCGGGATGTTCTTGAACTCCGTGTTTGCCATCGCCAGCGTGCATACCGCACTGATCAACAACGCGAGCATTTTCTTCATGGGGATCACCTTAAAAATTGAGCAATGTTCCAGTCCGGGTAGCAGGGGCATCGCACCATCTGCTGGGTGGCGCCCTGACGGCGCCAGTCAACGCAGGGGCCCAAGGCAGGCACGGGCTGGAAAAACACGTATTTTGCCGCGTTCCGGACGCAGTAACCAAGAGCGGGCATCCCAGGCCGCGCGGGGATGAACGAGTGTGCACAATCGCCGCATGAGTGACAAAAAGACCCTGCTGCTGGTGGACGGCTCCAGCTACCTCTACCGCGCCTTCTTCGCGGGCGGCGAAACCATGAGCACCACCCTGCCCGACGGCACGGTGCAAAAGACCGGTGCCATCCGCATCATCATCAACATGATGCAGAAGCTCCTGAAGGACCATCCCTGCACCTACGCAGCCTGCGTGTTCGACGCCAAGGGCCCCACCTTCCGCGACGCGCTCTACCCCGAATACAAGGCCCAGCGCAGTCCCATGCCCGACGACCTGCGCAGCCAGATCGCGCCCATCCACGAGGTGGTGCGCCTCATGGGCTGGCCGGTGCTCGACGTGCCCGGCGTGGAGGCCGACGACGTGATCGGCACCCTGGCCGTGGCGGCCGCGCGCCAGGGCATTGACGTGGTCATCTCCAGCGGCGACAAGGACCTGGCCCAGCTGGTGAACGAACACATCTCCATCATCGACACCATGAGCGGCAAGGTGCGCGACCTGGCCGGGGTGGAGGCTGAATTCGGCGTGCCCGCCCGCCTGATGCTGGACTACCAGATGCTGGTGGGCGACACGGTGGACAACGTGCCCGGCGTGCACAAGGTGGGCCCCAAAACTGCCGTGAAACTGCTGCAGGAATACGGCTCGGTGGACGCCCTGGTGGCGCGGGCCGGCGAGGTCAAGGGCGCCGTGGGTGAGAACCTGCGCAAGGCGATGGACTGGCTGCCCACCAGCCGCCAGCTGCTCACCATCAAGACCGACTGCGACCTGAACGGCTGGGTGCCCGATATGCCCGCGCTGGACGCCATCCGCATCGGCCAGCCCCAGACTGCGCCGCTCATGGCCTTTTGCGACACCTACGGCTTCAAAGGCCTGGCGCGCACACTGGCGGGCGACGCCCCGGCCGCCGCGCCCGCGCCCGTGGTCGCCATGCCCGGCCAGAGCGGCGACCTGTTCGCCGACCATTCCGCCAGCCCCGTGGCCGAGGCCGCGCAGCACCGCCCGGTGGTGTACGACACCATCTTCAACTGGACCGACTTTGACCACTGGCTGCAGCGCGTGATGAAGGCTGAGCTGGTGGCGCTGGACACCGAAACCACCTCGCTCGACGAAATGCGCGCCGAGATCGTGGGCATCAGTTTCAGCGTGCAGCCCGGCGAGGCGGCCTACATTCCGCTGGCCCATGCCGGGCCGGACGCCCCGGCGCAGCTGTCGCGCGATGAAGTGCTGGCACGACTCAAACCCTGGCTGGAAGATGGCAAACGCCACAAGCTCGGCCAGCACGTCAAATACGACCGCCATGTGTTCGCCAACCATGGCATTGAGGTGCAGGGCTACGTGCACGACACCATGCTGCAAAGCTACGTGCTCGAAGTGCACAAGCCCCACGGCCTGTCCAGCCTGGCCGAGCGCCACACCGGCCGCACCGGCATCAGCTACGAAGACCTGTGCGGCAAGGGCGCGCACCAGATTTCGTTTGCCCAAGTGCCGGTGGACAAGGCAGCCGCCTATTCGTGCGAAGACTCGGACCAGACGCTGGACGTGCACCTGGCCCTGTGGCCGCTGCTGCAGGCCGACGAGAAACTGCGCTTCATCTACGAGCTGGAAATCGCCAGCAGCGAGGCGCTCTACCGCATCGAGCGCAACGGCGTGCTGATCGACGCGCCCACGCTCGCGCAGCAAAGCCACGAGCTGGGCCAGCGCATCCTGCAGCTGGAAACCGAGGCGTACGAGATCGCGGGCCAGCCCTTCAACCTCAGCAGCCCCAAGCAGCTGGGCGAGATCTTTTTCGACAAGCTGGGCATGCCCGTGGTGAAGAAAACCGCCACCGGCGCGCGCAGCACCGACGAAGAAGTGCTGGAAAAGTTGGCCGAAGACTACCCCCTGCCCGCCAAGCTGCTGGAGCACCGCAGCCTGGTCAAACTCAAAGGCACCTACACCGACAAGCTGGCCCAACTGGCCCACCCGCGCACCGGCCGCGTGCACACGCACTACGCGCAGGCCGTGGCCGTCACTGGCCGCCTGTCGAGCAACGACCCGAACCTGCAGAACATCCCCATCCGCACGGCCGAGGGCCGGCGTGTGCGCGAGGCCTTCGTGGCGCCGCCCGGCTGCGTGATCGCCAGCGCCGACTACAGCCAGATCGAGCTGCGCATCATGGCCCACATCAGCGGCGACCACGCGCTCTTGCACGCTTTCCACGCCGGGCTGGACGTGCACCGCGCCACCGCCGCCGAGGTGTTTGGCGTGGCGCTGGACCAGGTGACCAGCGAGCAGCGCCGCTACGCCAAGGTCATCAACTTCGGCCTGATCTACGGCATGAGCAGCTTTGGCCTGGCAAAAAACCTCGGCATCGAAACCAAGGCCGCCGCCGCCTACATCGACCGCTACTTTCAGCGCTACCCCGGCGTGAAGCAGTACATGGACGAAACCAAGGCCGCCGCCCAGTCCATGGGCTACGTCGAGACGGTGTTCGGCCGCCGCCTGTACCTGCCCGAAATCGCCGCGAGCGGCCCGCGCCGCGCCGGTGCCGAGCGCGCCGCCATCAACGCGCCCATGCAGGGTACGGCGGCCGACCTCATCAAGCTGGCCATGGTGGCCGTGCAGAAAGAATTGGACGCACACAAGCCCGGCATCAAGATGATCATGCAGGTGCACGACGAACTGGTGTTCGAGCTGCCCGAGAGCGAGGTGGACTGGCTGCGCTCACACATCCCGCGCCTGATGGCCGATGTGGCTGCGCTCAAGGTGCCGCTGCTGGCCGAGGTGGGCGTGGGGCCGAACTGGGACAAGGCGCACTGAACCCATTTGCTCCTGAATCAGGAGCTGCTTGCGCTTATTTCACAAGCAATTCAATACTATTTTTATTTGAAACCCTTGTGAAACAAGCGCTGCAAGCTATCAAAACATGAGTGGTTTTGTGCTTTCCCCGTCGCAGGGTCAAGCGATGCTGCCCATCCCTGGACGGATGGGCGCTGCCAGCGGATGGCGTTGGGGTTGCTATGTCACTGCTCTTCAGCTGCCGCGACAAGTCTGGCAACAATGGGCTTGGCCCGGTCGTAACTGTCCTGGGTGCCAAATCGCCGTTCCAGGCGCGCAAGCCCTCTGCCCAGCGCAGGGCCGAGCTTGACGCCCGCCTCCTCCAGGCCCAGTTTCGACCGCTGAAGAGATGCCAGCAATTCACGAGACGAGCCTTCGACGCCGTTTTCCAGCAGCGCGTAAAAGACACTTTTCGGAATGCCGATGTGGGCAGCGACCCGGTTGCCGAAGGGGCGGCCGGACCCCGGGCCGTTGTGCAACCAGAAAAAGACCACCACTCCCACCAGACCCAGTAAGCCCACAAGGGCAGGAAAGAACATCAGATATCCACCTTTTTTGAAAATGCGTTCGCAATATGAACCTAAAAGCCGCAGGTGCATAGTGCTCTGATCCCCAAGCCGGGCCTCAGGGCATGGCGTCGTTGGGCCGCCTGACACCGCCTGCGCCCGCAGCCCGCCGCAGCCTACCCGCTGAATGTTTTGAGTGTTTTTGGCCTCCCGCGCTTTACTGATAAGCGTTGCTAGCTATCAAAATTGAATTCCATGGAATCCTCCCCACCCACCCTGCGTCCCTCCACCTGGACCCCCGCCATCCGCATGGGCCTGTCGATTGCCGTCGCCACCGGCCTCTACGGCATCTCGTTTGGCGCCCTGGCCGTGGCGGCAGGCCTGACGGTGTGGCAGGCCATGGCGCTGAGCCTGCTCATGTTCACGGGCGGCTCGCAGTTCGCCTTCATTGGCGTCATCGCGGGCGGCGGCGCGGGCTCGGCGGCCCTGGGCGCTGCCGCGCTGCTGGGCGTGCGCAATGCGGTCTACGGCATGCAGATGAATGCCATGGTCGCGCCCACCGGCTGGCGCAAGGCGGTGGCAGCGCAGCTCACCATCGACGAATCCGCCGTCACCGCCGCAGGCCAGACCACGCCCGATGAACAGCGGCGCGGCTTCTGGACGGCGGGCGTCGGCGTGTTCGTGCTCTGGAACCTGTTCACGCTGGTCGGCGCCGTGCTGGGCGACGCCCTGGGCGACCCGCGCCGCTGGGGCCTGGACGGCGCCGCCGTGGCGGCCTTTCTGGCCCTGCTGTGGCCGCGCCTGCAACAGCGCGAACCCGTGGCGCTGGCGGTGGTGTGCGGCGTGGTCACCGCCCTGGCCGTGCCGCTGGTGCCGCCCGGCCTGCCCATTTTGTTGGCCGCCGTGGTGGGCGCCGCCTGGGGTTGGCGCGGGCGTACACCGGATGCCCACGGGGACGCGTCTCGCACCGGAGGCGCGGCATGACGCTCTGGGGCTTCATCCTGCTGGCCTGCGCAGCCACCTACCTCACCAAGCTGGCGGGCTACGCCGTGTCGGCCCGCTGGCTGCAAAACCCGCGGATGACCCGTGTGGCCGGCGCCATCACCGTGGCGCTGCTCGCCTCGCTCACGGTGATGAACACCTTTGCCGCAGGCACCGCCCTGGTGATCGACGCGCGCCTGGCGTCCCTGGCAGCAGCGGCGCTGGCCTTGTGGCTGCGGCTGCCGTTTTTGCTGGTGGTGGTGCTGGGTGCGGTGGCAGCGGGGTTGGTGCGCTGGTGGACTTGATATGGCGTCGCTGATGCCTGTGGTGCGCTTGCAGAGCCGCCGCGCCGGGTTTGGCTGGCCCGGGCGGGTGGGTTGGGCGCGTGGCTTTCAGGCGATTGCCGCGCCTGCCATCATCACCCGGTTGCGCCCTGCGTGCTTGGCGCGGTAGAGGGCTTCGTCGGCGCGCTCCAGCAGTTGTTCCATCGTTTCTCCGACGTGGGGCTGGGCCACGCCGACGCTGGTGGTGATGGCAATCGGGGTGTCCGGGCTGCACAGGCATGGGGTGCTGGCGATGGCTGCACGAATGCGCTCCGCCAGGCCCATGGCATCTGCCAGCGACAGGGTGTTTGCAACCACCAGAAATTCTTCGCCACCCATGCGGCCCAGAAGGTCTCCCTTGCGCAGCATGGTTTCTATGGTTCGACAGAAGTGGATCAGTACCTGGTCGCCGGTCTGGTGTCCGTGCGTGTCGTTGACTTTCTTGAAGAAATCAATGTCCAGCGCCAGTACGCAGGGGGTCTGAGTCGGGTCGTCCAGGGCAGCCTGCAGGTTTTGCACGATGGATCGGCGGTTGAGCGCGCCGGTCAGCACGTCTGTTTGCGCCTGGACGGCCAATTCTTGTTGCAGTGCCACATGGGTGCTGACATCCGCAAAGGCGACAACGGCCTTGCGGTTTTCTGCGGGGCCGAACGGGGTGACGCGGGTGCTGAACACCCATCGCTGGCCATTTCGACCCACCATCGAATCGCGGTCTGTGCCATGGCGTTCGCCGGTTTCAAGGGCGTTCAGCGTGGGGCACAGCCCCGCGTGAACCGGTTGTCCGTCAGGTGTGAGGTGGATGGTTTCATGCAGATTTTTACCCACCAGCTCGGCTTCGCTCCAGCCCAGCAACCGCTCGGCCTCCCGGTTCATCCAAAGCACATGGCACTGGCGGTCCACCATGATCATTGCATGGCCTGCCTCCTGGGCGATCATGCTCAACTCGGCCTGCTGGTCTTGCAGGGCTTGCTGAAAACGCCGGCTTTTGACGCGTGATTGGTGCCACAGCACTGCCAGGGGAAGGGCGATGAGCAGTGTGATGGCAATTCTTTTGGCGGCTATCTGGGTGGCTTCGGCGGCGGCAGCAGCGCAGGGCTCGTTGGCACGCCGTTGTGCCAAAAGCCACTTGGGCGCCTGCACACCATCACCGGTCGTCTGGAACCACTCGTAGTGATAGCACTCGCCCAGGCGCTCGAAGCTTCCGCTGTGCTGGCCTTCAATGGATGCCCACAAGGCCGGGTCCTGCGCGCTCAGTCGTGCCGACGGATCCAGCATGAACTGCCAGTCCAGTGCACCCCCTCCGGGGATCCAGCCGCCGGTGGCATTGAGCATCACCAGATCGCTGCCAGCGGGCAGGTTGACGCGCAGGCTGGCGAGCAGTTCATCAGCAGCGATGTTCAGCACCATCAGCCCCCTGCGGCTGCCATCGAGGAAAACCGGGGCCACGGCACGCAGGGTTGGCCGGTGGGGTTCTTCAATTACTCCCTGCTCGACGTTCAGGTCCAGTTCTGACACCAAAACCTGGCCTGCGCCAAGCTGAAGCCCCGTCTGCACATAGCCGCGGTCCGACTTGTTTTGCAAGCCCTGCCTGTGCAAGACGGATTGGCCGTTTTCTCTGTCGACCCGAATCTTTTCCTGCCCGTTCTGGTCGATGTAGCGTGTCTGGTCATAGTCCCCGCGCAGCATGGACAGGGTTTGCAGCGCTTTTTCGGCATGGGTTGTGTTTTCAGGTGTGGGGTCGCTCAAATACAGGCCCAGCACGGTCGAGCGGGACATCAACTGTGCATCGCGCGTCAATTTTTCCAGATAGCCACTGACCGTGAGCCGCATGTCTGCCAGGTCGTGCTGCACCCGGTCGCGCTCATGGGCTTGGGTCGCTTCATAAGCGTTTCGATGGGTGAGGCCGATTTCGGCGACGACCACCAACGTCAGCAGCAAAAGCAGCAGCGCCAGAGACCGGAAAGCATTTTTTTGCAAAAAATCGCACCTTAAAGAAGAAGAGCCTGAAACCCGGCCGCCATGCTGCCAAAGTTCTCCAGTGGGGCCGGGTCAACTCACACGCTGCCGTTGCAATTCGCGGACAACTTCTTGTCTGCGCAGAAATGGGCGCAGGCGGCTTTGGCGCGGGGGTAGCTGCAAGGCGTCGCTAACGAAAACAGGCAAATCACTGGCGGCGGTCCAGTTCATCAAGTGTTAAGGCTGCGTCGTTAGAGTTCTCTTGTCTGTTCACAGAGGAGAGAAATCATGAAAGCTTTGGTTCTCGTCAACACCGCGCTGGCCGGCATGCTCATGGGCGGTGCAGCATGGGCTGCAAACGATTGTGCAGACCCGGTGGCCGACTGGCAGCCGCGTGAGCGCCTGCGCCAGCAGATCGAGCAGCGCGGCGGCACGGTGCAACGCATCAAGGTGGACGATGGTTGCTATGAGGTTCGCGGTATCGATGCCCGGGGAAACCGATTCAAAGGCAAGTATTCGCCCCAGTCACTGCGCATCAAAAAACTCGAAATCGAGTTCAGTGACGACGCTGAAGCGGCGGACTATCTTGATCCAGCACAGAAAGCCAAATGACGCCCCTGCCCATCGAGGGCTCGTGTGCCGGATGGCGCCCGTTGGCATTTGAAACGCGCGCTGGCTTTCTTCTTCACTTTCAGACCACGGTGGGCGCGCGGCGTGCGCAGTCCTGACAATTTACCGAGAGATTCATTATGAAAAAACTTGCTGCTTTGCTTTGCCTTGCCGGCGTGATGACGCTGCCCAACCTGGCGCAGGCGCGTCCGGTGACCTTGACCACCCAGCTCAAAAACTACGGTGGCGACGGGGCATATCTGGCGATCTACGTGACCGATACGAACGGTCTGTACAAAAAAACGCTCTGGGTTTCCGGAAAAAAATCCAAGTACTACAAACATCTGCGTGACTGGGCCCGTGGCAGTGGCTTGAAGGCGGCAGAGTTTGATGGCGTCAGTGGTGCCAGCGTGGGCAGTGGAAAAACGCTCAAAGTCACCGTGGAACTGGCCGATGTGCTGATTGACTCCGGCCATGAAATTCGCATCGACAGCGCGGTGGAAGATGGGCGCGACAACGCGGCCGACGTGCGCGTGCCCCTGACCACCCAGGGCGCCGGTAAACCCGCCGCAGGGCGCGGCTATGTCCAGTCATTCACCTACGGCATGTGACGGCGCGTTAAGCAAGGGTTCGTACGATGGTGCGCAAGCTTCACTCACTCGCGGGTCTGATCGCCGCCTTGTTTCTGACGGTGCTGTCGCTCAGTGGGGTGGCTTTGTCGCTAGACCCGGCACTGGAGCGGCTCCAGGCCACGGTGCCCGCAGACGGTCAGATCAGCGTGGCAGCGCTGGCGGGCCGGGTGGCGCAGCATTACCCCGATGTCGAGCAAATTGAGCGCACGCCCTCGGGCTCGATCATTGTCTATTACACCCGCAACGACCAGCCGGGCGCAGACCGTGTCGACCCGGTCAGCGGCCAAGGCATTGCCCCCCATGCGCCTTCGGGGTTTTCGCGCTGGGTGAAAGACCTGCACCGCTCTTTGCTTTTTGACACGCCTGGCCGGGCGGTGGTGGGTGTGGTGGCCTTGGCGATGCTTTTCTTGTGTGTTTCTGGCGTGGTGCTGCTGGTCTGGCGCGTTGGGGGCTGGCGGCAAATTGCGCAGCCGCTGCGCGGCGGCGTAAACCAGCGCTGGCACGCGCAGGTGGGGCGTTGGGTGCTGCCGGCACTGCTGTTGTCTGCGTTGACGGGCATTTATATGTCGGCGGCAACGTTTGCACTGGTGCCAGATGGCATGCAAAGCGAGCCGCAGTTTCCGTCCAGGCAGGCGGGCGTCCCCGCACAGCCGGTCACGGCGCTGGCGGCGTTGCTGGCAACCGATCTGAATGACTTGCGCGAGCTGGTGTACCCCCACCCGAGCGACCCTTCGGACGTCTATTCGCTGCGGACGAACCAGGGCGATGCGTATGTCGACCAGGCAACTGGCGCGCTGTTGTCCTATCAGGCCCATGGTGTGGCGCGCCGCATCTACGAGCAGGTCTACCAATTGCACACCGGCGAGGGCTTGTGGTGGCTTGGTTTGTTGCTGGGGATTTGTGCGCTGGGTGTGCCGGTCTTGGGCGCGACAGGCGCGCTGACCTGGTGGGAGCGGCGCCAGTCCATGCCGCGCATTGTTGGCAACAGCGCGGCGCAATCGGCCGACACCATTATTCTGGTTGGCAGCGAAAACAACAGCACCTGGGGCTTTGCGAATGCGCTGCACAACGCCTTGACGCAGGCGGGTCTGCAGGTGCACACGGCGCCCATGAACCAACTGGCGGCACAGTACCGCCGTGCCGAACGCCTGTTCATCCTGACGGCGACTTATGGCGACGGCGATGCACCCAGCTCAGCCAGCCAGTTTCTCGCGCGGTTGGGCAAGGTGAAGGCCCCGCCTGGTTTGGGCTTTGCCGTGCTGGGTTTTGGGGATCAGCAGTTCCCGCGGTTTTGTCAGTTTGCAAAAGACGTGCAAGCCGCTTTGCTGGCCCAGGGCTGGCGCCGCATACTGGCGCTGGAAACGGTGGACAGGCAGTCGACCCAGGCGTTTGCCCGCTGGGGCCAGGCCGTCAGTCAGCTGATCGGCCAGGAGCTGGCGCTGCAGCACACGCCCAAGCCCCCGCGAACGGATGCTTTCCAATTGGTCGAGCGGGTTGACTACGGTGAGCAGGTGAATGCACCCACCAGCATCTTGCGCTTTGCCCCCGTGGCGCGGTCAGGGTTGGGGGGCCGCTGGCAGCGTCTGCTGGGGGGCGGGCGATTGCCGCATTTCGAGGTGGGCGATCTGGCTGGGGTGGTGCCCCGGGCAGTGCAATACCCCGTTTCTATTCGCTCGCCAGCGGGTCGCGCGACGGTGTTTTGGAGATTTGCGTGCGAAAGCTTCCCGAAGGCTTGTGCTCCCAATTTCTTCACGGCCTGAAAGTGGGGGAGCGGATGGACGCCTTTATCCAGCTCCATCCGGATTTTCGCCCAGTGTCTGGAGAGGCGCCTGTCATTCTCATCGGCGCCGGCACAGGGATCGGGCCGTTGGCGGGGTTCATTCGCAACAACACGGGCAAACATCCCATGTACCTGTATTGGGGCGGGCGCGACCCTGCTTCCGATTTTCTCTATGAGCCCGAACTGAGCCGTTATTTGGCAGATGGCCGGCTGACACAGTTGCATGCCGCCTTTTCGCGGGTCAAGGACGGCGGGTACGTACAGGATCGCGTCATCGATGATGCGGAGCAACTGCGCCAGCTCATGGCCAATGGCGGGCAAATTCTGGTCTGCGGCAGCCGTGGCATGGCAAAAAGTACCCTGCAGGCACTGGACGAAGTGCTGGCCCCCATTCACCTGGATACACAGACGCTCAAGGCGCAGGGACGTTACCGTGAAGATGTTTTCTGAGGTGCAGAACTCCTCTGGCACGCCGGCGCAGCGCTACAGCCTGAACGGCGAAACCATGGGCACGCGGTACAGCGCCGTTTTTTTTGCGCCGCCGGGTCTCGATGCGGCTGCAATCCATGCCCAGTTGTTTGCCGCAGTGGACGCGGTGGATCGACAAATGTCCACCTGGAAGCCCGACTCGGACCTGAGCCGCCTCAACGCCGCTCGGGTGCAGCAATGGCTCACCATGCCCCCCGAGCTGGTGAGCGTGCTGCTGGCATCGCTGCAGTTGGGGCAGCAGTCCCTGGGAGCGTTTGATATCGGTGTGGGGGCCGTGGTCAACGCCTGGGGTTTTGGCCCCGGCCAGCAACAACCCGATGCGCAGCAGATCAAGGCGCTCAAAGGCCAGCCCCATCGCTCTGCAATAGAAGCGCTGGATATCGACCCCGGCAATCACCGGGTTCGCAAACGGGCTGCCATCACGCTCGATCTTTCAGGCATCGCCAAAGGCTTTGGCGTGGACCAGTTGGCCCATTGCCTGGATGGCTGGGGAATCGCCAGTTATCTGGTGGGAATTGACGGTGAAATGCGTGCGCGTGGCCTGAAACCAGACCAGCGGCCGTGGGCCATAGCGATTGAGAAGCCCCTTCGGGGCGTGCGTGAGGCCATGGGCGTAATGGAACTCACCGATGCGGCCATTGCAACCTCGGGCGACTACCGCCACTGGATTGAAGTGGCGGGCCAATACTTTGCCCACACCATGAGTCCTTCCCTCGGGCGGCCCTTGAACAACCGGCTCGCGGCAGTCACGGTAGTGGCACCCGCCTGCATGCTCGCCGATGGATGGGCAACCGCACTGCTGGTGCTCGGTGAGGAGGCCGGAGTCCGTTTGGCACAAGAGCGGGGCATGGATGCGGTGTTCGTGTTGCGGGATGGCGATGGATTTGAGGAGATCGCCATTCACGCTGGGCAGCGTCAATAGCGTGTTTGAGCCGAATTTTGCGTGGGCGCAGCTTGGGTGCTGCTTGCTGGAGCTGGGGGAATGGTCGTGAGGGCGCGGCGAATCCTTGTTGACCGCCAAGGTGGCAGCGGACATGGCTTTGTGGCTGCGGCTGCCGTTTTTGCTGGGGGCGGCGGCGGCGAGGGTGGTGTGATGGTCGGGGTGATGCCGGACTGGTGGATGCGGTCAGCGCTGATGCGTCTCAAAATCCGATGCCTCGCAGGCGGAACGAACACGTCCTCAACTATGAAGAAGAGATGAATGAGTGGCAGCTACCGGCCAGGAGCTGACTTTCGAAGTGGCGGGACGGCCACCCGCTCAGGCTGGTTAGAGTCGTTCAAACTAAGCTACTGAGTGTCCGTTAAAGCGGATACCGGACATTGCCAAGTCACCGCCCGTCTGCGCGGTTTAGCCCCGACGGAGAAGCTGTTTGCAGCCGTGACCTCGCCGGGGCCGATCACTTGCGAAACCTGTCCGTTTGGCATGGAATTCGGATGTGACCATTCCAGTATCGCTATGATCGCGACCAATACTCAATAGCCATTTCATACTTCATGCGCCGACTGCTCGCAGTCATCCTGTTGCTCTCCTTCTTCTGCCAGGCCTTCGCAACGGCCCGTCAGGTGGTACCGTTCGACCATGAGGGAGCATTCCAGGTGGTGCACGCCGAGATGCATTTGGATGGTGCCGCGCACCACCATGACGAACACGGTGTGATGCACCAAGACGATTCCCGGGAGTCGATCCAGCACATGCTTGCGGAAGCAGGTCCAGGAACCGCAGCACTTTTCCATTTCCCCTTGCTGTCGCATCCTCTCGACGGCTCGCCTGCACCGGCAGAGACCGACGAAACCGTGAGCCCATCCCCCTATCTGGACGGGTTGCGACGACCCCCCAGAGTGATTTCCTGATCCACCCTTAGCGCCCCGCTTCTCACACGAAAGCGGGGTTGTTCATCGGTGCGGCAGTCCTTTTGATCAGGCGCTGACGCGTCAAAGATCCCGGATTGCTGCCTTTGATCGGTCAGGAATCACGTGCGTTTTGTTATTTCCGGGTTTGCGGTGCGTTGCGCCACAGGCTGCGCGTTGAGCTGCGCCCTTGTCGGCGCTGCGGTTGCGCAGTCCAACACCGCCCCTTCACTTTCTGCCACGGCATCTCCTGTGGCTCCAACACTGGCACAAGCTGTGGATGCCGCATGGCAGCGTGCTACGCAGGCAAGAGAAGCTGAAGGTCAGATGCAGCGGGTTGCGGCGGATCGTGTGGCTATCTCCAGCCTGTGGGCGGCCCCACCGGCGCTGGAGTTTTCCTACCGGGACGACCGCTGGCAAACGTCCGCTGGACGCAGGGAAGCCGAGGCCGGCCTGGCGTGGCCGCTGTGGTTGCCTGGGCAGCGCAATGCACGCGGCGCTGCTGTGGATGCCGACGTAGAGCTGTCACAGGCTGCCGTTCAAGCGGGGCGCCTGCATTTCGCGGGACTGGTACGGGAAGCTGCCTGGGGCATTGCCGCGCAAAAGGCCGAGGTCGACCTGGCTGACGCCCAAGTGCGATCTCTGCAGGAGATATCCGATGACGTGCGCCGCCGTGTCAAAGCGGGTGATCTGGCGCATGCGGATGCGCTTGCCGCTCAATCCGAAGCGCTGGCTGCGCAATCTGCACAGATGGCTGCACGGCAGCGTCTGAGCGCCAGCCTGTCTCAATGGACAACCCTGACGGGCATAGCCCTGGCGCCTGATCTCACGGCTGCCCCGGTTGTTGATGGGGCCGGAGTTTCACCAGGCGGGGCGCACTTCACCGTTGAAACCCACCCCGATGCGCGTGTCGCTGCGCTGACGGTTGAGCGCGCTCGCAAGCGGCTGGACGTGGTGGCCGTCACAAGGCGCGACCCACCTGAACTGCTCCTTCGTATCCGGCAAGACATGCCGGGTAGGGGTGAGTCGGCTCAAAACAGCATCGGCGTAGGTGTGCGCATTCCCCTGGGCACAGCGAGCCGCAACCAGCCGCTGCAAGCTGCCGCACTGAGTGAGCTGGATGTAGCGCTGACCACGAAACAGCGAACCGAGGAGCGGCTGGCTGCTGACGCCGCGATGGCGCAGTCTGCGGTGCACACGGCAGAGCAGCAACTGGAAGCGGAGCGCCAGCGCTCGGCACTCCTGCGGGAGCGTGCCACGCTCATTGAACGATCTTTCAAGGCGGGTGAAACACCGCTGCCGGAGTTGTTGCGCGCTCTAGCCGCAGCCTCCCAAGCCGACACCAGCTTCGCACGCCAGCAAGTGGCCCTGGGCCTGGCCCGCGCCCGCTTTCAGCAATCTCACGGAATCCTTCCATGAACCTCTTGAATCTATGCCCCCCTCGTTGCCGCCTCTCATTGCTGGGTGCAGGCTTCGCCGTGCTGGTGCTTGCCGCAACACCCTGCTATGCCGCGCCAGGTGCGCACGGCCCCAATGGCGAGCACCTGGATGCCCCCGCTCAAGCTGGGGCCCAAAGTGGCACCGGACCCAGCTTTGAGGCCCGCTCGGAAGCCTTCGAGTTGGTGGGCCGGCTGCAAGGCGGAGAGTTGTCCATCCTGATCAACCGCTTTGCCACCAATGAACCTGTGCTCAATGCCACAGTGGAAGTGGAGACGGGCGCTCTCAAGGCGCCTGCCAAGTTCCATGCAGATATGGGCGACTACGCCATCGACGATGCCAACATGCTCAAGGCTCTGGCGGCACCCGGTGACCACCCCATGGTGGTCACCGTACTGGCGGGCAATGACTCCGACCTTCTGGACGGCACCCTCACGGTCGCGGGCGCCATGCTCGATGACCATGGTCACCCCCACGACGACGGTCACGCCCATGGGCCCTCCCGAACGGTCTGGCTGGCTGTGGCCCTGGCGGTCCTGGCGGCGGTCGGTTGGTTCCTTGGCCGCACGCGTAAGGCTGCAGGTACGTCCTCCAAAGGAGGTGCGCTGTGAACTCATCGACTCAAAAAACCAAGGCAACCAGCATGCTCCATGTTTTCGGCTTGAGTGTCATCACGTGCATCGCGGCGATGTTTCCACCTGCTGCCGTCGCAGCGCCGGGTGCCCATGGGCCGAACGGTGAGCATCTGGATGCCCCCACGGCGGTCAACGCATCCGGTTTGATGCGGTTGCCAGACGGCAGTGTCAACGTTCCGATGCTCGCCCAACGGCGCCTGGGCATCCGCACACAGTTGACCTCTGAAACCCAGGCAGCAGCCACCACCGAGTTGTCAGGCCGGGTGGTAGTGGACCCCAATGCGAGCGGTCGGGTTCAGGCAATCCATGGGGGTCGCATCGAAGCGGGACCGCGCGGGCTACCGGTCGCCGGCCAGACCGTGCGCCAGGGAGAGGTACTGGCCTATGTGGCCCACCATGCAGAGCCTTATGCCTTGGCAAATCAACAGGCCCAGCTGGCCGAGTTGCGCAGTGGCCGAGAACTGGCTGCACAGCGGGTGCAGCGGCTGCAGTCCCTCGAAGGCACGGTGCCGCGCAAGGAGATCGAGGCGGCACGTGCTGAGCTGCAGAGCCTTACCGCGCGCGAAAAAAGCATTGGAGCGAGCCTTGCTGCCCGAGAGGCCTTGCTGGCTCCCGTCTCCGGGGTGATTGCAAGGGCTGATGTGACCAAAGGCCAGGTGGTTGAGGCCCGCGAAGTGTTGTTCGATGTGATTGACCCGGCACGCGTGCTGGTGGAGGCCACTACGGCAGATCCTGGCTTGCCCGCACGCGTCGGCCAAGCCCACATGCAGGGGGTGCCTGGAGTCAAGTTGCAGCTGGTCGGCGCTGCGCGCAGCCTGCGCGATGGCGTGCTGCCAATGACCTTCAGGGCGGTCCCGGAGCAATCGGGCACGGCTTTGCCGCTGGCGGTCGGACAGCCCGTCACCGTCGTGGCCTCGCTGAACGAGCAGGTCAAAGGCTTCGTCCTGCCTGCGCAGGCCGTCGTGCGCAACAGCGCCAACGAACCGGTGGTCTGGATCAAGTCCGGTGCAGAGCGCTACATTCCTCAACCGGTGCAATATCGGTCTTTGGACGCCGCCACGGTGGTCGTCACGCAGGGCCTGGGCGCTGACAACCGCGTGGTGGTGCAAGGTGCGCCGCTGATCGCGCAGATCCGCTGAACGGAGCCCATGCAATGTTCAATTGGATCGTAAGGAACAGCCTTCACAACCGCCTGTTCGTCCTGGCAGTTGCGGCGCTGCTGATGGTTTATGGGGCCATCACAGCGTGGCGCACGCCAGTCGATGTCTTTCCCGACCTCAACAAACCCCTGGTCACCGTCTTGACGGAAGCAGGAGGTATGGCACCCGAAGAAGTCGAGCAACTGGTGACCTTCCCCCTGGAAACCGCGCTCAACGGTATGCCCGGAGTCACGCGGGTGCGCTCTACGTCTGGGGTGGGCCTGTCCATCCTCTATGCCGAGTTCGATTGGGGGACCGACATCTACCGCAACCGCCAGCTCGTGGCGGAGCGCCTGGCGCTGGTGCGGGAGCAACTCCCCGGGGGCATCACGCCCGTCATGGGGCCAGTGTCTTCCATCATGGGCGAAGTCATGCTCATTGCTCTGCCCTTGACGGCAGGCGATGGCAAATCCCCTGCAGCGACACCCATGCAGGCCCGCGAGTACGCGGACTTCGTGCTGCGCCCCAGACTGCTGTCGATTCCAGGAGTTTCTCAGGTCATCCCTATCGGCGGCGAAGTGCGCCAGTTGCGGGTGGAGCCGGACACGGCGCGCATGGCGCAGTTCGGGGTGACATTGACGCAGATCGAGCAGGCCCTTCGAGGCTTTGCGGGGAATGCGGGAGGTGGGTTCATCGATCTCAACAGCCGTGAATTCCTCATCCGCCACATCGGTCGCACCAGCCGTGTCGAGGACCTGCAAGGCGTGGCGGTGGCCTGGAAGGACGGCCGTGCCATCCTCTTGGAACAGGTGGCCAATGTCCGGTTCGCCGCGGCCATGAAGCGCGGCGACGCCGGATACAGCGGCGTGCCTGCCGTCATCGTCAGTGTGCAAAAGCAGCCTGCGGCCGATACCGTCAAGCTCACCCACGCCATCGAAGCGGCATTGGGGGATCTCAAGCAGGGGCTGCCCGTGGGGTTGGCTGCTCCGAAAGTGTTGTTTCGCCAGGCTGACTTCATCGAGGCGTCCATCGGTAACGTGACCGAGGCCTTGCGGGACGGCGCCATCATGGTGGCCATCGTGTTGTTCGCCTTCCTGTTGTCCGCGCGAACCACTTTGATCTCGCTCGTGGCGATACCCTTGTCGCTGGCCGTGACAGCCATGGTCTTCCGGCTGCTGGACCAGTCCATCAACGTCATGACTCTGGGTGGCCTGGCCATTGCCATTGGCGAACTGGTGGACGACGCGGTGGTGGATGTGGAGAACATCCTGCGCAGGCTGAAGCAAAACCGTGCCCAGGGCAATCCACTGTCCATGCTGGAGGTCGTGCGTCGGGCGAGCGTGGAAGTCCGCTCGGGCATCGTCTACGCCACCGCCATCGTGGTGCTGGTGTTTGTGCCGCTCTTTGCGCTGCCGGGCATCGAGGGTCGCCTGTTCACGCCCCTGGGCATCGCCTATATCGTGTCGGTGCTGGCATCGATGCTGGTCTCAATGACGGTGACGCCGGCGTTGTGCCTTTACCTGTTGCCGGGGATGAAACGGCTGGACCATGGTGACAGCACCCTGGTCGCCTGGCTCAAGCGGCGGGATGCGCAAGTGCTCAGCTGGTCGTTTTCTCGCGCCAAGGTGCTGATGTCTGTCGCTGCACTGGCGGTAGCTGTAGCAGCTGCAAGCGTCCCGTTTTTTCCACGCACCTTTCTGCCTGCCTTCAATGAGGGCTCGCTGGTACTGGGCATGGTGTTCAACCCAGGCACGGCGCTGGCGGAAGCCAATCGCATGGGGGCGTTGGCCGAGACGCTGATTGCTGAGGTCCCCGAGGTCACCCAGGTGGGGCGCCGGACGGGGCGGGCCGAGCTGGATGAACATGCCGAAGGCGTGCATTCGGCCGAGATTGATGTGGACCTGAAGCGGTCCGCCCGGGACCGCGAGGCCGTGATGGCAGATATCCGTGCCCGTTTGGCCGTCCTTCCAGCCCAGGTGGCCATTGGCCAGCCTATTTCCCACCGCCTGGATCACCTCTTGTCAGGGGTGCGGGCGCAGATCGCGCTCAAGATTTTCGGCGATGACACGGACACCTTGCGGGGCCTGGCCGAGCAGATGCGCCAGGGAGTCTCGGGCGTTCCAGGGCTGGTGGATTTGACGGTGGAAAAGCAGGTGCTGATCCCCCAGATCACGGTACGGCTGGACCACCGCAAGGCCGCGCAGGTTGGGCTGTCCCCGGGGGAGGCTGTGCGGCTCCTACAGGCCCTGACAGATGGTGCCCATGGTGCGCAGATCGTGGATGGACTTCGCCGCTATGAACTGGTGCTGCGCCTGCCCGATGACAAACGCAGCCCGCAGGATCTGGCGCGCACACTGATCGACACCCCAGCGGGGCAGATACCGGTGTCTGCCATCGCCACGGTCGAGGAAACCGATGGCCCCAACCAGATTGGCCGAGAAAACGGTCGTCGGCGCATCGTGGTCTATGCCAACACGGACGGCTCCGACATGGGCCGCGTCATTGCAGACATTCGTGCGGTGATGGCAAAGACGCCATTGCCACCGGGGACCTTTCTGAGTCTGGAAGGCCAGTTCCAGGCCCAGGAGCAAGCGATGCAACTGATCGTCGGCTTGTCGCTGGTGTCTTTGGCAATGATCTTTCTCGTTCTGTATGTACGCTACAAGTCGGCTGTGTTGGCCGGGATCATCATGGCCAATATTCCGCTTGCGCTGATCGGCAGCGTGGCTGCGATGTGGCTGGC
The DNA here is from genome assembly GCF_000526295.1 of Acidovorax sp. JHL-3. NCBI lineage: Bacteria > Pseudomonadati > Pseudomonadota > Betaproteobacteria > Burkholderiales > Comamonadaceae > Acidovorax > Acidovorax sp. JHL-3. The sequence goes on from NZ_JAFU01000001.1 coordinate 1,743,918, forward strand.
GGGGGTGAGCCTGTCGGTGGCCTCCATGGTGGGCTTCATCACGCTGGCGGGCATTGCCACGCGCAACGGGATTTTGAAGGTCAGCCACTACATCAACCTGTGCAAGTTCGAGGGAGAGGTCTTCGGCCAATCCATGATCGTGCGCGGCTCGCTGGAGCGGTTGACCCCGGTCTTGATGACGGCGCTGGTGGCCGCCTTTGCGCTCACCCCGCTGCTACTGGCGGCCGACGCCCCGGGTAAGGAGATTCTGCATCCTGTGGCGGTCGTGATCTTTGGCGGGCTCGCCAGTTCGACCTTGCTGGACACCTTGCTCACGCCCGTGATGTTCTGGCTGTTTGGGGAGCGGGCGATGCGGCGCCTGATCGAGGCCGATGCCCAGACGCAAACCGAGGTCACAACGACGCAGGAGGCCTATTGACCCCGCACCGATCACTGTAGTTTTAGTTGTTCCCGTAGGCATTTAGGCGCCGCATTTTCAAGCGCGCAGTTTCACGCAACTTCTCATCCAAAGGAAAATCCAATGACTGCTAAGACGAACCTCTCCAAACTGGCGGCAGTCCTTGCAATGTTTGCTGCATCCGCACTATCTGCCCCCGCTGCAATGGCCCACGGTGCCGCTGGCCCCCTGCACGGAGGTGTCGTGCAAACCGCCTCTGATTTGTCATTTGAGCTGGTTGCTACTGCTGAAGGCGCGGCGATCTACATTCAGGACCACGGTAAAGATGCCGATGCCTCGCGATTCGACGGCAAATTGACAGTGCTCAACGGCGCAGAAAAATCCGAAGCGCCCCTGAAACCAGCAGGTGCGAACAAGCTGGAGGCCAAGGGAGTCACCCTGTCCAAGGGGGCCAAGGCAGTCGCGGTGCTGACCACTAATAGCAAGAAGAGCATCACCGTTCGTTTCACAATCAAGTAAGGCCCCCATGGCGCGCGGATCTCTTTCCTTGCCTGCACTGCGAGGCGGTCTACTCGCCTTGCTGGCTGCAGCCTTGTTCGGCATAAGCACCCCGCTGGTTCAGCGGCTGGGTGCAGGGCTGGGGGCGTTCACGACGGCCGCGCTGCTGTACGCAGGGGCGGCTGTCGTCGGTGCCTTGTCCCTGCGGACCTCCGCCCACGAGGCAAGGTTGCAGAGATCCGATGCTTGGCGCCTCATCGCCATGGCGGGATTCGGCGCCGCCCTGGGGCCTGTCGCCCTGTCCTGGGGCCTTCAACACACGAGCGGGGCCAGCGCCTCGCTCATGCTGACCCTGGAAGCGCTGTTCACCGCCACGTTGGCGTGGTGGTTGTACAGCGAAACCATGGACCGCCGCGTGTGGGCTGCGATGCTTCTTTTATTAACTGGGGGCATGGCATTGGTGATGGATCAGGGCCTGCAGGGCGGCGCGCAGCTGCTTGGTCTGCTTGCCGTGCTGCTGGCGACTGCGGCTTGGGGCGTGGACAACACCTTGTCCAGGGAACTGGCCGAACGCGATCCCAGCCAGGTCGTGATGGCAAAGGCCTCGCTGGGTGCCGCTGCGACAGCATGTCTTGCCATGGTGTGGGAAGAGCCTTTACCCTCCATGACTGTAGCTCTTGGGCTCTTTGCTGTTGGTGCCACGGGATATGGCTTGAGCCTTCGGTTCTACCTTCTGGCGCAGCGGGCTTTTGGTGCGGCGCGGACCGGCTCCGTGTTCGCCTTTGCTCCTTTCATCGGTGCGGCTGTGGCGTTCGGCTTGGGTGAACGGTCTGCGGGGTGGCTGATGCTGCTCGGCGGTCTTCTGATGCTTGCGGGGGTGCTTCTGCATTTGGCCGAGAGTCACGGGCATGAACATACTCACGAGCCGATGGAGCATGAGCACGCCCACCGTCATGACGATGGACACCATTCGCACTCGCATGACGTGATGCCCACGGGGAGCCACAGCCACGTGCACTTGCATGAACCGGTTAACCATGCCCATCCCCATGCGCCGGATATCCACCACCAGCACAGGCATTGACCAGATCAGATGCCCCGAGAATATCGCAAAGGAACTTTGATGATGAAGGATTCGACGCCTTCGCTGGTTGCGGCGTTGGCATGCGTGGCAATTTCCGGCTGCAGCACGCCTGTCTACGAGAGTCAGTACGCTTGGGACTACGGCTGGAGAGTCGGCACAGTAACCAAATTGATCCCACCGGAGGAGTTCCAGTAGACGGGTCGCTCTCGCTGCGGACAAATGGAACTCGGTCCCACGGACCAGGTTGCTGTGATCCGATGGCGGCAAGTCACCCGAACCCGTGGGCACTTCGCCAAAGTGGCCTCAGGCACTGGCATGGCAGTTGGCGACGAGGTTTACTTCAATGCATGGACGTGTGGCCAAGCTCCTATAGTGCCCAAGGTCCCGCATGGGGCCAAGCCGGTGCTAACGCCATAGAGGCTGACGTTGTTGAGCCTCAACGAGACGGACTCTTTATGACCGTGCCTTCGTACACCACACTGCCCGCATCGCGGTACTGCAATTCCCCCCCCTCCACTCGCCCCACGTCAAAGCAGACGGGCGATACCTTGCCGACCTCGGGCAGTAACAGACACAACTTGTTGTTCTGCACGCTCCAGCGTCCGCTGCGCGTGCGGCCGTTCTCTGAACGCTCCATGCGACCGTCCAAGCGGTATTCATGCCCCCAATGGCGCCCGTCGGTGACATGGTGCCCGCCCAGCATGGCGCGAATTTGCGCGGTGGTCAGCTTGGTTTCAGGAGGCGCCGCGCAGGCCAACGGCACCAGCATCGTGCATAGAAAATGCGCACACAACGCCATAGACCACGGCTTGCATCGCCCCATGAAAACTCGTAAAACTGTTACTGGTACTTCCCTAATAGTCGCTTTCTTAGCCTCACTCGCCGGATGTGAAAAGCAAGGCTCACTTGGAAAAAGTGACCAAAGCGGTCACAGCCACAGCCACGAGTGATGGCGGTTCACGTTCTGGCATCGCTCAGCGCAGCAGCGCTGGCCACTTCTGCGCCTTGTCCTTCCACTGCGCGTGGCACGACACACAGGACACCTGCAACTGCGACAGCGCGCCGGTGGCGGTCATCCAGTCGCGGCTGCGGGTAGCCTTGAGGATGTCGTTGGTGTTCTCATCGAGCACCTTGTCGTAAGTTACCAGGGCCTGCTTGAAGCCGGCCTGGTCTTCGGGCTTCATGATGGCCCAGGGTGAGTGGTTGGGTGCCGGGTGCGTGAAGATGATGTTGGCGCCCTGCTCGACCATCTCTCGGTTGTGGGTCAACACGCCTTCTTGCATCATCCCGATGGACTTGCCCATCAGGGTCATGAGTTCCTTGTAGGTCATTTCGGCCTTGCGCATGCCGGCAACGAGGTTTTCGGCGGTGTCCTGGGCATGTAGCGGCAGGGGCAGCAAGGCAGCGACGAGCAGGGCGGTGGCGATCTTTTTCATCTGAAGCTCCAGGGGGTGTGGATGGGATGACTCAATGTTAGGCAGACAGGCCTTGTGCCGTGTGTCTGCGCCCCCCCGTTTGGTGAGCTTGCATGACAGGGCCTCACTTGACATGCTGTGTTACCAAGATGCCGCCTTGGCCTGCTGCAGCGGCGCGAAGATGCAGCCATCGCAACCCGGGAACCAACACCATGAACCACTTCCGCTACGCCACTTCACAGATCGCCGTCCACTGGCTGGCCGCCGTCCTGATCCTATTCCTGCTGGTCACCGGCACCTTCGTGCTGGCCGAACTGCCCAATACCGCGGACAAGATTGGCAACTTCCGCATTCACATGATCCTGGGTGCTTTGGCGGCCCTGCTGGTGGTGGCGCGCGTGGTGCTGCGCCGGGTCAAGCCCCGGCCGCCGGCCGTCGTCGCCGAAAAGTGGGCGCACCTGGGCCACATGGGCCTGAACCTGTTGGTGCTGCTGTTGGCCGTCAGCGGCGGGGTGCTGGCGCTGCAGAGCGGCGTGTTGGCCGCGGTGCTGGGCTCGGCGCCATTGCCCGAGTCGCTGGACGGCTGGACGCTGCGCAAGGTGCACGGCCTGGTCTCTCGCCTGCTGATGGCGCTGGTGGCGGTGCACGTGCTGGCCGCTCTGTACCATCAATGGGTCGTCAAGGATGGCCTGCTGCTGCGCATGCGCCCCGGCAAAAAAAGCACATGAGTCCCACCCCCAAGCACCTGCTGGTCGTCGATGACGACCGCGAAATCCGCCGCCTGATCGAGGAGTATCTGACCCAGGCCGGCTACCGCGTGTCCAGCGCGGCCGACGGCAAGGCGATGCGGCGCCTGATGGAGCAGCACCGCTTCGACCTGGTGGTGCTGGACCTGATGCTGCCCGGCGAAGACGGTCTGAGCCTGTGCCGCGATCTGCGCAGCCGTTCGAACATTCCCGTCCTCATGCTCACAGCGCGGGGCTCGGAGATCGACCGCATCGTGGGCCTGGAGATGGGTGCCGACGATTACCTGGCCAAACCCTTCAACCCGCGCGAACTGCTGGCGCGCATCCGCAGCATCCTGCGCCGCGCGCAGGCGCTGCCGACCAACCTGGTGCCCGAAGAGGTGGCAGTGTTCCGCTTCGCGGGCTGGACGCTGGAGGTGGCTTCGCGCAACGTGACTGCGCCCGACGGGTTGGTGGTGCCGCTCTCGGGCGCCGAATTCCGGTTGCTGCGCGTGCTGCTGGAACACCCGCACCGCGTGTTCTCGCGCGACCAGTTGCTGGAGCTGACCAATGGCCGCGAAGCCATTCTGTTCGACCGCAGCATCGACGTGCTGGTGGGGAGGCTGCGCAAGCGCCTGCGCGACGACGGCAAGGAACCGACCCTGATCAAGACCGTGCGCGGCGAAGGCTACGTGCTGGCGGCCAGCGTGGAGGCGCTGTGAAGCTCTGGCCGCAGTCGCTGTTTGGCCGCCTGCTGCTGCTGATGAGCGCCGGGCTGCTGATGGCGCAGCTCGCGGGTTCAATGCTCCAGTCGTGGGACCGGCAGCGCACGCTGAGCCACACCGTGAGCCACGAATTGGCGCAACGCATCGCGGCCATCTATCGGGTGATCGAGGTTCAGGCCGGCCCGCAGCGGCAGGCCATGGCCACTCTGTTATCCACCCCCAGCCTGCAGATTCACATCGTCGATTCGGCACCGCCAGCGACCGCGGCGGCGCCGTCGATGCTCGACAACCTGCCCGGCCACATTACCGAAGTGCTCGGCCAGCGCGCCGAGGTCCGCACCAGCGAGTTGCCGAGGCTGGGGCGGTTCGCGTTCAAGCTGCACCTGCGGCTGTCGTCGGGCGAATGGCTGCGCCTAAACGGCAGCGCGCCGGAGGGGGTGTTTGCGCTGCCCTGGAACCTGCTGTTCAACCTGGGCCTGATGCTGGTGGTGGTGGTGCTGCTGGTGGCAATGGCCGCGCGCAGCACAGTGCGCCCGCTGACCGAACTGGCTCGGGCGGCGCACAGCCTGTCGCGCGATCTGCGCAGCCCGCCCGTGCCTGAGACCGGCCCGACCGAAGTGCGCGAGGCGGCGCAGGCGTTTAACGCCATGCAGTCGCGCATCCGCAGCGGCATTGAAGAGCGCGAGCGCTTTCTGGCCGCTGTGTCGCACGACCTCAAAACGCCGCTCACCCGCATGCGCCTGCGCACCGAAATGATGGCCGATCCGCAGCTGCGCGCGCAGCTGCAGGCCGACACCGACGACATGATGCAACTGCTGGACGGCACGCTGGATTTTCTGCGCGGCAAAGCGGTGGAAGAACCCCTGCAGCGCGTCGATCTGGTGGCGCTGGTGGAGAGCTTGGTCGAGGACTACCAGGGCGTGGGCATGGTCACGCTGCAGGCACCGGACGCGCTGCAGTGGTCGTGCCGGTCAAAGGCGCTCAAGCGTGCGCTGACCAACCTGATCGACAACGCCCTCAAGTACGGCGGCCACGCCCACGTGGTGCTCGCCACCGGGTCGTACGGCGTGGAGGTGCTGGTGCAGGACAAAGGGCCGGGCTTGCCCGGGGACGAGCTGCAAAAAGTCTTCGAACCCTTCTACCGCGTCGAGCACTCGCGCAGCCGCGACACGGGCGGCGCGGGCCTGGGGCTGGCCATCGTGCGTCAGATTGCCCGAAGCCACGGTGGAGACGTCGAGCTGAGCAATCGGACCGAAGGCGGGCTTCAGGCGCGACTGTCAATGGTGTCCAAATAAGAGTCAATCGCTGGTCAGCTTCGGTACCACAAGCGGCCGCCTGTCCTTCATCAAGCAACGCCACTGGCACGACCGCTGCCAGGCGCAGGCCGCAAGGTTCGGTGCGAAGCGCACGGACGGCAAACGCTGCGGACAAGTCACTCACCAGTGAGGGCTGGAGGACAGCAACGGGGCGTTCTCTGCCATTCACCGCTGAGCCGATTGCCGTTGCTGCCCTTGAGTAGTTCCCGGGGCATGCCTTGCTGCGTAAGGGTTTCAGGCAAAGCGGATCGCAAACCGCATCAGTACACTCATTCGGCAAGAGGCCACGCAGCCCTTGGTAATCCGATTTGCCTGAAGGAGCCCCCACATGACCGATTCATCCCCCTACACCCCACCCGCCATCTGGCAATGGAACAAAGAGAGCGGCGGCAAGTTCGCCAGCATCAACCGCCCGGTGGCTGGCGCCACGCACGATAAAGACCTGCCCGTGGGTAAGCACCCGCTGCAGCTGTATTCGCTGGCCACGCCCAATGGCGTCAAGGTCACGGTCATGCTGGAAGAGCTGCTGGCGCTGGGCCACAGTGGCGCCGAGTACGACGCCTGGCTGGTGCCCATTCAGGAGGGCGCGCAGTTCAGCAGCGGCTTTGTCGCCGTCAACCCCAATTCGAAGATTCCGGCGCTGATGGACCGCAGTGGGGCCGAGCCGGTGCGCGTGTTCGAGTCCGGCGCCATCCTGTTGTACCTGGCGGAAAAATTTGGCGCCTTTGTGCCCACCGATCCTGCCCAGCGGGCCGAGTGCCTGTCGTGGCTGTTCTGGCAGATGGGCAGCGCGCCGTTTCTGGGCGGCGGGTTTGGGCATTTTTATGCCTATGCGCCCGAGAAGTATGAGTACCCGATCAACCGGTATGCCATGGAGGTCAAGCGCCAGATGGATGTGCTCAACCAGCGCCTGGCCGCGCACGAGTATCTGGCGGGTAGCGAATACACGGTGGCCGACATGGCAGCCTGGCCCTGGTACGGCGCCCTGGCCAAGGGCCAGCTTTATGAAGCGGGTGAATTTTTGCAGGTGCATGAATACACCCATGTGGTGCGCTGGGCCGACCAGATTGCCAAGCGCCCTGCGGTGCAGCGCGGCCGCAAGGTCAACCGCACCTGGGGCGAACCGGCCAGCCAGTTGCACGAAAGGCATGACGCGAGTGACTTTGACACCCGCACGCAGGACAAGCTGAACCCTGCCTCCTGACCCTTTCTCGCCGCCAAGGACTTTGCAATGATCACTTTGTATGACTGCGCCACGGCGCCCAGCCCGCGCCGCGCCCGCATTTTTCTGGCCGAAAAGGGCCTTGCCCACGACACCGTGCAGGTGGACCTGCGCAGTGGCGAGCAACTGGGCGATGCTTATCGGCGCATCAACCCGCAGTGCACGGTGCCCGCCTTGCGCACGCAAGAGGGCTTGCTGCTGACCGACAACGCGGCCATTGCTGCCTACCTGGAAGCGCGCTACCCCAGCCCACCGCTGCTGGGCGAAACCCCCGAGGAAAAAGCCGAAATCGCCAGCTGGAACTGGCGCATGGAGTTTGAAGGCCTGCTGGCGATTGCCGAGGCGCTGCGCAACAGCGCGCCGGCCATGGCCAACCGGGCGCTGCCGGGCGCGGTGGACTACCCGCAAATCCCGGCGCTGGCCGAGCGCGGGCTGGCGCGGGTGGCGCAGTTTTTTACCCTGCTGAACGAGCGCCTGGCGGACCACGACTTTATTGCCGCCGACCGCTTCAGCGTGGCCGACATAACGGCGGTGGTGGCGGTGGACTTTGCGCGTGTGGTCAAACAAAAGCCGGGCGAGCAGCACCCGCACCTGCTGCGCTGGCGCGCGGCCATGGCGGGCCGGCCATCGATGGCTCTTTGATCTCCTCATGAGCTCTGCCAAAACGCTGCTGATCGTTTACCACTCGCTCACGGGTGGCACGCGGCAGATGGCCGAGGCGGCGCGCGCCGGGGCGGCGGGGGAGGCGGCCTGCGCGGTGCGCCTGCTGCACGCCGCGCAGGCCGGGCCGCAGGATGTGCTGGCGGCAGATGGCTATGTGTTTGCCACGCCCGAAAACCTGGCGGCGATGAGCGGGCAGTTGAAAGACTTTTTTGACCGCAGTTATTACGGGGTGCTCGACCAGGTCAATGGCCGCCCGTATGCCAGCCTGGTGTGCGCGGGCAGTGACGGCAGCAATGCGGCGCGGCAGATTGTGCGCATCGCCACTGGCTGGCGCCTCAAGCCCGTGGCCGAGCCGCTGATCGTGTGCACCCACGCGCAGACGCCCGAGGCCATCCTGGCGCCCAAGCAGATTGGCAATGAAGACCTGGAGCGCTGCCGGGCGCTGGGCGAGGCACTGGCGGCGGGGCTGGTGCTGGGGGTGTTTTAGTTGCTATTGTATTAATAGCTTATGGCGCTTATATGACAAGCGTTTGAGGCCAATTTTTCCTAAAAACTCAGCGCCAGGCCGTGGCCACCAGCTGGCTGTAGTGCACGCCTTTTCTGCCCAGCAATTGCTCAAAGACGGCCGGGTTGCCCACGTTGTCGCTGCCCAGCATGGCCAGGGTTTCGCTGCACCAGGGCGATTGGGGCACGGCGTCGCCCAGGCGCGCGCTCAAGGTGGTCAGCGGCTGCGGCAGGCGCAGCACGGTGGCGGGGCTGTGGCCCAGTTGCTGGCGCAGGCTGGCGATGAAGGCGCCCATGGTCAGCGCCTCGGGGCCGGTGCAGTCGATGGTGCCGGTGTGCTCCAGCGCCGGGCCCAGCAATGCCACCACGGCGGCGGCCAGGTCGTGCACCGACACCGGCTGCACGCGCGCCGTGAGCATGGGCCCGGGGAACAGCGCCAAGGGCAGGCGCGCCAGGTTCATGAACAGCGCGCTGCTGTCGCCGCCTTTGCCATACACCACGCTGGGGCGCAGGATGGCCGGGCGCAGCTTTGCCTGGGTTGCCAGCGTTTGCAGGTGCGCCTCGGCGGCCCGTTTGGTCTGGGCATAGCGCGTGTTGCTGCCGTCAATGCCCAGCGCCGATATGTGCACCACGCGCTGCACGCCAGCCTGGGCGCAGGCGTCGAACAGGGCGATGGGGGTGTCGCGGTGCACGGCGTCGATGGGGCGCGCGCGCGTGTCGCGCAGCACGCCCACGGCGTTGACCACGGCGTCGATGCCCGCCAGGCGCGGGCGCCAGGCGGCGGCCGTGGTGTCATGGGCAAAGTCCATGGGCACTTGGCCGGGTAGCAGTGTGCGGCTGCGCGGCGAAACACCGCCGTGCACGGTGTGGCCCGCGCGTTGCAGTGCCGTTTGCAGGGTATTGCCAATGAAGCCGGTGGAGCCGGTGAGAAGGATGTGCATGGTGTAGCGCCTGAAATCTGCGTGGCTTTGGACGATAGACGGATTTGGGATTGTGTGCCGGGCGATGCCCCCCTTGCACCCAGAGCGCGCCCGGCCATGCCAATGCAAGGGGCGGATGCCTGAGTTGCTGCAGGGGCTGTCGCACGGGGAGCGCCGATCACTGAAAATTGGCCCGGTCAGTTTTTGCCGGATTGGCAGCCCCAGCCCCAAGCCTCCAGTCGGCCACGGGGCCACAAGACGGTGCCCCTTGGGCCGCCGCTCAGGCCCATGGGCAGTTGATGCTTTCCAAGTCCGCCAGCCTTTGGGCTGCTGCCTCGATTTTCTTCAACGCTTGCATTTACAGGAGATGCGCCATGCTGCATGACGATGCCCGATCCGATGTCAACGCCTTGCTCCCCGGTCGCGCCACCGAGGCCGGTGCCACCCGGCGCACCGCCTTGCAGGTGGCCATGGGCCTGGGTTACGCGGCAGCGGCGGCGCCGCTGATGGCGCAAACGGCCATTGCCACCCCGGCCGACGGGCTGGATGCGGGCGAGGTCAGCTTCACCGTGGGCGGCTTCCAGGTGCCCGCCTACCGCGCGGCGCCTGCGGGCAAGACCGGCCTGCCGGTGGTGCTGGTCATCCAGGAAATCTTTGGCGTGCACGAATACATTGCCGACACCTGCCGGCGCTTTGCCAAGGCTGGGTATCTGGCCATTGCGCCCGAACTGTATGCGCGCCAGGGCGACCCGGCGATGTATGGCGAGATGGCCAAGCTCATGGCCGAGGTGGTCTCCAAGGTGCCCGACGCGCAGGTGATGGCCGACCTCGATGGTGCCGTGCAGTGGGCCGCAGCCCATGGCGGCGACCCGGCCCGTGTGGGCATCACGGGCTTTTGCTGGGGCGGCCGCATCACCTGGCTTTATGCCGCGCACGGCCCGGTCAAGGCGGGCGTGGCCTGGTATGGCCGCCTGGTGGGGCAGGCGAGCAACCTGACGCCCAAACACCCTGTGGAGTTGGCGCCCATCCTCAAGGCGCCCGTGCTGGGCCTTTATGGCGAAAAAGACACCGGCATCCCTCTTGACACGATTGATAAGATGAAAACTGCCCTGGGCCAGGGCACGGCCGCAGCCAAGGCGTCACAGTTCGTGGTGTACCCTGACGCGCCGCACGCCTTTCATGCCGACTACCGCGCCAGCTACCGCAAGGAAGCGGCTGAAGACGGCTGGAAACGCGCCCTGGCCTGGTTCAAGGCGCACGGCGTGGTCTGAAACGGCCGCACCCCACGCAAAAGCCGCCCCGGCCACCGCGGGGGCGGCTTCGTTTTTTGGGGCCGTGTGCACCGCATTTTTATTAAAACATGCCGCTAAGGCATATCTAACAAGCGCATATAGCTATGACTTTAATAGCAATCATTCTGGCCACCCTGGCTGCGGGTATCGGCAGCGTCTGGCTGGCAGCGCTGCTGATGGGGGTGGGGCTCAAGGGGGGCGGCGCCAGTGTGGGGCCGCAGCGCCTGCTCAGCCTGGCGGCAGGCGCCCTGCTGGCCACCGCCTTTATGCACCTGTTGCCCGAGGCGTTTGAAAGCCATGTCGATGCCCACGACCTGTTTGCCACGCTGCTGGTGGGCCTGGTGTTTTTCTTTTTGCTCGACAAGGCCGAGCTCTGGCACCACGGCCACGAACACAGCCACGGGCTGCCATCCGCCGCGGGGCACGGCGCGACCGGGCATGACCACGCTGCGCAAGTGCAGCAGGGGCGCGCACATCCACATGGACATACACATGGACACGACCACGCCGCCGCTCATGACCATGACCACGCTCACCACCATGGCCCCAAGGCCGGTGGCTGGGCGGTGCTGACCGGCGACAGCGTGCATTGCTTTGGCGACGGCATCCTGATTGCCTCGGCCTTCATGGCCGACCTGCGGCTGGGGGTGATTGCCGCGTTTTCCGTGCTGGCCCACGAGGTGCCTCACCACATGGGCGACCTGGTGGTGCTGCGCCAGACCAGCCCGAACCGGCGCATGGCGCTGGTCAAGGTCTCGCTGGCCGGGGCCGTGACGGCGCTGGGTGGGCTGGTGGGGTATTTTCTGGTGGGGCAGCTGCACGACTGGCTGCCGTACTTTCTGGCCGTGGCCTCCAGCAGCTTTGTCTATGTGGCCCTGGCCGATCTGATTCCGCAACTGCAAAAGCGCCTCTCGGCGCGCGAGACCATGGCCCAGATCGTCTGGCTCCTGGTGGGCATGGGCCTTGTGATGCTGGTGAGCGGCGCCGCGCACGTCCACTGATACGGGGTTGCCTTCCACCGCATGACGTCGTTGGGTCGCCTTGTCGTGCCGCAGCACTGGGTGCAGCTCCCCGCCTGGTTATCCGGTTCAAGGCAAATCTGTATGAGGCCAATGGATTGAGACAACCTATGAATTGGACGCGGCCCAACCTGTAGCCGCCGTGCAAGGGCCGCCGCGCCGCACGGGCGGCGTCCCCCTGGGGGGAAGGCGCTCAGCCAATCAGGGGGCTTCCTATCCCGCCAGCTCCTCGCGCACTGCCGCCACCTGCCGGCGCGACACCATCAGCAGCTCGGTCAGCCCCTGCAGGCGCACGGCCCAGCCTTCGCCTTCGTCGGGGTCGTAGTGCTTTTCGAGTGCGCGCACGGCGCGGCGCGCCACCAGGGCGTTGCGGTGGATGCGCAAAAAGCGCGGGGCGAACTTGGCTTCCAGCTCGCTCAGTGAGCCGTCCATGATGTAGCTGCGCGTGGCGGTGCGCACGGTCACGTACTTCTGCTCGGCCTTGAAATACAGCACCTCGGCCAGGGGCAGGCGCTCGGTGCGTCCGCGGTCCTGGATGACCAGGGTTTCGCCGTCGGCAGCACCGTTGGCATGGTGGGTGCCGGTGTGGCCGATGGGCGCGCCCTGGCGGTGGCTGCGCTGGGCCTTGGTCAGGGCCTGCAACAGGCGCTCGCGCCGCACGGGCTTGGTGAGGTAGTCCACGGCGTCGAGTTCAAAGGCGCTCACGGCATGGTCGGCATGGGCGGTCACAAACACCACGGCGGGCGGGTGGGGCAGGGCCTGCACGGCGTGGGCCAGGCACAGGCCATCCTGGCCGGGCATGTGGATGTCCAGCAGCACCAGGTCGAAGGCCCGCCCGCCCGTGGGGGTGAGCTGCGCCAGGGCCTCGCCCGTGTTGGCGGCTTCGGCCACCGTGGTGCGCACGGTGTCCTGGCAATCGCCCAGCAAGGTGCGCAGTCGGCTGCGGGCCAGGGCTTCGTCGTCAACGATGAGGATGTTCATGGGCTGGAGCGGCGCGGGTCGGGGTTCGGGATGCGTGCGCAGGGGCGGCGGGCCTGGGCGCGGCGGGGGCCGGCAGGGTGATGCGCACCTGGTACAGGCCATCCTGCACACCCGCGCTGAACTCGCCCTGCACATCATGCAGCAGCGCCAGCCGGGCACGCACGTTGGCCAGCGCAATGCCGTGGCCCTTGGTGGCGGGCTCATCGCCCTGGCCGTTTTTGCCTTCCTTGGAGGGCAAGGTGTTGGTGATGCGCACCACCACGCGGCTGCCGCGCAGCTCGGTCAGCACGCGCAGCTTGCCGCCGCGGGCGCTGGGCTCCACGCCGTGCTTGACGGCGTTTTCCACCAGCGGCTGCAGCAGCAGCGGGGGCAGGCGGGCGTTGTTGGTGCGCGGGTCCAGATTCCATTGCACCTGCAGGCGCTTGCCAAAGCGCACTTCTTCGATGGCCAGGTAGCGGCGCGCCAGCGTGATCTCTTCGGCCAGCGTGACGGCTTCGCCCTGCTCCACCAGCGCGTGGCGGAACAGGTCGCTCAGGTCTTCGAGCAGCGATTCGGCCTTGGCAGGCTCTTCGCGCACCAGGGCAATGGCGCTGTTGAGGGTGTTGAACAGAAAGTGCGGCCGAATGCGCGACTGCAGCTCGGTCAGGCGCGCGGCGGTGGCCGCCGGGGTGCGCCCGCGTGCGCGCAGCACCAGCGCCGCCACCAGGGCGGCCGACAGCAAGGCGCCGCTGGCCGCGCTGGCCAGCCAGGGCGGCTGCTCTGCCACGCCCACCAGGCTCAGCATGGCGCAGGCATACAGCCCCGCCAGGGTGCCCAGCACCACGCCGGCCGCAAACTGGCCGTTGGTGCCCAGGCGCTGCAGCAGGGTCTTGAGGCTGCAGGCGGCAATCAGCCAGACCAGCGTGGCGGGCAGGGCGCCCCCGGTCAGCAGCGACACGCGCGCAAGCCACTCCAGCAGCGTGCTGGCGCCATACATGGCGCCCACGCCCAGCACGATTTCCACAAACAGCACGGCGCGCAGCACCACGCCCACATGGCAGGCATCGAACACCAGCGCCCGCTGCACGGGAGCGCGTGGGCGGGGCCTTGCGGGCGCCGTTTCCAGCTCCAGGGGCTGGGTCGATAAAATTTGCTTGTTTTGCATTGAGGCATCCGGGTGTTCCGGGTGTCAGTTCCACCCGATTATTGCCCTGCCATGCCCACCAGCCAAGCCACGACCCCCTCCCACAACCAGCTCGACACCAAGGCGCAGGCATGGTCCGCACTGTTTTCCGAGCCCATGAGCGACCTGGTCAAGCGCTACACCTCCAGCGTGTTTTTTGACAAGCGCCTGTGGCAGGCCGACATTGCGGGCAGCCTGGCGCACGCCGACATGCTGGCTGCGCAGGGCATCATCTCTGCCTCCGACCACGCCTCCATCCAGCGCGGCATGGCGCAGATCACGGCCGAGATCGAATCGGGCGCCTTCGAGTGGAAGCTGGATCTGGAAGACGTGCACCTGAACATCGAGGCACGCCTGACCCAGCTGGTAGGCGACGCCGGCAAGCGCCTGCACACCGGCCGCAGCCGCAACGACCAGGTGGCCACCGACGTGCGCCTGTGGCTGCGCGGCGAAATTGATTTGATTGGCGACCTGCTCAAGGAGCTGCAGGTGGCGCTGGTCGATGTGGCGGCGCAGAACGTCGAGGTGATCCTGCCCGGCTTCACCCACCTGCAAGTCGCCCAGCCCGTGAGCTTTGGCCACCACATGCTGGCGTATGTGGAGATGTTCAAGCGCGATGCCGAGCGCATGGCCGATGTGCGCCGCCGCACCAACGTGCTGCCGCTCGGGTCAGCGGCGCTCGCCGGCACCACCTACCCGCTGGACCGCGAGCGCGTGGCCAAAATGCTGGGCATGGTGGACGCCAGCGGCCACCCCGTGGTGTGCCAGAACAGCCTGGACGCCGTGAGTGACCGCGACTTTGCCATCGAATTCACCGCCGCTGCCAGCCTGTGCATGGTGCATGTCAGCCGCCTCTCTGAAGAACTCATCATCTGGATGAGCCAGAACTTCGGTTTCATCAAGATCGCCGACCGCTTCACCACGGGCTCGTCGATCATGCCGCAGAAGAAGAACCCCGACGTGCCTGAGCTTGCCCGCGGCAAGACCGGCCGCGTGGTCGGCCACCTCATGGGCCTGATCACCCTGATGAAGGGCCAGCCCCTGGCCTACAACAAGGACAACCAGGAAGACAAGGAGCCGCTGTTTGACACCGTGGACACGCTCAAGGACACGCTGCGCATCTTTGCCGAAATGGTGGGCGGCCAGCTCAACCCTGCCACGGGCAAAAAAGAAGGCGGCATCACCGTCAACGCGCCCGCCATGGAGCAGGCGGCACTGCGCGGCTATGCCACCGCCACCGACCTGGCCGACTACCTGGTCAAGAAGGGCTTGCCGTTTCGCGATGCGCACGAAACCGTGGCCCACGCCGTGAAAGCCGCCACCACGCACGCCTGTGACCTGTCGGAGCTGCCCCTGGCGGTGCTGCAGGGCTTTCACCCGCAGATCGAAAAAGACGTGTACGAGTGCCTTAGCCTGCGCGGCTCGCTCAACGCGCGCAACACGCTGGGCGGCACGGCGCCCGCGCAGGTGCGTGCGCAGATTGCACGCCATCAGGCACGGCTGGCGGTGTGACGCGGTTATATGTGAAATAGGGCTCTGGCGCTTGATGGTATTGCGCTAGCAGCTCTGTTTTTAGTAGCATTGGGTATCCCTGATGCGTGCGGACCGTGCGGCGCAACGCAGCTCGTGCTGCCGTTGGCCACACCGCCACCCGATACGCCGATATGCCGATGAGTGGTCTGGTGGCCGCGTTCTTTCTGCCTTGTTCCTGTGTTCCCCACCCGGTTGTTCCTTTGAGGAGTTGGATATGTCTTTGCGCCGCACCGTTGTTTCGCGCGCCTTGCGCGGCATGGCCGTTCTGGCAGCCGGCCTGGCCGTGTCTGCCGCCATGGCCCAGCCCAAACCCCTGCGCATCCTGGTGGGTTTTCCGCCCGGCGGTGGTACCGACGCCATTGCGCGCACGCTGTCCGAGCGCCTCAAGGACGCGCTGGGCGTGGCGGTGGTGGTCGAAAACCGGCCCGGTGCCGGTGGGCAGATTGCCGCACAGGTGCTCAAGGCATCGCCGCCCGACGGCACCACGGTGTTTCTCACACACGACCACACCATCTCCATCTTGCCGCTGGTGGTGAAGAACCCCGGCTACCAGCCCGACCACGACTTTGTGCCCGTGGGCGGCTTTGCCACCTTTGTGAATGCCTTTGCCGTGTCGGGCGGCACCCCGGCCACGGGCTTTGGCGACTATGTGCAGTGGGTGCGCACGCAGGGCGGTGGCAAGGGCGCCGTGGGCATTCCGGCGCCTGCGTCCACCCCCGAGTTTTTGGTGAAGGTGGTGGGCGAAAAATTCCAGCTCGATCTGGTGTCGGCTCCCTACCGAGGCGCTGCGCCCATGATGGCCGACATGCTGGGCAACCAGATCAGTGCGGGCGTGGGCTCGGTGCAGGACTTCATGGAAAACCACAAGGCCGGCAAGCTGCGCGTGGTGGCGGTGCTGGGTACCAAGCGCCAGGCGGCCATGCCCCAGGTGCCCACGTTCGACGAGCTGGGTCTCAAGGGGTTTGAAGACCTGCCGTATTACGGCTTCTATGCCCCGGCCGGCACCTCGCAAAAATTCATCACCCAGTTCTCGGTGGCGCTGGCCAAGGTGGTGGCCGAGCCCGAGGTGCGCCACCACCTCACCGCCATGGGCCTCACCGTAGGCTTCATGACACCGCAGCAACTGGCCACGCGTGAGCACGCCTACACCGAAGCCTGGCGCCGCATCATTAAGACCAGCGGGTTTGTGCCGCAGTAAGCCTGCCAGGGCGGGGGGCAGCCCGAGGTTCGAAAATTCACGTAAAAATAGCTGCTAGCGCTTGATGGATAAGCGCTAGCAGCTATTATTGTTATAGCGTATGCCCGCCGCCATGGCAGCGGGCATACCGGCGTGCACAACAGCGGACATGTGCCCTGGCGTTACAGCATGGCCTCGCGCTGCTGCTCGGCGCGCGATGCGCCAATGGCGGTTTCCACCTTTTTCACTTCTTCTGGCGGCGGCAGCACGGCGGGCATGCCCAGCGCCTCGATCGCCAGCTCGCGGCTCCAGCCCTTGGTGTGGTAGAGGTGGTGGTCTTCCTGCTTTTCGACCGCCTCGTGCGCGGCTTTCAGGGCCTTGCCCAGGTCGCCGGTGGCCGCTTCAGCCACCTTGCCCAGCAGCTCCCAGTTGGCGTGGTCCTTGGTTTCGGCGTGCACCACGCATTCGGCAGCCACCAGCTGGGCCGCCGCCGGGTCTGCGCCCTTCTGGGCCATCTGCATGGCCTTCACCAACGATTCGCCAATGTGCTTGACCACCTGGCGTGTGGGCGTTTGCGTGTCGGGGCTCAAGCCCAGCGTGTCGCACAAACCGCGTACGACCTTCTGGTGGGTGAGCGTCTCCTCCAGATACTCTTCCCACTCTTTTTTCAGGTCGGGGTTGATGGCGCAGGCGATGGCGGTGCGGTACACCTGCTCGCCACCGAGCTCGGTTTCCATCATCTGGATGACCAGATCGTTGAGTTGCTGGCTGTCATAGCGTGCTTTGGACATGGGATCTCCTTGGGTTGCTGTGGTGAGGTGTTGAACGGTTGCAGCTTGCTTACGCCAGCGTGCGCAACTTGGGCTCGCGGTCCCATTGGCGGGTCTGGGCGGCGGCGATGAAACCTTGCACATCGGCCGGGTCCAGCACGCCCGCATCGGGCTCGATGCCACCGGCCTGCAGGATGGCCTGTGTGCCCTTGCAGGCGGCAATGGCCTTGAGGTGACCAAAGGCATCGCGGAACCAGTCCACGGCCGCGGCCTCCTTGGCCAGCACGGCGCCCATGTCGGGCGACAGCACCGAGGCCACGGCGTCAAAAACCACGGAAGGCGTTCCAGCGAGCTGGCCGTCGGCGGGCAGCAGGGTGCCGTCTTTCAGCACCGCACCGCCCACCTTGGGCGCCACGATCTTCACCGTGGCGCCGGCCTTTTCCAGCGCCTTGCGAAGGTTGGCCACCGAGGTGCCGTTGGACCCATCGGCCACCAGGATGCCGACGCAGCGCCCCTGCAGCGTGGGTTTCATGCGGTCGATGATGCGCAGCGCGGGCGACAGCGGCAGGTCTTGCACGGGCTCCACCGTCGGCGGCGCAGGCGGCAGGGCCTGCATGCCCAGGCCGTCGGCCACGCGCTGGGCCAGTTCGGCATCCACATGCTGCAGGTGGCCCACCACGGCCTCCCGCACATGGGGCGTGCCCACCTTGGACAGCTCGAACACCGTGGCCGACGCCAGGTGGGCCTGCTCCAGCGGACTCTGGCTGCGGTAAAACATGCGCGCCTGGCTGTAATGGTCGGCAAAACTCTCGGCGCGCACGCGGCCTTTCACACCATCATCGGCCTGGGCAAAGTGACGAAAGCCCTGGGCCTGCGATGCGCGCGGGCTGTCGGCCTGCAGGCTGCTGGGCTCGTAGTTCACGCGGCCCTTGGGCACCTGCATCTGCATGTGGCCATCGCGCTGGTTGTTGTGGAAGGGGCACTTGGGTGCGTTGATGGGGATCTGCGCAAAGTTGGGCCCGCCCAGGCGCGAAAGCTGGGTGTCGAGGTACGAGAACAGCCGGCCCTGCAGCAGCGGGTCGTTGCTGAAATCGATGCCTGGGGGCACGTTGGCGGGGCAAAAGGCCACCTGCTCGGTCTCGGCAAAAAAGTTGTCGGGCCAGCGGTTGAGCACCATGCGGCCAACAGGTTGCAGCGGGATCAGCTCTTCGGGGATGAGCTTGGTCGGGTCGAGGTGGTCGAACGGAAAGTCTTGCGCATCCTCATCGGTAAAGAGCTGCACCGACAGCTCCCACTCGGGGAAGTCGCCCGCCTCGATGGACTCGAACAGGTCGCGGCGGTGAAAGTCGTTGTCGGCCGATTGCAGCTTGACGGCCTCGTCCCACACGGTGGACTGGATGCCCAGCTTGGGGCGCCAGTGGAACTTCACAAACGTGCTTTCGCCCGCCGCGTTCAGCAGGCGAAAGCTGTGCACGCCAAAGCCTTCCATCATGCGCAGGCTGCGCGGCAGGGTGCGATCGCTCATGGCCCACATCACCGTGTGCAGGGTTTCGGGCGTCAGCGAGACGAAATCCCAGAACGTGTCGTGTGCGCTGGCGGCTTGCGGAAAGCCCCGGTCGGGCTCCATCTTCACGGCGTGCACCAGGTCGGGGAACTTCATCGCGTCCTGAATAAAGAACACGGGGATGTTGTTGCCCACCAGGTCCCAGTTGCCTTCGGGCGTGTAGAACTTCACGGCAAAGCCACGCACGTCACGCGGCGTGTCCACCGAGCCCGCGCCACCGGCCACGGTGGAAAAGCGCGTGAACACGGGCGTTTGCACGCCCACTTCGGTCAGCACCTTGGCGGTGGTGTATTGCTTGAGCGAATGCGTCAGCTCAAAAAAGCCGTGCGCCGCCGAGCCGCGCGCATGCACGATGCGCTCGGGGATGCGCTCGTGGTCAAAGTGCGTGATCTTCTCGCGCAGGACGAAGTCTTCGAGCAGCGTAGGGCCGCGCGGCGCGGCGCGCAGCGAGTTCTGGTTGTCGGCGACCGGGATGCCCAGCTGCGTGGTCAGCACCGGGTGGGTGCCCTTGGCCTGCTGCTGCAACTCGCCTGCGTTGCCGCGGTGGCTGTCGGCCTGGGTGGAAGACGGTTTGGCTGCGGGCGATTTGGTCGCTGCGCTGCGCGGGGTAGGGGGTCGTGCCATGGGTGCTCCTGTGGGGGTGCGGGACAAGGGTTTTGGACAGGCGCTTATCTTTGTGCCGGGCAAAGCCATGTGGCGTAGGACGCCGCCCCATGGATCCGTCGTCGCCGTTTATCGAAACGCCACCGGCGGCGGGCCGCGCGGGGCGACACGTAAGCGCATGCAACGCCGCGCGGTTTGTCGTGCTGTTTTGTTACGCTTGCCGCTACCTTCGGAGGGGAACGCGTGAACGCAAAGAAATGGATGCTGGCCGCCAGCCTGGCGCTGATGGCTTGGGGCGCGCACGCCCTGCAAATCGCCAGCTTTTCGCCCCAGGGCGAGGTGGCGCGCGTGCGCCAGATGGTGGTCAAGTTCGACGCGGCGGCCGTCCGCTTTGGCGACCCCAAGGCGCCGGCCCCCGTGAACCTCAGTTGCAGCGATGCCGCCGCCACCCAGGGCACGGGCCGCTGGACCAGCGAGCGCGAATGGGTCTTCGACTTTGACAACGACCTGCCGCCCGGTGTGCGCTGCACCGCCACTGCAAAATCAGGGTTCAAATCGGCCTCTGGCGCTTTATTGACGGGCGCAATTAGCTATCAATTTAATAGTGGTGGCCCGTTTGTCCGGAGCGTGCGGCCCGGCACCTACGAAGAGATCGACGAAGAACAGTTTTTTGTGCTGCAACTGAACGGACCGGCCACGCTGGCCAGCGTGCAGGCCAACGTGTGGTGCGCCGTGGAAGGGGTGGGCGAGCGCGTGCCGGTGCGGCTGATCGAGGGGGACCAGCGCAGCGAAATGCTGAAATCGCTGGGGCTGGAGCAGCGCGCGCTCAAGGATCCGCTGCAATTTGTTTCGCTGGCCTGCAACCGGCGCCTCACCTCGGGCTCGCGCCTGCAGCTGGTGTTTGGCAAAGGCGTGGCCACGCCCAGTGGCGTGCCCAACGCGGTGGAAAAGCGCTTTGACTACAAGGTGCGCCAGCCTTTTGCCGCCGAGTTCAGTTGCGAGCGCGAGAACGCCCAGGCCGCCTGCCTGCCGATTCGGCCGCTGCAACTGGCCTTCAACGCGCCTGTGCCGCGCAAGCTGGCAGCCGCCATCCGCCTGAAATCGCCCACCGAAACCCTGCAGCCGCGCCTGGACGGTGGCGCCGAAGGCCCGCAGGCCGATGCCCTGGTGAACAGCGTGCAGTTTGCCGCGCCCCTGGCCGAAAACGCGGCCTTCACGCTGGAGCTGCCCAAGAATTTCAAGGACGCCTCGGGCCGCACGCTGCGCAACGCCGACAACTTTCCGCTGAAGGTGGCCACGGGCGGCATGCCGCCGCTGGCCAAGTTTGCGGCGGCGCCGTTTGGTGTGGTGGAGCGCTTTGCCGAAGGCCCGGCCGCCGACAAGCCCCCCGCGCTGCTGCCCGTCACGCTGCGCAATGTCGAGGCAGCCCTGCGTGTGCAGGCGCTGCAGCCGGGCACGGCCAACCCCAAGGCCCCCGCAGGCAAGGTCAGCACCCTCAAGCCCCGCACCGATGCCGACATCATTGCCTGGTTCAAAAAGGTGCACCGCTACAACAGCCATGTGGTGGACCGCAAAGAGGCGCGCAAGGACATCACCGGCCCGCTGCCCCCGGTGTTGGACAAAGACGTCGACAAGGACTACGTGCAGTCGCGCATGCTGTCGCTGCTGGCGGGCAAAGGCGGAGTCAAGACGCTGGATTTGCCCCAGCCCGCCCGCGACGACCCGCGCCCGTCCGAGGTGGTGGGTATTCCGCTCACGCCCGGCTTTCACGTGGTGGAGATTGCCTCGCAAAAGCTGGGCGCCTCGCTGCTCGATGAACGCCATGGCAACGCCCGCACGATGTTTGTGCGCACTTCGGCCCTGGTCACCAACCTGGGTGTGCATTTCAAGCTGGGCCGCGAAAACGCCCTGGCCTGGGTCACCACGCTGGACAAGGGCCAGCCAGTGCAGGGCGCTACGGTGCGGGTGTCTGACTGCAAGGGCAACGAACTGGCCAACGCCTTGACCGACGCGCAGGGCATTGCCCGCATCGAAGGCCTGTCGTCCGACCCCGGCCGCTGCAGCGACGGGGGCGACTATGGCGAAGGCGGCAGCGCCTATTTTGTGAGCGCGCGCCAAACAGGCACCGATGGGGTGGAGGACATGGCCTTTACCTGGAGCGACTGGCAGCGCGGCATCGAGCCCTGGCGCTTTAACGTGCCCACCAGCACCGAGGCACGCCCCGACGAGCGCGCCCACACCATTTTTGACCGCACGCTGCTGCGTGCGGGCGAAACGGTGTCGATGAAGCATCTGCTGCGCGCTGAAACGCGCCAGGGCTTTGCGCTGCCCTCGGACCGACCCGACCTGCTGGTCATCACCCATGTGGGCAGCGGCCAGCAGTTCACCCAGCCACTGGCATGGCGCAACACCGCCACGGGCGGCCTGAGCGCCCAGAGCAGCTTTGCCCTGCCGCCAGCGGCCAAGCTGGGGGTGTACCAGGTGGAGCTGCGCAACGACGCCATCACCGAAGGTGGCTACGGCTCGGGCGAGTTTCGGGTAGAGGAGTTCCGCCTGCCGGTGCTGCAGGGCCGCATCGCGCCCAGTGACAAGAAAGCACTGGTGCATGTGCGCTCGGTGCCCACCGATGTGCAGATCAACTACGTGGCGGGGGGCGGCGCCGCCAACCTGCCGGTGCGCGTATCGGCCCTGGTGCGCGGCAAGGCCCTGCACTACAGCGACTACGAGGCTTTCAGCTTCAGCCCCCCGCGCAAGCGCGAGCACGCCAATGCCCGCAGTGATGACGAGGAAGCCACGGCCAGCCAGGATGCGCGCGTGATTGCCGACAAGCTGCCGCTCACGCTGGACCGCAGCGGCGCGGGCAAGCTCACCATCGACAACGTGCCCCAGGCGCGCCAGCCGCAAGAGCTGCTGCTGGAGGCCACCTACGCCGACCCCAATGGCGAAGTGCAGACGATTCGCAGCACCCAGACGCTGTGGCCCGCCGCCGTGGTGGCGGGCATCAAGACCGAGGGCTGGGTGTCGGCCCGCCAGAAAATGCGTTTTCAGGCGCTGGCGCTGCAGCACGATGGCAAGGCCGCGCCCGACACCAGCCTTCAGGTGCAGGCCATTGCGCGCATCACCACCACCACGCGCAAGCGCATGGTGGGCGGGTTCTACAGCTACGACAACCAGACCGAAACCAAAGACCTGGGCACCGTGTGCACCGGCAAGAGCGACAGCCGCGGCCTGCTGCTGTGCGAGGCCCGCCTCGATGAGGCGGGCGAGGTGGAGCTGGTCGCCACGGCCACCGACCCGGTGGGCAACACCAGCGAGTCGGCCGCTTCGGTGTGGGTGACGCGCCAGGGCGAGCTGTGGTTTGGTGGCGAAGACCACGACCGCATCGACCTGCTGCCCGAGAAAAAGAGCTACCAGCCCGGTGAAACCGCCAGGTTCCAGGTGCGCATGCCGTTCCGATTTGCCACGGCCCTGGTGGCGGTGGAGCGCGAGGGCATCATCGACACGCAGGTGGTGCAGCTCAACGGCCAGGACCCCACGGTGAGCCTGAAAGTGCAGCCCGACTGGGGCCCCAACGTGTACGTGAGCGTGCTGGCCCTGCGCGGCCGCCTGCGCGAGGTGCCGTGGTACAGCTTCTTCACCTGGGGCTTCAAGGCACCGCGCGAATGGTGGACGTCGTTCTGGTACGAGGGCAAGGAATACCAGGCGCCCACGGCGCTGGTGGATTTGTCCAAGCCCGCGTTCCGCGTCGGCCTGGCCGAGATCCGCGTGGGCACGCAGGCCCACCAGATCGACGTGAAGGTGACGGCCGACAAGGAGACCTACGCCGTGCGGGGCAAGGCGCAGGTCACCATCACGGCCACGCTGCCCGGGGGCAAGCCCGCCGCCCACGCTGAGGTGGCGCTGGCCGCCGTGGACCAGGCCCTGCTGGAGCTGATGCCCAACACCAGCTGGAACCTGCTCGAAGCCATGCTGCAGCGGCGCAGCTGGGGCGTAGAAACCTCCACCGCACAGATGGAGATCATCGGCCGCCGTCACTATGGCAAAAAGGCCGTGCCCGCAGGCGGTGGCGGGGGCAGGGCGCAGACGCGCGAGCTGCTCGACACCTTGTTGCTGTGGCAGCCCGCGATCCAGCTCGATGCCAACGGCCAGGCCAAGGTGACGGTGCCGTTGAACGATGCATTGACTACCTTCAAGATCGTGGCGGTGGCCGATGCATCCACCGGCCTGTTCGGCATGGGCAGCACGAGCATCCGCGCCACGCAAGACCTGCAGATCATCAGCGGCCTGCCGCCGCTGGTGCGCGAGGACGACCAGTTCCGTGCCCAGATCACGCTGCGCAACACCACCAAGGCGGCGATGAAGGTGGAGGTGGCACCGCGCGCCACGCTGCTCGATTTGAAGCCGCAAAGCATCGATATCCCGCCCGGAGAGGCGCGCGAGGTGGCGTGGAGCGTGACGGCACCCGCGCAACTGGCGCAGACCCGCGCCCAGGCCATCCTGTGGGAGATCGAAGCCAAAGACCAGGTCAGCGGCGCGCGCGACGCCCTCAAGGTCAGCCAGAAGCTGATCCCGGCCGTGCCGCTCACGGTGCAGCAGGCCACTCTGGTGCAGGTGGAGGGCAGCTTCAACCTGGATGTGAATCCGCCCGCCGACGCCTTGCCGGGCCGGGGCGGCCTGAAGATGTCGCTGCAGCCCAAGCTGGCCGAAGGCTTGCCGGGCGTGCGCGACTGGTGGGCGCGCTACCCCTTTGCCTGCCTGGAGCAAAAGACCAGCAAGGCCGTGGGCCTGCGCGACGGCGCGCTGTGGCAAGCCGTGGTGGCGCAACTGCCCACCTACCTTGATGGCGACGGCCTGGCCAACTACTTCCCGCCGCGCGATGGCGACAGCAACCGGGGCAGCGACACGCTCACCGCTTACCTGCTGGCCACCGCGCATGAGGCATCCAGCATCAACCCCGCGTTTGCACTGCCCGATGTGGCCCGTGCACCCATGGAGCGTGGCCTGATCGCGTTTGTCGAAGGCCGCGTCGAGCGCAACTTCTGGAGCCCCCGCAAAGACCTCGACATGCGCAAGCTCGCGGCCATCGAGGCGCTCTCGCGCTACGGCAAGGCGCAGGGCCGCATGGTCAGCAGCATCACCATTGCGCCCAACCAGTGGCCCACGCACACGGTGATCGACTGGGTGAATGTGTTGAAGCGCGTGGCCGATGTACCCCAGCGCGACCAGCGTCTGGCCGAGGCCATGCAGGTCCTGCGTGCGCGCCTGTCGTTTCAGGGCACCAAACTCATCTTCAGCACCGAGCAAGACGACTACTGGTGGTGGCTGATGCAAAACGGCGATGTCAACACCGCGCGCCTGATGCTGGCCGTGATGGACGACCCGGCCTGGAAAGACGACATGGGCCGTCTGGCCAACGGCTTCATCAGCCGCCAGCAAGCGGGTGCCTGGCACACCACCACGGCCAACCTGTGGGGCGGCCTGGCGCTGGAAAAATTCAGCGCCAGGTTCGAGGCCACGCCGGTGTCGGGCACCACCAAGGCCACGATGTCCGGCAACACGTCCAGCGTGGACTGGAGCAAGGTCGAGCGCGTGAAGGCCAGCGACATGACCGGCGCCGCGCACCAGGCCACCTGGTTTGGTGCACCCGCATCGCCGGGCAACCTCAAGAACAACGACATGTTCCTGCCCTGGGGCAAGGCCGGCGGCAAGGAGAGCCTGGCGGTGGCACACCAGGGCCCGGGCAAGCCGTGGCTCACCCTGCAGTCCGTGGCCGCCATAGCGCTCAAGGCGCCGTTTGCAGCGGGTTATGCCATCACCAAGACCATCACGCCGGTGGAGCAGGCCAACCCATCGCTGCCTGCAGGCCAGTACACGCGCGGCGACGTGCTGCGCGTGACGCTCACGGTCAACGCCAGCGCCAACATGACCTGGGTGGCCATCACCGACCCCATACCGGGCGGCGCAACCATCCTGGGCAGTGGCCTGGGCCGCGATTCAGAGATCGCCACGCAGGGCGAGAAGAAGAGCGGCAGCGGCTGGCCCGCTTTCGAGGAGCGCAGCTTCGAATCCTTTCGCAGCTACTACGAGTTTCTGCCCAAGGGGGTGGTGAAGATGGAATACACCGTGCGGCTGAACAATGCCGGCGAGTTTGCGCTGCCCCCAAGCCGCGTGGAGGCACTGTATGCGCCGGAAATGTTTGGCGAGTCTCCCAATGCGCGCGTGAAGGTGGTGACGGCGCCCTGAGACCGGGTGGCCCTGTGGCGGGGTGCGCAGCGGCGTGCGCCGGCCGCTGGGTCGGGGGTCAATGTGTGTGGGTGATGCTATATAAAATATAGCTGTTAGCGCTTATTGCATAAGGGCTAGTGGCATATTTTGTTTGAGTTTTTCATGGCCACTGGGTGACGAAATGCCGTGGTGCGGTGGTGACTGTCACACGGCGGTTGGCAGTGCGAAGTGGCGCCGCACGGCCCACGCCGCCCTTGTGAACCAGCGCATATGACATGGTGGACACACACTGGCGCGGCTGACTTTTGTTTGTCACAAGCGGTATCTAGACTGGCCGCATGTCTTCGATTGAACTCAATGCAGTTGCCAAGTCGTGGGACCAGGTCACTGCGTTGCATTCGATGCAATTGCGCATTGAACCGGGTTCCTTTTGCGTCCTTCTGGGCCCGTCAGGCTGCGGCAAATCCACCACCTTGCGCATCATTGCCGGGCTCGAAACAGCCACCTCGGGGCAGGTGCTGATTGATGGCAAGGATGTCACCCATCTGCCGCCTGCGCAGCGCGGCGTGGCCATGGTGTTTCAGAACTATGCGCTGTTTCCGCACCTCACCGTGGCCGACAACATCCAGTTTGGCCTGTCGGTGCGCAAGGTGCCCAAGGCCGAGGCGGCACAGCGCCTTCAGGAAACCGCACACCTGCTGGGCCTGACCGCCTTGCTGGACCGCCGGCCCGCGCAGCTTTCGGGCGGGCAGCAACAGCGCGTGGCGCTGGGCCGCGCGCTGGTGGCGCAGGCCAAGGTGTGCCTGATGGACGAGCCCTTGTCCAACCTCGATGCCCAGTTGCGCCAGGAAATGCGCAGTGAGCTGCGCGAGCTGCAGCAGCGGCTGGGTCTTACGGTGGTCTATGTCACGCACGACCAGGCCGAAGCCATGAGCATGGCCGACCAGGTGGTGCTGCTGCACAAGGGGCAGGTGGAGCAATGTGCGGCGCCGCGCGAGATGTATGCGCGCCCCGCCAGCACCTTTGCCGCCCGTTTCATCGGCACGCCGGCCATGAACCTGGTGCTGCTGGAGTCGGGGTGCATCGCGGGCAGCCGGTGGCGGGTGGGCGGCGACGGGGCTCCCTGCATGGGCCTGCGCCCCGAAGCCATTGCGGTGGCGCACGGCGGTGCCAGCCTGTCCGGCGCACGCGAGCCCGGAGCGATCGAGCTGCCCGCGCAGGTGGTGGGGCAGGAATATCTCGGGGCCGATCTGGTGCTGCGCTGCCAGGTGGGCAGCGAGGTGCTGACCGTGCGTGCGCCAGGCCCGCAGCAGGTGGCGCCGGGCGCACCGGTGCTGCTGCGCTGGTCTGCGCAAGACACCCATTTTTTTGACGGCAACGGCCAGCGCGTGGCCTCGGCCGCCGTGAGTCCGGACGTGCTGGTTGCACTGCGTGCCGCCGCATGAACCGCTCACGCCGCATGAGCCTCGTCCGTCAGGCCGCAACCCACCAGCGAATTGATTGAAATCCGCAGGCGCCGCAACGGGTGCGCGCCAGTTCCCTGTTTTTTTCTGGAGTGATGACACCATGCAACGCAAGACCTTTCTCAAGACCGTGGCCCTGGCCAGTGCATTGACCGCCGTGGGGGGCATGGGCGCCGCCCATGCCCAGGCGCAGGTGGAAGTGCCCTTTTATTACCCGGTGGCCGTGGGTGGCCCGGTCACCAAGACCATTGACGGCTTTGCGGCGGACTTCATGAAGGAGCACCCGAACATCAAGGTCACGCCCATCTATGCGGGCACCTACCAGGAAACCATTGTCAAGGCGCTCACGGCCAACAAGTCGGGCAGCGCGCCAGCCACCTCGGTGTTGTTGTCCACCGACATGTTCACGCTGATCGACGAAGACGCCATCGCACCCATCGACCAGTTCGTCAAGACCGATGCCGACAAGGCCTGGCTCAAGGGCTTTTACCCCGCGTTCATGGCCAACAGCCAGACCGATGGCAAGACCTGGGGCGTGCCGTTCCAGCGCTCGACCGTGGTCATGTACTACAACAAAGACCTGTTCCGGGAAGCGGGCCTCGACCCGAACAAGGCACCCCAGAGCTGGAAGGAACTGAGCGAAGCCGCCCAGAAGCTGACCAAGAAAGACGCCAGTGGCAAGGTCACGCAATACGGCATCCAGATCCCGTCCACCGGCTTTGCCTACTGGATGCTGCAGACCCTGACCACGCCCAACGGCGTGCTGCTGGCCAACGAGACCGGCACCAAGGTCACGTTCGACCACCCCAAGGTGATCGAGGCGCTGGAATACTGGGTCAACCTCACCAAGCAGGGTGTGCACCCCGCCGGTGTGGTGGAGTGGGGCACCACGCCCAAGGACTTCTTTGAAAAGAAGGCCGCCATCATGGTCACCACCACCGGCAACCTGACCAATGTGCGCAAGAACGCGCAGTTTGACTTTGGCGTGGGCCAGATCGCGGGCAACCTGCGCAAGGGCTCGCCCACCGGCGGCGGCAATTTCTATATCTTCAAGAAGGCTCCCAAAGAGCAGCAGGAAGCCGCGTTCAAGTTCATCCAGTGGATCACCCAGCCCGAGCGCGCCGCGCAGTGGAGCATGGACACCGGCTACGTGGCCGTGTCGCCCGCAGCCTATGACACCGCCACGCTCAAGAAGTATGGCCAGGACTTCCCGCAGGCCCTGGTGGCGCGTGACCAGCTGCCCGTGTCGGTGGCCGAGTTTTCCACGCACGACAACCAGCGCGTGACCAAGGTGCTCAACGACGCCATCCAGGCGGCCCTGAACGGCACCAAGACCCCGGCGCAGTCCATGAAGGATGCCCAGCGCGAGGCCGACCGCCTGCTGCGCAGCTACCAGTAACACCATGGGGGCGCTGAAACAGGCGCCGCGCGCAGCCATCAGCCAGCATGCCCTGCATGCCTGGCTGTTGCTGTTGCCGGCATTGGCGTTGCTGATCGCGTTCACGCACTGGCCCGCGCTGGCCACGCTGATCGACAGCTTCTTTTCTACCCCGCGCGGCAGCCGGCCCGGCGTGTGGGTGGGGCCGGAGAACTACCAGGTCATGGTGCAAGACCCGGTGTTCTGGCAGGCCGTGCGCAACAACCTGTGGTTTGCCGGGGCCACCATTCCGCTGTCGATCGGGCTGGCGTTGCTGATGGCGCTGTGGGTCAACGAGCAGCTGCGCGGCCGCGCCTTGGTGCGCATGGCGTATTTCACGCCCACGGTGCTGCCGATGATTGCGGTGGCCAACATCTGGCTGTTTTTCTACACCCCGCAATACGGGTTGCTGGAGCAGATCACTGGCGCCCTGGGCCTGCCATCGCACAACTGGCTGGGCGACCCGCGCACGGCGCTGGCCTGCATCACGCTGGTGGCGGTGTGGAAAGAGGCCGGGTTTTTCATGATTTTCTATTTGGCCGCGCTGCAAACCCTCAACCCGAGTCTGAAGGAAGCCGCCGCCATCGAGGGCGCCTCGCGCTGGTATTACTTTCGTCGCGTGCAGTGGCCGCTGCTCATGCCCACCACGCTGTTTGTGCTGGTCAACGCGGTGGTCAATGCCTTTCGCCTGGTGGACCATGTGTTCATCATGACGCGCGGCGGGCCCGACAATGCCTCAACCCTGCTGCTCTACCACCTGTATGAGGTGGGCTTCAAGTTCTGGGACACGGGGTATGCCGCCGCCATCACGGTGGTGCTGGTGGTGGTGCTGGCCAGCGTGGCGCTGTTCCAGTTTTTTGTGCTGGACAAACGGGTGCATTACAAATGAGCACAGTGATCGACAACCCCGCCGGGCGCAGCCCGCAGGCAAGAACGCCAGCGCGCAATGCCCGCGTGCCCCTGCTGTACTCTGTGTCGTGGGTGGACACGGTGGCCGCCTGGCTGCTGGCCATTTTGTGGATATTGCCGCTGCTGTATGCGTTCTGGACGGCATTTCA
The DNA here is from genome assembly GCF_000526295.1 of Acidovorax sp. JHL-3. Lineage (NCBI taxonomy): Bacteria > Pseudomonadati > Pseudomonadota > Betaproteobacteria > Burkholderiales > Comamonadaceae > Acidovorax > Acidovorax sp. JHL-3. Next base: position 1,773,651 of record NZ_JAFU01000001.1, read on the forward strand.
CCCCGCCGAGTTTTCCACCCGTTTTGACATCACGGCACCGTGGACGCTGGACAACTTTCGCCACGCCTGGGAGGCCGCACCGTTTGCGCGCTATTTCTTCAACACCACCGTGCTGGTGGTGCTGATCCTGGCGGCGCAGATGGTGCTGGCCACGCTGGCGGCCTTTGCGTTTGCGCGCTACGAGTTCCGGGGCAAGAACGTGGCCTTTGCGCTGGTGCTGGTGCAGCTCATGATCATGCCGGACATCCTGCTGGTGGAGAACTACAAGAGCATGGCCCGCCTGGGGCTGGTGGACACGCTGCTGGCCATCGGCCTGCCGTATTTTGCGTCGGCCTTTGCGATTTTTCTGCTGCGCCAGACCTTCATGGGCATTCCCAAAGAGCTGGACGAAGCCGCGCGGGTGGAAGGCGCCAGCGCACTACAAACCCTGTGGCGTGTTTATGTGCCGCTGGCCCGGCCGGTGTACACCGCGTTTGCGCTGGTGTCGGTGAGCTTTCACTGGAACAACTTCCTGTGGCCGCTCATCATCACCAACAGCGTGCAATCGCGCCCGCTTACCGTGGGGCTGCAGGTGTTTTCGTCGGTGGAGCAGGGCGTGGAGTGGTCCACCATCACCGCCGCCACGCTGATGACCTCGGCGCCGCTGCTGATTGCCTTTTTGCTGTTTCAGCGCCAGTTTGTGCAAAGCTTCATGCGCGCGGGCATCAAGTGATTTGTGGATGAAATAGGCCATAGACCCTTTTCCAGCAAGCGCATCCAGCTATGGTTTTGATATTTTCGTGAGGCCCGCACCATGCAACTCGTGACCTGGAACACCCAATGGTGCTGCGGCCTCGATGGCGTGGTGAGCCCGCAGCGCATCGTGCAGCAGGCGCGCGCGCTGGCGGGTTTTGACGTGCTGTGCCTGCAGGAAATCGCCGTGCATTACCCGGCCCTCCCCGGCAACGCAGGCCACGACCAGGTGGCCCTGCTGCGCGATTTGCTGCCTGGCTACCAGGTGTTCTTTGGTGCTGCGGTGGACGAGTGGACGCACGACGGCCAGCGCCAGCGGTTTGGCAACCTGATCGCCACGCGCCTGCCCGTGCTGCAGCTGCAGCACCATCCGCTGCCGTATCCCGCCGACGCGGGCGTGCCCAGCATGCCGCGCATGTGCACCGTGGCCACGGTGCGCGACCCGGCGCTGGGGGCGGTACGCGTGATGACCACCCACCTTGAGTTTTATTCCAAACGCCAGCGCATGGCCCAGGCGCGCGCGCTGCGGGCCTTGCATGGGCAGGCCTGCGCGCAGGTGGCAGCGCCGCCCCAGGCCCGCAGTGATGGATCGCCGTTTCAGAGCAAGCCGCACACGCCCCATGCGGTGCTGTGTGGCGACTTCAACTTCGAAGCCCACGAACCCGAGCACGCGGCCATCTGCGCCCCCGCCGGTGCCGACGACAACGACGAGGCGCCGCACGGCGCCCGCCTGTGGGACAGCTGGCGCCTGCTGCATGGCAACGCGCCGCAGCCACCCACTTTTCGGCTGTACGACCGCACCTATGGGCCCGAGCCGGTGGCTTGCGACTTCGTTTTTGTCAGCGATTCGCTCAAGGGCCGGGTGCAGCGCTTTGGGGTGGATGCGGCAACGCAGGCGTCTGATCACCAGCCGGTGGCGGTGCTGATCGGCTGAGGGCAGCGGGCCGCCAGCGCACCGCTGCGGTCGCCTAGCTGGGCAACAGCGTGCACGCGTGCACGCGCCAAAGCGCAACGGCCCCGTTCGGCGCGCCCACTCTGCTACAAAGCGGCGTGACATTGATTTATCGATTTTGTGCACGGCTGGCCCTGGTGGGCAGCATCGTGCTGTGCGCCCCCGCCGCCTGGGCCCTGCCCACTTTTGCGCAGGTGCGCCAGGACTATCAGCCGTCCGACACCCTGATTCTCTCGCGCGAGGGCGAAGTGCTGCAGCGCCTGCGCACCGATGCGACGGTGCGGCGCGGGCAGTGGGTGCCGCTGGCCGATGTGTCGCCCGCGCTGCGCCAGGCGCTGGTGCTCAGCGAGGACAAACGATTTTTTGAGCACAGCGGCGTGGACTGGCGCGCCGCCTCGGCCGCTGCCTGGGGCAACCTGTGGAACCAGCGCACGCGCGGGGCCAGCACCATCACCATGCAGCTGGCGGGTTTGCTCGACGGGGACTGGCGCCAGGGCCCCGGCGGCCGCACCGTGGTGCAAAAGCTGGGGCAAACGGTGGCCGCGCAGGTGCTGGACCGCCGCTGGCGCAAGGACCAGATTTTGGAGGCCTACCTCAACCTCGTACCGTTTCGCAGCGAGCTGGTGGGCATTGATGCGCTGAGCCGCACGCTGTTTGGCAAGGCCGCCCACGGGCTGGACGACCGCGAGGCGGCTGTGGCGGCGGCGCTGGTGCGCGCGCCCAATGCTCGGCCCGCGCTGGTGGCGCAGCGGGCTTGTGGCGTGCTGCGCGACATGCAAGCCAGCGTCAGCACCAGCCCGTTGCAGCGGCGTGCCAAGGGGGCAGCACCGGCGGCGGGGTTGCCGGTTGATTGCGATGCGCTCGAATTTTTTACCACCGCCGCCCTGCAGCGCCGCGCGTTTGATGCCAGCGAAGGCGTGGCGCCGCACTTTGCCCGCCATCTGCTGCGCCAGCGGTTCAAGGACGGGGTGGTCCCCGAGCGCGTGCCCAGCACGCTGCGCGCGCCGCTGCAGCGCTTTGCCGTGCAGAGCCTGCAGCAGCACCTGCGCGAGCTGCGTGGCCGCAATGTCGAAGACGGCGCCGTGCTGGTGCTGGACAACGCCACGGGCGCGGTGCTGGCCTGGGTGGGGTCTTCGGGGGCGCTGAGCCAGGCCAGTGAGGTCGATGGCGTGCTGGCGCTGCGCCAGCCGGGCTCCACACTCAAGCCATTTTTGTATGCCCAGGCGATTGCCGAGCAGCGGCTCACGGCAGCCTCGCTGGTGCATGACTCGCCTGCGCAAATCACCACGGCCAGCGGCCTGTATATCCCGCAGAACTACGACCGGCAGTTCAAGGGCTGGGTGTCGGTGCGCACGGCGCTGGCGGCCTCGCTGAATGTGCCGACGGTGCGCGCGCTGGTCATGGTCACGCCCGATGCGTTTCATCGCCAGCTGGCTGGCGTGGGCCTGCCGCTGCGCGAAAGCGGTGATTATTTTGGCTACAGCCTGGCGCTGGGCAGCCCCGAGGTGCCGCTGCTGCACCTGACCAATGCCTTTCGCACACTGGCCAACGGCGGGCGTGCCAGCGCGGTGGCGGTGGCGGCCGATGCCAAGCCGCTCTTCACCCCCGCACTGGATGCGCGGGCGGCTTTCATCGTGGGCGACATCCTGTCGGACGGCAATGCGCGTGCGCGCACCTTTGGCACCGACAGCGTGCTGGCCACGCGCTTTTGGAGCGCCGTGAAAACCGGCACCAGCAAGGACATGCGCGACAACTGGGCGGTGGGCTGGTCGCAGCGCTACACCGTGGGCGTGTGGGTGGGCAACGCCAGCGGCGCCGCCATGCACGACGTGAGCGGCACCAGTGGCGCAGCGCCTATCTGGGCGGCGGTGATGGGCTTCTTGCACGCACGCGAGCCTGGCCCGGCGCCCCGGCCACCGGTGGGGCTGGTGAGGGCGCCGGTACGGTTTGGCCCGGCACCGCTGGCCCCTGCGGGCAGTCCGCCGCTGGAGGCCGCGCGCGACGAATGGTTTGTGCCGGGCACGCAACAGGCTTTGTTTGCTATTGATTCAATAGCTTATAGCGCTTATGCAGAAAGGGCCAGAGGCCAAAAAGACAAAAAATCATCCGTAGGTAGCGCCACAACGGCCTCAGCAGCCACGGCAGCCACAGTCATCACCACGGGCGCCCGCATCACCGCGCCTGCGCCCGGCACCGTGGTGGCGCTCGACCCCGATATTCCGCCCGCGCGCCAGCGCCTGCACCTGCGGGCCAGCGGGCAGGGTCTTTATTGGCGCATGGACGGCAAGCCGCTGGGGCGTGGGCCGCAGGTGGCGTGGCTGCCGTGGCCAGGGCGCCATGTGATACAAATCACCGATGCAGCGGGCACCGTGCTGGACGAGGTGCGCATCGAGGTGCGAGGGGCCGGGGTGCTGCCCGGCGCCGCACCCGGGCGGTAAGCGGGCCCGCGCAGCGCGCCTTGTGCCGGGTGTCGGGTCTGCACCAAGCGAGTGCTTAAAATTGTAAAAATCTAGTTCCATTGCTGTTTGTGCGCCTGCCTGCCACTTCCCGTCTGATCTTGCTGGCCCTGCTGCTGTCCTTGGGCATTGGCGGGCTTTTTGCCCGCAGCATCTGGACGCTGCGCGAAGAGGCATGGAACAACGCCGAGCGCACCAACACCAACCTGGTGCGCGCACTCGACCGCAGCATCGCCCGCACGATGGAGGCGTTTGACCAGTCGCTGCAGGGGGTGGTGGAGGGCATGACCGACCCGCGCGTGATGGCCCTGCCGTTGGCCATGCGCAACCTTGCACTGTTCGACAACTCGCTGCGCGTGCAAGGCGTCGGCTCCATTTTGGTGCTGGACCCGGCTGGCAATGTGGTGATGGATTCCGAACACGCGGTGCCCCGCAAAGCCAACTTTGCCGATCGCGATTACTTCAAGGTGTTTGAGAGCGGTGCCCACACGGGCCTGTATGTGGGCGCGCCGGTGCGTGCGCGCCTGAGCGGCCAGCTCAGCCTGCCCGTGAGCCGCGCTTTTTATGATTCCCAAGGCCGGCTGGCCGGGGTGGTGGTGGGCACCATCCGGCTGGCGCATTTTCAGGGTTTGTTTGAAGAGCTGAACCTGGGCGCCGGCGGCGCCCTGAACCTGTTCCGGGCCGATGGCGTTCTTGTCGCGCGGTTCCCCTTCAGCGAGGACGTGCTGGGCCGCAGCCTGGCGGGCACGCCCACCATGCGCAATATGCAGGCGGCCCGCAGCGGCACCTTCACGGGCCGTGCGGCGCTTGACAAGGTAGAGCGGCTTTACGCCTTCCGGCATGTGGGCGACTACCCCCTGATGGTGAACGTGGCCCAGTCGGTCGATTCCATTTTGGCCGGCTGGTACCGCAGCGCCTGGCTTTCAGGCAGCTTTGCCCTGGTGCTGATGGCCGCCTGCGTGGGGCTGGCGGTGCTTTTTGCACGCGAGTTGGGCCGCCGCCAGGAGGTGGGCGCCCAACTGCAACAGGCCGAGCACGACCTGCGCACCATCCTGAACAACCTGCCGTCCATGATTGGTTACTGGGATCGCGACCTGCACAACCGCTTTGCCAACCACGCCTATGTGGAATGGTTTGGCAAGGCGCCCGACGAAATGCGCGGCAAGCACATCCGCGAGTTGCTGGGTGAAGAGCTTTACCAGAAGACCCTGCCTTACCTGGGGCACGCGCTGCAGGGGCATGCACAGATTTTCGAGCGCACCATCGTGGACCCCGCGGGCACGGAACGCTACGCCATCGCCTCCTATGTGCCCGATATGGACGGCGAAGAGGTGCGCGGCATTTTTGTGCAGGTGACCGACATCACCGAGCGCAAGCGCATGGAAGAAGCGCTGTTCGAGGAAAAGGAGCGCATGCGCCTGACACTCAAGTCGATTGGCGATGCCGTGGTCTGCACCGATGCACAGGGCCTGGTCACCTACCTGAACCCCGTGGCGCAGCGCCTGACCGGCTGGCAGGGGTTTGACGCCGCGGGCCGCAATGTGGACGAGGTGATGCGCCTGGTCACCCCGGACGGACAGGCGCCCCAGACCAGCCCGCTGCGCCAGGCCCTTGCGCAGAAAAAAGCCGTGGAGCCCACGCGCGGCGTGCTGCTGCACCGCACCAGTGGCCAGCGCTTTGATGTGGAGGAAACGGCCAGCCCTATCACCGACCGCCACGGCCACATCACCGGCGCCGTGGCCGTGCTGCGCGATGTGACCGAAAGCGTGGCCATGGCCGAACGCATGGCGCACCTGGCGCAATACGACGCGCTGACCGATCTGCCCAACCGCCTGCTGCTGCAAGACCGGGCCCGCCAGGCGCTGGCCCAGGCACGGCGCGAGCAGAAATCGGTGGCCGTGATGTACATCGATCTCGATGGCTTCAAGCAAATCAACGACACGCTGGGCCACGACATGGGCGACAAGTTGCTGGTGCAGCTGGCCAAGCGCCTCACGGGCGCCGTGCGCGTGTCCGACACGGTGTGCCGCCAGGGGGCGACGAGTTTGTGGTGATGCTGCCAAGCATCGACACCGCAGAGCAGGCCTGCCATGTGGCCACCAAGATCATGGCGGCCTGCAGCCCGGCGTATGTGATCAATGACCAGGTGCTGTCGGTGGGGTTGAGTGGCGGCATTGCCCTGTTCCCCCAGCATGGCGAGAACTTCGATGAGCTGTCACGCCACGCCGATGCGGCCATGTATGCCGCCAAAACCGCAGGACGGCGGCAGTTTCGCCTGTACGCGGGGGCCGATGCCCAGCCCGTGCTGGTGACGCAAGGCGATGTTCAGGCAGTAGAAGGCTCCTGAAATAATAGCTTCTAGCGCTTGATGCATAAGGGCTAGAGTCGGTTTTTGCTTGTATTTTTTGCTGGGGCCCCGTGCCGTTGGTGGTTGGGCGCGAAATTTGTTGCAAGGCCGCGCAAATAATTTTGATGGCCCCGCCGTGCGCAGCCACCTACCATGCGCAGTCAAATCCTTTGTTACCCGGAGTGCCCAAGTGCCCAATCTGTCCACAGTTACCTGCATCGAAGACCTGCGTGTGGTTGCCAAGCGCCGTGTGCCACGCATGTTCTATGACTATGCCGATTCGGGCTCGTACACCGAGGGCACCTACCGCTCCAACACCGCCGATTTTCAGGGCATCAAGCTGCGCCAGCGTGTGGCCGTGAACATGGAGGGCCGCAGCACCCGCACCACCATGGTCGGCCAGGACGTGGCCATGCCGGTGGCCATTGCGCCCACGGGCCTGACGGGCATGCAGCATGCCGATGGCGAAATTCTGGGCGCGCGTGCGGCCAAGGCGTTTGGCATTCCGTTCACGCTGTCGACCATGAGCATCTGTTCCATCGAAGACGTGGCCCAGCACGCCGGCCCCGGCTTCTGGTTTCAGCTGTATGTGATGCGCGACCGCGACTACATCGAGCGCCTGATCGACCGCGCCAAGGCTGCTGGCTGCTCGGCGCTGCAGCTCACGCTGGATTTGCAGATCCTGGGCCAGCGCCACAAGGACATCAAAAATGGCCTGTCGTCGCCCCCGAAGCCCACGCTGGCCAACCTCATCAACCTGGCGACCAAGCCGCACTGGTGCCTGGGCATGCTGGGCACCAAACGCCGCACGTTTGGCAACATCGTGGGCCATGCCAAGGGCGTGGGCGACATGTCGTCGCTGGCATCGTGGACGGCCGAGCAGTTTGACCCGCAGCTCAACTGGGGCGATGTGGAGTGGATCAAAAAGCGCTGGGGCGGCAAGCTGATCCTGAAGGGCATCATGGACGCCGAAGACGCGCGCCTGGCGGTCAACAGCGGTGCCGATGCGCTCATCGTCAGCAACCACGGCGGCCGCCAGCTCGATGGCGCGCCTTCGTCCATTGCCGCACTGCCCGCCATCGCCGAGGCGGTGGGCAAGGACATCGAGGTGTGGATGGACGGCGGCATCCGCAGCGGCCAGGACGTGCTCAAGGCCCGTGCCCTGGGCGCGCGCGGCACGCTGATTGGCCGCAGTTTCTTGTATGGCCTGGGTGCCTATGGCGAGGCGGGCGTGACCCGGGCGCTGCAGATCATCCAGAAAGAGCTGGACATCACCATGGCGTTCTGCGGCCACACCAACATCAACACGGTGGACCGGGGCATTTTGCTGCCGGGCACCTACCCGCTCGCCTGAGCTGTTTTTATCATCCCTGCCCATGACAAACTCCCGCACCGGCGGCCAGATACTGGTCGATCAGCTCCTCATCCACGGCGTGCAGCAACTGTTTTGCGTGCCCGGCGAAAGCTACCTGGCCGTGCTCGATGCGCTGCACGATGCCCACATCGCCGTTACCGTGTGCCGCCAGGAGGGCGGCGCGGCCATGATGGCCGAGGCGCAGGGCAAGCTCACGGGGCAGCCGGGCATCTGCTTTGTGACGCGCGGGCCGGGCGCCACCAACGCGGCCGCAGGCATCCACATTGCGCACCAGGACTCCACCCCGCTCATCCTGTTTGTGGGCCAGGTGGCACGCGGTGCCATGGGGCGCGAGGCGTTTCAGGAGCTCGACTACCGCGCCGTGTTTGGCACCATGGCCAAGTGGGTGGTGCAGATCGACGACCCGGCGCGCATGCCCGAGCTGGTCTCGCGCGCCTTCCACGTTGCCACCTCGGGCCGCCCCGGCCCCGTGGTGGTGGCGCTGCCCGAAGACATGCTGGTGCAAGCCGCCACGGTGGCCGATGCCTTGCCTTACCAGGTCACCGAAACACACCCCGGTGCGGCGCAGATGGCCGAGTTGCAGCAACGCTTGCAGGCGGCACAGCAGCCCGTGGCGATTGTGGGCGGCAGCCGTTGGTCTGCGCAGGCAGTGCAAGCGTTCACGGCGTTTGCCCAGGCGTGGTCGATCCCGGTGTATTGCTCGTTTCGCCGGCAAATGCTGTTCCCGGCCACGCACGCTTGCTACGGCGGCGACCTCGGCCTGGGCGTGACCCCCAAGCTGTTGGCGCGCATCAAGGCGTCCGACCTGGTGCTGGTGGTGGGTGGGCGTTTGTCCGAAGTGCCTTCGCAGGGCTACGAGCTGTTCGACATCCCCACACCCGCGCAACCCTTGGTGCATGTGCACGCCGATGCCGACGAGCTGGGCAAGCTTTATCGCCCCACGCAGGCCATTCATGCCACGCCGCAGGCCTTTGCTGCCGCGTTGAATGCCGTGCGTCCCCAGGCAAACGTGCCATTAAAAGCCCACACCGAGGCTGCGCACGCCGATTACCTGGCCTGGAGCGACCCGGCGCCCATCCGCATCCCTGGCGCGCTGCAAATGGGCGAGGTGATGCAGCACCTGCGCGCCACACTGCCGGCCGACACCATCTTTTGCAACGGCGCCGGCAACTTCGCCACCTGGGTGCACCGCTTCTGGCCTTTCACCAGCTATGCCAGCCAGCTGGCGCCCACCAGCGGGTCCATGGGCTACGGCCTGCCTGCGGCCGTGGGTGCCAAGCGCCTGTGGCCACAGCGTGAAGTGGTGGTGTTTGCAGGCGACGGCGACTTTCTGATGCACGGACAGGAATTTGCCACCGCCGTGCAATACGGCCTGCCCGTCATCGTGGTGCTGCTCGACAACGCCATGTACGGCACCATCCGCATGCACCAGGAGCGCGAATACCCCGGCCGCATCAGCGCCACGGCCCTGAAAAACCCCGACTTCCAGGCCTACGCCCAGGCCTTTGGCGGCCACGGCGAGCGCATAACCACCACCGAAGAATTTGCCCCCGCCCTGGCCCGCGCACGCGCCAGCGGCCTGCCCAGCGTGCTGCACTGCCTGATCGACCCCGAGGCCATCACGCCCACGGGGACGCTGCAGGGCATTCGCCGGGCGGCACTCTCCAAAAAATAGGGCCCCGTCTCGTACTCAGGCGCTCAGGCGGTCACGCGGGCGCCGCCGGACTGCCGAAGGGTCTGCATCAGCAGGTTCTGCAGACTGTCCACCGCCTTGGAGCCGCGCGATGCGCGGCTGCGGTAGACGGCCACTTCCATGGGGGCCAGCGGCCCCAGGCCGTGTTCGGCGCCGAGCACCTGCAGCTGCGGTGGCACGCTGCAGTGGGTGAGGGCGGCCACGGCCAGGCCGCTTTCCACCGCTGCAATTTGCCCGGCCAGGCTGGAGCTGTGATAGACCACCCTGTAGCGGCGCCCCTGCTGCGCCAGCGCGTGGATGGCGCCGCGCCGCGCCAGGCTGGCCGATTCGTACACCGCAATCGGCAGTGGGTCACGCCTCCACAACTCGAACTGCGCTGACCCCACCCACACCATGGGTTCATGAAACAGCAGCGTGCCCCGGCGTGCGTGGTCTCGCGAGATCAGAGCCAGGTCCAGGTCGCCACTGGCCACGCGTGGGATGAGTGCGGTGGACTGCTCGCAGTCCAGCTCAATCTCCACCGCACTGTGCCGGGGCGCAAAGCGTTTGAGCACCGGCGTAAGGTAGCGCGCCGCATAGTCATCCGGCACCCCCAGCCGCACCTGGCCTGTGAGGGCGTCGCCGTTCAGGGCGTCGTGCGCTTCTGCGTGCAGCTCCAGAATGCGGCGCGCATAGCCCAGCAGGGTTTCACCCTCGGGCGTAAGGTGCTGCTTGCGTGCATCGCGCTCCAGCAGTCGGTGGCCTACGGCGTCTTCGAGCTTCTTGAGTTGCATGCTGACCGCCGACTGGGACCGGTGCACCTCGCCCGCTGCGCCGGAGAGCGAGCCTGCATCCACCACAGCCACCAGGCACTGAAGCCAATCGAATTGCAAATCGCGGTAGCTCATGCATTGCCCCAGTAATGATGTATTCGATGATCGAATGATTAGTTCACGAATTATGCGCTTTCGAATGCATGGACTGGCCGCCACACTGCGGGCATGCAGCAGTCTTCCTCTACCGTTTCAAGCACATCCGCACCCGTGGTTCCAGCGTCCGCTTCACCTGCGGCCGTTGCCCATGCGCTGCCGGATGCCCGTCGGCTGGAGGGCTGGATCACCTTCGTGCTGGGCAACGCGCTGCTGGGCACCATCGGCGTGTTTGTGGACAAGGCGCAGGCGGCGCCGTTGACAGTGACCTGGTTCCGCTGCGCGTTTGGCCTCGTTGGGCTCACGTTGTGGATGGCTTGGCGCCACCGGTCATGGTCGGGACTGTGGCAGGGGCTCTGGGTGGGCAGGGCTGCTTTGCCGTGGGTGTTGCTGCTCAGCGGGCTCATGTTGGCGAGCTGGTGGCTATTTTTCACGGCGATCCAGCAGGTGCCCACCGGGGTGGCGGTGGTGCTGTTCCATGTGCAACCCCTGTGGGTTTTGCTGCTAGGGGCTTGGTGGTTGAAAGAGGCCGTTCCCCGGCAGCGCGCGGTGTCAGTGCTGGTCGCTATGGCGGGGCTGGTGCTGGCCACGGGCGTGGCCCAGGGGTTGGCTCCATCGGGCGGTAGCCACGCGCCAGGCTACTGGGTGGGCATTGGCCTGTGCCTGATCGGTGCGCTGTGCACAGCCACCGTCACCGTGGTCGCCAAGCGCTTGGGGGCGCTGCCGCTGGGTGCCCTGGCGTGGTGGCAGTGTGCGCTGGGTGCGGCCGTGCTGTGGGTAGCCCCTGTGGGACACGGTTGGCCTGTCTGGGGTGTCTCGTGGGCATGGCTGGCTGGGCTGGGGCTGATCCACACCGGCTTGGCGTATACCTTGATGTACGCAGGCATGGCCCGGTTGGCGACGGCTCGGGTGGCGGTGCTGCAGTTCGCCTATCCGGCGGTCGCCATCGTGGTGGACTGGTTGTACTTTCAGCACACTTTGGGCGGCTGGCAGATGGCGGGCGTGGTGCTGATGCTGGGGGCCATCGGGGCCGGGGAGCGCAGCGCGCGGCGCCATCGCTAATCATCCGCCTGCGGTGGGAGGGCGCCGCGCCCCACAATATCGGGTGTGATCGCCATTGAGCCCGATTTTCCTGAGACCCCACCTCCTGCGCAGGCTGCCCCTACCGGCAAGCTGCGCCGCATTGCGCACCTGGACATGGACGCTTTCTTTGCGTCTGTGGAGTTGCTGCGCTATCCGCAGCTCAAGGGCCTGCCCGTGGTGATTGGCGGCGGGCGGCGCACGGTGGACGATCTGCTGCTGCAAAGTCCCGATGGTTCGGGTGCGCGCGAGCCGTGCTTTATTCCTGTGGCCGATTTCCCGCTGCTCAAGGACTACGTGGGCCGGGGCGTGATCACCACCGCCACCTATGCCGCGCGGCAGTTTGGCGTGGGCTCGGCCATGGGCATGATGAAAGCCGCCAGGCTGTGCCCGCATGCCATTGTGCTGCCGGTGGACTTTGACGAGGTGCGCAGGTTTTCACGGCTGTTCAAGAGCACCATTACCGAGATTGCGCCGGTGATGCAGGACCGGGGGGTGGACGAGGTGTATATCGATTTCACCGATGTGCCCGGCGGCCAGCGCGAAGGGGGCAGGGTACTGGCGCGGCTCATCCAGAAAAGCATTTTTGACCGCACGGGCCTGACCTGCTCGATTGGCGTGGCGCCCAACCGGCTGCTGGCCAAGATGGCCAGCGAGTTCAACAAGCCCAATGGCATCTCCATCGTGTACGAGTCCGACCTGCAGGCCACCATCTGGCCGCTCAACGTGCGCAAGATCAACGGCATCGGCCCCAAGGCGGGCGAAAAACTGGCGGCGCTGGGGGTGCACACCATTGGCGAGCTGGCCGCGCAAGACCCGCAGTGGCTGATGGGCCACTTTGGCAAATCCACCGGTGCGTGGATGCACCGCGTGGCCTGGGGCTGGGACGACAGCCCCGTGGTGACCGAGAGCGAGCCCGTGAGCATGAGCCGCGAGACCACGTTCGAACGCGACCTGCACGCCGTGCGCGACAAAGCAGAACTCGGCCGCATCTTCACCGACCTGTGCCAGCGCGTGGCCAAGGACCTGCAGCGCAAGGGCTATGTGGGCAAGACCATCGGCATCAAGCTGCGCTATGACGACTTCAAGACCGCCACGCGGGACCACACCTTGCCAGTGCCCACTGACGATGCGGCCACGATCCGCCACACGGCGGGGCTTTGCCTGAAGCGGGTGCCGCTGGACCGACGCTTGCGGCTGCTGGGCGTGCGGGTGGGGGCGCTGGTGCGCCTGTCTGACCACCTGGCCTCGGCGGGCGAGCCGCCTTGCGCTGGGCCTGGCACCGCACGCCACCCTGATCCGCACACCGCGCCGCTGTTTTGACGCCGCTCTGGGGGTGAAATTTTTGTTGACTTGTATCACGCGCTAACATCAGGGACTTTCCTGCCACTTTTTGGTGCAGGGCAGCACAAGGAATCAATGCATGCGTGTGAATTTGCCGGTAACCCAACACGAGTTTGATTTCCCTGAAGAGAGCATGCTGGTGTCGTCCACCGACACCAAGGGCATCATCGTGCACTGCAATCCCGCCTTTATCGAGGCCAGCGGTTACAGCCATGACGAACTGGTAGGCCAGCCCCACAACCTGATCCGCCATCCCGACATGCCGCCCCAGGCGTTCAAGGACATGTGGTCCACCGTCGGGTGCGTACACACCTGGACCGGGCTGGTGAAGAACCGGCGCAAGGACGGCGGCTTCTACTGGGTGCGGGCCAACGTGACGCCCATCATGGAGGGCGGCAAGCGGGAGGATATCTGTCGGTGCGCACCAAGCCGGGCCGCGCCGAGGTGCAGCAGGCCGAAGCGCTGTATGCCTAGCTACGCAGTGACCTGGCCGCGCAGCGCGAGACGATTCGTTTGCACCACGGCCAAGTGGTTTACCCCGGAATGCGCGGTGCGCTGCAGCGGCTGCAGCAGCTGTCGGCCACGCAGTCGCTGGCGCTGATGCTGCTGGGTGTCGTGCTGCTGGGAATGCTGCCGCTCTGGCTGGGCTGGCAGGGTGTCCTGGCCTGGGGTGCCCAGCTGGCACTGATGGGGGTGGGATGCGCAGGCGTGCTGGCGTGGTTTCACGGCCGCATCGTGGGCGGCATGCGCACGGTCGAGCGGTTTGCGGGCGACATTGCCTGCTGCAACCTGGTCACCACGCTGGACAGTGCGCAGTGCACACCGTCGCTGGCGCCCCTGGTGCGTGGCCTGCAGCAGATCCAGGTCAACCTGCGTGCCGTGGTGGGCGATGTGCGCACCGAGATTGCGGGTTTTTTGCGGTCCACCGAAGAAATTTCGCAGGGCGGGCACGACCTGTACCAGCGCACCGAGGCACAGGCCGCCAATCTGCAGGAAACCGCCGCTGCGATGCAAGAGCTGTCCAGCACCGTGCGGCACACTGCCGACACTTCGAGCGCGGTGGCCAACGACAGCACGCACAGTGCCGAAGTGGCGCGGGCGGGCGGGCTGGCCGTGCAGCAGGTGGGGCAAGCCATGCACGCCATCGAGCAGTCGTCGCGCAAGGTGGGCGAGATTGTTTCGGTGATCGAGGGCATTGCCTTTCAGACCAACCTGCTGGCCCTCAATGCCGCCGTGGAAGCGGCACGCGCAGGCGAGCAGGGCAGGGGTTTTGCCGTGGTGGCTGGCGAGGTGCGGGCGCTGGCGCAGCGCAGTGCGGGGGCGGCCAAGGAAATCCGTGCGCTGATCGGCACCTCGGTGTCCCAGGTGGCCGATGGCTCGCGCCAGATGGCCGAGGCGGGCCAGACGATTGCCGGTGTGGTGTCGTCGGTGTCCCGCGTGAGCGATCTGGTGCGCCAGATCAGCCAGGCCACCGCAGAGCAGTCGATCGGCATCGGCCAGGTGAACGAGGCTGTCGCGCAACTGGAGACCGTGACCCAGCAAAACGCAGCGCTGGTCGAGCAGACCGCCGCCTCGGCCGAGGCGCTCAAGGGCAACTCGGTGGCCTTGTCGCGCTCGGTGCAAGTGTTCCGCATCCGCTGATGCGGCTGTGGGCTGTGATGTGGCTGTGGGTGCGTCCGCCTGGGGCAGGCTGGCGCAGCCTGCGGTCACGATCGTGCGCGTTTACTGCCGCGCCGTGCGCGTGTTGGCCGGCAACTGCTGCGGGTGGCTGGTGCGCAGCGGGTTGATGTCGAGGCCGCCCCGGCGCGTGTAGCGGGCATATACCGTGAGCTTGATGGGCTGGCAGCGGGTCCAGATGTCCATGAAGATGCGCTCCACGCACTGCTCGTGGAATTCGTTGTGGTTGCGAAAGCTCACGATGTATTGCAGCAACCCCTCCTGGTCGATCTGCGGGCCGCTGTAGGCAATCTGCACGCTGCCCCAGTCGGGCTGGCCGGTCACCAGACAATTGCTCTTGAGCAGGTTGCTGGTCAGCACCTCGGACACGGGCGCTTCGCCAGAGGCCGCGGTCAGCAATTCGGGTGCGGGCTGGTAGCGCGTGCATTCCACGTCCAGCCGGTCCAGACTCAGGCCATCGAGTTCGTGCACGGGCTCGCGGTCAAACAGTTCGGGCAGCAGCAGTTTCACGCCCACGGTGGCGGCGCGGTCGGCACCGCGCCACACGGCTTCGCTGATGTCGGTGCGGATGCGTGCCTGCACTTCAGCCGCATCGGCAAAGCGCGTGTTGTTGAAGCTGTTGAGGTAAAGCTTGAACGACTTGCTCTCGACAATGTTGGGTGTTTCGCAGGGCACGGTGATGTGCGCCAGCGCCACCTGCGGCTTGCCGCGCAAGTTCAGCCACGACAGCTCGAACGCCGTCCACAGGTCGGCCCCAAAAAAGGGTGCCGCGCCCGCAATGCCGATCTCGGCGCGCTTGCCTGCGCGCGCAATGGGAAACAACAGCGAGGCATCGTATTGATCGGCATACGCCGATGCCTTGCCCAGCTGCGATTGTTCCGGCGTGGTCATGGTCTATCCTTTTACTATTAAATTAATAGCTGCTTGCGCTTATCGGGAAAGCGCTAGAGCCTGTTTTTATATAAATTCGCGCTCGCGCAGCCATTTGGTGGCAATCCACTTGTCGCCCGCAATGACCGGCGCGCCGCCATGCAGTGTGCGCGTGGACGGATCGGGGCGCTCGTAGCTGAAGAACACGGCGTTGCCGCGCTGCGGTGCCACCTCGACCTGCACATCGGGGAAGATGGTGCCGCCGCCTTTTTCGGGCGTGTTCAGGTACATCACCAGCGTGCCCACGCGCTGCCCGCCGCGCCGCACGATGGTGGGGGTGCCGGGCTCGGCGGGGTCAAAGTAGTCGTAATGCGGCTTGTATTCGGCGCCGGGGCCGTAGTGCAGCACCTGCAGGCCTTCGCCATTTTCGATGGGCCAGTTCAGCAGGCGGGCAATGCGTTCTTCGATACGCTGGATCAGCGGGCTCTCGCCCCGCTGAAAAAACATGCCGTCGCTGGTGCGGTCGTCGTTGATTTCGTCGCCGCCCGTCTGG
Source organism: Acidovorax sp. JHL-3 (assembly GCF_000526295.1). Classification (NCBI taxonomy): domain Bacteria; kingdom Pseudomonadati; phylum Pseudomonadota; class Betaproteobacteria; order Burkholderiales; family Comamonadaceae; genus Acidovorax; species Acidovorax sp. JHL-3. The sequence continues at coordinate 1,789,638 of NZ_JAFU01000001.1, forward strand.
GTGGCCACCGTGAGCGAGCGCGCCATGCGCGGGGCGGCGGCGGCGATCAGGGCGTCGCATTCCTCGGGCGCAAGCAGGTTGGCAAACACCACCAGGCGGGGCTGCGCGAGGGTGAGCAGCACGCCGACCTGCCGGTCGCCCGCATCCAGAAACGGGGGCGAATCTGCCAGCAGCGGTGCGGGCACGGCCAGGGGCGGTGCGCGGTGGTGGGCCTCGGGGCTGTTGCTGGTGGGTGCTTGCAGCGCATCGGCCAGCGCCTGCGCGGCCACGTCGTCGTCCCAGCCCGCTGCGCGCAGGGATTGCCGCAGGGCGGCGGGCGAGCAGCCGGCGCTGGCCTGCTCGGCAATCCAGTCGCGCAGCTCGGGCGTGATGGATTGGCGGGCCGGTTGCGCCGTGCTTGCCCCTGCCGGGGTGCGCTGGTCAGAACGCGTCGCCATGATGCTGCTCAGGCCGCCTTGCGCCGGAACACCAGGCGCTCGGGCTCGGAGGCGGCGGGGGCAAAGGCATAGCCCTCCAGGTCAAACCCTTCGAGTTGGTGGGGCGTGGCAATGCGGTGCGTGATGGCATGGCGCGCCATGAGGCCCCGCGCGCGCTTGGCATGAAAGCTGATGATCTTGTAGGCGCCCGCTTTCCAGTCCTCGAACACGCAGTCGATGACGCGCGCCTTGAGGGCCTTGCGGTCCACGGCCTTGAAATACTCCTGCGAAGCCAGGTTGACCACCACGGGTGTGGTGTCGGCACGCAAGCGGGTGTTGAGGTGCTCGGCAATCTGGCTGCCCCAGAACTGGTAGAGGTTGCTGCCCGCATCGGTGGCCAGGCGCGTGCCCATTTCCAGCCGGTAGGGCTGCATGCGATCGAGCGGCCGCAGCACGCCATACAGGCCGCTGAGGATGGCCAGATGGTTTTGCGCCCAGTCCAGGTCGGGCGCGGTCAGCGTTCGGGCCTGCAGGCCTTCATACACATCACCGTTGAAGGCCAGCACGGCCTGGCGTGCGTTGGTGGCGGTGAATTTCGGTTGCCACACCTCGTAGCGCGCCACGTTCAGGGCGGCGAGCTTGTCGCTCAGACCCATCAGCGAGGCGATGTCCTGGGGGGATTTCTGGCGCAGCACCTCGATCAGCTGCGCCGACTGCGGCACGAACTGCGGCACGGTGTGCGGCAGCCCCTCGGGCAAAGGCGTGTCGTAGTCGAGCGATTTGGCGGGAGACAGCAGGAACAGCATGGTGGCGGAAGGTCTGTGGATCTCGGAGGGCAAGGCAGGCGGTGGCCGGGACACTGCAGGCGCTGGCGATGCGGGGTGCTGCATGCGTGCGGTGGCCACAACGACCCAAAATGGTACCCGGTGCCGGGTTGCTGCTGGCCCCCACGGGTATTTGCGGGCTGCAATGAAAGAAGGCGGCCCAGGCCGCCTTCTTTGGTGGTGACTGCGGCCCGGGGGGGCGGCAGACCTGTCAGGGCATCAAGCCGTTGGGGGTTGCTCAAACGGCAGCGTCATGGCAGAGAGGTCGCGGCGGGTTTCCACCAGCACCAGCGGGCCTTCGTCCAGCACCACGGCGGGCGGGCGCTCGCGCGGCACGCGGATGGGTTGTGGCTCGGCGGCAATCGCTGCCTGTACGGCGGCGATTTTTTCAGCATCCGAGTTCACCCATTGCAGGCCCGACGCAGCGGCCACCTGGTGCAGCGCATCGAGCGGCAGCGTAAAGCCCTGGACGCGGGGCATGCCTTGGGCCGGTGCCGCTGTAGGCGCTGCGGCAGGCGCCGGTGACACCGCGGGTGCGGGCTTTGCAGCCACCGCCACAGGAGCGGGCGCTGGCGCTGGCGCGGCGGCCAAGGGCGCCGGTGCCGGTGCGGCAGCAGGTGCTGGCACGGGGGCAGCAGCTTGCACGGCGGTCTCGGCGCGGGGCTGTGCGGGTGCTGGCACGGGTGCAGGAGCGGGTACCAGCGCTGGCGCAGGGGCTGCGGGTGCTTGCGCCGGTGCCGGAGCCGCGTTGAAGTAGCTGCGGCGTGCCGGCTCTTCCTGGGCTTCGGTCGCAGTGGCGGCAACCGGGGCCGAGGTGTCGAGCTCCATCATGGCGGGGGCAGCCGATTCCACCGTGTCGCGGGGACCGCGTTCACCGCGTTCGCGCCGGTCGCGGCCATAGCGGTCGCGTGAGCGGCGCTCACGGCGTTCGTCTGCGGCCGGTGCGACGTCGTTGCCGGTCAGGTCCAGATCGGGCAGCGATGCCAGCGGCGCGGTGTCCGCGAAGTCGGGCGTGGGGGCGCCGGTGTCTTCCCGGGCCTCTGCCGCGCGGGGTGCGCGTTCGCCGCGTTCACGACGACCCTGGCCTTCACCGCGTTCACGGCGGGGGCCGCGTTCGCCACGGGGCTGGGTGCCAGCCGTTTCGGCGCCATTGCCACTCGGGCCGGTCACCTGCGCCTGGATGGCGGTCTGGGCGGCGGCATTGTCGGCGTCGGCGCCAGCAGCGTTGTTGCGGGGCTCGTCGCGGCGGCCACGGCCACCTTCACGGCCTTCGCGACCTTCACGTCCATTGCGGCCTTCGCCTTCGCCACGGGGAGGACGGCCTTCGCCGTCGCGCGGGGCGCGGCCCTCAGCCGAGCGTTCACCACGGCGGCCACGGCCTTCGCCGGCAGCTTCGCGGTTGCCATCACGGGCACCGCCTTCGCGGTTGCCGTCGCGGCCTGCGCCGCGTTCACCACGGCGGCCACGGCCTTCGCCATTGCGGCCGTCGCGGCGGGGTTCGCTGCGTGTGCCGGCTTCGGCGGGCGCAGCGGCCGGTGCGGGGGCTGCCACCGGAGCGGATGCCGGGGCGTCACCCATGCCAAACAGGCTCTTGAGCCAGCCGAAGAAGCCTTGTTCCTGGGCCGCGACAGGGGCGCGCGGTGCCGCAGGAGCGGGTGCGGCGGCTTGCACCGGGGCAGCAGCGGCCGGGCGCTGGCCCGCGCGCGGTGGGCGCACGGCGCCTTCGGGGCGCGGCTCGCGCGGTTCTGCGATGGGCGCGGGCGCATCTGGCAGCACACCCTTGATCACCGGGGTCTGCTTGTTGGTGGGCTCTTGCGAGCGGCGCGTCACGGCCGTGGGGTCTTCCACTTCTTCTGCGAGCTTGTAGCTGGCTTCGATGTGGTCCAGGCGCGGGTCGTCGTGCTTGAGGCGCTCCAGGCGGTAGTTGGGGGTTTCCAGCGTCTTGTTGGGCACCATCAGCACGGCCACGCGCTGCTTGAGTTCGATCTTGGCGATCTCGGTGCGCTTCTCGTTCAGCAGGAACGAAGCCACTTCCACCGGCACCTGGCAGTGCACGGCGGCCGTGTTGTCCTTCATGGACTCTTCCTGAATGATGCGCAGGATCTGCAGGGCCGACGATTCGGTGTCGCGGATGTGGCCCGAGCCGCCGCAGCGGGGGCAGGGGATGGACGAGCCTTCGCTCAATGCGGGCTTGAGGCGCTGGCGGCTCATTTCCATGAGGCCAAACTTGCTGATGGTGCCGAACTGCACGCGGGCGCGGTCCTGGCGCAAGGCGTCGCGCAGGCGGTTTTCCACTTCGCGGCGGTTCTTGCTCTCCTCCATGTCGATGAAGTCGATGACGATCAGGCCGCCCAGGTCGCGCAGGCGCATCTGGCGGGCCACTTCGTCGGCAGCTTCCAGGTTGGTGCGGGTGGCGGTTTCCTCGATGTCACCGCCCTTGATGGCGCGGGCCGAGTTCACGTCCACGCTGACCAGCGCTTCGGTGTGGTCGATCACGATGGCGCCGCCCGAGGGCAGTTGCACGGTGCGGGCGTAGGCCGACTCGATCTGGTGCTCGATCTGGAAGCGGCTGAACAGGGCAGCATCGTCGCGGTAGCGCTTCACGCGGGCGGCATGCTCGGGCATGACGTGCGCCATGAACTGCTGCGCCTGCTCGTAGATGTCGTCGGTGTCGATGAGGATGTCACCGATGTCGTTGTTGAAGTAGTCGCGGATGGCGCGGATCACCAGGCTCGATTCCTGGTAAATCAGGAAGGCGCCCTTGCCGCCCTTGCCTGCGCCGTCAATTGCGGTCCAGAGCTTGAGCAAGTAGTTCAGGTCCCACTGCAGCTCGGGCGCGCTGCGGCCAATGCCGGCCGTGCGCGCGATGATGCTCATGCCGTTCGGGTATTCCAGCTGGTCCATCGCCTCTTTCAGCTCGGCGCGGTCCTCGCCCTCGATGCGGCGCGAAACGCCACCGCCACGGGGGTTGTTGGGCATCAGCACCACGTAGCGGCCGGCCAGCGAGACAAAGGTGGTCAGGGCAGCGCCCTTGTTGCCGCGCTCTTCTTTTTCGACCTGGACCAGCAGTTCCTGGCCTTCCTTGATCACGTCATTGATGCGTGCCTGGTTGGGCGAGACACCCGGGGCGAAGTAGCTGCGCGAAATTTCCTTGAACGGCAGAAAACCGTGGCGGTCTTCGCCGTAATCCACAAAGCAGGCTTCCAGCGAAGGCTCGACGCGCGTGACGACGGCCTTGTAGATATTGCCCTTGCGTTGCTCGCGCCCCTCGATTTCGATTTCGTAGTCGAGGAGCTTTTGTCCGTCGACGATGGCCAGGCGCCGTTCTTCGGGCTGCGTGGCGTTGATGAGCATCCGCTTCATGATGCGATTCCTTTGCGTGTTTTGCGGAGGGCAGCGGCGCAGCCAACAGGGCTGCGCGGGCTGCCACCCGCAGTTCCAAACCAAAAACAAGCTCTACAGGAGCTGTGAATGCCTGGACTGACGCATTGAAACGAAGGGAATTGCCGGGGATGACGCAGTGCCGTCGAGCGCTAGCTCAACGGGGGCGGCAAGGGCGGGTGGATGGGGGCGAGTGGGAGTGTGCGCAGTTTTGCTATCGAAATAATAGCTGTATGCGCAGGCAGGGTGCGCGCTATAGGCAATATGACGCCCAAAAGCGGGGGCAAGCGCCACCGCCAGAGAGTCAATATCAATGCCATCAGCAACCACATGCTCGCTTCGATCCGCTGGCAGATTGCGCCCTGGTGGGGCGAATCTGCCAGCTTGGGGGATTCCGTATCAGTGTTTCAATTTGTCAGCCCGCCGCACGGCGTACAGGCCACTGCAGGCATCTGGCCTGCAATCTGCCGGTACGACGCCCGCTGGCATCGACCTGCCTGCGCAAATGCAAGGGCTGTGTGGACTAAACTCCAGACAAATCAACCACTTACACATTGACGCGCAGGTGAAACACATTATAGGGGGCAAACCGTCATTCGACCGCACCCCCGCCGCTCCCGCTCCCGCAGCGCGCCTGGTGGAGGTCGACGAAGACTCTTCGGGCCAGCGCCTCGACAACTTTCTGATACGCCAGCTCAAAGGCGTGCCCAAAACCCATGTCTATCGCATCATCCGCAGTGGCGAGGTGCGCATCAACAAGGGCCGGGTCAACGCCGACACCCGCGTGGAGGCGGGCGACGTGGTGCGCCTGCCGCCCGTGCGCATCTCCGACAAGGTGGCTGAAAAGGCCGAGCGGCCTGCTCCGGCGCGCGAGTTCCCCATCCTGCTCGAAGACGAACACCTGATTGCCCTGGACAAGCCCGCTGGCGTGGCGGTGCATGGTGGCAGCGGCGTGAGCTTTGGCGTGATCGAGCAACTGCGCCAGGCGCGGCCCCAGGCCCGGTTTCTGGAGCTGGTGCACCGGCTGGACCGCGAAACATCGGGCATCCTGCTGGTGGCAAAAAAAAGGTCAGCACTCACTCACCTGCAAGACCAGTTCCGTGAACGCGAAACCGGCAAAACCTATCTCGCGCTGGTGACCGGGGCCTGGGCCTCCAACAAGAAGGTGATCGACCTGCCGCTGCACAAATACCTGCAGGCCGACGGCGAACGCCGCGTGCGGGTGACCACCGCCGACGACCCCGACGGCATGCGTTCGGTCACACTGGTCAAGGTGCGACAGGTGCTGCCGGCCCGACCGGCGCAAGGCCTGCCGGCCATGAGCCTGTTGGAGGTGACCATCAAGACCGGCCGCACCCACCAGATCCGTGTGCACCTGGCCAGCCAGGGGCACGCGATCGTGGGGGACGACAAATACGGTGATTTCGACCTCAACAAACGCCTGCACAAGCTGGGGATGCGGCGCATGTTTCTTCATGCGTGGCGGTTACAGTTCACGCACCCGGCCACCGGCGAACGCGTGCTGCTGAACGCCGAACTGCCGCCGGAGCTTGCCGACTTCGTTCCAACCGCCTGATTGCCCCATGCCTGCGACCTCCCGCCCACGCCGCTTTGACCTGATCGCCTTTGACTGGGACGGCACGCTGTTCGACTCCACGGCCATCATCGTGCGCAGCATCCAGGAGGCCGTGCGCGACGTGGGCGGCGCCGTACCCACCGACGAAGCCGCTTCCTACGTGATCGGCATGGCACTCACCCAGGCCCTGGCCCACGCTGCGCCCGATGTGCCGCCCGAAAAATACCCCGAGCTGGGCAACCGCTACCGTTTCCACTACCTGCAGCACCAGGACGACCTGAGCCTGTTCGACGGCGTGCTGCCCCTGCTGGGTGACCTGCGGGCGCAAGGCCATCTGCTGGCCGTGGCCACCGGCAAAAGCCGGCGGGGGCTGGACGAGGCGCTGCATTCGGTGCAGCTCAAGGGCGTTTTCGACGGCTCGCGCACCGCCGACGAGACGGCCGGCAAACCCCATCCCCTGATGCTGCAGGAGTTGATGGCCGAATTTGATGTGCCGCCCGAGCGCCTGCTCATGATTGGCGACACCACCCACGACCTGCAAATGGCGCTGTCGGCGGGTTGTGCCAGCGTGGGCGTGAGCTACGGCGCCCACGAGCCTGCGGCCTTTGACGTGCTGAATCCGCTGCATGTGGCCCATTCGGTGCGCGAATTGCACGACTGGCTGCTGTCCCATGCCTGACTTGCGCGCCATCGCATCACCCGTGCCCGCTTGCCCATGACCACCGCCGATTCCATTGCCATCGCGCTGTGCAACAGTGCCGACCTGCAGGAGCGCCACCTGGCCGTGCCCTTTGACGTGGTGTATGCCGGGCAGACCTGCCGGGCCTTTGCCATCCGCTTCGAGGGGCGGCCCCACGCCTTCCTGAACCGGTGCTCCCATGTGGCCATGGAGATGGACTACCAGCCCGACCGCTTTTTTGACGACACCGGCCAGTGGCTGCTTTGCGCCACGCACGGTGCGACCTATCGGCCAGACACCGGCGCCTGCGTGGGCGGCCCGTGCCGCGGCGGGCTGGTGAAAATCGCCCTGTCCGAAGTGGACGGGGTGGTGCACTGGCATACTGCCCACAACCTGCAACCCGTTGAGTTCTAGATGCATTACACCCTCGCTCTTTTGTTCATGCGCTGCACCCCCGCTGTGGGTGCACCGGCCCGCGTTGGCATGTCCCGGTGGGAGGTGTGAGATGAGTGATTCGCAACAACCCGGCGGTTCTGGTTCTGGCACAAAACCGTCTGTACCGCCCGACCTGTGGGCGCAAGCAGCTACTGAATCAGGAGCGGCCTCGGCAGCTCGCCCCAAGGCGGCGCTGGAGCCCGGCTGGGAGCGGGCTACGCTGGAAAAGCTGGCGTTTGCCGCCCTCAACGAGCAGCGCAGTGCACGGCGTTGGAAGATATTCTTTCGCCTGACCTGGCTGCTGGTGGCCGTGCTGGTGGCCTGGGCGGCCCTGGACCAGAGCACCAGTGGCGCCAGCAAGTTGGCGCCCCACACCGCGGTGGTGGATATCAAGGGTGAAATCGCCGCAGGCGCCGAAGCCAGCGCCGAGCTGGTGGTGGCCGCCATGCGCAGCGCCCTCGAAGACGAAGGCTCGCAGGCACTGGTGCTGCTGATCAACTCACCCGGTGGCAGCCCGGTGCAGGCCGGCATGATCAACGATGAAATCCTGCGCCTGAAGGCCAAACACGGCAAGCCTGTGTATGCGGTGGTGGAAGAAACCTGCGCTTCGGCCGCCTATTACATTGCGGCGGCAGCCGACGAGATTTTTGTGGACAAGGCCAGCATCGTGGGCAGCATTGGCGTCCTGATGGACGGCTTTGGCTTCACGGGCACCATGGAAAAGCTGGGTGTGGAACGCCGCCTGCTCACTGCGGGCGAGAACAAGGGATTTCTCGATCCTTTCAGTCCACAGACGCAAACGCAGCGTGAATACGCCCAGACCATGCTGGATCAGATCCACCAGCAGTTCATTGGCGTGGTGAAGGCCGGGCGGGGTGATCGCCTCAAACCCACGCCGGAAACCTTCAGCGGCCTGTTCTGGACGGGCCAGCAGGCCATTGAAATAGGCCTGGCCGACAAGCTGGGCAGTCTTGACTTTGTGGCGCGCGAAGTGGTCAAGGCCGAAGACATCATCGACTACACCCGCCGTGAAAACGTGGCCGAACGCCTGGTCAAGCGTTTTGGCGCAGCGATGGGTGTGGGCGCCGCCAAGGCCCTGGCAACCCCCGCCACGGTGCAATTGCGTTGAACGCATTGGCCCCGGCTTGGTGGGGGCAGCAGAGGGGGGGGCAATGTTTTGAAGAAATATGCCCTTAACGCTTATCCTATAAGCGCTGATAGCTATTAAATAGATAGCAAATTTTCAATCGCAATGCCTAACGTTCCTAACGCCCCAGGGCGAATACCACCGGTGTGCGGTTGTCGGTGGGGCATGGCAATTGGCGCCACTGGCGCACCAGCTGGCTGCGGATCTGGGCCTGGGGCAATGTCAGCCCTCCTGCCATGGCCAGCCGCGTGTGGGGCTGCAGGGTCTGCACCAGCGCCTGCCACAGCGCTGCGTTGCGATAGGGGGTTTCGATGAAGAGCTGGGTTTGCCCGGTCTTGAGCGCCAGAGATTCCAGCTCGCGGATGCGCTGGCTGCGCTCTTGCGCATCCACTGGCAGGTAGCCGGTAAAGGCGAAATTCTGGCCGTTGAGGCCGCTGGCCGCCAGCGCCAGCAGCAGTGAGACGGGGCCCACCAGTGGCACCACCGGAATGCCCAGATCGTGTGCTGCGCGCACCACCGATGAGCCGGGGTCTGCCACGGCAGGCATGCCCGCTTCGCTGATCAGTCCCATGTCGTGCCCCACCAGTGCGGCGGCCAGCAGCGGGCGGGCATCAAACGGCGCCGACCCCTTTTCACCATGGTCGCCTTTCTTGTGGACCTCGCGCGGCAGCTCGGTGATGGTTTGCTGCTGCAGCGAAGCGGCCAGCGGATGCAGGGGCTCGATGCGCTTGAGGTAGGCGCGTGTGCTCTTGGCGTTCTCGCAAATCCAGTGCGTAAGGCGGGCCGCCGTTTTCAACGTGCCATCGGGTAAGGCGTCTTGCAGCGGCGCCTGGGTGTCGCAGCCGAAGTCGAGCGGTGCGGGCACCAGGTACAGCGTGCCGTTGGTGGCGGTGAAGCTGGGCGCGTCGGACGGGGTGGTGGGGCGCGTGCTCATGGCAAGACCATCCCGGCGGCGCGCAGCATGCGGCAGGTGCGGATCAGCGGCAGGCCAATCAGGGCAGTGGGGTCGTCGCTCAGGATGGCGTCGAGCAACGCAATGCCCAGGCCTTCACTTTTGGCGCTGCCCGCGCAATCGTAGGGCTCTTCGGCGCGCAGATAGCGCTCGATCTCATCGTCGGACAGTGCGCGAAAGCGCACCTCCACGGGCGCCAGATCCACCTGTTCGAACCCCGTGGCCTCACAGACCACGGCCACCGCCGTCTGGAAAATCACGGTCTGGCCGCGCATCTGGCGCAACTGGGCCGTCGCACGCTCGTGCGTGCCCGGTTTGCCCAGCGGGTGACCACCCAGGTCGGCCACTTGGTCCGAGCCGATCACCACCGCCTGTGGGTGCTGGCGGGCCACTGCGCGGGCCTTGGCCACGGCCAGGCGCAAAGCCAGGTCGCGCGGTGTTTCTTCGGCCAGCGGGGTTTCGTCAACCTCAGGAGCTGCTACGACGAAAGGCAGGTTCAGACGGGCCAGGAGTTCGTGGCGGTAACGCGAAGTAGAGCCCAATACCAATGGGCGTTGCGGGGTGGGGGATTGTTGCATCGGGCGATTCTCTTACACTGCCGCCATGACCAAGGAATTCTCTCCCGACCGGCTCGATGTCAAGGCCTTCGCTCAGGTAAGCGGACACCTGTCCGGGCACGACTCGCTGCTGAAATACGAGCGGTTGTCCCAGGAGGCCAAGGGCCTGCATCCCGATTTGCGGGTGAACTGGACGGCCACGGGCGAGCTGCGCACGGAACTCGGTGACAGCGGTCAGGTGTGGCTGCACATGAAGGTGCAGGCCACGTTTCCCATGGAATGCCAGCGCTGCCTGACGCCGGTGGATGTGCCATTGGCCGTGGAGCGCTCGTTTCGTTTCGTGGCCGACGAAGCCACGGCCGAGGCGCTGGACGACGAGAGCGAGGAAGATCTGCTGGCCCTGAGCCGTGAATTCGATTTGCGCGAGTTGATCGAGGATGAGTTGCTGATGGCCCTTCCTGTGGTTCCGCGCCACGATGAGTGCCCCACGGCCGTGCCGCTGGCCTCCAGCGACGACGATTTTGAGGCGGCGAGTGCAGAAAAACCCAACCCCTTTGCCGCGTTGGCCGGCCTGCGCAAAGAAGAAAAGGGACAGTAATTGGTGTTTGGGATATAATCGTGGGCTTCACGCGAATCCCCTCGGGTCTTTTTTGGGCTGATCGCGTTTTTACCAACCCTATTCAAGACCAGGAGCCATCATGGCCGTTCAGCAAAACAAAAAGTCCCCTTCCAAGCGCGGCATGCACCGCTCGCACAATGCCCTGAACGTGCCGGGCATTGCTGTGGAACCCACCACCGGTGAAACGCATCTGCGCCACCACATCAGCCCCAACGGCTTCTACCGTGGCCGCCAGGTGCTGAAGAACAAGTCTGAAGCCTGACTTTAGCCCTCTCCACAAGGCCCGCTGCTACTGCATCTGTAGCTCGGGCCTTTGTTTTGACCGTTGCATTTATCTTTCGGCCCGCACTGCCGGCCGGACAAGTCGCCCATGATCACACTGGCTGTTGACTGCATGGGGGGCGACCACGGCCCCCGCGTCACGCTCGCGGCGTGCCGCCAGTTCCTCGACAATCATCCCGATGCCCATCTGCTGCTGGTCGGTCTGAAGGACAGTTTTGAATCGTTCTCGCACGAGCGCGCTACCGTGGTGTTGGCCACCGAGGTGGTTGCCATGGATGACCCCGTGGAGATTGCCCTGCGCCGCAAGAAGGATTCGTCCATGCGCGTTGCCATTCAGCAGGTAAAGGATGGCACGGCTGCTGCTGCGGTTTCCGCCGGCAACACGGGTGCTTTGATGGCCATTGCCCGCTATATCCTCAAGACGCTCGATGGCATTGACCGCCCGGCCATTGCCACCCAGATGCCCAATGCCCAGGGCGGCGCCACTACGGTGCTCGATCTGGGGGCCAATGTGGATTGCTCTGCCGAGCATCTATTGCAGTTTGCCGTCATGGGTTCTGCGCTGGTGTCGGTGCTCAAGGGTGTCGAGGAGCCCACGGTGGGTTTGCTCAACATTGGCGAAGAAATCATCAAGGGCAGTGAAGTCATCAAAAAAGCTGGCGAACTGCTCCGATCTGCTGCCAATTCGGGCGATCTGAATTTTTATGGCAATGTGGAAGGCAATGACATTTTCAAGGGAACCGTGGACATCGTGGTGTGTGACGGTTTCGTGGGCAATGTGGCGCTGAAAGCCAGTGAGGGCGTGGCGACCATGGTGGTGGGTGGACTCAAGCAAGAGTTCTCGCGCAATATCCTGACAAAAATTGCCGCCATCTTTGCCTATCCGGTGCTAAAAGCGCTCATGAAGCGCATAGATTACCGTCGATACAACGGCGCGGCGCTGTTGGGCCTGCGGGGGCTGGTGTTCAAGAGCCACGGTTCGGCCGACACCATGGCTTTCGAGCAGGCATTGAACCGGGCGTATGATGCAGCCCGCAACAACCTGCTCGATCGTGTCCGGACCCGGATTGCGCATGCGGCGCCCCTGCTGGCGCCTGGCAATGCCCAGCCAACGCCCGGCGCTGTGGCGACAACACATTGATGAGACGCTATTCCCGCATTACCGGCACCGGCAGTTATCTGCCTCCCCGCCGGGTGACCAACGCCGATCTGGTGGCCGAGCTGGCGCAGGGCGGAATCCAGACCTCTGACGAATGGATCGTGGAGCGCACCGGTATACGGGCGCGCCACTTCGCTGCGCCCGATGTGACCAGCGGCGATCTGGGTCTGGAGGCTGCCAGGAAGGCGCTGGAGGCCGCCGGCTGCGAGCCGCAAGACATCGATCTGATCATCGTGGCCACCTCCACGCCTGACATGGTGTTTCCCTCGGTGGCCTGCATATTGCAAAACAAGCTGGGCGCCAATGGTTGTCCCGCTTTTGACGTGCAGGCGGTGTGCAGTGGCTTTGTCTACGCCCTCACGGTGGCAGACGCCATGATCCAGACCGGCGCCGCCAAGCGTGCGCTGGTGGTGGGGGCCGAGGTTTTCAGCCGCATCCTGGATTTCAAGGACCGCACGACCTGCGTGCTGTTTGGTGACGGAGCAGGCGCGGTGGTGCTGGAGGCGTCTGACACGCCCGGTATCCTGGCCAGCGACCTGCACGCCGACGGCCAGTATGTGGGCATCCTGTGTGTGCCGGGCAATGTATCGGGTGGCGAGGTGCTGGGCGATCCCCTGCTCAAGATGGATGGCCAGGCTGTATTCAAGCTGGCGGTGGGTGTGCTCGAAAAAGCGGCACGCGCCACGCTGGCAAAAGCCAACCTGACCGATGCCGACATCGACTGGCTGATTCCGCACCAGGCCAACATCCGCATCATGCAGAGCACAGCCAAGAAGTTGAAGCTGTCCATGGACAAGGTGGTGGTCACAGTGGACCAGCACGGCAACACGTCGGCAGCCTCGATTCCGTTGGCGCTGGACCATGCCGTGCGCACCGGGCAGGTCAAGAAGGGTGAAACCTTACTGCTCGAAGGGGTGGGCGGGGGCTTTACATGGGGTGCGGTGCTCCTGAAATTATAGCTTTTAGCGCTTGCTGTATAAGGGCTAAAGGCATATTTCTTATAAATACTGTAGTTTTATGAAATCCTTTGCATTTGTCTTTCCCGGACAGGGCTCGCAATCTGTTGGCATGCTGGACGCCTGGGGCGATCACCCGGTCGTGGCACAGGTTCTTCAAGAGGCATCCGATGCGTTGGGTGAGGATCTCGCCCTGCTGATTCAGCAAGGCCCCAAGGAAGCGCTGGCCCTGACCACCAACACCCAGCCCGTGATGCTGGTGGCTGGCGTAGCCGCATGGCGCGTGTGGCTGGCCGAAGGCGGGGCCATGCCGCTGGCCGTGGCCGGGCATTCGCTGGGCGAGTATTCAGCGCTGGTGGCCGCCGGCGTGCTGACACTGGCACAGGCAGCGCCGCTGGTGCGCTTGCGCGCCGCAGCCATGCAAGAGGCCGTGCCGGTGGGTACGGGGGCCATGGCAGCCATTCTGGGCATGGAGGCGTCCCGGGTGATTGCTGGTTGCGCCGAGGCGGCTGCATCCTTTGGTACGGGATCGACCGAAGTGGTCGAGGCCGTGAATTTCAACGACCCGATCCAGACCGTGATCGCTGGCACCAAGGCGGGTGTGGACAAGGCCTGCGAGCTGCTCAAGGCGGCGGGTGCCAAGCGCACGCTGCCGCTGCCCGTGTCGGCACCATTCCATTCCAGCCTGATGAAGCCTGCCGCCGAAAAGCTGCGCATGGCGCTGTCCGATGTGGTGCTGGCTGTGCCCCAGATTCCGGTGCTCAACAACGTGGATGTGGCCGTGCAGCAGGATGTCGACGCTATTCGCGACGCGCTGTACCGGCAGGCCTTTGGTGCTGTGCGCTGGGTTGAGTGTGTGCAGGCGCTGAAAGGCCGTGGCATCACCCATATCATTGAATGTGGCCCCGGCAAGGTGCTGGCGGGCCTGACCAAACGCATCGACCCTGAACTGGTCGGCGCAGCACTGTTTGATCCGGCCACGCTGGCCGAAACCCGGGAGTTGTTGGCATGACGCATTCTGTATCCCCAGCCCAGGTGGCGCTGGTCACCGGCGCATCGCGCGGCATCGGTGCCGCGATTGCCCTGGAGCTCGCAGTGCGTGGTTACCAGGTGGTCGGCACCGCCACCACGGACGAGGGCGCAGAGCGCATCAGCAAGGCCCTGTCAGCCTACCCGGGCTGCCGGGGCGCCAACCTGAATGTCAACGATGGCGCGGCCATCGAGGCGCTGATGGACTCCATCGTCAAGCAGCAAGGCGGATTGCATGTGCTGGTGAACAATGCCGGCATCACGCGCGACACGCTGGCCATGCGCATGAAAGACGAAGACTGGGATGCCGTGCTGGACACCAATCTCAAGGCTGTTTTCCGCGTGAGCCGTGCGGCGATTCGCCCCATGATGAAGCAGCGCTTTGGGCGCATCATCAGCATCACCAGCGTGGTGGGCGCATCGGGCAATGCCGGGCAGGCCAACTATGCGGCCGCCAAGGCTGGCGTGGCTGGCATGACGCGCGCGCTGGCCCGCGAACTTGGCAGCCGCAGCATCACGGTCAATTGCGTGGCGCCGGGATTCATTGAAACCGACATGACGGCAAATCTGCCCGAAGAGCAGCAAAAGGCGCTGCAATCCCAGATCGCCCTGGGCCATCTGGGCAAGCCTTCCGACATTGCCCATGCGGTGGCCTACCTGGCATCGCGTGAGGCGGGCTATGTGACGGGGCAGGAATTGCACGTCAATGGCGGCATGTACATGTAATTGTTGAGAGTTAACGTCGGTTCATCCGTGCGACGGGTCGTGTTGAGGGGTTTCCTCAAGCGGCTAGAATCGCGGATTCATTCACAACCCCCAGAGGGAAACCATGAGCGATATCGAAGCACGCGTCAAAAAAATCATTGCCGAACAACTTGGCGTTGAAGAGTCCCAGGTCACCAACGAAAAAGCCTTTGTGGCCGACCTCGGCGCTGATTCGCTGGACACCGTCGAATTGGTGATGGCACTCGAAGACGAGTTTGGCATCGAAATTCCTGACGAAGACGCAGAGAAGATCACGACGGTGCAAAACGCCATCGACTACGCCAACACCCACCAGAAAGCCTGAGCGGGCGTCCTACGCCTGACTTGAGCGATCAGCACAAGGTTTTTACGCATGAGCCGTCGTCGCGTTGTCGTGACCGGCCTGGGGTGTGTCAGTCCCGTGGGTAACACGGTGGCGGATTCCTGGGCCAATGTCCTGGCCGGTAAGTCCGGCATTGATCTCATCACCAAGTTCGACACGTCGAACTTTTCCTGCAGGATTGCAGGCGAGGTCAAGGGATTCGATCTGGAGTCCTACATCAGCGCCAAGGATGCGCGCGCGATGGACGCCTTCATCCATTTCGGCATCGCTGCGGCGGCCCAGGCTGTGCAGGATGCAGGCTTGCCCACGGGTGAGGCCCTGCACGACGAACTGGCAACGCGCATTGCCTGCGTGATCGGTTCTGGTATCGGCGGCTTGCCGCTGATCGAGAACACCCACGCCGAGTTGACCGCACGGGGTCCTCGGCGCATCACTCCTTTTTTCGTGCCCGCTTCCATCATCAACATGGTGGCTGGGCACGTTTCGATGCGGTTTGGCTTCAAGGGGCCCAACCTCTCGGTGGTGACTGCGTGCACCACCGGGCTGCACTGCATTGGGCAGGCAGGTCGCATGATTGAATACGGCGATGCCGATGTGGCTGTGGCGGGCGGCACCGAGTCCACCGTGTCGCCCCTGGGCGTGGGTGGCTTTGCCGCCATGCGTGCACTTTCCACACGCAACGACGACCCCAAAACTGCTTCCCGCCCCTGGGACAAAGACCGCGACGGTTTTGTGCTGGGCGAGGGTGCGGGCGTGATGGTGCTCGAAGAGTACGAACACGCCAAGGCGCGCGGTGCAAAGATCTATGCCGAACTGAGCGGTTTTGGCATGAGTGCCGATGCCGGCCACATGACGGCTCCGAGCATGGATGGCCCACGCCGCGCCATGCTGCACGCCATGCACAATGCCGGCATCAACGCCGATCAGGTGGATTACCTCAACGCCCATGGCACGTCCACTCCGCTGGGCGACCTCAACGAAACCAACGCCATCAAGGCGGCCTTGGGCGATCATGCCTACAAGACCGTGATCAGCTCCACCAAATCCATGACAGGCCACCTGCTCGGTGGTGCCGGTGGAATTGAAAGCGTGTTCACCGTACTGGCGTTGCACCACCAAAAGGTACCGCCGACGATCAATATCTTCAACCAGGATCCCGAGTGCGATCTGGATTTTTGTGCCAATACGGCGCGGGACATGCCGATCGACATCGCCGTCAAGAACAACTTTGGCTTTGGCGGCACCAACGGCACGCTGGTCTTCAAGCGGATTTGATGCGGTTGCTGTCACCAGCCCTTGTTGGTGACAGCCCCGAAACGGTTTTTTGCCCTGCTTCGCTCCGCGCGCTGGGATCGTCCAGCTGTCGGCAATTACCTTGGCGACGCTGATCATGCGCCGCGGCTCCCATTATTTTTCTGCTCCACCTGTCCGATATCCCGTCGGACAGGGTTCGGTGCTGCTGTGGGGAATGCTTTTCCTGTGGGGTGCGGGCGGTGCCGGGTTGTGGTTCTGGCTTTTGCAAGGGGCCGGCGATTCGGTGGCGCGATTGTCCGTAGCCCTGGGCGTCTGGCTGTGTGCTGCGGGTGCGGTTGTGCATTTCTGGCGCCAGCGGCTGGATGGGGTGCTGCAGTGGGATGGTGTTCGCTGGCACCTGGAGGCCGGTCCGCCTGGCGACCCGGCGCATCCCCTGAAGGGAGCCCTGTGGGTAAGGTTGGATCTACAAAGTCACCTGTGGGTTTGTCTGGATGAACCAGGTGGGCGCCGCACCTGGTTATGGCTGGAGCGTCAGGGCGCTCCTGAACGATGGGGCGATCTGCGGCGTGCGGTATATTCGCGCCCCAAGCCCGAGGCCACCCCGGCCGACGAACCCGCTGCGGCCAGACGCCCGCCAGCGTGAATTCAAAGTGACAATGACCGTAACTTCCCCTGCAGCCCCCACAGACAGCGACCTCCAACTGGTGGAGCGCACGGTTGCGGGCGACCAGCGCGCTTACGAATTGCTGGTCATCAAATACCAGCGGCGCATCGAACGTCTGATTGGGCGCATGGTGCGGGACACGGACCTCGTACCGGATATTGCGCAGGAAACTTTTATCCGTGCTTACCGGGCGCTGCACCAGTTTCGTGGCGAGGCACAGTTTTATACCTGGCTGTACCGGATCGCCGTCAACACGGCGAAAAAGGCGCTCATGGACATGAAGCGCAATCCCGTCATTTCGGAAAACGCTCTGCGTGGCGGTGATGACGAAGATGAAACTTCCCGCCTTGGACATGAACTAATTTCCGAAGAAACACCCGAAACCATTCTTGCAGCACGTGAAATTGCCGAGGCCGTGAATGCGGCCATGGAGGCATTGCCGGAGGATTTACGCCAAGCGGTGACCTTGCGTGAGATAGAAGGATTGACTTACGAAGAAATTGCCGCGGCGATGGAATGCCCCATCGGAACGGTACGGTCCCGGATTTTTCGTGCCCGAGAGGCGATTTCTGCGCGTGTGCGCCCTCTGCTGGAAAACCAGTCGGGCAAGCGCTGGTGATGGACGTTTCTTCGGAGGCGGTACATGGATGCGGCCATTGGGGCCGGGATGATGTTTGGCAGGTGACGCAATGAACACAGACTTGATGAAACGCGAACAATTGTCGGCCTTGGCCGACGGGGAACTGCAGGGCGAGGAACTGGCGCAGGCCCTGCAATTCGCGACGCAGGACGAGGGTCAATCCACCTGGCAGATTTATCATCTGGTGGGTGATGTCTTGCGTGCTCCCGAACTGGCCCGACACCAGCCGGGCAATCAGTCCATGGTGATGCGGCTTCGCGAGCAACTGGCGCAAGAGCCCCTGTACGGGCGTCTGTCCGAAGCCATGCCGGAGGTGCAACAGGTTGCTATGCCCGAGACGGCGGTTGCCGCAAATTCATCGGTTTTCCTCTGGAAGATGGCTGCCGGAGTTGCGTCATTGGCCGCCGTAGCCGCCATTGGCTGGAGTTCTTTGGCGGGGTTGCAGGGCGGGGCGACTTCTGGTGCCCAATTGGCTGCCGCGCCTGCGCCTTCCCAGCCGGCAGCTGCCGTGGCAAGCGTTTCGGTCAACGATGGCCAGCAGGTCATGATTCGCGACCCGCGCCTCGATGAGCTTTTAGCCGCCCATAAACAATTTGGAAGCACGTCCGCATTGCAGATGCCCGCAGGTTTTCTGCGCAATGCCACTTTTGAGGCCCCTGCCCGCTGATGCCAACGCAATTGCCTGGACAAGTTTGTCGTGCCGCCGGTTCTGTGGGGCAATGGCGTGTGCCAAAGCCGCGCATGCTGGCAGCGGATCCCGGCAAATCAAGCGCGTAGAGGCGACACATGGCGCGCCTCGTGCCATCTTCCGGCGCAATGAGGTAATGCGCGTCGTCCTGCTGGGGCTAAAGCTGCTCGCCTGAAGACACGGGATGCATCCAGACTGGCCCGAGAACTGCTAGCAATCCTGGGCGATATACCAAAGCTTTATCGCCGCCGGACGCCTGACCGGCGCCTGGCCTGTTACTCACAACGCGATTCCACTGCAATCCCTGCATCTGATGCGAGCCACTTGGGCAGGGCGCCCACGTGCATGCACCGTATGCTGGATCGCGCCAGCTGTTGCGTGGGGTACAACGGAGCGTGTGCTTCAGGGAACCAAGTGACTCCTGTTGCCTTCACAGGCATACAACATCTGTTCGTAACCATTGCCACAATTCAAGAAAGGTCGATGATGCTCAGGATCGATTGGAAAAAACTGCACTCGTATGCACTCGCAGGCGCGCTGATGGGAGCAGCGAGTCTGGTGGTCGTGCCCCATGGTGCAGCCCATGCGCAAACTGCCGCGTTGCGTGGCTTGCCGGACTTCACCGAACTGGTGGAGCAGGTGGGGCCATCGGTGGTGAACATTCGCACCTCCGAGAAGGTGTCGGCCCGTACCAACACCAACGGCATGGATGAAGACATGCTTGAGTTTCTTCGGCGTTTTGGTGTGCCCATGCCCAACATGCCCCGGCAACAAAGGCCTCAGCGGCCCCAGCCCGACGAGGAGCAGCCTCGGGGCGTGGGATCGGGATTCATCCTGACGGCCGACGGTTACGTGATGACCAATGCGCATGTCGTGGACGGCGCTGACGAGGTCATCGTCACCCTGACGGACAAGCGGGAGTTCAAGGCCAAGATCGTGGGGACCGACAAGCGCACCGACGTGGCTGTGGTCAAAATTGAAGCGACAGGACTCCCCGCTGTGAAGGTGGGAGACGTCAGCCGCCTGAAAGTGGGTGAATGGGTGATGGCCATCGGTTCGCCGTTTGGCCTGGAGAGCACGGTCACCGCCGGTATCGTGAGCGCCAAGCAACGCGATACGGGGGACTATCTGCCATTCATCCAGACCGACGTGGCCATCAATCCCGGCAACTCTGGCGGGCCATTGATCAATATGCGCGGCGAGGTGGTGGGGATCAACAGCCAGATCTATTCGCGGTCTGGCGGCTTCATGGGCATCTCGTTTGCGATTCCCATGGACGAGGCCATTCGGGTCAGTGAGCAACTGCGTGCGTCTGGCCGCGTGACCCGCGGGCGCATCGGTGTCCAGATTGGTCAGGTCACCAAAGATGTCGCCGAATCCATTGGCCTTGGCAAGGCATCGGGCGCACTGGTCACGGGCGTGGAGTCCGGGTCGCCCGCTGAAAAGGCAGGCATCGAGGCGGGCGACATCATCACCCGTTTTGATGGCAAGGCGATCGACAAGCTGGCAGATCTTCCGCGCCTCGTGGGCAACACCAAGCCCGGAACGAAAAGCACGGTCACGGTGTTCCGCCGCGGCACCGCCAAGGACCTGAGCCTCACCATCGCGGAGATCGAGGGCGACAAGCCGGTGCGCAAGGCTGCGGAGCGGGAAGAAAAACCAAAAGCCTCGGCTGCTGCACAGTTGATCGGGTTATCGGTGAGCGCGCTGACCGATGCGCAAAAGAAAGAGCTGAACATCCGGGGTGGGGTGGTGGTGAATTCGGCCACCGATGCCGCTGCACGTGCCGGCCTGCGCGAGGGTGACGTCATCCTTTCCATCGCCAACACCGAAATTGGCGGGGTCAAGGATTTGGAGGCGGCGCTGGCCAAGGTGGACAAGAACAAGCCGATCAATGTGTTGTACCGTCGGGGTGAGTGGGCCCAATATGCCTTGATTCGCCCTTCCAAATAAGCTGGCACTGAGGGGGTGCCCTGAGGGCGCGCAGGGAAATCCCGGGTGTATATCCGGGATTTCTTTCGTCTGGATAGCCGCCGAGAGCAACTGCGGCCAAATTAATTTCGGAAGATGAGGGTTGGTTTTCGCTGACCCGGAAAACTGCGCATCGATCAGATTGGATAGAATGCGGCCCTGCGTTCAACACATATCGACATATGAGTCGGCGCTGGGATCATATTGTGAAATGGGCATGGCCCCTGCACCACAGATCCGCAGCTAGCCCACAAGTTGTCCCACGTTGCTCGGATGCTGCTTGTGAATAAGTTGTGTATAAAATGCTTGTTGCACTGCAGCAACGCGCTTCACATGTGGGGTTGATGGCTCATGGGTTCAGGCTTTTTGCCTACAATGAGGCTCCAACCTTCGCAGTTGCCAATGATTGTTGGTTCAGGGCGCGTCGCCATTCGACGCGCCCTTTTTTCTTGTCCGCGCCGTTTCAATTCAATTACTTGACGCTTCCCGTTGATGAAACACATCAGAAATTTTTCCATCATTGCGCACATCGACCATGGCAAATCGACGTTGGCCGATCGCTTGATCCAGCGGTGTGGCGGACTTGCGGACCGCGACATGGAGGCGCAGGTGCTTGACTCGATGGACATCGAGAAAGAGCGTGGGATAACCATCAAGGCACAGACTGCTGCCCTGCAATACAAGGCCCAGGACGGGCAGGTCTACAACCTCAATCTGATCGACACACCGGGCCATGTGGACTTCTCTTATGAAGTGAGCCGCTCGCTGTCGGCCTGCGAGGGTGCGCTGCTGGTGGTGGACGCATCGCAAGGTGTTGAGGCGCAGACGGTGGCCAATTGCTACACCGCGCTGGACCTCGGTGTGGAAGTGGTTCCCGTGCTCAACAAGATGGATCTTCCGAACGCTGATCCCGACAATGCCAAGGCCGAAATCGAAGATGTGATCGGTATCGACGCGACCGACGCCATTCCCTGTTCGGCCAAGACCGGCATGGGCATTGACGAAATTCTCGAAGCCATTGTTGCGAAGGTGCCCGCGCCCAGGGGCGATGCCACGGGCCCCCTGCGCGCGATGATCATCGACAGCTGGTTCGACAGCTATGTGGGCGTGGTGATGCTGGTGCGCGTGGTCGATGGCCGCCTGCTCAAGGGCGAGCGCATCAAGATGATGGCCTCGGGCGCTGTTTACAACGCCGACAACCTGGGTGTGTTCACACCGGCCAACGAGCCACGCAATTCGCTCGATGCCGGTCAGGTGGGCTACATCATTGCGGGCATCAAGGAGCTGCAGGCGGCCAAGGTGGGCGACACCATCACGCTCGAAAAGAAGCTGCCCAACAACGCGGGCCCCGCCACCGAAGCGCTGCCCGGTTTCAAGGAAATCCAGCCCCAGGTGTTTGCCGGGCTTTACCCCACCGAGGCCAGCGAATACGACTCGCTGCGCGACGCCCTCGAAAAGCTCAAGCTCAATGACGCATCGTTGCATTACGAGCCCGAAGTCAGCCAGGCGCTGGGCTTTGGTTTCCGTTGCGGCTTCCTCGGTTTGCTGCACATGGAAATCGTGCAGGAGCGACTGGAGCGCGAGTTCGACCAGGACCTCATCACCACCGCGCCCAGCGTGGTGTACCAGGTGGTCCGGGCCGATGGCGAAGTGATCATGGTCGAGAACCCGTCCAAGATGCCCGACCAGGGGCGGCTGGAGGAAATCCGCGAGCCCATCGTCACGGTGCACCTCTACATGCCCCAGGACTACGTGGGCCCGGTGATGACGCTGGCCAACCAGAAGCGCGGTGTGCAGATGAACATGGCGTACCACGGGCGCCAGGTCATGCTCACCTATGAAATGCCGCTGGGCGAGATCGTGCTCGACTTCTTCGACAAGCTCAAGTCGGTGTCGCGCGGCTATGCCTCCATGGACTATGAGTTCAAGGAGTACCGTGCTTCCGATGTGGTGAAGGTCGACATTCTTCTCAATGGCGAAAAGGTGGATGCGCTGTCCATCATCGTGCACCGCTCGCAGTCGCAGTACCGCGGTCGTGCCGTGGTGGCCAAAATGCGCGAAATCATCAGCCGCCAGATGTATGACGTGGCCATTCAGGCGGCCATCGGCGCCAACATCATTGCGCGCGAAACCATCAAGGCACTGCGCAAGAACGTGCTGGCAAAATGCTACGGCGGTGACGTCAGCCGCAAGCGCAAGCTTCTCGAAAAGCAGAAGGCAGGCAAAAAGCGCATGAAACAGATTGGCTCGGTCGAGGTGCCCCAAGAGGCATTTCTGGCCATTTTGCAGGTGGAAGATTGATGCAGTTCATGCAGATCCTGACTTCTCTGGTGCTCGCTGCCTTTGCGGGCTACGTCGGCGCCTGGTACATGGGCGCCATCGAGGGCAACTTTGCGTTGCTGCTGTTTTTGGCCACCGTGGTTACCGGGGCCTACTGGCTGGCAGAGCGCATGGTTTTTCTGCCGCGCAGGCGCCGCGCAGCCCAGGCCATCGAGGACGCTGCCGTACAACGCCGCGCCGAACTCGACCGCATGGGCATCCAGAAGGTGGATGTGGACGTGCAGGAGGCCAAGGGCCGCATCCTGATGCAGCCCTGGTGGCTGGATTGGACCGCGGGGTTGTTCCCCGTGATCGCTGCGGTGTTTTTCCTGCGCTCGTTTTTGTTTGAACCTTTCAAGATTCCTTCGGGCTCCATGATCCCCACCTTGCTGGTGGGCGACCTCATTTTGGTCAACAAGTTCACCTACGGTGTGCGGCTGCCGGTCATCAATACCAAAATCATTGAGGGCAACCAACCCGCTCGCGGTGATGTGATGGTTTTTCGCTATCCACCGCAGCCCAGCCTTGACTACATCAAGCGCGTGGTAGGCGTGCCTGGCGACGAAGTGGCCTACCTCAACAAGCGCCTCACCGTTAACGGAAAGCCGGTTGACACCACGGCTGAACCAGATTTTTTTGACAAAGACAGCATGCGGTATTTCAAGCAGTACGAAGAGCAGCTGGGTACCCAGCCGCACCGGCTGCTGAACACCCCCGAGGCGCCTGCTTTTGTGCAGGGTGCCACCAACTTTGCCTACCGCGATAACTGCCGCTACAGTGTCGAAGGCGTCGTTTGCAAGGTGCCACAGGGGCACTATTTCATGATGGGCGACAACCGCGATAATTCGCTGGATTCGCGCTATTGGGGGTTTGTGCCCGAGGCCAACATCGTGGGCAAGGCGTTCTTTGTCTGGATGAATTTTGGCAATCTCAAGCGGATTGGCGCTTTTCATTGAAGAGCGCAGATACACAACAACGAGGGGGTAAAAGTATGAGCATGCATCGCACAGCCAGTCGGTCGCGCCAGCGCGGCCTGTCGTTCTTTGGGTTGATCTTTGTCGGTTTGTTTGCCGTGGCCGCCTTTGCCATTGGCGGGCAGTCCGTTCCGATCTTTCTGGAGTACACCTCTGCGAAGAAAGCCATCGAAAAAGCCAAGATTGAAAGCACGGTTCCTGGCGTACGCGCGGCCTTCGATCGGGCTGCGGCGATTGATGACATCACGTCCATCAAGGGCTCCGACCTTGAAGTGACCAAGCGGGGCGACAAGGTGGTGGTGTCGTTCAAGTACGCACGCGAGATTGCACTGGCAGGCCCTGCCTATCTGGTGTATCGCTTTGAAGCGCAGACCAACTAGGTGCAGCCGGCTCTACTAGCGCTGCAGACCCGTCTGCAGCACACCTTTTCCAACGCGTCATTGCTGCAGCGTGCCATAACGCACCGCAGTTTTTCGGCAGACCACAATGAACGCCTGGAGTTTCTGGGCGATTCGGTGCTCAATCTGGCTGTGGCCAGCTTGCTTTACCAGCGGCTGAGCGATTTGCCCGAGGGCGATCTCTCGCGTGTGCGTGCCAACCTGGTCAAGCAGGATACGTTGCACCAGCTGGCACTGCGTCTGCAAGTGTCTGACGTGTTGCGCCTGGGCGAGGGCGAGTCCAAATCTGGCGGCCAGCAACGGCCCTCCATTCTTGCCGATGCCCTTGAAGCCCTGATTGGCGCCGTTTACCTCGATGCCGGTTACACCAGTGCCGAAGCGCTGGTGCACCGTCTGTTTCAGGGGGTGGAGATCAACCCTCAGATGCAGGCCGCTGCCAAAGACCCCAAGACCGCGTTGCAGGAGTGGCTCCAGGGTCGCAAAATGAAGCTGCCGCAATACAGCGTGGTGGCCACGGTAGGGGCGGCGCACCGCCAGACCTTTGACGTGGAATGCGTGATCACCGAACTGGGCCTGGCCGAACGTGGCATTGGCGGTTCGCGCCGTGCCGGCGAACAGGCCGCCGCCGCCGCCATGCTGGCCACACTGAAAGCGAAAAACATATGAACGATGCTACTAAAGATGTAGCTGATGGCGCAAGCCCAGCAAGCGCTCCGGTGCAAAATGACCTGGATGCCATGTTGGCTGCTGCGGGCGCTGCGGCAGCCGTGCCGGGCCAGCGCTGCGGCGTGATCGCCATCGTGGGCAAACCCAACGTGGGCAAATCCACGCTGCTCAACGCCTTGGTGGGCCAGAAGATCAGCATCACCTCGCGCAAGGCGCAGACCACGCGGCACCGCATCACGGGCATCCGCACGCGGGAGCAGACGCAGTTTGTCTTTGTCGATACGCCGGGTTTTCAGACCCGCCACGCCACGGCGCTCAACAAATCGCTCAACAAGACCGTGATGGGCGCGATTGGCGATGTGGACCTGATCCTGTTTGTGGTCGAAGCGGGCAACTTCACGCTGGCCGATGCCAAGGTATTGAGCCTCTTCAAGCCCGGCATCCCCACGCTGCTGGTGGCCAACAAGCTTGACATGGTGCACCGCCGCGCCGAGCTGGCACCCTGGCTCAAGAGCATGCAGGAGCGCCACCCCTTCGCCGAATTCGTGCCCATGTCGGCCAAGAACAAGGGCGACATCGAGCGGCTGTTTGGCATCTGCGCCAAATACCTGCCGGAGCAGGCCTGGTGGTATGCCGAAGACGAGCTGACCGACCGCAGCGAAAAGTTTCTCGCTTCCGAGACTGTGCGCGAAAAGCTGTTTCGCTTCACGGGCGATGAGCTGCCTTACACCTCCACGGTGGTCATCGACAAGTTCGATGAAGAAGCCAGCAAGGCGCACAAACGCATGGTCAAGATTGCCGCCACCATCGTGGTCGAGCGCGACAACCACAAGATGATGGTGATTGGCGACAAGGGCGAGCGTTTGAAGCGCATCGGCACCGAAGCCCGCCAGGAGCTGGAAAAGCTCATGGATGCCAAGGTGTTCCTGGAGCTGTGGGTCAAGGTGCGCTCTGGCTGGGCAGACGATGAAGCGCGCGTGCGCTCGTTCGGCTATGAATAGCGACCATCCCCCTGAGCGGCTGCGCCGCTTCCCCCTTCTCTCGCATCGCTGCGCGCTGCGGGAAGGGGAACGACGCCAGTGGTCGGGCAAAGCCCGTTCCACGGCGTCCGCTGGCATGGCCTGCTCCGCCGCCTTTTGAGGGATGGCGTAGCGTTTATTTCATGCCAGTGCGCCGCATTGCCGATGAACCTGCTTTCGTGCTGCACAGCTACGACTGGAGCGAGTCCAGCCTGATTCTGGAAGTGTTTTGCCGACGCCAGGGGCGCGTGGCCCTGGTGGCCAAGGGCGCCAAGAAGCCCAGCTCCAACTTCCGTCCTGTGCTGCTGCCGCTGCAGCCCCTGCTGGTGACCTACACCCTGGCTGGCGACGGCACGGCCGACATCCACACGCTCAAGGGCGCCGAGTGGGTGGGCGGGCATGTGATGCCCACGGGCGACGCACTGCTGTCGGGCATGTACCTCAACGAGCTGTTGCTGCGCCTGCTGGCGCGCGCCGATCCGCACCCTGCGCTGTTCGATGCCTATGCGGGGGTCGTGCGGGTGCTGGCCAGCGAGCATGGCGATGCCCTGGAGCCCGTGCTGCGCAGTTTCGAGTTGCTGCTGCTGCGCGAGATCGGCCTGCTGCCCAGCCTGGATGCGCAGACCATGACGTTTGCGCCGCTGCTGCCCGACACGCGCTACACCCTGGTGCCCGAAGGTGGCTTGCGTGCGGCGTCTTCCACCGACCGTGCCGGCCTGCCCGGCAGCCAGTGGCAAGCGCTGCAGCGCGCGCTGGACGATGCGGCCAGCTACACCGCCACCTTGCGTGCCTGCGCCCCGGTGGCCGCCGAACTCAAACCCCAGCTGCGGGCCTTGCTGCAATACCATTGCGGCAGCCCCACGCTGCGCACCCGCCAGCTCATGATCGACCTGCAGTCCTTATGAAAAAGTCTGAACATATCCCGCAACGCACCGCCTTGTCGGTCAACGTCAACAAGGTCGCCCTGGTGCGCAACACGCGCCACCTGGGCATTCCCAGCGTCACGCGCGCGGCCCAGCTGTGCCTGCAGGCGGGTGCCCAGGGCATCACGGTGCACCCCCGGCCCGATGAGCGGCATATTCGCCGCCAGGACGTGTTCGAACTGGCGGCGCAGATGCGCGCCTGGACCGACCGCGAATACAACATCGAAGGCAATCCGTCGCAGAACCTGATGGACTTCATCCGCGCGCTAGCGGGCCAGGGCATGCGGCCACAGCAGGTTACCTTTGTGCCCGACAGCGAAGACCAGTTCACCAGCGACCATGGCTGGAGCTTTCCGCACGATGCCGAGCGCTTGGCGCCACTGATTGCCGAATGCCGCAGCCTGGGCGTGCGTGTGAGCCTGTTCATGGACCCGGTGCCTGAGCAGATGGCCGCTGCCCGGGACGTGGGCGCCGACCGGGTGGAGCTGTACACCGAGCCCTACGCCGCAGCCTGGGGCACGCCGCAGCAAGCCGTGGAGCTGAAGCGCTACGCCGCCGCCGCCCAGGCCGCGCTGGATGCCGGCCTGGGTGTGAATGCCGGGCATGACCTCAACCGCGACAACCTCGCCGCCTTTGTGCGCGAGGTGCCCGGCGTGCTCGAAGTCTCCATCGGTCATGCCTTGATTGCCGATGCACTGGAGCTGGGCTATGCAGCCACCGTGCAGGCCTACCAAGCGTGTATCGATGCAGGCTTTGCAGCAGAGAAAAACTCCTGATTTGATAGCTGCTAGCGCTTATTTATCAAGCGCTAGAGGCATATTTCATTCAAAACCATGATCTACGGCATTGGCACCGACATCTGCGACGTGCGCCGCATCGCGGCCAGTCTGGAGCGCCACGGCGAGCGGTTTGCCGAGAAGGTGCTGGCCGATGGCGAGCTGGCCACCTGGCGTGCGCGCAGCGCGCGGTGGCCCGAGCGCGGCGTGCGCTACCTGGCCACGCGCTTTTCCGCCAAGGAAGCCTTCAGCAAGGCCATCGGGCTGGGCATGCACATGCCCATGACCTGGCGCGCGTGTGAGGTGGGGTCTCTGCCCAGCGGCCAGCCGGTGATCGTGCTGCACGGTGCGCTCAAGGAATGGTTCGAGGCCAAAGGCCTCACGGCGCACCTGAGCGTGACCGACGAAACCGACTACGCCGCCAGCTTTTGTGTGGTGGAAAAAAATTCAAGCCAAATAGCCCTGTAGCGCTTGTTGAATAAGCGCAACCAGCTATTGTTTAAATAGCAATTTCACGATTGGAAGCCCGATGACCGAACACGCACCCCTCATCCTCGACGTGGCAGGCACAGAGCTGACCGCCGCCGATCGCCGCCGTCTGGCCCACCCGCTGACGGGCGGCGTGATCCTGTTCGCCCGCAACTGGAGCAACCGCGCACAGCTGCTGCAGCTCACAGCCGCCATCAAGGCCGTGCGCGATGACCTGCTGATCTGTGTGGACCATGAAGGCGGCCGCGTGCAGCGCTTTCGCACCGATGGCTTTACCCACCTGCCGCCCATGCGCGCGCTGGGCGAGATGTGGATGGATGACGGCAAGGGCGCCAAGGCCGTGCCCGGCAGTGGCGCGCTGCGCGCCACCAACGCGGCCACGGCGGCGGGCTATGTGCTGGGCACCGAGCTGCGGGCCTGCGGGGTGGACTTGAGCTTTACCCCGGTCTTGGACTTGGATTGGGGCGAAAGCGGCGTGATCGGCGACCGGTCCTTCCACCGCGACCCACGCGTGGTGGCCCTGCTGGCCAAGAGCCTCATGCATGGTCTGCTGCAGGCGGGCATGGCCAACTGCGGCAAGCATTTTCCGGGGCACGGCTTTGTGAAGGCCGATTCGCACACCGAGGTGCCGGTGGACCAGCGCAGCCTCAAGGCCATCCTGGCCGATGACGCCGCGCCGTACCCCTGGCTCAGCAGCACGCTCACCAGCGTGATGCCGGCACATGTGATCTACCCCAAGGTGGATAGCCGCCCGGCGGGCTTTTCGCAGCGTTGGTTGCAAGACATCCTGCGGCGCCAGATGCGTTTTGATGGCGCCATCTTCAGTGACGACCTCAGCATGGAAGGCGCGCGCCGCCTCGACGGCCAGGTGGTCAGCTACACCGACGCCGCCATCGCGGCCCTGGCCGCCGGCTGCGACCTGGTGCTGCTGTGCAACCAGAGCGTGGGCAAAGGTGAGGCTGTGGACGAACTCATTGCGGGCCTCGACCAGGCGCGTGCCCAGGGCCGCTGGCAGCCCAGCGTGGACAGCGAATCGCGCCGCCTGGCCCTGCTGCCCGAAACCCTGCCGCAGGCCTGGGACGATCTGATGTACCAGCCCGCCTATCTGCAGGCGCTGGATTTGCTACCCTGACTTTTGTCGCAGGCCTGCACTATGGCACCGGTGCGGTGCTGACGGGCAAGGCACTCGGCTGCAGGGGTGCGGCCACGGCTGGCACCGGCGCGGTCGGCTCCGTTGGTGGCGCAGCCTCTGCGGGTGGAGGGTAATGCTGAAAGCGGCGCACCACGCGCTGAAAGATCAGTGCGTTTGGAATCTGCAGCCACGCCGTGTGGCCCACCGCTGCGCCATGGTCCTCCAGCGTGGTGTAAAGCAGATTGATATCCACCACGCGGCCCTTGGCGCCGGGCTTGTCTGCGGTGTCCAGCACCTCGATGTAGTCCCCAATGCGAAAAGGCCGCACCGTGAAGATGAGCAGCGCACAAAACAGGTTGGATAGCACGCTCCAGGCGGCAAAAAATGCCACCGCGCCCACGGTGGCGAAGCCCGTGAAAGCCGTCCATAGCACCGTGGCCGAGACGCCCATGCGTTCAAGCACCAGCAACAGCGCGCTGGCAATGATGAGCCAACGGATCAGGCCGTTGATGGGCACCAGCAATTCATCGGGCAACTGGTAGTGCGCACTGGCGCGGCGCACCAGGCGGCGCAGCGTGCGCTGCAACAGCCATGCCACAACCAGGATCAGCAGGATTTGCGAGCC
Source organism: Acidovorax sp. JHL-3 (assembly GCF_000526295.1). Taxonomy (NCBI): domain Bacteria; kingdom Pseudomonadati; phylum Pseudomonadota; class Betaproteobacteria; order Burkholderiales; family Comamonadaceae; genus Acidovorax; species Acidovorax sp. JHL-3. The sequence goes on from NZ_JAFU01000001.1 coordinate 1,819,275, forward strand.
GGGGATGATGACTTCAAGCCAGTCCTGCACCCATTCGGGCAGGCGGGCTTTCAAGAGTTGCATTCGGGAAATGGCCATGGGGGCTATGGTGTCAAAAAAGGCGGCACAGCGGCAGTCAGCCGTTCAACTGCTCCACCGTGTCCATCGGCATCTTAAAACTGAAGCAGCGGTTGCGGCCTTGCACCTTGGCGGCATGAAGCACTTGGTCGGCCCGCATGACCACGCTCTCTGCGTTGGTGCTGTCATCGGGCACGCAGGTCCTGATGCCGCCGTGCAGCGTGGGTGCGACGCACAGCGCAGCACGTACCGATCCCACGTCTTTCACGACCAGCGCGGAAAATGGGTGGTCCGCCAATGCGGCCCCGATGGGTGGGGCCGCGGGCGAAGGGTGCGGCAGGGGCGTGGGGGCTGTCACGGTGTTTCCTTGTGGCCCACATTGGCTGGCGGGCTTTTTTGCACCGCGGGGTCGCCTGCCTTCATCTGCCGGGATGCGGGCAGGCGCCCACGCCTGAACGGCACCAGGCGGTCAAGACTCGCGCCGCAGGGCCGGGAACAGGATCACGTCGCGGATGCTGGGGCTGTCGGTCAGCAGCATCATCAGGCGGTCAATGCCGATGCCGCAGCCGCCGGCGGGCGGCATGCCGTATTCGAGCGCGCGCACAAAGTCGTGGTCGTAATACATGGCCTCGTCGTCGCCACTGTCCTTGGCAGCCACCTGGGCATGAAAGCGCGCGGCCTGGTCCTCGGCGTCGTTCAGCTCGCTGAAGCCGTTGCCGAATTCGCGCCCGGTGATGTAGAGCTCGAAGCGCTCGGTGACTTCGGGGCGCTGGTCGTTGGCGCGGGCCAGCGGCGAAATCTCGGTGGGGTGCTCCATGATGAAGGTGGGCTGCCACAACTTGTCTTCCACCGTCTCTTCAAAGTACAGCACCTGCAGGCTGGCCAGGGTGCGCCCGGAAAGCTGGTTCTTTTGTTCCGACATGCCCAGCTTCTTGAGGGCGCTGATGAGCCACGCCGCATCGTCCACATGCGCGCCGGCCTCGGTGTGCTGGAAGATGGCTTCGCGAATGGTCAGGCGGGCAAACGGCTGGCTCAAGTCCACCTCGCGGCCCTGGTACGACAGCTGCAGCGTGCCAGCGGCCTTCAGGGCGGCATCGCGCACGAGCTGTTCGGTAAAGCCCATGAGGTCCTGGTAGTTCCAGTAGGCCGCATAGAACTCCATCATGGTGAACTCGGGGTTGTGGCGCACCGAGATGCCTTCGTTGCGGAAGTTGCGGTTGATCTCAAACACCCGCTCGAAACCACCCACGAGCAGGCGCTTGAGGAACAGCTCCGGCGCGATGCGCAGGTACATCTCTTGTTCGAGCGCGTTGTGGTGCGTGATAAACGGCTTGGCATTGGCGCCGCCCGGAATGGGGTGCAGCATGGGTGTCTCGACCTCCAGGAAGCCGTGCTGCACCATGAAATCGCGGATGCCGCTGACAGCCCGGCTACGCGCCACGAAGCGCTTGCGTGCAGCCTCATCGGTCATCAGGTCGATGTACCGCTGGCGGTACTTGACCTCCTGGTCGGCCACGCCATGAAACTTGTCGGGCATGGGGCGCAGGCTTTTGGTCAGCAGCCGCAGGGTGGTCACCTTGACCGACAGCTCGCCGGTCTTGGTCTTCATCAACGTGCCCTCGGCACCGATGATGTCGCCCAGATCCCAGTGCTTGAAGGCCGCATAAAGGTCTTCACCCAGCGCGTCACGCGTGATGTAGAGCTGGATGCGCCCCCCGGTTTCGCCCAGCGAACCATCCTGCACGGTGGCAAAACTGGCCTTGCCCATCACCCGCTTGAGCATCATGCGCCCCGCCACGCTCACATGAACAGCGTGGGTTTCAAGCGATTGTGCGTCCTTGCTGGCGTGCTGGTCCTGCAGCGTGGCAGCGTGGTGCGCCGGCTTGAAATCGTTGGGGAACGTGACGCCTGCGCCCTGTGCATGGGCCTCGCGCAAGGCGCGCAGCTTGTCGCGGCGCTCGGCGATGAGCTGGTTTTCGTCGTGGGGGGCGGGGGCGTGGTTTTGTTCTGACATAGGTGCCGTGGCTACGGGACGTGGAATGTGGGGGCTGGTGGCAGCCAAACCGTGGATTTTATGGGTTATCGGCAGGGTTCGGGCTGCATCGGCAACGCGCGGATGAAGCCGACTCTATCGATGATGTAAGGCAGAGCGCGGCCATTCCAGGACGTGGTGCAATAAATAGCGGTTGTGGGGCATTCGGCTAGGAAGGCGAAATTCCTGTGCGTTCCAGCACATCCCCCACCAGTTCCAGTCGGACCAAGGGGTTGTCGAGCTCCATCAGCCGCTGCTTGAGTTCCAGGGGAATGGGCAGCAGTTCGCACCAGCGGTTGGCGACCCAGCCGCAGTCGTTCAGCTGGGCGGGGGTGGGGTGCACGGCCGTGCCGGAGCCGGTGTCGCGTCCGCGCAAGGATGCCAGCACCTGGGCCAAGGTTGTCGCGGTGGTCAGAAGGTCCTCGGGAATGGACACCGCAAGGTCTGTGGCCAGTTGCTCCACATCGGCAATCCACAGGCCGTGCGGCAAATGCCTGCGCTCTGTGATGCGAAAACGCTGGCTGCCGCGGCACAGCAGGGTGATCAGTCCGGGTTGCGGGTTGTCGAGCTTTTCGATGACCGCCAGGGTTCCGATGTCGTGAAATCGCTCATCGGGTGCGCCGGCCTGTCGCACCTCGTTGCCCTGCGTGAGTGCAACGATGCCAAACGGGGCGCCCGCATGGTGGCATTTGCGCACCATGTCGAGGTAGCGCACCTCGAACACGCGCAACGCCAGCACTCCGTCTGGAAACAGCACGGAATTGAGCGGAAACAGCGGAAGGGATGACAGGGTGAGGGGTTGTGTCATGGGCGAAGCTCTTCGGTCGCTATCATCCCATGGCGCAGTCTGCTTTCGTACCCGGTCCACTCCAATTTGTCTCATCCATGCTCTACCAGATCGCCTCTTTCCTGCTCGATGTCGTTGGTGGCCTGTTGACCGGGGCGTGTCTGCTGCGTTTGTACATGCAGTGGCAGCGGGTGCCGTTCTCCAATCCGATTGGCGGGCTGGTGTTTGCACTCACTGACTGGCTGGTCATGCCGCTGCGGCGCGTGATTGCGCCGGTGGGGCGTTGGGACCTTTCCAGCCTGGCTGCAGCTGTGTTGCTGCAATTGGTCCAGTATTTTTTTGCTGTGGCTGATTCTGGGTGCCGGTGCCGCCTGGGCCTGGCTGCCTTGGCTGGCGCTTTTTGGCCTGGTGCGGGTGGCCATCTCGGGGCTGATTGGTTTGCTGATTGTCCATGCGGTCATGTCATGGATGTCGACCCGCTCGCCGATTGCGGACGTGGTGGCACGTTTGTGTGCACCGGTGCTGCGGCCGTTTCAGCGCACTATTCCGCTGGTCGGCGGGGTGGATTTATCGCCGCTGGCCGTGCTGGTGTTGCTGCAGGTTGCCATGATCATCCTGGGGCACCTGCAAGCAGGCGTGCTGCAGGGGTGAGGGTGATTTTGTGCCAAATCAGCATGCAGCCCTTATCCAGTAAGCACGGCATGCTATTTATTTGATAGTAATTCCGTCGACAGCCGAGCAGCGGCCGCACGGCTTTACACGACGGCGTCGGCAGGCAGGCGCTGCAGCATGGCCAGGCTGCTGGCCACGGTGTTGCGCAGTTCGCGGCGGTCGCAGATGAAGTCCACGGCGCCCTTGGTCTGCAGAAACTCGGCGCGCTGAAAACCCTCTGGCAGCGTCACACGCACGGTGGATTCGATCACGCGCGGGCCGGCAAATCCGATCAGGGCCTTGGGTTCGGCGATGACGATGTCGCCCACAAAGGCAAAACCAGCGCTCACGCCGCCCATGGTGGGGTCGGTCAGCACGCTGATGAAGGGCAGGCCTTTTTTGGCCAGGCGGGTGAGTGCGGCATTGGTCTTGGCCATCTGCATGAGCGACAGCAGCCCCTCCTGCATGCGCGCGCCGCCCGTGGCGGTAAAGCACAGGAAGGGTACCTTCTGATCGATAGCGGTTTCGACGCCGCGCACAAAGCGCTCGCCCACCACGCTGCCCATGCTGCCGCCCATGAAGTCAAATTCGAAGCAGGCTGCCACCAGGTTGATGCTTTTGACCGCACCGCCCATGACGATGAGGGCGTCGGTCTCGCCCGTGTTTTCCAGGGCTTCCTTCAGGCGCTCGGGGTACTTGCGGCTGTCCTTGAACTTGAGCGCATCCACTGGCAAGACTTCCTGGCCGATTTCGTAGCGGCCTTCCGGGTCGAGGAAGGCGTTCAGCCGCGCCCGCGCGCCGATGCGGTGGTGATGGCTGCAGTGCGGGCAGACGTTCTGGTTTAGCTCCAGGTCGGCCTTGTAGAGCACGGTTTCGCAGCTCGGGCACTTGATCCACAGACCTTCGGGCACCTGGCGGCGCTCGGTGGGGTCGGTTTGCTGGATTTTGGAGGGCAGAAGTTTTTCGAGCCAGGACATGGTGTTCTCCTCTTCGGTGGCACGGCCTCGGCCCGGAGTCGGTGGGCATTCGTGGGCAGGCCGGAGTGAATCTGTGGCGCGCTGCCTCCTGGTGGAGGCGCGCGCCGGGCTGCATTATGCGTCGAGCGCTTTGCGCACGCCACGCAGGAAGTCGATGGTAATGGGCACCACTTTGGCGTGTTCTTGGTCTTCAATCAGCTGGATGATGCGGCTGCCGATCACCACCGCATCGGCCACCTTGCCAATCGCCTGGGCGGTGGCCGCATCACGGATGCCGAAGCCCACGCCCACGGGGATGTGCACATGCTGGCGGATGCGGGGCAGCATCTGTTCGACTGCAGTGGTGTCCAGCGCGCCCGATCCCGTAACGCCCTTGAGCGACACGTAATACACATAGCCGCTGGCCACCCGCGCCACCTGGGCCATGCGCTCGTCGGTGCTGGTGGGGGCGAGCAAAAAGATCAGGTCCATGCCATGCGCGCGCAGGCTGGCGGCAAAGGCTTCGCATTCTTCGGGTGGGTAGTCCACGATGAGCACGCCATCAACGCCTGCCGCGGCCGCATCGCGCACAAAGGCGCCCTGGCTGTGAATCTGGTCGTAGCGTTCCACGGGGTTGGCATAGCCCATCAGTACCACGGGCGTGGTGCTGTTGCGCTTGCGGAACTCGCGCACATGGTCCAGCACCTGAACCATGCCGATACCCAGACCCAAAGCTTTTTCCCCCGCTTTCTGGATGACAGGGCCGTCGGCCATGGGGTCGGAAAACGGCACACCCAGCTCGATCACGTCGGCCCCGGCATCCACCATGCCATGCATGAGCGCGGGGGTGATATCGGCAAACGGGAAGCCTGCGGTCACATAGGGAATCAGCGCCGTGCGGCCCTGCGCCTTGAGTGCGGAAAAAGTGGATTCGATGCGGCTCATTTGACCACCTTGACGGGTTGCTCGCCGCCCTTGACGGACTGCCCCTGGCAGCTGGGGCGGCAATAAAAATCGGCGCCACTGAGGTCGGCCACGGTGCCAATGTCCTTGTCGCCACGGCCCGAGAGGTTGACCAGGATGGACTGGTCTGCGCGCATGGTTTTGGCCAGCTTCATGGCGTAGGCCACGGCGTGGCTTGATTCGAGCGCCGGGATGATGCCTTCGGTGCGGCACAGGTAGTGGAAGGCGTCGAGCGCTTCCTTGTCGGTGATGCCCACATACTCGGCACGACCGATTTCCTGCAGCCATGCGTGCTCGGGGCCCACGCCGGGGTAGTCGAGGCCCGCGCTGACGCTGTGGGTTTCAGTGATCTGGCCATTGGCGTCCTGCAGGATGAAGGTGCGGTTGCCATGCAGCACGCCCGCGCTGCCCTTTTGCAGCGATGCCGAGTGCTTGCCCGATTCCAGCCCTTCGCCGGCCGCCTCTACGCCGATCAGGCGGGTCTTTTCAAACGGAATGTAGGGATGAAAAATGCCCATGGCGTTGCTGCCGCCACCCACGCAGGCCACCACCACATCGGGTTGCTCGGTGGCAGCCTTCTGGGCGGCCAGCATTTCGGGCATCTGCTCGATGCATTCCTTGCCGATCACGCTCTGGAAGTCGCGCACCATCATGGGGTAGGGGTGAGGGCCCGCCACCGTGCCGATGATGTAAAAAGTGTTGTCCACATTGGCCACCCAGTCGCGCATGGCTTCATTCAACGCGTCTTTCAGGGTTTTGCTGCCCGACTCCACGGGCACCACGGTGGCGCCCAGCAGTTTCATGCGGTACACGTTGGGGCTTTGGCGCTTCACATCCTCGGCGCCCATGTACACCACGCATTCCAGTCCATAGCGCGCACAGATGGTGGCCGTGGCCACACCGTGCTGGCCGGCACCGGTTTCGGCAATGACGCGCGGCTTGCCCATGCGCTTGGCCAGCATGGCCTGGCCGATCACGTTGTTGATCTTGTGGGCGCCGGTGTGGTTGAGGTCTTCGCGCTTGAGATAAATCTGCGCGCCGCCCATTTCGCGACTGGTGCGCGCAGCGTGGTAGACCGGTGAAGGGCGGCCAACGAAGTGCTTGAGTTCATAGTGAAACTCGGCCAGAAACGCGGGGTCGTTCTGGTAGCGGGCATAGGTCTCGCGCAGTTCCTGGATGGCGTGGGTCAGGGTTTCGCTGACAAAGCTGCCGCCGTAAGGGCCGAAGTGGCCCGAGGGATCAGGGTGCTGGTAGGAATTCATGGGGATTCTTTGCAAGTTGTGCATCTGCCGCACGCACGGCGGCTACGAAGCGATGGATCTTGTCGGCGTCCTTGATGCCCCGCTGGGGGTGGCCATCGGGGCCATCGGCCTCGACGCCGGAGCTGACATCAACGGCCAGCGTGGTGCAGCGCGGGCGTACTTGCAGAATGCCATCGGTCACGTTTGCAGGCGTGAGTCCACCAGACAAAACGAGATGAGAGGCTACGCTTGGTGGAAGGAGTGACCAATTGAATGCCTTGCCGCCGCCGCCGTAACCGTCGACATGGGCGTCGAGCAGTATGGCTTGGGCTTTTGAGTAATCATCGGCGTATTTTACGAGGTCGAACCGTGCCGCACCGTCGCCAAGGGGAATGCGCGCGGCGCGAAGGAAAGGCCGGGCGCCCCCAAGGGTGGCAGCCAGACATTCCGCCGGCGCTTCGTCACCATGAAATTGAATGGTAGCGCCCGCCAGCAAAGCGCTGGCAGCTATGATATTTGAAGCGGACTCGTTGACAAACAACAGCACCGGGGTGACAAACGGTGGCAAGCGCGCGGCCAGTTCGGCAGCCCTTTGCGGCGTAACGGCCCGAGGGCTGGGCGCATACAGCACGAAACCGATGGCATCCGCGCCTGCGGCAACGGCAGCGTCAACATCCTGTTCGCGTGTCAGGCCGCAAATCTTGATGCGGGTGCGAATGCAGGGGAGGGGAAGTGGCTTTTCGGACGACGGGCTGCTCATGGTGATGATGGTGCTCAGGGCAGCCAATCATACGCAGCCGTGCGGTTGGGCAGGCCCCAATGGGGTTCGTAGACCGGGCCCTGAAAATACAGGCCGTCGGGCGAAAAGGTGGGTGCCGCAGCGTCGCGTGAGCGCGCAGCCAGCACTTCGCCGATCCATTGCGGTGGTTTTTTTCCCTGCCCCACGGCAATCAGGCACCCCATGATGTTGCGAATCATGTGGTGCAAAAAAGCGTTGGCTTCAAATTCGAAGCGCCAGTAACAGGGCGCGAAGCCTTCTGGCGGCGCGGCCATGCTGGATGGCGTGCGGGTGATCTCGATGCGCTGCAGCGTCTTGACGGGTGACTTGGCCTGGCAAGCCGAAGCCCGGAACGAGGTGAAATCGTGTTCGCCCAACAGCTGTTGCGCTGCCTGCAGCATCGCAGCATGGTCGAGTGGGTAGAAAACCCAGCCCACACGGCCCGCATCCACGCTGGGCCGCACGGGCGACTGCAGCAGCACATAGGCATAGCGCCGCGCAATGGCGCTTGCGCGTGCGTGAAAGCCATCGGGCACCGGCTGCGCCCATTGCACCGCAATATCCGCTGGCAAAAAGGTGTTGGTGCCTCGCACCCAGGACGACGCTGGGCGTTGGAGTGGCGTGTCGAAGTGCACAACCTGCATGAGACCGTGCACCCCCGCGTCGGTGCGGCCCGCGCACAAGGTGCTGACCCGGTGCGTAGCAAAGCGGCCCAAGGCCGCTTCAAGATGATCCTGGATCGTATTGCCAGACAGCTGGCTTTGCCAGCCGCTGTAGCGCTGGCCGTTGTAGCTGACCCCCATGGCCACCCTGGAGAGGTGGGCAGGGGCAGTGTCTTGCGGTGCGGGCGGGTTGTCCGGCTGCATCAGCCCAGGTCGGCCAGCATTCGCTGGGCGCGGGCCTTGAGCGCTCCCGACGACTCGGCGACCACTTCTTCGACCAGGGTGCGGGCCCCATCGGTGTCGCCAATGGCATTGAACTCTTGCGCCAGTGCCAGTTTGGTGGCCAATGGGTCATCCGCAGCGGCCTCGACGCCGATGTCTGCTGCGGCCAGCGCCGCTGCAGGAGGCAGCGCGGCAGGTTTGGCAGGTGCGCCCAAATCCAGCGTCAAGTCACCCAGGTCAAATTCCATGGGGGCGGTTTCCAGGGGCGCTGAACTGGTGCTGGTTGTCAGCGGCATGGCACCGGACGGGAGCATGGTGAGGTCATCGGAGCTTGGAAAGTCCAGGTCTGCCATTGCAGGCAACCCGACGTCAGGGGCTGCCGCCACGGCAGACTGCTCGGTGGGCAGCGATGGGGGCAGATCCAGTTGCGGAAGCGCAGATGATTCAACGTTGCTGGTGCTGTAGCCAGCGTCCACTTCACTGGCTGCGGTGGCCGTGGCCGCTGCTGCGGCAAAACCACCGGGAGCGGCTGGCGCCTCGCTCAGTGCGTCTTCAGGCAAATCCAGATCCAGGTCAAGATCCAGGTCCGGGGGCAGCGTGGTTGCTGCTGCCATGGCGCTGCCCGCCAAACCGGCAGTGGATGCGGCGGTGGCATCGCTCAGGAGCGCACCAGGACGTCCGCCAGGCTGGTACAGCGGGTTTTCCTGATCCAGGTCGCGGCCCAGTTCAGCTACGCGGGTCCAGTCCGGGCCTTCGCCCTGGGTGAGCTTGAAAACGTCACCGGCCACGACCTCCAGTGCCTTGCGGTCCTGCCGCTTGGCATAGATCTCGGCCAGCTTGACATGTACCGATACGCGGGCCGGGTTGTGGCGAATGGCCTCCTTGAGGATCTCCTCGGCCTGCAGATCGCGTCCATACGCCAGGTACACGTCGGCTTCGGCCACAGGGTCCACGTCACCGCCAGCGTCGAGCTGGCTGGGGGAGTAGGCCATGGATGAGCCTGTGGTCATCTCGCTGTTGGCGGTGTCCACTTGCTGGCCGCCGCTGGCGCCAAAGAAAGAGTCGGGCTGAGCACGGCTGTCCATGAAGGAGCTGTCAACACCGGCATTGGCACGGCGCCGTTGTACGACACGGTAAGCGCCGTAACCGCCCAGTGCGATCAAGGCGAGAAGCCCTCCGGCCGGCACCAGGGGGTCTTCCATCAGGTCCGACAGGAAGCTTGGCTCAGGGGCTGGCGCTGGCGGCGGGGCAGGCGTGGGAGCTGGAGCCGTGACAGGGGCAGAGGCTGGTGCCGCTGCTTCAGCAGGAACGACTGGATCGGAGGCCGCTGCTTCCGGTACTGCGGGGGCGCTCGCCGTGGGCGATGCCGCCACGGCAACTGGCTCGGAAGCTGCAGGCTGGGCAGGCATCCCTGCTGGTGTTGCCACTGCCACAGCGCCTGGCGCGGAGGCCGTGGCTGCAGGCGCGCCGACGGGCGCAGACGCAGCGCTGATCTTGTTCAGCTCATCAATGTTCTTGGACAGTTCGGCCATGCGGGCGGATGCTTCGCTGGCTTGCTTGTCCTTGGCCAGTTGGTCTTCTGCCGCCTTCTGACCCGTGATGGCGCCCTTGGACAGGGTGAGTTTGTCGGGTGCAGCCGTAGCGGGTTTCTTGTCTTCGACGCGCGCTTGCACTGTGCCGCTGGCAGAGCGCTCTGCAGCCGCCACTTCGGCGGTGGGGGCTGCTGCCGCGAGCTTGCGGCGGAAAGCGTTGAAATCGCGGCTTTGTGCCGCCAGAACCTGGCGTGCTTCGCCCACTGGCGTGGCCAATGCAGTGGCCTCGTCAGGCATTTGCAGCACGGCGCCGGCCTTGACCCGGTTGACGTTGCCCTGGATGAAGGCGTCAGGGTTGGCGCGCATCAGTGCCACCAGCATCTGGTCCAGCGACACGCTGGCAGGGCGGTAGGCGTTGGCCAGGCGGCCAGCCGTATCGCCCGGCTGTACGGTGACGCCATCGGCAGGAGCGGTGCGCGGGCTGGCGACAGGGGTATTGCGGGGAGGCGTGCTAGCCGGTGCCGCCGACGCGCGCGGGGCAGCGCCAGCTTGGGCTTTTGCCGAAGGGACTGAAACCTGCGGTGCTGCGGTAACCGTGGGCGCCGCGCGGCGCAATGCCGGTGGGTCAAACAACATGGTGTAGCTGCGCACGATATGGCCGCTGCCCCATGTGGCGTCGAGCACCAGGTCCACGAACGGGTCGTTGACGGGGCGGTCACTGGACAGGCGCAATACGGCAGTGCCATCAGGCCGCCGCTGCAGTTGCACCCGCAGGTTGTTCACAGCCGGGTTGAACTCCATGCCCTGGGCCCGAAAGACTTCGGGTGACGCCGTTGTGGCGCGCAGGGTGTCGGCCTCTGCCGGTGTGATCTGGGGCAGGTCGATTTCGGCGCGCAATGGCTCGCCGAGAGCGGACTGCACCGTAATGCGACCCAGAGCCAGGGCGTAAGCATCGTCGGCATGGAAACCGGTCAATGCGACGGCCGCAGCCGCCAGGACAGAAAATTTCCAACGATGCATGTGTGCCATCAAGTGTGTTTGTGCTGCTCGGTCGAGCGGTGTTGTTCTTCTCATGGTCTGGTCCCGCCCCGGCGCGTGAAAATGTGTAAAAAGCACCATAGCAGCAATGTTTTGCACTGACAAGCTGACGTGGTGTGGAAGCTTTGAGCGAGGTGTCGTCGCCTTGTTTTTGGGGATTAAGATGTTGCCAAATGCCAACGCCGCGTAACCGGGTGTTTCCGTCGACCAGGCATAAAAAAGCGCGCTACAGCGTGTGCTGCGCGCGCCTGGGGGCTGGGCAGATCAGGCCTCCAGCAGAATCCGCAGCATGCGGCGCAGGGGTTCAGCGGCGCCCCACAGCAGCTGGTCGCCGATGGTGAAGGCACCCACGTACTCGGGGCCCATGGCCAGCTTGCGGATGCGGCCCACGGGAATGGTCATGGTGCCGGTCACGGCGACGGGGGTCAGGTCCTTGATGGTGGCCTCGCGCGTGTTGGGCACCACTTTCACCCACTGGTTGTCGGCAGCGATCATGGCCTCGATGTCGGCCACGGGCACGTCCTTCTTGAGCTTGAAGGTCAGGGCCTGGCTGTGGCAGCGCATGGCACCCACGCGCACACAGAAGCCGTCGACGGGAATGGCGGCGGAGCTGAAACCCTCGCCCATGCCGAGGATCTTGTTCGTCTCGGCCATGCCCTTCCACTCTTCCTTGGACATGCCCCAGCCAGGCTCGTCCTGGCTTTTCCCGATTCCCAGATCCTTGTCGATCCAGGGGATCAGCGAGCCACCCAGCGGCACGCCGAAGTTGGCGGTTTCGGCGGCGCTCAAGCTGCGCTGCTTGGCGATGACCTTGCGGTCAATTTCCAGGATGGCGCTCTTGGGGTCGTCGAGCAGGGCCTTCACTTCGGCGTTCAGCGTGCCGTACTGCGTGAGCAGCTCGCGCATGTGCTGTGCGCCACCGCCCGATGCGGCCTGGTAGGTCTGGGTGCTCATCCATTCGACGAGGCCCGCCTTGTACAGCGCGCCCACGCCCATCAGCATGCAGCTCACCGTGCAGTTGCCGCCGATCCAGTCCTTGCCGCCATTCGCCAGGGCGTTCTTGATGACCGGCATGTTCACCGGGTCGAGCACGATGACGGCGTTCTTTTCCATGCGCAGGGAGGATGCGGCGTCGATCCAGTGGCCGTTCCAGCCGGCGGCGCGCAGTTTGGGGTACACCTCGTTGGTGTAGTCGCCGCCCTGGGCGGTGATGATGATTTCGCAGCGCTTCAAGGCGTCGATGTTGAACGCGTCTTGCAGCGTGGTTTCGTTCCGGGCCTGTGCCGGGGCCTTGCCGCCTGCGTTCGAGGTGGAGAAGAACAGGGGTTCGATCAGATCGAAGTCTTTTTCCTGCACCATGCGGTCCATCAGGACCGAGCCGACCATGCCGCGCCAGCCGACCAAACCTACCAACTTGCTCATTTCAACGCCCTTTCAAAGTAAGAAACAGTGCCAGACCAGACTGTTTTGCCCCGGCTCGTCTGGCCAGGGAGGGCGCACGACGATACCTGGGCTGGATCAGCCCTTAATGGTCGTGGTTTTGGTGGTGATTGCGCGCGCGGCTGCACCGGCCTGGGCGGCGGATGCGGTGTTCAGGGCGAACGGGCGGGCGACAAACATGGGTGCAGATTGTAGCGGATGGCGGCTTTGCGCCCGCTGACGGTGGTCGGTGTGTTTCGGCGTAAGAGCCGTGCATGAAAAAGGGCGGCACCTGGCCGCCCTTGATAAATGCCTGCGCCTGGAGGGCAGGTTTATGCCAGCGCCTTCACCACGGCATCGCCCATCTGCGCGGTGCCCACCTTGGTGGTGCCTTCGCTGTAGATGTCGGGCGTGCGCAACCCTTGCGCCAGCACCTTTTGCACGGCGGCTTCGATGCGCTGGGCGGCGGCTTCCTGGTTCAGGCTGAAGCGCAGCATCATGGCAGCCGAGAGGATGGTGGCCAGCGGGTTGGCCACACCCTTGCCCGCGATGTCGGGGGCGCTGCCGTGGCTGGGTTCGTACAGGCCCTGGCCTTTGCTGTTCAGGCTGGCCGAGGGCAGCATGCCGATCGACCCGGTGAGCATGGAGGCTTCGTCGGAGAGGATGTCGCCGAACATGTTGCCGGTGACCACCACGTCGAACGCCTTGGGCGCCTTGACGAGCTGCATGGCGGCGTTGTCCACGTACATGTGCTGCAGTTCCACGTCGGGGTACTGCTGGCCCACCTCGGTGACCACGTCCTTCCAGAACTGGAAGGTCTCCAGCACGTTGGCCTTGTCCACGCTGGTGACCTTTTTGCTGCGCTTGCGCGCGGCCTGGAAGGCGACGTGGGCGATGCGCTCGATCTCGGGCTTGCTGTAGCGCATGGTGTCATACGCTTCCTCGGCGCCGGGGAAGTGGCCGTCGGTGGCCACGCGGCGGCCGCGGGGCTGGCCAAAATAGATGTCGCCCGTCAGCTCGCGGATGATGAGGATGTCGAGGCCCGCAATCAGCTCGGGCTTGAGGCTCGACGCCCCCACGAGCTGCTCGTAGCAGATGGCGGGGCGGAAGTTGGCAAACAGCCCCATGTTCTTGCGCAGGCCCAGAATGGCTTGCTCGGGGCGCAGCGGGCGGTCCAGCTTGTCGTATTTCCAGTCGCCTACCGCGCCGAACAGCACGGCGTCGGCATCCATGGCGAGCTTCAGGGTGGATTCGGGCAGCGGGTGGCCATGGGCCTCGTAGGCGGCGCCGCCTACGAGGGCGGATTCCATCTCGAACGGGAGCTCCAGCGCTTCCAGAACCTTGACGGCTTCGGAGACGATTTCGGTGCCAATGCCGTCACCTGGCAGAACTGCGATTTTCATTGAATTTGCTTTGTTTTTAATAGCTGCTAGCGCTTATTGGTAAAGCGCTAGAGGCCAATTTGACTAATATTTTTGGTGCTGCGCCGTCTTACGACACCATGGTGTGCGCCAGCCACGGCTTGGTCGCCAGGCGCTGGGCTTCAAAGGCGCGGATCTTGTCGGACTGGCGCAGGGTCAGGCCGATGTCGTCAAAACCGTTGAGCAGGCAGTATTTGCGGAAGGCCTGTACCTCGAACGGGATCTCTTCACCCTGCGGTCTAACAATCACCTGGCGTTCCAGGTCGATGGTGAGCTGGTAGCCGGGGAAGGCGTGCACTTCATCGAACAGCTGGGCCACCGTGGCCTCGGGCAGCACGATGGGCAAGAGGCCGTTCTTGAAGCAGTTGTTGAAGAAGATGTCGGCAAAGCTGGGTGCGATGATGGCGCGAAAGCCGTACTGGTCCAGCGCCCAGGGTGCGTGCTCGCGGCTCGAGCCGCAGCCGAAGTTCTTGCGTGCCAGCAGGATGGAGGCGCCTGCATAGCGCGGCTGGTTCAGTACGAAGTCGGGGTTGGGCTTGCGTTGCGATTCCGGAATGCCGGGCTCGCCGTGGTCCAGGTAGCGCCATTCGTCAAACAGGTTCACGCCAAAGCCGGTCTTCTTGATCGACTTGAGGAATTGCTTGGGGATGATCGCGTCGGTGTCGACGTTCTCGCGGTCCATCGGGGCCACAAGGCCTTGGAGTTTGGTGAATTTCTGCATGGCGTTCTTTTACTTGGCGGCGCGCTCGAGTGCGCCTCCGGCCCGTTGAACGTCCTGGCCCACGCCCTTGACGGTGTTGCAGCCCGCCAGCACGAAAGCGGCGGACAGGGCGATGAGGGTGGCAATCTTCTTCATGGCGGTCTCCTTCAGGCAAATTGGCGAATGTCAACAAAATGGCCGTGCACTGCAGCAGCAGCGGCCATGGCGGGGCTCACGAGGTGGGTGCGGCCGCCAGCGCCCTGGCGGCCTTCGAAGTTGCGGTTGCTGGTGGATGCGCAGCGTTCGCCGGGCTCCAGGCGGTCGGCGTTCATGGCCAGGCACATGCTGCAGCCAGGTTCGCGCCATTCAAAGCCTGCGGCCTTGAAGATCTGGTCCAGGCCCTCGCGCTCGGCCTGCTCTTTGACCAGGCCCGAACCGGGCACCACCATCGCTAGCTTGACGTTGCTGGCCACCTTGCGGCCGAGCTTCTTCACCACGGCGGCGGCTTCGCGCATGTCCTCGATGCGGCTGTTGGTGCACGAGCCGATGAACACCTTGTCGATGGTGATGTCGTTGATGGCCTTGCCGGGCTGCAGGCCCATGTAGGTCAGTGCGCGCTCGATGGCGCCGCGCTTGTTGGCGTCTTTTTCCTTGTCGGGGTCGGGCACGCGGGCGTCCACGCCCAGCACCATCTCGGGCGAGGTGCCCCAGGTCACTTGCGGCTGGATGTCGGCGGCGTCAAGCTTGACCACCGTGTCGAACTTGGCATCGGGGTCGGAGTGCAGCGTCTTCCAGTAGGCAACAGCCTGGTCCCACTCCACGCCCGTGGGCGACAGCGGGCGTCCCTTGACGTATTCAATCGTCTTGTCATCCACAGCCACCAGGCCCGCGCGCGCGCCGCCTTCGATGGCCATGTTGCACACGGTCATGCGGCCTTCCATGCTCATCGCGCGGAACACCGAGCCCGCGAATTCGATGGTGTAGCCCGTGCCGCCGGCCGTGCCAATCTTGCCGATGATGGCCAGCACCACGTCCTTGGGCGTCACGCCTTTGGCCAGCGTGCCGTCCACCTGCACCAGCATGTTCTTGGCCTTCTTGGCCAGCAGGGTTTGCGTGGCCATCACATGCTCGACTTCCGACGTGCCGATGCCGTGGGCCAGCGCGCCAAAGGCACCGTGGGTGCTGGTGTGGCTGTCGCCGCACACCACCGTCATGCCGGGCAGGGTGGCGCCGTTTTCCGGGCCGATCACGTGCACGATGCCCTGGCGCTTGTGCATGAACGGGAAGAACGCGGCCGGCGTGATCTGCGCCATGTTGTCGTTCAGCGTGGTGATCTGTTCTTTGCTGATCGGATCGGTGATGCCGTCGTAGCCGTTTTCCCAGCCGGTGGTGGGCGTGTTGTGGTCGGCCGTGCCCACGATGGAGCTCATGCGCCAGACCTTGCGGCCCGCCTCGCGCAGGCCCTCGAAGGCTTGGGGGCTGGTCACTTCGTGCACCAGATGGCGGTCGATGTAGAGGATGGCGGTGCCGTCTTCCTCGGTGTGGACGACGTGCTCGTCCCAGATCTTGTCGTACAGGGTGCGTCCCATGGCGGTCTCTTTTCGTGGGGGTGGATAAGTTGGATTTTAGGTGGGCGTGAAAGTGCCAGCAGCCGGGCGGATCAGGTGCTCCACCAGCAGCCGCGCGGTCACGGGCAGGGCATCGAAGTCGCGGGCCACCACACGCAGCTCGCGCTGGGCCCAGGGGTCGGTCAGGGGAATGGCTTGCAGGCGGCCCACGCCGTGCATGAGGGCAAAGGCCCGGTCGGGCAGCAGGCCCACGCCCAAGCCGTTGTCGATCATGCGGCACATGGCATCGAGCCCGGTGACCTGGATGCGCTGGCGCAGCGGGCGTCCAGCGGCAGCGGCGGCAGCGCGCATGGCCAGGCTGATGCTGCTGTTGGCGTGCAGGCCGACGATGTCCCAGTCCAGCACCTCTTCAAAATTGATAGCTGCTTGCGCAGACAGGGCGTGCGCTGCAGGCACAACCAGCACCAAATGATCGGTCCGATAGGGGCGGCTTTGCAGGTCGGCGGCGCCGGGCCCGCCGGTGTTGCAGATGCCCAGATCGGCCGCGCCTTCCTGCACAGCGTGCAGCACATCGCTGGAGAGGTGTTCTTGCAGGTCGATCTTCACCTGGCTGTGCGCGCGCGCAAAAGCGCCCAGGTCTTCGGGCAGAAACTGCACGATGGCCGAGATGTTGGCGTGCATGCGCACATGGCCGCGCACGCCTTCGGCGTATTCGCTCAGCTCGCCCTGCATGCGCTCCAGGCCAAACAGCACCGTGCGCGCGTGGTGCAACAGGCTTTCGCCCGCGGGGGTGAGCGTGACGCCCCGGCTGTGGCGGTAGAGCAGGGCGGTGTCCACGGCGGTTTCCAGGTCGGACAGCCGCTTGCTCACGGCCGATGCCGCAATGAACTCGCGCTCGGCCGCGCGGCCAATGCTGCCGAGCTCGCACACCGCCACAAACAATTGCAGCGAGGTGAGATCAATGCGGCGCGCAAAACTGCGCTCGGAGCTTTTCATGGGGCGGTGTGTAGTCTTCTTGTTTTGAGAAGACTTGCGATTTTCACCCCAATTTTTTGTGTTTGCCATCGCCAAACGCGATGGTTTTCATCGCGCAAGGGCTTAGTTTGTCAAAAAAGTGAGCTGCTTGCGCTTGCTTTTAAAGCATCTCAGAAGCTTTTATGAGTGAAAGCCAATAAAGACGAGCGCAAAGCGCTCTTTTTTTTGAAGCATGCTGCCTGAAGCGCCTGGCTTTGTGCACCCTCAGGCGGTCAGGGTGCTGCCGTGCTCGGGCACAGCGGCACGCCAGCGCAGTTCATGTTCGATGCGCTGGCGCAGCATGTCGGCCGCGCCCATCTCACCGTGCACCACATACACCCGGTCGGGCGCATGCCCCATGCTGCGCAGCCAGGCCAGGGTCTGGTTGGCGTCGGCGTGGGCCGAGGCAGAGGTGAGCTGCACCACTTCGGCGCGCACATCCACATCCTGCCCGTGGATGCGGGTGGTCTTTTCGCCGCTGGCAATGCGCGCGCCGCGCGTGCCCGGCGCCTGGTAGCCGGTGATGATGATCATGTTGCGGTGGTCGCCCGCATACAGCGCAAGGTGGTGCAGCACCCGCCCGCCCGTGGCCATGCCGCTGGCCGACAGGATCACCATGGGGCCGTGGCGCCGTGCCAGGGCCTTGGATTCGTCGGTGGTCTGCACCATGGTGGCCGTGTGCGAGAGGGCGTCTGCCTCGTGCGCGGTGAGCCGGTGCTCGCCTGTGTGGTGCGCAAACAGACCGGTGGTGCTCACGGCCATGGGGCTGTCCAGAAAAACTGGCAGCGAGCGGGCGATGGTGCCCTGTTTCTTGAGCAGGTTGATGGCATGCAGCACGGCCTGCGCCCGGCCCACGGCAAACACCGGCACCACGGCTACGCCGCCGCGTTGGGACAGGCGTTGCAGGGCGGGGCCCAGCTCTTGCAGGATGTCCTCCTGCCCGTGCTGGCGGTCGCCGTAGGTGGATTCGACCAGCACGGTGTCGGCCTGGGGTGGCGCCTCGGGCGGGTTCATGACCAGGTCGTCAGGACGGCCCAGGTCGCCCGAGAACAGAATGCGCCGCCCGCCCACTTCCAGCAGCACGCTGGCCGCGCCCAGGATATGCCCGGCCGGCGTAAAAGTGACGCGCCAGCCGGGAATCGGCTCAAACGCCTTGTGGAACGCATGGGTGCGGAACTGCTTCATGCAGTGCTGCGCATCGAGCCGCGTGTAGAGCGGCAGCGCCGGTGCGTGCTGCGAGAGCTGGTGGCGGTTCAAAAAGGCGGCGTCTTCTTCCTGCAGGTGGCCGCTGTCGGGCAGCAGGATGGCGCACAGGTCGCGCGTGCCGGTGGTGGCGTGAATGGCCTTGGTGTAGCCATCGCGCGCCAGCAGGGGCAGATAGCCGCTGTGGTCGAGGTGTGCATGGCTCAATACCACGGCGTCAATCTGGTGCGGCGTGAGGGGCAACGGGTGCCAGTTGCGCTGGCGCAGCTGTTTGTAGCCCTGAAACAGGCCGCAATCGACCAGCATGCTGTGGCCGTTGTGGCGCACCAAATATTTCGAGCCAGTGACGGTGCTGGCGCCGCCCAGAAAGGTGATGTTGACTTCCATTGCAGTTCTCCATGCGTGCCAATGGCTGCCATCGTAGCGCGCAGGGGGGCCGCTGCCGTGGGTGGGAGCGGGCGGCCGCGTGATGCAGGTCAGGGGGCGCTGGTAAAAATGGGCTGAGACCTGCGTGTGCAGGTGGCGCATGTGGCGCACGAGGGCACCGTGGGCGCATGGGCCGGGGCAATAAAAAAGGCTGCCCGGCGCTAAGCGGGGCAGCCTTGGGTGCAACGGGCAGCGCTGCTGTGCGGTGTTTAGCTGAAGAAGTTTTTCAACCGGTCGGTCCAGCTTTCGCCGCTGGGCGAGTGGCGGCCGCCGCCTTTTTTCAGCGAGTCTTCCAGCTCACGCAGCAGCTTGCGCTGGTGCTCGGTGAGCTTGACGGGCGTCTCCACCGCGATGTGGCAATACAGGTCACCGGGGTAGCTGGCGCGCACGCCCTTGATGCCCTTGCCGCGCAGGCGAAACTGCTTGCCGGCCTGCGTGCCTTCGGGGATGTCGATGGCGGCCTTGCCGGCCAGCGTGGGCACTTCGATCTCGCCGCCCAGCGCCGCCGTGATGAAGCTCACGGGCACCTGGCAATGCAGGTCGTCACCGTCGCGCTCGAAGATGTCGTGTTTCTTCAGGCGGATCTCGATGTACAAGTCGCCCGGTGGCCCGCCGTTGGTGCCCGGTTCGCCGTTGCCGGTGCTGCGGATGCGCATGCCGTCGTCGATGCCCGCCGGAATCTTCACTTCCAGCGTCTTTTGCTTCTTGAGCTTGCCCTGGCCGGAGCAGGTGGTGCAGGGCTCGGGAATGATCTTGCCCGTGCCCCGGCAGTGCGGGCAGGTCTGCTGCACACTGAAGAAGCCCTGGCGCATCTGCACCGTGCCGCTGCCTGTGCAGGTGGTGCAGGTCTTGGCACTGGTGCCGGGTTTGGCGCCGCTGCCGTGGCAGGTGTCGCAGCTTTCCCACGAGGGAATGCGGATCTGCGCATCCTTGCCGCGCGCGGCCTCTTCGAGGGTGATTTCCATCGCGTAGCTGAGGTCGCTGCCGCGGTACACCTGACGGCCCCCCGCGCCACGCCCGCGCCCACCCTGCTGGCCGAACATGTCGCCAAAGATGTCGCCAAAGGCCTCGGCAAAGCCACCAAAACCTTCCGCACCGGGCCCGCCAGGACCGCGCATGTTCGGGTCCACGCCGGCGTGGCCATACTGGTCGTAGGCGGCGCGCTTTTGTGCGTCCGAAAGCATCTCGTAGGCCTCTTTGGCCTCTTTGAACTTTTCTTCGGCGCCCTTGGCGGTATCCCCCTGATTGCGGTCAGGGTGGTGCTTCATCGCCAGCTTGCGATAAGCCTTCTTGATTTCGTCCTCGGAGGCGTTCTTGGGAACGCCGAGGACCTCGTAATAGTCTCTTTTGGACATGGATGAATCAGCCTGGTTGGAAGAGGAACGCCGCGCAGGCACCCTTGAAGGGGGCCCAGCGCGGCGGCTCGGGTCAGCAACGGGGCTGCTTTAGCCCTTCTTGACTTCCTTGACCTCTGCATCGACCACGTTGTCGTCGTCTGCGGGCTTGCCAGACGAAGCCGATGCACCTGCCGCATCCGCACCACCGGCTGCCTGCGCCGCCTGTGCAGCCTGGGATTCGGCGTACATCTTCTCGCCCAGCTTCTGGCTGGCGGTCATCAGTGCCGTGGTCTTGGCATCGATGGCGTCCTTGTCTTCGCCCTTGAGGACTTCTTCCAGGGCCTTGACTGCGGCGGTGATGGCGTCTTTTTCGCCCGCATCCAGCTTGTCGCCATGCTCGGCCAGGCTCTTGTTCACGCTGTGCACAGCGGCTTCGCCCTGGTTGCGGGCCTGGATCAGCTCCAGCTTTTTCTTGTCGTCGGCGGCATTGAGCTCGGCGTCCTTCACCATCTGCTGGATTTCTTCTTCCGACAGGCCCGAGTTGGCCTTGATGGTGATCTTGTTTTCCTTGCCCGTGCCCTTGTCCTTGGCGCCCACGTGCAGGATGCCGTTGGCGTCGATGTCGAACGACACTTCAATCTGCGGCGTTCCGCGCGATGCGGGTGGAATGCCTTCAAGGTTGAACTCGCCCAGCAGCTTGTTGCCAGAAGCCATTTCACGCTCGCCCTGAAAGACCTTGATGGTCACGGCGGGCTGGTTGTCGTCGGCCGTCGAGAAGGTCTGCGCGAACTTCGTCGGGATGGTCGTGTTCTTCGTGATCATCTTGGTCATCACGCCGCCCAGGGTTTCAATGCCCAGCGACAGCGGCGTCACGTCCAGCAGCAGCACGTCCTTGCGGTCGCCCGACAGCACCTGGCCCTGGATGGCAGCGCCCACGGCCACGGCTTCGTCGGGGTTCACGTCCTTACGGGGCTCTTTGCCGAAGTATTCCTTGACCTTTTCCTGCACCTTGGGCATGCGCGTCATGCCGCCGACCAGGATCACGTCGTTGATGTCGGACACACTGATGCCGGCGTCCTTCATGGCGGTGCGGCAAGGGGCAATGGTGCGCTCGATGAGCTCTTCCACCAGGGCTTCGAGCTTGGCGCGCGTGAGCTTGATGTTCAGGTGTTTCGGACCCGAGGCGTCGGCCGTGATGTAGGGCAGGTTGATGTCGGTTTGCGCGCTGTTGGACAGCTCGATCTTGGCCTTTTCGGCGGCTTCCTTCAGGCGTTGCAGGGCCAGCACGTCCTTGGACAGATCAACGCCTTGCTCTTTCTTGAACTCGGCAATGATGTAGTCGATGATGCGCTGGTCGAAGTCTTCGCCGCCCAGGAAGGTGTCGCCGTTGGTCGACAGCACTTCAAACTGCTTTTCACCGTCCACATCGGCGATTTCGATGATGGACACGTCAAACGTGCCGCCACCCAGGTCATACACGGCGATCTTGCGGTCGCCCTTTTCCTGTTTGTCCAGGCCAAAGGCCAGTGCCGCGGCGGTGGGCTCGTTGATGATGCGCTTGACATCCAGACCGGCAATGCGGCCGGCGTCCTTGGTGGCCTGGCGCTGGGCGTCGTTGAAGTAGGCGGGCACGGTGATCACGGCTTCGGTCACGGGCTCGCCCAGGTAATCTTCGGCAGTCTTCTTCATCTTGCGCAGAATGTCGGCGCTGACCTGCTGGGCAGAGATCTTGTTGCCGCGCACTTCGACCCAGGCGTCGCCGTTGTCGGCCGCCGTGATCTTGTAGGGCATCAGGTCGATGTCCTTTTGCACCTCTTTTTCGGTGAACTTGCGGCCGATCAGGCGCTTGATGGCGTACAGCGTGTTCTTGGGATTGGTCACAGCCTGGCGCTTGGCCGAGGCGCCCACCAGCACTTCACCATCTTCCTGGTACGCAACGATCGACGGCGTGGTGCGGGCACCTTCCGAGTTTTCGATCACGCGCGTGGTGTTGCCTTCCATGACGGACACGCAGCTGTTGGTGGTGCCCAGATCGATACCGATGATTTTTCCCATGTTCTTCTCCGCGATGTTTGAATGATTGGATAGCTAGTAACTTGTGGATAACTTGAACGGGTTCAAGTTGTTTTCCAGAAATTTATTTGGGGGCGGTGACCGTCACCAGCGCGGGGCGCAGCACGCGCTCCGAGATCAAGTAGCCCTTTTGCAGCACGGACACCACCGTGTTCGCCTCTTGGTCGGCAGGCACCACGCTGATGGCCTGGTGCTGGTGGGGGTCGAACTTGTCGCCGGCGGCCGGGTTGATGGCCAGCACCTTGTTGCGCTCCAGCGCAGCAGTCAACTGGCGCAGCGTGGCGTCGGAGCCCTCGCGCAGTTGCTGGGCCGTCGCGTTCTGGATGGCCAGTGCTGCGTCCAGACTGTCTGCCACGGGAAGCAGGCTTTCGGCAAAGCTTTCGATGCCGAATTTGCGGGCTTTGGACACCTCGTCTTCTGCGCGGCGACGGGCGTTTTCCGCCTCGGCCTTGGCGCGCAGGAACTGGTCCGCCAGTTCAGCGCTTTTTGCCTTAATTTCGGCCAGTTCGCCCTGCAGGCGGGCCATTTCGTCAGACGCGTGGGCTGCCATGGCGGCTTCGACTTCTTCGGGGGCGGGAGTGCTTTGGTTGGGGTGTTGCTGGCTGTTATCGGACATATCGGAATTTTTTGAAACGAACGGATACGCGAAAAGAATGGGGCGGGCGGGCCGTATTTCAAGGCCTGTGGCAGCCAGGCGCCGTTTTGGTCGCGCGAAATGGCACGCCACGCGGCAGTGGTCAGGCCGGGAGTGTACAAGCCGCAAAGATGCGGGCTATAATCACCGGCTTTGCCTTGCCACACCGCGCAATCTCGACAAGATCGACGAGATTGGGACGCAACGGGTGGTCTTACCCAGAAGGAGTATGCATGCGTCATTACGAAATCATTTTGTTGATCCATCCGGATCAAAGCGAACAAGTTCCAGCCATGCTGGAGCGCTACAAGGGCATGATCACCGCTGGCGGTGGCAAGGTGCACCGCGTTGAAGACTGGGGCCGCCGTCAACTGGCGTACCTGATCAACAAGCTGGCCAAGGCCCACTACCTGTGCGTCAACATTGAAGCCGACCAGGCCGTGATGGCTGAACTGGAGCACGCCTTCAAGTTCAACGACGCCGTGCTGCGCCACCTGACGGTTCAGAAGAAGAAGGCCGATACCGGCCCCTCTTCGATGATGAAGACTGTCGAGCGCGAAGAAGCCCGCAAGGTCAGCCAAGCTGAATACGCAGCTGCTGGCGACCGTGGCGGTGACCGCGGTGACCGTGGCGAGCGTTCTGGCGATCGCTGATTGACAGTTCAGCCTAAGGAGTGGAGAACCGCGTTGTCTTGACCGCTTGTATCGCAGAGGCTGAGGCCCTGCGCTACACGCCCGCCGGATTGCCTGCCATTGCGCTGCGTCTCGAACACGAGTCGCAGCAAGACGAGGCAGGCCACCCCCGCGAAGTCAAGGCCGCCATGAAAGCCGTTGCCTTTGGTGCAATGGCTGAGCGTCTGGCAAGGCAGAACATCGGAAGTCTCTGGACTTTCAGTGGGTTTCTGGCCACGCCACGCAATGGCAAGAATGCAGTGCTCCACATCCAGGATATTCAACAAAATTAATTTGCAAGGGGTCCGCAATGGCCACGTTCAAGAAGTTCAACAAAGACAAGCGCCCAAAGCGCAACACCCAGTCCCTGCTGTTCAAGCGCAAGCGCTTTTGCCGCTTCACGGTGACGGGTGTTGAAGAAATCGACTACAAAGATGTCGACACGCTGCGCGATTTCATCGCCGAAAACGGCAAGATCATCCCCGCACGCCTGACCGGCACGCGCGCCATCTTCCAGCGTCAGCTGAATACCGCCATCAAGCGCGCCCGCTTCCTGGCCCTGGTGCCTTACAGCGACCAGCACAAGATCTAAGGAGCACAACCCATGCAAATCATTCTGCTCGACAAGGTTGTGAACCTCGGCAACCTCGGCGAAATCGTCAAGGTCAAAGACGGCTATGCCCGCAACTTCCTGATCCCTTCGGGCCGCGCACGCCGCGCCACCGAATCGGCCAAGGCCGAGTTCGAAGCCAAGCGCGCCGAACTCGAAAAGGCGGCTGCTGCCAAGCTGGCAGAAGCCCAGGCCCAAGGCGAAAAGCTGGCTGGCACCACCGTCAAGCTGACGCAAAAGGCCGGTGTGGATGGCCGTCTGTTTGGTTCCGTGACCAACCACGACATCGCCGAAGAGCTGAACAAGCAAGGCTACAAGGTCGCCAAGGCCCAGATTCGCCTGCCTAACGGCCCCATCAAGGTGGTGAGCGACACATCGGTGAGCGTGGCTCTGCACACCGACGTGGTTGTTGAAGTCAACGTGTCGGTCTACGGCGAAAGCGCCTGATCGTCGCCTGATCGTCATTTCGTGACGATGCACAAAAGCCGCCCTCGGGCGGCTTTTGTTTTTGGTGCGGTGCAACCATACAGGGCAACCCACAGCCTTCCCCGTGGTTATCCACAGGCTTGTCCCCATCCCGTCAGGCCGCTCTGCGCTAGCATTAAAGGCTTGCCCCAAGGAACCCCATGTCTGCTGTTTTCCCCCCGCTCGATGACCACGGTTTCGCACCGCCCATGCCGGACCGCGAGATTGCCCAGCTGCGCGTGCCTCCGCACTCGATCGAGGCAGAGTCGAGCGTGCTCGGCGGGCTGCTGCTGGACAACAACGCCTGGGACCGCGTGGGCGATCTGCTCAAAGACGGCGATTTCTATCGCTACGAGCACAAGCTGATCTACGCCGCCATCTGCGGCCTGATCAATGCCAGCAAGCCTGCCGACGTGATCACGGTGTATGAGCAGCTTCAGGGGCTGGGCAAGGCCGAGGAAATTGGGGGGCTGGGGTATCTGAACAACTTGGCGCAGTATGTGCCCAGCGCCAGCAACATCCGCCGCTACGCCGAGATCGTGCGCGAGCGGGCCATTCTGCGCAAGCTGGTCACGGCCAGCGACGAAATTGCCACCAACGCCTTCAACCCGCAGGGCAAGCCGGTGGACAAGATCCTCGACGAGGCCGAGCAAAAAATCTTCAACATCGGTGAAGAAGGCTCGCGCATGAAGCAGGGCTTTCAGGCCATGGACACCCTGGTGGTGGACCTGCTCGACCGCGTGCAGGAGATGGCTGACAACCCCAATGACATCACCGGCGTGCCCACGGGGTTTGTCGACCTTGATCGCATGACCTCGGGCCTGCAGGCCGGCGACATGGTGGTGCTGGCTGCGCGCCCGTCCATGGGTAAAACGGCGTTTGCGGTGAACATTGCCGAGCATGTGGCGCTGAACGAAGGCCTGCCCGTGGCTATCTTCTCGATGGAAATGGGCGCTGCCCAGTTGGCCGTGCGTATCGTCGGCTCGATTGGCCGCATCAACCAGGGCAACCTGCGCACCGGCAAGCTCAGTGATGAAGAATGGCCGCGCCTGACCGAAGCCATCGAAAAGTTGCGCACGGTGTCGCTGCACATCGACGAAACACCGGGTCTTACGCCCAGTGAGCTGCGCGCCAATGCGCGGCGCCTGGCGCGCCAGTGCGGCAAGCTGGGCCTGATCGTGGTGGACTATTTGCAGCTGATGAGTGGCTCTAGCGGTTCTCAGGGCGAAAACCGGGCCACCGAGCTGGGCGAAATTTCGCGGGGCCTGAAGATGCTGGCCAAGGAGCTGCAGTGTCCGGTGATTGCGCTGTCGCAGCTCAACCGCTCGGTAGAGCAGCGCACCGACAAGCGCCCCATGATGAGTGACCTGCGCGAATCGGGCGCCATCGAGCAGGATGCCGACATCATCATGTTCATCTACCGCGACGACTACTACAACAAGGACAGCAAAGAGCCGAACGTGGCCGAGGTCATCATCGGCAAGCAGCGTAACGGTCCCACTGGCACCGTGAAGCTGTACTTCCAGAAGTCGCAGACGCGCTTTGAGAGCCTGGCGATGGGTTCGGGCGACGATTTCTAGTAAAAATAGCTACTAGCGCTTGATTTACAAGCGCTAGTAGCTATCAAAATAATAGCTTTTTTGCGTTGGCCGCCGGCGCTACTGCCGCAGTGCCCACACGATGAGCCCGGCGCACACCGCCCCCAGCAGCGCGATGGCCGCCGTGAGGCGCTGGTTGCGCAGGCGCAGCACTTCCACCGCCTGTACCACCTGGGCATTCTGTTCTGCCAGGGACTGGATCAGGACGGCAGATTCCTGCTGTTCCTGCTCCAGGCGCGCCACCCGCTCGCGCAATTGCTGCAGCTGAAGGGCGACCGGGGGTGTGGCTGCATCGCCCGCACCCGCCAGCGTGCCGGCAGCCGCATCTGCCGTGCCTTGGCGTGTGCTGCCCAGCAGCTTTTTGGCCGCCTGCAAAATCTGGGGCGTCGCCTCCAGGACGTCGCCCCAGGGCACCAGCTTGAGGGCAGTAACCCATCCCACGGCCATGCTCAGAGCACCTCACTGGCAAAATCTGCCAGGCGCGAGCGCTCGCCGCGTGCCAGCGTGATGTGCCCGCTGTGCGGCCAGCCCTTGAATCGATCCACCGCGTAGGTGAGGCCCGACGAACCTTCGGTGAGGTAGGGTGTGTCGATCTGTGCCAGGTTGCCCATGCAGATGATCTTGGTGCCGGGGCCAGCGCGGGTGATCAGCGTTTTCATCTGCTTGGGCGTCAGGTTTTGCGCCTCGTCGATGATCACGTATTTGTTCAGGAAGGTGCGGCCTCGCATGAAGTTCATGCTCTTGATCTTGATGCGGCTGCGGATGAGTTCGTTGGTGGCTGCACGGCCCCACTCGCCCGCGTTGCCGCCGTCGCCCTTGGCCAGAAATTCGAGGTTGTCGTCCAGTGCTCCCATCCAGGGGCCCATCTTTTCTTCCTCGGTGCCGGGCAAAAAGCCGATGTCCTCGCCCACGCTCACGGTGGCGCGGGTCATGATGATCTCGGTATAGCGGCGGTCGTCCAGCACCTGTGTGAGGCCGGCGGCCAGCGCCAGCAGGGTTTTGCCGGTGCCGGCCGTGCCAGTCAGCGTGACAAAGTCAACCTCGGGGTCCATGAGCAGGTTCATGGCGTAGTTCTGCTCGCGGTTGCGCGTGGTCACGCCCCACACCGCGTGCTTGACCGAACCATAGTCCTTGAGCGTCTGCAGCACCGCCGTCTTCTCACGGATTTCGCTGACCCGGGCAAACAGGTTGGGCTCGCCCGGGGCCTCAAAGTAGACAAACTGGTTGATCATCAGTTGCGGCACGATGGGGCCGCCAATGCGGTAGTAGGTGTGCGCGCCGCTTTGCCAGCTTTCCACGTTTTTGCCGCTCTTGACCCAGAAATCGGTGGGCAGGGCCAACACGCCGGAGTAGAGCAGGTCGCCGTCTTCCAGCGTTTTGTCGTTCTGGTAATCCTCGGCGTTCAGGCCCAGGGCGCGCGCCTTGACGCGCATGTTGATGTCTTTGGACACCAGCACCACCTCGCGCGGTGCATGCAGCTTGCGCAGGGCCTCCACCACACCCAGAATTTGATTGTCGGCCTTGCCTTGTGGCAGGCTGGTGGGCAGGCTGTAGTCGAGCGGAACCGTCTGAAAGAACAGGTGCCCACCGGCAGCACGCTGGCCCGTGGAGTCGAGCTTGAGCCCGTGCGCGATGTCGGCGCCATGGACACCAGCCAGTGCATCCAGTGTGCGGCTGGTCTGGCGGCCATTGCGCGCCACTTCGGTCATGCCTTTCTTGTGGCCGTCGAGTTCTTCCAGCACGATCATCGGCAGGAAGATGTCGTGTTCTTCGAAGCGGAACAGGCTGGTCGGGTCGTGCAGCAGAACGTTGGTGTCCAGCACAAACAACTTGGCGGGCCCCTGTGGCGCTGCCTTTTTGCTGCGCGCTGCAACGGGTGCTGCCGGCGCGCCGGGAGCAGGTTTGCTGGTGCCGGTGCTGCTGCGGGTACTGGTGGCGCGGCGCGCCACTGGTGCGGGGGCAGCGGCGGGCTCTTGGGAAGGGGCTGGTGCGCGCGATTTGGTTTCCACCTGAATCATTGCGGGCGCTGGTGCCAGTTCCGCGGCAGCAGCCTGGCTGCGTTCGGTTTTGCGACCGCTGCGGCTGGCAGGTTCAACCCTTGTCTCCACCTCGGGGTGCGTTTTATCAACGGGACGGGTGCGCGCACTTGCTTCGTAGGCTTCTGGCGCGAGGATGGCAGCGCGCCGGCTGGGGGCGGGAGGCAGGGGCATGTTGGCAGGGCCTTGGGCAGAGTAGGGTGTTCAGAAAGCAAAAAGCCGCCTGGAGACCAAGGCGGCTTTGGGGGAGGAAAAAAGCGTGGCTGTTTTCAGGTGCATCGAACCATTATGCCCATTCACTGTGTCGGATTGCGCAGCAGCTTTGCGATCCGCGTGAGGGGCCATGCAACGCAGGGTTTCAGGCGGCCTTTTTCAAGGCCTTGATGGACTTGACGGCCTTGAGCACTTCGTCCACATGGCCTGGCACCTTGAGACCTCGCCATTCATTTTGCAAAATGCCGTCGGGTCCGATCAGGAAGGTGCTGCGCTCAATGCCCTTGACCTTCTTGCCGTACATGATCTTGTTCTTGACCACGCCGAACATGTGGCACATTTTTTCTTCGGTGTCGGCGATGAGCTCGAAGGGCAGCTCCAGCTTCTCCTTGAACTCGTCGTGCGACTTCATGTTGTCGCGCGACACGCCGAAAACGGCAGCGCCAATTTTTGCAAAATCTTTGTACTTGTCCCGGAACTGCATGGCTTCCGTGGTGCATCCAGGCGTGTTGTCCTTGGGATAGAAGTACAAAACAACAACCTGGCCGAGGTGGGAGGTGTTGGAGACCTTGATACCACCGGTCGCGTTGGCTTCAAATTCAGGGAGGGGTTTGTTGACAACGATCGCCATATCACTTCAATCTCTCAGGATGTAGTCGTTGATAAGCCGGGGGAGCTGGGTGTTATTGATTTTGGTGGTGCCCCCGACCGCAACCGGTGATTTTACCCTGAAAACGCCACCAAGGCCAATCCGCGGGCTCTGTCCAGGATCGCGAACGCGTTCTAGGCCATCGGTGTTTCCAGTACAAGCGCCGCCACCACGTTGCGGCCTTCGCTGGCGAGGATGTTGTAGGTGCGGCAGGCCGCTGGGGTGTCCATGGTTTCAAGGCCCATGCGCCGGGCCATCAGTGGCTGTAGCCAGGCCGGCGGCGGGAAGCGGTTGCGCACGCCACTGCCAAAGATGATCAGCTCCGCCTCCAGGGTGGCCAGCTGGGCGAAATGATCTGGCGTAAGGTCTTCAAACCGGGCGCACGGCCAGACCATGCGCAGGCCGCCCGATCCCAGGATGATGCTGGTGGTGATCTTTTCTGCATCTATGCCGATCCAGCCGGGGCCGTAGGCACGGATGGTCTGTGCGGAGGAGGGTTCGGGCTGGAATTTCATGCGAAGGCTGGGTGGGTTGGCGCAGGCCACGGGCTGGGGCTTTGCAGGAGCGGCATTCACGGGCGTTTGGGCCTCGGGGTGCCGTCGATCTGTGGTCAAATTATAGGTTTCGCCAGAGCGCCCGGGGCGCTGGCAGGTCTCTGACCCCACCGCATTTCAAAGTCAGTCCATGAAAACCGTCCACAAATCCGCCAAGCTCGCCAACGTCTGCTACGACATCCGGGGCCCCATCATGGACGCGGCCCGGCAGATGGAGGAAGACGGCCACAAGATCATCAAGCTCAACATCGGCAACCTGGCGGTGTTTGGCTTTGATGCGCCCGAAGAGATTCAGCAGGACATGATCCGCAACCTGCCCAACTCGGCAGGCTACTCGGACAGCAAAGGCATTTTCGCGGCGCGCAAAGCCGTGATGCACGAGACGCAAAAGCAGGGCATCAAGGGCGTCACGCTCGACGACATTTATCTGGGCAACGGCGCCAGCGAGCTCATCGTGATGGCTACCAATGCGTTGCTCGACACCGGTGACGAGCTGCTGCTGCCCTCGCCCGACTACCCGCTGTGGACGGCGGCGGCCAGCCTGTCGGGCGGCACGCCCGTGCATTACCTGTGCGACGAGGCCAATGGCTGGATGCCCGACCTCGATGACATCCGTTCCAAGGTCACGCCCAGAACCAAGGGCATTGTCGTGATCAACCCCAACAACCCCACGGGCGCGCTGTATTCGGACGAGTTGCTCAAGGGCATCGTTGCCATCGCCCGCGAGCATGGGCTGGTGATCTTTGCCGATGAGGTGTACGACAAGGTGTTGTACGACGGCGCACGCCACACCGCGCTGGGCAGCCTGAGCGAGGACGTGCTCACACTCACCTTCAACTCGCTGTCCAAGAGCTACCGCTCCTGCGGCTACCGGGCCGGCTGGTTGGTGGTGTCGGGCGACAAGAAGCCCGCACGCGACTACATCGAGGGCCTGAACATGCTCTCGAACATGCGCCTGTGCGCCAACGTGCCCGGTCAGTGGGCTGTGCAGACCGCGCTGGGTGGTTACCAGAGCATCAACGAACTGGTGGGCGAGGGCGGCCGCCTGCGCAAGCAGCGCGACCTGGCCTACCAGCTCATCACCGCCATTCCCGGGGTGACCTGCGTGAAGCCGCAGGCGGCGCTGTACATGTTTCCGCGCCTAGATCCGGTGATTTATCCGATCAAGGACGACCAGCAGTTCTTTCTGGAGCTGCTGCAGGAGACCAAGGTGATGCTGGTGCAGGGCACGGGCTTCAACTGGGCCTGGCCCGATCATTTCCGTATCGTGTTCCTGCCCCATGAGGACGACCTGCGCGAGGCCATTGGCCGCGTGGCGCGCTTTCTCGAGCAGTACCGCAAGCGGTGCGGCACCGAATAAAACTCTTTTTTGATAGCTGCTTGCGCTTATAGATAAAGCGCTGCGGCGCATTTTGACTGGTAAATTCCCCATGAAACCGATCCAAGTAGGCCTGCTGGGCATTGGCACCGTCGGCAGCGGCGTCTTCAACGTGCTGCAACGCAACCAGGAAGAAATCCGCCGCCGTGCGGGCCGGGGCATCGAGATCACCATGGTGGCCGACCTCGACGTGGAGCGCGCCAGGAAAGTGGTGGGTGAGGGCGTGCAGGTGGTGAGCGACGCACGCGCCGTCATCGCCAACCCCGACATCGACATCGTCATCGAGCTGATTGGCGGCTACGGCATTGCCAAGGCACTGGTGCTCGAAGCCATTGCCGCAGGCAAGCATGTGGTCACCGCCAACAAGGCGCTGCTGGCCGTGCATGGCACCGAGATCTTTGCCGCAGCATCGGCCAAGGGCGTGATGGTGGCTTTTGAAGCGGCCGTGGCCGGTGGCATCCCCATCATCAAGGCGCTGCGCGAGGGCCTCACGGCCAACCGCATCCAGTGGCTGGCGGGCATCATCAACGGCACCACCAACTTCATCTTGTCCGAGATGCGCGACAAGGGCCTGGACTTTGATGTGGTGCTGAAAGAGGCGCAGCGCCTGGGCTATGCTGAGGCCGACCCCACCTTCGACATCGAAGGCGTGGACGCCGCGCACAAGGTCACCATCATGAGTGCCATCGCCTTTGGCATCCCGGTGCAGTTCGACAAGGCCTATGTGGAAGGCATCACCCAGCTCAGCGCCACCGACATCAAATACGCCGAGCAGCTGGGCTACCGCATCAAGCTTCTGGGCATCACCAAGCGGGTGGAAAGAACCGACGCCGCCGGCAAATCCGCCGGGGGCATCGAGCTGCGCGTGCACCCGAGCCTGGTGCCATCCAAGCGCCTGATCGCCAACGTGGAAGGTGCCATGAACGCCGTGGTGGTGCAGGGCGACGCCGTGGGCGCCACGCTGTACTACGGCAAGGGCGCGGGCTCCGAGCCCACCGCCAGCGCCGTGATCGCCGATCTGGTGGACATCACGCGCCTGCACACGGTGGACCCGCTCAACCGCGTGCCGCACCTGGCCTTCCAGCCGCACACCCTTGACCAGGCTATGAACGAGCTGCCCGTGCTGCCCATGAGCGAAGTGGTCACCAGCTATTACCTGCGCCTGCGCGTGGCCGACCAGGCCGGCGTGCTGGCCAAGGTCACCGGCATCCTGGCCAATGCGGGCATCAGCATCGACGCGGTGCTGCAGCGCGAAGCGGACGAGGTGGGGGGCGAAGGTTCCACGCAAACCGATCTGATCATCCTCACGCACGACACGCGCGAAGGCACCATGAACGATGCCATCGCCCAGATGCAGCAGCTTCCTACGGTGCTGGCGCCCATCACCCGTATCCGCAAGGAAGAGCTGAACTAAGCCCAACACGCAGGACGAACGCCATGCTGTACCTTTCCACGCGCGGCCACCCGGACCGCAAACACTTTTGCGACATCCTGCTCGAAGGCCTGGCGCCCGACGGCGGCCTGTACCTGCCCGAGCACTACCCGCAGATCGACGACGCCAAGTTGACCCAACTGCGCAAGGCCTACCACGAGCAGGGCTACGCCGAGCTGGCGTTTCAGATCCTGTCGCTCTATATCGACGACATTCCTGCCGCCGACCTCAAGGCCCTGTGCGCCAAGACCTATACCGCCGAAGTGTTTGGCACCGGCGAGATCGTGCCGCTGCGCCACCTCGAAGACGGCCTGTGGCTCGAAGCTCTGTCCAACGGCCCCACGCTGGCCTTCAAGGACATGGCCATGCAGCTCTTGGGTAACCTGTTCGAGTACGAGCTCAAGCGCCGCGGTGAACAGCTCAACATCCTGGGCGCCACCAGCGGCGACACCGGCAGTGCAGCCGAATACGCCATGCGCGGCAAAGAGGGCGTGCGCGTCTTCATGACCAGCCCGCACGGCCGCATGAGCGCCTTCCAGCAGGCGCAGATGTTCAGCCTGCAGGACGAAAACATCCACAACATCGCCATCGAAGGCGTGTTTGACGACTGCCAGGACATCGTCAAGGCCGTCAGCAACGACCTCGAATTCAAACGCAAGTACAAGATCGGCACCGTCAACTCCATCAACTGGGCGCGTCTGCTGGCGCAGGTGGTGTACTACTTTGCCGGCTACATCCAAGCCACTGAACACCCGGCCCCCACGCTCGGCACTGGCGTGTCCTCGCTGCCCCCCGAGGGGGCTGATTCGCCTAGGGGCGGCCCGTCGGCGAATCCCAACGACCAGAAGGTCAGCTTCACCGTGCCCAGCGGCAACTTCGGCAACATCTGCGCCGGCCATGTGGCGCGCATGATGGGCCTGCCGATCGACAAGCTGGTGGTGGCCACCAACGAGAACGACGTGCTCGACGAGTTCTTTCGCACCGGTGTGTACCGCGTGCGCGGCAGCGCCGACACACACGAAACATCGAGCCCCTCGATGGACATCAGCAAGGCCAGCAACTTCGAGCGCTTTGTGTTCGACCTGCTGGGGCGCAATGGCCAACGCACCAAGGCCTTGTTCAGCGCCGCCTTGCAGACCTATGGCCGCTTCGACCTGAGCGCGGAGCCGTTGTTTGCCGACGCTGCGGGCAAATACGGCTTTGAAAGCGGCAAGAGCACCCATGCCGACCGCCTGGCCACGATCCGCGATACCTACAGCCGCTTTGGCGTGACCATCGACACCCACACCGCTGATGGCGTAAAGGTGGCGCGCGAGCACCGGGGCGACGGCAGCGTGCCCATGATCGTCCTGGAAACGGCCCTGCCCATCAAGTTTGCCGAAACCATTCAGGAGGCCTTGGGCCATGCCCCCGAGCGCCCCGACCGCTTTGCCGGCATCGAGGCCTTGCCCAAGCGCGTGCAGGTCATGCCAGCCGATGTGGAACTGGTCAAGGCGTATGTCGAGCGGCACTGCCAGTAATTCCCTGTCGGAAGTGCGGCGCCCCAGGGTTTTTGAGTCAAAAATGCCCCTAGCGCTTGTCTGATAAGCGCTAGCAGCTATAAATAGCATAGCTATTCACAGGAGCATTGGATGAAGGTTGTAGGCTTTGCCGGCTTCTCCGGCAGCGGCAAGACCACGCTGGTCGAGCAGTTGATCCCCGAGTTGCGGCTCAGGGGGCTGCGCGTTTCGGTGGTCAAACACGCCCACCACAGTTTCGACATCGATCACCCCGGCAAGGACACTTACCGCCATCGCGAAGCCGGTGCCTTCGAAGTGGTGGCCGCCTCCGACAAGCGCCTCATGCTGGTGCGCGAGTTCGAGCAGCCCGCCACGCTCAGCGTGCACCATCTGCTGGCCGAGCTGTACCAGGGCGTGGACTGGGTGCTGGTGGAGGGCTTCAAAGACAGTGATCTGCTCAAGATCGAAGTGTGGCGCATGCCCGAGCCCGGACGCGCGGCCAAGCCCGTGCGCTACCCAGAAGACGACTTTGTGGTCGCTGTTGCCACCGATGCCCCGCACGGCCTGCCGGTGCCCACCCAGCTGCCCGTGCTCGACCTCAATGCGCCCGCGCAGGTGGTCGACTGGCTGCTGCAGCACGCCGACCGCTTTGACTACCAATGGGACCTGCACGGAGACCTGTTGCCATGCGCCCCCCAATGAAACCCCTCAAACCGCTGGATGAAGCGCTGGCCGAGTTGCTGGGCCACGCCACGCCGCTGACAGGCGTCGACACCGTCACCACCTTTGATGCCGACGGCCGCGTGCTGGCCCAGGACTGCATCTCGGCGCTGCATGTGCCGCCGCAGGACAACAGCTCGATGGACGGCTATGCCGTGCGCTGCGCCGATGTGGCGGCTGCGGGTGCCCTGCTGCCCGTATCACAGCGCATTGCAGCGGGCAGCGCGGGCGAGCCCCTGCAGCCGGGCACGGCAGCGCGCATCTTCACCGGCGCCCCCGTGCCTGCAGGTGCCGATGCGATCCTGATGCAGGAAGACTGCGAGGCGCAGGGCGATGGCCGCGTGCGCATCAACGCCGTGCCGCAGCCGGGCCAGTGGATTCGCCGTGCCGGTGAAGACATCACGCGCGGCGCCGTGGTGTTGCCCGCCGGCACGCGCCTCACGCCTGCCGAGCTGGGCCTGGCCGCCAGCATTGGCCTGCACCAGCTGCAGGTGGCGCGCCGCCCGCGCGTGGCGCTGTTCTCCACCGGCGACGAACTGGTCATGCCCGGCGATGTGCCGCCCGAGCAGATGCGCCCCGGCGCCATCTACAACAGCAACCGCTTTTTTCTGCGCGCCATGCTGCAGCGCCTGGGCTGCGAGGTCACCGACTTCGGCATCGTGCCCGACCGGCGCGACGCCACCATCGAGGCCCTGCGCGCGGCAAGCAGCGCGCACGACCTGATCCTGACCAGCGGCGGTGTGTCGGTGGGCGAGGAAGACCACGTCAAGCCCGCCGTTCAGGCGCTGGGCACGCTCGATTTGTGGCAGATCGCCATGAAACCCGGCAAGCCGTTTGCCTACGGCCAGATTCCACGCGATGGGGGGGCAGCGCACTTCATCGGCCTGCCAGGCAACCCGGTGTCGAGCTTTCTGACCTTTGCGTTGCTGGTGCGGCCCTTTGTGCTGCGGCTGCAGGGAGCCTCTGTTGTTGCTCCTCAAACCATAGCTGCCCGCGCTGATTTCATCTGGCCCAAGGCCGATAAACGCCGCGAATTTTTGCGTGTGCGGCACAACGCCACGGGCGGGCTGGACCTGTTCAACAACCAGAGTTCGGGCGTGCTCACCTCGGCCGCCTGGGGCGACGGTGTGGTGGACAACCCGGCCGGCCAGACCATTGCAGCGGGTGACACCGTGCGGTTCATTGCGTTTTCGGAGCTGCTGTCATGAAGATTACCGTGCGCTATTTCGCCTCCATCCGCGAGGCGATCGGCACCGGGCTAGAGCCGGTGCAAACCACTGCCGCCACCCTGGGCGCGCTGCGCGACGAGCTCATTGCGCGCGGTGGCCCCCATGCCGACAGCCTGGCGCGCGGCAAGGCCGTGCGCATGGCGCTCAACCAGACGCTGAGCGATGAATCGGCCGCGCTGGCCGACGGGGCAGAGGTTGCCTTCTTTCCGCCGGTCACCGGTGGCTGACAGGTAAGCGCCGGGCACACAACCGGGCTGCCGGGCAGCAACGGGCAGCACCAGCAGGTTCAGGGTAGTTCGGGCAGTTCAGGGCACCTCGGGCGCGGCAGGCTGCTCTGGCGGCGGTACAACCAGGTCGGGGCATGGCCACACCAGCAGTTCGGCCAGCCGCGTGACGATCCAGGTCGCCTCGGCCGTTGATACACCCGATTCGGCCGTGCACAGCCCGGCATGGATGCGCCGCAAAATCTCGGCCTCTGAAGGGGCCTGCACGTGGTAGAGCCTCTGCGCATGTTCCACCAGGTGTCCGGCCAGGTCTTCGCACAGCTCGTAGCGCGTGCGCACGGCGTCGGCCTTTTCAGTGAGCCGCCCACGGGCATCGGTGAACACGGCCATGAAAGACGGCGGAACGAAAATCTGGTTGTCGTCGTGCATGGGCGTGGTTCAGTCGGGTGTGAACAGACGCTCAAACTTGGCCTGATCGGGTGCCAGATCGAAGGTGACCAACTGCCCCATCTTCATGTCGGAAAGCCGACAGGCCGCAAACAGCGTGGTCTTGCCCGAAAGCTCCATGACATCCAGGTCAATGATGGCGTAGGGGTAGGGCACGAAAACCTGGTGCTCGAAGATATCGCGGTGCAGGTTGCGTGGCGACGGATAGAGCTTGTACAGAGGTGTCTGAATCGTTTGTGTGGCCATGGGCGAAGAAGGGGTGGTTGTGCAGTGCGGGTACAGTGCGGGCGAATCGTACAGACAAACCTATTTCACAATTTATGGCACGCAACAAAAGTGAATGGCCCGCCAAGGTGCTCGCCCTGGTTCGGGGCGGCAACCTGACCGCCGCCATCGCGCAGATCAAGGTGGCCCCGACCGTCGGTGATGTCACCCGCCTGCAAGCCTTGCTGGCCCAGCTGCCCCCATCGCCCGCGCTGACGCAACTGAACAAGGTGGTGGAAGAAGAGTGCGCGCTGCTGGCAGCGCCACGCCTGCACCGCTCGCCTTGAGGGGTGGGCCGCGCCCCGTCCCCTGCCGTCATTTCGCCCTGTAGAGAGCTTTTTGCCATGACCTTGCCCCGCGTTTCCATCCAGACCGAGGACTTTGACGTCTCCACCGAAATTGCCGCGCTGCGCCACGAGAACAAGGGCGTGGGTGCGGTGTGCAGCTTTGTCGGCACCGTGCGTGACCGTACCGTGGCCCCCACGCTCGGCACGTCCGTGTCCTCGCTGCCCTCCGAAGGGGCGCTTGCGCCTTCGGGCGGCCGGGCGGCGCAAGACAGCGATGCCGTGGCCTCCATGGAACTGGAGCACTACCCCGGCATGACCGAAAAATCCATCGAGGCGATGGTGGACGAGGCCATGCGGCGCTTTGATATTTTTGGCGCCCGCATCATCCACCGCGTGGGGCTGCTGCAGCCGCTCGACCAGATCGTGCTGGTGGCAGTGACCAGCGCCCACCGGGGCCAGAGCTTTCAGGCATGCGAGTTTTTGATGGACTACCTCAAGACCCAGGCGCCGTTCTGGAAAAAGGAAGAAACCGCGCAGGGAGCCCGCTGGGTGGATGCGCGCGTGAGCGACGATGCCGCCCTTGCGCGCTGGGGCATCGACGCACGCAACGCCTGAGGGGCCGTCGACCGCTAAGTGCTGGCGCTGGCGTCGCCCTGCGGACCCGCGAGCACAGCCACGCCGCTGGTGCGGCCGCGTCGCCACATTCGGCCGTCCGGTGGCCAGCGCACGGTGATTGGGGCGCCGTGGGGCGCAGCGCTGGCGTTGGGACGGAAAAACAGCTTTCACCCGACCGGACACCCATCCAGCCTGGAGGCGGGCTGAATCGGCCTGAACAATGACACGCAGGCGTCGGTTCGTCCTACAGGGCCGCGTGGGCATTTTCTGTAGATTTGCGCCACAGCTTGTCAATGCCTGTTGAAGGTCTTGGCAAGAAAGAAACTCCGCGCGCAGTTTCATCGTCATGTGCGTCTATCCCCTCCCTACAAGGTTTCCATGAAAAATTCCCTACTGCTTGCCGCCCTGATTGCCACTTTCGGTCTGGCCGCTTGCGAAAAAACCGTTGTAACCCCGCCGGTCGCTGCACCGGTGGTGGTGGTTCCGGGCCCGGCAGGCCCTGCGGGTGCCACGGGTGCCACCGGCGCTACCGGCTCCACGGTGGGTGTTCCAGGCCCCACCGGTGCTACCGGCGCCACGGGTGCGAGCGGCTATGACGGTGCCACGGGCTCCACGGGCTCTACCGGCGCCACCGGTGCGTCTGGCGCCACGGGTGCCACCGGTTACGACGGTGCCAAGGGCGAAGCGGGCGCTGATGGCAAAACGGGCGACACCGTGATTGTTGTGCCCGCCAAGTAAGACCTTGGCGTGACGCGACAGGCGCAGGCGGTTTTACGCCTGCGCCTTTTTTTTGGGCCGGGCAATGGGGTGCCGTTTCAAACAAACGGCATCCATGGCCCCGCGCAATGCCGACGGGTGGATTTGCACGCCGCCTTGGCGAACCGGATCCGCAGTTCCTGTTCCCCGCTGGTCAAGCGCCGGTGGCCATGGAAAAATGGGTTTACAAGGGGGTGCCAGCGCCCTTGGGTTGGTTGACCTGGCACAAGTTCTGGCCTGCGTGCTGTCTTGAAATCAGGCACGCACTGCCTCAAGTGCTCTGCAATTCGGAGGATATGGACCATGCGTCTCGACAAATTCACCACCAAGTTCCAGGAAGCCCTGAGCGATGCCCAGAGCATTGCGCTGGGCAATGACAACGCTTATATCGAGCCCGTGCACTTGCTCGTGGCCATGCTCCAGCAGGACGACGGCCCCAAGGCGCTGCTGCAGCGCGCGGGCGCCAATGTGTCCGGCCTGCTGGCGGCGGCGGAGGCCGCCGTCAAACGCCTGCCTTCCGTGCAAGGCCAGGACCAGGTGCAGGGCGGGCCCGAACTGGGCCGCGTGCTGCAGGCCACTGAAAAAGAAGCCATCAAGCGCGGCGACCAGTTCATCGCCAGCGAATTGTTTTTGCTGGCCGTGATCGACAGCAAGGGCGAGGCCGCAAAAATTGCCAAGGACAACGGCCTCACGCGCAAAAGCCTCGAAGCCGCCATTGACGCCGTGCGCGGCGGCCAGAAGATGGACAGCGCCGAGGCCGAGGGCCAGCGCGAGGCGCTGAAGAAATACTGCATCGACCTGACCGAGCGCGCACGCATGGGCAAGCTCGACCCGGTGATCGGCCGCGACGACGAAATCCGCCGCGCCATCCAGGTGCTGCAGCGCCGCACCAAGAACAACCCCGTGCTGATCGGCGAGCCCGGCGTGGGCAAGACCGCCATCGTCGAAGGCCTGGCCCAGCGCATCGTGGCCGGCGAGGTGCCCGAATCGCTCAAGGGCAAGCGCGTGCTGTCGCTCGACATGGCGGCGCTGCTGGCCGGCGCCAAGTTCCGTGGCGAGTTCGAGGAGCGCCTGAAGACCGTGCTGAACGAGCTGGCCAAGGACGAGGGCCAGACCATTGTTTTCATCGACGAGCTGCACACCATGGTGGGCGCCGGCAAGGCCGAGGGCGCCATGGATGCGGGCAACATGCTCAAACCCGCCTTGGCGCGTGGCGAGCTGCACTGCGTGGGCGCTACCACGCTGGACGAATACCGCAAGTACATCGAAAAGGACGCCGCGCTGGAGCGCCGCTTCCAGAAGATCCTCGTGGGCGAGCCCACCGTGGAGGCGACGATTGCCATCCTGCGCGGCCTGCAGGAAAAGTACGAGGTGCACCACGGCGTGGAGATCACCGACCCGGCCATCGTGGCCGCGGCCGAGCTGAGCCACCGCTACATCACCGACCGCTTCCTGCCCGACAAGGCCATCGACCTGATCGACGAGGCTGCGTCCAAGATCAAGATCGAGATCGACTCCAAGCCCGAGGTCATGGACAAGCTCGACCGCCGCCTGATCCAGCTGCAGATCGAGCGCGAGGCCGTGCGCCGCGAAAAGGACGAGGCCTCGCAAAAACGCTTTGGCCTGATCGAGGAAGAAATCGAGTCGCTGCAAAAGGAAATCGCCGACCTCGACGAGATCTGGCAGGCTGAAAAAGCCCAGGCCCAGGGCAGCCAGCATGTGCGCGAGCAGGTTGAGCAGGTCAAGCTGCAGATCGAAGAACTCAAGCGCAAGGGCGACTTCAACAAGGTGGCCGAGCTGCAGTACGGCAAGCTGCCCGAGCTGGAGCGCCAGCTCAAGGAAGCCCAGGCCAAGGAAGAGGGCAAGGACGGCGCAGCCCAGGCCAACCGCCTGCTGCGCACCCAGGTGGGCGCCGAGGAAATCGCCGAGGTGGTGAGCCGCGCCACCGGCATTCCCGTGGCCAAGATGATGCAGGGCGAGAAAGACAAGCTCTTGCAGATGGAGGGCAAGCTGCACGAGCGCGTGGTGGGCCAGGAGGAGGCGATTGCCGCCGTGGCCAACGCCATCCGGCGCTCGCGCTCGGGCCTCTCGGACCCGAACCGCCCTACGGGCTCCTTCCTGTTCCTCGGCCCCACGGGCGTGGGCAAGACCGAGCTGTGCAAGGCGCTGGCGGGCTTTTTGTTCGACAGCGAAGAGCACCTGATCCGCGTCGACATGAGCGAGTTCATGGAAAAGCACAGCGTTGCACGCTTGATTGGCGCGCCCCCGGGCTATGTGGGCTATGAAGAAGGCGGCTACCTCACCGAAGCCGTGCGCCGCAAGCCCTATTCCGTGCTGCTGCTCGACGAGGTGGAAAAGGCCCACCCGGACGTCTTCAATGTGCTGCTGCAGGTGCTGGACGATGGTCGTCTGACCGACGGCCAGGGCCGCACCGTGGACTTCAAGAACACCGTGATCGTGATGACGAGCAACATCGGCTCGCACCTGATCCAGGCCATGGTGGGGCAGGATTCGCAGGACATCAAGGAAGCCGTGTGGGGCGAGCTGAAGAACCACTTCCGCCCCGAGTTCTTGAACCGCATCGACGAGACCGTGGTGTTCCATGCACTCGACGCGGCGCACATTGCCTCGATCGCCAAGATCCAGCTGCAGTTGCTGCAAACCCGGCTGGCAAAGATGGACCTGGAATTGCAGGTGTCCGACGCAGCCCTGGCCGAGCTGGCCAAGGTCG
Source organism: Acidovorax sp. JHL-3 (assembly GCF_000526295.1). Taxonomy (NCBI): domain Bacteria; kingdom Pseudomonadati; phylum Pseudomonadota; class Betaproteobacteria; order Burkholderiales; family Comamonadaceae; genus Acidovorax; species Acidovorax sp. JHL-3. The sequence continues at coordinate 1,860,367 of NZ_JAFU01000001.1, forward strand.
GATTCGACCCGGTGTTCGGTGCGCGCCCGCTCAAGCGGGCCATCCAGCAGCGCATCGAGAACCCGCTGTCCAAGCTGCTGCTCGAAGGGCGCTTCCCGCCCAAGAGCCGCATCGAGGTCAGCGTGGACCCGGTGCTGGAGCCGGGGGTGTTCCGCTTTGGAGCATCCGCGCCGGTTTGAGCAGCAGGCAGGTTTGAATTGTCAAAAATGATAGCTGCTAGCGCTTTATTTATAAGCGATAGCGGCACATTTGGCATAAATAGTGGTGGTTGACAGTGGGTAGGGGACATCCCTGCCGATCGCCCAGAGGCTGAGAACCGAGGAGGTTGTTTGAATGATTTTTTGGCGGGCCTGACCCGCTGGCTCATCCGGGCCGTCCTGGTGGTCGCCGGGCTGGTGATGTTTCTGAGCCTGCTGGCCGCCGTGCTGGTGCTGGCGCTGGCCTGGGGGCTGCGTGCGGCTTGGGCGCGCCTCACCGGTCGGCCGGTAACGCCCTGGACCATGCGGGTGGATCCGCGCACGGGCTGGAGCACGGTTTACCGTTCCACCGAGCGCTGGTCGGCCACGCGCACCGCACCCGCCGCCGACACCCCCTCGCGTCGCGCAGGCGTGTTGCCCGGCGCCGACGAGGTGGTGGATGTGGAGCCGCGCGAACCCCGCGAAGAGCGCTAGCGCTGCCTGGCAGCTGCACCGGGCGTCTGGCTTATGGCGGCCCTGAACGCCGCCGCCGGGGCGCTGCAGGCGCCGGACGGGGACATTGGACTGTCTTCTATGATGGCGGCCATGACACCTGACGACATTCGTGCCCATTTTGACCTTCAGTACCAGGCCAGCCGGGCACACATTGACGTGCCCCTGCTGGTGCGTCGCGAGCGCCTGCTGCGCGTGCAAAAGATGCTCGATGAGCACGGGCCCTTGCTGGCCGCCGCCGTGCAGGCCGATTTCGGCATGCGCTCGCCGCGTTTGACCGAGGTGGCCGATTTTTTTGTGTTGCGTACGCTGCTGTCGCACACCTTGCGCCATCTGGCGCGCTGGATGAAGCCGCAGAAGGTGCGCACGCCCCTCTTTTTACAGCCATCGCGGGGCTGGATCGAGCGCCAGCCGCTGGGTGTGGTGGGCGTGATTTCGCCCTGGAACTACCCCGTGCAACTGGCGCTGGCCCCTGCCATCACGGCACTGGCGGCGGGCAACCGCGTCATGCTCAAGCCCAGCGAACTCACGCCCCACACATCGGCCCAGCTGGCGTTGTTGGTGGCGCAGTTCTTTGCGGCGGACGAGTTTTGCGTGGTGCAGGGCGATGCAGCGGCGGCAGCGCTGGTGGCCTCGCTGCCGTTTGACCACCTGGTGTTCACCGGCTCCACTGCGGTAGGGCGCAAGGTGGCGCAGGCGGCAGCGCAGAACCTCACGCCCACCACACTGGAGCTGGGGGGCAAGTCGCCGTGCATCGTCGATGCCGATTGCGACATGCAGGACGCCGCGCTCAAAATTGCCCACGGCAAGCTGCTCAATGCGGGCCAGACCTGCATTGCCCCCGATTACGTGCTGCTGCCGCGCGGACGTGAGGCCGAGTTTTCGCAGGCCTACCAGGCTGCGGTGGCACGGTTGTTTCCCAGTATCGAGGGTAACCCCGACTACGCCTCCATCATCACGCCGCGCCACTATGCGCGGCTGCGCACCCTGCTGCTGCAGGCCCAGACGCAAGGTGCCGAGGTGCACACCATCGACCCCGCCAGCGGCAAGCCCGTGGCGGCCACCGTAGGCACGTTGGGCGACGGGGCCAGCCGCCAGATGCTGCCTTCTCTGGTGTTTGGTGCCACGTCGGGCATGGCCCTGATGCAGGAGGAGATTTTTGGCCCCATCCTGCCGGTGATTTCGTACGACCGGCTCGACGATGCCATTGCCCACATCAACGCGGGGCCCCGCCCGCTGGCGCTGTACTGGTTTGGCCGCAGTGAAGCGGTGCAGGCCGATGTGCTGCGCCGCACCGTGAGCGGTGGCGTGACGGTGAATGACACGCTGATGCATATCGCCCATGACAACCTGCCCTTTGGCGGCGTGGGCGACAGCGGTTGGGGCGCCTACCACGGCGAGCAGGGCTTTGTGCGCTTTTGCCACCAGAAATCGGTGCTGCAGCAGTCGCGCTGGGCCATGGGCGCGTTGTTCTATCCGCCTTACGGTCCGCAGCTCGACCGCATCATGGGCCTGCTGCGCCGCTGGCTGTAGCAGCGGCTTCGTCGGCGGGTTGCCGGGCGGAGCCTTTCGCGCGCACGGGTTGCGGCTGGGTGATGAGCTGCACCATGGCCTCGCGCAACTGGCTCGTGGACACGGGCTTGTGCAGCAGCAGGGCCGACGTGCTTTGTGCATCGCGCAGGCGCTGGGGCGAGGTGTCCCCCGTCATGATGATGGCGGGCACCGCAGTGCCCAGGTGCGTGCGCAGCGCCTGCAGCACCTGCTTGCCGGTTTCCTCAAGGCGCAGCCGGAAGTCCGTGATGATGAGATCGGGGATGTCGTCGCCCAGGCGTTCGAGTGCGTCCGCACCCGAGCTGGCCACGGTGCACAGGCAGCCCCAGCTTTGCAGCAGCGACTGCATGCCCAGAAGCACGGCCTCGTCGTCGTCGATGGCGAGCACATGCAGGCCCGCCAGGCTGTGGTCATCGCCAAGCGGCGCGGTTTCATCTTCGAGTGCGCCATCCCACGCATCCATCCAGAGTCGAAACACCGAGCCCTGGCCCGGTTTGGAGTGCAGCTCGACCGTGGTTCCCATTTCGCGCACCAGCCGGTGCACGATGGCCAGGCCCAGGCCCAGGCCCTTGCGCCGGTCGCGTTCCGGGTTGTCGAGCTGCAGGAACTCCTGAAAGATGTCGTCCCACTGGCTCTGGGGAATGCCGATTCCGGTGTCCCACACCTCCAGTGCCACCCGCTGGCCGCGCCGACGGCACGCAATCAGCACGCCGCCCCGGGTGGTGTAGCGCAGCGCATTGGAGATGAAGTTGCGCATCACCAGGCCCACCAGTGATCGGTCGGCATGCGCGGCCAGTGAGGTCTCGCGGGTGCGGTACACCAGGCGTGCGTTGTCGGCCTGCACGCCAAATTCCTGCTCCAGGGCCGTGAGCAGGGGTTGTACGGCAAATGCCGACGGGCGCACCTTGACCACGCCAGCCTCCAGCCGCGAGTAGTCGAGCAAGGTGGTGAGCATTTCGGCTGCGGCGCTGGATGCGGCGTGGGCATGGTCCAGCACCGTCTGCTGGTGGGCGTTCAGCGGGCTGCGCTGCAGGCTCTCCAGAAACAGCCCCATGGCGTGCAGCGGCTGGCGCAGGTCGTGGCTGGCCGCCGCCAGGAAACGCGACTTGTCGCGATCGGCTTTTTCGGCGATCTGCTGCGCCGCCTGGGCGCGCTGGGACTCGGCGCGCAGCTCTCCCACCAGGCGCTGGTTTTCCAATTTCAGGGCAATGCTGCGGCGGGTGGCTGTATCGGCCGTGCTGGCCTGCATGCAGGTCAGGCTGAAATACACCAGCACGAGGAACAGCGCGGGCCACAGCACCGGCCCGCCGGCCAGGGCAATGGCCAGCAGCACGCTGCCAATGGCGCAGCTCAGGTAGACAAGGTAGGCGCGGTACAGCGGCGCTCCCAGCCCCAGGGCGCCGGACGACACCGTGCTGATGATGCCAATGGCGTAGACCACGCTGCTGGCGTTGCCCCAGTGCATCACGACCAGGCCCAGGCCGCCCCAGCTCAGTCCCATGCCGGCCATGCAGACCATCAGCTTGTAGGCCGACCAGCGGGCGGGATCGGTCGTCGGGTCCATGCTGCGCAGCGAGAGATAGACCCCCATCACGACCAGCACATGCGAGATCAGCCAGGCCGTCAGCGCCTGCGGGTCGACCGCGCCGTCCATCACCCACATCGTGCCCAGTGCCGTGGCCAGGGAGGCCGCCAGGGTCATGGGAAAGTTCTGGCGCAGCAGTGCGACCTGCTCGCGCAGCACCTCGTCGCGCTCCCAGCGCAGCGACGGCCAGGGCCAGAGCGCACCGGTCCCTGGCGTTTCAGGCGGCATCATGCAGCGGCGGCAACGACAGGCCCAGCCGCTGTGCCGCCAGCAAGGCAGCGCTGCGGCTGTTGACGCCCAGCTGCGCAAAGATGGCGGCCACATGCACGCGCACGGTGTTTTCGCTCAGCCCCAGATCGCGGGCAATCACCTTGTTGGGCTTGCCGGTGCACAGCAGGAACAGCACATCGAGCTGGCGTGCGGTCAGCGTGGGCGCTGCCGGTGCGCGTGTGGTGGTGGTGTTGCCGCTGTGGGCGGGAAAGCAGGGCGCGCCCGACAGCGCGCAGCTGATGGCCTCCAGAATGTCGGCGCCACTGGCCGACTTGGGCAGAAAACCGTCGGCACCGCGCGTGCGCGCCTCGTAAACAGCGTCGGGCGCCACGCTGGCAGACACCAGCACGATGCGCGCCCGGGGGAAGGCCTGGCGCAAGAGGCGCAGGCCGTCCAGGCCGCTCATGCCGGGCATCTGGATGTCCAGCAGCACCAGGTCCACGGTCTCTGGCCGCAGCGCGCAGGCTTCGGCCACAGTGCCGGCTTCGAAGATGGCATCCACGCCGGGGTGGTCCTGCACGATCAGGCGCAGCCCGGTGCGAAACAGGGTGTGGTCGTCAACAAGCAGCAGACTGGCAGGCATGGGGCGAGTATTGCGCACAACGCCGGGGTGCGCGACTAGTCCATTTGTGCGATGGACGCACGGGCGTGCGGTTTCTAGACTGTGACCCAGGCGTTGTGATGGTCTGTGGCTGGACCGCATGGCGCATCCGATCCTGTCCAGCTTATCCACAAAGAGGTTTACGCATGAGTGCCAGTGTTTCCCATTCTGTCGCCCGCTCTTCCGTTCTCGGTCAGCGCATCGTCGATCAACGCCCCGTGGCAGCTGCTGGCGGGGCCGGTGTGGGGGGCAATACCGTGGCCCAACTGCTGCAGGAAAACTGCGCCGACATGCGGGCATCGGCGGGTGTGGTCATTGAATACCTGGATACGCAGGCAGGCACCTGGCAATTTTCGCTGGACGACGGGCAGACGTGGCGCGCTGTGCGCACCGACCTCATCAACCGGCCCGGCCACACGGGCCTGGCGCTCGACCGCGACGCGCGTTTGCGCGTGCTGTGCTCGGGCAGCAACCGGGAGGGCGCGCGCGTGGTGTTTCACTCTGTGCAGCGCGGCCACGGCGCTGGCAATGGCAGCTATCGCCCCTATGCGCCGGATGAGCGCGAGGACGCATCGCACAGTGTGGCGCTGGTGCTGTGCATGGGCGCCATCAACGGCGTGCCGCCTGCGGTGAAGGTGCCGCGCCCGCGCAACAAACGCGCCCGGGCGCAGGGCCTGGACACGGCATCGAACGCCGCGCTCAGCAGGGCCTGAGGGTGATGGTGGGGGGCGTTGCGAGCCCCCGGATTAACCAGCAGCACAGGGCGAAAAAGCGTTTGCGGCGACAATGCCGGTCCTTTTTGTTTTTTCACTCCCTGTTTTCGTTCGGTTTTTCCATGTCCAGTATCCAGGTTCGTCCCGCCACGCTTCGCGATGCCAAAGCCATTGCCCAGATCCACACCGTATCCGCCCAAGAGGCTTACAAAGGTCTGGTGCCAGACGAGCAGTTGAAATCCATGTCGGTAGAAAAGCGCCAGGCCTACTGGCGCGAAGCCATTGAATATTGCGAGCCCCAGGTGCAAGTCGCCATTGATGGCGAAAAGATTGTGGGTTTCGTCGGCTATGACCGCTCGCGCGATGAAAAATCCCGCCCCACCACCGGTGAAATCTGGGCCATCTACGCCGCGCCCACCCATTGGAACCAGGGCGTAGGCCTGGCCCTGTGGGACGCCGCCCGTGACGGCCTGCACGAAGAAGGCTGCACCAACGTGACCGCGTGGGTTCCCTTGCGCAACGAACGCGCCATCCGGTTCCACGAAATGGCCGGTTTCAAGCGCGAGCTCTCCACTGCCAAGACGGCCGTGGTAGGCGGCGTGAAGATCGAAGAAGTGCGTCTCAAACGCCCCATCAATTAAGGCTATTGCATGATCTCCTGGAGCGACTCGGGCCAAGCCCACGAAGCCCTTTGGCGCTCCGAAAGCGGGGCCACTGCGCCGCGCCGCGTCGTGGTGGCCGATGACACGCTGTCCGCCGACACGGCCTATCGGCTGGCCTGCGAAGGCACCGGCCTGCTGTGGCAGGGCGACTTTCAGAACGCCCGCATGTTGCTGCAGGCCCTTATGCGGCGGGTGGATCGCAAGCCGCCCAAGGCGGCAGCCAAGGCAGCACAAAAAATGGCAGAGGCCACGGCGGCTGAGGCGTTTCACCTGCACCGCCAGGCGCAGGCGCAGCGCGCACGCGTGCTGTCGTCCCTGCTGATTGCGCTGGAAGGCGACTACGCCATTGACCTGCGCCGCGCGCCCGACCTGCGCCAGGCCTGCACCGAAGCCTGGGGCCCGGCCACGGGCGAACGCTCGGTGGCCTCGCTGCGTGAACTGCTGGGTCTGGTGGGAGCGCACGAGTGGCGCAAGAAGGGCGTGGAAGTGCCCGCGCTGGGCGCCGCGCCCAACAACCGCATCCATCCGTATTACGGGGTGTTTTCGCCCGTGCGCGGCGAATATGTGGACCTGGTGGCAGCGGCTGCGCTGCCATCGAAGGCGCTGGCCTTTGACATCGGCGTGGGCACGGGCGTGCTGTCGGCCCTGCTGGTGCGCCGGGGCGTGCAGCGCGTGGTGGCCACCGAGCAAGACCCGCGTGCGCTGGCCTGCGCCCGCGACAACCTGCAGCGCCTGGGCGTGCTGGCGCAGGTGCAGCTGCAGTCGGCAGACCTGTTTCCCGAGGGGCGCGCGCCGCTGGTGGTGTGCAATCCGCCCTGGGTGCCGGCCCGCCCCAGCTCGCCCATCGAGCACGCGGTGTATGACGAGGGCAGCCGCATGTTGCGCGGCTTTCTTGCAGGGCTCGCAGCCCACCTGGAGCCCGCAGGCGAGGGCTGGCTGATCTTGTCGGACCTGGCCGAGCACCTGGGTTTGCGCAGCCGCGAACAGCTCTTGGGCTGGATTGCCGAGGCCGGCCTCAAGGTGCTGGGCCGTGAGGACATTCGCCCGCACCACGCCAAGGCGGCCGATGCGGGCGATGCCCTGCACGCTGCCCGTGCGGCGGAAGTCACCTCGCTGTGGCGCTTGGCTGCGGCCTGATTCGATCCCGTTCGATGGGATGAAGGGGCTGCGCGATGGGCTCAGTCGCTCATGGCGGCTGACAGCGCGCGTTCCGGCGGCTGCAACTGCTCCAGGCGTTCGCGGATGCCGTGGGCGCGCTCCGGCCCGGCCACCTTGGCCACTTCCGCGATCAGGGCTGCGCCCACTTCCAGCATGCTGTGGTGATCGCGCGCTTCGCGCAAGGTGGCGTGATAGAAGCGGGCCAGATCGGGGTCGCGGCGCGCAAACAGGCGTTCACACAGATCGAACAGGTACATGCGGGTGCCCGCCAGTGAGCGCAGGGCCTCGGTGGGTTCGGGGGGCGTTTCTGGTGCGGGGGCGGCGGTGTCTGCCGCCCGCGTGGTGGCCAGGTGGGTGAGGTAGCCCTCGCGCACCAGTTGCTCCACCATTTGCGCACCGATGCCGTGGTACATGGCCTGCAGATCGGCCAGGGGTTTGCCGTCTGCCAGCAACAGCAGCGAGCGTTCGCGCAGGCTCAGGGTGCGAACACCTGGCGAGAGTTCACGGCGGGCTTTTTCGGTTCGGTGGAGCAACATGGGGGCATGGGTTGCGAAGGGTATGGCGTGCATTGCAGCACCGTGCGATGACGCTGTGATGACCCGTGCAGCGGGCGGCACCGCAGGCAGAGCACTCCGTCAGCCTGTCGCACAATGTCGGCTGCCGACGGGGCCGCCGACAACGGCGTAATTTGCTATAATAATTATAGCTATTTGCGCTTTATACATAAGCGCTACAGCCCGTTTTTGTTTGAATACTCTCTGAGCATCCCTCCGCAAGTCGGGCGGGTGTGCTGCACCATGACCTTGCTGCTCGCCCCCATGGAGGGGCTTCTGGATTTTGTGCTGCGCGATGTGCTCACCCGCGTGGGCGGCGTGGACCGCTGCGTGTCCGAGTTCATCCGCGTCACCGGCACCTTGTTGCCCGAAAGGGTGTTTCTGCGCTACCTGCCCGAACTGCACCATGGCGGGCGCACGCTGGCCGGCGTGCCCGTGCGCGCGCAGCTGCTGGGCTCCGACCCGGTGTGCATGGCCGAGAACGCTGCCAGCCTGGCGGCGCTGGGGCCCGAGGGCATCGACCTGAACTTTGGTTGCCCCGCCAAGGTGGTCAACCGCCACGGCGGCGGGGCGGCGCTGCTGCAAGAGCCCGAGCGCATTGCCACGCTGGTGGCCGCCGTGCGCCGCGCTGTTCCCGCCCACCTGCCCGTGTCGGCCAAGATGCGCCTGGGCTTTAACGACGCCAGCCTGGCGCGCGAGTGCGCGCAGGCCATGGAGGCTGGCGGTGCCAGCGAACTGGTGGTGCATGCGCGCACCAAGGCCGATGGCTACCGCCCGCCCGCCTATTGGGAGCAGATCCCGGCAATCCGGGCGGCGGTGCGTATACCCGTGGTGGCCAATGGCGAGATCTGGACCGTGGCCGACGCGCAGCGCTGCCGCGAAGTGTCGGGCTGCGACGCCCTTATGCTGGGCCGCGGCATGGTGGCCGACCCCGGGCTGGCCCGTGCCATCCGTGCTGCCGACCAGGGCCTGCCCGGCACCGACCCGGTGCAGTGGCCGGCATTGCTGCCGCAGCTGGCAGCGTTCTGGCAATTGGTGTGCAACGACCTGGAGCCGCGCCAGCGCGCCGGCCGCCTCAAGCAATGGCTCAACCTGCTGCGCCGCCGCTATCCAGAGGCCGAGTTGGCCTACCAGCACGTGCGCACCATGACCGATCAGCGCGCCATCACGGCCTGGCTGGCTGCCCTGCAGCCTTGAGGCGGGCGCGGCCACCCGTGCGGGGCAGGCTCTACAGCAGATGATCGGGCGCCAGCGGCCCCAGCAGCAGCAACAGCAACTGCAGCGGCACGCTTGCGCCGGGCTCGCTGGTGGCGTCCTGCAGGTCGCTGCCCTGCGGCGCCCGCCAGACAAGGCCGCCACGGGCGTCCAGTTCCACATGCCAGGCGGCATCGCGCAGCGCCAGTTCGATGCTGGCACCGGCCCTGCGGGACAGATCCATGCTGCGGATCAGCAGCGCGATCTCGGTGTTTTGTTTTTGCGAACGCATGTCCAGGTTCATCGAGCCAACGGCCAGCAGCCGGTGGTCCATGATCACCAGCTTGGAGTGGAGCATCGCGCGCGAAGAGCCCGTGGACCCCGTGGCACCGATGCCGTCACTGCCGCCACTGCTGCCACTGCCCGTGGCGCTCAACGCCTTGCGCACGCCGGTGGCCTCGCTGTGCATTTCGTACAGTTCGACGCCCATCGCCAGCAGCGTCTTGCGGTGGCGTGCGTAGCCTACATGGGCAATGGGTGCGTCATTCGATGCCAGCGAATTGGTCAGCACCCGCACCCGCACGTTCCGGGCACGCGCGGCGGCAAAGGCGGCCGTGATCTCGGGGCCGGGAACGAAATAGGGCGAAACAATGAGCAAATCGCGCCGGGCCTGGTCCATCAGCTGCAACAGGCCATCCACCACGGTGTCTTCCTGGCTTTCCAGGTATTCAAGCTCGGCCGCCGATGGCGCCTGAGGCGTGCCTGACGTAGGGGCCGTGGAGGTGCCCACGGGGGACGCGGTGATTGATGCCGTGGGCGTTTTGGGTGCCGGCGTGACCGATGCCACATGTACGGGGTGCACGGGGGCCGCGGGGGCCAGGGCGTTGCGCTGCCCAGCCACTGCCGTCACCGCATCACGCGGCGACGGTGTTCCGGGCTGTGGTGCCAGCGGCTCCGTGGTGGCGGCGGAATCTGCCGGAATCTTGGCGGGCTTGTCCACCAGCACCACGGCCGGGGCCCACACAAAGCGTGCGGCGGCCAGATTGAGCGGCTTGCGGTCCCACACGCGGCTGCGCTGGGCCTCCAGGGCATCCAGCGCGGTTGTGGCGTTCGGGGTCGATGCCGTTGCCGCTGCTGATGCTGATGCTGATGCCGTTGTCACAGGGCTGGGGGCGGCCTCGGGGGGGCTGGAAGATTCGGTGGGCGTCTCGTCCACCTCTTCGACCGATGCGGCAGAAGCGCGCAGGGCATCGAGCTCTTTGCGCGTGATGAGCGACTGCACCGGGTAGGCGCGCTCGTTGTTCCAGTAGCTGTCAAAGCTGCGCGACAGGTCTTTGACGATGGGGCCAGCCGCCAGCACGTCCAGGTCCACAAAGTTGCCCGAAGTGTCGTGGCCGAAATAGGCATCGCCCAGGTTGCGCCCGCCGGCGATGCCCATGGCGTTGTCGGCAATGAACAGCTTGTTGTGCATGCGCTGCTGCACCCGCGAAAAATCGCTCAGGGCACTGACCATGCGCCACAAAGACGAGTCACGGGAACCGGCCACCGGGTTGAACATGCGCATTTCGATGTTGGGCTCAAAGGCCAGGCGCATCACCTGCGCGTCCGCGCCGGAGGTGTTGAAGTCGTCCAGCAGCACGCGCACGCGCACGCCGCGCCGGGCTGCGGCCACCACGCTGCGCAGCAGACGCTCGGTGCTGGCATCAGCGTGAATGGCGTAGTACTGCAGGTCCAGCGTTTTTTGGGCCGCCTCGACCAGTGCCAGGCGGCTGCCATAGGCCGCCTGGGGGCCGGAGAGCAGCAAAAAGCCGGATTCAAAGCGCCCACTCGCCGCCGCGCGGCGCTCTTGCACCTGGGTGGCCAGCGCGGTGCCTGCGGTGGTTTCCAGCGCCGTTGAAACGGGGCGCGGCACATTCTTGGGCAACTCGGCACAGCCACCCAGCACGGCAACCAGCAGGGCTGCCCACAGCACTGGCAGATGCCGCAGTGGCAGCACGCTACGGGGGGCGGAAACAAGGGCTGGGGTCATGGGCGGGCTCATCGGAGGCTTTTGGGCAGCTGTGGTGATTTGGGTGGTCGAGGACTTTGCCAGCGCGATGGCGTGCCGGCCCACTGTGTGGGCTCGCTGTGCCCATCATGCGCCACAGCGTAGCGGGCCGCACGCCGGGCGGGTGTCAGACGGCACGCCGTGCCGAGGAACTGGCCTCTTGCCGTGTGAAAAAATCAACAACCGTCCAGGCAGGGCAATTCGACGATCCCAGAACAGGTTCTTACCAGCTCACTTCGCGGTCGGGCGTTGCGCTGATCTTGTGGATCGACAGGTCGGCACCATCAAACTCTTCTTCCTGCGACAGGCGAAGGCCCACGGTGGCTTTGAGCACGCCATACACCAGCGCGCCCCCCAACAGCGCCCACAGCACGCCCATGGCCGTGCCCATCAGTTGGGCCCACAGGCTCACGCCGCCCAGCCCGCCCAGCGCCTTGCTTCCAAAAATGCCCGCTGCGATGCCGCCCCAGGTGCCGCACAGCCCGTGCAGGGGCCACACGCCCAGCACGTCGTCGATCTTCCAGCGGTTCTGGGTCAGGGTGAACATCACCACAAAGATGCTGCCCGCCACCCCGCCCACCACCAGCGCGCCCAGCGGGTGCATCAGGTCCGAGCCCGCACACACCGCCACCAGCCCGGCCAGCGGGCCGTTGTGCACAAAGCCGGGGTCGTTTTTGCCCAGCACCAGCGCAGCCAGCGTGCCGCCCACCATGGCCATCAGCGAGTTGACCGCCACCAGCCCCGAGAGCTTGTCGACCGTCTGCGCGCTCATCACATTGAAACCAAACCAGCCCACCACCAGCACCCACGCCCCCAGCGCCAGAAACGGGATGTTGGAAGGGGGGTGTGCCGAGATGGCGCCATCCTTGCGGTAGCGGTTGGAGCGCGACCCCAGCAGCAGCACCGCAGGCAGGGCAATCCAGCCCCCCATGGCGTGCACCACCACAGAACCGGCAAAGTCGTGAAAAGCGGCCCCTGTCAGGGCGGTAATGGCAGCCTGGATGCCAAAGTGCCCGTTCCAGGCGATGCCTTCAAAAAATGGATAGACAAAGCCCACGATGGCAGCCGTTGCCAGCAGTTGGGGCCAAAATTTGGCACGCTCGGCAATGCCGCCCGACACAATGGCCGGAATGGCCGCCGCAAACGTGAGCAGAAAGAAGAACTTCACGAGCGCATAGCCGTTGTGCTGGGCCAGGGTTTCTGCACCTACAAAGAAATGGGTGCCATACGCCACGCTGTAGCCCACCACAAAATACACCACCGTGGAAACCGAAAAATCCACCAAAATTTTGACCAGCGCATTCACCTGGTTCTTTTTGCGCACGGTGCCCAGCTCCAAAAACGCAAACCCCGCGTGCATGGCCAACACCATGATGGCGCCCAGCAAAATAAACAGGGCATCGCTGCCCTGTGGGAGTGCATTCATAACTTCCTCGTGCTCAGAATTGATCGGTTCTGGTGCGCTCAAGACGTCGGCGCCAGATTTGCACCAAAATTAAGCAAAATTTGGACCATGAAAACCATACTGGTGCGTGGCCAGCGCGCACCAATATCAGGCACCGTTGTCGTGTGAATCCGAGAAAATTGGGTCAAATATGCCTCTAGCGCTTATGCAGTAAGCGCAAGCAGCTATTGTTTTGATAGTTGTCTAAGCACGAAGCCCTGCCCGGTGCAGAGGGGGCCCTCAGCCCAGCGCCAGCACCTGGGCGGCCAGGGCATCAATGCCGGCCTCAGAAAGATCGTCGCTGGCCAGGCTGTGCCGCGCAGCCCACTGGTGCAGGTGCGTGCTTTGCGATCGGGCATACAGCGGGTCGTAGTGCAGTGCCACCAGCTCGGCGAACAGGGGGGGCAACGCACCTGCCTGTGCCCAGTCTTGCCAGCGTGCAATCACCTGCTTTCCGTGCAACTCTTTGAGCACGCCCAGTTGCTGGGCCAGCAGGTCGGGGTTGTCGCCCAGGTTGGCATAGTCGCGCAGCAAAAAATCCAGGCGCGCAGGCAGGCTGGCTGCTACCTCGATGCAGGGGCTGGCGCGCAGGCGCTGCACCAGGGGCTGGGGCACCGCCACGCGGCCGATTTTGCTGCTCTCGGCCTCGACATAGATGGTGCGCTGCAAATCCAGGGGCTCCAGCGCATGCAGCAGGGCGGTTTCAAAGGCGGTTTGCGAAGGCTGCGCCACCCCCGGCCAGGCGCCCAGCACCGAGCCGCGGTGGCGCGCGCAGGCTTCCAGGTCAAGCACCTGTGCGCCGCGCGCAGCCAGTGCTTGCAGCACGCGCGTTTTGGCGCTGCCGGTGGGGCCGCAAATCACGCGCAGGGGCAGTTGCGGCGCCAACTCGGCCAGCCGGTCGATGACGTGGCGGCGCCACGACTTGTAGCCACCGGCCAGTTGCTGGGCATCCCAGCCCACCAGGCGCAGCCAGGTCACCATCGAGCCGCTGCGCATGCCGCCGCGCCAGCAGTAGATCAGCGGTTTCCAGCTGGCGGGCTGGTCGGCAAACTGCGTGCGCAAATGCCGCGCCAGGTTGGCGGCCACCATGGCGCCACCCACGCGCCGCGCCTCAAAGGCGCCCTGCTGCTTGTAGATGGTGCCAACAATGCGGCGCTCGTCGTCATCCAGCACGGGGCAGTTGATGGCGCCGGGAATATGGTCCAGCGCGTATTCGGCGGGCGACCGCGCATCAATGAGGGTGTGAAACGCGTGGCGGTCTGCCACGCGCACGGGGCTGCGGTGGCTCATGGCTTGCCCCGCGCCGCGCCGCAGGCGGCTGGCACAATGGCGCGCACCATGACTGTTGATTCAAAACCCATTCGTCTTACCCAGTTCTCGCACGGCGGCGGTTGCGGTTGCAAGATAGCGCCGGGCCTGCTGCAAGAGATTTTGGCACGCGCACCGCAGGGCATCGTGCCGCCCGAGCTGCTGGTGGGCACAGAAACCAGCGACGACGCGGCGGTTTACCGCCTCAACGACAGCCAGGCGCTGGTGGCCACCACCGATTTTTTCACCCCCATCGTCGACGACCCGTACGACTTTGGCCGCATTGCCGCCACCAATGCGCTGTCCGACATCTATGCCATGGGCGGCACGCCCATCATGGCGCTGGCACTGGTGGGCATGCCCATTGCCCAGCTGCCACCCGAAGTGATTGGCCGCGTGCTCGAAGGCGGCGCCGCCGTGTGCCGCGAAGCCGGCATCCCCATTGCGGGCGGACATTCGATCGACGTGCTCGAGCCCATCTACGGCCTGGTGGGCCTGGGCCTGGTGCACCCCCAACGCGTGCGCCGCAACGCCGACGCGCAGGCTGGCGACGTGCTGGTGCTGGGCAAGCCGCTGGGTGTGGGCATTCTCTCGGCGGCGCTGAAAAAAGGCATTCTGGATGCCGCTGGCTATGCCGACATGCTGCGCTACACCACGCAGCTCAACCGCGTGGGCATTGCGCTGGGCGCGCTGGAGGGCGTGCACGCCATGACCGACGTCACAGGCTTCGGCCTGGCCGGCCATTTGTTGGAGGTGTGCCGGGGCTCGGGGTTGTCGGCCCGGGTCAATTTGGCCCACGTGCCTTTCATTGAGGCCGCTGCGAAGTTTGCGTTGGATGGCGTGGTGACCGGTGCCTCGGCACGCAACTGGGCCGCCTACGGTGCCGATGTGGCCTGGGCCCCCGGTGCGCCCGAATGGCAGCGCCACCTGCTGACCGACCCCCAAACCAGCGGCGGCCTGCTGGTGAGCTGCAGCCCCGATGCGCTGCAGCAGGTGCTCAACACGTTTCAGCACGCCGGCTTTGCCGCAGCTGCTGCCATTGGCGGTATGCAAGCGCGGGCGCAAGGGCAGGGCAGTCAACTGGTTTGCGGGTGAGTGGGGCGGGCGAAGCAGTGGCGCACTGATTGCCCACAAGTGCGGTGTCGCAGCGCCTGTCGGGCTGGCCCGGGCTTCAAAAAATATCGCGCCCGCGCACCCGGGCCACGATGCGAATGTCTGGCCCCACACGCTCCACCGTAATGAAGTCCATCGCCAAGCCCTGACCCAATGCGTCGAATGGCCCCACGTTGGCCATGCCAAGGCCCGGCCCCAATAAAGTGGGTGCCAGATACACCAGCATTTCGTCGACCAGCCCCTCGCGCACCAACGAGCCATTGAGCTTGTTGCCGGCCTCCACATGCAACTCGTTCACGCCACGCTGGGCCAGGTCGCGCAGCATGGCCTGCAAATCCACTTTGCCCTGCGGGTTGGGCAAATAGACCACTGTGGCACCCCGCGCCTCCAGTGCGGCTTTTTTTTCATCATTTTGGCTTGCAGCGTATATGTAGCAAGCGCGATCAGCTATAAATAAATGAGCATCCGGCGGAGTTTGCAATTGACTGTCTACCACCACCACATGCGGCTGGCGCGGGGTGGGCACTTCGCGGACATCCAGGCGCGGGTTGTCGTCCAGCACCGTGCCAATGCCGGTCAACACCGCACAGGCGCGCGCCCGCCACGCGTGGCCATCGGCGCGGGCAGCCGGCGAGGTGATCCACTGGCTGGCGCCGTTCAGCAATGCCGTAGTGCCGTCCAGCGATGCCGCAGACTTGAGGCGAACCCATGGCGTGCCACGGATCATGCGACTGAAGAAGCCGATATTGAGCTCGCGCGACTCGGCCGAACCCGGGCCGACTTCTACTTGAATGCCCGCAGCGCGTAGCCGCGCAAAGCCCTGGCCCGCAACCAGCGGATTGGGGTCGGCAATAGCCGCCACCACCTTGGCAATGCCCGCCGCCGCCAGCGCATCGCAGCAAGGCCCCGTGCGCCCCTGATGCGCGCAGGGCTCCAGGGTGACATAAGCCGTGGCGCCGCGTACATCCTGCCCGGCAGCCGCTGCGTCGCGCAGCGCCATGATTTCGGCGTGCGGGCCGCCGGCTTGTTGTGTAGAACCCTGGCCGACGACCCGGCCATCCGGTGCCACCAGCACGCAGCCCACGCGGGGGTTGGGGTTGGAAAGAAAAAGCGCCTGGGCAGCGAGCCCAAGCGCTTGGTTCATTAACTCATCAGTGCATGCCATTGGCCGAATGCTAATGCATTCAACCAACTGCAAACGGGACTATTTGTTCCAGCACTCCGTTGCCAGAGCACTGGTAGTGGACGACGCTGCACCTCGCACACCAGTGTGCGTAAGTGTGTAGTTTCCACACTTGTCTCCGACCTGGGCGCCTGCTGGAGTGGCTGTCAACGTGAATGCAGCTCCTGCGGTTGCGCTGGCGGGGGGGGAAGCCACTGCCACCGCATACCGCCCAGACTGAATGGTTGTGAGAGTCGTTGGAAACGACGCTGTCAGCGGGTAGGTGCCCGTGGCAGTTGCGGCCCTTTCCATCCATTGGGCGCCTTGCAGCAATGCCGCACGCGCTTCTGCGCGATGCCCCCGCCGGATGTACTCGTTGTAGCTAGGCATGGCAATGGCCGCGAGAATGCCCACGATGGCCACCACGATCATGACCTCAATGAGCGTAAAGCCCTTGTGTGGATGCTTCATAAGACAGTGTGCTCCTGCTAACTACTGGGGTTATCGCACCTGGCGCCAGCTGGGGCGCAAGGACTGCTCGGGCATCAGGGCAAACTCGTCGTTCCGGTTCTTACCGTCGTCGTCCTTGCCAGTGTGGATCATCTTGTCGCCCCGCTTGATCATCGTTTGCGCACCTGCGGTGACGGACATGCGGGAGGCGCCTTGGTCGGCAGTCAGGCTGTATCCGTTGATGCCATCAGTGTTCATGATTTGCACGTTGGGCCTCTTGCCATCCATGATGTTGATAAACGTGAGGTATTGGCGCTCCTTGTCTACCGAGCCGGCTTCGCAGGTTTCCACGTTGGGGTCCAGTCGCGAGCCCTTGGCAGGCACCTGCGAATACACCGTCAGCAAGTTGCTGCCGTCATACAGGCTCATGGGCTTGAGCAAACGTTCGCGAGTTTCGGGCAAATCCATGTACCAGCCCTTGTGTGTGGCCCAGTCCAGGGCGGTTTTCGTATCGACCGTCCAGAACTGGCGGCCATCACGGGTGTGTACTGGGGTGTTGGGTATTTCCTGCTGCGCGAGGGCAGCTATTGACACGGACTGGGGCAGGTCATCGTCTGATTTCACCAGCGTGCTGCACAGCTTGTCTGTGGTAGAGGTGGATGCGCACACCTCAACACGGTCTTTCTTTGTACCGACCAGCTTGTAGCGTGTGTTGTCCAGCACCGAATACAGCGTCTGTACGTTCGCGTTCTGAGGGTCGTCTTTTGCCAAGTTGCGACCGGTGCCAAAGGCGACCATCATGCCGCCAACGGCCACTGATTTGTCCTTGATATTGTCATTGTTGGTGTCAATCATCATCCTGCGGTCGTTGGCACGCACCGTGGGTGCCACAACGATGGGTTGCGCCAGGGTGCGCGAATTGGGTGAGCCCTGTGTGCCACCCTTGGCCGTGAACAGTGGCACGCCAGTAGTTGTGTGGTTAGTGGTGGTTCCGGCATCGGCACCCCATTGCGAGACACCCCAATTGGCGTGATCGCTGTCGGCAATGAGGAACTTCCACATGTTGCCCTTGAGGTCGCCCGCATACACCACGTCGGGGCGGCCATCGCTGTTGATGTCCACCAGGCGCGGAGCCGAGAGGCCGTTGTCAGTGGTTTTCTCATCGGCACCTGTGGCTGTGGCGCCCGTGGCCACCAAGCGCAGCAACTCCTTGTTGCCATCCAGGTATTGCACCAGCAGCACGGGACGCTCGCTTTTGCTGTTGTAGCCATTGCCCATCACAACAGCCCAGCGGTGGTCTTTGCCGTTCAGTGTGCTGTTCAGGCGCACGATTTGCGTGGTGCGCTGAGGGTTGGTATCGTCCAGCACGGGCTTGGCAACGATATGGCCCGTGTCAGCGGCGGCCAGGCACGCCTCTTTGTTCGCCGCCGGCGTGATGGCAACATTCGCGCAATCACCTACGGTGGCCACCGCTTCAGTGGCGTGGCGGGTTTTGTCCAGCACTACCAGTTGCTGGGCGCTGCCCTCGGCAAAGTTGCCAGCAGCGCCTGCGGTGGTGCCCGGGGTGGTCACGTCCAGCACAAAGTAGCCCTTGCCGCCGACACCCAATGTGCCCACCAACATGGTGCGCCAGTTGGGCGTGTAAGTGGACAAGGCCGTGTCGCCGGTGCCCAGATCGACATCACCGGACATGGGTGAGCCATCCACGGAGTACAGGTGGTTGTCGTTGAAGGTTGGGTCGGCGAGCCGTCCCACAGCGGGTATCACGCCACGAGGCACATACGCCAACTTTTCCGTGCCATTGACAGCCGAGAAACCATGCAGCATGCCGTCATTGCCGCCTACATAAATCATGGGGAGCCGCGTTTGGTGGGTGCGGGTAAATGCGGCGTAGCCCTTCAAGGAGTAGTTGCTGACAGGCGCCGCCAGGTACCACACCTCCGAGTTGACGATGCTGCCTTGGCGTGATTTGCGCTCGCGGAAAGGCTTGGTGGTGGTGTAGTTGGATGGGGCGACGCCCTCCTTGCTGCGGTCGCCCCGGATGAAGTTCAGGCGGTCTTGCCCCAGGCTGTCGCTGGTGCCGTCACTCTTCAAATTAAGAAAAGCTTTCTGCGCGGTACTGAGGTTGGTTTCGTCGCTGGCCCACTTGAAGGGAACACCTCCCTTTTCCGCGCCTGTCGTCGTGTTGGTGATCTTGTTGCTGTAGCTCAGAATCAAGCGGTTGGCAACATTGAAGGCTGCGTCGTCCAGCAGATCGGCGGTGGTTTTGCTGGCCCAGCCCGCGGCAGGTTCGGTGGTTCCGTCGGTTTTCACCGTTTCGGCCTCCACATAGCCTTTCCAGGAGTCTTTGGGCACGTAGTTGGCTACGTATTTGCCCACGTCGGTGCGCGACACGTTGCTGCCACTGGTCGCCGTGGAGCCTCGGTCTGGCTCGTTCTGGGAGCCAATTTGCTTAACGATCATGCGAAACGCTTTTTCGAGGTCGTCGCCTTTTTCCACAGCAAAGAATCGGCCACGGCCATTGAGAGCGGCGTGCCACAGGTCCAGTGAGCGGCG
This sequence comes from Acidovorax sp. JHL-3, assembly GCF_000526295.1. Lineage (NCBI taxonomy): Bacteria > Pseudomonadati > Pseudomonadota > Betaproteobacteria > Burkholderiales > Comamonadaceae > Acidovorax > Acidovorax sp. JHL-3. The sequence goes on from NZ_JAFU01000001.1 coordinate 1,879,424, forward strand.
GTCTTCGTCGTTCATGTTGGGCCAGGTCTTGGTGCCGTTCACCAGATTGGGAAAATCGCCGTCATAGCTGAAAGGCACCATCTCGGTGGGCCGGGTGATGTTGTATTTGCTATTGATGAAGTCGGTCTTCCACTGGTAAGCCAATGCGCTGAAGCCAATGGTGTAGGTCACCATATGCGGCCAGTTGGCCGGGTTGTATTTGGGGTTCCAGTATTTGTTCAGTGCTACGCCACCGATGGTTTCAGTCAGTGGGGCCTTATCGTATTCAGCGTCGGGAGACACTGCACCGGTCAGGTTGGCAGGGTCTTGCAGTCTTTCTGACCAGCTCTTGAACGCCCAGTCGGCCAGGGTGTTGTCCGTGCTGTCGCGGTAGAGGTTGGTTTGCCCTGCGTTGGCACCCGTGTTGCTGTATATCGTGCTGCCATCGCCCAAGGTCTTGGACGTTTCGCCATCTATGTTGCCACCCGCTGCATAGGCGTCGTTGTAGCCGTTCCAGCGCCCATCGGTCATCACGATGTGGTAATTGCGGCGGCAGCCCAGGTAGGTCGGGTTGGCCTCGCCCGGCTTGGATGCCCAGGGGCTGTTGGAACTCAGGCCTCGGCGCATATAGTCATCGGCCTGTTTGAACATCCTGTGGGTGGGCGTTCCGCTACCGGGATCCAAGTTGTTCACGAAGCTGATGAAGTTGGTGCGGTGGCTGCCTGCTACGGGGCGCATGGAGTTCGTATTCATGCTGTCGGAGTCCACGCTTTCGGCCCCTGATGACCCGCCATTGTTGTGCAGTACCTGCCAGGCCAGGCGGATCTTGCCGTCTGGCAACAGGGTGGTGTCGTTGAAAACCTTCTTGAGCGCGTATTTGAGTACGTTCATGCGCCGACTGTTTACAGGCCAGGTTCCGTCAGCATTGGGGGTTGTGTTGTTGTTTGCGTCAGTGTAGCCAATACAATTTGAAGCACTTTCCTTGTTCAGGCAGAAATCCATACTGCCCGAGTCATCCACAGAGATGATCACGTTCGGCGCAACATAGGGTTCGACCGTCCCCGGTGGCGACTGCGCAAAATCGAGCGCCCAGACACTGTGCGGCGCCAGTGCCGTACCGACGGCCAGTGCGATAAGGGTTTTCTTGAAATGTGCGCGAGTGTGGGCGTGTTGGGGCATAAGGTGCTCCTGATCGAATAGAGGGCAAGTGCCGGTATGGCTTATTGGTAAGGCGTTAATTGCTATTATTTAAATAGCAAATTCAGTCTTTGTATTTCTGGCGGGCGTAGGTTTGCTGCAGAACTACCTGGGTGACGGGCACGTCTTCGTTGCCCACACGCCTGAGCTTGCGGCCGTGCGCCACCGCGGTGATGCGGTACACCACATTGGGCTGCAGGTTGAGCGCCAAGTGGGTGGTGCCGCCCGCAACGAGGGCCGAATTCCCTGCATCGGCGTCATAGGGCAGAACCTCGATCCAGTACCAGCCGCCTCGCTTCAACTCGTTTGCAGTAGTTCCTTGCTCTCTCAGAATGGGGTTGCTGGCGCTGCCGATTTCTGCGCCGGTGTATTGGCCGTACCGAGCGCCCACGGTGGTGGACATCATCTGGGTGAGTGTCACGTCCACGCCTTCGGTGGTGTTGTCGCTGGCGTTGTTCCAGAAGTCTTGCCGGCCGGTGCGCTTGAGGCAAAGGCCATCTGCGCAACGGGGGGCGTTGCCGGATATCCCTTCAAGGTCGGCCAGCAGCGTGGCGACTTCTTTGGCCTCTAGCGGGATTTGCTTGACGCCGGTAGTGCGGCAGATTGCGCCTGCACCGATGCAGGCGCTGCCATCGGCTTTCTCGCCACGTATGTCCAGTTCTGCGTCTTGCAGCAGGGCCTGGGCGGCTTCAAAGGCGCGCTGGTAGTCGGCATCGTTGCCCACCACCATTTCGTTGAAGAGCGATGTGCGTGAGGCCCACAGCGCCAACAACATGGAGAGCATGACGAAGACGATGACCACGAACAGCGAGATACCGCGTTGGCTCTGCTTTGGGCGCCTGGGCGGGAGGAATTGCATGCGTTGCATGGAGTTACGGTTTGTTGGGGTTAGCCTGCCAGCCCTTGGCTGCGCAGTTGATAAACATTGCGGAAAACCATGTGCATGCGCCGAGTACGGGGGGCACCCAGGGTGGTTATGTTGACGGCGGTTGTGCCGTCGCAGTCGATGTAGGTGCTGCCCGCAGGCAGGTCGATGGGTTCGTTACCGTAGAGCACTAAACAGACCTCCACGCCAAAGACCTGGGCCCAGTTGGTGCCCACTGTGGTGGCATTTGCGTAGCGCATGTTGGGGTTGCCGGAGCCTGCGGCAGTCTGGATGAGGTAACGCACCTGGAAGTTGGCTACGTTGCGGACGATGGGTTGGACCTGGCCGTTGCCATCGCAACGCAGTTCATTGGTGTCTGTGTTTAGCACAAAGCGGCTTTGTACCAATGCGCCGGAGCCATTTCCACCCAGACAGTTGCGCTGGAAAGATTGCTCGGACGCGCTGGTGTACACCGGCTCTGTGTAGTTGCGATAGCCCACGGTGAGTGCGTATTCGCTGGAGCTGGGTGCATCTTTGCCGCTCAGCGTGTCGGTCGCGAGCACGAATTTGCTCCCGTCGCTTGTGTCGGTGTAGTCGGTTTCAAACGCCACTGGGTCGCCCACAAGCGGCGGAGTGGTGTCGCTGGGGTCTTTTGCCGCAGCCAGTTTGAGCTTGAGAGATCCTGCTTGGCGCAGCTGCAGACCAATGACGCGAAAGGCATAGGATGCTTGCTGCTGGATTTCGCTGGCGTCGCTGACGGTGCCGGAGACACCGCGCGAAACCATGAGCGCACCCATGGCCACTGCAATAGTCAGCAGGCCGATGGTGATACCCACCAGCAATTCGATAAGGGTAACGCCGCGCTGGGAGGCGGGTCGTTTCTTTAGGTGTTTTATGCCGGGCATGTCTGAAAGTCTTGTAATGCGATGGTGCCTCTGCATCAGGACTGGGGGCCTGGGCAGAAGTACTGAACTGTGGCACCCGCAAAATACGGTGCGCAACGGCCGCTGACGGGGATGTATTGCAGGTGGCATGTGAAGCCAGCGTCGCAAGTGGCAGCGCCGCCTCCACCCAGTGCAGTAGATGCCGTGTCTAACTCGGTTTTGTAGGCGTCGCTGGTGTCGCGTTCGTTCTCGCGCCAGCGAATCATCACGCCAAGTTGGCGGCGATTGGTGTCGGCGGTCTCGCCTGCTGCAACGAAAACATTGGCGTCGCCGAGCGGAAGCGCGCGTTCCACCGCACGTTTCCATTCACGCAGGTCGTAGGCAGCAAAATCGGCGTGTGCGCATGCGCTGCTGTCGCAGAGTGTGCCTGCTTGCGCGGTGGGGGCAGCACCCGAGCGCCAGCCAATCGTGTAGCTATTGATGCTGCCCATTGCGTTGGGGTGCACTTTCATGCGTTCACTCAGGTCTTCGATCAGACGAATGGCCTGTGCCCGCCGCACGCTGGTTTGCGTATCTGTCAGGGTGCGCATTTGCACGCCCAGGATGCCCAGAATGCCCAGGGATGCGACGACGATGGCCACCAGTGACTCGATCAATGTAATGCCGCGCTGGGAGTGGTGACGTGTGTATGGCATGGGTTTTAACCGGAGCATGGAATATCTGCTGGATCGCTGGTGATTCGGATTCGCCCGCCAGAACTTGAACACAGGCCACGTGCTGCCGAATTGTTCGTAGATTTGTTCAGAGGCACGAGGGAGAACCCGTAAGGGGCATTAGGCCTACCCCAGCGGTCAAAGCGGATGCTGACGCTATTGGTGGAGCGAGTAACTTCCACGTTTGTGGGTGCAGGGAAACGTTGCAGGACTTCTTCCCCCGAATCTAGAGTGCCGTCGCCATCGGTGTCCACGAAGACAAACCAGCCACAGTCCCAAGCTGCCGCGCCTGACGCCAGGGTGCAACCGTTGGTGCCCGTGGGCTCTTTTCGGATGGTGACATTGCCCCCACGTTTGATAGCTTCAGAGCGCGTGTAATACAGCGTGGATTGCAAACCTTCCACCGCCTGACGCACGCGCCAACGCTCAATAAGTGGGGTAAAGCTCGGGCCTGCCAGTGCCGCCAGCACGGCAATGATGGCCACAACCACCATGACTTCGAGAAGCGTAAAGCCACGCATGCGCCGATAGACGGCAGTGCGTGACGGCATGTGCGTGGTAAGGCGAATAGACAAAAAGAAAGGCATGTAACGCATGGTAGTGGTTAGATGCCTGATGGCCAGCGGGTGCTGATGAGTGGCGCGGGCGCCCCGACCAGTGGTCGGCTGAGTGTGGTTTGTGTGCCGATTCAGCGCTTTGTGTACCCCAGGCACGCCCCCGCGTTGGGTAGCCCTTTGCATTCCCGGTACAGGCGCCGGTCGCGCTCAGCGGTGCTTTCTTCCGACGAGCTGCGCTGGTGTTTGACTTTGACCGAGCCCTTCTTCTTGGCGGTTGCTTCTGTGGCGCTCTTTTGGGGCGCAGCATGCGCACTGTTTGGCAAGGCCATCAGGCCCCATGCCATGCAGGCACACAGAATCGCGGCGCAGGTGCCTTGGGTGCGCGGGTGGCGCAGGGGTTGGTAACTTTGGGTGGGGTGCATGAGTGCTCCATGGCGGGCGGGTTGGCTGGGCGGGTTGAGGCGGCATCCCGTACGATGCGGCTTGTCATTTTCCACGCCCATCGTGCCATGCGCCAAGCTGTCCTGAACCTCGAAGAATCCCGCATCCGCGAAGTTGCCAATGTTGGCTTGGGGCGCAGCGATGTGCTGGCCTTCTGGTTTGGCGAGAGTGACGAGGGCACGCCCGATGTGGTGCGCCAGGCGGCTATCGACTCGCTGCAGCGCGGCGAAACGTTTTATGCGCACAACCTGGGCTTGCCCGAGTTGCGCGCCGAAGTGGCGGCCTACACCAGTCGGTTGCACCGGCCCGTGGGCGCTGACCGTATTGCCATCACTTCGGGCGGCGTCAATGCGCTGATGCTGGCGGTGCAGGCGCTGGTGGATGCGGGCGATGAGGTGGTCGCCATCACGCCGGTGTGGCCCAACCTGACGGCGCAGCCCTTGATCATGGGGGCAAATTTGCGCTGCGTGTCGTTGCGCCCCCAGCCGGGCGGCGCTTGGGCGCTGGACATGCCCGAGTTGCTGGCGGCCATCACCCCGGCCACGCGGTTGCTGGTGGTGAACGCGCCCAACAACCCCACGGGCTGGACGCTGACCGGGTCGGAGCAACAAACCATATTGGCGCATTGCCGCGCCACAGGCACCTGGATCCTGGCCGACGAGGTGTATGAGCGCCTGTATTACGAGCCCACCGCCAATGGTTGCGCCCCCAGTTTTTTGGATATTGCCGAGCCTGAGGACCGACTTGTGGTGGTGCACAGCTTCTCCAAAAGTTTCTTGATGACGGGCTGGCGACTGGGCTGGCTGGTGATGCCGCCATCAATGACGCACCACATGGGCAAGCTGGTGGAGTTCAATACCTCGTGCACCAGCGTGTTCACACAGCGGGCGGGCATTGCCGCCTTGCAGCATGCTGACCAGATCACGCCACGCGTGGTGGCGCACCTGCAGCAGTGCCGCGACACCCTGGTGCCGCTGTTGCAGGCGCTGCCCGGCGTGGAGGTGGCCAGCGCGCGCGGTGGCATGTATGCGTTCTTTCGCCTGCCGGGGCATGATGATTCGCTGACCACCGCCAAACGCCTGGTGGCCGAGGCGGGGCTGGGCCTGGCGCCCGGCAATGCCTTTGGCGATGAGGCGCAGGGCTGGCTGCGCTGGTGCTTTGCCTCCAAAGACCCGCAGCGCCTGGTGCAGGGGGTGGGGCGGCTAAAAAACTGGCTCGGGTTATAATTTGCGGGTTTTGCACGGTGCAAGACGCACGCCAATGGCCGTTCCAGCCGCTGGCGCAAGTAAAAACTATTGACCTGCGGCATTGCTGCCGGTCTCCATCAAGGAAAAATCAATGATCGCATCCTCTATCAAGGCCGAAGTTGTCAAGGCCAATGCACGCGCTGCCAACGACACGGGCAGCCCAGAAGTGCAAGTGGCCCTGCTGACGGCCCGCATCAACGAACTGACCCCTCACTTCAAGACGCACGCCAAGGACCACCACGGTCGCCGCGGCCTGCTGCGCATGGTGAGCCGTCGTCGCAAGCTGCTGGACTACCTCAAGGCCAAGGACGCCGACCGTTACACCGCACTGATCGCCAAGCTGGGTCTGCGCAAGTAATCTGATTTGCATGTCAAAACGCCTGGGTTAGTCCGCTAGCTCAGGCGTTTTTTACTTCGGAGCCGCAAAACAGAGCGAAGCTGTGTCATTCCAATGGCCTTGATCCCACACTGGTGGCAGGCAAGTTCACTGGAATGGCATCGTGTTCTGAATTGCCCTCCAAGCCAATCTGGCAGAGCGCTGCCAGCTATTAAAACAGGAGCTGAACATGAGCATTTTCAACAAAATCACCAAGACTTTCCAATGGGGTGACAAGACCGTCATCATGGAAACGGGCGAAATCGCCCGCCAGGCCGGTGGTGCCGTGCTGGTGAACATCGACGACACCGTGGTGCTGGCCACCGTGGTGGCCTCCAAGGTGGCCAAGGCGGGGCAAGACTTCTTCCCGCTGACGGTGGATTACATCGAGAAGACCTACGCTGCGGGCAAGATCCCCGGCAGCTTTTTCAAGCGCGAAGCCAAGCCCAGCGAGCACGAAACCCTCACCAGCCGCCTGATCGACCGCCCGATCCGCCCGCTGTTCCCCGAAGGTTTCTACAACGACGTGCATGTGGTCATCCACACGGTGTCGCTGAACCCTGAAGTCGATGCCGACATTGCCGCCCTGATTGCCACCAGCGCTGCGCTGGCCATCTCGGGCATTCCGTTCAGTGGCCCGATTGGCGCTGCGCGCGTGGGCTATATCAACGGCGAATATGTGCTCAACCCCGGTCAGACGGCGCGCAAGAGCTCGCAGATGGACCTGGTCGTGGCCGGCACCGAAGCGGCTGTGCTGATGGTCGAATCCGAGGCGCAGCAACTGTCCGAAGAAATCATGCTGGGTGCCGTGGTGTTCGGTCACCAGCAGGGCAATGTGGCCATCAATGCCATTCATGATCTGGTGCGTGAAGCCGGCAAGCCCATGTGGGACTGGAAGGCGCCCGCCAAGGACGAGTCGCTCATCGCCAAGGTGACGGCCCTGGCCGAAGACAAGCTGCGCGCTGCCTACCAGATCCGCAACAAGCAGGCCCGCACGCACGCTTGCCGCGAAGCCTATGCCGTGGTCATGGCCGACCTGAAGGAAGACGGCGTTGCATTCGACAGCGTCAAGGTCGAAGGCATGCTGTTCGACATCGAGGCACGCATTGTGCGCAGCCAGATCCTGGCCGGTGAGCCCCGCATCGACGGCCGCGACACGCGCACCGTGCGCCCTATTGAGATCCGCAGCAGCGTGCTGCCCCGCGCACACGGCTCGTCGCTGTTCACGCGTGGCGAAACCCAGGCGCTGGTGGTGACCACGCTGGGCACCGAGCGCGATGCACAGCGCATTGATGCGCTGGCCGGCGAGTACGAAGACCGCTTCATGATGCACTACAACATGCCTCCCTTTGCCACGGGCGAAGTGGGCCGCATGGGCAGCACCAAGCGCCGCGAAATCGGCCACGGCCGTCTGGCCAAGCGTGCTCTGGTGGCGGTGTTGCCAACCAAGGAAGAATTCCCCTACACCATGCGCGTGGTGTCGGAAATCACCGAGTCCAATGGCTCGTCGTCGATGGCTTCGGTCTGCGGCGGCTGCCTGTCCATGATGGACGCTGGCGTGCCCATGAAGGCGCATGTGGCCGGTATCGCCATGGGCCTGATCAAGGAAGACAACCGTTTTGCCGTGCTGACCGACATCCTGGGCGATGAAGATCACCTGGGCGACATGGACTTCAAGGTGGCGGGCACCACCGCCGGTATCACGGCGCTGCAGATGGACATCAAGATCCAGGGCATCACCAAGGAAATCATGCAGGTTGCCCTGGCACAGGCCAAGGAAGCGCGCATTCACATCCTGGGCAAGATGCAGGAAGCCATGGGCGAAGCCAAGACCGAAGTGAGCAACTTCGCGCCCAAGCTGTACACCATGAAGATCAACCCCGAGAAGATCCGTGACGTGATCGGCAAGGGCGGCGCCGTGATCCGTGCGCTGACCGAAGAAACCGGTTGCCAGATCAACATCGAGGAAGACGGCACCATCACCATCGCCGCCACCGACAACGCCAAGGCCGACGAAGCCAAGCGCCGCATCGAGCAGATCACGGCCGAAGTCGAAATCGGCAAGATCTACGAAGGCCCGGTCACCAAGATCCTGGACTTCGGCGCCCTCATCAACCTGCTGCCCGGCAAGGACGGCCTGCTGCACATCAGCCAGATCGCGCACGAGCGCGTCGAGCGCGTGGGCGACTACCTGACCGAAGGCCAGATCGTCAAGGTCAAGGTCATGGAAACCGACGAAAAGGGCCGCGTCAAGCTGTCCATGAAGGCCCTGGCCGAGCGTCCCGCTGGCGGCAGCGATCGTCCCGCACCGGCTGAGCGTGGTGACCGTGGTGGCGATCGCGGTGGCGAGCGCCGTGATGGCGGTCGTGATCGCCAGTCCGCCGATCAGCAGCAACAGCAGCAGCAAGCGGTGCCTTCCGAAGGCAGCGCAGGTCAGCTGAACGGTTGATTGATCTGCTATTGATATAAGAGCTGCTGGCGCTTATCCATCAAGCGCTAGCGGCCAAAATCATTCAGATTGACGTGCGAAGGATTCCTGTATGCGCGCTGTAGAAATCACTGCCTTTGGTGCCGCCGATGTGCTGCGCCTGGGCGAGCGCCCCAAGCCCCAGGCGGGGGAGGGCGAGTTGCTGATTCGCGTCAGTGCGAGCGGTATCAATCGGCCCGATGTGCTGCAACGCCTGGGGCATTACGCGCCTCCACCTGGCGCCACCGATCTGCCGGGGCTGGAGGTGGCGGGTGTTGTCGAAAGCGGCGATGCGGCGGCCCTGATGCACGCCGGCTTGCAGGTGGGCGATCGCGTTTGCGCGCTGGTGGCTGGTGGCGGCTACGCCGAGTGGTGCGTGGCGCCCGTCGAGCAGTGCCTGCCAGTGCCCGCGGGGCTTTCCGACATTGAGGCGGCATCTCTGCCCGAAACCTTCTTCACGGTGTGGAGCAATGTGTTTGACCGGGGTCGTCTGCAGGCAGGCGAAACCCTGATGGTGCAGGGCGGCACCAGCGGCATTGGCGTTACCGCCATTCAGTTGGCGCGCGCTATGGGTGCCACGGTGATCGTGACGGCGGGCAGCGATGAAAAATGTGCAGCCTGCCTGGCACTGGGCGCGCACCACGCCATCAACTACAAGACCCAGGATTTTGTCGAGGAAGCAAAACGCATCACTGCCGGCAAAGGCGTGGATGTGGTGCTCGACATGGTTGCCGGCGACTATGTGGCGCGCGAGGTGGAGTGCCTGGCCGAAGATGGCCGCCTGGTCATCATCGCCGTGCAGGGCGGGGTCAAGAGCGCCTTCAATGCGGGCCTGGTGCTGCGGCGCCGGCTGACCATTACGGGCTCCACCCTGCGTCCACGCCCCGTGGCGTTCAAGGGAGCCATTGCGCGCGCGCTGCGCGAGCATGTCTGGCCCCTGATTGCGGCGGGCACGGTTCGCCCCGTCATCTATCGCACTTTTGCGGCGGCGGATGCGGCGCAGGCCCATGCGCTGATGGAATCCAACCAGCACACAGGCAAGATTGTTTTGACGTGGTCATCATGAAAAAGAAACTCATCGCTGGAAACTGGAAGATGAATGGCAGCCTGGCTGCCAACGAGGCACTGGTGCGGGCCCTTGTCGCCGGCATGGGGCAACCCGCCTGTGATGTGGCGGTCGCCGTGCCGGCACCGTATCTGGCCCAGGTGGCGGGCATCGCGGCGGGGTCTGCGCTGGCGCTGGCCGCACAGGATGTCTCGGTGCATGAGATGGGTGCCTACACGGGCGAGACATCGGCGGCCATGCTCAAGGAGTTTGGCGTGCGGTATGTGCTGGTGGGGCACTCGGAGCGGCGCCAGTACCACGGCGAGAGCGATACCGTGGTGGCCGTCAAGGCGCAACGGGCGCTGGCGCAGGGCATCACGCCCATCGTATGTGTGGGCGAAACCCTGGCCGAGCGCGAAGCCGGACAAACCGAGGTGGTCGTCAAGCGCCAGTTGGCGGCGGTGATACACCTCAATGGCCACTGCATCAGCGAAATCGTGGTGGCTTATGAACCCGTCTGGGCGATTGGAACAGGGCGCACGGCGTCGCCAGAGCAGGCCCAGCAAGTGCATGCCGTTTTGCGTGCCCAGCTGGCAGCAGCCAGTGAACACGCAGACCGGATTCGCCTGCTGTATGGCGGCAGCATGAACGCGGCCAACGCCGCGCAACTGCTGGCACAACCGGACATCGACGGTGGCTTGGTTGGCGGCGCGGCCTTGAAAGCCCAAGACTTTTTGCAAATTATTGCCGCAGCCCAATAAGGGCGTGCGCTTCAAGCTATCAAATTAGGAGTAAACAGAGAATGAGCGTGCTTGTAAATGTGATTTTGGGTGTGCAGATGCTGACGGCTCTGGGCATGATTGGCCTGATCCTGGTTCAGCATGGGAAGGGCGCAGACATGGGGGCAGCGTTTGGCAGTGGCAGTTCGGGTAGCCTGTTTGGCGCCAGTGGCAGTGCCAACTTTCTTTCGCGCACCACGGGCGTGCTGGCAACGGTGTTTTTTGTGGCAACTCTGGCGCTGGCCTATTTTGGCAACGCGCGTCCCACCGGTTCGGGCAGCGTGCTGGAAACGCCAGCCGCTGTGGCTCCCGCTACGCCGGTAAATGGGCCTGCGGATGCTGGTTCTAATGCAGCGGTGCCCGCACCTGCGGCTGCTGCTTCGGGTGCCGGCCAGATCCCGACGAAATAATCTGCACTAAATTGGGTTTCAGGCTCTGGGGAAGGGTTTTTCCGGAGTAGAATCCCGGATTGTCTGGGAAGCCAAAACCGCAAGGTTCCTCATGCCATCCAGATAAAAAACAGCCGTCGTGGTGAAATTGGTAGACACGCTATCTTGAGGGGGTAGTGGCGAAAGCTGTGCGAGTTCGAGTCTCGCCGACGGCACCAAAACATAGGCCAGCCTGCATGACCCGGCCAGGGTTCTTGCAGGCTAGGTCACAGCGGTGAGCACATCCTCCAGATGAATCTCGAACAGTACCTCCCCGTCCTCTTGTTTATCCTGGTTGGCATTGCTGTAGGTATAGTGCCGCTGGTTTTAGGATATGTGCTGGGCCCCAATCGCCCGGACGCCGCAAAAAATTCCCCTTACGAATGTGGGTTTGAAGCCTTCGAAGATGCGCGCATGAAGTTCGATGTGCGCTATTACCTCGTGGCCATTCTTTTCATTCTGTTCGATCTGGAAATCGCCTTTCTTTTCCCCTGGGCTGTCTCGCTGCAGGAGGTGGGGGTGACCGGCTTTGTGGCCGTGGTGATCTTCCTCGCCATCCTTGTCGTGGGTTTTGCCTACGAGTGGAAAAAAGGCGCCCTGAATTGGGAATGAACGGGCTGCAACAAGGACTGATGCAATGATTGAAGGCGTGATGAAGGAAGGCTTCATCACCACGAGTTACGACTCTGTGGTGAACTGGGCCAAGACCGGATCCCTGTGGCCCATGACCTTTGGTTTGGCGTGCTGTGCGGTCGAGATGATGCACGCGGCCGCTGCGCGCTACGACATTGGTCGTTTTGGCGCCGAGGTGTTTCGCGCCAGCCCGCGCCAGTCCGATCTGATGATTGTGGCGGGCACCCTGTGCAACAAGATGGCTCCTGCCCTGCGCAAGGTATATGACCAGATGTCGGAGCCCCGGTGGGTGCTGTCGATGGGGTCCTGCGCCAATGGCGGTGGTTACTACCACTACAGTTATTCCGTGGTGCGTGGCTGCGACCGTATCGTGCCGGTCGATGTGTATGTGCCTGGCTGCCCACCCACGGCCGAAGCGTTGATCTACGGGATCATCCAGTTGCAGCAGAAGATTCGCCGCACCAACACCATTGCTCGTGTCTGAAGGGTTGATGATGACTGCAGTTGCCATTCGGCCTGAAAAACTCAAAGACAACATTGCTGCGGCGCTGGGTGCCAAGGTGCGGCAGATCACGGTGGCTCTGGACGAGGTGACCGTGGTGGTTGCCGCTGCTGACTACCTGGAGGCCATGCGTGTGTTGCGCGATGCCGATGGCTGCCGTTTTGAGCAGCTGATCGACCTTTGCGGGGTGGATTACTCGGCCTATGCAGATGCCGTGAACGAAGGTGCGCGCTATTGTGTGGTGTCGCATCTGCTGTCTGTCAGTCTCAACCAGCGCGCGCGCGTCAAGGTGTTCTGCCCGGACGATGATTTTCCGGTGGTGGCCTCGGTCACCGAGTTGTGGAATTCGGCCAACTGGTTTGAGCGCGAGGCGTTCGACCTGTTTGGTATCGTTTTCGATGGTCACAACGATTTGCGCCGCATCCTGACCGACTACGGGTTTATTGGTCATCCCTTCCGCAAGGATTTCCCGCTGTCCGGACATGTGGAGATGCGCTACGACGCCGAGCAGCGGCGCGTGGTTTATGAGCCAGTTTCCATCGAGCCGCGAGAAATCACGCCCCGCATCATTCGCGAAGACAAGTACGGAGGCCTGCACTGAGCCGCTGGGCGACTCATGTGATCCATCATGGCGGAAATCAAGAACTATTCCCTGAACTTTGGTCCGCAGCACCCGGCCGCGCACGGTGTGTTGCGCTTGGTGCTGGAACTGGACGGCGAAGTGGTGCAGCGCGCCGACCCGCACGTTGGTCTGCTTCATCGCGCCACCGAAAAGCTGGCCGAGCACAAGACCTATATCCAGTCGCTTCCCTATATGGACCGGCTCGATTACGTCTCGATGATGTGCAACGAGCATGCCTATTGCCTGGCAATTGAAAAGCTGCTGGGCATCGAGGTGCCGCTGCGTGCGCAATACATCCGGGTGATGTTTGCTGAAATCACGCGCCTGCTCAATCACCTCATGTGGCTCGGTTCGCACGGCAACGACTGCGGCAGCTCCACCATCCTGATCTACACCTTCCGCGAGCGCGAAGACCTGTTCGACATGTACGAAGCAGTGTCGGGCGCGCGCATGCATGCGGCCTACTTCCGTCCTGGTGGTGTGTACCGCGATCTGCCGGACAGCATGCCTCAGTACAAGGTCAGCAAGATCAAGAATGCCAAGGCGCTTGAGGCGATGAACCACAATCGCAAAGGTTCGTTGCTGGATTTCATTGACGACTTCACGCAGCGCTTTCCGGGCTGTATGGATGAGTATGAAACCCTGCTCACCGATAACCGCATCTGGAAGCAGCGCACCGTGGGCATTGGTGTGGTCCCACCCGAGCGCGCGCTGAACCTGGGTATGACCGGGCCCATGCTGCGGGGCTCGGGCATTGCGTGGGACTTGCGCAAGACCCAGCCGTACGATGTGTACGACCGAATGGACTTTGATGTTCCGGTTGGCAAAACCGGCGACTGCTACGACCGGTATCTGGTCCGCATGCAGGAAATGCGCGAGTCCAATCGCATCATCAAGCAGTGCGTCGACTGGCTGCGCGTCAATCCGGGCCCGGTGATTACGGACAACCACAAGATCGCCCCCCCCGATCGCGAGTCCATGAAGTCCAACATGGAAGAGCTGATCCACCACTTCAAGTTGTTCACCGAGGGCTTCCATGTTCCCGAAGGCGAGGCCTATGCTGCGGTCGAGCACCCCAAGGGAGAGTTCGGTATCTATCTGGTGAGCGACGGAGCCAACAAGCCGTATCGACTGAAGATCCGTGCCCCTGGCTTCGCGCATCTGGCCACGCTGGACGAAATGGCCCGTGGCCACATGCTGGCCGACGTGGTTGCCATCATCGGCACCATGGATATCGTGTTCGGAGAGATTGATCGATGATTACCGAAGCGACCAAAGCGCGATTTGCGCGCGAAGTAGCCAAGTACCCGGCCGAGCAGAAGCAATCTGCCGTGATGGCCTGCCTTGCCATCGTGCAGCAGGAACAGGGATACGTGAGCGAGGCCAGCGAAGCCGGCATTGCCGAATATCTTGGTATGCCGCAGATCGCCGTGCACGAAGTCACCACGTTCTACAACATGTACAACCAGCAAGCGGTGGGCAAATACAAGCTGAACGTTTGTACCAACCTGCCATGCCTCTTGCGTGATGGCGGCAAGGCGCTGGAGCATCTTGAGCACAAGCTGGGTATTTCCATGGGCGAAACGACGCCAGACGGTATGTTCACCCTGCAGCAGTGCGAGTGCCTTGGCGCCTGTGCCGATGCACCCGTGATGCTGGTGAACGATCGCAGCATGTGCAGCTTCATGGGCAACGACAAGCTCGACCAGCTGGTGGACAACCTGCGCGCGGCGGAGGCAAAGCAATGACTACAGCTGCCCAGGTACTTGCACAATTTCAGGCCGCAGGTGTCGAAACCTGCTTCCATGACCGGCATATCGCGTCACAGATTTATGCCGACCTGAATGGTTCCAACTGGGGCATCAAGGACTATGAAGCCCGTGGCGGATACCAAGCCCTGCGCACCATTTTGGGCGCGAATGGCGGCGAAGGTCTGACGCAGGATCAGGTGATTGCGACCGTCAAGGAGTCCGGACTTCGGGGGCGCGGCGGTGCAGGGTTTCCCACGGGATTGAAGTGGAGCTTCATGCCCCGGCAGTTCCCGGGGCAAAAATACCTCGTGTGCAACTCTGACGAGGGTGAGCCGGGTACATGCAAGGATCGCGACATCCTGATGTACAACCCGCACATCGTGATTGAGGGCATGATCATTGCTGCTTACGCGATGGGTATCAGCGTGGGCTACAACTACATTCACGGCGAAATCTTCCAGACGTACGAGCGCTTTGAGGCGGCTCTGGAAGAGGCACGTGCTGCAGGCTACCTGGGCAATGGCATTCTGGGCAGCAGCTTCAGCTTTCAGCTGCATGCGCACCACGGTTTTGGTGCCTACATCTGCGGCGAGGAAACCGCCCTGCTCGAATCCCTGGAAGGCAAGAAAGGCCAGCCACGATTCAAGCCGCCGTTTCCGGCCAGTTTTGGCCTTTACGGCAAGCCTACGACCATTAACAACACCGAGACGTTCGCTGCGGTGCCTTGGATCATCCGCAACGGCGGAGCTGCCTACCTGGCGTGCGGCAAGCCCAACAACGGTGGCACCAAGATCTTTTCGGTCAGTGGCGATGTGGAACGGCCCGGCAACTACGAGGTGCCCATGGGCACGCCGTTTGCCAAGCTGCTTGAGCTGGCTGGCGGTGTGCGCACGGGTCGCCAGCTCAAGGCGGTGATTCCTGGTGGTTCTTCGTCTCCCGTTTTGCCGGCATCCATCATCATGGAATGCACCATGGACTACGACTCGATTGCCAAGGCCGGTTCCATGCTGGGTTCTGGGGCGGTGATCGTAATGGACGACTCGCGCTGCATGGTGGAGTCGCTCAAGCGCCTGTCATATTTCTACATGCATGAGTCGTGTGGGCAGTGCACCCCTTGCCGGGAAGGTACGGGTTGGCTCTGGCGCTTGGTGGACCGCATTCACCGCGGCGACGGGCGTCCCGCCGACATGGATGTGCTGGATTCCGTTGCCAGCAACATCATGGGGCGCACTATCTGCGCCTTGGGCGACGCGGCAGCGATGCCCGTACGCGCCATGATCAAGCACTTCCGTCCCGAGTTCGAAGCGTTGATCCGGAACAAGACCCCTCAGGCCGCACCCTCTGCCTGATCGCGAGAAAAGCATATGGTTGAAATTGAACTGGACGGTCAGAAGGTAGAAGTCACCGAGGGTTCCATGGTGATGCATGCTGCCGAAAAGGCCGGCACCTACATACCCCACTTCTGCTACCACAAGAAGCTCTCGATTGCGGCCAGTTGCCGCATGTGCCTGGTGGACGTTGAAAAGGCGCCCAAGCCCATGCCCGCATGTGCCACGCCAGTCACGCAGGGTATGGTGGTGCGAACCAAGACCGACAAGGCCATTCAGGCGCAAAAGTCGGTCATGGAATTTTTGCTCATCAACCATCCGTTGGATTGCCCCATCTGTGACCAGGGGGGTGAGTGTCAGTTGCAGGATCTGGCGGTGGGCTACGGAGCATCGTCGTCCCGCTACGAAGAAGAAAAGCGCGTAGTACCAGTTAAAGATGTGGGCCCGCTGATCTCTATGCAAGAGATGTCGCGTTGTATCCACTGCACACGTTGCGTGCGCTTTGGCCAGGAAGTGGCCGGCGTGATGGAACTGGGCATGATTCATCGCGGCGAGCACGCCGAGATCACCACCGTGACGGGGGAAACGATCGACTCCGAGCTCTCGGGCAACATGATCGACATCTGCCCGGTAGGTGCGTTGACCAGCAAGCCGTTCCGCTACAGCGCCCGCACCTGGGAGCTCTCACGCCGCAAGTCGGTCAGCCCGCACGATTCCACAGGCGCCAATCTGATTGTCCAGGTCAAGAATCACAAGGTCATGCGTGTCGTGCCTTTTGAAAATGAGGCAGTCAACGAATGCTGGATTGCAGACCGCGACCGTTTTTCGTATGAAGCACTCAACAGCGACGAGCGCCTGACCCAGCCCATGCTCAAGCAGGGCGGAACATGGCGCGAAGTGGACTGGCAGACGGCACTGGAGTACGTTGCCAATGGGTTGCGATGCGTTCGCAACGACCACGGTGCTGGCGCCATTGGTGCTTTGGTCAGTCCGCACAGCACTCTCGAAGAAATCTATCTGGCCGGCGCACTGGTGCGTGGGCTAGGTAGTGAAAACATTGACTATCGACTTCGCAATGCCGAATTCCCCGCTCCCTCCGGGATTCGCTGGCTGGGAACGTCGATTGCGTCTTTGTCCACCTTGCAGCGTGTGCTGGTGGTGGGCTCCAATCTGCGCAAGGACCACCCGCTGTTTGCACAGCGGATTCGTCAGGCAGCGCGCCATGGCTGTGCTGTCAGCGCTATCAATTCAGAATTTTTTGACTGGGCCATGCCTGTCACGCACTCTTTGGTGCTGGCGTCTGGCGCTTGGGAGCAGGCGCTGGCCGGCGTAGCCGCAGCGGTCGCCCAGGAAAAGGGCGTGCAGGCTCCTGATGACACGGTTCAGGTGGGCGATTCTGCCTTGGCTATTGCTCGCTCGCTGCTGGGCGGCGAGCGCAAGGCAATATTGCTCGGTAACGCAGCGGCCCACCATGCGCATGCCAGCCGTTTGCTGGCACTGGCGCAGTGGATCGGAGAGCACACGGGTGCCACGGTGGGCTATCTGACCGAGGCTGCCAACACGGTCGGTGCACAGTACGCTGGCGCAGTGCCCGTCAATGGCGGCCACAATGCAGGTCAGATGCTCGCAGGGAGCCTCAAGGCCGCCATTCTTTTGAACACGGAACCTGCCTTTGACTCTGCTGGCGGTGAGGCGGCCTGTCAGGCGCTTGCCAATACCGACATGGTTGTCACCCTGAGTCCCTTCAAGGCCAACATGGCTTTCAGCGACGTCCTGCTGCCAATTGCCCCGTTTACTGAAACTTCGGGCAGTTTTGTGAACGCCGAAGGCCGGTTGCAGAGTTTCCATGCGGTCGTCCGGCCGTTGGGTGAAACCCGGCCTGCCTGGAAGGTGTTGCGAGTGCTCGCCAACCTTTTGAATGTTCCGGGCTTTGATTTCGAGACATCTCAGGATGTACTGGCCCGGGCAACCAACACACCGGCGGGTGGCATCGCTGAAGTTTCGTCCGTACAGCTGAGTAACGCCCAAGCTTTGCTGCCACAGGCGGCAAGTCCTGCGACCGGTGAGCCGGCAGTGGCATACATCTACCAGCTGGATGGAATCGTGCGTCGGGCCACTTCATTGCAACTGACGGCGGATGCCCGTCGCACGCAGGAAGGAGCCGCGGCATGATTGATGCTATCCACAACGCAGGTCTGAATCTGTTGAGCTACGGCTGGTGGACAGCCATCGTCTGGCCGGTTCTCTGGATTCTTTTGAAAATAGTGGTCATTCTGGCGCCGTTGATGGGGGCTGTTGCCTACCTGACACTTTGGGAGCGCAAGTTGCTGGGTTTCATGCAGGTTCGCCATGGTCCGAATCGTGTCGGTCCCATGGGCTTGCTGCAGCCCATTGCGGATGCGCTCAAGCTGCTGACCAAGGAAATCATCCAGCCTACCGCTGCCAGCAAGGGTTTGTTTGTGCTGGGGCCGGTCATGGCGATCATGCCCGCATTGGCGGCCTGGGTTGCGATTCCTTTTGGCCCGGATGTTGCGTTGGCCAATGTGAACGCGGGTTTGCTGCTGGTGATGGCCATCACGTCCATTGAAGTCTACGGCGTGATCATCGCTGGATGGGCATCCAACTCCAAGTACGCATTTCTGGGCGCCTTGCGAGCTTCCGCGCAGATGGTCAGCTACGAAATTGCCATGGGGTTCTGCTTCCTGGTGGTAATCATGGTGTCTGGCAGCATGAACCTCACGGAGATCGTGATGGGGCAGGGGCGTGGCATGGCAGCCGACAAGGGACTGGTCTTTCTGTCTTGGAACTGGTTGCCATTGCTGCCGATTTTCCTCGTGTACCTGATTTCTGGTGTGGCAGAAACCAACCGCCATCCCTTCGACGTTGTCGAGGGCGAAGCCGAGATTGTTGCCGGGCACATGGTGGAGTACTCCGGCATGGGGTTTGCCATCTTCTTCCTTGCCGAATACGCCAGCATGTGGCTGGTGTCCATCCTGGCTGCGCTGATGTTCCTGGGGGGCTGGCTCTCGCCAATCGACAGCGCATTGTTCAACTGGATTCCGGGCTGGATCTGGCTGGGCCTCAAAACCTTTGTGGTGGTGTCGATGTTTATCTGGATCCGGGCGACTTTCCCCCGCTTCCGTTACGACCAGATCATGCGTCTGGGCTGGAAGATCTTTATTCCGGTCACGCTGGTGTGGTTGCTCATTGTTGGCGGGTGGTTGCTCTCGCCTTGGAATATCTGGAAATAAGCGGGGACACAAATGACTGCTGTTGCTGCTGCTGCACCTTTTTCGTTCAAAGACTTTCTCAAGAGCTTCATGCTCGTGGAGCTGCTCAAGGGCATGGCCCTGACTGGGCGCTATGCCTTTCGCCGTAAGGTGACGGTGCAGTTCCCTGAGGAAAAGACGCCCTTGTCACCACGGTTTCGGGGGTTGCACGCGTTGCGTCGCTATGACAACGGTGAAGAGCGTTGCATTGCCTGCAAGCTGTGCGAAGCCGTTTGCCCTGCGATGGCCATCACCATCGAATCCGATGTCCGTGACGATGGGTCACGCCGCACCACGCGCTACGACATTGATCTGACCAAGTGCATCTTCTGCGGCTTTTGCGAAGAGAGTTGCCCGGTGGATTCGATTGTTGAGACGCACATCCTCGAATACCACGGCGAGAAGCGCGGCGACCTGTATTTCACCAAAGACATGCTTTTGGCGGTGGGTGACCGCTACGAGGGTGAAATTGCTGCGGCCAAGGCCGCTGACGCCAAGTACCGTTAACGCGCTACTGCTGCGAATCCCTTAGGCCAGACTTTATACAAAGACCCGATTCATGGACGCCAAGACTGGTTTTTTCTATCTCTTCTCGGTAGTGCTGCTGTTTGCAGCCTTCCGGGTGATTACTGCGCGCAATCCAGTGCATGCGGTGCTGCACCTCATCCTTGCCTTCTCGCAGGCTGCGGCAATCTGGTTGCTGCTCAAGGCGGAGTTCCTTGCCATCGTGCTGGTCCTTGTGTATCTGGGCGCAGTCATGGTGCTGTTCCTGTTCGTAGTGATGATGCTCGACATCCACATCGACACGATCCGCAAGGGGTTTTGGAAGCATTTTCCACTGGCCGCCTTTGTCGGTGCCTTGATCGCCCTGGAAATGGCAGCGGTGGTCATTGGAGGGTTCCGTGGTATGGACGAACCCAAGGCTGCAGCGGTGGTGCTGGATGCCGCGGGGCAGGTGGTCCCTTACTCCAACGCCAAGGCGCTTGGCAAATTACTCTACACGGAATATTTGTATCCCGTGGAAATTGCCGCTGTCATTTTGCTCGTGGCCATGGTTGCCGCCATTGCTTTGACGCTGCGCCAACGCAAGGACACCAAGGCGATCGACCCCTCGATGCAGGTCAGGGTGCGGGCGCGTGATCGTCTGCAAGTGGTCAAGCTGGCGGCAACCCAGAAGCCTAGCCCAGAAGTCGCCAGCGAGCCTGCGGGCGAGGAGAAAAAAGCATGACATTGACGCTGGGCCATTTTCTTTCACTGGGCGCCATGCTGTTCGCCCTTGCAGTGATCGGTATTTTCCTGAATCGCAAGAATCTGATTGTCTTGCTGATGGCGATTGAGTTGATGCTGTTGGCGGTCAACATGAATTTCGTGGCGTTTTCGCACTATCTGGGCGATATGCACGGTCAGGTTTTCGTGTTCTTCATCCTGACAGTGGCGGCTGCCGAGTCGGCCATTGGTCTGGCCATTCTGGTGCTGCTGTTCCGCAATAACTCCAGCATCAACGCGGAAGATCTCAACACCCTCAAGGGTTGAGTCGCCCACATTCCCAAGGTTCTCAAGAATGAGTCAAACCCTCTCTGCTTCAACGCTTTTGGCGGTTCCTTTGGCACCGCTGGCAGGCGCATTGCTGGCCGGTATATTTGGTACCACGTTTGGCGGCAACTGGATTGGTCGTCGCCTCAGCCACACGCTGACCATCCTGGGCGTGTTGGTTGCATTCATCCTGTCTGCCATGACGCTCAAGAGCGTGGCACTGGATGGTGCGCGCTTCAATGAGACGCTGTACACCTGGATGGTCGTAGGAGGCCTCAAGATGGAGGTGGGCTTCCTGGTGGACAGCCTTACTGCCATGATGATGGTGGTAGTCACTTTTGTGTCGCTCATGGTGCACATCTACACTATTGGCTACATGGAAGAGGATGACGGCTACAACCGTTTCTTTGCCTACATCTCGCTGTTCACGTTCTCCATGCTCATGCTCGTCATGAGCAACAACTTGCTGCAGCTATTCTTTGGCTGGGAAGCGGTGGGCCTGGTTTCCTATCTGCTGATCGGCTTCTGGTTCAATAAGCCCTCTGCCATCTTCGCCAACATGAAGGCCTTTCTGGTCAATCGCGTGGGTGACTTCGGTTTCATCCTCGGCATTGGCCTGATCGCGGCCTACGCTGGCACGCTCAATTACGCCGAGGTGTTTGGCAAGACCGCCGAGCTGGGCGGGCTTGCGTTCCCCGGCACCGACTGGATGCTCATTACGGTCATCTGCATCTGCCTGTTCATCGGCGCAATGGGTAAAAGCGCCCAGTTCCCTCTGCATGTGTGGTTGCCTGATTCCATGGAAGGCCCAACTCCCATCTCCGCCTTGATTCACGCGGCGACCATGGTGACGGCCGGCATTTTCATGGTGGCCCGCATGTCGCCGCTGTTCGAGCTGTCGGATACGGCACTCAACTTCATTTTGGTGATTGGTGCGATCACTGCGCTCTTCATGGGCTTTCTGGGCATCATTCAGAATGACATCAAGCGTGTGGTGGCTTACTCCACCTTGTCGCAGCTCGGTTACATGACGGTGGCCCTGGGGGCATCGGCTTACTCTGTGGCGGTGTTCCACTTGATGACCCACGCATTTTTCAAGGCGCTTTTGTTCCTTGGTGCTGGTTCGGTCATCATGGGCATGCACCACAACCAGGACATCCGCTGGATGGGGGGCGTGCGCAAGTACATGCCCATTACCTGGATTACCTCGTTGCTTGGCTCTTTGGCACTGATCGGCACACCTCTGTTCTCGGGGTTCTACTCCAAGGACAGCATCATTGAGGCGGTTCACTTCAGTCAACTTCCGGCTGCAGGTTTTGCACACTTTGCGGTGTTGGCCGGGGTGTTCATCACGGCGTTTTACTCGTTCCGCATGTACTTTCTGGTTTTTCACGGCAAAGAACGCTATGACCAGAATCCAGACGCACACCATGCGGGCGACCATGGCCACGGTCATGATGACCACCATGAACCGCACGAATCGCCATGGGTGGTTACCGTGCCCCTGGTTTTGCTGGCGATTCCTTCAGTCGTGGTGGGCTTCATGTTCATCCAGCCGATGCTGTTTGGAGATTTTTTCAAGGATGTGATTTTTGTGGATGCAGTCAAGCATCCCGCGATGGCCAAGCTGGCCGAGATCTTCCACGGTCCCATGGGCATGGCCCTGCATGGGCTGCAGACAGCGCCGTTCTGGCTGGCGTTGGCGGGTGTTGGGCTGTCCTATTACATGTACATGGTCAATCCCGCATTGCCAACGGCCATCAAGGCGCGAGTGCAGCCCCTGTATGCGTTGCTGGAAAACAAATACTACCTGGACTGGATCAACGAAAACATCCTGGCGCGTGGTGCACGTGCCTTGGGCACCGGTCTTTGGAAGGTGGGAGATCAGGCCATCATCGACGGTGCCATGGTCAACGGTTCATGGAAGCTGGTTCGCTGGGTTTCCAGTGTGGTGCGGTGGATGCAGACGGGTTTCATCTTCCACTATGCCCTCGTGATGATTCTGGGGGTGTTTGCGCTGATGACCTGGTTTGTCTGGCGCGACTATTTCCTGCAGCTCATCAAATAAG
The DNA here is from genome assembly GCF_000526295.1 of Acidovorax sp. JHL-3. Classification (NCBI taxonomy): domain Bacteria; kingdom Pseudomonadati; phylum Pseudomonadota; class Betaproteobacteria; order Burkholderiales; family Comamonadaceae; genus Acidovorax; species Acidovorax sp. JHL-3. Next base: position 1,902,109 of record NZ_JAFU01000001.1, read on the forward strand.
GAAAAGAACAAAATGGGTTTGTTGAGTCTTGCAATCTGGACGCCAATCGTTTTTGGTGTTCTGCTGCTGGCGGTGGGTCGGGATGAACATTCCCGTGCTGTCCGCTGGATCGCCCTGATTGGCGCTGTCATCGGCTTGTTGGTAACGCTGCCTCTGTATGACGGCTTCAAGCTGGGCACTGCTGCCATGCAGTTTGTAGAGAAGACCACGTGGATTGAACGTTTTAACGTCCATTACCACCTGGGTGTGGACGGCCTTTCCTTCTGGTTTGTGCCCCTCACCGCCTTCATCACGGTCATTGTGGTGATCGCTTCCTGGGAGTCGATTACTGAGCGGGTCAACCAGTACATGGGTGCCTTTCTGATCCTTTCAGGATTGATGATTGGTGTGTTCTGCGCACTCGACGGCCTGCTGTTCTATGTGTTCTTTGAGGCAACCCTGATTCCGATGTACCTGATCATTGGTATCTGGGGCGGGCCTAACAAGATTTACGCGGCCTTCAAGTTTTTCTTGTACACGCTGCTCGGCTCGCTGCTGATGCTGATTGCGCTCATCTTTCTGTACAACCAGTCGGGTGGCAGTTTTGATATTGCGGCGTGGCACAAGTTGCCCCTCAGCTCCACGGCGCAGACGATGCTTTTCTTCGCATTCTTTGCGGCCTTTGCCGTGAAAGTCCCTATGTGGCCTGTGCACACCTGGTTGCCTGATGTGCACGTGGAAGCCCCCACAGGCGGTTCTGCTGTCTTGGCGGCCATCATGCTCAAGCTGGGCGCCTACGGTTTCCTGCGCTTCTCGATGCCGATTGCCCCGGATGCATCCCGGGAATGGGCGTGGTTGATGATCGCGTTGTCGCTGGTGGCAGTGATTTATGTCGGTCTGGTGGCCATGGTTCAGAAAGACATGAAGAAGCTGGTGGCTTACTCGTCCGTGGCACACATGGGTTTTGTGACACTCGGTTTCTTCATCTTTAACGATCTGGGTGTTTCGGGCGGTCTGGTGCAGATGATCGCGCACGGTTTTGTTTCCGGGGCCATGTTCCTTTCGATCGGTGTTCTTTACGATCGAGTGCACTCCCGGGAAATCTCTGCCTATGGCGGCGTGGTCAATACCATGCCCAACTTCACGGCATTTGCCTTGCTGTTCGCCATGGCCAACTGCGGGCTTCCAGGAACCGCCGGATTTGTGGGCGAGTGGATGGTGATCCTTGGCGCAGTGAAGGCCAACTTCTGGATTGGTGGTGCAGCTGCCACAGCACTGATTTTTGGTGCCGCCTATACGCTTTGGATGTTCAAACGGGTCTATCTGGGTCCCGTGGGTAACGACCATGTCAAGGCATTGCAAGACATTAACAGCCGTGAATTTCTGGTGATGGCATTGCTGGCTGTGGCTGTTCTGGCCATGGGCCTTTATCCACGCCCCTTCACCGACGTGATGGACACCTCCGTGGCGGAGTTGCTCAAGCACGTGGCCCTGTCCAAGCTGAACTGACCAGACTGAACTGAGAGATTCGAGATGATTGACAACATCAGCTGGCTTGCCATTTACCCCGAGATCGTGCTGTTGGCCATGGCCTGCGTGATCATGCTTGTGGACCTGGGGGTTCACAGTCCTCGCCGTACCGGCACCTATGTGCTCACCATGCTCACGCTGGCAGTGGTTGCTGTTCTGCAGGGTGTGTACGCCAGCAGTGGAAACACGTTCTATGGTTTCGGCAACATGGTGGTCAGTGATGCGATGGGCAACTGGCTCAAGTGCTTCGCCACTGTGGCAGTGATGGTGACGCTGGTCTACGGCCGTCCTTATGCCGCCGATCGTGGAATGCTGCGCGGTGGCGAGTTGTTCACCCTGTCGATGTTGGCTTTGCTGGGCATGTTCATCATGATCTCCGGTAACAACTTCCTCGTGATTTACCTGGGACTGGAACTGCTCACCCTGTCCAGCTACACGCTGGTGGCATTGCGCCGCGACAACGCCATGGCAACGGAAGCTGCCATGAAGTATTTTGTGCTGGGGGCCATGGCCAGCGGGTTCCTGCTTTATGGTTTGTCGATGCTTTACGGTGCCACGGGATCCCTGGATATCGGGCAAGTGTTCAAGGCCGTCAATTCTGGCCAGATCCGCCACCAGGTGCTGGTGTTTGGATTGGTCTTCGTGGTGGCAGGTCTGGCTTTCAAGCTGGGCGTGGTGCCTTTCCACATGTGGATTCCCGATGTCTATCAAGGTGCCCCCACTGCAGTCACGCTGATGATTGGTGGCGCACCCAAGCTTGCTGCGTTTGCAATCACCATTCGGCTTTTGGTGGACGGTTTGTTACCACTGGCCATCGATTGGCAGCAGATGCTGGCAGTGCTGGCCATTGGCTCGCTGCTGGTGGGTAACCTTGCAGCCATTGCCCAGACCAATCTGAAGCGCATGCTGGCTTACTCCACCATTTCTCAGATGGGTTTTGTCTTGCTGGGCCTGTTGTCGGGTGTCATCAACGGCAATGTGGATGCAGCTGCCGTTGAGAGCGCCTACAGCTCCGCCATGTTCTACGTGGTGAGCTATGTCCTTACAACCCTGGCAGCGTTCGGCGTGATTTTGCTGCTGGCCCGTGAAGGCTTTGAGAGCGAAGAAATCGCCGATCTGGCGGGTCTCAATCAGCGCAGCCCCCTGTATGCGGGCGTGATGGCTGTCTGCCTGTTTTCTATGGCCGGCATTCCACCGCTGGTGGGTTTTTATGCCAAGCTGTCTGTCTTGCAGGCCTTGGTGGCGTCCGGACAGGGGCTTTACATTGCGTTGGCGGTGTTTGCCGTCCTCATGTCGTTGATTGGCGCTTTCTACTACCTGCGCGTTGTGAAGGTCATGTATTTTGATGCCCCTCTGACGGCAACCAGCGTGTCTGCGCCCCTGGATGTTCGCGTGGTGTTGACTGTCAACGGTGCACTGGTGCTGGTGCTGGGCTTGTTGCCCGGTGGTTTGATGGCCCTGTGTGCAGATGCCATCGTGCGTGCCCTGGCCACCTGAACCCAATCAAAGTACTTCTGTGTCTCAAACTGGATCGATCTGGCTTGTCATCGTGGCCGCGTTCATCGCGGCCAACCTGCCGTTTATCAACCACCGGATGATGGTGGTCGGGCCCTTGGCCCAGACCAAGAAGGCGTTGATTGTTCGTCTTGTTGAGTTGGTGGTGCTTTACTTTCTGGTCGGCGGCATTGCCCTTCTGCTGGAACGGCGTGCCGGGCAGATTGCACCGCAGGGGTGGGAGTTCTATGCCGTTACTGGAACCTTGTTTCTTACGCTGGCATTTCCGGGTTTTGTTTACCGCTATCTGCTGCGTCGCCACGATTGACCACGGTTCAAAGAGACTGCCTTCATGAAGGTGCTTGACCTGCATTGTCAGCAGGGCCACGTATTTGAGGGGTGGTTCGCCTCGGAAGAAGATTTTCAGGGGCAGCTGCGCGATTCGCTCGTGCAGTGCCCGTTGTGCGCTGACGTCCACATTTCCAAAAGACTGAGTGCGCCCAGGCTGAATCTGGGTGCTCGGCAATCCACTGCCACACCCGTCGTTGCGGATTCGTCGGTGGCAAGCAGCACTGTCGACGCGTCTGGCGCTGATCGTCAGGCGGCATGGTTGTCGCTGGCGCGCAAGATCATGGCCACCACAGAAGACGTAGGTCCACAATTTGCGCAAGAAGCCAGGCGCATCCACCGCGGAGAGGTTGAAGAGCGGGCGATTCGGGGTCAGGCGTCACCCGACGAGACCCTGCAGTTGCTCGACGAAGGCATTGCGGTTCTGCCGCTCCTGTTGCCAGAGGCAGCTAAAGAAACCTTGCAATAAGGCCGCGCCGTGCGGCTGCGCTGGCTCTTTCGCATCGATCTCGCCGCTGTCACCGCGAATCGGTCATACGGTGAATTGCAGTGCTGCAAGACGCGCATAGATACCGCCCTGCGTCAGCAGCACGGCGTGGGTACCCTGTTCGACGATGCGTCCATTTTCCAGCACCACGATCCGGTCAGCGTTTTGAACTGTGGCGAGGCGGTGTGCAATCACCAGTGTCGTGCGCTGGCCGGTGTGTCGCTGCATGGCCATCTCCAGTGCGGCCTGCACCATGCGTTCGCTTTCCGCATCGAGTGCGCTGGTGGCTTCATCCAGTAGCAGCAGGGGAGGATTTTTCAGCATCGCGCGCGCAATGGAGATGCGCTGGCGTTGTCCGCCAGAAAGGCGCACACCCCGCTCTCCCAGAAAGGTGGAGTATCCCTCCGGCAGGGCTTCAATGAAGTCGTGGGCGAAGGCCGCCTTGGCAGCAGCGATCACCTCATCGGTCGATGCATTGGGGCACCCATACCGGATATTGTCGAAAGCAGAAGCCGAAAAGATCACGGCGTCCTGGGGCACGGTACCAATGTTGGCGCGCAACTCCTCCAGTGCCAACTGCCGGATGTCGACGCCGTTGAGAGCAATGCGGCCTTGCAACGCGCCATTGGCACGCTGGTCTACGTCGTAGAAGCGTTGGAGCAGTTGAAAAACGGTGGTTTTTCCTGCACCGCTGGCCCCGACCAGCGCGACCGTTTCTCCCGGTTGCAGGTGCAGCGTGAAGCCTTGCAATGCCGGTTGGTCGGGCCGTGACGGGTAATGAAAATCAACCGCTTCAAAGTCCACCCGAAGGCCTTGGTTTCCCGTGGGCAGCGGTTGGGGCGCCCGAGACTCTGCCACGGGGGACTCACTCGCTATCAATTCCATCAGGCGTTCTGTCGCGCCTGCGGCGCGCAGCAGGTCGCCATAGACCTCGCCGAGCACCGCCACTGCGCCAGCCAGCAAGATGACATACACCACGGTCTGCCCCAGGTGACCCGCTGTCATTTGTCCGTCCAGCACAGCCTGAGTTCCCCGGTAGAGGCCCCACAGCAGCAGGCCGGCGTTGGCAATGATGATGAATGCCACAAGAAAAGCGCGCGCACGTGTGCGCCGGATGGCGGTCAGAAAGGCGTTTTCGGTGGCTTTGCCAAAGCGAGCCGACTCACGCGCTTCGGCCGTGTAGCTTTGCACCACCGGAACGGCATTGAGCACCTCGGCCGCGATGGCGCTGGAGTCGGCCACGCGGTCCTGGCTGTCACGCGAGAGGCGCCGTACGCGCCGCCCTATCCACATGCTGGGCAAAACCACCAGTACCAACACCAATAGGACAACCGCCATCACGTACGGGTTGGTCCACACCAGCATCACCAGTGCGCCCACTCCGATGGCGGCGTTGCGCAGCCCCATGGAGAGTGATGAACCGACCACCGTCTGCACCAGCGTGGTGTCCGCTGTCAGTCGCGACAAAACCTCGCCGGTCTGCGTGGTTTCAAAGAACTGCGGGCTTTGCCGCAGCACATGGCTGTAGACGGCATTGCGCAGGTCAGCGGTGATTCGTTCGCCCAGCCAGCTCACCATGTAAAAGCGTGCCGCTGAAAAAATGCCGAGGGCGATGGCGACGCCAAACAGCGCCAGAAAATGCCCCCGCAGCGCCATCGTCTGGTCGCCATGACCGGATGCCATCAGGCCTCCATCGATCAGATTGCGCAATGCCAGCGGAAACGCCAACGTGGCCCCCGCCGCCAGCACCAGAAAAATCAGCGACAGACCAATCTGGGCGCGGTAGGGCCGCAAAAAAGGAAGCAGGCCAGACAGAGAGCGCGGAGCGCCGCGCGCGCTCAGGGGAGAAGATGTTGCCATCAGGGCAGTGTAGGCTGCCCCGAAGGGTGGTGCACAGTGGGCACGCGTGCCTTTTGGGCCCTGTGCTTTTACACGGTGGTGGCAGCTCGGGTGGTGCATAGCGGCGGCCGCGGCCGGTGGTGCCGGATGCACCCCGTCCACCCGACAAAAAACGAAGCCGCAGGCGCACGCCATTTGGTGACCTGAAGCTGCGCCATCGCCCGCTTGAATGCTCCGCACGGACCATTGCGACGCCCGTTGCGCAAGCGCGTGTTGGCGCGGTGGGGTGGGCGTTCTTACGTAGGCATTTATACATAGGCATTTGTCCCAGTACCTGCGTGCCCATGCCGGGACTTACGATGCAACTCAACAAAACGCATCTTCCGAGACCTTGCGGCAAGGCTCTTTCCTCAGCATCCCCATGGAGCGATCAAGGCGCAATGAGCGACGTCATTCTTGAAACACAAAGCCTGACCAAAGAGTTCAAAGGCTTCACCGCGGTCAGCAACGTGACCCTGTCGGTGCGCCGTGGCTCCATCCACGCCCTGATTGGACCCAATGGCGCCGGCAAGACCACCTGCTTTAACCTGCTCACCAAATTTCTGGAGCCCACCTCGGGTCTGATCCGTTTTAACGGGCAGGACATCACGCGCGAAAAGCCCGCGGAGATTGCGCGCCGCGGCGTGATCCGTTCGTTCCAGATATCGGCGGTGTTCCCGCACCTGACGCTGCTGGAAAACGTGCGCATCGGCCTGCAGCGCAAACTGGGTACCGCCTTTCACTTCTGGCGCAGCGAGCGCAGCCTACGCCAGCTCGATGCCCGCGCCATGGAGCTTCTCACCGAAGTGGGCCTGGAAGACCTGGCCGACGAGCTCACGGTGAACCTGCCCTATGGCCGCAAGCGCGCCCTCGAAATCGCCACCACGCTGGCCATGGAACCCGAGCTCATGCTGCTCGACGAGCCCACGCAGGGCATGGGTCACGAGGACGTGGACCGTGTCACGCAACTCATCAAGAAGGTCTCGGCCGGCCGGACCATCCTGATGGTCGAGCACAACATGAAAGTGGTGTCCACCATTGCCGATTGCATCACCGTGCTGCAGCGTGGTGCCGTGCTGGCAGAAGGGCCTTACGCCGAAGTTTCGAACAACCCCCAAGTGATGGAAGCCTACATGGGTACGACCGACGGCCAACTGCAGGGAGCCCACTGAAATGGCCACCACTGCCTCCAACACCCCTGCGCTGGAAATCAGCCATCTGGAAGCCTGGTACGGCGAGTCGCATGTGCTGCACGGCGTGGACATCATGGTGCGGCCCGGCGAAGTCGTGACCTTGCTCGGGCGCAACGGCGCTGGTCGCACCACCACCATGCGGGCTGTCATGGGCCTCACCGGCGCCCGCAAGGGCTCTGTGAAGATCAATGGTGTGGAGACCATCCACATGCCAACGCACCGCATTGCGCACCTGGGTGTGGGCTACTGCCCTGAAGAAAGGGGCATTTTCTCCAGCCTGTCGTGCGAAGAGAACCTGCTGCTTCCGCCGGTTCTCAAGACGGGCACGCAGGGCATGTCGATTGATGAAATTTATGCCATGTTCCCCAACCTGGCCGAACGCCGCCACAGCCAGGGCACGCGCCTGTCGGGCGGTGAGCAGCAGATGCTGGCCGTGGCGCGCATCCTGCGCACCGGCGCCAAGCTGCTGCTGCTCGACGAAATCTCCGAAGGCCTGGCGCCCGTCATCGTGCAGGCGCTGGCCCGCATGATCATCATGCTGCGCGAGCGCGGCTACACGGTAGTCATGGTCGAGCAGAACTTCCGCTTTGCTGCACCGCTGGCTGACCGCTTTTATGTGATGGAGCACGGCCGCATCGTCGAGAAATTCGGCGCCAGCGAGCTGGAAGAAAAGATGCCGGTGCTCAACAACCTTCTCGGCGTCTGAGCGGGCGGACGACCACGTCCCGTGTATTTGCAAACTTTCTCACCACAACAGGAGACATTCATGAAAAACAAGCTCAAGGCACTCGCACTGATGCTCGGCGCAGCCGGGCTGGCCACTTCGGCCGCCCATGCGCAGGACAAAGTCAAGATCGGCTTCATCACCGACATGTCCAGCCTGTATGCCGACGTGGAGGGCAAAAACGGTGCATTGGCGATCCAGATGGCCATCGACGACTTCGGTGGCAAGGTGCTGGGCATGCCGGTCGAGCTGATCAGCGCGGACCACCAGAACAAGGCCGACATCGCAGCCTCCAAGGCGCGCGAGTGGATCGACACACAGGGCGTGACCATGCTGTTTGGCGGCACCAACTCGGGCACCGCGCTGGCGGCTGCCAAGGTGGCTGCCGAGAAGAAACGTGTGTATGTCAACAGTGGCGCCGGCTCGTCGGCCCTGACCAATGAGCAGTGCACCCCCTACACCGTGCACTACGCCTACGACACCGTGGCGTTGGCCCGCGGCACTGGCTCGGCCATTGTGGATGCTGGCGGCAAGAGCTGGTTCTTCCTGACGGCCGACTATGCCTTTGGCCAGGCACTCGAAGCCGACACCTCCGCCGCCGTCAAGGCCAAGGGCGGAACGGTTGCAGGCTCTGTGCGTCACCCGCTCAACGCATCGGACTTCTCTTCGTTCCTGCTGCAGGCGCAAAACTCCAAGGCACAAATTCTCGGGCTGGCCAACGCGGGTGGCGACACCATCAATGCCATCAAGGCCGCCAAGGAATTCGGCATTGACAAGACGATGAAGATGGCGGGCCTGCTGCTGTTCATCACCGACATCCACAGCCTGGGTCTCAAGAACACCGAAGGCCTGCAATTCACCAGCAGCTGGTATTGGGATCTGAACGACGAGACGCGCAAGTTCGGCAAGCGTTTCTTCGACAAGACCAAGCGCATGCCCACATCGATTCAGGCGGCTGATTACTCGGCCACCATGAATTACCTCAAGGCCGTTGAAGCTGCCAAGAGCGTGGATGCCGACAAGGTCATGGCCGCCTGGCGCGCCATGCCGATGAATGACTTCTACGCCTCCGGCACGCTGCGCCCCGATGGCCGCTATGTGCACGACATGTACCTGCTGCAAGTGAAGAAGCCTTCCGAGTCGACCAAGCCTTGGGATTACTTCAAGGTCGTCAAGAAGATTCCTGGCGACCAGATCTTTACGACCAAGGCCGAGAGCAAGTGCGCTCTCTGGAAATAAGCTCCTGACCTGACCCCCACCTTCTGCCGCCTGCCATGGAAATTTTTGGTGTCTCATTGCCGGGTCTCTTGAGTCAGCTCCTTTTGGGGCTGGTCAATGGCTCGTTTTACGCAATCCTCAGCCTCGGGCTGGCCGTGATCTTCGGCCTGCTCAACGTCATCAACTTTGCGCACGGTGCGCTGTTCATGATGGGGGCCGTGATTACCTGGATGGCCATGAACTACTTCGGCATCAATTACTGGTTGATGCTGGTGCTGGCGCCGCTGGTGGTGGGGGTGTTCGGGGTTTTGATCGAGCGGCTGCTGCTGCGCTGGATCTACAAGCTGGACCATCTGTATGGCCTGCTGCTCACACTGGGCCTGACGCTGCTGATCGAGGGCATCTTTCGCTCGATCTACGGTGTCTCGGGCCTGGGTTATGACACGCCTGAGCTGCTCGAAGGTGCCACCAGTCTGGGCTTCATGATCATGCCCAACTACCGTGCCTGGGTGGTTGTGGCTTCCATCACGGTGTGCATTGCCACGTGGTATGTGATCGAAAAGACCAAGCTGGGTGCCTATCTGCGTGCGGGCACCGAGAACCCGCGCCTGGTGGAAGCGTTTGGTGTCAACGTGCCGCTGATGATCACGCTGACCTATGCGTTTGGTGCCGGTTTGGCGGCCTTTGCCGGTGTGCTGGCTGCGCCGGTGTACCAGGTGTCTCCGCTGATGGGGCAAAACCTCATTATCGTGGTGTTTGCCGTGGTCGTGATCGGTGGCATGGGCTCCATCATGGGCTCCATCCTGACCGGGCTGGGCCTGGGCATCGTCGAAGGATTCACCAAGGTGTTCTATCCCGAAGCATCCTCGACCGTGGTGTTTGTCATCATGGTCATCGTTCTCCTGATTCGCCCCGCCGGCCTGTTCGGCAAAGAAAAATAAGGGGCTGTTCACATGAATTCCAAGAACCTTACCGCTATTGGCTACGGCCTGTTGTTCATCGGCCTGCTGGTAGCGCCGTTGCTGGGTGCCTACCCGGTGTTCGTCATGAAGCTGATGTGCTTCGCACTGTTTGCTGCCGCCTTCAACCTGCTGCTTGGCTACACCGGCATGCTGTCTTTTGGCCATGCGGCCTTTCTTGGGGGCTCGGCCTATGTGGCGGGCCAGTCCATGAAGGTGTGGGGCTTTACCCCCGAAGTCGGCCTGCTGCTGGGCACGGCCAGCGGCGCGCTGCTAGGCCTGGTGGTTGGTTTCTTCGCCATTCGCCGCACAGGCATCTACTCCACGATGATCACGCTGGCGCTGGCGCAGATGCTGTTCTTCATCTGCCTGCAGATGCCCTTTACCGGCGGTGAAGACGGGCTGCAAGGCGTGCCACGCGGCAAGCTGTTTGGCGTGTTTGATCTGCAGAATGACCTGGCCATGTACTACGTGGTGCTGGTCGTGGTGGTGGCGGCGTTTTTGCTGATCGTGCGCACCGTGCACTCGCCGTATGGCCAGGTGCTCAAGGCCATCAAGGAAAACGAGCCGCGTGCCATTTCGCTGGGCTACGACACCAACCGCTTCAAGCTGCTGGCGTTTGTGCTGTCGGCTGCGCTGTCGGGGCTGGCCGGCTCGCTCAAAACCCTGGTGCTGGGGTTTGCCACGCTCAGCGATGTGCACTGGACGGCATCGGGCCACGTGGTGCTGATGACGCTGGTGGGTGGCCTTGGCACGCTGTCGGGGCCGTTGGTGGGCTCGGCCGTGGTGGTGTTGCTGGAGAACAAGCTGGGTGAAATCGGCAGCTTCCTGGCCACGCTGACCAGCGTGGAATGGTTCAACACGCTGGGTGAGTCGGTCACCATGGTGACGGGCCTGATTTTTGTGATCTGCGTGCTGGCATTCCGCCGCGGCATCATGGGTGAAATCATTGCCTGGCTGGTTCGCCGCAAGGCGGGCAACAAAGGCTGATTCGCACGAATCGATCGGAGTCGCCCATTTTTTGCAGCCATAGGCCGTTGCGTTACAAGCGCAGCGGCTTTTTGTATCCCGTCATTTCCAGATAACCCCGGCCAACGGCTTCGCCTGCGCCATTGCGCAACTCGGACAGGCCTTCCCAGTAAATCGCCCCGGTAGAGCTGCTGCTGTCGAGCTCCTGGTCGTCCAGCAGTGCACGCACACCGAACTGGCCAGCGGGGGTTGTCACCAGCCATTGCACCGGGTAGCGGGCGCCGCTCAAGGGGCTGCTCCAGTGGCGCTCTGCGGCAAACACCACGGTGTTGTCGCCAAATACCTGCGTTTCCTGACGCGCCGGGCGGAACGAGCCACCCGTCCACAGCGTTGAGCCATCGGCGCGCCGCAAGCGAAACGCCGTGAGCGCGCTGCCGTCGTAGAGGTTCATGCCTATCCAGTCCCAGCCCACGGCGTCGGGGTGCATCAGCGCATCGCTCCATTCATGGTCGAGCCAGGCGCGGTTGGTGCCGTTGTCGGTGGTGCTGCTTTCAATGGCCATGCGGCGCCCGTTCAGCACAATGGCGCCGCTCACGGCCAGCTGTGGCTGGCTGTAGTAATAGCTGGCCTGGGCAGCCTCAGGGCCTTTGCGGGACAGGCCCTGCCGGCCCTGCAGCAGCGGCGGCTGGGCCGTGTCGCAGCGCAAGTCGAGCCCGAAGCCGTCGCCCTCAACCCGTGCGAGATAGCGGCTGCCGCTGGTGATGGGGCTTTGTCCAGCGCCGCTGCCGTGCGCTGCACGCGGGGTGCCGTCGGGCAGGGCGGTTCTGGCAAGCGACCAGTCGCGCAGCTTGACGGCCGTGTCGGACTCGCTGGCCTGCGCCACGCCAAAGCCCGCGCGGGCGATGCGTTGGTCGTGGTGCAAGCGCTGGCCCTGGAAGTCGGTCAGTGCCGCGTGGGCGAACAGCAGCTGCCTTGCCGCAAAGGCCGACTGCATGCCTTGCGTGGCATCCACCCGCGAGCGGAAAAACGTCACCTGAAACCCCCACAGCCTGCCCTCGGCCTGCACATGGCCCGTGAGGTACCACCATTCGGTGTGCAGATCCGGGTGGCTGCCATGGTCGCGCGGAAATTGAAGGGCTCGCGCGGGCAGCGCCAGCGCATTGGCCGCGCCCGCCCCCAGGGTCAGCGCCAGCCATTGGCGGCGCGTGCACAGGGCAAAGCGCCCGGGCGGCGGTGTGAGGGGCATGGGCAGCTGCGCGGCTGGCATGTCAGGCTTGACTGGCATACCGGCGCTGGTGGGTCGGGGTGCCGTGGCCAGAGCCGCAGGCCCCGCCGTGGGGTTCAAAAAAAGGGGGCTGCGCGGTCATGGCGTGAATTGTCTTTCAATGCTTTCGGGCCGGTTGTAGGGTTTAGCGGGCATCCGGCCGGACCTACCAGTCTTCCTTGACGGCCAGCACCGCATCCTGTCCGGCTGCCGCCCGGCCCGCCAGCCAGGCCGTAAGGGTGCCTGAGGCCACCACAACGGCGCACAGTGCCAGCAAGCGGGCTGCGGGCACGCGCAGATCCATGGTCCAGTGAAAGCTTTGCGGGTTGACCACGTGCACCAGCACAAATGCCACGGCCAGGCCCAGCAGCACCCCCACGGCTGCGCCCACGCCGGTCCATGCCGCGCCTTCGCCGGCTACCACGGCCAGAATCTGGCGGCGTGTGAGGCCCAGGTGGGCCAGCAAACCGAACTCCTTGCGCCGTGCCAGCACCTGCGCGCTGAAGCTGGCCGCAACACCAAACAGGCCGATACCAATGGCCACCGCCTGCAGCCAGTAGGTGACGGCAAAGCTGCGGTCGAAGATGCGCAGCGAGCGCTCGCGGATGGCACCGGACGAGACAAATTCCAGCCCTGCTGCGCCTGCCTCCGTGGGGGCCTCTGTGCCAGCATCGGGCCCGGCCAGCGCGCGGATCGCCTGCTGTAACTGCGCCAGGTCGGTGCCATCGCGGGGCCACAGTGCCAGATCGCTGGCACGTGTGTCGCCCGTCAGGCGCAGGTAGTCGGCCCGGTCCATGGCCACGGTGCCCGACTGGCGGGCATAGTCGCGCCATACGCCTGCTATAAAAAATAGAGCTGATTGCGCTTGTCCATCATGCTTCAGAGGGCTAAAAGACCTTGAAAGTGCGGGCCACTCCATGCCGGGCTGCAGGCCATACAGGTCCACCACCGCCTCGCTGATGTAAACCCCCATGCGGCCTTCGGGCACGGGCAGCGCCGCAGCCACCAGCGGCAGCGCGCGCGCGGGATCGCTGCCCAGCGGGCGACTCATCAGCGTGAGGGCGGGGCGTGCGGCGTCCAGCTGTAGCGGGCCGATGCGCAGGGGTTGCACGCGGTCCACGCCGGGCAACTGCGCCACGGCTTCGTCGAACCCCGGCGGCAGCAGGGCCGATTCGCCCCCTGCCGCACTCAGGGCCGAGCGCACATACAGCGGAGATGGCAGCACCGCATCGAGCCATTGGGTGACCGAGCCGCGAAAGCTGGCCACCATCACCGTCAGCGCCACGGCCAGGCTCAAGCTGGCCACTACGCCGCCCACCGCAATGGCGGCCGTGCCGCGCATGCGGCGCGCGCGCTCCAGGGGCAGCATCAGCAGCAGATGGCTGGCCGCCAACGGGCGCAGGCGGTGCAACAGCCAGGCCATGCCCCAGGGCAGCAGCGCAATGCCGCCCACCAGCAGCAAGCCAATTGCGACGTAGGCGGCCAATGCAATGCCGAATATGGGTGGAGCGCTTGCCAGTAAAGCGCCAGCAGCTATCAAAATGATACCCGTAGTAGCGCCTACCCCTGGGCCAGCCGTGGCGCCCAGACCCTTGAGCGTTTGCGCAGGCGGCAGATTGCGGGCGGCACGCGCGGGCCACCAGCCCCCCACCAGCGCGGCGACAACACCCAGTGCGCCGTAGAGCAGCGCAGCCGGGCCGCTCCAGTGCAGCGTCGGTTGTACGCCGGCAAAGTAGCCGCCACCCAGGTCGCCCCCCAGCAGTTGCAGCGCGGTGGCCGCCAGCGCCGTGCCCAGCGCAATGCCGGCGGCACTGCCCACCAGCCCCAGCAGGGTCGACTCGGCCAGCACCAGCGCCAGGCGCTGGCGCGGCGTGGCGCCCAGCACCGCCAGCAACGCAAACTGGGGCGCGCGCTGCGCCACGCTGAGCGCCAGCACCGAAAACACCAGAAATGCTCCCGTGAACAGCGCCACCAGCGCCAGCACCGTCAGGTTGACGCGGTAGGCGCGCGACAGGTTGCCGATTCGCTGCACGGCATCGCCAGGCTCGGCCAGCACGGCGTTGGCGGGCCAGCCGGGCAGTGATTGCAGCGCCTGCGCAAATGCCGTGCGGTCGGCGCCCGGTTGCAGTTGCAGATCAATGCGGGTGAGGCGACCCCCTTGCCCCCACAGGTCCTGCGCCGCGCCGATGTCCATCACGGCCAGGGGCGCGCCACCTGCTGCCACGGTGCCCGCCACGCGCACCGTGTGCGATCCGTGCGGGCCGGCCTGCAGCTGCAGCTGTGCCGGGCCACTGCCATCTGTCGCCAGGCCCAGGGCCTGCAAGGCCGCCGCGTTGAGAAACACGGTGGCCGGCGCCAGCATGGCCAGCCGCTCGCTGGTGGCAAACGCGCGGGGCATGAGCGCGGGCGCCACGGCAGGCAGCAGCAGCGCATCGGCCCCCACCACCCGCAGCACCACGCGGGCGGGTGCGGGCGCGGGTGCCACCGCTGGTGCGGTGGCTGGTGGCGTGGCGGGCTGTGTGGTCGGTGGGGCATCCACCTGGGCCATGGTGGACAGCTCCAGCCAGGGGCTGGCACGCGCCACCTGCGGGTGGTTGGCCAGCTGCGCATAAAGCGCTTCGGGCAACGGGCCCTGCATGGCGCGCAGCTCCAGATCGGGCTGGCCGTTCACGGCGCGCACGGCCTGCGAAAACTCATCGAGGGCCGAAGTGTTGATCACATGCACGGCAAAGGCCAGCGCTACGCCCAGCATCACGGCGGCCACTGCGGCGGCGCTGCGCCAGGGATGGTGGCGCAACTCTTGCCAGGAGAAGGTGCGAAGCAGTGCAAGCATGACCCGATTGTGACGGCCCAGCACAGACAGGGCAGGCCATTGAGACAGATCAAACGCAACCGCAGCGGCTCTTGAAATCGGGCCAGCCTGTTCGTATGTTGGACTTGGGGCTGGTGCTCTTCCTTGCCGGCCCGGTTGTCCAACCCTTACGTTCAGGAGCTTCACCATGAATTCTCTGGTTACACGTGGCAGTTTGTTCGATGACTTCTTCAAGGACATCGCCCCCGGCTTTTATGTGCGTCCACTGCATGGCGACGGTGTACCGACGCCCTCGCAGATCAAGGTGGATGTGAAGGAAACCGATGGCGGCTACACCGTGCAGGCCGAAGTGCCCGGTGTGCCCAAGGAGGACATTCATGTCTCGATCGACGGCAATGTGGTCAGCCTGCGCGCCGAGGTGCGCCAGCACGACCAGAAGACAGAGGGCGAGAAGGTGCTGCGTTCCGAGCGCTATTTCGGCTCGGTGGCGCGCAGTTTTCAGTTGCCCGTCGATGTGGATGCCGCGCAGGCCAAGGCCAAATACGACAACGGCGTGCTGACGCTCACGCTGCCCAAAAAGCAGGGTGGCAACGCGCAGCGGCTCTCCATCGAATAAGCGGGGCCGGCGGCTGTCTGTCGCTCGGTATGGCTGGTGCCGTGCTCAGTTGGCGATACCGTCGGCTGTGAGGCGCAGCACCCGGTCGGCGCGCGCGGCGGCGGCGTCGGAGTGCGTGACCAGCACCAGCGAGGCGCCATGTTCGCGCGTCTGCGCGAGCAGCAGGTCCATCACACGCGCGGCCGTTCCGGGGTCCAGGTTGCCGGTGGGTTCATCGGCCAGCAGCAACCCGGGGCGGTGCACCAGGGCGCGCGCAATGGCCACGCGCTGCAGTTGGCCACCGCTCAGTTGCTGGGGCAGGCGCTCGCCCAGGTCGGCCAGGCCCACGGCTGCCAGCATGTGCTGCACCCGATCGGGTTCGGTGCGGCCCAGCAGCATGAGCGGCAAGGCTACGTTCTGCGCCACGCTGAGGTGGGGCAGCACATGAAAGGCCTGAAACACAAACCCCACATGGGCGCGCCGCCACAGGGCGCGCTGCGCTTCATCCAGCGGCGCGAGGTCGGTGTCGCCATGCACGATGCGCCCCGCATCCCAGTGGTCCAGCCCCGCCAGGCAGTTGAGCAGGGTGGATTTGCCCACGCCCGAGTCGCCCACGATGGCCACAAACTCCCCCGGCTGCACTGTGAACTGCACGTTGGCAAACACCGGCGTGCCGCCGTAGTGTTTGGCCAAGGCCTCGACGTGAAGAACGCTGCTCATGGGGCGCCGTGCTCCGTGCGCTCCAGGCGGTGCAGCACGGCCTGCACCAGGCGGGCGGTGGCATCGGGCTGGTCGCAGGCAATGGTGTGGCGGTGCGGCATGCTGCGCAGCCAGGTGATCTGGCGCTTGGCCAACTGGCGGGTGGCGGCAATGCCGCGCTCGCGCAGCCCGGCCAGGTCCAGCGGTGCTTCGGGGCCGGCCGCCGTTTGGGCATCGAGCGCTTCCCAGGCCTGGCGGTAGCCCACGCAGCGCATCGACGGCAGGTCGGGGTGCAAGTCGCCGCGCGCACGCAACTGGCGCACTTCGTCCACAAAGCCTTCCGCCAGCATGGCGTCAAAGCGCCGTGCAATGCGCTCGTGCAGCCAGGCGCGGTCTTCGGGCTCCAAAGAAAAAAGGGCGGTAGCGCTTATGGAGTCTGCGCTAGTAGCTCTCTTTTTTGTAGTGTGAAAGTGGGAGATGGGTTGGCCCGAAACATGCCACACCTCCAGCGCACGCTGGATGCGCTGGCTGTCGGCGGGCGCCAGTCGTGCGGCGGTGGCGGGGTCCACGCGGGCCAGTTCAGCGTGCAGCGCGGGCCAGCCCTGGTCAAACGCCTGGGCCTCCAGCCGCGCACGCACGGCAGCGTCGGCGGGGGGCATGTCGTCAATGCCGTCAAACAGTGCCTTGAAATACAGCATGGTGCCGCCCACCAGCAGTGGCAGGGCGCCGCGCGCGCGGATCTCGCCCATCAGCCGCTCGGCGTCCTGCACAAACTCGGCGGCGCTGTAGGCCTGCAACGGGTCGCGGATGTCGATCAGGTGGTGCGGCACGGCGGCCAGCTCGGCGCGCGTGGGCTTGGCAGTGCCAATGTCCATGCCCCGGTACACCAGGGCCGAATCGACGCTGATGATCTCGACCGGCAGGCGCGGTGCCAGCACGGCCGCCAGCGCCAGCGCGCCGGCCGTTTTGCCTGAGGCCGTGGGCCCGGCAATGGCGATGGTGGGTAGCGGTGTATTCATGCCTTGGTCGGCTCCCCGAATTTCTGCACCAGTGTCCACGCGGCGAGGGCGGCGCACACGCCCCAGAACCACACGCCCAAGGCAAGCGGCAGCACCGTGCCGTCCATGCGCTGGCCCAGCCATTGGCCCACACCAAACGCCACCAGCATCATGACAAAGCCGTTCAGTGCGGCGGCCGTGCCGGCGGCATGCGGAAAGGGGCCCACGGCGCCGCTCTGGCTGCAGGGCATGTGGATGCCATGCGCGATCTGGTAGAGCAGAAACGGCAGGGCATAGGCCCAGCCGTTTTGTACGCCAGCAAGCGCGAATACACCCATCAGCGTGCCCCCTGTGGCGCTGAGCAGGCCCGCCAGCGCGATGCTGCGGCGCAGCCCCCAGCGCACCAGCAGGCGCCGGCACAGCACCGTGCCGGTGATGTACATCGCTGCGTTGCACGACAGCAGCAGCCCATAGGCCGTGGGGCTCCAGTCCAGCACCTGGATGAAGGTGAACGACGAGGCCGCCAGGTACGTGAACAGGCCCGCATAGGTGAAGGTCGTGGTGGCCGAGTAGGCCAAAAAGCTTGGGTGGCGCAGGATCTGCACCCAGGTGCGCGCCAGGTGCGCAGGGCGCAGGGCCTGCGGGTTGGGGCGGGCCAGGGTTTCTTCAAAACGCAGCAGGACCAGCAGCAGCGCCATGGCGCCAAAGCAGCAGAGCGCCACCATCGTGGCGCGCCAGCCCAGGTGCCCGGCCAGCAGGCCGCCCAGCGGCGGGCTCAGGCACGCAATGATGCCCAGGCCCGTGAGGGCGCGCGACATGGCGTGGGCCCCTTGCACCGGGGCATACAGGTCGCGCACTACGGCGCGCGCACCCATCACGCCGGCGCCCATGGCAGCGCCCTGTACGGTGCGCCAGAAGATCAGCGCTTCCATGGATTGCGCCAGCGCGCAGCCCAGCGCGGCCAGCACATAGGCCACCAGCCCCGCTAGCAGGATGGGGCGGCGCCCCCAGCGG
The DNA here is from genome assembly GCF_000526295.1 of Acidovorax sp. JHL-3. NCBI lineage: Bacteria > Pseudomonadati > Pseudomonadota > Betaproteobacteria > Burkholderiales > Comamonadaceae > Acidovorax > Acidovorax sp. JHL-3. The sequence continues at coordinate 1,920,270 of NZ_JAFU01000001.1, forward strand.
TCCGACAGCGGCCCCCATACCAGTTGCGAGCAGCCAAACGCCAACAGCAACGCCGTGAGCGTGAGTTGCGATTGCGCCATGCTGGCCAGCAGTTGTGCCTTGAGCGTGGGCAGCGCGGGCAGATAAAGATCGGTGGTGACCGGCTGCAGGCCCAGCATCAGCGCCAGCAGGCCAATGACCAGCCAGGCTGGCATGGCCGCAGCACCCGTGTGTGCCGGGGCGTTGGAAGCGTCAGACATGCGCTGGAGGGTAGCAGATGCCGGCAGCAGACAAAGCCTTGCCAGACCCCGGGTACAACCCGTTTTGGAGGCCGCTCAAGACAGTCGGGACGCCGACTGCAGGGGCGTGGACGTGTCGATGGACAGCTCCCCCGCATCCGATGTGCTCACGCCGGCTGCCAGCCGCACACGCAGGGCCAGATCGGTGCGGGAATCGGCATTGTGCAGGGCTTCCTCCAGCGAAATCCGGCCTTCCGTGTACAGCGCGTACAGCGCCTGGTCAAAGGTGCACATGCCGATTTCGGTGCTGCGCCCCATGGTCTCCTTGATGCCCGAAAACTCGCCCTTGGCGATCAGATCGGCGATGTAGGGCGAGTTGAGCATCACCTCGACCGTCGGCACCAGCTTTTCGTGCAGACCCGGAATCAGCCGCTGCGACACCACGCCTGCCAGGTTCATGCTCAGGTCCAGGAGCAACTGGTGGTGCGCGTCTTCGGGGAAGAAGTTGATGACCCGTTCCATCGCCTGGTTGGCATTGTTGGCGTGCAGCGTGGACAGGCACAGGTGGCCGGTCTCTGCGTAGGAAATGGCCTGTTTCATGGTCTGGCGGTCGCGGATCTCGCCGATCATGATCACGTCGGGCGCCTCGCGCAGCGCGTTCTTGAGCGCATCTTCATACGACAGGGTGTCGATACCCACTTCCCGCTGGTTCACCACCGAGCGCTTGTGGGCGTGCAGAAACTCCAGCGGATCCTCGATGGTGAGGATGTGCCCGGTCACGTTTTCGTTGCGGTAGTTGATCATGGAAGCCAGCGTGGTCGACTTGCCCGACCCGGTGGCCCCGGTCACCAGCACCAGCCCGCGCTTGCGCAGCACGAGCTTTTCAAGGATTGGCGGCAGGCCCAGTGCCGCCAGCGGCGGAATCTTGCTCTTGATGTAGCGCACCACCATGCCGGTCTCGCCGCGCTGCACAAACACATTCACCCGAAAGCGCCCCAGGTTTTCAGCCGAGATGGACAGGTTCATCTCCATCTTTGCCTCGAACTCGCTGATCTGCTTTTCGTTCATGACCGAATAGGCCAGCTGCTTGACCTGGCCGGGTTGCAGTGCGGGCATTTTCAGGGGGTGGGTGACGCCTTCGATCTTGAGGTTGACGGGCGCGCCCACGCTGAAGAATAGGTCGGAGCCACCCTTCTCGACCATGGCGTTCAGAAAGCTGAATATTTCCACTGTGAATCCCGTGATTTGTGGCAATTTGTATCAAGCATCAAGCATAGCCTGCAAGCTGCCGCAGCCAAAAAAAAGGGGCCGAAGCCCCTTGATGCTGGTGCGCGAATGCGCGTGGGTGGCTTACACCACACCCTGTGCCAGCATGGCGTCGGCCACCTTCACAAAGCCGGCGATGTTGGCGCCGTCGATGTAGCTGATGGAGCCATCGGCGCGCTGGCCATACTTCAGGCAGGCGGCATGGATGCCTTGCATGATCTGCAGCAGGCGGGCGTCCACTTCTTCGGCGGGCCACGACAGGCGGGCCGCATTCTGGCTCATCTCCAGGCCCGAGGTGGCCACGCCACCGGCATTCGATGCCTTGCCAGGTGCGTACAGCACGCCAGCGGCCTCAAACGCCTTGGCCGCTTCGATGGTGGAAGGCATATTGGCGCCTTCGGCCACGCACAGTACGCCGTTCTTGATCAACGTGGCGGCATCGTCGGCGTTGAGTTCGTTTTGCGTGGCGCAAGGCAGGGCCACGTCCACGGGGATATGCCAGGGCGTCTTGCCGGCCTGGAATTCGGCACCCACCAGCTGGGCGTAGTCGTTGACGCGGCCGTATTTGTGGTTCTTCACTTCCATCAGGATGGCCAGCTTTTCGGGCGTGAATCCGTCCTTGTCGTACACCGTGCCGCTGGAGTCGGACACCGACACCACCTTGGCACCCAGGGCCATGGCCTTTTCCACGGCGTACTGCGCCACGTTGCCCGAACCGGACACCGACACCGTTTTGCCGTCAAACGACTGGCCACGGGTCTTGAGCATCTCTTGCGCAAAATACACCGTGCCGTAGCCGGTGGCCTCAGGGCGGATCAGCGAGCCGCCGAACGACAGGCCCTTGCCCGTGAACACGCAGTCGGCACGGTTGCTGAGCTTCTTGTACATGCCGGCCATGTAGCCCACCTCGCGGCCGCCCACGCCGATGTCACCGGCCGGCACATCGGTGTCGGCGCCCACATGGCGGAACAGTTCCGACACGAAAGCCTGGCAAAAGCGCATCACTTCGCCGGGGCTCTTGCCCTTGGGGTCGAAGTCCGAACCGCCCTTGCCGCCACCCATGGGCAGCGTGGTCAGCGCGTTCTTGAAGGTTTGTTCGAACCCCAGGAACTTCAGCACCGACAGGTTCACCGAGGGGTGAAACCGCAGACCGCCCTTGTAGGGGCCGATCGCCATGCTGTGCTGGATGCGGTAGCCGCGGTTGACCTGCACGGTGCCGTGGTCGTCCACCCACGACACGCGGAACATCACCACGCGCTCGGGCTCGACCAGGCGCTCCAGCAGGCCGTGTTCGGCGTAGCGGGGGTGCTTTTCAATGAAGGGCCAAAGGCTTTCCATGACTTCGGTGACAGCCTGCAGAAATTCAGGTTGACCAGGGTTGCGCTGCGCGACCTGCGCAAGGAAGCTGTCTACGGAGTCGTACTTCATGGAAAGGGGCTTTCTGTGCAAAAAAACGAAGAATGCGGCGTTGCAGCATCGGATTATGTCAAAAACACATGCGCTCATGCACAAACTGCGCACAGTCGTGGGGCATTTCGCGCGCCGTGCGAGTTTTTGGTGCGCTGAAGGGCTGTTTTGGTGCGCTCTGGCGGTCGGTTCTGGTGCGTTGCCATGTCATGCGCTTGTCACCCTTTCTCGCCACAGTGGTCTGCTTTCACTACGCCAAAGAGGGACGAACAACATGCACAAACAACAAGCGGCAAGAGCCGGGGTTCTGGGTCTGACACTGGCCGCGGCGCTGGCTGCGTGCGGTGGCAGCGATGATGCGCGCTACCCTACGCTCACGGGCGATCGGCCGCTGGTGATTGGCCACCGGGGCGCGTCGGGCTATCTGCCCGACCACACGCTCGAGGGCTACAAAAAGGCCATCGACATGGGCGCCGATTTCATCGAGCCCGATCTGGTGGCCACCAAGGATGGCGTGCTCGTCGCCCGCCACGAGCCCAACATCACCGGCACCACCGATGTCTCCACCCGCGCAGAATTTGCCAGCCGCAAGACCAAGAAGGTGGTCGATGGCGTGGAAGAGGAAGGCTGGTTCGCATCGGACTTCACGCTGGCCGAAATCAAGACCCTGCGCGCCATTCAGCCCCTGTCCGACCGCGACCCACAGTACAACGGCAAGTTCCAGATTCCCACGCTCGATGAGGTGCTGGACCTGGCCAAGAGCGAAGGCAGCAAGGTCGGCCGCACCGTGGGTGTGTACCCTGAAACCAAGCACCCCACTTACCATGCCAACCTGGGCCTGAAGCTCGAAGACCGCCTGCTGGCCACACTGGCCAAGTATGGCTACACCACCAAGGCATCGCCGGTGATCGTGCAGTCCTTCGAGGTGTCCAACCTCAAATACCTGCGCAGCAAGACACAAATCCGCCTGGTGCAACTGGTGGATGCCGACGACGTCAAGGCCGACGGCAGCATGTCGCTCGTGGCACCCTACGACAAGCCCTACGACTTTGCCGTGGCCGGCGACAAGCGCACCTTCGCCAGCCTGCTTACCCCCGAAGGCCTGAAAGAGGTGAAAACCTATGCCGACGGCATCGGCCCCTGGAAGCCCTACCTGATCCCTTCCAAGCAAGTGGACGCCAACAACGACGGCAAGGCCGACGACCTGAACGGCGACGGCAAGATCGACGAGCGCGACCGCGTGATGATGCCCGCCACCGCTGTGGTGCCCAATGCGCATGCGGCCGGCCTGTTCGTGCACGCCTACACCTTCCGCAGCGAGGCCAAGCGCCTGGCATCGGACTTCAAGGGCGACCCCAAGGCCGAGTACAAGCTGTTTTATGCGCTGGGGGTGGATGGCGTGTTCAGCGACTTCCCCGACACCGCCAAGGCCGCGCGGGATAACTGAAGCCCCCCGGAGGCGCTGCGCGCCATCCCCTCAAGGGGGATGCTCCCAGCGCCTGCACGTGGGACGATTGGCGGCCGCTTGCGCGGGAGCGCTGCGCGTCGCTTGATCGCTCTGTCGGCCGTTGGGGCCGTGACCTCAGGCGTCCCGAGGAGTCACTACCGCCCGCGCAAAAACAGCCCGTCCAGCTCTTTCATCGAGAGCTGCCGCCACGTCGGGCGGCCGTGGTTGCACTGGTCACTGCGCTCGGTCACTTCCATCTGCCTCAGCAGGGCGTTCATCTCGTCGAGGGTGAGTTTGCGGTTGGCGCGCACGGCGCCGTGGCAGGCCATGGTGCCCAGGATTTCATTGCGGGCGCGTTGCACCACCGTGCTGGCGTCGTGGGCAGCCAACTCGGCCAGCACGCTGCGGGCCAGTTCCACCGGGTCACCTTGTGCCAGCGTGGTGGGCACGGCGCGCACCGCCAGCGTCTTGGGGGAGAAGGGCACCACTTCGAGGCCCAGCGTGGCCAGCACCTCTGCCGATTCTTCGGCGGTGGCCACTTCTTCGGGGGTGGCCGCAAACGTGGCGGGTATCAGCAGCGGCTGGCTCGCAATGCGCGCGCCGCTGTCCACCTGGGCCTTGAGGCGTTCATAGACGATGCGCTCATGGGCGGCGTGCATGTCCACCAGCACCAGCCCCTGGGCGTTCTCAGCCAGAATGTACACGCCATGCAGTTGGGCCACCGCGCGGCCCAGGGGCCAAGCGATCTCCTGGCTATCGCGGCCCAGCGGCCAGGCGATCTCCTGGCCGTCGCGGCCCAGGGGCCAGGCAGCTCCATCGGCAGCGCTGCCGTTGCCCGGGGCAGGCATGTCCGCGGGGTGGGCGATGAATGCGGGGGGCGTCAACGGCGTGCGCAGGGTGCCCGTCTCTGGCGCGTAGGCTGCACCCGGCGCGTTCATCCCGGGTGCGGTCGGCCCGGTGGGCCACACCGTCTCGCTGTCTTTTCGGGGCCCCCACAGCGCCTGAAGGTCTGCTACCTGGTGGCCTCGGTCATCAAATTTAATAGCTGCTTGCGCTTGCCACATAAGGGCTTGCGCCTGTTTTTGCTTGAAATAGACGGTGGCGCTCTGCGCCGTGGTCGTTTCAGGCGTGTGCGCGGCCTCGGCGGCAGCCAGTGCGGCGGCGCGGGGGGCGGCCAGCGCGTTCTCTACCGCGTGGCGCACGGCCTGGTGTACCTCGCGGCTGTCGCGAAAGCGCACCTCGATCTTGGTGGGATGCACGTTGACGTCCACGCGTGCGGGGTCGATCTCGACATACAGCGCATACACGGGTTGCTTGTGGCCGTGCAGCACGTCTTCGTAGGCGCTGCGCGCGGCGTGCGTGAGCACCTTGTCGCGCACAAAGCGGCCGTTGACATAGCAGTATTGCTGGTCGGCGCGCGAGCGCGCCGCGTCGGGCAGGCCTGCGCGGCCGGTGACGGTGACGCGCCCCTCGGTGTGGCGCACGTCCACCGATTGCGCCACGAAGTCGTCGCCCAGCACGTCGGCCAGCCGGCGCGCCAAAGCGCCCCGCACGTTGGCATCGCCTGGCACCAGGGTGGCGCGCCACTGCTCGACCAGTTTGCCCTCGTGCCAGATGGCAAAGCCCACATCGGGCCGCGCCAGCGCGTGGCGGCGCACCGATTCGACGCAGTGGGCCAGCTCGGTGGCATCGGTTTTCAAGAACTTGCGGCGCGCCGGGGTGGAAAAGAACAGTTCTTTCACCTCCACCGTGGTGCCGGTGCCACGCGCTGTCGGACGCAGCTCGCCGCTGCGGGCGTCGAGCAGGAAGGCGCTGGTCTGGTGCGCGGGGCGCGACAACAGCGCCATCTCGGATACCGAGCCGATGGCGGCCAGCGCTTCGCCCCGAAACCCCATGGTGGCAACGGTTTCCAGGTCGTGCAGGCTGGTGATCTTGCTGGTGGCGTGGCGGCGCAGGGCAATGGGCAGTTCGTCGTGCGCAATGCCACAGCCATCGTCTTCCACCGCAATCAGGCGCACGCCGCCCGCCAGCAGGCGCACGGTGATCTGCGTGGCGCCCGAGTCCAGGGCGTTGTCCACCAGCTCGCGCACCACCGAGGCGGGGCGTTCCACCACTTCGCCGGCGGCGATCTGGCTGATGAGCTCGTCGGGCAGGTCGCGGATGGGGCGGCGGGGCGGTGGGGGGTGCAGGGTGTCGTTCACCCGGGCGATTTTAGGGCGGGGCCTCGCAGGGGCATCGGGCGGGCGGCGCCGGGCGGTGGGGATAATGCGCGCTGCCTTTGTGTTGCCGGAACCCCCATGGAATTAGTGACCTTTCTGATCGACTTCATCCTGCATGTCGACAAATACCTCGAAGCCTTTGTCACCAGCTATGGCGCCTGGGTGTATGCGCTGCTGTTTCTGATCGTGTTCGTGGAGACCGGGCTGGTGGTCATGCCTTTTTTGCCGGGCGACTCGCTGCTGTTCATCGTGGGTGCGCTGTGCGGTGCCGGGCTGCTGAATTTTCCGCTGGCCTGCACGCTGCTGGTGGTGGCGGCCATTTTGGGCGACCAGTGCAACTACTCCATCGGGCGCTATTTCGGCCCCAAGGTTTTTCAGTGGGAGGATTCGCGCTGGTTTAACCGCCGGGCGTTTCAGCAGGCGCATGATTTTTACGAGCGCTATGGCGGCATCACGATCGTGATCGCGCGCTTCATGCCCTTCATTCGCACCTTCGCGCCCTTTGTGGCCGGCGTGGCCGAGATGTCGCGCGGCAAGTTCACCGCCTTCAACGTGGGCGGAGCCCTGCTGTGGGTGCTGGGAATCTGCTCTGCCGGCTACTTTTTTGGCAACTTTGCCTGGGTGAAAGAAAACCTGGACAAGATCATTTGGGCCATGATTTTCATACCCGGACTGATCGCTATTTTTGGCGCCTGGCGAGCTGGCCGCAAGGCCACCGTGGCCTGACTGCCCCACAAAAAAAGAGTGCCTGGCGCGGAATCAACCCGCGCCAGGCACTCTTTTGACAGGACTGGATTAACGGCGTGGCTTGCGTTGATCGCGGTCTTCGCCGAGTTCGTGGCCGATGAGGGCGCCGGCTGCGGCACCCCCCACGGTGCCCAGCGTGCCGCCCAGCACGGCGTTTCCGGCAACGCCCCCGACCACGGCGCCTACGCCGGTGCCGATCTGGGTGTTGGTGGGATTGGAGGCGCATCCACCCAGGGCAAGGGCGGCGGCACAAAAGGTGGAGGCAAGGACAAGACGGGTATTCATGGAGGGGTTCCTTTTAAGATGGGTGGCCAAGCCGGGACTGGAGGTGCAGTCAGGGCCGCCACAAGGGCATGGGCCCACTATCGCGCCCTGCTCGCGGCTGCGGTGTAGGAGCCTCCGGCCAGAGCGTGTAGGACAAGGCATGCGTGGGGTGGCCACATTGCCCAGCCCATGGCCGCCTGCGGCCTGCAGCCTGCAGCCTGCAGCCTGCAGCCTGCAGCCTGCAGCCCGTGTGTCGGCGGCTCGGGCCCCCGGGCCCGGTCAGCCCGCAACCAGGCAGATGGTGACCAGCAGCGAGGCGTCTTGTACCGCTGTCAGTGCGTGCAGTGCCCGTGGCTGCAGGTGCACCAGATCGCCCGCGCGCAGCAAATGCGTGGCGCCGCCAGACTGAAAATGCACCGTGCCTTCCAGGCATTGCACGGTGATCTCACCGGGGGTCTGGTGCTCGCGCATGCTCTTGCCGGCGGGCAGCACCACGCGCATGACTTCGAGCTGGCCCGCCTTGAGGATGGCGCTGGAGGTGGCCTGTGCCAGCCGGTCACCCAGCGGAAGGACACTGACGACCTGGCCAGAAGGGGTGTGGGTAAGTGCCATGGGGGTGTCTCCTGTTCAGCGGGGTGAAGTGGCCGAAATTACATTGCAAAAACGCCCTTACACCGACCGGCTGCGGGCGAGCGGCGGGTTTTTGGCGAAATACCGCGAGATGCCGCGCATCAGTGCATCTGCCAGCTGCACCTGGTAGGCGTTGCTGCGCAGGCGCGCTTCTTCTTCGGGGTTGCTGATGAAGGCGGTTTCCACCAGCACGCTGGGAATGTCGGGGGCCTTGAGCACGGCAAACCCGGCCTGTTCCACCCGGGGTTTGTGCAGCTTGCCCACATGGCGGATCTCACCCAGCAGCACCGTGCCCAGGCGCAGGCTGTCGTTGATCTGCGCCGTGGTGCTCATGTCGAGGAGGGCGCGTTGCACATGCCGGTCTCTGGACTGCACGTTGAGCCCCCCCACCAGGTCGGCCTGGTTCTCCTTGTTCGCCAGCCAGCGCGCCGCAGTGCTGGAGGCACCGCCCTGGCTCAGCGCAAACACGCTGGCGCCGCGTGCGGCGGGCGTGGTGAATGCGTCGGCATGGATGCTGACAAACAGGTCGGCCTGCACGCGCCGCGCCTTCTCGACACGGGTGCCCAAGGGCACGAAATAGTCACCGTCGCGCGTGAGGTAGGCGCGCATGGGGTTGCCGCCCACGGTGGTGGCGTTGATGCGGTCGCGCAGCAGGTGGGCCACGCGCAGCACCACGTCTTTTTCGCGGGTGCCCGCCGGGCCGATGGCGCCAGGGTCTTCGCCACCATGGCCAGGGTCCAGCGCCACGATGATGATGCGGTCGGTCTGCGTGGCGCTGGCACGGGTGCTGGCAGTGCCGCGCGCGCTGGCCTGCGCCGGGGCTGCGGCAGTGGCCACCGCCACTGGGGCAGCAGGGGGCGGCGGTGCCTCGGGCGGCAGCGCACGCGTGGCGCGCTGGGCCATCAGCTCGCCCAGCGGGTCGGGCTCGGCGGGGGCTGTGGCTGTGGCGGGCTGCGGTGCGCGGGAGCGGGGGACGACGGGCGTTGCAGGCTCTTTGGATGCGGTGGGGGACGTTGCTGCAGAGGGCGCATCCCGCAGGCGTTCGGCAATCAGGGCTTCCAGTGGGTCCACGGGTTCTGCGGGGTACAGGTCCACCACCAGCCGGTGGCGGTAGGCGGCCACGGGCGGGAGCGTAAACACCTGGGGCAGCGCAGCCTGCTTGAGATCAATCACCAGACGCACCACCCCCGGCGTGTTCTGGCCCGCGCGGATGCCGGCAATGTTGGGGTCGTCGGGTTTGACCTTGGCCACCAGCTCGCGCAGTTCGGGGCTCAGGTCGATGCCTTCAATGTCCAGCGCCAGGCGGGGCGGGGTGGTAACGAAAAACTGCTTGGTGGTGAGTTGACCGTCGGATTCGATGGTGACGCGCGAATACTCGGGCGCCGGCCACACGCGCACCGCCAAAATGGTGGCGCCCCGCGCAATTTGCTGTGTGCCCAGCAGCAGCACCAGGCTGCCAGCCTGCAGCAGCGTGCGGCGCGACGGGGCGGACGGCAGGGAGGGGTGCAGCGGGCCGGCGTCGGGTGTCATGCGTTCATTCCTTGCAGCAGGCCGCGGCCCAGGGGCGTGTGGGCCAGCAGCGTGACCTTCCTGTCGGTTTCGTCAGTTGCTTCAATGTATATAGCAAGGTCGTCAAGCGGAGTAAGCGCCGCAGCCTTTTCTGGCCATTCTGCCACCTTGAGGCCCGGGCTGGCAAAAATGTCCCTGAAACCAGCGTCTTCCCATTCGCGCGGGTCGTCAAAGCGGTAGAAGTCGAAGTGCCACACCGTCGTGGCGTGAGGGGCGAGCCCCGGCGCCTCGTGTGGCTCAACCACGGCATAGGTGGGGCTTTTGATGCGGCCCTGCACGCCCAGCGCGCGCAGCAGGTGGCGCACCAGCGTGGTCTTGCCGGCCCCCAGATCGCCATGCAGCGTGAGGAAGGCATTGGCCAGCAAGGGCTGCGCGGCCAGCGTGCGGGCCCATGCCGCCGTGTCGTCTTCGCTGCGCCAGTTCAGCACGCGCGCGCCGTCGGCAGGGGCTTGTGGGGCGGAGGTTTCTACAATCCGGCCGATATGTGGTGCAACAGTCAACTCGTTCCTCAAGTGCGGGAGTGGGCCCGTGAGCTGGGATTTTCCCAAATTGGCGTGGCGGGCGTGGATTTGTCTGCGTCCGAGCCCGGATTGATGCAGTGGCTGGCGCAAGGGTTCCATGGCGACATGCATTACATGGCTGCGCATGGCCTCAAGCGCGCCCGCCCGGCCGAGCTGGTGCCGGGCACCGTGAGCGTGATCACCGCGCGCATGGACTACCTGCCGCGCGACATGTCCATGCAGGCGCATGGCGGCTGGCAGGCCGTGGAGTTTGCCCGCCTCGCGCGCCCGCAAGAAGGCATTGTGTCGGTGTATGCCCGGGGGCGCGACTATCACAAGGTGCTGCGTGCGCGACTGCAAAAGCTGAGCGACCGCATTGGCGAGGCCATTGGCCCTTTTGGTCACCGCGTGTTCACCGATTCGGCGCCGGTGCTGGAGGCCGAACTCGCCGCACGCAGCGGTCAGGGCTGGCGCGGCAAGCACACGCTGGTGCTCAACCGCGAAGCGGGCTCGATGTATTTTTTGGGCGAGATCTACGTGGACATGGCGCTGGCGCCGAGTGAGCCCGTCACTGCGCACTGCGGCAGCTGCAGCGCCTGCATCGACGTGTGCCCCACGCAGGCCATCATTGCGCCGCACCGGCTGGATGCGCGGCGCTGTATCTCGTACCTCACCATCGAGCACGCGGGGCCAATACCGATAGAGCTGCGCCCGTTGTTGGCCAACCGCATCTATGGCTGCGACGACTGCCAGCTGATCTGCCCCTGGAACAAGTTTGCGCAGGTCAGCCGCCTGCCGGATTTTGACGAGCGCAAGGGCCTGGCGGGCCAGCAGCTGGTGCATCTGTTTGCCTGGGACGAGGCCACCTTCTTGCGCATGACCGAGGGTGGCCCCATCCGCCGCATTGGCCACGAGCGCTGGCTGCGCAACGTGGCCGTGGCGCTGGGCAACGCGCTGCGTGCCACGGGTGACGGGGCCGTGCGCGCGGCGCTGCAGTCACGGGCGCAAGACCCCAGCGAACTGGTGCGCGAACATGTGGCGTGGGCGCTTGATTTTGAGTGAAAAGTGCCTCTAGCCCTTTATGGATAAGCGCTAGCAGCTATAAAAACAGGAGTTATCAGCCCTTTGCCAGCAGCCCGGTGGCTTTGAGCGTGACCGCCAGCCCCTGCACAAACTGTGCATAGCCCGCCGCATTGGCATGCACGCTGTCGGCGCGCAGGTGCTCGCTGGCCAGCACATCAGCCCAGCCTTTGCTGTGCAGCGGAATCTTCAGTGCGCTGGCAATCTCTTCGTACATGGCGTGATCGCTCAACCGGCCTGCCGCCGCCATCAGCGACAGCTCGGGCACGGCCACCAGCAGCACCTGCGCGCCACTGGCGCGGGCCTGCTCGCAGATCTGGCGCACGTGGGTGCGTGTGACCGATGCGCTCTGGCGGCGCAAAAAATCGTTGCCGCCAATGCTCACGATCACCAGCGCGGGGCTGTGCGTTTGCAGCAGCGCGGGCAGTCGTTCCAGCGCCTGTGCTGCGGTGTCGCCTGAGACGCCGCCATTGATGACTTTCCAGCCTGTCAGGCGCTGCAGGACGGCGGGGTAAGCGGCATCGGGTGATGCGCCCACCCCCGAGGTCAGCGAATCGCCCAGGGCCAGCACCGTGGCCCCGGGCGCAATGGGCTGGGCGCGCGGCGCTTTGCGGCCACAGGCGGCAAGCGGTGCCAGCAGCGCGCTCACCAGGCCGGCCGCCAGCACGCGCCGGCGCGAGGGGCGCGAAGTGTGCGAGGGGCGGGAGAGGCCGTACGCTTCGGGTGGGAGTGGTTGAGTCTTCATTGCAAAAACCCCAGCGCAAAAGGCAGGCTGACGACGCCCAGCAGCGTGGACAGTGTCACCAGCCCCGCCACATACGGCCCGTTGTAGCCCATGCGCGCCGCCAGCACATAGCAGGTGGAGGCCGTGGGCAAGGCCGAGAACGCCAGCAGCACAGTGGTCTGCACCGGGTTGAGTGCAAACAGCTGCGCCATGGCAAATGCGATGAGCGGCTGCGCCAGGTGGCGAATGGCCAGCACGGCGGTGCTGAGCGTTTTGCTGCGCGTGAGCAGGCCGAACTGCATGCCCGCGCCCGCCGCCATCAGGCCCAGTGCCAGCGAGGCCGCGCTGATGCGGCTCACCGTGGGCTCAAGCCACTCGGGAATGCGAAAGCCCAGCAGGTTGGCCACCAGCCCCGAGGCAGTGGCAATGATGAGCGGGTTGCGCAGCAGTTCGCGCGCAAAGCCATGCTGCCCGTGGCGTGCCATGGGCCATACGGCGGCCACGTTGAACAAGGGCACGCAGACACCGATCAGCACGGCAATCAGCAGCAGGCCCTGCGCGCCGGCCAGCCGCTCGGCCAGCGCCAGACCGATGAAGGAGTTGAAGCGAAACGCCACCTGCGCGCTGGCTGCGTGGTCGCGGGCGTCGATGCGCTTGCCCAGCCACGGCCAGTACGGCAGGCTGTAGGCCAGCGCAATGCCCGCCAGACCAGAAAGCAGGCCCGCGCCAATCAGGCCCGACGCGGCGCCGATGTCCACCGGGCTCCTCACAATGGACTGGAACAGCAGCACCGGAAACAGCAGGTAGTACACCAGGCTTTCCACCGGCTGCCACACCGAGCGGTTGAGTGCGGTGTAGCGACAAACCAGGTAGCCGAAGAGGATGAGGGTGAAATCGGGGAGGAGGAGCTGGGCGTAATTCACGGTGCCGAGAATACCCGAGGGGGCCGTTGTGTTCGGGTTGGCCCCTATGGGGAATCCATAGGTCTGAGCGCCATGCGTTGCGCGTACGATAGGGTGGTCTTTTATCCACACAAAGGAGAACTGAATGCACCGTCGTCAATGGCTTGCTCTCACCCTTGCAGCCGCTGCTGGCAGCGCCGCGGCCCAGGGCTATCCCACCAAGGTCATCAAGCTGCAAGTACCGTTTGCACCCGGTGGCACCACCGACATCATTGCCCGCGTGATTGCAGACCCGTTGGGCCGCGCGCTGGGCCAAAGCGTGATCGTGGAAAACAAGTCGGGTGGCGGCGGCATCGTGGGCGCCAACGAAACCGCCAAGTCGGCACCCGATGGCTACACGCTCGGCGTGGCCACGGTGTCCACCACAGCGGCCAATCCGGCCATCAACCCTAAAACGCCGTACAACCCGCTGACGGATTTCACGCCCATCATCAACATCGCGGCCACGCCCAACATCATTGCGGTGCACCCCAGCTTCGCAGCCAAGGACTACAAGTCGTTCGTGGCCGAAGTCAAGAAGTCCCCTGGCAAGTATTCATACGCGTCGTCGGGCACGGGCGGCATTGGCCACCTGCAGATGGAGCTGTACAAAAATCTGTCCGGCACTTTCGTGACCCACATCCCCTACCGTGGCGCAGGCCCCGCCCTGAACGACACCGTGGCCGGCCAGGTGCCCATGATTTTTGACAACCTGCCTTCAGCACTGCCCTTCATCAAGGAAAACCGCCTGGTGCCCATCGTGGTGGCTGCACCCGAGCGCGTGGCGGCGCTGCCCAATGTGCCCACCTTCAAGGAACTGGGCCTGGAGCCAGTGAACCGCATGGCCTACTACGGCATCGTCGGGCCCAAGGGCCTGCCCAAGGAGGTGGTGGACAAGGTCAACGCAGCAGTGCGCAAGGCGCTGCAGGATCCGGCCGTGAAAAAGCGCATTGAAGAAACAGGCTCGATCATCGTGGGCAACACCCCCGACCAGTTTGCCGCGCAGATCAAGGCCGAGTACGCGGTGTACAAAGACGTGGTGGCCAAGCAGAAGCTGACGCTGGAATAATCCGGCGGCTTGCCACGCCAGCCGCCCGCAGTCCGGGCGGCTTTTTTACGTGCTATCGTTTTTAGATGCTTGCTGCCAGCCTGACCGCCATCGATACCTTTGTGGACGCCCTTTGGCTGGAGGACGGCCTGGCCCGCAACACACTGGCCGCCTACCGGCGCGACCTCACGCTGTATGGCACCTGGCTGGCTGGCCAGCAACCTGCACTGGCACTGGATGACACGGCCGAGCACCACCTGCAGGCCTATTTTGCCGAGCGCCATGCGCAGACGCGGGCCACATCGGCCAACCGGCGCCTGACGGTGCTGCGGCGGTATTTTCACTGGGCGCTGCGCGAGCGCCGCATCAGCGCCGACCCCACGGTGCGGCTGGAGGCGGCACGCCAGCCGCTGCGCGTGCCCAAAACCCTGTCGCAGGCACAGGTGGAGGCGCTGCTCAATGCGCCCGACGTGGGCACGCCGCTGGGCCTGCGCGATCGCACCATGCTGGAGCTGATGTATGCCAGCGGCCTGCGCGTGACCGAGCTGGTCACGCTCAAGACCTTTCAACTGGGCCTGAATGAAGGCGTATTGCGGGTGATGGGCAAGGGCAGCAAGGAGCGTCTGGTGCCGTTTGGAGAGGAGGCACGGCTGTGGATCGAGCGCTACCTGCAGGAGTCGCGCGGCGTGATTCTGGGTGGCCAGCAGACCGAGGACCTGTTTGTCACCCAGCGGGGCGCCGGCATGACGCGCGTGATGTTCTGGATGATCGTCAAAAAGTGGGCGGCGGTGGCGGGCATTACCGTGCCCTTGTCCCCGCACACGCTGCGCCACGCCTTTGCCACCCATCTGCTCAACCATGGAGCCGACCTGCGGGTGGTGCAGCTGTTGCTGGGGCATGTCGATATTTCCACCACCACCATCTACACCCATGTGGCGCGCGAGCGCCTGAAAGCGCTGCATTCACGCCACCACCCCCGGGGATGACGGCGGTAACGGGGTGGTAGCGGGGATAACGGTTGAACGGTGCAGGCAGGCCCGCGCGATCTGCGCCAAAATCGGCAGCTTTCCCTGAACACCGAAAGCCGTCATGCCCTTCAAAAGCCGTCGCAGCCTGCTGGCCGCCCTGTGCCTGAGCGCCCTGGTGCCACCACTGGCACATGCCCAATCCCAACCGGCCGCCTGGCCCGCCAAGCCCATCCGCATCGTAGTGGCTTACCCCGCAGGCGGGGTGAGCGACACGGTGGCGCGTGCGCTGGCGGACAAGCTGGCGGTGCAGCTGGGCACCCCGGTGGTCATTGAGAACAAGGCGGGCGCCAGTGGCAGCATCGGCGTGGATGCCGTGGCCAAGGCAGCGCCCGATGGCTATACCCTGGGCTTTGCCGCCATCAGCCCGTTGGCACTCAACCCCCATCTGGGTAAATCGCCGTTTGACCCGCAAAAAGACATTGCGCCCGTGGTCAGTGTCATGTATTCGCCCGTGCTGTTGCTGGGCACCCCGGCCGGCAAGGCGAAGGATTTTCGCGATCTGCTGGCCACCGCGCGCGCCAAGCCGGGGGAGATCCGCTGGACCACCTCGGGCCCGGCGTCGCTGGGCCACATCATGCTCGAGCAGATCATGGCCAGCGCACAGGTGCAGATCACCCATGTGCCCTACAAGGGGGGCGGCCAGCAGATGAACGATGCCCTCGGCGGGCAGTTTGAAGTGCTTTCCACCAATGCAGGCCCTGCGGTGCAGCAGCATGTGAAAGCGGGCAAGCTCAAGCCACTGGCCGTTGGTGCCCCTGCGCGGCTGGCCAGCCTGCCCGACGTGCCCACGCTGGCGGAGCTGGGCCTGCCTGCTGCCAACATGTCATCGCTGTTTGGCATTTACGCGCCAGCTCAGACCCCAGCTGCGGTGCTGGAGCGGCTCAATGCCGAGCTGAACAAGGCACTGGCACTGCCCGATATCCGCAGCAAGCTCGATGCCACCGACAACGTGCCCACGGGCGGCACGGCGGCCGAATTTGCCCGCCAGATTGCGCTGGAATCCGAGAACAACGCCCGCATCATCCGCAGCGCGGGCATCAAGGCCAACTGACTCTGGGGGGCGGGCAGCCGAAAGCTGCTTCGTTTTTGCCCCTCGGAGCGGGGCCTTTCACGCCGCGCGTGCCGCCCCTTTGGATGTGGGCGGCACGGTGACCAGATTAGTCTTCGTTCAGCGTTTCCGCCCAGGTGAGGGCTTGCAGGTGCGCCCAGTTGACCTGGCGGTTGGACAGGTGCAAGGACTCGGCGGCCTTGGCAAATGCGGCCTCGTCGCCGCTTTCGCAGGCGCGTGTGAGTTCGAGAAACGGCGCAAAAACGCCGGTGCCGTGCAGCAGTGCGTCCGTCACGGGTTGGGGCAAGGCCACCGATTCCAGGGCTTTTTCCAGGGGCACGCCCAGCATCACATCCAGCAGTGAGAAAACGCCCACCACAAAGGCGTTGTCGCATTCCTCGGGGGGCAGCAACTCGGCGGCCAGCAACTCCATCAGGCGACCACGCACCACCGCAGTGGTTCCCACGGCCGGCGGGGGACCGCCTGCGCGCGACGTGGTCATGAGCAAGGCGGCCCAGCGGAACAGCTTCTTGAGGCCCAGGATCATCACGGCATGGCGGAACGACGTGACTTCGCACGACAGGCCAAAGCCCGACGAGTTGATGAAACGCAGCAGGTTGAAAGACAGCGTGGGGTCTTTCTTGAGCAGGTCTTCGATCTCGGCCGTGCTGGCCTGTTTGCGCACCAGGTTGATGAGCTGGATGATGGTGGCCTGCGACGGGCGTATGGTGGTGGCCTTCACCAGCGAGGGTTTGGCGAACCAGTAGCCCTGGAACAGCTTGACCCCCAGGTCCGCCATCAACTGGTATTGCTCGGGGGTTTCCACCTTTTCTGCAATCAGCGTGGCCTGGCTGTGCATGCCGGCAAATTTGACCAGCGGGCCCGCCAACTCGGGCTTGAAGGCCTGCATGTCGAGCTTGATAAAGCCCGCCAGCGGCAACCACGACACATAGCTGCGCTTGAGCACATGCTGATCGAACGCCAGCCGGAAACCCCGGGTGCGCAAGGCGTCCAGTGTGGCCACCCGCGCTTCAATTTCCTCGGCCGTGGCGCTGTCGGCGAGTGGGGGCACTTCGAGCACCACCTTGTCGGGGTGGATGAGCTCCAGGTGCCCGCCGGCGAGGCTTTCATGCGTGCAGTTGATGAATACGGTCTTCTTGCCCACCAGTGCTTCGGTGCCGGCATACGACAGGGCATTGAACAGCAGCGCGGCATCACTGGCAGCGGTATGTGAGTCCGACGCCGTGGAGCGGTCGAACAGCTCGTAACCATAGACTGCTCGGTTGGCGTCCACGATGGCTTGGCGTGCAATGATGGCCAGATTGTCGGTCTCTGTGCCGTCTGGGGCAGCCACTTCGGCTTGCGGAATGTCTTGTTCGTTGATGCTCGACATGGATACGCTGGTAAGGGTGTTGCGGGGGGTCCGGTCCATTCTAGACCGGAGGCTCTGCCCGCAAGGTCAGTCCGTGAGCTGGTCCGCCCAGGCCAGTGCCTGCAGATGGGCAAAGTTGATTTGCTGGCTGGACAGGTGCAGGGTGCCCGCTGCACGGTCAAACACGGCGTCGTCGCTGGATTCGCAGGCCTCGGCGAGCGTGAGCAGGTCGCCCAGGAAGCCTTCGCGCCGCAGCAGCGCGTCCGCGACCTCATCGGGCACGCTCAGCAGGCCGAGCGCTGATTCCATGGGCATGTTCAGCATCACGTCCAGCAGCGAGAAAATGCCTGCCACAAACGCGAGATCGGCCTCTTCAGGGGGCAGGGTTTCCAGGGCCAGCAGTTCCATCAGCCGCCCACGCACCACGGCGGTGTGGCCCACCGGCGACGGCGTGCCACTGGAGCGCGAGGCGGTCAGCAGCAGGGCCGCCCAGCGGAACAATTTTTTCAAGCCCATGAGCATCACTGCCTGGCGGAAGGATGTGATCTCGCGGTTCAGGCCAAAGCCCGAGGAGTTAATGAGCCGCATGAGGTTGAAGGCCAGTCCCGCGTCTTTTTTGAGCACTTCCTCGATGTCGTCCGTGCTGGCCTGCTTGCGCACCAGGTTGATGAGCTGGATGATGCTGGCCTGCGAGGCCGGGAGCAGCTTGGCCTCGATGAGCGCGGGGCGGGCGAACCAGTAGCCCTGGAACAGATCAATGCCCTGGCTGGAAACCATGTCGTATTGCTGCGCGGTTTCCACTTTCTCGGCAATCAACTCGGCCTGCGAATGCCGACCGGCATAGCTGATCAGCACGGCCAGCTGGTCGGGGGCGAGCACCGACAGATCCAGCTTGATGTAGTCTGCCAGCGGCAACCAGGGCGCGTAGGCGGATTCGAGCACGGTGTGGTTGAACGCCAGGTGAAAGCCGCGTTCGCGCAACCCCGCCAGAATGGGCAGGCGGGCCACCACCTCGGCGCTGGCGGCATGGCCCAAGGGGGGGATTTCGAGCACGACCTTGTCGGGGTCCAACAGTTCGAGGTGACCACCCGCCAGGCTTTCATGGGTGCAGTTGACGAAGATGAGCTTCTTGCCCACCAGCTCTTCGGTTCCGGCATGGGAGAGCGCGGTGAACACCAAAATGACATCGGTGGCGGCCGTATGCCCTGCGCCTGTGCGTGAGCGGTTGAACAGCTCATAGCCCACCACCATGTGCTGCGCGTTCACGATCGCCTGCCGCGCAATCATGGCAACAGACGACTGGTTGGGAGGCGGCGGTGAGTTGGCACCGTTGGCAGGATGTGTGGACATGGGGTGGGGGGTGTTGGTTTCAGCGTGCCAAGAATGTCGGACGCGGCGTTGGCGGATTGTAGAAAAGTTCGGCGTTTAGGGCGCCTGGATCACCCCTGCTGCAGCCACAGCAATTCGGCTTCGGTAAAGCCGGCGCTGCGGCGTGCGGCCTCGTTGAACGGGGGCTTGAGCCGGGGCGCCTCGTACTGGCGCACGAGCTGGCCATAAAGGCTTTCGGGGTCCAGCCCCTGGCGCGCGCACAGCCAGCGGTACCAGTGGTTGCCAATGGCCACGTGGCCCACCTCGTCACGCAGGATGGTGTCCAGGATGTCCACGGCAGCCAGTGCATCGGGGGTGCCCACCTGGCGCAGCTTGCGCTGGATCTGCGGCGTGGCGTCCAGGCCGCGCGCTTCCATGGTGCGGGGCACCAGGGCCATGCGGGCGACGATGTCGTGCTGCGTTTTCTCGCACATGGTCCACAGACCCTGGTGGGCCGGGAAATCGCCATAGTCGTGGCCCTGGCGGCGCAGGTGGTCGCGCAGCAGCCTGAAGTGCTGGGCCTCTTCGGCCGCCACGCGCAGCCAGTCGAGGTAATAGGCCGGCGGCATGCCATCAAAACGCCAGACCGCATCAAGGGCCAGGTTGATGGCGTTGAACTCAATGTGCGCAATGGCGTGGATGAGGATGGCACGGCCCTGTGCGGTGGCCGGGGAGCGGCGCGCGACCTCGGTGTGGCGCAGCAGGGCGGGGCGCTCGGGGTGGCCGGGCAGGGCGGCGGCCTCTGGCGGGGGTGCAGGGGCTTGTTCTGCTATTGAAAGCATAGCTGCCTGCGCTTGAAGGTCAAGCGTTGCGGCCGCTTTTTGTTCTGGGTCTGAGAGGCACAAGACCTGCAGTGCACGTTGGCGAAGCTCCATCCTTACAATTCTAGGCCCTGCCTGGAGTTGGTTGGAGGGCCAGAGCAGATGCTTTGTAACCAACCGGCAGATCCATTTTTTACGGAGTGTGTTGCATGGCGATTTACGAACTCGATGGCGTGGCCCCGCGCGTGGCGGCCTCGGCCTGGGTGGCCGACACCGCGCAGGTGATCGGCAACGTGGTGCTGGGCGAGAACGCCAGCGTGTGGTTTGGCACGGTGGTGCGCGGCGACACCGAGGCCATCACCATCGGCGCAGGCACCAATATCCAGGATGCGAGCGTGCTGCACGCCGACTTCGGCCAGCCGCTGGTAATCGGTGAGCGCGTGACGGTGGGCCACCAGGTCATGCTGCACGGTTGCACCATTGGCGACGAAACGCTGATCGGCATTGGCGCCATCGTGCTCAACGGCGCCAGAATCGGCAAGAACTGCCTGGTGGGCGCGGGCGCGCTGGTGACCGAGGGCAAAGAGTTTCCCGATGGCTCCATGATCATCGGTAGCCCTGCCAAGGCCGTGCGTGAACTGAGCCCCGAGCACATCGAAGGCCTGCGCCAGAGCGCCCGGCACTACATGGACAACGCGCGCCGCTTTCAAAGCGGCCTGCGCAAGCTGGCCTGAAGCCCGCCCACCGAGCCCGACTTTTTTCTGGAATCCCTGCGTGTCTGAACTCCACAAGTTTCTTTTCGATGGCATGCCCGTGCGCGGCATGCTGGTGCGCCTGACCGAGGCATGGACCGAGATCCTGCGCGTGCGCGCGAGCAACTCCGCCACTGGCGCCTACCCTGCACCCGTGAGCGAACTGCTCGGCGAAATGGCCGCAGCCGGCGTGCTGATGCAGTCGAACATCAAGTTCAACGGCGCGCTGGTGCTGCAGATATTTGGCGACGGCCCGGTCAAGCTGGCCGTGGCCGAGGTGCAATCCGACCTGAGCCTGCGCGCGACCGCTACGGTGACGGGATCTGTTGCCGACGATGCGCGGCTGAGCCAGATGCTCAATGTGGCCGGCGGCGGGCGCTGTGCCATCACGCTCGACCCCAAGGACCGTCACCCGGGCCAGCAGCCCTATCAGGGCGTGGTGCCACTGCACGGCGACCACCATGAAAAGCTGGAGCGCCTGTCGGATGTGCTGCAGCACTACATGCTGCAGTCCGAGCAGCTTGATACGGTGCTGGTGCTGGCTGCCAACGACACCGTGGCGGCCGGCCTGCTGATCCAGCGCATGCCCCTCAAGGGCGAGGGCAACCTGGCTGGGGGCCTGACGCACCGCGAAAACGAAGACCAGATCGGCCGCAACGAGGACTACAACCGCATTGCCCACCTGGCATCAAGCCTGACCCGCGAAGAGCTGCTCACGCTGGACGTGGACACCATCCTGCGCCGCCTTTTCTGGGAAGAAAAGCTGCTGCGTTTCGAGCCCCAGCAGGGCGACACTGGCCCACGCTTTGCGTGCAGCTGCAGCCGCGAGCGCGTGGGCAACATGTTGCGCAGCCTGGGCCGGGACGAGATCGAGAGCATTCTGGCCGAGCGCGATGACGTCGAGGTGGGCTGCGAATTCTGTGGGCAGCAATACCGTTTTGACGCGGTGGATGCGGCGCAGATTTTTGTCTCTCCCATGATCAGTCAGCCGCCTGTGCCGCCTGCCATTCAATAATTCACCCCTCAACGGTCGGCAGCGCCCCGGCCGGTGAGGGCGCTGAACAGGCGATGCTCGCATTCGGGGTCGCTGCATTTCTCGCAGTCCCAGGCGCGCAGGCGCATGGGTTTAGCATCCGACACGTCGTTTGCGCTTATCACATAAGGCTTAACAGCTATTGAATTAATAGCGTTTAGCGCGTTTTCGACCCGCTCGGGACCTTGGCCATACACCACGTGGTAGCGCACGGCAGCATCCGCCAGCAAGGCGCGCAGGTGTGCATCGCAGGCCTCGCGCCGGGCTTGTTCGGGTGCGGCGCAGGGCAGGTCCAGCCCCATCAGCAAGGTGATGGCGGCGCTGTGCAGGGTGTGGCGGATCGCGGTGGGCAGCTGTGGAGCGTCTGCCACGGCAAGCTCCTGTGTCGTCATGGCGGAGTCTGCCAGTCGGTGCTGAAGGGCCTCGGCCAATGCGGGGGCGCCGGTGCCGGGTGCACCCAGCAGGGCAATGGTCTGCTGTGCAGGCACGGTGGCGATGAAGGATGCAGCCCGGCAGCTCAGCGGGGCATGTAGTGCACGTAAACCTCGTTGGGCTTGACCATGCCCAGCTCGCTGCGTGCCTTTTCTTCCACCATGTCCAAGCCCTCCTTGAGGTCGTGCACCTCGGAGTTCAGGCGCTCATTGGCCTGCCGGGCCCGGTCGTTTGCGGCGATCTGCTCATCGAGCTGACGCTGCATCTCCTGG
The DNA here is from genome assembly GCF_000526295.1 of Acidovorax sp. JHL-3. Taxonomy (NCBI): domain Bacteria; kingdom Pseudomonadati; phylum Pseudomonadota; class Betaproteobacteria; order Burkholderiales; family Comamonadaceae; genus Acidovorax; species Acidovorax sp. JHL-3. Next base: position 1,942,396 of record NZ_JAFU01000001.1, read on the forward strand.
ACACGGGGAATGCTTCCCCGGCCCAGCCAGAGCTGGGCATGAAGGACTGCCAGCAGGGCCAGCAGGACAACGGGCACAAGACGAAAACCCATGGCCTAAATGGTACGCCTTGCCGGGGCCTGCGTTGCGTCCGGTCGTGCTGGCGCCGCCCTAGGGCGCCGGGGGGCGCCTGAGCGATCGCAGCAGGACCGGGCAGCTGGCATGGTTTAGCGCAGGTTGTAGAACGCCGCGCGGCCCGGGTAGTGGGCAATCTCGCCCAGGTCTTCCTCGATGCGCAGCAGCTGGTTGTACTTGGCGATGCGGTCCGAGCGCGACAGCGAGCCGGTCTTGATCTGGCCTGCGTTGGTGCCCACGGCGATGTCGGCAATGGTGCTGTCTTCGGTTTCGCCCGAGCGGTGCGAGATCACGGCCGTGTAGCCCGCGCGCTTGGCCATTTCGATGGCGGCGAAGGTTTCGGTCAGCGTGCCGATCTGGTTGATCTTGATGAGGATCGAATTGGCAATGCCCTTGTCGATGCCTTCCTTGAGGATCCTGGTGTTGGTGACAAACAGGTCGTCGCCCACCAGCTGCACGTTCTTGCCCAGGCGCTCGGTCAGGATCTTCCAACCATCCCAGTCGCCTTCGTGCATGCCGTCTTCGATGCTGATGATGGGGTACTTGTCGCACCACGATGCCAGCATGTCGGTCCATTGCTGGGCGGTGAGCTTGAGGCCGCCTTCGCCCTCCAGCACATACATGCCGTCCTTGTAGAACTCGCTGGCGGCGCAATCGAGGCCCAGGGCGATCTGCTCGCCGGCGGTGTAGCCTGCGGCTTCGATGGCCTGCAGGATCAGCTGGATGGCGGCTTCATGGTTTTCAACGCTGGGCGCAAAGCCGCCCTCGTCGCCCACGGCGGTGCTCATGCCCTTGTCGTGGATGATCTTCTTGAGCGCATGGAACACCTCGGCACCCCAGCGCACGGCTTCGCGGAAAGTGGGGGCGCCCACAGGGATGATCATGAACTCTTGCAGATCGAGGCTGTTGTTGGCGTGCGCGCCACCGTTGATGACGTTCATCATCGGCACGGGCAGCTGCATGCCGCCCATGCCGCCCAGGTAGCGGTACAGGGGCAGGCCGGACTCTTCGGCGGCGGCGCGGGCCACGGCCATGGAGACGGCCAGCATGGCGTTGGCGCCCAGGCGGCTCTTGTTATCGGTGCCGTCGAGGTCGATCAGGGTCTTGTCCAGGAAGGCTTGTTCCGACGCGTCCAGGCCGAGCACGGCTTCGGAGATTTCGGTGTTGATGTGCTCGACGGCCTTGAGCACGCCCTTGCCCAGGTAACGGCTCTTGTCGCCGTCGCGCAGCTCAATGGCTTCACGGCTACCGGTGGACGCTCCGCTAGGCACGGCGGCGCGGCCCATCACGCCCGATTCGAGCAGCACGTCGCACTCGACGGTGGGGTTGCCGCGGCTGTCCAGAATCTCGCGACCTACGATGTCAACGATGGCACTCATGGTTTTCCTTTTGCAGAAGTTTTAAATCAAATCGGGCTCTAGCGCTTTCTGGATAAGCGCTAGCAGCTATTAATTAATGAGCGAATATCGAATGCGCGTTCAGACGCCTTCGACACACACCATGCGCATGACCGCCGCGCCTTCGCGCGCTGCCTTGGCTTTCTGGTACTCGGGTGTGTCGTAGAACGCGCGGGCCGCTTCAAAGCTCGGAAACTTGAGAATCACAGTGCGGCCGGGGTTCCAGTCGCCTTCCAGCACTTCAACCTTGCCGCCGCGCACGCACACTTCAGCACCGTGGGCCTGCATGGCCACGGTGCTCCACTTGCGGTACTCCTCATACTGCGTGGGGTTGGTGACGGTGACGGATGCGATGACGTAACCACTGCTCATGTCTCAGGCTCCAAAGTTGTTTTCGAGGAATCCGCTTTTCTTGGTGATGTCGTCGAGCGCCACCAAGGTCTCCAGCAGCGCCTTCATGTGCTTGAGCGGCACGGCATTGGGCCCGTCCGACCAGGCCTCGGCGGGCTTGGGGTGGGTTTCCATGAACAGGCCCGCCACACCCACTGCCACACCGGCACGGGCCAGCACGGGCACCATGTCGCGCGCGCCACCGCTCACGGCACCCAAGCCACCGGGCTTTTGCACCGAGTGGGTCACGTCGAACACCACGGGCGCACCGGAGTTGCGCATCTCGGCCAGACTGGTCATGTCGGCCACGAGGTTGTTGTAGCCAAAGCTCACGCCGCGTTCGCAGGCCAGGAAGCGGTCTTGAGACAGGCCCACCTCCTGCGCAGCGGCACGGGCCTTGTCGATGACGTTCTTCATGTCCCAGGGCGCGAGGAACTGGCCCTTCTTGATGTTCACCGGCTTGCCGCTCTGTGCCACGGCACGGATGAAGTCGGTCTGGCGGCAGAGGAAGGCCGGCGTCTGCAGTACGTCCACCACGCTGGCCACCTCGGCCACCTGGGAGGCCTCGTGCACATCGGTCAGGATGGGCAGCTGCAGTTGGCGGCGCACTTCATCAAGGATCTTGAGGCCCGCTTCCATCCCCACGCCGCGCTGGCTGGTGCCAGACGAGCGGTTGGCCTTGTCAAACGACCCCTTGTAAATCAGGGGAACGCCCAGTGCCGTGCAGGTCTCCTTGAGCTGGCCTGCGACGTCCAGCGACATCTGCAGGCTTTCAATGGAGCAGGTTCCAGCGATCAGGAAAAAGCGCTGGTCGAGGCCGACGTCGAAGCCGCAGAGTTTCATGGCGATGCTCCTTGCTTACGCTGCGGCCTTGGCGGCCTTCTGGTGCTCCACGGCCGCCTTGATGAAGGCGTTGAACAGCGGGTGGCCGTTCCAGGGCGTGGACTTGAACTCGGGGTGAAACTGCACGCCGATGTACCAGGGGTGCACGTTTTGCGGCAGCTCGACGATTTCCGTCAGGTGCTCGCGCTGCGTCAGCGCCGAGATCACCAGGCCCGCCTTGCGCAACTGGTCGAGGTAGTTGACGTTGGCTTCGTAGCGGTGGCGATGGCGCTCGGTCACCACGTCGCCGTAGATGCTGTGCGCCAGCGTGCCTGGCTGCACGTCAGAGCTTTGCGCGCCCAGGCGCATGGTGCCGCCCAGGTCGGAGTTGGCGTCGCGCGTCTTGATGGTGCCGTCGGCATCTTTCCATTCGGTGATCAGCGCGATCACCGGGTGCTTGCAGGACGGATCGAATTCCGTGGAGTTGGCGCCGGGCAGGCCTGCCACATGGCGGGCGTATTCGATGGTGGCGACCTGCATCCCCAGGCAAATGCCGAGGTAGGGCACCTTGTGCACCCGGGCGAACTTGGCCGTGCAGATCTTGCCTTCCACACCGCGCGAGCCAAAGCCGCCGGGCACGAGGATGGCGTCGTACGGGGCCAGCTTGTCGGCTTCCTGGCCTTCGATGGATTCGGAGTCGAGGTGGTCGATGCGCACACGCACATGGTTGCGCATGCCGGCGTGGCGCAGGGCCTCGTTGACGGACTTGTAGCTGTCGGACAGCTCCACGTACTTGCCCACCATGGCGATGCGCACTTCGCCCCGGGGGTGCTCGGTCTCATGAACCAGGTCGTCCCAGCGCTTGAGGTTGGTGGGGGGGGTGTTCAGGCGCAGCTTGTCGCAAATGAGGCCGTCCAGGCCTTGCTCGTGCAGCATGCGGGGCACCTTGTAGATGGTGTCCACGTCCCACATGCTGATAACGCCCCATTCGGGCACGTTGGTGAACAGCGAGATTTTTTCGCGCTCTTCTTCCGGGATGCGCCGGTCGGCGCGGCACAGCAGGGCGTCGGCCTGGATGCCGATTTCGCGCAGCTTCTGCACGGTGTGCTGGGTGGGCTTGGTCTTGAGCTCGCCAGCCGCAGCAATCCAGGGCACATAGGTCAGGTGCACAAACGCCGCGTTGTTGGGGCCCATGCGCAGGCTCATCTGGCGCACGGCCTCTAGGAACGGCAGCGACTCGATGTCTCCCACCGTGCCGCCGATTTCGACAATGGCCACATCCACGGCATCGGGCGTGCCGATGCCGGCGCCGCGCTTGATGAATTCCTGGATTTCGTTGGTGACGTGGGGAATGACCTGAACGGTCTTGCCCAGGTAGTCGCCGCGGCGCTCTTTCTCCAGCACGGACTGGTAGATTTTGCCCGTGGTGAAGTTGTTGGTTTTCTTCATGCGCGTTTCAATGAAACGCTCATAGTGGCCCAAGTCGAGGTCGGTTTCTGCGCCGTCATCGGTCACAAAAACCTCGCCGTGCTGAAACGGCGACATGGTGCCCGGATCTACGTTGATGTAGGGGTCAAGCTTGATGAGGGTGACTTTGAGTCCCCGCGATTCGAGGATCGCGGCAAGGGAGGCTGAGGCGATTCCCTTGCCCAGGGAAGACACCACACCGCCGGTGACGAAGACAAATTTGGTCATGTCTTTTTTGGTGGTGGGAAATTGGGATTATAGATGGCCCCTCGGCAAGCGGCCGCGGCGGGGCCTGCTTCTGTCTGCTAAATTCGCGCCATGAATGAGCTTGCTGGCAAACACATTGTTCTGGGTCTGAGTGGAGGCGTGGCTTGCTACAAGGCGGCCGATCTGTGCCGCCAGCTCATCAAGGAGGGGGCCACCGTGCAGGTGGTGATGACCGAGGCAGCCAGGCAATTCATCACGCCGGTCACCATGCAGGCCCTGTCGGGCAGGCCGGTGCATGGCTCGCAATGGGACGCGCGCGAGCCCAACAACATGCCCCACATCAACCTTAGCCGCGAGGCCGATGCCATCCTGGTTGCGCCCTGCAGCGCCGACTTTGTGGCGCGCCTGGCGCAGGGGCGGGCGGATGAATTGTTGAGCCTGCTGTGCCTGGCGCGACCACAGGAGCGTGTGCCCTTGCTGCTGGCACCGGCCATGAACCGCGAAATGTGGGCGCACCCGGCCACGCAGCGCAACCTGGCCCAGGTGGCCCAGGACGGCGCCACGGTGCTGGCCGTGGGCAACGGCGACCAGGCCTGCGGCGAAACCGGTGACGGCCGCATGCTGGAGCCGGAGGAGTTGCTGGAAGAAGTGATTGCCTTTTTCACGCCCAAGGTGCTGGCGGGCCAGAAGGTGCTGGTCACGGCGGGCCCTACGTTCGAGGCCATTGACCCGGTGCGTGGCATCACCAACCATTCCAGCGGAAAGATGGGTTTTGCCATTGCGCGCGCGGCCCGCGAGGCTGGCGCCGAGGTCACGCTGGTGGCGGGCCCGGTGCATCTGGCCACGCCGCGCGGTGTGCATCGCATCAACGTGCAGTCTGCACAAAATATGCTTGAAGCCGTTATGCAGAAAGCGCAGAAAGCTACTGTTTTTATAGCGACTGCGGCGGTAGCTGACTGGCGTCCGGCCACGCAGTCGGATCAGAAGATCAAGAAAGACGGCTCGGGCCAGACGCCGGTGCTGGGTTTTGTCGAAAACCCGGACATCCTGGCCACCGTGGCGCAGTCGCAGCACGCTCTGGTGGGCGACCTATTCTGTGTGGGCTTCGCGGCAGAAAGCCACGATCTGCTGGCCCACGCTACGGCCAAGCGCCAGCGCAAGGGCGTGCCATTGCTGGTGGGCAATATTGGCCCTGCAACCTTCGGGCAGGACGACAACGCCCTGCTGCTGGTGGACGCGCAGGGGCATCGCGAGTTGCCCCGGGCATCCAAGCGCATCCTGGCCCAGCAGCTGATTGCCGAGATTGCCCAGCGCCTGCCTGCTTTGCAGGCCTGACCGCAAAGGATTTCCATGGTGATTCCGCCTGTCCGCCCCGACTGGGATACGCCTCCCGATGGTGATTTCGCCCGCTATGTGGATCGGTTGGGTGCCAATGCGCCGGCTGCGGCGCGCCCCCCGAACACAAATGCGGCAGGGCCTGCCGGGCCGACCCGTCTGCAGGAGGCGCCCCAGCGTGGTGATAGCGCACCCAGACCACCCGTGCAAGCACCTCCCCCTGACCTGGCTGTGATGGCCGGGCAGCTTGGGGGCAGGCTTCGTGGCGCACGGGTCGTGCTATTGGTGGCGATAGGGATCCACGCCATCGCCTGGCTGGGTTTTGGCCGGGGCTCACTGCCGGTTTTGATGTTCATGGCGGTGTTGTGGTGGGGATTGGGCAGGGTAGTGCAGATGCTCCCCGGACTGCTCTCACTTCCCCGCAACGCCGAAAATCAGGGCGTAGAGTCCTGGCGACAGCGCTTGCGGGCACGGGCCCCGCAGGGCAAAGCAGAAAGCAAGAAGTGAAGATTGACGTCAAAATTCTTGATTCGCGCATGGCGAATCAGTTGCCGACTTATGCCACCCCCGGTAGCGCGGGCCTGGACCTGCGGGCCTGCATCGATGCGCCCTTGATGCTGGCACCCAATGCCTGGCACCTGGTGCCTACGGGCATTGCCGTTTTTATCAAAGACCCCGGATACGCTGCGCTCATCCTGCCCCGCTCGGGGCTGGGGCACAAGCACGGCATTGTTCTGGGTAATCTGGTGGGCCTGATCGACAGCGATTACCAGGGACAGCTCATGGTGAGTGCCTGGAATCGCAGCACGGTGCCTTTCACGCTGGAGCCCATGGAGCGGCTGGCCCAGTTGGTCATTGTTCCCGTAATGCAGGCGCAGTTCAACGTGGTGACCGAGTTCGAGGCCACCGAGAGGGGCGAAGGCGGCTACGGGTCCACGGGCAAGGGGTGAGGGGTTTTTTCGTCCCTGCACTGTTTCATGCCCGTGTCCTTGTGTCAGCGCATTCCTACGCGGCGCAGAGCCCAATGCCGACCTGTACGGTCGTGCTTTGCCGTCCAAGGGTGTCTCGGGCCCATGCTCCAATCGTTTTGCATCGGGTGGTGAATGGCTTCGCCAGGACGCTGCCCTCATCGAGATATTTCAAGGAGAACTGATATGCGCCAGATCACACGTACCGCCACCTTGGTGGGCTCTGTCTTTATGCTCGGAGCCTTGGCCGCATGTGCGCCACAGCAGACCTATCCGAGCCAGTATCCATCGGGCGGTTACACGTCAGGTGGCTACCAAAGCAATGCACCGGTTTATTCGAACAATGCCATGGGCACGGAATACGGCCGTGTTGCCAATATTGAGGTGTTGCAGGGTCGCAGCCAGGGGCAAACTACCGGTGCAGGCGCAGTCCTGGGTGCCGTGGTGGGTGGAGTATTGGGCAACCAGGTGGGTGGCGGATCGGGCCGCACTGCCGCAACTGCCGTGGGTGTCATTGGCGGAGCGCTTGCAGGCAATGCCATCGAAGGGCGCAACAACAACAGCGGCGGCGAGGTGCAGGGCTATCGCATTTCGATTCAGCTTGACCAGGGCGGCTATCGCTCTTACGACGTAAGCAATCCGGGCGACCTGCGTACGGGCGACCGGGTGCGTTTGTACAACGGTCAGATTTCCCGCCAGTAAGCAGCCAGCGCGACGTGGTGGCCCGCAAGGGCCGCCATTTCAGTGCAGCAGCGAGTTGCCTGGTGCCTGGGGCTGTATGCGAAAAAAGCCCGTACCCGCCGTGCCTTTGCCGATTTCTTCCTCTGTGGCTTCGCGAACGCCTTGCACCGTGAGTTGCAATCGCAAGGCGATTCCGGCAAGTGGATGGTTACCGTCCAGCACCAGATGCTCTGGGTAGATTTCTGTCACGGTGTAAAGACCGCTACGGGGCGCAGTGGGGTTGACGCCCTCGGGCAGTGCGCTCCCATCAAACGTCATGCCCTCCTCAATCTCAGGCGGGAACAGTTCGCGGGGCTCCAAAAAAAGCAGTTGGTCGTTGAAGTCGCCAAAAGCATCCTCGGGCTCCAGGTTCAGTGCCAGCGTTGCACCTGGGCCATGGCCTTGCAGTGCTTCCTCGATGCGGTGCAGCAGGTCTTCGCCGCCCACCAGGAATTCCACCGGGTCGTCGAGCACGTCCAGTTCTTCGCCCAGGGTGTCTTTCAGGGTCCAGGTCAGAGCGACCACGCATTGTTGGGTAATTTCCATAGGAGAATTGTCGCAGTTTGATCAACGGCCCTGCAAATGGGCGGACAGGTTCTCATGGATATCCAGCAACCCCTCTCCCTGCTCGGCGGTCTGACCCCCGCGCAATTCATGCGTCGGCACTGGCAAAAAAAGCCCCTGCTGGTGCGCCAGGCCATCCCGCAATTCACCCCGCCGGTGTTGCGGTCCGAGTTGTTTGCGCTGGCTGCGCAGGAGGGCGTGGAGTCCCGGCTGGTGCAGCAGGTCAAGGATGTCTGGAAGTTGCGCCACGGCCCGTTTTCGCGCCGGTCATTGCCTGCCCTCCAGCAGCCCAACTGGACGCTGCTGGTGCAGGGTGTGGATCTGCACAACGACCAGGTGCACGCCCTCATGCAGCAATTCCGTTTTGTTCCGGATGCGCGCCTTGATGACCTCATGATCAGCTATGCCAGTGATGGCGGAGGCGTCGGCCCGCATTTTGATAGCTACGATGTATTTCTGCTGCAGGCCCATGGTCGCCGCTGCTGGCGCATTGGTCGCCAAAAAAACCTGAGCCTGCGGGACGATATTCCGCTGAAAGTGCTGGCGCAGTTCGAACCCGAGCAAGAGTATGTGCTCGAGCCCGGGGACATGCTGTACCTTCCGCCCGGATATGCCCACGATGGTATTGCCGAAGGGGAGTGCATGACCTACTCGATCGGTTTTCGGGTTCCGGCACGTGCCGAACTGGCCAATGAGCTTCTGCTGCGGGTGGCAGAAGATGCGGACGAGGAAGCTGCCCCGGTTTTGTACCGCGATGCGGGCCAGGATGCAGTGGAGCTGCCCGCTGCCATTCCCGAGCGGTTGCACGAATTTGCCCGGGATGCATTGAAACGCGCATTGAGCGAGCCCCTGGTGCTCGAACGCGCGCTGGGTGAGTACCTGACCGAGCCTAAGCCCAGCGTATGGTTTGAGCCGAATGACGCAGGTGTGATGCTGGAGGGTTTGGCACTGGACCGGCGTACCCGCATGATGTACGACGCGCACCACGTGTTCATCAATGGCGACAGCTATCGCGCGGCAGGCCGCGACGCCACGTTGATGCGGCGCCTGGCGGATCAACGCCGCTTGAACAGCCGTGATCTGGCGCGTGCCACTGACGATGCCCTGGAACTGCTGTCTGCCTGGTGCGACGCTGGCTGGGCCCATGCCTGCAAAGACCCACAGGAAACCCCATGACCGATGCGGTAACCCCAGCCCCTTCATTGCCTGATTTGCCTTCTGGGCGGTTCAGTGGTCGCGAGGCGTTCATGCAGCTTGTGCGTGATGGGTTGGCCACAGCGGCGCGTGACGGATGGTCAGAGATTATTGTGAGTGATTCCAACTTCCATGACTGGCCGCTGGGAGAGCTTGCTGTCATTGAGTCGTTGCAGCAGTGGGCCCACAGTGGCCGTCGGTTCACCATGCTGGCTTGCACGTTTGACGAGGTGATACGGCGGCATCCGCGTTTTGTGCGCTGGCGCGGCACATGGGATCACATCATCAGCTGTCGGCGCAGCCCTTCGGCAGACCCGCTTGACCTCCCCAGTGCCTTTTGGTCGCCAGCCTGGGTGATGCACCGCCTCGATCCCGTACGCTGTGTGGGGGTTGCCGGCTTTGAGCCGGAACGCCGCGTTTTATTGCGGGAATCACTCAATGAATGGTTGCGAAGCAAAAGTTCACCCGGATTCCCGTCAACCACATTGGGGTTGTAACGTTGATAGTGCTCAATGCATGAAAAATGAATTGCGTTTCATGTGGGAATTCAGCGTTATTCGGGATTGACGAAATCCCAATATAATTGTTGATTGCGCAGAAACGCACGCCCATGCATTCGGCCAACGCGTCAACGGCTGCACAGTCTGGTCGTGGTGGCTACTCCGGTTTTTTGTCTGTCCAACTAGGAAAATTGAAATGAAGAAATCGCTCGTTCTGGCTACCCTGATCGCTGCTGCTGCCCTCGCCGCTTGTGGCAAGAAGGAAGAGCCTGTTGCTGCTCCTGCGCCAGCTCCCGTGGAGGCACCTGCCGCCGCTGCGCCTGCTTCTGACGCTGCTGCGCCTGCTGCCGAAGCCGCTGCTTCTGCTGCAGACTCCGCCAAGGCTGCTGCCGATGCTGCTGCAACTGCCGCAACTGGCGCACAGACCGCCGTTGACGCTGCTGCAACCGCTGCAACCGATGCCAAGGCTGCTGTGGACGCTGCTGCAACGGCTGCTACCAGCGCTGCTTCCGCTGCGAAGTAAAGCCGGCACGGATTTCAGGGCCTGCCAGCCTTGCTGGAGGCTCTGAAACCAAGGGCCCCGACCTGTTCACAGGTGCGGGGCTTTTTTGTTGCTGCCCATTGTGTTGCGATGTCTGCAGAGGCTGGGTAGCTCTTGCGCGGCAATTTGCCGCTGAGTCTTTTGCCAAGGGGATGCGCTGCGTAGTCGCGGCGACTACACCACGTTGATCCAGTCCGTTCCTTTAGTGGGCGAGGCAATGTCCACACCCTCAGCGGGCCAGTCCAGGGCGTGTGCCAGCGCTTGCTGCGCCAGCCGGGGCTGGTTGTTCTGCGCGCTGAGGTGTGCCGCGACCACGCGATTCAGACCCGTGTGCCGAACGGCCGCCAGGATGCCGGCAGCGTCGTGGTTGGCCAGATGCCCATGCACACCCGCAATGCGTCGCTTCAGAAAAGCGGGATAGCCGGATGCTGCGAGCATGTCCGGGTCGTGGTTGGCCTCCAGCAGCAGCGCGTGGCAACCCTGCAATTGCTGTAGCACATGGGGGCTCGCGTGGCCCAGGTCGGTAAGCAGGCCAAGGTGAGAAGCGCCATCGGTGCAGCGCAATTGCAGCGGTTCCCGCGCATCGTGCGGTACGGTAAAGGGCACTGCGCACACCGTGCCGAGATCGATGGGAACCATGTCGTGGGCCATCTGCAGCAGCCCGTCAAAATCTGGCGCACCTATCGCCACATGGGTGCCGCGGCTCATAAAGACGGGAATGCGGTGCCGCAGTGCCACGGTATGGGCACAGCCGACATGGTCTGCGTGTTCATGCGTGATGAAAATGGCATCGATCTGGTCGATGCCCAACCCCGCCGCACCCAGCCGGGTGGCAAGTTGCCGGATGCCGAAGCCGCAGTCCACCAACAGGCGGCGCACCTGCAATCCGTCGCCCGCTTCCACCACGGTGGCGTTGCCTGAGCTGCCGCTGCCCAAGCTGCGAAAGCGCAGCATCGGCAGGCGTGCTTATTTCAGGTCGTCTGCCAGCACGCGCAGGATACGTTCGGCGTTGGCAGACGATTCGGGCGCACCGGCCTCGTTCAGCACGGAAACCGTGGTGGCTTCACCCTGGCTGCGCACCACCACGCGGTACTTCAGCGGGGGAGTGGCGGCAGATCCGCCCAGCAGCTTGCTGAAGAAGCCTGGCTCCTTCTTGTCGGTTCCGGGCGCCACGTAACGCACAAAATACAGGCCGTCATTGCGGTTGCGGTCTTCGACGGTGAAGCCCGTGCGGTCAAGGGCCAGGCCCACACGGCGCCACGCGCGATCAAAACCTTCGTCCATCTGCACGACCGGGACGTTGTTGACCGAGGTCATGCGCACGCTCACGGCCTTCAAGGCCGGCGCTGCCACCACGGCCTGGGATTGCTCTTGGGGCACACCGAGCTTGACCATCAGACGGCGCAGGAATTCGGTTTCGAGTTCGGGGTCGGCGGCGCGGGGCTGCCAGACGGTGCTGTCCTTGGACGTGCTGGTGTAAACCTCCACCATGCCGCGGTGGGTGACGTAAATCTCGGTGCCGCCGGCGGCATTGCGCTCCAGGCGCGTGCGGAACTTGTCGCGCTCGCCCGTGGAATACAGCGAATCAAAAACCTTGCCGAGGGTGGCGCGAATCACGTCTTGGGGCAGCTTGGCGCGATTTTCCGCCCAGTCGGTCTCCAGAATGCCCAGGTCAGCCTGGTCGACAACCAGGTTGAAACCGTTCTCCAGCCAGTACTCCCGCACCGGGTCCCACAACTGGTCGGCCGGTCGGTCGATCACCAGCCAGCGCTGGGCGCCGTTGCGTTCGATGCGGACATCGCCGATTTTCGTGGCTGCTGCTCCGGAGGTGGCAGACGATTTGGTGTTCTGGCCAGCCTGGTAGGCTGCGGCAGATACCGCGCTGCCGGGTACCGCATAGCGGTTTTCTCGTGACAGTTGCGTCAGGTCGGGGGGCACCTCCAGTGTGGCCCCCTGGGTGGCGCTTTTGTAGTCGATCTTGTCGTTTTCCAGAACGGAGCAGGCGGAAAGCGCCATGGCAAGGCCCAGCAGGCCCAATCGTGCAGTGTGATTCACGCGGAAATCCTCAGAGTGTCTCGGGTGTCAGGGCGGTCGGGTTAAAGCAGGCCGCTGGCGCGCAGGGCTGCTTCCACGGTGGCTTCGTGGCCCTGGCTCAGGGGTGTCATGGGCAGGCGCATGGTGCCTGCGCACAGACCCATGCGGGCCATGGCCCACTTGACGGGAATCGGGTTGGCTTCAATGAACAGGTTTTTGTGCACCGGCATCAGCTGGAACTGGATGTCCATGGCGCGCCGCACATTTCCGGCAAGCGCCGCAACACACAGTTCGTGCATCAGGCGGGGTGCCACGTTGGCGGTCACGCTGATGTTGCCGTGACCACCGCAGAGCATCAGGGCCACGGCGGTGGGGTCATCGCCCGAATACACGGCGAAGTCCTTGGGCAAATCGCGGATCAGCCACTGGGCGCGCTCGATGTTGCCGGTGGCCTCTTTGATACCGATGATGCCGGGCACCTGCGCCAGGCGCAGCACGGTGTCGTGCAGCATGTCAGCCACCGAGCGGCCAGGCACGTTGTAGAGCACCATGGGCAGGTCGCCCGTGGCCTCGGCAATTGCCTTGAAGTGCTGGTACTGGCCCTCTTGCGTGGGCTTGTTGTAGTAGGGCACGACCTGCAGCTGGCTGTCGGCCCCTACGCCGCGGGCAAACTTGGCCAGCTCGATCGCCTCTGCCGTGGAGTTGGCGCCACAGCCGGCCATGATGGGCACGCGCTTGGCGGCCTGCTCCACGGACACGCGGATGATCTCGCAATGCTCTTCGACGTTGACCGTGGGCGATTCGCCCGTGGTGCCCACCACGCCGATGCAGTCGGTGCCTTCGGCAATGTGCCAGTCGATCAGTTTGCGCAGGGCGGGGTAGTCCACGCTACCGTCCTCGTGCATGGGGGTGACGAGGGCGACGATGCTGCCGGTAAGGGGGACGGAAGGAGAGGTCATGTCCGCAAGTGAAAACGGTAAAAGGGCATTCTAACTAGACCGGAAGGTCCAGACGGTATCGAACGGGCTGGCGTGGGTGCGCGGTTTCGCGCACGGCCGCAATGCGCTGCACGAAACGTGCGGGCGCGTCCACAAAGCCGTCTTCGTACGCAACGGTGCGAAGGGTCGCACAGGCGGCAAGCAACTCGCCGGGTTGCAGCAAAAAATCGGCCCGCGCAGGGCGTCCAACGGTTTCATTGCCGCTTGCAAAGGTTTCATAAATCAGCACACCGCCAGGGGCCACGCTGTCCACCAGAAGGGGCAGCAGCGGGCGCCAGAGGTAGTTGGTGACGATCACCGCGCCAAACTGTCGGCCAGCGAAAGGCCAGGGGCCGTCTTCAATGTCGGCACAGTGAATTTCACCCCAGGCCGCGCACGCCGCCACGGCATCGGCCGAGCGGTCTACGCCCACGGTGGGGTGGCCGTGCTGGTGCATCCAGCGCAGGTGCCTGCCCGCGCCACAGGCCACGTCCAGCGCGGTGCTGCCTGGCGGCGCCAGGGTTGACCAGCGGCGAACCCAGTCGGATGGTGCTTCAGTGCCGTGCATTGAGGAGAATAATTGCTATAAAAATAGTAGCTGCTAGCGCTTGCTTTATAAGCTCTAGAGGCTAAAAAGGCTTAAAAATATCAAAAACATGCCCACATCTGGTCTGCTAGCATGACCATGAACCCCGGCACGGTGTACATCGCAAACACCGCCAGCAAGATCAGCAAGGCGGCCACCCAGCCCAGCAGCCGGGCAAAGCGGGATGTGTGGCGCGGTGTGGGGATGTGCATGGGGCCGTCAAGGGTGTTGGGTTGCCGGACGTTTTTCAGGCGGGCTGCGGCGTGCCGCGCTGGATGGGGGCTTCCTTGACGGGCAGATTCACCAGCCCCGCAAAGATGCCCAGTCCGATCGCGATGTACCACACCACATCGTAGCTGCCCGTGCGGTCATACAGATAGCCGCCCAGCCACACTCCCATGAAGCTGCCCACCTGGTGGCTGAAGAAGACAAAACCTCCCAACATCGACAGGTGCTGCACGCCAAAGATCTGCGCAATCGTGGCATTGGTGGGGGGCACGGTGGACAGCCACAGCGCCCCCATAACGGCAGAAAACACGTACACCGACAGCGGCGACAGCGGTACCAGCAGAAAAACCGAAATCACCACGGCCCGCGCAAAGTAGATGAAGGCAAGGATGTTGCGTTTGGGCATGCGCTGGCCCAGCGTGCCCGCAATGTAGGTGCCAAACACGTTGAACAGCCCGATCAGTGCCAGCGCATAGCTGGCCACCTGGGGCGAGAGCCCGTGGTCGCGCAGGTAGCTGGGCATGTGCACGCCAATGAACACCACCTGGAACCCGCACACAAAATACCCCGCCGTCAGCAGCAGAAAGCTGGGGTAGCGAAACGCCTCACCCAATGCCTGCACAATGGTCTGGTCGCGCCGGGCGGGGGTGGATGCGTGGAACCCGGGCTCGCGCAGTCCGAAGGCCAGCGGAACAATCAGCAGCACCATCAGGGACAGCGCCAGCAGCGCCTGTTGCCAGCCCAAACTGCTGATCAGCCAGCCCTCTACCGGCACCATCAGAAACTGGCCAAACGAGCCGGCCGCCGCCGCCACACCCATAGCCCACGAGCGTCTTTCGGGCGCAATCTGTCGGCCCAGCACGCCGTAGATCACGGCATAGGTGGTTCCGGCCTGGGCCGCGCCAATCAGCACACCCGCCGTGAGTGCAAACAGGGTGGGCGTAGGTGACAGCGCCATGCCAGCCAGCCCAAGGCCATAGAGCACTGCGCCGCCTATCAGCACGCGAAACGCGCCAAACCGGTCGGCCACCATGCCGACAAAAATGCCGATCACGCCCCACGAGAGGTTCTGGATGGCAATCGCCAGGGCAAACGACTGGCGTGTCCAGCCCATCTCCTGGGTGATGGGTTGCAACCACAGCCCGAAGCCGTGGCGGATGCCCATGGACAAGGTCACGATGGCGGCACCGCACGCCAGCACCTGGAACATGGACAATTTTTGGGGATTCGTGTGCATTCAAGGAATGTAGCCAATCCGGCGTGCATTTGCCTGACGCCTGCACGACGCGCGGCTCGCCATCGTGCTGCAGGCTGGGTATTTATCCAGTCCCAACAGCGCTGCGGCACTACAATCCGCCCCATGTCTGCCAAACCGTCATCAGTGTCCGCCAGCGAATATTCCGAGGGTTCCATCCGTGTGCTCAAGGGCTTGGAGCCCGTCAAGCAGCGCCCGGGCATGTACACCCGCACCGACAACCCGCTGCACGTCATTCAGGAAGTGCTGGACAACGCCGCCGACGAGGCACTGGCGGGCTACGGCAAGAAAATCAAGGTCACGCTCCATGCCGACGGCTCGGTCAGTATCGAAGACGACGGGCGCGGCATTCCCTTCGGCCTGCACCCCGAGGAAAAGGCCCCGGTGATCGAACTGGTGTTCACCCGTCTGCACGCGGGCGGCAAGTTCGACAAGGGCAAGGGCGGGGCCTACAGCTTCTCGGGCGGCCTGCACGGTGTGGGCGTGAGCGTGACCAACGCGCTGGCCACCCGGCTGGAAGCCACCAGCTACCGCGAGGGGCAATCGGCCCGGTTGGTGTTCTCGGCGGGCGATGTGATCGAGCCCCTGGTGGCGCGCCCCCTGGAGGCCGGTGAGCGCAAGCAGGGCACCACGGTGCGAGTTTGGCCCGACGCCAAATACTTCGAATCGAGCGCCTTGCCGCTGGGCGACCTCACCCACCTGCTGCGCAGCAAGGCGGTGCTGATGCCGGGCGTGTCGGTCTCGCTGATCAACGAAAAAACACGCGACACCCAGACCTGGCAATACAAGGGCGGCCTGCGCGACTACCTGCAGCAAACGCTCAACGGCGACCCGGTGATACCGCTGTTTGAAGGCGAGGGCTTTGCCGACAGCAGCAACGACAGCTTTGCCGAAGGCGAGGGCGCCTCGTGGTGTGTGGCCTTCACCGAAGACGGCCAGCCCGTGCGCGAAAGCTATGTCAACCTGATCCCCACCAGCGCGGGCGGCACGCACGAAAGCGGCCTGCGCGATGGCCTGTTCAACGCCGTCAAGAGCTTCATCGAGCTGCATTCGCTTCTGCCCAAGGGCGTGAAGCTGATGCCCGAAGACGTGTTTGCGCGCGCCAGCTATGTGCTCTCAGCCAAGGTGCTCGACCCGCAGTTCCAGGGCCAGATCAAGGAGCGCCTGAACTCGCGCGACGCGGTGCGGCTGGTCAGCGGCTTCGTGCGCCCCGCGCTCGAGCTCTGGCTCAACCAGCATGTGGACTACGGCAAAAAGCTGGCCGAACTGGCCATCAAGGCCGCACAGACGCGCCAGAAGGCCGGCCAGAAGGTCGAAAAGCGCAAGGGCTCGGGTGTGGCCGTGCTGCCCGGAAAGCTCACCGATTGCGAAAGCCGCGACATCGCCTACAACGAAGTGTTCCTTGTCGAGGGCGATTCGGCCGGTGGCAGCGCCAAGATGGGCCGCGACAAGGAGAACCAGGCAGTGCTGCCCCTGCGCGGCAAGGTGCTCAACACCTGGGAGGTAGACCGCGACCGGCTGTTTGCCAACAACGAAATCCACGACATTTCGGTGGCCATGGGGGTGGACCCGCACGGCCCCAACGACTCACCCGACCTGTCGGGCCTGCGCTATGGCAAGGTCTGCATCCTCAGTGATGCGGACGTGGACGGCTCCCACATCCAGGTGCTGCTGCTCACGCTTTTCTTTCGCCACTTCCCCAAGCTCATCGAAACCGGCCACATCTATGTGGCGCGCCCGCCGCTGTTCCGGGTGGACGTGCCCGCGCGCGGCAAGAAGCCTGCGGCCAAGATGTATGCGCTGGACGAGGGCGAGCTCACCGCCATCCTCGACAAGTGCGCGAAAGACGGCGTTCCGCGCGAAAAATGCCAGATCAGCCGCTTCAAGGGCCTGGGCGAGATGAACGCCGAGCAGCTGTGGGAGACCACGCTCAACCCCGACACCCGGCGCCTGTTGCCCGTGCAGTTGGGCGGCACCGACTTTGCCGCCACCGAGGTGCTCATCACCAAGCTCATGGGAAAGGGCGAGGCGGCATCCCGGCGCGAGTTGATGGAGCTGCATGGCGACGCGGTGGAAGTGGACATCTGACCGCAGATGCCTGACCGCCCCTTGTCGGTGTTTCACATGCTCACCATTCATCGCCTTTTAGGCCTCTTGCGCTTGCTGGCTGTGCCTTTGCTGCTATTGATAGCGCAGCAGGCAGCGCATGCCGACCTGTGGGCCTTTGTGGACCCGCGTGGTGTGACCCACTTTGCCGCAGAGCAGGTGGATGCGCGCTACGAGCTTTTTTTTCGCGGAACGCAATTCGACTCCTCGCGCGATGCGCCTGCAAGCGATCAGCGCCCTGGGCAGGCGCAGCCTCCCGCGGTGCGCTTGCTGGCATTTTTTGACATTTCGCTCGATTACAAGCGCGTCAAGCACCATTTGCGGGCCTCGGCCAGCCGCCAGGGGGTGGACTACGAGTTGCTGCAGGCCCTGATTGCCACCGAATCGGGATTTGACGCTGGTGCCGTGTCACCCAAAGGAGCTATCGGCCTGATGCAGGTCATGCCTGCGACGGCAGGGCGGTTTGGCGTGGCGGCGGACACCCGCCGGACGGTGGCGCAGAAGCTGTTGGACCCGGCCTTGAATGTGTCTGCCGGCACCCGCTACCTGCGCTATCTGCTCGATCTGTTTCCCGGCCGTCTGGACCTGGCCCTGGCTGCCTACAACGCAGGCGAGGGCGCGGTGCAAAGGGCGGGTAACCGGATCCCGGCCTACAAGGAAACCCAGAACTATGTGCGCACCGTGCTCGGCCTGTATGCCCAGCTCAAGCCGCCAGCGCCTGTGCTGGCGCAGCGTGCGGGCCCCGGCCGTGTGCGCATGGAGCTATCGGGCGGCGCCTTGAACCGGGGCAATCTGCCCGCCACGCGTGTGGCCCCGCCCCAGAACGTGACTGAACCGAACCCGAACGAATGAGCGACCAACCCACTCTCGATTTCACTACCGCCGGCGACGGGGGCGACTCCCTGGATCTGGCCGGTTATGCCCAGCGCGCCTATCTTGAATATGCTTTGTCGGTCGTCAAGGGCCGTGCATTGCCCGACGTGTGCGATGGCCTCAAGCCCGTGCAGCGGCGCATTTTGTATTCGATGGACCGCATGGGCCTGGGCTACAGCGGCCCCACGCGCAGCACGGCGGCCAAGCCCGTCAAGAGTGCCCGCGTGGTGGGCGATGTGCTGGGCCGTTTTCACCCGCACGGCGACCAGTCGGCCTACGACGCGCTGGTGCGCATGGCGCAGGACTTTGCCCAGCGGTACCCGCTGATTGACGGCCAGGGCAACTTCGGCAGCCGTGACGGCGACGGCGCCGCCGCCATGCGCTACACCGAGGCGCGCCTGTCGCGCATCACCAGCCTGCTGCTCGACGAGATCGATGAAGGCACGGTCGATTTCATGCCCAACTACGACGGCAGCACGGAGGAACCCCGCCAGTTGCCCGCACGCCTGCCGTTTGCGCTGCTCAACGGCGCCAGTGGCATTGCCGTGGGCCTGGCCACCGAGATCCCCAGCCACAACCTGCGCGAGATTGCCGACGCCTGCATTGCACTCATCAAGACGCCCTCGCTCAGCGCCGAAGACCTGCTGGCGTTGGTGCCCGGCCCGGACTACCCCGGCGGCGGCCAGATCATCAGCAGCGCGGGCGATATTGCCGACGCCTACCGCACGGGCCGTGGCAGCCTGAAGGTGCGTGCGCGCTGGAAGATCGAAGAACTGGCCCGTGGCCAGTGGCAGCTGGTGGTGAACGAGCTCCCGCCTGGCGTGAGCACACAGCGCGTGCTCGAAGAAATCGAAGAAATCACCAACCCCAAGGTCAAGGCCGGCAAAAAGGCGCTGAGCCAGGACCAGACACAGCTCAAGGCCAGCATCCTGGCCGTGCTGGACGTGGTGCGCGACGAGTCCAGCAAGGACGCGCCTGTGCGCCTGGTGTTCGAGCCCAAGACCGGCAAGACCCCACAGCAAGAGCTGATCACGGCGCTTTTGGCCCACACCAGCCTCGAAACCTCGGCACCCATCAACCTCACCATGGTGGGGCTGGATGGCAAGCCCGTGCAGAAATCCATGCGGCTGATGCTGGAAGAGTGGATCGCCTTCCGCCAGGGCACCATCACCCGCCGCACGCAGCACCGGCTGACCAAGGTGCTGGACCGCATTCACATCCTCGAAGGGCGGCAGACCGTGCTGCTCAACATCGACGAGGTGATTGCCATCATCCGACAGGCGGACGATCCCAAGGCCGCACTGATTGCGCGCTTTGCCCTGAGCGACCGCCAGGCCGAAGACATCCTCGAAATCCGCCTGCGCCAGCTGGCGCGGCTGGAAGCCATCAAGATCGAGCAGGAGCTGAAAGAGCTGCGCGAAAGCCAGGGCAAGCTCGAAGACATCCTGAACAACCCCGGCTCGCTGCGCCGCACCATGGTCAAGGAGATCGAAGCCGATGCCAAGACCTTTGCCGACCCACGCCGCACCCTGATCCAGGCCGAGAAAAAAGCCGTGGCCGAGGTCAAGGTGGTGGACGAGCCCGTCACGGTGGTCGTTTCACAAAAAGGCTGGGTGCGTGCGCGCAATGGCCATGGCCACGAGGCGGCCAGTTTTGCCTTCAAGGCGGGCGACGGGCTGTATGCCACGTTTGAATGCCGCACCGTGGACCAGCTCATCGCGTTTGGCAGCAATGGCCGCGTGTATTCGGTGCCGGTGGCCCTGTTGCCCGGTGGGCGTGGCGACGGACAGCCGGTCACCACCCTGATCGAGCTGGAATCGGGCACGCAGCTGCTGCACTACTTTGCCGGCCCGGCAAGCGCCGTGTTGCTGCTGTCAAACTCAGGTGGCTATGGATTCTTGGCCAGCGTGGAAAACCTGGTCTCGCGTCAGAGGGGGGGTAAATCCTTCCTGACACTGGGTGATGGCGAAACGGTTTGCCCGCCTTCGCACGCGGCGGGCAGCACCGGCGGTCAGCCGCTACCTGCCGCCACGCATGTGGCCTGTGCCTCGGCGGGGGGGCGCATCCTGACGTTCGAGATCAGCGAACTCAAGACCATGGCCAACGGTGGCCGTGGCCTGATGCTGATCGACCTGGAGCCCAAAGATCAGCTGGCGGGTGCCGTTGCCTACACGCGCAGCATCCGCATCGAGGGCGTAGGCCGGGGCGGCAAGCTGCGGGAAGAAACGCTCGAAATCCGCTCGCTCAACAACGCCCGCGCAGCCCGTGGACGCAGGGGCAAGGCGGCAGATCTGGGGTTCAAACCGGCATCCGTGACGCGCGTCGAATAGCCGCCGTGTCGGCAGGCGCATTTGTCGCCTGCCGGAAATTCCGGTGTAGCTGCGACGCCCGGGGGAATGCCCTGGATTTGTAGGAAAATGAAAAATCGCGCACTATCGGTTACGAACCATCGGACTGCAGGAGACAAATCATGCTGAATCAACTTCGCATTGCCCACAAGCTGTGGCTGGCGGTCGTCCTTATCGTGGTCATGCTGATCGCCGTAGTGGGTTTTTCGGGGTACCGGTCCGCCAAGGTGCAGGCGCAGGCCGACGCGGTGACCAAAGAGATGGAGGCCCGGGTCTCTTCCGCCATCCGCTGGGCTGGCCTGACCGAGACCAATGCGGCGCGCACGCAGGCGCTCATCGTCAGCAGCGATCCGGCGGTAGAGCTGGAGTTCAAGGACGTCATCGCAGCCACTTCGGCGCAAATCAGCGAAGTGCAGAAATCCATGGAAGGCATGGCCTTGTCCGAGCAGGACAGGGCGCAGATGGTCAAAATTGCCGCTGCGCGCAAAACCATGACCGAGCTGCGGGCGCAAGCCAGGCAGCTCAAGGCCGATGGCCAGGCAGAGCAGGCCGTGGCCCTGGTCAAGCAGTCCTACAACCCTGCGGTGTCTGCTTATCTGCAGACGTTGGGCGACTTTGTGCAGATGCAGCAGCAGACTGCGCAGACGACCCTGGCGGAGATGACGGCTTCACGCATGTTGACCGTGAAAATGGCGGCGGTGGCGGTGGGCGCCTTGCTGCTGGCGATCATTGGCGGGGCCTATTTCCTCATTCGCAGCATTGAGCAGCCCCTGGCCCAGGCCAACGACCTCGCTGCCCGCATTGCAGCGGGCGACCTGAGCATGCAGGCCACCGTCACGCGTGGCGACGAGTTTGGTGATCTGCTGCGATCGCAATACGCGATGAGCGATGCCCTGGGCCGCGTGGTGCACCAGGTGCGCCAGAGCACCGACAGCATTGCCATCGCCAGTGCCGAAATTGCCACCGGCAACCACGATCTTTCCGCGCGCACCGAGCAGACATCGAGCAACCTGCAGCAAACCGCAGCCGCCATGGAGCAGTTCACCAGCACCATCCAGCAAAGCGCTGGCAGTGCCCAGCAGGCCAGCAGCCTGGCGGTCAGTGCCACTGGCGTGGCACGACGCGGCGGTGAGGTGGTAACGCAGGTGGTTGCCACCATGGACGAGATCAATCAAAGCAGCAAAAAGATCTCCGACATCATTGGTGTCATTGATGGCATTGCATTTCAGACCAACATCCTGGCGCTGAACGCGGCCGTCGAGGCAGCCCGTGCCGGTGAGCAGGGACGAGGTTTTGCGGTGGTGGCCAGCGAAGTGCGCAGCCTGGCCCAGCGCAGTGCGGAGGCCGCCAAGGAGATCAAGCAATTGATCAATGCATCGGTGGAAAAGGTGGACACCGGCTCTCGGCTGGTGGCGGATGCCGGCTCCACCATGGCCGACATCGTGCAATCGGTTCAGCGCGTGACCGACATGATTGGCGAAATCACGGCCGCATCCACCGAGCAGGGTGCAGGCGTTTCCCAGGTCAACCAAGCGGTGGGCAATCTTGACCAGATGACGCAGCAAAACGCGGCACTCGTCGAGGAAAGCGCAGCCGCAGCACAAAGCCTGCGTGAACAGGCTGAGCAACTGGCGCAGATGGTGTCGGTGTTCAAGGTCAACGCAGCCGCCTATGGCGTACAGGCCCCGGTGGCCCGCGCCGTGGCAGCCCCGGCCCCCGGCATGGCTGCAGCCGCTGCCAGGGTGCAACGCCCTGCCGTGGCAAGCAAACCTGCCGCCAAGCGGCTGGCGGGTGCGGGCAGCGCGCCCAGTGCTCCGGCCCCTTCTGCCGAGGAGCCGCGCAAGCCCGCTGCACCGGCGCCCCGAGCCACTGCCGTGGCAAAGGGTGGGGACGACGATTGGGAAACTTTTTGAGTCGCTGACCCCGAAGGGCGCTGAGCGCTGAGCGCTCAGTTTTCAGTTGAGTTCAGCGATCAATTCGATCTCAACGCACGCACCCATGGGAATCTGTGCCACGCCAAAAGCGCTGCGCGCGTGCACTCCTTTTTCACCAAATACCTGGCCCAGCAACTCGCTGGCGCCGTTGGTCACCAGGTGCTGCTCGGTGAAGTCGCCGGTGGAGTTGACCAGGCTCATCACCTTGACAATGCGTTGCACCCGGTTCAGGTCGCCCCCGCAGGCGGCTTGCAGTGTGCCCATCAGGTCGATGGCCACGGCGCGGGCAGCGGCCTTGCCTTCTTCGGTGGTGATGTCGCGGCCAAACTGGGCGGCCCATGGCTTGCCGTCCTTGCGCGCGATGTGGCCGCTCAGAAACACCAGCTTGCCGGTCTGCACATAAGGCACATAGGCAGCCGCCGGCACGGAAACCGGGGGCAGGGTGATCTGGAGTTCTTTCAGCTTGTCGTAAACGCTCATGGTTTTCCTCGGATGGGTGGCAGACATGACCGGTCGGGGCGCAAGCGCAGGCGCAGTGCCCTGGTGCCGGTGCAGAGGGCGCCAGTGTTACACATGCGTGTGCGAGAAGTGCCCATTTTTGCGCCGTGGGTTGCGTTTAGCATGTGCCCATGCCGCCCATTTCCTCCAGCGTATTCCGCCCTGCTGCGCCGAAACCGCACGAGGAGAGTTCCGTAGGGGGCGCATGGCGCTTGCCGGCGTGCTTGCTGGGGGGCCTGGTGGGTGCCGCGGTGCAGTTGCAGCAGCCCCAGCTTTGGCCCGGGCCTGTTTATGGCGTGCTGCTGGCCTTGGCTGGTGTGGCCTGGCTGGTCAGCAGCCTGCGCCGCGCATGGTGGGGTCATACACCCTTGGCTGCTGAGCGGCGCTGGCGCAGTGCGCGGGCCATGGGCTTTGCGGCCTGCGCGGGGGCGCTGGCCTTGTTTGCCGTGTGCGGGCTGCGTGCCGGTGCCTATGCCTCCCATGCGCTGGCCCCGGGGCTGGAAGGGCGTGACCTGCGGGTGACCGGCGTGGTCGCTGCCATGCCGCAGGTGAACGAAATGGGCGTGCGCTTGCGCCTGGAAGTTGAGGCTGCGTTTTGGCAAGGCGCTGCGGTGACATTGCCCCCGCTGGTGGATGTGTCGTGGTATGGCGATGCGGCGCTGGAGATGGCGCAGCCTGCCGATGCATTGCGGCAGCCCCCATCGCTGCGGGCGGGCGAGCGCTGGGAAATGACGGTGCGCCTGAAGGCCCCCCATGGGGCACGCAACCCCCACGGTTTCGACTACGAGCTCTGGATGTGGGAGCAGGGCGTGCAGGCCACGGGCTATGTGCGCACCGGTTCCAACGACTTGCCGCCGGTGCGGCTCGGCAGCACCTGGCGGCACCCCGTCGAGCGTGCGCGCCAAGCGGTGCGCGATGCCATCGTGTCCCGCCTTGCCGGCAGTGCTGCAGCAGGGGATGCGGGGCCGGTGCGGGTCGCTGGCGTGGTGGCCGCCCTGGTGACGGGTGACCAGCGTGCGATTGACCGCGCCGACTGGGATGTGTTTCGCGCCACCGGCGTGGCGCATCTGATGAGCATCTCGGGTCTGCATATCACCCTGTTTGCCTGGCTGGCGGCGCTGGTGGTGCGGCGGCTGTGGTGCCGTTCGCCGCGTTTGTGCCTGGCCGTCCCGGCCCCCTCTGCGGCCCTGGTGGCAGGTGTTTTGCTGGCGGGTGCCTATGCGCTCTTCAGTGGCTGGGGCGTGCCCGCGCAGCGCACCGTGCTGATGCTGGCGACCATTGCTGCGCTGCAACTGAGTGGGCGCCGCTGGCCTTGGCCACAGGTATGGCTGCTGGCCTGCGCCGTGGTGGTTGTGGTGGACCCTTGGGCACTGTGGCAGGCGGGATTCTGGTTGAGTTTTGTGGCTGTGGCAGTGTTGTTTGCTAGCAATAATATAGCTGCTAGCGCTTATGGAATAAGCGTTAGAGCCTGTTTTTATGCACTTTTACGGGAGCAGTGGGTGGTGACACTGGCGCTCACCCCACTGACCTTGCTGCTGTTTGGCCAGGTGTCTCTGGTGGGTTTTGTGGCCAATCTGTTGGCTATACCGTGGGTGACGCTGGTGGTGACTCCGCTGGCACTGGCCGGGGTGCTGTGGGCACCGTTGTGGAGCCTGGCTGCTATGGCCCTGCAACCCCTTGCCGCGTTCTTGCAGTGGCTTGCGGCCTGGCCCCTGGCCGTGGCGTTTGTTCCGATGGCGCCATTGTGGGCGGGTGTGGCGGCGGTGGTGGGGGGTGCCCTGCTGGCCATGCGTGTGCCGTGGGCGGTGCGCGCGCTGGCGCTGCCCTTGCTGCTGCCCGCGCTGTGGTGGCAGCCAGTGCGGCCTGCGCCGGGGCAATTTGAACTGCTTGCTGCCGACATTGGCCAGGGCAATGCCGTGCTGGTGCGCACCGCCACGCATGCACTGTTGTACGACGCAGGCCCGCGCTTCAGCCGCGAAAGCGACGCGGGCCACCGCGTGTTGGTGCCCCTGCTGCGCGCGTTGGGGGAGCGGCTGGATCTGCTCATGCTGAGCCACCGGGATTCTGACCACACCGGCGGCGCGGCCGCCGTGCTGGCGCAACAACCCCAGGCGGCCTTGACCGGCTCGATCGAAGCCGAGTATGAATTGCAGGCCCTGCGCCCGGCCACGCCCTGTGTGGCGGGGCAGCGTTGGGATTGGGATGGCGTCGCCTTCGAGGTGCTGTACCCGGCGGCGGGCCAGGGCACGCCCGTTGCGGCTGGCAAGGCCAGCGCGCCCGCCGTGCGCACCAATGCCGCCAGCTGCGTGCTGCGCATCGCCACCCTGGGGCCTGCACCCGCAGTGGCCTTGCTGGTGGGCGACATCGAGCAGGCCCAGGAGCAGGCCCTGGTGGCCCGTGCCGCACCGCTGGCCGCCGATGTGCTGCTGGTGCCACACCACGGCAGCAAGACCTCATCGAGCGCGCCGTTTCTGGATGCGGTGCAGCCGCGTACCGCTTTGGTGCAGGCCGGTTACCGCAACCGCTTTGGGCACCCGGCGCCCGAGGTGCTGGGGCGTTATCAAGAGCGAGATATCCGGGTGGTGGAGTCCGCGCGCTGTGGCGCCGCCACCTGGCGCTCGGTGCAGCCATTGCAGGTGCGCTGCGAGCGGGATGCCGGGCGGCGTTACTGGCAGCACACCATGGCGCCATAGTTCGTGCGGGCGCTGTTTTTTGTGGGGCAACACAGGCGGTGGGCGCGCAACTTGCTATCCTGATTGCAGGAGGCCCGCTGATGCAAAAATTCGACGAGATGTACGCCATGCTGCCCTTTGATGGCAGCGATGTGCGCGAGCACTACAAGCGCTATGGGCAGTGGCTCGCGCGCCAGCCCGTGGATGTGATGCAGGCCCGCCGGGCCGAGGCCGAGATGATCTTTCGGCGCGTGGGCATCACGTTTGCGGTGTATGGCGCCAAGGACGAAGGCGGCGCCGGCAGCGAGCGGCTGATTCCGTTCGACCTGATCCCCCGCATCATCCCCGGCCATGAATGGGCGCAGATGCAGCGCGGCCTGGTGCAGCGCGTGACGGCGCTCAACCGCTTCATCCATGACGTCTACCACGGGCAGGACATCCTGCGTGCGGGCGTTGTTCCCACCGACTTGGTGCTGAACAACGCCCAATACCGCCCCGAGATGGCTGGCGTGCAGGTGCCCCGGGACGTCTATGCACACATCGCCGGCATCGACATCGTGCGGGCCGCCGACACGCAGGGCAACGGCGTGTATTACGTGCTGGAAGACAACCTGCGTGTGCCCTCGGGGGTTTCCTACATGCTGGAAAACCGCAAGATGATGATGCGGCTTTTTCCTGAACTTTTCAGCGCGCATGCGGTGGCCCCCGTGGCGCATTACCCCGACATGCTGCTGGAAACCCTGCGGGCCAGCGCCCCGGCCACCGTGGCAGAGCCGGTGGTGGTGGTGCTGACGCCCGGCATGCACAACAGCGCCTATTTTGAGCACGCCTTTCTTGCGCAGCAGATGGGCGTGGAGCTGGTGGAAGGGCAGGACCTGGTGGTCAAGGACCGGTTCGTTTACATGCGGACCACGCGCGGCTTGCAGCGGGTGGATGTGATCTATCGGCGGGTGGACGATGATTTTCTCGATCCGCAGGTGTTTCGCCGCACGTCCACGCTGGGTTGCGCGGGCCTCATGGAGGCCTATCGCGCGGGCAACGTGGGCATCTGCAACGCTGTGGGAACCGGCGTGGCCGATGACAAATCGGTGTACCCCTATGTGCCCGAGATGATCCGCTTTTACCTGGGTGAAGAGCCGATCCTGAAAAACGTGCCCACCTGGATGTGCCGCAAGCCCGACGATCTGCAGTATGTGCTGGCGCACCTGTCTGAACTGGTGGTGAAAGAGGTGCACGGCGCCGGCGGCTACGGCATGCTCATCGGCCCGGCCGCCACGCAATCAGAAATCGAAGACTTCCGCCGCGCCCTGCTGGTCAATCCGGCGGGCTACATCGCCCAGCCCACGCTCAGCCTGTCCACCTGCCCGACCTATGTGGAAAGCGGAATCGCTCCGCGCCACATCGACCTGCGCCCCTTTGTGCTGAGCGGCCGGGAGGTGCAGATGGTGGCGGGTGGCCTTACACGCGTGGCCTTGCAAGACGGCTCGCTGGTCGTCAACTCGTCGCAAGGCGGCGGCACCAAGGACACCTGGGTATTGGGACAAGAAGGGGGCAAAACATGCTGAGCCGCACTGCCGATCATCTGTTCTGGATGTCACGCTACACCGAGCGGGCAGCTCTGTTTGCGTCAGCAAACAGCGGGGGCGCTAACAATTGTGCAAAGCACTTGTTATGCGTCCACCAAAAGGCTGCTGAAGGCAGACTTTCACCACAACACAGCGTGCGCGCGCAGCGCGTTCGGGGTTCTCTGCCCGGGGAGGAAACATGCTGAGCCGCACTGCCGATCATCTGTTCTGGATGTCACGCTACACCGAGCGGGCAGAGAACACCGCCCGCATGCTCAATGTGAGCTACGAGACCTCGCTGCTGCCGCAGTCTGCCGCCATGGCCCAGGAAGGCTGGCTGGGGCTGCTGTCGATCAGCGAGCTGATTCCGGCCTATACCGAAAAGCACGGTGAGGTCGCCCCTGCCAAGGTGCTCGAATTCATGGTGCGCGATGGCGACAATCCGTCGTCCATCTTGTCGTGCCTGCGGGCCGCGCGGGAGAACGCGCGGGCGGTGCGCGGTGCGCTGACCACCGAAGTGTGGGAAACGCAGAACCAGACCTGGCTGGAACTGACCCGGCAACTCCAAGGTGGCATCTTCGAGCGCGATCCGGCCCAATTTTTTGAGTGGGTCAAATACCGCTCGCACCTGTCGCGCGGTGTCACGCTGGGCACCATGCTGCAGGACGAGGCCTTTCATTTCCTGCGGCTGGGCACGTTTCTGGAGCGCAGCGACAACACGGCGCGCCTGCTGGATGTGAAGTTTCACGCCGTCAACAACGACTTTTTTGGCCGTGCCAGCGAGCGCAACCAGGAGAACGACTTCTACCACTGGAGCGCCATCTTGCGCAGTGTTTCGGCGTTCGAGGTGTACCGCAAGGTCTACCGCGACGTCATCACCCCGGGGCGGGTGGCCGACCTGCTGATCCTGCGCCGCGACATGCCCCGATCGCTGCACGCCAGCCTGCGCGAGGTGGTGGACAACCTGGCTGTGGTGGCCAACGAGCAGTCCGCTGAGACACAGCGCTGCGCCGGGCGGCTGCTGGCCGATCTGCAATATGGCCGTATCGACGAAATCCTGGCCACGGGCCTGCACGCTTACCTGACGCAGTTTCTCGACCGCGTGAACGATCTGGGTGGCGGCATCAGCCGCGACTTCCTGGTGGCCGCGGGCGACTAGCCTGGGCGGGTGTGCGCCGGCAAGCCGGGCGAGGGGCGCCCGCCGGTCGGCACGCGCTGCCCCCACGGCTGTGCGTGTGCGCTGCATGGTGGGGTTGGCGCGCAGGGCACACTGTCGCCTTCACCGACGGAGTTTTTCCTGATGAGCACCCACATCCCACCCCATGAAGCGCCATGCAAACCTTGGGGATTTCGCACCCTGGCCGTTCATGCCGGGCAGTCGCCCGACACCAGCACCGGCGCCATAGCGCCCCCCATCGTGGCCACGTCGGCGTTTGCCTACGACGATTTCGAGGCGGGCGAGCGGCGCTTCAATGGCGAAGCACCAGGCTATGTTTACAGCCGGTTTGCCAACCCCACGGTGGCAGCCTTCGAGCGCAAGATGGCAGCACTGGAGGGCGGCGAGACCGCGGTGGGGTTTGCCAGCGGCATGGCGGCCATCAGCGCCAGCTTGCTGGGCTTGCTCAAGGCGGGCGATGTGGTCGCCTGCGTGGGCACCCTGTATGGCGGCACCGACGGGGTGATGCGCTCTTTGCTGCCGCGGCTGGGTGTCACGGTGCGGCACTTTCGCACGGTGGACGCCTTGCGGGCGGGGCTGGATGCTGGCACCCGCATCGTTTATGTTGAAACGCCCAGCAACCCCACCCTGGAGGTGATGGACCTGGCGCAGGTGGCGCAGATTGCGCGCCAGGCAGGGGCCATCAGCATGGCCGACAACACGTTTTCTACGCCCTACCTCACGCGCCCGCTGGCGCTGGGGATGGATGTGGTTGTGCACTCGGCCACCAAGTTCATCAGCGGGCACGGCGACGCCACGGGGGGCGTCGCCGTGGGCCGCGCCGAACTGCTGGGGCCCATCAGGGCGGCTGGCATGGGGCAGTTGGGCGGGTGCCTGAGTCCGCACGAAGCTGTCATGCTGCTGCGCGGGCTCAAGACGCTGCCATTGCGTGTGGAGGCCGCCTGTACCAATGCCGAGGCACTGGCCCGGTGGCTGCAGGCCCAGCCTGCAGTGGCCCGTGTGTACTACCCCGGCTTGGCCACGCATCCGGGCCACGGTGTGGCCGCGCAGCAGATGCGGCGCTTTGGCGCCATCCTGTCGCTGGACCTGCGGGGCGGGCGCGCCGCAGCGCGGCAGTTTCTGGACGGCCTGCGCATCGTGACGCAGGCGGTTTCGGTGGGCGATGTGGATTCGCTGGCATGCCATCCCGCATCCACCACCCACCACAGCGTGCCCGAGCCGGTGCGCCTGGACAACGGCGTGTCTGATGCCCTGGTGCGCATGAGCGTGGGTATCGAAGACGGCGACGATCTGCTGGCCGATGTGGCGCAGGCCCTTGCGCGGGTTTGAAGCCATCGCCTGGCGCTGGCCCTGGCCGTGTGTCGTGCTGTGCGGCTAGTCGCCGTCCCGCGCGTTGCGCCGCTGGTCGCGCAGCATGAAAAGATAAAGGCTCTCGACCTTTTCACGCGCCCACGGTGTTTTGCGTAAAAACTTCAGGCTTGATGACACGCTGGGGTCGCTTTGAAAGCAGCGCACCGGAATGCGCTCGCCCAGCTCCTGCCAGCCGAAATAGTCGGCCAGCCCCACCACCATGGCCTCCAGCGTCACACCGTGCAGCGGGTTGTGCGCCTGCTTGGGGCGGGCGTCTGCTGGCGCATCGATGGGTGCGTCTATGGGCGCGTTCGCCGGCGCAGCGCCCGGGTTGGAAGGTGTCTCGGGGGCGGACTTTGGAAGGCTTGGCTCGTGGGCATTCATGGCCGCAAGCATAAGGCGATTGCGGGGCCGGGATGCGGCATTGGGTGCGGGCGCCGATAATCAGCACCCGCCCCAGCACCCGTCCTGCACTGGCGGTCACCCGGTTCAATTCTTCATGTCCGCCCAGCCTCCACTTCGCGTCCTGTCCGTCATCCCGCCGATGACGCAGCTCAACACCCCTTACCCGTCCACCGCGTACCTCACGGGGTTTCTGCGCTCGCGCGGGGTGGCTGCAGTGCAGGAAGACCTGGCGCTGGCGCTGGTGCTGCAACTGCTGTCGCCGCAAGGCCTGCGCGCGGTGGCTGCCCAGGTCGAGGCGATGCCCCCCCAAAAGCACAGCCCTGCGGTGCAAAGCTTTGCGGCGCAGCAGGGTCGCTACCTGGCCACCATCGCGCCCGCCATTGCCTTTTTGCAGGGGCGCGATTCCACGCTGGCGCACCGCATTGTGGGCCGCAATTTCTTGCCCGAAGGGCCGCGCTTTGAGTCGCTGGATGTGTATGTGGACGACGAGGGCGGCGACCCGCTGGGCTGGGCCTTTGGCGCCCTGGGCCTGCACGACCGGGCCAAGCACCTGGCCACGCTGTACCTGAACGACCTGGCCGATGTGCTGCGCGATGCGGTGGACCCGCGCTTTGAGTTTGTGCGCTACGCCGAGTCGCTGGCAGGTAGCCAGCCCACCTTTGAGCCGCTGGCCCAGGCGCTGGCGGCGGCGCCCAACCTGGTGGATGAAACGCTGCGCGATTTGACCCTGGCTGCCATCGAGCGCCATGCGCCCACCGTGGTGCTGCTGTCGGTGCCGTTTCCTGGGTCGGCCTATGCGGCCTTTCGCATTGCGCAGACCATCAAGGCGCAGCACCCGCACATCGTGACGGTGCTGGGCGGTGGTTTTGTCAACACCGAACTGCGCGAGCTGACCGAGCCGCGCGTGTTTGACTACTTTGATTACGTGACGCTGGATGCCGGCGAGCGCCCTTTGCTGGCGCTGCTGGAACACCTGCAGGGCCAGCGTGGCCGCCAGCGGCTGGTGCGCACCTTTGTGCGCGCTGAAGGTGGCGATGACGCGGGCGCCGTGCAGTACATCAACATGATGGAAGCCGACATCGCCTTTGCCGAGGTGGGCACGCCCACCTGGGACGGCCTGCCGCTCGACCGGTATCTTTCATTGCTCGACATGCTCAACCCCATGCACCGGCTGTGGAGCGACGGGCGCTGGAACAAGCTCACCGTGGCCCATGGCTGCTACTGGAAAAAGTGCAGTTTTTGCGACGTGAGTCTGGACTACATCGGCCGCTACGAAGGCGCCTCGGCCACCGTGCTGGCCGACCGCATCGCACAAATAGTGCGCGAAACCGGGCAGACCGGGTTTCACTTTGTCGATGAAGCCGCGCCACCCAAGGCGCTGAAGGCGCTGGCCACCGAACTCATCGCGCGCAATGCCGGCATCTCGTGGTGGGGCAACATTCGGTTCGAGAAAACCTTCAGCCCCGAGCTGTGCAACCTGCTGGCCGACAGCGGCTGCATCGCCATTTCGGGCGGGCTGGAGGTGGCTTCCGACCGGCTGCTGGGCCTGATGAAAAAGGGCGTGTCGGTGGACCAGGTGGCGCGCGTGACGCGTGCTTTCACCGATGCGGGCATTCTGGTGCACGCCTACCTGATGTATGGATTTCCCACGCAGACGGTGCAGGACACCGTGGATGCGCTGGAATACGTGCGCCAGCTGTTTGCCAATGGCTGCATTCAAAGCGGGTTTTTCCACCGCTTTGCCTGCACGGTGCACTCACCCGTGGGCCAGCACCCCGAAGATTACGGCGTGACCTTGCAGCCTTTGCCGCCCGTGAGCTTTGCCAAGAACGACATCGGCTTTCACGACCCCACCGGCGTGGACCACGATGCCCTGGGCGGCGCGCTCAAGAAGGCCATCTACAACTACATGCACGGCATCGGGCTCGAAGAAGACGTGCGCAGCTGGTTCCCCTTCAAGGTGCCCAAGACCACCGTGGCGCGCCACCGCATCGAGCGGGCGCTGCGCGAGCGCGGGTAAGCCCGGCCGGCGTGGTGGCCCCCAGGTCCATTGCCGCCGTCCCGCCGGGGCAATGCCGGCATCGCAGGGCGCCGTGGATTGCCAAGCCACCAGCGGGTCGGCGGCACGTCTTGGGAGCCGATGGCGCCCGGAAGCCCCCCCCCCCACGCCCCTTGTCGTGCAGCGGCCCTCGCCGCCAGCGCATGGGCCGCGTCGGTCCGGAACCCGCGTGACGCGATGCCCTTTGATGGATAGCCGCCTGCGCCGGCAGCACAAGCGCTACCGTGCAAAAACACCTTGAAAGCGCTCCAGTGCCTCAGAAATGCCGGCGCAACGTCACCTGCACCGAGCGCGGCGAGCCGGGCAGGATCAGGTTGTCGTTGCTGCCGTGGGCCGACACGTAGTATTTGCGGTTCGCGAGGTTTTTTACGTTCAGGTCCACATCCCACGCACCCAGCGTGTACTGCAGCGCCGCGTCCACGGTGGTGTAGGCCGGCAGCGTGACCAGGTTGGTCAGCGAGGTGAAACGCGCACCCACATGGTTCAGGCCGCCGCCCAGGCGCAGGCCATGGCCCAGGTCTTTCATGGCCCACAGGAAGGCCGAGTTGCGCGGGGTAAGCGCCGGCACCTTGCCCTGCGCCGCAATGGCGGCGGTGGGCAGCTGCAGCGAACCCGTGGTGGCCAGCGACTTCGTCATGCGCCCGTCCAGATAGGCATAGCCCGCGCTCACGTCCCAGCGGCCCGGCAGCCGGCCGTTGGCGGTCAGCTCGAAGCCGTTGGTGCGCTGCGTGCCCACGTTGATCTGTCGTGATGGGTTGGCCGGGTCGGTGTTCTTGATGTTGCTGCGCTCGAGGTTGAAGAGGGCGCCGGTCACGTTCAGGCGGCCGTCGAGCAGGTCGAGCTTCACGCCGATTTCCTTGTTCTGCGTGATCTCGGGTTCGTTGGCGGTGTTGTTGGCGGCCAGCGCAAAAGTCTCTGCCGAAGGCTGGAACGACTTGCTGTAGGACACGTAGTACGACACCGCGTCGCTGGGCTGCCACACCAGGCCGGCGCGGGGGCTGAACTTCTTGTCGGTGCGCGACAGCGCGGAGAGCTTGCGGTCAAACGTGGTCTGCTGCCGGAACACGTCGTAGCGCGCGCCCACCAGTGCCTTCCACTGGGGCGCCAGCGTGATCTGGTCCTGCCAGTACAGCGCCGCCGTGTCCTGCGTGGTATGGCTGGGGATGGCGCTGTCGGCAGCGTACTTGGCCGCCGGAATCACCGGTGCGGCCACGCCGGCCGGGTTCAGGATGGACACACGGTCGGCACCGCCCGAAACGGATTCCGCGCGCTTCTTCTGCTGGCCCAGCTCCATGCCCATCAGCCATTCCTGCTTCAGGCCGCCGAGCTGGTTGCGCCAGGTCACGTCGGTCTGGTTGAACAGGCCTGTTTCGTCGCGCAGGATGAACGAGCGGGTGCGCCCCACGGTCATATCCACCGGGTTGGTGGTGCCGCCGGGCAGGGTGTTGTAGCGGTCGAGCGCGTAGTCGTAGGCGCGCGTGACGTTGCGCACCGACCAGTCGTCGTTGAAGCGGTGGTTCAGCGTGGCCGCAAACGACTGGATGGTGCTGGTGGTGGTGTCGTCCTGCGCGGCGTTGCGCGAGCCGTAGTAGGTGCTGGCGGGCACATCCACGGGGCGGCCGTTCAGCGCGGGGATGCCGAAGTCGGTCAGGCGCTTGTCGCGGGCGTTGGTGTACTGCAGCAGCAGCTCGGTCTGCGCCGCCAGCTTGAGCGCCAGCGACGGCGCAAAGTTGTAGCGCTTGACGAACTGCTGGTCGCGGTAGCTGCCCGAGTCTTCTGCCGCCATGTTCAGGCGGAAGGCGGCGGCGTCGTTGATGCCCAGATTCACGTCCGCCGTGGCGCGGCGGTAATCGAAGCTGCCCAGGCCTAGCGTGGCCTCGCCCGAGGTTTCGCCGAACTTCGGCTTCTTGGTCACGCGGTTGATCAGGCCGCCCGATGAGCCGCGCCCATACAGCACGGCCGCCGGGCCCTTGAGCACCTCCACGCGTTCGATGTCGGCCAGGTCGCGGAAGTACAGCGCGTCGTCACGCACGCCGTCCACGAACTGGTCGGCAATGGCCGTGAAGCCGCGGATCACCACCTGGTCGCGCTGGCCGTCGCCATGGCTCATGGCGACGCCGGGCACGTTGCGCAGCGCGTCTTCCATCGAGCGCGCGCCCTGGTCGCGCAGCAACTTTCCGGGCACCACGTTCACGGCCTGCGGCACGTCGCGCAGCGGCGCGCTGCCCTTGGTGGCGGTGCTGCTGGTGGCCGGCGAATAGGCGTCGTCGTCCGCCGACGACCGGATGGTGATTTCACCCAGGGCTTGGGGTGGCGTGGCGGACGCAGGTGTCTGGGCGAAGACGGGCTGGGCCAGTGCGGCCAGTGCGGCAGCGGCCAGGGGCGTGAGGGCAAGAGAGAGCGAAGAGCGCATGGGTTTCCTTCAAGAAAAAAAGCGGGAAACAGCACGGGCCTGGCTGGCGGCTGCGGGGCAGCGGGCTTGCGGGGGGTGGTGTTGAAAAACGGGGTGGAAGTGCTGGCATTGCCCGCACCGCTGCGGGCGCTAGGAGCCTGGGCGGCAGCCGCCGCTGGAGCGCATGGAAAAGCCCATCACCAACCTCCGGCCGCAGCCAGCACACCGGCGCAGAACACCCGTTGCGCCAGCCCGGCCAGTTGGCGGGGCCACCAGGTGAGAACGGCGGTCACCGCGAGGGCCGCCAGCGACAGTGCCACGGCCCAGGCGGTCACCGCCAGCGATGCGGGGCCGCTGCCCGACCGCACGGCAAGCCCGAGCGACAGCAGCAACAGCAGCCAGCCACCGCCGCGCAGGCCCTGCAACTGCCGCAACGACGCATCGCGGCCCCGCGCGTGCGCATGGTGGCGGTCCATGCCCAGCGCCAGTGCGGTCCAGGCGGCAAAACACAGCAGAAAGGCGCTCATGGGTTCAACCCCGGCAACGGGTGGCGGACCGGGCTTGGGGCGGGCAGCGCCGGGGGCGTGGCCATGCCAGAGCTGCGGGCCCTGGCCCATGGTGCGGCTGCAGTGCGCGGCCGTACCGCGGGCGGCCACAGACGCCAGGCCAAGGTGCCGAGCAGCGCGCCGACGGCCAGGAACGCCAGGTCCATGCCGGCCCAGGTCCAGTCGCTGGCAGGCAGCGTGACGCCCAGGTGCGCGCTGCTCGTCAAGGCGTTGAGCAGGGGCAGCGCCGCCCACACGGCACCGGCCAGCGCCAGCAGCACGGCCCAGCCCTGGCGCCTTGGGCACAGCAGTGCCGCCAGCAAGGCGCAACCCCAGGCGCCGAAGAACCAGGCCAGCTCGGCATCGGGCCGGTTGGGTGTGGCCAGGGGCAGCAGGCGGTTGGCCGCCAGCAGCACGCCACAGGCCAGGGGCAGCCCCGCCAGCGTGGCCATGTTCAGGCTGGCGACCAGCCGCTCGCCGTGCGAAAACCGGGCCGACGCATTTTTGCGCAAGGCCTGCGAGCGGCGCTTGACCGACCACAGTACCAGCCCGGTGGCAATCATCAGACTGCCCATCAGGCCCAAACCCAGCAGGGTCCAGCGCAGGCCGGGGCTTGCAAAGCGGGCCATGTGCAGGCCGTAAAGCACGCCATAGGTCTTGAGGGCGGGGCTGGCCGGATCGGCCTGCTCTAGCACCTGGCCGGTGGCGGCGTCGAGCAGCAAGCGGGCCGGGCGGTATTGCAGGCGGTCGCTTTCGTGGCGGCTGATCTGCACCACGGCACGGCCCGTGGCATCGCGCCGGGCCTCGATGGCGCCGAGGCGCCCGCCATCCCAATGGGCGCTGGCGGTGGCGAGCAGGGGGGCGAGCACCAGGGGCGGCAGAGGCTCGACCTGATCGCCCGGTTGGCGGCGCGCACGGCGCCCGGGTTGCTCGCCCTGCAGATCGGCGAAGTAGGCCTGCGTGTCGGTGCCGGCACCGCCCTTGGCGCCGGGGTAGGCGGCCGCTATGCCTGCCGACATGTACAGCGTGTGAAAGATCATCAGTCCGCTGAAGGTGATGAGCAGGTAGAACGGCAGCACCAGCACGCCGGTGACGTTGTGTGCGTCCAGCCACGCACGTTGTCCGCCCTTGCCGGGGCGGAAGGTGAAGAAGTCCTTGAAGATGCGCCGGTGCGTGACGATGCCCGTGAGCAGTGCGATGAACATCAGCAGCGTGGCGCCGCCCACCACCCAGCGGCCTTCGACCGCCCACCGGCCCTTGGATGCGGTGCGCAGTTCGTAATGGAAGCGGTAGAAGAAGTCGCCCCCCATGGTGTCGCGGGCCGCGAGCTTTTCGCCCGTCTGCGGGTGCATGAGCAGGGCCTCGAAGCGGGGCTGGGCCGCGCTGCGCCAGAGCAGCGAGACGGGGCGCTGGCGCTCGTCGGGCAGGCGCAGGATCCACTGCGTCACGTCGGGCACCTCGCGCTGCAGTGCGGCCAGGGCCTTGTCGGCCACCTGGGCGTCGGCGGGTGGCAGGCCGTGCAGTTCGGGGCGCATCCATTGGCTGAATTCGGCCCGGAAGAACGACAGCGTGCCGGTGAGGAAGATCGCAAACAGCAGCCAGCCCAGCACCAGCCCGGCCCAGGTGTGCAGCCATGCCATGGCTTGCCGAAAGCCCTCGCGCTCGGCAGGTGCCTGGGCGGGTTGGGGCGCGGTGCGCAACTTCGGCGCAGGGGCGGAAGGGGCCGGTGTCGTCATGCCGCCCCCATCCAGCGCGGCGCCAGGGCCAGGGCGCCCAGCACCATGGCCGGCGCCAGCGTACCGCCCCAGGCGCCCCAGATGGTGCGCGCATAAAACGCCCAGCCAGCCGCTGCGGCATAGGCCAGCCACGACAGCATGGTGGCCACCAGCACGGCTTCGACGCGCGGCATGTGCGCGATCAGGGCCAGCGACAGCGCCGCGGCCAAGGCCGCCGCCACGGCATACCCCCCGGCGGCAGCGGCAAGGGTGCGCAGGGCGACAGCAAGGCGATAACGCCCGTCCACGCGTGCCGCCTTCATGGCTGTGCGAACAGGGGCTGCGAACCGGCACGTTCCGCCAGACACGGGCGGGGTTGGATGCAATGGCGAGGGCGATGCGGCATGGCGGGGTTTCAGTCAGGTTTCGGAAAAAACGCTGGCTGCAACGAGGGCATGGCCCGGCAATGCTGGCTGGCTAAGAAGGAGGAAAATCTCCGTGGATTGTATCTGTTTTGATATTGATTCTCATTTGTGCAATGAGGCTTTGCAGCAGTTGATGCGCTGTTGCAACAGCCTGCACGCCTTTCCTTGCCCGTCCCAGGCGTAAAAAAAGGCTATGTCATCGTTAAGTTTGGAAAAACTCCGATAGCGGCGCGCAACAAGGTTTGCGGGGTAGGCAGGCGGTTGGTGTCCAGGGCACGTCGCCAGCCGAGGTAGTTGGGCAGGTAGCGGGTGGCCACGCCGTGAAAGCGGGCGAGCCATTGGTGCAGGCGACTGTGATAGGCGTTGACGTTCTGCACGTGAAACGCCCCCTTGACGCGAACACCGGCGGAAAGATTGACCGATTCGTGGGTGATACCGGCATCGGCAGCAAAGTAGTGGTAGGTGGCGTTGGCATCGCTGACCAGCAGCACATCGTCATCGAGCACGGGCTGCAGACATGCGCGCAATTGGGCCTTGGTCACCGGACCCTTGCCGGTCACGAAGTCCAGCGTTTGCCCCGTGCGGTCGCGGGCGATCAGTACACAGACCTGCTCGCTCGAAAGTCCCCGTTTGGTGGCCGCCCTGCCGCGCTTGCGGGCAGCCCGATTGAGTTTGCGCGCCCCCTTGTCCGATTCGAGCAGATAAGTCTCGTCGGCCTCGGTGATGCCGTGCAAAGGCGTGGGCCGGTCGTCCTTGGCCCATTTCAAGAAGCGATGCCGCCAGCGAAAGCTCGTATTGCGATGAACCCCGCTGGCCTGTGCCGCCTGGCGAATCGTCTGGGAGTCGAGCATGCACTGCAAATAATCGAGCCACTTGGCCTTGTGGCGCAGACGCGCCAGTGGGGTTCCCGTCAGGGCGTTGAAGGTCTTGCTGCAAGCCGTGCAGCGATAGCGCTGCAGGCCATGGGCCTGGCCGTAGCGGTGCAGGTGCGTCGCCCCGCAATGGGGGCAGGATGCACCGCTGGCCAGGCGTGTCTGAATAATTTGTACGGTCTGCTCGGATAGCGGCAGCCGATTGAGTGCCAGCTGAACCTTTTCGCGCTGGCCGCGCGTCAATCGGCCCAACATGACGAGCAATTGCTCAAAGTCGCGTGTGTCCATCGCATTCTCCCGGCCGTCTTACACAAACCGTTGGAGTTCAAGGCTGGAATGCAGTTCAATACTTAACGAGAACAGAGCCTAAAAAAACGGGCCGAAGGCCCGTGGTGTGGTGCGCTGCTGCCCCGTCGCTTATTCCACTTCACCCATCTGCGATTGCAGATAGTTGGGCAGGCCTACCTTGGCGATCAGGTCGATCTGGGTTTCAAGGAAGTCGATGTGCTCCTCGGTGTCATCCAGGATCTTTTGCAGCAGGTCGCGCGAGACATAGTCGCGCACGGTTTCGCAATGGGCAATGCCGTCCTTGATGGTGGCCTGGGCACCTTGCTCGGCACTCAGGTCACAGGCCAGAATTTCGGGCACGTCTTCGCCCACCTGGATCTTGGCCAGGTCCTGCAGGTTGGGCAGGCCGTCGAGCATGAAGATGCGGTCCATCAGCCAGTCGGCGTGCTTCATCTCGCCGATGGATTCGGAATATTCCTTCTTGGCCAGCTTGTCGAAGCCCCAGTGCTTGAGCATGCGGTAGTGCAAAAAATACTGGTTGATGGCCGTGAGCTCGTTCTTGAGCTGGGCCTGCAGATGGCCAATGACTTGTGCGTCACCCTTCATGAAGATTCCTTGTGTGTTGGTTCGGCCCCCATTGTCGCGACGCCACACCCACTGCGCAACCCAAGCCCTTGCGCGGGGCGCGCTGCCGTTGGCGGCCTGCGCTTGCACAGGCAGACAGGCGGACAGATTTGTCACGAAATAGCAATACTCAATTGATTCAATGAATTCAATTCATTGGATTCATTGGTCGAAAAAACCTAAACTTCAGCCCTGTTCAGTCAACCAACCACTAAGGAAACAGCAATGTCCCTGATCAACACGCAAGTTCAGCCCTTCAAGACCGAAGCTTTCCACAACGGCAAGTTCATCACCGTCACCGAAGAAAGCCTCAAGGGCAAGTGGTCGGTCGTGATCTTCATGCCCGCTGCCTTCACCTTCAACTGCCCCACCGAAGTCGAAGACGCTGCTGACAACTACCCCGAGTTCCAGAAGGCCGGCACCGAGGTGTACATCGTTACCACCGACACGCATTTCTCGCACAAGGTGTGGCACGAAACCTCCCCCGCCGTGGGCAAGGCCAAGTTCCCTCTGGTGGGCGACCCCACGCACCAGCTGACCCGCGCCTTTGACGTGCACATCGAAGAAGAAGGCCTGGCACTGCGCGGCACCTTCATCATCAACCCCGATGGCATCATCAAGACCATGGAAGTGCATTCCAACGAAATCGCCCGCGATGTGAAGGAAACCCTGCGCAAGCTCAAGGCAGCCCAGTACACCGCAGCGCATCCTGGCGAAGTGTGCCCCGCCAAGTGGAATGAAGGCGCCAAGACCCTGGCTCCATCGCTGGACCTGGTCGGCAAGATCTAAGCCACCCAACCATTTGACGGCGGAGCGCCCCGGCGCTCCCAAACCGGACCACGCCGTGGCGCCCGCGCCATGCCGTCCGGCTTTTTTACGCCCGGTATTTCGTGCAAAGGGCGCCAAAAGCGGCCCGAACACATTTCCCCCACAACTCGAATCTATAAGGACACCACCATGCTCGACGACCAACTCAAGACCCAACTCTCTGCATACCTGGAGCGCGTGCAGCAGCCGTTCGAGCTGGTGGCATCCCTGAACGACAGCGACACCTCCCGCGAAATGCTGGAGCTGCTGCAAACCATCCAGTCGCTGCGCAGCGACAAGATCACCCTGCGCACTGACGGCAACGACGCGCGCAAGCCTTCGTTCTCGCTGCAGCGCGTGGGCAGCACCAGCCAGCTGCGCTTTGCCGGCCTGCCGCTGGGCCATGAATTCACGTCCCTCGTGCTGGCGCTGCTGTGGACGGGCGGCCACCCACCCAAGGCCGAGCAGGAAGTGCTCGACCAGATCGACGCGCTCGAAGGCGACTTCAACTTCGAGGTCTACATGAGCCTGAGTTGCCACAACTGCCCCGACGTGGTGCAGGCGCTGAGCCTCATGGCCATCCGCAACCCGCGCATCAAGACCACCGTAATTGAAGGCGGCGCCTTCCAGGAAGAAGTGAACCGCCGCGAAGTCATGGCCGTGCCCATGGTGTTCCTGAACGGCCAAGTGTTCGGCTCGGGCCGCATGCTGCTCGAAGAAATCGTTGCCAAGATCGACACCGGCGCCGCCGCCAAAGAGGCAGCCAAGCTCAGCGCCAAGGAAGCCTTTGACGTGCTGATCATCGGTGGTGGCCCCGCCGGCGCTGCCGCTGCCGTGTACGCCGCCCGCAAAGGCATTCGCACTGGCGTGGCCGCCGAGCGCTTTGGCGGCCAGGTGAACGACACCCTGGGCATCGAAAACTACATCTCGGTGCTCGAAACTGACGGCCCCAAGTTTGCCGCCGCCCTCGAAGCCCACACCCGCGCCTACAACGTGGACATCATGAACCTGCAACTGGCCGAGCGCCTGATCCCCGCCACCGAGCCCGGTGGTCTGATCGAGGTGAAGCTGGCCAACGGCGGCTCGCTCAAGTCCAAGACCGTGATCCTCTCCACCGGCGCGCGCTGGCGCAACGTCAACGTGCCCGGCGAAGCCGAGTACAAGAACAAGGGCGTGGCCTACTGCCCGCACTGCGACGGCCCGCTGTTCAAGGGCAAGCGCGTGTCGG
Organism: Acidovorax sp. JHL-3; assembly: GCF_000526295.1. Classification (NCBI taxonomy): domain Bacteria; kingdom Pseudomonadati; phylum Pseudomonadota; class Betaproteobacteria; order Burkholderiales; family Comamonadaceae; genus Acidovorax; species Acidovorax sp. JHL-3. Next base: position 1,983,578 of record NZ_JAFU01000001.1, read on the forward strand.
TGATTGGCGGCGGCAACTCGGGTGTCGAGGCCGCCATCGACCTGGCCGGTGTGGTGGCTCACGTCACGCTGGTGGAATTTGCCGACCAGCTCAAGGCCGACGCCGTGCTGGTGAATAAACTCAAGAGCCTGCCCAACGTCACCATCCACACCAACGCGCAGACCACCGAAATCACCGGCGCCGACGGCAAGGTGAACGGCCTGAAGTTCAAGGACCGCGCTACCGGCCAGGAACACCTGGTGCCGCTGGAAGGCGTGTTTGTGCAGATCGGCCTGGTGCCCAACACCGACTGGCTCAAGGGCACAGTCAACTTGAGCAAGTTTGGCGAGATCGAGATCGACGCCAAGGGCCACACCAACGTGCCCGGCGTGTTTGCTGCCGGCGACTGCACCACCGTGCCCTACAAGCAGATCGTGATTGCCGCCGGCGCTGGCGCCACGGCCGCGCTGAGCGCGTTTGACCACCTGATCCGCAGCGGCGTATCGGCTTGAGTTTTTAGATCAAATATGGCTGTAGCGATTATCGGGTAAGCGCTGGCAGCTATCAAATTAAAAGCGGCGGGGCTGTGCAAACAGCCCTGCCGATTTTGTTTTGTATGCAGGGAAGGCCAGGTTTCGGCCAAGAGCAGCCGATCAGTGCTTTTTGGGTGGATCGGTTCAAGCTTTTTACAGCCTCTGGTCAATACCGACCCTTGCTGTGTTGGTCAGCCGACGCCGCAATCAGCAGACCTGGAGTCCGCATGCAGATCGTTCAACCCGCGCCGCCCTTCGTTATTACCGATAGTTACACTGATCGGCAATCGCATCGTTTTTGACCCGTCTCTAAGCAGTGGTGTAGCGCAGGTTTTTGCCTAGACCGTCTGCTCCCACCTTCCAACATCAACATGGTTGCAAACATTCTCGTCGGCATGCTGTGCGCACACCTGCTGTGCTTTTCGGTGATGTTTTGGCTCGTTAGCAAACGCCTGCACGGCAAAAAGATGGGGATGGACTTTTTTGCGATGGGCAACCTTCTTTTGGGTTCTGCCTATGTGCTGCAATTGGCTGAAGGCGGCCCCGCCTGGAGCCTGGTGAGCGTTGTCAACCACACCTTCACGCTCGCCTCCCCGGTGGCTTACTGGCTGGGCGCCATGCGGTTTTTTGGGCACTCCGTCCCTTTGTGGCGTCCACTGCTTGCAGTCGCCGTGACCTACAGCGCCGCGCAGGTGTTGGTGCAATGGAGCCTGGGCCCGGTGGCCCGCTACGCCATGCTCTCAGGCATGTCTGCACTGCTTTTCTTGGCCATGGTCATCACCGTGGTCTATGGCGTGCGCACATTTGCCAAGGATTTGTATGGGGAGATGATATTTTTTGCCGTCTTGATCAGCGGCATTTGCGTACTCAACGCGCTCAAGTTCATGAAGCTTGTGGATGGCGGTTTGAATGCACTGCACATGGACAGCAATTTTCAGCTGGTGTTCTACATCTACATGTCATCCCTGGCAACGGTGTTGCCGCCATCGATCATTTGGCTGGTACTGCGCCGCTTGACCGATGACCTGCGTGACATGGCTGCGCGTGACCCCATGACACAGTTGCTTAACCGCCGGGGACTGACAGAAGCGCTGCAACGGTATTTCACCTCCCGCAAGGCAGTGCCTGCGCACTTGCTGATGGTTGACGTCGACCACTTCAAACGCATCAACGATACCTATGGCCACCAAGTCGGAGACGCCGTTTTGTGCCAGGTGGCGGAGGTACTTGGTGCCACTGTGCGTGGTGGCGACCTGGCAGCCCGTATTGGTGGCGAAGAGTTTGTTGTCGTCTGCCTGGACACAGACATTCTGGGCGTCATGCACTTGGCTGAGCGCTTACGCGCAGCCATCGAAAATCAAGCCATCAAGATGACTGGCTCCGACCATCCACTGCACTGCACGATCACGATTGGGGTTTCACACCCCTTCGCCAGTGCACATGTCTTGGAGGACGCCATGCGAGAAGCCGACGCCGCCCTTTACCGGGGCAAAGCCGCTGGACGCAACCGGATCGAACCGGCCCCTGCATGAACGGGCACGCAGGTTGCAAAAAACTCCTTAATTAATAGCTGTTAGCGCTTAATGGGCGCGGCCTAAGGCCGAATTTGTTCTAAATTTTCCCGGATTTGTATAGTGGGCGCAGCACACGCGCACCATGCAGTTTTTCGCATGTCGCCCCGGTCAATGGGCGCCCCTTGCGGGCGCCGCCGCATCAGTAGATCAGCCGGTCCGGCTGCAGCTCTTGCAGGATGGTGGTGGCGATTTCTTCGATGGATTTGGTGGTGGTAGACAGCCAGCGGATGCCAGCGCGGCGCATCATGGCCTCGGCTTCGGCCACCTCGTGGCGGCAGTTTTGCAGGCTGGCATAGCGCGATTCGGGTCGGCGTTCGCTGCGAATCTCGGACAGCCGCTCGGGGCTGATGGTCAGGCCAAAGATCTTTTTGCGAAACTCCATCAGCGCCGGTGGCAGCTGACGGCGGTCAAAGTCTTCGGGGATCAGCGGGTAGTTGGCGGCCTTCAGGCCATGCTGCATGGCCAGGTAGAGACTGGTGGGAGTTTTGCCGCTGCGGCTTACGCCCACCAGGATCACGTCGGCGCCCGCCAGGTCGCGGTGGCTTTGGCCATCGTCGTGCGCCAGGCTGAAATTGATGGCTTCGATGCGGTCGGTGTATTCCTTGCTGCGGCTCACATCCGAGAAGCGCCCCACCCGGTGGTGCGACTTGATTCCCAGCTCTTCCTCCAGTGGGTGCACGAAGGTGCCAAACATGTCCAGCAGCATGCCTTTGCAGCCCTCCTGGATGACTTTGAGCACCTCCATGTTGACCAGCGTGGTGAACACCACCGGTTTCTTGCCTTCCAGTTCGGCGGTGTGGTTGATCTGGCGCACCGCCTGGTGGGCCTTGTCCACGGTGTCCACGAACGGCAGGCGCACGCGGCGCGGCACCAACTCGAACTGGGCCAGGATGGCGTTGCCGAAAGTTTCGGCGGTGATACCGGTGCCGTCAGACACAAAGAATACGGTGCGCGAGTGCATGGAAGAGGGGCCTTTCAGGACGTCAGCCTGTCGCCAGTGCGGCAGGCCTACAATTGTGACAATTATCCAATTCTCACCATGCACCCGGTCGGCCAACAACCACTACGACAAAGCTGCAGCCCGTGCATGGCCGCTCGCCCCTTGCTCCCTTCGGGCGGGCGCGCAGACCCGGTTTTAACTTCTGGAGCTCTCCCATGTCTGCACTTTTCAGCCCGACCGCCCTGGTCGTACCGTTTGAAAACCTGAGAATGACCGACGTCGAGGCGGTAGGCGGAAAAAACGCCTCCCTCGGCGAGATGATCTCGCAGCTGCCGCACGGCGTGCGCGTGCCCACGGGCTTTGCCACCACGGCCCATGCGTTCCGCGAATTTTTAGCCTTTGAAGGCCTGGCCGACCGCATCAGCGCCAAGCTGGCCGCGCTCGACACCGAAGACGTGCGTGCCCTGGCTGCCGTGGGCGCCGAGATCCGCGCCATGGTCGAGGCCCAGCCTTTCCCGGCCGATCTGCAAAAGGCCATTGCCGACGAATTCGCCAAACTGAGCGCAGGCAACCCGGCTGCCTCGTTTGCCGTGCGCTCGTCCGCCACGGCCGAAGACCTGCCCGACGCATCCTTTGCTGGCCAGCAGGAAACCTTCCTGAACGTGCATGGCATCGACGAGGTGCTGCACAAGATGAAGGAGGTTTTCGCCAGCCTCTACAACGACCGCGCCATCAGCTACCGCGTGCACAAGGGTTTTGCGCACGATGTGGTGGCCCTGTCTGCCGGCGTGCAGCGCATGGTGCGCTCTGACCTGGGCGCGGCCGGTGTGATGTTCACCATCGACACCGAAAGCGGTTTTGAAGACGTGGTGTTCATCACCAGCAGCTACGGCCTGGGTGAAACCGTGGTGCAGGGCGCCGTGAACCCAGACGAGTTCTATGTGCACAAGCCCATGCTCAAGGCGGGCAAAAAGTCGGTGATCCGCCGCAATCTGGGGTCCAAGCTGATCCAGATGGTGTTTGCCACGCCCGACGAAAAGGCCCAGACCGGCAAGCTCATCAAGACCATCGACGTGCCCACCGAGCAGCGCAACCGCTATTCGCTCACCGATGCCGACGTGGAGCTGCTGGCGCACTATGCCGTGGTGATTGAACAGCACTATGGCCGCCCCATGGACATCGAATGGGGCAAGGACGGCACCGACGGCCAGCTTTATATCTTGCAGGCCCGCCCTGAAACGGTGAAGAGCCAGGCCAAAGGCCAGGCCGAACTGCGCTACAAGCTCAAGGGCCATGGCGCCGTGCTGGCCGAAGGCCGTGCCATTGGCCAGAAGATCGGCACCGGCCCCGTGCGCATCGTGCACAACATCAGCGAGATGGACAAGGTGCAGCCCGGCGATGTGCTGGTGACCGACATGACCGACCCCAACTGGGAGCCCGTGATGAAGCGCGCCAGTGCTATCGTCACCAACCGCGGTGGCCGCACTTGCCACGCCGCCATCATTGCCCGCGAGCTGGGCATTCCGGCGGTGGTGGGCTGCGGTGACGCCACCGAGCGCCTGAAAGACGGCACGTTGGTCACGGTGAGCTGCTCGGAAGGCGACACCGGCCGCATCTATGACGGTCTGCTTGAAACCGAGATCACCGAAGTGCAGCGCGGCGAGATGCCAGCCATCAAGACCAAGATCATGATGAACGTGGGCAACCCGCAACTGGCGTTTGACTTTTGCCAGTTGCCCAATGAGGGCGTGGGCCTGGCGCGGCTCGAGTTCATCATCAACAACAACATTGGCGTGCACCCCAAGGCCATTCTTGACTACCCGAACATCGACAACGACCTGAAAAAGGCCGTGGAATCGGTGGCACGAGGTCATGCCAGCCCGCGCGCTTTCTATGTAGACAAGGTGGCTGAAGGTGTGGCCACCATTGCGGCCGCCTTCTGGCCCAAGCCCGTCATCGTGCGCTTATCCGACTTCAAGAGCAATGAATACCGCAAGCTCATCGGCGGCAGCCGTTACGAGCCCGAGGAAGAAAACCCGATGCTGGGTTTTCGCGGTGCAGCGCGCTACATCAGCACCGAGTTCGGCGAAGCCTTTGCGATGGAATGCGAAGCTTTGAAGCGCGTACGCAACGACATGGGCCTGACCAACGTGCAGGTGATGGTGCCGTTTGTGCGCACACTGGGCCAGGCCGAGCGCGTTACCAAGTTGCTGGCTGCCCACGGGCTTGAGCGCGGCAAGGACGACCTCAAGGTCATCATGATGTGCGAGGTGCCCAGCAATGCCATCCTGGCCGATCGCTTCCTGGAGTTCTTCGACGGTTTCTCCATCGGTTCCAACGACCTGACCCAGCTCACCCTGGGCCTGGACCGTGACTCGGGCCTGGAGTTGCTGGCAAAGGACTTTGACGAACGCGACCCGGCCGTCGAGGCGCTGATCCACCAGGCCATCAAGGCCTGCCTGGCGCAGGGCAAATACATCGGCATTTGCGGCCAGGGCCCCTCGGATCACCCTGACTTTGCGCAGTGGCTGGCCAAAGAGGGCATTTCGTCGATTTCGCTGAACCCTGACAGCGTGATCGCCACCTGGCAGCAACTCGCACGCTGAGCGAGCAGGGGCTGCACTTTGTCAACCCACGGTAGCGAGCACCCTGGATGCGGCCCCTGAAAAAAACCCACGAGCCCGAGCTGGCCGGGCCCTTCCCACCAGATCTGCACGATGTGCGCCACCTGTGGCTCAAGGGGGGGCTGCTCTTGCTGTGGGTGCTGGTCTCATTTGTGGCCACATTCTTTGCCCGCGACCTGCAATTGCTGGTGGCAGGGGGCTGGCCGCTGGGTTACTGGATCGCCGCCCAAGGCGCGGTGTTGATGTTCATTGCCATCGTCGTGGCCTACTGCTGGGCCATGAACCGCTTTGAGCGCCAGGACGCCGCACAGGCGGCTGCGCAGATGGCAGAGCGCGCGCCGGTACCGGCCAGACCCCATGGCTGATCCCGGTCGTGCTAAACAGGGGGGTGACGACAAGGCCTACCTTTGGCGCCTGCACCGCATCTTTGCCCTGTATGTGGTGGGGGTGGTGGCATTTCTGGCCCTGATGGCCTGGGCAGAGCAGCGGGGGCTTTCGAGGCACTGGATCGGCCCGATCTTCCTGTTTCTCACGGTAATGGTCTACGCCGGTATCGGTGTGTACGGCCGTACCACCGATCCCGAAGAGTATTACGTGGCGGGGCGGCGCATTCCGCCCGTCTACAACGGAATGGCGGCGGCGGCCGACTGGATGAGCGCCGCCTCGTTCATCAGCCTGTCGGGTGCGCTGTATCTGCAGGGTTTTTCTGGCACGCCGGGCCAGGCGGGCGGGCTGGCCTACCTGCTGGGCTGGACCGGCGGTTTTTGCCTGGTGGCCCTGCTGATCGCCCCGCATCTGCGTGCCATGGGCCTTTACACGGTGCCCGATTTTTTTCATGTGCGTTTTGGCGGGCGCTGGCCGCGCATCATTGCCGCGCTGGCGGCGGTGCTGTGCTCGTTCACCTACGTGGTGGCCCAGATTTATGGCGTGGGCCTGATTGCATCGCGCCTCACGGGGGTGCAATTTGAGATCGGCATCATGCTGGGGCTGGGCGGTGTGCTGCTGTGCTCGTTTCTGGGCGGCATGCGCGCCATCACCTGGACGCAGGTGGCGCAATATGTGGTGCTGCTGCTGGCCTTTTTGATCCCGGTGTCCTGGCTGGCCTACAAGCAGCTGGGCAATCCGATGGCGCCCCTGGTGTATGGCGCGCAGCTGGGCAAGATTGCCGATATGGAAGAGCGGCTGCTTGACTCGCCGGCAGAGCACCAGGTGGTGGTGGCCTATTTGCGCCGGGCGCAGGACTTCGAGGCGCGGCTGCAGGACGTGGAGGGCGCGCTGGAGCGCGAGCGCGAAAAGGCGCGTGAACGCGTTCGTGCCCTGCGTGACCAGAATGCCGATGTGGGCCTGATTGTTTCGGCCAGCCGTGAGCTGGTCTCGCTGCCCCGCGATGCGGCATCGGCGCGCGAGCGCTGGACGCGCGAGATGCGCGAGAACTATGAGCGCGCCCGCCCCCTGGGAGGCCTGCCGCTGCACAGCCAGGCCTTCGCAGGCGACCCCAACGGCTCGCCGCATGAGCGAAAGGAGTATGAACTGGCGCGGCGCAACTTCCTGGCGCTCATGTTCTGCCTGATGGTGGGCACTGCGGGCCTGCCACATTTGCTGACCCGTTACTACACGGCGCCCTCGGTGGCTGCGGCGCGGACGTCGGTGGCGTGGTCGCTGTTTTTCATTGCCTTGCTTTACCTTAGCGCGCCAGCGCTGGCCGTGCTGGTGAAGTTCGAGGTCATGCAGAACCTGGTGGGCAGCAGTTTTGAAACCCTGCCCAACTGGCTGGCGCAATGGGCCCGGGTGGACGCATCGCTGTTGTCGGTGGAAGACGTGAACGGCGATGGCCTGGTGCAGTTTGGCGAAATCCGGCTGGGTGCCGACCTCATCATGCTGGCCACGCCAGAGCTGGGGGGGCTGCCGTATGTCGTGTCGGGCCTGGTGGCTGCGGGCGGGCTGGCGGCGGCATTGTCCACTGCCGACGGGCTGCTGCTGACCATCAGCAACGCGCTGGTGCGCGACCTCTATTACCGCGGGGCTCCCCGGGAGGCATCGCCCGAACAGCGCGTCATCCTGACCAAGTTCACCTTGCTGTCGGTGGCGCTGGCGGCGGCGTTTGTAGCGGCACTCAAGCCGGCCGAAATTCTGCCGCTCGTGTCTGCGTCGTTTTCTCTGGCTGCGTCGGCCTTTGTGCCGGTGATGGTGCTGGGTATCTTCTGGCGCGGAACCACGCGCCAGGGGGCGGTGGCCGGCATGCTCGCCGGGCTGGGCATTGCCGTGTATTACATGCTTTCGCATGTGCCCGTCTTGCGCACCTGGGCGGGCTGGTTGCTGGCGGATGGCCTGTGGTTTGGCATCCAGCCCATTTCTGCGGGGGTGTTTGGCGTGCCCGCAGGGCTGATCGTGGCGGTGGTGGTGAGCCGCATCACCCGACCGGCTCCAGCGCTGCCCCTGGTGCGCTCCGAGATGTAGGCACTGCCAGCCTGCGCAATCGGGCAACAGGAGCCGTTTCGCCGACAGCCAATACCGCGCAGAGTGTGCCAGGTGTGCCGGCCAGCCTGCACAACCCCGCAATCAAAAAAACGGCCACAGGGGCCGCTTTGGATGACCTGCACAACCCTCGCGCGTCGGTGGTAGTGCGGATCGGGATGGGCCGCAAGGCGTCTTTTTGCAGCCAGTAGCCCCACTATTGGAAAGATAAGCAACGCAGTGGATCGCCCGAGGGCGCGCTATCACAGACCGCAGGGGGTAATGCAGGTCATCCCTTGGTGCTGGGAGAGGGGAGCCGCTGTTTCAGCGCACGCCCAGCAGTTCCACGTCGAACTTCAGCGTGGCGTTGGGGGGAATCACACCGCCGGCGCCGCGTGCGCCATAGCCCAGTGCGGCCGGGATGATCAGGGTGCGCTGGCCACCGATCTTCATGCCTTGCACGCCTTCGTCCCAGCCCTTGATGACCATACCCGCGCCCAGCGAGAACGCGAAGGCGTCGTTGCGGTCGCGGCTAGAGTCGAACTTGGCACCTTGCTCGCCATTGTTGTAAAGCCAGCCGGTGTAGTGCACCGAGACGTTCTGGCCCTTGGTGGCTTCGGCGCCTTCGCCGATGACGGTGTCTTCGTATTGCAGGCCGGATGCGGTGGTGGTCAGTGCCATGGTGAAATTCCTTGGGTGCTATTAAAAATATAGCTGCTAGCGCTTATGGATAGTGCGCTAGCAGCCATTTTGGCCCGTATTTTAGCAAAAACCCGGCAAGCGGGCAGGGCAGCGCGGGTCAGCGGATGGGCGCTGCTTCAGGCCTTCTTGGCGCGGCCCGCTACCCAGCGGGTGGCAAAGGCTTGCACGTCCGACAGGCGCTTGAGCAGATCGGCGCCCGACGGGGTGACGGTGTAACCGTCGCTGCCGTGGTCGACAAAGCCGGCCTCGCGCAGTTCCTTGATGCGGGTGTTCAAGGTGTTGGGCGTGATGCCGCCCACACTGTCTTGCAGCAGGCGGAAGGTCTGGGGGTGGCCATCGCGCAGGGCCCAGAGCACGCGCAGTGCGTAACGGCATTCAAGCCGTTCAAACAGCTGGTTGATGGCGGCATTTTCTTTGGAGCTCATGGATGTTTCTCCTCGCGCGAGTGTTGGGTCAAATTTCGGGGTGGCGCGAAAGGCACCACGTCCGAGGGAGCGCTGCGACTATAGCGCGGAACCCGTTTTGCTACAAGTTTGGTAGCTCAAAAGGCACAGTGCACATGCACCTGCCCCGTAAATTGCCTCAAACCATTTCAAAGTGTTGCATGCGGGCCACGAACGAGGTGATCGGGCTCGCCGGCACGCGCCAGGTGGTCCACCAGCAGCCGTGCGCAGGGTGGAAGCGTCTGGCTGCTGCGGTAACACACGGCAAAACGGCGGCGTGCCCAGGCATCGCTCAGGGGAACAATGCGCACCGGGGCCGTGCGGGCAAAGGGCCCGGCCACCTCGCGCGGCACCACGCTGATGGCCAGGTTGGCCCGGGCGCAAGTGGCCGCTGCGGTCAGCGCGCCGGCTGCCGTGGCTTCATCGTTCCACTGTATCCTTTATCGTGAGCCCCATGACTTCTGCACCTTCGTCACCTGCTGCCCCTGCTTCATCGTCCACCCCTGGCACCACATCGCGCCCCTTGCCCCTGGCGGGGCTGCGCGTGGTGGAGTTCACCCACATGGTCATGGGCCCCACCTGCGGCATGGTGCTGGCCGATCTGGGGGCCGAAGTCATCAAGGTCGAGCCCGTGGAGGGCGACCGCACCCGCCACCTGCTGGGCGCGGGCGCGGGTTTTTTCCCCATGTTCAACCGCAACAAGAAGAGCATTGCGCTCGACCTGCGCCGCCCCGAGGGGCTGGAGGTGGCGCGCAAGCTGGCGGCCTCGGCCGACGTGGTGGCGCAAAACTTCAAGCCCGGCGTGATGACCAAATACGGGCTCGACTATGCGGCACTGAGCCAGCTCAACCCGCGCCTCATCTATGTGAACCACACCGGTTTTCTGCCCGGCCCCTACGAGCACCGCACCGCGCTGGACGAGGTGGTGCAGATGATGGGCGGCCTGGCCTACATGACGGGCCGCCCCGGCGACCCGCTGCGCGCGGGCACCAGCGTCAACGACATCATGGGCGGAATGTTTGGTGCCATCGGGGCCATGGCGGCGCTGATGCAGCGCGGCATCACCGGGCGCGGGCAGGAGGTGGACTCGGCCCTGTTCGAGAACAACGTGTTTCTGGTGGGCCAGCACATGATGCAATACGCCGTCACCGGCCAGCCTGCCGCGCCCATGCCCGAGCGCATTTCGTCGTGGGCGCTGTACGACGTGTTCAGCGTGAAGGATGGCGAGCAGATTTTTCTGGCCGCTGTGAGCGATGCGCAGTGGATCACCTTTTGTGATGCCCTGGGCTTTGCCGACCTCAAGGCCGATCCGCAACTGGCGACCAACAACGACCGCGTGCGCCAGCGTGCCACGATGCTGCCCGATCTGCGCCAGCGCCTGGCCGCTTACAGCGCTGCCGAGCTGACGGTCATCTTCGAGAAAAACGGACTGCCTTTTGCGCCCATCCTGCGGCCCGACCAGCTGTTTGACGACCCGCACCTCAACGCCACCGGTGGCCTGGCCGACATCACGCTGCCCGATGGCGAGCGTGCCGGGCAGACCGCTCGCACCACGCTGTTCCCGTTGCGCATGGACGGCCAGCGGCTGGGCGTGCGCCTGCAGCCGCCCGTGCTGGGCCAGCACACCGCCGAGATCATGGAAGAGCTGGGTTACACCGGCGAGCAGGTGCAGGCCTTACGGGCACAAGGGGCGGTGGCATGAATCGCCAGATCCAGATAGCGTTCGTTGCCATTGCCGTGGCGGCGTCCCATGTGAAGCCGGGCGCACGGCGGGCCATCGGTTTGTCGTCCCCCACCCGTTCGCCCCTGCTGCCCGATTTGCCGACGATCGTCGCGCAGGGCCTGCCCCATTAGCGCTGGACGGCTGGACGGCTGGGTGGCGGTGGCGGGGCCTGCAGGCGTGCCCAAACCCGGGGTGGAGCGCGCCTACCAGGCGGTGCGCAGCGCGGTGGCGGTTTCAGAGGTGCGCGTTGCCTTGCTGGCGCAGGGCTACCAGCTGCAAAGCCCGCCTCCTGATTCAACGGCCGCCTTCTTTCGCAGCGAGGTCAGCCGCATGGCCAAACTGGTGGCGTAGTCAGGGTTCAAGCTGGATTGATTGCTATTATTTATATAGCTATGGGCGCTTATCCATAAATCGCTGGAGGCTATTTTGATTCATATTCTCTGAAGCGGCCTGTTCCCAGTACCAGGTCACCCCCAAAGCACGACGCCCCAGCACCGGGTGGGTGGCTGGGGTGTCTGCGCGACCAGACCCTGTTGCCAGGGTGATTGCGGTGCGGTTTACAGCGAGTCGATAAAGCTGCGCAGCTTGTCCGAGCGGCTGGGGTGCTTCAACTTGCGCAGCGCCTTGGCTTCTATTTGGCGAATGCGCTCGCGCGTCACGTCAAACTGCTTGCCCACTTCTTCCAGTGTGTGGTCGCTGGTCATTTCGATGCCAAAGCGCATGCGCAGCACCTTGGCTTCGCGTGGGGTCAGGCCATCCAGAATGTCCTTGACCACGTCGCGCAGACCGGCCTGCATGGCGGCTTCGATGGGAGCGGTGTTGGCACCGTCTTCGATGAAATCGCCCAGGTGGCTGTCGTCGTCGTCGCCGATGGGGGTTTCCATGGAGATCGGCTCTTTGGCGATCTTCATGATCTTGCGGATCTTGTCCTCGGGGATCTCCATCTTGGCTGCCAAGATGGACGCATCGGGCTCAAAACCAAACTCTTGCAAGTGCTGGCGGCTGATGCGGTTCATCTTGTTGATCGTTTCGATCATGTGCACCGGGATGCGGATGGTGCGGGCCTGGTCGGCGATGCTCCTTGTGATGGCCTGGCGGATCCACCACGTCGCATAGGTCGAGAACTTGTAGCCGCGGCGGTATTCGAACTTGTCCACCGCCTTCATCAGGCCGATGTTGCCCTCCTGGATCAGGTCGAGGAACTGCAAGCCACGGTTGGTGTACTTCTTGGCGATCGAAATCACCAGGCGCAGGTTGGCCTCGATCATTTCCTTCTTGGCATCGCGCGAGGTCGATTCACCCTCGTTCATGCGCTTGTTGATGCCCTTGAGTTCGGCCAGCGGCACGACTACGCGCGATTGCAGGTCGGTCAGCTTTTGCTGCAGATCCTGGATAGGCGGGATGTTGCGCGCCATGATGGTCGACCATGGCTTGCCGGCCGCAGCCTGCTTTTCCACCCACTTGAGGTTGAGCAGGTTGGCCGGGAAGTCCTTGATGAAGGTTTCCTGGGGCATGCCGCACTTGTCCACGATGATGCGGCGCAGCTCGCGCTCTTTTTTGCGCACATCATCGACCTGGCCGCGCACCATGTCGCACAGCTTCTCGATGGTCTTGGCCGTGAAGCGGATGGTCATCAGCTCTTCGGACAAGGCGGCCTGGGCCTTCACGTAGGCAGGCGTGCCGTAGCCTTCCTTGTCGTAGATCTTGTGCACTTTTTCGAACAGCTCGCGCAGCTTGTCAAAGCGCTCCAGCGCCTGCTTCTTGAGCTCTTCGAGCTTTTTGGTCAGGGCCTTGGAGCCGCCCTTGCCGTCGTCGTCATCGGCTTCGTCGAATTCGTCGAAGTCTTCTTCGGCCACATAGTCGTCGGCCTCGTTGGGGTTGGAGAAACCGTCCACGATGGTGGAGATGACCACCTTGCCTTCGCGGATGTCTTCGCCCATGTTCAGGATTTCGGCAATGGTGGCGGGCGATGCGCTGATCGCCTCCATCATGGCCATCAGGCCGCCTTCGATGCGCTTGGCGATTTCGATTTCGCCTTCGCGCGTGAGCAGCTCCACGGTGCCCATTTCGCGCATGTACATGCGCACGGGGTCGGTGGTGCGGCCGAACTCGCTGTCCACGGTGGACAGTGCGGCCTCGGCGGCTTCTTCGGCTTCTTCTTCGGTGGCGCCCGCGGGGGCGTTGTCGGTGATGATCAGCGCCTCTGCATCGGGCGTCTGCTCGTAAACCGCCACGCCCAGATCGTTCAGCGTGGTGATGACGGCTTCGAGGGTTTCGGCATCGACCAGCTTGTCAGGCAGGTGGTCGGAGATTTCAACGTGCGTGAGGTAGCCGCGCGTCTTGCCCAGCTTGATCAGGGTCTTCAGGCGCGCCCGGCGCTTGGCCATGTCTTCTTCGGACAGGACGGTTTCGTCCAGGCCGAATTCCTTCATCAAGGCGCGCTCTTTCGCCTTGCTGATCTTCATGCGCAGGGGCTTGACCTTCTCGGCCGTGGGGGTGGCTTCTGTCTCGGGTTCCACTTCGCCTTCGAGATCGGATTCGATGTCGGACAGGTCTGCTTCGTCACTGCTGATTTCGCCCGCAGCGGCCTTGGGCTTGCGGCCGCGTTTGGCGGGGACCTTGGCTTCGGCGGTGCCGGCGGCCTTGGCCGGACGGCCGGGGCGTTTTTTAGGGGGTTCGTCGCCATCGGACGGGGCTGCTGCGGCGCGGGCAGGCTTTTTCTTCAGCAATTCATCGGCAGCTTTAATCAGCTCGGCAGAACTTTTCACGGACACAGTTTTGACTTTCTTGGCAGCCGGGGCAGGGGCGGCAGCGGCGGCCTTGGGGGGCGCGGCTTTGGCCGGTGCTTTGGCAGCGGTTTTGGAGACAGCCTTCGCGGCGGTGCCTGGGGCGGACTTGAGCGGCTTCGCGGACTTTTGAGCAGGCATAAAACAACCTCGGAGTCAAAAACGGACACAAAGAAAACGCAAGCGCCTCAGATCCCGGCGCGGGTGACACTGCAAAAGCAGAGCTGCTGCAGGTAGAGGAGTGATCCTCAAGGGCAAGATGTCTGGGCGAACATTTGGTGTGCAGTCCTTGCGATGGGTGGACGGTTGTGCGCGTTTGTCACGGTGGTCCGGCTCGGAGGTGCTGCTGTCGCTCTTGCCGACAAACCCTACATTATACCGGCCACACGATATTTCAAGCGCTACGCGGCGCGATGCCCTGCAGAATGTTGCGCCGCTGCTCCAGGGCGCGGTAGCGTTCGAGCGCAGTGGGGTCTTGCGCGGCCTGAAGAATCAGGGCTTTTTGCTGGGCGTTGATGTCTTCGATCAGCATGCGGTTCAAAAGGTCGCGCAGCTCCAGCCGCAATTCGTGCAGATCGCCCTCGGTCTGGGCGTGCGAGCCGGTCATCACTTTCAATGCCAGGGCTTCACAGGGATGGCCCCGCAGGCTTTCCCGCAGCAGCGCCCAGGCCAGCGGGCCGTGCTCGTGCAATTGCCCTTCCAGCCAGCTGAACAGCGGGCCGTGCGGAGCGGGCAGGGCGCACAGCGCGGCGTGGTCGTCGTGTGTCAGATCTTCCAGAAACGCCATGTGCGACAAAAGCAGGCGTGCGGCGTGGTCTGCCCGGCTGGCGGTGGGGGTGCGCGGCAGGCGTGGCTGGGGCGGCCAGGGTGCGGCGTCCTTCTTTTTCCAGCTGCCGCCTTTCCAGTCGCTGCCCTTGCGAAAGGGTGGTTTCTGGGGCGAGCCGTAGGCGCCGCCGCCGGGCGATTGCCAGCCGGGTTCGGCCGGCGCGCCCCACGGGGGCTCGTCTGCCTGGGCGGCGGCATGGCGGTGTGAGGCGCTGGCGCCGGGGCCGGGGTGGCGCGCTGCCTCCTGGGCGGCGGTCTTGCTCCAGAGATCGGACAGGTCGTGCGCGTCCAGCTGGGCGAGCTGGGCCAGCTCGGTGAGCACCTGGCGCCGCAGCACGCCCTCGGGCAATGCGCTCCACAACGGCCGGGCATTGCTGGCCATGTGCGCGCGGCCTTCTGCCGTGCCCAGGTCGCAGCTTTCGCTGGCGGCTTCGATCAGGAAGCGGCTCAGCGGAACGGCATCGCCAATATGGCGGGCAAAGGCGTCGGAGCCATGCGCGCGCACAAAGCTGTCGGGGTCGTGCTCGGGCGGCAGAAACAAAAACTTGATGCTGCGCGTGTCGCTGGCATGGGGCAGGGCGCCATCAAGCGCCTTGCGGGCTGCCCGGCGGCCGGCGGTGTCGCCATCAAAGCTGAACACCACGGAGTCGGTGAAGCGCAGCAGCTTTTGCACATGTTCGGGTGTGCAGGCCGTGCCCAGCGTGGCCACGGCGTTCGGGAAACCCAGCTGCGCCAGCGCCACCACGTCCATGTAGCCCTCGGTGACCAGTGCATAGCCCTGCTCGCGGATGGCGGTGCGGGCCTCGAACAGGCCATAGAGCTCGCGGCCCTTGTGGAACACCGGGGTTTCCGGCGAATTGAGGTATTTGGGCTTGTCGTCCCCCAGCACGCGCCCGCCAAAGCCGATGCACTCGCCCTTCACATTGCGGATGGGGAACATCACCCGGTCGCGGAAGCGGTCGTAGCGTTTGCCGCCGTCCTCGTCGTTCACGATGACCAGCCCGCTTTCTTCGAGCAGCGGGTCGTCGTAGTGCGGGAAAACGCTGGCCAGGCTGCGCCAGCCTTCGGGGGCATAGCCCAGGCCATAGCGCTTGGCCACCGCGCCCGACACGCCCCGGCCCTTGAAATACGCCACGGCCCGGGGTGATGTGCGCAGTTGCTGGCGGTAGGCCTCGGCGGCTTTTTCAAGCACATCGGTCAGCGTGGCCTGCTTTTGCCGGGCGGCGGCTGCACGCTCTTTCTCTTGGGGGGAAATGTCATCGTCCGGCACCTGCAGGCCCACCTGCTGGGCCAGGTCCTGCACGGCCTCGATGAAGCCCATGCCGGCGTGCTCCATCAAAAAGCTGATGGCGTTGCCGTTCTTGCCGCAGCCAAAGCAGTGATAGAACTGCTTGGCGGGGCTGACGCTGAAAGAGGGCGATTTCTCGCCATGAAAGGGGCACAGCCCCATGAAATTGGCGCCGCCCTTTTTGAGCTGCACGTAGCGGCCCACGATATCCACCACGTCAACGCGCGCGAGCAGTTCCTGGATGAATGATTGGGGGATCGACACCCGGGTATTTTGAACGATCCTGCGCGTGCGGCTCAGCCCACGGTTTTGCGGCTGCGAACGCGCACGATGATGTCCACTTCGGCCATTTCCAGGTCGTCCCTCAGCGCGGGCATGCCGCTTACCTTCAACTGGCCGTCGGGCAGGTCGTGCACCTCGCCGGTATCAATATGGTAGATGTGGTGGTGTGCACGGGTGTTCGAGTCATAGATGGTTGCTTCGCCGTTCATCACCAGTTCGCGCAGCAGGCCGTGCTGCACGAAGGTTTGCAGCGTGCCATAAACGGTGGCGCGCGAGATGCCCGCCAGGTGTGTGCGTGCAGCGGCCAGAACTTGCTCAGCCGTCATGTGCACGGGCCGCTGCAGCAAAACCGCGCCGATGGCCAGGCGCTGCAAGGTGGGCAGCACGCCGGCCACTTGCAGGCGCTCGTACACAGCGCCGGAAGTGATTGTCTCCATGGGCCTTTTTCTTTTCTCTTCCGGGTGGCTGGATTATTTGTCGAATGGCTGGGGACGCGGTGTCTTGTCGCTCGATGGCGGCAGGATGGGCAGCATGAACTTGGGCTGGTCGCCCGTCAGCGTCTTGAGGAAGGCCACGATCTTGGCGTTCTCGTCGTCGGTGAAGGTGCGGCCCAGCTGAATGCGGCCCATGGTATCCACCGCCTGCGCCAGGGTATCCGCTGCACCATCGTGGAAGTAGGGGTAGGTCAGCTCCACATTGCGCAGCGTAGGCACCTTGAAGTTGAAGCGGTCGGCGTCCTTGCCCGTGACGGCAGATCGGCCTTCGGCACCGGTCGTGTCCTTGTAGGGTTCGACGACGCCCATTTTCTGGAACGAGTTGCCACCCACGGCCGGGCCGTTGTGGCAGGCCACGCAGCCGCTGGTCTTGAAGAGCTGGTAACCCGCCAGCTCGTCCTTTGTCAGTGCGGTGGTCTTGCCGACCAGCCACTGGTCGAAGCGCGAGTTGGGTGTGACCAGCGTTTCTTCGAACGCGGCAATGGCCTTGGTGACCTGGTCGATATCGATCGGCTCCTTTTTGAACGCCTTCTTGAACTCGGTGCGATAGGCAGGAATGGAGGCCAGCAGGTCAATGGCCAGCTCGTGCGTGAAAGCCATTTCGCCCGGATTGGCGATGGGCCCGCCGGCCTGTGCCTGCAGATCCTTGGCGCGGCCATCCCAGAACTGGGCCAGGTTCAGGCTGGAGTTGAGCACCGTGGGCGAGTTGATGGGGCCCTTTTGCCAGTTGTGGCCGATGGAGGTCTTGAGGTTGTCGCTGCCGCCCATGCCCAGGTTGTGGCAAGAGTTGCACGAAATGAAGCCCGAGCGCGACAGGCGTGGATCGAAGAACAGTTTCTTGCCCAACTCCACCACCGCAGGGTTCGTCACCTTGGCGGGTTTGATGGGCGAAATGGGCTCGTTGTTGGCAGCCTGCAGGGGCCCTGCGGCCAGAAGCGCGGCCGATGTGGCAAGGGCGGCGGCAAGGGCTCTCAGAGGGGTGGCCATTCGGGTTGTCATGTTTACTCCGTAAATACCTGGCTCTGGGTGAATGCGCCTTCCGGCACGCTGGCGTGCAGAGGGCGGCCGCAGAAACGGCGCAGCCAGGCAACTGCGCAATCTCTTCATGAACCGGGAGGGCAGACCCCCGGGTAGGAGATCTGACTCGGACTCAGTCCAGACGGCAGACTGATTTCAATCCATATCGGTAGTATGGTTATTGCGCTGCATCAAACACCGGCGCAAGTCCGGGCGCAGGACTGGATACAGTCCATGTGTCGCCGTACCGGAGAAACCGCCATGACCAGCATCTACGACCAGCAATTGCCCCGCACTGAAGCCAACTTTGCGCCCCTGTCGCCGCTGGGTTTCATCGAGCGCACCGCCGAGGTTTATCCCGACCGCCTGGCCATCGTGCATGGCGATCTGCGCCAGACCTGGGCCCAGACCTACGCGCGCTGCCGCCAACTGGCCAGCGCGCTGGCGCGCTCGGGCATCGGCAAGAACGACACCGTGGCCGTGATGCTGCCCAACACGCCGCCGATGGTGGAGGCGCACTTTGGCGTGCCCATGGCAGGCGCCGTGCTCAACGCGCTGAATACGCGGCTCGACCCCGAGGCCATTGCCTTCATGCTCGACCACGGCGAGGCCAAGGCCGTGATCGTGGACCCCGAGTTCGCGGGCACCATGGCCAAGGCCCTGGCGCTGCGCCAGAGCCAGGCGCCGCTGCTGCTGATTGATGTGGAGGACGCACTGTATGGTCCCGCCAGCCAGCGCCTGGGCGAGCGCACCTATGAAGAATTCCTGGCCAACGGCGACCCGCAGTTCGCGTGGGAGCTGCCCGGCGACGAGTGGGATGCCATTGCTCTCAACTACACATCCGGCACCACCGGCAACCCCAAGGGCGTGGTCTACCACCACCGGGGCGCGGCCACCAACGCCATCAGCAACGTGCTGGAGTGGGACATGCCCAAGCACGCGGTCTATCTGTGGACGCTGCCCATGTTCCACTGCAACGGCTGGTGCTTTCCGTGGACGGTGGCGGCGCGCGCGGGTGTCAACGTGTGCCTGCGCCGGGTGGAGGCGCAGGCGATCTTTGATGCCATCCGCAACCACGGCGTTACCCACTATTGCGGCGCGCCCATCGTGCACGGCCTGCTGGTCAACGCCCCGGCCGCGATGAAGGAAGGGGTGCCCGCAGGCGTCAAGGCCATGGTGGCCGGCGCTGCGCCGCCCGCCTCGATGATCGAGGGCATGGAGAAGATGGGCTTCGATCTGACCCATGTCTATGGCCTCACCGAGGTGTACGGCCCGGCCACGGTGTGCGCCAAGCACGATGCCTGGAACGACCTCGACATCGGCGAGCGCGCGCGCCTCAACGCCCGCCAGGGCGTGCGCTACCACCTGCAGCGTGATGTGCAGGTGCTCGACCCCGAAACCCTGCACCCCGTGCCTTGGGACGGCGAAACCATGGGCGAGATCATGTTCAAGGGCAACATTGCCATGAAGGGTTACCTCAAGAACCCCAAGGCCACCGAGGAAGCCTTTGCCGGAGGCTGGTTTCACAGCGGCGATCTGGCCGTGCAATACCCCGACGGCTACATCAAGATCAAGGACCGCAGCAAGGACATCATCATCTCGGGCGGCGAGAACATCTCGTCCATCGAGGTGGAAGACGTGCTCTACCGCCACCCCGACGTGCTGGCCGCCGCCGTGGTGGCCAAGCCCGACGCGAAGTGGGGAGAAACCCCCTGCGCCTTCGTGGAGCTGAAAGCCGGCGCGCAGACCTCGGCCGATGACATCGTGCAGCATTGCAAGAAGCACCTGGCCGGTTTCAAGGTGCCGCGCGCCGTGGTGTTTGGCGAAATACCCAAAACCGCCACGGGCAAGATCCAGAAGTTCGAGCTGCGCAAGCAGGCGGGCTCGGCCACGGCGATCAACGTCTGACCGAGGCAGCACTGCCGGCCACGCTGGCAGTGTTTTGATTGCTATTGTATTAATAGCTGGTTGCGCTTTATCCATAAGGGCTAGTGCCCTATTTGGTTCAAATACTGCCCCCTGGCTTCGGTGCGCCGATAAAGCGGTGTGACCGGGGTGGAGTCCGGGTGCGATACTTGCCCCGGTTTTTCATCCCCATCCGCGCGGGGGCGTGCATGTGCCTTGCGCCGGCCCTTCATCCATGCCCGGTTTTCCGGGCAAGTGAGTTGTTGATTGAAGTCCCTGAACTCCCCCGATCTGGCCGCCCGCAGCCTGGCTGCGCTCTGGCATCCCTGCACCCAGATGGCGCGTGCCGCCGTCACGCCACCGCTGGCCATCGCCCGGGGTGAAGGGCCCTGGCTTTTCGACCTGGAAGGGCGGCGCTATTTCGACGCCAACAGCTCGTGGTGGGTCAACCTGTTCGGGCACTCGGATGCCGGTATCCGCGCCGCCATCACGCACCAGCTGGAAACCCTGCCCCACGTCATGCTGGCCGGCTGCACCCATGCGCCCGCGGTCGAGCTGGCAGAAAAGCTCTCGGCACTGACCGGTGGCGCCCTGGGCCACGCCTTCTTTGCCAGCGACGGCGCCTCGGCCGTCGAGATCGCGCTGAAGATGAGCTTTCATTCGTGGTGCAACCGGGGCCAGGCGGACAAGCGCGAATTCGTCTGCCTGCGCAACGGCTACCACGGCGAGACCATTGGCGCGCTGGCCGTGACCGATGTGGCGGTGTTCCGCGATGCCTACGACCCGCTGCTGATGCGCGCCCACATCGTCGATTCGCCCGATGCGCGCCAGGGCCCGGGCAGCGAGGCGCGCGCGCTGGCCGACCTGCGCCGCGTGCTCACCGCGCGGCGCGGCCATGTGGCCGCCCTCATCATCGAGCCGCTGGTGCAGTGCGCCGCAGGCATGGCCATGCACGAGCCCTCTTACCTGCGCGCCGTGCGGGCGCTGTGCGACGAGTTCGATATCCACCTCATTGCCGACGAGATCGCGGTGGGCTGCGGGCGCAGCGGCACCTTCTTTGCATTCGAGCAGGGCGAGTGCGGCTGGCCCGACTTCATCACGCTGTCCAAGGGCATCAGCGGCGGCACCTTACCGCTGTCGCTGGTGCTGACCACCGAAACGGTCTACCAGAGCTTCTGGAGCGAGCAGGTGGGGCGCGGTTTTCTGCATTCGCACTCTTACACCGGCAACGCACTGGCCTGCGCGGCGGCCAATGCCGTGCTCGACCGCTTTGCTGCCGACCAGGTGCTGGAAAAAAACCGCGTGCAGGCCCGGCTGCTGGCCGAGGCCTTCGCGCCGCTGGCCACCGATCCGCGCGTGCACCACCTGCGCCAGCGCGGGATGATTCTGGCGTTCGACGTGCGCGAACCCGGTGAGCGGTTTGCCGAGCGCTTTCACCTGGCCGCACGCGCGCACGAGCTGCTGATCCGCCCCATCGGCGCCACGGTGTACCTGATGCCGCCTTACCTGATTGACGCGCCCGCGGCGCAGTTTTTGTTCCAGGCCGTGATGGCCACGCTGTCGGAGGTGTTGGATGCTGCTTGACCACCTGAACCAGAAACTGCAGGCCATCGCAGCCAAGGATCTGACACGCGTGCTGCGCGAGGCCCAGAGCGCCACGGCACCGGTGCAGCGCGTGCGCGGCGCCGACGGGCAATCGCGTGAGCTGCTGATGTTCTGCAGCAACGACTACCTGGGCTTGGCCGCACACCCCGCGCTGGCCGACGCGCTGGCCGAGGGCGCGCGCCTGTACGGTGCTGGCTCGGGCTCGTCGCACCTCATCAGCGGGCATTCGAGCGCGCACGCGGCGCTGGAACGTGCCCTGGCAGCCACGGTGGCGCCCGCCATTCCAGACGCCGAGGCGCTTTTTTTCTGCACCGGCTTCATGGCCAACCTGGCGGTGCTGACGGCCCTGGGCGATGCCGATGCGGTGATTTTTTCGGAAGAGCTGAACCATGCCTCGCTGATCGACGGTGCACGCCTGGCCAAGGCGTCGGTGCAGCGCTATGCGCACTGCAATGTGGCGCAGCTGGATGCGCTGCTGGGTGCCTGCACGGCCCGTATCAAGCTGATCGTCACCGATGCGGTGTTCAGCATGGATGGCGACGTGGCCCCGCTCGATGCCCTGCTTGCGCTGGCCGAACGGCACGATGCCTGGCTGGTGGTGGACGATGCCCATGGCTTCGGCGTGTTGGGGCCGCAGGGGCGCGGCACACTGGCGCACTTTGGCCTGCGCAGCGAGCGGCTGATCATGGTGGGCACGCTGGGCAAGGCCGCCGGTGTGGCGGGCGCCTTTGTGGCCGCGCACCCCACGGTCATCCAATACCTGATCCAGGCCGCGCGTGCCTATATCTTCACCACCGCTGCGCCGCCCGCTCTGGCCCATGCGCTGCTGCAAAGCCTGGCGCTGATGGCGGGCGAAGAGGGCGAACAGCGCCGCGCCAACCTCGTGCGCCTGCAGGCGCAGCTGCGGGACGGTGTGGGCGCCATCCTGGCGCGCCACCCTGGCCTGGGCTGGCGGTTGGTGGCGTCGGACACACCCATCCAGCCGCTGGTCATTGGCGAAAACGCTGCCGCGCTGCGGGTGGCTGCCATCCTCGACCGCGCCGGTCTGCGCGTGCCGGCGATTCGTCCGCCCACCGTGGCGCCGGGCACGGCACGCCTGCGCATCACACTGTGTGGCACGCACAGCGCGGCTGACATTGATCGCCTGCTGGAGGCGCTGGCCGAAGCCGCAGCGGAGCTGGCATGACGCGCGGTTTTTTTCGTCGCCGGGCCGCCCCAAGATGAAAAGCAGCCCCCTCGGGGGGGCAGCGACCCGCGAAGCGGCGGAGCGTGGGGGGCATTTTTCATCACCGGCACCGACACCGAGATCGGCAAGACCGCCATCACCGCCGCGCTCACGCACCTGGCGGCGCAGTCGGGCCTGCGCGCGGCTGCCATCAAGCCGCTGGCGGCGGGGCAAGACTGCGTGGACGGCCGCTGGGTCAATGAAGACGTGCTGCGCCTGCGCGCGGCCAGCAACATGGACCTGCGCGATGACGAGGTGGGCCCGCTGCAACTGCGCACGCCCTGTGCGCCGCACATCGCCGCCCGCCTGGAGGGCCGCACCATCTCGCGCGATTCGCTGCTGGCCGCCGTGCGCGGTGTGGCGGCGCGGGCGGACATCGCATTTGTCGAAGGCGTGGGCGGGTTTCGGGTGCCGCTAGTCCCTGGCTGGGACACCGCCGACCTGGCCGTGGACCTGGGGCTGCCAGTGGTACTGGTGGTGGGCCTGCGCCTGGGCTGCATCAACCACGCGCTGCTCACGGCCGAAGCCGTGCGCGCGCGCGGCCTGCAGTTGGCCGGCTGGGTGGCCAACACGGTCGATGCCGCCATGCCGCATGGCGGCGACAACCTGGCGGCGCTGGAGGCGGGCCTTTTGGCACCCTTCCTGGGCCATGTGCCCCGGCTCTCCGACCCGCATCCGGCAGCCATTGCGGCCCATCTGCCAAAGGCGCTGGCACTTTTGCAGGCGCAGCAGGCCGCGTAGGCCAGAGGCCGGCGCGGAGCGCAGCTGGTTTGCGCGCTTACCCGGCTGGCGGCTGGGGTGCCGCTGCCAGGCCGCGCAGCCGGGCGAGTTCTTCGCTGTCGATCGCGATGCCGTGGCGCTCGGATTCGGCGCGCTGCTGGTAGCGGCGGTCGCCGGGCTGGCGGGCCTGGCCGGCGGCGCGCATTTGCTGCACCAGGGTTTCGGTGCGCTGCGCAAAATTGTGGCCAGCGCCCTTGCCGGGGTCGATCACGATGAGCAGCTCGCCCGTCCTGGGCGTTTTGGCGCCGGGGTGCTGCGACCAGTCAAAGTCAAACGAGAAGTTGCCGCCCGTGAGCGCCGCAGCCAGCAGCTCGACCATCATCGACAGGGCCGATCCCTTGTAGCCGCCAAACGGCAGCAGCGCACCGCCGTCCAGGATGGCGGCCGGGTCGCAGGTGGGCTGGCCGTGGCGGTCCACGCCGTAGCCCTCGGGCAGGGTGTGGCCCGCGCGCGCGGCAATCTGCACGTCGCCGTGGGCGATGGCGCTGGTGGCGAGGTCAAACACCAGCGGGTCGCCCCCTGTGCGCGGCGCGGCAAAGGCGATGGGGTTGGTGCCAAACAAGGCCTTGTGCCCACCCGTGGGCACCACGCAGGCCATGCTGTTCACGAAGGCCAGCGCCACCAGCCCTTCGCGGGCAAAGGGCTCCACGTCGGGCCAGAGCGCGGCGAAATGGTGCGAGTTGCGGATGGCCAGCAGCGCAATGCCGTTGCGGCGCGCCTTGTCGATCAGCAGGCCACGCGCAGCCTGTAGGGCCGGTTGTGCAAAGCCGTTGCAGGCATCCACGGCCACGTATCCGGGTGCCACGTCTTGCACCTGCGGCACGGCCTGCCCGTTGACCCAG
This sequence comes from Acidovorax sp. JHL-3, assembly GCF_000526295.1. Taxonomy (NCBI): domain Bacteria; kingdom Pseudomonadati; phylum Pseudomonadota; class Betaproteobacteria; order Burkholderiales; family Comamonadaceae; genus Acidovorax; species Acidovorax sp. JHL-3. Next base: position 2,007,599 of record NZ_JAFU01000001.1, read on the forward strand.
CCGCTGGCCAGCGTGGAAAGGTAGCCAGGGATGCGGAAGATGCCATGGCTTTCGGCGCCGTCGCGCTGGGCGCTGGCGCAGTTGGCGGCCAGCACGGCCGCCACTTCGGCCGAGGTGCCGTGGCGCAGAAAGATCTGGGTGAGCAGGGCTTGCAGCTCGGCGCAGGAAACCAGCGAAGTGCCGGTGCTGTGGGGCATGTGCGGAGTCGGTGCGGGCATGTGTATTCGCTATGTTTTATATAGCTGCTTGCGCTTATGCATAAAGCGCTATAGCCTGTTTTTATGCTGATTATTATCAGTCACCCATCACCACGCCTTCGCGCCGCGGGTCGGCGCCGCCCAGCCATACCTTTTTGCCATGGGCCTGGCCCCGGGTGATGGCCTGCAGGCCGCTGGTCATGTTCATCTCGCGCACCTCGGCGCCGCGTGCGCGCAGGGCCTGCACCGTGGCGGGCGGGAAGCGGTTTTCTTCCAGCAGCGTGGGGCCGTTCATGGAGCCGAAATTGGGCAGGTTGATGGCCTGCTGGGGCATCAGGCCCCAGTTGAGCACGCCATACAGCGCCTTGGCCGTGTAGTGGATGATGGCCGCGCCGCCGGGGCTGCCGCCGCTCATCAGAAGCTCGCCGCTGGCCTGGTCAAACACCAGCGTGGGCGCCATGGACGAGCGCGGCCGCTTGCCCGGCTGCACGCGGTTGGCAATGGGCTGGCCCTGCGCGTCGGTGGGGGCAAAGCTGAAGTCGGTGAGTTCGTTGTTGAGCAAAAAGCCCCCGCGGCGCGCGGCGCTGGTGGTGACCATCTGGCGTGAGCCAAACTGGTCTTCGATGGTGGTGGTCATGGCCACCGCGTTGCCAAAGGCGTCCACGATACTGATGTGGCTGGTGCCGTATTCGGGTTGCTCGGGCATGGGGGCAAAGCTGGTGCGCAGGGCGCCCGGCGTGCCCGGTTGCGCCACCTTCATGCTCTGCGCACCGATCAGTTGGGCGCGGCTGGCCAGATAGGCGGGCTCCAGCAGGCTCATCCAGCTGCCGGCCGGGGGTTGCACGAAATCGGGGTCGGCCACGTAGAGCGCACGGTCGGCAAAGGCCAGGCGCGCCGCTTCGGTGTAGAGGTGCAGCCAGTCGGCGCCGGGGGCGGGGCCGCGCAGACCGTCTTGCAGTGGTATGGCAGCCGCGTTGGTGTTTTGGAGGATGCCCAGGATCTGGCCGATGGCGATGGCGCCCGAACTCGGCGGCGGAAAGCCGCACACGCGGTAGTTGCGGGGCGCAACCTGGTAGCTGGTGCACAGGGCTTCGCGCTTTTTGGGCTGGTAACCGGCCAGATCGGCCAGGCTGAGCTGGCCTGGATTGGTGGGGTGCGTGCGCACCTTGGTCACGATGGCCTGGGCCACGTCGCCCTCCAGCAGCGCCTTTGAGCCTTGCCGGGCGATGGCCCGCAGCACGGCAGCCAACTCGGGGTTCTTCAGCACATGGCCCACGGGCCAGGGTTTGCCAGCGGTGTCGTAGAAGTAGGCGGCGGCCACGGGGTCTTTGGACAGGAATTTGTCGTTGGCCAGCAAGGTGTTGAGCCGGGCGCTGACCTTGAAGCCGCCCTCGGCCAGTTGGATGGCGGGCTCGAACAGCTGCGCCCATGCCAGCTTGCCATGCTCGCGGTGTGCCAGCTCCAGCATGCGCACCGTACCCGGCACGCCCACCGACCGCCCACCCACCACGGCATCGTTGAACGGCAGGGGCTTGCCGTCCGCGCCGATGAAGAGCTTGTCGGTGACGGCAGCGGGTGCTGTCTCGCGCCCGTCATAGGCTTCCACGCGGGCACCCGCAGCATGCAGCAGGAAGGCGCCGCCGCCAATGCCGCTCGACTGCGGCTCGACCAGCGTCAGCACCATCTGCACCGCAATGGCCGCGTCGATGGCCGAGCCGCCCGCCTTGAGCACCTGGTAGCCCGCGTCGGTGGCCAGCGGGTTGGCTGCGGCCACGGCAAACTTCTCGGTGGCCCAGCCCGGTTTTTCGGTGGTGCCCGACGAGCCCTCGGGCTGGCTGGGCACGGTGTAGGCCAGCGGCGGTGCGGTGTTGCAACCGGCCAGCAGCGCGGCGGCGGCGATCAGCGCAATGCGAAGGGGGGTGGTCTTGGGCATCCGGTGTTCTCCATGGGGTGGGCGGGAATCCATGGTAGCGGGCGGGCGGTTGGGGGCCGACCGTTGTTACATTGCGGAACAGCGCCTTGGATTTGTGCTGTTTTTGGCCTCTAGCGCTTTACCTGTAAACGCCACTAGCTATCATTTCGTGAGCTAATCGGTTCACATCAGTACGGGGCCGGCCCGCCCGTCTTCCACCACGAAGCGCGCCAGGGTGGATGCGCCGCTGTCGGCCCGCAAGGGGTCGTCCACCACCCGCAAGCTGGTGGTCCAGTGCTGCGGGGTGATGTCGGCCAGGCCGTAGCCACGCTGGTCGCAGCGCGCCAACAGCACATGCGGGTTGTGGCGGGCGATGGCATCGACCTTGTCCTGTGTGGTGCCCGCGCGCGAGCTGATCGAGGTGCCGCAGAACTCGCTGGCGACCACCGGCCCGGCAGGCTGCTGGCCGTCCGAGCCGGCATCGGTGAGCACCTTGCAGACATAGTTCTGGTGGATGTCGCCGCCCAGCAGCACGCTGTTGCGCGGTGCGTGGCGGGCCAGTGACTGCAGCAGGCGCGCGCGGGCGCCGGGGTAGCCGTCCCAGCTGTCGGTGGAGACCACGCCCGAGGGGTAGCGGCGGGGCGAGAACAGGGTTTGCTGCGCGATCACGCTCCAGCGGGTGCGGTCGTGCTGTGCATCGGCGGCCAGGCCCGCATCAAGCCACTGCTCCTGCGCAGCGCCCAGCAGGGTGCGTTGCGGGTCGGCGTGGGCGGCACAGTCTTGCGGGCGCACGGCGGCAGCCCCGCCCGTGTCGGCCGGGCGGCAAGCCTGCCACTGGCGGTGCTGACGGGTGTCGAGCAGGTGCACCTGGGCCAGCCTGCCCCAGCGCAGGCGCCGGTACACCTGCAGGGCACCAAAGTCGGGCGCCAGCAGGCTGGCTGCACGCAGCGGCATGTTTTCGTAAAACGCCTGCCAGGCAGCGCTGCGCAGGGCCAGAAAAGCGACTGGGTCGCCCTGGCTGCCCTTGCCTTGGGCGCCGGCGTAGTCGTTCTGCACCTCGTGGTCATCCCAGGTGACGGCCCACGGGCAGGCGGCATGGGCGGCCTGCAGGGCCGGGTCGCTTTTGTGCAGCGCATAGCGGTCGCGGAAGTCGGCCAGGGTGCTGGCGTGCCGCAGCGCGTGCACGCGGGCCAGGCCCGTGGTGGCTGGTGGCGATGCGTATTCGTAGATGTAGTCGCCCAGGAACAGCACCAGGTCGGGCTGGTCAGCGCACAGGTGGCGCCACGCGGCGTAGTGGCCGTGCTCCCAGCGCTGGCATGAGGCAAAGGCGATGCGCAGATGGGCGTCCATGGCATCGGCCGCAGGTGCGGTACGGGTGCGGCCCGTGGCGCTGATGGCGTCGCCCAGCATGAAGCGGTAGTGGTACCAGCGGGCCGGGGCCAGCCCGGTGAGCTCGACATGCACGCTGTGGCCCAGTGCGGGAAGCGCCGTGGCCTGCCCGCGCTGCACGATGCGCCGAAAGGCCGGGTCGTCGGCCAGCTCCCAGCGCACGGTGAACGGATCGCTGAGATCGCCGTGCTGTGTTGGCAGCAGTCGAGTCCAGAGCACCACGCCGTCGGGTGTGGGGTCGCCGCTGGCCACGCCCAGGGCAAACGGGTCGTGCTGCAGCGGGTGGTTGCTCCAGGCCCAGCGGGGCAGGGTGCCGGCAGCGGCCACCAGGGCGGCACGCTGTAGGAAGGCGCGGCGTTGCAGGGGTGTCATGGTGCGGAGTGTCGCGGCTGGCTGCAGGGCGAAAGCGACAGCCGCTCCAGCCGCTCAGGCGGCCATGACGCGGTTCTTGCCCGAGCGTTTGGCCAGGTACATGCTTTTGTCGGCCCGACGAATGGCATCGGCGCTGGTCTCGCCGTCACCCAGCTGGGCCACCCCGGCGCTGAAGGTGATCAGCAATTTTTCGGTGCCTTGCAGAAAGAAGCGGGTGGTCAGCTCGCGCTGCAGGCGCGTCATGGCGGCTACGCCGTTGGCGACGGTGGTGTCGGGCAAGATCAGCACGAACTCTTCGCCGCCATAGCGGGCCAGCAGGTCCTGGGGGCGCATGACTTCGCGGGTGACCTGGGTCAGGTGCACCAGCGCCGCATCGCCGGCGGTGTGGCCGAGGCGGTCGTTGATGGTCTTGAAATTGTCGATGTCGAGCAGCGCCAGACACAGCGGCGCACCCATGCGGCGCGCACGGGCCAGCTCACGCTCCATGGCCTCGTCCAGCCCCTTGCGGTTGAGCGAGCCGGTGAGCGGGTCGTGGCGTGCCTGGGCGCTGGCGCGGTCGAGTTCCTGCTGCAGTTGTGCCACCTGCGCCCGCTTGAGTTCGGTGCGCTCGCGCAGTTCGTGAAGCTCGTCGTGGGCCGTCCGGCTGTCCAGCGCCATGGAGCGGGTGGCTTGCATCACTTCCTGCAGCACGGGGGCAATTTCCTCCAGGGTGGTAGCTTTGCCAATGAGATCGGCGCAGCGTTCCATCGTGCCCTGGTAGGTGGTGCTGGAGTCGGTGATTTTTGCCAGGCGCTCGATAAAGGTGGACAGCATGTCCCTCATCTGCTCCTGGGCCTCGACGGTGCGGGCGTGGGCTTCGGTCTGCTTGAAGATCACGTCTTTCAGGCGCCGCTGCACATCGTCCAGCCGGCGCAGCGTGAGCGGCGGTGTGGAGGCCGCCATCAGGGCCTCGGCCTGGCCGTTAAGCCAGCGGTCATCCACGCTTAGCGCGGCGATATTTTCAAACACCATGTGCAGCAGTTCGAGCAAGCTGGCGCGAATGGCGGCCTGGTCTTCGGTGGCAAACGACAGGCGATAAGTGAAGTTGCCCAGCATCAGCTGCACCGTCGATACGGGCGGGGCGGGCTCGCGCAGCAACTTGGTCAGCTGCTGGGCCATTTCATGCACGCGTGCATCGTCTTCGCCCAGCGCGGGCAGCGTGTTGTCGATCAGGCGGGCCAGCAGTTCTGCCAGGTCTTCGGGCAGGATGGTCAACGCGGTGGTTTCGGCGGCCACGGGTTCGGCGGTGGCCGGGTTGAGCCCCAGATTGGCGTAGCCCACCATCACGCTTTGCAGCGATGTCCAGTCCCTGTTGTCCACCGCCCGCTCCAACTGGCCCAGCAGCCGCTTTTGTGCCAGGGTCTGGCCCGGGAGCACCCGCAGAATGTGTTTTAGCGGCCCGTCCGGGAACGCCGGTGGGGTGCGGATGCCGGCAATTTCGTCATACAGCGCCAGATAGTTGTCTGGCGTTGGGGCCAGCCGTCGGATGGCCAGTTGCTTGAGCGTTTCGCGGGCAATTTCAGAGGGTTGTCGGTCCGCCATGTGCGAGCATCCGTGTCAGGGGTCTGGGGTGCGCGAGTTTGACACAGGGCGGCGGCTTCACGGCAAAGCCGTCCGCCTCGGTGGTTCGATTTCAGTTAACCATGACCAGCTTGCCCATCACGCCGCGCGAGCCCATGTGGGCATAGGCCGCGGGCAGCTCGGCCATGGGCATGGTGCGGTCGATCACGGGCTTGATCTTGCCCTGGCCATACCACTGGGCCAGCTCGCCCATCATGGCGGCATTGGCCTTGGGCTCGCGCTTGGCAAAGTCGCCCCAGAACACGCCCACGATGGAGGCACCCTTGAGGAGCGCCAGGTTGAATGGCAGTGCCGGGATGGGCCCCGAGGCAAAACCCACCACCAGGTAGCGGCCGCGCCAGGCGATAGAGCGGAAGGCCGGCTCGGCAAAGTCACCGCCCACGGGGTCGTAAATCACGTCCGGCCCCTTGCCATCGGTCAAGGCCTTGATCGCATCGCGCAGGTTTTCCTTGCTGTAGTTGATGGTGGCGTCGGCGCCAATCGAGGTGCACAGCGCGCATTTTTCATCGCTGGAGGCCGCTGCGATCACGCGTGCGCCCATGGCCTTGGCGATCTGTATGGCTGCGGTGCCCACGCCGCCTGCGGCGCCGAGCACCAGCACGGTTTCGCCGGCCTTGAGCTGGGCGCGATCCACCAGCGCGTGGTGGGATGTGGCGTAGATCATGATGAATGCGGCCGCATCCACATGCGAAAAGCCGTCTGGCAACGGCATGCACAGGGCCGCCGGGGCAATGGTGTGGGTGCCAAAGCCACCGGTGCCCGACAGGCAGGCCACGCTCTGGCCGACCTTCAGGTGGGTGACCCCATCGCCCACGGCCGCCACCACGCCTGCGTACTCCGATCCTGGCACAAATGGCAGGGGTGGCTTCATCTGGTACTTGTTCTGCACGATCAGCAGATCCGGAAAGTTCAGGCTGGCGGCCTTGATCTCGATGAGCACCTCGCCCGCTTTGGGGGTGGGGGTGGGCAGTTCGGTCCAGGTGAGCGCGTCAACGCCGGTGGGGTTCGTGCAAAGCCAAGCGTGCATGGGTATGTCTCCGGTCTGTCTCTTGATGATGGGGCGCATGATAGGTGGGGGGGCCGCGCAGGGGTTGTCCCCCGAGCGACGGCCGCGTTGGCAGCCGCTCGCTGACCCCGGGCGTTCGCGCGCGGGGTGCCGCACCTACAATCCGTTGCAACCTCTACTGCAACCATGAAGATTCTCATTTCCAACGACGACGGCTACCAGGCGCCAGGCATCGTGGCGCTGCACGATGCGCTCAAAACCCTTGACGGGGTGGAGGTGGAGGTCGTTGCCCCCGAGCACAACAACAGTGCCAAGTCCAACGCGCTTACCCTGCATTCACCGCTGTATGTACACAAGGCAGCCAACGGCTTTCGCTATGTGAATGGCACGCCGGCCGATTGCGTTCATATCGCCCTCACGGGACTGCTGGGATACCGACCCGATCTGGTGGTATCCGGCATCAACAACGGCGCCAACATGGGCGACGACACCATCTATTCGGGCACCGTGGGCGCTGCCATGGAGGGGTTTCTTTTTGGCATTCCGGCCATGGCGGTATCCCAGGTGGACAAAGGCTGGGGCGAAATCGAGGCTGCGGCGCACAAAACCCGCGAAATCGTTGCGCAGATGATGGCGCAGAACCTGGTGGCCGAGGCGCCGTGGTTGCTCAATATCAACATTCCGAACATGCCGCTGCAGGCATTGCGCCCCCTGAAACTGTGCCGCTTGGGACGCCGCCATGCGGCCGAGCGGGTGATCGTGCAGGAGAGCCCGCGCGGGGACGTGATGTATTGGATCGGCGGGGCTGGCGCAGCCAAGGATGAAGCTGAAGGCACCGATTTTCACGCGACAGCCCAGGGGCATGTGTCGGTGACCCCGTTGAAGGTGGATCTGACCGACCACGACAATCTGGGTTATTGGGCGCAGACGGCGTCCCGCTTGGTGACCGCTGGTTCAGTGGCCCCGCAGCGGTGATGCAGCGCAGACCCGGTTTTCCGGCCCGCCTGGATGGCGCTGGGGGTGCCGCCTCCAAGCCTGCGCCAGCCCCGTTGCGCCCGACAGTGCGCCCCAATGTGCCGGCAGCGCCCCACGGTGTTGGGCTGGATTCGGCTGCGGTGCGCGCGCGCATGGTGCAAAAGCTCGCGGCGGGCGGCATTGCATCACCATTGGTGCTTCAGGCCCTCTCGTCGGTGGAGCGGCACCGCTTTGTTGATAGTGCGTTGGTGAATCAGGCTTACGAAGACACCAGTTTGCCCATCGGCCTGGCGCAGACCATTTCCAAGCCCAGCGTGGTGGCGCGCATGTGCGAACTGCTGTTGGGCGCCGAGTGCGCGCGCGCCGGCGGGTTGGGCCGGGTGCTCGAAATCGGCACCGGCTGCGGCTACCAGGCCGCGGTGCTTGGTCGTCTAGCGCGCGAGGTGTATTCGATCGAGCGCTTGCGCGGCCTGCACGAGAAGGCGCGCGACAATCTGCGCCATCTGCGGCTGGCCAATGTGCACCTGTTGTTTGGCGATGGCATGCAAGGTTATGCCAAGGGCGCACCCTATGCGGCCATCATCGCAGCGGCTGGCGGCGAAGCCGTACCGCAGGCCTGGTGTGATCAATTGGCCTTGGGCGGGCGCCTCGTGGCGCCCATGGCGCTTGCTGGCGGGCAGCAAGTGTTGCTTGTCATCGACAAAACCGCGCACGGATTGAAACAAAGCGTTCTCGAACCGGTTCATTTTGTCCCTCTAAAATCGGGGATTGCCTGAAGGGAATGCTTATGTTGGTATCACGTAGTCTTGTCGTTGGGGTTTCCGTCACGTTGACGGCGCTGGTGCTTGCTGGCTGCGGAACCCGTATGACGAAGGCTCCCGTGGAGGACCGTGGAACGTCTTCTGCCTCGTCGTCGCCTTCGTCAGTGCCTGGCGTGGTGGTGACACCCATCAAGCCCTTGCCGGGGGCTGAGAATGCAGGAAAACCGGGTTACTACACTGTCAAGGCCGGAGATACGCTGATTCGCATTGGCCTTGAAAATGGCCAAGGCTGGAAGGACATTGCGCGCTGGAACAACCTGGACAATGCCAACCTGATCGAGGTGGGGCAGGTGCTGCGAGTGGCGCCCCCCTCGGCCACGGCGGCCACCGAAACGGGCGTGGTGGCGCGTCCTGTTGCCTCTTCGGCTGTTGTTCCTGCTTCGGCTGCCAGCACGCCCAAGCCTGCCGCCAGTGCTGCGGTGGCTGTGCCTGCGCCAATCCCAGCCCCTACCTCCGCTGCGGCAGCAGCCTCATCGGAAGACGACGTTCCTTTCATCTGGCCTGCTTCTGGCACTCTGCTGGCAGGCTTTGATGAGGCCCGTAACAAGGGCTACGATATTTCCGGTAAAGCCGGAGACCCGGTTCTTGCGGCGGCTGACGGGCGGGTGGTGTATGCGGGCGCCGGTCTGCGGGGCTATGGCAATCTCGTTATTTTGAAGCACAACAACACCTTTTTGACCGCCTATGCGCACAACCAGGCATTGCTGGTCAAGGAAGACCAGACGGTGCGGCGCGGCCAAAAAATTGCGGAAATGGGCAGTACGGATGCTGACCGCGTCAAGCTGCACTTCGAAATTCGGCGCCAGGGCAAACCCGTGGACCCTGTCCGCTACTTGCCAGCGCGTTGAGTTTGACTTCTGTCGCACTGTCTGCCGTGCCTGATGCAGCCCCAACGGGCCGTCTCGACGAAATAACAGCCGGTAGGGCCGTGTCTGCCGCGGGTTCGGCCGAAACCCCGGATGAACTCGGCTTATCGGATGAGTTTACTGGCCTTGCCGAGGCTGAATCCGAGTTGCGGCAAGTGGTGGTGGGTGTGGCCCAGCATGGCGCGCGCCTGGACCGCGCGCTGGTCGAGCTGGTGCCCGAGTTTTCCCGCAGCTATCTGCAGCAGCTTCTGTCGCAGGGTCTTGTTTCACTGAACGGTCGTCCGGCCACCAAGGCGGCTGTGCGGGTGAAGGCCGGCGACCCGGTCTCGGTCGAGATGCGCCCGACGCTGCAGAGCCAGGCATTTCGCCCGGAGTCGCTGCCCATCGATGTGGTTTACGAAGACGAGCACCTGCTGGTAATTAACAAGCCGGCGGGCCTGGTCGTTCATCCCGCCCCGGGAAACTGGGGTGGAACGCTGCTGAACGGGCTTCTTGCGCGCGATGAAAAGGCGCAATGGGTGCCCCGCGCGGGCATCGTGCACCGCCTTGACAAGGACACCAGTGGCCTGATGGTTGTTGCCAAGGATCGGGCCACTATGGATGCGCTCGTGTGCATGATCGCCGAGCGGGCAGTGCATCGGCAATACCTGGCCTTGGCGCACCGGCCCTGGACGGGGCCCCACAGCCGGACGGTGCAAGCCCCCATCGGGCGCGATCCACGCAACCGTTTGCGCATGGCTGTAGTCGACCTGGACAGTCATCCCGGAAAAACTGCGCGCACGGATGTGCGATGGCTTGCAGGCAATGACCTCGGTTGCTGGGTGGAGTGCACCTTGCACACTGGGCGCACCCATCAGATTCGGGTGCACATGGCATCCATCGGGCACCCGCTGGTTGCCGACAGTCTTTATGGAGGGGCTTATGCTGCGGGAATGGAGCGCCAGGCGCTTCATGCCTATCGGCTGTGTTTTGCGCATCCGGTCTCAGGGCGGGCGCTCGAGTTTCGCGCACCATTGCCGGACGATCTGGCGCAGGCGTTGTCGCAGTGGGGCCTGGGCTACAATCCGCCCTGACGGTCTGCCAGGCCGTGTTCGCCCGAAGGCGGTCTCCCGCCAAGTGGTGCGTCGCTCCAGAGTTTCTTCCTGGTGCGCTCTTGATTGACTCCTGCAGTTGGTGTGGTGCCTGCTATCGGCACATGGCCAAATTTTCCCGGAATCGCTGAACCATGAATACGGTGGATGCCAAACGGGTCCTCGAAACCGCCCTGATCTGCGCTGCGCAGCCCATGGCTGTGCGAGAGCTGCGTGTACTTTTTGATGATGCGCTGGGGTCGGACACACTGAAAGTCCTCTTGCAGGAGCTTCAGCAGGACTGGGCCCTGCGAGGGGTCGAGCTGGTGCAGGTGGCTTCTGGTTGGCGATTCCAAAGCCGCCCCGAAATGCGGGAGTACCTGGACAAGCTTCACCCGGAGAAGCCCCCGCGCTATTCCCGTGCCACGCTGGAGACATTGGCCATCATTGCCTACCGCCAGCCGGTGACGCGCGGAGATATCGAAGATATCCGGGGTGTCACGGTCAATAGTCTGATCGTGAAGCAACTGGAGGATCGAGGTTGGGTGGAGGTCATTGGGCATCGGGAAACCGTAGGCCGCCCTGCGCTGTTTGCCACCACACGCCAGTTTCTGGACGACTTGGGGCTGCAGTCGCTGGACCAGTTGCCGGTGCTGGATGACCCCACCGGTAGCTCCAATGTCCTGGAGGCAATGGCCTCGTTGGGAAACCTGCAGGGCACCTTGGAGATGGATGGAGACGATGTTCCAAACCGCCTTCCTTTGGGCGATGAAGGGTTGTCCGGGATGGATTTGCAAGAGGCGCAGCAGCAGACGCAGGCCAAGCCAAGTGCGGAGACGGATCTCCGTGATGAACAAGTTGGCGCCCCAGGGGGCGTCACGGGAAATAATTTATGAACGATTCCACTTCAGATCCTCAGGACATGTCTCAAGAGACGGAGAGTTCTGACGTCGCAGTGCCTGCCAAAAAAGCTGTAGCACGCAAAAACACCCGCAAAAAAGCGGAGCCAATGGCTGGCGTCGCTGGGGATGTGGTGATTGAGGCTCCAGCCGGGTTCTCCGGCGAGGGCGATGCACTGCACCTGTCGGCGAATCTTGCCGCGGAACATGAGCCCGCACTGGCGTCAGCAGCTCCATTGAGCAATGCCGATGTTCCATCTGACGGCGGAATTACCACGTCGCAGTCGACCGCTGGCAAGCGCGAGGCCGGTGCCAGGCGCCAGGCGACGCCGCGCCCAGCTGGCCTCACCGGGTCTGGAAAGCGATCTACGGCTGCCGCGGTCGATGGTTACCAGTTTGAAGATGTCATTTCGGGTCGTTTCGATGCCGATGAGGTCGGTGGCGAGGCCGTAGCAACCAAGCGCGTGCTGTTGCCTCAGGTGGAAACGCCCAAACTTCACAAGGTGCTTGCGCAGGCCGGGCTGGGCTCTCGTCTGGAGATGGAGCAGTTGATTCTTGAAGGCAGGATCTCGGTGAACAACGAGCCTGCGCACATTGGTCAACGCGTGCAGTTTGGCGATCAGGTGAAGGTGAATGGCAAGCCGATCCGCTATCGAATTGATCCTCCACCTGCGCGTGTTATTGCTTACCACAAGCCTGTTGGCGAGGTGGTTTCCCACGATGACCCGCAAAACCGGCCGACGGTGTTTCGCAAGCTTCCTCGTTTGCAACAAGGCAAATGGCAGTCCGTCGGTCGCCTGGATCTGAACACTGAGGGTCTGCTTCTGTTCACCAGCTCGGGTGAGTTGGCCAACAAGCTGATGCACCCCCGGTTTGGACTGGAGCGGGAATATGCCGTGCGCGTCCTGGGAGCCCTGAGCAACGAAGAAAAACAGCACCTGCTGGACGGCGTTCGGCTGGACGACGGCATGGCTGCGTTTGGTTCGATCGAGGATGGAGGTGGTGAAGGCTCCAATTGCTGGTATCGCGTCACCATATCGGAAGGGCGCAATCGCGAGGTTCGTCGCATGCTGGAGGCGGTGGGCCACGCTGTCAGTCGCCTGATCCGGATCCGCTACGGCGCAATGGTCTTGCCCCGGGGGCTGAAAAGAGGGGCCTGGCTGGAGCTCGATGAGAGCGATATTCGGGCCCTGGTTCAGGCCGCCTCGGCTGGACGCCCGGAAGCCCCCGAGGCCCGCAGCAACGAAGTGCCCACTGGTGGAGACCGGGGGAATCGGAGCCGTGGAGGCGGCGGTAAACGCATGGGTGATGGCCGAAAGCGTCCGCCAGGAGCCAACGGCAGTGCAGGTGGACCGCGTGGACAGGCACCTCGCAGGTCTGATGATCCGAGTGCACGAGGTGGAAACCCGGATCGCCAGCGAGGCAGTGCACAACCCGATCCCATGAAAACGTCGGTCGGATACATTGGCGTGGACAGTTTGTCACGCCACCGTCAGGATCAGCGCCGCACGGGCGGCGGTGGGCGTACTGGCGGCGGCGGGCAGCGTCGCGGCGGAAATCGCTAATTCTTTGGGGATTCCTTGCCCGGTTAGAATCGAAAGCTTTGCCCGACGGGCGAAAAAATTACAGCAACATCACATCAGGAAATCAAAATGGCCATCGAACGTACTCTTTCCATCATCAAGCCCGACGCAGTTGCCAAGAATGTCATCGGCCAGATCTATGCCCGCTTTGAAGCCGCTGGCCTCAAGGTCGTTGCTGCCCGCATGGCGCACCTCTCGCGCCTGGAGGCTGAGCAGTTCTATGCGGTGCACAAGGCACGTCCTTTCTTCAGGGATCTGGTTGATTTCATGATTTCCGGCCCCGTCATGATTCAGGCGCTGGAAGGCGAGAACGCGATTTTGAAGAACCGCGAACTGATGGGTGCAACGGATCCCAAGAAGGCTGAGGCCGGTACCATTCGTGCTGACTTTGCAGACAGCATTGATGCCAACGCCGTGCACGGTTCCGATGCGCCTGAAACTGCTCAGGTGGAGATCGCGTTCTTCTTCCCAGGCATGAACGTCTACTCGCGCTGACATGATCGTCCCCACGCTCGTTCCAATGCTGTTGGATAAAGCAAGCGCTGGGGGCAGCTGCGACCGATTTTGGACGCGGCAACCATGAAAACCAATCTTCTTGAATTTGACCTCGACGGGTTAGCCGACTTTTGTGGGCAGCTCGGAGAAAAGCGGTTTCGTGCCACGCAGCTTTTCCGCTGGATTCACCAGCGGGGGGCTGATGATTTTGATGCCATGAGCGACTTGGCTGCTGCCTTGCGCGCCAAGCTCAAGGGCTGTGCGCATGTGCAGGCCCTGCCTGTCATCAGTGAGCATGTCTCGGCCGATGGCACCGTCAAATGGCTATTTGACGTGGGCGGTGGCAATGCTGTCGAATCCGTTTTTATTCCTGAGGATGACCGGGGAACCCTTTGCATATCGTCGCAGGCCGGCTGTGCGGTTGGGTGCCGGTTTTGCTCGACCGGGCACCAAGGCTTCAGTCGCAATCTCACCACGGGTGAAATTGTTGCGCAGCTGTGGTTCGCCGAGCACGCCTTGCGCAGACGCCTGGGATCATCTTCCCGCATTATTTCGAATGTGGTGATGATGGGCATGGGCGAGCCGCTGCAAAACTATGCTGCCCTTGTGCCCGCGCTGAAGGTTATGCTGGACGACCATGCTTACGGACTGTCGCGCCGGCGGGTCACAGTGTCTACGTCGGGCGTTGTCCCCATGATGGATCGCTTGTCGCAGGACTGTCCGGTGGCCCTTGCAGTTTCGTTGCATGCGCCCAATGATGCGCTGCGGGATTTTCTGGTTCCGCTGAACCGAAAATACCCGATCCAGGAGTTGCTGGAAGCTTGCCACCGCTACCTTGAACATGCGCCAAGGGATTTCATCACATTTGAATACTGCATGCTCGATGGCGTGAACGATCAGATTGAGCATGCCCATCAATTGATTGAGTTGGTCAAACCAGTTCGTGGCCACGCGATCCGCTGCAAATTCAACCTGATTCCGTTCAACCCATTTCCTGCCTCAGGACTCTTGCGTTCTTCTCAGGCACAGGTCGCCGCTTTTGCAAAAGTACTAAGTGGCGCGGGAATTGTCACGACAGTGCGCAAGACGCGCGGGGATGATATTGATGCCGCATGCGGCCAACTGGCCGGCGATGTCAAAGACCGTACGCATGCGGCTGCGCGCATGGCAAAGCAACGCACAATCGTGCTCAAACAGGTGACTTAAGTCGCTACTTATTAAGGAGGCGCTACATGGTGGGATCGATTGGACGCTGGCAGCAATATTGCCGCTGGACGCTCATGGCTTGTGGTGCCTTGACCTGTTTTTTTGCGCTTGGAGGATGTGCGACCAATGGCGGGACATCGGCGCCTGAATCCTCTGCGGATCTGGTGACGCCGTCCGACGAACCTGAAGCGCGCCGCCGTGCCCGAATCCGCTTGGAGCTGGCATCCAATTATTTCGAGATGGGGCAAACTGCCGTCGCTTTGGATGAGGTCAAGCAATCGCTTGCATCTGATCCGACCTATGCCGATGCCTACAACTTGCGCGGTCTCATCTATTTGCGCCTCAACGATTTTCCGCAGGCAGAAGAGAGTTTTCGCCGGGCACTGGCTTTGCGCCCTGGCGACGCCAATCTCTCGCACAACTTTGGCTGGCTTCTGTGTCAGCAGAAAAAATACGCAGAAGCTGATCAGAACTTTTCCCGTGCACTGAACAATCCTGCCTACGCTGCGCGCAGCAAAACATTGATGGCGAAGGGACTTTGTCAAGTTGGCGCTGAGCGCTATGCAGAGGCCGAGCAGTCGCTGATCAAGGCCTACGAACTGGATGCTGCCAACCCTGTGGTTGGCTATCACTTGTCGGCACTCCTTTTGCGTCGCAATGATCTGAGTCGTGCGCAGTTTTACATCCGACGTCTCAATAACAGCGAATACGCCAACGCAGAATCGCTGTGGCTGGGGATCAAGGTAGAGCGTGCTTTGGGCGACACCGTGGCTATGAGGCAACTCGCTGATCAGCTGCGCAAGCGGTTCCTTGATTCGCGTGAGTGGGGTGCTTTTGAACGCGGGGCATTCAATGAGTGAGTTGTTGGTTGCGTCGTCTGCAGCTGACACGCCTGGCCAAGGTATGTCAGTGACGGCGGGTGCATTGCTGCGAGATGCCCGTGAGGCGGCAGGGCTGCACATTGCCGCATTGGCCGTTGCCCTGAAGGTGCCTGTTGCCAAGCTTGAAGCACTGGAGGCGGATAATTTTTCTGCATTGCCGGACATGGTGTTCGTCCGTGCACTGGCGTCCAGTGTCTGTCGCACCCTCAAGATAGATCCTCAAGCTGTTCTGGCGCTTCTGCCCCAGGGGGAGGGACCTAGACTCTCTGCCGGAGATGTGGGTTTGAACGCGCCCGTCAAGGGATTCGCCGGTAGATCGTCTGCGGCTCCGTTCAAGGGGGCCGGCTCCAGATCCTTCGTATGGGCTGTTGGCTTGTTGTTGATCGGCGCGGCTTTGATGATGTTCCTGCCCCGGGGCCTGGATGCGGATTTATCGGCTTTGCTCAAGCAACCGGAAACAACTACAAAAATTCCGATGCCTACAGGGAACGTCGCGCAGGAAATTTCGGTTGCAGTGGGTGCAGAACAGCGCGTCCCTTCCGCTGCCCCTGCCCCTGCCCCTGCCCCTGCAGCTGCAGCTGGTGTGGGTGTCGAATTGCCTGCTGGGGAATCGATCAAGCCTGCTGGAATCGCTTCACATCCCATCGTCTTGCCGTCGGTGGAAGCATCTGCCCCCAGCAGCGCGCCTGCCGCCGATGCACCCTCCGGTGTTCTCGCTTTCAAAGCACGTAGCGAGTCGTGGATACAGGTTCGTGATGTGGCAGGTGCACTGGTCTTGCAGCGCAATTTGGCGCCCAACGAGCTGGTTTCTGTGTCCGGCGTGTTGCCGCTGGCTGTTGTGATCGGGCGGGCAGATGCCACGGAAGTTTTTGTTCGCGGCAAGCCCTACGATATCGGGCCCGTTTCCCGTGAAAATGTCGCTCGCTTCGAGGTGAAATAGTGGAAAAAATGGTCAGCGATACTGCAGCGATCAACGTGGCGGCACCGTCTCCTCGCCGTTCCAGGCAGGCGCAGGTGGTGTGGGGCTCTCGCATAGTCACGGTGGGTGGTGATGCGCCTGTGCGCATCCAGTCCATGACCAACACGGACACCGTAGATGCCATCGGCACGGCAATCCAGGTGAAAGAACTCGCTCAGGCAGGGTCTGAGTTTGTTCGTATTACCGTCAACACACCGGAAGCGGCAGCAGCGGTTCCGTATATCCGGGAGCAACTCGACCGTATGGGGGAAAGCGTTCCTTTGGTCGGGGATTTTCATTACAACGGGCATCGGCTCCTGACGGATTTTCCGGATTGTGCACAGGCACTGTCGAAGTACCGTATCAATCCGGGCAATGTTGGCAAAGGTGACAAGCGTGATCGCCAGTTTGGCCAGATGATCGAAGCTGCGATGCGGTGGAACAAGGCGGTTCGCATCGGTGTGAACTGGGGTAGTCTTGATCAAGAGCTTCTTGCCAGCCTGATGGATGCCAATAGCCGCCGACCCCTCCCCTGGGATGCGCGCCAGGTGATGTATGAAGCGCTGATCACCTCGGCAGTGGAATCGGCTCGTCGTGCTGAAGACATGGGTCTGGACGGCAACCAGATCATCCTGTCGTGCAAGGTCAGCGGCGTTCAGGATTTGATCTCGGTTTACCGTGAGCTGGCACGCCGTTGCGACTATGCGCTCCATCTGGGGCTGACAGAAGCAGGTATGGGCACCAAGGGAACTGTCGCCTCTGCCACCGCCTTATCGATCCTGCTGCAAGAGGGTATCGGCGATACGATCCGGGTTTCGCTCACGCCCCAGCCGGGGGAGGCCCGGACGCAGGAAGTTGTGGTGGCATCTGAGATTCTGCAGTCGTTGGGATTGCGGATGTTCGTGCCCAGCGTGACAGCCTGTCCCGGCTGTGGTCGCACCACCAGCACAACGTTTCAGGATCTGGCCAAACAGATTGATGATTTCCTTCGTGCGCAGATGCCCGTGTGGCGTGTGCGTTATCCCGGTGTGGAAAGTCTCAAGGTTGCGGTCATGGGGTGCATCGTGAACGGCCCTGGTGAAAGCAAGCATGCGGATGTCGGAATCAGCCTTCCAGGAACTGGCGAAGTGCCCGCGGCTCCGGTGTTTATCGATGGTGAAAAAGCCCTCACGCTACGTGGTGACAACATTGCCAATGAATTTCACCAAATTGTCGAAAACTACATTGAAAAACGGTTTGGTGCCGGATCCTCGGCTGCATAGCCGTAAGCCGGTCACCGCAGGGTTGAACGGCCAGTTGTTGGCAAGCCCTGTTTCTCGTTTTCCTATTTCCAAAAGAAAAATATTGCTGTGAGCATAGAAAAAGGAACCCTTGTGTCGAAGCTTGAAAAGCTGACCGCTGTCAAAGGCATGAACGACATCCTGCCACCCGAATCCGCACGGTGGGAATGGCTGGAGAGCAAGGTTAGAGCACTCATGGAGCGGTATGCGTATCGCAACATTCGTACTCCCATTGTGGAGCCGACTTCGCTCTTTGTGCGCGGCCTGGGTGAGGTCACTGACATTGTCGAGAAGGAGATGTACTCTTTTGAGGACCGCTTGAACGGCGAGCAATTGACTTTGCGGCCGGAGGCAACGGCGGGAGTGGTGCGTGCGGTCGCTGAACACTCCATGTTGTATGACGGTGGAAAACGTTTGTATTACATGGGTTCGATGTTTCGCCATGAACGCCCGCAGCGGGGACGATACCGTCAATTTCATCAGATCGGTGCGGAAGCGCTTGGGTTTCCTGGTGCTGAACTGGATGCTGAATTGATTTTGCTTGCCAATGCGTTGTGGAAAGAGCTTGGCCTGCAAAACGTGCGCCTTGAACTCAATAGTCTGGGACAGCCAGACGAACGCAAGGCGCACCGAGCCGCTTTGATCGGCTACCTGGAGCACCATACAGATGCTCTGGACGAGGAGGCTCGCCGTCGCTTGCACAGCAATCCCCTGCGAATTCTGGACACGAAGAATCCTGCCATGCAGTCGATTGTCGAGGCGGCACCTCGATTGATTGATTTTCTCGGCGAAGCGTCCCTCAGCCATTTCAATGCAGTGAAGGCCATTCTGGATGCCAACGGAGTGTCTTGGCGGGTCAATCCTCGCTTGGTGCGTGGGATGGATTACTACAATCTCACCGTGTTTGAGTTTGTTACCGACCAGTTGGGCTCACAGGGCACCATTTGCGGTGGGGGACGCTATGACTATCTTGTCGAGCAGATTGGTGGCAAGGCCGCTCCTGCGGTTGGCTGGGCGCTTGGAGTAGAGCGCGTTCTGGAGCTCCTGAAAGAGCAAGGTGGAGCCATTCCCCCGGTATGTCCGGATGTATATGCTGTTATCCCGGATATGACGACCTTGCCTATTGCCATTACAACCCTTGAGCGTTTGCGTGGGCACGGTGTCCGCGTGCAGATGCATGGTGCCCCTGTGTCGGGTGAGGGCATGGGTAGCATGAAATCCCAGTTTAAGAAAGCAGATGCCAGCGGTGCACGGTATGCGCTTGTTTTTGGATCAGATGAGTTGGCGCGTGGCGTGGTGCTGTGCAAGTCATTGCGAGATGGCAGTGGCATGCAGACCGAACACCGCCTCGATAGCGTTTCCGAGTGGGCCAGCGCCCTGCAATTTTCCCGTTAATTCCAAATAAATTCATGGCTAATCACCTCGATCTCGAAGAACAAGAGCAGCTTGATCAACTCAAGCATTTTTGGAATACCTGGGGGACATTGATCAGTGCCTTGGCAATCTTGATTTTTGGCTCTGTAGCAGCCTGGAATGGGTACCAGTATTGGCAGAATCGCCAGGCAATTCAGGCGGCAGCACTTTTTGACGCCGTGGATGTAGCCGCTCGTGCCGGTGACCAGGCTCGCATGGAGCAGGCATTCGGCGATCTGCGCGCCAGCTATGCGGGAACAACGCAGACAGCCCAAGCTGGGCTGATGCTTGCAAAATCCATGCTGGATGTCGGCAACATCAAAGGCGCCAGTGAAGCATTGACTTGGGTTGCAGAAAAGGCCAGTGATGACGGCTACAAGGCGCTTGCCAGATTGCGTCTTTCCAGTGTACTGATGGATCAGAAGGAACTGGACGAAGCGCTCAAGCAGGTCTCGGGCTCATTTCCAGCCGAGTTCGAGGCGGTTGTCGCGGATCGCAAGGGGGATATCTTGATTCTGCAGGGGAAACAGGATCAAGCCGTTACTGAGTACAACCGCGCATTCAAGGCGTTTGATGACCGCGTGGAATATCGCCGTTTGGTGGAAGTCAAGCTCAACGCACTGGGTGTCCGTCCACAAGGTGCTGATGTGACTGCTGGTGCAACACCTGAGAACAAAAAATGAGATTCGCTCTAACCTCGTGTTCCTCGCTTTGGATCTCGTACGCCAGGCATGTCGCGTCCGTGCTTTTGGTCGGGGCAGTTTTGAGTGGTTGCTCTCTCTGGGGCGGGAGCTCCAAGCCTGTGCCTGCAGATCTTGGGCCCAATGTGCCCGTGCTGGGGGTCAACCATGTATGGACCGCGCGGATCGGAAGCATCGCGGGCCTTCCTTTGGATATGCATGTCAGCGGCCATGTGGTGACACTCGCATCGGCGGACGGCGTTGTGGTTGCTTTGGATGCTCGCTCAGGGGCAGATCTTTGGCGCACGGCGCTGGGGGAGCCTCTTTCGGCCGGTGTGGGAAGCGACGGAAAATGGACTGCCGTAGTTTCCCGCAGCAATGCTTTGGTGGTGATGGAGTCTGGTCGTGAGCTTTGGCGTCAGCCTCTGCAGACGCAGACATTCACAGCCCCCTTGGTTGCAGGAAACCGCATTTTCGTCCTTTCTGCTGACCGGTCGGTTTCTGCCTACGATGCAATGACGGGGCGACGTTTGTGGATTCAATCCCGCCCGGGTGAGCCTTTGGTGTTGCGCCAATCCGGGGTGCTTCTGGCTGTGGGCGACACGCTGGTGGTCGGGTTGTCAGGACGACTCGTTGGGTTCAATCCTGACAATGGCAGTGTACGGTGGGAGGCCCCTCTCGCCAGTGCCCGTGGCACCAACGACGTGGAGCGTTTGGTTGAACTGGTAGGCCGCGTTTCTCGTGTCGGCGACAGTGTCTGCGCACGCTCATTTCAAGCGACGGTGGGCTGTGTGAACACTTCACGGGGAACCGTGGCCTGGACACAACTTGCTGCTGGAAGCGATGGCATCCATGGTGACGGCGAACTTGTCTTTGGGTCTGAGAGCAATGGCTCAATGATTGCCTGGAGAAGAGCAGATGGTACGCGTGCGTGGACATCGGATAGGCTCAAATTTCGAAAGTTAACGGCTCCGCTGCTCCTGGGGCGGTCGGTTGTTGTAGGGGACGATGCCGGGCTCGTGCATCTGCTGTCTCGCAACGACGGCAGTCCCTTGAATCGCTTGACCACGGATGCCTCCGGCATCGCCGCCGCGCCGGTTGTCGCTGCGGATACCTTGGTGGCCGTAACCCGCAATGGCGGGATATACGGCTTCCGTCCTGATTAATGGATTGCATTCAATGAAGCCAGTTATCGCCCTCGTGGGGCGTCCGAACGTCGGAAAATCCACGTTGTTCAACCGTCTTACAAAGTCGCGGGATGCCATCGTGGCCGACTTTGCTGGATTGACGCGCGACAGGCACTACGGCAACGGCAAGCAAGGCAAGCACGAGTACATCGTTATCGACACAGGGGGATTCGAGCCAGACGCATCGAGCGGCATCTACCGCGAGATGGCCAAGCAAACGCAGCAGGCAGTGGCGGAGGCCGATGTGGTGATCTTTGTAGTGGATGCCCGCGCGGGTGTTTCGGCACAGGATCACGATATTGCGAACTATCTGCGTCGCCTTGGCAAACCGTGCATTCTGGTGGCAAACAAAGCCGAGGGCATGCTGCAGGGCATTCAGCTGGCAGAGTTCTATGAACTAGGCCTTGGAGACGTCTACCCTGTGTCAGCCGCCCACGGACAGGGTATCCGGGGGCTGGTCGATCTTGCTCTTGAGCCGCTTCATTTGCCGGATCCGGACGACACCGAAGAAAGCGTCGATAAAGGCGTGATCAAGTTGGCGGTTGCCGGTCGTCCCAATGTGGGCAAGTCCACCCTGATCAACACGTGGCTGGGTGAAGAGCGGCTGGTGGCATTTGATATGCCGGGCACCACGCGCGACGCCATCACGGTGCCTTTTGAGCGCAACGGGCAACGATTTGAGTTGGTAGACACTGCCGGTCTGCGCCGCAAGGGGAAGGTGTTTGAAGCAATCGAAAAGTTCTCGGTGGTTAAAACCCTGCAGGCGATCGAGTCAGCGAATGTAGTGTTGCTGTTGCTGGACGCCACCCAGGGTGTGACAGACCAGGACGCACACATTGCGGGCTACATTCTTGAGAGCGGGCGCGCTGTGGTTCTGGCCGTCAACAAGTGGGACGCCGTCGATGACTATCAGCGCCAACTACTTGAGCGCTCCATTGAGACACGGCTGGCATTCTTGAAATTTGCAGCAATGCATTTCATTTCGGCGAAAAAGAGGCAGGGTCTTGGCCCCCTGTGGGTTTCCATTGCCCAAGCGCACAAGGCGGCTACCTGCAAGATGTCGACACCGGTGCTTACACGAGTGCTTTTGGAGGCGGTGCAATTTCAGGCGCCCAAGCGCGCGGGCATGTTCCGCCCCAAGATGCGTTACGCCCACCAAGGCGGCATGAATCCACCGGTTATTGTGATCCACGGTAATTCCCTGGAGCATGTGACAGATGCTTTCAAGCGGTTTCTGGAGGGGCGGTTCCGCAAAGAATTCGATCTTGTGGGGACGCCGCTGCGCATTGAAATGAAGACTTCTCACAATCCCTTTGCCGACAAAGACGCCAGTTAGAGCAAGAGCGTGAACTGCGGAGGGGTTTGACGCAGGTCTATGCTTGGCTGCGGTGCGCGCTGTGGTAAGGTGCTGGTTTACAACAACACTTGAACACGGAGCATATCGTGAGCAATAAAGGCCAACTTCTGCAAGATCCTTTCCTGAACGCCTTGCGCAAGGAGCATGTGCCGGTCTCCATTTATCTGGTGAACGGTATCAAGCTGCAGGGACAAATCGAATCATTTGACCAATATGTGGTGTTGCTGCGCAACACAGTGACCCAGATGGTTTATAAGCACGCCATATCCACAATTGTGCCGGGACGTGCAGTCAATTTCTTGACACCAGACGCCGCCCCGGATGCCGACAACAGCGGCGTCTGATTGTGGATGGCGTCGCACAGCCGACCATCAAAGGTCGGCCCCGCAGATGGGCCGGTTCGTTTGAGTTCCACTGATTCCACTCGCACTCCCAGCGCTCCAGTACTTTTGGTGGGCGTCGATTTCGGGCTTCCCCATTTCGATTCAAACCTCGAAGAGCTGGGGTTGCTGGCGCAAACTGCTGGTCTTGAGCCCGTTGCGCGCATCACGTGCAAGCGCAAGGCGCCGGATGCTGCGCTTTTTGTCGGCTCGGGCAAGGCGGATGAGATCCGTATGCTTGCCCAAATGCACGGTGCCGTAGAAGTGCTTTTTGACCAATCGCTGAGTCCCGCACAGCAGCGCAATCTCGAGCGTCATCTTGAATTGCCGGTGAATGATCGAACGTTGCTGATTCTGGAGATTTTTGCGCAGCGAGCACGCAGCCACGAAGGCAAACTGCAGGTCGAATTGGCTCGTCTGCAGTACCTGAGTACTCGCCTCGTTCGTCGATGGTCGCACCTGGAGCGTCAGCGGGGCGGAATCGGTGCGCGTGGGGGGCCGGGCGAAACTCAGATTGAGCTTGATCGCCGCATGATCAGCGACGCTGTCAAACGGACCAAGGAATGCCTTGTCAAGGTGAAGCGCCAGCGCTCGACCCAACGGCGCCAGCGTGAGCGGCGTGAAACCTTCAATATTTCCCTGGTGGGCTATACCAACGCCGGTAAATCGACCTTGTTCAATGCCTTGGTAAAGGCCAGGGCGTATGCTGCTGATCAGCTGTTTGCAACACTGGATACAACAACGCGGCAACTGTATTTGGGGGAGGCCGATAGATCCGTGTCGCTATCCGACACCGTCGGCTTTATCCGAGATTTGCCGCACGGCCTGGTAGATGCCTTCCAGGCCACGCTGCAGGAGGCGGTGGATGCGGATTTGCTGCTGCATGTCGTCGATGCATCCAACCCCAACTTTCCTGAGCAGATCGATCAAGTTCAACGGGTGTTGCGCGAGATCGGTGCGGCCGATATTGCCCAACTGCTGGTGTTCAACAAACTTGATGCGGTGCCGCCTGAGCAGCGCCCCGCCTTGTTGCAGGATATGTACGACCTGGACGGTCGACCAGTAGACCGTCTGTTTGTCAGTGCGAAGACTGGTGAGGGTCTAGGTGCGCTGCGGCAGAAATTGGCCCAGACCCTACTTGCGGCCCAGACTGACATGACCCCAGGCGATCTCGCTGAATTCCCGACCGAAGCGTCTTGATTGGGCACAATGCCGGTTGAAACAATGTCATCAGAGAACCAGAGATTTTGCGCATGAATTTCCAAAACCGTAACCCACGCTGGGCCATGCTGCCGGAACGCATCCGTGGGATGTTCAATTTGAACGATCCACGATGGGGGCGCGGCGAGGACAAGGCAGAGGATGGCAGTCGCCCTGAGCCTGAGCGCCCACCAGCACCGGCTGCTGGGGGGCGTGGGCGTGATTCCGGCCCCACCGGGCAACCGCCTGATCTGGATGAATTGTGGCGCGACCTCAACCGTAAGCTGGGCGGGCTGTTCGGCAACAAGAACGGTGGCTCGCGCGGTCCTGGTGGGGGCAATGGAGGTGGGTTTCAACCAGACATGAAGAGTGCTGGCGTGGGCATCGGGCTCATTGCCGGTATTGTTTTTGTGATCTGGATGGGGACCGGTATTTTTATCGTCCAGGAAGGTCAGCAGGCAGTCATTACGCAATTTGGCAAATACCAGAGTACGAAAGGGGCTGGTTTCAACTGGCGTCTTCCTTATCCGATCGAGCGTCACGAACTGGTTTTTGTGACCCAGATACGATCTGCTGACGTGGGGCGGGACAATGTCATCAAAAGCACCGGGCTGCGCGAGTCGGCCATGTTGACCGAAGATGAAAACATTGTCGAAATCAAGTTTGCTGTCCAGTACCGCTTGAGCGATGCCCGGGCTTGGCTTTTTGAAAGCAAGAATCCAGCAGATGCCGTGGTGCAGGCTGCAGAGACTGCGGTGCGCGAGGTGGTTGGCAAGATGCGTATGGACACAGCTTTGGCTGAAGAGCGCGATCAGATTGCACCAAGGGTGCGCACCTTGATGCAGACAATCCTGGATCGCTACAAAGTGGGCGTGGAGGTGGTTGGCATTAATTTGCAGCAAGGAGGCGTGCGCCCACCTGAGCAGGTTCAGGCATCTTTTGACGATGTATTGAAGGCTGGGCAGGAGAGGGAGCGGGCAAAGAACGAAGCGGAGGCCTATGCCAACGATGTGATTCCACGTGCTGTTGGCTCTGCTTCGCGCCTGAAGGAAGAGGCGGCCGCTTACAAGGCCCGCATCGTGGCCCAAGCCCAAGGTGATGCACAACGTTTCACTTCCGTTCTGGCGGAATACCAGAAGGCCCCTCAGGTTACGCGTGACCGGATGTACCTGGAGTCCATGCAGCAGATTTATGGCAACGTCACCAAGGTGTTGGTGGAGTCCCGGCAGGGTTCGAACCTACTCTATCTGCCGCTGGACAAGATCATGCAGGGAGTTGCGCAGTCGTCCGGCGCTGTTGAAGTACCCGCCAGTGGCGGGGCGGTTGCGGTGCCGTCATCGGCTGCGGCCGGTAGTTTGTCGAACGATTCCCGTGCGCGTGACAGCAGTCGCACGCGTGACCGTGAAACCCGATAGGAGCATTTTGTGAACCGAGTTGGATTTATTGCTTCTACCGTTCTGGTAGTTCTCGCATTGATGAGCTCCATGCTCTTCGTGGTGGATCAGCGCCAGTTTGGTGTGCTGTACGCCCTCGGGCAGATCAAGGAGGTCATCACGGAACCGGGGCTGAACTTCAAGCTGCCGCCGCCATTTCAGAATGTGTCCTATATCGACAAGCGGTTGTTGACGCTCGACAGCACGGATACCGAGCCCATGCTGACGGCGGAAAAACAACGTGTGGTGATCGATTGGTATGTGCGCTGGCGCATTTCCGAACCCACTGAATACATTCGCAATGTCGGTCTGGATGAGACTGCCGGTGCAATGCAGCTCAATCGGGTGGTGCGTAATGCGTTTCAGGAAGAAATCAACAAGCGAACCGTCAAAGAACTCTTGTCACTCAAGCGAGAGGACTTGATGGCAGACGTGAAGCGCGAGGTTCTGGAAACCGTCCGCGGTGCCAAGCCTTGGGGTGTAGACGTTGTCGATGTTCGCATTACCCGGGTGGACTATGTTGAGGCGATCACGGAATCCGTCTATCGCCGTATGGAGGCAGAGCGCAAGCGCGTGGCCAATGAGTTGCGTTCCACGGGCGGAGCTGAAGGGGAGAAGATCCGTGCCGATGCGGATCGTCAGCGCGAGATCACCATTGCCAATGCCTACCGCGATGCGCAAAAAGTGAAGGGTGAAGGGGATGCCGAGGCCGCGCGCATTTATGCTGAATCTTTTGGCCGCGACCCTCAATTTGCTCAGTTCTATCGCAGTCTTGAGGCTTACAAGGCAAGCTTCAGCAAGAAGAGCGACGTTATGGTGCTGGACCCTTCTTCGTCTGAGTTTTTCAAGGTCTTTCGGGGTGGCTCGAGTTCCTCCGCTGTGCAGCCGGCCCGCAAATGATGCCATTGGCTGCATTACATGGAGTTGACCGATAGTCTCTGGACGGCGTTCGCTTTGGTGTTGGTGATCGAGGGGCTCTTGCCGTTCCTGTCACCTGCCAGCTGGCGCCGTGTGTTTACGCAAATGGTGCAGTTGCGTGATGGCCAAATTCGGTTCTTTGCATTGCTTTGCATTCTGTCTGGCATCGTGATGCTGCTTTTCTGATTCTGCCGAGCGCGACTCCCAAGCCTGCGGGGGCTTTCGGGTTACTTCGTCCCTGCCGGTAGAATCGCGTTTTTAACAGCCTTCCAATTTCCATGTCTGCTTGGGTCCTGCCGGATCACATTGCCGATGTCTTGCCGTCTGAAGCACGGCACATCGAAGAATTGCGTCGCGGGCTGCTTGATACAGCCCGCTGCTATGGCTATGAGCTTGTCATGCCGCCCTTGCTGGAGCACCTGGAGTCTTTGCTGACGGGAACCGGCGAGGCGCTTGATCTGCAGACCTTCAAGTTGGTCGACCAGCTCTCTGGTCGGTCACTAGGTTTGCGCGCCGACACCACACCCCAAGTCGCCCGCATTGATGCCCATTTGTTGAATCGCAAGGGTGTAACTCGACTGTGTTACTGCGGCCCGGTGGTGCACACGCGCCCTGACCGTCCTCATGCGACGCGTGAGCCTCTGCAGTTTGGCGCAGAAATTTATGGCCATGCCGGGTTGGAAGCTGACCTTGAGGCTGTGCAGCTATCCCTGGATTGCCTGCGGGTTGCGAATGTGCAGGACACCAGCGTGGACCTTGCTGACGTGCGTATTGTTCGTAGTTTGCTTGCCGGTGTGCCGGTGGATGCCCCTTTGCTTCAGTCCATCCACACTGCTTTGGCAAACAAGGACGCCAGTGAGTTGGCCTTCCTGTCACGCGATTTCCCCGTGGCATCGCGCGAGGGCTTGCTGGCGTTGTTGCAGATGTATGGCGACGAAGAGGTTCTTGTTGAAGCAGAAAAAGCACTGCAGCGCACGCCTGGCGTGCGCGAAGTGCTATTGAATTTGAAGTGGCTGGCCTCCCGTGTTCAAGGCGTCCGTGTCAGTTTTGATCTGGCCGATTTGAGGGGCTACGCCTATTACAGCGGAATGCGCTTTGCCATCTATGCCCCTGGCGCCAGCGATGCGTTGGTGCGAGGTGGGCGCTACGACGAAGTCGGTGCCGTGTTTGGTCGCAATCGGCCTGCCGCTGGCTTCAGCCTTGACATCAAGCAGGTGGTGAGCGTGGTGTCACCGCGCGTACTCAAGGCTGCCATCCGGGCACCGTGGGGCGATTCGGAAGACGTCCATGCGGCCATTGCGGCG